>NZ_CP053391.1:0-3973648 GCF_013122135.1 Acinetobacter lactucae
ATGCTTTGGACAGACTGCTTAACTCGCTTGCGACAAGAGCTATCTGATAACGTCTTTGCGATGTGGATTCGCCCATTAGTTGCTGAAGAAGTAGAAGGAATACTGCGTCTTTATGCACCTAACCCTTATTGGACGCGTTACATTCAAGAGAACCATTTAGAATTAATTTCTATATTGGCCGAACAGTTATCTGAGGGACGTGTGCGTCAGGTTGAGATTTTAGTTGATTCTCGTCCTGGCAGTATTTTGTCATCGAGTGAACAGCCAGCAACTACAACAGCTGCTTTACACAGTGCACCTCAACAAACTATTAAAGTAAAAAAAGAACCAGATTCAATTTCTAGTTCAACTACTAGTGGTGTTGTAAACACTAAAACACCGAAAAAGAAGCTATTAAATCCTCAATTTACTTTTTCTTTATTTGTTGAGGGCCGTTCGAACCAGATGGCTGCTGAAACATGTAGAAAAGTATTAACTCAATTAGGTGCTTCACAGCACAACCCTTTATTCTTATATGGTCCGACAGGATTGGGTAAGACTCACTTGATGCAAGCGGTTGGTAATGCTTTATTGCAAGCCAAACCTAATGCACGGGTGATGTATATGACCTCTGAGAGCTTCGTTCAGGATTTTGTAAGTTCTTTGCAAAAAGGCAAAGTTGAAGAATTTAAGAAAAATTGCCGTTCTTTAGATTTACTGTTGGTTGATGATATTCATCTCTTAGCTGGTAAAGAAGCAAGTTTGGTTGAATTCTTCTATACATTTAATGCTTTACTTGATGAATCTAAACAGATTATTTTAACTTCAGATCGTTATCCAAAAGAATTGACCGAGTTAGATCCGCGTTTGGTATCTCGCTTTTCTTGGGGACTTTCTGTAGGTGTTGAGCCACCAGATATTGAAACTCGTATCGAAATTCTATTGAAGAAAGCTGAAAATAGCGGCGTTGATTTACCTCGGAACTGTGCGTTATTTATTGCACAACAAGTGGTTGCCAATGTACGTGAACTTGAAGGTGCGCTCAATAAAGTCGTTGCAATTTCCCGTTTTAAAGGTGCGCCAATCGATCTTGATGTTGTCCGTGAGTCTTTAAAAGATGTATTGGCAATTCGTGCGCGTACAATTAGTGTAGAAAATATCCAACGTGTGGTCAGTGAATATTTCCGTATTCCTTTAAAAGAATTGGTTGGACCAAAACGGACACGAATCTATGCTCGACCGCGTCAGTTAGCAATGGGTCTTGCTCGTGAGTTGACGGGTGATAGTTTTCCTGAAATTGGAATGGCTTTTGGTGGGCGTGACCATAGTACGGTGATGCATGCTTGTGAAAAAGTTGTGAGTCTTCGAGAGGAAGATCCGATTTTTGACGAAGATTATAAAAATCTACTGCGTCTACTTCAGAGTTAATGAAATAATAAGACGTTGTTGCAAAGTCTACGTAAGTGCAGCATAGTACACAGCTAAAAAATGAAATATTTGCTCCAAGTTGCTAGAGGAATGAATCGTGCGTTTGAAAATCGCTAAAGAAAGCTTACTCAATGTTTTATCGCATGTTGTTGGTGCGGTAGAACGTCGTCATACATTGAATATTCTTTCAAACGTCAAAATTCAGACTAATGCTCAGGCACTCACCATTACTGGTTCTGATTTAGAAGTCGAGCTGGTTGCCAGTACTGTTTTAACAGAAGGGGCATGCATTGAAGCAGGTGAAACAACTGTTCCTGCTCGTAAGTTGATGGAAATTTGTAAATCATTGCCTACAGCTGCATTGATTGATTTACAAATTACTGAAGATCAAAGATGTATCTTAAAATCTGGTAATAGCCGTTTTGTATTAGGTACTTTACCGGCAGAAGATTATCCATTATTGACGACTGAAAATAGTCAAGGTACACAAGTACAGGTCACCCAACGTGAGTTAAAGCGTTTATTTGAAAAAACTGCTTTTGCGATGGCTGTACAGGATGTGCGTTTCTATTTAACTGGTACTTTATTAGAAATTGATGAAAATCAATTGCGTGCAGTAACAACAGATGGACACCGCTTAGCACTTTGTGAAATTACTGCCTCTTCTACATCATCTCAATTGGTTCAAGCAATTGTGCCTCGTAAAGCTGTGGGTGAATTGCAGCGTTTACTCAGTATTGAAGATGAACAATTAACGTTACTCATTGGCCGTGAATTGTTAAATGTAACGATTAATACACCAAGCCGTGACAAAGAGCAGGGCGATATCACTGTTCGTTTTACGACGAAATTGATCGATGGAAAATTCCCTGATTATCGTCGTGTAATTCCACGTGGTGGCGATAAACATGTGTTAATTAGCCATGATGTGTTTAAACAATCATTACAACGTGTCGCAATTTTGAGTAATGAGAAGTTACGTGGTGTTTTCTTGAATTTTAATCAAGACTCTTTACAACTGCGTGCAAATAACCCTGAACAAGACGAAGCGATTGAAGATTTAGCGATTCAGTATCAAAACATACCGCTTGAAATGTCATTTAATGCGCAATATTTACTAGATGTTTTAGGTGTACTTGATGGTGATGATGTCAATATGAGCATGACTGAGGCAAACCAGTCTGTATTGGTTCAAGATCCGGCACATCCTGACCAGACCTATGTCGTTATGCCGATGCGTGTATAATCTGGCTATCTAATATGCATCTTACGCGTTTAAATATTGAACGTGTGCGTAATTTAAAAACGGTTGCACTCCAAGGGTTGCAACCGTTTAATGTATTTTATGGCGCTAACGGTTCAGGAAAAACTTCAATTCTGGAAGCAATCCATTTGCTTGCAACAGGGCGGTCATTCCGTACCCATATCCCCAAAAATTATATTCAATATTCTGCCGAAGATGCGATTGTCTTCGCCCAGTCTGCAACTGAAAAAATTGGCATGCAAAAGTTAGCCTCTGGTGAGCAATTGATGAAGGTCAATGGCGATACGGTGGCTACACAAGGGCAATTGGCTAAACTGCTGCCTTTGCAACATATTGATCCACAAAGTACAGATATTATTGATCATGGGGCAAAACCTCGCCGTCAGCTTTTAGATTGGCTGATGTTCCACGTGGAACCTGAGTTTTATTTTGCTTGGCAATATTATTCTCGTGCATTAAAACAGCGTAATACCTTACTTAAAACCAGACGGAATATTTCTTTAGCGGATTTAGAGCCGTGGAACAAAATGTTGAGTGATTATGGGGAAATTTTACACTCTCAACGTTTAAGTATTGTGGAACAATGGAATGTCTTTTTTCAAAATGATTTAAGTCAATTACTACCTGATCTGGAGATTGAACTGGAATATAGTCCAGGTTTTCATACAGAGCAGGGACTCATGCAAGACTTGCTGAATCAACACCAAAAAGACATCGAAAGACGCTATACCGAATATGGTCCACATCGTGCAGATTTGCGCTTAAAAACCCCGTTTGGACATGCTGACGTTGTTTTATCAAGAGGTCAGAAAAAACTGCTGATTATTGCCTTAAAACTGTCACAAATTGCAATGTTGCATGCGAGTAATAAGGAAACTGTGGTATTATTAGATGATCTGACAGCAGAATTAGACTTAACCGCACAACAACGTTTAATTGAACGATTAAGCCAACTTGGTAGCCAGGTTTTTATGACAACTTTAGATCATGCATCGGTAAAAAAACACTTACATGATCTGTCTATTTCATATCAATTATTCAATGTTGAATCCGGTCAAGTTAGTCTTGCTTCACCATAATTTTTTGATGTTACCCATCTTTGAATAAACCTATATTTGCTAGGGAGAAACCATGAGTTCAGAGTCTCAATCAGCCTCTCAAACAGAACAAACCAATGAAAAGGCTTATGATTCCTCTAGTATTAAAGTATTACGTGGATTAGATGCAGTTCGTAAACGTCCGGGGATGTATATTGGGGATACAGACGACGGTACCGGTTTACACCATATGGTATTCGAGGTTGTCGATAACGCAATCGATGAAGCTTTAGCGGGACATTGTGATGAAATTATTGTCACTATTCACGAAGATGAATCAGTGAGTGTTTCTGATAATGGCCGTGGTATTCCAACCGATATCCACCCTGAAGAAGGGGTTTCTGCAGCAGAAGTAATTCTTACGATCTTGCACGCAGGCGGTAAGTTTGACGACAACAGCTATAAAGTTTCAGGTGGTTTGCACGGCGTAGGCGTTTCAGTTGTAAATGCGCTTTCAAGTAAATTACATTTAATTATTAATCGCGCTGGCCAAGTGCACGAACAAGAGTATCACCACGGTGATCCTCAATATCCATTACGTGTGATTGGTGAAACGGATAAGAGTGGTACAATCGTACGTTTTTGGCCAAGTGAACTAACATTTAGTCAAACTATTTTTAACGTTGAAATCCTAGCGCGTCGTTTACGAGAGCTTTCATTTTTAAACGCGGGCGTGCGCATTGTTTTACGTGATGAACGTATTAACCTTGAGCATGTATATGACTACGAAGGTGGTTTATCTGAGTTTGTAAAATACATTAATGAAGGTAAAACTCATCTAAACGAGATTTTCCATTTCACTGCAGATACCGAAAATGGTATTGGTGTAGAAGTTGCATTGCAGTGGAACGAAAGTTATCAAGAAAATGTGCGTTGCTTTACCAACAATATTCCTCAAAAAGATGGCGGTACGCATTTAGCTGGTTTCCGTGCGGCTTTAACACGTGGTCTGAACCAATATCTTGAAAATGAAAATATTCTCAAGAAAGAAAAAGTCAATGTGACAGGTGATGATGCTCGTGAAGGTTTAACGGCGATTATTTCGGTCAAAGTACCTGATCCGAAATTCTCATCTCAAACTAAAGAAAAACTGGTATCAAGCGAAGTAAAACCAGCGGTTGAGCAAGCAATGAATAAAGAGTTCTCTGCTTACTTACTTGAAAACCCGCAAGCTGCAAAATCTATTGCCGGTAAAATTATTGATGCTGCACGTGCACGTGATGCTGCGCGTAAAGCTCGCGAAATGACGCGTCGTAAGAGTGCGCTAGATATTGCTGGTTTACCAGGTAAATTGGCAGATTGTCAGGAAAAAGATCCGGCACTTTCTGAATTATATCTAGTCGAGGGTGACTCTGCAGGTGGTAGTGCTAAGCAAGGCCGTAACCGTAAGATGCAAGCTATTTTACCGTTGAAAGGTAAAATCCTGAACGTTGAACGTGCACGCTTTGACAAAATGATTTCAAGTCAGGAAGTGGGTACTTTAATCACTGCACTTGGCTGTGGTATTGGTCGTGAAGAATATAACCCAGATAAGCTTCGCTATCATAAAATCATTATTATGACCGATGCTGACGTCGATGGTTCTCACATCCGTACCTTGTTGTTAACGTTCTTCTTCCGTCAAATGCCGGAATTGGTTGAGCGTGGTCATATTTATATTGCTCAGCCACCTTTGTATAAATTGAAGAAAGGTAAGCAAGAACAATACATCAAAGATAATGATGCATTAGAAACGTATCTCATCTCAAATGCGATTGATGAGCTATCCTTGCATACCAATGCTGAAGCACCTGCAATTACAGGTGAAGCTCTTGCAAAAGTGATTCAGGACTATCAAGTTTCACAAAAGAGCTTACAGCGTTTAACTTTACGTTATCCAGCGAGCTTACTGGATGCTTTACTTGAAGTAGAAGCATTCAAGAGCGATCAGAACCACGATGAAGCTTATGTACAACAATGGGCTGATCAGGTACGCGATATCATTACCAGATTACAGCCAAGCTTACGTCCGGAAATTTCATTAGAGGCATTTGAGCGTGAAAATGCTCAGGGTGAAAAATCTGCACATTACTGGCCACGTATTACGGTGTATGTACATAACCTGCCACATGCGTACTTGCTTGATGCAGCTTTATTGAATTCAGCTGAGTATGCACGTTTGTTGAAAAACTCGAAGAGTTGGTTCACTTTACTTGAAGATGGCGCTTATTTACAAAAAGGTGATCGCCGTATTCAAGTGGCTAACTTCCATCAAGTTTGGCAACACATTTTGCAAGATTCTCGTCGCGGTATGATGATCCAACGCTATAAAGGTCTTGGAGAGATGAATGCTGAACAGCTTTGGGAAACGACAATGGATCCTGAAAACCGTAATATGTTGCAGGTAACAATTGACGATGCGATTGAAGCAGATCGTATGTTCTCTTGCTTAATGGGTGATGACGTTGAACCACGTCGCGCATTCATTGAAGAGAATGCTTTAAATGCGGATATTGATGCTTAATTCATAACATGATTCTAAATCAGTCTAGGGAGAGAATGATGAGTCAGAAGTTATTAGCTAGCCTTTTAATTTCATGTGCGGTTTTAGGAAGTTCTGCTGTTTCGGCGGCAGACCTAGAAACGAGTATGAAAACTTTAGCTAAGAGTACTAAAGCATTTGCTGAAGCAAAAGATACTGATAACGCGAAACAACAGCTTGTTGTAATGCGTGAAGCAGCTGTTTCTTCTAAGCAATATTTACCGCATAAACTCGAAGGTTTGCCAAAAGAAAATGTAAAGGTAAAAGAGTACCAAGCTGGTTTAGATCAGCTTGTTGCCGAGATTGATAAAGTAACTGCTTTGGTTGAGCAAGGACAATTAGATCAAGCCAAAACTGAAGCAATCAATTTAGTCACAATACGAAATGAAAATCATAAAAAATTTAGATAATTGTTTATGATATTTAAAGAAAAGGCTTTGTTTAGTTTAAGACAAAGCCTTTTCTTTTTATAAGAACTGAACTTTTAAACTGCCATTTAAGTGGTAGTTTTTATTTATATCAAGAGAATATAATTTTGAAAAAAACTCACATACTCTTATGCATTGGGATCATTTTTTTTAATTGTTTATTTCAACTGCATGCTGCGATAGCCCCCACCTTTTACGGAAAATTAGTATTTCATCGTTATAGTGATTATGACGCATGGGACAGTAAGCTTTATTTGTATAACTTCACAACACAGCAGACTACATTACTGGGCACAAATTGGAAAATTGACCATATGATGAATGGCCATTTCTCTCCAGATGGAAAATGGTTAACTTTCATGGGAGTGAACTCTGGGCAGCATTATGGTGATGCATGGGATGTATATGTTTGGAAAGTCGGAAGCACTGAGTTACCCATTAACTTAACTCAGGGCAATAATAAGCGCGATGAAGATCCTAAATTCATAGATAACCAGCGTATTATTTTTAAACAAAATGGCGATCTAAAAATCGTTAAAATGACTGATCGGACGATGACTTCTGTCACGCAAAATGGTTGGGACATAGAAGAGTCGATGCCTTATCCAATGGTGAATACTACTCAAATCTTATATGCGAAAGGTGCTGGAAATAATTCTCGAATTTTCAGTATTGATCAGTCGGGTGCTTATGATACACAGCTGACCAATATCGCTTCATATTATCCAGTATGGTGGCAAGGAAGTCGGTTCTTATATGTACGCTGGTACAGTCCAACAAATCCTCATGACCAGATCTATATCTATGATATGGCTAATAAACAAACTATACGTTTACCATTTAACAGTATTAATTATGATACTTCCGATCCAGCTCCTTTAGATCAGCGTTACATGGTTGTATCTCTTGCAGGACAAACAGGAAGTCGAGGTGGTTACGATTTATATATCGCTGACAGTCTATCAAGCAATGTTTGGCCTTTACCAATAAATACCAATTTAAATGAATTAGGGGCTTTTTATACGCCTTACTAATCAATAAAAAGCCGATTAAGAAATCGGCTTTTTATTTTAGAAAATAGATTAATCAAAAGAAGCTTCCATTTCTTCCAATTCCATCATGAGTTCTAATAGCTGCTCTTCATATTGTTCAAGTTTAGCTTTTAGCTCTGTCTGTTCATTCATAAGTTTGAGTAGATCATCCTTACGTGCAGCGTCATATAAAGAAGAATCAGCTAAGGATTCTTCAATTTTGGCAAGCTGCGGTTGTAGCTTTTCAATTTGAGACTCAACCTTTTCAATATTTTTACGAATAGGTCGAGTCTGTTCACGACGGCGAGCCGCTTCTTTACGCTGTGCTTCTTTATCAACTTTAGCTGGGGCAACAGTGGTAGAGGATGAGTTAGTCTGTGCTACTGCAGTCTGAGCATTGATTTGTTGCTGGCGTGCTTCACGTAGCCATTTTGCATAATCCTGTAAATCGCCTTCGAACTCAGTACATTTACCGCCATGTACTAAAAGAAGCTCGTCACAAACACTTGCAATGAGTTGGCGTTCATGGGAAACCAGAACAACTGCACCTTCAAAATCTTGTAATGCCATGCTCAGTGCATGACGCATATCAAGATCTAAATGGTTTGTCGGTTCATCGAGAATTAAAACATTTGGACGCTGCCATACAATGAGTGCTAGGGCTAAACGAGCGCGTTCTCCACCAGAAAAGCTTTCACATGGCGTATCCATGCGTTCACCACTAAAGCCAAAACTACCTAAGAACGAACGTAGGGTGGCTTCGCTAATTTGTTTATCTGCTATACGGGCAAGCTGTAACATTGGACTAGCATTGCCATCTAAAGCATCCATTTGGTGCTGTGCAAAGTAACCAATGTTAAGCAGCTCGGAAGCTTTACGTTCACCTGCCAAGAGTGGTAGATCACCAACCAAACTCTTAATTAGTGTTGATTTACCTGCGCCGTTCATCCCAAGTAAACCAATACGTGAGTTTGGTGTAATTTGTAATCTAATTTTTTCGGCTATTTGCTTATCACCATAACCAATGCTGGCATTATCTAAAGTCAGCAAAGGAGAGCTCATTTTAGTCGGTTCACGGAAACTAAAAGTAAATGGCGTATCGATGTGAGCGGGTGCAAGTTGCTGCATGCGTTCAAGTTGTTTAATACGACTTTGTGCCTGACGAGCTTTAGTCGCTTTTGCTTTAAATCGGTCAATAAATTTTTGTAGATGAGCACGTGTTTCTTGCTGCTTTTCAAAAGCTTGTTGTTGTTGAGCAAGACGTTCACTACGTGTGGTTTCAAATGTAGAGTAGTTTCCGGTGTAAAGCGTGAGTTCTTGATTTTCAATGTGAAGAATATGATCTGTAATCGCATCTAAAAAGTCGCGGTCATGCGAAATTAGAATGAGTGTACCTTCATAGGCTTTAAGCCAATCTTCTAACCACAGAATTGCATCCAAATCTAAGTGGTTTGTTGGCTCATCCAGTAAGAGTAGATCAGAACGACTCATGAGGGTACGCGCCAAATTTAAGCGCATACGCCATCCACCCGAGAAGCTCTCAACGTTCAAACGTAATTGATTTTCTAGAAAACCAAGGCCTGCCATGAGCTGCGCAGCTTTAGAGGGCGCTGAATAACCATGGATTTCATCAAAACGGCCATGCAATTTAGCCAATTCAAAATCAGTCAGTTGATCTGGTTGAGCAAGCTTATTTTGTATATCCCAAAACTCTTCATCACCTGAAAGAACAAAATCAATTGCAGGCATATCTAGGGCTTTTACTTCTTGCGCCATATGCGCCACGGTCCAGCCTGTCGGACGAGTAAGTGAACCTTCATCTGCACCTAAACTTCCAAGTAATGCAGCAAATAAGGTCGATTTACCTGCGCCATTTACACCAGTTAGACCAATCTTCCAACCTGGGTGTAATTGCATAGACGCTTTTTGAAATAGAACACGTCCACCGCGGCGTAAAGAAACTTGGTCAAATTGAATCATCTTATTGTATCGAGGTGAGTTAGGGATGCTGTATTTTAAAGAGAACTGCCGATGAAAACAAAACTTTCCGGATTTTAGTGAGCAGGTATTAATAATTAGATATATCCAGACATTCTAAATTTCGCTATTCATCCGAAATTTTCAAAATATTGAACAAGATAGAATACTTTTAAAAAAATATGGCTAAAATAAAAACAGTTTGAAATTTGGTTGATTAATGAGCTACTAATAAAACTAGACTAAGGAAAGTCAAATGAAAAAAAGATTGGGGATAATTGGTGCAGTATTTTGCTGTGCTGTGGGGACAGTACATGCTGGGCAAAGTGTCTGTGTGTTTGATTTATTAGGAAAGTCAGGTGAATCCTATAAAATGATGGAAGAGTGGGCGCTTGCAGCGAAAGAATGGCAAGCAGATATCACTTTAATTCCATTTCAAGATGAAGGCTTAGTTGACCGTAGACTGCGTGAAGGAAAATGTGACGCCGCTTATATGACCTCCATGCGGGCGCGAAATTATAATAAATTTGCAGGTTCAATTGATGCGATTGGAGGGGTAACCAGTAATGCAATCGCCCAAAAAGCTATTAGTTATGTTTTAGATAAGCGTAATAAACATCGCATGGTGACTACACAAACTGGAACCAATTACGAGGTCGTTGGTATTGTTCAGATTGGATTGGCTTATTTATTTGTAAGAGATAAAAACCTCAACTCAATTGAAAAAGTACGTGGGACTAAGTTTGCTATTTTGCAATATGACGCAGCACAAAAAATTATGGTGGAAAGCGTTGGCGCTCAGCCCATTCCTTCAGAAATTACCGATTTTGTGAAAAAGTTTAATAGTGGCCAAGTCGATGCAATTGCGGCACCAGCCTATGCTTATAAACCTTTAGAGATTGGTAAAGGGGTCGGCGTGAAAGGGGCAATGTTTACTTTCCCCGTAGTTAACGTTACGGGTGATTTAATTGCCCGAAGTGATAAGTTCCCCACAGATTTCGGTATAAAGTCACGTGCTTGGTTTATACAAAAATTACCTCAGAATTTTGCCATGATAAAGCGGCTAGAAATGGGTGTACCCTCAAAAATTAAAATTAATTTTTCAGCAGAAGACAAAACTAAATATCAAAAAATTTTACGTGAAGGTCGCCTCAGCTTAACAAAACAAGGTGTATACGATGCAACCATGATGAGTGTGCTGAAGCGTGCTCGCTGTACAGTTGAACGAACAAATTTTGAATGTACGCTTAATAGGGAGTAGTTTATTTTTTAAACACAAAAACGCTACATATATTTCAAAGCTGAATATGGGTATGAAAATTGTGAATATAAAAAATAACTTACGGAAAATTAGCAATTTTTCGTTTTAATAAATAATTTAAATCGAACAAACAATGGTTCAATGAGATAAAAATATTTGAGTAAAAGCTCTATTTTTTTCTAAAAAACATGATTAATATCTGTGTTTGAAAGGAAACTTCAAACAAAAAATCTGTTCCGTGGAAGGATGAAGAAAATGAAAAAAATCGTACTTGCTATGGCTGCCGCTTCTGTTGTTGGTTTTTCTGCTTCAGCGCAAGCAGCGAGTACCGTATGTGTATTCGACCTCTTAGGAAAAGCAGGCGACTCATATAAAATGATGGAAGAATGGGCTCTAGCTGCAAAAGGCTGGGGTACTGAAATTAACTTAGTTCCTCGTCAGGACGAGGCTGTTGCTGATAATGATTTTAAAGCGGGTAAATGTGATGCTGTAGCAATGACAGCAATGCGTGCACGTCAATATAACAAATTCGCAGGATCTATCGACTCACTCGGTGGTGTTCCAAATAACCAAATCGCTCAACGTGCAATTACTTATGTATTAGATGCGCGTAATGCAGCAAAAATGACCACGAATATGGGTGGTAAAAAATACGAAGTTGCTGGTATTTCTCCGCTAGGTTCAGCATTCATTTTCGTACGTGATAAAAACATCAACTCTGTTGAAAAAGCTGCGGGTAAAAAATTCGCTGTATTGGGCTATGACGATGCACAAAAAATTATGGTGCAGCGCGTAGGGGCCCAAGCGGTTCTTTCTGATATCTCAAACTTTGCTGCTAAATTTAACAATGGTCAGGTAGATATGGTAGGTGCGCCTGCTTATGCTTATAAACCATTAGAATTAAATAAAGGTTTAGGCGCAAACGGTGTAATGTGGAACTTCCCTGTATTACACGTTACAGCAGATCTAGTATTACGTTCTGATAAATTCCCAGCTGGTTTTGGTCAAAAATCTCGTGACTGGTTTGTTAAACAGTTGCCTAAGAACTTTGCAATGATCAACCGCTTAGAAGCGCAAATTCCTGGCAAATACAAAATGAACTTAAGTGCAGAAGATAAGCTTAAGTATCAAAAAATGTTGCGTGATGGCCGTATGGACTTAACTAAACGCGGTGTTTACGATGCAGGAATGATGTCTGTACTCAAAAAAGCACGTTGTTCTGTAGATAAGGCTAACTTTGAATGTTCGATGCCTGGTGAATAATCCTAATTTCTTTCAAAAAGCCTAGACTGAGTTCTAGGCTTTTTGTTTTATATGTGCTGTCAGTTCTGCCATTGTGGTTAGTTAGAAAGACGTTAAGCTAAATTTAGATAAAAACTTCATAAGGAAACATGAAGGTATAAAAATGGATCAAGGACTTGAATGATTAAATAATTGTTAATAGATAGGTCATTCGCTATCTATTTTTCATGAAAATCAAATCATAAAAGCAAATACGGTCTATAAAAGTACTCCAACATGATTTTTAGATGAGGTCTATCCGATTCATACCTGATCGGTGTGAAATTTCTTGGTATCGAAAAACAAAAACTCCACAAGGAAAGGAAAAAGAATATGCAATTTTCCAAAATGCTATTACTTGCGATGGGACTTACTACAGTTTCTTTTGCAGCTCAGGCTAAACAAACAGTATGTGTTTTTGACTTCGTTGGAAAAAATGGCGATGTCTATGCACTGATGAAGGATTATCAACTTGCCGCTAAAAACTGGGGAGCTGATATCGAGCTTAAAGTAAATCAGAATGAAGCCGTGATTGCGGAAGATTTTAAAGCGGGTAAATGTGATGGTATTAGTGTGTCAGGGATGCGTGGACGCCAATTTAACTCATTCACAGGGTCATTAGACGCAATTGGTGCCATTCCTGATCTCAAGCTTGCTGTAAAAGTGATGCAAGGTTTAGCGAGTCCAACTTTTAGTAAATATATGGTGAATGGTCGCTATGAAGTTGTCGGTGTTATTCCGGTTGGTGATGCGTACCTTCTAGTAAATGATCGCAGCATCAATACGGTAGCAAAAGCTGCAGGTAAGAAAATTGCTGTTCTTGACTATGATGAAGCACAAAAAATTATGGTTCAGCAGGTTGGGGCACAGGCTGTGAGTGCGGACGTCACAAATTTCGGTGCGAAATTTAATAATCATCAAGTTGATATTATTGGTGCGCCAGCAGCAGCATTTAAACCTTTGGAGCTACAAAAAGGTTTGGGCACAAAAGGTGCGATTGTGAATTATCCAATCTTACAGGTCACGGGAAATATTATTATCCGTCCAGATAAATTCCCTGCTGGTTTTGGGCAAAAATCTAGAGAATGGGTTTCGGGTCAACTACCACGTGCTTTTACCATCTTGGGTAAAATGAAAACTGATATTCCACAAAAATACTGGATGGATGTCCCAGCAGCCGATAAACCAGGTTACCAAAAGCTCATGCGTGAGTCTCGAATTAACCTTACACAACGCGGTGTGTACGATAAACGTATGATGAAATTACTATGGCAATTCCGTTGTAAGCAAGATGCTAAAAACTTCGAATGTGGCTTACAAGATGAGAATTACAAATAATCTTGATAAAAATACTCAAGATTCGCTTTAAACTTCGAAGACAGACCCTATATTGATTATGCTATACTCAATATAGGGTCTTTTTTATTTTGAAAGGCACAGCAAAATCCGAGGAACAATCATCATGAATGCCCAAGCTCTAGTTTTGACAGATAATGCTGCCAATAAGGTACGCCAACTCCGTGATAGTGAAGGGAATGACGATCTCATGTTACGTGTATATGTAACGGGAGGCGGGTGTTCAGGGTTTTCGTATGGCTTTAATTTTGCTGAAAGCGTAAATGAAGATGATGCAGAATTCGTAAATGGCGATGTAAAAATGCTGGTTGACTCACTGAGCTACCAATATCTCATTGGTTCAGTAGTTGATTACGTAGAGGGCCTAGAGGGTTCGCGTTTTATCGTACAAAATCCGAATGCAACAACAACATGTGGTTGTGGTTCTTCATTCTCGATTTAACAGAATTTTAAAATTTAAAAAACCTCTCCGTAACGAGAGGTTTTTTTATTGATCAAATTATTATTTTTCACGGATAGATTCTAAAAAACATTGCACGAGTTCAGGTGCATTCTGATAAGGAATCCAATGCGACGCTTCCATAAAAACTGCGTCATAACTATTTTTAAAATAATTTGAGTTTAGCTCGGCACTTTTTTCTGTAACGGCAATATCATGTTTACCCCAAATAAAGAGAGTAGGAACATCTATGGCTTTAAATGGATTTTGAGGCTTGTCCCAAAAAAAGCCACGATACCAATTCAACGCCGTAGATAATCTCTTTTCCTTTATAAACTCAGCCTCGAATATTTCAATTTGCTGCTCGGTCATGCCAGATGACTTCAGAAACTTATGACCCAATTTAGGCAACTTTTTAAATAAAAGTTCGGGCAGAATCGGTAGCTGAAAAATTGCAAAATAATAAGATTTAAAAAGTTGTCTACTGCTTAAACAAGCTTTTAAAAATGCAGCTTGGTGGGGCACAGAAACTAAAGTGAGATGTTGAATATATTGTGGATATTTCATGGCAACCCCCGAAGCGATTGCCGAGCCCCAGTCATGCCCAATTAAATAAACTGGCTGACCAAGTTGCTCAATTAAACTCGCCACATCTTCTACAAGTTCGCTCAGTGAATATTGAAATCGGCTTTGAGGCCTAGCATTTAAACTATAACCGCGTTGATGAATCGCAAGTGTTCGAAATCCATACTGATGCAATAATTCAGAGGTTTGCTCCCAACTATGAGCAGTCTCTGGAAAACCATGCAATAAAACAACGAGAGGACCATCTATAGGCCCCGAATCAATCACATCGAATGTCCAAGCCCCACGTGTGTATTGTTGAATACGGTTGGTCAGATCCATGAAAAAATGCCTTAAATTATTTTTGTTGGCATTTATCATGAGTTTTTATGTTCATTTAAATAACAGCATTTCGGGTCAGTAAATGTGCTATGAGGTCGAATCTAACCAAACCAATCAATAAATAGTTTTATACCGCCGTGATCGTACCTAGGATTCTGAAATCCGAAGCACCTGTTACTGCTGGCAAATTACCACTTAAACCATTTACAAAACGCATTGCCAACCATGCAAATGCTGTAGCCTCTACCCAAGTAGGGGATAGCCCTAAAACATCTGTAGGTTGAACAGACCAATTATGCTTACGAAGACGCCAACGTAATTGTTCTAATAAATAAGAGTTATAAGCACCACCACCACAAACATATACTTCGCCTGTTTCCATCTCAGAGCGATAAATCGCTTTTTGAATGGCACGCACAGTAAGCTTTAATAAAGTGGCTTGGATGTTTTCCGGTGTATCTTCTAGCTCATCGTAAGTTAAATCATTTCGCCAATCGATTAACTGATCATCTAACCAGTCAATATTAAAGTCTTCACGTCCTGTGCTCTTAGGCGGTTCTTTAGAAAAATATTCATGTGCATGAAGACGATCGAGCAAAGAACGGATAGGATGACCATAAGCAGCCCAATCACCATTTTCATCATATGGATGACCTGTATGGCGATGACACCACGCATCCATCAAAATATTTGCAGGGCCCGTATCAAAACCAAATACACCTTCAGGGTTATTGGCAGGCAGCATACTCACATTGGCAATACCACCTAAATTCAAAATCACACGATGAATACTCGGATGTTGAAATAATGCTTGATGGAAAGCTGGAACTAATGGCGCGCCTTGACCGCCTGCTGCCATATCTCTACGACGGAAATCTGAAACAACCGGAATCTGAGTAATTTCAGTAATAATATTGGGATCACCAATTTGTAGTGTAAATCCATGTTCTGGACGATGACGAATGGTTTGCCCGTGTGAACCAATTGCTTTAATTTGGCTACGGTCTAATTGGTACTTTTCAATGAGAGTATTAATCCCATCACCAATCATTTTGGCTAGAGCAACATCAGCTTTACCCATGCGGTCAATTTCATTGTCATCGGGTAAAGTTAATGCCATAAGCTCATCACGTAACTCGGGTTCGAATGGAACTGTAAGTGTGGCATGAAGCTGTAGTGGCTCAAATGAAGCCGCAACAATATCCACACCATCCATACTAGTGCCAGTCATTACGCCGATATAGATTGCGCTCATATGCAACTTCCCCTGCAAGACGCTGAAAAAATGTTAGTATATCGCACAAATTGAATAACTGATGTGTTTAGGTTTTGTGATGTCAAATTTCTTGCCCGCCGAAGAACAGCTTGCCCTCATCCAACGAGGCACGCACGAAATTATTTCAGAAGAAGATTTACTGAAAAAGCTTAAAGAGAATCGTCCTCTTAAAATTAAAGCTGGTTTTGATCCTACAGCACCAGATTTACATTTAGGACATACCGTTCTTATTAATAAATTAAAAACTTTCCAAGATTTGGGCCATGAAGTTACCTTCTTGATTGGTGACTATACAGCGATGATCGGTGACCCAACTGGTAAAAGCGCAACTCGTCCGCCGTTGTCACGTGAACAAGTAGAAGCTAACGCTAAAACTTATCAAGAACAAGTTTTCAAAATATTAGACCCAAATAAAACAAAAGTACGTTTTAACTCAGAATGGTTTAATCAAAAATCTGCTGCTGACCTTATTCAGTTAGCAAGCCAGCAAACCGTATCTCGCATGTTAGAACGTGATGACTTTACAAAGCGTTATAGCAACCATCAACCGATCGCAATTCATGAGTTTTTATATCCTTTAGTTCAAGGTTATGACTCAATTGCGCTTGAAGCTGACGTTGAGTTAGGCGGTACAGACCAGACCTTTAACTTACTTATGGGTCGTACTTTACAAAGTCGTTATGGTCAAGAATCACAAGTGTGTATCACTGTTCCGATTCTAGAAGGTTTAGATGGCGTAAATAAAATGTCTAAATCTTTAGGTAACTATATTGGTGTATTTGATACGCCAGGGGCAATGTACCAAAAAGTTTTATCAATGCCCGACTCTTTAATCGAGCGCTATTTCGATTTATTAAGTTTCAAATCTCTTGATGAGATCAAAGCTTTATTAGATGAAATTGCTGCTGGTCGTAATCCACAAGAAGTAAAACGTATCCTTGCGCTTGAGCTAGTTGAACGCTTCCATGATGCAGAAGCTGCTGCTAATGCCCATAAGAGTGCTGGTAACCGTATTACAGAAGGTGAAGTACCTGAAGACACACCGGAAGTAACTATTTCACTTGGTGAGTTTGGTGGAGAAATCTTTATTGCTACCATTCTACGTGTAGCAGGCCTAAATCCGAATGCAGCAGCTGCAAAAGATGCTGTAGCTCGTGGAGCAGTAAAAGTTGACTGGAACGCGGTTGATGCAAGTTTCTCTGTAAAAGAAAACGGTACTTTCATTATTCAGTCAGGTAAGAAAGCAATTGCACGTGTAATTTTCACTGATTAATAAGAAAGTTATATGGTGATAAAAGCAGGAGTAATCCTGCTTTTTTTATTTTAGAGTTACCAAAGTAATTAAACGTTCCACGTGGAACCATCTAAACATACTTATATAGTTAAAGAATTAAATTAAAAACAATAAGAAATATAAAGCAGGGTAGAGCATTTACTCTATTACTTCTTTGGATTCTTTGGATTCTTTGGATTCTTTGGATTCTTTGGATTCTTTGGATTCTTTGGATTCTTTGGAATTAAGGGAATATATATGTCTATAAACTCTATTGAAGACATCAAAAATCTAAGATGAAGTTTGTTTTCCCAAAATAAGAATTAATAAAAGTGATAGAAACGCCTAAAAAAAAGTCATATATATCACTTTTTTCGCAAAATAGTAGAAAAAAACGGCACTCAAGTGAAAAAGGCTGAAATACCCCTTGCAAAGGGAATTGGATGGTCTATAATGCACATCCATCGGCGGTGATGCAGATAGAAACTTGTTGAAAAACAGTTACTTGTGATTAGATTGGTTGCTTTAAGTGATGAATTTGATGAGAAGTTGGTTTAGAGGATAAGTTTTAAAAATATCGAAATTACCTGTTGACTTTTAAGAGATTAAGAGTAATATAGCCGACCTAGCTTGCTGGTGACGAACCAGTAAGAAGATCATTAAGAGAATTGAAGAACAACTTGTGTGGATTTTTACTGATTGATTAATCGAAATAATTTTCATTGATTGATTGGTTTAAATTACTCGAAGTTTATTTGAGCGAAATTTAAGTCAGTAATTGATGAGCCAGAATTGGCACCTTGTCTTTAATAAGGTGCAAAATGATTTTAACTGAAGAGTTTGATCATGGCTCAGATTGAACGCTGGCGGCAGGCTTAACACATGCAAGTCGAGCGGGGTGATGGTGCTTGCACTATCACCTAGCGGCGGACGGGTGAGTAATGCTTAGGAATCTGCCTATTAGTGGGGGACAACATTTCGAAAGGAATGCTAATACCGCATACGTCCTACGGGAGAAAGCAGGGGATCTTCGGACCTTGCGCTAATAGATGAGCCTAAGTCGGATTAGCTAGTTGGTGGGGTAAAGGCCTACCAAGGCGACGATCTGTAGCGGGTCTGAGAGGATGATCCGCCACACTGGGACTGAGACACGGCCCAGACTCCTACGGGAGGCAGCAGTGGGGAATATTGGACAATGGGCGCAAGCCTGATCCAGCCATGCCGCGTGTGTGAAGAAGGCCTTATGGTTGTAAAGCACTTTAAGCGAGGAGGAGGCTACTTTAGATAATACCTAGAGATAGTGGACGTTACTCGCAGAATAAGCACCGGCTAACTCTGTGCCAGCAGCCGCGGTAATACAGAGGGTGCAAGCGTTAATCGGATTTACTGGGCGTAAAGCGCGCGTAGGCGGCTAATTAAGTCAAATGTGAAATCCCCGAGCTTAACTTGGGAATTGCATTCGATACTGGTTAGCTAGAGTGTGGGAGAGGATGGTAGAATTCCAGGTGTAGCGGTGAAATGCGTAGAGATCTGGAGGAATACCGATGGCGAAGGCAGCCATCTGGCCTAACACTGACGCTGAGGTGCGAAAGCATGGGGAGCAAACAGGATTAGATACCCTGGTAGTCCATGCCGTAAACGATGTCTACTAGCCGTTGGGGCCTTTGAGGCTTTAGTGGCGCAGCTAACGCGATAAGTAGACCGCCTGGGGAGTACGGTCGC
The DNA here is from genome assembly GCF_013122135.1 of Acinetobacter lactucae. Lineage (NCBI taxonomy): Bacteria > Pseudomonadati > Pseudomonadota > Gammaproteobacteria > Moraxellales > Moraxellaceae > Acinetobacter > Acinetobacter lactucae. The sequence continues at coordinate 19,240 of NZ_CP053391.1, forward strand.
AAGACTAAAACTCAAATGAATTGACGGGGGCCCGCACAAGCGGTGGAGCATGTGGTTTAATTCGATGCAACGCGAAGAACCTTACCTGGCCTTGACATAGTAAGAACTTTCCAGAGATGGATTGGTGCCTTCGGGAACTTACATACAGGTGCTGCATGGCTGTCGTCAGCTCGTGTCGTGAGATGTTGGGTTAAGTCCCGCAACGAGCGCAACCCTTTTCCTTATTTGCCAGCGAGTAATGTCGGGAACTTTAAGGATACTGCCAGTGACAAACTGGAGGAAGGCGGGGACGACGTCAAGTCATCATGGCCCTTACGGCCAGGGCTACACACGTGCTACAATGGTCGGTACAAAGGGTTGCTACCTAGCGATAGGATGCTAATCTCAAAAAGCCGATCGTAGTCCGGATTGGAGTCTGCAACTCGACTCCATGAAGTCGGAATCGCTAGTAATCGCGGATCAGAATGCCGCGGTGAATACGTTCCCGGGCCTTGTACACACCGCCCGTCACACCATGGGAGTTTGTTGCACCAGAAGTAGCTAGCCTAACTGCAAAGAGGGCGGTTACCACGGTGTGGCCGATGACTGGGGTGAAGTCGTAACAAGGTAGCCGTAGGGGAACCTGCGGCTGGATCACCTCCTTAACGAAAGATTGACGATTGGTAAGAATCCACAACAAGTTGTTCTTCATAGATGTATCTGAGGGTCTGTAGCTCAGTTGGTTAGAGCACACGCTTGATAAGCGTGGGGTCACAAGTTCAAGTCTTGTCAGACCCACCATGACTTTGACTGGTTAAAGTTATAGATAAAAGATACATGACTGATGATGTAAGCTGGGGACTTAGCTTAGTTGGTAGAGCGCCTGCTTTGCACGCAGGAGGTCAGGAGTTCGACTCTCCTAGTCTCCACCAGAACTTAAGAGAAGTTCGGATTACAGAAATTAGTAAATAGAGATTTTAGGATCTTGGTTTATTAACTTCTGTGATTTAAGTATCACGGTATTAAGCATGACCTGACGAAGGCATGTTTATTCATTAACAGATTGGCAAAATTGAGTCTGAAATAAATTGTTCACTCAAGAGTTTAGATTAAGCAATTAATCTGAATGAATTGAGAACTAGCAAATTAACTGAATCAAGCGTTTTGGTATATGAATTTAGATTGAAGCTGTACAGTGTTTAAGTACACAGACAACAGATAGTAGCGATGAAGAATCGCACGGACAACACTCACTTGTAGGTGTTGACGACTGTTTGGGGTTGTATAGTCAAGTAATTAAGTGCATGTGGTGGATGCCTTGGCAGTCAGAGGCGATGAAAGACGTGATAGCCTGCGAAAAGCTCCGGGGAGGCGGCAAATATCCTTTGATCCGGAGATTTCTGAATGGGGGAACCCACCTACTTTAAGGTAGGTATTGCAACATGAATACATAGTGTTGCAAGGCGAACGAGGGGAAGTGAAACATCTCAGTACCCTTAGGAAAAGAAATCAATTGAGATTCCCTCAGTAGCGGCGAGCGAACGGGGATCAGCCCATTAAGTTATGTGTGTTTTAGTGGAACGCTCTGGGAAGTGCGAACGTAGAGGGTGATATTCCCGTACACGAAAGGGCACACATAATGATGACGAGTAGGGCGAGGCACGTGAAACCTTGTCTGAATATGGGGGGACCATCCTCCAAGGCTAAATACTCCTGACTGACCGATAGTGAACCAGTACCGTGAGGGAAAGGCGAAAAGAACCCCTGTGAGGGGAGTGAAATAGATCCTGAAACCGCATGCATACAAGCAGTGGGAGCCGACTTGTTCGGTGACTGCGTACCTTTTGTATAATGGGTCAGCGACTTATATTCAGTAGCGAGGTTAACCGTATAGGGGAGCCGTAGAGAAATCGAGTCTTAATAGGGCGTTTAGTTGCTGGGTATAGACCCGAAACCAGGCGATCTATCCATGAGCAGGTTGAAGGTTGGGTAACACTAACTGGAGGACCGAACCCACTGTCGTTGAAAAGCCAGGGGATGACTTGTGGATAGGGGTGAAAGGCTAATCAAGCCTGGTGATAGCTGGTTCTCCCCGAAAGCTATTTAGGTAGCGCCTCGGACGAATACCATAGGGGGTAGAGCACTGTTTCGGCTAGGGGGTCATCCCGACTTACCAAACCGATGCAAACTCCGAATACCTATGAGTACTATCCGGGAGACAGACTGCGGGTGCTAACGTCCGTAGTCAAGAGGAAAACAATCCAGACCGCCAGCTAAGGCCCCAAAATCATAGTTAAGTGGGAAACGATGTGGGAAGGCATAGACAGCTAGGAGGTTGGCTTAGAAGCAGCCACCCTTTAAAGAAAGCGTAATAGCTCACTAGTCGAGTCGGCCTGCGCGGAAGATGTAACGGGGCTAAAACTATGTGCCGAAGCTGCGGATTTGACATTAGTCAAGTGGTAGGGGAGCGTTCTGTAAGCCGATGAAGGTGTATTGAGAAGTATGCTGGAGGTATCAGAAGTGCGAATGCTGACGTGAGTAACGACAAAACGGGTGAAAAACCCGTTCGCCGAAAGACCAAGGGTTCCAGTCCAACGTTAATCGGGGCTGGGTGAGTCGACCCCTAAGGCGAGGCCGAAAGGCGTAGTCGATGGGAAATTGGTTAATATTCCAATACTTCTGTGTAATGCGATGAGAGGACGGAGAAGGTTAAGTCAGCCTGGCGTTGGTTGTCCAGGTGGAAGGATGTAGGTATGTATCTTAGGCAAATCCGGGGTACTCTATACTGAGATCCGATAGCAAGCTGTACTTGTACAGTGAAGTGGCTGATACCATGCTTCCAGGAAAAGTCTCTAAGCTTCAGTTACACAGGAATCGTACCCGAAACCGACACAGGTGGTCAGGTCGAGTAGACCAAGGCGCTTGAGAGAACTCTGCTGAAGGAACTAGGCAAAATGGTACCGTAACTTCGGGAGAAGGTACGCTGTTGTTGGTGATGGAACTTGCTTCCTGAGCTGACGACAGCCGCAGAAACCAGGCCGCTGCAACTGTTTATTAAAAACATAGCACTCTGCAAACACGAAAGTGGACGTATAGGGTGTGATGCCTGCCCGGTGCTGGAAGGTTAATTGATGGGGTTAGCGTAAGCGAAGCTCTTGATCGAAGCCCCAGTAAACGGCGGCCGTAACTATAACGGTCCTAAGGTAGCGAAATTCCTTGTCGGGTAAGTTCCGACCTGCACGAATGGCATAATGATGGCGGCGCTGTCTCCAGCAGAGGCTCAGTGAAATCGAAATCGCTGTGAAGATGCAGTGTACCCGCGGCTAGACGGAAAGACCCCGTGAACCTTTACTGCAGCTTGACACTGAACTTTGACCTTACTTGTGTAGGATAGGTGGGAGGCTTTGAAGTTGGAACGCTAGTTCCAATGGAGCCGTCCTTGAAATACCACCCTGGTAATGTTGAGGTTCTAACTCTGTCCCGTTATCCGGGACGAGGACCGTGTCTGGTGGGTAGTTTGACTGGGGCGGTCTCCTCCTAAAGAGTAACGGAGGAGTACGAAGGTGCGCTCAGCGTGGTCGGAAATCACGCGTAGAGTATAAAGGCAAAAGCGCGCTTAACTGCGAGACCCACAAGTCGAGCAGGTACGAAAGTAGGTCTTAGTGATCCGGTGGTTCTGTATGGAAGGGCCATCGCTCAACGGATAAAAGGTACTCTGGGGATAACAGGCTGATACCGCCCAAGAGTTCATATCGACGGCGGTGTTTGGCACCTCGATGTCGGCTCATCTCATCCTGGGGCTGAAGCAGGTCCCAAGGGTATGGCTGTTCGCCATTTAAAGAGGTACGCGAGCTGGGTTTAGAACGTCGTGAGACAGTTCGGTCCCTATCTACCGTGGGCGCTGGAAATTTGAGAGGATCTGCTCCTAGTACGAGAGGACCAGAGTGGACGAACCTCTGGTGTACCGGTTGTGACGCCAGTCGCATCGCCGGGTAGCTATGTTCGGAAGGGATAACCGCTGAAAGCATCTAAGCGGGAAGCCTACCTCAAGATAAGATTTCCCTAGGAATTTATTCCTCTAAAGAGCCGTTCGAGACTAGGACGTTGATAGGTTGGATGTGGAAGCATAGTGATATGTGAAGCTGACCAATACTAATTGCTCGTGAGGCTTGACTATACAACACCCAAGCAGTTGTATATGAAGCATCAATCGATTCATAAACATGCAAAGCAACTTGATTTAGTTATACTACTAGCTAAAATGAACAAATTCAGATTCAATCAGCCCGTCTGTCAAGATTTGGAAAACGCAACGTATCACACAGTGAATAAAACGAAGCAAGTATCCATACCAGTTGTGCTGGCGACCATAGCAAGAGTGAACCACCTGATCCCTTCCCGAACTCAGAAGTGAAACCTCTTAGCGCTGATGGTAGTGTGGGGTTACCCATGTGAGAGTAAGTCATCGCCAGCTCATTATTCAAACACCCCCACTCTTTGAGTGGGGGTGTTTTTTATTGCCTAAAATATATTAAAAATACTAAGGACGAGCTGTGCTATAAATACTAAGAAAATTAATCTTTCAAATATGTATAATAAGGGAAAAGCATCTATGGTAATTTATGGTGATGTAGGTTCGGGTAACTGTTATAAGATTAAACTATTACTTTCCTTATTAAATATTAGTCATAGATGGATCCACGTTGATATTTTAGAAAAAGAGACTCAAACAGCAGATTTTTTATCCTTAAACCCTAATGGAAAAATACCTGTATTAGTCCTAGATGATGGTCGTGTTTTAAGTGAATCCAATGCTATTTTAGGTTACTTAGCTGAGGGAACAAAATTTATTCCTACAGATCCTTTTATTAAGGCCAAAATGTATCAGTGGATGTTCTTTGAGCAGTATAGCCATGAACCATTTATTGCAGTGGCTCGTTTTATTAATAAATATTTAGGCCTACCGTCAGAAAGAATAGAGGAATATCATAATTTACAGCCAAAAGGCCATAAAGCACTAACTATTATGAATAAAGCTTTAGCAGATCATGATTATCTTGTTGGAAATCAATTAACTATTGCTGATATTGCCTTATATGCATACACTCATGTCGCTGAGGAAGGTGGTTTCGATTTAAGGTTATACCCAAATATTCAAGAGTGGTTCCAGAAAATTCAAGAGCATTCAAGATATGTAAGTATGACGGAATAAAAAAGAACTCTTAGAGTTCTTTTTTATTATGAAAAAATTTTGAAGTTTTTCTGATTTAGAAATGTGCTTCTAGACCTACATATGGACCTTTAAACTCAAATTTAAGATCATTGTTATCGTAGTCATCTAAATCGATATTAAGTACGCGATAGCCTGCTGTTAGACCAAGATCAATGAGTAGGTTATCTGCAAATTTATACTTCACTTCTGCTAATGCATCTGTAATTCGTGCATCATCAAAGTTTGTATATGTTGCTTCACCTTTAGCACTTAAGCCTGTAAATGGAAGCTTTACTTCTCCTGACAAATAAGCGATAGGATAAGTTTTATCAATATCCACGCGTTTACCTGTATACGCAGTAATATCACCATTTAATACTGTTGCGCCAAGACCAGCATCTACACTTACGATATTGTCTAGTAATTCATAGTAGAGGATAAAATCGCTATGATCTAAATCAACTTTATAGTTGGCTTGACCTAAAGTTTCTGATTTAGTTTCAGTATCTAAATTTACATAACGAATTTTTGCATTTGGAATAAATGGGATTGGGTGTTCTACTGCTAATGAGAGTTGAGCACTACCTTTTTGATCTAAATCTTGATCATCCGGAAATTGAGAAGACATATTAGCTTTACCGTCATAGAACCAATAGCCAACTTCTCCTTTTACTCCTACAAAGTCTGCTTGAGCAAAACCACTTAGGCCCATCCCGAGCGTTAATAAAGATATTTTTAATATTTTCATTTGTGCATCCACATAGAAGAAATCTTTGAGCGCATGATATAGACATCTTGCTACAGATGCATTGATAAAAAATAAGGATCTTAAGCGGGTAATAGAAGTAAATTTTTAGTTATTAAAAAAGTTTATTTATTTCAAATAATTATTATTTTATTTTTAATTTAGTGGATTTTCATTTATCTAAAATTTTTAGTATAAATTTTGTCATTTAATAATATAGGGTTATCAAGTCTTATTTGAAAACTAGAAAGATAAGAATAAATTAGTGGATAAGTTGAGTAATTAGAAAGGCATCTTCAGGAGTTGGAATAAAATATCATTGAATCATAATTTTGATCTACAAGTAGTAGAACGTAAATATTAGCTGAAAAATAACCAATTGTGAAAAAAACTCAGAAAATTCGTAAAATTTCTGATGGAAATTACAGTAAAAAGAAATAAAAACAGGTATTGTTCAGCTATATAGGGGCAAAAAATGGACAAAAATCTTTAAGGAAGAATTTTCTATTTTTGCTTGTTTGTTAAGGGAATAAAAAAACTCAAAAGGTGCTTTTTATTTTCTACAAACACAAAAGTATTTTTTGGTTCTTTTTTTGCATGCGGAATAACAATCAACAATAGCAGTAAAAATAAGTAATCTTTTAACATTAGGTGTTCTATGACAGATTCTCGTGAAAACTGGACGTCACGATCTGGTTTTATTATTGCAGCCGTTGGTTCGGCTGTAGGCTTAGGTAATATTTGGCGCTTTCCATACGTTGCTTATGAAAATGGTGGTGGTGCGTTTCTTATTCCCTATCTATTAGCACTCATTACTGCTGGTTTACCGTTACTATTTTTAGATTATGCGGTAGGTCATCGTAGTACTAACTCCCCGCCTAAAGCTTATCGTGCTCTGTTTAAAGGTGGGGAAGCATTAGGATGGTGGCAGGTTTGTGTCTGTATCATTATTGGTTTGTACTATGCCAGTGTACTCACCTGGGCTGGTAGTTATGTTTACTTCTCTATTGGTCAAATGTGGGGAAGTGATCCGGAAGGTTTCTTCTTTAATACCTATTTGCAGACTACAAAAGCAACCGGTTTTGACTTACAGTTTGTAGGTCATTTATTCTGGCCGATTGTTGGGATTTGGGCACTTACTTTAATCATTCTTTATGGTGGTGTGAAAAAAGGTGTAGAATTATCAAATAAGATTTTCATGCCTTTATTATTCATTCTATTCACTATTTTAGTGATTCAATCATTACGTTTACCGGGCGCTGTTCAAGGCTTGAACGCATTCTTTACGCCGAACTGGTCAGCAATGATGGATTATAAAGTTTGGTTAGCGGCTTATGGCCATACTTTCTTCTCCCTCTCTGTCGGTTTCGGGATCATGGTGACTTATGCATCTTATTTGAAACCGAAAACGAATTTAACTGGTTCTGGTTTAATCGTTGGTTTTGCAAATGCATCAACAGAAATTTTAGCGGGTATTGGTATCTTCGCAGCGCTCGGCTTTATGGCCCATGCGGCAGGTACTGAAGTTAAAGATGTGGTGAGTGGCGGGATTGGGTTAGCATTTATTGCGTTCCCTAAAATTATTTCAAGTTTAGGTGCTGGTGCCGATTTATTTGGTTTCTTATTCTTCTCTTCGCTTTTCGTCGCAGGTATTTCTTCGATGGTAAGTATTTTGGAAGTACCTATTGCAGCAATGCAAGATAAATTGAAATGGGGCCGTAAAAAAGCTGTAACCATTATTGGTGGTGGTAGTGCACTTGTATCAATTATTTTATTCTCAAGTGTAAACGCAATTAAGTTGGTTGATATCGTTGACCACTTTATCAATAACATCGGTATTATTGGTGGTGCTTTACTTTCTATTATTACCGTGGCTTGGTTTAAGCGTTCTGCACTGAAAGAACTTCGTGATCACGTCAATCGCATCTCAACTATTCAATTAGGTAAGGGATGGGATTTCACTTTAACAGTCATTACATCGTTAATCTTATTAACTACGCTCAGTATGACTGTGTTTAATTTGATCAAAAATGGCTATGATACTTATAGTATGAGCTTACAAGGAGTATTCGGCTGGGGCAGTGTGATTTTCTGTGCAGTCGTTGCAATTGTTTTAAGCAAAATGAAAGATCGCTAGGAGGATAGAATAATGAATACTTCAGCAATCGTGATGATGGTAATTTCGATGGTGTTTTTATGGGGTGGCTTGGCTTTATCCATTATCCATTTATCGAAACATCCTGAAGAGTTAGATGACGTTTTAGAAGAAGTAAAAGATCAGCATACGCTTTGATGCTGATCGAGTAAAAAAAGCAGGCTTTAAGCCTGCTTTTTTTACGCAATTTTTTGGATTTTACAATAATAAAATCCATCGCCAGACTGCGCTTCTGGCAGTAATTGGCGGCCATGAGTTTGCTCAATTCCCCAATTAGCATCAATTTTGATCTCTTTTGCATTTGGATTTTCAGCAAAAAATTTCATCATCTGCTGTTCATTTTCAGCTTTCAAAATTGAGCAGGTAATGTAAAGCAATGTCCCGCCAACTTTGAGTTGTTGCCACATGTGATCTAAGATCTGCTTTTGCAGTTCAATGGTTTGCGCTATATCGCTAGATTGGCGCAATAGGCGTATGTCAGGATGACGACGAATAACCCCTGTAGCAGAGCAAGGTGCATCGAGCACGATACAATCTACTGGCTGTGCAGGTACCCATTGGGTTGCGTCGGCTGCCAAAATTTCTGTATGGCTTTGATCAAGTGCTAAGCGATTTAAGTTCTCAGTTACACGCACTAAACGGCTTGGGTCCTGATCAATTGCAATGAGCTGAGCAGGTTTAAACTTTTCAAGTAAATGAGCTGTTTTACCCCCTGGGGCAGCACAGGCATCAACTACTATTTTATCATTCAAATCTGGCAATACTGTTGCGCAAAGCTGAGCGTGTTCATCTTGTACAGAAAACCAGCCTTGTTCAAAACCGGGTAGCTGAGTAATTTGTACAGATTGTTCAAGAACAATGCCTGCCTCAGACAAAGTACAAGCACGTGCCTGAATTTCTGAGCTCTGTAATTTTGCTAAATAAGCATCACGGCCAATATGTCGTTGGTTCACTCGTAAGGTTAAAGGCGCAACTTGCTTTAACGATTGGCAAAGAGCTTCAGTTTGCTCACCCCAATCCTTTTTTAACCGTTTGAAAAGCCAACTTGGTAAGCCATGCGCTTGCTGTAAGCCTTGCTGAAAGTCATCAGTTTCACGTGTAGCTCGGCGCAAAATTGCATTAACAATGCCGCTGAGTGCAGGGAATCCAAGTTGTTTGGTTGCATCCACTGTTTCCGAGATGGCAGCGTGTGCTGCAATACGTGTGCATAAAACTTGATAAAGACCAACGTATAGGCAGGTTTCTACTGTCTCATTGTTTAAAGGTTTGCTGAGTAAAGGTAGGCTAATTGATTTAAGCGCAAACCATTGGCGCAATGTACCCAAAACGAGTTCGTGAAATAAAGCACGATCACGCTCTGCGACTTGATTGAGCTGTGTATTTAAAATACTAGCCAATGATTGACCTTGCTGGACTTTTAATAAGGTCTGGACGACTTGAGCACGCAGGTTAAAACGAGAGGAATTTGATGTAACCTGACTCATGGCAAAATTTGTCCTACATGAAGTTTTTGAGTTTGTGCAATTTGTTGAGCATTTAATGCTTTGCCACCCGGCCATTGCACGCTAGTCAGACAAATAAATGAATCTTGACCACAAGCAATGTGTACGCCTTGTTTATCGATTGCAATAATTTCACCAGCTTGAGCATTCGCTTTGATTTGGCTAGAAACTAGAGAGTTCCAGATACGCAGAGCATTATTTTCATCAAGTTGAACAAAAGCGACGGGCCAAGGATTAAATGCACGGATATTTCGGTCAATTTGCACAGCATCATTTGACCAGTCAATACGAGCTTCTGATTTCACTAATTTATGTGCGTAGACCGTTAAGCTTTCGTCTTGAACTTCGCGTTCTGCTAAATATTTTTGTAGTGTTTCTTCCGACTCGAGTACCGCACAAATTGCCGTTGCACCTTGAGTGGCTAGTTTGTCGTGTAAAGTCGCTGATGTATCTTCGTTAGTGATTGGGCAATAGGTTTTATACATCATATCGCCTGTATCTAAACCGGCAGCCATTTGCATGATAGTGATTCCGGTTTCTTCATCACCCGTTGCAATTGCACGCTGAATTGGTGCTGCACCGCGCCAGCGTGGTAATAGTGAACCGTGAATATTTAAACAGCCATATTTCGGTGTATCGAGCACAGTTTGTGGAAGGATTAAACCATAGGCTGCAACTACCATGACATCAGCGCCTAAAGCAGCCAGTTCTTGTTGAGCTGCTAAACCTTCTTCAGTTGAAGCTTTGAAGTGAAGCGGTTGATAAACAGGGATATTATGTTCAAGTGCAAGCTGTTTTACAGGAGAGGGCGTTAGTTTTTGTCCACGACCCGATTTACGATCTGGCTGAGTATAAACCGCGATAATTTCATGGGAAGTTTTTAATAAAGCCGCCAATGCTGTTGCAGCAAATTCGGGGGTGCCAGCAAAAATAATTTTCACAAATGCAATCCAAAAAGAGTTTACGCGTAGTATACGTGAAAAACGATTGAAGCCCTAAACTCATGGAGATTGAGCGTTTTAGTTTTTAAATAGTGAACAAAAAATTATTGAAAAACTTTTATTGATAAAAAAAGGTTATGAAAAAATAAAAAATTATTCATGTAAGTTTTGCTAAATATTGACTGACTATTACTGTTCTTGGCTTTCCGAATATTATTTGCTTCTATAGAATGGAGAATGATCAAATTATGATGATGAGTCAATATTCCGACTGATCTAACGCTATATCAGTATCATTCGCCAGAGCGGGAAAAATTCTGCTCAAGCACAACTTGTTGGAAACACTAATGCCTGACTATCGTTCAAAAACATCGACACACGGAAGAAATATGGCTGGCGCACGTGGCTTATGGCGTGCAACAGGAATGAAAGATGAGGATTTCGGCAAACCGATTATTGCGGTGGTCAACTCATTTACTCAATTTGTGCCAGGCCATGTACATCTTAAAGATCTAGGGCAGCTTGTCGCGGCAGAAATTCATGCAGCAGGTGGTGTTGCTAAAGAGTTCAATACGATTGCAGTTGATGACGGGATCGCAATGGGGCATGACGGCATGCTTTATTCACTTCCATCACGTGATTTGATTGCTGACTCAGTTGAATATATGGTGAATGCACACTGTGCAGATGCCATGGTGTGTATTTCAAACTGTGACAAGATTACTCCGGGAATGCTCATGGCTGCGATGCGTCTGAATATTCCTGTTGTTTTTGTGTCTGGCGGACCAATGGAAGCTGGTAAGGTTAAGTTCCGCGGTAATGAAAAAGCGATTGACCTTGTTGATGCAATGGTTGTTGCGGCTGATGAAAGTTATACAGACGAAGAAGTTGAAGAATTTGAACGTTCGGCATGTCCAACCTGTGGTTCATGTTCAGGTATGTTCACTGCAAACTCAATGAACTGTTTAACAGAAGCTTTAGGTTTATCTTTACCAGGTAATGGTTCGATTGTTGCGACGCATGCAAACCGTAAAAAATTATTCTTAAAAGCAGGTCAACTTATTGTTGAATTGGCTAAGCGCTATTACGAACAAAACGACGCAAGTATTTTACCTCGTTCAATTGCAACCAAGGCTGCATTTAAAAATGCGATGACCCTTGATATTGCAATGGGTGGTTCAACCAATACCGTTCTGCATTTATTGGCAGCGGCAAGTGAAGCAGAAGTTGATTTTACAATGGACGATATTGACGAATTATCACGTCGAGTTCCTGTATTGTCTAAAGTAGCGCCTGCAAAACAAGACGTTCATATGGAAGATGTACACCGTGCGGGTGGCATTATGGCGATCTTGGGCGAGCTGGATCGTGCGAATTTACTTGATGTATCCGTACCGACTGTACATGAGAAAACTTTAAAAGATGCATTAGATAAGTGGGACATTATTCGTACTGAAGATGCAGATGTTTATGAGTTCTATCGTTCATCTCCAGGTGGGGTTCCAACTCAAGTTGCCTTCTCTCAAAATCGTTACTATTCAACGTTAGATGGCGACCGTGAAAAAGGCGTTATCCGTAATGCAGAACATGCATTCTCTAAAGATGGTGGTTTAGCAGTTCTATACGGCAACATCGCGCTTGATGGTTGTATCGTGAAAACTGCGGGTGTTGATGAATCGATCTTGAAATTTACGGGTACAGCGCGTGTATTTGAGAGCCAAGATGCAGCTGTAGATGCAATTTTGGGTCATGACATTAAAGCTGGCGATGTTGTTGTGATTCGTTATGAAGGTCCACGTGGTGGTCCGGGCATGCAAGAAATGCTTTACCCAACTAGCTATCTTAAATCGAAAGGTTTAGGTAAAGACTGTGCATTAGTAACAGATGGTCGTTTCTCTGGTGGTTCATCAGGTCTTTCGATTGGACACGTTTCACCAGAAGCAGCTGAAGGCGGTGCAATTGGTTTAGTTGAAGATGGCGACACCATTGAAATCGATATACCAAACCGTACCATTCACTTGAACGTTGATGATGCGACTATGGCGCATCGCCGTACAGTGCAAGAAGCGAAAGGCTGGCATCCGAAAGAAGAACGTAAACGTAAAGTATCAAAAGCGTTAAAAGTTTATGCAATGCATACAACAAGTGCAGCGAAAGGAGCTGTACGCGTTCTATAAAATATTCAATTTTAATAATTGATTAGGAATCATGCACCCTTTAACACGATGAATTGCTATCATGTTAAGGGTGCATTTTTCATGTCTGGTAAAAAAAATCAGCTTGTGGAAAAAGGTGTTTTTAGATCATTCTATGGGTTTGCCATAAAATGGTGATAAAATCTTCACCTACGTAGAAACTTGCTAAAAACATGACTTATTTTCTGCGTAAACTAAGGTAGTTATATTTCAATCTCGACTACTGTTTTACCTTGCACTATGATCAAAACAATCTTTGATCTCGCTTAGGATTTAATTTTTAGAGGCACAACTCATGTCACTGCTACGCCGTTGGTTTGACCCTATTCGATCGAGCTGGTTTTACCAAAAGCCTTCTCGTCAAGCGGTGTTACCCACGGAAAATGGTTTAAGTATTTATTTACGACTTGATGATGTGTATAGCTATTTGGCTGTTCAGCAATTGTCTCAGCTAGATGAAATTTTAAGTGATGAACTTAAGCCTTTAAAAATTATTATTTCCCATACGGCTTCTGAACCTCCAAACAGCATGTCGCATGAAGAGTGGCAAAATTATTGTTTAAATGATGCCAAGATATTAGCCAAACAACATCGTTTCGGTTTCGATGAATTTCCAGAAATCCCAAGCCCAGAATCTTTAAAACAAGCGGCAGTCATATTAAAAAGAACCCCATTACAAGGTCAGAATTTCTTTCATTTACTAGAAGATATTTTCCACATGCTTTGGCAACAACAATACGGAAAGTTACGTACTTTACATGCCATGGCAGTTAAACATCAGCTTCCTCAACATTTCTCAGAACGTATTTTTACGGATGAGCCTGTACCTGCAGCATACTTTGAATTTGGCGGACGTAAATATCACGCAGTAGATGATTTATTACGTTTGACTCGTCGTTTAAAGCAGCAAAAGCTACTGACGGGTAATCCGATTTTTTTAATTAATCATATCGAATGGCGTGAACATTTAATTAATGATGCTGAAGCACTTACCGAGATTCAGACGCTTCATCCTGAACTTGATATTTATATTGCTTTAGAAGACCCAATGAGCTGGTTGTTACTTGCCTATATCAAAGAAGAACTGGCTGATTATTATGATATTCAACTAAAAGTTTACCCTTTAAGTTATCAAGGTCGAGACTGGTTTGACTGGAGTTTGGCGACACGTGTTTCTAAACGAACAGGTGTAGCTTTTACGCCGTTTTGCCGCCCTACCGAGGAAAGTACGCTCGAGATGGCAAAGCTTTTCTATAGTGTGGAAGAAAATCAGCAAATCGATACAATTTTTACGATCTTGCAGGCAGTTTGGACGAAAGGAAAAGATTTATCTTTCTTAAAACATTTCCAACAGTTACATCAACAGTTGGGCATTGAGCAGCTAACCGACCAAGATGTGCAATCTGTTTTGGCGCAAAATGATGCCTTGTGTAAAGATAAACATCAGCCTGATTTACCGGTTTTAGAATTGCGTATTGATGGCCAGACTTATGTATTTAATAGCTTGTATCGTGTGTGGATGATTGAAAGTATTTTTAGCAATGTATTAGAAGAAAAATATAAAACAGCCTCAACTTTTAATTGAGGCCCACTTCTAAAAACAAGAATAGGGCAGAACCTGTTTTTTCCGTAGCATAACCAAGTAGGGAATCGGAGATAAACAGTGACATTTCTAGCAATTATTATGGTGGTGTTTGCCTTTGCCGGCATGATTAAAGGCATGATCGGGTTAGGATTACCCGCGGTATCGATGGGCTTACTCACCATCGCAATGAGCCCTTTTCAGGCAGCATCTCTGCTCATCGTTCCCTCAATGGTCACCAATGTCTGGCAACTTTTTGCTGAAGGACATGTCTGGGCGTTTATTCGCCGTTTCTGGACGTTACTTGTCGGCATTATAGTAGGTTCAATATGGAGCTTTTTACCTACTTTAAGTCAAAGTCATGGGCATAGTAGTGAAATTTTATTGGGCTGTATGTTGGTCTTATATGGGCTCTATGGTTTGTGTGTGAAGAAACTTCCACACTTAGGAAAGCATGAACGTTGGCTATCACCGATGATTGGATATATCGGCGGGGCAGTAACTGTCGCAACTGGTGTCATTATTATTCCAATCGTTCCTTATTTGCAGTCTTTACATTTAAAGCGTGATGAGTTGGTTCAGGCTTTAGGACTAACCTTTACTGTCTCTACCATTTGTCTTGCAGTGTTTTTACACCATAACCCTATGTCGGGAATAACACTGGACTATCGTTTATCGTTTGCTGCATTGTTGGCAGCGCTCGTTGGAATGTGGGTGGGTAAAAAAATTCGTTATCGCTTAAATGAGCAGTTATTTCGTCGTATATTTTTTATAGGCTTGATGTCATTAGGGCTTTATATGATTTCGCATTAAGCCAATTTTTAAGGGCGATTTTGTAATAAAAAATCTGCAAACTGTTGGTAACTGCTAGGAAGCCGGTTGAAATTTTGGGTCGCCAAAAGCAGTTTGCGATTTGCCCATGCACCTTGCAATTGAATGGAATGAAAATCATAGTTTGATTGCAAACGCTGTGCGGCACGAGCCGGCATAATCGCAATTCCAACGCCTTTGGCAACGACCTCAGCGATCGCCCCAAAATTAGGTAAGCGCAAACGGTACTGTATGTTAAAGCCTAATAGCTTCGCTTGAGTTTCAATGGATTGTTGCAAAGAGTGGTGGGGTTTAAGACCAATAAAGCCATAGCTTAGAGCCTCTACCAAATTCAGCTCTTGGTATTGAGCTAAATTGTGAGTAGTAGGGCAAATTAGAACTAAAGGATCACTCGCAAATTCCTTAGTTTGCAAATGGCGGGTCTCAAAAAAGCTTGAGACCAAGCCAAGACTCGCAACTCCTTGGGTTAATGCATCTACAATTTCCGAACTTTCTGCTTCGTGCAAATCGATATTCATTTCGGGATGAAGCACTAAATATTGAGGTAATAACGTAGGCAAATATTCACTTTGAGCAGAAGAGTTACACCAAAGCGTTAATGCTTCTGTGGTAGGGTGCCTAAACCTCTGCATTTCTTGTTCGAGCTGCTCTTTTTGTGCCATAAGTTGGCGTGCATGCTCTACAAACGCGTGTCCTGCTGTGGTGAGTTCTACGCCAGTAGTTTGGCGAATAAATAAGGGTGTTTCGAAATATTGTTCGAGTTTTTTTATACGTTCACTGGCAGCTTGAAGTGAAATCGCAGAGCGGTCTGCACCTTTGGTTAGACTACCTGTAGAGACAATATGAAGAACCAGGTGTAAATCAAAAAAATCAAAACGCATGATAGGGAACGTATTGAAAAGGCTAAAAAGTCATCATACTAAATCGTAATGAAAAAAGGCAGCTTGCGCTGCCTTTTTGGATTTAGGTTTTATCTTTTAAACTAAACAGCCAATTTAAAATAATAGCTGCAAAAGTTGCGGTACCAATACCACCTAAATTGAAGTTACCGAATAATAATTCAAAGTTACCAGCACCTAAAATAATCGTGACTGAAGCAACAATTAGATTTTTATTGTTAGAAAAATCAACTTTGTTTTCGATCCAGATTTTGGCCCCAGCAATGGTAATTAAACCAAACACAACAATAGATGCGCCTGTTAAGACCGCACTTGGAATGGTACTAATTACCGCACCAAATTTTGGAGATAAACCTAAGAAAATTGCGAAGATACCCGCAATTACAAAAACAATGGTTGAGTACACACGAGTGACTGCCATCACCCCAATGTTTTCGCCGTAAGTGGTCATGCCCGGAGCACCGACACTACCAGATAGCGTTGTTGCTAAACCATCTGCGACAAATGCTTTGCCTAATTGTGGAGTCAGATTTTCACCAGTCATTGCGCCAACAGCTTTGATGTGCCCTAGGTTTTCTGCTACTAAAATAAGCGCAACTGGCGCAATAATTAGCATAGCATTCGTATCAAAAGTAGGATGTGAAAAGCTTGGAATTCCGAACCATGCAGCTTGTGAGATCTGGCTAAAATCGATTGGCTTACCAAAACCTAGTCCATTGGTGGTGATGGCATAAATTACATAGGCCAAGATCAAACCAACCAACAGAAGTAGACGCTGCAATAAGCCACGCGTAAAGACCGCAATACTGCCCATACAAAGTACGGTAATTAAAGCCATCCACATTTCAAATGGTTGGCCTGCAACACCTTTAATGGTAACAGGTGCAAGGTTTAGACCAATAATCATCACAATGGCGCCAGTCACCACAGGCGGCATGAGTTTTTCAATCCAGCGTGTACCCGTAAGCATCACAATAAAACCGATGATGGCATAAAAAACACCACATGCTACGATTCCACCTAAAGCCATAGACAGATTCGGATTGGCACCTGAACCTGTAATATGCCCAGTTGCAGCTGCAACCACCCCAATAAAGGCAAAACTTGATCCTAAGTAGCTCGGAACACGACCACCTGTAATTAAAAAGAACAGGATGGTACAGATTCCAGACATTAAAATAGCAAGGTTAGGATTAAAGCCCATGAGTAATGGTGCTAAAACAGTCGCTCCAAACATGGCAAATGCATGTTGAATACCCAAAACAGCACTTTGAACAGGTGGGAGATATTCATTGGTAGAGACCGGTCGATGGTCAACATCACCTTGGTAAGGCTGCCATTTTGGAAACCAGTTGGACATAAAATAAGCTCATTATTTTTTAATTGGTGCAATGATACTCTTTCTTGAGAATGCATTTAATCTCTAGAGAGAAGTATGTCTGTGAAAAGTAATTGTTTTTTAACGATTGGTATAATTTAATGAATTCTAAATATAGGGAATTAGTTATTTTTTTATCATAAGAATTAATTTTTTGATTTTAAAAAAATATTCTAAAAAATAGAAAATCGAGGAAAATTTAAGAAAAATAGAGAACTTTGCAAGTAAAAAGCAGCACATCGCAATGCACTGCTTTATAAAACAATTGGTAAAATCAGTTTAGCCTGTATTACGTAAACCAGCCGCGATACCCGCAATACTCACCATAAGTGCATGGTCAACAGGGGTATGTTCTGCCTGACGTTCAGCAAGATAATCACGACGACGCTTCATGAGTTCAGCCTGTAAAAGATGCAAAGGGAGTAAGTATGGTTTACGAACCTGCATGGATTGATCAAGAACATCGTTATTACTCAGAAGCTTTGATTCATCTTTTAATGCAAGCAAGGTTTCAACAGCATCTTTTAGACGTTGACGTAATTGGTTACCAAGAACTTTCAAATCTTCATCTTCAGTCAGATGAGACTCATAATAGAGTGCAATGTTGGCATCGGCTTTAGACAATACCATTTCCAGCATATCAATGAGTGTTTGGAAATAAGGCCATTGCTGAAGCATTTCATCAAGTGTTGCTTTTTGCTGATCGGCGATCACTTCATTAATTGCTGCGCCAGTACCTAGCCATGCAGGCAACATCAAACGAATTTGTGTCCAAGCAAATACCCATGGAATCGCACGTAAAGACTCAATGCCGCCACTCACTTTTCGTTTTGCAGGACGTGAGCCTAAAGGCAACATTTGTAATTCAAGTTCAGGTGTAACCGTACGTAAATACTTCACAAAATGTGGGTTTTCACGCACTGTCTGGCGATAAACCTTAACAGAATGATCTGTCATACGGTTCATAAGTTCACGCCATTCGGCTTTAGGTTCTGGTGGTGGTAGTAAAGTCGCTTCAAGTGTTGCTGCGGTATAGATTTCAAGGTTTTGCATAGCAATGCCCTCTAAACCGAATTTGAAGCGGATCATTTCCCCTTGTTCTGTGACACGAATTGCACCAGAAATTGAACCAGGAGGTTGTGAGAACAAAGCCTGCTGGGTTGGAGCACCACCACGACTAATTGAACCACCACGACCATGGAATAGTGTCAACTGTACGCCGTGCGTTTGAGCAATTGCAGTCAGCTCTTCTTGAGCACGATATTGCGCCCAGTTGGCAGACATGAAACCGGCATCTTTTGCAGAGTCGGAGTAACCGATCATGACTTCGTGTTTACCCTGAATGTGCTGTTTATACCAATGCATATTGAACAGTGTATTCATGGTCGTTGCAGCGCCATCTAAATCTTTTAAAGTTTCAAACAGAGGAACTACACGTAAAGGATGCTGAATACCGGCTTCTTTTTGCAATAACAATACAGCCAAAACATCGCTTGGATATTCAGCCATCGAAATAATATAAGCTCCTAAAGACTCAGGTGGTTGGTCTGCCAAAGTACGCATGGTTGCAAATACTTCTTGAACATCTGGATGACCAATTAAACTGCCTTCAGGCTCATTAATATATTTCGGTAAAAGCGGGCGTTTACTTTGTAATTCTTGAATGAGGAAGTTTTGGCGCGCTTGTTCGGTCCATGATTCAAAATTACCTAAACCTAAATATTCGGTAATGGCTGAAATCGCTTGGCGATGGCGGCCTGATTCTTGGCGAATGTCGAGTTTAAGTAGTTCAATACCAAAACAGTTCACACGGTAAATAAAGTCGAGCAGTTGACCATTCGCAATTTCAGGTAGATTACTGTCGATTAAAGAGCGGTAGCACAGCAATAATGGTTGTAAAAGCTCATCTTTGCTTTTAATGACATTGCTGTCGTCTGCTTCTAAGCCTTGTAAACGCTGAGCTAACCAGTGGCGAGTTGCTTTTAAACGTTCTCGTGTAGCACGTAAATATTCACGATAAGGTTCGGCATGTTGGCTACCAATTGCCTGAATCATTTCTTCGGAACAAGTCTGGATTGAAAGTTCCCAACGTAAGTTTTCGATATCTCTTAGGTAGAGGTCAGCAGCTTGCCAGCGTGATAACCACAGCACTTCTTGAGTGATTTGATGAGTAACGTTCGGGTTACCATCACGGTCTCCGCCCATCCAAGATGCAAAACGTACTGGTGCAATATTAAGTGGTAAATTGAGTTGGCAGTTTTCTTGAACTAATTCATTTAACTCGCGAATGAATTTGGGTACAGCGTTCCAAAGTGTTTGCTCAATTGTGGCAAATCCCCATTTTGCTTCATCGACTGGAGTAGGGCGGTGCTGTCTGATTTCATCTGTTTGCCAAGCCGAACTAATTTGTTGCTTTAAGTTGGCAAGTGCATTTTGACGTTCGCGTGGAGTAAGTTTTTGCTGATCAAGCTGTGAGAGACAAGCATTAATATCATCATATTTTTGGATCAGGGTACGACGACTCACTTCAGTGGGGTGCGCCGTAAGTACTAATTCAATCTTAAGATCGCAAATTTGCTGGAACAGTTTTTCTGTCGAAATACTTTTATCTTTAAATTTTTGAAATAAGTGAACAAGTGGATTCGGAGAGTTCGCATCCGAATCAAATTCTGCCTGTCGGCGGCTACGGACCACATGATATTGCTCGGCAATATTCGCAAAATTTAGGAAATGAGAAAAAGCGCGGGTAAGAGGAAGTAGCTCTTCATCGGGCAGTTCTAAAAATAATTGTTCTAGTTGCTTTTGGGCTTCAGCTTGACCATCACGTGCACCTTTGGCAAGAGCACGGATTTGCTCGATCTGATTAAACAGTTCTTGTCCTGCATGTTGTTTTAGGGTTTCACCTAACAAATTACCAAGTAAGCGGACATCCTCACGCAGTGGCGCATCGATTTGCTGAACCATGCTATTTTTCTCCTGTTCTTATTCTTATCGAATATAGCGCGATTAACAAACATTCCAAGCTTTGAGCGTAAGAAAATGTGAATTTTTGCTTAAAAAATAACATTTAATTCGCGTGCAGAGTCTTAAAAGTTGGCATGCACTCAGCGCAACTTTTGACAATCGGACTTTGGTTTAATTCCGGTATTTAAGCAAGAATAAATTTATTGCGTCTTGAATAATTTGCTCAAGCTCTTGAGCATTGGGTACAGCAATGATCCCCAGTAAAACCTTCTGGTGACGTACGCCAAGCAATAAGGACAAAAGAAGCTCGGTTTGATAATTCGGGTCATCGGTTTGAATAAAACCTAATTGAGCCGCTTTTTGCAAAAACTCAGTTAATTGATTTTGCAGTCGCGTATGTGATGCATCAAAAAACTGTAGAGTGAGAGGACTTTGCTCTGCTGCAAGTTCAAATAAAACGTGTTCAAGTTTAAGCGCTTCAGGTGAGTAAATAATTTGTAAGGCGCGTGAACACACAATAAAGAGGGCTTGATAAAAGTCTGCCGATGCATCTAATTCAAATTGTTTAGTATCCAGTGTCTCTTCACAGGTTTCTGTAATCGCACAGATAAACAGGTTCGCTTTATCTTGAAAGTGATTATAAACCGTGAGTTTAGTAACGCCTGCTTCCTGTGCAATCTGGTTCATACTGGTACCGTGATAGCCAGATTTCAAAAAAATAGCTTTCGCGGCTTGTAAGATACGAGCACGTTTTTCTAGATCTTTCGGGCGACCACTTTGATTAACTGTTTGCACAAAACCCTCTAAATAATAATTTTAAAAATAAAACATTTATCAGTTTTTCTTTAATTAATGTACCCATGGGTATATTAATTAAAAAATAAACGAACTATGATGCAAGCATATTGTGCCTTAAAAAATCAGTTTGAATAAGAGCGATAAGATATGAATGTGTTAAAACCTCTCATCATGAGTATGGTGATTGTTTGTACGGTCACATTAATGGGGTGTAGTAAAGAAGCTCCAAAAACAGAAGAAATACCCTATGTGATGGTGGCACAGCCATTAACCACACTTAATGAACAAAAAAGCTATGCAGGAGATGTTCAGGCTAGACAACAAACGGCTTTAGCATTTCGGGTAGGTGGACAAGTTACGGCTCGCTATGTGGATGTAGGCGACCGAGTTAAAGTGGGACAAGTACTAGCAAAGCTTGACGTAGCAGATGCTCAGTTACAATTAAATGCTGCTAAAGCACAACTGGATAATGCACAGGCTTCGGCAAAAACAGCAGCAGATGAACTTAAACGTTTTCAACAATTACTTCCGATTAATGCTGTGAGCCGTTCGCAATTTGATACGGTAAAAAATCAATACGATGCGGCACAAGCAGCCTTACAGCAAGCTCGTTCTAACTATGAAGTTTCTGCCAACCAGACAAGTTATAACCAACTCGTTTCTAACAAAAACGGCGTTATTACTGCTCGAAATATAGAAATTGGACAAGTTGTTGCAGCAGGACAAGCTGCTTATCAACTTGCAATTGATGGTGAGCGTGAAGTTGTCATTGGTGTACCAGAGCAAGCAGTTAGCGAGATTAAAGTTGGTCAAGCTGCTTGGATAACCTTGTGGTCTAAACCGAATGAAAAATTTGCCGGATATGTTCGCGAAGTTTCTCCCGCAGCGGATCAGTCTCGTACTTTTACAGTCAAGGTAGCCCTCAAAGAAGGACAGTCTGTTATTCAGCTTGGACAAAGTGCACGCGTATTTTTTACCTCAACTCAAACTAACGTGATGAGTGTGCCACTTTCGAGTGTTTCAGCAACGGATAATCAGCCTTATGTCTGGGTTGTTAATGCGAATCAAACTTTACGTAAAGTACCTGTAACGGTTGGTGCATATGGCAGAGACAGTGTACCCGTGATATCTGGTTTAACACCAAATGATTGGGTGGTGATTGGTGGTGTGCATTTGCTACGCGATAAGCAGAAGATTCACCCGATTGACCGTGAAAACCGTGCGGTGAAAATTCAGGGAGCAATCCAGCCATGAAATTCAATCTCTCGGAATGGGCATTAAATAATAAAGGTATCGTCCTTTATTTTATGCTGTTACTTGGCATTATCGGCGCGATCTCTTATTCAAAACTCTCACAAAGTGAAGACCCACCATTTACCTTTAAAGTCATGGTCGTACAAACCTATTGGCCGGGAGCAACAGCGAAAGAAGTTTCAACGCTGGTGACTGACCGTATCGAAAAGGAACTCATGACAACAGGGCAGTATGACAAGATTATGGCTTACTCCCGCCCGGGTGAGTCGATGGTTACGTTTGTTGCCAAAGATTCGCTGACTTCGGCACAGATTCCTGATGTTTGGTACAACGTTCGTAAGAAGGTGAATGATATTCGCCATGAACTACCAAGCGGTGTACAAGGCCCATTTTTCAATGATGAATTTGGAGATACTTTCGGTAATATTTATGTACTGACAGGCAAAGACTTTGACTATGCACTTTTGAAAGAATACGCAGATCGTTTGCAATTACAGCTTCAAAGGGTCAAGGATGTTAGTAAGGTCGAATTGATTGGTCTACAAGATCAAAAAATCTGGATTGAGATTTCTAACACCAAAGCGGTACAGCTTGGAATTCCGGTTACTGCGATTCAAGAAGCCTTACAAAAGCAAAATAGTATGGCAAGTGCTGGCTTTTTTGAGACGGGCACAGACCGTATTCAAATTAGGGTAAGTGGGCATTTACAAGACATTGAGGAAATTAAAAAAACACCTTTGTTGGTTGGCGATAAAACCATCCAGCTTGGTGACGTCGCGGATGTTTATCGTGGTTTTAGTCAACCTGCTCAACCACGTATGCGTTTCATGGGTGAAAATGGTATTGGTATTGCCGTTTCGATGCGTAAAGGCGGTGACATTATTGCCCTTGGTAAAAATCTTGAAACAGAGTTTGCCCAACTGCAAAAAACATTACCTTTAGGGATGAAACTGCAAAAAGTTTCTGATCAACCTGTAGCAGTACAACGCAGTATTCATGAGTTTGTGAAGGTACTCGCTGAAGCAGTCATTATTGTCTTGTTGGTGAGTTTTTTCTCTTTAGGCTTCCGTACAGGATTGGTGGTCGCTTTTTCTATTCCTTTAGTTTTAGCAATGACCTTTGCCGGTATGAGTTTATTCGATGTCGGGCTGCATAAGATTTCACTTGGTGCTCTGATCTTGGCGTTAGGCCTGTTAGTCGATGATGCTATTATTGCCGTCGAGATGATGGCCATTAAGATGGAGCAGGGTTATAGCCGAATTAAAGCCGCCGGATTTGCGTGGAAAACCACAGCATTTCCAATGTTAACTGGAACACTCATCACTGCGGCAGGTTTTTTACCTATCGCTACAGCTCAGTCTAGTACAGGTGAATATACGCGATCGATCTTTCAGGTCGTGACGATTGCCTTATTGGTATCTTGGATTGCAGCAGTTTTATTCGTACCTTATTTAGGTGAAAAGCTATTACCAGATTTTACCAAGTTAGGACATCAGGCCCCTTGGTATGTCCGTTTATGGGCAAGATTAACTAAAAAACCGCAACCGCAAACTGTCGCTATTTCACAGGACCACCATTACGATCCTTATCAATCTAGTTTTTATGTACGTTTTAGGAAAATGGTCGAGTTTTGTGTGACCTATCGTAAAACCGTGATTGCAACGACGGTGGGAATTTTCGTGCTATCTGTACTGATGTTTAAGATGGTACCACAGCAGTTTTTCCCGCCTTCAAACCGTGCCGAAATTTTAGTCGATTTAAAACTTGAAGAAGGCGCTTCTTTAACAGCAACCGAACAAGCTGTGAAAAAGGTTGAAAAATTCCTATCTAAACAAAAAGGTATTGATAACTATGTGGCTTATGTGGGTACAGGTTCACCACGTTTTTATTTACCTTTAGATCAGCAATTACCGCAAGCCAGTTTTGCACAGTTTGTTGTACTCGCATCATCGCTTGATGATCGTGATGACATTCGACGCTCGTTAGAAACACAAATTAAGCAGTTACTTCCGCAAGTTCGTACTCGCGTGTCATTACTCGAAAATGGCCCACCTGTTGGTTATCCATTGCAATATCGTGTATCAGGTGAAGATTTAAATCTGGTACGTAAAGAAGCACAGCAGGTCGCTAAAGTGATCAGCGAGAACCCGAATACTACCAATGTGCATTTAGATTGGGGCGAGCCAAGTAAGATCATTTCAATTCAAATAGATCAAGACCGTGCTCGACAAATGGGTGTCTCTAGTCTGGATTTAGCGAACTTCATTAATGCATCAATTACAGGTAGTGCGATTGAGCAATATCGTGAAAAGCGTGAACTCATTGAAATCCGCTTACGCGGAGACCAAGCAGAGCGCGTTGAAGTGGCTTCACTGGCAAGCTTAGCCGTACCCACCAACAATGGAACGACAGTACCTTTAGCTCAAATTGCGAAAATTGAGTATAAGTTTGAAGATGGTTTGATTTGGCATCGTAACCGCTTACCGACGATTACCGTTCGCGCAGATATTCGTACCAATTTGCAGCCTGCTACCGTTGTTGGTGAGTTAGCTGAATCAATGGATAAGTTACGGGCTGAATTGCCAAGTGGTTATCTCATTGAAGTGGGTGGAACCGTGGAAGAGTCTGCACGTGGGCAAAATTCTGTAAATGCTGGGATGCCACTCTTCTTGGCAGTGGTCATGACATTACTGATGATTCAGCTCAAAAGCTTATCTCGCTCGACCATCGTGTTGTTAACAGCTCCACTGGGTTTAATTGGCGTTGTTTTATTCTTATTGTTATTTAACAAACCATTTGGCTTTGTGGCCATGCTAGGCACAATTGCGCTCTCTGGGATGATCATGCGTAACTCGCTTATTTTGATTGATCAAATTGAGCAAGACAGACAGGCAGGACATCCAACTTGGGAGGCAATTATTGAAGCGACAGTGCGTCGATTCCGTCCCATTATTTTGACTGCTTTAGCCGCAGTTTTGGCCATGATTCCACTTTCGCGGAGTATTTTCTTTGGTCCGATGGCAGTTGCGATCATGGGTGGATTGATTGTTGCCACCTTACTGACATTATTTTTCCTACCCGCACTCTATGCAGCGTGGTTTAAGGTGAAAAAAACCGCATAAAATACATAAATTTTTTGTGAATAAAGGTGCGAAATATTGAAAACTCCAATATAGTAGCACCTGTCTTTACACAAAAAATACAGGATTATTTCACTGCATAAAAAATAGGCAAAATGCAGTGAATTGAGGTGAAATACAGATGGGGCAAGACCATATCGAACAGCATCGCCGCTATATAGTAATTTCTTATGCGTTCATGTTTCTTGCATTGTTTACGGTTATTTTTGCGGCCTTTGCTTATTTGGTCGCTCGTAAAGTGGCAGTTGTAGATAATGCAGAAGTTTGGATTCATGCGCATGCGCTATGGATTATGCGCAATGCGATTCTATTTCTATTTATGGCAATTTTTGCTGTTGTCTGGTTTATTCCGCTCTTCTTCTTTGCATGGGACAGCAATCTTTGGGTCACAGCCTCTACAGTTGCTGGTGTAGTTTTTAGCGCTATTGCGTGGTTATTTCTATTAAATGCATGGTTAAAAGGCTTGTCTAAATATTTAAAAAATAAGGCAGTTTTTTAATATATCTATTTTTTGAACATTTCCCCCTTGTAAATTCGGCTAAAGTCCCCCATTTAGTCGGCAATAGAGTATTGATAAAATTCCGTGAGGAGCACCGCCAAAAATGGCTAAACGTGATTATTATGAGGTTTTAGGCGTTTCAAAAACCGCAAGTGATGATGAGATCAAAAAAGCCTACCGTAAATTGGCGATGAAATATCATCCTGATAGAAACCCTGACAATGCCGAAGCTGAAGAGAAATTTAAAGAAGCTGCTGAAGCTTATGAAGTTTTATCGGATAGCGAAAAGCGTAGCATGTACGATCGCATGGGACATAATGCGTTCGAAGGTGGCTTTGGCGGAGGCGGTGGTGGCTTCGGCGGATTTAGTGCAGAAGATATTTTTAGCCAGTTCGGTGATATCTTCGGTGGCGCATTCGGTGGTGGTGGACGTCAACAGCGTCAACGTCGCGGATCAGATTTACGCTATGTAATGGAACTTACCCTTGAAGAAGCTGTAAAAGGGGTGAAAAAAACCATTACCTTTACTGCTCCAGCACCATGTGATGTGTGTGATGGTAAAGGTTCTAAAAATCCAAAAGATGTTGAAACCTGTAAAACTTGTCATGGTTCAGGACAAGTACGTATGCAGCAAGGTTTCTTCTCTGTACAACAAACATGTGGTACTTGTCGTGGCCAAGGTAAAATTATTAAAAACCCTTGTCAGGCATGTCATGGTTCAGGTGTTGCCGATCGCCAGCAAACGTTGGAAGTTACCATTCCAGCGGGTGTAGATAATGGTGACCGCGTTCGTTTGAGTGGTAAAGGCGAAGCAATTCGTGATGGCCAGTCAGGTGACTTGTACGTTGAAGTGGTAGTTCGTGAACACGAAATTTTCCAACGTGATGGCGCAGATCTATATATGGATGTGCCAGTAAGCATTGCTGATGCTGCACTTGGTAAAGAAATTGAAATTCCAACTTTGGAAGGTCGTGTTAGCCTGAAAATTCCTGAGGGAACTCAAACTGGTAAATTATTCCGTTTACGTGGCAAAGGCGTTCGTCCAGTACGTAGCAGCATGGTGGGTGATTTACTCTGCCGTATTGTGGTAGAAACACCGGTTAACTTAAATTCTCGTCAACGTGAATTACTTAAAGAGTTGCAAGCTTCTTTTGATGGCGAAGACAGTGCTTCTTCACCGAAGAAAAAATCATTCTTTGATCGTTTGTTCGATTAATACTTGATTAAATAAGAAATTAAAAAGAAGGCGGATATTGATAAAATATCCGCCTTTTTATTGCGCTGATGTATCTTATTATTTTTATTCTGCTTAAAAGAAAAATTACGACTACTTACTCTGTAGGGTGAGCAACATCAATATCATTAACACTTACAGTCGGATCGCTAGAAGCAAGAGTAGGAGTATTTTCGATCACTGGTGCGGCTACTACTTCTGCCTGTACAGCTACTTTCGGTGCTTCTGCTGTTGTTTCGCCAATAATCGGGTCAATATCTTCAACTTTAACGTCAGCATTGGCATCACTTGATTGAGCTGTAGGCGTTGCTGTTTGAGTATTTACGTTTGTCGTAATACGCGCTTTAGATAAGCTTTCTAATGTGTCTCCTGGCTGGATTGCAGGCTCTGCAAATGCCACTGAAGTCATCATCCCCATCATCACTGTAAAGCCAATAATTCTCGAATGCATTTTGAACTCCTTTATCGTCATCTTTTTCTCATTCGTGGCTTCGTAGTGTGCCGATCAATTCTTTAACTTTTGTGAAAACAGATTAAATTTCGTCCTAACTCAAAAAATAATTTTTACTTTTTAAGATGAGCAAAGAGTTTTGATATAGTAGACAAATTACGTAAAACCGAAGATTGGAAAGGATTATGTCAGCAGCTCCACGCATTGGTATTTTAGGCGCAGGCGGTCGTATGGGCCGTACGCTTATTCAAGCAGTTCAACAAGCAGGCTATCAATTAGCTGCTGCGGTAGAACGTCCGGAAAGTAGTTTGGTGGGCACTGATGCAGGTGAGCTTGCTGGTATTGGTTCAGTGGGTGTTAAGGTCTCTGGAAACTTGTCAGATGTTTTGAAAGACTGCGATGTAATCATTGATTTTACTGCACCAGTTGCGACTGCTCAGCATTTGAAGCTTTGCCGTGAAGCTGGGGTTGCTATGGTTATTGGTACAACAGGTATGTCAGATGAGCAAAAAGCTGAGTTAGACGAAGTTGCTACTCATACTCCTGTGGTTTACGCTGCAAATTATTCTGTGGGCGTAAATGTATCGATCAAGTTACTTGAGCTTGCAGCAAAAGTATTTGGCGATACAGTAGATATTGAAGTCATCGAAGCTCACCACCGTCATAAAGTAGATGCACCGTCAGGTACAGCGTTAATGATGGGCGAAGCAATTGCAGATACTTTAGGTCGTAACTTAAAAGAAGTTGCTGTGTATGGCCGTGAAGGGCATACAGGCCCACGTGACCGTCAAACGATTGGTTTTGAAACTATTCGTGGTGGTGATATCGTTGGCGAACACACTGTCATGTTCATTGGTGAAGGTGAGCGCGTTGAAGTGACTCATAAAGCCACTAACCGTATGAACTTTGCTGCTGGTGCAGTGCGAGCTGCGGCATGGGTTGTGGGCCGTGAAGCGCGTAAATATGACATGAAAGATGTTTTAGGATTGAACGACGTACAGGTTTAAAACCCTGTACGTATTCCATGTGTAGCGAGAAAAACAAGATAGAGCAGAACATGAATAAAAAACAAATTGCTTTGACCACTCTTCTTTGCTTAAGCAGCCTCTGGACGGGGGCTGCTTCTACAGAAAAAGCTAAACTCAGCTTAGACCGCAATAATATTAAAGTCTGGACCTATCAAAAAACGGATAATCCAGTCTTTCAATATAAAGCGGAAACCACATTTGATGTGCCACTTGAGCGCGCTGTCGCTGTGATTTTAGATGTAAATCGTGCTGATCAGTGGGTGCCTTATATGGGCAAAGTTGAGATGTTGTCTCAAGATGAGAAAAAAGGTGAGTTCACACTGTATATGGTGTTGGACTTTCCATTTCCTTTAAAAGATCGTGATGTCGTTGTAAAAGGAAAAATGAGCAAGGCCGCGAATGGCGTTGTGACAATTAAAAATACTGCAATTAGCGGAAATTATCCGATACAACCTGATGTAGTACGCTTAACGCGCTATGAAGGGGATTGGACGTTTCAGAAACTTGCAAATAATAAGGTGAAAGTAACCACTAGTGGTTATGCAGATCCTGCTGGTGCCATTCCATTAAGTTTTGTAAATATGTTTGTTCAACAGCAGCCTTATCAGATGTTGCTTAAAATGAAGCGGGAAGTGACTAGCCCGATTTATGAACACCCGAAATTACCAGAAATTTTAAAATAAATAGCTTAAAAAAAGCGCCTGATTCAGGCGCTTTTTTTATTAATCTGAACACTGCTGCAACGCTTGGGCGGGACTACTTTCGCGTTTGATTTGAAATAAAACCAATAACAAACCTAAACCAGCCAGTAATGCACCAGCAAATGATACTGCGCTATAACCCCAACCTAAATCGAGTACTAACGCGCCTGCTGCTGCTCCTACTGCGTTACCTAAGTTAAACGCACCGATATTCACTGAAGAGGCAAGTCCTGGTGCTTCATGAGCGACTGACATTACACGCATTTGCAAAGGTGGTACTAAAGCAAAGGTTGCTGCACCCCAGATGACTAATGCAATGGCTGCTCCAATCTGGCTTTGCGCAAGGATCGGGAAAGTCACCATCATGACAATTAACAGAACCAAGAAACCAATCAGAGTTTTGTTAATGGACAAATCTGCAAAACGTCCGCCTAAATGGTTACCAATCGAGAAACCGACACCAATCAATACCAACATAAACGTAATGAAGGTCGGTGAAGCATGGGTAAACTCAGTCAAACTTGGCGCAATATAGGTGTAGAGCGTAAACATTGCACCTGCACCGAGTACTGTAGTCAGTAGCGCAAGGACCACAGGAGTACGCGTTAATACCTTCAACTCGGCTTTCACATTTGGCTTTTGGGCAACCATGCCTGATGGCAGCGCTTTCCATAAAGCGAGCATGGTAATCACACCAAGCAAGGAAATCGCAAGGAACGACATACGCCAGCCAATGTTTTGTCCTACCCATGTTGCTAAAGGCACACCACCGATATTGGCAATGGTTAAGCCCATAAACATGGTGGCTACAGCGCTGGCCTGTTTATGTGCGGGCACAATACTTGCTGCTACAACAGAGCCGATCCCGAAAAAAGCACCATGGTTCAGGCTTGTGATGAGACGTGCACCTAATAAGCTCATATAGCTTGGTGAAAATGCTGCGATTAGGTTACCTACCGTAAAGATCGCCATGAGGAAAATAAGCGCATTACGTCGTGCAAAACCACCAAACCATAGGGTCATGAACGGAGCACCTAGCATGACGCCAAGTGCATAGCCTGTAATTAACATTCCGGCTGTTGGAATTGAAATCCCTAAATCATGAGCGATATTCGGAAGCAATCCCATTGGAGAGAATTCCGTGGTGCCAATCGCAAAGGCACCAATTGCCAATGCCAGTAACGAGAACGCCGTATTTGATTGAGTGTTCATGAGTTTAGTCCCAAACTGGCGCCCATGGCTCTGGGCTAACTTCACGACTGTTGCGATCAAGTTCGGCAATCATTTGCATTTCAGCTGAAGTTAACTCGATATCCTGTGCTTTTAAGTTGCTCATCAGGTTTTCACGTTTAGTCGAAGAAGGAATGACTGCAAAACCACGTTGCAATGCCCACGCTAGTGCAATTTGCGCTGTTGTTGCTTTATGCGCTGCCGCAATTTCAGCTAAAACAGGGTCTTGAAGCACTTTGCCGTACGCAAGAGTCATATATGAAGTCACATCAATATTCTTCTCTTGTAAGAAATTTACAAGCTTATGGTTTTGAAGATAAGGACTTAATTCAATCTGATTCGTTGCAATATGTTCTACACCTATTGTGTCAATTGCTTGTTGGGTAAGCTCAATATTGAAGTTCGAAATACCAATTTGTTTGGTTAAGCCTTGTTGTTTTGCTTCAAGTAAAAGCTTCATAACTTCAGGAATCGAAACGCCTAAATCCGGTGCTGGCCAATGAATTAAAGTGAGGTCAACATGGTCAGTACGAAGCTTTTCTAGGCTCTCTTTTAAGCTAGGAATAAACTTATCTTGAGCAAAATTATCTACCCAGATTTTTGTGGTTAAAAACAAGTCCTGACGTGATACACCGCTTTCGGCAATGGCTTGACCAATCGCTGCTTCATTGTCATAAATTTGAGCCGTATCAATTGCACGGTAACCTACATCTAAAGCATTTTTAACAGAATCAATCACCGCTTGTTCTTTAAGGCGGAAAGTTCCTAGACCAAAACGAGGGATATTCATGTGTTCACCTGAATTTAAATAATTGTTTAACTTGAGGTGCATTTTGCTTTTTTTATTGTTGCGAAAAAATAGATGAATAAGCAAAATATCTTTGATCATTAGTCAATAATAGAATAAGCCATGAAATCAACAATTGAAGAACTCGTTGCCTTTATCACCATTGTTGATACAGGCTCTTTTGTTGCAGCGGCAGAGCATTTAAAACAAACACCTTCAGGGGTTAGTCGATCTTTAACACGCTTGGAGGCGAAGTTAGATGTGACTTTGCTAGAGCGGACTACGCGTAAACTGAAACTCACGCAAGAAGGTCAGCAGTTTCTGGTAAAGGCCCGTAAAATTTTAAATGAGCTGAATGCTGCCGAAGAAGAACTACAAAAATCGGATCAGGGCACCGCAGGGCTCATTCGCATTGATTCTGCCACACCATTCGTTCTGCATGTCATTGCGCCATTAATGCATAAGTTCCGCGAGTGTTATCCTGATATTGAAATTGAGTTAAATAGTAATGATCAGGTGATTGATCTCTTGCAGCATAAAACCGATGTGGCATTTCGATTTGGGGAACTTAATGATTCGAGTCTGCATGCCAAATTAGTGTGTAAAAGTCGCTTATTTATTGTTGCGAGCCCAGAATATCTAGCGATTAAGGGTACACCGATACAACCTGAAGAACTTGAACAACATGATTTGATCGGCTTTACCAGACCTGCCTATATTAATAGCTGGCCGATTAAAGTTGGTGATGAATATTTTTTTGCACAAGCAAATATTAAAGCTTCTAGTGGTGAGACAGTACGCCAACTCACGATTAGAGGCCATGGTATCGCACGACTATCTGAATTTGAAATTTGGAAAGATATTCAAGAAGGGCGATTGATTGCCTTATTTGAAGACCAAATTGAACATCAATATCAAAGCATCCATGCTGTGTATTATCAACAAGAGCATCTACCAAAACGAATTCGTTTATTCATTGAATTTTTGGCAGAACAGTTAAAAGATGGTTTTAAAAACGCTCTCTAAAAGTAGTGTAACTGTCAGTTGGAAAGTGAACTTCTAAAAGTGGAGTCGTTTGTCCTTCTGATGAATGTTGAGACAGAAAATAGCTTTTTTGCTGTTGTCGGCAGCTAAAATACAAAGTCGAATAAACCGAGTTCACCATTACAACTTCATTTGAGCTATTCCGTTTATATTGATAATGAGAAATCGTACTGGTCTTTTCATCAGTGCGTCGCTCTATTTTATAGTCTTGTTGATTTGTCATTTTTAAATAGCCTTCTATGAGACTTTGGCAAACAGTATGTCTGTACTGTTCATCTTTTGATTGTTGTTGGCAACCAGCTAAAATAATAGTAAATAACAATATAGCTTTTAATTTCATGATCTTGCTACTTTCTGAGTTGATTTCTATAGCCTAAAGGTGTTCTATAAACCAGTACAGATACAGAAATTTTTAAAAAAGCAGCACAGAATGACTTTCCAATATCAGGTTCTTGCCAATCAATTAGCACATCGTATTTATCAAGATGAGCTTAAACCTCATCAGAAACTTATTTCTTTACGAGATTTTGCTCGTCAGCACAGCATTAGTTTAAGTACAGCAAAAAGTTGTTATGAGTTACTTGAGGCGAGGGGGCTTATTTATGTAAAGCCGAAGTCAGGTTATTTTGTGGTTGCTCGTGCACAATCGGGCCCCATTCCTGAAAGTCCAGATTTCTTGTCTTTACCTCGACAAGTTTCAAATCTGGAATTGCATAATCAAATTCAGGAAGCTGCCTTACAAAGTCATCTTGTACCATTAGGCTCTATTCAGTTAACCCCTCATTTTATTCCTGTGGAAGGTTTACGTCGTTCTATTCAACGGGCTTTAAAAAATTGTCAGCCTCAAGACTTTCTTTATTGTAATAAACAAGGGCATGAGCAATTAAGAAAAGCGTTATCTGATCATTGGCGTGAAGACGGGATTTTTATCGCAGCAGAAGATATTTTTATTACCAATGGTTGCATGCCTGCTTTGTCTTTGGTGATTCAGCATCTAACAGAAGTAAGTGATAGTATTTTAATCCCGACGCCTACTTTTAATGGACAACTACAGCTTATAGCAAGTTTAAAACGGCAGATTATTGAAATTCCAGCACATCATCGTGGTATCGATCTTGAGCGCTTAGAATCATTTATGAAGCAGGGTTTAGCTAAAGTTTGCTTAATGACAGCCAACTATCAAAACCCTTTAGGATATTGTTTAAGTAATGCAGAAAAACAAAAGATTGCCGAATTAGCAGCAAAGTATCAGTGCTTTATTATCGAAGATGACATTTATGGAGAGTGTGGCTACAGCGGTGAGCGACCATTACCTATACGCTATTGGGACCGCGAAGGTTATGTGATTTGGTGTGGGTCGGTATCTAAATCTTTGTCGAGTGCGTATCGGGTAGGGTGGTTCTGTTTAAGTGCGAAGCTACAGCATTTAAGGCTTGAGCTGTTGGCTAGTAATATTGGGGTCAATACACCGCTACAACTAGGCCTAGCTGATTTTATTTATAGTCGTGGTTATCGAGAGCATTTAGAGCAACTACGACCAAATTTAATGCGCCAAGTCGAGGAGTACCGTAGTTGTATTTTAAATGCCTTTAAAGGTATTCCAATTGCACTGAGCCAACCAGAAGGGGGTTATGCTTTATGGATGCAGTTACCTAAAACTGTAGATAGTTTGGCGCTCTATTACACTGCAAAATCTCACGGAATTACCGTAGTTCCCGGTCACGTTTTTGGTGAGGATGAACGCTATCGGCATTTTATTCGTTTAAATGCGGGTCATGAGCTAACAGCAGATGTTCGCCAAGCAATTAAAGACTTGGCGGATTGGTCACGACAACAGATTAAAACAGCGAGTTAGTCTTATTCTGCAAAGTCTGCTTTAAGCACAATGCGGTAGCGTGCTTGACCTGAGTGTAGACGTTCAATTGCTTCATTAAGCTGTGACATTGGAAATAGTTCAATTTGAGGTGCAATTTTTTTGCGTGCAGCAAACTTTAAAAGCTGACGTAGTGCAGCAGGTGAGCCCGTAGGTGAACCTGTTACGGACTTGGCACCATCAATGAGAGAGCCGACAGAGACAGGAACAGGTTCTAGCGTGAGTCCTAAGAAGTGCAAAGAACCGTTTGGTGCTAGCGTAGAAATGAAAGCACGCCAATTTAGGGTCACATTTACAGTACTCAGCAATAAATCAAATTTCCCTTTTTGAGCTTTTACCGCCTCTGTATCGCGGCTATTCACTACATGGTCAGCTCCCATTGCTTTGAGTTCGTCTGTTTTATCTGGGTTAGAACTAAAAGCAGTGATTTCACAGCCCCAAGCTTTAAGTAGCTTAATGGCGATATGTCCTAAACCACCAATACCAATTACACCCACATGATGTGTTGCCTGAATTTTGTGTTTGAGTAATGGGTCAAAAACGGTAATTCCGCCACAAAGTAGGGGACCTGCACTTTCAGCGTCTAAATCGTCAGGGAGGGGAATAGCCCACTGCCAACCTGCACGGACCTTATCGGCAAAGCCACCAGCATGTCCCACGATTGTCGCAACATTCTCACCTGTACACAGTACTTGCTGACCGCCAATACATTCATCACAGGCTTGGCAACTTTCAGCGGTCCAGCCAATACCAACGCGTTGCCCAATTTGTAGTCCTTTGGCTTCTGAGCCTAAAGCAACAATTCGTCCAATAATTTCATGGCCTGCAACCACAGGGTACACGGTTGACCGCCATTCATTGTTCAAAACAGAAATATCAGAATGACATAAACCACAATATTCAACTTTTACCTCAACCTGATGCGGTTGTAATTCACCTGCGTCAAATTGGTAGGGAACCAGTTTTTCACCTGCCTGCATTGCAGCATAAGCCTGAATCGTATTATTGCTCATCGGAACTCCTTAAGCGGATTTAAACCGTTCTGGTGGGTTATGAAGCTTTAAATTGACAATCGTTTTCATGGTCATTGACCATACCCACTGCCTGCATAAAAGCATAGCAGGTGGTTGGTCCAACAAATTTGAAACCATTCTTTTTAAGTGTTTTGGAAAGTTTTATGCTTAGCTCGGTTTGAGCAGGGGCCTTGCGATAATCTACAACATCATTGTGTTGAGGAGTTGCATTTACAAACTGCCAAAGCCATGTAGGAACATCGCCGACTTGGGCTTTAAGTGCTTGCCAAGCAATTGCATTATCACGAATGGCTTTAAGTTTACCCAAGTGACGAATTAAGCCTGCATCGGATAATTTTAGTTCTAAAAAATCATCCGTAAATGAAGCAATTTGTGAAATAGGGTGATTAAAAAAGTGCTGACGGTAGCTTTCTCTTTTTTTCAGTACCGTAATCCACGATAAGCCTGCTTGTTGACCTTCAAGACAAAGCATTTCAAATAGGCGAGCTTCGTCGTGTTCAGGTTTACCCCATTCTTCATCATGATAGGTAATATAGATTGGATCATCGGAACACCATCCGCAGCGTTGAGTTTTCATGATGATGCTCCTTATATTTATCTTAGAATTTTAAAGTTTAAATAACACCCACTCGTTTGGGCGAGTATCCCAATAATACAGTTCAGCTTGAGTTAAGTCTTCAAACTTTAGCCAAAAGTCTTTGCCAACTTTATCTGAAAAACCGGTACTGATCAGTAGGGCATCATCGCTGATTTCCATGATCCAGCCTTGATAGCTATTGCCATTTAAAACGATCTTTTGCTGGTTACCAGACTCGGCAAACTCTACTAAGCGATTGATCAGCGCTTCCGACATAAAATGTTCCTAGCGTAAATATGAATAAGGATTAACAGCACCACGACCTTTACCATCTAAGTAAAGACCATAATGAAGATGAGGTGAAGTATAACGTGCATTGCCCGTATTGCCGACATAGCCAATGAGGTCGCCCTTTTTGACATAGTCACCCACATTTAAGCCACGTTTGTGACCATCAAGATGAGCATAATAATGCCATGTTCCTGCTGGACCTAAAATCCAGATGACTTTGCCACCTAAGTTGTTATTGCGAAGATCTGCAACGAGACCTTCGGTTGCACTGTACACTTTGGTTCCACGTGGAGCCAAAATATCAATTCCTTCGTGACTACGGCCCTGACTCCGAGCAGCTCCCCATGTGTCTTTTAATTCATCACGGTTAATACCTTTTACAGGTACAGGTAGTCGACTTGGAAGCTGCATACTTTTGAGTTTGATGACTTGAGCAGGTGGAAGTGGGGCAGGTTTTTTAGGTGCACTGGCACAGGCCGCCAATAGAATAATCAGAAAACCAAGTGAGAAATGAGAAACAAAACGTCGCACAAAATACTCCCTGTCACAGCCATATCAAAATTATTTTACTCACTATGTCATGAACGGCTTGTCGAGATCAATTTTTTCATAGCGGTTGGAACACCTTTGGCAATGGCTTGTTCCGGACTCAACCATTGACCTTCAAGTTCAATAGCCAGATGTTCTTTTTGATCAGGTTCCACGTGGAACACATGAGCATTAAGTAACCATGTGAAATGAGTGAAGCTATGGCTGATCTGAAAAGTTTGTGCTTGAGGTTGTAATTTATATTGCTGGCTTATGCTCAGTCGTTCATGTTCATTTTCTAAAATAGGTAAACAGAATAAACCGCCCCATAGACCATGAGCTTGACGTTGTTGCCAGAACCATTCACCTTCGCACTGAATAATAAGAACATCTGCTGTTTTAACAGGCGGTGTTTTTTTCGGTTTTTTAAAAGGTAATTCTTGTTCTAACCCTTGCTGATAAGCCTGACAGTGAGCTTGCATTGGACAATATAAACATAGCGGTTTTTTAGGCGTACAAATGGTTGCGCCGAGATCCATAATCGCTTGAGTGTAGTCATGATTGCGATGTGTAGGGCAAAGCTCTTCAGCCAGTTTCCACATTTCACGCTCGTGCTGTGGTTTGCTTAAGTCATCTTCAATGGCAAAGAAACGAGCTAAGACGCGTTTCACGTTGCCATCCATGATGACGCCGTACTGAC
Organism: Acinetobacter lactucae; assembly: GCF_013122135.1. Classification (NCBI taxonomy): domain Bacteria; kingdom Pseudomonadati; phylum Pseudomonadota; class Gammaproteobacteria; order Moraxellales; family Moraxellaceae; genus Acinetobacter; species Acinetobacter lactucae. The sequence goes on from NZ_CP053391.1 coordinate 56,792, forward strand.
GGAAACCTAAAGACATGAGCGCGCCTGCGGTAGAGCGACCAATGCCAGGTAACGCAATCCATTCTTCTAGCGTTTCAGGAAATTTACCTTGCTGCGTGACAAGACCAGCCGCTTTATGCAAATTGCGTGCACGAGCGTAGTAACCGAGGCCAGCCCAAAAAGGGGCTACTTCATCCCAAGTTGCATGACCTAAAGCTTCTACAGTCGGGAAGCGCTCCATAAAGCGGTCAAAATATTGCAAGACCGTTTTCACCTGAGTCTGCTGTAGCATAATTTCAGAAACCCAAACTTTGTACGGATCATCGGCAACTTGCCAAGGCAAATCGTGACGACCATGTTGATCGAACCAGTTTAAGAGGGCATCAGAAAAAGAAAATTCAGGCATGAACAGCTATAGAAGAGAAGTAAGGGCTAAATTATAGCTGAAATTTAGATGAAATTTTGTTTAAAGCAGACAATGAAAATGAGGGTATTAAAACAGAGACGACTTTGAAAAATAGCAATCCCTGTTTTAATCAGATAAAAGGATTAATCCTTTTGTACACCCCAAAGTTGATCAAGTTTCAACGGTTGGTTTTTATAATAAGGAATGACATGAATGTGGAAATGATCTGAAGTTTGTCCAAAAACTTCACCATCATTAAAGCCAATATGAAAGCCATCTGGTTGATGACGAAGTTGTGTCTCATGACGGGCAATTTCAAGAAGTGTAAGCAAGCCTTGGTGTTCTTTAGATGTAATGTCAAAAAAAGAACTAACATGGCGCAGTGGTGTTACTACACAATGGCCTTTAGATAACGGATTAGAATCAGGCAAAATTACAGCAAATTCATTTTTATCAATGATGTCATATTCATCAAATTCGCAATACGGACATTTCTTGTCAGTCATTGTTGTATCCTCTCATGTTATTCCATTAAACCCCGCGTGCGGGAAATAAGACTAGGCTTCGCTCTAGCTCAACGGGAGTATAGTTATTGAAGTATGGTTTAAAAAATACAGTAAAAATATTGCAAAGTCATAAACATTTAAGGGAGCAAATGCGAAAAAGTCATTTGCTCCAAATTTGCTTCTTTTATTTTAAAGTACGATCTAGCACATCGTACATTTTAGCAAGGCCTTGTTTTTCCGCTTCGCTGTTGTAGCCAAGATCTACACCGTTTGCCTTAGCTTTTTCATCTGCAAGCGGATTACTAAAGCCATGTTTAGCACCTTCTAAAACCACTACTTCGTGTTTAACCTCAGCAGCTTGCATCTCTTTTTCAAAATTAGCAACATCTTCTAAGGTGACCATACTGTCTAGTTCACCATGTAGAACTAAAACTTCACCTTGAATGTTGCCTTTTTGAGCAGGTGCCTTTGGTGCTAATGTAGCATGGAACGTTACAACTGCTTTAAGTGGTGCACCTGAGCGAGCGAGGTCCAATACAACTTTACCGCCATAGCAAAAGCCAATTGCAGCTAGTTTTTCGCTATTCACTTCTGCTTGAGCAGCAAGCGTTTGCAGCGCAGCGTTGGCACGATCAGTAACCGTGTCTAATTCTTCAAATGTCTGCATCATCCATTCATAGGCTTGAGCTGCAGTAGAGGTGACTTTTTTATCACCATACATGTCAATAGCAAGAGCTGCATACCCGTGTTCAGCAAGCTCACGTGCGCGTTGCTCAGTATATTCATTACGGCCCCACCACTCAGGACCAATAATGATACCTGGTACAGGTTTCTCACTCTCTGGAGCCGCAAAGTAACCAATTAAATGGCTGCCGTCTGGTGCAGTATATTGAATTTCACGGGTTTTAATTGCTGTACTCATGACATTAATCCTGAAATTAAACTTGGTTTAAACACGCTTGATTAAAGCATAAAAAATAAGAAGTAAAATAAATAACTATGTAAAAATCTACATCAAAAGAAAAAGATAGATATTTCAGCGCAATAAAAAAAGAAGGAAACCAGTTCCTTCTTTTTATATGCTAATGATTAGATTAGGTCCTGCCGCGCGAGATGAACCCAATTACAGCTAGAATTACAGCCACAACTAATAAAATCACGGCAAAATCTTTAGATAGCCCTGCAACACCACCAAACCCTAATAGACTGGCAATGAGTGCAATTACTGCAAAAATTATCGCCCAACGGAACATAATGTTGTCCTCCTTATTTTTCATTGTCATTTAACTATATAGTGTGTTTTTTACGCCGAATGTGTCGTTTATGTGGTTGAAATGTATATTAAACAATCGTTTTGTGATGCCGCAAATACAGCTTCTTTTTTAGTACAGACCACTTCAATGCTATACTGATACATCGTTTTATCTCATCAGCTGTTAAAAGATTATGTCTACCGAGACCTCACTTCGACCACTCTTCTGGAAAAACTATCCACTAGAGCAACTGACTCAAATTGAGTGGGAAGCTTTATGTGATGGCTGTGGTTTATGCTGTCTGGTCAAGCTTGAAGATGAAGATACCCATGAGGTGGCATATACCAAAGTGGCGTGTAAGTTACTCGATTGCAGTACAGGGCGTTGTTCAGATTATTCAAATCGTCAGCAGCAAGTACCGGACTGTTTGCAGTTAACTGTAGAGTCTTTAAAAACGATCCACTGGTTGCCATCAAGCTGTGCCTATAAGCGATTGAATGAAGGCAAGAATTTACCTTCTTGGCATTATTTAAATACGGGTTCGAGACAAAGCGTTGTTAAGGCGAAAAAGTCAGTTGCAGGACGTTGTTTGTCTGAAGTTGATGTCCATGAAGATGACCTTGAAGATTATATTGTGCGATGGGTGCGTTAGTTCAATCTTGAAAAATAGATGTATTAATTACAGCGTATAATAAAGTAACACTTTTATCGTAATTTTTTTGCTCATCTCCGTTATATAAGAATAAGAACAAAAGGAGATAAAAATGATGAGACGATTAGCAGCACCCTTATTATGTAGTAGCTTTTTTTTGTTAATGGCCTGTGGGTCTAATAATACCAATTCAAAAAATCCTGAACAAAATACGACTGCAAAAGCAGATCAGTCTGTTGCTGTCAAACAAACTTATCAGGTGCAAGCAGTCGCACATTTTAATGAACCTTGGGCGGTAACCAGTCTGCCTGATCAGCGTTTATTGGTGACTGAACGGCAAGGTAAATTAAAAATTTTTAATCCTAAAAATAAGCAAATGTTGGATGTTCAAGGTATTCCAGCAGTGAATTATGGAGGACAGGGTGGTTTAGGAGACGTCGTTTTACACCCTGACTTTGCGAAGAATCACTGGGTTTATCTCAGCTATGCTGCGAAAGGGCAAGGTGGATCTGGAGCAGTTATCTCGCGTGCGAAATTAGATTTATCTAACCCCAATCAGCCAAAACTTACCGCTATAAAGCAGATTTGGCAGCAAGTACCTAAAGTCTCAGGACAAGGCCATTATGGACATCGCATGCTTTTTGGCGCAAACGGGAAGCTATGGGTCAGTTCAGGTGAGCGACAAAAGTTTGATCCTGCCCAAAACATGAAAAGTAACTTGGGTAAAATTTTGCGTTTAAATGAGGATGGTTCAGCTGCGGCAGGTAACCCTTTTTATAAGCAAGGCGGGGTCACTGCTGAAATATGGACACTGGGTCACCGTAACCCATTAGGTATGGCCTTTGACAGCAAAGGACAGTTGTGGGTGGTTGAGATGGGGCCTAAAGGTGGTGATGAGCTTAATATTATTACCAAAAGTGAAAATTATGGTTATCCGATCGTTTCAAATGGAGACCATTATTCGGGCCAACCTATTCCAGATCATCACACTCGTCCAGAATTTAAAGCACCTGAAATTGACTGGACTCCTGTAATCTCTCCGTCGAGTATGATTATTTATCGTGGTCAACAATTTCCTGGATGGCAAAATAAAGCATTAATTGGCGGGTTATCTTCTGAAGCAATTGTGGTCGTGGATTTAGAGCAAAAGCCTGTGAAAGAAGTGCAACGATTAGATATGAAAAAACGTATTCGTGGATTGCATGAAGCACAAGATGGTTCGATTTGGGTGATTGAAGATGGCTCAAATGCGCGTTTACTCAAGCTGAGTAAGAAACCCTCTTAATGCTAAGCAAGAGCCTGTAAATAAAGAACGTGTCTCATAGATTCAAATTGTAGATTTCTGTGAGACACAATAGACTATAGTGAAAAGACGATAAAGCCATTTGAGATGTCAGACACCCATATTCCACTTCCCGAACGCCTGCGCCCAAGAGACTTGTCTGAAATTATTGGGCAAGACCATTTATTAGGTGAACATGCGCCCTTACGTCAAATGATTGATCAGGGTCATTTGCCTTCTATTATTTTTTGGGGACCACCAGGCGTTGGTAAAACAACGATTGCTTTACTTTTGGCTCAGGCGATAGACCGCCCATTTGTCAGCTTATCTGCGCTGAATACGGGTGTAAAAGAATTACGTGAAGTCATTGCAGAAAGTGGTGACTTACTGACACCCGTAGTATTTATTGATGAAATTCATCGTTTTAATAAATCGCAGCAAGATGCTTTATTGGGTGCAGTTGAAAAAGGTAAAATTACCTTAGTTGGAGCGACCACCGAGAACCCATCATTTGAGGTGAATAGTGCACTTTTATCACGCTGTCAGGTTTACACCTTAAATAGTTTAGACAGCGAGGCGATCCAGACTCTTATTAATAATGCACTTCAAAGCGACAAATTTTTAAAAGAACGTTATATCCATATTGAAGAATATGATGCGCTCATTCAGTTTGCAGCAGGCGATGCTCGTAAAGCGCTTAATTTACTGGACTTGATTGCAAGTACTTTTGAACCAGAAGTTGAAAATACGATTACCAATGCGGTAGTGGTGAAAGTCGCTCAGCAAAATATTGCACGTTATGATAAATCTGGTGAGCAGCATTACGACCTCGTTTCCGCCTTTATTAAATCAATTCGAGGCAGTGATCCAGATGCAACCCTATATTGGATGGCACGTATGCTCAAAGGCGGAGAAGATCCGGTTTTTATTGCAAGACGTATGCTGATTGCAGCCTCAGAAGATATTGGAAATTCTAACCCAAATGCGCTACTGCTTGCAGGTGAATGCTTCCGCTCTGTCCAAGCGGTGGGTATGCCTGAGGCTCGAATTATTCTCGGTCAAACAGCAGTTTATTTGGCAACGAGTGCAAAAAGTAATAGTACTTATTTAGCGATTAATAAGGCTCTAGAACTTGCTGAAAAAACGGCGAATTTACCTGTGCCTTTGCATTTGAGAAACGCGCCGACTAAGCTTATGAAACAGCAAGGCTATGGGATTAATTATCTCTATCCTCACGATTACCCTGAGCACTTTGTACTGCAAGATTATTTGCCGCCAGAGTTAAAGGGAACCAAACTCTATGAGTCTGCGAGAAATAAGCGTGAGGTTGAAGGCGAGCGCTTACAGCAACGCAGATGGCAGCAGGAACAATAGTTCATTGATGCTTCTGCTCTAGTTCTTCAGTCACTTGACCATAAATTAGTAGAGTAAACACGCCTGTACCACCAACAATATTACCAATGGTGGTCGGGATCAGGAAGGTAAATAGATACTTGCCAATAGAAGCTTCTCCTTGCCAGACCAGATAGGACATTTCTGTAGAACCAACCACTACATGGGTAAAGTCACCCAGTCCTATCAAATACGTCATGAAAAAGATGAGCAAGAATTTATTATTGACTGAAGGCATCATCCAGACCAAAGCTGCAATTAACAGCCCTGACATAATACCTTTGAGCATATTCTGGGTGGCGGAAAAGGAACCCACATGATGGGCGAGTTCATCTAGTGCTTTGTCAATATCTGGAGTAAACAGATGAGTAGTGAGGAAAAATAAACTCGCCAAAGCTGTTCCAATGATGTTGCATAGAATCACAATCCCCCATAATCGACCCACTGCTCGTAATTTATCGAGAGTAAAGGGCTTGAATAAAGGTACAACTGTGGTGATAGTATTCTCGGTAAAGAGTTGCATGTGACTCAAAATAGCGATTAGAAACCCAATGGTATAACCCACATTAGTGATTAAATCGGTCCAGACTGCATCAGCTGGGAGATAAGCAGCAATAATCGCTTTAAATACAAATGAAAAACTGATGACTAAACCTGCGGCAATCCCTGAAAAGATCAGTGCAGTTGTTGGACGATCCAGCTCTTCGGCACCATCACGGCGGATAATTTCATAAACCAGACGGGGTGACAGTTTCTCATGTTCTTCTACTGCCATTTTTTCACGCCAGCTTAAGGTTTTCTCGACCTTTTTTTCCTCTATTTCATGGTCCATCAGGTTTACTCCTCACTGAATAAATATCTTATATTTATTGTTTTATTTATTGTTAAGGTAGTGCTCAGGATAAATCTAGTCTATTCATAACAGCTTTATGTATTTTTTTATAAATTGAATTCGCAATAGTAGAGCAGATCATCAAAAAAATAAGATTAAAAAAATGTATAAGTTCTTAAAGTGCGGATGAGTGCCATATAGTCACCTTGAGAAGCTTGAGCAATAACAGATTCAACTTCTGCCTGACTCCAGCCTTGTTTTAAAGCAGAATTGCTAAAGTTGGTTAATAAGACCAGAGGATTCTCACCAAAATGGACTGGATGATTGATTAATCTCTTTTCAAGCTTAGATATTTCCATAGGATCACTCTGGTTTTAAATTTAATTATTGTGAAGTACTTTGTGTTTTTTTAGATTTTAGTGTTTTAAATTAAGATTGTGCAAGCGCTAATTTATTTTAATAGACAAATCTGTCTATATTGTTTTGGTTGTATTGCGCTGAATATAAAAAAACCGGGCTTCAGCCCGGTTTTTTTGAAGTTTTACTGATTAGATGTCAGATAAATCTACGCCTAAACGAGCAGCAACTTCTTCATAAGCTTCAACAACACCGCCTAAACCTTGACGGAAACGGTCTTTGTCGAGTTTCTTCTTAGAGTCTTTATCCCATAAACGACAGCCGTCTGGAGAGAACTCATCACCAAGCACGATACGGTCATGGAAAACACCGAATTCAAGCTTGAAGTCCACCAAAATCATGTTGCCTTCAGCAAACAATGCTTTTAATACATCGTTTACTTTATAAGTTAAAACTTTCATTTGTTCTAACTGTTCAGCAGTCGCCCAACCTAAAGCAATCGCTTGAGATTCGTTAACCATTGGGTCGCCTAGACCGTCATCTTTATAGAACAATTCAAATGTAGGAGGAGTTAACTCTTTACCTTCTTCTACACCTAAGCGACGGCATAGAGAACCAGCTGCGTAGTTACGAATTACACATTCAACTGGAATCATTTGAAGTTTTTTAACAAGCACTTCAGTTGGAGAAAGCAATTTTTCAAAATGCGTTTCAATACCCGCAGCAGCAAGTTTTTCCATGATGAAGGCGTTAAAACGGTTGTTCACCTTGCCTTTACGATCTAGTTGTTCGATTTTTTCGCCGTTGAACGCAGAGGCATCATCACGAAAGACTAAAATCAGATGGTCGGCATTGTCTGTTTCATATACAGATTTTGCTTTACCAGTATAGAGCAAGGTTTGTTTTAACATGAGGGAACCTTTTTAAAAAAAATGCCTAGTAAACGACTAGGCTGGCCAATTTTGGTAAATCTGGTTTAACACTTCAGCAGCCACATCTGGACTTGCAAAAGTGTTATCTACATTAAATAGAGCAAGAGTATGACTAGAACCTACACCAGTAAGTTTAAGCACATAAGTATTGTCATTTACTTTAATCGTCGCCTGATTACTACCTTGAGCGATGATGTTGAAATTTAAAGTACTTAAAGTTGCTTTGGTGTATTGCCAGATCTCGGCTGTATTTCCATCAACTTTTAACAACGGGTTTTTATTACCGTCAGTCACAAGTTGAGGACGTCCAAGGGCGGTCGTGGTTTGAGCAGACGCATCTGCTGTAGCGTTACCTTGCGTTTGTTCAGGGCGTGGCAATTCAAAACGGTTGCCACGCTTGTTTTCAAACTTCGGTGCGTTATCGATAGCGCGCTGTTCTACAGTTGGTGCAGGATACAAAGGTGTCGCTGGTCGTACAGTTGCATCGGCAGGGTACTCAAGCGGGGCAAGTTGCTTGGCATTTTTATAATCTAAAGAATGATTATTAATTGCGAAGCGACTACAACCAGCTAAACTTAAGGCTGAAACTGCAAGGACTAAACCAAGACGTAATTGCATCATAAATTGCTCTTATTAAATAATTCCCGCATCTTTTAGGGCATTGCGGAGAGGTTCGCGATATTGCTCAGCGAGAGGAGTGAGTGGTAAACGAATACCAGTATCAATCAGTCCCATCTCATGTAGTGCCCATTTCACAGGAATTGGGTTTGATTCGCAAAATAGAATATTGTGTAAATTTGCAATCTTATTGTTAAGCGCCTTCGCTTGTTGCTCATCTTTGGCAATCGCAACAGCACATACTTCGCTCATGGCTTTAGGGGCAACATTTGCAGTAACCGAGATATTCCCATCAGCGCCAAGAAGCATAAGTTCCCATGCTGTCTCGTCGTCACCTGAGTACACAGCCATCTTGCCATTTAACGCCTCAATTAAAGCTTTACCACGAGGGACATCACCTGTCGCATCTTTAATGCCGACAATATTCGAGATCTCTGCTAAACGTACAGCTGTGTCGTTTGAAAGGTCTACGCCAGTACGACCAGGCACGTTATATAGAATAAGCGGTAATTCAACAGCTTCAGCAATCGCTTTATAGTGTTGGAATAGGCCTTCTTGAGTTGGCTTGTTATAGTATGGCGTTACAAGTAAAGCTGCATCTGCGCCAAGATCTTTCGCAGCTTTAGTTAATTCGATTGCTTCACGGGTTGAGTTTGCACCAGTACCGGCAATAATTGGAATACGTTTATTGGCTACACGAATAATTTCTTTAATAACCTGTGTGTGCTCTTCCATGCTCAATGTTGAGGCTTCGCCGGTTGTACCGACGGCTACAATACTGTTTGTACCTTGTTCTATGTGCCACTCAACCAGCTTCTCAAGACCCTTCCAATCTACACCGCCGTCTTTCAACATGGGTGTGACGATTGCGACGATTGAGCCTTGAATGGTCTGTGCTTGCTGAGTCATTTTTAAAAATATCCTATTTATCCATCCGAATCTGAGGTAAGAAAAACAAAATGTGGGATGGTTGCAGTATTTTGATTGTCCAGTTCTAACAATAACAGATTGTTGAATGACAATTATGCAAATTATGACTGATCAGACGCATAAGAACAATACGCCTAACGGATAATCGCGATGTAAACTTGAGGAAAAGATAGGATGTTTTCATTATTGCCAGCTGAGAGAGACCCGTAAATATAACAATACAGCCTGATTCGACTGGGCCTTACTTAATATAGGCTTTTTTTATGGCAAGATAGAATGCAATTTTCCCGATTGGGATTGAAGATGACATGAATATGAATGAACAACCCCAAAATGCGGCTTTAATCGTAGTTGATGTACAAAATGGTTTTACACCGGGTGGAAACTTAGCAGTTGCCGATGCCGATACAATTATTCCAACCATTAACCAATTGGCCGGTTGTTTTGAAAATGTCGTTCTGACCCAAGATTGGCATCCGGATAATCATATTTCTTTTGCACAAAACCATGCGGGGAAACAGCCATTTGAAACGATTGAACTCGACTATGGACAGCAGGTGCTTTGGCCTAAGCATTGCGTACAAGGTACCAAAGATGCTGAGTTCCATCCTGATTTAAATATTCCGACCGCTCAACTGATTATTCGAAAGGGCTTTCATGCTCATATTGATAGCTACTCGGCTTTTATGGAAGCAGACCACGCCACAATGACGGGTTTAACGGGATACTTAAAAGAGCGTGGCATTTCTACGGTTTATGTGGTCGGAATTGCCACGGATTTTTGTGTCGCATGGACTGCTTTAGATGCAGTTAAACAAGGTTTTAAAACTTTAGTGGTTGAAGATGCTTGCAAAGGTATTGACTTGAATGGTTCATTAGAAAATGCATGGCAAACCATGCAGCAACAAGGTGTTGTCCGTATTCAATCTACTGATCTGTTGAGCGAGCGCTAAATATATTGCTCTAGTTTTTAACTTTCATATTTTAATTTTTAGGGATAGAAAGTATGGCTGCATTTCTACGCTTTACCCAATTTATTCAAAAAACATTCGCGCTATGGGTGATTGTTTTTGCAGCGCTAGCACTATGGCAGCCTGAATTTTTTGTCTGGCTCAAAGCATACATTCCATGGATTTTGGGGATTATTATGCTCGGCATGGGAATGACCATGACTGTCGATGATTTTAAAGGGGTATTACAAAGCCCTAAAGCCGTACTCATTGGAGTCGTAGCGCAGTTTGTAGTGATGCCGGGTTTGGCATTTATCTTATGTAAATTATTTAATTTACCACCTGAAATTGCAGTTGGGGTTATTTTGGTTGGATGTTGTCCAGGTGGAACGGCTTCAAACGTAATTACCTATATGGCTAAAGGCAATGTGGCTTTATCAGTGGCCTGTACATCGGTATCTACGCTTTTAGCGCCTGTGCTAACACCTGCGATTTTCTATTTGCTTGCCAGCCAATGGCTAAAGATTGATGCAGCTTCGATGTTTATTTCGATTTTGCAGGTGGTTCTGCTTCCTATTGTGGTTGGTCTGATTTTAAGAACATGGCTTAAACGTCAAGTCGAATCTTATATTCAAGTCATGCCTTTAGTTTCGGTCATTGCAATTGTAGCGATTGTGGCAGCCATTATTGGTGGAAGCAAAGCAGCCATTCTTCAATCGGGCTTGCTCATTTTGGCTGTGGTGATTTTACATAATGGGCTTGGATATTTATTAGGTTTTGCAGCAGCGAGATTCTTTAAATTGCCTTATGCGGACAGTAAAGCTATTGCTGTAGAAGTCGGAATGCAAAACTCAGGTTTAGGTGTTGCGCTCGCCGCAGTGCATTTTGCTGCATCTCCAATTACTGCCGTACCAAGCGCGATTTTCAGTCTTTGGCATAATATTTCTGGGCCTGCGCTTGCGACTTATTGGGCAAGTAAACACAAACAAGAATAACTGTAGAAAAAATGAATTAGAAAATGAGACCAAACGAATAGTTTGGTCTTTTTTATTTAAAGCATATTTTATGGGAGCTAAAGGTAGAGCTGGTATGTCTTTTGCTTTGGATTGATGCACTAAAAATAACGTGAATATGAGTATAAATCGCAAAGAAAAATAAGGTATTTCCTAGATGAACCAGATTTTTAAATTATTTATTCCCATGCTCTCAAGCAATTTAATTCTAGTTTTAAGTGGATTGATTGATATTGCTTATGTAGGGCATTTTAGTAATGACCATGTCGCCGCATTATCGGTGACCTTATCTTTATATACAGTGGTTTATGTCATTGGGATGGGTATTCTGCAAGGTGTGATCCTCAAGCTCTCGGAAGCTTATGGTTGCCATGACATACCCCATATTCGTCAAATTTTTATTCAAGGCATTTGGCTGATGTTAGGTTCAGCGTTGCTGAGTATTGGCTTGCTTTACTTGTTCCGTGATTTACCAAAATTATTTGGTGCATCTGTACATGTCGTTTCAATTACTAAAAACTGTATTTGGCTTTTGGTATTTATTTTACCTGCGCATTTACTGATGCGCTTATGTACAGCTTTGTCTCAGGTCACTGAAAATGCGCATAGGGTTTTACTATCAGATAGCATATTCTTCATTCTTAAAATTATTTTGTCCTATCTTTTGATTTATGGTGTCGCTTTATTTTCAATTCCACCACTCGGTGCCATGGGGGCCTTGTTAGCCACTCTCATTGTACGGTGGTTTATGCTGGCTGTTTATTACGTATTTTTCTTGGAGAAAGGATATATCTTTATTGAGCAACCAGAACGGTCAGTTGAAGATAGTCGACAAAGTCTGCGTATGATTTTAAAAATAGGGATACCGACCACAATCATAGCATTGATGGATGTCGTTGCATTTTGTTCGGTTGCTATTTTGATTTTGCCTTTTGGGAGTATGGTGTCCGCAGCCCATCAAATTGTCACAAGTACCAGCGGATTCATGTTTATTATCCCTTCATCAATTGCCTCGGCTTATAGCATATTGGTGTCACGCTCTATGGGCAGTGGGAACATGGAAGAAGCAAATAAAATTGCCAGACAAAGTATATGGGTGATTATGGCGGTGAGTGGCAGTCTGTCCCTATGCTTATGGTTAGAGCGGGACATAATAGTTACCTTCTATTCAGATGATTTGGCCGTAAAAATTTTGGCTGCATCACTGTTGTTGATTGCCTGTATGTTTCATTTTCTAGATGGCTTAATGGCGTTATTGACCTCTTTATTGCGCTGTTGGGATGTGTCGATTTTACCGATGCTGATTTTCTTGGTCATGGTGTTGTGTTTCGGATTGGGTGGGGGTTGGTGGATGGCCTATAAAGGACTGCATTGGCAGAATATCTCGATTTCTGCGATGGGAATTTATGGTTTTTGGTGGATGGCAGCCATAAGTTATTTTGTGGCTTGTCTAATGAGTGCCATATGTTTCCGTTTTAGAAAACAATTAAGAGGGTTTTGATTGGGTAGATCAACGCAACCTTAAAGAGGATGTTCTGCTAAACAATCTTCAATCTCGTTTTCAGAAATCACTTCAAAACCATGGCGCTGCAAAAGCGCTGTGGTGATTCCAACTCCCGTAATTTTCTCGCCTTGAAAAGTACCGTTATAAATTTTTTGACTACCACAAGATGGGCTATTTTCTTTTAATACCACACAAGTTGCTTTTATTTGTTGTGCGACTTCAAGTGTGCGATAAGCACCTTTTAAATATAAATCAGTCACATCTAAACCAGATGAATCGGTAATTTTTGCTTTGCCATCAAGTACATCTTGACCTGTTCCTCCTACAATCTCTGCGGGTAAGCGAGGTGTAGTAAAACCCCCTAATAACTCTGGGCATAATGCTTGGGCTTTTTTATTGATTAATAGCTGCTTAAGTCGGGTATTTGGACAAGATTTACCATCATATCGAACAGGTTCACCAATTAAACAGGCGCTCACTAAGATCATAAGTTTTCCTAAATCAAATGGATGGCGTGGCTGACTATAAGAATCATAAAAAAAATTTGAAAACTGACCATTAATTTTAAAATAGCTTAATTCAAGATTACTAAAATTATGCAATTCATAATTAAGTTATGTATTGCATAATTTAATTGTTTTTAGTAGCATCTAATTCAAGGTAAATGGCCATTGGAGATCCAACAAGGATGTTGGTCTCCATAAATCTATAAATGATTTTTAGGAAAAGACGATTTTTAAGGGTTTATTGAAAAATCTCAATCGTACTTTTAGATAACAAAGGACAGTGTGTATGGAAAATAAACACCACATGGAACGGAAATTAATCATTAAAGGCTTTACGCCCATCATATCTTCGTTTTAGCGACTCGTTTTTTTCTCATAGGATGCGTTGGGTTAAGCCAATTTGACGGTTCAAGTCTTCGCCCAATGACCACGTATTCTATAGAGAAAGGAGCTGAGTTCATCAGCAATAGAGATAAACGGAACAGGTAATCACCAGAGGGAAACTAGATGGATATTTTAGAGAACCCATTAGAATTATGCGGTTTTGCATTTATTGAATTTGTTTCAAAAGAAAATGAATTAGATCCAGTTTTTGAAACAATCGGCTTTTCAAAAGTAGCCAAGCATAAATCGAAAGAAGCGTACTTATGGCGTCAAGGAAATATCAATATTATCCTGAATTATCAGCCAGAATCTTATGCTTCATTCTTCTTTAATGAACATGGTCCATCTGCTTGTGCGATGGGTTTTAAAACACGTGATGCAGCAAAAGCTTTCCAAAAAGCAGTAGAGCTTGGTGCTGAACCAATGTATTCAAAAGTTGGGCCAATGGAGCTCAACATTCCGGCAATTAAAGGTATTGGTGGCATGCCAATCTTTTTAGTTGACCGTGATATTTATGAAAATGACTTTGTTTTCTTTGATGATGCCGAAAGACATCCAGTAGGTGCAGGCTTAAACGAGATTGACCACTTAACTCATAATGTCTACAAAGGCCGTATGGAGTATTGGGCAAACTTCTATGAGAAAATCTTTAACTTCCAAGAAATTCGTTACTTTGATATTAAAGGCGAATATACAGGTTTAACATCTAAAGCATTAACAGCGCCAGACGGCATGATTCGTATTCCTTTAAACGAAGATTCAGACAAAGGAAACGGCCAAATTGCAGAATTCTTAGCTGATTTTAATGGTGAAGGTATTCAGCATATCGCATTTATTTGTGATGACTTAATCTCGACTTGGGATAAGTTAAAAGGCCTTGGTCTGAAATTTATGACTCCGCCGCCAAATACGTATTATGAAATGCTAGAAGATCGTTTACCTGAGCATGGTGAACCGACTGATGAATTAAAACAGCGCGGTATTTTGCTCGATGGTAATACTAAAGATGGTCAGAAGAAATTGTTATTGCAAATTTTCTCTGAAAATATGATTGGTCCAGTCTTCTTTGAATTTATTCAACGTAAAGATGATGATGGTTTTGGTGAAGGTAACTTCAAGGCATTGTTCGAGTCGATTGAACGTGACCAGATTCGCCGTGGTGTTTTAGAAACTAAATAAATAAGCTGAGCTTTATTCCTGATCTAAAAAAACCAAGAGTTTGACCTCTTGGTTTTTTTATGGCTATTGATTAGCGGCTTTTAATATATTGATTGATGAGGTTTACTTCATTTTTTAAGATTTCAATCGTTTTACTGTGAGGGTCGACTGGTAAAAACATTTCACTGTCCAGTGCGACAATACAAAACTCAATGCTCTGGTTTGAGTTAAACACAGGTAAACCTACCGCATTAATTCCTGTCAGTAAATCACCTTTCGCTGCCGACATTTGTTGCTGGCGAATGGTTTCTTTAAGCTCTGTAAATGCTTGCCAGTTTTGTGGTGCAATGTGCAGACCAAGTTCTTGATGCTTTTGCCATTCTGCTTCCATTAAGGGGCGAACAAAATGCTCTGGAAGATAAGAAGCAAATAGACGTCCCGCAGCAGAATTGACTAAAGGCATAATCGAGCCGACTTTAGTCACAATCGAAATAGGATGGTTTGATTCAATCGATTGAACCACGACAGGGCCTTTTGGTGACCATTTACTAATTTGTATACCGCAACCAATTTTGTTTTGTAGGTCGTAAATTAAATGCTGTACCAGCTGTAGTGTGTCGCTATGCTGAACACAATTGAGACCTAAGCGCCATGCCTGATCACCTAAAGCATATTGCCCATCATCAAGCTGTTTCGCATATTCCATGCGAATGAGGCTAACCAGATAGCGGTGAACCTTGGCAGGATGCATTTCTAGCTTGCTAGACAGATCTTTGAGAATAATAGGTTGATTGTGTTCCAAAAGGGCGTTTAGTACAGATAAACCGACTTCAAGTGATTGAACCCCCCCAGATACTTTTTCTTCAATCATTTAAATACCCTTAATAAATTTACTTCAGCTGTTAAACAGTGACGATCAAAACATAAATTGAAATTGGTGCGTTTTACATCATGCCTGAGCCTAGTGAAAAATAGAAATCACCTTTTTCTATTAGCGAAATTGACATGTTTAATAATCAACAATTTTCTAAAATCACTATGCTCTCATTTATAGCGCAATTTTCTAGAAATTTAGCGCTTTTAAATAATATAAATCGGCATTGATATAGAACCGTTCATTTAAACAATTCTAATCAATGCCGATTTTTTTTGTGCGCTCTTTAAAAATTAGGTTCCTAACTCTTCTTCATGTAAGAAATGAGTATGGTGTGGAGCACGTTTGGTTTTGCTCCATTCCTCTAGCATTTCAGTTTTCATCTCTTCAGTAATTTTTGCAATTTTTTCTTCAGCATGCACATCGTTATAAGTCAGTTCTAAACGGTGGCCATTTGGGTCAAAGAAGTAAATTGAGTGGAAAATACCGTGGTTGGTTACGCCCAAAACTTTCACGCCATTTTCTTCTAAATGTTGCTTGGCAGCCATCAGCGCATTTAAGTCTTCAACTTCAAAAGCAATATGTTGTACCCATTGAGGCGTATTTTCGTCGCGCCCCATTTCTGGTTGAGTTGGCAATTCAAAAAATGCCAAAACGTTACCTTGCCCGGCATCTAAGAATAAATGCATATATGGGTCAAAGGCTTTAGTTGAAGGTACATGGTCCTCAGCAAAAGCTAAGATGAAGTCCATGTTGAGCATTTTTTTATACCACTCAACGGTCTCTTTCGCATCCTTACAACGATATGCAACGTGATGTATTTTTTTAATGGCAAATGTCATGTTAAAACTCCTTTTTACTATTCCCAATCTGGTTGTTGTTCTGGTGCCGCGTTATAGAAGGCTGGGATAGACAAACAATGGTGATAAATCGATTCAATTTTTGGAAACGCAGATAAATCAATCTTGAAGCGTTTCGCGTTGTAGACCTGTGGAATCAGGCAGCAATCGGCAATAGTTGCTTGCTGTCCAAAGCAAAATTGTCCATTTGAATCTTGAAGTTGCTGTTCGAGATTTTGAAAGCCTTCAATAATCCAGTGCTGATACCAATAATTTTTCTGCTCATCTGAAACATTTAAGTCATTTTTTAAGTATTTCAGTACGCGTAAGTTGTTTAACGGGTGAATATCGCAAGCGATTGCTTGGGCAAAAGCGCGAACTTTTGCTCTCTCTTGCACATCACTTGGAAGTAGTTTGGTTTCTGGATATTGCTCATCCAGATATTCCAAAATACTTAACGATTGAGACAAGGTTAAATCGCCGTCAATTAAAGTCGGAACGAGAGCACTGCGGTTTAACTTTAAATAGTCTTCGCTTTGCTGTTCATTTTTTACCAGATGGACTGAAACAGTCTCATAAGCTAAACCTTTAATGTTTAGACCAATCCGTACTCTGTAGGCTGCAGAGCTACGGAAGTAACTATACAGCTTCATAGTCAGGCTCCGAAGTTTCTGCAAAATCGAAATTTAATGCAGGAAGGACTGTATTTCGAACTTCACCGAAGCCAATGCGAATACCATTTTTCTCACAGTGGCCTTTCATAATGAGGGTATCGCCGTCTTGCAAGAAACCACGAGTTTCACCATTGGCGAGTGTTAATGGCTTGGTGGTGTTCCATGTAAGCTCAAGCAAGCTACCATACGAATCTGGTGTAGAACCTGAAATGGTACCTGAACCCATTAAGTCACCGACCTGAACATTACAGCCACCAATAGTATGGTGAGTGAGCTGTTGAGCCATAGACCAATACATATATTTGAAATTAGTTTTGCAGATCACATCAGCTTGTGCTGATTTCGGGCTTTGAATTTCAACACTCAAATTAATGTCGTAACTGTTGGCGATATTTTCTTGTAAATAAGCAAGTGGCTTCGGTTCTTGTTTTGGACCTTCAACTTTAAATGGCTCAAGTGCTTCAAGTGTTACCACCCAAGGAGAAATCGAACTTGCAAAAGTTTTTGCGTTAAATGGTCCAAGTGGAACATATTCCCATTGCTGGATATCGCGTGCTGACCAGTCATTGAGTAATACCATTCCAAAAATATGGTCCCATGCATTTTCAATTGAGATCGGTTGCCCAAGCTCCGTTGGTTTACCAATAACAAATGCGGTTTCAAGTTCAAAATCGAGTTTACGTGTAGCTGAGAAAACTGGGCGCTCTTCATTTGGAAGTTTAATTTGTCCAGATGGTCGTACAACTTGAGTGCCACTGACTACAACAGAGCTAGCACGGCCGTTATAACCGACAGGCAATTCAGTCCAGTTTGGCAGTAAAGCATTTTTAGGGTCGCGGAACATACAGCCTACATTGGTGGCATGTTCTTTAGAAGAATAGAAATCGGTATAACCAGGTACTTGAAGTGGTAAATGCAACGTAACGCTGTCTTGCTTAACCAAAACTTCCTGACGCAATGCTTCATTTTCTTGAAGCGTTAAATTTTCAACCGAGAGAAGAGACTGTAGTGTCTTACGAACTTTTGACCAGTTGGCTTTGCCAGACTCGATAAATTTATTCAGTGTAGGCTGGTTAAAATATGTGTCTTGTTCTGAAAGTTTTAAAAGACCGTGCTTTTCAAGCGCAGCGAGATCTATCACCCAATCACCAATAGCTACACCAACTTGACGCTCACTTTCGTTAGCTCTGCTAAAAACACCGTAAGGCAAATTATGAATAGTGAAATCTGATTGAGGTGAAACTTCAATAAAAGAGTTTAGTTTTTGTTCCATTTTCGCGTCCTTGTCTTTATCTCGGGTCTTATACAAATAAAAGTTCGGCCTAGGACTGAGCTACTCAATAAGTTTTAACCTTTGCTTAGATCATCTTTTGTCTTATGAGTTTGATATAGACCGAGCACAACCAATTGCTTCATGTCTCTATAATACTGAATTCATCAAATTACGCAATACATAATTTAATTACACATTTCATAATAATTGTCATTTCTTGTATTTTCTGTTTTCATTCGCGGTCATGAGAAAAGTCACGCAATTATTTTTTCATGAATCTCTATGAAAGTTTGATTAATTTATGATATACGTAATTTATTGGAAAAAAATTACGTGACACGGATGAGAATAATCATATGTCAGCACAAGAGCAAGGAAACCTGAAACATGGTTTGAGTAATCGGCACATCCAGCTTATTGCATTGGGTGGGGCGATTGGCACAGGGCTTTTTCTTGGTATATCACAATCGATTAAATTAGCAGGTCCATCGGTCATCCTCGGTTATGCCATTGCAGGATTTATTGCTTTTTTAATGATGCGTCAGCTTGGCGAAATGGTGGTTGAAGAACCAGTCAGTGGATCTTTTAGTCATTTTGCCTACAAATATTGGGGACCATTTGCAGGGTTCATGTCAGGATGGAACTATTGGGTACTCAATGTCCTCGTCTGTATGGCAGAACTCAGTGCAATTGGTCTTTACATTCAATATTGGTGGCCGCAAATCCCGACGTGGGCATCTGCTTTAACCTTCTTTGTCTTAATTAATGGCATTAATTTGCTACATGTTAAGTTTTTTGGCGAAATGGAATTTTGGTTTTCTATTGTCAAAATCTTAGCAATTCTTGCAATGATTGGCTTTGGTTCATATCTACTTGCAACAGGCACAGCAGGTCCACAGGCAAGCATTTCGAACCTTTGGGCACTTGGCGGTTTCTTTCCGTTTGGTGTTGAAGGCTTAGTGATGGCAATGGCGGTCATTATTTTTGCTTTCGGTGGTATTGAGCTTTTCGGTATTACTGCGGCTGAAGCACGTGACCCTGATAAAACTTTACCTAAAGCTGTGAATCAAATTATTTACCGTATTTTGATTTTCTATATTGCGACACTTTTTGTTTTATTCTCGCTATTCCCATGGAATCAAATGGCACAAGGCGGAAGCCCGTTTGTGATGGTTTTTGCTTCTTTAGATAGCCAAGGCATTGCAACGTTATTGAACTTTGTCATTTTGACAGCAGCAGTTTCGGTTTATAACGGTACAAGTTATTGCAGTAGCCGTATGCTATTGGGCCTTGCACAACAAGGAAATGCACCAAAAGTATTTGCACATATTAATAAACGCGGTATTCCAACTAATGCTGTGATCCTTTCTGCGGCAGTCACTATTTTATGTGTACTGTTAAACTATATTTTCCCTGAAAAAGCATTTGGTTTACTCATGATGTTGGTGGTTGCAGCGATTGTGATTAACTGGGTAGTCATTTCATGGACGCATTTAAAATTCCGTAAATTTATGATGCGCCAAGGGCAAAAAACGAAGTTCCCAAGCTTTATGTATCCGTTTAGCAACTATCTGTGTATCGTGTTTATGTTGGGCATTTTAATTGTGATGTCTTTAACACCAGATATGCGTGTTGCGGTGATGATGATTCCTGGCTGGATCTTATGTTTGATGGTGGCTTATCAATTTAAACGCCGAAAATTAAAAGCTGAGCAGTCTGTACCTGCCTTAGAAGCAGATATTTAATAAGTTCTTGAGTTGTATTTAAAAAGGAGGTCTGAGAGGCGTCCTTTTTTATTTTTAAAATTTAGCAACAGAAATTAAAGGATTTTATTATTGTTATAATATAACATTTCATTAATTTAATGATGAGCAATTTTCCCATTTTTGGTGAAGATAGAACATATTTATGAAGCGTTATTTCGGTTTAATTTTATTATCTCTCACAGCATGTAGTACTCAGCCACCCAAGCCAACAACTCCTTTACAAACTCAGACGTCTTTACCTCAACCTACAAAACCAGTAGTCAAAATAAAACCTCAACCTGAGGCGTATGTTGCATGGTTAGCTACAGGAGATCACAGGCAGGCTGTACAAGCTTACAAGCAATTTCTTAAGCAAAAGGGACTTGCAGATTTAGTGCCAGACCATGAGTTATTAAGCTCAGCTCGAGATTGGGAAAAATGTGGAGTTGAGGCTTATGCGGTGCCACCACGCGAGATTTGGTCCAATATTGTTCCGACGCTTAGCATTTTAAAAGCGTTAGTTGAGGATGGCGTAATTAATGATTTTGAAGTGACTTCGGTCTACCGTGCTTTATCTCTAAACCGTTGTGCGGGTGGTGCAGATGCTTCTCGACATGTCTTTAATGCAGCACTTGATTTTAGAATTGGGCCAGAGCAGCCTAGCGACTTAGACCAGTTCAATATTCAGCAAACTAAAACTAAGCTTTGTCAGTTCTGGGCGACTAAAGGCCAAGCGCTTAATATGGGACTGGGTGTTTATGCTTCAGGACAAATTCATATTGATAGCCAAGGATTCCGTGCATGGGGGCCTGACCATCACTACAAAACCTCAATTTGTCAGGGACTATAAAAGCAATTTTTTCAACGACTAAGTAAATTAGCTTAAATAAAAGCGGAATAAAAACTTGATCAATAGTTATGTTATAACATAACATTAATATGGTTTAGAAATAGATTACGCCTGTGATCTGGCCATATCTAAATGGCCAGCCATGATCAGTTTAAATATTATTCGAAGAGATCAAGCCATGCGCACTGCAATCGCCAACTCATTTGCCAAGCTTCCCGTCACTGTTTTATCAGGCTTTTTGGGTGCAGGAAAAACCACATTACTCAACCATATTTTAAATAATCGTGAAGGCCGCCGTATTGCCGTGATTGTCAATGATATGTCTGAGGTGAATATTGATGCTGCATTAGTACGTGAAGGTGGGGCAGAGCTTTCAAGAACGGATGAAAAGCTGGTGGAAATGAGTAATGGCTGTATCTGTTGTACGTTACGCGAAGATTTATTGGTTGAGGTGAGACGTTTAGCCGATGAAGGGCGCTTTGACCAATTGGTGATTGAGTCGACAGGCATTTCTGAACCACTGCCTGTTGCAGAAACCTTTACCTTTGAAGATGAAGAAGGAAACTCACTCAATGAGTTTGCTCGACTCGACACCATGGTCACGGTAGTCGATGCTTTTAACTTTCTTAAAGATTACAGTTCAGTTGACTCCCTACAACAACGTGGTGAGTCTTTGAGCGAGCAAGATGAAAGAACTGTAGTCGATCTTCTCATTGATCAGATCGAGTTTTGTGATGTAATTGTGCTGAATAAAATTGACCTGATTGATCGGGCTCAGCAAGACCAGCTTATCGCAATTTTAAAAACATTAAACCCGCGTGCCCGAATTGAAATTGCTCAATTTGGAAAGATCGCTTTAGATAAAATTTTAAATACACAGCTATTCGATTTCGATGAAGCTGCCCAAGCACCAGGCTGGTTAAAAGAGTTACGTGGTGAGCATACGCCAGAGACTGAAGAGTATGGAATCAGTAGCTTTGTTTACCGTGCCCGTCGACCTTTCCATCCCGAGCGTTTTTATGATTTGGTGCAGGCTGAATGGCCGGGAGTCGTGCGTTCTAAAGGCTTTTTCTGGTTGGCTGCTGAACCGACATTGGCTTATTCATGGTCACAAGCGGGTGCGATGGCGCGGCATGGCTTGGCAGGTTATTGGTGGGTCGCCGTTGCAGAAGAAGACTGGCCGAGTGACCTAGCCAGTATTGAAGAAATTAAGAAAAATTGGCATGCCCGCACAGGCGATGCACGTCAGGAGCTGGTTTTAATTGGTATGCAAATGGATGAGCAAGCTTTAATACAACGCCTAGATCTTTGCTTATTAAGCGATGAAGAAATGGCTTTAGGTCCACAAGTTTGGCAGAGCTGGTCTAATCCTTTTAAGCAAGAAGATGAAACCATGTTGATCGCTTAACAAAGTAAAGCCCCTATTTTAAAGGGGCTTATTTTTATAATTTGTCTTTAATAAAAACCTTTCGAATATAGCTGTTAAGCGGTGTGGAATAGTATTTTTCAATCGCTGCGCTAATGATAAAAGTCAAAACCAGATAGCCAATTAAAAGCATAATTTTGATGCTAGAGTCGGTTTGAGTCGGAATAAAAGTAACTTTCATAAGACCCAGCACAACCAGATGAAACAAATAAGTTTCATAACTTCTTTGCCCTAACCAGCCCATCACTTTGGTAAATAGGTTATGCGCTTGTGTTTGGGAAGGATGCTGAAAACACAAAATCAGTAAGCCTGTGGCAAGAGCAAATAAGCTGATACCCCAAGTACTCACTTCTTTAATTGGCGCATATAAATAAAGAGCGGTCATGCTCAAAATAATTAACCACGAAAGAGGTTTTTTATAGTGCCAATTTGGCTGATATTTATGAGAAAAAATCGCCGTTAAACAACCAATTGCTATGCCATCAAAACTCGAAAAATAATGATATAAATAGGCGCCGCTTTCTTCTCCAAAATGGAGAGATCTAAAATAAGGCCCGTACAAAATCACTCCAATTAGTACCGCAATAAAGACCTTATTACTACGCGTGAGCAGGCACAATAATGGAAAAACAAAGTAAAAAACTTCTTCTACAGAGAGCGACCACAACACGCCTAAAGCATAGTTTACCCAACCGAATTTAATAATCAGGATATTCATCCAGAAGGTTAAAGCTGCAAAAATTGTTAGTGGATAGGAAACCTCAATGCCATTGGGGGCTTGGTTTATAAAGGGTTTTAAGTCAAATGACCCAAGCACACTTACACCTAAAATGAGTAATACCAGACACGGTAAAATACGCGCCGCCCGCCGGATATAAAAATGCTTGAGATTAATTGCGGAGAATTGTTTATCTCTTTTTAAAGTGTGATGAGTAATTAAAAAACCCGAAATCACAAAAAACATGGTGACGCCATAATTTCCATTTCTTGCGATGACTGTGCTAAATGCTTCACCTAAGAAATCAAAACCTAACCATGTGTCTTTAAGTTTATAGGGAATATTAAAATGATGTAAAAGAACCAAAAGGATAGAAATTCCTCGGAGAATATCTATTTTATAATTACGCATTCGATGTGCTTCCAGTTTTATTAATATACTGTGTGGCAGAAGAATACTATCGATCAGTTATTTTAAATAAAAATTTTAAGCAGCATTTCGTAAATCAGAAAAGACCATACTTTTCACGTCCTTGAATGGAGCAGAGGCTTAGCAGAAATAACTATTAAATAAATATTGATAAAAGCTTAATATATTTGAATTTCTCTACATAAAACTTTAAATTAGCTCTTATTGAGCTATGTTTATTTTTTAAACTTTTTAAAAGCTATTTAATTCATAAATTAACATGTTGTATGTGGTTGTATATACATAGCATGTCAACTAAAATACCTTTTTGCCTGCCGCCTTTTTGAGTATTTGTTATGCCCAGAACATCAAAACAAGAACATGCTGAGCTTTCGATTGAAGCTGATAGTCCAGTTCCTCTATATCAACGCGTCAAACAGCTGATTTCACAAAAGATTTATGAAGGCTCGTGGGCTGTAAATAAAAAAATTCCTTCGGAAAGTGAACTGGTGAATCAACTCGGCTGTAGCCGTATGACTGTAAACCGTGCGCTTCGTGAATTAACGACTGAGGGTTTATTGGTTCGCATTCAAGGCGTTGGTTCTTTCGTTGCTGAAGGGCAAGGCCGAACTGCACTTTTTCAGATTAACAATATTGCCGATGAGATTATTGCACGAAACCATAAGCACCACGCTGAAGTTTTAGTCTTAGAACAAATTAATGCAAATGCAGAGCAAAGCGTGTTAATGCAGACTCGCGAAGGGCAAAGATTATTTCACTCGATTATTGTGCATTATGAAAATGATGTACCTGTTCAGGTCGAAGATCGTTTAGTTGAGGCAGCACTAATTCCAGATTACTTAGAACAAGATTTTAAAACCATTACGCCTAATGCTTACCTCATGGCAAAAGCACCCGTGACAGAAGGCGAGCACATTGTTGAGGCCGTTTTAGCATCTGCTCAAGAGTGTAAATGGTTGAAGATCAACAAAGCTGAACCATGTTTATTGATTCGTCGTCGTACATGGTCAAACAAACAGCTCATTTCAAGTGCGCGTTTGATCTATCCGGGTAGCCGCTATTATCTCGAAGGGAAATTTAATCCATGATTGAATTGATCAGGGCCGATCAATATACAAAAATGCTTTGGAAAAATGGTGCAGGTTTTACTTTAGAAATTGCTCGAAGCCAAGGTGAGGCTGACTTCGATTGGCGCATTTCGATGGCAGATGTGACTACTTCTGGACCATTTTCGCTATTTCCAAATAAGCAGCGCATTATTAGCGTACTCGATGGACAGGGCATGATTTTGCATGTCGATGATCTTGCTGCCAAAAAGCTGAACCAAGGTGAAATTCTTGCTTTTCATGGTGAGAGTCATGTCCAAAGTGAACTAGTAGATGGGGCAATTCGGGACTTAAATTTAATTTATGATCCTGCAAAGTTTCATGTCCGTTTTCAGTGGTTGAATGATGCAGCGGCTCAAGCATTTATTAGCTCGGCAGACCTGATTTTTATTTTTAATCAGGGGGGTGAAACACAAGTAAATGTGGATGATCATTCCGTTCAGCTTGCTACCCATGAAACTTTAAAAATTGAAAAAAATACTGGTGTAACATCGGTTCATTTTACTCAAACTCAGGCAAAAAGTTGTTATGTTATTGAGCTAATTCAGCGTTAAAACTTAAGTAATTTACTTATTTAAAAGTACATGTCTCGTGAAAAGACATGTGCTTTTTTTATGCTTAATATAAAAATAAATTAATTTAATTCATAACCTTATTAATTATTTTTAAAAAAATACGAGCAAGCCTCTTCACGCCGAAAAATATTTGTGTAGTATATGGATGTATATACAAGTTAATACATTACTATACAAATGCAGAAACAAGAGATGTTCTGCTGATGTAAGCTCAAAGGAAGGAGTCCGCCTGTGACAACAATGACAACAAAATTTCGTGATGTAGAAATTCGTGCGCCACGCGGCACTGAATTGACGGCTAAAAGTTGGTTAACTGAAGCTCCATTACGTATGTTGATGAATAACCTTGATCCGG
Source organism: Acinetobacter lactucae (assembly GCF_013122135.1). Classification (NCBI taxonomy): domain Bacteria; kingdom Pseudomonadati; phylum Pseudomonadota; class Gammaproteobacteria; order Moraxellales; family Moraxellaceae; genus Acinetobacter; species Acinetobacter lactucae. The sequence goes on from NZ_CP053391.1 coordinate 82,310, forward strand.
ACGTTGCAGAAAACCCGAAAGAGTTGGTTGTATACGGTGGTATTGGCCGCGCAGCACGAAACTGGGAATGTTTCGACAAAATTGTAGATACTTTAAAAAATCTTGAAACTGATGAAACGTTATTAGTTCAATCAGGCAAACCAGTCGGTGTATTTAAAACTCATAAAGATGCACCACGTGTTTTAATTGCAAACTCAAACCTTGTACCGCACTGGGCAAACTGGGAACATTTCAACGAGTTAGACGCAAAAGCTTTGGCTATGTATGGTCAAATGACAGCAGGTTCATGGATCTACATTGGTAGCCAAGGCATTGTGCAGGGTACTTACGAAACTTTCGTTGAAGCAGGTCGTCAACACTACAACGGTGACTTAAAAGGCCGTTGGGTTCTTACTGCTGGTTTAGGTGGTATGGGCGGTGCTCAGCCTTTAGCTGCAACACTTGCAGGTGCGTGTTCTTTAAACATTGAATGCCAACAAGCAAGTATCGATTTCCGTTTACGTACCCGTTATGTAGATGAACAAGCGACTGATTTAGATGACGCTTTGGCGCGTATTGACCGCTATACAAAAGAAGGTAAAGCAATTTCAATCGCGCTTCATGGTAATGCTGCTGAAATTTTACCTGAGCTTGTTCGCCGTGGTGTACGTCCAGACATGGTGACTGACCAAACAAGTGCACACGATCCACTCAATGGCTATTTACCAGTAGGTTGGACTTGGGATGAATACCGTGAACGTGCAAAAACTGAACCAGAAGCTGTTGTAAAAGCTGCAAAACAGTCGATGGCGAAGCACGTACAAGCGATGCTCAATTTCCAAAAAATGGGTGTTCCAACATTTGACTATGGCAACAACATCCGTCAAATGGCAAAAGATGAAGGCGTAGCAAACGCTTTTGATTTCCCTGGTTTCGTACCTGCATACATCCGTCCATTGTTCTGTCGCGGTATTGGTCCATTCCGCTGGGCAGCGTTGTCTGGTGACCCAGAAGATATTTATAAAACAGATGCCAAAGTTAAAGAATTAATTCCTGATGATGAACATTTACATCACTGGTTAGACATGGCTCGTGAACGCATTAGCTTCCAAGGTTTACCAGCGCGTATTTGCTGGGTAGGTTTAGGCTTACGTGCAAAACTTGGTTTGGCATTTAACGAAATGGTTCGTAGCGGTGAATTATCAGCTCCAGTTGTGATTGGTCGTGACCATTTAGACTCAGGTTCGGTTGCAAGTCCAAACCGTGAAACTGAAGCAATGCAAGATGGCTCAGACGCAGTATCAGACTGGCCTTTATTAAATGCGTTGCTCAATACAGCAGGCGGCGCAACTTGGGTGTCTTTACATCACGGTGGTGGTGTAGGTATGGGCTTCTCTCAACACTCAGGCGTTGTGATTGTGTGTGATGGTACAGATGAAGCTGCTGCACGTATTGCGCGCGTACTGACCAATGACCCTGCAACAGGTGTTATGCGTCATGCCGATGCTGGTTATGAAATTGCGATTAACTGTGCGAAAGAGCAAGGTCTACACTTGCCAATGATCACGCAATAAAAATACACGGAAGAACTGGCGGTGCTTTTTGCAATTGTGAAAAGCACTGTCTCAGCAGAATATAGTGCAAAAAATTAGGAAGCCAACATGGAATTACTGATCCAACCAGGAAAACTAACCTTAGCCGATTTACGTCAAGCTTACCTCAACCCAATTAAAGTTAAATTAGATGAAAGTGCTTCATCTGCAATTAATGCAAGCGTGGCTTGCGTTGAGAAAATTGTAAATGAAGGGCGTACAGCTTACGGTATTAACACGGGCTTTGGCTTACTTGCTTCGACCAAGATTGCTCCTGAAGATTTAGAAAAATTACAGCGTTCATTAGTTCTTTCGCATGCGGCAGGTGTAGGTGAAGCACTTGATGATGCAATGGTTCGTTTAATTATTCTATTAAAAGCAAATAGCTTGGCGCGTGGTTTCTCTGGTATTCGCCGTAAAGTGATTGATGCTTTGTTGGCTTTAATTAATGCAGAGGTTTATCCGCATATTCCTCTTAAAGGTTCAGTAGGCGCATCGGGTGACTTGGCACCACTTGCCCACATGTCTTTAGTGTTACTTGGTGAAGGCAAAGCACGCTATAAGGGTGAATGGTTACCAGCAGTTGAAGCTTTAAAAGTTGCAGGTTTAGAACCGATTTCTTTAGCAGCTAAAGAAGGTTTGGCTCTTCTAAATGGTACTCAGGTTTCGACCGCTTATGCTTTACGTGGCTTGTTTGAAGCGGAAGATTTATTTGCTGCTGCAACTGTTTGTGGTGGCTTAAGCGTTGAAGCAATGCTGGGTTCACGTGCACCATTCGATGCGCGTATTCACGAAGTACGTGGTCAGCGTGGTCAAATTGATGTGGCTGCGGCTTATCGTGACCTATTAACAGACTCAAGTGAAATTGCGCACTCACATGAAGACTGTAGCAAAGTTCAAGACCCATATTCATTACGTTGCCAACCACAGGTGATGGGTGCATGTTTAACACAAATCCGTCAGGCTGCTGAAGTACTAGAAATTGAAGCGAATGCCGTATCTGATAACCCGCTTGTTTTTGCCGAACAAGGGGATGTGATTTCTGGTGGTAACTTCCATGCAGAGCCTGTTGCAATGGCGGCTGATAATTTAGCGCTGGCAATTGCTGAAATTGGTTCACTGTCAGAACGTCGTATTTCAATGATGATGGACCGTCACATGTCACAGCTTCCACCGTTCTTGGTGGCAAATGGTGGTGTTAACTCGGGCTTTATGATTGCTCAGGTAACCGCTGCTGCTCTTGCAAGCGACAACAAAGCGCTTGCACATCCGGCAAGTGTTGATAGCTTGCCAACTTCAGCTAACCAAGAAGACCACGTATCAATGGCTCCGAATGCGGGTAAACGTCTTTGGTATATGGCTGATAACGTCCGTGGCATTTTAGCTGTTGAATGGTTAGGCGCTTGTCAGGGTCTAGACTTCCGTGAAGGCTTAAAAAGCTCGCCTAAACTTGAACAAGCTCGTAAAATCTTGCGCGCTCAAGTGCCTTACTACAGTGAAGACCGTTTCTTTGCTCCTGATATTGAACAAGCAAGTGAATTACTCTCAAGCGGCTGCTTAAACGAGTTACTTATTCCAAAACTACTCCCTAGTTTGTCTGAAGTGTGATTAATAAAACGGTCACATGGAGTGGCCGAATCTAACTAAATATCCTCAAGGATTGGAGATTATAATGTCACAAAACTCCACATTACAGCGGGGATTGAACACCCGCCACATTCGTTTCTTGGCATTGGGCTCAGCAATTGGAACTGGGCTTTTCTATGGTTCGGCAACTGCGATTAAAATGGCAGGGCCTTCAGTATTACTGGCGTATATCGTTGCAGGGATTGCAATTTATATCGTTATGCGCGCACTGGGTGAAATGGCTGTCCAAAACCCTGTCTCTGGTTCGTTTAGCCACTATGCTTCACAGTACATTGGTCCATTGGCTGGCTTTACGACGGGATGGACTTATGTTTTTGAGATGATCATTGTGGCGTTGGCTGATGTCACTGCTTTTGGTATTTACATGGGGTTTTGGTATCCCGATGTACCACGGTGGATCTGGATTCTATCGCTGATTATGTTCTTGGGTGCAATTAACCTTATTCACGTTAAAGTCTTTGGCGAACTCGAGTTTTGGCTTTCTATTGTCAAGGTGAGCGCCATTGTTGCCATGATTTTAGGTGGAATAGGATTAATGTTCTATGGATTCCATGCTGACCATAGCAGTGTGGTACCGGGTATTCAAAACTTATGGATTTATGACGGCTTTATGCCACATGGGATTGCAGGCTTGGTTGCGTGTTTATCTGTGGTTGTATTTGCTTTTGGTGGTATCGAAATTATTGGTATCACAGCTGGTGAATCACAAGACCCGAAAACAACTTTGCCAAAAGCGATTAATGCTGTTCCGGTTCGTATTTTACTGTTTTACGTACTAACCATTTTTGTACTAATGTCGATTTTCCCATGGAATCAAATTGGTAGCCAAGGTAGTCCATTTGTACAGATTTTTGAGAATTTAGGCATTCAATCAGCAGCTACAATTTTAAATATTGTCGTAATTACTGCTGCTGTTTCAGCGATTAATAGTGATGTATTTGGTGCTGGTCGTATGCTTTATGGCATGGCAAACCGTGGTCAAGCGCCTCGAGTTTTTCAAAAATTATCACGTAATGGTGTGCCATGGATGACTGTAGTGGTTATGGCTGGCGTGCTGTTAATTGGTGTGGTGCTGAATTACCTGATTCCTGAAAATGTATTCATGATCATTGCATCGATTGCAACTTTCGCAACCGTTTGGGTGTGGCTCATGATCTTGCTTTCGCAAGTTGCGATGCGCCGTAAGTTGTCTACTGCTGAAATTAAGGCATTGGATTTTCCAGTTATTGGTTGGCCGTATGCTCCTGCTTTTGCAATCGGTTTTATGGTGTTCATTTTAGTCATGATGGGATATTTCCCAGATTCACGCCCTGCAATTTATGTAGGAATCACATGGCTTGTTCTGTTAATGATTGCCTATCGTATTTGGGTAAAACCTCAGCAGAATTCAGGAAAGCAAAATAATTCAATTCCGCAAAATATCGAGATAGAAAGCTAACAAGTCAACTGCCCGATAGTATTGCTATTGGGCAGTTTCGAGGAAAGGCGAATGAAAAAACTTTGGCAAAATTGCCACATTGCGACCATGCAAAATGGGCAATATTCCTACATTGAAGATGCTGCAATAGTCACAGAAGGGCATCTGATTCACTGGATTGGAAAACAACAACAAATTCCTGCCGACACATATTCAGAAACAGTTGATTTAAATGGCGCTTGGGTGACCCCAGGGTTCATCGACTGTCATACACATAGTGTATTTGGTGGCAACCGTAGCGTTGAGTTTGAAAAACGCTTGCAAGGTGTGAGCTATGCTGAAATTGCAGCAAGCGGTGGTGGAATTGCCAGCACAGTGCGTGCAACGCGTGAAGCAAGTGAAGAACAGCTACTGAGTTCAGCACTTAAGCGTATTCGTTGCATGCAGCAAGATGGTGTAACGACCATTGAGATTAAGTCTGGCTACGGACTTGATTACGAAAATGAGCGCAAGATGCTCCGTGTGATCCGTCAAATTTGTGAAAAATTACCGATAACGGTAAAAAGTACCTGTTTAGCAGCACATGCGTTACCACCAGAATACAAAGATAAAAGCGATGCTTATATCGAGCATATCTGTACAGAAATGCTGCCTAAACTGCATGCCGAAGGTTTAGTCGATGCAGTTGATGCCTTCTGCGAGCATTTAGCATTTTCACCTGCTCAGGTTGAACGTGTTTTTAAAACAGCGCAATTATTAGGTTTACCCGTTAAGCTCCATGCTGAACAGCTTTCATCGCTAGGCGGTTCAAGCTTGGCTGCACGTTATCAAGCTTTATCGGCTGACCATTTAGAGTACATGACCGAAGATGATGTCAAAGCCATGGCAGAGTCGGGTACGGTTGCAGTGTTATTGCCGGGCGCGTTTTATTTATTACGTGAAACGCAATATCCACCGATTGAAAGTCTCATTAAACATGGCGTGCGTATTGCGCTGTCGAGTGATTTAAACCCGGGTACATCTCCAGCACTTTCTTTACGTTTAATGCTCAACATGGGCAGCACGCTATTCCGTTTAACGCCTGAGCAAGCATTAGCGGGTGTCACTATTCATGCTGCACAAGCGCTCGGCTTAGAACAAACGCACGGCAGTTTGGAACAAGGTAAAGTCGCTGACTTTGTCGCTTGGGATATTGAACATCCATCTGAAATTGTTTACTGGCTTGGCGGAGATTTGCCTAAGCGAGTCGTTCAGCATGGACAAGAAGTTATTTTTTAAACGGTGTCATATGAACCACACATTTAAATGGCAAGGCCGTCATGATGGCGAGGGTGAAGCACACCAACGTATTCACCATATTGTGAACAAAACACAACCTGCCGAATTTGCGCTAATTGGTTTTAGCTCTGATGAGGGAGTGAAGCGTAACAAAGGCCGAGTCGGTGCTGCCGATGCGCCAGATGCAATTCGTACCCAACTTGCTAACTTACCAATTCATCGTCCAGTCAGTATTGTCGATTTGGGTACAGTGACCTGCGAATATGACAATTTGGAACAAGCCCAAACAGAGTTAGCTGAACAAGTCGAAAATAGCCTGCAAAATGGTTTAAAACCGATTGTATTGGGTGGTGGACATGAAGTTGCATTTGGTAGCTTTAGTGGTCTGTTCCAATATGTACAAGCCCACGCACCAGATAAAAAAATAGGCATTATTAATTTCGATGCCCATTTTGATTTGCGTGAAGCAGAGTATGCCACTTCTGGAACACCTTTTTTACAAGCAGCGCGACTTTCCGAACAGCATCAAAAACAATTTAATTATTTATGTATTGGGGTTGCTAACCATGCCAATACTAAAGTTTTGTTTGATACCGCCGATGCGCTGAATTGTTCATATTTGCGCGATCATGAGGTGAATATTTTTAACCTAAACAACGTGCTTGCAGCGGTTGATACTTTTATTGAAAAAGTGGACTGTTTATACGTTACGATTGATTTAGATGTATTTGCTGCCGCGGTTGCACCCGGAGTAAGTGCACCTGCTGTAAAAGGAATTGATTTAGCGACTTTTGAAGCAATTTTTAAACATATTCAAGAGACTGGCAAAATCCAACTTTTAGATATTGCAGAGTGCAATCCAAAATTTGATTTAGACAACCGAACAGCAAAACTGGCTGCGTATATTGTTTATCAATATTTGTTTTCTTGAGGAACAATTTTTAATATAGAAATTAAAAAGTGCACTGAGATCGCTCATGTGCACTTTTTTAAGTGTCTGATCCATTAAAGTCAGAGACGGAATATAGATAGCAACTATAAATAATTTAATTAAAAAGAAAATTAATTTATAAAATCATTGAGTTAAAAAATACTCGATTTTTACACCATTTTATATGCGGTTTGGCACGTAATTTGTTTTGTCTTTATTTTAACCTTCGTTAAATATTTCTGGATAATTAAATGAAAAACAGAACCTTACATTTGGCTTGTATCAGTGTTTTATTTTGGATATCTCATTCCACTAATGCAGCAACCCCCGAAATTAATTCTAATACCATCGAAAAATCACAAGCTAAACAAAACAGTGATGTCTCTGTTCGGGTGAAAGCTTTAAACCAGCTTTTACAAGAGCAGTGGGAATATACTTTGAAAAATAATCCTGAAACTGCAACCGTTTTAGGCGATTTGCGCTATAACAATCGGTGGACTGAGCTTTCAAAAAATCAGATCGAGAAAGATAAAAAAACTACTCAAAATTTTTTAAAACGTTTTGAAGCGATTGATAGCACAGGGTTTTCAGCAACTGATCAATTAAATAAAGATTTAATGGTTTATCAATTAAAAGAGTCACTTAAAAATTACGATTTGAAACTCTATGAGATGCCTTTCAACCAAATGTGGGGACTACATTTACAATTTCCGGGATTTATTAGTTCGATTCCATTTAATAATACGAAGCAATATCAAGACTATATTGCCCGTTTAAAACAAATTCCTCTCATTCTTGATCAAGGTGTTCAGTTAGCAAAACAAGGACAAAAAGATGGTTTGATGCCACCCAAGTATTTAATTGAAAAAGTGGCAAAGCAGATTGATAGCATTGCAACTCCAGCAGGAAAGGACAGTGTTTTTGCTTCTCCATTAAAGCAATTTCCAAAAAACATTTCTAAAGCAGAACAAGAGCGTTTAAGCCGTGAAATACTACAGGCCATAGATCAGCATGTTCGCCCTGCTTATCAAAAACTCGGGACGTTTATTCAAAAAGATTACTTACCCTATGGGCGACAACACGAGGGGATATGGAGCTTGCCAAACGGTGATGAGCTCTATCGCTTTTATGTAGAAAATAATACGACCACCTCGGAAAGTCCTGAAAATATTCATCAACTTGGATTAAAAGAAGTTGCCCGTATTGAAGCGGAAATGCTTAAAATTGCCAAAGCACAAGGTTTCAACGACTTAAAAAGTTTCCAACAATCATTAAAGACAAATCCCTCTGTTTTCCCAAAATCTCGTGAAGAAATTTTAGAGATTTATCGAGGATACATTGCCCAAATGCAACCAGAGTTGCCGAAGCTGTTTGGTTTATTACCCAAAAATAAAGTCGAAGTTTTGCCTGTAGAGCAATATCGAGAAAAAGAAGCGGCAGGTGCGGAGTATCACCAAGGAACACCTGATGGTTCACGTCCCGGACAAGTTTATGTAAATACTGGCGACTTCTCTGAACGTTCAAAAATATCAATGGAAGCGACCGCTTATCATGAGGCAATTCCTGGGCACCATATGCAGATTGATATTGCCCAAAACCTGCCAAATTTACCGATGTTCCGAAAGCAACCCAACCATACCGCCTATATTGAAGGATGGGCACTTTACGCAGAGCAATTGGGTAAAGATGTTGGTTTCTATAAAGACCCGCTTTCAGACTATGGAAGACTCTCGAGCGAGTTATTTCGTGCGTGTCGTCTAGTGGTGGACACTGGCGTACATTATAAAAAGTGGACCCGCCAGCAAATGATTGATTTTATGAGAGAACACTCTGCTTTAGATGAGCCTGATATTCAGGCAGAGACAGACCGCTATATTGCTATTCCTGCCCAAGCATTGGCATACAAGATGGGGCAACTAAAAATCTTAGAGCTACGGGAGCTTGCAAAACATGAGCTCGGAGACCGTTTTGATATCAAAGCGTTCCATGACATGATTTTAAATGCAGGAACATTGCCTGTAAATATTTTGGATGCACGTATTAAAAATTGGATTAAGGAACAAAAAGCGGCAGCTTAAAATAAAAATCGAAATTTAGGTCAGGTCCTCGTTGGGCCTGATTTAAAAACTAATAGAAAACAGAATATAATTATAAAAAATATATTTTATTTCAGAACTTTAAAATGGAAAAATCTTTAAAAGAATATCAAGCTATTATTTTTGATATGGACGGTACTTTAGTTGACTCCTTTAGCTTCTTTTTAGGTGCTTTAAATCAGCTTGCCAAGAAACATAAATTTAAATCTGTAGAGCTACATGAAGTAGAGCAGTACAAACATCTTTCACCAAAAGAAATTATGAAAGAGATGAATGTTTCTAGGTGGAAACTGCCTTGGATTGCCAAAGATTTCATTCGTTTAATGAAAGAAAGAGACCAAGAAGTTTACATGTTTGACGGCATGCGGGACCACTTAATTGAACTACATAATCGGGGATATATGCTCGCAATTATTACTTCAAACTCTAAAGAAAACTGTCAAAGTATTCTTGGTACAGAACTATGTGAACTTTTTAGCCATATTGATGGTGGCTCTTCTATATTTGGCAAAGCTAAACGAATTAAACGTGTTCTCAATATTTTGAATTTAAATAAAGAGCAGGCCATTTATGTCGGCGACCAAACGACTGATGGCGAAGCTGCACATAAAGCAGGCATTGATTTTGCTGCTGTATGTTGGGGTTATACATCGGCTGAAAAATTAAAAACCATTCAGCCCAAAGTCGTGCTCACAGACTTGGCAACCATGAAAGAATTTTTCTAAGTATATGAAATGCAGGACAAACCATGAATAACAATAACAACCCGATTGGAATGATTGATTCTGGTTTAGGCGGGTTGTCTCTCTTTAAGCATATTCGAGAGGCTCTTCCGAATGAAGACATTATCTATTTCGCTGACTCGAAATATGTCCCATATGGAGACAAAGAAAGTGACTGGATTGTTTCAAGAACCGCGCATTTAATTTCAAATTTAGTGGATCATGGCAAATGCAAAGCGATCGTGATTGCTTGTAATACCATGACGGCTGTAGCGATTGAAACGATTAGAGCACAAATTAATGTGCCACTGATTGCAATAGAACCAGCGGTAAAACCAGCTGTAGCAATCACACAAAGCAAGCATATTGCGGTTTTGGCGACTGCAACTACAGTGAAGGGCAAAAACTTAAAAAGTTTAATTGAAACGTATGCACAAAATATCAAAGTGTCTTTAGTACCTTGTATTGGTTTGGCCGAAAAAATCGAAACGGGCAAAGCATATACCGCGGAAGTTAAGGATTATTTAAAAAATATTTTGGCGCCGTTGGTCGAACAAAAAGTCGATACGATTATTTTAGGATGTACGCACTATCCATTTGTCTCAGATACGATTCAGGAAATTGTAGGTCGTGATATTCAAATTATTGAGCCTTCGGAAGCAGTTACCGCACATTTAATGCGCCAATTAAATAGATATGATTTAAGTTCTGAAAGTCCAAATGAGGGAAATCATATTATTTGGACCAGTTCAGACCCGTTGGAAGTTGCGGATGTTAGTTTTTCTTTATTAGGTAAGCATTTACCAGTAAAAGATATCGCAATATAAATTTGATAAAGATGGTAAGAAAGCTTTCTCTTACCATCTTATGTTCTAGCTCAAATTAAGCTCTTTTAAGTTCCCAGCGCTGTTTTGGGTCATTAGATCGTTGACTAATACCTACAGTTGAACCCCAGAGATGTGTCAGTACAGCATCTGGTTGGCCTTCTACAAAGATATAACCATCTTCAAATGCCCATTTAGTTTGGTACTGACGACCCGCGCCTTGCAAGAAAACATCGCCACTGTGCCAATTAACTGGTTTTAATTCTTTACCATTGGTACTGTTTAACGCTGTTTGGAGTTGTTCAAAAGACTCATTTGATTTTAAGCTGACTTTTAAAATCTTTTTGACCGTATCCATATTTTTTTCATTCGTATGTAAATCAAGCGTTTTTCTAAGCTCTAGAAGGACTTTTACGGCTTCTTTTTTAAGGTCTTGAGTATTTTCATATTCTTTATATGCTTTTACATGAAGCTCCATCATGTTCTCTTTCTTCATATTTTTTAGTAGAGCATCGATATTGTCATGGCGTAAATGCAATCGGAACTCTGATCTTGTAGTCCAATCTTTTTGATCCAAGACATCTAATTGCACAGCGGCAAGAATGATCTTATAGATTTTTTCATTCTGCTGAGCGAAAGGGCTATTAGGTAAATCTTTAAGTTCAGGAATATCTAAAAATAGTAAAGGAGAGGAAGCATATTCGTGGAACTTGTATTCAATGCGACGAATTGACTCATGAGCGAGTACGGTATTTAAATATTCGTTCAGCTTAGTCTCATCGAGTTTGCCAATGAGTTCGGATTTAATATTTTCTTCGCCGTTACTATGAATAAATGTCTCTAATAAACCAACAATATCAAGACAATCAGCGGTTTTTAAGTGGGCGAGTGTTTCTTCATCTTGCTTTGGTAAAAGATTAAGGAAATGTTCTAAGTCGTTATCTAATAATTTATATGCAATCGCATCTGTTTCAACACGAGCACCGAGAGCCCAACTAGAGCGAATATCAGTCACTTTGTTATAAAGCATATTTACTCTACGACCCCAGCTGTCTGCGTGACTGTCAAAATACCAAAGCTCTTCTTCTATGTTTTTAACCTTGTCATGTACCGTAAATTGTCGGTCATTTGTATGAGAATAAGGTAAAACACCAGTTTCTCCACGTGCAGTTACGGCGTCTTGTAAACCATGTGTCTGACCACCGTACAGACTTGAAATACATGCACCTGTTTCTTTGTTAATGATTCTAAAGTTTCCACCTGGAAATCCATTAGCCATGACGAGTTGCTCCTTATAATTAGAAAGTTTTTTGTAATAGTCGAAATTAATAGTTATCAAGTAAATTTCGAAGCGTGATTTATACCATAACTTTTCATGTAAAAAGCCAAGTGTTTTTGTTGGTTTTTGTATATAACATGTTGATTTAATTGTATTTATTAGAATTCCTTAATAAAAGGGGCCACTATGTTTTAGAGCTTTATGAGCGCAATAAAAAATTCCAATATGTATTTCAAAGACATATCAGGCTTTTTAATAAATGAGTTATCAAAGTTATGGTTGCTTTGATAACAATATATTTTTAAATTACTTAATGATTAATTTATTTTATTTACTAAATATATATAACCAAATTTTATATTTTAAATTTAATTAAAAGTCATGAATATAATAATAAGGATAATATTATTCAAAAATTAATTAAATTATTATATTTAAACTTTTTCATTAAAATAAATTGACGTACTTTATTATACCGATTATTATCTCGTTGCTGGCCTACATTGCCAGACGGTTTTGACAGACCGTACTTAGCAAATGGGTTATACTTTCTGAGTATTTCCCATGTGGAACCTTTGTGCCCCCTTTTTCTCTATGGTAGGGCGGAAGGGGGACGCGTTCGCGCGTGCTGGTCGCTAAGTCTAGTCTGTCAACCCTCTTTCGTTCTGCCACCCTAATCAATTGACGGTGATTTGGTGGTAGGACTCCATTTTTAAGGAGTTGGCCATGCCACAATTTAAACTCATTTTCTCTCTCATTTAACTATTTTATTTATTTAAAATTTGGGTTTTCTACAACCTGATTTTTTAGATTTATAAATTATTTTTATTTTAAAATTTAATTATTTTATTATCCTATTTTTATGGGAGGATTAATTATTATTTAAAATATTATTTTAATATTTAGACGAATCATATTTTTATTTAAAGATATAAATAATCATGAGAATAATATGAAACTTCATAAATTTATATTAGTTTTAAACCTTGTGGTCGGTGCTTACAGTATTACAAATGATGATGCCAATGCTCAGCAGGAATTTGAAAAAATTTGTTTATCAGGTGAAAAAATGCAAGCCAGTTGCAATTGTATTTGCCAACAGCTTGAACAGATTTATTCACCTCAAACTGTGCAACGTTTAAAACACACCAGTTTGCAAAGCCCTGATCTCCCACAGGACTTTGCCCCGAATATGCTCAGCATCATTCGACGTTGTGACAAAAATGAAATGGGCTAAGTTCGCTTAGCTCCTTTATCTCTGTGTCACAATGATCTCTCAAACTTTAAATCAGCGCAAAAGTAAAAAGTCCGTTGTGACACGGGGGCCTAGGGGGAGTGTTCTTTATGTTCTGGTATGAACGCAATAAAAAGCCCGATAGGCAATTAATGCATATCGGGCTTAATCAATCATTTATTAAAGCAGGCGATGCCTTAATAATGATCTTTTTTGAATTACTCTACAGTTACTGACTTCGCCAAGTTACGTGGCTGGTCAACGTCTGTACCACGTAAAACAGCAACGTGATACGACAATAACTGAACTGGTACGCTATAAACAATTGGAGCTAACCATTCGTTTACTGCTGGAATTTGTACAACGTGTTGACGCTCTTTTTCGACTACGCCACTATTTTCATCAGCGAAAACGAATAATTCACCACCACGTGCCTGAACTTCTTCCATATTTGATTTGAGCTTATCAAGCATTTCATCATTTGGCGCAAGAATGACGATTGGCATTTCGCTATCAACAAGTGCCAATGGGCCGTGTTTTAACTCGCCAGCCGCATAGCCTTCAGCATGAATATATGAAATTTCTTTCAGCTTTAATGCGCCTTCCAATGCGATTGGATAATTCGTACCACGGCCTAAGAATAAGCAGTGATTTTTTTCAACGAATAATTCTGACAAACGCAAAATTTCTGGGTCATTCTTAAGCGTATCAAGAATAACTTTCGGGCTGTGCCACAATTCACGTGTAATTTCTTCAATAAGAGCAGGGCTAATACGTTGTTTCACTTGACCAATTTTCAAGATTAACAACATAAGCGCAGCAAGTTGAGTCGTAAACGCTTTAGTTGAAGCAACACCAATTTCAGGACCAGCAAGGGTCAATAAGTGATGATCAGTTTCACGAACCATTGAAGACGTTGCAACGTTACAGATAGTCAAAGTCTGAATATCGATATTGTTTGCTTTCGCACGTTTTTGAGTTTCACGTAGTGCAGCTAAAGTATCAGCAGTTTCACCTGACTGTGAAATACAAATATAAAGTGTATTTTCAACAATTACAGGTGTGCGATAGCGGAACTCACTTGCGATTTCAACTTGGCAAGGTACACCAATCAGTTGCTCAAACCAATATTTCGCAATCATTCCTGAGTGGTAACTTGTACCACACGCAATGATTTGTACGCTTTGAATTTTATTGAAATCTGCTTCAGAATTTTTCAAGAAATCATCACGTAAGCTATTGCCATCAAGCGCTTGAGAAATCGTTTGCTTGATTGCTTCTGGTTGCTCATAAATTTCTTTGAGCATGTAGTGCTTGTATTCACCTTTTGATGCACTACTTACAGTTGCGTCAAGCTCTCTCGCAGGACGGTCAACAGGTTGCCCATTTGCAAATACTTCAATTGAAGTACGAGTAAGACGGGCAATATCACCTTCTTCTAGGTAAATAAAGCGGTTAGTCACTGGTAAAAGTGCAAGTTGGTCTGAACTAATAAAGTTTTCACCAATACCTACACCAATCACGAGTGGTGAACCTTCACGTACAGTAATCAGTTCATCTGGATAATCGCTATGGATAATACCTAACGCATACGCACCTTTAAGCTGTGGTACAACCGCTTCAACAGCATCTAAAAGGCTATCTGTGTTTTTTAAGGCTTCAGCAACTAAGTGTGCAACAACTTCAGTATCTGTTTGAGAAGTAAAAACGTAACCTAATGCTTGAAGGTCGTCTTTTAATTCTTGATAGTTTTCAATAATACCGTTATGTACGACAGCAACCTTACCAGACATATGCGGGTGAGCATTGTTTTCAGTTGGTTTACCATGGGTTGCCCAACGGGTATGTGCAATCCCGATAGCCCCTGTAAGCTGGTGTTCAGCAACAGCATCTGCAAGGTTAATAACTTTACCTACACGACGCTCACGTAAAATTTGTTGATTATTTAGTAAAGCTACACCCGCAGAATCATAACCGCGGTATTCAAGACGTTTTAAACCTTCAATTAAAATCTCGGTTACACAACGTTCTGCAACGCCTCCGACGATACCACACATACTTCAATCCTCTTATTTTTTAACCTTTTGGGGACGTTGATAATTTGCTTTTGAAATTTGTTGCGCACGTTCAAAGGAGAGACTTTGTTCGGCTACATCTTTCGTAATCACAGAACCCGCACCAACTGTTGCGCCATTCCCAATGGTCACCGGAGCAACCAGCGAGCTATTAGAACCGATAAAAACGGCATCGCCAATAGTGGTTTTGTGTTTATTTGCACCGTCATAATTACAAGTAATAGTACCTGCCCCAATATTCGATTCAGCACCGATTTCTGCATCACCTAAATAGGTGAAATGGTTAGCTTTACTACCCAATCCAATTGTTGTGTTTTTAACTTCCACAAAGTTGCCAATATGTACTTCATTTGCCAAATTAGCACCTGGGCGTAAGCGTGCAAATGGTCCAATCTGAGCATTTTCACCAACAACCGCACCATCAAAAACGCTATAGGCCTGAACTTTGGTGCCCGCTGCAATTTTGGTGTTCTTTAAAATACAACCAGCGCCGATTTCGACAAAATCACCAAGCTCGCAGTCGCCTTCAATAATCACATTGACGTCAATACGAACGTCATGTCCAACTTTCACAGTACCGCGTAAGTCAAAGCGTGCAGGGTCGGCAAAAGTTACGCCTTGTTGCATAAGCTCTTTAGCTTGTTGTTGCTGGAACTCACGTTCAAGTGCAGCAAGTTGCAAACGGTCATTGACGCCTTCAACTTCAAAAGCGAGTTCTGGTTGAATAGATGCGATTTCTAGCCCATCTGCAACAGCCATTGCTACGATATCAGTTAGATAATATTCGCCTTGCGCATTTTCATTTGAAAGTTTAGGCAACCACTCATGAAGTTTTGCGTTGCTAACACAGTAAATACCTGTGTTGATTTCTTGAATCTGGCGCTGAGCTTCTGTTGCATCTTTATGTTCAACAATCGCTTGAATCTTACCTTCTTGACGAACGATACGACCATAACCTGTTGGGTTGTCGACATGTAAAGTAATCATGCCAATACCCGTTTTACTTGATACTTCAACAAGTTGCTCTAGCGTTGTTTGACGTACTAAAGGTACATCACCATAAAGAATTAATGAAATACCGTCTTTAGGAAGTACGGGTAAAGTCATTTGTACTGCATGACCAGTACCTAATTGTTCTGCTTGTTCAACCCATTGAATCTTTTCTTGTGCAAAAGTTTGTTTGACGTGGTCACCACCATGTCCATAAATCGTAATAATATTTTCTGCGTGTATTTTTTTTGCTGTTTGAATGACATGTCCTAAAAGTGGGCGACCCGCTAAAGGTTGTAATACTTTAGGAAGCTGAGAACGCATACGCGTTCCTTTGCCTGCAGCAAGAATAATGACGGTAGTTGACATGAATAACTCTAATGATTTAACTCAAATGGATAATAATTAGTGTACAAAGAGCAGCCCATACACCGGCAATAATATCGTCAAGCATAATACCAAAACCACCATGCACTTGACGATCAATAACGCGTATAGGCCAAGGTTTCCAAACATCGAAAATCCGAAATAATATAAATCCCCCGATCACCCACATCCAATTCATTTGTTGTAAATAAAGCAGGGGAAGGAAGGTAATAGATTGACCTGCAAATTCGTCCCACACAATACGACCATCATCGTGTACGTCTATAACTTTTGCGGTTTGACCACAAATATAAATCCCCACCAATGACATGAGGAGGATTGCGATCAAGCTTAAGTTAAAGCCAAGCGATAACCAGATTGGAACGAAGAGTAGGGCAAAGGCAGAGCCAAAAGTACCGGGAGCTTTAGGTGCGAGACCAGATCCGAAACCAACTCCACAGAAAACGATGCAGCGGTTGAACCAAGACATGTCCTTAAAATGAATCGGTGGCTTATGCAAAGTGTTGGTATCCATGAATTTGCAATGGGTAATCTGAACCCAAATGCTCAAAAGTTAGTTGTGTTTGCTCAACGATCTCTCCGATCATTGTAATCTTAATGTCTAGTTGTTTTTGCAAAAGTTTTTCGTAATTTTGCGGTGTTATTGTAAAACATAATTCGTAATCATCGCCACCAGCGAGTGCATATTGCCAGCGCTGTTGTTCTGGTAGTTCTTGTAGTGTTGAATCAATCGGTAACTTTTCTAAAAGTAATCGGGCGCCGACGTGCGAGGCTTTTAAAATATGGCCTAAATCTTGGGCTAATCCATCAGAAATATCAATCATACTAGAAGCTAATCCCTTCAACTGTTGTCCAAGCTGACAACGTGGTGTTGGGTAGTCCAGTCTCTTTTGTAATGGATGACCTAGATGCTGTAAACCATACGCGGCATCACCCACTTGACCGCTCACACAAACATAGTCACCGACTTTGGCACCGGAACGTAACACAGCTTGTCCGGTTTCAACCCAGCCCATGGCTGTGACGGTAATGGTGAGATGAGGACCTTGGGTCGTATCTCCGCCAATGAGAGCAACCCCAAATTGATTACAGCAGTCATAAATTCCCTGACTGAATCCTTCAAGCCATTCATGATCAATTGTAGGTAGGCTGAGCGCCAGTAAAATACTATGCGGTTTTGCCCCCATTGCTGCAATATCTGAAAGATTAACAGCTACGCTTTTCCAGCCAATTGCATGGGCAGAAGTATCGAGAGGGAAATGACGTCCAGCAACGAGTGTATCTGCACAGATCACCAATTGTTGGTTTGCGGGAGGGGTAATTAAGGCTGAGTCATCTCCAATACCTAAGGTGACATCCGTATAAGATTGTCTGTTAAAGTACTGGTCAATAATAGAAAACTCAGCCATATCAACTTCAAACCTGTTAGTTTGCTTGTTGTTTTTCAGCACTACGTAGTGTTGAACTTAAACGATCTAGAACGCCATTAATGTATTTATGGCTATCTGCTCCACCAAAGTGTTTAGCGAGTTCAATAGCTTCATCTAGAACTACTCGATATGGTACTTCTAAATGATCACGTAACTCATAAGCACCTAAGCGTAATGTTGCTAGCTCTACACCATCAAGTGCACTAAGTTCACGGTCAAGTACCGGAATAAGTAATGCATCAAGATCTTCGTGCTGTGCAATCACTTGTGTGAGCAGTTCGTGATAGTAGTTTAAGTCTACCTTGTGCATTGCATTTTCAGCACGGGTGCGTGCTTCGATTTCATGTACAGGGTTGTGACTCATTTGCCACTCATAAATACCTTGTACAGCAAAACGACGTGCTTTACGTTTTGCTGCATAAGCGGCTTGCAGTGTTTGAGACATGCTTTAAATTGCCTTTAATAAATTAACCATTTCAATAGCAGTCAATGCAGCTTCGCTACCTTTGTTTCCTGCTTTTGTACCTGAACGTTCGATGGCTTGCTCGATGCTATCAGTAGTTAATACACCATTGATGACAGGCAAGCTGCTTTCTAACGCCACTACACCTAAACCTTTTGCACACTCACCAGCAACGAAGTCAAAGTGTGGTGTGCTACCACGAATCACTGCGCCAAGTGCGATGATTGCATCAAACTGGTTTGATGTAGCTAATTTTTTAGCAACAATCGGGAGTTCCCATGCGCCAGGAGCATGAATAACAGTAATGTTATCTTCATTTACACCATGACGTTTTAATGTGTCGATTGCACCATCCAATAAGTGTTCAACAACAAAGCTGTTGAAACGACCCACTAAAATCGCATAACGACCTTCGCTTGCGAGATGTAATAAACCTTCAATACGGCGAATTGCCATAGCAACCTCGATTATTTCGTTGTGATTTGATCAGCAGTGACATATTCCACTACTTCTAAATTAAAGCCAGATAAGGCATTGAAACGTAATGGTGAGCTAAGAAGCTTCATTTTTTCAACACCTAAATCACGCAAAATTTGAGCACCGACACCAATGGTTTGATATTGATGTGAAAGTGCTGCATTGGATTTCACCGGTTTTGGCTTATTTAAATCATCCAACGCTGGTCCCAAGTCTTGCAAATGATCTTGTCCGATCCAGACTAAAACACCGCGATCACTCGCTGCAATCGTCTGTAGTGCACGGTCTAAATTCCACGCTGGTTCACCATCAGCTTTATTGAGCTTAAGCAAATCGCGAATTGGACTAAAACCATGGACACGTACTGTTGTAACACCTTCTTTTGGCTCGCCTTTGACTAAAGCCAAATGAATGTCCGGGTTACCAATCTCACGATAACGATAAAGTTCAAATGAACCATATTCTGTTTGAATGGTTTTTTGCTCCAGACGTTCAACCGTTTGCTCATTGGTCATGCGGTAGTGAATCAAGTCCGCAATTGTACCAATTTTTAAGCCATGCTTCTCAGCAAAAATTTCTAAATCTGCACGGCGTGCCATTGTGCCATCTTCATTAATGATTTCACAAATGACAGAAGCTGGTTCCAGACCTGCTAAACGTGCTAAATCACAACCTGCTTCGGTATGGCCTGCACGATGTAAAACACCGCCTGGTTGTGCCATTAATGGGAAAATATGGCCCGGCTGTACAATATCAGTTGGTTTAGCATGCGCTGCAACAGCAGCTTGAATTGTATGTGCACGTTCTGCTGCTGAAATACCCGTTGTAATACCTTCAGCGGCTTCGATTGATAAGGTAAAGTTTGTACTGTGCTGAGCACCGTTTTGGTCAACCATCAACGGAAGGTTTAACTGTTTACAGCGCTCACGGCTAAGCGTTAGGCAAACTAGACCACGTGCATGGGTAATCATGAAGTTAATATCTTCAGGACGAACATGCGTTGCTGCAATGACAAGATCACCTTCATTTTCGCGATCTTCGTCATCCATCAAGATAACCATTTTGCCTGCACGAATATCGGCGACAAGATCTTCAACACGACTCAGCGGCATTCGCTTTCACCTTTTTTTGTCGTAAGACAATTTCTATTTAATAAATTTTGCATAGTTTACGCTGTTTAGATAATTTTGCCTATGATTCTGATTTATCCAAATTTATGAATCCAAAGAATAGATCGAGATTTATTTATACAAATAAATCATAAAAAAATGGAGTGATTTTAAAGAAAAGCTATGAATCTAAATAAAAAAACCTAGCCAAAAGGCTAGGTTATGATGCGCGTAGTTACTTTTTATGAAGCTGCACTACTTGGACTATCATTTTGTGGGATTGATTTTTTTCCCATTAAAATTTCAGTCCGGATATTTTGAGCAAGTTCAGCACATTCTGCATTCATGCCATTAATCATAAATGCGTGACGTGTCATCACATTGCTTGGGTTTGGCATAGCAACAAGTTGATAGCTGTCTTGAATTGCTTTGAGCTGATCATTCTCAAGATATAAAGCCGACTCTTTCGCATGAAGATGCTGCGCTAAACGTTGAGCAGCTTCTTTTGCATCAATTTGCATCGCTTCTACAGCATTACACGTTGCACTACGAGTTTGCAGCGCAAAGCGTTTATCTTCACGGTAACGTTTATATAAAACGTCTGAAAGTAGTTGGAAGACTGTTCCAATCATGAGCAGACACTCTACAGCGTGGGCATGCGAAGTTGAAATCGCAAGTGTTGCACCGTCGGCATTAAACTCATCTACCACTTCAATATCGGTTAGCTTTAATTGGTAATGCTTAACGCACAGCTCAATACTCTTGTTTAAAAAGAGCTGACAGAGTTTAAAGTACGGTACAGAAACCGACTGGTTAACGCTGCTTAATAACTGTTTAGGGTCATAGAACTGGATATTAAGTGCCAGAGTATGTTGATCAGTTGAATCTGAAGTTTTCTCAGTTTGTTGGCGGACTGCTGGTTTAGCTTTAGCTTGTTGCTGAGCTTGTGCAACCAATGTCACCGTATTTTGTTTTTCTAAAGCCAATGCTTGAGTTAACTGCTGAATTTCATGCTTCAAGCGGTTTTCTTCATTAATGCGTGCCAAATATTCGCTACGGGTTGGACGAGCAATCGCGCGATAGGCAAGCCATAATAAAACATGCAAAAACAGAGAAGCTAAAATTGCAAGCCATTGAGTACGAAGAATTTCTCCAATGCTTGGCTGAATCAACGTAACCTCGATAGAGCCTACTTTCTTTTCATTTTGAAGAGCATCACGAGCAAAAATCTCGCCTTGGCGGGTTTTTGAAATTCCGCTCGTTGCTAGAACCTGTTTGTTAGCATCAAGAATGCGAATAGACGCAACGCTTGGATTGGTCGCATAGCGATTGGCAATCAGAGCTAAAGACACCGTATTGGCAGGTTCAAGCTCAGATAAGCTGTCTGCAACGAGCTGGCTGGTCATGAGCTGACCTTGACTCGCACGGTTTTCATTAAGCTGGTGTGTCGTTGCAATGACCAATAAAAAGGTATGCAATGCAAAACTAACGATCAGTAGGCTAGCAAATAGCCCTTGTCTAGGCGCAATCAAGTTAAACTTCCAAGGCAATTATATTGAAATTCGATTATGATTCTTACAATAGTTGTCACTCAGACTAGAGTCAATTCATGCGAGAAATCATTCTTATATCCTTTTTAGGACCGGACCAACCAAACCAGTTTACCCGATTAATGCAAGTACTATCCGTACATTCATTGCAAATACTGGATGTAGGTCAGGCTGTTATTCACAATCAACTTACATTAGGCATTGTGGTCGCTTCCGATAATGAAACTGCAACCGCATTGGCAATGAAAGAGATTCTGATTTTAGCACATGATATTGGCTTAACAGTGCGCTTTAAACCAATCACGGGCGCAGAATACGAACAATGGGTTAGTGAAGGTGGCCGGACTCGTTATATCGTCACGGCTTTAGCCCCAGAACTCACGGCTGCACATTTACAAGCGGTTACACAAATTGTGTCTAGCCAAGGCTTTAACATTGAAACAGTAACGCGTTTATCGGGTCGTGTAGACTTTGAAAAGGATAGCGCATTCCCGCGTCGTGCTTGTGTACAGTTTGGTTTAAGTAGCGGCCCAACTTTAGATGCACAAGCCATGCGTGCTGCATGTTTACTTCTTTCAAGCGAATTAAATATTGATGTTGCTGTTCAAGAAGACAATGCGTATCGACGCAATCGCCGTTTAGTGTGTTTCGATATGGACTCAACCTTAATTGAACAAGAAGTGATTGATGAGTTGGCGATTGAAGCAGGGGTAGGCGCTCAAGTTGCTGAAATTACTGAAAGAGCGATGCAAGGTGAGCTTGATTTTCAGCAAAGCTTCCGTGCACGTGTTGCATTATTAAAAGGGCTTGATGCTGCTGTTTTACCTAAAATTGCAGAGCGTTTAACCATTACCGAAGGTGCAGAACGCCTTATCTCGACTTTAAAAGCACTGGGGTATAAAACGGCAATTTTATCGGGTGGATTCCAGTATTTTGCTGAATATTTACAAGGCAAACTGGGTATTGATGAAGTTCATGCCAACATCTTAGATGTGCAAGACGGTTTCGTGACAGGTGAAGTGAAAGGTGCGATTGTAGACGGTGCCCGTAAAGCTGAGTTACTACGCGAGCTTGCAAATAAAATGGGGATTTCTCTAGAGCAAGCGATGGCAGTAGGCGATGGCGCAAACGATTTACCAATGCTTGCGATTGCAGGTCTAGGTGTTGCATATCGTGCAAAACCATTAGTACGCCAAAACGCAAATCAGGCGATTTCAAGTGTTGGTTTAGACGGTGTGCTGTATTTACTCGGTATGCATGATAAAGATTTAAATCGTGCTTAACCTATATGGATAAGCTTTAAGCGCTACTTCAGAGTAGCGCTTTTTTTATGCAGAATAGTCATAAAAACAAGCAAGTTATGTCAAAATTTTGCACAGAAAAAAGGCAATAAAAAAATCTGAAAAAAACTTATTTTGGCCCTTAAAAACATCATATTTTATTGTAATGACACGCCAGAATTGATGCCATATAGGGAATCGATCTTTTTGAATTTTACAAAAATGTAATGACAAAAGAATGTTGCGACAAAGTATGTCGCATAGAGAAAAAACGGGTCTTTTTTTCTAAAAAAAAACATACATAATGCATCGTAAGCTTCAACACAAATCATGAATTAAAGTTGTTTTTGGAATGAGGTCGGGTATTTAAGACCGAATGTTTTTAGACGTTTTCATTAAGACGGAGGTTTCTATGGTAACAGCGAATTTTGCCGCTATCGCCGGATTCAGCTTAATTGCTGTCGCGCTTGTTGCTGTTTTCTTTTCTCCTTACCGTCGTTGGCTTGGTTTTATGCTTGCAGGGATGTTCTTTTGGGGGCTATTGGAAGTGGTCCGTTTTGGAGTTCAAGTCACTTTTGAAATGCCAGTCACATATAGTTATTTAACTGCACTAAGTCTAGCGATGGTAATGGTTACATTTATTTTGTTACGTGAGGATAAACAAGCACAAAAGGCTTTGGCAAATCGCCAATATATAGAACACACGCCAGTATATGAAGATGATCAGCAGCAATGTTCTAGCCGATAATTAAATTGTTATCTAACGGTAAAAAGGTATGCACAGCATGCCTTTTTCATTTACGAAACGTGATTTTTATTATACAAAGCATTTATTAAAAAATAGCCAGTTATGCTACGATAGATGGGTCTGTTGACGTTTCATCTAGATTGCGTTGCCAGCTAAAAAATTATCAATTGATGCATAAAACATAAGCAATGGTATGTCCTTGCTAAGTTTTGCTCTAAAGTTTTCATAAAAATACAATAGGCGTGAATGTTCATGAAACTTTCTTCTATACCTGTAGTCAAGTTACCTCTCGTTGATGTCAGTACAGACCCGTTAGATTTATTGGTAGCAGGTTTAGTGCTGCGTATGAAGCAGTTGGCGCGTACTAGCCCTAAGTTTATTGAACTGATTCATGACCGCGCTTTCCGTATTCAGATCGGTACAGATTTAGGAGTTGCACGTCAGATCATTATCAATAATGGTCAGATTGATACAGTTGCAGGTGCGCCTGAAAAGGCTGATTTTATTTTGCAATTTGCAGACAGTGAGCAAGGTGTAAAAACTTTGATCAAAGGTGACCCAACAGCATTTATGACGGGTATGCAAGAAGGCAGTATTAAAATGGAAGGTGACTTCAGCCTATTAGTATGGTTTAACCAAGTTGCTAAGCTCATTCCACCTAAATTACCAAAACCAGTAAAAGATAAAGTCCGTCAGGCACATGCTTTCATTAAAGAGAAAACTGGTCGTTAATATCCAGATATAAAAAAACTCCCATCTTGGGAGTTTTTTTATATCTATGCTTCGACTTCTAAATTGAATGTCACCGGACCATCATTTATTAAATGTACTTTCATATCAGCAGCAAATATCCCAGTTTGAACATTTTCAAATTGAGAATGCGCATATTCAACCAATTGCTCGTATAAAGCTTTTGCGTCGCTAGGTGGCATTGCTGGGCCAAAGTCTGGACGTAAACCCTTTTGTGTTTGTGCCATTAAAGTAAATTGTGACACGAGCAGTATTCCACCCTTTGCTTGAGACACGTTCCAGCCCATTTTGCCTTGCTCATCATCAAAGATTCTATATTTCAAAATCTTATCAATAAGCTTTTGGCCAACAGCCAAAGTATCATCTCGGCCAATGCCTAAAAATACCAGTAGGCCGTGTTGGATTTCGCCTGTAGTTTCACCGTCTACAACCACTTTGGCTTCAAGAACTCGTTGTATTAAAGCGCGCATAGTTAAAGCAAATTTCTATAATTAATTGAATTAACGTAGTTTAGCAGACTTTAAATTAAATGATTTTTAAAAGGAAATTTCATGGAACTGCAACAATGGTATAAAACCTCGCAATTCATCCATAAAAATATGCTTTAATGCTAAGAAGCAAGCGAATAATCATTGACTATGTCTCCAATTATCCATTCTTTACTAGATACAGACTTGTACAAATTTACGATGCTACAAGTGGTTTTGCATAAATTCCCGCAAACACATAGTGTCTATCATTTTCGTTGCAGAAACTTAGAAGATACAGTTTATCCGTTAGTGGATATTTTGGATGACTTAAACGAGCAACTCGACCATTTATGTAATCTCAAATATAAAGAAGACGAGCTACAATATTTACGAAAATTACGATTTATTAAAAGCGACTTTGTCGATTATTTAGAATTATTCCAACTCAAACGACGTTTTATTCAGGCAAGTATTGATGTGGAAGGTCGTTTGGATATTCGTATCGAAGGTCCGATGGTCCAAGCCATGATGTTCGAGATTTTTGTTCTGGCGATTGTAAATGAGTTGTATTTTAGCCGTATCAAAACAGATCAAGTTTGGGCCGAAGGCGAACGTCGTTTACAAGCAAAACTCGAATTGATTCAGCAATATGAAAAATCTCAGCAGCCGAATGATCCACCGTTTTTAGTTTCTGATTTTGGTACACGTCGTCGCTATAGCTTTGAATGGCAAAAACATGTTGTGGCAGCTTTTCATAAAACGGTACCAAATGTGTTTCGTGGTACAAGTAATGTATTACTGGCTAAAGAGCTTAACATTACACCAATTGGAACCATGGCACATGAGTTTTTACAAGCGTTTCAGGCGCTTGATGTCCGCTTACGTGATTTTCAAAAAGCTGCTTTAGAAACATGGGTACAAGAGTATCGTGGAGATTTAGGAATTGCCCTAACTGATGTGGTGGGGATGGATGCCTTCTTACGCGACTTTGACCTGTATTTTGCAAAGCTATTTGATGGTTTACGTCATGACAGTGGCGACCCGTATGAATGGGGTGATAAGGCTTATGCACATTACCGTAAATTAAAAATTGATACTAAAACCAAAATGCTGACCTTTAGCGATGGTCTTGATTTGCCAAAAGCGTGGGAATTACATCAATACTTTAAAGATCGTTTTCAAGTGAGTTTTGGTATTGGAACTAATTTGACCAATGACATGGGGCAAAAGCCGCTTAATATTGTGTTGAAACTCGTTGAATGTAATGGTCAGTCAGTTGCGAAAATTTCTGACAGTCCAGGTAAGACCATGACTGATAATGATACTTTCTTGGCTTATTTACGTCAGGTTTTTGATATCGAAGAACTTGAAGAAGTAGTTTAAGTAGAAAATAGTCTTACTATTTTTAAAACTGAGAATGCAGATATCTGATTTTCTGCTAAAGCGCAGCAGGAAATCAGAGTTTTTTAGATATATGCTTATGCTAAGATTGGAAATAAGCTGGTATAAAAAGAAACCATGACGATGACCCTCCCTGATTTTAAACTCGATTTATTAATAGAAGCAGAAGAGTTAGTGCCTTATTTAGGCAATGAATATATTCGTGTTGTGGATTTAAGCCGTGCATCGGTTTATGAACAACTCCATATTCCACATGCTATTCACTTACAGCCTAAATGGTTAGTGGCTCAGCACGAAGAAGCCACTGGTGTTTTGCCAGATGAAGCGGGTTTACAAGCACTGATTGAAAAATTGAATATTTCACCTAATCATCATGTCGTGGTCTATGACGATGAGGGCGGAGCATGGGCTGGGCGTTTAATCTGGAATTTGCACTGCTTAGGATTCACCCGTACCAGTTTAATTAATGGTGGTATCCATGCATGGTTAGGAGCAGGGTTGCCCACTACGGCAGAAGTCGAAAAATTTTCTCCTGTTGCAGACTTAATTGAGATTGATTTATCACATGCCGCGCAGTTCCGAGTGAATTTTGAAGAGCTACGCAAACAAGTTGAACAAGAAAGTGTGCAACTGTGGGATTGCCGGACGAGTGATGAATATAGTGGTGTCCGTTTAGCAGCGCGACGCGGCGGTCACATTCCAAATGCTCTCCATTTTGAATGGAGTACTGCACTTAATCGTGAAAATCATCTAAAATTGCATCCGCTTGAACGCACGCGGCAGCGCCTTGAACAACTTGGGTTCGATTTACAACAACCTGTAGTCGTGTACTGCCAGTCACATCACCGTTCCGGTTTGGCCTATATTTTGGCTAGACTCTTGGGCTGGGAAGCAAAAGTCTATGATGGTGCGTGGAGTGAATGGGGCAATCGCCTCGATAGTCCTATTATTACTGGAGAATCACCGTCGTGAGTTTCACATCTCGATTAAAAAAAGAATTATTTATTAAGGCACAAAACCTTGTACCACAGCATCAATTGAGCCGTGTGGTAGGTAAAGTTGCTGCGAGTGAAAATCCAGTTGTGAAAGCTGCTGTTATTCATGCATTTAAAGCTAAATATGGAATTGATTTATCGATTGCTGAACAAGGCAATGCACTAAAATATAAATCTTTTAATGACTTTTTTACCCGTGCATTAAAAGAAGGTGTACGTTTGGTTGATGAAAATGCAGATAGCATCGTTTCACCGGCCGATGGCGCGATTTCCCAAATTGGTAAGATCACTGCGGGTGAAGTATTTCAAGCAAAAGGCCAAAGTTTCTCTGTAGAGAAATTAATTGGTGATCCACAACTTGCTCAGCCATTCCAAGACGGTGAGTTCGCGACTGTTTATTTATCACCGCGTGATTACCACCGTGTTCATATGCCGTTTGCAGGTACATTAACAGAAACGTTGTATGTACCGGGCGAGCTATTTTCGGTAAATCAGGTGACTGCTGAAAATGTACCGGGACTATTTGCCCGTAATGAACGTATGGTTTGCTTGTTTGATACTGAACTTGGCCGTATGGCTGTTGTGTTAGTGGGTGCAATGATTGTTGCGGGTATTGAAACTGTGGCGACAGGTAAAGTGAAACCTTCAGGTCGTATTGAATTACAGCATCATCAGTTAAAGTTAGAGAAAGGTGCTGAGCTTGGACGTTTTTATTTAGGTTCTACCGCAGTTATTTTATTTGAAAAAGATAAGATCGAATGGGAGCAACGCTTTAAAGCTGAGTCTGTGGTTGTAATGGGCGAACGCATGGGACATACAGTTTAGTAAACGATATAACCCCTATAATATAAATAAACCCTGACTTTAATTAATCAGGGTTTATTTTTTGAATTAAGCTATATAAAAACACAATATATTATAATTTTGGGGTTTATATTATATGGAAATATAATTGTTATTAAGTGATCTAAATGAGTACTTTATATAGGCTAATCTATAAATATGTGTCTGAAGAGAGCAAAAATATTAATATAATTAAAAATTAATAAAGAAGAATATAGAGAAATATTTAAGTTAGACTTAAGTCGTAATTTTAATTTTATTTAAAGATAAGTAATTAAATATAAAAAAATTATTTAATTTTATAACTATGATTTGCTTTTTAGATATTGCACAGCCTTTAGCCTTGGCACAATGCTTGCTAACTATTCAGGACCTTACTGTAATTTTCATATTTTTTAGGTTCTGAAATCATGTTAAAAGTTAAACGCCTGACAGCTTCGGTTTTATCTGTACTTTGTATTTCACTCACCCATGCCAATGATTTTAAAGTTTTAAATCAAATTTCAAAACAGCCTACCCAACTTCAAAGTGGTGAATATAAAGGGAATTATTACGTTCCATCTACTTTAAATACCATTACATGGGGTTATTTGCCAAATCGGGATGCTAAACCCGTGCTTACTGTTCCGTCGGGTAGTGTTGTGACATTTGATACGGTTTCTCATGAAGGTTTGCTTGAAGACCAAGGGCGTAATGCTGAAAAGTTCTTTAAATCGAAGGGCGTAAATTCTAATGAAATATTGGAAGATGCAAAAACAATTACGCAGTCAAATTTAAAGCATGATTTTCATAAAGATGGGCCGCATATTGTCACAGGTCCTGTTGCAATCGAAGGCGCACAGCCCGGTGATATTCTGAAAGTTGAAGTGCTTAAAGTTGAGCCACGTGTTCCTTATGGCGTTATTTCAAATCGACATGGTAAGGGTGCTTTAGTCGGGGAGTTTCCTAAAAAAGCAAAGCAAGAAAACGCATCGGCTGAGCATCCTGAACGTTATGGAAACGTATCGATTTTCACCCCAATTGAAAAAAATGCACAAGGTGAATATGAAGGTGTATTAAAAACAGAATCGGGTAAATCAATACGTTTCCCACTGTATCCTTTTATGGGAATTATGGGGGTAGCAGCCAATACTTCTGAGCCTGTTCACTCTGTACCACCTGCAATGTATGGTGGAAATATTGATATTAATGAACTAGGTACAGGCTCAACAGCTTATTATCCTGTTCAGGTCAAAGGCGCATTATTCTATACGGGTGATAGTCATTTCGCGCAAGGGGATGGTGAAGTAGCATTAACTGCACTCGAAGCTTCAGCACGTGCGACACTAAAATTTACCTTGCTCAAAGCAGGTAAAGATAAAATACCGGGCAAAGAGCTAAAACAACCTTTAGCTGAAAATGCTGAGTTTTGGATTACGCCGGGTCTTGATGAAGATCTAGATGAAGCGATGAAAAAATCTACACGTGAAGCCATTCGTTTCCTAAATCAAGAATACGGTATTGATGAAGCAACGGCTTATGCGTATTTAAGTGCCGCAACTGATTTTGAAGTTTCACAAGTTGTAGATAAAACCAAAGGTATTCATGCAAAAATCAGAAAAGCTGATTTTAAAGAGTTTGAGAGTAAATAATTGAGATGGCCTGAGCTTGGTATTTAAAATATTAAATACCAAGCTAATCTTATTTTAACTATTTATAAGTTTTATATATTTTATGATTAAGTATAATAAATCTCACATATGTTGATTAGTATAAAATCTAATGCAATCACTTCCGAACGTTCTACTATATCTTGCTGCACTATTAACATTCTGTGCCGCATTACTTCATTTTATTTGTGTGTTCTGGGGAGCAAATGGTTTTCGGATTTTAGGGGCTGGTAAAAGTATTGTCCAGATGGCCGAAAGAGGTCACTGGTATCCTAATTTTACAGCTATAACTGT
Organism: Acinetobacter lactucae; assembly: GCF_013122135.1. Lineage (NCBI taxonomy): Bacteria > Pseudomonadati > Pseudomonadota > Gammaproteobacteria > Moraxellales > Moraxellaceae > Acinetobacter > Acinetobacter lactucae. The sequence continues at coordinate 112,220 of NZ_CP053391.1, forward strand.
GGGATTAATTCTAACTGTATGTTCTATGTATGCCTTCTTTGCAGCAAAGGAAATACAGGTATTACCTTTTACTAAAATTATTTTGTCGCTTGTTGCAGCAGTGTTTCTTATCCGTGGTTTTGCTTTTCCATGGTTAAAGTCAAAATTTGTGGGAAATACTGATTTATTTTGGTATGTCAGCTCAGCTTTTTGTTTAATACTGGGCGCTTTATATGCCGCAGGTGTATATTTAATTTGAAACGAATATATTCTAGGTGAACTAGAGTGAATAATTTTAAAAAATAAAAGGGAGCTAAGCTCCCTTTTTTTAATTATTTAGTCCAACCATATTTTTTGAAAATAGTATTACCTTGCTGAGACGATAAGAACTCTATAAAACGTTTAGCTTCAGTGTCTTTTAAACTATGTTTAGTCAATGCTACACCTGTATCGCGATAGACAACGAGCTCTGGTTCGATAGGGATAATTTGTCCCACGTCTGGATTACTGATTCCCCAAATATTAAAGACTAACCAAGCATCATAGCTGCTATTTTCTTCCCAGTTTTTCTTGGCAATTCCTGTGTTGGCTGCATAGGTGACAATATTTTTTCGAACAGATTTGGTTAATTGAATATTCCCAGTTCTGCCAGCGATATCTTCCCACATACCGACTTGACCTGCACCATGCGTAACTAAAACTTTAACACCGGGTTTAGCGAGGTCTTTAAATCCTTTAATATTTTTAGGATTTCCTTTTCTCACTAAAATCGCTGCGGGGCGTAAATATAAAGGTTCTACCGAGTCTTTTATAATTTGCTCAGAAAAAGTATTTTCAAAATCCGACATCATGGCTTCGGAACCACTATAGATAACATCTGCATCTAGTTTCGCTTTTTCAGACCATTGAGCAGTAGGTCCAGAAGTCACATGGACTGCTATTCCTGTTTTATTGGTGAATTGTTTAGCGGCTTCTTTCATTGCAGGTGCTGGCCCACCAGGACCATATACTTGTACGTCTGCAAAGCTATGGATAGATAGTGAACCGACAATAAGATAAATCAGGTACTGTATAAATTTATATTGTTTTGACATTTTAATCGCTATAGTAATTAAGAAAATATCAGCATATATTTTTTATTATTTAAACGGGATTAATTTTTGCAACTATATTTATACTACCTATTTTTAAAATATCGTTTTATTAAACTTCAGTGATTATAATTTAATGTTTTTGAATTGAATATAATTATAGATGTTTTTATGGTAGTTTATACTTTATAAATTGATTATTTAAATAGATGTAATGTAAATAATAGAGGAGTAATCCCTTGATTAGAAAAAGTAATTCCTTTTTTAAAATTTTATTTAGCAGTGTTTGTTTGATGTCTGGCTCTGCTATGGCTGCTCCAATTAAAGATTTGAGTAAGCAAATTGTGAGTGAAAAACCAGGTTCAATCCTCTCTATAGCACAGCAAGATGTGACGAATTTATTTCCTCATGCTGATCAGCATTTATTAGTCAATTATCGTAGTCGAGGGATTCAGGGCGAGCCTATTGTGGCATCGGCTTTTATTTTATTACCGAAAGGCACACCGCCAAAAAATGGCTGGCCTGTACTGGCTTGGGCGCATGGCACGACTGGAGTTGCCGATACTTGTGCACCTTCGGGCGATTATGTGGGTGGACCAGTTCATTCATATCAAGAAGTGGCTTCAAAAGCTTTAGATGCTTGGCTGGCACGTGGCTATGCAGTTGTCGCACCTGATTATCAGGGACTAGGTACGTTAGGCGCACATCCCTATATGAATGCAAAGAGCCAGCTGCATACAGTGGTGGATGCAGTGCGTGCATTACATGTCCTTAAACCAAAAGATTTCAATAAACAGTGGTTGGTGATGGGGCATAGTCAAGGCGGGGCTGCTGCTATTACAGTGGCGGCTTATGGTCAAAAAGATGCGCCCGAACTAGATTTAAAAGGGGCAATCGCTCTTGCACCAGGCGGCTATCAATATGAAGGCATTGCAGAATATGTGCAGAGTAATCCAAACCCAGAACCAAGTGTGGCAGCATTTTTCCCAATTGTGTTATTGGGAGCACAAGCAGCAGAACCAAGCATTGTTCCTGAAAACTTAGTCAGTCCAGAAATGAACACTGTGTTGACTCAAGCACGCAGTCGTTGTTTATCTGAACTCCAGTCTGATTTGAAGAAATCTCCTTCTAGCATATTTCGCCCTAATGCAGACTTAAAACCTCTTTTGGCTTACTTAAAACAGCAGTCTATTGAAAATATGGTGCCGACCGTGCCATTAATGATTGTTCAAGGCTCTAAAGATCATTTAGTCGACCCTAGAGGGACATCTGCTTATTACCAACAGTTATGTAAATTAAAAAAACCAACTATTTATCAAACGATTGATGGTGGTGATCACCGTGATGCACTGCGTCAAAGTAATACTTTTGCCACTCACTTTTTGAATGTCATAGAGAAAAACCAGACAAAATCTTATTGCTCAAATTTTAAGTAAATTGGTTTAAATGCTACAAAAAAGCCGACTTTTCATGAGTCGGCTTTTTAAATGTGAGAGGGCAACTTTAGGTCATGTTATAGAGTCTTTCTTTTGGAAAAACTGCGGTAAAGGTTGATCCTTCGTTTTCTTTAGACTGCACATCTAAATAAGCGCCGTGTTGCATAAGCACGTGTTTTACAATCGCTAAGCCTAAACCTGTACCACCTGTTTGACGGCTACGGTCACTGTCAACACGATAGAAGCGTTCAGTCAGTCGTGGCAAATGTTTAGGGTTAATTCCGATGCCTGTGTCTTGCACGCTAAAGTAAGCATGTTCACCATCATCATGCCAACCAATGGTAATAGTTCCACCTTTTGGCGTGTACTTGATGGCATTGGTAATTAAGTTACTAAACGCGCTGGCAATTTCCATATCGGAACCAATCAGGTCACAGTGGCTATCAATATGTAAATTGAGCGTGTGTCCATAATCGGCATTGTAGGCCTGAGCATCATCAAACAATTGATTCATTAAACTCGGCATTTCGATAATCTGATTTTTTGCAATTTTCTTGTTATTTTCTAAATTCGATAACAACAGTAAATCATTCACCAACGCATTCATACGCTTGGTTTGGGACTGCATCTGATCAAATGCACGTTTCCAGCGTGGGCTAATATCTTCCTGATCGGTAAATGTCTCGATATAACCACTGAGCACCGTTAATGGCGTACGAAGTTCATGCGAAATATTATCGACAAAGTCTTTGCGCATTTGCTCAAGGTTATGCATACGAGTCACATCGTAAGCCACCAATAAACGACTTTCTCCACCAAATCTTGTGAGTTTAACCTGCACATAGCGGTCATCATCAAAATTGGAATGCAGCTTAATCCCATCAGGTGCCTGATCAATATTATTAAAATATTCAATAAAGGTCGGCTGACGTAAAATCGTTAAGAGGTTTCGGCCACGGTCAAGTGGACTAATCCCTAACAAACGTTCGGCAGCAGGGTTCCACCACTCGATTTGATGTTGGTCATCAATAAGTACAACCGCTTCAGCAAGTGCGACCAAAGAAGATTGAGCGCGGTCAATTAAACCGACCATTTCGGCCTGAACAATTCGTTCTTGGCGCTGAGCACGGTAAACATTAAATAACAATGCCCCCCAAATCCCGTTAAGGTTTGGAGGCACGTCATAAGGTTTATTGGCAATCCAGTCATTGACCAGATATAAAGAACGTAACTGGAGTGTAAAAAACACCACGAAGGCGATAAAGATACAACTCCAGAAATACCCAATACCGAAACCGACTAAACCGGCAATAATTAGAAAAAATAATAAAAGCCGTAAATCTTGTTTGGCAAACGTCCATAAACTACTGTAGCGAGAAAGCTTTTGTTCACGTACCTGTTCAGGGACGGGGTAGGGTTCATACATAAATCTTGGTTAACCTGCGGCTAAATCTGCACGTGTAGAGAAACGGTAGCCAGTTCCACGTACAGTCTGAACAAATCGGTCAACACCAAAAGGTTCTAAGACTTTACGCAAACGACGGATATGCACATCGATAGTGCGGTCTTCAATATATACATTACCGCCCCACACTTGATCGAGCAACTGGGCACGCGTATATGCACGTTCAGGATGGGTCATGAAAAACGCAAGTAAGCGATATTCAGTTGGGCCCATATCTAAAATGCTGTTGCCAAAGCTAACACGCTGGCTTACAGGATCAAGGATTAATCCGTTGGCATCAATTGTTTTTTCACCACTTAATGCATTAGCGCGGCGCAGAACTGCCTTAATACGAGAAACCAGTTCACGTGTTGAGAAAGGCTTCGTCATGTAGTCATCTGCACCCGCATCAAGACCCTGTACTTTATGGTCTTCTTCTCCGCGAGCAGTCAGCATAATCACTGGAATTTCTGCGAGGTTCTCATCACGTTTTAAGCGGCGACATAAATCGACACCGCTTACGCCTCCAGGTAACATCCAATCAAGCAAGATAAGCGCCGGACGTTGGTCGACGATAATTTGATGAGCCTGTTTGGCATCTTCTGCCTGTAAACACTGAAAGCCTGCCATGTCCAAAGAAGTATGGATCATTTCGCGAATAGGAAGCTCATCATCGACAATTAAAATATAGTCATCTTTCACAGCGCAATATCCTATAGATTTAACGGTGAACCGTTTTGTAGTTATGACAGGCTTATTACAAAGATTAATTATGACAATTTCATTGCAGAAAAGTCTATAAAATTGAATTTAGCAATAATTTGTGACAAAACTAAGGCAAAGGTATGACCAAATTGTGACATGTAAGCTTCAAACTTTCTAAAGTCATTCAATAGGTTAACACAGTAATTACTTAGTTGTTTTTCACATTTTAAGCTGTCAAAAAACTTTAATATTATTTTGAAACCTGAGCTAATAAAGACAAGAAAACAATACGACATGCGGTTAAAACCTGCTCAAGAGATTGCTCAAACCCTCCCATAACCCAACGAATCGCAATTTGAGTGACATATCCATTTAAACCAGTTGCGATTAAAGAGAGTTCATTTTCGTGGTGCTGAATTTGGGGCATGGTCAGCATAACGAAGGCTTGAATCATGCGATCAAATTGCGCAAGTGTTTCTTGAATGGTGGCTTGATTATGTAATTCTTGTACCAAGACTGCGTCTACATAGACAATACGAGCTAATCTCGGGTCATCTTTTAATGTCGTCAGCAGTGCTCTTAAACCTGCATCAACCATTTTTTCTGGATCGGGTGCAGCTTTAATCACGGCTTGCATCAGATTTTGTTGTAATTCTTCAATCATTTTTAAAAAGATGGTTTGAAATAAATCTTCACTCTTCTTAAATGATTCATAAAAATAACGTTCTGTGAGCTTTGCCTCTTGGCAGACATCTTTTACCGTCACTGAAAAAAAACCAAGGGTTCCGTAGGTCGCAATACCTGCTTCAATCAGTTTTTCACGGCGCGCCTCTTTACGTTCAGATAGAGATAAACCTTTGAACTGACGTTCTTTACTCACACTTTTTGTTTTCTTTTTACTGGTTGAGTCGTTAGTCGCCATAAATAAGTTGTTTCCTAAAGAATGGTTGCCTAATTTATAGGTTTTGGCCAAATATGCTCACTATGATAAAGCGCTCAGAAGAATTGTGCCATTCTATCTGAAATTACAGTGTACTATATTGACAATGTGTATTGTCAAAATTATATTGAAGTTGTCTAAACTGCACATGCAATGAACTGACTGTGCAAATATCGAAAAACAAAGGATGGACAATGAAAAATTTTAAAAACAAAGTCGCTGCAATTACGGGCGCGGGTTCTGGCATTGGGCAACAGTTAGCAATTCTTTTGGCAAAACAGGGCTGCCATCTTTCGTTGAGTGATATTAATGAAAAAGGATTACAACAAACTGTCGAGCTTTTAAAACCATACAGCAATATTACTATTACCACCAAAAAGCTTGATGTGTCTGACCGTGAAGCGGTAAAGCAATGGGCACAAGAAACTGTGCAAGATCATGGCTCTGTTAACCTGATTTTTAACAACGCTGGTGTTGCATTAGGGTCAACTGTCGAAGGCGCGACCTACGAAGATTTAGAGTGGATTGTGGGGATTAACTTCTGGGGTGTCGTATACGGTACTAAAGAATTTTTACCATTCATTAAGCAGACTCAAGATGGCCATATTATTAACATCTCGAGCTTATTTGGTTTAACTGCTCAACCAACCCAATCTGGCTATAATGCAACTAAATTTGCTGTACGTGGTTTTACCGAATCATTACGTCAAGAGTTGGATATTGAAAAAAGTGGCGTGAGTTCTTTGTGCGTACATCCGGGGGGAATTCGTACCAATATTGCTAAAGCTGCAAAAATGAGTGATAGCTTGAGTAGTTTGGGTATGGATCCGGCTAAATCGATTCAAAACTTTGATAAGTTCTTACGTACTCCACCAGAAGAAGCGGCTCGTCAAATCTTGGATGCTGTTTTGAAAAATAAACGCCGTTTATTGATTGGTAGTGATGCAAAATTTCTTGATGCATTGCAGCGTTTGTTCCCAACAGGATATCAACGTGCTTCAACCGTTGTGACCAAATGGATGAAATAAGATTTAAATTAAAAAAAGCCATCAAATAATGGCTTTTTTTATGTGGCTTGGGTGGTTCTAAATAAGAACTTTGATCGTCTTTTTCTTCCAGATAAATTGATAATACAAACCTTGAATAATACATAAACTAACAAATGCCAAGGCATAGGCAACCCAAATACCTTTAAGTCCCCACATTGAGCTAAACCAGTAAGCACATGGAATTTCAATAAATAAAATGGCAGAGATGTTAATCAGCATTGGAACCGTCACGGTACCGCTCGCACGCATGATAGATGCAAAAATGGCACCTGCACCGAAGAATAAAATTGCCCAAAGTACAATAAATAACAGCTGTTGACCTAACACCACCACAGTTGGGTCAGTAATAAACAAAGCCATTAAATATTTTGAAAATAGATAGCCAAGTGCAATTAAGGTACCTGTAAATAAAAAATTCATCCCCAAAGCGGTGCGGGTTACTCGCGCTAATAGATCTGATTTACCCGCACCAATCGCTTGCGCTGCAAAAATTGAAGCTGCAATTGAGATCGAAATCGCTGGAAACTGAATGTAGTTGAGCACCTGATTCACTGCACCATACGCTGCTGTAGCATGTGAACCATAATGGTTAACCAACCCAACAATCACTAAACCAGCCATTGAGGTCGTAATCATTTGAATGCCAGTTGGGACGCCTAAGCGCAAAATGATTTTGCTCAGTTCTGGATTATGACGGATATGTTGTAGAAGCTGACGGTTCGGGCGAAGTGGATGATTTTTCTTGTTTAGATAAATCGCGAGAAAAATCAAAATAGCTACATAACCCGTAATCGTTGCGATTGCTGGAGCAATGATCCCTAGAGCGGGTAAACCAAAATAACCTTTAAGTAATATTGGGGTAATCACCAAACCAATTACACTGGTTAAAGCAAGGGCCAGTAAAGGGGTAGTACTGTCTCCGACACCACGTAAAATTGAGGTATAGATAATATAAACAAACAGCAGTGGGCTACCCGCCAGCATCCATTGCACATAAGGCAACGAGAGATGCATTACCTTTGGATCGGTGCCTAAAAGCTCTAAAATATCGTGAGCGAAAAATACACCAATAATCGCAGTAATGATTCCACCGATAATGGTCATAAACAGGGTAGAACCAACCACACTTTGAACTTTTTCTATATTTTGCGCGCCCCATGCTTGCCCGACTAAAACAGTAGTACCTGTTGAAATCCCGATAATAAAAGCGAGGAGCAAAAACAAAATAGGGAAAAAAACCGAGACGGCAGCAATCGCATCAACTCCCATCATTTGACCAACAAAGATGGTATTAATAGTTCCCGACAAGTTCTGCAAAATATTGGTTGCAATCAAGGGTAGCAAGAAAACAAAAAATGTTTTCCATAGATTTTGCTGTTGAATTAAGGACTGTCTTGGTGGCATGTATTCTCCATCGCCCATCTCTTTGTTGAGCGGGGCGGATATTCAACTTAGCATATTTGGAGTGAATGACTTGTAGTATTTTTACAGTGCTAAGTGGCTAAATTTATTAACATTCATTCAAGATTTCTCCTGCTTTTTGCAGAGTCTCATCATTTTTTGCAAAGCAGAATCGAATCAAGCGTAAAGTCTCAGGCGCTTGCTGGTAGAAAACCGAAACTGGAATAGCCACAATCTTATGTTGCTCGGCAAGAAACTGGCACATTTCTACATCATTTAAGTCGGGACGAATTTGACTGTAATCAAGGTTTTGGAAATAAGTACCTTGAGATGGTTTTAGTAAAAAACGACTATTGTGAATTGCCTGATTAAATCGATCTCTTTTCGTTTGGTAAAACTGAGAAAGTTCTTGAATATGTTCTGGATGTTGCTCCATATATTGCGCTAGGGCAATCTGACAAGGAGTCGTGCCACAGAAATTCGCATATTGATAAATCTGGCGGAATAAACGCATTAGCTCAGGTGAAGCGACGCAGTAACCTGTTTTCCATCCCGTCACATGAAAGGTTTTTCCAAAAGAACCAATCACAAAACTACGCTCTCTGAGCTCTGGAAAATGCAAAGCACTATAGTGTTGTTGACCATCAAAAACTAAATGTTCATAGACTTCATCAGATAAAACCAAAATATTTTTATCTTGAATCAATTCAATGAGTTCTAACCAATCTTGTTTTGCCCAGATGGTACCTGTTGGATTATGGGGCGTATTCACCACAATCATACGGGTTTTGTCATTAATTAAATCTTTAACCTGTTGCCAGTTCACCTTAAAGTCAGGCGCTTGCAACGCAATATGAACTGCTTTACCGCCTGCTAACTGTACAGAAGGGCCATAGCTGTCATAACTTGGGTCAAAAATAATGACTTCATCACCTACATTGATGCAGGCTTGTATAGCACAAAAAATCGCAATGGTTGCACCGGGAGTAATTGTGATTTGAGTAACAGGATCAAGTTGAAGTTGATCACGTTGCTGAAACTGTAAAGCGAGCTGCTCCCGTAAACCGAGAATACCATCGCCAGGCGGGTACTGATTATGTCCAGCTAAAGTCGCTTGAGATAAGGCTTCAAGTAAGGCTTGTGGCGCTGGAAAATCTGGAAAGCCTTGTGACAGGTTGAGTGCACCTAGACGATGTGCCAGTGCCGTCATAGTACTAAAAATAGTCACGCCTTGAGTGGCCAATTTTGATTGTAGCTGAAGCATATTGTTCTCTTATAAAAATATTTAAAGTTATAAAATTGATTCAATCACCGCTCGAATGACACCGAGGGTTAAACCAATAAATGCACCGACTACAACGCCATTTACTCGGATCATATGTAAGTCGCCACCGACTTCGTTTTCAATTTTTCCGATCATTTCCCGAGAGTCCCACTCATGAATGCGCTCACTGACATAGCGTATGATTTTATGGCTATATTGATCCGTAAAATTCATCGCTAGTCCTGTCATTTCTTTGTTGAGAACTTCCCGTACTTTTGCATTTTGAACAAGGTTTTCACCTAGCTGCTGAATTGCAGCTCGCAGGTTCATTGCAATGCCAGAGTCTTCTTTCATTAAATCTTCTTTAATGGCATCACATAAAATGGTGACAGCACCACTAATAAAATTTAAAACTTGAGGACTATCAAGGAGCGCATCTTTACCGCTGTTAAGGCGTTGACTCGCAACGCTGTCTGGTTTCGCTAGCTCAAGCATGAGAGAGTGGGCAATGGTTTCAATTTCTTGTCGCCATGGGTGTTCATGATCGGCCAGCATCGATTCTACTTTTTCAACGAGTGAATCGATTGTACGTTGTTGAACATCAATTCCAATCCAGCTTGCACCTCTTGCAAGAGACCATACACCCAGTGCTTTAAACATTTTTCGGGTTAATTCACGGGTTTTATCCGGATTTTGTACGACCCACTCATGAGCGATATCCAGACCTCGCTGCAATACATCTTGGTGGAAATCATTTTCCAATACTGCACGCAGCATTTCACTTGCCAGTTTGTTGACTTGGGTATTACGCACCCATTGTACGCTGTTGTTTTGCACGAAATTGGCAATTTGTTCTTGGCTCACAAATTCAAAAATTTTCGGCACAGTTTGCTGAATGAGCTGTACCACTTGCGTATTATTTTGCGGACTTGCCAACCATTGACCAATTGCGAGGCTTAAGTCAGTTTTTTCTAAGCTTCTTTCAACCACTTGAGGCGAAAGAAAATTTTCTTGTACAAAACGGCCCATTGACTCTGCAATGCGTGCCTTATTGCGTGGAATAATCTCGGTATGGTCCCGTAAAAACTTAGGAATTGGTAACTTACCAAATGGGTTCCGAAATAGAACCGTAATCGCGTACCAATCGGCTAGACCACCAACTACACCTGCTTCAGCCCCTAGCATCAAAATATGAATAAAATCTGTGTACTCTGGCAGAAAACGATCGGCTACCATCAGTGCAATCCACAGCACAACGACGATGATTAGCGCTAGGGTAGCAAAATATTTACTACGTTTAAGACTGGGCACGTGGTGAACTTCTTCTGCCATGCTCATAAATTTATCCTATTCATTTTTGTTTTACTGGAGGCTCGGGCGGTGGCAACAGCGCTCCTGTCGGACTCAATCCATATTTTTGTCCGATTGATTTCAAGATCAAGGTTGCATCAAAAGCATCCTGAGGAGCCTGCTTTTGATCCCGATAACATTCAATAGTATACGACACTTGAACAGGGTCGATATTGACCACTTGTGGGAAATCATAGAACGGATCATGCCAGAAACCCGGATAGCGGCGGTAGTAACCATATGGGTAAAAGCTTGGTGCAGATGGGTAAACTACAGCCTGACGTGGTGGTTTCTGGCTTTGGTTACTTGGGTCATTGAGTACTTTAAAAAAGCGGAAACCTTTTTGTACGGTCGTTTGTGCTGATTTTACCAAAGTGATTTCTTCAGCTGCTCCATAACTCATGTTTGGATCAGCCTGAAAGCTGATTCGAAACGTTTGAGCATTTAACGGATAGGCCGAAAACTGGCCAAGTTGATCAAAGGTTTTTGGTTTACTTGGAGTCGTTGCACAAGCAGTTAAGGTTAAGGCAGTGCCTAAGGCTAAACAAAGAGAGAGATATTTCATGGTGAACTCCCAGCTGAGCATTAAAACAAAGATGACTCAGCATTAAAAATTAAGAAGCTTTAAAAACTACTGTTCGGTTCTAATAAAAATTCGGTTTCCTCTGGAGTAGAAACACGTCCGAGAATGGTATTGCGGTGAGGATAACGTCCAAAGCGATCAATAATGACTTTATGCTTTTTCTCAAAGCTTAAGTTAATTTCATTACCAAGACGTTGAAATAGTTTCAAGGCAAATTCATGGATGAATTTCGATTCACTATGCATAAATGGCATATATAAAAAAGAGCGTTGCTCTGGATTAAGCTGTGCATCGAGTTGCAAACTAATTGCTTCTTGTGCCAAAGCTAATGCCAAGCTGTCATAGGCAAAAGATTGGGGCTGATCACGATAAATATTACGAGAAAACTGGTCTAGTACAATAATCTCTGCCAAACGACCTTCTGCTGTTTTTCGCCAAGACCAGAGTTCTGCTTGAGTTGCCTGTCGATGAACATCAGAAAAAGTTTCACGGATTTTTTTGTCAAAATCATCACTTTTCGCAAACCAAAGTGAACGGTGTTCAGGAGAAAACCAGAAATTTAAAATGTCTTGTTCGTTCATGATATTGACAACTCTTTAGCAATTATTCTTCAATAAAATCACAATTCTTTCGTGTCTTAAATAACAAGATTGTGATAAAAATTGCCAAACTGGAATGATGTGATTATATAAGTAACCGTATCATCTCACGATTTTGTATATAGTGATCTTTAATAAGCGAGCAAATGCATGAGTCAACCCACTACACCATCTCAATCAGTTATTCCTGCTTGGGTGGATTCGTCGCTACTACAAGGCATGTTACGTGGAATAGAGCGTGAAAGCCTACGTATGCAAAGTAATGGGTTCTTATCACAAGAGTTACATCCAAAGGCATTAGGTTCGGCTTTAACACATCCAAAAATTACGACTGATTATTCAGAAGCGTTAATGGAGTTTATTACCTCACCTAAGCCAACCATTGAAGAAGCTTTGCACGAGCTCACCGATATTCATGCGGTTGTACACCGTCATTTAGAAAATGGTGAGAAACTCTGGCCGCTGTCTATGCCATGTATGTTAGACGACAATGAAGAAAGAATTCGTCTGGCACAATACGGCACCTCTAATATTGGTCGTTTTAAAACACTATACCGCCGTGGGTTAGGAATTCGATATGGCCGTCGTATGCAGACCATTTCAGGGGTGCATTACAACTTATCTTTTCCAGATACATTTTTTGCCGAGCTACAAGCTCATGAAACTGACGAACAATTAAAATCATTAAGTTTGCAGGATTACCGTAGCCATCGTTATTTTGGGCTTATTCGTAATTTTATTCGTTTAACACCATTGGTCATGTTCTTGGTGGGCGCGAGTCCAACAGTATGTCGTTGTTTCTTGACCGGACACAAACATCATTTGTTGCCTTTAATCAAAGGTTCATACTATTTACCGTATGCTACAGCACTCCGTATGGGACGATTGGGCTATCAAAACTCAGCACAAAAAAGCTTAGGTATTCATTACAACAATTTGTCTGGCTATCTGGATGGTTTACAAAAAGCCGTTCATTCTCCTTACCCACCATTTAGCCGTTTAGGGTTAAATGATGCATCTGGTGAGCCGTTGCAAATTAATGATCATGTTTTGCAGATTGAGAATGAATATTACAGTCTAGTACGTCCAAAACAGGTGCCTCAAGCAGGTGAAACACCGTCTCAAGCTTTAAAAAATCGAGGCGTCGGTTATGTTGAGTTACGTGCTGTAGATGTAAACCCATACTCGGCAATTGGCGTTGATGAAACGACAGCAGGCTTTCTTGAAGTGTTAGCACTTTATTGTCTGTTAAGTGATAGCCCAGACTTGTTATGTCCTGAGCAAGACTTGGTTGAGAAAAATCAGACAGAGGTGGTGAACCGAGGTCGAGCGCCGAACGCAAGCATTACAGATTTAACTGGGTCATATCACATTGAAGATTGGGCACGTTTATATATTGCAAAAATGCAAGATTGTGCGCAGCTACTCGATCAGACCTATGCAACGGACTTGTATGGTTCAGCTTTGGCGGTCATGCAAGCACGAATTGATGAAGTTGATGAAACTTTATCTGCCCATGTCATTGACGATACGTTAAAGCATGGTGGAACTTGGAGTTTTGGTAGCCACATGGCTCAGTTACATGCTGAAAGTTATGAACAGCATGAGCTTAGTGTGGAAACTTTGAAACATTTTGAACAGTTGGCTGCGCAATCTTTACAGCAGCAAGAAAAACTTGAGCAAGATACCAAGATCAGTTTTGATCAATATCTTGAACAATATCGATAATAAAACGAGGTTTTACATGCGATTAAGTTACCGTTTGGTGAGTGGACTACTTGTTTTAGCAAGTATAGTCGGCATGTCTTTTGCGTTGTATCTGGAACATGTAAAAGGTTTAGAGCCATGTCCGCTCTGTATTTTTCAACGTGTTGGCTTAATGGCGATGGGCCTTGTAGCACTCATAGCCTTTTTGCATAACCCTGTTTCCAATGCGGTTAAACGTTTTTATGCATTTTTGGCAGGTATCGCAATTTTATGGTCAGTGGGTGTGGCAGGACGTCATGTATGGCTACAGCATTTGCCACCTGATCAAGTACCAAGCTGTGGCCCGGGTTTAAACTATTTAATTGATGCCTTACCAATGAAAACGGTTTTACAAGAAGTATTGTCGGGTTCAGGTGAATGTGCAGCAATTGATTGGACCTTTTTAGGTCAATCTTTACCAGTTTGGTCATTGGTCTATTTCCTCTTACTATTACTGGTCTGTCTATGGCAGTTGTTCCGTTTTTATCCAGTATTTAAGACAACCAAAAAAAGAGCTTAAAGCTCTATCAAAAAGCCCAACACTATGTTGGGCTTTTTATTGCTTGGGAATAGGTCAAAATATAAAAAAACGAATTAAAAAAAGCATAATCATGTAGACAGATAGTTCTGTTTTTTATAAAGTGCAGCCGTTTATATATCCTTATGATTATAAAAAAATGCTTTTTAATATCTTTAATGTTTTGGAAAAAATAGGGTTAAGTGCGCAGAAACGTGCCGTCCATGTGCAATTTTCTAATGAACTACTGAATAGCCAAGTTTTTTTACAACGTATAGAAGGCCAACATCAGCTAAATGGGGGATTGGAAGCTGAGTTGATCTGCCTTTCAACGAGTGCTCAAATTGCATTAAAGCAGTTTATAGGTGTGCAAGTTGCCGTTGATCAGGTCACTGATTCTGGACAATTGTTTCGAACTACTGGAATTGTGACAGAAGCCAGTTATGGCCAGAGTGACGGTGCTTTAACGCTTTATAAACTCACCTTAAAAGACGCGACAAACTTATGGCACAAGCGCCGTAATAGTCGTGTTTTCATGAATAAAAGTATTATTGAAGTCACGGAAGTATTGTTTAAAGAATGGCAAGAAAAAAGTCAGCTTTTTGCGACAAGTTTAAGTCTTGATCTTAGTGGGTTAAGCCAGAGCTATGATATTCGCCCATTTATCATGCAGCACAATGAGTCTGATTATGACTTTCTTACACGCTTGTGGCGAAGTGAAGGCGTTAGTTGGGTAATTGATGAAGCAGAGCTTTTTGTTCCTCACTTTACTGCACCTATACAACCTCAAAAACTTAGATTGGTTGATGATAATAGCCAGTACCAAGCTTTAGCACGTCGTAGCATTCGCTATCACAGAAGTAGTGCAACAGAATATCAAGATAGCATTACGGGTTTTGTAGCAGTGCGGACTTTACAGCCGACTGCTGTACATGTGCAGCGTTGGCAACCTGATGCTCTAGCACATGAAGAAGGTGTAGGTTCAGTTATTACTACACACCTACATTCAGAGCAATTTGATTCAGCGAGTTTGAGCCTTGAACAAGCATGGCATATGAGTCCAGCTTGGATGCAAGATTTGAAAGGGGAAGATCAGGCTACTGCTTCAAGTAGTAATCAGCTAGAGAAATTGAATCAGCAATTTACAGATATGTACGCGAGTCGGGCCAAATATTTTAAGGCTTATAGTAGCGTCCGTGATAGTCAAGTCGGCTATTGGTTTAATTTACAGGAGCATCCTGAAATTGATCAGCATGAAGGAGCAGATCAAGAGTTCCTGATTATTGCTAAAAAGTTCTATAACCAAAATAATTTACCGAAAGATTTGTATCAGCAAGTGAGCCAGTTGTTAACCCAAAGTCGCTGGGATCAACATGGTTATGGTGATATTGAGCGCCAAGGTAATGAGCTGACCTTAATACGCCGTCAGATCAAGACGGCACCTGAATATAATCCAGAACAGCATCGCCCAATTGCTTATCCACAAAGAGCGAAAGTTGTGGGGCCAGAGGGAGAGACTATTCATGTTGATGAATGGGGGCGCATTAAAGTGCGTTTTCTGTTTACCCGTAGTGATGATCATGGCCATGACGGTGGCGCGGGTAGCAATGACAACGATACCGACTCGGCTTGGGTGGATGTACTGACTCCTTGGGCAGGCGAAGGCTATGGAGCACGCTTCTTACCACGTATTGGTGAAGTGGTGGTCATTGACTTTTTTGATGGCAATATTGACCGTCCATTCGTGACGGGGCGTATCCATGAAGCGCAGCGTTCGCCAACCAAGTTCGATGTGAAAGGGCAGCTTCCAGATACTAAAAAACTCAGCGGTATTCGTAGTCAGGAAGTTAATGGTAGCGGGTTTAACCAATTACGCTTTGATGACACAACGGGGCAAATTAGTACCCAATTACAAAGCAGTCATGCAGCAACGCAACTGAATTTAGGTAACTTGAGCCATCCGAAAGAACAAGCTACGAGCCAAGGCCGTGGTGAAGGCTTTGAGCTTAGAACAGATGCTTGGGGAGCTGTGCGTGCAGGTAAAGGCATGCTCATTAGTACCTATGCACAAGAGCAAGCGATTGCAGATCATCTAGAGGCCGCACAAGCACAATCCTTACTTTCACAAGGCTATGAAAGTATGAAAATGCTCAGTGAAGTTGCAGCAAAGCAACAAACTGATGCTTTGAACGTGATTAATCACCTACCTAAATTTATCCAGTCACTTGAGCTAAAAACTACAGGACAGGCATTAGATAGTACGGTGAACCTATTTAAAGAAGGGATTAATAAAGATCCTATTCACGCTTTAAAAGACTGTGGTGGCTTTATTCAAGATATTGGTGCGCTAGGGGGAAATGCAAAAGGCGTTGTAGACGAATTTAATTCTTTTTTTAGTGATGCCAAAGATGCGGTGGAAAACTTAAAAGCATTTATTGAAAATGTTGAAGAGCATGGGGCTGACATCGTTAAAGGAAAACTTGCCAGCATTAAAGACCGAATTCATAAAAATCCATTTGAGAGTATTAAAGAGGTCGGAAAGGTTTTAGCCAATGTTGAGACTAAAGACTTTGACATGATGAGTGTGTGTGGAACTTTTAGTAAAGGCAGTAAATTGGAAGTATCACCTTCTAAAGCATTGAGTTCTTTACAAGGCTTTATGGAGGGTTATACCCAAGGTTTAGAAAGCAGTTCCGATACTAAACAGCAAGAACAAGGCAAGATTTTTAGACAAGCCTTGATGTTATTAGCATCGCCAAATGGTATTGCCTTGACGACACCTGAAAATATTATTTTGCAAGCTTCGCAAGATATTGCTGAAAGTGCCAGTGGTTCAATTAATTTAAGTGCACAGAAAAATATTATTGGGCATGCACAAGACAAAATTAGTTTGTTTGCCGCGCAAAAGGGTTTAAGTGCGTTTGCCGCTAAAGGACCAATCAAAGTACAAGCGCAAACAGACGGTATTGAAATGCTCTCAAGAAAAAATATTAAAATTCTCTCTGTTGAAGATAAGATTGAAATAATTGGACAGAAAGAAATTGTATTAAATGCTGGTGGTAGTCAATTAACAATTTCAGATAAAGGAGTTTTTATTAATACACCTAGATTATTTCATGCTAAAGCAGGTCAGCATAAATTTGATGCAGGTGCTATTGTAAATTATTCTTTTCCAAATTTACCAAGTATGTATTATGGTAATTTTAATGTTAAGGATAAAAATAATAATCCTATAAGTGGTCAAAAATATAAGATGACTCTACCAAGTGGAAAAGAAATTCTAGGATTTACAGATGAAAATGGTAGTACAGTTACTGGATATTCTGGCGAAGATAATCAAAAATTAAAATTAGAAATTATTGAGGATCTACATCAAGATATCTGGTATCAACCGAAATCTACATATGAATATGAAACAATTGATGACTTAGAAATACCAGTAAATTTTGATAAAGAGGTTGATGAAAATGAATAAAATATATATTAGTTTATCGATGGTTTTTATTTTTAATATAAGTGGTTGTGCTACAGTAGCTCAAAGTGCTCCTATATATGAGAAATATGAATCTCAAAATTTAAAATGTGGTGAAGCTAATATTAAAGTAATCTCTTATTGTTATGATCCTGAAAAAGGGCTTGAAGATAGAGGTAGTGGTGGTATTGTCAGAGAGTGTAAAAGTAGTGTAATTAATATAAATAATAAGAAAGAAATAAATATACCAGTAATGGCAGAAAGCCAAAAACAATTATTAAAAAAACAAGGATATGATTTTTCAGGAAATCTTGAAGAAGGAAAGTGGAGCTTAGTTAGTTTTGCATGTATTGAAAATAATCAAAGTTCTTTTCTTTTATTAAATCAAGCAACTTCTAATAATATAAATATGATGGATCATAGTAAAGGATCATTGTGGGATAATCCAGTGCTATTAGATCTTAAAGGTAATATAATTAAAAATGGAAATAAGGAAATACTAAAAAATAGTAAAAAAGGAAAAGCAATTTCAGCTAATGCAGTTTATGGGAATGAATAATGGGTGATATTTATCAATTACTTAAGCCAAAAAAGGGATATGCATATACTAAGGAGCAAATAATTGACGCCTCATTAGTAAATTTACCTATACCTACAGGGAAAAAGTTAAAAGGTAATTCTAGAATCATTGGTGATGTAGATGAGGAAACCTTCAAAATTATCGTTGATACAATTATTTCTTTATGTTCTAGATTTAATTTAGAATATCAAGAAATAGCTTATACACTATTAATTTGTTTAGCTGAATCTGGTTTCAATCCAGATGCGGCCGCTGGAACCACAAGTGCATCAGGTCTTGCTCAATATACAAGATCAACAGCAGATGCTTTTAAATCAAGATCAAAATCAATACTAGGTTTTGAAATAGACATGAGCGGAACAAATGTCTTTGATGCAAATATAGGTTGTTATGGTGTTTTAGTCGCTTTTTTATTTAATAAAAATTTAGCTCTAAAATGGGGTTTTAAACCTGATGATGATAAATATTGGCAATTGATTTATATGCTTCATCATGATGGTCCTGGTTATTATGAAGATGACCGAGGAAAAGAACGAGCATTGAGATTTAAATGGCGAAAAGATGCTGTAGATACTTATGAGAGAGTTTTTAAGAAAAATTTACTTTTATTAACGACTTTATTAAAACAAAAAGTTGAAACAAAGTTAAAACTTACTGATCATGAGGGTAAAGCAATTGAAAATAAAAATTATATTATAGCTACAGTTAAAAGCTCTGATAGAAAAAAACCTACGCATTTGTCAATGAATAGAAATGAAAAGAAAGAGGTAAATGTAGTATTTGGAAAAACCAATTCCAATGGTGAGTCATCTCCAGTTCATTCGAGAATTGGAGATGAGATTATTACTCTTTTATTACCAGATAATTTTAAGAATTTAATTAATACAAAATCAGCTGGCAATTATGTAGTTAAAAAGGGAGATACTCTAGAAAAGATTGCAAAAAGAAATGGTACTAGTGTCGAGCAGCTTGCCAAGGATAATAATTTAAAAGATAAAAATAAAATATCTATTGGGCAACAACTTAAAGTAAACTCTGATGTAAAATATATAGTAAAGCAAGGAGATACTTTAGAAAGTATTGCAAAAAGAAATGGTACTACTGTTGAGCAGCTTGCCAAAGATAATAATTTAAAAAATATTAATAGAATAGCCATTGGACAAGAACTTAGAGTACATAAATTCCTAAGACATAAACCATCTAATAGTGCTTTAAAGGATATTTTTGGTTCTTTAGGATTAGATAATATAAATTTAGATTTAATAACATTTTCCAAAAATCATACAGCTAAGCCTAAAGGCAGTTCTAGTAATACAACTAGTAAAAGTAAATCAAATTTAATAGAGTTGAGAACACCGGTAAGTGCTGAAGCTGTAAAGCCAAAAAAACAAACTAAACCTGTTATAGAACAAAATAAAACGCAATCAAACGGGAATAATAAGACTGTAAAAGTAGATGTAACAGATGGCATGGCTGTTATTTATACATTTCAAGATACCGAATATGGGCCACACGATGCACCAAAGGTCGGTTATACAGTTTTTTATGATCACTTAGGTAATAAATTATACAGTTTTAAAACTGGTAGTAGAGTATCAAGTAAATCTAAAAAAAATGCAGATGGCCCTTTTAGTGGTTTCTATACATATATTGCTGGAGGAAAGCGAAATAGTAAGTTGGGAGCTGCCTATGGAACTACAAAAATTATGACCACAGATAGCCGTGCAAGATGGGTACATGGCGGGGGAAGCGGTTTAAGTGATCCATATGCTGAGAAACAAGGTTGGAGAGTCACTATGGGTTGCACAAGAGCACAAAATATAGATGTTGAAAATTTGGCAAAAAAAATTACAGAATTTAAAAAGCAATATCCTAAAATAAAGATCAAATATATTCGAGATAGTAAAGGAACTTATCCTAAATGAAGAAACAACTTAAGTTTATAATTTTTACTTTTCTAATGACTGGTCCTATAGTATCTTCATACGCTGAGTTTGGTTTTATTCAAGATAAAGATGGATACGTTAATGTACGAGGAAATTCAAGTTTAAATTCTAAAGTTACGACCAAATTAAATAATAATGAAATTGTTTCTTGTGTGATGGATGAAGGGACAAATAATTTTTGTTTAGTTAATGCAAGCAATGGTGTAACGGGATTTGTCTATAAAAATAGAATAAATAATTTTAGTGGTTACACTCCTATTAAGCTATCTCAATATTCTAGAGAAAAGGTTGTCTATAGTGATAAAAATATAATAGTAGAAGTGTATGCAAAAAAAGCTATTTTAGATCCTAAACTTTATAAAACTTTTAAAGGTGAATATAAGTATTTTAATAATAAACAATTCTTTGGTACTGATGGTACTTTACCTAATAATGATTTTTTACAACTTGATAAAATCATAATTAAGGATAAAGATAAGAAATTAGAAATTGGTAAAAATGATATAGAGCAATACTTTTTTCCTAAAAATGGTATAGATGGTGACAAGAACGAGCTTGCTGATTTTAAAATATATTATTTAAATAATAATATTTATATTTTAAATACTTTTAATAATGGTGGTGCAGCAGCTTACAATATTGTTTTAAATATAAAAAATGGAAAAGTAGTTGCTAATAAAGCTTGGAAGGTTGAAATTTAAAATATTTTCTTTCTTCTACAAAAGCTAATTAATTAAAAAAACCCAACAAAAGTTGGGCTTTTTTTAAGTCTCTACAATCCCTTCTAAATCTTCGAGCTTATAGTTCGGCATATCAATAATATGGGTTTGAATACCTTCTTGAACGTAATCATTCGCATGAGGGTATAACCAGCGAGTGATCTGTTCGGCAACACTTGAGTGATATTGAATTTCAAAGTGATTTAAGCCATAAAATACGGCTTTATGTGAGTCTGGAACTTTAAGCTGAAAACGTGGATTAGGGTGTTCACCTAGTGCGCTTTTTACACTCACCAAGTAGTCGCCAATTACGGTCAATGCTTTATTGCGGACCTTTTCAAATTCTAAGGTCCCTGCCACTAAAAAGGTGTTGATATGGGAAGGTAACGGAGCAGGAGCACGGTTATCATCCATCATACCAATACGGGCATCCATATGTTCCCAATCATCATCACGAACGCTGCCGTGGCGTAGGTCTAAAATACCATTACTCCGAATATTAACCAGTTGACCGAGTAAGCCAACAAAAGGGAAAGCCCCAAGTTTATCTTGTATGGTAAAGCCAAAGCGCTCCAAAACTGCTCCATGATGCGGAGAGCCAATACAAACTAGATTCTCGACCATATGAATCCATTGATACATATTTTGTTTGCCATAAAACAAGGCACTACGGGAAACCAGTCCGCCCATACTATGGCCAATGATATCGATGCTGGTAATTCTTGGATTACGTTGGACCAAGTCTTCTAATAAGTTTGAAAAACTGCGTCCATTGGCTGAAATGCGTCGACCTGTATTGTAATTTAAATACAACATGGTGTTATGGTCACGCTGTGCTAATAGGCGCTCACCAATGCCGCCATAATGGGCATTTGACCAAGTCAGATGGTTCATACATAAACCATGAGCCAAAATCACGATACGACCAGCAAGTTCCCCTTGTTGTATTGCACCGTAGTGATCGTATAGCACCATGGGTAAGGCGAGGGGGCTATGCTGTTTAAGTAGATAATCCCCAAAAATCCCATTCAAAATGCCGACTAAAAAATGTAGGCTTGGGGTGAGTGGTTTTTCGTGAAGTGTGGGATATTTTTCAATAATATGACGTAAGCTTGGCGCTAAAAAACAGCTACCGTATTTTTGTAAAGCGCCATAAGAAAACTGATATGCCTTTTGTACAAATGGTCGTTTTTGAAAGTTTTTAGCATTTTGTGTGCTCACACCAAAAGCATTTTTTAATACTTCAATATTAATAACTTGAATTAATTCATGTACACCATTTAAGCTGGTACTGAACAGTTGAGCTAAACCTTCTAATACGTCTGCCTGACTAGGTGGCGTACGATCCCATTTACAATAAGTTTCATGTAGTGGTGTTAAGCTCGGCATATCTTTTCCCCATATACGTTATAACCGACGTTTTAAGCTGTACTTTTTATCAACGGCAGTAAACGTTTCCATCTTAGTAGTTTAAATAGCACATATTTTTAAAATACTGATGAATGGTTAGTTGAGTGGTTTTTCTTGTCTGACAATAGTGTTTTTATATACAAACTGAGAACAAAAATGTGAGTTTATTCTCAATTTAGAGGGAAAATATATGAATATTATCTACCTCCATGGCTTTAATAGTAGCTCTCTTTCAATTAAAGGGCTGAGCCTTAAGCAATATTGTAGCGAATTGGGCATAAATGTGCATTTGCCAGATTTAAACAGATCTCCTGATCTAGTGGTTGAGCAAGTTTCAAAGCTGATAGAGTCTTTACAAGATGTAGCCTTAGTCGGTAGTAGCCTTGGCGGTTTTTTTGCGACATATTTTGTCGCGAAATATAATGTTCCAGCTGTACTGATTAACCCTGCTATGCAACCATGGAAACTGTTTGATGAGTTATTTCAAGTGGAAAGTATGCCCTATGTGGTGAATGATCAATGGTCAATTGACCATGTTCAGTTACGGCAGTTAGAACAACTGGAACTGAAACAACCTGAAAATGCCGACAAAATACTCGTCTTGTTGCAACAAGGTGATGAAATTTTGGATTATCGTCAAGCACAACGCTATTATAGTGCTGCAACGCCATCCTCATTGATTTTGACGGATGCTCATGGCAATCATGCTATGGAAGATTTTGAAGAAAAATTACCGTTAGTGATCGAATTCTTTGCGCACACCATCAAATAAGGAAAACGTACAACGTGACACAATATACGGCTCAATCGCTTGAAGTTCTTTCCGGTTTAGACCCTGTTCGTCGTCGTCCAGGGATGTATACCGATACGACTCGACCTAACCATTTAGCCCAAGAAGTTATTGATAATGCTGTTGATGAAGCATTAGCTGGTCATGCCGACAAAATATGTGTCACGGTTTATAAAGATGGGTCGTTGTCGGTTGAAGATAATGGCCGTGGTATGCCAGTCGATATTCATCCTGAATATGGCCAAAGTGGTATCGAAATTATTCTGACCAAGCTTCATGCAGGTGGTAAATTCAGTACCGATAACTACCAGTTTTCAGGTGGTTTACATGGTGTGGGGATTTCGGTTGTAAACGCTTTATCAACACGTGTTGAGGTCGAAGTCCAACGGCAGGGTAACCTATACCAAATGGCCTTTGAGCAAGGGGAGCCTGTTGCGCCTTTAGCTGTTCTCGAAGGTAAAGCACCAAAACGTGCGACAGGGACAACAGTACATTTTTGGCCAGAAGCGAAATATTTTGATAGTCCAAAATTTGCGTTAAAAGCGCTTAAACATAATTTAAAGGCCAAAGCTGTTTTAGCGGCTGGCTTAAAAATTATCTATATCGATCAAATTAATGATGAAAAAATCGAATGGCAATTTGAAAATGGCCTCGTCGATTATTTGATGGATGAATTGCAAGACCGCGAAATTTTGCCAAACCCTGCATTTGTGAGTAATGGTCAGGCAGACCGTGCAGCATGTGAATTTGCGATTTGTTGGAATGTGGAAGGCGGTGAACAGGTTCAAGAAAGTTATGTAAACCTGATTCCAACTGCACAAGGCGGTACTCACGTGAACGGTTTACGCTCAGGCGTAACTGAGGCGTTACGTGAGTTCTGTGAACTGCGTAACTTGTTACCGCGTAATCTTAAACTCTCGGCAGAAGATGTTTGGGATGGTGTGAACTATATTTTATCGCTCAAGTTCCAAGAACCGCAGTTCTCAGGTCAAACCAAAGAGCGTCTTTCTAGTCGAGAAGCATCAAATATTGTTTTAAATATTGCTAAAGATGCTTTCGCACTTTGGTTAAACCAACATGCTGAAATTGCGATGCAACTGGCAGAAATGGCGATTTCTAAAGCAGGTCGTCGTTTAAAAGCAGCAAAAAAAGTCGAGCGTAAAAAGATTGTTTCTGGCCCTGCTTTACCGGGTAAGTTGGCAGACTGTGTTGGTCAAACACGTGAAGACAGTGAGTTATTTATTGTCGAGGGTGACTCTGCTGGCGGTAGTGCTAAGCAAGCGCGCAATAAAAACTTTCAGGCCATTATGCCAATTCGTGGAAAAATCTTAAATACGTGGGAAGTTTCTTCAGATGAAGTATTGGCTTCTCAAGAGGTTCACGACATTGCAATTGCGATTGGTGTAGATCCGGGTAGTGATGATTTATCTGAACTGCGTTATGGCAAAATCTGTATTTTGGCCGATGCGGACTCGGACGGTTTACACATTGCGACTTTGCTTTGCGCCTTATTCGTTAAACATTTTCCAGCATTGGTTGAAGAAGGGCATTTGTATGTAGCAATGCCACCATTGTTCCGTATCGATATTGGTAAAGATGTTCATTACGCGCTTGATGATGATGAACTTGAAACTATTTTGAAAAATATTAAGGGCAATCGTAATCCGCAAATTACCCGATTCAAAGGATTAGGCGAGATGAATGCGATTCAATTGCGTGAAACGACTATGGATCCGAACACGCGTCGTTTAGTTCAGCTCGATCTAGATGATGTTCATCTAACGGCAGGCTTACTCGATAAATTGCTTGCGAAAAAACGTTCGGCAGATCGTAAGCAGTGGCTTGAGCAGAAAGGTAACTTGGCTGATATCACTGTTTAAAATAGAATTAAAAAAATCCTCGCTCAATAGGCGGGGATTTTTTTATGTAAATCTAAATTGTTGGAAATCACCACAACGGTTTCTGCCATTAAATTAAAATAGACAGATCTGTATATTTAAATTTAGGTCGTAATTTTTATAGCCTGTGGAAATTGAAAAACATCACAATTCGCTCCACCTCCAATTCGATCTACCACTGCAAAATCACTTGGTGCCTCAAAGGTAAGCAAAGGATGATGCCATGTGCCTGCCCGATAATTGATACTTTGCTTCCCATTTGAAACAAATGCACATAGCTTTGAAATGTCAGGAGTATTCTCGTCTAAAGCGGGCGCGACAATAATTAAAAACTTTTGTTGCTGTAATGGAATAAATGCCTGAGACCCCTTTGGATGACGCTCTAGCATTGAAATTTCCAGAGGTAATACACTGGCCTTAATATTACGGAAAATACTAATTCCTGCCTTTGCTTCCCCTTCAATTTCAGTTTCAACGAGCGCATGGTAGCGCTCGGTGTGGGCATCGTTAATATGAAAAAAATCATGCCCGTCGCAACAGATGACCTCTCCGAAGGACTGAAAATTTTCAATTGTTAAAGGCTGAATTTGAACAGTATTCATCATCATGACTTAGCAATTTTTCCCCATAAACGAACACGACTAATCCCACCGTCTGGGATCATGTTAATACGAATATGCGAGATTTTTTCGTGTTGTAAAATCTCATTCATATATTCATGAATATGATCCATTTGCATCGGTTGAGCTTCAAGTAAATAAGACCAGAACATACTTTGTGGAATTAACTGTGCATCGGTTGCATTTTCAAGGTAAACCGCTTGAATAGATACTTGGGCAGGGAAGTTCCCTTTAAAGTGAGCCGTATCAATTTCAAGCTTCTCAATTTTCCCGCTTTTACCCAACGCAAGAATACACCAGTCATAACCCGGAGCTCGGCGGCGTTTAGTTTCCCATCCATCGCCCATGTTGACGCCACGACCAGGGTTAATCAAATTACGCGGATGTCCAAAGTGCGCATCGCTATAGGCAACTACGCGGCCACCATTTTCTAGGGCTAATAAATCAAGAGTTTGCTCGCTATCAGTTACCTGAATATGAACGTCTCCATAGACACGTAAACGAGCAATACCACCATCTGGGAAAATATTAAGGCGTATATGAGTAAAAAGTGCATCATTATTGACCATAAAAATATGATGCTGGCTTGGGCCGAGTTCGGTATTTCCTAAAACACTTTCCCATTTTGCCCCTGTCAGGTCCCCATTTGGTGCATAACATGCTTCTAATGAGGCAGATGCAGGATAGTTTCCTGTGAAAAAGCTGGTATCAATATCAAGAGCAGCGATTTTTCCACTTACACCTAGCTTCACAATACACCAATCATAACCTGCATGACGCTTACGGCGTGTTTCCCAACCGTCCATCCATTTGCCGTTGTCATCAAATTTATCTTCAACAAAAATCGGTGCATCAAATTGCAGCATACGCTTTGCTTCTGCAAAGAAATCATCTGAACACTCAATGACTTGTGCACCAATTCGGGCATCTGCCAAATTGGTTTTCGTATTCAAAATCTCAGGAAGTTCAAAAGCTGGAGCGTGTAATGTTGCCATAGTGGATTATCCGTATTTCTTGTTAAAAACATGATTTTTCATTTAAAACTGCGCTGACATAGAGCGTGCCGAGACGAGTTTTATACATAAATATATAAGCATGGTGCATGCCAGTTTTGTGGAAAAGCTAAATAAATTTTGAACGATGGCATGTTTTTAGCATAAGCACCCTATAGGTGAATATCTATAGGAGAGTGTTATGAATGTGGTGATTATTGGTGCAGGAATGGGAGGTCTAACCACAGGCATTGCATTAAAGAAATTTGGTCACCAAGTTCGCATTTTTGAGCAAACTGAAAAAATTCTTCCTGTCGGCGCGGCAATTTCGCTGTGGTCGAATGGTGTGAAATGTCTGAACTATCTGGGATTAACTGACAAAATCGCCAAACTTGGTGGACAAATGGATGATTTGGCCTACGTGGATGGTCTAACTGGAGATGTGATGACACAATTCAGTTTACTACCATTAATTGAAGAAGTAGGCCAACGACCATATCCAGTTGCACGTGCCGATTTACAAAATATGCTAATGGATGAATTTGGCAGAGATCAGATTTATTTAGGCAAAAAAATGGTCAGCCTTGAAGACAAAGCTGATTATGTCGAGGTTCATTTTGCAGATGGCAGTTCAACGCAGGCTGATCTATTAATTGGAGCCGATGGTACGCATTCACTTACACGGACCTATGTGTTGGGGCAGCAAGTGCAGCGCCGTTACGCAGGTTATGTAAACTGGAATGGTTTGGTTGAGATCTCTGAAGATTTAGCTCCGGCCCAGCAATGGACGACTTATGTGGGCGAAGGCAAGCGAGCTTCTTTAATGCCAGTTGCAGATGGACAGTTCTATTTCTTTTTAGATGTCCCTTTACCAGCAGGGCTAGATAATAATCGAGATGACTATAAAAAACTTCTAAAACAATATTTTGCGGATTGGTGTCAACCCGTACAGCAGCTTATTGAACGTTTAGACCCGCAAAAGACCAATCGGGTAGAAATACATGATATTGAGCCGTTTACTCAATTTTATAAAGGTCGCGTGGTGATTTTAGGTGATGCTGCACACAGCACGACACCTGATATTGGTCAAGGCGGTTGCCAAGCCATGGAAGACGCGATTTATTTAGCGCGTTCTCTGCAAATTAATACTTTGGGGCTAGAAGATGCTTTACGTCGCTATCAAAACAAGCGCAATGAACGTGCCAATGAGTTGGTGCTTCGCGCACGCAAACGTTGTGATGTGACACATATGAAAGATGAAGCTGTTACACAAGCATGGTATGAAGAATTACGCCGTGAACAAGGTGGACATATTATGCAGGGGATTATTAGTAATATTGTGGGTAATCCACTTGATTAAAAACAAAAACAGCAAGGAATTTTCCTTGCTGTTTATCTTCTAAATTTGGATTTTAGAAGTGGTATTTAACCAATGCACTAACGTTATTTTCGTCTCGACCTTGAAGGCCAAATTTATTATTCCACACTGAGTGCTCGATACCTAGGTATAGGCGTGTATCAGGAGAAATGTGTTTACCTACATTCCATTTCCACTGAGTTGTCCAGTTCAACTCGCTCGCATGGTCGCCTTCAGCAGTTGACCAGTCAAGGAAACCATCTACCAAGAAATCTTCAGATCCTAATTTTAATGGAATACCATAAACGAATGTCATTTGATAATCGTCGTCAATGTTCTCATTATTTGCACGGTAGAAGTTTAAATTCGCATATTGGAAATATGGGATATCTAAATCAACTGCAAAACCATAAAGGAAATTGTCGAAGTTATTGCCATTTTGAGAATTACTTTCCCAAGTGGTACTGATCAACACATCTTTTACTGGCCCATATGCAAGTTTTTTACCCGATACTTCACCTAAGCTCAAACGCGGTGATAACTCAAAATATGTACTTTTATGATCGTCTTCACCACGCATGCGGTCCACGAAGAAAAATACATCAGCGTATTTAACTTTCGCTGCATATTCCAAAGTAATCGTGGTTTCTTTTTCATCTACAACTTCATAGTTTTCACCATAAAGTCCAGTCACACTAAAATCTTGCCAGATTGGTTTTGCCTGAACCATGGCAGTTGCAGATAACAAGGCACAAGTCGCCGCAAGTTGCTTTAATTGCATTTAAATGATCTCCCCCCAAATAAAGCACGCTAAGGATACAGGGTCTTAAGCAAAAATGAAGCCAAATTTGATCAACGGTTAAAAAAAAGCCCACCGAAGTGGGGCGCTAAACAGTAAATCTTTAATGTGTATTTCTGGTGTTTATTGTTTGGCTTAAATGCGGGGTACGCGAGCTACGAAATGAGGGTAAATGATTAAATAATAAATTCAACAAGATAGCAAAGATACAAGTTGAACTAATGCCCGAATGGAACAAAGTTTGTACCCAAACTGGGAAATGAGCATAGAACTCATGGTTAATAATTGGGATCATCCCAGCTGATAAAGCAGTCGCTACAATAATTAAATTTTTCTGATCGTTATAATCTATTTTTGCCAAAGTGCGGATTCCACTCGCTGCAACCGAACCAAATAAGACCAAACCTGCACCACCAAGTACGGGCATTGGAATCGCTGCAATCAAACGACCCATAATGGGTAGTAGACCTAAAATAATGAGAATTACACCGCCTGCTGCCACTACAAAGCGGCTTTTGATGCCTGTAATCGCAACCAGTCCAACATTTTGGGCAAAAGCGCTTTGCATGAATGAACCAAAAATAGGCGCAAAAGCACTCGAAAACATATCTGCACGAACGCCATTGGCGATCCGTTTCGAATCGACCTCAGTTCCTACAATGTCTCCGACAGCAATAATATCAGCTGTGGTTTCCGTCATAATCACTAAGGTCACGATCAACATCGATAAAATTGCACTGAGTTCGAAAGTCGGTAAACCAAATGCAAATAAGTGCGGGAATTGCAGCCATGCGCCTGAACTCACCTGACTAAAATCACCAAAACCCATGAAGTAGGCAAGGGTAGTACCAGCAACAATAGCCAACAAAATTGATAAACGACGAATGCTTGCTTGCGGCAGCATATTTAGAACAATCACAATGCCTAAGGTCATCAGTGCTAAAGAGATATTTTCTACGCTACCCCAATCTGGTGCTTTGTTGTTGCCACCCATCATCCAGCGAATTGCAACAGGTAGCAAAGACAATCCAATAATCGTAATGACGCATCCAGTCACAACGGGTGGGAAAAACCGAATAATTTTTGAAAAGTAAGGTGCAAGGCATAGCCCAATCAGAGATGCGGCAATCACTGCACCGTAGACAGCAGGCAACCCACCGCCTGTAGTGATAATGGCGACCATAGTCGCCACACCCGCAAAAGACACACCCTGGACTAAAGGTAATTTTGCGCCTAGATATTTGGTTCCGATGGTTTGAATCAGTGTTGCCAATCCCCCTACAAATAGGGCCGCTGCAATGAGCATTCCGATTTGTGCTGAGCTTAAGCCAGCTGCCGTTCCAATAATCAAGGGCGGGGCTACAATGCCACCATACATGGTTAGCACATGCTGTAAGCCGTAAGCAAAACTTTTGGAAATTCCTAAATATTCATGCTCTGGAGAAATCGCATTTTTTTGCTGATGATTCATATTTTTCTCCTATTTATATTTGAATTAGCTACCGCGATAGGTGGAATAAGCAAACGGGCTGATCAGCAATGGAATGTGGTAATGCTGACTAGCGTCTTCTATAAAAAATTGGATACAAACACGCGGGAAAAAAGTTTTGACTTGCTGCGATGAAAAATAAGGTGCAATTTCAAATTCAAGTTGATAAGCGCCTTCACCTAAGCCTTTTATTCCGAAATCACTCACTCGACCGTCTGGGTTAGTGGTTGCGGTCGCTATCAGCTCATGGGTTGCTGCATGAAACAACTTCACTTCTACATCTGCAGCTGGTTTACCTAAATTTGTATCTAAAATATGAGTGCTGATCATGCTTGTATTTCCTGAGATAGACGTAATAGAGCAATTGCTGAGAGTTGCTCATGTACAATTACTTTTTCGATGGCTAAGTCATGTTGTAAACGTTCGCGTAGCTTTTTTAAAATCTCATCGCTACTGAGGCCTGCTGCTTTAATTAAAAAAATAAAGCCAAACTTTTGTTCATAATCGAGGTTGCCTTGTAGCAGCGCTTGTTGCGTTTGTTCATCTAAAGAAATGCCAGCTTGTTCCTGATTTGAAAAATGTTGCTCTTTTGCATTGAGTTGTTTTTTTGCTTGTCGTTCACCAATTTTTGGATGGGTTGCTAAAGCAGTTTCAATGTCTTGCCATGACCACATTTGACTTAAATTTTCTGCATATTCCAAAAGAGATGCTTTTGTTGAATAGGGACGATCTAAGATGATTTTTTCGGCCCATGCTGGAATGTGGACACAGTTTTTTAACAAAGTCTTGAGTTGTTCTGGTGGGGCTTGATTAAACTCGGCTAAAAACACTGTTATTCCTAAACTCGTTGTCTTGATATAGAGTTTTAGCAATAACAGTGCCAATAGCGAGTTTTGATTCGCTTATAAATTTTGAAAATTAAAAATCAATTATTTAGTTATGTGATTTTTATACCAATGTTCAGCAATATCCTGACGACGACATATCCAGACACGATCGTGCATTTGAATATAGTCGAGGAATTTCTGTAATGCTTTAAAACGGCCCGGACGCCCTAAAATGCGGCAATGCATTCCAATCGACATCATTTTTGGTGCAGTTTCTCCCTCTGCATACAACACATCAAAACTATCTTTTAAATATTGAAAAAACTGTTCTGAACTATTAAATCCACCTGGTGAACAGAACTTCATGTCGTTACATTCCAAAGTATAAGGAATAATCAGATGAGAACGTGGTGTACCAGCAGCATCGGTGAGCGTTGTCCAAAAAGGCAAGTCATCGCCATAATAATCTGAGTCATATTGTATTTGTGAAAACTCTGCAAGCAATTGACGCGTATTGGGACTGTCACGTCCGGTATACCAACCTATTACTTTATTCCCAAACAAGTTTTCTAAAACAGATAAAGCTTGTTCTATATGCTGTTTTTCAACTTCAATATCGGTATCTTGATAGTGAAGCCAGCGATAACCATGAGAAACCACATCGTAATCAGCTTGCTTAATCGCTTCTACAATATAAGGGTTGCGGGCAAGTGCCATGGCAACCCCAAAAATAGTCATTGGAAGCTTGCGCTTTTGGAATTCACTATGAATGCGCCAAAAACCAGCACGTGAACCATATTCGTACATGGAGTCCATCGACATATGTTTAGCTGGGTAACTTGCAGCGCCAATAATCTCCGATAAAAACTGCTCTGAGCCTTCATCGCCGTGCTCAATATGTTTTTCGCCACCTTCTTCATAATTAAGCACAAATTGCACTGCAATCTTGGCATTGTTAGGCCATTTAACTTGTGGAGGCTGTCCGTGATAACCGATCAAATCACGTGAATAAGGAGACTTTTGAATTTGCTCAATGAGCTCGGCTCCAGATAGATAAGATTTGGACACGATTGCTCTCCTTTTGTTCAATTTTTCATAAAAATTTAAAAAATCAGCTTGCATATTTTTATAGATGGACTGATATTGAAGATATGAAGATCTTCAAAATAAATTAAAACCAGTACGTTTAAGTCAGGAGATAACAAACCATTACACCATCAAAATGTACAATTGAAGTCAGTTCATGCATGCTTAAAACATGCCAACATAAAAAAGTTTTGCATAGAAAAGATCCACAGTAAGAAAGAGAGGATGGTATTTATGAATATTGAAATCCGCACAGATAAAAACATCCATAACAGCGAACGTTTAATTACTTATGTACGTGCAGAACTTACTCAGGAATTCCAACGTCATAGCGAACGTATTACGCATTTTTCGGTTCATTTTAGTGATGAAAATGGGGACAAAGGTGGTGACAAAGATATCCACTGTATGATTGAAGCACGTCCTTCAGGTTTGAAACCAGTTGCAGTGCACCATAAAGCAGGAAATATTGATGCTTCGATTCATGGTGCGATTGAAAAATTAAAACGTAGCCTTGAACATACTTTTGAGAAAAAAGAACACCCGAGAGGTGGTCAACCAGAATTCATTGATGATGAAGTTTAGTTGAAAATACTAAAAAGCCCTTCGGGGCTTTTTTTATATTTGATGAAAATAAAACTATTCACAACATTAGGTTTGCAATGCGATGCAATCAACCTCTAAAATCTTCAGATGAGATTAGGCATAATAGCCCTAATATATTTTTGAGAGATGGTCATGTTAACCACCCAGCAGCAAGCTTTAATTAAAGCCATAGAAGAATTAGAACTCGCGCAAGTGCAAAAATTACTTGCTGAAGGACTTGATCCGAACTTTATTGATCCGGAACAAGGACCACCTGTATCAATCATTTGTGATGGAATTTTTAAATGGTGGGAAGATGTATCAGAAGCTTATGAAGCGGGTACACCCTTATCAAAAGAAGAAAAGCAACAATCACTACAAGTCTACCTCGATATTCTCGAAGCGTTGATTCAAGCTAAAGCCAACGTACACCTTTGGGATGCAGAAGAGTTTTATGGTCCTTTATGGGATGCGGCAAGCTCAGCATGTGCGCCAGCCGTTCAACGTTTATTAAATGAAAAAGTTGATCCAAACACACGTGATGAAGAAGGACTCACTATTTTATCTTCAATCAGTCAGTTGTTCTTTGATTGTGACTTTGATGAAATAGATTGGTCAGAAGCGCTTCAAGAAGAGCGTGAAACACTAGAGTTGTTGCGCCAACATGGGGCAAAAATGTCAAAAGAACTAACTACTTGATTGGATAATAGAATGAGAACATTTCAAATTTTAACTTTTGCTTTGACCACTGTTGCCGCAGGAAGTACTTTTGCCGCAGAGTTCTCTTTTGACCGTCCCGGTGCTGGAATGGGAACAGGGATTACTCCTGTAGGTAATTTGGCTTGGGAGCAAGGATTACCGAGTGTAACCTATACTGAGTCGACTGTTGACGGTGTTAAAGAAAAGACCGTAACTTTAAATCAGGATATGTTATTCCGTACCGGTTTAGCGCGTGACTTGGAATTACAATTAGGATGGCAAGGTCCGGCATGGACTCAAACTAAACGTGCTGGTAAAAAACATGACACGTCAGGTTTTGGTGATGTCAGCATCGGTTTAAAAAAAGCAATTGATTTAAAAGATGATAGATTGTCTATGGCTGTGTTAGCTGAAGCGATCATTGCCATTGGAAATGATGAATTTACAGCACATGACGATATTTATAGTTTAAGTTCAGCAGTAGCTTACCAATATAGTGATTTAGTGGGTACTTCAATTACCATGCGCTATGAAGTGCAAAATAGTGATTGGGCTGTGACAGCAGTACCGACAATTGACTATAAAATTGCAGGTAAGCTGTCAGGCTATTCTGAGTTCATTTACCGTAAAGCTGAAAGCCAAGATTATGAATATGGTTTAGGTACAGGTTTAGTCTACGCCGTAAATAATCGTACTCAGCTTGATGCAAGTATCGGAGTCGATTTGAACGGTCAAGACAAGAGCTACAACGGTGGCTTAGGCGTGGCGTTCTTGTTCTAATCAAAGCAATTTAAATTTATGTTAATGAAAAAGCTTATTCATCAGGGAATTCTTTATTTTCTAGCAGTTGCTGTTTGTGTATTTAGCCAGTTGGTTTCTGCGCAAGATAAGCTACTTTCACCCGAACAAGCTTTTTCATTTTCGGTTGAATCTTCTGAGCCGCATACTGCGAATTTATCTTGGCAGATTCAGCCAAATTACTATCTTTATCAGCATAAATTTTCCGTACAACAAGGTACTCAACCTTTAGCTTTAAAGTTACCTAAAGCGATTGCCCAATATGATGAAAACTATGGGCAAAGTCAGGTTTACTACCATCAAGTTAATTTCCAAATTAAGACTAAGCCTTCAGAACACTATAGTGTGACTTGGCAGGGCTGTGCCAAAGACCGTATTTGTTATCCGCCCCAAACCATTGAGTTTCAAACCGATGCTGATGGCCTAGTGGGTGTACAAAATCAAGCAGGAACAGCGCCAAAAAGATTATTGGATTTAGCAAATACACAATCAGACGCTTCCTCGGGTTCAGAATCTTTAGAAAAAGAGCAGAGTACAGAGGCAGTAGCTGATACAACTACACCTCAAATCGCGCAAGATCAGATCTGGTCAGCCAAGTTAATTGAAAACTCGCTGTGGTATGGGGTTTTATTATTTTTAGGTTTAGGCATGTTGCTCGCATTCACGCCATGTTCTTTACCAATGCTACCTATTTTGACTTCGTTGATTATTCGAGAGCATAAAGGTTTAAAAGCGTGGACCATTGCACTTACTTTTGTGTGTAGCATGGCATTGGTTTACGCAGGCTTGGGTTTAATTGCTTCTTCGGCAGGCTTAAATTTCCAACGCTGGTTACAACAGCCAGCAACTTTAATTGCTTTTAGTTTGCTGTTTATTATCTTTGCTCTGAACTTATTTGGTTTGTTTGAGCTTCGTTTACCGCAAACATGGTTAAACCGACTTGACCGTATTCAGTCAATGCAACAAGGTGGCACTTTAGTGGGTGCTGGCGTCATGGGTGTGGTTTCTGCACTCTTGGTGGGTCCTTGTATGACTGCACCTCTGGCTGGAACTTTATTATTTATTTCTCAAACGCAAAATCAGTGGCAAGGCGCTTTGCTTTTATTCTGCCTAGGTTTTGGAATGGGAATTCCGTTGTTGCTGGCAAGTATTTTAGGGGCAAAATTCTTGCCTAAAGCGGGCGACTGGATGCATCAGATTAAAGTGATTTTTGCTTTTCTGATGTTGGGGTTAAGCCTTTATTTTATTCGTCCTTTATTGCCAGATTGGGGCATGCAAGCACTTAGTCTTGTATTAGGTCTCGCTTTTATAGCCTATGCTGTTTATCAGTTTTTCTGGAAAAAAGGACAGCTACAATGGCTCTACGCGATTTTATTATTAATCGTTACACCTTTTGTAGCCTATAACCAATACCAACACATTCAAAATCGAACTTTGCAAAGTTCTAATCATATGGCCGAGTGGCATATTGCAACTACAGCAGCGGACTTTGAGAAAATTTTAGCAGCAGCGCCTACAGATCGAGCTATTGTCGTTGATGTCTATGCAGACTGGTGTGTTGCCTGCCAACCGATTGAGCATCGTATTTTAAAATCACCTGAGGTTCAGGCTGCTCTTGCACCATATTATTTAATTAAGCTTGATTTGAGTCATTATGACCAGTCACATGAAGCGCTACTCAAACAATGGAATATTTTAGGTCCACCGACCTATCTATTTTTAAGCCCAGAGCAAAAAGAGATTCGTGCTTTACGTTTAACAGGTGCTTTTAGTCAGCAAGAGCTTTTGCAACAACTTGCGAGCTTGGCAAAACTAAAAGATTCATAAGGTAATCATCGTTTCGATCTGATGAAATGTACGTACTTGATTGCGTCCAGAAGCTTTTACCGCATAGAGTGCTTGGTCTGCCTGACGAATAACTAGATAAGGGTCCTGTGCAAAAGCTGAGCTACTTACCCCAAAGCTCGCACTAATATGAATGGGGTTATTTTGAGTACTAAAAACGGGCAGTTCTTCTAAGGCGTGGCGACAGCGTTCAGCAATTTTTTCTGCTTGAATAATATCGGTGTGGGGAAGTAGTAAAATAAACTCTTCCCCGCCAAAACGTCCAATAATGTCCTCGCTACGCAAGTTCTCGGAAAGACATTGAGCAATTTCAATTAAAACCTGATCACCTTGATGATGGCCGTATATATCATTAATTTTTTTAAAATGATCGATATCAAGAAGTACCACTGCATAATCTAATTGTTGTTGGTGTAGCGACTCTAAATACGTATTTAAACTACGTCTATTTAATACATTAGTTAAAGGGTCAATTTGGCTTAAACGCTGAATATAAGTTTCTCGCTGACGCCATTGGGTAAGTAATATTTCAAATAAAATAAAACAGGCCAATAAGATGGGCATAATAAAAAAAGCCATACTTCCTAACCAAAATGGGTTAGTTTGAGCACGCTGCATAGCAATCAGATTAAATAAAGGCGCATAAGGCAAAAAACCTTTCATACTTAAATACGTACACACCGTTAAAATAATCGTTGCAGGGACAAGGGCGCTATAAACGATTTTACGGTCAAATAACACCAGACCGACTCCAATCGTGCCTACATAGCCGACCATAGTGGCTGGACTAATGCTGCCAATTAAATACCCATCATGACATAGCATGAGTGCAAAGAACTGCACACTAATGAAAGGAATAACTCTCTGAACCCATTCATCATTTTTGTAGCGATAACAGGGAATAATTAAAATGATTAATAAAAATAAGGTAAATAAATTGAGCCAGATTTGTGATTCAACTAAAGGCAGATTTGCCCATTGCCAGACACTGGGTGTAATTAAAATATAGCCTTTCCATAAAATCCAACTGAAATTCATCGCACAGGCAAGTGTGAGCATCAGTGCACTTTTTTGTAATGGTGTCCAGTTGATGATGTGATTATTGTGGATGAAATCGATTATCACCTGTTTTGTTCTATGAATGGGATGAGTGATTAAACGATTTTTCATAGTAAGTAAGGGCTCCTAAATATAGATGCCTCTTTGTTAGACCATCCTAAAATTGGATTGTTTAAATAATTTGTATTTTAAACATACCATGATTTTCATTTTATAGATGATGACTTTTTATAAAGAAAATGATGCGAAAAGTTTTGTTCACTCTCCACATCATTTATAGATAAATTAAGTTTTATCGAGTTCGTGGGCAAATTCAGCAATATCTGCCAATGCTTGTTTTGCCTCATCAAACCATGCATTAAACATCTGGAAGTTATGCCACATGCCTGTATAAAGTTTGAATTGAACTTTAACGCCAGCATCTTCAGCTTTTTCTCTAAAACGTTTGGCATCGTCTAATAAGATTTCTTTCGACCCCACTTGAACCAAAGTGGGCGGTAGGCCATGCAAGTCATCGAAAATAGGCGAAACGCGTGGATCATCAGCTGCAATATGATTGCCTATATAGTATTGCGTACCTGTTTGTAGGGCTTCAATAGACAATAACGCATCATGTTTTTTATTAAATCTGAGAGACTCACTCGTGAGTGTTAAATCCAAAAATGGAGACAATAAAATCAGACCACTTGGCATGAGCTCCGGTTGTTCTTTTAAACGTAAGCAAAGTGCTAGTGCTAAATTTGCCCCGCATGAATCACCCGATAAAATAATATCTTTCGGCTGAATGCCTTGTACCACTAAAGATTGATAGATGTCATATAGAGCTTCAGTTGCCTCAGGATAAGGATGCTCTGGTGCAAGTGGATAGTCCACATGAATAACTTGCATTTGAGTACGGGCAGCGAGATCTGTCATAAAAGCATGGTGTGTTTTGACACTGCCTAAGAAAAAAGCGCCGCCGTGAATGTGAAAAATCAGTTGAGTCGCAGAATCTTGCGGTTTGATTTCTTCACCTTTAATACCTGCTAACCGAATTGGGCGCACAGAAACATTTTTTTGTCGTGGAAAAGCACGACACATCTGATCTAGAACGGGACGTAAGGCAGTAGCCGGCAAATTTAGCTGGCTTGGCTTGCGAATTGTTGTTTTAAGAAAAGTTTCTGTAAAATAATATTTCCAAACATTTGGTATATTCATAGAGCATCCATTTTTATGCTAGTTTCTTGTTTTCTTGTAAATTTTATTTTGCAAGATTACAAGGTTACACGAAACAGTCACATTCAAAAATTGCAATATCTTTGCGACTTCTGAATACTAAAAATCTTGAAAGACCCAAGGATATTACAAAAATGAAAAAGATTGCTTTAGCTCTAGGACTCATTGGTATGGCTGCATTTGCCAATGCGGCTGATACACTCAATGGAACGGTATGGAAAACGATTGATGATCAGACCAACAAGCCAAAAGCCGTAGTGAAATTTACGGAACAGAAGGACGGAACCTTAACTGCAACCATTCAAAACATTTTGACACCGGGCGAAGAAAACGCTTGTACAAAATGTGAAGGTCCGTATAAAAACAAACCACTTAAAGGTGTCACCATTGTACATAATTTAAAAAATGTAGGTGGTAACAATTATGAAAACGGTACGATTTTAGACCCAAAATCTGGTAAAACTTACAAATTGAAAGGTGAGTTAACCGATGGCGGTAAAAAGCTTAAATTACGTGGTTATATTGGCGTTTCTGCACTTGGTCGTAACCAAACATGGATTCGCGCGAACTAAAAGTTTTAATAAAAAACGAGCCAAATGGCTCGTTTTTTTACGCTTGAATATTTTGATAAGCGGTTTCATCAAAACCTACAATGAAACCTTGAGAAGTTTTTAACACGGGTCTTTTAATCAAACTTGGTTGAGCAATGAGTGCTTCAATGAGGTTTTCTTCACTGCTTAGAGCACGATTTTGTTCTTCTTCTGAAAGCTTGCGCCATGTCGTGCCTTTTTTATTGAGAACAGTATCTTGTCCAATTTCTTTTAACCAGATTTTTAAAGTATCTGCATCAATGCCTTGTTTTTTATAATCATGAAAATCATAGTTAAGCCCTTTAGCCTGTAAGGCATCAAATGCTTTTTTCATTGAGTTACAGTTTTTAATTCCATAAATTTTTAACATTTTATCGGACCATGTCAAAAAGAGAGAGCACACAGCCTAACCCAAAATGCTTTCAAGCACTACTTTATACCGATACTTTTAAAACAAATGAAAATTAATGATTAATCAAAAGTGAGGTGTCATGTTATTGTCATAAGACAAGGCGATAATGAGCTTAATAAGAAGAAGTTAAAACTAAAAAAACTTAGCGCAAAATAAGAGACTAAAAAAGAGAAAACCCGCATTTAATCATCCTGATCATGCGGGTCTCATTTCAACGTCCAATGTCACATCCTTGCAAATAAACTTATCATAAGTTTATTTTATCTTCCTACGGCGTCCTATCCTTTTGCGTCATCCTGACTGCTTCCCTGTGCCGTGGGGCTATAATGCCGTTAAAGCTGTGTAAGAAAAATACTCAAAAACGACATGTGCTGTAAGCGAAAACGACAATGTAAGTGAACAAGTGTTCACTTACTCTTGAATTTTATAGTCAATAATGACAGGTGCATGGTCACTAAACCATTGATCTTTAAAGACCCATGCGTTGATTACACGTGTTTTCCAGTCTGGTGAGCACGCTTGATAGTCAATACGCCACCCTACATTTTTTGCACGCGCTTGACCGCGATTTGACCACCATGAATAAAGTTCCGCTTCTGTGCGAACTACACGGAAAGTATCGACATAGCCAAGTTCATCGTAAATATGGTCAAGCCATGCACGTTCATGTGGTAAACAACCAGATGATTTCTGGTTACCTGACCAGTTTTTAATATCTATTCGTTTATGAACAATGTTGTAGTCACCACAAATGATGACTGACTTGTTTTCATCACGCCATTGCTTCAAGATTTTTGCGTATTCACCTAAAAATAAATCTTTACGTGCTTGCGCTTCTTCACCACTTGAGCCCGAAGGTAAGTATAATGACGCAATATGTACCGGATGTGACAAACCTAAATCGAATTCCGCAGAAATAAAGCGGCCCTGACTGTCAGCTAGCTCAAACCCTAAACCATCTTTAACAGAGACAAAGGGTAGGCGGCTATATATCGCAGTCCCCGCGTAACCTGCACGCTCTGCTGGAAAGAGATGGGTATGC
This sequence comes from Acinetobacter lactucae, assembly GCF_013122135.1. Lineage (NCBI taxonomy): Bacteria > Pseudomonadati > Pseudomonadota > Gammaproteobacteria > Moraxellales > Moraxellaceae > Acinetobacter > Acinetobacter lactucae. The sequence goes on from NZ_CP053391.1 coordinate 152,554, forward strand.
CATCCTTCGGGTCTAAATTTTTCAGTCCATTGTTCATGGGTAATGCGGCTTTCCTGCATGCATACGACATCGGCATCTGATTGTTCTAACCATTCAAGTAAGCCTTTCGTTACTGAAGAACGTAAGCCATTTACGTTAATGGAAACGACTCGAAGAATTTTTACATCACTTGGATACTGATCCTTTGGTATCATGCGAAAATTTAACCTCAATTGTGAATTTGGAGCACCTCATGACAACGCCTGTGTCATTTCACCCGCAAGCATTTATCGAACTCGCATTATCACGCGGTGTGCTTAAATTTGGTGAGTTTACTTTAAAATCTGGACGCGTGAGTCCTTATTTTTTTAATGCAGGCCTACTCAACGATGGTGAAGCTTTATCTCTTTTAGCACAAGGCTATGCCGATAAATTAACACAATGTGAAAATGTTGATGTGATTTTTGGACCAGCTTACAAAGGTATTCCGTTTGTAGCAGCGACTGCTGTTGCTTTGTCGCAAACACATAACAAGAGCGTGCCATGGGGCTTTAACCGTAAAGAAGCAAAAGATCATGGTGAAGGCGGTGTATTAGTTGGTGCTGCGGTTGAAGGTAAAAAAGTCTGGATTATTGATGACGTAATTACCGCAGGTACTGCTATTCGTGAAGTCGTAACGATTTTGAAAAATGCTGGTGCAACTATCGCTGGTGTATTAGTTGCGCTAGATCGTCAAGAACGTGGTCAAGGTGAGCTTTCTGCAATTCAAGAAGTTCAAAAAGAGTTAGAAATTCCTGTACACGCACTCATTACCATGAAAGATTTAATGGATTATTTGGAAGCCAAAGGTGAAAGTGAAGCTTTGGCGAAAATGGAAGCCTACCGTATGAAATACGGCATCTAAGTCTATATTGAATTGAAAAAAGGAAGCGATGGCTTCCTTTTTCATTTATCAGAGGATTAAATTGTTGAGTAGATCTCATTAAATTTGAAAAAAATGGGTTGAATCATAGTCGTGGAACGTGAAAAAGCCCAATCGAGTGTGACTGGGTTTAAGTAAGTGAAATAAGAAATTGATTTAAAAAGAATTTCGTATGACTGCATTATGTTAACTCTAGAATTTCTTAAATTAAAAGAAATCAAGTTTTTATTTTTGAGGACTCTTAAATTTTATATATTCCATCTCAATACTAATGTAACTGAATTATTTAAATATCTTTATAAAGCATTCAATTTTAGCGTTAATCTTGTAAAATATAAACATGATAAAAAAAGAGCAGTCATCACATTGGCAAGGTCAGATGGCTATTGGTTTGGGTTACGGTTATTTTTGTGGACAAGCAGGAGATAACAGACCACATCGACATCTTGCGCATCAGATCACTTTTCCCCTCGATCCACTACAATTTATGCAGATTATTGGATACGAGCAGTTATATACGGGTAGGGGTTTTTTCATTCCAGCAAATACTGTGCATCAGTTACAGAAAGGCAAGTATTGCTCGATTTATTTGGATGGAACTTATTATTTAGGGCAGGCTATACATCAATTTTTTGCCTCAACTTCTCAGATACAAATACTGCCAACAACGCTTCTGGAGCAATTGCGGCTTTATTTTTTGCATACTAATAATATTACCAAAGCCTTTGCTCAATTACAGTGCTATTTTGATTGTATGGTAGCTAGTGAACGTGCTCAATTAATGAATGGCTATATCTATCAACATCTATTATATAATTATGTTCCTTCACGTCAGGAGCTGGCAGCGTTACATCACTTATCTGAAAGTCGTCTAGCACACTGGTTCAATTCCCATTTTGGTATTTCATTACGTAGTTATCGCAAGTGGTTACGCTTGATTATTGCACTTAAAAATCTACATGAAGAAAATAATTTAACTGCAGCAGCGTATCAGAGTGGCTTTACCGATCAAGCACATTTTTCTAGAACCTGTATGCAAATGTTTGGCATCCAACCTTCGGCTATCAAAAACATTCAAAACAAGATGATCTTGTTGCCTGAATCTTAAGTAAGTTCACTTTTTAAATAAAATATAGCCGTTTTATTCAATTTAAACATCAAACAATCCTGCATGGTAGTGATCAATCTAAATAGAGGACATCATCATGCTAAAGTATAGTCATTTTTTAATACGTTATTTGAGTTATCCGATTTTATCTGTTACGACCTTAGCAATAGTATTATTGATGGCTTATCAAAAAATACCCTATTGGCCATCCGCACTAGTATGCATTGTATCCATTAGCGCTATGGTTGCAATTTTAGAGCGCTTTTTGCCATATCAGCAAAAATGGTTACATGATCAAGAGGATACATTCACTGACATTTTTCATGCGATTTTTAATGTAGCACTTATTCTAATAACCGCAACAATTTTACAATTTATCCTGAAGTTCGAGTTTTTTTCTAAATTATGGCCTATTCAATGGCCAATATGGATACAATTTTTACTGGTGGGGATAATTATCGATTTTGGTTTATGGTATATGCATAAACTGAGTCATCGTCGGCGCTGGTTGTGGAAATTACATGCCATTCACCATCAACCTAAACGCTTATATTGGTTAAATGGTGAAAAACGTCACCCATTAAGTGCGATTGCACTAGCAACACCTAGTTTATTGGTGTTAACGATATTAGGGGCACCAACCTTGCTGATAGGTTGTTGGCTAACCTTTACTGCGGTACATTTAAGTTTTCAACACGCCAACTTAGACTATCGGGCAGGGCTATTAAAACATGTATTTGCTGTTGCTGAAGTACATCGTTGGCACCATAAACAGGGCTTTGGCAGTAAAAATTTTGCCGAGGTTTTTGTGATTTGGGATCATATTTTTGGCACTTTTCACTACGAAGAAAAAGCAGTTTCTGCAGATAGTTTGGGCATTCGTACCCCTATATCGAATCGATATTTCAAGCAGTTGTTGTGGCCATTTAAAAAATAGCTCTAATCATAGTTCTTGGACTATGAAATGGTCTAATTAAATCATCAATAACTTTAGAATTATCAGGTATTGATGATTTAAATTTTAATGTATAGAAGTTGAAGTAACTAAACGACAAACTGAAGGGTTGGTGAGAAATCACAGCAAATGCCAATTGGTATATGACTTTTAATTTTAAAAAGTACCGTGCTGATCTATCTAGAGTTTAGCCTTATTTAATAGTTCATTTAACATAGTCGTGAATCTACGAAATCTTTCTCATCACACTTTTTACACTCTAGCATCATGCCTAATTTCTCTTTGCATCCTTGTTCAGTCATCCCAAAGGCGAAAAAGAAGCGTTAGCAAATATGCAAGCTTATCGCGAGAAATATGGTATTTAAAAATAAAAAAGCATACCCCTAAATAGGGGTATGCTTTTTTAATATTTACTTAAAACTGATAATTCAAACGCAATAATACATTACGTGGAGTGCCTGGCATGCTGTCTGAGCGCCAGTACTCTTTATTGGTAAGGTTATTTACCGCAAGTGTGACATTCCATGGATCTGCACTATAACCAATCGCTGCATCAACACGGTTAAAGCCTTCCATTTTTACTTGATTATTAATATTTGGATAATACGAACCTACATAGGTTACCCCCACCTCTGTATACCACTGCTCGGTTGGTAAATAACGAACAAATAAATTACCCGTATTTTTAGATGTGTTGGCTAAAGAGTTACCTTCTTGTTCAGGCTTTTGTTTGTCTTCTTTTACCTTAGCATCTGTGTAGCCATAACCACCGCGAACAAAGACATTATCAAGTACACGACCAATAAAGCTAAATTCGAGACCACGTGATTGATGCTGTCCCGCAGTTGCCCATACCTCTGGTTGTTCATCAGGTTTTGGTTTATAGCGGATATTATTTTTACGAATATCAAAGACAGAAAATTGAGTATTTAAACGATTATCTAACCATTCGCTTTTTACCCCAACTTCATATTGCTCGTTATATTGAGGCTCTTTATCCATTTTTGTGACATCGGTGCTTCCAGTAACTTGGTTAACACCCATTTGTCCACCAAACGGTGCAAAGCTCTTAGAGTAAGACGTATAAAAGCTATGTTCAGGAAGCGGTTGCCATACCAAACCAACATTTGGGCTAAAGCTGCCATCTTTTACATTACGGTGTTCTTTAGTCAGCTTGTTGGTGGTTGAAAAGTCAAAGTAATCGTAGCGCACACCCATCATGAGTTTAAGTTGGTCATTTAGACCAATTAAATCTTGAATAAATACGCCGTAAGTTGTGCCTTCATTATAGTTATGCTGTCTCATCTTTAATGGGCCATTGCCACGGCTATATTCACGTTCGCCTGTGAATGGATTAACGTAGCCGTAAATAGAACCATTCTGAGCTTCATTTGCTAAGCGTGGTTCTCGTTGTTCATAAGTCCAGTCTGTACCCATCATGATTTGATGTTCAAGCGAACCTGTTTTGAACTTGCCCTTAATATCAAATGTATTGGTGGTGGTTTTATTGCTGGTTTGTTGCCAGTAGTAAATTTGATTGATGTAGCCTTTTTTAGTGTTGCATTCTTTACCTTTTAGGTCGTTTCCATCTAACCCACAATACGTTCCAAAGTAAAAGTGATCAAAGTTCTGTTCTGCTTGTCGATAACTTGCTGCCCAGTGGAAGTTCCAATCAGGCGCATATTGATAATTCACATCGGTACGCACAACTTGCAAAATATCATCAACATAATCGCCCTCTTGGGCAAATCCCATTTTAATTGAAGTTCCCGCAGGCAAGTTTTCATATGCTGGACCACGATCAGGTACACGACCTAATTTGTCATAGGTATATTGCGTGGTCCAAGTGAGTGTTCCATCGTCATTTTTATAAGTGAAACTTGGTGAAAACATTTCAATCTTATTTTCAATGCCAGAGCGGAAGCTGCCTGACTCGCCATATTCTCCAGTTAAACGTACTGCTAGATTGTCATTAAGTACTTGGTTGATGTCAGCCGTTGTTCCGTAGTTATCATATGAACCAGCGTACGCACCAACTGAACTTTTAGAGTCAAAATTGGCGAACTTACTCACCATATTCACAACCCCGCCGCCAGCACTACGGCCATATAAAACAGAGGCGGGGCCTTTTAAAATTTCAATACGTTCGATATTTGCTGTACTACGACGTACTTGTCCGCTTTCACGTATGCCATCGCGGTAAATATCACCTGTATCAGCACCAAAACCACGAATCGTGATCCCATCACCGCGCATATCGTAACTGGTTGATACGCCAGGGGTGCCTTGTAGCATAACGCTTAAATCATTCGATCCATAAATTTTATATTTCTGAACATCAATGGTATCAACGGTTTGAGGGATATCTTTTTTGTCTAAACCATTGCGTGTGACATTGGCTTTGTCATAGTCGATATAACTTTTAATTGGGTCGAGTTCACTCATGGCCTCAATTTTTATGGTGGGCATGGTAGCGGCGACTTTTGATGAGTCAGTCACATCTTCTGCATAGGCACCTTGAATATGCAAGATCATTAAACTGAGTAAGCTCAGTGGAAAAAGACGCTTCATTTGGGGAGATGGTGTAGAAATGCTTAACATAAAAATAAAGTCAATTAACAAAAATAAAAGTATAAATGATAATTATAATCATTTAATTGTTTAGAATAAAAGAAATATTACCTTAAAAAATGACATATTTATTTTTTAATAACTGATTTTTGGTAAGTTAATTAGAAAATTAAACAAATTCTATGAGTTGACTCATTAGTTTTTCTTGTTAATTAGGTTTTAAAGGGGACTTTTGTCGATTAAAAGCACCCTTCTGGAATTACGCGTTATTTTTGAGGACATCTAAAATATCCAGTTCTGGATCATAATTTTCATCAATTGTTTTGCAAATTGCTTGTCCCACAATGACATGCGTGCCGTTAAAGGTCATAGTGGGTGCTTCATATAATTCCCAACCATGATTCAGTGCTTTAGTCACTCGTGCACAAAACGCAGAATCATCCGGGCCAGTTAAATAGCGATAAAGTTTCATGTTTAGCCTTTAAAAATAATATTTTATGAGCATAGTTTAACTGAATTTATCTTAATTCAAGATAAAGAAATAACTGATAAGGTTTTACTGAAATTAAGAAAAACCAGTGAAAAATCTCAGTTATACTCATGCTAATTTAAATTTTAAGAAGAGCTTGAGCATGCGTGTACTTGTCGTCATGGATCCGATTGAAACCGTAAACCTTAAAAAGGATTCAACCATGGCAATGTTGTGGGCGGCGAGCCGTCGTGGACATGAATTAGGTTATGCATTACAACAAGATTTATATATCGATCAAGGAAAAGCTTACGGTCTCATTTCACCGTTAAAGGTGTTCGAAGATTACAACCATTACTATGAGCTAGGCGAAAAGAAAAAAGAATCTATCGCGGCTTACGATGTTGTGCTCATGCGTAAAGATCCGCCGTTTGATATGAACTTTGTCTACACGACTTATGTGCTTGAGCAAGCTGAGCGCGAAGGTTCATGGATTATTAATAAGCCTCAGTCATTGCGTGATTGCAATGAAAAACTTTTTGCAACGCAATTTCCAGAACTACAAGTACCTACACTTGTGACATCGCAACAAAGTTTAATCCGTGAATTTATTAAAGAACATGGCGATGTCATTGTTAAGCCACTTGATGGTATGGGTGGTATGGGTATTTTCCGTTTATACCAAGACGGTGTAAATATTGGTTCTACTCTAGAAATGCTGACAGAGCTTGGTACACGTCCAATTATGGCACAGCGCTACATTCCTGAAATTGTAGAAGGGGATAAGCGTATTTTAATGGTAAACGGTGAGCCTATTCCTTACTGTTTAGCTCGTATTCCACAAAATGGTGAAGTGCGCGGTAACTTGGCGGCAGGCGGTTTAGGCCAAGCGCGTCCGCTTACCGAAAACGATAAGCTGATCGCGGCTAAGATCGGTCCTTTCTTACGCGAAAAAGGTTTGGTTTTTGTTGGTTTAGATGTAATTGGTAATTATGTTACTGAAATTAATGTCACTAGCCCAACCTGTATTCGTGAAATTGATGCTCAATTTGGTACATCAATTGCAGACGTTCTATTTGATGTATTAGAAGCTGGTCGTTCAGCTTAACTCGTTATTTCAGGTGGTTTTCTAAGGTATTTATGGGAAATCACCTGAAAATATATGAATTAATAAAATAACAATACTAAATACACCACAGCTTTGTAGGCATATTTTCAAAAAAGCACATCTTTCTGTTATAAACGAGTGAAATTAGCTTTTCGTTAATGAAGCTTTAGGATTAAAATAAACGGCTACAAAAATAGATGACAATTTCCATTGTTTTTTGAGTTGAAGAATTAGACCGTGACCGATTCACAGCAAAGCAAACCCAAACATGTCATGATGATGGCTGCCGGTACAGGTGGACATGTTTTCCCAGCCCTCGCCGTAGCCAAACAACTTCAACAACAAGGTTGTCAGGTTTCATGGTTAGCCACGCCAACAGGTATGGAAAATCGGTTATTAAAAGATCAAAATATTCCAATATATCAAATTGATATCCAAGGTGTTCGTGGCAATGGATTAGTCCGTAAAGTTGCTGCACCTTTTAAAATTCTAAAAGCTACTTTTAGTGCAATGCGCTATATGAAGCAGCTTAAAGTTGATGCAGTTGCAGGTTTTGGCGGTTATGTGGCGGGACCGGGTGGTCTAGCTGCACGTTTATTAGGTATTCCTGTACTTATTCACGAGCAAAATGCAGTTGCAGGTTTTACCAATGCACAGTTATCTCGTGTTGCTAAAGTGGTGTGCGAAGCATTTCCAAATACCTTTCCTGCTGGTGGAGAAGTTGTAACCACAGGAAACCCTGTGCGTCGTGAAATCACGGATATTTTAAGCCCAAAGTGGCGCTATGATGAGCGCGAGCAAGCGGGTAAGCCGTTAAATATTTTAATTGTGGGCGGATCTTTAGGTGCCAAAGCACTCAATGAGCGCTTACCTCCAGCATTAAAACAATTACAAGTTCCACTCAATATTTTTCACCAGTGTGGTCAGCAACAAGTTGAGGCAACTCAAGCACTTTATGCCGATGCACCAGCTCATTTAACTGTTCAAGTTTTGCCGTTTATTGAAGATATGGCAAAGGCTTATAGTGAGGCGGATTTAATTATTTGCCGAGCTGGAGCACTTACGGTAACAGAAGTTGCAACAGCAGGGGTGGCCGCAGTTTTTGTACCACTCCCTATAGCAGTTGATGACCATCAAACTGCAAATGCCAAATTTCTGGCCGATGTCGGTGCTGCGAAAATTTGCCAGCAATCGACCATGACACCAGATGTTTTAAATGAATTGTTCACTTCGCTGATGAACCGCCAATTACTTACAGAAATGGCAGTGAAAGCGCGTCAACATGCCCAACCAAATGCAACTCAGCATGTGGTTGATCTTATCCAAAAAATGTAATCGGATTTACTATGTCTCCATCAACAGCTGCGAACCAAGCAAAAAAACTGATTAAAGTGCCTGAAATGCGCCGTATCAAACACATTCATTTTGTGGGGATCGGTGGCGCTGGGATGTGTGGCATTGCAGAGGTTTTGGGTAACCAAGGCTATAAAATTTCCGGTTCAGACATTAAAGCGTCTAAAACTACAGAACAATTAGAGAAAAATGGCATCAAGGTTTATATTGGCCATCAACCGGAAAATATTAAAAATGCCAATGTGCTTGTAGTTTCTACAGCAATTGATCCGGAAAATCCGGAAATTAAAGCTGCGATTGAACAGCGTATTCCAATTGTACGTCGTGCAGAGATGCTAGGCGAACTTATGCGTTATCGTCATGGTATTGCTGTAGCAGGTACACATGGTAAAACCACAACTACAAGTCTTTTGACGACGATGTTGGCTGAAGAAAACCTTGATCCAACTTACGTTATTGGTGGTTTACTTAACAGTACAGGCGTAAATGCGGCATTAGGTGAAAGCCGTTTCATCGTAGCTGAAGCTGATGAATCAGACGCATCTTTCCTTTATTTACAACCAATGGCAGCGATTGTAACGAATATCGATGCTGACCATATGGATACCTATGAAGGTAGCTTTGATAAATTAAAAGATACATTTGTACAGTTCCTTCATAACTTACCATTTTATGGCTTAGCTGTAGTGTGTGGTGATGACGCCAACATTCGTGAAATTATGCCGCGTGTAGGTCGTCCGGTCATTACTTATGGTTTTAATGAAGATAATGACATTCGTGCAGTTGATATTGAACAAGATGGTATGCAATCGCACTTTACTGTGTTGCGTAAAGGCCGTGAACCATTGCGTTTAACAATTAATCAACCAGGCTTACATAATGTTTTAAATGCCTTGGCAGCAATTGGTGTTGCAACAGATGAAGGTGTTTCTGATGATGCAATTAGCCGTGCATTAGAAGGATTTAGTGGTGTAGGTCGCCGCTTCCAAGTGCAGGGTGAATTTGAACTTGCTGATGGCAACGTTAAATTAGTTGATGACTATGGACACCATCCGAAAGAAGTAGAAGCAACCATTAAAGCTGCACGCCAAAGCCATCCGGACCGTCGTTTGGTTATGTTGTTTCAGCCACACCGTTACTCTCGTACTCGCGATTGTTTTGATGACTTCATTGAAGTGCTCTCTCAAGTCGATCAACTATTATTGTTGGAAGTTTATCCTGCTGGTGAAAAGCCTATTGTGGGTGCAGACAGCCGTACTTTGGCGCGTAGTATTCGTTTACGTGGACAAGTGGAACCGATTTTGGTCGATCCGGTTGAAGGTAATTTGCAAAACATCATGAAAAATGTGTTACAACCAAATGACTTGTTATTAACGCAAGGTGCGGGTAACGTGGGAGCGATTTCAGTAGAACTTGCACAACACCATTTGTATGTGAAATAAACAAAAAGTATTGAATTATCGGGTTAAGGATTTAAACGTGTCAAATGCTACAAAATTCGGCAAAGTTGCCGTGCTGTTTGGTGGGAAATCGGCTGAGCGTGCTGTGTCTTTGGATAGTGGTCAGGCAGTTTTGGACGCTTTGTTACGTTCAGGTGTGCAGGCTGAAGCATTTGATCCGCAAGACCGCAGTGTGACTGAACTTGTAAATTATGATCGTGCATTTATTGTATTGCATGGTCGCGGCGGGGAAGATGGCCAGATTCAAGGTGTGCTTGAATGGTTAAACCTGCCTTATACCGGAACAGGTGTGCAAGGTTCTGCTATTGGCATGGATAAAGTCAAAACCAAGCAAATCTGGCAAGGTAGTGATTTACCTACAGCGCCATATCGCATTATTACTAAAGAAACAGATTTAGATGCGGTGATTGCTGAGTTAGGCTTACCTGTCATTATTAAACCTGTGCATGAAGGCTCGAGTGTCGGCATGAGTAAGGTTGAGAAAGCAGAAGATTTTGCAGCTGCAATTGAGAAAGCGACTCAGCACGATGCTGTGGTGATGGCAGAAAAGTGGATCACTGGTCGTGAGTTCACAATTTCATTCCTAAATGGACAGCCTTTACCGGTTATTCGTTTGCAACCACCAGCAGATGTTGCTTTCTATGACTATGAAGCGAAATATCAACGTAATGATGTAGAGTATGGTATTCCTTGTGGTCTCAGTGAGGCAGAAGAGAAAAACCTACAAGCATTGTGTTTACGTGCTTTTCAGGCTGTTGGCGCAGAAGGCTGGGGCCGTATTGATGCGATGCAGGATGAGCAAGGCAATTTCTGGCTTTTAGAAGTAAATACTGTTCCGGGTATGACCAGCCACTCTTTAGTTCCAAAAGCTGCTAAAGCTGTGGGTTATAGCTTTGATGAATTGTGTGTTGCAATTCTTGAGCAAACATTGGAAGGTACGGCTTAAATATGGCACAACTTCCGGCTTCCATGCGCCGTAAACGTGCGGCTATCACCTCTATTCATGATAAACCGCCTACGCGTAAGCAGAAACTTGCGAATGCTGGTGGATGGGTGCTGTTGGTTATTGCTTTTGTGGTGCTGGCAGTCGGAATTTATGGGTTATATAAAGTTATTACAGATGCGACAGTTGCAAAGCTAGAAGTTGTAGGTTCAACGACGTCAGTTGAAACACAACAAGTGATGCAACATGTTGCTCCAACTATAAAAGCGAATTATTTCACATCTGATTTAGAACAAATTCGTGACAAAACATTAGAAATTTCATGGGTAGACCGGGTTGTTGTATCTCGTGCTTGGCCCAATGGTATTCGTGTTCGTGTCATGCCTCGACATGCTATCGCCCGTTGGGGAACAGGTCGCTTGTTAAGCGATGGAGGCGATGTATTTAGTGAGGCGGAGCCAACAATTCATCCTGAACTTCCGTTGCTTCATGGGCCGGTAAGTCAGTCAAAAATGATGATGCGACGCTATAATGAAATTAATCAATTATTCCATCCTGTCAATTTACGCTTAAAAGAGTTATATCTAACTGAGCGAATGACTTGGTTTATGCAGTTTGACTCAGGTTTACGTATTATTGTTGACCAAGATCAAACAATGAATAAGTTGCAACGTTTAAGTCATCTGGCACAATCTGACTTGAAACCGGTGTGGTCGAAAATATCAGCCATTGATTTGCGATATCGTAATGGATTATCTATTCAATGGAAGAACGCAACACCACCTAAAATTGTGAATGGTCAGTTTGTTGTAACGAGTGATGACACAAGCATTGCAGGTGGAACAAAAGCAAAGCCATAATACGTGGCTTTAAAATAGGCAATTTGCCTGGTATTAAACAACAAAGAAATGGTATGAGTGATGAGTGAAGCTGTTCCCTCAGTTGTTGCGATTGACATTGGGACGCATAAAGTTTCAGTTTTGATTGGAAAAATTCATGCGCCGGATAACATTCAAGTTATCGGTATGGCAACTGCTCGCAATCGAGGCATGAATAAAGGAAAAATTGTAAGCCTCGATAAAGTCATTGCTGCGATTAAAAATGCTGTTGCTGAAGCGGAAAATATGGCCGAATGTCGCATTCATAGCGCATGGGTATCGATTCCGAGTACCGAGTTGCAAAGTTTTTATGCCTCTGGTCGCACACCAGTATCTAATCCAGCACATGTGATTACAACAAATGAAGTCGTGCGCGCGTTAGAATTGGCAAAAGCAAGTCATGTGACTTCTGATTACTATTTAGCAAGTGCAGTGCCGTTAGGCTTTGAACTGGGTGATTCTGCTGAATGGGTGCAGAATCCAATTAATATGACTGCCCATAGTATGACTGGACATTATCAACTCATGATGATGCCTATAGCGACTATGCAAAACCTTGATCGTGCTATGAAAGGCGCAAATATCGGGGTTGAAAAAATGGTGGTGTCTTGTCTGGCAACCGCTGAGGCAAGCTTGCTGAAAGATGAAAAAGAGTATGGTGTTTGTCTGGTTGATATTGGCGCAGGCATTACCAATCTTGCTGTTTATCTGGATGGACGTTTGGCTCTAGCACGTACATTGCAACGCGGTGGTGAACACGTTACACGTGATATTGCTGCTGTATTGCAAACCACGACAGAAGAAGCTGAACGAATTAAAATTCTGCATGGTTGTGTCGATTTAAGTGCTGTTAAGCCTGATCACATGATTCAGGTAGAAGGAATTGATGGCCCTCAAACCATTAGCCGAATTGAGTTGTCAGAAATTATTATTGCCCGTTATGAAGAGATCTTTAGCCAGATTCGCGATGAACTCGAACAAAGCGGTGCAATTCATGGTTTATACCATGGGGTAGTATTGACAGGGGATGCTTGTCAAATAGAAGGTATGGTGAGTTTAGCTCGTCGTATGTTGGGTGTATCTGCACATTTGGGTAATCCGCCGTTACAGGTTTATGCTGATGATCAACATCAAGCAGCCTTACGTCGTTCTATGTATGCAACAGCAGCTGGTTTGCTCATGTTTAGCCAAAGTGAGTTGCAAGATGCTGTTGAAGAGCCTGAAGAGGCAAATGACCGTTCGGTATGGGAACGAATGGTAAATGGCTGGAATGCGTTTAATAGCAAGTTAAAAGCCATTTTTTAGGATGTATGTATTTATTGGTAGAATTGTTAGGAAGTTGTAAGAGAAAACCGCTGTACTTGACAAGGTTGGTATTGCACAGCATTCTTAAAATTAGTTATTTTTGAAAATCAAGGCAGTATACGGGCTGAAGTGACTGCCATAATGTATTAGGAACCCTAAAGGTCATGGCCTCATTTGAATTTATAGAAGATGAACTAAACGATGGCAACGGTCAAGCCCGTTTCACTGTATTTGGTGTAGGTGGTGGTGGCGGTAATGCCGTTCAACATATGGTGCAGTCTGATATTCAAGGTGTTAAATTCGTTTGTGCCAATACAGACAAACAAGCACTGGACTGTATGAATGCACCTTTCAAAATTCAGTTAGGCGAGCAAAGTACACGTGGTTTAGGTGCTGGTGCTAATCCTGAAGTAGGGCAAGTTGCAGCAGAAGAAAGCCGTGAAATCATTCGTCACCACCTTGAAGGTACCGATATGGTTTTCGTTACCGCTGGTATGGGTGGTGGTACGGGTACTGGCGCAGCGCCTGTTGTGGCTGAAGTTGCCAAAGAAATGGGTATTTTGACTGTTGGTGTAGTTACAACGCCATTTAACTTTGAAGGCCGTCGCCGTTTAAAATCTGCTGAACGCGGTATTGAAGCACTTGAAGCACATGTCGATTCATTGATTATTATCCCTAACCAGCGCTTATTGAGCGTATATGGCGATATTTCAATGAAAGATGCTTATAAAAAAGCTGATGATGTATTGTTAAACGCTGTACGTAGTATCTTTGACTTGGTTGTTAACCGTGGTCACATTAACCTTGACTTCGCCGATTTGAAAACTGCAATGAGTACTCGCGGTTACGCAATGATGGGTGCTGGTTTAGGTCGTGGTGAAGACCGTGCGCGTCAAGCTGCTGAACAAGCAATTCGCAGTCCCTTACTTGATAACGTAAATATTATTAATGCTAAAGGCGTGTTAATTAACATTACTGGTGGTGATGACATTACGTTACGTGAGACAGAAATTATTACTGACGTGGTAAACCAGATTGTTGACCTTGATGAAGGCGAAATCTTCTACGGTACAGTATTTGATCCAGATGCACGTGATGAATTACGCGTAACAGTGATTGCAACAGGTTTAACTCGTAATGCAGCAGATGCTGAACCGAGAAAACGTAATACGGTAAGCCATGCATCGACTCAGTCAGCTCAATCTGTTGATGAAGATGATGTTCCTGCAATCAATAAGCGTCAAAATGCTGATAATGAAGTAAGTAGTACAGCAAGTTCTACACCACGTTCTTCTCCAATGAGTATTCAAGATTACTTGAAAAATCAGCAACGTAAGTAAATTATCGTTAGTTTTAATGAAAGGCAGTGTTTAAACACTGCCTTTTTTTATTTTTGATCAATGACTAAATATGCTAACGTATAGCGGTTTTAAAAAAGAAGTTACAAAGCATGGTGAAACAGCGTACTCTCAGTCGTGTGGTAAAAGCGAGTGGAATAGGTCTTCATAGCGGTCAAAAAGTGATGATCAATTTCATTCCACATACCGTGGATGGAGGTATTGTATTTCGCCGTATCGATTTGGATCCACCAGTCGATATCCCTGCCAATGCATTATTGATTCAAGAAGCTTTTATGTGCTCCAACTTAGTCACTGGAGATATAAAAGTTGGAACAATTGAGCATGTAATGAGTGCAATTGCAGGTTTAGGAATTGATAACCTGATTGTAGAAGTGTCTGCTTCTGAAGTTCCAATCATGGATGGAAGTGCCGGCCCATTTATTTACCTTTTAATGCAAGGTGGATTACGTGAGCTGGATGCACCGAAAAAATTTATAAAAATATTAAAACCAGTTGAAGCCCTCATCGATGATAAAAAAGCAATTTTTAGACCGCATAATGGTTTTCAATTAAATTTTACAATTGATTTTGACCATCCTGCATTTGCTAAAGAATATCAATCTGCGACGATCGACTTTTCGACTGAAACTTTTGTTTATGAAGTTAGTGAAGCGCGTACTTTTGGTTTCATGAAAGATTTAGACTATCTGAAAGCCAATAATTTAGCGTTAGGTGCAAGCTTAGATAATGCAATTGGTGTAGATGATACAGGGGTCGTCAATGAAGAAGGCTTACGTTTCGCCGATGAATTCGTCAGACATAAGATTTTAGATGCAGTAGGTGATTTGTATTTGCTTGGTCATCAAATTATTGCCAAGTTTGATGGCTACAAATCAGGACATGCTTTAAATAATCAGTTGTTACGCAATGTTCAAAGTGATCCGAGTAATTATGAAATTGTAACATTTGATGACGAGAGTCAGTGTCCAATTCCATATGTGAGCGTGACATAAGTCCTTGTCTTTACTTGGCTACGTTATAATGTAACATTAAAAAGTGTGATTTTGGTCACATAATAATAATGTTTCTAATTAAGAAATAGAAAGCTCGTCATTTTTTATTGCTTGCCAAACGTAGTAAAGCTTGGCTAAGCTTAGGGTCGCTCACGAAGTCGGCTGCACTACGTAACATTTCTTGTGCTTCCGGGGGGATGGGTTTAGATGGCTCAGATGAGGGTGCATTGGAAATATTTTTATTTCTCAAACGAACCTGAATTCTTTGTAAGTCTTTTAACCCTTCAAGCTGAGATAATTTAGATACATATTGGTTCTGTAAGTAACTGAGTTGACTGATCATCGCTTGATTTTCACCAGTAATGATTAAAGAACCATTTTGATAACACACGACCTGCCATTGTTCCGGTTGGGGCAATAAGGGTTGGATAATTTTCGTAAGTCTTTGCCATTGCGCGACTTGCGTTGTTAGAAACGTAAGGTTTCCTGTTTTTATGTGTTTTCCGGTTTGTTGAAAAACGTTATCGGGTTTAGACATGGTCATTCTCGGATAGATTCTTGTCTTAATCTTAAGCGTTCATTTCAATCGATATCAAGGAAGAGATCATAAGGAACTTGAGTAAGAACAGTTTCAAGAGGTTTTTATGCACACGCGTCGTATTTTATTAGCGTTTTCACTTGCCGCTTCGGCAGCATCAGTTGCTTTTGCAGATTATCAAACAATTAACCAATCTACTGACTCAGATCGATTGGAACAACTATCAAAAACATTATCTCAAGGTTCATATACTCATCCCGATGATTTAGATCTTCCGGCGAGTGCGAAAGTTTCAGTGACCTTACGCCAAAAACCAGTTGAACTCAACAATGAGTCGCTCGCAAAGAAGTACGGTAGTACGACTGCAAAAAATTCATTTAAAGCCTCTTCTTCAAATCCTTACTCTTGGTTAGTTTCTCATCCTCTTCCTGATACAGTACGAGTTTCTTCGAACTTTGGTGGCCGCACCATGGGTGGTCGCGCAGAACATCATGGCGGTTTGGATATGGCGGCTCCGAGTGGCACACCAATTTATGCTACAGGCCCAGGTATAGTAACTAAATCTGGTTGGGGTACTGGCTATGGTCAATATGTTGAAATTAACCATGGTAATGGTTATTTAACGCGTTATGCGCATGCTTCACGTCTAATGGTGCGTGTAGGCGACCAAGTATCTGCAGGTGAACATATTGCTAATGTAGGGTGTACAGGTCGCTGTACTGGTCCACATTTGCACTATGAAGTAGTAAAAGATGGTCAACGTAAAAACCCAACTACTTACTTGGCAATGCTTCCATAAAAGCATAGTTAAAAGGGTGAGGTTATTAAATTTATGAATCTAAAACTAAGCTAAACCTTTTTTAACGCAAAGAATGTATAAAAAACGCCATTATTGGCGTTTTTTTGTTATTTTGTTTAATGCTCGGTCAATGACTATTCATTCAGAAAATAATAGGGCCCCCTCACATTCACCCGAGGCAATAACTTGAAAGGGGTAAAACGTGGTAAAAATACAAAGTAGATTAGAGAACAAGGAACAGGTGAATTATGGCGTTTTACGGTGACTCCGACGCACAAGAAACCCAAGAATGGCAAGATGCATTCGATTCAGTTTTACAACATATGGGAACTGAACGAGCGGCATTCTTGTTGGAAAAACTTTACCAACAAGCAATTGCTAAGCATGTTCCAATTCAACGTCTCAATACACCTTACTTAAATACAATTTCTGTTGAAGAACAACCTGCAATGCCGGGCGACCAAGATATGGAACGCCGTATTCGTGCATTGATTCGTTGGAATGCCTTAGCAATGGTACTTCGTGCGAATAAAACAGGTGATGATTTAGGTGGACACTTGGCGAGCTTCGCATCAAGTGCAACATTATATGACGTAGGTTTTAACCATTTCTTCCGCGCAAACAGCAATAGCTTTGGCGGAGATATGATTTATTACCAAGGACATTGTGCTCCTGGTATTTATGCACGTTCATTCCTTGAAGGACGTTTAACTGAAGAACAGTTAAGTAATTTCCGCCGTGAAGTTGGCGGTAACGGTTTACCAAGCTATCCGCATCCATATTTAATGCCTGACTATTGGCAATTCCCAACTGTATCAATGGGTCTTGGTCCAATCATGTCGATTTATCAAGCACACATTCAAAAATATTTGATGAACCGTGGCTTGATCAAAGAAGAAGACCGTAAAGTTTGGGCTTATCTTGGCGATGGCGAGATGGACGAGCCAGAAAGTACTGGTGCGATTTCGCTTGCTGGCCGTGAAAAGCTTGATAACCTTATCTGGGTTGTTAACTGTAACTTACAGCGTCTAGATGGTCCTGTACGTGGTAACGGTAAAATCATTCAAGAACTAGAATCTTTATTCCGTGGTGCGGGCTGGCGTGTCATTAAAGTAGTATGGGGACGTCATTGGGATCCATTACTTGCAAAAGACAGCACAGGCGCTTTAAAAGCGGTAATGGAAGAAACAGTTGATGGTGAATACCAACGCTATCAAGTGAAAGGTGGTGCATACACGCGTGAGAAATTCTTTGGCAAGTATCCAGAAGCTGCGGAACTTGTAAAAGATTTAAGCGATGAAGATATCGATAATCTTAACCGTGGTGGTCACGACCCTTACAAAGTGTTTGCTGCATATGCAGAAGCAATGAAAGCCAAAGGTCAACCAACAGTTATTCTTGCGAAAACTGTTAAAGGTTACGGTTTGTCTGAAGAAATTGAAGCAGTGAACAAAACTCACCAAATCAAAAAAATGCAGATCGACTCTTTAAAGTATGTACGTGACCGTTTCAACCTTCCATTTACAGATGATAAGTTAGAAGAGCTTCCATTCTATCGTCCAAGTGAAAACTCTCCAGAAATGAAGTACATGAAGGCGCGTCGTGAAGCGTTAGGTGGTTATCTACCTGCACGTCGTAAAGAGAGTGAAATTTTAGCGATTCCTGAATTATCTGTATTTGATGCTGTATTAAATGGTTCAAGTGGTAAAGAACAATCTACCACGATGGTGATGGTTCGTTTAATTGCTTCTTTACTCAAAGAAAAAGCGATTAAAGACCGCGTAGTACCAATCGTTCCAGATGAAGCACGTACTTTTGGTCTGGAAGGTATGTTCCGTCAGCTTGGTATCTATGCCGCTCACGGCCAGAAATATACCCCAGAAGACCAAGAACAGTTAATGCATTACCGTGAAGCAAGTGACGGTCACATGCTTCAAGAAGGGATTAACGAAGCTGGTGCGATGAGTGCATGGGCTGCGTTGGCAACAAGTTATTCAACTAATAACTTGCCAATGATTCCAATGTATATGTACTACTCAATGTTCGGTTTCCAACGTATTGGTGACATTGCATGGGCAGCTGGTGATGCGCAAGCTCAAGGTTTCTTGTTAGGTGCAACTGCTGGTCGTACAACGTTGAACGGTGAAGGTTTACAGCACCAAGATGGTCATTCACATATCTTGGCGAACACTATTCCAAACTGTGTATCTTATGATCCATGTTTTGGTTATGAATTAGCTGTAATCGTACATGACGGTTTACAACGTATGTATGTGAACCAAGAGCGTGTGTTCTACTACTTAACTGTGATGAACGAAAACTACGAGCATCCTGCAATGCCTGAAGGCGCTGAGGAAGGCATTAAACGTGGTATGTACTTGTTCGAAAAAGATGAAAAAGCAACTGTTCAATTGCTTGGTTCAGGTGTAATTCTTCGTGAAGTGATCAAAGCTGCGAAAATCTTACGTGATGAATACCAAATCCATTCAAACGTTTGGAGTGTAACAAGCTTCAATGAGTTGTCACGTGATGGTATGGCATGTGAAGAATACAACCGTTTACACCCACTTTCTGAAGAAGTGAAAGAGTCTTGGGTATCTAAACAGTTACGTGGCACAGAAGGTATCGTTGTTTCAGCAACAGACCATATGCGTGCTTACAGCGAACAAATCCGTGCGTATCTTCCAGATGGTCGCCCATTTGTTGCATTAGGTACAGATGGATACGGTCGTTCAGATACACGTGCTAACTTACGTAGTTTCTTTGGTGTTGATGCTGCACATATCGTTGTTGCTACTTTGAAAAAATTAGCTGACGAAGGTGAAGTGGATGCACGTTTAGTTAAAGACGCAATTTCTAACTTTGAGTTAGATACTGACCGTCCAGTGGCATGGGCTCCTCAAGCGCATCCAGAAGTTCAGGCAGTTGCTGAATATAATGAAACGCAAACAGGTGAGGGGAACTAAGCATGCAAATTAAGACCCCTGATATTGGTGTAGATAAAGCAGTTGTTGCTGAAATTTTGGTAAAAGTTGGCGACAGCATTGCAGAAAATGATAGCCTTGTTTTGCTTGAGTCAGATAAAGCCTCTGTTGAAGTGCCTAGCACTTCAGCAGGTGTGGTAAAAAGCATCTTAATCAAAGAAGGTGATAGCGTAACTGAAGGTACGGTATTGCTTGAACTTGAAGCTGAAGGAGCTGCACCAGCAGCTCAAGCAGAAGAAGCTCAAAAATCTGCACCAGCAGCTGAGCAAACAGCAGCACCGGCAGCGGCACAACAGCCTTCAACTGCTGCTCAACCAGCAACGGCAACAACTAGCCAAGTGGTTGAAGTTCAAGTTCCAGATATTGGTGTTGAAAAAGCACTGGTTGGTGAAATTTTAGTAAAAGTTGGCGAGCAAATCGATGTTGAGCAAAGCATCGTTGTGGTTGAGTCTGATAAAGCAACTGTAGAAGTACCAAGCAGTGTTGCTGGTACTGTAGAAAGCATTCAAGTTAAAGAAGGCGATACAGTTAAAGAAGGCGTGGTTCTCATTCAAGTGAAAACAACGTCTGCATCTAGTGCATCGGCTGAACCCGCTCCTACAACAGCAGCTCCGGCGGCAGCACCTGCACCAGCTCAGCAAGAAACTGTAGCATCGACTGCTACTCAATCTGGACCAGTTGATATTAACGTTCCTGATTTGGGTGTTGATAAAGCCGTTGTTGCTGAAATCTTGGTTCAGGTTGGTGACAAGGTTGATGTAGATCAAAGCCTTGTTGTCGTTGAGTCAGATAAAGCAACTGTGGAAGTTCCAAGTACTGTTGCGGGTGTTGTGAAAGCAATTCACTTACAGGCAGGTCAACAGGTTTCACAAGGTGTATTGCTTGCAACAATTGAAGCTGAAGGCCAAGCACCTGCTGCTGCACCAGCGGCAAAAGCAGAGGTAGCTCCCGCTCCACAGGCAGCAGCGCCTAAAGCGGCAACTCCTGCTCAGACTCAGGCTGTAGCTGCTCCCGCTTCTTCTGGTAATGATAAATTAACCAAAGAACAAGAAGCCGAAAACGCTAAAGTTTATGCAGGACCTGCTGTGCGTAAGCTTGCTCGTGAACTTGGTGTAGTTTTATCTCAAGTTAAAACTTCTGGTGAACATGGCCGTGTTGTTAAAGAAGATATCTTTGCGTATGTGAAGACTCGTTTAACTGCGCCACAAGCTGCACCAGTTGCTGCGGCTGCCCCAGCGGTTTCGGGCTTACCAAAGCTTCCTGACTTTACTGCGTTTGGTGGTGTAGAAGAAAAAGTACTGACGCGTTTGCAGCAAGTATCAATTCCGCAATTGTCGTTGAATAACTTTATTCCACAGGTAACTCAGTTTGACCTTGCTGATATTACTGAGTTAGAAGATTGGCGTAATGAGCTAAAAGGCAACTTCAAAAAAGAAGGTATTAGCCTGACGATTATGGCATTCATTATCAAAGCGGTTGCGCATTTGTTGAAAGAAGAGCGTGAGTTCGCAGGCCATCTATCTGATGACGGTAAATCAGTGCTCTTGCGCAATGAAATCCATATGGGAATTGCGGTAGCAACACCTGATGGTTTAACTGTGCCAGTACTTCGTAACCCAGACCAAAAATCAATTAAGCAAATTGCAGTTGAATTGGGTGTGTTAGGTCAAAAAGCACGTGATAAGAAATTAACACCGAAAGACTTACAAGGTGCGAATTTCACCATTTCAAGTTTGGGCGCAATTGGTGGTACAGCATTTACACCACTTGTGAACTGGCCGCAAGTTGCGATTTTGGGTATTTCACCTGCAACGATGCAGCCTGTTTGGAATGGTAAAGACTTTGATCCACGCTTGATGTTGCCATTGTCATTGTCTTATGACCACCGTGTAATTAATGGTGCAGATGCAGCCCGCTTTACCAATAAACTTACGAAACTTCTTAAAGATATTCGTACTTTATTAATCTAATATTTTGAAATGAATCATTAAAACCTCGCTTCGGCGGGGTTTTATTTTGATATTTAATTTATTTGGTTTTAGGTTAATCTAAAGACGAAAAAGAAGTGTCGAGAGTGGAGAAATTTCTCGTTATTAGTAAAGGAGAAATAATAAATGGTAGGATTTTTAAAAATAATGGTGCCCATCCTATTGATTGTATTTTTATTGATGGGAGTATGGGTGAGTGTTTTACACTTTCCTTGGGAGTGGGTGACCTACGTTGCAATGGGCTTGGAAGTATTTGTAGCAATGCTTATTTTGCCGTTTGAATTTCAATCACAGCACGTAGCTGGTATTAATAATTTAGGATTTATTAACTTAAGTATTTGTTTAGCTTTACTATTGGGCTTAGGACGATTGTTAGTTTGGGCATGGATAAAATTTTTTGTTTGAAAAATAGAATTGCTTGAATATAATAAACGCATACTTCATTGGGGAGTAGCCGCTATTCATTTCTACATGAATAGGTGATGATCAACATAATTGTTCAACAGAACATGGTCATCATAGCTTAAACGTCTCATCGTTTCCGAGTTGGCAAGACCTTTGATTTACCACTCTGCAGATATTTGGCTAGCAGGAGGGGTAGGTCATGGGCATTTATGCTAGCCAGAGAAACGACATGCAAGAATTTCTGATTTCTACTTCGATTGTTGCCCTCGCTGAAATGGGCGATAAAACGCAACTTTTGGCCCTTTTACTGTCTGCCCGTTTCCGTAAGCCAATCCCTATTCTTATTGCGATTCTTTTAGCAACTCTAATTAACCATGGTATTTCTGCTGTGCTTGGCCAGTGGATTACAACCGTCCTGAGTCCCGAAATTTTAGTTTGGGTACTTGCCGCTGGCTTCATTGGCATGGCGTTCTGGATGCTTATCCCAGATGAGCTAGATGATGAAACGGCAAGTATTAATAAATGGCAAAAATTTGGTGTTTTTGGTGCAACTTTTATCTTATTTTTCTTGGCTGAAATTGGCGATAAAACCCAAATAGCAACAGTAGCCTTAGCTGCACGTTACGATAGTATTTTCTGGGTGATGCTAGGTACAACCTTAGGCATGATGATTGCCAATGCGCCAGCTGTATTTATTGGTAATAAATTGGCTGAACGTTTGTCTATCTCACTCATTCATAAAATTGGTGCGGCTATTTTCTTAATTGTAGGTGTCTCTACTTTGGTACAACATTATTTCTTCTAAGTAATTTTTTAAATCGTACAAAAAAACGCACTCATAACGAGTGCGTTTTTTATAGGTAATTTTAATAGTTAAATTTTACGGTAAAGTTAATTTGACGTGGATTGCCTAAAGTCACCATATTTTCGTTTAAGGCGCCTGCATAATAATCTTTATCGAATAGATTACGGATCGCAAGTTGAGCGCCCCAATGTCCAGCGTCATAGCCAGCTTCAGTGTCAAAGACTGTATAGCCTGGAATATGGACATCTAGTTTATCCATAGTTTTATATGTTTCGCCTCGGAATCCACCGCCAACATACCAACCAATTTTTGAGGCAGGGTCAAATTTATAACGAGCCGACAAGCTATAAGCGTGTTCAGGAATATTATCGAGAGGCTTTCCAACATTACTTGTGTTTGCATCTTTACTAATTTCAGCATCTGCGGTGTAAGTATAGGTCGCCGTAAGTTTTAAACCATCTAATACATCTGCATTTAATTCTGTCTCAATACCACGAGTTAATTGCTCGCCACGTTGTACTTTGAAAGTCGTGTCTGTAGGGTCGTTGACTAATACATTTTGACGTTTTAAATCATACCAAGCAACGCTACCTTGTATCCGCTGATCAGGACTTTGCAATTTCATTCCGACTTCAATCTGTTTACCTTTTTCAGGATCAAAGGTATTTCCGGCAGAGTCTGACCCACTTGTCGGGAAGAAAGAGGTTGCATAGCTTACATAAGGCGCAACTACATCATTAATTGTATATAACAATGAGGCGTTACCTGTAAAAGCTTCTTCTGATTTTTTAGTATTGGTATTTTTAACTAAATCTACAGTTTGGGTTTGCGCCCAATCTTGGCGACCCGCAAGATTTAAAACGAGCTGGTCATTAATCTGAATGCGGTCACGTAAATATAACCCCATATACTTTAGGCGGTTAATATCGTGGTTTGTGACTTTTTCTGGACAAGTGACTGTAGTGCCGTATTCTGGTGAATAGAGATTTAAATTTGTGGCAGAACAGCGATTATTTAGATAATCATTTTTGTCTTGCAGACCATCTAATCCAATCGTTATTTGATGTGCCATATCTGCAAACTGGAAGGTCTTTTGGACACTATTGTCGATTGAGAAACTTAGGTTACTAACATCTTGATAGCGGGCTTGACGTTTAAGGGTCGTATAGTTTTTATCGGTCCAGCCATTATAAAATACAGCAGGGCCAATCATTTCTGTTTTTTGAATTGCAAAGTTTTGCTTAAATTCCCAACCATTATTAAAAGCATGTCTAAAATTATAACCTGTACGGAATACATCGGCATCATAAGCTCCGTAACTCGGTTCACCAATAAATAAGTCTTTTGGCAAACTTCCATTAGGATTGTCTTTTAATGTTCCAATAACAGGTAAGCCTTGCTGACGAATATATTCGCGGTGCTGATAACTTGCGATGACAGAAAGGTCGGTGTTATCTCCTAAGTCAAAATTATAAGAAGGGGAGATATAATAATTTTTAAAATAGACATAATCTGTCGGATCATCTTGATCAGAGATACGTCCATTTAAACGAAAAGCCCCTTTTTCACTATTATTAGGACTATAGTTTAAATCGAATGTCCCTTCTTTAAGATTGTAGCTGCCATAAGTCATAGTGGCCCGAGCAAAGCTTTCAGCTTGAGGGCGTTTAGTCACTAAATTGACCATACCACCTGGTTGTACCAGTCCAAAATTAACTGAAGCGGGGCCTTTTAAAATTTGTACTTGATCCATGCCCGATATTTCTGCTGCAACAAAGGTGTTTTGTTGAGCTTGACGTAAACCATCTATAAAAATTTGATCAGAAGAAGTTTGTCCTCGGATAATGAAATCATCCCAACCACGACGACCAAGTTTTCCAGCTCCTACACCTGCCACGCCTTCAATTGCATCTGCAAGTGTCTTTGCTTGTTTCTGATCAAGTTGCTCGCGGGTCACCACCGAAACTGATTGAGCAGTTTTAAATAAAGGAGCATCTGATTTTAAAACAGAGGTAGCTTTCGTTGCGACATAGGGTGAAGAGCTTTCTTTTTGCGCTTGAACAGAAATTGTGGGTAGAACATTGTTCGAATTCTGTTGTTCTGTTATTTCTTCAGCATGACTTACTGTCATCGAAGTAAAAATAGCAACTGCTAACAATGTTTTTGAAGTTGAAAAACGGAAGGGTTGATTCATGGGAGGCCTAAGCAGCACAAAAAGTAAATTTGATAATGAGAATTATTTTAATTTATTGTGGGTTAATTTTAAATAACATTATGATTCATTTATAAAATAAGAAAAGCAAAATCCATTTTAAAATATTATGAGAAAAATCAAATAATTCATTGTAAGAGTTGCTGAATCCCATTATTTTATTATGGATATAAAAATATCTAATATTTAAAGTTTTTTGGGGAATTATATGGGGTTTGAAAAAACTACATCGCAGATATTATTTGATAATGGTGTACATAAATGTATAAGTTTTACCAGTTTGGTCAAAGGGGAGGGCATTCAAGCTAATCAATTTTTAATTATTGATCATGAGCGTGCTGCTGTAATCGATCCAGGTGGCGATTTGACTTATGTTCCATTAACAATGGAATTAAATAAATATACTCGTTTGAAAAATCTGGACTATGTGATGGCCTCGCATCAGGATCCAGACATTATTACTTCAATGCCACGCTGGCTGGTCTATACCGATGCTAAAGTCGTGGCGTCAAAATTATGGGCACGTTTTCTACCACATCTAAATTCCTCGTTTATGAGTGATCGAATGAAAGGTAATTGGGAGGACCGTCTTATTGAATTACCTGACCGCGGCCAAGTGATTACTCTAGGAGAATCCAAGCTTGTGGTAGTTCCCGCTCACTTCTTACATTCGGTGGGTAATTTTCAGTTTTATGATCCAGTTGCTAAGATTTTATTTTCTGGCGATATGGGTGCCTCAATTGTTGAAGATGCTAATCAGCCTTTAAAAGATTTCGATACGCATATCATGAAAATGAAGGCTTTTCACCAACGCTATATGTGTTCCAATAAGGTTATCCGTTTGTGGGTCAACATGGTTCGGCAGATGGATATCGAAATGATCGTTCCACAGCATGGTAGTCCATTTATGGGGAAAGAAATGGTCAATCAGTTTTTAGACTGGATTGAGACATTGCCATGCGGCGTAGATTTAATGACAGAACAAGTTTTTAGTTGTCCTGCATAAATCTAAATATTATTTCTAATAATTAACCCAGATGAAGTTCTGGGTTATAAAAAGATAAAAGCTAAAAATAGAGCTAAAAGTATAATTAAGCGGGAATTATTTAGTACAGGCCGATATCTATTGCTGAAAAAGGCAAAGATAATATGAAAATTGCATTGAAATTTGTTTATAATAGCTCACGGAATTTACCAGTGAGATTGTTATGCTGACCATCGTTCAAGAAGCGCTAACCTTCGATGATGTCTTATTACTTCCTGCCTACTCTACTGTTCTCCCAAAAGATGTCTCTTTAAAGACACGTTTAACTCGCGGCATTCATTTAAATATCCCATTAGTTTCAGCTGCAATGGATACAGTGACTGAGTCACGTATGGCGATTGCTATGTCACAAAATGGTGGTATCGGGATTTTGCACAAAAACATGGATATTGCTGCTCAAGCTGCAGAAGTACGCCGTGTGAAAAAATTCGAAGCGGGTATGGTGAAAGATCCTATCACTGTAACGCCTGAAACTACAGTACGTGAACTCATCGCAATTACCAGCGCTAATAACATTAGCGGTGTACCTGTTGTTAAAGACGGCAAGGTTGTTGGTATTGTGACAGGCCGTGATACGCGTTTTGAAACCAATTTAGAACAACCTGTTAGCAACATCATGACAGGCCAAGATCGTTTAGTAACTGTACGTGAAGGCGAGTCTAAAGAAAATATTCAAGCATTATTGCAAAAACACCGTATTGAAAAAGTCTTAGTCGTTGGTGAGAGCAACGAACTTAAAGGCTTAATTACAGTAACTGACTTCCGCAAAGCTGAGAGCTATCCAAACAGTTGTAAAGATGATCTTGGTCGTTTACGTGTTGGTGCTGCGGTAGGTACTGGTGCTGATACACCAAGTCGTGTGGAAGCATTGGTTGAAGCTGGTGTTGACGTAATTGTTGTTGATACAGCGCATGGCCACTCTGCTGGTGTAATTGAACGTGTACGTTGGGTGAAACAAAACTTCCCTCAAGTACAAGTGATTGGTGGCAACATTGCAACTGGTGATGCTGCATTAGCATTATTAGATGCAGGTGCAGATGCTGTAAAAGTAGGTATTGGCCCTGGTTCTATCTGTACAACACGTATTGTGGCTGGTATCGGTATGCCACAAATTTCTGCGATTGACAGCGTTGCTAGTGCACTAAAAGATCAAATTCCTTTAATTGCAGATGGCGGTATCCGCTTCTCTGGCGATATGGCAAAAGCGATCGGTGCGGGTGCAAGTACGATCATGGTTGGTTCATTACTTGCGGGTACTGAAGAAGCGCCGGGCGAAGTTGAGTTTTTCCAAGGTCGTTACTACAAAGCATATCGTGGTATGGGTTCATTAGGTGCAATGGCGGGAGCAACTGGTTCTGCTGACCGTTATTTCCAAGATTCAAAAGCGGGTGCTGAGAAGTTAGTACCAGAAGGAATCGAAGGCCGTGTTCCATATAAAGGCCCAATGGGTAACATCGTTCATCAAATGATGGGTGGTTTACGTTCATCGATGGGTTATACAGGTTCAGCTGTGATTGAAGATCTTCGCCAAAATGCGAAATTTGTGAAAATTACTTCAGCAGGCATGTCTGAGTCACATGTTCATGATGTAACGATTACTAAAGAAGCTCCAAACTATCGTGTTGGTTAGATTTTCGTAACCAAAACAATGAAGAAAGCCGTCATTACACTGACGGCTTTTTGTTTTTGGTGTAAAGTAAATCTGACGAAAAGAGATATGGCGGAATTGCCATATATGAAGTAAGCCACGGCTGAAGTGGCGTAAAAATGAGATAAGCTATGAGTTATTTTGGAACGGATGGTATTCGTGGAAAATTTGGGCAAATGCCTATTACTCCAGAGTTTGCTTTAAAACTCGGTTTTGCTGCAGGGAAGGTATTAAAACGAACGAGTCCAAAAAATAAGCCACTTGTTGTATTAGGAAAAGACACTCGTTTATCTGGTTATATTTTAGAATCTGCTTTACAGGCGGGGTTAAACGCTGCTGGCGTATATGTTCATTTGCTTGGCCCATTACCGACCCCAGCAATTGCGCACCTTACTCGTGCTTTACATGCGCATGCAGGTATCGTGATTTCTGCATCACATAACCCATATTTTGATAATGGTATTAAATTTTTCTCAAGCGAAGGTAAAAAATTACCAGATGCTCTACAAGAAGAAATTAACCTCGAATTAGAAAAAGATTTGTTTATTGAGGACACGGCAAACTTAGGTAAAAGTGTTCGTGTAAATGATGCGAATGGTCGCTATATCGAATTTTGTAAATCTACTTTCCCTTACCACTTTGACTTAAATAATTTAAAGATTGTGTTGGACTGTGCTCATGGTGCGGCGTATAGCGTTGGTCCTTCGGTTTTCCGTGAGTTAGGGGCAAAAGTTGTTGCTTTATATAATGAGCCAGATGGTTTAAATATTAATGAAGGTTGTGGTTCAACACATCCTGAAAAACTACAAAAAGCTGTAGTTGAGCACGAAGCAGATTTAGGGATTGCCTTTGATGGTGATGCTGACCGTGTCGTGATGGTCGATAAGTTTGGTAACTTAATTGATGGTGACCATATCTTATATATTTTAGCGACTCAGGCTCAAAATAAGCCAGCAGGCGTAGTGGGTACTGTCATGAGTAACATGGCACTCGAAGTCGCACTTGAAAAAGCGAATGTTGGTTTTGTACGTGCTAAGGTTGGTGACCGTTATGTATTACAAGCCCTAGAAGAAAATGGTTGGGTTACTGGTGGGGAACCATCTGGCCATATTCTAACTTTAGACAAGAGTACGACAGGTGATGCGATTATTGCAGCACTTCAAGTTTTAACCGTGATGGTCGAGCAAAATAAGGCTCTTCATGAACTGGTTCAAGACTTTAAACTATTCCCACAAATTCTTGTGAATGTACGGTTAGAACAAATGCTTGATCCGTACTCTATTCCGGCATTGGTTACTGAATTTGATAAAGCAGAAGCACAGCTCAAAGGACGTGGACGAATCTTGATTCGTAAGTCAGGTACAGAGCCTGTGATCCGAGTTATGGTCGAAGGTGATGATGAGCAAGAAGTGAATGCTTTAGCTCAGCATTTAGCAGATTCAGTTCGTTCACAAGCACAAGTCGCATAAGGTGCATGACATGAGTGATGTCATTAAAGATTTAAGTGAATTACGCTTAAGCTACGAGCAAGGAGAATTGCATGAGGGGCAAGTTGAATCTAGTCCTCATCAGCAGTTTCTTGGTTGGTTTAACCATGCTCTAGCAGCTAATTTGCATGAACCCTATGCAATGTCATTAGCGACAGCAAGTGCGAATGGCAGACCTCATGTTCGAACAGTTTTGTTACGTGGGGCTACAGAAGCTGGGTATGATTTTTATACTAATTACGATAGTCAAAAAGGTATCGATTTGGCGGAAAACCCATATGCCGAATTATTATTTTACTGGCCAAGTCTAGAGCGTCAGGTGCGAGTTGGTGGTCATGTAGTTAAAATTGCTGAGCAAGAGTCTACAGATTACTATCGTAAACGACCACGTGATAGCCAGATTGCAGCGCATATCAGTACGCCGCAAAGTGGTAAGATTGAAAGCCGAGAGCTGTTACAGCAACGTTTTCAAGACTTACAACAGCAAGTTACAAGTCGTGAAGTGCTTGATAAGCCAGAGTTCTGGGGAGGTTATCGTCTGCAGCCAGATTACTATGAATTCTGGCAAGGGCGACCAAATCGTTTACATGACCGCTTGAGTTATGAAAAAATCGACGGTCAATGGACGTTGCACCGACTGATGCCTTAAATGACAAAAATACAAATCAAACAAAGACCTTTATTGACACGCCCTGAACAGTTTCAGGGCGTGCCTCCGTTTATTGCCGAAATTTTGGCAAGGCGTGGGGTACAATCTGAACAGGAATTAGAATTAAAGCTTAAGAATTTATTAGCTCCACAGCTCAAGGGATTAGAAACTGCTGTGGCATTAATAGATCAGGCTATTGATGAGCAGAAAAAAATTGTTATTGTTGGCGACTACGATGCCGATGGAGCAACCAGTACAGCGTTAATGGTATTGGTGCTTCGCGATATGGGGGCACAAGTTGACTATTTGGTTCCAGACCGATTTAAATACGGTTATGGACTTACCCCAGCAATTGCAGAGCTTGCACATCAAACTTATCAACCCAATTTATTAATTACTGTCGATAATGGGATTTCCAGCCATGCTGGTGTTGATGCGGCACATGCACTGGGCATGCAAGTGGTTATTACAGATCACCATTTAACAACTAAAGAAACGCCTCTGGCAGAAGCAGTGGTAAATCCTAATCAGTTAGGTTGTGAGTTCCCAAGTAAAGCGCTTGCAGGGGTTGGAGTTGCATTTTATGTGCTAGCCAATTTAGCAAGTTTACGTAGTAAGCAAGGTAAAAGTACGAGTAAAGTCACTCAATATCTAGATTTGGTTGCTTTGGGAACTTATGCCGATGTTGCTATCTTAGATTATAACAACCGTATTTTGGTCGATGCAGGTGTAAAACGCATTCAGCAACATCAATGCCGAGTTGGAATATTGGCACTGTTAGATATTGCTGGTCGAGAGGCATCATCTTTACGTGCGCAAGATTTAGGATTTGTGCTTGGGCCACGTATTAATGCAGCAGGGCGTATGGAGAGCATGCGCATCGGGATCGAGTGCTTGTTAGCAGACTCTATGGAAACGGCCTATCCGATTGCGAGACAATTAAATCAATTAAATATAGAGCGCCGTCAAATCGAAGGGGAGATGAAGCAACAAGCCTTATCTGCTTTAGATAACTTGCAGCTCTCAAAAGAAGACATTCCTCCAGCTCTTGTACTTTTTGAAGAAAACTGGCATCAGGGCGTGATTGGGATTGTCGCAGGACGCTTAAAAGAACAGTTTCATCGTCCCACTATTGTGTTTGCACCTGATGAAGATGGTATTCATATAAAAGGATCTGCTCGTTCAATTGATGGGATACATATTCGAGATTCGATTGAACAGGTTGCTGAACAACATTCAGAATTGGTGAGCCATTTTGGAGGTCATGCAGCAGCAGCTGGTTTAACCATACGTAAAGAAAACTTTGAGGCTTTTAAAACAGCCTTTACCAATTGCATTGCAGAAATGGAAGAATCTTTGTTTCAAGCAATTCTCTGGACGGATGGAGAACTTCCTACTTCGGCTCTGCAACTAAATACCTTGGACTGGATAGAACAGTTGGGACCGTGGGGACAAAAATTCCCTTTCCCACAGTTTGAGGGGTATTTTAAAGTTGTTGATTATCGCTGGCTTAAAGAAACGCATTTGAAGCTTAAATTAGCACTAGACCAATACAGTTTTGATGCAATTGCTTTTAATGCGGCGGGCCGTTTTGAGTTTGATCCAATGCGTGATCATGTACATTTGGTCTATGAAATAGATCGTAATGCATTTAATGGTAATGTAAATTTGCAATTGCGTATTGTGCATTTAAGCCAATAAAAAAATCCGCTCAATTGAGCGGATTTTTTATGACTTTAGGTTTGATTAGAAGCGGTATGCTGCACGAACACCATAAGTGTTGTCGTTATCACCAAATCCAACACGGCCTTCAACACTTACTTGTTGATTCAAGAATTTTTTAGCATTGATACCAAATTCATCTTTATCAGTTAAGTCGTTGTTGTAGTAATCAGCACCAACACTTAAAGTTTTGTCGATGTAGTAGTCACCACGAACTTTATATTCGTCTAGGTCACCAAATGCACCGAACGCTTCAAGGTTTACGTCATGTTGACCTACTTGAGTTACGTATTTAGCACGTACTGTTGGATCAGCGCCGTCTTTACCGTCTTTCTCGTCGTAACCTTTAACACCTAATGCAAGTAATAAACCAGGAGCTGGTAAATAACCTACTTCAGCTGCATAAGTAGTTACTTTGCTGTCAATATTAGTGTTGTCGACTTCACGCTCATTTCGACCTACATCACCGCTAAGGTAGAAATCTGAGTTAGGAACGTAGTATTCAACACCCACGCCATATTGAGTATCTTTTGTACCGCTGTTATCGCCATAGTTGATTAGGGCGTTAACGTTACTTGCACGGCTTAAGAAAGCTGCTTCAGCAAGTGGAGCGTTACGAGTTTGAACAGGATTAAAGTAATAAGTCCCGTCAACACCGAATTTACTTACGCTGCTACCGTTGTCTGGATCAAGATAATTGTAAGAACCACCAACTTCAGCTTGGTAAGCGTTTGCTGCGCCACTCACTGCGAGTGCAGATAAAAGAGCTGATGCAATTGCTAGTTTTTTCATGGAATCTCTCCCCTCTAAAAAGCGATTTTATAAATGTTTTGTTACAACTTTTAGTCTAGACGAAAAAGCTTTGTCGTCAATCTTGCGCGAGTAACCGGACTGTAACCATGTGATATTTATGTAAATTGAATTAATATAAGAGTTTGATTTTTAAATATAAATTCATAATGTTTTATTTTATTAAAATTGAGGATATTTTGTGTAGATCATAAAAAATGCTGTAAAAGTACCCAGTTTTGTATGAGGATGTTACCAATTAAACTTTAAATAAAATGAAAAACGCCCAAGGGAAAAGTTCCCTTGAGCGTCCATATTTCTAATAATAAATTCTTATAGATTAGAAGCGGAATGTTCCATTAATACCAAAAGAGTCAGCATCATCAACAGTTGTGTAAGTTAAGCCTACTGCTACTTGAGGTGTAAAGAATTTCTGTGCGCGAACACTGAAGATTGTATCTGAATCTTCTGCTGTTGAATCCGCAAAAGCTGCTCCAATACTTAAAGTAGGATCAAGATAAAGATCTGCACCTAAACGATAAGTGGTTTCATCACCAATATAGGTTTGTCCTTCAAAATTAGTATAGAAGCCAGAAATTTGAGTAACATACTTCGCTCGTAGAGTTACGGCGGTATCGTCATCTTCACCAGTTACGGCTACGGCATTTGAAACCGAAGTGGTGAAGCCATATTTAGCCGCTTGCATTGGATCAAAACTTTCAGACAAGTCTGTTACACCAGCAGCCAATAACAAGCCATCGGTTGGTAGGAAACCGACCTCTACAGCATAGCCGTTCCCACTATCATCAACCGAACCAAAATCATTTGCAGTGACTTCGGTTTTTGTACGGTTAAATGCTCCTGATAAATAGAGTGAGGTATTTGGAATAAAGTATTCACCTGTAATGCCTACAGAACTAAATTCGAGTTTTCCATAGTCTTCATCATCTTCTAGTTTGCTATATGCATATCCTAGTCCAATATTTGAAGATTTATTTAAAAAAGCAGCTTCAGCTAAAGGGAAAGTCTTTGCTTCTACAGGATTAAAATAATATCTACCATTAATCCCGAAGCTATTATTTTCTCCACCATCCATATCTGTAAATTCGTACATTGTACCAACTTCAGTTTGATAGGCATTTGCGTTGAAAGCACATGCAGCTGTGACGAGTGCAAACAAAAATTTTGATTTTTTCATGGATCTAACTCTAGAGTAATATATGTTATAAAGTTATTAAGATTTAAGTTGTTAATTTTAATGCATTTTTAATGGGTAAATCAATAATATTATATTTATTTTTCATTAATAAGATATTGCAAATCAATATGTTTGAGGGCTTTTGTTTGAGTATGGCAAGCTATGCTAAAATAATTGACTGTTTATCTGCTCTTATGGGAACACTCGCGTGGAAATTAATCCTTATCTAAACCAATTGAAAGATTTAACTGATCGTAGCCAAACACTACGGGGGTATCTTTGACTACGATCTGAAAAAAGAACGTTTAGAAGAAGTTTTACGTGAGTTAGAAGACCCTGCGATTTGGAATGATCAAAGCCGCGCTCAGGCAATGGCGAAAGAAAAGGGCGAACTAGAAAACGTTATTAATGTATTGGATGGCTTATCTACACAGCTTGAAGATGCAAAAGCGATGTTAGATTTGGCTGTAGAAGCTGACGATGAAAGCTTGCTTGAAGATGTTCAATCAGAGCTTAATGCTGCCGAAGATGAACTGGCTAAACTTGAATTCCGTCGTATGTTTAGTAACCCAATGGACCCGAATCCTTGCTATGTAGAGATTCAATCAGGTTCAGGTGGTACAGAAGCACAAGACTGGGCATCTATGCTATTACGTATGTATATGCGCTGGATTGAACGCCATGGCTTTAAAGCAGAACTTATGGAAGTATCTGATGGCGATGTGGCTGGTATTAAATCAGCAACAATTCGTGTTGAAGGTGAATATGCTTACGGTTGGTTACGCACAGAGTCAGGTGTACACCGTTTAGTTCGTAAATCACCATTTGACAGTGGTAACCGTCGTCACACTTCATTCTCTGCGGTATTTATTTCACCAGAAGTTGATGACAATATTGAAATTGATATTAACCCTTCTGATGTTCGTACCGATACGTACCGTGCATCTGGTGCAGGTGGTCAGCATATTAACAAAACCGACTCAGCTGTGCGTTTGACTCACATTCCAACAGGTATTGTGGTGGCATGTCAGAACCAGCGTTCGCAACACGCTAACCGTGACCATGCATGGAAACAGCTACGTGCGCGTTTGTATGAATTGGAAATGCAAAAACGTAATGAAGCAGCTCAAGCGCTAGAAGACTCGAAGTCTGATATTGGTTGGGGAAGCCAAATTCGTTCATATGTATTAGATGATTCCCGTATTAAAGATTTACGTACGGGTGTTGAAAACTCTAATACAGGTGCTGTTCTTGATGGTGACCTTGATCGCTTTATTGAGGCGAGCTTAAAACAAGGTTTATAAGAATCTGCTGAACTTTTAGTTTAAATACAGTTCATCTATGAATATGTAGAACTCTTGGATTTTTAGCGATTAAAACGGCAAAGCAGTTCAGTCTTCAAATGTTAATCGGAAAAATACGATATTAATATCGAGAAAAATAGATATGAATATCGAAGAAATACGATATTATGTTTTTGAAATGCTGAACAAAGCTTTGTTCGTTTAAAAGACGTGTTGAGCCTATGGATATTGATGCAATTAGCAAAGCCCTTTCCAACCCTCTGCGTCGGCAAATTTTGCAATGGTTAAAAGAACCTGCACATTATTTACCGGTGGAAGAATGTGGTGGTAGTTTTGAGAAGGGTGTTTGTGCAGGTCATATTGAACGTTTGGGTAAAGTAGCTCAGTCTACGATGTCTAATCATTTGTCTGTGTTACAACAGGCGGGGCTTATTCAGGTCCAAAAATATGGTCAATGGTCTTATTTTTCACGTAACGAAGCTTTGATTCAGCAATATATCGAACATTTAAAACAAACACTTTAAATTATTAAAAGTGTAAGTCGAGGCGATTATGGCTGAACTCAATACTCCTTTAACGGTTGGTGATTTTGAAATCAAAAATCGATTGGTCATGGCTCCATTAACGCGTGCGCGTAGTGGTGAAAGCCGAGTGCCTAATGATTTAATGGTTGAATACTATCAACAACGTGCAAATGCTGGTCTCATTTTGACTGAAGCAACAGTGATTGGTTCAAAAACTGTGGGTTATGCAGATACCCCAGGGTTATGGTCAGAAGAGCAGGCACAAGCTTGGAATAAAATTATTGAGGCAGTTCATGCTCAAGGTTCAAAAATTGTAGTGCAACTTTGGCATGTAGGTCGTATTTCACATCCTGAGCTTTTAGATGGTGATATTCCTGTTGCACCAAGTGCAATTCAACCTGCGGGTGAAGTGAGTTTATTACGTCCTAAACGTCCGTATGTTAAACCCCGTGCGCTTTCATTAGAAGAAGTGAAAGAGGTGGTCGCTCAATATAAACATTCGGCAGAACTGGCTAAAGCAGCTGGTTTTGATGGTGTTGAATTACACGCAGCGAATGGTTATTTAATTGACCAGTTCCTTCAAAGTAATACCAACCAACGTGATGACGAATACGGTGGTCCTATTGAAAACCGTGCACGTTTATTATTAGAGGTCGTTGATGCATTTATTGAAGTGTGGGGCGCTGGCCGAGTTGGTGTTCATATCGCACCGCGTGGTGATTCACACGATATGGGTGATGAAAATCCATTAGCAACTTTTGGTTATGTAGTTGAACAGCTTAACCAACGTAATGTAGCTTTCATTTTCTCTCGTGAATATGAAGCTGCTGACAGTATTAGTCCTAAACTTCGCGAAAAATTTAATGGTGTATGGATTGCCAATGAGAACCTAACACCAGAGTCAGCAAAACGTATCTTGCGTGAAGGTCAGGCAGATGCCGTATCTTTTGGTAAAGCATATATTGCTAACCCAGATCTTTTACAGCGTTTAGAGCAAGATTTGCCACTAAACGAACTTCAACCAACAACTTTATATGCGAAAGGTGCTGAAGGTTATACAGACTATCCAACACTAGAAGCTTCATAAAATTCTTTGAAATGATGATTTGCTGTCTTCGTTTGTTTCTGAACTCAGTAAATCATTTTTCTCGTAATGGTAGAGTTTAGGTATCGAAACTCTGCCATTTTTTCTATCTATGTTATATTTTCCCCAGTTTTAAACTTTGATGATTTGAGGCAAACCGCTTGGCGACCCCTTTTTGGTACAACACCGCACTCCATTTATTAAAACCTTTTTACCACTGGCGGATAAAAAAACGTGCAGAAAGCCAGGAATTATATCATCAGGAATGTCTGGAAAGATTTGGGCCGTTTGAATCTCCGAAAAATGTCAAAGCAATTTGGTTCCATGCTGTTTCGGTTGGAGAAACCAATGCTGCGCAGCCTTTAATCGAGCATTATCTTAAACTCGGTCAACCTGTATTAGTTACTAATACAACGAAGACTGGGCAGGCGCGTGCCAAATCATTATTTTTAAAAGCACCTTATTTAGATTTATTTCAAGCAGTTTATTTGCCTGTTGATCAAAAGCATCTTTTAAAACAATTTTTTGAGTTGTATCAGCCAAAACTTTTAGCATTGGTTGAAACTGAGCTTTGGCCAAATTTAATTGATCAAGCCAAACTACAACAGGTTCCTTGTTTATTATTAAATGCGCGATTATCAGAAAAATCAGCAAAAGGTTATAGCCGGGTTTCAGGTCTAACGGCAGGAATGCTGAAACAAATTGACTGGGTATTGGCACAAGACGCTGCGACTCGCCAACGTTATGTCGAACTTGGCTTAGATCAACAAAAAAGTCAGGTGGTTGGAAATATTAAATTTGATATTCATGCACCTCAGACTTTTATAAATCAGGCTGAGCAATTACAACAACAATGGTATTTGGGACAGCGTAAAGTCCTGACAATTGCCAGTACACATGCACCCGAAGAACAACAAATTTTAGAAGCGCTTGCACCTTATCTAAAGTCAGAACCTGATTTAGTTTGTATTGTCGTACCTCGACATCCTGAACGTTTCGATGAAGTATTTGAAATTTCCCACAACTTAGGTCTAGTCACTCATCGTAGAAGTATGAATCATAGTATTCATGCCAGTACACAGGTTTATCTGGCGGATAGCATGGGTGAACTTTGGTTATGGTATGCCTTAAGTCAGGTGTGTTTCGTGGGTGGATCACTTAATGAACCAGGCGGTGGGCATAATATTTTAGAGCCTATGGTTTTAAATGTGCCGACCGTAATTGGACCTCGTTACTTTAATTTCCAAACTATTGTTGATGAATTCATTGATGAAAATGGGGTGCTCATTGCCCAAGACGCTGAGCAAGTTGTGGCAATCTGGATGGCATGTTTAGCCGAGCCTGAAGAAGCAAAGCAGGTGGTTGAGCAGGCGCATAAAGTCTTACAGCGTAACCAAGGTTCATTACAGAAACATATTGGCGTAATTAATCGGTATTTGGCCGAAAAATCATGAATATCGTTTTGCTAGAACCTGAAGACGTTCAGTCAGAGTTATGGTCAATCCGTTCAAAGCGCCAACTACAGCATTTACATGAACATCTTGATATTACGGTCAGCCAAAATCTAAAAGTTGGTATTCGTAATGGGGCACGTTATATCACTGAAATTGTCTCAATTAACGAGCATGAAGTTTGTATACGTCCTATCACTGAAGAAACTGTACCTGCAAAACTTCCAGTACATTTAATTGTAGCTTTACCAAGGCCTAAAGTTTTACGCCGTTTAATTATGGATAGTGTGACTTTAGGGGTTGAAAAGATTAGTTTGATTCATAGCTATCGTGTTGATAAAAGCTATTGGCAAACTCCATTTTTACAACAACTTGATAACTATGTGACTTTAGGTCTTGAGCAAGCAGGTGACACCATTGTTCCTGAAATTCAATTATACAAACGCTTTAAACCTTTTGTTGAAGATGTGCTACCAAGCCTAATTTCAAAGGAAAGTCCCGCTTATGTGGCTCATCCTTATGCAGAGCAAAGCATGCCAATTAATATTCCGCATGCGTGTAGTGTAGTCGTTGGACCCGAAGGTGGGTTTATTCCCTATGAAGTTGATTTGCTCACAAAAAACGGCTGCCAAGCTGTGAGCTTAGGCAACCGTATTTTAAGAACTGAAACGTCTATTTCTTATATTTTAGGTCGTCTCTTTAGTTGATGCTTCAGGGTTTAATGGTGGCTGGTTTGCAGCCATTTTTAATTCCTGAATTGGGTATGGAATATTAATACCGTTGTCATTGAAAGCTTGTTTTACTTGAGCTTGAATTGTACTGATAGATGACGACATATCTGTTTCAGTGGTATCAACCCACCAACGTACAGTCAGGTTAACCGAGAAATCAGCTAAAGCTGTAACGTTAACCGAGAAAGCCGGCTGACTAAGTACATTTCGGTCATTATTAAGAATATCTAAAATAATCTGTTTAGCTTTTTGTTCATCGTCGTCATATCCAATTCCAACTACAAACTCACAGCGTCGTTGTTGATAAGCCGTATTTACAGTTAAAGCACTCGTATAAACAGTTGCGTTTGGAATAACGATACGGCGTCCATCTGGTGAGCGTAAGAATGTTGCACGAATTTGAATATCTTCAACAGTTCCTTCAAGTGAATTCACCACGATCGAATCGCCAATACGGAATGGTTCACTTAATAAAATCAAAATACCTGAGAGCAGGTTTTGAAAAATATCTTTAAATGCGAAACCAATTGCAACCGAACCAATCCCTAACGCACTCATGAGTTGTCCTGGGGTAAACCCTGGAATCATGATGACCAGTGCAATTAAGAAACCAAAAAATAAAATTGTCGTGCTTCCTACACGGTTTAATACCAAAACTAGGTTTTGGCGCGTGTAAGAACGGTTTTCTAAAGTTTTACGAACAAAAAGCTTAAATAATTTGGTGAGTAGCCAAAAAATAATGAAAACGATAATCGCAATACAAATATAAGGCACACGTTCCCAGAAACTATCCACGATTTTATCAATAGTGGTATAGGCATCATGATACTTTTCAGTATGAGCTAAAACAGTTTGAGTGGTTTTAGTACCTGCTTCTTGCAAAAGTTCACCTGTATTTTTTGCAACATCCGTTAAGGATTTTTGTTCATCAGCCACGACAAGTCTCTATTTAAAAAAAATGATGAAAGCGATGATCGGCTTTCATGATAGTAGGAGATAAAATGTGCGCCTACTATAATGAGTTCATCTAAATAATAAAGTGTTTTTTAATTAAAAGTATTCAGTTCCTTTTTGTAAGATTTGTGACGGAGTTTCTATAGTATCGGTACCAGAGAAGTAGTAAAAAAAGCCTGCGGTAGAAATAAGGCTAATTAAAATGACGAATAAAATAAACCAAGCCATGAGTTTTTCTATAAAGGTTGATGGTCGAGCTGGGCCATATTCGTTTGGACCTGCTGTACCTGAGGCAAGCAGTAAATAAATCATAAAAAAGAACTGAACAACTGGAATAAATAACAGCAAGCCCATCCAGCCACTTTTATTTAAATCATGCAAACGTCGAACAACGAGAACAATATTTAAGTAAATCAGAAATATCCAAAAAGCCCAGACGATCAAGGCACTAAGACCAGAAAGAGAGCTATAAAACTCAAAATTAAATAGATTGCTTGAAAGCTGAAAACTTCCAAGAAATGAGGCCAAAATGAAATAGCCCACGAGAGTGATTAAATAAATCAGTCCATAACCACCTAAATAGCTCATGCGATTAAAGCGCCCATGAATTGAAAACGGACTATCTTTTAAAGGGAGCTGTGGTGGGCGTGAAGAGCTAGTTTGGGCAAACATATTATTTTATTCCTGAGTTGCATATGAGAGACAAAATAATCTTTGTTGATGATCAAAACCATCAAATCTTGAAAAAATTATAAAAGTAAAAGCTATAGACAAATGTTTTAAATCAACTTAATTTTATAAAAATGTTCATAATTTCGTATGCTTGAGTAAGTGTTTAATATATGACCAAAGTCGCATTGTCTAGACTTTGAAAGAGTCATCATACTGCAAAGGCATGCAAATAAGATCCAGTAAAATAATAGCCACAGTCTCGAGATGGGATGCACAAGATCAAGGAAGTTGCGTATGAATGAGATCTATCCAGTACCAGAGGAATTTAAAAAAACTGCTCGTACTGTTGAAGCAGACTACTTTAAACGTTATCAACACTCTATCGAGAACCCAGATGAATTCTGGGCAGAGCAAGCTAAAATTGTCGATTGGATAAAACCATTTACCCAAGTTAAAAATACCAGTTTTGACAAAGACAATTTCAAAATTGAATGGTTTGCTGATGGCGAGCTGAACGTGTCAGCAAACTGCCTAGACAGGCATCTTAAAGAACATCCACATAAACCTGCCATCATTTGGGAAGGTGACCATCCTTCCCGTCATAAAATTGTCTCTTATAAAGAATTACATGACGAAGTCTGCCGTTTTGCTAACGTTTTAAAGAAATATGGCATTGGTAAAGGCGACCGTGTTGTGCTGTATATGCCGATGGTGACTGAGGCTGCAATTGCGATGTTAGCCTGTGCTCGTATTGGTGCAGTTCACTGCGTGGTATTTGGTGGGTTCTCGCCAGATTCTTTGGCAAGTCGTATTGAAGACAGCCAAGCTAAACTGGTGATTACCGCAGACTCAAGTCTACGTGCCGGAAAACTATTACCGCTCAAAGAAAATGTTGATTTGGCTTTAGCATTGCCGGGCACAGAGTGCGTTGAAAATGTGATTGTGGTTTATCGTAATGCAAACCCAATTGAAATGAAGCCAGGTCGTGATTTGTGGTATCACCTTGTTATTATGGAAGTGGATGCTAACTGTCCTCCAGAACCGATGAAGGCAGAAGACCCCTTATTTATTCTTTATACGTCGGGCTCAACAGGTAAACCGAAAGGTGTATTGCATACGACAGGCGGTTATTTAGTTTATGTAACCAGTACCTTTAAAGAGGTATTTGATTTAAAACAAGATGATGTTTACTGGTGTACAGCCGATATCGGTTGGATTACAGGCCACAGTTATCTCATTTATGGTCCACTGGCAAATGGCACCACGACCCTAATGTTTGAGGGTGTGCCTCAATATCCAACATGGGCACGTCTTGGTCATGTGGTCGATAAGCATAAAGTTTCTATTTTGTATACAGCGCCAACTGCGATTCGCGCCATGATGCGAGAAGGTGATTCGTTTGTACGTGAAAGTAACCGTAGCAGCCTGCGTTTACTTGGTTCGGTCGGTGAGCCTATTAATCCTGAAGCTTGGAATTGGTACTACAACGTTGTTGGTGAAGGCCGCTGCCCGATTGTTGATACATGGTGGCAAACCGAAACAGGCGGTATTTTGATTGCTCCTTTGCCAGGTGCAACAGCTTTAAAACCGG
Source organism: Acinetobacter lactucae (assembly GCF_013122135.1). Classification (NCBI taxonomy): domain Bacteria; kingdom Pseudomonadati; phylum Pseudomonadota; class Gammaproteobacteria; order Moraxellales; family Moraxellaceae; genus Acinetobacter; species Acinetobacter lactucae. The sequence goes on from NZ_CP053391.1 coordinate 194,538, forward strand.
GTTCGGCAACACGTCCGTTGTTTGGCATCCAACCTGCCATTGTAGATGGTGAAGGCAATGAACTAGAAGGTGCGGTTGAAGGTAACCTTGTGATTAAAGATTCATGGCCGGGCCAGATGCGTACTATTTGGGGTGACCCAGACCGCTTTATTGAGGCGTATTTTTCGACCTTCAAAAATACTTATTTTACGGGGGATGGTGCTCGCCGTGATGAAGATGGCTATTACTGGATCACAGGTCGTGTTGACGATGTCTTAAACGTTTCAGGTCACCGTCTGGGCACTGCTGAAATTGAAAGTGCTTTGGTTTCGCATGAATCTGTTGCAGAAGCAGCAGTGGTGGGCATGCCTCATGATATTAAAGGGCAAGGTATTTGTACTTTCGTGACTTTACAGGCAGGTGTTCCAGAGTCGGAAGAGCTGCGTAAAGAGTTAATTAACTGGGTACGTAAAGTGCTTGGGCCTGTGGCTTCACCTGATGCATTACATTGGGCACCAGCATTACCTAAAACTCGTTCGGGTAAAATCATGCGCCGTATTTTAAGAAAAATTGCAGCGAATGAATTAGATAGCTTAGGTGACACTTCGACCTTGGCTGAACCAGCAGTGGTAGAGCAGTTGATTGCAACGGTTTATCCTGATAAGCAAAATTAATTCTAAGAAAGCCCCATCTGGGGCTTTTTTATTGAGTTCTATTAAGAGCTTGCTAAAAAGTCAGCAGTATTTTGTACATTTGCAAACGTACTCAGCGCAGTTAAAAAAGCAGTTTGTACGTCTTCAGCTTTTACAGTCTTCCCAGCATAACTTAAATCACGAGTTGCGGTTGCATCTGCAATTAAGATTGGTTGGTAGCCAAGTTCTTTGGCTGCACGTGTACCTGAATCAATACACATATGCGTCATCATGCCTGTAATCACGAGCTGCTCAATTTGATGTGCTTTTAAAAGTTCATCTAAATTGGTTTCTAAAAAACTGTTTGGATAATGCTTTGTCACTATTAAAGAATCACTGCCCGCACTGAGTTCGGGATGAAGTAAAACCCCATCCGTATTTTCTTGGAAGAAACTCGCTTGTGGCGGGTTAATATGTTGCACATAAATGATTGGCAAGTTTTTCTCGCTAAAATATTGTTCAAGTTGTTTTATTTTTTCTAGCGCTTGCTCTGGCCCAACCAATTCCATTTTGCCATTTTTAAAATAATCATTTTGTACATCGATAATTAATAGTGCTTGTTTCATGAGATTACTCTTGTTGATATGAGATAAAACAAGATTATTCTCTGCTTAAAAAATCGGCTATAGTCAGATGAAAGCATTACCGCCCGTTTTCTTTCGCCATGAAAAATGAATATTGAATTAGACCCGATCGATCTAAAAATTATTGCATTGCTTAAACAAGATTCCCGACTAACCAATAAAGAAATTGGGCAGCGCGTGCACCGGACAGGACAGGCGGTGGGTGCTCGAATTGCTCAGTTAATGGATGCTGGTGTCATCAAAAATTACACGATTGCTTTGCAATATAGCTATAAACAATTTATTCATTTGCATTTAAATGAACAACGCGCATTTGAAGAAATTGAAAATTTGGTCAAGCAATATGAACAAATCGATGAGTGCTTTAAAGTCATGGGCAATGCTTGCTATATGATCGTTGGCCATTTTGAACCCGCAGCATTAAATGAATTTATCGAAAAACTTTCAAAATGGTGCCGTTACTCAGTTGAAACTGTGATTCGAGAAGTAGAGAAGTCTTAAAAAATAAAGGCTCCAAGCCGAGTCTTGGAGCCAATAAATTCTTTATTTTTAATTTATTGTTTTTATTATTTTGCGCTGTTTTAACTGGGGTTTTAGGCTGATTTAGCTTGAATTTCTACCTCCTTTTCCTGTTGAAGTTCTAACTGGCGAACGAGTGGTAGAACTTTTTCTCCAAAATATTCTACTTCTTCAATGAAATGTAAAAATCCAGAAAGAATCAAATCTACACCTACATTTTTAAGCGCCACAATACGCTCTGCAATTTGCTGCGGTGTACCAATTAAATTGGTTTTAAAGCCATCGTTATATTGCACTAAATCTTCAAAACTTGATTTTGCCCAGTTACCTTGTTGCTCTGGGGAAGCCGCACCTGCTTCACGTGTTGCATTGCCAAACGCATTTACGGCTTCAGTGTTGGCTTTATCAATAATTTCTTGAAGTACCGCTTTTGCTTCTTCTTCGGTATCTCTAGCAATAATGAAAGCGTTTACCCCAATTTTGACATGATGATTATTGGCTTTTGCTTTGGTGCGAATGTCTTCAACTTGTTTTTGAATTTCTTCGACAGTATTACCATTAGTAAAATACCAATCAGATACACGAGACGCCATGTCGCGTGCGGCACGTGAGCTACCGCCTTGAAAAACTTCGATATAAGGCTTTTGTAGAGGTTTTGGTTTAAGTGTGTAGTTTTTGAACTGATAGTATTTACCATCAAAACTGTAGTTATCTGTGGTCCAGATTCCTTTTAGTGTACGAATAAATTCTTCAGAGCGAACGTAGCGTTCGTCATGCTCAGGCCACTCTTCACCAATCGCGTCAAACTCTCCTCTAAACCAACCACTCACCACATTAATGGCAATACGGCCTTCGGTTAGATAATCAATCGTTGCAAGTTGTTTGGCTGCCAGTGCCGGTTTCCAGGGGCCGGGCAGAATCGCCGCAATGACTTTAAGTTTTTCAGTTTTTGCCAGTAATGCATGACTGAAACTTACAGATTCATGTTGGTTTTCTGCCCCGTACCCCGCCGTAAAACGAATTTGGGTGAGCGCATATTCAAAACCATTGTTTTCGGCAGCCTGTGCAAGTCGAACATTGTAGTCATAACTCCAGTCTGTACGCTGTTCGATGTTACTTACTACAAGGCCACCGCTTACGTTTGGTACCCAATAAGCAAATTTAATTGGTTGTTGTAATTGCGTCATGGTTCGCTCTCCCCATTCGTTATTTTTATTTAGCTATGTTGCATTTAGGCAACATGCGTTAATGATTTGCCAGACTTGTGATGTAAACGGGACTCTGCCGCATCAAGATCTGGTACAGCTGCTGAAGGTAATACTTCTTCTTGCTCAATTTGCTTGTTAATACCAAGTTCTTGATTTGCCTGCTGTGATTTAGATTTAATCACTTCAGCACGTTTACCTTTCGCTGGCGCCCATTCTAAAATAGGCAATGCACGTGCTACCGCTAACGTAATACGATCTGATAATTGCTCGCTTTTCACCGTATATTCAGGAGTAAAGTCACGATCGGTCGCATATACACCAATTGGTAAAGTTTGTGCTTGGAAGAAACTAAACAACGGACGAAGTTGATGTTCTAGTACGAGTGCATGACGATCACTACCGCCTGATGCTGCTAATAGTACAGGCACATCGACCAATGCAGTTTGTTCAACAAAATCGAAGAAATGTTTGAAAAGACCCGTAAAAGATGCGCGGTAAACTGGTGTACCTACAATTAAAGCATCTGCTGCTTCAACTGCTGCAAGATCATCTTGTACGCGCTGTGGAAGTTGGTTGCGATAAAATGCACCGCCTAATAAAGGCCCAATTTCGCTTAATTTAATAAAATGAACTTTAATGTCGGTTGCTTCTGATAATTCATCAAGAATGGCTTGAACCAGACTTTCCGTTTTAGATGGGGTATTTAAGCCACCAGAAACAGCAACAATATTTAAAGGTTTTGGTGATGTGATACCAGTCATAATTTGGTTCCTAAGCCTAAAACAAGAGATTAGACTTATTAATCAACAACGACGGTAAACTGTAAAATAACGAAATTGGTCAACCTTATCAGTTTTAAATATAAAAGATAAATAGTGGATTTTTATACTTTGGCTTTCTATTAAGTTGCTGTTTTTATTTTATATAATTATAGGTGATATATTTTTTATAATAAAAAAGAAGCTTATATAAAAAACAGATTAATTTTGATTAAAAGTTAAAAAACATCTGAAAATCTTGGCTAAGTTCTGCATTTATCAACATTTTGCATAAAAATGGATAAGATGAACGTATCTTTCATCTAAATAGTAGGGTTACAATAGGCCATACTTATGCTCAAGATTACTTTAATCGCTTATGAATATTTTAATCGTTGATGATCATCCTTTGTTTCGTCATGCTTTAATTCAAGCAGTACGTTATAGCCTGCCACAGGCACAAATTCATGAAACAGCTTCGGTTGATGAGTTTTATGAGCGTTTGGAAAATGGGGCAGAACCTGATTTAGTATTACTCGATTTAAATTTACCGGGTGCTTCAGGCTTTTCGGCTCTGGTTTATGTAAGAGCACAGTATCCATCTATTCCGATTATTGTGGTTTCTGCACATGAAGAAACTTCAATCATTCAGCGTGCAATTGCACATGGTGCGATGGGCTATATTCCTAAGTCGGCTCATCCAAGCCATATTGGTGAAGCGATTCGACAAGTCTTAGAAGGTGATATCTGGTTGCCGCCTAACTTACCATCTAATCTTAACCTTGACCCAAGAGCAGCAGATGAAACTGCTTTAGCTGAACGTATTCAATCGTTAACACCTCAGCAATTCCGTGTTTTGATGATGGTTGCGGAAGGTTTGTTAAATAAGCAGATCGCATACGAGCTTGATGTTTCAGAAGCAACAATTAAAGCGCATGTGACCGCTATTTTTAGAAAATTAGGTGTGCAAAACCGTACACAAGCCGTGTTGGCGATTAGTGCACTCAATATTGAAGATAAGAAAATCTAAAAAAGAAAAAAGACCTCAATTGAGGTCTTTTTTATGGGTGCCACTTAAGCAAGGCAATCTTGCTTTGGCGTTAGGCTGTCGCAGTACAATGGGTTAAGCGCACATTGCAAATCATCAATTTGATCTTGAGTCACATAACCTTTCATTTTTAAATATTCAGCCACGCGGTCGTCACGTAAGCTTAAGAAGGCTGCATCATAAACGCCTAAATCTACAAAAAGTGCAGCTGTTTCTAGGCTGTTGAAGCGATCAAGGAAAATATCATTGCCATACATCAAGAAGATATGGTCGAGTTTTGCTTTTTCATCAACATGGAGTCGTTCAGCAAGTTGATCTGGATGCGTTTTAATAAACAGTAAGTCAGAGAGTTCATCAAACTGAGTCATATCTAACTGATTTTCGCCGAGTTTGACATGACCAAGCCAAGCTTTGAAAACCAGTACAGCACCGCCACGGAGTAGCATGCTCCATATTTGATGACGTGTGTCGTGGTCAAGATTTTCACTTTCAGCGCTAAGAACTTTTAAAAAGTTTTCTTCTTGTTGAGCCAATTTATCAAATAAGCCTAAACCTTGCGGATGATAAGCCGCAGGTGCAAATACATCAAAATTTAGATCATGAAATACATTAAGTGCCAGCGGGACTGCACATTGATAAATTGTATTTAACGCTTTGATATTTGCTTCGTTGAGTTTGCTATGGGGGAAAATACTTTGCCAATCTAGTTCAGGAAGTAAAGCATTGGCACTGTATTGACGATAAAACTGTTGAGACGAAAGTTGGCCTTGTGGGCTGTTATCAGAAATATTCATGGCAATTGTCCTTTGCATTAATTCGTGAGCAGGGGTGCTTAATATAGAAATAGGTTTATATAAAAATAGCTGTACATTTAAAAAATAGGTTTTGAATATTTATGTGTCATGAAGAATGCAAGTAGAATACGACTAAAGTCGTATATGGTTGTTTTTGACTAATTATAATTTTAAAAAACAGTGGCTTATGAAATTGTAACTAAGTATACAAGTGTTCACTTACAAAAAAGGTGAGCTTTGCCATAGAAAAAGAGCTAATGGAAAGTTTGGCCAATTACTTAATAAACAAAAGTAGACTTTTTGAGCAGTTTTGCCTATTGGCTTAAATTAAACCCATAATTTTTGCCAACCATCTCTCCCAAACTTATTAAAAGGTTTGGGAGAGAAAATATTTAATCTACCTCACTGGCAATTTTAAGTCCCGATAACCATGCTCTTAGAGAAGCTGGCTTAAGTGGTTTTTTGAGTAAAACAATATTCAGTTCTTTCAATTGTTGAGGTAGCTCAGGATGAGAGTCTGCGGTAATTAAAGCCACTGGAACGTCATCCTGACGATTTTGCAAAATAAAATCGACACCGAGTTGGTTGTTGTTTAAATGCTGATCGATAAGCCAGACCTGAATATTCTCTTTTTGAATAATCTCAAGTGCTTGTTCTGGTTCAGTGGCTTTAAAAACTTCATAACCCCATCGACCTAATAAGCTACTCATGCCCTCAAGAATAGTTTCATCATTGTCTAGACATAAAATTCGGTAGGCTTTGGTTTTTAAAGGTACTGCCTGTACGGTTGGGGTTATCACTTTTGGAGCTTCTACGATAGGAACCTCAATCATAAAGCAAGAGCCTTTATTGAGTTGTGAGTAGACATGGACTGGATAATTCAACAAACCCGTCATACGCTGCACAATAGCAAGTCCTAAACCTAAACCTTGCTCGCCCCAAGGGGATAAATGTCCACAACGTTCGAATTCTTGAAATAGTTTAATACGTTGCTCTTCGGCAATTCCGGGGCCTGTATCCCAAACACCAATTCGAATATGACCAGATTTTTGAGCAGAACGTAATACGCCAACAATCACTCGGCCTTTGGCTGTATAGCGCAAAGCATTACTTACAAAGTTTTGAATAATGCGTCGAATCCACTGTGGATCTGTATCGATCCAGAACGATACATCGTGAACTTTCAGGGAAATATTTCGCTGTGCAGCAATTGATTTGAACTGGAGTTCAAGATCGCTTAATAAATCATGTAAAGGATAAGGCTGTCTTTTTGGTTGTATGGTGCCGCCTTCCAAACGTGCAATATCGAGTAGGGCAGAGAGCATACTTTCTGCGCCATACAAAGCACGGTCAAGTTGCTGCAAAGTTTGACGGTCTTCTTCAGTTGCGATGCTTTGTTCAAGAACCGTACTAAACAAACGGGCGGCATGCATAGGTTGTAATAAGTCATGACTGGCGGCTGCAATAAATCGGCTTTTTGACATATTGGCCATATCAGCTTGTTCGCGTGCAAGCTGTTGCTCGGTTAAAGCATCTGCAAGTTGTTGGGTTCTGTCTTTTACGCGGGCTTCGAGTATTGCCTCATTCGCACGGAAAGCAGTAATGTCAGCGAACGTAGTCACAAAGCCTCCCCCTGAAATAGGATTACCACGCATTTGAATAACGCGTCCGTCTTTACGGATTCGTTCAAACTCATGCGCACTTCCGACTTTCATCCAGTGTAAGCGTTTACGAACATGTTCTTCGACTGAACCGGGTCCGCATTCGCCGCGTTCAGCGTTATAACGAATCAAGTCGGCAATTGGACAACCTACATAGACTAAATCTTTTGGGTAGCCAAATAATTTTAAATATTGGTTGTTCCACGCGACCAAACACATATTTTTATCGACCACACTTACCCCTTGAGTCATGTGGTCAATCATGGTCATCAGCAAGTTTTGATTAAAACGTTGCCATTGTGAGGCTTGGTCTAAAATATTAGCGACTTGTCCTAATGCCAAACCATTGTTAATCATTGCTGTAGTGAGCAACGTACGTGCAGAAGCGGCCCCGATAATACCTGCAAGATATTGCTCGGTGAATCGCCACCACATGCCGTTGGCGATACTATTCGGGTTGAGCGTGAGATGATTTTGCTCGCAAAAGTTCTCGAATGCTTGAGTTGTGGGTTGCTCACCCGTAATTCTTTTAGCAAGTGCGAACAGATCACCTACTTTTAAGCGCGCGGCATCGTGTGGTAAATAGGTCAAATCGGTAGAAGTATGGGGTGATGGCAAAGGCTTAGTTTCATAATAAAAAAAGCTTTCTGCCTGTATTTGTTCAGCCACACTTGGGCGGTAAAGTTTAGAAATCCAGATATATAAAAGAATATTTAAACCGAGTGACCAAATGACGCCGTGCGTTAAAGGTGCAAATGACTCAAAACCAAAAAGTGACTCTGGACGTAAGGCATTTATTCCAAAAGGACCAAAAAGCAAAATACTTTGGGCTGTTTCTTGATAGGCTTCCGGCAAACTACGTAAGATGGTTGGAAATAGTAATGTATAACTCCACATTAAAAATCCAACGATGAGACCAGCGTAGACACCTTGGCGACTTCCACCTCGCCAATACAATCCCCCAATCAATGCAGGTGCGAACTGGGCAACAGCACTAAATGCTAATAAACCAAAAACTGAAAGTTGGTTAATATCATTAAAGAAATGGAAGAATAAAAAGCCAAGTAGCATTACCGCGACAATACTAATACGTCGACTAAATTTAAGAACTTTTGGTAGATGTTTATCATGGCGTGAAAGCAACTTAAAACGCCAAAGTGCGGGCATAATCAAGTCATTACTGAGCATGATAGACAAGGCAACAGATGACACCAGTAACATGCCTGTTGATGCAGAGAACCCGCCTAAAAAGGCCAGTAGGGCTAACCACTCTTGGTTATAACTCAGTGGTAATGAGAGTACTGCAACATCGGGCACAGTGAGGAACTTCGGAGCTGCATGCAAGGCCCAGCTTGCAATCGGGATAATCGCTAAAATCGTTAAAATAAGATAAGCCGCAAACCATTTACGTGCACCGCGGATATGCTTTTCATCACGTAATTCAACAACAGCCACATGAAATTGGCGGGGTAAACATATAATTGCTAGACCTGCCAATAATGTCTGAATCCAGAAAGTTTCAGGTACCCCAAACAATTGGACTTCCTGAAAGGTTTGGTTTACGTCGGCTGAGACTTGTACTAAGTTGGCGGGTGCTTCAAAAATAAAAAATAAAGCGACACAAATCAGCGCGAATAATTTCACAAAAGATTCAAATGCCACAGCTAACATGAGGCCGCCATGTTGCTCGGTGTTTGCAATTTGTCTGGTACCAAAAATCATGGCCAAGATCGCAAGGACACTGGTTAAAAGCAAAACGCTGTTGGTGGTCGTATGAATATGAGCATTCTGCTCTAAGATGACTGATGTACTTAAGGCAATTGCACGTAACTGTAAGGCGAGATAGGGAATAATCGCAATCACTGCCAAGATTGTAACCAGCGAAGCTAATACGCCACTTTTTCCATAACGTGCAGCAACAAAGTCGGCAATTGATGAAATCGCGTGGTGCTGACGTACTCGGCCTAAACGGCGCCAGATGTCATAACCGAACCAGACAAATAACAGTGGACCTAAATAAATAGGTAAGAAAATAACGCCTTCTCGGACCGCCGCTCCGGTTGCGCCATAAAAAGTCCAAGATGAACAGTAAACCCCTAAGGTCAAACTAAACAAGAACATGCGGCCACGGGTACTCAGACGGCTGGCATGCTTTTCACCAAAAAAAGCACAAACGAATAAGAGTGCTATATAAAGAGTGAGTACCCCAATAATCAGCCAGCTGTTCATATGACCTACATGATTAAAACCTTGCGCCTATCATACCGCAAGCAGAAACAAAGCAATAAATTGATTAAATTTTAACGACCAAAGTCTAAGTTACGAATTACACGTAATTTTGCTAATTTGAATAATGAGAAACTACTATTAAAAAAGTGGCCAAGGTTGGGCACAGGGCAAGGAGTTTGGTTATGGATCAAAGCCAAGTAGAAAAGATTCTACACAATCCAAAGTTTCAGAAAATGGTCAAGAAAAAAAGTGCATTAAGCTGGACGCTCACAATCATTATGTTAGTGCTTTATGTGGGCTTTATGCTACTTGTTGGCTACAACAAAGAATTTTTGATGAGTTCATTTAGTGGTGGTGTAACGACATGGGGTATTCCACTAGGCTTAGGAATTATTGTTTTATCTTTCCTACTGTGTGGCGTGTATTCCTATATCGCAAACAATACCCTTGACCAGTTGAGTGAAGAAGCGTTGAAGGAAGTTGAAGCCATCACGCATGAGAAAGGATTACACTAATATGAAATGGAATTCATTAAAAGCGAAAGCCTTATTGGCAGCAGCATCGCTATATTCAACTGTTGCTATGGCTGGTCCAGATTTGGGAGAAGCTGAGCAACAGGCGACGAACTGGCATGCCATCATCATGTTTTTGATTTTTGTTGGTTTCACTTTGTTTATTACCAAGTGGGCTGCAAAACAAACCCAATCAGCACAAGATTTCTATACCGCAGGGGGCGGAATCAGCGGTTTCCAGAACGGATTGGCAATTGCCGGTGACTATATGTCAGCTGCATCTTTCCTCGGTATTTCCGCAATGGTATTTAGCTCGGGTTTTGATGGCTTACTTTATTCTCTTGGGTTTATGGTAGGTTGGCCAATCGTTTTATTCTTGATTGCAGAACGTTTACGTAACCTGGGTAAATACAACCTTTCAGACGTAGTGTCATTCCGTCTCGAAGAAAAACCGGTCCGTACCTTAGCTGCCTTGAGCTCGCTGGTTGTTGTCGCATTCTACTTGATCGCTCAAATGGTAGGAGCGGGTCAGCTCATCAAATTACTATTTGGTTTGAACTACAACATCGCTGTTGTCATCGTTGGTTTATTAATGATGGCATACGTCATCTTTGGTGGCATGTTGGCAACGACATGGGTACAGATCATTAAAGCAGTCATGTTGCTCAGTGGTGCGACTTTCATGGCATTCATGGTGATGAAAGCGGTTGGTTTTAGCTTCAGCAATATGTTCACTCAATCAATTGAAGTATTCAGTAAAGTTCACAGCGTAAGCTTTGAAGAAGCTGCGAAAATTATGGGTCCGGGTAAACTTGCCGCAAATCCGATTGATGCATTGTCTCTTGGCTTAGCACTCATGTTTGGTACAGCAGGTCTTCCACATATTCTTATGCGTTTCTTCACAGTAAAAGATGCAAAAGAAGCACGTAAATCGGTTGTGGTTGCGACAGGTTTCATTGGTTATTTCTATCTTTTAACTTTTATTATTGGTTTCGGTGCGATCCTTTTCGTATCAAACAACCCTCAATTCCTTGATGTTGCCAAAATGGCAGTATCAGGCAAGCTTGAGCTTGTTGGTGGTAACAACATGGCAGCCGTGCATTTAAGTGACGCTTTAGGCGGTGACTTATTCATGGGCTTCATTTCAGCAGTAGCATTCGCAACAATTCTTGCGGTTGTTGCAGGTTTAACACTTTCAGGTGCATCTGCAATTTCACATGACTTGTACGCTAACGTATTTAAGAAAGGTCAAACGACTCCAGCTTCAGAACTTCGTATGTCAAAAATTGCGACACTTGGTTTAGCAATCTTTGCGATGATTTTGGGTATCTTGTTTGAAAAACAAAACGTAGCATTTATGGTGGGCTTGGCGTTCTCTGTGGCATGTTGTGCAAACTTCCCGATCCTTGTTCTTTCAATGTTCTGGAAAGGTTTAACGACTCGTGGTGCTGTTATCGGTGGTTTGGTTGGTCTTGTAACAGCGGTAGTGCTTATTGTTCTGTCTAAAGCAGTTTGGGTGGATACTTTAAAAATCTCTGATACACCAATTAACCCGTTTAATGGTCCTGCATTATTTGCGATGCCATTATCATTCCTTTGCTGTTGGTTGTTCTCGGTGACTGACAACTCTGCACGTGCAAAAAAAGAGCGTGCTGCATTCGATGCCCAATACGTTCGCTCAATGACAGGTATTGGTGCTTCAGGTGCTTCAGACCACTAAAATCAAAATTTAGTACATCCCTCATTAAAAGCCCTTAGGGGCTTTTTTTGTTTATTTTGTATAGCGAGATGAAAGAATTTTTTAATAAAGAACAACTTGTTTATCCTATTTTTTGTACAGTATGATTTTCTATAATTCAAAATATAACGAAAAAGGAAAATAATTAAATGCGATCTATCATAGATTTCTGGGCGAGCTTTCGACTGCTACCTTCTGCGTGGCTCTTACTCGTTCAGTTTATTTTATTGATCTTAGCTATGCTGACTTTTCACGATGCGTCTTATAGAACCCTCACTTGGGCGTTAGGAGTACTTGCCTTACTCATTATTGCCAAGGTTATTCGCCAAACTCCAATGTTTACTTTTTTGGGTTTAAGCTTTGTCAGTGGAGCGATTATATCTTCGGCCTTTATCTTATTAGGCTATAGCAATTTAACGATCCAGATATTTGCCCATAGCTGTGAAGCGCTAGCTTACTTCTCGGCTGCTTATGGTTTATTCCGTTATATGTTCGCTGACCGATATTTAACAAGAGATGAACTATTTGCGGCAGCAGCAGTCTTTACCCTGATTGCTTGGGGCTTTGCATTCCTCTACAACATTTGTCAGCTATTAATTCCTGCTAGCTTCCAAAACCCAAATAATGTTCATCATTTACAGACTTGGTTAGACCTACTCTTCCTGAGCTTTAGTTTACAGTCCGCGACAGGCTTATCGGATTTAATGCCGCTTAGTCCCCCAGCACGCGTTTTAGCCATGCTACAGATGTTCTGCGGAGTGATGTATCTGGCCTTGATTGTTACCCGTTTAATTGCTTTGCAGTACATTGCTCACCCCACAAGGAAGGATTCTGGCAAATAAAGGAGAAGGTGTTTCAATTTGTTTACACCTTTGTAACTGCAATATTATTTAAGTTTATTTAGAGTATTATCGGCTTTCTCTATTGAAAGATTTAACTTTGTTCATTCCGTGAATATCTCTATTGGCTTAATGCCTGTCACTTTTCATTAAAATAACATGGAGGAGTTATGCCTTCCAAACAACCAGGTTGGTTCGCAAACGTTAATCCTAACGTATTTTTTGGTACGGTCATTATCATTGCCTTATTTTTAGCAGTTGTGGTGATCGCCCCGAGTTCCTTTGAACTTCTAACGCAGCAATTAAAACAATGGATCACCGATTCATTTAGCTGGTTTTATGTTTTATCTGTTGCTTTCTTTCTTATCTTGTTGATTTATATCGCCTGCTCATCAATAGGACGGATTAAATTAGGGCCTGATCATAGCCAGCCTGAATATAATAATGGGTCTTGGTTCGCCATGCTATTTACAGCAGGGATGGGGATCGGCCTGATGTTTTTCGGGGTTGCCGAACCGGTCATGCATTATGTTAATCCACCAAGTGGAGATGCCCAGACCATTGATGCAGCGCAGCAAGCACTTAGAGTAACCTTCTTCCACTGGGGTTTGCATGCGTGGGCAATTTATGCAGTAGTTGGGTTAGCATTAGCTTATTTTGCTTATCGACATAATTTACCACTAAAGACCCGTTCAGCCCTATATCCGCTCATTGGTAAAAAGATTTATGGACCATGGGGCGATAGCATCGATATCTTCGCGACTATTGGTACAGTATTTGGTGTAGCAACTTCTCTGGGGTTTGGTGTTACCCAAATTAACTCTGGTTTACATTATTTATTTGGCGTTGAACAAAGCACCCATATTCAAGTTTTACTGATTATTTTTGTGAGCATTTTAGCTTCCTTATCTGTGTTCTTAGGTCTAGATAAAGGGGTTAAACGCTTATCAGAGCTAAACTTAGTCTTAGCCTTAATATTACTAATATTTGTGTTTATCGCTGGTCCTAGTATTTATTTACTCCAGACTACTATTCAAAACACTGGGCAATATATCTCTAATCTTTTTACCATGACATTCAATTTATATGCTTATCAGCCGAATGGATGGATTGGTGGTTGGACAATTTTATATTGGGCCTGGTGGATTTCATGGTCACCATTTGTGGGTATGTTTATCGCGAGGGTTTCACGTGGTCGTACCATTCGAGAGTTTATTGTTGGTGTTCTGCTCATTCCGACAGGTTTTACGATTATCTGGATGGGCTTTTTAGGAAATGCTGCGTTATTTAGCATTATTCATGAACATCAAACCACTCTCATTCAGGCTGTTCAGCAAGACTCGTCAGTTGCACTGTTTGAATTCTTAGGTCACTTGCCATGGTCAGGTGTCATGAATATTTTGGCTACTATTTTAGTCGTTTTATTCTTTGTGACTTCTGCTGACTCTGGAGCACTAGTAACAGACTACTTAACTGCAAAAACTGAAAATTCACCAACTTGGCAGCGTTTGTTCTGGACCGTGCTAATGGCTGTGCTTGCCATTATCTTATTGCTAGTCGGTGGTTTGGCCGCATTACAGTCTTCAATCATTATGAGTGCATTGCCGTTTACTGTGGTCATGCTTTTAATGAGTTGGGGATTAATAAAAGCATTACATCTTGATGTCACCAAAATGACAGCCATTCAGGAAGCTCGTATTACACCACGTGCCATTCATAATCCACGAAGCTGGCAACAGCGTCTTGGATTAATCATGCACTATCCTCATAGTGAACAAGAAGTAAGAGAATATATTGAAAAGCAAGTAAGTCGTGCATTTGAAAATATCAAACATGAATTTAGGCGCCGTCACTTAGAAGTTTCAATTACTCAGCTTGAGGATGGAATGCAACTTCGAGTCGATCATCACAATGAAATTAATTTTATTTATAAAGTTGTTTCACGTGAAACAGTACCACCAAGTTTTTTAATTGGGCGTACTGAAGCTGAAGATGGGCAATATTTCCAAGCTGAAGTTTTTTTAAGAGAAGGTGGACAGAACTATGATGTAATGGATTGGACTCAAGAAGATTTAATTCAAGACATTATTGATCAATATGAACGTCATTTATATTTCTTAAATATTGTACGAAGTTAATATTTAGCCGTAAAAAAAGGACTCAAATGAGTCCTTTTTTTACATTCAATTTCTAATTTAAATTAGAAACGGAATTTAGCATTTAAGCCGATAGTTTGTGTATCACGTTGGTTGCCATCTTTCGCATTTGCTTTAACGAAGTCAGCACCAACTGCTACAGCAGGAGTGATGAAGTATTGAGTGTGACCACCCCAAACATGGTCGTAACCAGAATTAAATGCAGCTACATCAGCAAAAGATGCACCAACACTTAACTTAGGAGTTACGTAAAGATCAGTTTTCATACCGTAAGCATTGTCTTCAGCAAATACACCAAATGCTTCAAAACCAATAGCCATGTTAGTGCCATCGATGTTGCCAACATATTTAGTACGAGCAGTTACAGCATCTTGTTTTTCATCAATAGCAACTGATTCACCAACTGCTTTAGCGATTCCGTATTTATTTACACCGAAAGCATCTAAAGAAATTTGATCTGCAACACTTGTATAACCAACAGCAACTAAGAAGTTAGGTAGCAACATTGCACCAGCTTCTAATGCGTAACGGTCACCATTGTCATCGCTTTCACCATCTTTAAAATCATTGATAGTGTGATTGTAAGAAGCGCTAGCATAAACTGGTAAGTAAGGAGTTGGAAGGTATGCTTCACCTTTAACGCCATAAGTATGAGATTCAACATTTACAGTGTCTTTCTCATCATACTTGATATAGTTATAAGCAACAGAAACGTTAGATGCTTGGTTTAAGAAAGCTGCTTCAGCTAAAGGACCTTTAGAAGCATCTACATTTTTTAAGTAATAAGTACCTTGAGCAGTACCAGTGAAGTTTTTATCGTTTGCAGTTGTGTCAACATATTCAGATTGACCTTGAACTTCAAATTGATAAGCATGAGCACCGGTCATGGCTAATAATACAGCAGTGGCTAAACCAAGTTTTTTCATAATCATTTCCAGCATTAACAAGAGATAAAGCTGGGGCCATTGTATTGTAACAATTTATGAAGTCAATAATGTAGAAAAGGTAATGTTAAAGATATTTGACACTTATGTTAAAAATGGTGAAAAATTAATCAAATGAAAAGTAAATTGTCAACCTGATAAAAAAATGAACATTTACAATAAGCTAATAATTATATTTCATTGAGAATTAACAACTAAATGTTAAAAAGATATTACAATTGTAATTGGAAAAACTGATTGTATTGATCGGTTTTAACATTGGTAAAAGTATAGCTTTGTTTACAAAGTGAATAAAAAATCGTCATTTTATTATCAAATTTATTTTATTTTGAGGAATAGTTAACAATATTCCGATAAGTTTAACTAAAAAATTTAACTATTCTTAATTATTATATAAGTGAATAAAGTAAAAGGAATCTATATTTTAAGTTAAAAAAACGATTAAAATTTTAATTCTGATTAATTTAATCAACTTTACAAAAGTAGAGATAAATCACATAATTCAATGGCAAAGTTCACTACCTAACGTTTTTAGGATTTAAAGTGCTTGCCCAGATACGATGTGTATGTCACATCAGATTTTACGAGCTCAGCTTTCCCCAAGGTTGAGCTTTTTTTTATCTGTAAGAAAATCTAAAAACTACATTATGAATTACGTGAATTTTATTTTAAAAACAATAGATCAAAAAGAACCCAGCTTTAAGCTGGGCAGTGGATGCTGGGAGAGACATCCAAGAGGACAAGTGAATATATTTATTATCATTACTAAAAAACTTTAATCTGTAAAATAGAGTTTTTTTATAAAAATCATTTGATTTTTCGATTCTGATTTTTCATTTAAGCTGAGAATGGGGGGGATCGTATAATTATTAAAAGAGAAATGAAGGGATTATTGATGAAATTCTAGTTATTAAAATGCTAGGATGGATTTAAGCCTAATTTATATCGTAGTAAAAATGGCAGGACATTTACGGAGTACCAGCTAGAAATGTCAGGATTACGTTCAGAGCATATTAGTAATCGACTGTTCTTTTTTATGCTGGTTATAATTTTGTCCTTATTATTCATGGCAATACCTCTTATTGTGGGAAGCTATCAGGATTATATAAAAACTAGACAAGCCCTAGCCGAAATAAAAAGTTTAAGAGCAGTTGCTGATATTGCCTATAAAATTTCGAAGGAACGTGCTCCCGCTAACAAAATGATGTCGAGTGGTCCTCACGATTTATTAAAGAATCAGCAAGAATTAAAAAAATTTCGTTTAATTGTCGATGAGCAAATTGATACAAGCATTCTTATTTTAAAACAAGCAGGTTATGTCTCATTAGCCAATGAGTTGCAAACCAGTTTAAAGGAAAATCTCAAACAAGCTCGACATGTAGTTGATTATTATGGTGAAACTCCATATGCAGCCAGAACTTCCGTTCAAATGGATAACGCTATTTTAGGAATGTTTGGAGCGTGGGATCAATGTAGGGAAATATTGCAAAAATTGATGTTGCAGTTAAAAAGTAAAGATAGTCGTATTTCTAATTACTTTACGCTGATTATTGTTCTGACTGATATGCGTGATCAGGCTGGGCGTATGGCATCTAATATTATTGCCCCTGTAAGTTTTAATGAAGAGATTCCAAGTAATAATCGGGCACGTTCTCTACAAACTCAGCATCAAGCTAGATATTTATGGATATTGGTTGATACTTTGCAGCCTGAACAGGCAAAAACTCCAGAATATCGTCGATTATATTCACGTGTGAAAACAGAGTTTATAGATCAGGGTATTCCAATTGTAGAAAAGCTATTAGAAGAAAGCCAAAAGGATGAGCCATATTTTTTAAGTGGTACACAGTTAACCGAAGCAATCGTAGGTAAATTTACCACTGTAGTTGATTTACAAAGTTATATTCTTGATGAGAGTGTAGTCATAGCCACTCAAGAAAATGCAATTGCTCGAAATGATTTCTTTTTAACTTTATTTATTTCTCTAATTTCTTTGGCTACAGCATTACTTACTCTGATATATGCCCAAAGACGTGTATTTTCTCCTTTAATTAAAGCGAGAACTTTAATTTTAGATTTATCGCATAGTTCAGATCATTGTAAAGATGAGATGAATGTCACCACAAAAGGTGAATTTTTTTCTTTGTTTGAAGCGATAGACCGATTGCAGCGTATGTTGCAACAAAGAGATGCTTTTGAATTTCAATTGAAGAATATTGCGAATACTGACCCACTTACTGGTGTGTCTAACCGTTTGGCTTTATCTGAATATTTAAAAATCGTTGAAAGTTATCCTCAAAAATTTACGCAGACCTGCTTAATGATTATTGATATAGATCGTTTTAAACAGGTGAATGACCGCTATGGGCATATTGTTGGTGACCGCGTCATTGTCAGTATTGCCGAGCAATTAAAGCAAAATATCCGAAGTTCGGATTTAATTGTTCGTTATGGGGGAGATGAATTTTTAATATTGCTAGAGCAGATGCAATTTGTAGATGTCCGTCTATTAGCAGAGAAAATTCGAATGGCGATTTCTTTAGAAGAGATTGATTTATCTGGTACAGAAGAAAAATTGCATGTGTCTGTAAGTATTGGTTTTGCTATAGGCGCAGCGAATTGGATTGAGCTTTTAGAGAAGGCTGACAACTCACTCTTAAAAGCTAAAGCCAAAGGGCGAAATGCAGTTGAGGGATAAAAAAGCCGGAAATGATTTCCGGCTTTTTATTTTATTGCTTCAACATCGGCTTTAAGAAACGGCCTGTATGGGAAATCTCAACCTCGGCCACTTGTTCCGGTGTTCCTTCGGCAATGATCATACCACCGCCTGAACCACCTTCAGGGCCTAAGTCGACAACCCAGTCCGCTGTTTTAATCACATCAAGGTTATGTTCAATCACTACAATGGTATTACCCTTATTGCGTAGCTCATGCAAAATATCGAGTAACTTGGCAATATCATGGAAATGTAGACCTGTTGTTGGCTCATCCAAGATATATAAAGTTTTGCCTGTATCTCGTTTTGCTAACTCACGTGCGAGTTTTACCCGTTGTGCTTCACCACCAGAGAGAGTGGTAGCAGCTTGACCTAAACGGATATAGCCTAAGCCCACCTGAGTTAAGGTTTCTAAGCGGCGATGAATCACTGGAATTGCACTAAAGAACTCTGCAGCATCTTCAACAGTCATTTCTAAAACATCAGAAATGTTTTTGCCTTTATAGCCGACTTCAAGCGTTTCACGGTTATAACGTTTGCCATGACATGCATCGCAAGGCACATACATATCTGGTAAGAAGTGCATTGCGACTTTAATCATACCGTCGCCTTCACACGCTTCACAGCGTCCACCTTTTACGTTAAACGAGAAACGGCCTGCACTATAACCACGGGCTTTTGCCTCTGGTGTTTGCGCAAATAATTCACGGATTGGTGTAAATAACCCTGTATACGTTGCAGGATTTGAACGTGGTGTGCGTCCAATTGGGCTTTGGTCAATATCGACAACTTTATCGAGATGTTGAAGACCATCAATCGAGTCAAACTTCTCAGCCGTTAATGTCGTTGCACCGTTAAGCTGCGTCGCAGCCAATGGAAGTAATGTGCGGTTAATCAACGTCGATTTACCCGAACCTGAAACCCCGGTTACGCAGGTCATAATGCCAAGCGGAATCGTTAAGTCGACATTTTTTAAGTTATGACCTGCTGCACCTGAAAGTTTGATGACTTCATCTGGACGTGGTGATTGAGTACGTTTTTTGGGTACTTCAATTTTGAGTTTGCCAGAAAGGTATTGTCCTGTAAGAGAATCGGTATGTTTAGCCAATTCATCATAAGTCCCTTCGGCAATAATCACACCACCATGCACCCCAGCACCTGGACCGATATCAATAATATGGTCAGCAGCACGGATTGCATCTTCATCGTGTTCAACGACTAATACCGTGTTACCTAAATCACGTAAGCGAATCAGTGTTTGTAATAGACGGTCGTTATCACGTTGATGTAGACCAATAGATGGTTCATCGAGCACATACATGACGCCCATTAAACCTGCACCAATTTGTGAGGCTAAACGGATACGCTGTGCTTCACCGCCCGATAAGGTTTCGGCAGAGCGAGCTAGACTTAGATAGTTAAGTCCCACGCTCACCAGGAAGTGTAGACGTTCACGAATCTCTTTAAAGATTTTATCTGCGATTTCGCCTTTAGCACCTTCAAGATTTAAACCTTGGTAGTAGCTTTCAGCATCACCAATCGACATACGGGTAATGTCAGCAATGGTTTTGTCTTTTACGCGGACATTGCGTGAAATTTCATTTAGACGTGAACCATCACATGCATCACATGCGGCATTAGAGAGATATTGAGCTAAATCATCTCGTACATAGTTACTTTCAGTTTCACGGTAACGACGTTCAAGATGCGGCAAAATTCCTTCAAAAGGTTGTACGCGAGTGTGTTTACGACCACGTTCGTCGATATAGCTTAAATCGACTTTTTCTTTACCTGTACCTTGTAAGAATTTCTTTTGAGTATCTTTATCGAGCTGGTTCCAAGGCGTATCAAGTTGAAAACCAAAATGATCTGCAACTTTTTGCAGCATCGAATAATAATATGGGCGCTGGCGATCCCATCCACGGATCGCACCTTCACTAATCGCAAGATCAGGATTTGGAATCAGCTTTTCAGAGCTAAAATGACTGCGTGTACCTAAACCATCACAAACAGGGCAGGCACCGAACGGGTTGTTAAATGAAAACAAACGTGGTTCAAGCTCTGCGACAGCGCGATCACATTCAGGACATGAGTGCTTTGCAGAAAAAACGCGATCAGGATGTTCACCATTCATCCATGATAAAACTGCAATATCGCCACCTAAACGTAGTGCGGTTTCAAATGATTCTGCAATACGGTTACCTAAGTCCTCACGTACTTTGAAGCGGTCAACTACAACTTCGATGGTGTGTTTTTTCTTTTTGTCGAGTTCTGGTGGTGTATCAATATCAATGATTTCGCCATCAACACGGGCACGAACAAAACCTTGACCTTGTAGTTGTTCGAACAGATTGCTGTACTCACCTTTACGTTCACGAACGACAGGGGCAAGCAACATGAGTGCTGTGCCTTCCTCAAGGGTTTTTACCGCATCGACCATTTCAGAAACGGTTTGCGCAACCATAGGCAAGTCATGTTCAGGGCAATAAGGCGTACCGACACGTGCGTAAAGTAGACGCAAATAGTCATAAATTTCGGTAATTGTACCAACCGTTGAACGTGGGTTATGACTGGTAGATTTTTGTTCAATGGCAATCGCTGGTGATAAACCTTCAATCGAGTCGACTTCAGGCTTTTCCATTTGCGATAAAAACTGGCGGGCATACGCTGAAAGCGATTCGACGTAACGGCGTTGTCCTTCGGCATACAGGGTATCGAAGGCTAGAGAAGATTTTCCTGAACCTGATAACCCCGTAATTACCACAAATTTGTCGCGTGGAATATCGAGAGACACATTTTTTAAATTATGGGTACGTGCACCTCGAATACGGATATGACTTTGGCTCATAAAACATCTCAATTATGTATTGATGAAAATTTAGGTGTTGATTGATCAGTCACAGAGAGGTGTGACTGGTTATAAACAACAGACCCTATATATGATAACGATTTAAAATTGTTCAAGTGGTACAAAATGATTTAAAGCGACAAATTGTGACGGTTAAACGACAATCGACAAAATTTGTTTAAATAAGCAGGTTGTATTTTTAACATTCCTCACTTCAGATTTCTACTCTAAGTAAATTTTAACCAGCAACATAACTTTACTAGACGACTGGTCTAATAGTTGTTTATGATGTATGCATGAAACGATTAAATAAAAGTGAAACCACGCGACAACATATTTTGGATACCAGTTTTGAGCTGGTATTACATAAAGGGTTTGTCGGTGTTGGTTTACAAGAAATCTTAAAGGCTTGTGACGTACCTAAAGGTTCGTTCTATCACTACTTTGCTTCGAAAGAGGCATTCGGCTGTGCGCTCTTAGAGCAATATATGGCTGATTATAAAGTTCGTATGGAACAACTTTGGCAAGACAGCGAGCAAAGTGCTCATGCCCGTTTAATAGCCCTATGGCAGGCGTGGATTGATGATCCAGTCAACGGTAGTTGGGCTGAAAACTGTCTGATTGTGAAGTTAGCGGCAGAGGTTTCTGACTTGTCAGAAGATATGCGCCAAATTCTTAATGATGGCGTGCACAAACTAACGCAACGTTTGGCTTTGCTGCTTAAAGAAGGGCAACAAGAAGGATCAATTCCAAAACATATTGAACCTTTAAAAACTGCGCAAGTCATGTATCAGTTATGGTTAGGTGCTGCTTTACTCACAAAATTATCGCAAGACAAAGCACATCTCCATCTAGCCTTAGAAACTACTCAACAACTCATAAAACCGATAGAGGAATAAAGCATGCGAAGTATTATCCATCGTAATTTTGGCGAGCCTGTAGACGTTTTAGAGCAGGCGGATATGCCAAAGCCAGAGCCAAAAGCAGGCGAAGTTCGTATTAAAACCATCATGTCTCCAATGCATAATCATGATGTATGGACAGTACGTGGAAGCTATGGCTACAAGCCAACTTTACCTGCGATTGGTGGTAGTGAAGCCGTTGGTATTGTAGATGCGTTGGGTGAAGGCGTTACTCATGTACAAGTAGGGCAGCGCATCGCAGTGGCAGCTGTGCATGGTAGTTGGGCTGAATACTTTATTGCACCTGCTCAAGGGATTATTCCACTCAATAATGAAATTGATGACGAAACAGCAGCGCAGCTGATTGGTATGCCAATTAGTGCGCTCATGCTACTCGACTTTGTAAATGTTCAAACGGGTCAATGGCTCATTCAAAACACAGCGAATGGTGCAGTTGGTAAAACGGTTGCGATGATTGCACAGGCGCGTGGTTTACCTGTAATTAATTTAGTTCGTCGTACTGACGCGATAGCCGAGATGCAAGCATTAGGCATTCAACATGTTGTTGCAACTGATCAGCCTAATTGGAAAGAGCAAGTTAAACAGATTCACGGTGACCAGCCTTTAATTGCTGGTGTGGACTCGATTGGTGGAACCGCAAGTGGCGAAATGCTGAATTTACTCAGTGAAAATAGCCTGTTCGTTTCGTTCGGTAGTATGACTGGTGAAACCATGCAGATTTCATCGGGCGATTTGATTTTCAAACAAGCGACAGTAAAAGGTTTCTGGGCGAGTGTGGTTAATAAAGAAATGCCTGCTGCTCGTAAAAAGGAACTGATTGTTGAGTTATTAACGTTAGCAACTCAGAAAAAATTAATCTTGCCTGTAGAAGGCGTATTTAGTTTTGATGAGATTAAAACTGCCGCACAAAGAGCAACACAAGGTGCTCGTCAAGGCAAAGTATTGTTAAAGCCGTAACACACTAAAAGATCAGTCGAGAGACTGATCTTTTTTCATATCTTTAAAATAAAAAGGAAAATTGTATGATCGGACAAATTTTAATTGCGCTTATCGCAATACTACATGTCTATATTTTAGTGTTAGAAATGTTTTTGTGGGACAAACCTTATGGCATGAAAGCCTTTGGAAATAATGCCGAAAAAGCAAAACTCACCAAAGTGATGGCACAAAACCAAGGTCTTTATAATGGCTTTTTAGCAGCGGGCTTGTTTTGGTCTTTATTAGCTGATGTACCGTTTGCGACATCCATTGCCAATTTCTTTTTAGGTTGTGTACTGATTGCAGGTGTTTATGGCGGTCTGACTGCAAGTAAAAAGATTATTTATATTCAGGCAGTTCCAGCATTAATTGCTTTGGTCGCTGTTAATTTTTTATGATGAAATGAAATCTAGGTAATACTTTTAATTTCACGACGGAGCTTTAATCCGTGAGATTAGATACTATCAGTTAATTCTGTTACTTTTGTTTTGGCAAAAGTAACCAAAACCATTGTTATCGGCAAAACCTGTTGTTTTACATCATCTATCCACTCTCTTGCAAAAACATTCATTTATAATCATAGGCAGGTTGCAGATGACGTTTAGCACAAGCAGATTGTGGTTTAAGTATCTTTAGTCAAACTGCACAATATTGAAGTTTATAGTTAAGCGTTGGATCTAGATTAAATATGTGGGCGTTATTTTTAAAGTGTATGTTGGGGGCCGGGGTTGTCCTCATCATTTCAATTTTATCGAAAAGTAAGGCCTTTTATATTGCAGGTTTAGTCCCGCTTTTTCCTACATTCGCTTTGATTGCTCATGTGATTGTTTATCAGCAAAAAGGTGCCGAGGCATTACAAAAAACGGCTCTGTTTGGTCTATGGTCACTTATTCCCTATGCTATTTATTTAGTTGCCGTTTATGTGCTTGCAACGCGTATGTCGATGTGGTCGTGTCTAGGTTTGGCAACACTGTGTTGGGTGGTTGCCGCGGCAGGTTTGATTTATGGATGGCAGTTGTTTCAAAATTAAAAGATTAAGAGAGATCTCTTAATCTTTTAATTTGAACTAGCTTTATGACGGTTCGATAATGCGGGTTCTGAGCATCCCTTCAACTAATTTGATCATCTTTTTACGAGATAGAACTCGTGGCAGTTGAGACGTTAAATAATTGCTACAACCCACTACAACCGTTGCTTTATTCTTATCTAATGCTTTAACTGTTGCAGATACAACATCGTCGACTGTAGAGCTTTTCATACCGCTGGTATTTGCATTAGCGACCTGAGTAAAATTGGTTTCCGTATTGCCTGGACAAACTGCCAGAAATTTAACTCCTGAAGAGCCGTATTCTCCTGCAAGAGCCTCAGTAAATTGCAATACATAAGATTTAGTTGCCCCATACACAGCAATATAAGGCAGGGGTTGAAACGCACCTGTAGATGAAATATTAATCATGATGCCTTTTTTGTTCGTAAGCATGTGGGGCAAAAATAGATAACATAAAGACGTTACGCTGCTGATATTTAGCGTAATCATTTCTTGATAGATAGATACAGATTGATCTAGAAATTTAGTCCATTTTCCAAATCCTGCGTTATTAATTAAAATCTCTACCGATAATTTTCTAGCTTGCACTTCATCAAATAAGCTCTGAGCTGAATTGGGTTGAGCTAAATCTAAAACGATCACCTCAACATTCACGTTATATGTTTTTCTAAGTCCATCGGCTAAATCATTTAGTTTCTGCTCAGAGCGTGCTGTTAAAATTAAATGAATTCCTAAAGATGCAAGTTTATGAGCATAGGCTTTGCCTATTCCTGAAGATGCGCCTGTAATTAATGCTGTTGAATTTTTAAATTTAAATAAAGAAAGATAAGCACTCATTTTATTGGTCCGTAATAAAAGAAGTCATTACGATAAACCTTGTCCCTAAGGGCAGAGTCAAGCACTCATTTTGAAAGCTATTTGCAGATTTTAACTAGCTGTTTTAGGCAGAAATCTTATTGGTAATATAAGTCTGAATAATCTCATCTTCCAGTTGCTTTAAATCTTCTTGTAAACGATTTAACGCTTTTTTTTGCTCAATAATTTGTTGATTCTTTTTTTGAATAAGCTGCTGTGCAATTTCTACAGGAAAACGATTATTTTTATATTTTAAAGCTGACAAGTCATACAGTTCTGAAAGGCTAAATCCGACAGCTTGCGCGAGGCGAATCATCTTAACCGCTTGAACATCCAGTGCTTCATAAACACGATAATTTCCCTTTCTTTTTGCGACTGGTAGTAAGCCTAATTTCTCATAATGCCGAATGGCTTTAGGAGTGGCTCCAGTTAAAGATGCTAATTCGCCGATATACATATCTGTCTCACATTTTTTAAAAACGGTCAGCATCTTGAACGATCTGACCGATTCTTTTTAAGTTTTAAATATGATCTAAACCTAACCATTGCCTTTTGTGGTAGGCACTGTCCCAAAATAACCATTCAAGTTTTGCACCCATGGTATAGGCTGCATGCATTTTTTCTAAAGTATCTGCATCACAACGTGCTGCAACTTTATCTACTGTCGCAATCACATTACGAACCGCTGTATGAAACTCTTCACCAGCGTAAGTATCAATCCATGCTTGGTAAGGGTTATTTGGAATTGATTTATTTACAATATCTTTACCGACTTCAGCATAAATCCAGAAACACGGTAGTAGGGCCGCAAGCACAACTGGATAGCTTTCAGACCAAGCAGTTGCTGTTAAAAATGAAGTGTAGTGGTGGCCTGCCAAGGTTAGCGGCGTATTTTTAAATTCTTCTTTGGTTACCCCAAAGTTTTTCATAAAGTCATCATGCAAACTGCGCTCAACCACAATCGCAATTTTAGCTGCATCTGAAAATTGCATAATATCGTCAGCGTCAAAAGCTTTCGCAGCTGCAACAGCAAGCACACGACCATAGGCCACTAAGTATTGAGCATCTTGAATCACATAATGACAAAAAGCTTCTTTATCTAAAGTACCGTGAGCAAGTTCCTGATTAAAAGGCAGGTCTAAAATTTTTTGATATAAATTTAAATTGCGTTGCCAAAGTTCTTGAGAAAAAAGCATAAAAACATTCCATTTAATTTAAGACAGCTGAACCAGATTTTAAATCAATTTTAAAATACAAAAATAATAATGATAGATATATCGCAAGAAAATATTTAACACGATTAACAAGTTAATCAAACATTATAAATTTCTTTATTAAACAGATAGATAAAGTAACAGTAATAACGGCACAAAACGACATCGTTTTGTGGTGAATTATCGATATAATAGCGGCGGTTTTTAAGAAAGATTAAATTTATTCTTGGTATAGGTCTGATCCATGAAGCATTTCCGATTTTCGATATTTTTCACGGTGGTGTGTTTAGCACTATCGGCGTATTGGGGTTTTACCCATGGACCTGAAGCGGGCGTGTCTACCATGCTTAAAGCTTTAACGATTACAGCCATTTTAGCTGTAATGGAGGTCTCTTTATCTTTTGACAATGCTGTCGTAAATGCCTCGGTTCTACGTAATTGGGATCCGTTCTGGAAAATGCTCTTTTTGACGGTTGGTATTTTAATCGCCGTTTTTGGTATGCGTTTAATTTTTCCAGTGGCGATTGTCGCCGTTACTGCAGATATGGGAATGATTGAAGTGGCTAAATTGGCACTCAACGATCCAAAAACGTATTCTGAGCGATTAATGGCCCACCACGCCGAGATCTCTGCTTTTGGTGGAACATTCCTACTATTGGTTTTCTTGAACTTCTTTTTTGATGAAGAGAAAGAAACTCATTGGTTCAGATGGCTTGAAGCTAAACTTTCTAGTTTAGCAAGCGTACCAGCAATGTCTGTCTTTATTGCTCTCATTGCAATGCTAATTATGGCAGCAAACGTTGACGAATCTCAGCGCCTTGTTGTGACTATGGCTGGTATTTGGGGCATTGTGGTTTATATTGGTGTAGAAGTATTAAGCCATATGTTAGGTGGTGAACCTGAAATTGATGAAGATGGCAATGCTGTCATGAAAGACGGATCAGGTGCTGCTTCTGGTGTAGTGAAAGCGGGTATCGGTGGTTTCTTATATCTTGAAGTATTAGATGCATCATTCAGTTTTGACGGTGTGATCGGTGCTTTTGCAATTACTAGCGACGTTGTTGTGATTATGCTGGGCCTTGCAATCGGTGCTATTTTTGTCCGTTCAATGACAGTTTACCTTGTAGAAAAAGGCACACTAGATGCTTATGTGTTCTTAGAACATGGTGCGCATTATGCGATTGGTGCTTTAGCATTCATTATGATTGCAAGTGGTACAGGCGTACATGTACCTGAAGTTGTGACTGGTTTAATTGGTGTAGCGTTTATTGTTTGGGCTGTCATTGCTTCAATTCAATATTCGAAGCGTGAGCAACAGTCGCCTTAAGCTAATTTTCAGTAAAGTTCGATAGAATGAAGAGGCTAAATGCCTCTTTATTTTTTTAAGCCCAAATCGTTATTTTAAATAAGGTGTTCCGTATTTTTAGAAACGAATCGGCTTATAATTTACCTAGTTTGATAACGTGTATTGATATGATGAATGCTTTGGAACGTCGCTCAACTTTTGCCTTAAGTAGTATTTTCGCACTACGCATGTTGGGCTTGTTCATGATTATTCCTGTCTTTTCTGTAGTTGGGCAGTCATATCAATATGCAACTCCAGCACTCATTGGTTTGGCTGTAGGCGTCTATGGCTTAAGTCAGGCGATTTTACAAATTCCATTTAGCTTACTAGCAGACCGTTTTAGCCGTAAACCACTTGTGGTATTTGGTCTATTACTCTTTGCCATTGGTGGTGCAATTGCGGGTTTATCTGACACGATTTATGGCGTAATTATTGGTCGTGCTATCGCTGGTGCTGGCGCAGTTTCAGCTGTTGTGATGGCACTTTTAGCCGATGTGACGCGCGAAGAGCAGCGTACTAAAGCCATGGCCGCGATGGGCATGAGTATTGGGCTATCTTTTGTAGTGGCCTTTAGTTTAGGGCCTTGGCTCACAAGCCTTGTCGGCATTTCTGGTTTGTTCTTTGTGACGACTATTATGGGCTTGATTGCGATAGCGATGTTATTGCTAGTACCTAAAGTAACTCGCCATCATCGTAATTATCAGCAAGGCTACATGGCACAGCTTAAGCAAGTCATTCAAATGGGTGATTTAAACCGTTTACACGTTTCGGTTTTTGCACTGCATTTATTACTGACAGCCATGTTTATTTATGTGCCTTCACAACTCATTGAGTTCGCTCATATTCCTCTGGCAAGTCATGGTCTGGTGTATTTGCCCCTGTTAGTCATTAGCCTGTTCTTTGCATTTCCAAGCATTATCATTGCTGAAAAATATCGCAAAATGCGCGGGATTTTCTTAACGGCAATTACAGGCATTATTGCAGGTTTGTTGCTGCTCATATTTGGTTATCAATCAAAATATGTTCTGCTTGCAGGTTTAGGTATTTTCTTTATTGCATTTAATGTGATGGAGGCTTTATTACCTTCTTGGTTGTCGAAGTCTGCTCCAATCCAGTCAAAAGCAACTGCTATGGGCGTAAATGCCAGTAGTCAGTTTTTAGGCGCTTTTTTTGGTGGCACACTAGGTGGTCAATTATTGATGTTACATAATACTGCGATTGGATGGAGTGTCTTGGCAGGGATTGCTATAATATGGTTGCTAATTAGTTTTGGTTTAGCTCAGCCGCGGTATTTGTCATCGATTGTGTTGCCATTGCCGCAAGTGCAACAGGTGAATGAGTGGACCACACAGCTATTGGCAATTCGTGGTATCGAAGAAGTTGTGGTGATGCCTGACCAGCAAGTTGCTTATATTAAAGTCGATAAACAGTCTCTAGATGATGCTGCGCGACGTGATTTAACGCAGTTGTTCGGTAAAGAGGTAGCCATTTAAGCATAACTCTTATAAAGTAAAACATAGAAATGTATAGGATGAAGACAGCTAATGCGTGGTGTAAATAAGGTTATTTTGGTTGGTACTTTGGGTCGTGATCCTGAAACAAAAACTTTTCCAAATGGGGGCTCGTTGACCCAATTTTCAATCGCGACAAGTGAAGCTTGGACTGATAAAAATACCGGTGAACGTAAAGAACAAACAGAATGGCACCGTATTGTATTGCATAACCGTTTAGGGGAAATTGCTCAGCAATTCTTGCGTAAAGGTTCTAAGGTTTATATTGAAGGTTCATTACGTACACGTCAGTGGACAGACCAAAATGGCCAAGAGCGTTATACAACAGAAATCCGTGGCGATCAGATGCAGATGTTAGATGCTCGTCAACAAGGTGAACAAGGTTTCGCTGGCGGTAATGATTTTAATCAACCACGTTTTAACGCACCTCAACAGGGTGGTAATGGTTATCAAAATAATAACAACCAAGGTGGCGGCTACGGTCAAAACAGTGGTGGTTATGGTAACCAAGGTGGTTTCGGCAATGGTGGAAGCAACCCTCAAGCGGGTGGTTTTGCGCCTAAAGCTCCGCAACAACCAGCTTCTGCACCAGCTGATTTAGACGACGATTTACCGTTCTAATCAAAGTTTCAAAAAAGGCGAGTTTATCTCGCCTTTTTTATTACTCAATCCCAAGCAAACGGATAAGTGCCGTGCCCGCGGCTGCCAAGCAAATCACCAATAAAAGCGGTACTTTTTTCCACACTAAGAAAAGCGCTAGGGCCACCCCAAATATGCGTGCGAACCCCGCGAAATGTTGACCTTCAAAAAATGTCGTCGTCACAGCAATCGCACAGAGCAAGACCGTTGCACCGTTTGACAGTAAAACTTGGTATTTTTCAGAAAACGAAAACTTGGCACCCAAGTGAAAACCAGCAAAGCGAATGCCATAGGTTCCAAGTGCTAGTAAGCCTATACCTAAAATAATGAGTAACTGTTGACTCATTTCTTTCTACCCCATATCAAGCCAAAAAGTGAAATCAGAATTGGAAGTCCTGAGGCCAAAAAGGGCGTGGTGATCAGGGCTAAAGTTGATCCGGCAAATGCAGCTTTTCTAGTGGTTTTATTCTTTAAAGCCGAAAAGGTAAGTGCAATTAAAATAGCAGGGAAAATGGCATCTAAGCCGAATGTTTTAGGGTCTGGAATAGCGCTTCCAATAAAATAACCTGCTGTTACACCCAGTGGCCAACTGAGCATAATGCCTATACCACATAACCAGTAAGCAGCTTTTTTCGTCTCAAAATCGGGCTGTGCCATACCAAACAAAACGCTTTCATCGTTCATGATATGAGCCCCGAAATATCGAGAATATTTGCCACGGATTAGTTCATTGACCGCAATGCCAAAAGGCAGATGTCTTAAATTGACGAGTAGTCCTGCAATTGCAGCCGCAATCGGACTACCCCCTACAGCCAAGAATCCAATAAAAATAAATTCAGCAGTTCCTGCGAGCACAAATACGGATAGGCAAAGTGGAATCCACAGCGCTAAGCCATAACTTGCAGCAAGTGAACCTAAAGACATACCAACGACGCTCGTTGCTAGACATACAAAGAAAATCGAGCGGGTAGTGTCTTTACTTAGTTTTTTAATCAAAGAGTAGGTAGTCATGGTGTGATATAACGAACGATTTTCCATTATAATGAATAAGTCTGATTGTTTTGTCAAAACGAACGATCGTTTTTTTTATAGAACGGATGTGGTGAATGTCTCAGCCAATCGAAATTATTGCCAAAGGTTTAACGCGTGAACGTCAAAGAGCAGGGCTTTCATTGGCAGAGGTTGCGCGCCGTGCAGGTGTTGCCAAATCTACACTGTCACAATTAGAGGCAGGACAAGGTAATCCAAGTATTGAAACCTTGTGGGCACTTTGTGTTGCACTCAATATTCCATTTGCACGTTTGATGGAAGAACCGAGCAATCAAGTGCAAGTCATTCGCTGTGGTGATGGGCCAACGGTGAGTTCGGAGATTGCCAATTACAAAGCAATTTTGTTGGCAACTTGTCCGCCGCATGCGCGCCGAGATGTTTATTTATTGATTGTTGAGCCGGGCGAAGATCGACTTTCAGAACCCCATCCGGTCGGTTCTGTGGAGCATATTATTGTGGTTGAAGGTAAAGCTTTGGTGGGCTTAATTGATGAAGCGGTTGAGCTCGGTGTTGGAGACTATATTTGTTATCCAGCTGACCAGAAACATATATTTAGAGCATTGGAAACAGGCACAAAAGCATTGTTAATTTCTGAACAGAACTAAAGAATTTCAATCTGATTAAAATAAGAACTAAAAGCTATTTAGCAACCTCCCCTACAAAAAGGGCCAATTTTGCGTATAAATTTTGCAATTGGCTCTCTCTTTTATTACAAAAATGGCTCTCGTTTCTTGAGTGCCGAAACGACAAATTAAAGCCATTGGAAGTATGCATACGGAAGCGCCGGATAAGCTCAGTGAATTTTCTGTTTTAGGAATTGGGCAGAACGGCTAAATTTTTAGGGGATATTTTTTGGCTTCGGAGGGTTTCCGAGACTAGCCGATATCCTCCATATATTAAGGAAAATGATATGGCAGCTCATCAAAATGGTTCTGAAGCCAATCACTCCCAAAGTTTAAAACATGGACTCAAATCACGCCACCTCACTATGATCTCGATTGCGGGGGTTATTGGTGGCTCTCTATTCGTTGGCTCGGGCAGTATTATTTACAATACAGGACCTGTAGTTTTTCTAACTTACGCTATAGGTGGTTTACTCGTTTGGTTCATCATGCGTATGTTAGGCGAGATGGCCGTTTTAAACCCTGATAGTGGCTCTTTCTCAACTTATGCGGACCGTGCGATTGGCCGTTGGGCAGGATTTTCAATTGGTTGGTTGTACTGGTGTACTCTGGCCATGCTCATGGGTTGGGAAGCCTATGTAGCAGGTAAAATTCTAAACAATTGGTTCCCGTTTATACCGATCTGGGTCTATATGGTCGTGGTGATTGGTGCACTGGTTGTCGTCAATTTACAAAACGTGAAAAACTATGGTGAATTTGAGTTCTGGTTTGCGCTCATCAAAGTCATCGCGATTGTTATTTTCCTTGTGATTGGTAGTTTAGCCATCATGCATTTGTGGCCTTGGGGTAATCCGGCTGCTTCTGGTATGAGTAATTTAACTTCTCAAGGCTTTATGCCAAATGGTGGCTCATCCGTTATTACAGCCCTACTGGGAGTCATGTTTGCCTATATTGGCGCTGAAATTGTTACCGTGGCAGCGGCAGAATCGGCAAATCCATCGAAAGAAATTCGTAAAGCATCGAACTCGGTTGTTTGGCGAATTATTTTATTCTATGTAGGCTCAATGTTTGTGGCGGTGTGTTTGATTCCTCACAATAATGAACTTTTGAAAGATTCCACGTGGGGTACTTATAGTGTGACTCTGTCTGCACTGGGTATTCCAGGGGCGCGCCATATCGTTAACTTTGTGGTGTTAACATCAGTATGTAGTTGCTTTAATTCAGCACTTTATACGTGTTCACGTATGTTGTTCTCTTTAGCTAAACGTGGTGATGCGCCGAAAAGTTTTGGTTCTGTGAACAGTAAAAGCAGCCCTTGGGTGGGCGTGATTGTGTCATGCTTCTTCTCTGTAATTGCGGTAGTTTTAACTGCAACCGAGAGTATGAATGTTTATGACTTTTTCATGCTAACCACTGGTGCGGCAACACTCTATGTATACCTGACTATTGCTTATTCTCAGCTTCGTATGCGTAAAAAGCTTGAAGCTGAAGGCGTGAAAATTGACTTTAAAATGTGGATGTTCCCTTATCTAACTTATGTGGTGATCTTTGCAATTATTGGTGCAATTCTTACCATGTTGATTGAAGGCACCTACTTTAAAGAAGTGATTTACACCACAGCGCTGTTCGGCATTATTGTGTTCTTCGGTTTGTTGTCTGAAAAGCTAGGTTGGGGTAAAGATCGTCGAGCGACCCATTTAACTCATAGTCATGAAGAAAAGTTAGTTTAAATTTTTAAATGAAAAAGAGCCTTACAAACAGGCTCTTTTTTATTTGTTTTAATAACAGAGGGAAGTTAATTTAGCGTAGGTACGCCTGCTTCACGTAAGCATTGGAGCAAGACGCCAAAAGCCATCACCATATCTTTTTCATTTACACAAGCAAAGCCCATCAGTAAACCACGCTCTGCATGTGCATGCGACTGCATGTAGTATTGTGAAAGTGGGCGAACTTTGACACCACGTTCAAGCGCTGTGGCTGCAATCGCGACATCATCGCAAGAGTTTGGCAGTTTTAAAACCAGATGTAATCCTGCTGCTTCGTCATATTCATGAATAAATTCGGGGCCAAGATAACGTTGAATTAAGCTCACCAAGTAGTCGCGGCGCTTGCCATAAAGTAGGCGCATACGGCGAATATGCGCTTCATAATGGCCTTCACGAATAAATTCAGCTAGGGCTTTTTGCTCAAGCAAGTGTCCACCACGATAAAGCTCGGCTGCTACAATGCGTAATGGTGAAAATAACGGCTTAGGTACGACTAAATAGCCAATTCTTAAGGATGGATAAATAGTTTTACTAAACGTGCCCATGTACAGCACAGGCGCATCATTTTCTAAACCTTGTAAAGAGGGATAAGGCTGACCCGAGAAACGGAACTCACTGTCATAGTCATCCTCGACAATCCAGCTATTGTGCTGACGTGCGATTTGAATCAATTGTCTGCGACGATCAAGACTTAAATGTGAGCCAAGCGGATATTGATGTGAAGGCGTGACAAAAATGAGTTTAGGAGGCTTGGCCGGATTTTCCTCAGGAATAATGCCTTCAGCATCGACAGGCATCGGCTGAATATCTAGACCATTAATACGCAATGTATTACGCATTCCCCAATAAGCAGGATCTTCAATCCAGATTTTGTCTCCCATATCACTGAGCGCACGTGAGACTAAATCAATCGCTTGGTGAATGCCTTCGGTAATAATAATTTGGTCAGCATCGCACTGGACTGAACGCGCAACACGTAAGTAATCTGCCAATGCACTTCGAAGCTCAATACAGCCACCAGCATTACTGTAAATTAAACGGTTAATGTCTGGTTCGCGGCTTAAACGGGCCTGAATGCGACTAAAAATATGATGTGGGAACTCAGTTACATCGGGCGCTCCCGGCACGAAAGCTCCCCATTGATGCGGCGAGGCTGCGGCATAGCCTAATAAGTTTGAGCCTCGATTTGAGAGCGCATAAGAGCTTTGAACTTTAGGGCTAGAAACTACTTTTTTCTTATTTTGTGTATTTAAAAAACTCTCTGGTAATTTTTCGGCAACCCATGTGCCGTGTCCCGTACGGGCTTCTAAGTAGCCTTCAGCTTGTAGCTGTTCATAGGCACTAAGCACTGTATTTCTTGAAACATGAATTTCACTGGCTAAGTCGCGTGAGGCAGGTAGACGAGTCTTGGGCTGGATGACTCCATCAATAATGGCACCACGCAGGCAACGGAAAAGGCGTTGATGTAGTTTCCCTTCAGTGTCCTGTTGGAGTCGTTGCAGCAAATGATCTCCAAGTAAACTACGCAATTGGCTCTCTCCTACAGTTAAAAAGTGGCTCTCGTCAGTTGGCATCAGACGAGCGAAATTACATGCATAGGCAGTCGTTGTAAAGCACCCTGAAAATTAAGCACAGGATGCAAGAAACCAAAGCTGCAACTGATGATGAAAATATGAGGGAATCAAATGGATAATCAACATTCTGCACTTAACGCACGTAAACAGCAAGCAACTCCACGTGGTGTAGGCGTGATGTGCCAGTGGTATGCGGAAAAAGCTGAAAATGCTACGCTTTGGGACAAGGAAGGCAACCAATTTATCGACTTTGCTGGTGGTATCGCGGTTTTAAATACAGGCCATCGCCACCCTAAAGTGATTGCAGCGGTGACTGAACAACTTACTAAATTTACGCATACTGCCTATCAAGTAACACCATATGAAAGCTATGTAGCTTTAGCTGAGCGTATTAATGAACGCGCGCCAATTGCTGGTCCTGCAAAGTCTGCTTTTTTCACTACAGGTGCAGAAGCAGTTGAAAATGCGGTGAAGATTGCTCGTTGCTACACAGGTCGTCACGGCATTATCACTTTCGGTAACGGTTTCCACGGTCGTTCATTCATGACGATGGCAATGACAGGTAAAACTGCACCTTACAAACGTGATTTCGGTGTAATGCCAGCGGGTGTGTTCCATGCGCGTTATCCTGTACCTGCTAAAGGTATTTCAGTAGACGCGGCGATTGAAAGCATTGAAGATATTTTCAGTGAAGATATTGCACCACATGATGTTGCAGCAATCGTACTTGAGCCAGTACAGGGTGAAGGTGGTTTCAATGTGGTGCCTGCTGAATTCTTAAAACGTTTACGTTCAATTTGCGACAAGCACGGTATTTTACTTGTAGCTGACGAAGTGCAATCAGGTTTTGCTCGTACTGGTAAATTGTTCGCAATGAACTATTACGAGACTAAAGCAGATCTCATTACGATGGCGAAAAGTTTGGGCGGCGGTTTCCCAATTTCAGGTGTTGTTGGCCGTGCAGAAGTGATGGACGCTCCTAACCCAGGTGGACTAGGTGGTACTTACGCAGGTAGCCCGATTGCGGTTGCTGCTGCGCATGCTGTGATTGATGCGATTGAAGAAGAAAACCTATGCGACCGTGCAAATGAATTAGGTGGAGAGTTAGTAGCTACCCTTAAAGATATTCAACAAGCAACAGGCGACGTAGTAACTGATATTCGTGCTTTAGGTTCAATGGTTGCAGTAGAGCTTGAAACAGCTGAACAAGCAAAAGTTGTACAAAACTATGCAATGGAAAACGGGTTGTTACTTCTTACTTGTGGTAAATACGGTAATGTAATTCGTTTCTTATATCCATTAACCATTCCTGCTGAACAATTCCGCCAAGGCCTTAATATCTTGAAACAAGGTTTTGCAACTCTAAAAGCAGGTAGTGCAAAAGCAATGGAGCAATCTGCATGATTCAAAATAATTTGCAGTATTTATTAAAACATCCTGATATTTCATTAGAAGCACCTGCATCAAATGACTATGTCGAGGTAAATGATGCTGCTACGGGTGAAACTTTGGCATGGGTAAAAACCTATGACCGTGCAGGGGTTGAGGCCGCAATTAATCGTTCAGCAAAAGCGCAAGCTGCTTGGAAAAAGCAAACCGCCTTGGCGCGTGCTGATGTGCTATTGGCATGGTATAACCTCATGCTCGAGCACAAAGAAAATCTGGCTCAAATTTTAACTGCTGAGCAAGGTAAACCATTGGCAGAGGCACGTGGTGAAATTGGTTATGCAGCATCATTTATTCGTTGGTTTGCAGAGCAAGCGCGTCGTATTGATGGTGAAATCTTAACACCTACGTTGCCAAATCAACGTTTGCTTGTGATTAAACAAGCGATTGGGGTTACTGCTGCAATTACGCCGTGGAATTTCCCGGCTGCCATGATTACGCGTAAAGCAGGTCCAGCGATTGCTGCGGGTTGTTCAATGTTGGTTAAACCAGCAGAACAAACGCCGTTAACCGCTTATGCGCTTGAAGTATTGGCTTTACAGGCAGGTTTACCAGCTGATGTTTTAATTAACATTAGTGGTGATGCAGTTGAAGTTGGTAAAACCCTATGCGAAAGCGATATTGTTCGTAAGCTCAGCTTTACAGGTTCAACCCAAGTTGGCCGTATCTTGATGCAACAATGTGCGCCAACCATTAAAAAGCTTTCGCTTGAACTTGGTGGTAATGCACCAGTTGTGGTATTTGATGATGCTAATCTTGAACAAGCTGTTCAAGGCATTATGGCAAGTAAATATCGCAACAGCGGTCAAACCTGTGTGTGTGCTAACCGTATTTATGTTCAAGACGGTATTTACGATGCATTGGCAGAGCGTCTGGTTGAAGCTGTGTCTAAGCTTAAAGTTGGTGACGGCCGTCAAGAAGGTTCAACCCAAGGGCCTTTAATTGATGAAGATGCGATTGCAAAAGTTCAGTCTCATATTGCAGATGCAACCGAGAAAGGCGCAACAGTTCGTATTGGTGGTCAACGCTCGGCACTTGGTGGCACATTCTTTGAACCAACGGTTTTAACTGGCGTAACTCAAGACATGAAAGTGTCTAAAGAAGAAACTTTTGGTCCGCTTGCACCACTATTCCGCTTTAAAACTGAAGATGAAGCAGTGGCGATGGCGAATGATACCGAGTTTGGTTTAGCTGCTTATTTATTTACTCAAAGCACAGCTCGTCAATGGCGAGTGGGTGAAGCACTTGAGTACGGTATGGTCGGCATTAACACGGGCGCGATTTCAAATGAAGTTGCTCCGTTTGGTGGCGTAAAACAGTCAGGTCTAGGCCGTGAAGGTTCAAAATTCGGCATCGAAGAATATGTCGAAATGAAATACCTCTGCGTAGACTTATCTGAGTAAGGAACCAAACGAGATCGTTTTGTTCTGAACGAAAACATGCAGTTATGCTGTATGTGATGTGTCACAAAAAACCGGTCATGCCCATTCATGACCGGTTTTTTATTTAAGTCGGTAGGTATCCTTCATGGCTTTCTGGTAAACGTCTGAGTTCTTCAATCAGGGTTTCAATGAGTTTTTCAACCACAAGACGTTGGCCTTTTCTGGACACATAAACCAGTTGTAGCATGCCAATATTCGACTTCCAGTCAGGAAGAATATGAACCAGTGTGCCTTTACGAATTTCAGATTCGACAGTTAAAAAGGGAAGATCGGCAATGCCTAAACCATCCATCACGGCATAGTAAACGCCTGCCAAATCATTACTTTTTATTCGTGGTTGATAAGGCACATCAACCGATTCACCGTTACGAATATTGCATAAATGCCAAATATAATTTTGTTTTTGAGTCCCTAAGCTAATACTTGGAAATTCCTGTAACTCGGAATAATGCTCAATAGTATGACCTTGCAATAATTCAGGCGAAGCCACTAGGCAGTGGTCGGTTTTAATCACATCACGAACAATTAAATTTGAATCTTCATTCGGTTCGAAATTGGTACGAATGGCGAGGTCGATATCATCATGCAAAATATCTACTCGACGGCTCGTCAGCTCAAGCGATATTTCAACTTTAGGGTAGGTTTTTAAAAACTGATTTAAAATTTTTCTAATTTGAAAATGCATCATTAAGGGCGGGCAGCTTACTTTTATTACCCCTTGCGGTTCACTTTTTTGCTTTAACAAAACGTTTTCTGCACATTCAACTTGAGCAATAACTTTGCAGCATTCCTCATAAAATTCTTGACCCAAGTCGGTCACTTTAAAATGGCGGGTAGTTCTTTGAATCAGGCTCACATTAAATTTATTTTCAAGATCAATAATACGTCGGCTGAGTTTCGATTTACTTATATTTTCGGCTTCACTGGCCGCACTAAAGCCGCCGTGTTTTACGACTAAATAGAAATAATAAAAATCATCAAAAGAGCTTATCAATGTCCGATCAATCCATTTAAATTTAAGATTAGAGCGCTTAGGCACTCTAATCTTAGCAATTCAGCTTATTTTTGCGATGTATTAAAACTATAGCTGGTCATCAGGTTACGGTAATCAGGAATATGATTTGAGAAGAGTGCACCGAGACCTTCCACATCATTACGCCAGTCACGGTGTAACTCACATGCCATACCAAACCAAGTCATGAGCTGAGCACCTGCTTTTGACATACGGTCCCAAGCAGCGTCACGGGTTAATTCATTGAAAGTACCAGAAGCATCAGTAATCACAAATACTTCAAAACCTTCTGCGAGGGCAGATAAAGCTGGGAATGCTACACAAACCTCAGTCACTACACCTGCAATAATCAGTTGTTTCTTACCTGTCGCTTTGACCGCTTTTACAAAGTCTTCATTGTCCCAAGCGTTGATTTGACCAGGGCGTGGAATAAAAGGTGCATCTGGAAAAAGTTCTTTTAACTCTGGAACTAAAGGACCATTTGGACCGTTTTCAAAACTGGTAGTGAGAATAGTCGGTAAATTGAAATATTTCGCCGCATCTGCAAGCGCTAATACGTTGTTTTTAAATTTATCTGGGTCGATATCTCGAACTAAAGAAAGTAAACCTGCTTGGTGGTCAACTAAAAGAACCGCAGCATTATCCTTGTCTAAGCGCACGTAATCTTGAGCCATTTTTTATTTCCTCGTGTTATCTAAATGAATAATCAAAAATTATTGAGTAGGTCGTTATTGCCTAAAATTATGCTAGTTGAGTTTTATGTTGTGTTTAAGTCTAAAAAATAGGATTAAGAATTTTAAAAATAGGACGATCAACGAGACACTTTCTGAAAAAGAGGGATTGTCTCATAGATGAAATAATGTGTTGCTAATCCTGATCTATAAACTGCAATTATTGGGGCGTAAAATCAATCTCAGTTCAAGAAAATCCTACATATATAGGAGAGATCAGATGAAGAAATTTCTTGGTGCATATCAAAATAACCACATGCATTGGGTGGGTGATGGTTTCCCTGTATATAACCTATTCTCTTATGACCGTTTAGGCCAAACCCTAAGTCCATTTTTGCTACTCGATTATGCAGCGCCTTATACATTCTCGCCAACGACTGAACAGCAAGGTGTCGGTTCGCATCCTCACCGTGGCTTTGAAACAGTGACCATCGCCTACCAAGGTGAAGTAACTCATAAAGATTCAAGCGGCGGCGGCGGAACCATTAAAACTGGTGATGTGCAATGGATGACTGCGGGTGCAGGCGTGTTGCATGAAGAGTTCCATTCTCCTGAATTTGCAGAGCATGGTGGTCTGTTTGAAATGGTGCAATTGTGGGTAAATTTACCTGCTCATTCAAAAATGACGCCTGGAAAATACCAAGCGATTGAAGCGAAAGATATTCCAGACATTGCACTAGACGAGCACGGTAGTCATTTACGTGTGATTGCTGGTGAATATGCAGATGCAAAAGGTGCTGCAACTACATTTAGTCCATTAAATGTATGGGATGGTAAATTGGCTAAAGGCCAAAAACATACTCTCTATGTACCTGAAGGTTACACCACGCTTGTTGTAGTATTAGATGGCGCGGTTGTGGTCAATGATGCAAATCGCCTTGAAGGTAAAACCGTTGCGATTTTGTCTCGTGAGGGTGTTGAGTTTAGTTTGAATGCAGAAGAAGACACTAAATTCTTAGTGTTAACTGGCCAACCACTCAATGAACCAATCGAAGGTTATGGTCCATTCGTCATGAATACCAAAGCCGAGATTATGGAAGCGATTAATGATTTTAATCGTGGAAAATTCGGTTCAATCATGCAAGAAGCATAAATTGCCGAATTGCGTTCGATTAAGCTCTAAAAGCAAAGTAATAAAAAGCCCGCTATCAAGTGTGAATAGCGGGCTTTTTCGCTGTAAAGGTTCTATTTTTATGATGGTTTTCATTGTTGTTTCGGCATTGTTTTGTGTGATTTGCTTCTCATTATTATGAGTTAATAATATATTAAAAAAAGATACTTGTAAAACAAATGATATAAATATAGTTAAATTATCTTATTTTATTTAAAAGATTTTTTTTAAATTTTTAAAAAATATAGAGTTTTATGCCTTCATCTGCTTTTGTAAAATTTTATGAAAAACTTCTGGCTGAATCTTTTAAATTTCTTATATATAAATTGATGCAAAAAATAAAAATCTGGTAGTTTTTAATACGGCGTTTTTTTAGGGTATGAGTGATAATCAAAAAAATTCTCGAAAAATGGGACATCATTTTGAATATCGCAATTATTGGCAGTGGAATGGCAGGGCTTGCGGCAGCAAGAATTCTGAAAGATGCAGGGCATACGATCACGATATTTGAAGCACTTCCTGGCCGGGGAATGGATAGCCATAGCATTGAGTTCGATGGTGGAATTATTGATGCACCGCTACGTGTGATGAATCCTCACTTATGGAAAAATACACTTAGCCTTGCTGCTCATTTAGGTATTAAAACCTTCCCGGTTCGTACTTATATGTCTTGTAGTTGGTTATTCGAAGATCGTACGGAAACATGGTTAACGACTTCTCGTAGCCGTATTGGTAATTTCCCGATTATTAATAACCGTAAAGGCATTCAGCAATATGGCTGGCGTCTTGTGAAAGGGATGTTGCAATTAAAAACTGCGATTCACCAGTTTTTCAAATCTAAAAATCAAGATATTACCCTTGCTGAATTTATTAATCAGAACGATATTGAAGAAGTATTCTGGCATGGCGTGGTTATGCCAGTGCTCTATACAATTTGTACGTGTAATCCAAAAACAATTGGCGATTGGCCTGCAAAAAACCTACTTGAGTTTTTACGTCACTTAACTGATGGCGACATGTTGTTGCGCATGAAAGGTGGCACACCAGCATTTGTAGATAGCTTGATTAAAGGCATCGATATCCATAGCGGATCGGCAATTAAGAAAGTTGAGCAACAAGGCGAAAAAGTACTGGTT
This sequence comes from Acinetobacter lactucae, assembly GCF_013122135.1. Lineage (NCBI taxonomy): Bacteria > Pseudomonadati > Pseudomonadota > Gammaproteobacteria > Moraxellales > Moraxellaceae > Acinetobacter > Acinetobacter lactucae. The sequence goes on from NZ_CP053391.1 coordinate 236,167, forward strand.
GAAAATAGCCAAGGTGAACAGAACTTATTTGATCGAGTGATTGTTGCAACGCCAACATCTAAAATCGATGAGTTTTTAAATCCTGAACAATTTGCAGAAGATATGAACTTGCTTAAGCAATTCCGCTTTGAACAAGGCGATCTTGTGATTCATACCGATGCGACAGTCATGCCTCCACGCCGTAAAGACTGGTCAGTGTTGAGCTACATGATGGACCGTAAGTTTACGCGTCAGCAATTCACTGTATGGATGAATGCGGTCGAGCCAACACTCGTAGGTAAAAATCCTGTATTCCAAACTTGGCGTCCAGTGGTTGATATTGACCCTAAAAAAGTGATTTCCAAAGTGACTTTAACGCGTGCGGTTGTAGACTCGCAAACGGTTGCTTTAAACAAAGAATTGCAACAACGTCATTTAGACCCAAGCCGTAAAGTATTCTACTGTGGTTCATGGTCGTGCGATGGCTTGCCAATTTTAGAGTCAGCAGTCACTTCTGCCATGCATATTGCTGAAATTTTAGGTGCACCTTTACCATTTGTAGGTTTAAAACCTAAGGTAGAAGTTGCCCCAGAACTCGGCTACTAAAATTGTGAAAACAAAAGTTCGAGCAGCTCTCTCTAGGCTTATCCCTCATAAATATGCAATTGATGCATCAAACTTGGGAGATGATGGGGAGCTTGCTTGGACAAATTTGGGTTTTTGGAAAAATACCCAAAGCTACCGTGAAGCTTGTCGCCAATTGGCTGATCATTTGGCACAAGCTGTCAATTTAAATTCAAAAGATCATCTCTTAGATTTAGGCTGCGGACAGGGTGCAAGTTTGTTGTACTGGTTAAAGCATTATCAGCCTAAAAGCCTTAGTGCAGTTGACTTACAAGTCCAATGCGTTCATAAAATTCAAAAGCTTATTCCCGAAATAAGTCAGATTTTCTGTGGTTCTTTTTTAAATTTAAAACAATTTGAATTTAAAACAAGGCTTCGATGTAGTGCTATGTATCGATGCGGCTTATCACAGCAATTTAAATTCATTTCTAGATTCGGTTACACCAGTTTTAAATTCAAAAGGTCGATTAGGTTTTCATTACTTAATGCGTGCCGACTCATGTCAAAACATGACTGCCCTACAAAAACAAAAACATCGGTATTTACTCAAAGCAGCAGACGTTGTTTGGGATGCTGTGCCAAATGAAAAACTGCTAAGAACGGCTTTGGAACAACAAGGTTTTGTCGATATTCACATTGAAGATTTATCTGAGCAAGTATTACTCGGTTTTTCACAGTATATTCAAAATCAGCAACGACAAAATCAAAGCCGAGGGTTGGCAAATTTTAAAATTCAAATGACCGCAAAGTTATGCCAACAACTCTACCAAAATGGATATGTACGTTATATTCAAATTACAGCAATAAAAAATAGGATGAGCCATGTCAGCTAAATATCAAGGATCGTGTTTATGTGGAGCGGTGAGCTACCAAAGCGCAGCAGAGCCACGTTATAGCTTTAATTGCCACTGTCGTGATTGTCAGAAGGCCACAGGTTCAGCCTATGCACCCATCGCTTTTTTTCACCAATCTGAATTGAAAGTAAGTGGCGAGCTTAAATATTTTGAGACTTTAGGATCTTCTGGCCGACCGATTAAACGAGCTTTTTGCCCGACTTGTGGTTCCCAGCTTTTTGGCTTACCTGAAATTGCTCCTGAAATGATTTCAATACGTGCAGGTACGCTTGATGACCCGAGTCTCTATCAGCCCAGAGCAGAGGTGTTTGTGAGCCAAGCCCATGCATGGGATACGCTGAACCCCAACCTTAAACACTTTGAAAAAATGATAGAGAAGAAGAAAGAAGGATAGAGGTAGTCTGACAGGCCCGTAAGCCTTTTCTTACAGACATTCGGGAAAATGACTTCTTTTTATGACCTCACGAATTACCTATGATGAACTCATCAGGAACAGGAAGTTCCGAAACGTAAAACAACAATAATAAGTTTAAGCATCAGGACGTGAGGTATTACAGGAAGTGTACCTAGTAACGAAATACGAAAAAAGCCCAACAGGATGTTGGGCTTTTTTCATTTTGTATTAATAAACTTGTTTTCCACCCAATGCTGCACAATCAACAGGTGTATTCCATTTCACCGCAGTACCTGTAAGTACGGGACGAACAATACGCCATGGCCAGAAGCCAAATCTTTGGCTTTGGTGATAATTAATCACTACATCTGCACCGTATTTACGGGCAACATTGGCTACTTTAGGTTTTACTTCTTCAAAACCCCCCATAAGTTCCTTTCGCGGCTTTAATACGTTTAATAGATTTATAGTGTTCTGCTGAAGGAGTACCCTCAATTAAGCAAATAGGTGGGTTTGCAATAGTTTGTATTTGAGAAGCTGTATCTTGAGCAAATGCAGTTAAAGGTAAAGCTAGAAATAAAGTAGGTAAAATAAAACGGAGTCTCATATTTTTCCTTGTTAGTATCTTAATGAATTAAAGTTTTATAATAGGTCTTATGAACAGGTCCCTATTTGGTGGCGCATTATAATCTTATATTTTAATATTTATTATTTTAATATTATATTTTTTAATAAATTAGAGGGATTATATTTAGTTTTTAAAATAATAATTTTTTAGAATTTATTTTAACTTCATATTTATAATAAATTTTTAGATAAGTATATTTCTTCAAAACATGATGGATAGACTATGCCTAAAATTACAGACAACAAAAACCCCATAAATCAAATATTCATGAGGTTTAATGATGGTGCCGGCACACGGATTCGAACTGTGGACCTACTGATTACAAGTCAGTTGCTCTACCAACTGAGCTATGCCGGCGATGTGGTGAGAATTTACAGTTTCTTAAAAAATTACAAGCCAAAATTGAGCAGTTAGATGTTTTCTCATATCTGATCATGGCAAACAGTTTAAAGAATGGGATAGGAAGGAATAAGTCGCTGTTCACGCGCTAAGTCAATGAAAGCACGTAGCGCAGCACTAGGATGTTTTCCTTGTGGTAATATAAACATAGACCTGCATAGTGCAGGTGTCCACTCCTCCAAAACACGTATGAGTCGACCTTGTTCGATGAGATGAGCGACAAACCAATGTCCTGTATAAGCTAAGCCAATACCAGATAAAGCACTATCAATGGCTAACATAGGTATCAATTGTAAGATGTCCTGAAACATCGACCGTTAAAGATTCATTGTTTTGAGTAAATTCCCATTATAAATTTTACCGCTAGGTAATCGTAGGCGAATGCATTCATGCTTTAATAAATCAGAAGGTATGTGGGGGATACCATGTGTATTTAGGTAAGCTGGTGTTGCAACTACCGCCATGCTTTGATTAGGGCCTATTTCAATGGCAACCATATCTTGCGGGACGGTACTCGCGAAACGTATACCAGCATCAAAACCTTCTTTCACAATATCAATGAATTCTCCGTCAGAAACGAGATCAACTCGTACATCCGGATAGCGACAGATATATTCAATGATTACAGAATGCAGAATTTGTCGAGACATACCTTCTTCCGCATTGATTCTTAATGTTCCTGAGGGAGTGGCGCGACGGTCTAATGTCTCTTGAACAGCAAGATCAATTTGTTCCAAGGCTGGGGTAATACGATTTAAAAACTGTAGTCCTGCTTCGGTCAGTGAAACACTACGGGTTGTACGATTAAATAAGCGTATTCCTAAATTATGTTCTAGCTGGGCAATATTTCGGCTAAGCGCTGAAGATGACAATATGGTTGCAAGCGCAATCAGGTCCGGCTTTTGCATCATTCCCATATTATCCCTCTTATATAAGAATCTTGTAGGGCTACAATCGAAAGCATCAATTTATATAAGGCTTAGATATATGGCTCACCAAATTTTATTGCCATCAATCATTCAACACTATTTTGAATCAGATCGGCAGACGGCAGAAGCAGTAGTTGCTTGTTTTACAGAGCATGGTGTCGTGCGCGATGAAGGACACGAATATATGGGGCATAAGGCTATCTTAGGCTGGAAACAGCAAGCTTCGAACAATATGAATTATGCTGAACCACTGAGCATAGAGATGCAGAACGGAAAGCATGGTTTTGGCACGTGTAGAAGGTAACTTCCCCCGTAGTCCGATCAATTTACATTATGCGTTCCAGATAACCGATGAAAAAATTGAAGTATTGGAGATTACCGTATGAATTTTCCTTTACAACTCTTAGGAAAAAGGCGTTAGTAACAGGTGGCAGTAAGGGAACAGGAGCCGCTGTTGTAAGAGCATTACATGAGGTAGGTGCGGAAGTCATGACTGCTGCTCGCCATCCTGTACGGGATTTACCACAAAATGTGCATTTTATTGAAGCTGATTTAACTACAGCTAAAGGATGCAGTGAGCTAGTGCAGGCTGTGCAGAAACACTGGGGGAAAATTGATATTGTTGTACACGTTTTAGGTGGTTCATCTGCTCCGGCAGGCGGGTTTGCTGTATTGGGTGATGAAGAATGGGAGAGAGAAATTAATTTAAATTTAATGCCCGCCATTCGTCTGGATCGGGCATTGATACCTCTGATGTTAGAGCAAGGTTCCGGTGTCATTATTCATGTAACTTCCATTCAGAGAGAACTGCCTTTACCAGAATCAACGACTGCATATGCAGCAGCAAAAGCGGCGTATCTACATATAGTAAAAGTTTATCTAAAGAGATTTCTCCAAAGGGAATACGTGTTGTTCGCGTTGCGCCGGGATGGATTGAAACCGAAGCTGCTGTGGCTTTGGCAGAGCGTCTTGCACTCGAAGCAGAAACAAATTATGAAGGTGGGAAGCAAATCATTATGAATGCTTTGGGTGGAATTCCGTTAGGGCGCCCAAATAACCTGAAGAGGTGGCAGATTTGATTACTTATTTGGTCTCTGAACGGGCTTCGGCGATTACGGGTACTGAGTTTGTGATTGATGGTGGTACAGTGCCGACTGTGTGAAATATAAAGATGCGTGCTATCTGCTTTTATGAAGACAGCACGCTGTTTGATTTATTGAGTTTTCAACACATAGATAAACGAATCAACACGTTCGCCACTATTTAAAGTGACTTGCACAGGTACTTTCATAGCCTTCACCTTCAAAGTCATCGAGTAATTTCCAGTTCGCGTCTAGCTGTTCTGAGCTAAAAACAAAACCTTGCACTTGATTGCTACTATCATCAAGTACAATTCCCGGATAACCTAAATCTGCTCCCCAACCTTCATTACGCAAGCTTCCATTTACCCAACCTTCTGACCATTGTCCGCCAATATTTTCAAGTATATGTGCATTAGGACGACCCGGGCCTAAAGTGCCATAAACAAATAAATTCGACATGTGATTTTCCTTTACCTTAAAAATTAATGCGCTTTCGCGTGTGTGGTATAAACCGCTAAAATATTCCAAATAATGAAAGTACGACGGTAAAGCTACAATCGCACCCCAACCGCCGTGTAGCCAAAACCAACCGCCCGCCGAGCCGACAATACTTGAGCCCATATAGTAAAAAAGTAAGTAGAGTGAACTGGCGTGGGCTTTAGCTTGTTTACTTTCAGCACCTACAGAACTACTTGTAAGTGAGTGGGTAATAAAGAAACCCGTAGTATAAATGCAATGCCAATAATAATGCCGAAAAGTGAGGTGAGTAGGGTCATGAGGCTACCACAATCATGAGTGCAAAGCCACTCATCATCATGGTTTTTTTACCGAAACGCTCGGCTAGCGTTCCTGCCAACGATGAAGACACCATGCCAAAGCTATACGACAAGAAAATAAGGCTAATTTGCGTCTGACTGAGTGAATAAGGCGCTCCACTTAAACGGAAAGTGGCATAGTTAACAAGGTCACAAACACGCTAGTGAGCAAGAACCCAATGGCAAACAGACGTAATAGTTTTGTATTGGTTAAATGGGTACGCCACATTTGCATGTGAAACCCTAAATTCAGTCCTTTTTTTCTGTACAAAATTACGTGAGGCTGGCAGTAGATTGACGAAGGCGATTGAGCAAATAAAACAGATTGCTCCAAGTAAACCTAAAGCTGTGCGCCATGAAAAATACTCAATTAAAATACCCATGCCGACACGGCCCATCATGCCACCAAAAGCCGTACCTGCAATATATAGACCCATGGTTTTACCCAAGTGCTCAGGTGCAATTTCTTCGGCAATCCACGCCATAGTGACTGCGGGTACACCACCGAGCAACAAGCCTTCTAGAGCACGCGCCATCAGTAAGCTGTGCCAGTTCGGTGTAAACATTGAGACAATATTTAAAATTGCGGCACATAACATAGATGTAAAGATCACGCCACGACGGCCAATCGCTTGTGAAAAGGCACTCGATAGCACAATTGAAATGGCTAAAAAGGCAGTTGTTAATGAAAGGGCTAAAGAACTACTCGCAGGGCTAATTTGGAAACTTTGGCTAAATGCGGGCAACAGTGGCTGTACACAATAAATCAGTGAGAAGCTGGCAAAGCCAACCAAGAATAAAGCAAATCCTGCATGCTTATAGGCTTTAGTGCCTTTGTGAATCCACTCGCGGGACAGAACAGAAGTCGCCTCAGTGTTTAAGGTACTGGGTGTAGATGAAGAGCTCATATCATGACCATGACAGAAAGAAATAGCAGTGCTTTGGGGGCATACTGCATCGAGAAAATTCGATAAATTAAAATTAGCAATTTGAAAGGTATTTTTCTAATATATTTAACAATAGGTCATGATATGTTTTATATATAGCGATGGAACTAAGATATACGCTACTTTTTAGCGGTAGCAGAAGAAAAAACTTTACCAAAGCTGCGCAGCGCTTAAACATGAGCCAGCCGCCTTTAAGCATGCAAATACGAGACTTAGAAGAAGAGCTGGGTGCAGACTTATTTATTCGATCACCTCATGGGGTGGAGCTAACTGAAGCTGGGCTTGCCTTTTTAAATGCCATTCAGCCTGTACAGCAGCGTGTGGAAGATGCAGCGAACCTTTTAAACAAGTGGCAAATGGCGAAGTCGGTCAATTGCGATTAGGCTTTACAGGGACTTCAATGTTGAACCCTTTAATTCCTAAATGTGTTCGCTATTTCCAGCAGCAATATCCGAAAGTGAATTTAAAACTTGAAGAAGCCAACACTTTACTGCTCATTGACCTGTTGCTCGATGACCGTTTAGATGTCGCAATTATTCGCTCACCTCGCAACATTCCAGACAGTTTAATTATTCAAGAATTATTGGCAGAGCCACTCATTGCTGCTTTGCCTTCCGAGTCTTTTCAACTCGACGATGCATCATCAGAAATTGATTTAACGGCACTACGAGAGCTTGATTTTATTGTCTCGCCGCCTTCAATTAGTGCTGGGCTTTTTGATGCGATTAAACAAGCCTGCCATGAGCGTGGCTTTGAACCGAAAATTGGACAAAACGCTCCACAAATGTGTCGATTTTATCGTTAGTATCTGCAAACTTAGGGGTGTCTTTGGTTCCCGAGTCGACTAAACAATTGCAAATACAAGGGGTGGCTTATCGCTCTTTGAAGCGCCTGTACCTACGGTGGGTTTAGGACTTGCTTATAAAAAACACGCCCCTTCACAAATGGCGATTAACTTTGCCAGTGTGGTGCAAGTGGCTTGTCACCACGCAGACGAATATCAATGAATCGGCTAGCTTATTTTCGGCGCTTTGCTCATTAAAAAAATGCCGGCAATAATAAAAATTGCGCCATATAAAAACGATAAAGTTGGCTGTTCATGAATGAAAACCCATGCCATAAGCGCTGCGAAAATAGGTTCTGAAAGCTCGGTCACTTGTACCTTTGCGGCACTCATATAAGACAACGCTTTGGTGGTGCAGAAAAAGCCGAGTATGGTCGGCAGCACAGCTAAACCAACTAAGCCTAAAATAATGTCACTATTAAAGTTTATGGTGTGTAAATTTATTAAAAACGGAACAGCAAGATAAACACTGCCAAACAGCAATAAATACTTGGTTAGAAACAGCCCGCCGTTTAATTTGAACTTTTTCACTAAAACCGAAAATAGGCCATAACCTGTGCCGGCAATAGAAGCATTGATCAGCATTAAGATGCTATTTTCACCTTTCCACGAAATAATACTAATACCCGCGACTGCCAATAATGTTCCAATAAGAGAATGAATGTAGATACTTTCTTTTAAAATAAACCGACCAAAAAATAGGGCAGAGATGGCAGCCGAAGCCATGAGTACCACCACAACATTGGCCGCTGCACCGTGGTTGTAGGCAATGGTTTCGAAAAAGAATAAAGAGAAAATCCCTAAAAAAGCACATATGGCAATTTGGGTAAAAACGCTGAGTTTACTTGGCGTGCTGCTAATAAAAGCAATCTTTTGGCTAACAGGCACTTTAAATAAAAACACACTTAAAAAGAAAAAGGCGATGATGGTTTTTAAAAAGGCAATATCTTGTGGACTTAAGCCACTGTGCATGAGTAATTTACTAATTACACCAATAGAAGCATTAAGTGCGGCCGCACAAAGTGCAAATAGGGTTCCAATAATTAAATTATTCACGCTTATAATTCTTCCTAAGTTTTACGCATGCAGTCTACAATATTTTTTGGATGAATATTCAACAAAAATAACCAATTAACGCTTAATATTCTCAATGATTTATTCTGAATTAATTTAATAAACTTTATAAAAATCTAAACGCTTCTAATAGAGTTTTGTTTCAGAGAATTGTGATTTATAGAGCTTACTCATATTATATAATTAGTTAATTATTAAAGAATTTTAAAAATGATTAAATCGATTATTTCAGGTTGTGCGGTTCTCACACTTTCAGCATTGGCGGTGACTCATGCAGAATTTTCTTATGAACAAGAATTACAACAAGGCTGCAATAAAGTGAAGCAATATGCGAGCTTAGGTAAGAAATTCTACGACCAAAAACAATATAAAAAGGCACTCGAAAATTTCCAAAACCAAGCGTCTTGGACTGCATTTTGTAAAGCCAATCAAGATGAAACTACAGGTAAATTTACTGACCGTGATATTGAAGTTGCCAACAATAACGTGGGCTTAGCCTATGCTAAATTGGGTCAACCACTTTGGGCAAGATCATGGTTTATGCTTGATGAAAAATCAAAGTCGAGTCAGTTTAATCTTAAGCAATTACCTCAACCTAAAGCGTCAAATGACTTGTCGGGTGAATATGTGCGTTACTCAGGTTTTGGTGAGTGGGATCACATCACGGTGAGTCGTGAGAAGGGGCAATATGCAATCAGTTATGCCGGTTTATATATGGGACTTAGAGGCTTGATCTACGGCCCAAATATGGGTGAGTTTGACACCAAAATGCCGACTAATAAAAAGCAAACGGTTTATAAAAATGAAGACTGCCGAATTCAGCTCGATTTTAAATCTAATGCGAAATTAGGCAATTACATTCAGGTCAAACAAAACGAGGGCAACTCGGGTTGTGGCTTTGGACACAACGTGTATGCCGATGGAACGTATTTAGAAGTTGAGTTTGGGAAATAACACTAAGAATATAGGGAACTAAATAATGAAAAATATATTTGCACGGTTGCTACTCGTCTCTACGATTGCCATTTCATCTCAAATTTATGCAGAGCCAACCAGCACATGTAAAGAGGTGAAATTTCAACAGGCTGATCAAGCTTGGAGTGGGCACTATTATTTAAATGGTGTGATGGAAGTCGGTTCGGAGCTTTTACTTCAGCCAGACGGTAAGTTTCAATGGATGTTGGCTGTGGGTGCTTTAGACCAATATGCCGAAGGCACGTGGTGGAAAAACGGAGACTGTATTGGTTTAAAACCAGAGGCTAAATTTAAAAAGGATTTAAGTATTTTCCCTGAAAGGCTGAATATTTCTGACAAATCCTTAGACGCGATCTGGGAAGGTGGACGCCAGCAAGGCACGTATAGCAAAAATTAAATTAAAAAGTCCGACACTCAGTCGGACTTTTTTTTGGCTTATATTTTAGTGATTCACCGCTGCGAGTTGCTGAGCGTTATAGCGTGCGCCCATGTTTGGGTATCTCGCAATAATCGCGTCGATTTCTCCCAAATCTACCACTGTTAAATCAAGATCTACAGCTCCTGCATTTTCTACAAGTCGCTCGATTTTACGCGTACCCGGAATTGGAATAATGTCATCACCTTGCGCCAAAATCCAAGCCAAAGCCAATTGAGCCGCTGTCGCATTTTTGCTTTGAGCAAACTCGCTAAATGCTTGCGCCAAGCTCTGGTTATTTTTCCAGTTATCGCCTTGATAGCGTGGTAACTGGCGACGGAAATCATTTTCGTCTAGGCTGCCCACATCAAGTGTATTGGTGATTAAACCACGCGATAACGGTGAATATGGCACAAGGCTAATACCTAACTCACGAATGGTTTGAAAGTGCGTATCTTCCAGTTCACGAGTAAGCAATGAATATTCATGTTGAACCGCTGCAATCGGGTGAATTGCATGCGCTTTACGAATGGTTTCAGCCGAAGCTTCACTGAGTCCTAAATAACGAACTTTACCTTGTTGGACCAAGTCAGCCATGGCGCCAATGGTGTCTTCAACTGGAATGTTTGGATCTATGCGATGTGCATAATACAAATCAATCACGTCTGTATTTAAGCGTCTTAAACTGTTTTCGACCGCAACTTTAATCCACTCTGGAGAACCGTCGATATAAGACTCTAAAGAGTTTTGTGGGTTAAGGTTGTCTTCTTTATAGCGAAAGCCAAATTTGGTCGCCAAAAACACTTTGTCGCGATGTTTTTCTAAAACTTTTGAGAGCAAAACTTCGTTTGCGCCGTTGCCGTACATGTCGGCAGTGTCCCAAAAGTTAATGCCGAGGTCTAATGCCTTTTCTAGAGTGGCAATGCTTTGTGTGTCGTCTGAGGCACCATAGGCAAAGCTCATTCCCATGCAACCTAAACCAAGTGCTGATACTTTTTCGCCTGTTTGTCCTAAAGTTCTATATTTCATTTTTCACACTCTTTTTGCAAAATCACTTGAGTAGAAAAACTATAAAATGCTTTGCCTCAAACTGACGTATAACATTCAAACCAATAATTATAAAATTCAAACAATCTGTTTTTAGGCCACACAGTCTTCACGGAATTTTTTAGGTGAAAAACCAGTATTTTTCTTAAAGAAGTTGGTGAAATACGCTGAATATTCAAAGCCTAAGCTATAGGCAATTTCGGAAATATTCCAACTGGTGTGTTGTAGTAGCGCTTTGGCTTCTTGGGTAATGCGAGAGCTAATATGCTCAGATGTGGTTTTACCTGTAGCTTCTTTTACAGCTCGGTTTAAATGGTTTACATGCACAGACAAGCCATAGGCATAGTCATTTGCAGTTTTGAGTTTAAGCTGAAAATGTGGCGAGTCGATGGGGAATTGACGCTCTAATAATTCAAAGAACAAATGGCAAATCCGAACCGCAGCATTGCTATGTTTTTCAAACTGTTGGGTCGGTTGCATTTTCATGGCTTCATGCACAATTAGGTGCAAATAGTTTCTCAAAACGTTGTATTTATGAATGTAGTCTGAATTTATTTCAATCATCATCTTTTTGAAAATAAATGAAATTTCTTCAACCTGTTGGTCATTTAAAAAATATAGCGGGTCGCCGTCGACTTTAAATAGCGGTGAGTCTTTTAAAAAACTTTGTCGCGATTCTTGGTTTACAAACTCTTCGGTAAATAGGCAAAACCAGCCTGCCTGTTCAGGCGAATTAATTTCCCAAGCGTAGGGAACCATTGGGTTTGAAAACAGTAAAGCAGGGCGGTCTACCCGAATCCAGCGGTTGGCGTAGTGAAGGTCGCCTGTGCCCAAAACCAGTGAAATTTTATAATAATCGCGGCGGCTATAAGGCGTGAGAAATGAGCAGGCATCGCGTTGGAACACATTAAAATGTCCAAACGAAGTCGATGGAACCGAGTAATCGCTATCTCTAGTTAAAGAAAAGCGGCGATAAAAATCATGTATGGTTTCCATGTCTTTGCCTGCGTGCGTTATCAATTTATTTAAAGTTATAAAATTCAAACTTTATTTACTGTAGCTTTTATTTATAGCGCGATCAATCGGTGCATTTAAGCGGTTTGAAAATGAATGATAAATTAACAATGAAATGACCAGACAAACTAAACTTTAAGAAAATATATTGTTAAATCACTATGCCAATGAAAAATAAAAATAATCTTTATAAATGAATAGCCAATATCACATTGACACTCCAAAACACGCGGATTATCCTTTGCCTGCTGGCCACATTGCCAGTCGGTTTTAGCAGACCGTTTTACATACAGCACATCAGATTTGCTCCTTCTGAGGGGGAGATCTATGTGTAAAAAACCACCGTCCCCCTCAAGTTGCGGTAGGGCGGAAGGGGGACACCTTCGGGTGTGCTGGTTCTGTATGTCCAGTCTGCTAACCTCTTTTCGTCCTGCCACCATTATTTAGCAGTAATTGTGGTAGAGCTTCTAATACATACAGGAGTTCGCACATGCGTACTATTTCATCTCTCTCATTGGCAACCTTCGCCAAAGTCTTTACGTCTATATCGTATTGGTCTTTAAAACGGTTTAACCGACTCTAGGTTTTAAGCCATAGGTCATTACGACTAAAAAATCATGGCAACAATAAAACCCGAGATAGGCGAGCACACCATTTTTGTGCGGCTTTTGCATGCCTGTGTTTAACGCTCAATTTAAGAGTGACGGCATTTCTATCTCATTTACATACAACAAAAAATTACTTTAAGCGGTATACATGAAAAATTTAGAAGCTTCCTTTCGAGCAACGCGAGCGCTATACACAGCAGCAGAGTTATTTAAACAACATGGCTTCAACAAGGTCGGGGTGGACCGAATTGTTAGCGAGGCCAAAATTACCAAAGCCACCTTTTACAACTACTTTCACTCCAAAGAAAGGCTGATTGAAATGTGTTTATTGGTTCAAAAAGAGCAGTTAAAAGAAAAAGTGCGGGCGGTAAGCGAAGCTCGCCAATATCCAGATTTGGTTCATCAACTCAGGCAAATTTATTTTTTACATGCCGATTTAAAAAGTGCCTATTACTTGTTGTTTAAAGCAATTTTTGAAATTAAAAAGCTTTATCCAAATGCGTATCAAACTGCACTCAGATATAGGCGATGGCTTAAAAATGAAATTTTCTGGGTACTGAGAGAATCTAAAAAAAGAGCCACATATGAAGAGTCTGATATTTTTGTATTTATGATTGATGGTGCGATTTTGGGACTTTTAGGTTCAGATCAGGCAAAGGATAGAGACGCATTGCTTGAGTATTATTTAAATCGAGTTTGATGGGGAAGACCCGACGGGAGTTGGGCTTTCTACAGAAAATTAATAGAAGTTTTTTAACCCTATTTTATATATGAATTAGATTATTTAATTACTATAGAGGTTAATAATACGATAGTTTTTAGACAACTCATGAACTAGATTTAGAATATATTTTTCAGGATTATTTTTAATAATTTCATCAAAAAAATTAGGACTATTTTTTAGAATTTCGGGTATTTGTGTTGTGTCAGACTGTCGTTGTAGAGCTAATAAAATAGTAAGTATTTCATATGTATAGTCTGGTTGAGCGTCATCTTTAAGAAGCTTTAGAATATGTGAAGAAAATTCAAAAGCTTCTGCTGCTGATAGCGTATAAACATTTTCATCAATGAAAGTAGATAAGTACCATTCGTCTAATTCTTCTGTTGAAGCTAATTTTTCAAAAAAGCTAGATAAAGCCTCTATAAACATTTTTATCCTTTCAATTTTTATAAACTAGCATACTATACTGTTCTAGTTTATCTATCACACTTTATAAGTAATCAAAGATTATTAGTTTTTGATAATAAAATTATTTTGCTCTCTCCTTAAAAGGAAAGTTTCTAATGAAGCATAAATTAATATTTATTTTCTCCATTATTTTTATACTTACAGGCTGTGGGAAAAAATATACGATTACTCCCGAGGATTTGCCTGCTGCTCATATTAATCAAGAATACCAACAAATTATTAAGATTTCTGGTGGGAAAGTTATTGATAAATACGCTGAATTAGAAACGAATATTCCAGAAGGTTTAGGCGTTACTGTTAAACCTATTGATGACTTGGATGGCTACAACATTATACAAATCAAAGGAACTCCCAAGCACAAAGGAGAATATAGAATCCATATAAGAGCTGATTTCTATGCAGGTGGTGATGCTGAAATTGACAAGACATATAGCTTTATTGTCCAAGATTAAAAATTATCGCAGAGTCGGGAAATAGCAAAGTAGAGAATTTAGTAATGACGGTAAAATTTAGACAATATTTCCTAATCTTTATTTTCGGATTATTACTTTCCGCTTGTCAGCCAGCCGCAAAACATAATGAAAGTTTAGATTCCCATCAGCAAGCCTACACTTTGCATATGGGTGAACAAGGTATTCAAGATTTTTCAAAGTATAGTGATGGAAATGTCGATAATCACCCAGCTGGCGTTAGCTTTAGAGAACTTCAATTTTCTTCTCCTAACTTAGGAAAAATAACTATAGAGAATGGTTCTAACACTTTATCGATTGAGCATGTTTTCTCTGTTTTAGGAACTCAATATGATAAAAATGAAGGGATCCAAGTTTTAGATATTGATGCTGGTCTCACAAAAGAAGAATTTGCTACCTCAGAGCAGGTTTATCAAAGCTATGTAGCTTTAATGAAACGTATTAATCAGGCTGGTTGGAAAAACTATTTCTTTACAGATGCTCCGCGTATCGCTAAAGAAGATAATATTAAGCATCTATCGAAAAGTCGTGATGTCATTGACCCGAGTTATATTTTTAGCTTTGAGGAGTGGAAAAATATAATAAACAACAGCCCGACAAAATCATTGGGTTATAGGTTGTATGCTAATGGGGTTATTTTAGATATTAGTTTAAAAAGAACAGTTAAGAATGAGCGGAATGAAGAGCAATATATGCTTAGATTTAGCTTTCAAAGTGTTCGTTACAATGAAAGAGACTCAATTCCTGACGCTGATAAAATGACGTCTAATGAATTCGAGCAGGCATTTAAAAAGAGATTAATTGAAAATAAAAAATATCGGGAAAAGGAAGAGAGAAAAGCTAAGGCTGAAGGCTATCATATCGATGAAGAATATACAGATCCTGATGTTTGGCCTTATGTTAAGTAAATCTTTTTAAAATAATGAAAAGGCTTAAACTACTTAAATTTAAGCCTCTTAAATAATCCTAATTTTACCGCTCACTCAAAACCAATTGTTTAATCTTCACAGCTTTCTCAAAGTGATCTAGCTTATGCTCCATAATCCACCAATGGGCTGCTTCCATCAGTAACTCAGGGTTATCGTTCTTATTTTTAAAAAAAGCATAAAAAGACAGACCGACATTGTCTCCCTTCTTTTCAATTTTATCGTCGCATCCCTTAATAAAAATTTCTCTTAATTCATTTCTCATATTTAGTATCACTTCAAATCTATAAAACTAAGACGGCTTATTGCGCTCGCCCCATTCACACATCATATCTAACAAAGGAATTAAAGACTGTCCTCTTTCAGAAAGGCGATACTCAACTTTTGGTGGAATTTGAGGATATTCCTTACGAATAATCAGTCCGTCTCTTTCCAATTCTTTAAGTGTATTGCTGAGCGTTCTAAACGAAATGTTGCCAATACAGCGTTGCATCTCATTAAAACGCATGACGGTTTTTCCATACAGCCAATACATAATAATCATTTTATATTTGCCATTAATCAAAGAAAGGGTGTACCCAAAGCCCGTATCTTCTAATGGGGTATATGACGGAAGGCAGTCGTCCATTTTTAAAACCCATACTATCTTTTAGTATAGTATATAACATAAATTACCGTACTTATAATTAGGAAAGCACACTTCTATAATCGATTTATCTACTTTTCGATAAGAGTGTTTTTATAATGAAAAAGACATTAGTCATCGTTACGCACCCTCACATAGACCAGTCTGTTGTAAATAAAAGATGGATTGAGGAACTAGAAAAACACCCAGACCAATTTACGGTCCATCAAATTTATGAAGCCTACCCGGACGGGGTGATTGATGTTGCCAAAGAGCAAGCGCTTGTAGAAGAACACGAAAATTTAGTGTTTCAATTTCCAGTGTATTGGTTTAACTGCCCGCCGCTTTTGAAACAATGGCTTGATGAAGTTTTAACGTATGGTTGGGCGTATGGTTCAACTGGCGATAAACTCAAAAATAAGAAGTTTATGCTAGCGGTGTCTGCGGGTGCTCAAGAAGAGGTTTATTCAGAAAGTGGCGAATATCAAATTTCTTTAGAGAAGGTTTTTATTCCATTTGAATTAACCGCTCTTTATGTTGGGGCAGTCTATCAACCACTTCATGCATTTTATGGTTTAGATACTAATCCATCAGAAGATGACGATGTTCCGACTCAACAAGACATAGAAAATAATGCGGTTCAGTATGTTCAGAAGTTGCTGAAATTGTCTGTGTAGATTTTAGGAGAGGAGGCCTGAACTTAAGGTTTGGGTCTTTTCAAAGTGAAAAATAGTTTTGCTATCTTTCTGATTCTTTGATAAATCGTTTGCAAAAGTCAAATTTGTCTATAAGTTGAAGATACAATAATACGTCTTTGGAAAAATTATGAATATCGCGCCTTTTCCATTTCAGATTACAAACTGGGAAGAAATTGAAGTCACTGAATATAGCGGTGAAACAGGAAAAGCTTATTGGAAAACCCAATTTTTTGGTGAAGAAGGAAATAAAATAAGAGTAAGGCTTGTCGAGTACTCAGCAAACTACTTAGCAGACCATTGGTGTGAAAAGGGGCATATATTATTTTGCGTAGAAGGTGAGTTAGAAAGTAGGTTGAAAGATGGAAGAACATTTACTTTGACTTCAGGCATGAGTTATCAAGTAGGAGATAATTCAGAGCCACATCAATCTTTTAGCCTGAATGGTGCGAAGTTACTGATAGTTGATTAGATTGTTTTTTTTAAGCTAAAAAAAGACCTAAATCAAAACGATTTAGGTCCTTTTTGAATTCTGGCGGTGAGAAAAACAGCATGATTTTAATTATAAGTTATTGTAATTTATATATTATTCTTATATGGTTGTTTTTTTATTTCCAGAGTGTATAAGTATTTAAATTTTTACGTAGTCATAATGATTAAAGAGAAATAAAATATAGAAAATCGGTTGTACTAATATTAACCAAATATACAGGATTAGATAGCTTGAACATCATTCATCTAACAGATTTGCATTTTGATTCTCAGACTAGATTGCCAGCATTAATCACTGCTTTCAACAACTCTGATTTGATGGAAAGTATTGATCCTGAAAATACTTATTTACTGATAACAGGAGATGTTGCAACTAAAGGAAGAAATAACAGTTATCAATTTGCTCTACCTTTTATTGAAAAAGTTTTTATTGATACAAGAAAAATTAAACCCTCCAATATCATTTTGTGTCCAGGAAATCATGATCTAGCTTCAAATGGGCTCCACGGTTTTAATGAGTTTTCCAGATCTATCAGAGATGATAATGCTTTTACTTTTGGAGCAGATAATGTAATTCTGAAGAAAGTAGATGATATTTATTTCTGCTCTTTAAATTCTATGTATCAGTCTGACCGAGGACATAGTAATTTAAATCTTGATGAGTTGATAAGAAAAATGAATAAAGAAAAAAGGACTATTGAGGGATGTAAACATAGAGTAGCAATTTTGCATCATCATTTAATTGGAGTTGAAGAGGGTGATTCAACAGCTGTACAAAATGCCTTACCTTTCTTGGAGGTGATGGAAAATTATGGTTTTAAATTAGTTTTACATGGTCATCAACACGTACACCTCAATTTGAATATAAATAATATCCAAATAATGAGTGGTTACTCTCTACT
Source organism: Acinetobacter lactucae (assembly GCF_013122135.1). Lineage (NCBI taxonomy): Bacteria > Pseudomonadati > Pseudomonadota > Gammaproteobacteria > Moraxellales > Moraxellaceae > Acinetobacter > Acinetobacter lactucae. Next base: position 254,094 of record NZ_CP053391.1, read on the forward strand.
TAGTCAATCAGAATTTTTAGGAAACGGATTTAATAAAATAAGTTATGATGAGGCCCAAGATATATTCACCAAAGAGACTTATGAGTTGACTCGTAACTCCTTTCCTGTGGGCCAATTAAATTTAAGAAAAGTTGTATGAAAAAAGGTAAATTTATTGTATTTGAAGGTTTAGATGGTTCAGGTACTTCAACTCAATCTCAATTATTGCAAATTGCGTTATTAGAGAAGGGTGAAAAAGTACATTTGACTTGTGAACCTTCTCCAGGACCTATTGGTAATATGATCCGTCAAGCAATGCAAGGTCGTATCTTATTTTCTAAACAAGATGATGAGTTTGATCGACAAATGGCCTACTTGTTCGCGGCAGATCGATATGATCATTTGAATAATCCAGTAGATGGAGTTATTAAATTAGTTGAAGAAGGCTTTTATGTAATTTCTACTAGATACTTTTTTTCTTCTCTTGCATATCATGTAACAGATACTGATTCATCCCAATTAGTAGAACGTCTTAATTCAGATTTTCCTAACCCCGATCTATTAATTTATTTGGACAACCCAGTAGAAAGCTCGATCAAAAGATTAAATTCTCGAACAGTGCTAGATAAATATGAAGAAGAAAATAAATTAAAAATTGTTTCCGAAAATTATCAAAAAATTATCTCAGAATATAATGGTGAGAAATTAGTCTTGTCAGCTTTAGATAGTAAAGAGAATATTCATACTGAGATTATTAAAAAGGTTGAGGCTATCTGATGAATACTTACAGGGAAGTAACCTCTTTTGAAGATATTTATACTTCAATTAATGAGGAAATTTCAGATGATAATAAACATTTAAATTTCACAAGATATTTTGAACTGCCTACATCTAGTATATGTATGAGTGGTTCAAGCACTGAACAGCAAGCTAAAGCTTGGCTAGCTTTTAAAAAACCTGATGATCTATTATTTAATCATGGTGAATTCATTACACAAGATGGTTTTGAACATATAATTAATGAAATTAAAGAAAAACCAGGTAGCAATAGAGCGTTATACTCACTTTTAAATTATCAAAAAATATGTGATCAAGGTGATCATCCGATTCCTTCTTTCTTACTATTCCAAGTCACTATAGAAGATAATATTTTATATGCAACTTCGTATTTTAGAGCATTAGAGATAGCTAAATTTCTTAAGATAAATGTGCAAGAAATTAAGCTTAATTTACTTAAAATAGTACAAGAGTGTAATTTGGTACATATATCCAAGGTTAGAATTACGATACATGCTTTTAATGCTTATAAAAAGGAGGATCAAAACATACCTAAAATCTTTGAGATTGATAGGATGACACCATCACAGTTGTCTAGATTACTATACAAAGAAAGTGAGCATGCCAACCTTATTAGATTAATTATGCAAAAGCAAGGGGTTGATACTTATATAAGTACTGCATGGGTTCAAACTATTATTGATGAATTAACAGTTAATCCGGATATGATTGAGCTCTCACCTTTAAAAAATAATATCAATAATTTGAAAGAGAAGTTTGAAGATTTATTAAGTGTTTATTTAGTACTTATAGGACTTAGAAAGAGAGCTTCACATTCACAAGAAATTGATCAATATAATCAAAGAGCAAATACTTTAATTCAAGATATTGTTGAGAAAATATAATGCAATTAAAAGATATACAAGAGCTGCAACGATCTTTTGATAAAAGTCACCACATGAAATTAAATTTTTATGAAAAAATTGACGAAAAAAATTTACCAGCTTTAGAGCATTTAGTTGTATGTCTGCTAGGTGAATTAGGTGAATTTTCGAACCTTTTGAAAAAAGTTGTTAGAGGAGACTATGAGCTTAAGGAAGTCAAAGATTTATTGGATGAAGAGCTCGTCGATGTTTTTATTTATTTAATAAAAATAGCAAATCAATTCGATGTAGACTTAGAAAATGGGTATTTAAAAAAATTGGAAAAAAACAAAGTTAAATTTGAAAAGAGCCTTAAATAGGACTCTTTTCAATAGCTTCTTTTACTGATTCACTACCTAAATTAGTATTTAGGGATTTCAGAGATAGCCCGTAAGTATTGCATACAGATTCATAATTTTGTTTTATCTGTTGTCCTAGAGGACTATTGATAACGAACGGATCTAAACTATACCAAGCACAAGATAAGATGATAGAAGCAATAAAAACATCATCTTTAAGATCGTCTTTAAGGGCAAAAAAAGTATCATTCTGGTTAATAGTAGACTTAAGTTGGTCTTTTATTGTTTCAAACTTATGTTTATTTGATTCAATAAAATCATGTAATTCAGAGCTACTAGCCATTGAAATTTTTTGCCAATCATAGGCTTCAGACATCTTATCCTCGGTCTCAATTGGATTTTGGGCTACTTTAACACAAATTTGTGAGTGAATATATTCTAAAAACTTATGTCCCCTGTGAGATGGGGATTGCGTATGATTCATTATGGCATTAAGCCAAGGATCTTCAATTTCATTTAAATTTTCTAGAAGAGAAACTTGATTGTTAATAATTGAATCTGAATAATCCCAATCGAATTCGCATTCGAGTTTTTTTATATCACTTATACTATTCCGGTCTAGGACTTTAGTTACTTTTTTAAAATCTTTTTCATAAAGATGAAGATTATCAGTAATTTGTGTTTGCACTCCAACTCGGAGATCCAACCGATGGGCGATATATTTTTGTAAAATACCAAAAACAAAAATATTGTAGGGAATCCCTAAGTAGAGATCATTCGAGCGGTTCATTACTGTCAGGTTAAGACTATTGTTACTAACTTTTAGATAAATAGTTGTATTACATGGAATATCTTTTGAATTCTTTTGTAAATCATCAACAGAGTAGATTTGTAGTACAACTCGTCTAGACTCAGGGTTTTTTTGTAAGTGGCAAATTGCACCTTCAATTTGATCGTGATCGAAATAATATCTAAGTCTATAGCCATATGCGCCGTTTAAAGTTTTATTATCATCAGAGTATTGGCTGTAGGAACTAATGTATTTCGATAAAATATCAAGGTCATTTCTGCCTTCTAAAATCCAAGCACTTTCTACAAAGGCAAATTTATAATTTAGATTCCTTCCTTTTAAAAAACATAATCTAGGATCACGAGATTGAATTCTAAAAGTAGCTTGTCCGAGAACTTTTGCATTCCCATTTCTTGTAACTTCTATTTCTGAAACGAGTTGAGCGGCTTGAAAAGCTTTAAAATATGAAATATTAAAGGAATCATTAAAAATTAGCATAAACTTTATAATTAACATTTAATTAATTTATTTTAATAAAAAATTAAAAAATATAAAGTTTTATTAACTGGCATAAAGTAAAAAAGCCTAAACCCATTAGGTTTAAGCCTCTTTAAATTTCAATTCTGGCGGTGAGAGAGGGATTCGAACCCTCGATACGCGCAAACGTATACACACTTTCCAGGCGTGCTCCTTAAGCCACTCGGACACCTCACCAAGGCGTGCGATAGTAACTAAAAAAACGAGTTCTGCCAAGATTTAAGACGAGCATTACAGAAAAAAAATAATAGAGGTGATAAGATTGCGCTAAAAATCATATTGGTTTAATTACACAATGCAAAATACGGCCAAAAAAGCGACCTTGCCTGCCACGGCTTTGGCAGCTCTTGGAGTGGTCTTTGGAGACATCGGAACAAGTCCGCTCTATGCCTTGAAAGAATCCTTCCATGCAGCGCATGGGTTGGGAATTCAGCCTGAAAACGTATTAGGAATTTTATCTATTATTTTTTGGTGCTTAATGCTGATCATCAGCATCAAGTATGTCGCGATTGTCATGCGTGCAGACAACAACGGCGAAGGCGGGATCATGGCCTTACTCGCATTGAACTTACGTAAAGCCAAAATTGCCGACAACAAAAAAATCTACATGATTGCCATTGGTTTTATCGGTGCATCGCTGTTTTTTGGTGACGGTATTATTACCCCAGCAATTTCGGTACTTTCGGCAGTCGAAGGCTTGTCTATTGCCACCGATGTGTTTGACCCGTTCATCATGCCAATTGCGATTACCATTATCATCTCTTTGTTTTTGGTACAAAAACACGGTACGGCCTTTGTCGGTAAGTTTTTTGGCCCGATCACGATGGTGTGGTTCTTATCTTTAGGATTATTAGGTCTTCACAGTGTCATTCAGACACCTGTTGTGTTGGGTATGTTTAGTCCGCATTGGGCCATTCAGTTTATCTACCACCATCCAGTAATGACCTTTTTTATTATGGGTGCCGTAGTTTTAACGGTAACGGGTGGCGAAGCGCTGTATGCCGATATGGGCCACTTTGGACCAGTGCCAATTCGTATGGCATGGTTCTTTGTTGTGTTGCCGTGTTTGGTTTTAAACTACGCAGGACAGGGCGCATTATTGCTCAGAGACCCAGCGGCAATTGAAAACCCGTTCTATTTATTAGTCCCGCAGTGGGCACTTTACCCAATGATTATTATGGCGACCATGGCAACCGTAATTGCCTCACAGGCCGTAATTTCTGGGGTGTTTTCTCTTGCGCGCCAAGCGATTCAATTGGGTTATTTACCACGTTTAAGTATTAAACATACGTCTGAGTCTGAAGAAGGCCAGATTTATATTCCTTTCTTAAACTGGTTGCTTTTAATCGCAATTATTATCCTAATCTTGATCTTCAAAAGCAGTTCTAATCTTGCAAGTGCATATGGTTTGGCCGTGACCTTAACCATGCTCTGTGACACGATTTTGGTTGCTGTATTTATCTACTCGGCTTGGAAGTGGAGCCTACCAAAAGTACTACTTTTGATTATTCCGTTCTTTGTTTTAGAGTCGGTATTGGTCGGTGCAACTTCCCTAAAAATCTTGTCGGGCGGTTGGGTACCATTATTAATTGGTGCGATTGCTGTAACCATTTTAATGACATGGAAACGTGGTCGTGAGCTTACATTTGCTAAGCTTGAACATGATACTTTGGCTTTAGATTTGTTTGTAAAAAGTATTGGTAATAGCGTGCACTGGGTGCCGGGCGATGCAGTATTCATGACAGGTACGCCAAACGTTGTTCCGCATGCTATGTTGCATAACATCAAGCACAATAAAGTGCTGCATCAGCGTAATATCTTGGTCACTGTAGTGATTGAAGATGTGCCTTATGTTGAACCTGAAGAGCGTATTACGACAGAAACTTTAGCTGAACATTTCTTCCGTATTAAAATCTTTTACGGTTTTAAAGATGAAATGAATGTACCTAAAGCACTTGTGCAAGCTTACGAGCAGTTAGGTCTTGAATATGACTTGATGCACATCAGCTTCTTTATTTCCCGCGACCGTATTGTTCATTCGGTGGGTGATGGTATGTCTCCATGGAGAGAAAAATTGTTTATCTCTATGCAGCGTAATACCAGTCCAGTGAGTGACTTCTACCAAATTCCAACCAACCGTGTGGTTGAGTTAGGTAGTCAAATCGAAATATAAAAAGTTGATGCATAAAAAAACCAAGACATCTGTCTTGGTTTTTTTTGGTTCTGATTATTGAGCTTGTTGCATAGGTGCATCAGCTGGTAAAGCACCCTCTTTTGCCATCGGGTCTGCCGACTGAGTTTGATCTGCCGGAGGTGGTGGCATGTTTGGATCTTGTGGCGCAGGAGCCGCTTGGTTCGGTGCAGGTGGTACTGCATCAGTTGGTGCTGCTGGTGGCGCCATTTCACCGCCTGCTGGTGGAGCCGGTGGAACGTCTGCTGGAATTGGAGCACCTGTAGGCGCCGCACTTGTTGGTGCAGCAGAAACTTGCTGTACTTGTCCGCTATTGACTAAATCACTAATAGAGCCGGGTTGGCCATTTACGGTAGTAGTGACTTTGACTTTAGATAAGCTTTCTAAAGTGTCGCCTGGTTGGACTGCTGGTTCGGCCATAGCAGCCATACTACACAATCCTGTGATTACGCCAATACCAATAATCTTTGAATGGATCATTAAGTGGACTCCGATTATATTTTTATCCAAATTTGTGGAGCTAACCATGTCATAAGCCATCAGTGTTTTTCAACGAAAGATACGCAATTGGCGTAATTCAATAGCCAAAGCCACTCATAATTCCAACAGATTGTTACGTAATGGGTAATGGAGTTACAAAAAAGCTGACTATGTTTTAACCATTTGAAAGATAAGAGATATACTTAAAAAAATAGGATTGTTAAGCTGCGTGTGGACAGTGGTATTGATAGAAACATGGCAACTAAAAAACGTAGTAAAGGTAAAAACTCTTTTTCTCTAAGTGGGCATTTTGGCAAGATTATTCTTGCTTGTATTGCTGCTGGAAGTTTTGCGATTGCTTTTGGTAGTGAAAAGATTTCGCAGTGGTTTTCGCCTTTAACGACTAACTCGAGTTGTCTTAACCAGTTCTATCGTGAAGTTCCACCTGCTTTAAATAAAGAAAGTCTAAAAAAAGACAGTTATCCGCTGTGCTTTAATGGCTTTAATGTTTTGTATTCAGGCATTTCTAAAACGCCGTTATGGTCGGCAGAGCATTTAAATGCAGAACGTTTAAGTGTCAAAATTAAGCGTGAAGATAATTTCCATGAAGAAACCCGTGTTGCTCAAAAACATCGGGCACTGTTAAGTGACTATCGTGGTTCAGGCTATGACCGTGGGCATATGGCACCAAATGGTGATATGCCAAATAAAGAATCCCAATCTGATAGTTTCTCGTTAAGCAATATGGTGCCTCAAGCGCCTAAAAATAACCAAGAAGTCTGGCGTAAGCTCGAAGAAGCGACACGTGCTATTGCCACTAAACAAAAACAAGATGTTTATGTGGTGACAGGTCCTGTTTTTGAAGGGAAAAGACTTAAAACCATTGGACAAGGTGTAATTGTTCCTACCGCAGTTTATAAAGCGGTATATATGCCAAAAACTGGCGCGATCGGAGCGTATTACGCACCCAACAATAACTCTCTACAAGTGAAAGTGGTGAGTGTTTGCTATCTAGAGGAACGCTTAGGCGTTAACCTATTTCCGCAGTTAACTGAGCAACAAAAGCGTAATGTCTATCGCTTACCTTTAACAGCAAGCCAAGTTAAGCCAAATCAAAAGCTCGACTATTTACACTGGGATGGTGAAAGTCAGTGTGAGCAAGACTTAAATGCTGACCAAATTCAAGCGCTACAAGACCAATTTAAAAAGCAAAAAACTGGTTCTTCGGAACCAATGGAAGCAAAAGTTCCAACGATTGACGAAGAAACCCGTCAGGCGATTGTGAAACAATTGGTGGAAGCTTTAGTGAACTATTTCCTGCAAATAATGAAATAAGTCGTTTTTTGTTGTTATTGCAAAACCTTAATTGATTAAAATAGAATCCATAGACAGATCTGTCTATGGATCTTATTTTAATAAGGACAATAACAATGTTTGCCTCGATGTTTCTTTTCTCATTTGCAATGTCTATTACCCCAGGCCCAGTAAATACAGTCATTTTATCGACCAGTTTAAATCACGGTTTAAAAAGATCGCTTCCCTATATTTCAGGCGCCACCATTGGATTTACCTTACTTTTAATTTTTATGGCATTTGGTCTTCAGAGTTTATTAACTCAGTTTCCTATTGTGTTAAAAATTCTTGCAGTTTGTGGAACGCTATTTGTTTGTTATATCGGCATAAAAATTATTCTTTCCGCCGCCAATATTTCAATTTCAAATGCTCCTTTCGAACAGATGATTATTCCCAATTTTAAAGATGGGTTCTTATTACAGTGGCTGAATCCCAAAGCTTGGTTGGCTTGTGTGTCAGGTATTACCATGTTTACAAGCATTGAAAACCCGCAGTCATTGCCGGTCTTTATCGTTATTTATTTCTTCACTTGCTATGCATGTTTGTTTTTTTGGGGACTATGTGGCGATAAATTTTCAGTTGTGCTCAATCAGGGCAACCGTTTGAAATATTTTAATATCCTGATGGGAGCATTTCTAATTTTATCGGCACTTTTAATTTTGATTGATTTTTTTTAAATTGGTCGTATTACACTGTGAAGATATAACAACGAGACAACACTTATGTTTAAGCCATTTGAAAAGGGTACAGAGTCTTCATCAATTGAAGATTTAACATTAGAAAATGATGTCGATTGCGTCAGCATTTATGGCAATTTGCAAATCACTAAAGACAAAGTCGGGCTAGAGAAGGCAAAAGCCTTACAGAGCTTTTTAAACGATGTAGTTACAGCTTTGGAAAAAGAAGAATTGCCTGAGAAAATTGAACGTCCAGCTGAGCAAGAAATTAATAATCCGTTTTTGTAATAAATATTATTTTACTCAATTTGCTATCGCGACGGCGGCACGGATGCCGCCTGTTTCACTGCGTTACATGGAAGTAACGTCAGTGAAACGAATGAGTTTTGTCACTTTTGCTCATTCAAAAGTGAGGCATTACCTACACAACTACTATTTGAGTGAACAGGGTATTTGCGGTCGTGCAGTTAATCCTTCTCCCCAGCTACCACTTTATAAATAATCGCCCCAATCACAGCACCTAAAATCGGCGCTACCCAGAATAACCACAACTGACTTAATGCAGCCGTTTCAGCAAAGAACGCAACACCTGTACTACGTGCAGGGTTCACCGAAGTGTTGGTAACTGGAATACTGATTAAGTGAATGAGTGTTAAGCCCAAACCAATTGCAATAGGAGCGAAGCCAGCAGGTGCACGGCGGTCAGTTGCACCTAAAATAATGATTAAGAAGAACGCCGTAAGTACGACTTCAATAATGAACGCTGAACTTAAGCCAAACTTGTTTGGTGATAAATCACCAAAACCATTGGTAGCAAAGCCACCAACACTGCTAAAGCCTGCTTGGCCTTGAGCAATAATATAGAGAACAAATGCAGCAGCAGTCGCACCAACCACTTGAGCAACAATATAGGGAATTAAATCTTTAACATCGAAGCGGCCACCGACCCAAAGGCCAACACTTACCGCGGGATTGAAATGTCCACCTGAGATATGCCCTAGAGCATAAGCACCTGTGAGTACGGTTAAACCAAAGGCAAGGGCTACACCTGCAAAGCCGATACCAAGTTCAGGGAAAGCTGCGGCTAATACTGCGCTACCACAACCACCAAAGACTAGCCAAAACGTACCTAGAAATTCAGCAAAATATTTATTCATTGTGATTACTCATCTATTTAATCTATTTTAATTAATGTGAAATACGTCACAAAAATTTGAAGCATGTGACTATATGAAATTTTTGTTTTCAGTGTTGTTTTAATCAAGAAAAGATTTGTAAGTTTTGGTTGGTTATTCTTTGTCTAAAAAATGATCTCTCCATTGTTGGGGTGTTTGATTGGTCCAATGTTTAAATGCTCTTTGAAAAGCACTTTGTTCTGAATAACAAAGTAAAAGTGCGATCTCTTGTAAACTTAAATGCGGATCTTTTAAATATTCGGTTGCGAGCATAAATCTGACTTGCTGAACACGTTCCTGAAAGGTAGTGCCTTGTTGTTGTAAGTGTCGTTGGAGCTGTCGAACTGGCAGACCTAATTGAGCGGCAATATGCTCAATTTGATATTGATTCTTTTGTAAGCCAGTCAAAATTGAATGCTGTAAACGCTGATCAAGCTGGGTCGAATTTGGTAATTGCTCTAAAAGCGCTTGTGCTTGCTGCACCAATAGTTGCTGTAAGGTGTGGTCAGCGCTGCTAAGCGGCTTATTAATTTCTGTAATTGGAATGAGTAACTCTGTACGCGGTTGGCTAAAACGAACGGGACATTGAAAGTATTGTTCATAGACTCTGATATTTTTAGGGGCAGTATTTAAGAAACGTACTTCATGTAAATGCACGTCTTCATGAGACATAAAAAGACGTAAGAATTGAATCACCAGTGCAATCGCGATTTCATCGGTAAGCTGGGTAGGGTGTAGCTCAGTCGCTTCCCAGCGAATACAACCATATCTTCCTTGTAGCTCAACCACTAAAGGGCTCCCGTCATAAATTAGACGATGAAAATCATGATAGCGAATTAAGGCTTCACCTAAGTCATCGCAAGAGAGAGCAAGGTAGGCAATAATGCCTAGGTGTTTAGGTTGCACGTATTTTGCAATTTCTAGACCTAATCCCGGCTTTGGGTCCAATTTATAAATGACTTCTAATAGGTCACGCCAAACGACGTAGTCAAAGCGTTCCAGATTTTGAATTTGTTCTAATTGTTCTGGAATAGCTATTTCATTAGCTTCACAATAAGCCTTTAAAAGATGCCCCAGTCCTCCATACACTGAGCCTGTATAGTTTTTTAATTGTGGCATCCCTAACCACCTCTTTCTTGTCGTGATTTGTCAATGAAACCATAAATTCTGGTCAATACCTAGCATAACGAATTTTATATGCTGAATAAAAAGAAAAAGGAGTAAAGCGATGTTAAAAGGGTTTATTGCCGGAATTGCAGTTGCGAATGCATTTGAATGGGTAGCGCACAAATATATTTTGCATGGTGTACACCGTGCTGGAAAACCACGTTATAGCCCTGTGCCAAAAAGTATGGAATCTCATTGGGCACACCATCGCGAGGTCCGCAAACAACAGTTTCATGATGATTGCTATGTTGAGGGCGTGGGAAACTGGCGAACTAAAAATGAGTTAATTTCGCTGGTAGTCGTAGCAACCGTTTCAAGTGCAATTTTTTACCCGTTTTCAAAAGGTATGGCACTCGCAGCTTGGTACAGTGCAGGAAACTATTATTATATTCATCGCCGTGCACATTTAGAGCCTGACTGGGCAAAGCGTAAAATTCCGTGGCATTACGACCACCATATGAACTCTAATCAAGACGCCAATTGGTGTGTGACTAAGCCTTGGTTTGATTATGTGATGGGAACACGAGTGGTGTCTTCGGTAGATTTAAAAGAACAAAACCCTTTGGGTATACGGTTACCTACTGCGCTTGCTAGACCATTGTCTCAAGCTGTAGAAAAAATCTTTCCAGCAAAATGGGTTGAGAGAAAAGAAAAACTAGAACTTCCTAGTGAAGTGAAAAAAATAGATGGTGCGGCATAAAAAATAAAGGGGCATATCGCCCCTTTAATTATGATTAAGCTTACAAGCGCATTTCGATGCCTTGTTCAGCCAAATATTGTTTAGCTTCTGGAATCGTATATTGACCAAAGTGGAAAATACTTGCCGCCAATACTGCATCGGCACCACCTTGTAGAATACCGTCTGCAAGATGTTGTAAGTTGCCCACACCACCTGAAGCGATCGTTGGAATGGTAACGCGGTCATTAATGGCACGCATTAAAGCAATATCGTAACCCGCTTTAGTACCGTCGGCGTCCATACTAGTAATGAGTAGCTCACCCGCACCGTAGTCAGCCATTTTTATAGCCCATTCAATGGCATCAATACCAGTTGGTTTACGGCCACCATGAGTAAAGATTTCCCATTTGTTGTCACCAGTTTTTTTGGCATCAATTGCAACTACAATACATTGCGCGCCAAAATGCTGAGAAGCTTCTTGAACAAATTCCGGATTAAATACGGCAGCTGAGTTAATACTCACTTTATCTGCACCTGCATTTAATAACGCACGAATATCTTCAACCTTACGTACACCACCACCGACAGTTAATGGCACAAATACAGTTTCGGCCATACGCTCAACAGTACGGTAAGTGGTATCGCGTCCATGATGTGTAGCGGTAATGTCTAAGAAAGTAATTTCGTCTGCACCTTGTTCGTTATAGCGACGTGCCACTTCAACAGGGTCGCCAGCATCACGAATATCGAGGAATTGAACGCCTTTAACTACGCGTCCGTTATCAACGTCTAGGCAAGGAATAATACGTTTAGCAAGCATAGCTTTTTCCAAAAATAATCGCCGTTGGTGAAAGTTCCTACACAGGCGCTACACCTTCATGGAGGGAAGAGGTATTCTATCAAACTTCACAGATGTTTTTTGCAGGTTTTCCATGTCGGTTTATACCCCGTTGAGTTTAGATGAAGTTCGCGCCTTTGCCGCACCTTATGGATTAGAGGTGTTGGAGCTGAACCCAATTCAGGGAGGTATTCAAAACACCAATTATTTTCTGGTTGATGTAAACCGCAAACAATATGTACTCACCGTTTTTGAAGAGTTAGATGCACAAGGGGCAGGTGAACTCATTCCTGTTCTCGAACAATTGGGAACTCATGATGTACCCGTTGCCGTGCCATTAAAGCACAGCGGACAAGCGGTTCATGTGATTGCAGAAAAGCCAGCACAGATTGCACCACGTCTCATGGGACACCATCCCATGCAAACCACTGTAGCTCAGGTCGCAGCAATTGCCGATGCACAGGCGAAATTGCATGTGGCTTTACAAAATTTTCCACTTGAACGTGAATATCGCCGTGATCATCAATACTGGACAGGCGTTGTAGAGCAGCTTAAACCAAATATGACTCAAGATGACCAAGCGTTACTTGAGCAGGTTTATCAAGCTTTTAATGCAAAAACAGCGCAGTACTCAAACCGACCAACAGGTTTTATTCACTCAGATTTGTTCCGTGACAATACTTTGTTTGAAGGCGAGCAATTACAAGGTATTCTAGATTTTTACGAATTAAATCAAGATGAATTGCTATTTGATATCGCGATTACCATCAATGACTTTTGTACCGAATATCCAGCAGCACATTTAAACTCTGACAAAGTCGGCGCTTACTTAGCGGCATACCAAAAAGTTCGTGCGCTTACCTCAGATGAACTTTCATGTTTAGATGTATTCTTGGCAATGGCGGCTTGCCGTTTTTGGTCAATGCGTTTGCAAGTTGCTCAAAAAAATAAAGAAGAAGGACGTACTGGCGACGACATTTTGCAAAAAGACCCGCAAGAAATGCGAGCAATGATGCAAGACCGTTTAAGTCATGTAAAAGCATAAAAGGGAATAAAGATGCGAGATCAGGGGCGTTTAGTCGAATGGTTCGACGAAAAAGGTTATGGCTTTATTCAGCCGGATGATGCTGAAAAAGAGCGAGTCTTTTTGCATATAAAAGATTTTGCACGCCCTGGACCTCGGCCAATTATTGGCTGTGCACTGGAATATCGGGTGATTCTTGATGAACGAGGCCGCTTTCGTGCCCAGCAGGTCACCTATTTAAAAGCTTCACAAACCGGGAAAGCTTCAAAGCCTGCAAAAGCAGAATCATCTTTTCAAGCTCGTCCGTGGTCTGCAATGCAAATGGGGATTGTGTTTTATTTTGTTTTAATGGGAATTATGAGTTTTATTCATCTTTTACCCGCCTATACCTTATTGTTTGTTCTAATGATGAATGCCTTAAGTTATTGGCTATATTCACAAGACAAAGAAGCTGCACAATTGGGTAATCGCCGTGTGCCTGAGCAAACATTACACATCGTTAGCTTTTTAGGAGGTTGGCCTGCTGCATGGTGGGCACAACAAAAACTGAGACATAAAACACAAAAACAACCCTTTCGTAAGATTTATTTTTGTACCATATTCTTTCATTTACTTTTGATTTTGTGGCTAATTTCTCCCTTAAATGTGTTGCGGGGCTCATAAAAGTAAATTGTTTTATTAAACTTGAGAGGTATAAAAATGAATAGTTCTATCGACCAAGATCCAAATCGTACTTTAACACTTATTTTATATGTACTTTATATTGTTGCCATTTTTACAGGCGGCTTACTTGCAGTTATTGCTTTAATTATTAACTACGTCAAACGTTCTGATGTGCAAGGTTCAATTTTTGCGAGCCACTTTACATGGCAAATCAGAACATTCTGGTGGTATCTCGCTTGGAATATTATTGCCTTTTTGCCGTTTATTTTCTTGTTCTTCACGGGTGAAAATACCGATCTATTTGCAGGTGTTGCCATCTCATCGACAGTATTCTGTGTTGGCGTGATTGGTGCTGCGTGGATCTGGATTGTATATCGTGCAATTCGCGGTTTAATTGCTTTAAATGATAACCGTCCTATGTATCTATCTTAATAAATAAAAAAGAGAGCGTTAAGCTCTCTTTTTTATTCTCGAATTCTTTTCGTTTTTTTAATTGGCAACTTAAGTTTTAACTCGCTGACTAAGACACCTAAAACGACTAATGCTCCACCCAGAAGAGCAATCAGTGGCAAACGCTCACCCGCAATTCGACCAATAATACCTGCCCAAACAGGTTCGCCTGCATAGATAATTGCAGCACGCGAAGGGTCAACCACACGTTGAGCCCAGTTCATCACAAATTGAATGAGTGCACTGGCTAAGCCTAATACAACAGCAATCACCACAAGAGGCCATGAAAATGCTGGAATCGTATGTTCACCCACGACAGGCATAATGGCAAAAGAAAGTAGAGATGCGACACCGAGTTGAATGATGGTGACGCGGCGTAAATTTACCTTTCCAGCAAAGTAGCTAATAAAAATAATTTCTAAAGCAATCGCAAAGGCACCAAGTACTGTTAAAAGCTGCCCAAAACTTAAGGAAATTTTCTCAAAACCATTTCCTGTCAATAAAACAAGTCCAGCAAAGGCAAGAGCGGCTCCCACCCAGGTCATGATATGTGGAGTTTTTCTAAAGATGAGCCACATTAAAATAGGAACAAGCGGGACATAGAGTGCTGTTAAAAAAGCCGACTCACTACTTGGAATGGTTTGCAAGCCAATCGTCTGGGTGCCATAGCCTGCGGCGATCACAAGACCAATTGCACAACCCGCGCCTAAATCTTTTAAAGTGACTCCTTTCATACTTTTTAATGAAATAAGTAGCAAAGTCAGAGCCGCTACAGCAAAACGACAGCCTACAAAAAACATAGGCGACGAAAAGTTAAGTGCATATTGCACCGTAAGAAATGTTCCACCCCAAATGATGGTAATCAAAATGAGAGCTAACTGTGGAGCTTTGTTTGAACTTAAAGAAATTGGTGACATATTCAAGTTAGAACGAATTGTGCAATATACTGCACATATTGCGCTATTCTTCTATTTTGTGCAATATATTGCTCATATTTTATTTGCTGCGTTAATTTATGAGCCAGTCGAGTACCGTTTTACAGCATGTCGGCACAAATATCCGTTCCTTAAGAGATGAACGAGATTTAAGCCAACAGGACTTGGCTGATCAGGCAGGAGTAAGTAGACGAACCATTGCTGCATTGGAAACAGGGCAAGTTAATATTAGCTTGGCTAAACTCGATGCGATTGCAGTCGTGTTGGGTGTAGATTTCAGAACGATTGCGAGTGCACCTGAGCATAAAGAACAAGTCTTAGTAAATGCACTCGCTTGGCAGGGTAGCAAAGAAGAGAGTAATGCTACTTTATTAGCCTCAGTTCCATCTCATACTCAAGTTGAGCTTTGGACATGGTCATTGGCAGTAGGAGAGTCTTATGTTGCTGAAGCAGACCCGGAAGGATGGCAAGAGCTTATTTATGTATTAGAAGGTGAGTTGACCATACAGTTTGCAGATAGCTCAAAAACCCTCGTTGCTGGTTCTTCATTTATATATGCCAGTTCAGTGACTTACACTTATATCAATAGTGGAAACCAAGTACTTAAATTTATTCGTAATGTGGTGTATTGATTGCTTAGATTTTGAAATTTTATAGGTGTAATTTTAAACAAAAAATACAGATAAGAATAATTAAGGGAAGTTATGATATTGCTTGTGTAATGAAATTATTTTTAATTCGTTTTAATAGAAAAAAGATACATAAATGAAATTTTTATTAAGTTCGCAAGATATTCAGAACTATAGATTTATATGGCAGGTATCTAAAGAAAATTATAAGAAACAGAAGAGTAGTATGTTTCTCATGTTTTTATTAGTAATGTTTTCAGCATTTTTTACAACATTATTGCCATACCTGCTGAAAATTATTATCGACTATTCGGCACATGAATATAACTTTTTGCTCAATATTCAACTCCCATTTAATTTTTTATATCTAATTGTACTCGCCTACGCGACTGCATGGCTGGTGAATGAGTTATGCCATTGGACGCAAAATATTTTTAGTGCTTATTTGATGGTTGATTTCAAAGGTGCATTAATCTTTGCAGGTTTAAAAAATTATTTAAATCTCAAAAAAGATGAACAAGATCAAATTGAAACTGGAACAGTGATTAGTGATCTTGCAAGAGGAAGTTCTGCTTTTGGTGAGATTAATTTAACGTTACTTCTTCATTTAGGACCAATTATTTTTCAATTGGTGATGATTTTCGTAGTTTTGTTCACGACCATTAGTTTACTTTTTAGTATTAGTTTTTTATTGATCGCTATTATTATTTTTCTAGTTTCATTTCATATAAATAAAAAAAGCAGTTCACTATTCGATGCGATGTACCAAAAAGATAATCAGGTGAATAGTCATTTGATACATCAGATATCAAACTCTTATGAAATTAAAGTGAAAAATGCGGTACCTTTTCAGTTATCAAAATTTAATGACACTCTAAATTTATCCATTACAACAGCTAAAGATAGGAATAAGAAAATAGGACTGTTGATGATTTCTCAATTGTTTATGATTTTTTTATTCTTACTCATTTTTATGCTATTTACAGTATTTCTTTCAACTGAAAAGCAATTAACCCCTGGCGCTTTTGTATTGATAAGTACTTATATTATTCAACTCACCAACCCTTTTCTGGCGGTTTCCCAAAGCTTGATGCGCTTAAATGGAAACTTTGTTGCTCTAGCAAAATATCGGCAGTACTTTAACCTCAAGAAAGAACAATATACGTCTTCTGCCATTCAACATTCTGAGGTCCTCTTCCAATTTATAAATGCTAAATTTTTATTAGGAAAAAGAACTGTAGATCATTTTAATTTAACAATATCAGCCAATAAAACGTATGTGGTAATTGGTCAAACAGGGCTAGGTAAAACTTCTCTGATGAATTATTTAATGGGTGTGTATCAGATTCAATTAGGACAGCTTTTGTATAAAGGGATTGATATTAGTCATAGGTTTTCTAAGCATATTTTTGATGAAGTGGTTTATGTTGCACAGCAACCTGTTATTTTTCCTTATTCTTTAAGAGAGAATTTGGTCTATAACTCACAGTATATATATGAAGATTCTTACTTACTTCAAATGCTTGAGCAGTTTAATTTATTACATATTCTGACAAAGCATCAACTCACACTCGATGATGATCTAACTGAAATTTATAAGAATTTTTCAGGAGGAGAAAAGCAAAGAATTTGTATTCTTCGAGGTGTTTTAGCCCGTCCTCAGCTTATCATCCTAGACGAACCGACGGCAGCTTTAGATGTTGGTACAGCAAAAAATATACTTGAATATATTCAGCAAGTCGTTCCATCCATAATTATGATTACGCATTCACCCTATGCGATGGAAATTGCGGATGAGGTAATCGATTTAGAAAAATTATTAAATTAAAGATGATCAAAAATAAAAAAGAGCCTAACCAGGCTCTTTTTTTACATCTTAAAAATTAAAGACGGTTTTCATCTAACAGAAGCTGAGCTTCACGAAGGTTTAGCGTACCTTCATAAATTGCACGGCCTGTGATTGCACCTAAAATACCCGGTTGACCTTTTAAGTTACGAACGTCATCAAGGTTAGTTACACCACCAGAAGCAATTACTGGTAAGCCTGAGTATTGAGCCAAGTTTACAGTTTGCTCAACATTTACGCCTTGCATCATGCCATCACGAGCAATGTCTGTATAAACAATGCTAGATACGCCTGCATCTGCAAAGCGTTTTGCTAAATCAGTTGCTTTAACATCAGTAACGTTTGCCCAGCCGTCAGTTGCAACCATGCCATTCATGGCATCGATACCAACGATGATATGACCTGCAAAACGCTTACATGCTTCTTCTACAAATTCAGGTTCTTGAACCGCTTTAGTACCAATAATGACAAAAGTCACACCAGCTTCTAAGTAGTGTTCAATCGTTTCTAATGAACGAATACCACCACCAATTTGAATTGGTAATTCTGGTTGAGCTTTAGCAATTGCTTCAACAACAGGCTTATGAATTGGAGTACCTGCGAAAGCGCCATTCAAATCAACCAAATGCAAACGACGTGCGCCTTCATTTACCCAATGCTGGGCAGTTGCAACCGGATCGTCAGAGAAAACAGTATCGTCTTCCATACGCCCTTGTTTTAAACGCACACATTTACCATCTTTCAGGTCAATTGCTGGAATGATTAGCATGCTTCCGCTCCTTGCTTCATCATGATTATGAAATTGTGCACATCTTAGCAAAGTATTGATCAATCGCTAAGCCTTAGAAAAGACTTTTATAACTTTACGCTTGAAGTGCGGTTTGAATGGTTTGTGAAATGTGACTCGGTAATAGACTTTGTTTTCTGAGCGCTTCAAATACCAATAATGCAGCATACGCATCGGCAGCAGCATAACTGATTTGCTGTGGTGTGAGTGGTTTTCGTGCCCAGTTTGAAGTCCCGACTTTCTTCGACTTTGCAAGGTACTGCCCAAATAACAAAGCTACTGCTTTTTGTAAGCCCATTTGCTGGGTAAAACCGAAATGACTAAAGCCTTTAGCAAGGTCGACACAACTTTCCAGCTCAATACCTTTTTTATGGAAAATATGCTTATCATTTTTGAGGCCAAAGCCAACTTTAATTTGCTTTTGGTTAGATAAAATCGGCTGTAAAAATTTTAAAGTTGATGAATTGACATGAAATAAATAGGCTTTTTGTGCTGTGGCAAGCTGAATCAAATGAGGACCTGTCGACACTTCACCTACTCGAAAAGTTGGTTTAGACTCAGAATCAAATCCCAAAATTGCAGCGTTTTTTAATTCTTCTTCAATAGTTTTGCATTGTTCGCTATTTTCAATCACCACAATATTGTGTTGGTTAAGATTTTCAAAAGAGGGTAGCTGCTGAATAGAGGCTTTATCAAGGAGGGCAACGGCTTCGGACATATTTAACAGCGTACAAATAAATTGGGCTATTCACTTTATATATGAATAAAGCCTAGAGAACTAGGCTTTATGAATGTCTTTAAAAATTATTCAGACTGAGAAGGTGTACCAATAACAACACTTTCGCTTTTCTCCACATAGCCTTCATAGGTTGGAGCCATGATTGTGGCAACAATAGCAAAAACAAAAGCAAGTGGAATCAGGATAATATAAATCCAGCCTAAAACGCGTTCCCAACCCGGGGTAGGGCGTTGTGGGCCGTAATCATTATTGCCTTCTGTACCTTTTGCCGCAAAGAGATAAATCATGAAAATGAGGTTTACGACAGGGATGAGCATTAGCAATGAAAGCCATCCTGTATTATTGCGGTCATGTAAGCGACGAATTGTAAATACAAAGCTTACATAGAGGCAGACAATATAAAGAATGGCGATAACAATCATGCCTGCTGTAGAAAGGCTTGTTAGATCCTGACTAGATGTAAATCCAAAAGTGAATGCGATGGCAACAACAGCAATGCCGATGACGAGTGAAAATAAGAATGTCCAAGCAGCATAAGAGAGTCGACCAAAACGACCATTAGCTTTAAAGGGGGAATCTTGTTGAAGTGGCTGATTTTCGAAAGGTGAATTCATTTTGTTTTCCTAATCATTTGGTTTTATTTAAAAGTAGAAATATTCAATATTTTGTTGAATAAAATATCATTCTATAAATGATTGGTTGTTATTATAAATAAAAAAAAAGATCAGGCTATCTAGACCTGATCTTTTTCAGTTTTAAATCAGATTAAATATTCCATTCCACAAAGTTTTTCAGTAACTGCAAACCAGCAGTGTGACTTTTCTCTGGGTGGAATTGAGTCGCGAATAAATTATCTTTGTGAATTGCTGTGCAGAAATTCACGCCATACTCACAAGTCGCAGCCACAACGCTTTCATCTTTTGGTTCAACATAGTAACTATGTACAAAGTAGAAGCGAGCATCTTGTTCGATGTTGTTCCACATTGGATGGCTTGGGTCCATTTGATGAACTTGGTTCCAGCCCATATGCGGCACTTTTAAACCTTCCATTTGAGGAAAATGTTTTACAACACCATCAAAAATACCTAGTGCATCTACGCCGCCATTTTCTTCTGAGCTTTCTAGTAGTGCTTGCATGCCTACACAAATCGCAAGAACAGGTTTATTAAAAGCAGCTTTACGTACTACTTCATCAATCCCTGCTTCACGCATGCCTTGCATACAGTCACGCATTGCACCAACGCCCGGAAAAACAATTTTGTCAGCTTGTGCAATTAACTTTGGATCATTGGTCACATCGACTGTAGCGCCCACATGCTCAAGAGCTTTCGCTGCTGAGTGTAGATTGCCCATGCCATAATCAAGTAACGCGATACGTGTCATTAGAGGCTACCTTTTGTCGATGCAATCGTGTTTTCTGCACGTGGATCAACTTCACATGCCATACGTAAAGCACGAGCAAGTGCTTTAAATACACTCTCGATTTGGTGGTGGCTATTTTTACCTTTTAAGTTGTCGATGTGTAAGGTCATAAGCGCATGGTTTACGAAACCTTGGAAAAACTCAGAAAATAAATCGACATCAAATGTACCGATGCGTGCGCGGGTAAATGGAATATCCATAAATAATCCCGGACGACCAGATAAATCGACAACAACGCGAGATAAAGCTTCATCTAATGGTGCATAAAAATGACCATAGCGTTTTAAACCTTTTTTATCACCTAAAGCTTGTGCAAAAGCTTGTCCAAGCGTGATTCCACAGTCTTCTACGGTGTGGTGATCATCAATCTCGAGGTCTCCGTCACAATGAATATCGATATCAAATAAGCCATGTCGCTTGATTTGATCAATCATATGGTCTAAAAATGGAACTCCAGTGTTTAGTGTGCCTTGACCAGTACCGTCGAGATTTAAACGAACTCGAATTTTGGTTTCATTGGTATTTCTAACCACTTCACTGATACGTTGCGTCATGGACACGTTCCTCAAAAAACGTCAAAAATGATTGGATGTTAACGACAATTTCGCTGTGACGAATTCGTGACAGCATCATAGTTTGCTCAGGAGGGTTAATCAATGCCTATTACCGTACATGCTTATAGTTCTCTAGATAATTCAGAGATCCGCGATCAGCTTGAGCGTTTGTATGATACAAGTCCGGAGTTTGGTGACGGGCACGATGCGATTGAACAACTTGAACAAGATTTACAACAGTATACCACGCTATACACTGCCGAATTTAACACCAAAATTATAGGTGCAATTTGGTCTTCAGGACAAGGCGAAAGCAAGGTTCTTGAATATATTGTTGTTCACCCTGCTAACCGTGGTCGTGGGGTAGCTGAGCGCTTAGTTGAAGAAGCTTGTCGTATAGAAGAGTCAAAAGGTGTTAAAACTTTTGAACCAGGCTGTGGCGCGATTCATCGCTGTTTGGCTCATATTGGTAAACTACATCACTAAAAGCTTCTATTATTTTGTGTTTGTGATTTAAAAATAATCACTTGTTACAAAAAACACGGAAGTTGCTTGACGTCTTCTTATAAACATTGTTTAATACGCCCACTTCGGCGTGATAGCTCAGTAGGTAGAGCAACGGATTGAAAATCCGTGTGTCCCCAGTTCGATCCTGGGTCTCGCCACCATTATTTGTGTTTTCAATCCCTGATCCCATCAGGGATTTTTTTTAAGTATAAAAAATACTCATTTAAATCAGAAACTCAGGATAATAGTTGACTATTGTTCTGAGATACGGCTTAATACAGGCCATCGGCGTGATAGCTCAGTAGGTAGAGCAACGGATTGAAAATCCGTGTGTCCCCAGTTCGATCCTGGGTCTCGCCACCATATTCGAAAAAGCCCTATACATTAACGTATAGGGCTTTTTTCATGTCTATCTATTTTGCCCCAACACATCGTTAATTCACTTGTGTATAAATCCCATTTTATCCACAAGTATAGTTACTTATCCCCAAGCCCAAATGGGTTTTCTTAATAGCGAAAAAGAAAGTGTGGACTAAGTGCGTTAGTCGAGTGGATTATCGCTAATAAGTCGTTTTCCTAAACACACTGCTTCTACTTCGTCATAGCCAAGTTGTTCATAAAAGTTCAGTACATTTAAATTGTCTTTGCGGACGAGTAATTGTAGTTTTGGGCAGCCGCGGGCAATCAATCGCTTTTCAAGCTGCTGAACGAGCGCTGTAGCGATTCCTAAGCGTTGTTGGTGGGGATGAACAGCTAAATAGTTAATCCAGCCTCTATGGCCGTCGTAGCCGCCCATAAGCGTGCCAATCAGTTGCTCATCTTTAATAGCAACCAAAAACAAATCATCCTGTTGTGAGACTTTCCTGAAAATATCGGTTTCAGGATTATTCCAAGGGCGGGTCAGGCCACAGCTTTCCCATAAAATAACCACATCATCCAGATCTGCATTTGTAAATTGACGAATAATAAACATATGGATTTCTACTTTTTGTTTTGATGTGCTGAAAAGATAAAATAAAAATTAGGACTTGAGCAGTGTTTTATTAATAATTTAAACAAATAAAAAAGCACCCCCGAGGGAGTGCTTGAATTAAATCAGGGATTTAAGCTGATTTTGCAACTGGTTCTGCTTGAAGCATTTGGCCTGTTTCTTCGAAGTTTGCATGCCAAGACAATGCTTCACGAAGTAAGTGAGGAGTATGTCCACCTTTAGCACATGCACGATCAAAGTAGTCGTTTAATGCACCACGATAAAGTGGGTGTACACAGTTATCGATAATAGCGCGAGCACGCTCACGAGGTGCTAAACCACGTAAGTCTGCTAAACCTTGCTCTGTCACTAAAATATCAACGTCGTGTTCACTATGGTCAACATGGCTCACCATCGGCACGATAGAAGAGATATCGCCGCCTTTAGCAATTGATTTAGTCACAAAGATTGCCAAGTGTGCGTTACGAGCGAAGTCACCTGAACCACCAATACCGTTCATCATTTTAGTACCGCATACGTGGGTTGAGTTCACGTTACCGTAAATATCAAACTCAAGTGCAGTGTTAATGCCGATAATTCCTAAGCGACGAACCAATTCAGGATGGTTAGAAATTTCTTGTGGACGAAGTACTAATTTGTCTTTGTAAGCTTCGATATTGCCAAAAACTTTTTCGCCACATTTTGCAGAAAGGGTAATTGAGCTACCAGAAGCAAATTTCATTTTGCCTGCATCAATGAGTTCAAAAGTACAGTCTTGTAGTACTTCTGAGTACATAATGAGGTCTTCAAAATCAGAATCTTTTAAACCTGTTAATACAGCGTTGGCAATAGAACCAATCCCTGCTTGTAATGGACCAAGATTTTTTGGTAAACGGCCTTCTGCAACTTCTTTGTTAAAGAAAGCAATAAGGTGGTTTGCAATACCTTGAGTCTCATCATCTGGAGGAGTTACGGTTGATGGTGAGTCATGTGTATCGTTAAATACAATACCTACAATTTTTGCAGGATCGATTTGGATTGCTGTTGTACCAATACGCTCATCCACTTTTGTTAATGGAATTGGAGTACGTGTTGGACGATAAGTCGGAATGTAGATGTCGTGCAAACCTTCAAAGCTTTCGCTTAAAGATGTGTTGATTTCAACAATAACTTTTTCGGCAAAAATAGCAAAGCTTGCAGAGTTACCTACAGAAGTTGTTGGAATAATACCGCCATCTTCAGTAATCGCAATTGCTTCAATCACCGCAACGTCTGGACGTTTAAGCTGCTGGTTACGCATTTGCTCAACAGTTTCTGATAAATGTTGATCAATAAACATAACTTCGCCGTTGTTAATCGCACGACGTAATGTGTTGTCTACCTGAAATGGCATACGACGAGATAAAACACCTGCTTCCGTGAGTTGTTTGTCTAAGTCATTACCTAAGCTAGCACCCGTAATTAACGTGATTTTTAACGGATTTTTCTTTGCATGCTCTACAAGGGCTTGTGGAACAGCTTTAGCTTCACCGGCACGAGTAAAACCACTCATACCAACGGTCATTCCATTTTCGATGAATTGCGCAGCTTGTTCAGCACTGATGACCTTGTCATGAAGAGAAGCTAGGCGAATACGACTTAAAGACATTGGACATCCTCAATATTGTCAAAACATAGGGGATTTTAGCTATGAAAAATTGAAAAGTGCATAGATGTTAGGCTAAGGTCTAATTTTGTAAATAAATGGCGGTATAAATTATATTTATGGTTTTTATTTAATTGATTTTTATTGCTTTTATTTACTATTAAAACAAGGCTTTTAATTGCTGATTGATTAAATTAAAAGCGCTCACTCAATGTTTGCTTTATTTTTTCCAAAGGATTCGTCGTGGTATTTTCTTCAGTACTCGGTTTTGGGATTGGTAAAGAAATAATAACTTCTAAACCACCTTGTTGGCGATTATGAATTTGAATCTCGCCATGATGAATATCGACAATACGTTTAACAATAGCCAGCCCAAGACCACTGCCTTGAATGGTTCTTGCCGAGTCTCCGCGAACAAAAGGTTGCATTAACTCTTCAATTTGATCTGCTGGAATGCCTGCACCATGATCAGCAACGGTAATTAAAATAGATTCATTTTCAACTTTTGCACTGAGCTCAATTGGTTCAGCGCCATAGCGTTTTGCGTTATTAATCAAGTTGGCAATCAATCTTTTTAAAGAAAGGCTACGTGCCGGAATAATAGGTACATCCTGCATCTCGAATTGAATATCGAGAGGTTTAAATTGCACAACTAATTCTTGCAAAAGCATGTTGATATTGGTGTCTTTCAATTCCTCATCCGAACCATCGCGCATATACGAAATGAATTGATTGAGAATTGCATCCATATCATCTACGTCATAGACCAAACCTTCACGCAAAAACTCATCAGGCAGCATCTCTGCTGTTAAACGTATGCGTGTAAGCGGGGTGCGTAAATCATGTGAAATACCTGCCAGCATAATACGTCGTTCACGTTCAGTCTGATCGAGTGTGTAGACCATGCGATTAAAGGCTTGGTTTACTTGACGAATTTCTAAAGGGCCATGATTGGTATCAAGGTAAGGTGCTGTTCCGGATTTACTGTATTCATTGGCAGCATTTTGCAAACGACGCAGAGGGCGGTTCATCTGTCTGACCAAAATCAAAATAATGATAGCGGACAGTAATGGAACCCCCACAACCCAACCCACCAAGAGCTCAGGACTATAGTTGGCATAGGTTTTTAAAGGCTCACGAACCCAGTTTCCATGCATTTCAGGAGTTTGAATCCAAATGCGTGGGCTCGGTTTAAACTGGAAGTAGACGGTAACGTCTTTAGTCCCGATCTCATTTGCAAGTTTTTCTTCAACCTGATTGGTAAAAAACTCGGCAATAAGCTTGTCTCGGACACTAGGATATTCTTTGGGGTTTGTAACGTATTCAATACCGACTCGATTACGTAACCACGCATCCACATCTACTTCAGTTTCGCGATGAAAAATTCGTATATCAGGATTGTTGACAAGCTCAAGTTCGACTGCAAGATAACGGGCGTGTTGTTGAATTTCAGGTAAATAAAGAGTGCGCCAAAAGAACCATAACGACATAAACAAACTAAAGAACACCACCAGCAGTACCAGAATAGTGGTACGCATGGCAGCAGAACGTGGCTTTATTTTGTCGAGAAAACGTTCCCATCGAGTCCGTTTACGTTCTGAGTAGGTCACGTAATCGGTAAAGTTCTGTGGGGCGATTGGTTCTAAACTCACTCTATCTTATCTCAAGCTTATTCAGCACCATCTGGAACGAATACATAGCCCACACCCCATACAGTTTGGATGTAACGTGCACGTGCAGGGTTATCTTCAATCAAACGACGTAAACGAGAAACTTGAACGTCAATTGAACGTTCCATTGCACCCCATTCACGGCCACGCGCTAAGTTCATCAATTTATCGCGTGTTAATGGCTCACGTGGGTGTTGTACCAATGCTTTTAATACTGCAAATTCGCCAGTTGTTAGAGTAACAATTTGACCTTCGCGTGTCAGGGTACGGGTAGACAAGTCTAAAGACCATGGACCAAAGCTAACTACTTCAACTTGTTGGCTCGGTGCACCCGGAACTTCACGCACTTGGCGACGTAATACCGCACGGATACGTGCTAAAAGCTCATTTGGATTAAATGGTTTTGGTAAGTAATCGTCTGCACCAGCTTCAAGACCGGCAATACGGTCTGAATCGCTACCACGTGCTGTTAACATGATGATTGGCGTATCAATATTTGATTGGCGTAAACGACGGCAAATACTTAAACCATCTTCAACCGGTAACATAAAGTCGAGTACGATCAGTGAAAATAACTCACGTTGTAATAAACGGTCCATTTGCGAAGCATCGTGGGCAGTTTTTACAACAAAGCCTTTATCTTCCAAAAAACGTTGCAAGAGGGTACGTAAACGCACATCGTCATCGACCACTAAAATACGTTCGACACGATCCGTTTCGTTGTGTACGGTTTCAGGATGTTCAGCAGGTACAACTAAACTCATGATGTACTCCCTTTTAAAGTCATAATTTATATATTATTGGGTCGGAGAGGCTAATTGCCAACAAGCCCTCAGTATAATGCCGATGTTCTTGTTTAGACTATGTATCAATTTGCTCAAAATTACAATTTTCAAGGTGGTTTGAAACCAAAAAACAACATCTTAAGCCCATAATTTAGCAAAGACCGCTCAAAAAAAACAAATACTTAAATTTTCAATAATTTTTAAACACCTCAATAGTAATAACTCATTGTTTCAAATGCATTATTTCTATCAGGCTTAATAGACTATCATAGAGCTTTTAATCGTTGAGTTGGGCAAATAGTTAAACCTGATGAAAAATTAGAAGAATAAAACAGTGCTCAACCTCAATCTTTTGATCTTTTGGGCTATGTATCAATATGATCATTTTCTCATAAATTATATTAAATTTTTGTCATATTCATGACACAAGTCATACGTTTATATTTTATAAATATTAAAAGGTAGGGTTCAGTCTTAATTTTTTCATAGTTAAACGCCTATTTTTATGTGCTCTAATCGTCGTAAAAACTATAAATATTCAGAGTCAATACAAAAAAACGTTTTGAATACGCAAACAAGTGTGGATTTTATGGGCTTGGTCTTTATAATCAGTGCTTTTAAACTTTATCCTTGTGGGATCAAACACGATGACTGACTTAGTTCAGCAGTTGGCAAGTGAACTTGCCGTACGTCCAAACCAAGTAGAAGCTGCCATCCGCTTAATTGACGAAGGTGCCAGTGTTCCATTCATTGCCCGTTACCGTAAAGAAGTAACACAAGGTTTAGATGATACGCAGTTACGCCAATTAGATACTCGTTTAGCGTATTTACGTGATTTATATGAGCGCCGTGAAAAGGTTATTCAGTCATTGCAAGAACAGAATAAATTGAGTGATGACTTGTTGGCGCGGGTGAATGCAGCCGAAACAAAAAATGCTTTAGAAGAAATTTATGCACCGTATCGTCCTAAGCGTACAAGTAAGTCTTTTAAAGCAAAAGAAGCAGGTCTAGGACCGATTGCTGAAAAAATTATTGCAGAACAAGTTGACCCGACAGAAGCATTAGCTGGTTTTAGTCACGAAGACTATCCAGATGTTGAAAGTCAATTAGATGCGATTCAGCATATTCTAATTGATGATTGGGCACAAAATATTGCGCTTACTACAGAATTAAAAGCAACTTTTGCAAAAACTGCAGTGTTAAAAAGTACAGTTGCTTCTGAAGAAAAGAAAGAAGTCGGTAAAAAATTCCGTGATTACTTTGAATTTTCTGAAGGTCTAAACAAACTGCCTTCACATCGTTTATTGGCGATGTTACGTGGCCGTCAAGAAAATGTATTAGGTTTAAAAGTAGATGGTGAAGATGATGCACCATTGGCACGTATCGAAACTGAATACAACCTTGAGCAAATTCAACCTCAAGCACGTCAGGACTTCTTAAAGCAAACTGCTAAATTATTCTGGTTGGGTAAAGTTCGTCCTCAAATCGAGCATTCATTGCTGACAGAGAAACGTCTTACTGCCGAAGCCGAAGCAATGCAGGTATTTGCTGAAAATCTTCGTCATTTATTATTATCGGCACCAGCGGGTAGCCGTACGACTTTAGGTGTTGACCCTGGCATTCGTACAGGCGTTAAACTTGCAGTCGTGAGTGATTCAGGGGATGTACTTGCTCACAGCACGATTTATCCATTTGCGCCTAAAGAAGATAAAGAAGGTTCTATTGCTGAGCTTGCACGTTTATGCCGTGAATATAATGTAGAGCTTATTGCCATTGGTAACGGTACAGCTAGCCGTGAAACGGAAGCTGTAGTGGCTGAAATGATGGCTGCAAATACAGATCTTAAATTAACACGTGTGACTGTAAGTGAAGCGGGTGCATCTGTTTACTCTGCAAGTGAACTTGCTGCGGCAGAACTTCCAGAACTTGATGTTTCAATTCGTGGTGCAGTGTCGATTGCTCGCCGTTTACAAGATCCTCTTGCTGAACTTGTTAAGATTGATCCGAAATCAATTGGTGTAGGTCAATATCAACATGATGTGAATCAAACCGGTTTGGCTAAAACACTTGATGCGGTAGTTGAAGACTGTGTGAACGCTGTTGGTGTTGATGTAAATACTGCTTCGCCAGCAATCTTGGCTTACATTGCAGGTTTGAATAAAGCGATTGCTCAGCAAATTGTTGAGTATCGCAAAGAGCATGGTCGTTTTGATAACCGTCAAGCTTTGAAAAGCGTACCACGTTTAGGCGAGCGTACTTTTGAACAAGCAGCTGGTTTCTTACGTATCCAAAATGGTTCTGAACCTTTAGATGCTTCTGCTGTTCACCCTGAAAGTTATGGTCTTGTTGAGAAAATTGTTGCTGCAAAAGCCACAACTGTGAAAGACATCATTGGTAATACCGAAATCATTCGTCAAGTAAAAGCTGATGAATTTGTTGATGACAAATTTGGTTTGCCAACAGTTCAAGACGTATTAGCTGAACTTGAAAAACCGGGCCGTGACCCACGTCCAGAGTTCCGTACTGCTAAATTCCGTGAAGATATTACTGAAGTTGGTCAATTGACAGAAGGTATGCAGCTTGAAGGTGTGATTACTAATGTCACAAACTTTGGTGCCTTTGTTGATATTGGTGTGCATCAGGATGGTTTAGTTCATATTTCTGAATTAGCGAATGAGTTCGTTTCTGATCCGCATAAAGTTGTAAAACCGGGTCAGATTGTACAAGTGCGTGTTATGCAGGTTGATGCTGAACGTAATCGCGTGAACTTAAGTATGCGTGCCGAAGGTTCTGCACCTGTAAAAGCACAGCGTCCACCACGCCGTGAGCAGAATAACGAACAACGTTTTGAACGTAAGCCTCAAGGTAAACGTCCTCAACCACGTAAAGATCAAGCTGAACGTCCTCAGCGTAACAAGCAAGAAAAACCACAAGAACAAAAGATTGGTGGTTTAGGTGCATTGTTATTGCAAGCAGGAATTAAAGGTTCTAAATAAGAGTCTTTAAGATGATAAGAAGCCTCCAGTTGTTGGGGGCTTTTTTATTGGTGGAGCATTATTTCTGAGAGGGATTAAAGATCGGTTAAGAAAAATCGCAGTCCTAAAGATGAGGTGAATCTTAAGATCAACAAATCGTTGTTAAATACACAATTAAATACACAACGTTATAGCATAACTAAACTTTAATGAGATTCAGTTGTCCGACATCATCAACCCAGCCTTGAAGCATTTATTCTCTTTCAGGCTGTAATAGTACAACTTTGCTTATTTCTTTTTATTATAAATGGTTGTTTTATGTCGGTTTTAAACCTGAAAAATAGATTTCATTTAAAAGACCTCTTATCCGGAGTTGTCGTATTCCTCGTCGCATTACCGCTGTGCTTGGGTATTGCTTTAGCCTCGGGTGCTCCCATCATCTCTGGTATTATTGCAGGTATTGTAGGCGGCATTATTGTGGGTTTACTCAGTGGTTCTCACATTAGTGTTGCAGGCCCAGCGGCAGGGCTGACTGCCGTAATTCTTGTACAGTTAGAACAACTAGGCGGCAATTATGCCGCCTTTTTATTATGTATTATTTTTGCCGGTATCCTACAAATTCTATTTGGATTATTTAAGTTAGGATTTTTTGCCAACTTTATCCCTAATAATGTCATTTTAGGATTACTCGCTGCTATTGGTGTCATTCTAATTGCGACACAATTGCCTTACCTGTTCGGACTTTCTGATTTTTCATGGAAACAGGTTTGGACTTCAACACCAGACGCATTCCTTCAACGTTTTGATGAAGGGGCTGCACTTATTGGTTTACTCAGTTTATTCCTAATTTTAGCGTGGGATAGTAGTCCACTTAAAAAATTAGCTTTACCTTCGGCTTTGATTGCTGTTGTACTCGCAGCAGTTTTAAATTTTATTTTAGTGAGTATGGGCTCTGCATGGGCAGTACAAATTGATAACCTCATTCAATTGCCTAATATATTACAAGCACCTGAAAAAGTATTAATTTTTCCTGATTTTAGCTATTTAGCTGAGCCTATGATTTACACAGGTGCAATTACTCTAGCTGTGGTGGCATCTTTAGAAACATTATTGAATTTAGAAGCAGCAGATAAAATCGATCCACAGAAACGTTCTTCTCCTCCTAATCGCGAACTCTGGGCACAAGGTACAGGCAATATTGTTTCGGGTTTAATTGGTGGAATGCCCGTGACTTCAGTGATTGTACGTAGTTCGGTAAATGCAAATACAGGCGCGCGTAGTAAATGCTCTACCATTATTCATGGTGTATTGTTGCTGTTGGCAGTTTTGTTCTTTGTGCCATTAATGAACATGATTCCTCTGTCTGCATTGGCTGCAATTTTAATTCTGACAGGTTTTAAGCTTACCCATCCAAAACTGTTTAAACAGCTTTATCAAAAAGGTTGGAAACAGTTTTTACCTTTTATTATTACTTTAGTTGCAATTTTACTGACCGATCTTTTAATGGGAATTTTAATTGGTCTGTTCACCAGTAGCGCTTTTATTCTCTATGGTAATTTTAATAAAGGTATTCGTGTCTATAGAGAGAAGCGCTTGCATGGTGTAGTTACTCGTATTGAACTCCCATCACAAGTGACCTTTCTTAATCGTTCTGCGCTGATTTCGGCATTAGAACACGTACATAAACATCAACAACTCATTATTGATGCAACTCAGTGTGATTCGATCGATCCTGATATCTATCAAGTTATTCAAGATTATCAAAGTGAAACTGCCATTAAACGTCAAGTAAATCTTAAATTGGTTGGGTTCAAACAGCACTATCAAGATGTTGATGATGCAGTACTTGATATTGATATTAGTACACATGATTTGCAACAAAAGCTGAGTCCACAGCAGGTCGTTAACTTACTTAAGGAAGGGAACGAACGTTTTGTAAAAAATGAACGTCTTCAACGAGATATTTATCGACAAATTCGTGTTACTGCAGATGAAGGGCAACATCCGATTGCAGCAGTGCTTGGTTGTATGGATTCACGTGCACCTACCGAAATGATTTTTGATGTGGGTATTGGTGATCTGTTTAGCTTACGAATTGCAGGTAATATTGCTGGGCAAAAAGTATTGGGTTCACTTGAGTTTGCTTGTCAGGCTAAAGGCTCTAAAGTGATTGTGGTTTTAGGACATACAGATTGCGGTGCTGTGACGAGTGCATGTCAATTACGTCTAGAACAAAAGCAAGTGTCCGATGTGAAGGAAATGCCACACATTCAATATGTGCTTGGGCCATTAATGCATTCGGTTGATAGCGTATATGACATTATGCAGCCACGTGAATTAGGGAATGCTTTTATTAGCCAAGTGACAGCAATGAATGTTCACTACAACATCCAGTATATTATTAATAACAGCAGTGTGCTTAAAGATATGGTTGATCGCGGTGAGATTGTCATTGTGGGTGCAATTTACGATGTAAAAACAGGGCACGTTCAGTTTCTTGACTAATATGAACTTCATTAAAAAAAGCGCCTTAAATTAAGGCGCTTTTTTGATTATGCGATTAACTCAAAATTACCAGTGTTCACCTGGGAAAATACGTGCATAAGCTTTTTGTGCCCAGTTTAATTTCTCGGTTTTTTGTCCCTTCGCTGCATCCGAACTTGGGAATAAACGGAAACCAATCGACATAAACATATTATTGATGCCTGGAGCTACAGAATAAGTCATTGAAGCTAAACGGCCTAAGTTCGTTGCCATACGTTTTGGACGTTTCACAATTGCATAAGCAATTAGGTCAGCAGCCTGCTCAGGTGAAAGTGTGGGTACATATTTATAAATTTTAGTCGGTGCAATCATTGGGGTACGAACCAATGGCATATAAATTGAAGTAATCGCAATTTTGTGTGCATGAACTTCGGCAGATAGACAGCGGCTAAATGCATCAAGAGCGGCTTTAGATGCGACATACGCAGAGAAGCGGGTTGCGTTTGCTAAAACACCAATCGAGCTAATGTTAATGATTTGTCCATCTTTACGCTGAATCATATGCGGCAAGATATTGAGAACTAGACGAACCGCGCCAAAATAATTCAATTGCATCGTGCGTTCAAAGTCATGAAAACGATCATAAGACTCATGTACGGCACGGCGAATAGAACGACCTGCGTTATTAATTAAAATATCAATGTGATCCACAGTTGCTAAAATTTCTTTAGATACTTGATCAATCATTTCCATATCGTTGAGATCACATGGGAAAATTGATGCCTTACCACCACGGCTTTCAATATCTGCTTTCACTTCTTCCAACGTTTCTTGGGTACGGGCAACCAGTAAAACATGGGCACCAGCATCAGCAAGTTTGTTTGAAATCGTTAATCCAATTCCACTCGAGGCGCCTGTCACTAAAATGACTTTATCTTGTACCTTTTCCTGGAACAGAGCTTCTAATTTTTTATTCACAGCATTTTACCTAAGTAGGGGCAGGGACTATTTATTCCGGTATGTAATTTTTATTTTTTACAACCGTAGGTTCATCCAGATGAACTCATAAATACTGCCCTTATCTTAATAGATGTTTAAAAATTGTCTAGTCTGTAAATATATGAAATTTAACAATTTATTTAGAGTAAAAACTCTAAAATACGATCTTAATCCATTAATTATTTTAATCATATAATAAATGAAAAAACAAAAAAGCCTCTATTTCCAGAGGCTTGTTGAATAGTTTAAAAGTTATACAGCTGAAAGTGCTTGTTCTAAATCGGCAATTAAGTCGTCAATATGCTCAATTCCAATGGACAGACGAACCATATCTTCGCTTACACCAGCAGATTTCAGCTCTTGTTCATTGAGCTGGCGGTGAGTCGTAGTTGCAGGGTGGCAAGCCAAACTTTTTGCATCACCAATATTAACAAGTCGAGTAAATAGCTGAAGTGCATCAATGAATCGAGTACCACCTTCACGACCATCTTGCACGCCAAAAGATAAAATTGCAGAAGGTTTACCTTTTACATATTTTTGAGCAAGCTGGTGCTGCGGATGATCTTTTAAACCTGCGTAATTGACCCATTTTACTTTTGGATGAGTTTTTAAATATTCCGCAATTTTTTGCGCATTTTCAGTATGGCGCTCCATGCGGAGATTTAGAGTTTCTAAACCTTGTAAAATTAAGAAAACACTTAGGGGGCTAATTGCAGCACCTGTATTACGTAAAGGTACAACGCGAGCTCGTGCTATATAAGCAGCCTCACCTAATGCCTCGACATAATTCACCCCGTGATAACTTGGGTCAGGTGTATTTAAAACTTTAAAGCGATCTGAATATTTACCCCAAGGGAATTTGCCACTATCTACAATCGCACCACCAATGCTATTACCGTGTCCACCGATATATTTAGTAAGCGAATGGATAACGATATCGGCACCATATTCAAATGGTTTTAATAAAGCAGGGGTGGCAACAGTATTGTCGACGATAACAGGCACCCCATATTCATGTGCGATTTTTGAAATTGCTTCTAAATCAATGATATTTCCAAGTGGATTACCAATCGATTCAACAAAAACAAGTTTAGTTTTATCATCAATTAAATTACGTAAGCTTTCTGGTTGTTGATAATCAAAAAAGCGAACTTCAATGCCTTGTTTTGGTAATGTGTGGGCAAATAGATTGTACGTCCCGCCATATAAAGTTGAGACTGAGGCAATGTTGTCTCCTGCTTCTGTAATCGTTTGGATGGCATAGGTAATTGCTGCCATTCCAGAAGCCAAGGCTAACGCACCAATTCCACCTTCAAGTGCAGCAAGGCGTTGTTCAAGTACAGCAGTGGTCGGGTTCATAATCCGGGTATAAATATTGCCCTGAACTTTTAAATCGAAAAGGTCGGCACCGTGCTGTGTATTATCAAATGCATAAGAAGTCGTCTGATAAATAGGGACCGCAACTGCTTTTGTTGTCGCTTCGGGTGAGTAGCCTGCGTGAATGGCTAAGGTTTCATCTTTATAAGTCATGATTACTTCATCTTCGTGAGTTAAATATTGAGCGAGTCTAGCTTAAAAGTTAAATAGAAAATTGCAGAAATTCTGGTTTGTTTTCTAATTTTAGGAATAAAGATAGAAAAATATACGCTGAAACGCTGTATAAATCTTATCCATAAACATTTTGCAACTTATTGAAAAAGAAAATTGTTTGATAAATCCGTACGATGGAAATCATAACTTCAAGTTGTTGGGGTTTTCAGCGTATAATACGCGCGATTATTTATCGCTTATGCGATGTATTGGTTTTTCAATTGAGGAGTCCTGCGTGGCCCAATATATTTATACGATGAACCGAGTGTCTAAGATGGTTCCGCCAAAGCGCGAAATCTTAAAAGACATCTCTTTATCATTTTTCCCGGGTGCCAAAATTGGTGTACTCGGTTTGAACGGTGCAGGTAAATCTACCTTGCTTCGTATTATGGCTGGCGTAGATAAAGATTTCTCTGGTGAAGCTCGTGCACAACCTGGAATTAAAATCGGCTATTTAGAGCAAGAGCCGCCACTTGATCCGACTAAAGACGTTCGTGGTAACGTTGAAGATGGCGTACGTGAAGCTTTAGATGCTTTAGAACGTCTTGATCAGGTATTTGCAGAATATGCAGACCCAGATGCTGATTTTGATGCACTTGCAAAAGAGCAGGAAAAATTAGAATCAATTATCCATGCTTGGGATGCGCACAACCTAAACAACCAGCTTGAAATCGCGGCGGATGCCTTGAATCTTCCAGCTTGGGATGCAGATGTAACTAAGCTTTCAGGTGGTGAACGCCGTCGTGTAGCACTTTGCCGTTTATTGCTTTCAAAGCCAGACATGTTGCTTCTTGACGAACCGACGAACCATTTAGATGCAGAATCTGTATCTTGGTTAGAGCGCTTCTTGAAAGATTTCCCTGGCACAATCGTTGCGATTACGCATGACCGTTATTTCTTAGATAACGTGGCCGAGTGGATCTTGGAGCTTGACCGTGGACACGGTATTCCTTACCAAGGTAATTACTCTTCTTGGTTGGAACAGAAAAATGCTCGTTTAGAACAAGAGCAGAAGCAAGAAGAATCTTTTGCTAAAGCATTGAAGAAAGAACTTGAATGGGTTCGTTCAAATGCGAAAGGTCAGCAAAAGAAAAACAAAGCGCGTATGGAGCGTTTTGAAGAGCTTAACTCTAAAGAATTCCAGCAACGTAATGAGACGTCTGAAATCTACATTCCACCTGGCCCTCGTTTGGGTAATAAAGTTGTGGAAGTTGAAGGGATCAGCAAATCATTTGACGGCCGCGTATTGTACGAAAACTTATCTTTTACTGTACCTCCAACAGCAATTGTGGGTATCGTTGGTCCAAACGGTGCGGGTAAAACCACATTATTCCGTATGATGACTGGCGAACAGCAACCTGATACAGGTACTGTGACTTTAGGTGAGTCAGTTAAAGTGGCTTACGTAGGTCAGATTCGTGACACCCTAGACAATAACAAAACTGTTTGGGAAGAAGTTTCTGGTGGTTTAGATATCTTGAAAGTGGGCGATTATGAAATTGCTTCACGTGCTTATATCGGTCGCTTTAACTTCAAAGGCCAAGACCAGCAAAAACGCGTAGGCGAATTGTCTGGTGGTGAGCGTAACCGTTTACAACTTGCGAAAATTTTACAGCAAGGCGCAAACGTTATCTTACTGGATGAGCCATCAAACGACTTGGATATTGAAACTTTACGTGCGCTTGAGGATGCAATTCTTGTATTCCCAGGCACAGTAATGGTGGTATCGCATGACCGTTGGTTCCTTG
This sequence comes from Acinetobacter lactucae, assembly GCF_013122135.1. Lineage (NCBI taxonomy): Bacteria > Pseudomonadati > Pseudomonadota > Gammaproteobacteria > Moraxellales > Moraxellaceae > Acinetobacter > Acinetobacter lactucae. Next base: position 290,381 of record NZ_CP053391.1, read on the forward strand.
ACCGTATCGCGACACACATCTTGTCATTTGAAAATGAACAGCCAGAATTCTACACAGGTAACTATGCAGAATACGAAGCTTATCGTCAGTCACGTTTAGGTGAAGATGCTGTTCAAAAACGTACTAAATACAAAAAAATTAGCGGATAATTTCTGTTAATAAAAAAACCAGCCTACGGGCTGGTTTTTTATTTTAAGAGTGAAGGATTTTATTTGTTAAAGTCACCATGCAAATCTGACCAGATTAATGATGGGGCTACTGTAATTACGTCAAAGGTCATTGCTAGAGGATACAAAGCCATGCGTGTTACACGTTTAAACGGATGTTTCTTGGTTATTTCATCTTTTTGTTGTAGAGCGACTGGGTAGGGAGTTGGGAGCTGTTGTTGAATCTTTTGATTATCTGCTTTTTGATAAATCTTTCCTTTAAAGCGGATTATGGTGAAAGGATAGAAAACTTGTTTTTGATTTTCCATCGCCATAAATTGATTTTTAAAACCTAATGTATTTAAAAGTTCTTTTTGTTTTTCATCTATTTGATAAGTGGGAATATTATAACGAATCGTTATCTCGCCATGAAAATGAGTAGCATCATCCATTTCAAGTACAAGCGGTGATGGTGTCTTTAAGGTTCTCTGTTCTGCTGGAATACTTTTAATAATATTTAAAAGGTTTGAGCTACCGTCAGTCATTAAATAGTTATAGTCTTTCCCCACAAATACAAAACCTTCTTCTTGGTCATTTTTAACTGTTTGACCTAAGGCAATAATTTGATCATTTTTTAAAACGGTGGTTTTAATTTCAGTTGTTTCATTTGGTAAAGCGGCGGACAATAGATTCGTTGCACAGCCTGTTAATCCAAGGCACATTGTTAATATCGATACAGAAAAAAGTTTGTACATCATGATTACTCAAAAAGAAATTATTTTTATCTCGACTAATGTGAGAGAAGTTTTAAATTAAAAGATGTGAATTGGTGAATTGACGTTTTGTAATTTTATTACATGCCTACAGCCTGTTATAGTGGCTCTGTTCAACTTTTTAGTTTAATGGTGTGCTTTTGCCACGTTCCGCAGTTTTTATGTCCATCTTGTTTAGTTTGCTCATATTCCAAAGTTTATGGAATGTGGCGGCAGCATTTTGCGTGCATAAAAATCAGGAAAAGGCATTACAACATTTCGGTCATCATGCAGATTTAAATGTATATCAATCTTCATACCATATGCAGACTGAACATGTTGGTATTGTAGAAAATTCTGATAATGCTCCATTAAGCTGGCAAGATCATCACGATCATTTACCTTCATGTTTTCATGTATTGATGACTGAAAATGCACAACAAGCTCAAGAACCTTTTGTGCGTGTACATGAGCTTTCACAAATCTATTACTGGTCTAATTCTTATCAGTCCCCGTATCTGGGCTCTTTAAATCCCCCTCCTGTCTTAACCCTGCTATAGGTGGGGTAGCCGAAAAATAACCCACCAGAAATTTATTTATTTCAAAGGGTTATCTTATGCTTAATTATATGTGCAAACAAAGCGCAGCAATCTTCTATGTAGATTACTCGCTTAAACATTCACGTCTTTATGTTAATGACAAGGCGGGATATAAGGTTCTGTCAAATTTTTCCGGAAAACAAAAATATCATTTTAATGAATCTGTTATCTCATCTCTGATGATTCACAGTGATGGAGGTTTATGGAAATGAATATTTTATTTACCCCCCGTGTTAGAACTGTGAGCTCCCGAGTGATTGGGCTGATTTTAGCTATTATTCTTGCTTTAAGTTTTAGTAAATGGCATTTCCAAGAGGCATTTATAGAACATATTTTATGGTTCTTTGGATGGTTTTTTGTGGGCATCGGAGTAATGGGAAGAATATGGTGCAGTCTTTACATTTCTGGATTTAAGAATGCCAAGTTGGTGACAGACGGTCCCTATTCTTTATGTAGAAATCCACTCTATCTGTTTAGTTATCTGGGTGGAGTCGGGATCATGTTGATTACAGAGACGTTTATCTTCCCAATAATATTCACGCTTTATTTTCTCTGTTACTACCATTTTGTTATACGTCAAGAAGAAGCGTTCCTCAGTGAAAAATATGGAACTGTATATTCAGATTATATAAAGACAATTCCACGCTTTTTACCAAGTTTCAAAAATTTTAAAGAGCCTGAGTTCTATCAGGTTTCGCCGAAGCATTTCCGTATTTTTTTGACGCAGGTGGTGTGGTTTATCTGGGTTGCGGCCTTAATTCAACTTTTTGATGAGTTGCGACTACACGGTGTTCTCCCTTCATTGTTTAGTTGGTTCTAAAAAATGAAATGAAAGTATATCCGCATGCTTCTTAGGGACTCAGAAGATTTGTCCTGAATTGATTAACTAAAGCATGCGAAAAATTAATTTTATTTCTGGATTAAGTCCTTAAATAAATTCGGAATATTTAGATCTGGTGATTATTATGTCTATTAAACTAACTACAAAAGCGGTTTTGATGGTTTTACTTCTTTCAACAAGTTTGGTTCATGCTGATGGAGGGTTAATATTCCTCGAAAAGAATATTAAGTCTCAGCAAGAAACAAAAGCTAAAGCTCAAGAAGATAAGAAACCTCATTTAACTTGTAAGCGTAAATAATTTTTATTTTTTAGGAAACTAATTACTTAATAATTAGTTTCCTATGAGTAAAGATAAAGATTCTTAATGATTTATTCTTATCTTTACTCAGGCGAAATTAGAATCGTTTTTATACTGCTACTTATAGATGTAATTTTATTACATGCCTACAGCCTGTTATAGTGGCTCTGTTCAACTTTTTAGTTTAATGGTGTGCTTTTGCCACGTTCCGCAGTTTTTATGTCCATCTTGTTTAGTTTGCTCATATTCCAAAGTTTATGGAATGTGGCAGCGGCATTTTGCACGCATGAAAATCAGGAAAAAGCATTACATCATTTTGGGCATCATACGGCTTTGAATGTATATCAAGCCTCTTTTCATGCTCATAGTGAACAAAGCGATATGGAAAATACTTCTCATAAAGCGCCTTTAAACTTGCAAGATCATCATGACCATTTGCCAACCTGCTTTCATATTGTGATGACAGAAGTTGAAAAACAAGCTCAGGCGCCTGTAGTGCATGTACATGAGCTTTCGCAAATTTATCATTGGTCAAATTCTTATCAGTCTCCGCATCTCGGTACTTTAAAACCGCCTCCTGTTTTAACCCCGCTATAGGTGGGGTAGCCAAAACAAGCCCACCGCATTTCTTATTTATTGCGGGGCAAAAACATGTCTTCTATTTTTTCAACTCGAGTGAGTTCTACTTCTCACTTGGAGAGTAACGTTAAGATAACGTTAAAAAAGGTTTTAACAATCTCAAGCCTATCTGTTGCTATGCTATTGGCTGGACAAGTAGCGATGGCTCAGTCTGAGATTCAACAAGAACGTTATATTCAAAAAGCAGCCTTTACTTTTGACCAAGCTTTAGAGCAGGTAAAAAATTATCAAAGTCAGCAAGGCACTTGGCAAGTACAACAGCAAATGGCTGAGGCCAATTTAAAGCAAAGTCGTTTATGGGCTAACCCAAGTCTTTCCATTGAACAAACGGGCTTTCAGAGTGATCAAGAAAAAGAACTCGCGATAGGTGTTTCTCAGCCACTAGATATTTTTGGGCAACGCAAGGCTGCGCAAAATTTAGCAAAAGTGGAAATATCAAAAATTGATTTAGCCGAACAGCGTTATAAGGCTGAGCTTGAATTAATCGTTAAATATTTCTGGTCACAAGTGGCTTTGCTTGAGCTTGAAAAGTCTCTCATTGGCGAGCAACTAGAAGTGAGTCAAGAAAATTTACAAGCATCAGAAAAGCGTTATCAAGCGGGCAGTATTGCCCAAGTTGATGTAGACCGAGTGCGGATGTCTCACTTGGAAAATCAGCGTTTATATCAACAAGTTGATTTAAAACTTCAAGTTGCGAAACAACAGATGGTGAACTTATGGGGGGGGAGTTCAAGTCAATTTCAGCTATTCCAAAGTCCACATCAGTTATGGGCATTGGCAGCGGATGTGGAACCAAGCCAAGATGCGCAAAATAATTTATTAGAGCGCTCTTTCCAGTTAGATTCTCTTGCGCAGCAAGCCAATATTCAACAGCTTAAAGCAAAAGCAAGACCACAACCTACCGTAACTTTGGGGATGAACAACACACGCTCACCAGAACAGAGTACGGATAATCAAATCCGATTAGGTGTGGAAATTCCTTTAAATCTTTTTAATCGCCAGCAATACGGAATCAAGATTGCTCAGGCTAAACAAGAGTTATCTCAACGCCAGCAAAGCTTTTATCGACAGCAAAATCAAGTTGATATTGAAACCCTAATGTCAGAGTTAAAAGGTTTACGCCTCCAGTTTAAACAACTGAATGATCAACAAGTTCCTCTTGCCGTTCAGGTTCAGCAAAAAACATTACAAGGTTTCCGTTTGGGTAAGTTCGCTGTTACCGATGTTCAGCAAGCCACCATGCAATTGCAAGACGTGCGCTTACGTAAAGTCGAGCTATTAAAACAGGCTTGGCAAAATTCAATTGAAATTCAAAGTTTGCGTCTTGGGTTAGAACCAGAACAGATCATGGCGAAAGATGCCTTAATGCAACTCAATCAACGTGCTTGGCAACAAAGTCAAACATTCCCAACTCAGGCAGGAGAATAATAATGTCGACAAATTTAAAGAAAAATTCTCAATGGCTTTGGGTCGGGGTGATTGCTGCAATCACTGCACTATTAATTGGTTTACTGGTTTTAAATTCAAAAAATAAATCTAATTCTTCAGAAGCATCGGAAGGTCACGGGCATGCTGAAGAAGAGGGTGAAGAACACCATGAAGAAGGTGAAAAACCACTGCTACTCACTGCTCAGCAAATGCAGGAACAAAATTTAAAAATTGAACAAGCTGAACTAGGTGAAGTGCCTCAACTTCAAACTTATCCAGCAAAACTGGTGGTGAATACAGACCGACAAGCCCATGTCTCACCAAGTTTTAGTGGTCGTGTCGAGGCGGTCTATGTTGAATTGGGGCAACAGGTTAAAAAAGGGCAGGCTCTCGCAAGCTTATTGGTTCCAGATCTAGTCGATCAACAAGCCAATTTGCAAATTGCCCAGACTAATCTTGATTTAGCGCGTCAGGATTATGAACGCGAGCGAAGCTTATGGTCTCAAGGAATTTCTGCCAAACAAGATTATCAAAGAGCTTATAACGCCTATCAACAAGCCCAAATTCAAGTTAAAGCAGCTCGCTCGCGCTTAAGTGCTTTCGGGGCGGGTTCAGGCTCAGGAGGGCGCTACACCTTAACAGCGCCAATTGCAGGAGTGGTGAGTAATAAAGATATTGTGGTGGGTGAAAATGTACAGCTGGCAGATCAGCTTTTTATTATTAATCAGCTTGATCAGTTATGGCTTGAGTTTATTTTACCAAGCACTGCAAATCTGAATTTACAGCCGAATCAGCAGATTGAATTTAAATCTTTGCAAACTGGGAATGTATTTAATGCTCAGGTTCAAAGTTTAACAACCGAAGCCGATGCTCAAACGGGGCGTTTACAAGTTCGCGCGAAGGTTTTGGCAAATAGCAGTGAATTACGTCCAAACTTGATGGTTAACGTTGAGTTGAATTCAGGTTCAACACAAAAAGTCACCCGTGTAAAAGCTCAGGCGATTCAACAAGTCGAAGGTAAAGACGTTATCTTTACCCCAAAAATGGTGAAATCAGGCTTTGAATTTGAACCTGTGACTGTGCAGTTGGGACAACGCTCTAAAGACGGTCAGTGGATCGAAGTTGTAAAAGGTATTAATCCAAGCCAGCGCTATGTTGCAGAAGGCAGCTTCTTGCTGAAGTCCGAATTGGAAAAGGGAGAGGCGGAGCATGGACATTAATAAACCTGAGCTACCCAAACCAGAAGGGTTGTTTGATAGAGTTATTCAGTTTGCTATTCAAAATGCTATTTGGGTCATGTTATTTGTACTGACTTGGATTGGAGTTGGGATCTGGAGTTATCAAAAGCTTCCTATTGATGCAGTTCCAGATATTACTAATACGCAAGTCCAGATTAATACTCAAGCCAATGGATATACCGCTTTAGAGGTTGAACAGCGGATTACCTATCCTATTGAAAATGCGATGGCTGGTATCCCTAATCTGGAGCAGACTCGTTCTATTTCACGTTATGGGCTTTCCCAAGTCACCATCATTTTCAAAGATGGAACCGATATTTATTGGGCAAGACAACTGATTAACCAACGTTTACAAGAGGCGGACGGGCAACTGCCTGAATCAGTCGATCCAGTCATGTCTCCTGTTTCTACAGGTTTAGGTGAAATTTACCAATGGGTGGTAAAAGCAAAATCAGGTGCTAAGAAAGCAGATGGTACAGCCTATACAGCCATGGATTTACGTGAAATTCAGGACTGGATTGTGCGCCCTCAGTTACAGCGTGTGAAAGGCGTGGCCGAAATTAATAGTATTGGTGGCTACAATAAAACCTATATTGTATCGCCTGATTTAAAACGTTTGCAGCAGCTTCAAATTTCAATTAATGAATTTCAAACTGCTCTGCAAGAAAATAATGAAAACCGTGGTGCAGGTTTTATTGAAGAAAACGGAGAGCAACTTACCGTTCGTGTGCCTGGCATGCTAAGTAGTGTTGAAGATATTCAAAATATTACTGTGAGCACCAAAAATGGGTTACCAATTCGCGTGGCCGATGTAGCAAATGTTTCTATTGGGCATGATTTAAGAACAGGAGCTGCAACTTACAATGGTGAGGAAACCGTTCTTGGCATTGCCATGATGATGATGGGAGAAAATAGCCGTACCGTTGCTCAGGCGGTTGATACCAAAATTAAGGAAATTCAGCCTACCCTACCTAAAGGTGTAGAAATCGAAACGGTTTATGACCGAACAAGTTTAGTCAACAAAGCAATTGCAACCGTACAGAAGAACCTTGTTGAAGGTGCAATTCTGGTTATTGTGATTTTGTTTATTTTCCTAGGAAATTTTCGAGCTGCTTTAATCACAGCCTGTGTTATTCCACTTTCGATGTTATTTACCCTGACAGGTATGGCTGAACAAAACATTAGTGCCAACCTAATGAGCTTAGGTGCGCTTGATTTCGGGATTATTGTAGATGGTGCAGTTGTTATCGTAGAAAACTGTATTCGACGTCTAGCAGAAGCACAGCATGCTTTACATCGACCCCTTACACGAGCTGAGCGATTCAAAGAAGTTTTCCTTGCAGCAAAACAGGCTCGTCGACCACTTATTTTTGGGCAAATGATTATTTTAGTGGTTTATCTCCCTATTTTTGCTTTATCTGGTGTTGAAGCCAAAATGTTTCATCCAATGGCGATGACAGTGGTGATGGCATTATTGGGTGCCATGATTCTTTCTGTGATATTTGTACCTGCGGCAGTTGCTCTTTTTGTTACGGGTGAAGTGAAAGAAAAAGAAACCCGTTGGATGCAGCTTTTAAAGCAGAAATATCAAAATATTCTCGATCAGGCTTATCAACTTAAGATAGTGGTTGTTAGTTTTGCATTAAGTATTTTAGTGCTCACAGGTGTGTTAGCTACCCAAATGGGCAGTGAATTTGCACCGCAACTCAGCGAAGGTGATTTTGCCTTGCAGCAAATGCGTTCACCGAGTACTGGGCTCGAGCAATCACTGCGAATGCAGGAAAATACGGAAAAGCTCATTTTGAAAAACTTTCCTGAGGTAAAAGCTGTTTTTGCACGAACAGGAACGGCTGAGGTTGCAACGGATGTGATGCCGCCTAATATCTCTGATGCTGTCATTTTACTGAAACCACATGACCAATGGCCAAACTCTAAAGAGACGCTAGCTGAGCTGCGTTCACGTATGGAAGCTTTTTTAGCGACATTACCGGGTAATAACAGTGAGTTCTCTCAACCGATTGAGCTGCGCTTTAATGAGCTAATTTCAGGGATCCGGAGTGATATTGGCGTCAAGATTTTTGGCGATGATATGCAAGTACTCAATGAGCAGGCTCAAGCACTCGCTCAGAAAGTACAAAAAATTTCAGGTGCTACTGCAGTTAAGGTAGAACAAACTAGCGGTTTACCGGTGCTGAGTGTCGAAATTAACCGACCTCTGGCTGCGCAATACGGACTATCTGCCAAAGCCATTCAAGATATTGTGGCGGCAAGTGTCGGTGGACAAAATGTTGGACAGATTTTACAAGGCGATAGACGATTTGATTTTGAAATTCGCCTAGAAGATCAGCAGCGCACCATCCAAAACTTAGCTCAACTTCCGATTCAGCTACCAAATGGTGGACTGATCCAGCTTCAAGATGTTGCTAAAGTTGAACGTACCTCAGGTTTAAATCAGATGGGACGTGAAAATGGGAAGCGCCGTGTCATTATTACTGCAAACGTAGAAGGCCGTGACTTAGGATCATTTGTTCAAGAGTTAAGAACAACACTCGCAAAAGAACAACTGCCAGCTGGGTATTGGTTGGAATATGGCGGTCAATTTGAAAATCTAGCTTCAGCTGCTGCACGAATGAAAATTGTTGTTCCATTAGCGCTTGCTATGATTTTTATTCTGCTCATGGCTGTATTTCATAATGTTAAAGAAAGCTTGTTGGTCTTTAGCGGCGTGCCGTTTGCTTTGTCAGGTGGTCTGATTGCGCTTTGGCTAAGAGATATTCCGCTGTCCATGTCTGCTGGTGTTGGGTTTATTGCCTTATCAGGAGTTGCTGTTTTGAATGGTCTGGTAATGCTGAGCTTTATTAAAGAGCTTAGAGAAAAATTTGATATTCAAACAGCCACGTGGAATGGAGCGATCTTACGTTTAAGACCTGTTCTCATGACAGCTTGTGTTGCGTCACTTGGTTTTATTCCAATGGCTTTGGCTACGGGAACTGGTGCAGAAGTTCAGCGACCTTTGGCAACGGTAGTAATCGGTGGCATTATTTCATCTACGATATTAACTTTGGTTTTATTACCAGTCATTTATCGATGGATGAATGAAGGCAAGACAAAAAGCGTTGAGCATTCATAATGTCATCGATTTGAGATATCTTTTTTGATTACAAAATTTAAGTCGAAAAAGTGTTTGTAAGAGTTAAAGGTAAAGGTGTCTTCATCACTACCTTTAACTCACCATAAAGATAAATAATAAGGAGTCCGCAAAATGGGTGGACATCATGGTCATGACCATAGTCATGCTGTAGTGACTGAAGGTAATGCTAAGAAATTAACGATTGCCTTAGCTCTTACCACGACGTTTTTAATTGTTGAGGTCATTGCAGGTTTAATCACTCAAAGTTTGGCATTGCTGTCTGACGCTGCACATATGTTTACAGATGCAGCGGCTTTAGCAATTGCTTTGGTTGCCATTCAAATTTCCAAACGTCCTGCCGATAATAAACGTACTTTCGGTTATCAGCGCTTTGAAATTCTGGCCGCTTTATTTAATGCGCTCATGCTTTTTGTGGTGGCAATTTATATTTTATATGAAGCCTATATCCGCTTCTCTAAGCCACCTGAAATTCAAAGCTTGGGAATGTTGATTGTCGCGACCATTGGTTTGGTGATTAATCTCATCTCAATGAAAATCCTCATGTCGAGTGCCAATAACAGTCTAAATGTGAAAGGTGCTTACCTAGAAGTACTAAGTGATGCGCTAGGCTCGGTAGGGGTAATTATTGGTGCAATTATTATTTACTTCACCAATTGGTACTGGATAGACACGCTTATTGCAGTACTGATTGGATTTTGGGTATTACCAAGAACATGGGTTTTACTTAAACAGAGTATTAATATTTTGCTCGAAGGTGTACCCGAAGAGGTTGATATTGAGAAGCTGCGTGCCGATCTACTTTCGTTAAATGGTGTGGAGAGTATTCACCAACTTAAAGTGTGGGCAATTACTTCGAAAAATATTCATTTAACGGTTCACTTATTTGCACCGCAAGCTGACCGTACCAAGTTATATCAAGATGCTGTTGAAATGCTTTCTCATGAACATGGTATTGGTGAAGTGACATTGCAAATTGAGGATGATGCCGAGATCAATTGTCAGCATATTAATCAACACGCTTCACATGAACATGCTGACGAAAAACACTCACATCAGCATTAAGCTGATGTGAGTAATTCATTAGATTTCCCATTCGTTATTGCAATCACGACATTTCCAGTGTTTTTGTGACTGCATAAATGCTTGCATAGACAATTTAAAGTCAGGCAAATCACGCCAGAACATAAAACCTGCCCCTACAGTAACCACAAAAGCAACGACAGTTGCAATTTGAAGAGAACTACCTGCACCATTGCCAAAAATCCACATAAAAATGCTAATCACTACTAAGAGCAAAAGCACAAAAATTGCAGGAATCAAGATAACCAGACTTTTAGGAACGACAGGTTTTGCGCTGTTAACGCCTTGGCTCACAGGCATAATTTTAACACTTTGACATTTAGGGCAACGATATTGCATGGGAACTCCACATTTAGTTTGAATCTATTCTAACGGAAATGTGTAGAAAGAAAAAAATTTGTAAGATATCGATGAGATGCTTTGAGTTACCATAAAAATTACTTATGAATAAACAAAGAAATATAAAAAACTGATGATTTATCCGTACACATAAAAATTAAAATAATATTGTAGAGCATGCTAATCTACAGAAAAATGAAGTGTGATTAGCACAATAAATGAGCTTAAATACTCGTAAATAGGATGTGGAATAAATATAAAAAGGAGAGAGGGACTTGGGTCAACAAGATGACAATAAGTCGCAGCCTGCAACGACAGCATCGGTTTTAGCTACTCCAGATACCGCAAAACCGTCATTATCTCGTCGATTACTGCATAAGACATTACAACATGCCCAAGATGCAGTTGGGTTTGCAAGTGACACAACACGTAATATCGCAGAGGTTGCTGACGCTGCTTTGGATGCGCTCGACCAAGTCACTACTCATACGAGACGTGGAGTTGTCGGAATGACAAATCTGGCAGCAGGCACTGTAAGAGATATGGTGTCTGAAACCAGTGAGACAGCACGCCAAGTCGCGTTGATTATGGCGCGTACTTTTTTGGGCAAAAGTACCTTAACGTTGTACTTACCCGAAATGTTATTAAATAATCAAATTCGTAAGCGCATTGACCGCTCCGAAATTGATGATATTAAAATTAAATGCGGCAATGACAGTTTCCAAGTCGAAATCGATGGGCATTATCATCGCTTCATGTATCGTTTGAGTTTAGATTTTAAAGTATTGGAATGTCGTATTGGGCAGGAAAAATTCTTACGCCTACGTCAAATGGATGAAAGTCTCGATGTTCAGATTCGACATGGCGGTACCTTGTCAAATTGGGCTGTGCGTCGTATTGGTCGAGTTGGTTTCGAAGTGGTAAATATGTTACCTATTCCATCACTCATTAATCATTTGATTGGTGATATTCCCGGAATCCAACGCGATGGCCACCGCATGTGGTTTATTGACCTAGAGCAAGCAGGATTTATTGACTTTATTAACAACCGTTCATGGATGGTTGAAAAGCTTTTAAGTCTGACTGATTTTAGTATTTTACCAGGCTTGAATATTTTGAGAGAAAGTCGCGAGCTTGTGCAGCAGCTCGTAGATCAGTTTGAAATTAGGGGACTTCGAGTACAGTCTGGTCGTCTGGAAGTACAAGTAGGAATTGCGGGGTAATAGAACATATGAAAAGCTAATCATTGATTAGCTTTTTTATTTTTTTAGGCAAGAAAAAAGCCACTGGCGTTATGCAGTGGCTTTTTAGAATTTGGCGTCCCTACGGGGATTCGAACCCCGGTTACCGCCGTGAAAGGGCGATGTCCTAGGCCTCTAGACGATAGGGACTTATATGAGGCATACATCTGAAAAAATATTGGCGTCCCTACGGGGATTCGAACCCCGGTTACCGCCGTGAAAGGGCGATGTCCTAGGCCTCTAGACGATAGGGACGTTTCAGAGGTGGGCGTATATTAGGTCGATTTAATAAAAGTGTCAAATAGTTTTCTGAAGAAATATTAAAAAAAACAGTCAAGCGATTAAAAATAACTCAAATTGTAGAAAATATATACATTTAGCCTTCATTTTTCTGAAAAGGCTCAATAATTGTCTTTATAACTGACGGGTGTTGTAAATACCCTAAAATCTCATGGGGCTGATTGGCAAAAGTATAAATTTTCTGATTGATAATGGCAGGATCAAAATTAAAAGGGGCTTCGCATAATGGAAAAGCAGTCAAAAAATCATCCTGAGAGTAAAAGTTAAACCAATCACCGTAGATGCATGGTGGTCTAGAAATTGGACTCGGAAGCTTGCTCTGAATCACGCGGAAAGATAAAGGAGAAGCTAGCGTTATAAATCGTTTAACTGAAAACCGATATGCAGGGTTTGAAAAAAGATTAAAGGCAATAACTGAGCCGAGAGAATGGGCAACGATAATATAATCTTCGTCCTCCCGCATTTTCTTTAAAATCCGCTCATTCACTTCCTGCATAAATTCAGGATTAGATAAGTACATATAAGTTTCAATCAGAAACTGTTGAATCAAGCTCTCATGTAATTTAGGGAAGTTATTTAAAAGAACAACCAACTCTTTGAGTACCCGATCTTTTACGAGTTGAGAGGTGAGATACAGTCGTTCTGAAAAGCTTTTTTCAGCTTGGTCAGTTGAAGGTGATAATAAAGGTATAAATGGAGTATGTTCTTTCGTTGGAGGATTATTCTCATGTAAATGGATTGGCAAATAATTATTTAAAAATGATTTAGGTAACAAAGTTGTAAGATCTAATTGATTGCTGAGTTGATATTTGGTCATTAAATCGCCATAAAATGGCATATGGATATGAAGATCGCGGACATTAATTTTGCAAGGCATTTGTTTTAGGCCGAGCTTAAACACTTTTAACCAATGCTCTTTCAAGCGATGTGCTGTGTAGTTTTGTTGATTCATCCCGTGGATAAATATAATTTTCATTCTATACAAGATTTTGTTTTTAATATAAATTTTAATCTACAACGGTATGTTGTTTAAAACCAGTATGCAGGCAAAAAAAAGTGTAGCTTTTTGCTACACTTTAATTGAATAAGGGCTGGTTTATTCTTTATTACGATAAAAAATAAAATAACTGACATAACATAAAGCTGTGAAAATTAGACAGCCTACAAAACCAGAACGCATTTCAGGGTCTGCTGCCATACTTAAGCAAGTAATAAAACAGAAAACGAAACCTAAAATTGGCACAATAGGGAATAAAGGAGCAGCATATTGTAAATCTTTAACCGTATGGCCTGATTTATACCATTGGCGGCGGAAATTGAACTGACTTAAACAAATGCTCATCCATACAATAACCATGGTAAAAGCTGCTACGCCAAGCAAATTCTTAAAAATAGTCTCAGGTGCAAATTGCTCTGATAACAAACCTGGAATTGCACCGAACATAGTTACTACTAGAGCTACGATTGGTGTTCCACTTTTTGATAGGGTAGCAAATACGCTAGGTAGTAATTTCTGTTCCGACAGTGACCACATCATACGTGAAGCTGCATATAGGCCAGAATTCGCTGCTGAAAGTAGAGCTGTAATAATTACAAACCTAATAATGTCATCCGCATATGGAATGCCAATATAATTAAATACAGTAACAAAAGGACTGCTACTTACACCGTCACCGCCTAAACCCGCAAGTTGGAAAGGAAGTAAGGCACTAATAACAATGATGGTTCCGACAAAGAAAATAAGTAGGCGCCAGATCGCGGCATTAATTGCTTTTGGTACATTTTGAGCCGGATCTTTTGTTTCACCAGCTGCTACACCAATTAATTCGGTTCCTGAAAAAGCAAAATTAACAATTAACATGGTCGTAAAAATAGGAATTAAACCATGAGGGAACCAGCCTTGAGCTGTCAGATTGCTAAATAGCGGAGCAGTTTGAGTGTCATGGAATGGAATTAAACCAAAAATTGCTAATAAGCCGAGCACAATAAAGGCAATGACCGTAACAACCTTAACGAGGGCTAACCAGAACTCAGACTCAGCAAAAATACGTGTTGAACTAATATTTAAGCCAAAGATAGTAACTGCAAAAATAATTGTCCAAATCCACATGGAAATCTGTGGGAACCATTCTTGCATGAGTAGAGCTGCGGCAGTGAATTCGGTTCCAAGTGTTGCAGTCCAGGTGAGCCAGTACATCCAAGAAATCATATAGCCAGTACTTGGACTGATATATTTTTTGGCATAGGCACCAAAAGAACCTGAAACAGGCATGTGTACAGCGAGTTCTCCTAGGCAGAGCATGACCATATAAGCGATCGCGCCACCAAGAATATAGGCAATAATTGCGCCAATAGCTCCAGTTTGTGAAATGACTTCCCCTGAACCTAAAAATAAACCAGTTCCGATTGCTCCGCCCAGTGATAACATCACAAGATGGCGAGTACTCATGGCTCTTTTTAAAGGTGCAGTACTGTTCTGATGCTGATGAGCATCTAGTTGATTGTCAGATGGCTGCATATTACACATTGAGAGAATTAAGAAAGACGCTATTTTAGATAAAATAGACAAATGTGCAATCTAGAAAGAGATAAAGAATAAACAGTAAGGTGACGATAGAGTCTTTTAATAATTATTAAAGCAGAATATGGCGTCCCTACGGGGATTCGAACCCCGGTTACCGCCGTGAAAGGGCGATGTCCTAGGCCTCTAGACGATAGGGACTTGATGAGGCAAACACAAAGGAGCGTGGTGGAGTCAAGCGGGATCGAACCGCTGACCTCTACAATGCCATTGTAGCGCTCTACCAACTGAGCTATGACCCCAGTTTGTGTGAGCGCAATCTTAGGGTGAATGCGCTCACACGTCAACAAAAAAATGAATTAAACTTCGCTAGTTGCGTCATTTTTCGGCAATTTTAAGCTCTCATTGAGTTTTTCCCAATTTTTAACTTCTTTCTTGCTTGGCCCACCCACAATTTCTAGGGCATGACGTAAGCGAGCGAAAGTTAAGTCAGGCCCAAGCGTAACCATTGACTGCATCACTGGCGTTGAGCTCGTTGAGCCTGCAATTGCGATAAAGAACGCTGGCATAAAATCACGTAATTTAATGCCCATCTGATTCGCAAGATCCATTAGAGTTTGGCTAACGGTGTCATTATTCCAAGTAAACTGACCTTCAAGACGCCAAATTGCAAATTGTAAACTTTGACGAACTTGCTCTTGAGTCAATTTCTTACTTTCAAACATTTCAGCAGTAATTTGTGGCATATGGTTAAAATAGAAACCAGCCCAATTCACAGCTTCTGAAAGTAGATTAATACGTGGTTGAATAGCGGCAGCAATATCTTCTAAAGTGCTACGGTCACTCTTCCAAGTTAATAAACGGTCTAATAATTGACCTGGAGTTAACCCTTTGATCCATTGACCATTAAGCCAGTTCAATTTTTCAACATCAAAAATTGGTCCACCTAGTGATACACGTTGAATGTCAAAGTTATCCATCATATCTTGTAATGTGAAAACTTCTCTTTCATCTGGCATTGACCAACCCATGCGGCCTAAATAATTTAACAAGGCTTCTGGTAATACACCAATGTCGCGGTAGTAGTTAATCGATGTCGGGTTTTTACGTTTAGATAGTTTTGATTTATCTGGGTTGCGTAGCAATGGCATGTGGCAAAGTGTTGGCATGTCCCAACCAAAATATTGGTAAAGCAACTGATGCTTCGGTGCAGATGGAAGCCATTCTTCACCACGCAATACATGAGTGATTTCCATTAAATGGTCATCAACAACGTTAGCTAAATGATAAGTTGGTAAGCCATCTGTTTTAAGAAGGACTTGCATATCGACTTGTGCCCAAGGAATTTCAACTTCACCACGTAGCAAGTCATTAAATTTACAAACACCTTCTTCAGGTACTTTCATACGAATGACATGAGGTTCACCCGCTTCAAGACGGCGAGTTACTTCTTCTTGAGAAAGTTTTAAACCGCGGCCATCATATTTTGGTGTTTCGCCACGTGCTTGTTGTTCAGCACGCATTTGATCAAGTTCTTCTGCTGTTGCAAAACAGTAAAAAGCATGACCTTTTTCAACAAGTTCTAATGCGTATTGCTTATAAATTCCCATACGTTCAGATTGGCGATATGGTGCGTGCGGACCGCCTACATCTGGACCTTCAGACCAATTCAAACCTAACCAACGTAATGAATCCAAAATCATTTTTTCAGACTCTGGTGTAGAACGAAGTTGGTCTGTATCTTCAATCCTTAAAATAAATTCTCCGCCATGTTGTTTCGCAAAACACATGTTAAATAAAGCAATGTAGGCTGTGCCGACATGAGGAAAACCAGTAGGGGAAGGTGCAATACGAGTACGAACTTTCATAGATAAAGGGTCAGAATAAAAATTGAAACTATTATAACGAAAAAGCCCAGTATTCTGACGTTTTATTTAACGTCAGTCTGGGCTAAAACTGAAACGAAGAGGGGATGTTTCAGATTTTAAGAAGCATGCGGCTGGAAGATTGCCTGAACGAAACGTGAAAAACGTTCGTGTTGTGCAGCAAGAAAATTTTGAGTTGGTGTAACGCGAATCGTATTTAGAACTTTAAGCTCATCATTTGTAGAAGGTAACACAACAGGGTTACGTTTCTGCTGATCTAAAGCTTTTTCAATAAGCGAAGTTTGCTTATCTGAACCTGTTTTGTTTGGAATCTCTTTAAGTACAGCTGCTGCAGAGAACTGTGATGCCAAACCCAGCACCAAACTTAAGCTTAACGCTTTTCCATAATGAGTTTTCATTGTTAATCATCCCCTCTGTTTATTACATTTCATCTATTTTATGAATTTAACAAAATGTAAAATTACGGTAATGCTACGATTTAAACATAAATCTTAATAAAAAAGTTGAACTATGTCACACTTTTTACAAAATTTACCTATATTTTAATCTGGTCGACTCAAATGTAAACCATATGTATCCTTTACGCTTCATTATTTAACAAATTAATGTGTAGATAAAGTGAAGGTCCTAAATAAGTTATAAGAATAATTACAAAATTTTTCAAAAATGAAATAACTTAGACATTCTAAGCTATATATCTAAAAAAGATTAGTAAAAAAGATATAAATATAAGTAATTGATTGTAAAAAATAAAATTAAAAATATAGTAAAACTAAAACGAATGATGGATTTTGTAAATGAAAAAAATATCAATAATAGCAGTCGCTTTGTATATGGGAATGGCGGTAACAGCGGCTCAAGCAGCTACCTCTTTTTTAAATGTCTCTTATGACCCAACTCGAGAGTTTTATCAAGAATATAACCAAGCATTTGGTAAGTTTTGGAAACAGCGGACAGGGCAAGATGTTGAATTTAAACAGTCACATGGTGGATCTGGTAAACAGGCTCGCGCAGTAGCCACTGGACTTGAAGCTGATGTAGTAACGTTAGCGCTAGCAAATGATATTGATGAGATTGTGAAAGCTGGTTTTATTCAGCCAAATTGGCAAAAAGAATTTCCGAATAATTCTGCCCCGTATACTTCAACTGTCGTATTTCTAGTACGAAAGGGTAATCCAAAAAATATACGCGACTGGAATGATTTAACAAAACCGGGTGTGGAAATTATCACTCCTAACCCTAAAACAGGTGGAGCACCGCGATGGATTTATCTTTCTGCATGGGGGTATGCTTTAAAACAGCAAGGTGGAAATGATGCTAAAGCTCGAGAGTTAGTGAAAAAGCTTTATCACAATGTAAAAGTTCTAGATTCGGGAGCGCGTGGTTCACTTACGACATTTGCCGAACGTGGCATTGGTGATGTTTTGTTGTCTTGGGAAAATGAAGCTTTATTGGCAACGAAAGGACTTGATAAAGATAAATTTGAAATTGTTTACCCATCAATTTCAATTTTGGCAGAACCATCTGTTGCGATTGTAGATAAAACCGTAGATAAAGATGGGAATAGAACACTAGCAAAAGGCTATTTGAACTTTTTATATTCACCTTTAGGCCAAGAATTGGCGGCTAAGCATTATTTCCGACCGCGTAATGCTCAAGTGGCGTCGAAATATGCAGCGCAATTCCCAAAAATTAAATTATTTACCATTAATGATGTGTTCGGTGGCTGGGCTAAAGCTCAGAAAACTCACTTTGCCAATGGCGCTATTTTTGATCAAATTTATGGTGGCAAGCAGTAAATAAAATGTTTTAAAAATAGTAGACGAAATAGAAAATTTAAAAGCTAAATATTCATAGGGAAAGCAAGCAAACTTAAAAAAGTGAGCTTGCTTTCTTTTTTTGCTTAAAAAATGCTAACAAAACGGTTTTATCTATGAAAAATTAATATTTTCCTACAAAAAGCCGTTTGGCGTTGGTCATAAACAAGGTGATAATGTGCAGTTACATTTTTACGCAATGATTTAACACCTATGTCGCATATTTCTGTCTTACTTTTTGAGACCGTTGAGAGCTTATTGGCAGATCGCACAACAGGGGTGTATATCGATGCAACCTTCGGACGAGGTGGGCATACACGTTTATTGCTCTCGAAACTTGATGAAAATGCACGAGTATATGCATTTGATAAAGACCCTCAAGCTTTGGAAGTTGCGGCTGCTTTGGCGCAAGAAGATCCGAGATTTACCATTATTCATGCCAGTTTTGCTGATATTAAAGAAAAAATGCAGGAAATTGGTGTGATGAGTGTTGATGGCATTATGGCTGACTTAGGAGTGTCATCTCCTCAACTCGACCAAGCTGAACGTGGTTTCAGTTTTATGCAGGATGGTCCGCTAGACATGCGAATGGATAATTCCAAGGGGTTAACTGCAGCTGAGTGGTTACTTGAAATTGAAGAAGAACAATTAGCAAATATTATTTATCAATATGGCGAAGAACGTTATAGTCGACGTATTGCGAAAGCCATTAAACAGGCTGGAAAACTCGATACGACAGCCCAGTTGGCAGAACTTGTTAAAACAGCTCATCCAAAATGGGAAAAACATAAGCATCCGGCAACACGTACATTTCAGGCAATTCGTATTGCAATTAATAAAGAACTAGATGATATTGAAGTATTTTTACCGCAAGCTGTAGACTTATTAAAACCAAAAGGACGTTTGTCTGTGATTAGCTTTCATTCTCTTGAAGATCGCTTGATCAAACAATTTATTCAAAAAGAATCGACTTTGGCAGAAGATTTCGGCTGGGGAATGCCACAGCAACAGGTAGATACAAGAAGGTTAAAGAAAATTTCACGGGTCCGTGCGAGTGAAGAAGAAGTAAAAGCGAACCCACGTTCACGTAGTGCATGGCTTCGGGTTGCTGAACGCTTGGAACAAAAAGGCGCGTAATGAAAAGCAGTGATGAAATTGAAACCACCGAAAATAAAGTGGTGAAAAAAGTTGTGGTATACACCGTATTAGTGGCGCTTGTTTTTATCAGTGCCATGATGGTGGTATTTCAAGTATTTGAATATCGTCATGATTATAGAGAGCTTAGCTCTTATATGCGTGAACGTGATGATCTCAATGCTGAATGGGGACGTTTGCTTATTGAGCAACAAACCTTCGGTGCAACAGCACAGATTGGTACGCGTGCTGTAACCCAACTACGCATGTTTTCGCCACCTGCTGCAGAAACGGTGGTAATTTCTTTACCGATGACCTCAGAGCAAAATAAGTAAGGCCTTGCTGTATGGTAGATAAGCGAACAAAGCAAACACGGAAAAAACAGCAGTCTATTTCGGAAAAACCAACTCTTGCCTTTGATATGTGGCGGTTTTATCTGCTCTGGGCAACAGTACTGCTCTGTTTTGTTGTATTAATTGCACGTGCATTTTATGTACAAGTGATTAATAAAGACTTTTTACAAAACAAGGCCAATGCCAATATTTTGCGTACAGAACGTATTGAGGCAATGCGTGGGGTGATTAGCGACCGTCATGGCGTGCCTTTGGCAATTAGTACGCCGATTATGAAAATTGTCATTGATCCACGTGATTACTTTGATACTAAGCACCTATATGAAGAAATCACAGCGGAACTAAAAAAAGATCCAAATAATCGTAAGTTGAAACGACAATTACCAGATAAAAACCTAAACCTTGATGAGTTGGCGGATGTGGTTGGTTTAGATCGTGCAGACCTAAAAAAACAGATGAATGCACGTCCACGGTCTCGTTATTTGGTTTTGAAAAAAGAAGTGCCGCCACAACAGGCCGATCTGATTACAAAGGGTAACTTCCAAGGCGTTTATGCTGAGAAAACATATAAGCGTTATTATCCTCAACCACAGCCAAATGCTCAGATTATTGGTTTAACCAATAGTGAAGGTCAAGGGATTGAAGGCTTGGAAATGCAGTTGAATAAGCAACTGTCTGGTGTAGATGGCGAACAAAAAATTATTCGTGATAAACGTGGTAATCGCTTAAAAGTTTCAGAAGTTATTCGTGAAGGTGAGCCGGGCGAAAACATCACTTTAAGTATCGACTCTCGTTTGCAATATATTATGTACCGTGAGTTAACGGCTGCTGGTGTTGCAAATAATGCCCGTTCGGCGACAGCTATTGCTGTAGATGTTAAAACAGGCGAAATTCTGGCCATGACCAGTTGGCCTTCTTATAACCCGAATGATAAAAACGGTTTATCTAATAAAGATGCCATGCGTAACCGCGGCGCGATTGATATGTTCGAGCCGGGTTCTACCATGAAACCTTTTACAGTTTCTGCCGCACTCGAAACTGGACAATATACGCCAAATACAATTGTCAACACTTCACCAGGTTCAATGCGTTTAGGCTGGCATACCATTCGTGATACCCACAATTATGGCGCTTTGACTGTTAGTGGCGTAATTATTAAGTCATCAAACGTGGGTTCGGCAAAAATTGCGTTGTCACTTCCTAAAGAAACATTACCAAGCTTCTTTAACCGTGCTGGTTTTGGTAAACGTTCTGCTGTGAAGTTCCCTGGCGAAAGCTCTGGTTTAGTACTTCCTGTAAGCAAATTAAACTCTTCTCAACTTGGGACCATGGCTTATGGTTACGGTCTAAATGCAACTATTCTTCAGTTGGCGCAAGGCTATGCAATGCTTGCAAACCATGGCGTAAAAATGCCTCTAAGCTTGCATAAGCTCGATCAAGCACCTAAAGGTGAGCAAGTTCTTGCTCCCAAAATTGCTGATCAGGTTTTACTCATGCTCGAGCAAGTGACGATGCCAGGTGGTACTGCAAAGCAAGCTAATATTCCGGGTTATCGTGTTGGTGGTAAAACAGGTACTGCTCATAAACTTCGAGCAGACCGTAAAGGTTATTCAAATAATGAATACCGTGCTTTATTTGCAGGCGTAGCTCCGATTAGTGACCCTCGATTAGCAGTTATAGTCGTTGTTGAAAATCCACAAGGTCGTTATTACGGTGGTTTGGTTGCAGCTCCTGTTTTTGCACGCATTATGCAAGAATCATTGCGCTTAATGAATGTACCGCTTGATAAGCCTCTTGATACTCCAGAAAATCCTATTCGCAGGTAAGCTATGTCTGTTTCTTTCCAAGAAATTAATCCAGTCAAGATCGATGCACAGTGGTCTAAACAACCTTTTCAGGGCTTTAGTTTAGACAGTCGTAAGGTGGCATCAGGTCAGATCTTTATCGCTTTGACCAGTTATAGCCAACCTGAAAAAATACGCGCTTTTGCTGAGTCAGCTTTAGCGAATGGTGCACTTGCCATTATTAGCGAGACTGAGTTAGGCGTAGTGAATGAGTGGGTGTGTTCTGATGTGCGTCAACGTATGGGTGAATGGCAAGAACGTTATTTACAGCTTATAGATCCCGTAACACCAGTTCGTATTATTGCAGTGACTGGTACAAATGGTAAAACCACAATTTCGCGTCTAGTGGCTGAATTAATTAGCTCACAACAACAGCGCTGTGCTGTGATGGGTACTACAGGCAATGGTATTTTGCCAGACTTAACACCATCAACTCACACGACGCTTGATGCTTTACAACTGCAAAATGCATTGCATGATTATGCAAAACAAGGTGCGACTTTTGCTTCTTTAGAAGCAAGCTCACATGGTTTGGAACAAGGTCGTTTAAATGGTTGTGCAATTGAGATTGCTGTTTATAGCAATTTGAGTCGTGACCATCTGGATTATCATGGAACTTTAGAGGCTTATGCAGAAGCTAAGGCTCTTTTATTCCGTTTTAGTTCTTTAAAAGTAGCCGTTATTAATTTAGATGATGAGCATGTTGCTCTCATGATCAATGCGGCAAAGCAAAATCCTGCTCAACCGAAAATTTTAACGTATTCACTTACTCAAAATACTGCTGATTATTATATTACTGACCTGAGTTACAGTTTAGGGGGAGCGACATTTAATTTAGTGAGCCCGCAAGGTTCTTTTGCTGTGCAAAGTCCATTGTTAGGGCATTTTAATGTCGAAAACTTGGTTGCAGCACTTATTGCTGCTGAGCAAGCAGGTTTTGATTTAGAACCATTAGTTAGCTTTGTTCCTAAACTGATTGGTGCACCTGGCCGAATGCAGGTTATTCGTGATGGTGAGCGTTTATTTGTTGTTGATTATGCGCATACACCAGATGCATTAATTCAAGTGCTTAAAACCTTAAAACGTCATGTGTCTAATCAACTTTGGGCTGTATTTGGGTGTGGCGGGGACCGCGATCGCGGTAAGCGCCCATTAATGACTCAAGCAGCTTTAGACGGTGCAAATCCAGTTATTTTGACGTCGGATAACCCAAGAACAGAAGACCCTGAACAAATTTTTGCTGACATGAAGCAAGGAATCGACTTTTCAGGGCACCGTATGCATGAAATTCATGACCGCCGTGAAGCAATTAAATTTGTTGCACAGCAGGCTCAGGCTGGTGATATTGTTGTGATTGCCGGTAAAGGACATGAAAATTATCAAGAAATTAATGGCGTACGTCACTGGTTTGATGATGTTGTTGAAGTGCGTTCTGCGATTGATGCACAACATCACACTGTAGACGCTGCTTACCCTGCACAATAGGACAAATTATGCATACTTCAACCACCAGTACCGTGCCTTTGGAACCGTGGACAGCTCAACAATTACAACAGGCAACACAGGGCTACTGGCATAAAGACCAAATCCCTCAAACTGAAATTAAACGTATTTTGACGGACTCTCGTCATGCGGAAACTGGGGATGCCTTTTTAGCACTAAAAGGTGAGCGTTTCGATGCGCATGATTTCGTTGCGCAAGTTGCTGCAAATGGTTGTCAAATAGCTATTGTTGAACGTCCTCTAGATGTAGATATTGCACAACTCGTTGTTGCTGACACCCGATTGGCTTTAGGGCAACTCGGTGCTTATCGCCGTGAGCAAAACTCACAATTAAAGGTGATTGCCTTAACGGGGAGTAGTGGTAAAACTACAACCAAAGAAATGCTGGGAAGTATATTGTCGCGCTTAGCACCGACACTAATCACCCGAGGCAATTTAAATAATGACCTTGGTGTACCAATGATGTTGCTAGAGCTTCGCAAGGAACATCAATATGCGGTGATGGAGTTGGGTGCAAGCCATCAAGGTGAGATTGATTACACATCAAAACTCGTTCAGCCTCATGTTGCGGGCATATTAAATATTGGTACAGCTCATTTAGGCGAGTTTGGTGGTCGTGAAGGTATTTGCCGCGCAAAATCGGAAATTTATCGTCATATTTTACCAAATGGCGTTGCAATCGTGCCGCAACAAGATGACTTCACTGCCGAAATTCTTGATGCTGCAAAAGCTCATCATATTTCTACATTTGGTGTAGGGGGCGATGTCTATGCAACAGATGTGGAATTATTACCTCAGTCAACGAATTTTAATCTTCATACACCGCAAGGTAGCAGTGCAGTTAAGCTTCCTTTTGCGGGTGAGCATAATGTTCAAAATGCGACCGCAGCTGTAGCTTTTGCTTTAGCGATTGGTATTGGACTAGAAGATATTGTCCAAGGCTTAGAGCAAGCTCAGGGAGCCAAAGGTCGTCTTAACTTTATTCATAAATCACCTTACTTATTTATTGATGATACCTACAATGCCAATCCGACTTCTATGCGCGCTGCTGCACAAGTGTTGTTGCAGCAACAAGGCATAAAAGTGATGGTCATGGGGGATATTGGTGAATTAGGTGATAGCAGTTGGCAAGAGCATCATGATTTGGGTCGTGATCTTGCTGAGCTTCCTTTAGACCATATTGTTGCTGTTGGACAGTTCGCTCCAGCAGCTATCGAGGGTGCAGACTCTCATTCTAATAAAGTGAAAGCATTTCAGACACAAGCTGAGGCGCTTCCATTTTTAATCAATCTAATCCAAACACATCAACCCCAGTCCATGAGTTTCCTGTTTAAAGGTTCTCGCTTTACTCATATGGAAACGTTGATGGCTGATTTGATGGAGAAACTTTAAATGCTGTTATGGTTGTTTGAACAACTTGCGGGCTATCACAGCTCGTTTCAGGTCGTTCGTTATTTAACATTACGTTCTTTACTCAGTGTATTAACTTCACTGACCATTGGTCTGGTCCTTGGGCCGATCATGATTCGTAAATTACAAGCGTTAAAATACGGTCAGGCAGTAAGTTCGTTTGCTCCTGAAAATCATGCTAAAAAAATGGGTACACCAACCATGGGCGGAATTTTAATTCTGCTTTCAATTGGTATTAGTACTTTGCTATGGGCTGATTTATCTAACCCTTATGTCTGGATTGTGCTTGGTGTAATGGTTGTATTCGGTGCTGTAGGCTGGGCAGATGACTGGATTAAAATTCGCTATAAAGACAATGCTGGTTTACCTGCACGTAAGAAGTTTTTCTGGACTTCTGTTGCATCGCTGGGTGCTGGTATTGCGTTGTATTTAATCGCAACTCAACAGTCCAATGCAGAACATACGGCAAACATGCTGGATTTATTGATTCCATTCTTTAAGAATCTTTCAATTCCACTCTCAATTGTTCCGTTAGGTCTGGCATTTATTATATTTACCTATCTGGTGATTAATGGTGCTTCTAACGCAGTTAACTTAACAGATGGTTTAGATGGCTTGGCAATTATGCCGGTTGTCATGGTAGCTACGGGCTTAGGCGTATTTGCTTACTTATCTGGTGACATCCGTTTCGCTAACTATTTACATATTCCATATGTGAAATATACATCTGAACTCGTAGTAATCTGTTCTGCCATGATTGGTGCAGGTTTAGCATTCCTTTGGTATAACGCGCATCCTGCTCAAGTATTTATGGGTGATGTCGGCGCTTTAGCTTTAGGTGCGATGCTTGGAACAATTGCAGTTATGGTTCGTCAAGAAATCGTATTTGCAATTATGGGCGGTGTATTTGTAATGGAGGCAGTATCTGTATTCTTACAAATCGGCTCCTTGCGTATGCGTAATAAACGTGTGTTCTTAATGGCGCCGCTGCATCATCACTATGAAAAGCAGGGCTGGAAAGAAACGCAAGTTGTAATCCGTTTTTGGATTATTACAATTATATTAGTAGTTTTAGGCCTAATGACTTTAAAATTGCGATAGATCTTATTTTAGTGTCAATATAAAGCCAGTTCTACTGGCTTTTTTTATTGGAGAGGTGAATGACAAAAGTTGCTGGTCTAGATCAATTATCTGTGATTAATCAAAAAGTAGTTGGAGAGGGCGAAGTATTACCTCAAGTTGTACTTAAAGATGGAAGTCAGGTTCAAACAGGAACTGTAGCCACAATGCTGCACAATATTGAATTATATAATGCAGGGCAAAGGGGACAAATTGAGGAAGAGTTAAAGATCGCAATTCCAACCTTGGTCAAAGTGGGTCTGTTTGATTTGTTTCAGGTAGATGAGTGGATTAGTGGTACAAATGCAGGCCGTACCTTTGTTGGACTGCATGCAAAGGCTTATTTACAACAAAAAGAACAAGAGAATAATTAAAAGTGGCTAAGCAAATTTTAATGTGTCCTGTGTGTCGTCAGTCCCTAAATTTAACTGAAAGAACTTGGCGATGTGAGCAAGGACATAGTTATGATGTGGCTAAACAAGGTTATGTCAATTTACATGTTGTGCAACATAAACATAGTAAAAACCCAGGGGATACGCCCGAGTCTGTAGATGCGCGCCGAGCTTTTTTACAAGGTGGTTATTATCAGCCTTTACAGCAGGCTGTAGTCGCTTTATTAAAGCAACTCAATGTAAAAGCGATACTCGATATCGGATGTGGCGAGGGCTACTATACAAGTGCTATGCAGCAAGTCGTTGAGCAGTGTGTTGGTGTTGATATTGCAAAAAATGCCGTACAGCGCGCAGCAAAGCTGAATAATGAGGTAACTTGGGTTGTAGGGACAGGAGCGACTTTACCTGTACTAGATCAGAGTATGGATGCCTGCACCAGTTTATTTAGTCCGATTCCACAAACAGAAATTGCGCGTGTTTTAAAAGATGAGGGTTATTTAATAGTTGTTACGCCTGCCTCGGAACATTTGTATGCCATGCGTGAAGCTCTTTTTGAACAAGTGAATCCTCACACGCCAGAAAAGTTTGTAGAGCAACTACAAGATTTGTTTGAGCTAAAACAAGAGCAAATTATTGATGCGCCTTTTGTGCTTGATCAACAGGCTTTAAGAAATCTGATTGCTATGACGCCTTATGCTTACAAAGCTTCTCCTGAGCGTCGCTTGCAGTTAGAGCGGCAAGCGCAATTAGAAGTAACAGCATCTTTTCAAATTTATGTCTTTCAGAAGCGCAATAAAAAAGCCATCTAACGATGGCTTTTTCTATTATTCAATCTGATTAATCAGATTTTCTAATTCATCTTTTTCACGCTTAGGCGCAGGCTCCTGTGAAGGTTTCATAGCGGGAGGTGCAGCCTTAGATGGAATAACAATTTCTTCACCCGGTAAATCAGAGAAGTCATTGTCATTGCTCAGTTTCGGTTGTGGAGGTGCTGGGCGATAGAGTGGACGTGCTAATGGGGGAGCTGCACGATAAGTTTTCTTATCGCCTACTTCAGTAACGGTTTGTTGTTTGTCACGAGAAATAGGGCCTTGAGCATCTTTATCTAAACGAACCCAAGCTGCTGGCGTACCTTGTAATGCTTGACCCATAAAATTAATCCAGATTGGTAATGCAGCAATACCACCATATTCACGGCGGCCAAGCGTAGTCGGTTGGTCAAAACCAACCCATGCTACAGTCACTAACTTGCCGTTGAAGCCTGCAAACCATGCATCTTTTGCATCATTCGTAGTACCTGTTTTACCACCTAAATCACTACGGCCAATTTTAAGTGCTGCACGACCTGTACCATGCTCAATTACATCACGTAAGATATTCGCCATATCATAAGCAGAGCTTGATTTTAAAATACGTTGAGCTTGGCGATATTGACTATTGTTTTTGTCAGTCTGTTTAAGATTAAGCTGCTTAGCTGCGTTTTCTTTCTGTTCTATGTCTTTATTCGTAACTTCGATGACTTCATCATCAGTCGTTTTAGGTTTTTGCTCATCATCCGTTGTGTCAGGTGCATTAATACATGGAATACATGCGTATTCTGGTTTGGCTTCATAAATGATTTTGCCGTAAGCATCTTCAATACGTTGAATGAAATGCGGTTGAACACGGTAGCCACCGTTTGCAAACGTTGCATAACCAGTTGCCATTTGAATTGGTAATACTTGAGGAGTACCTAAGGCAATGGTGTAGTTACGTGGAATTTGATCTTCTTGTAAACCAAAATCCATAAATAATTGGCGAGTACGTTCAATCCCTACTGTTTGTAGAAGTCTTACTGATACAGTATTACGAGACAAATATAAAGCACGACGTAATGGGATCATACCTAAGTAACGCCCATCAGAATTTCGTGGTGTCCATTTACCAATCGTAATTGGACTATCATTCACCATGCTATACGGTGTCATGCCTCTTTCTAATGCTAAAGCATAGAGGAATGGCTTAATGGTAGAACCCGGTTGACGCCAGCCTTGTAGGGCACGGTTAAATTTTGATTGGTAGAAGTTATAGCCACCTACAATTGCTTCAATTGAACCATTGTTAGGATTGATGGCAATGAGTTGGCCCTGAACTTTTGGAACCTGGACTAAAGACCATGCGGTCTTATTGTCATTTGGACGTAAGCGAACAATATCTTTAACTTTCACAATTTGAGATGCACGTGAAGGAGCCCCACCTACACTATTTGCACTACGATAGGGACGTGCCCATGACATGCCTGACCACTGTACAGTAACGGTTGAGCCATCTTGCATTAATGCTTCAAAAGAGCTGCTATTTACCTTAGTGACTTGTGCGGGATAAGTGTTGGCATAGGCTCTAAATTCAGTTAACGGTTTATCATGTGCTTCTGCACCACGCCAGCCATGACGACGGTCATACGCTTCAAGACCATCTTGCACAGCTTTTTCTGCAATTGCTTGGCGTTTAGCATTAATTGTTGTGTAAACTTTATAACCAGAATCAATCGCTTGTTCACCAAAATGCTTTACAAGTTCTGAACGAACCATTTCCCCAACATAGGGATGAATATTATTTAAATCCCGATTGGGCATGTTTAAATTAATCGGCTCTGCAACTGCTTTTTGATATTCTGCTTGAGAAATATAACCCAGCTGTAACATACGGCCTAAAATCCAGTTGCGTCGTTCGAGTGCGCGTTCTGGATTAACTACAGGGTTGTATTTAGAAGGCGCTTTTGGCAAACCTGCAATCATGGCCATTTGAGCAATGCTAAGCTCATTAATGCTTTTGTTGTAATAAATTTTGGCTGCAGCCGCGATACCATACGCATTTTTCCCTAAGAAGATTTTATTCACATAGAGACTTAGAATTTCTTCTTTGGATAAATTCTGCTCAATTTTTCGAGCCAAAAAGATTTCGGTTATTTTACGCTTTAGGGTTCTTTCTGGACTCAAATAATAATTCTTTGCAACTTGCATGGTAATCGTTGAACCACCAGTTTGCACATCTGAACCTGTCACACTTTCGCTCAGAGCTCGACCTAAGCCTTTAAAACTGATCCCGCTATGTTCAAAGAAAGAAGAGTCTTCTGCTGCTAAAAATGCATGGATGAAAGCAGGAGGAATTTGTTTGTATTCAACCGGAATAGAAAGCTTACCACCGTACTCCGCAATCAGTTGATTATCTGAAGTATAGACCTGTAGTGGTTTTAAAAGCGGAGCTTTTTTTAGTGAACTCATTTCTGGAAGCGATGGGGCGATATAGAGATACATGCCATAAAAGCCCATCGGAAGTGAGACTAAGATAATAATAATGATCAAAAAAATTGGACGCACGAAGCCCAAACTGGATAGCTTTTTCATGATAAGTAAGCTTTAATAAGATCGAATACAAACTAATTGCGGTCAGTATAGCCTTTAGACATGCGGATTGTTAGATGAGATATTGTATCCGTGTAAAAATAAAGATCGAGATTATTGGTTTGTAATTTTTTTGGGGATAAAAAAATAATAGGACAATAGTGTGCTCAGGTTATATCGTAAACCGAATAAGGGGTTAATGGGTGTCGATATTAGTTCGACTTCTGTTAAGTTGTTAGAGCTCTCTGTTAAGAACGGTAAATATTGGGTGGAAAGCTATGCTTTAACACCTTTACCTGAGAACAGTGTAGTTGAAAAAAATATCTTGAATCCTGAAGCAGTTGCAGAAGCTTTGGAAAGGGCGATGAATTTAGCAAATCCCCAAACCAGTAATGCTGCAATTGCTGTTCCAACATCGACGGTTATTCATAAAACTATCGAAATGGATGCAGATATGAACGATGATGAGCGTGAAGTTCAGATTCGATTAGATGCGGAGCAATATATACCGTTCCCTTTGGATGAGGTGAGCCTTGATTTTGAGGTTTTACCAGATCGACTGCCAAATCCAAATCGTGTGAATGTACTTTTAGTCGCAACGCGCACAGAAAATGTTGAAACACGCGTAGAAGTACTGGAACTGGTAGATTTAACGCCTAAACTTGCTGATGTCGAGAGTTATGCTGTCGAG
This sequence comes from Acinetobacter lactucae, assembly GCF_013122135.1. Lineage (NCBI taxonomy): Bacteria > Pseudomonadati > Pseudomonadota > Gammaproteobacteria > Moraxellales > Moraxellaceae > Acinetobacter > Acinetobacter lactucae. The sequence continues at coordinate 320,485 of NZ_CP053391.1, forward strand.
CGTGCTTTTAGTGTGTTTGCTGATAGCTTACCCATGGGTGCAAGTACCATTGGTATTTTAGATATTGGCCATACCATGACCACATTATCGGTTATGCAAAATGGCAAAATCATTTACACCCGTGAACAAGTCTTTGGCGGTAAACAGCTTACTCTCGAAATTCAAAGCCGTTATGGTTTGTCATTAGAAGAGGCGGGACGGGCTAAAAAAGAACGTTCTTTACCAGATGATTATGACATCGAAATCTTAGAACCATTTCTAGATGCTGTAGTGCAGCAAGCTGCTAGATCTCTACAATTTTTCTTCTCTTCATCCCAATTCAATGAAATAGATCATATTTTGCTTGCAGGTGGTAATGCCAATATTCCAGGCCTTGCGAAATTGTTGCAGCAAAAACTTGGTTACCGAGTCACTATTGCTAATCCGTTTTTACAAATGGGCTTTTCTCCTCAAGTCGATATTCAAAAAATTGAAAATGATGCCTCATCATTAATGGTGGCGTGTGGCTTGGCCTTAAGGAGTTTTGATTAATGGCAACAATTAATTTACTCCCTTGGCGTGATGGGCTTCGGGAGCAGCGCAAAAAACAATTTATTATTTTATGTTTTGGGGTCGTTGTTTTGGGGATAACCACTGTATTTTCTGGGTGGTTTTATTTGAATCAAAAACTCAGTGATCAAGAACAAGCGAATCAACTCATTATCAGTACAAACCAGAATCTAGATCAACAGCTTAAAACCTTAAATGGCTTGCAAGAACAGCGTGACGCAATTATTGAGCGTATGAAGCTCATCCAAGGATTACAAAGTCAGCGTCCAGTCGTTGTACGTTTGGTGGATGAATTGGTACGCGTGACTCCAGCAGCCATGTATTTGACTAAATTCAGCCGAACTGGAGATAAATTTACCATTGAAGGTAAAGCGGAAAGTCCAAATACAGTTGCAGAGTTATTACGTAATCTCGAAGCATCACCATGGTATCGCAACGCTTTTATGAATTCTTTCTTAGCGACTGAAGAGAAAAAAGATAAGGCTGTAAGTTCTTTGCTTCCTCGAGTAGAAGATAGCTATGGCAGTTTTGTTGTTACTGTTGATGTAGGGGAAATGGGAGTGACTACAACAGATGATACCGCCAATACGTCTGTAGGTACGGATAAGGAGGTAGCAAAATGAGTCCTCATGAACTTCATGAGCTGTCTTTAGAACAAGCTCCATCTAAGAAAAAAAAGATCACTTTAGAAAAATTTCTTCAGCAATTTAATACACTCGATATGAACAGCTATGGTAGTTGGCCATTATCTGTGAAAATTACGTGTTGGATTTTTATTTTCTTTGCTGTATTGGCCTTGGGCTATTTTGTTGCTATTCAGCCAAAGCTCCAAGCAATTGATAATGCTCAGGCACAAGAAAGTAATTTATTAAATGAGTTTCGAGAAAAAGACTCAAAATTACGTAATTTGCAGCAATATCAGCTTCAACTTCAAGAAATGCAAGCCAACTTCAACCAGCAGTTAGAACAATTGCCAAAAGAAACCGAAATTCCAAGTTTAGTTGAAGATATTAACTTAACGGGGGTGAATTCTGGTCTGAAGTTTAAAAATATCCGCTTAGAAGATGAAGTGAAGCAGGAAATTTTTATTGAACAGCCGATTACGATTGAGGCAACAGGCGATTATCACGCTTTCGGTGCTTTCGTGAGCAGTATTGCGGCATTACCGCGTATTGTGACGATGCATGATTTTATTGTTGAAGCTGCTCCTGTTAAGGATAGTAAATCAGATATTCCTGTGCTTAATTATTCTATCAAAGCAAAAACTTATCGCTATATGGGCGCTGGGGAAAACCAAAATAATAATGACCCACAAGGGGGAAATGGTGAGACGCAAGCCAACACCTCCGATAGCCATAATGTAAATATTCCTTCTATCAAGAAGTCAAAGCGAAAGTAGGAGGATAATTAATGAAACTAAAGAAAATTTTACTTTCTCTTGGGGTGGGCTTGGTTTTAGTCGGATGCGACTCGAGAATTGATGCCGTAAATCAACAAATGGCCGACATACGTAATCAGCCTCCACAAGCTATAGAGCCAGCGCCTGTTTTTACACCTGTCCCACAGTTTAATTATGTAGCCCATCAGTTAAAGAGCCCATTTTTACCAAGCTCGCTTGCTGCTGAACTCAAGATTATGGCGGGAAAACGGGTATATCCGAATTTCTCACGAGCACCTCAACCCCTCGAAAGCTATGCATTAGAATCCTTAAATATGAAAGGCAGCATGCGTAACAACCGTGGGCAAGTCATGGCTCTGATCCAAACACCTGATCATCAAATTGAGCGAGTACAGGTCGGGAACTATATCGGGATGAATCAAGGTCGAATTACCCATATTGGTCCGACTCAGATTGATCTGGTGGAAATTGTCCCTGATGGACGAGAAGGCTATGTGGAAAGACCAAGAACCTTGGTGTTGATTGGACCTGCACCCTAAAATTTAGGGAATAACAAAGAAAAAGTATTTTTAAAGATTATTTAATTGGGGATGGTTAGACAATGAATCACGTATTCAGTCAGTTTTCTATGGGGGCTGTAGCGATTGCAATTATGCAGGTTGCATCTGCACAGGTCAGCATGACCAATATTGTACCGACGCAAATAGCTGGTCAGGGTACGGAAATTCGAGTGATGTTTAATGGTTTGCCGCCGCAACCACAAGCATATCAACTTGAAAATCCTTCACGTTTAATTTTAGATTTTAATAAAGCGCAGCAGAATCTCACACAGACAAAAGTAGCGATTGGAACGAATGAGGCGAGCTCGGTCGATGTGAGCTCTGATGATCAGCGTTCACGTTTGACTGTCAATTTAAAAGAAGCAGGTGCTTTTACTACTCGTATTGAAGGCAATACTTTTATTTTAAAAATTAATACAGCTCAAGCTATAGTGAAGCCCGCACAAACAAGTGTGATGCAACTCCAAGGTGTTTTAAATATTGGCTTTCAGCGCGGTGGTCAAGGAGAAGGCCTTATTGTTATCGATTTGCTAGGTAGCAATACCCCTGTTGATGTGCAGCAACAAGGTAGCAAAGTTGTAGTAAAAACACTAGGCTCTAAAATTCCCGCGCATTTAGCTAAACGTTTAAATGTAAATGATTTTGCGACGCCTGTTTCGACAATTGAATCTTATAATGAAAAAGGCAATGGTGTTATTACAATCCAATCCACTGGTAGCTATGAATATATGGCTTATCAGGCGGAAAATAAATTGACCATTAGCTTAAAGCGTCCGCAGGACAAAAATGTAACCTCTTTATATAAGACACCTAATTACTCTGGGAATAAGCTTTCTCTTGATTTCCAAGATATTGAAGTCCGTCGCGTTTTACAATTATTGGCAGATTTTACTGGCATTAATATGGTTGCGGCTGACAGCGTTCAAGGTAATATTACTTTGCGTTTAAAAGATGTTCCGTGGGACCAAGCACTTGATATTATTTTAAAAACTAAAAATTTAGATAAACGCAGAAATGGAAATGTAATTTGGATTGCTCCAGTTACAGAATTGATTAAGGCCGAAGAAGAAGAGGCGAAAGCTGTTGCACAGAGTGTGAAATTAGCGCCATTGCAAACTGAGTATATTCAACTGAAATATGCACGAGCTCAAGATATTATGAGCTTAGTTACCAAAGGCTCAAACAATAGTAATGGTTTGCAGAGTACGTCTGGCGGGGGTACTTCAACCTCAACCAATTTAAATACGGGTGTTGATAGTTTAGGGAATAATGTAGGAAGTTTATTGAGTCCACGTGGAACAATTACTCAAGATGATCGTACCAATACCTTAATTATTAATGATACGGCTCAGTCGATTGATCAAATTCGTAAAATGATAGATTTGCTGGATGTACAAGTTAAACAAGTTATGGTTGAGGCACGTATCGTAAGAGCCTCTACTTCTTTTACGAAAGAGCTTGGTGTTAAATGGGGCATATTATCGCAAGGGATTACTAACAATAATAATTTGTTAGTTGGTGGTAGTGAAACGACCTTGTGGAATCTAAGAGAACCTAAAAAAGATGAAACCACAGGGGGTTATAAATATACGATTGAACGCCCAGATAATTTAAATGTTGATTTAGGGGTAACTAATCCAGCTGGAAGTATTGCCTTTGGCTTGATTAGTATGTCGGATTTTATGCTTGATCTCGAACTTTCTGCCCTACAAGCTGATGGCTATGGTGAGGTGATTTCCACACCTAAAGTGATGACTGCAGATAAGCAACCTGCAAAAGTTGCAACAGGCCAACAGGTCCCATATCAAACCACGACGAATTCTGCTGCTGGCGCTACAGCAAGTACATCATTTAAAGATGCGCTTTTAAGTTTGGATGTTACCCCGAGCATTACGCCTGATGGCAAAATTCAAATGAAATTGGATATTTCAAAGGATTCTGTTGCTGGCGCGGCTCCTAATGGTGAGTTAATTTTAAATAAGAATCAGATTAATACCAATGTACTCGTCAATAATGGTGAAACTGTTATTTTAGGAGGAGTATTTGAGCAGACGACTTCTAACTCACAAACCAAGGTTCCTTTCTTTGGAGACATTCCTGTAGTTGGACGTTTATTTAGAAAAGATGTGAAATCTGATGATAAGCAAGAGTTACTGATTTTCGTTACGCCACGAATTGTTAATGACACTTTGGTGAGAAATCATTAATATATTTTTTAATGAAAGCAATTGAAATAGGTGGCGCCTTGCCAAGCAAAGCGTTTGAAACCCTGCCAAATATTTATTTGGTAGGGCCCATGGGGGCAGGAAAAACAACCGTTGGACGTCATTTAGCCGAACTATTAGGGCGTGAATTTTTAGATAGTGATCATGAAATTGAACGCAAAACAGGCGCCACTATTCCCTGGATTTTTGAGAAAGAAGGGGAAATTGGATTTCGTACTCGTGAAACCGTAGTCATAAATGAGTTGACTTCCCGTAAGGCCTTAGTATTAGCGACAGGAGGAGGGGCGATTACTCAAGCACCCAATCGCGAATTTCTAAAGCAACGTGGTATAGTTGTTTATCTGTACACCCCCGTAGAATTACAATTACAACGAACTTATCGTGATAAAAACAGACCTCTATTACAAGTTGAAAACCCTGAACAAAAATTACGTGATTTGTTAAAAATACGTGACCCTTTATATCGTGAAGTTGCGCATTACACGATTGAAACCAATCAGGGTGCTGCTCGTGATCTTGCTCAAAAGATTTTGCAACTTATTTTGTCCAACCCGCTAAAATAGCCAAACTTACTTGTGGTTTTATAAACTCATGCAAACTTTACATGTTGAATTAGGCGAACGCCGTTATCCTATTTTTATTGGCAGTCAACTTGATCCTAAGCAGTTGCTTGAGCCTTATCTTCATGGTCAACAGGTTATGATCGTGAGTAACCAAACGGTTGCTCCTTTATATTTATCTCATTATCAAGAAGCTTTAAAAAGTTTAGGTAAAACTGTAGCGACTTGCATTTTGCCAGATGGTGAGAAATATAAAGATATTCAACATTTAAATTTGATTTTTGATGCTTTGCTTGAAGCTGGTTTTAATCGTGATTGTACGGTTTTAGCTTTAGGTGGCGGTGTTATTGGTGATATGGCCGGCTTTGCATCGGCATGTTTCCAGCGTGGTGTTTATTTTGTTCAAGTTCCAACTACGCTCCTTTCACAAGTAGACTCAAGTGTGGGTGGTAAAACAGGTATTAATCATCCCCTTGGTAAAAATATGCTAGGTGCATTTCAGCAACCTCAAGTTGTTTTGGCTGATATGGCTCAACTCGATACTTTACCTGATCGAGAGTTATCTGCTGGATTATCAGAAGTCATTAAATATGCTTTGTTAGGCGACGCTGATTTTCTGGTTTGGTTAGAGCAGAATATGGATGGGTTAATTGGACGAGATGCTGAACTTTTAGCAGAAGCTGTTTATCGTTCATGTGCTCATAAAGCACGAATTGTTGCCAACGATGAAAAAGAGCAAGGCGAAAGAGCTTTACTGAACTTAGGCCATACTTTTGGTCATGCGATTGAATCTTACCTTGGTTATGGTACTTGGTTGCATGGTGAAGCAGTAGCGACTGGCATGGTGATGGCAGCCGATTTATCACAACGTTTAGGTTGGATTTCAAGCGATGATGTAGAGCGTACAAAAAAAATTATTCAACGCGCTAATTTGCCGATATCATGTCCAAAAATTCCATTGGATGAATTCCTTGGATATATGGCGCATGATAAGAAAGTCCTCAATGGTCAATTACGTTTAGTGTTGTTAAAGCAACTTGGAAAAGCAGTAATTACCAAAGACTTTGATGTTGAGCTCATGAAACAAGCTATTTTGGCGAATCAACACGGATAATAAATTAAGGTAACACATGACTGTATCACGTACACTTTGGCAGAATGTTCAACAATATATCTGGTTGGTGGGTGGTATCGTCTGCTTGTTTTTGGCTTTTATTTTTTGGGTCATGACCGATAGTAAGAAGCTTGTTGAAGTTGAAAAAGCAGCTGATTCAGATACGCCAGTGCAAATTCAGCCAGAAAAAGTAGCAACAACGGCTAACTTAGGGGCTTTAGCTGATGAAGTTAGGCCTCTTGATTTAACAACCCGTACAGTCGCTTCAGGTCAGCACGAGGCTGAGTTTCGTGGTACAAAGTTCATTAATGAAAACAAGAAACAATGGACGCTTGAGCTTTTCCGCGCGTCGGATGAAGATATTATTAAGAACTTTTTAAAAAATCGTACTGATCGTAATAAATTTATCTACTTCCGTTTAAGTGGGGAGAAGCAATCTGAACAATATGTTTTGACATATGGGGTGTTTAAACGTTCTGAAGATGCAATTCAGCAGTTAACCCAACTTAATCTTGATTTACCTGAATCAATTAAACCTCAACCGCAACAATTCTCTACCTATGCGCCATTAGTCAATGATTTAGGGGCGGATGAGATGAAAGGTGGCATTAGCCAAACTTATGAAGTGCGGTTACGTCCCGCTGCCTTACCTAAAATTGATGAGTCTTTGCTCATAGGGACTGGGGTAGGTGGAGCTGTGAATACACCACCTAAAGTGGTTGCTCCTGCAACAAACTCTACAACTCGAACAACCATTATTCGTCGAGATGCTGAAGGGAATGTTGTGGATGTACATCAGTCTAATTCGGCTGCTGATGCGGCTAAAAGGGTTCAACAAAATCGTGCAACTGAAGCTTCTACGAAAAATGCAACAAATGAGGGCACACGAGGCAATTAATTATAAGCATAAGTTGCACGAATATAGTGCAAAAAGAGAGCGAGCATATATTTTTTGATCTTCTGTGGTGCATATTTAGTCATTTATTAAAATGATAACGCGAATAAAACCTAGCTATTTTTAACAAAAATAAATACTTAAATTATAAAAATCATATTGGCATAGTTTTTGCTTTATTCTTGTGCTTATTAATGTGCTGTAAACTATTTTGGCGCTCTAAAGAGTGAATTCTATGCAGAGTCGTGGGGTCGAACTGCTTTAAAAGAGTGCGAAATAAGTCAAAACATTTTTCTAGCAAAAACCAGTGTACGTAAAAATGGAACAGCGTATATTGGCTTATCAGCCCAAAAATTTTTTTTGTGAAACATTGAGCTAACTGTCGTCCGTAGGCACTATCGCAAAAAGAAGTTGTTTGTTTGACGCTCGAAAGAGCCTTATTGAAAGAAGGGTACGCTATGCACATGCCATCGCCTAATACTGTAGCTCCCGCTCAAGGTTTATATCAGCCTGATGAGTTTAAGGATAACTGTGGTTTTGGACTGATCGCCCATATGAAGGGTGAATCAAGTCATCATCTTGTAGAAACCGCGATTCACAGTTTAAGTTGCATGACGCACCGTGGTGGTATTGCCGCAGATGGCAAGACGGGAGATGGTTGCGGCTTATTATTGGCGATGCCAAAGCAATTTTTTCGTGATGAAGCAAAAAAACTGAGTGATATTACACTGAGTGAGATTTTTGCTGTAGGTACGGTATTTCTAAATATTGATCCGGCATTAGCGCAACATTCTAAAAATATTTTAAATAAAGAAATTGAGGCAGAAGGCTTACGCGTACTGGCTTGGCGTGTTGTCCCGACTAATAACGATGCACTAGGTGAAATTGCACTTCAATCTCTCCCTGCTTTTGAACAGGTTATTGTGAACTGTCCAATGGGAGTAACTGAGGTTGAGTTTAACCGTAAATTATTCTTGGCACGTCGCCGTGCAGAACAACAATTACAAAATGATCCATTATTTTATGTGACTACGCTTTGTTCGACAGTGATCAGCTATAAAGGCTTGATGATGCCGGCTGCAATTGCTGAGTTCTATACAGACTTGGCAGATGAGCGTTTAAAATCACATATTGTGGTATTCCACCAACGCTTCTCTACCAATACATTACCGCGTTGGCCTTTGGCTCAACCATTCCGTTACCTTGCTCATAATGGTGAAATCAACACAATTACAGCAAACCGTAACTGGGCGTTGGCGCGTACTCCTAAATTTGAAAACCCATTATTACCTGGTCTTACTGAGCTTAACCCAATCGTTAACCGTACAGGTTCGGACTCTTCAAGCTTAGATAACATGCTTGAGATTTTGGTGGGTGGTGGTATGGATTTATTCCGTGCCTTACGTATGCTCGTACCACCAGCTTGGCAAAACGTAGAAACTTTAGATGCAGACTTACGCGCATTCTATGAGTTCAACTCTAAACATATGGAAGCTTGGGATGGCCCAGCTGGTCTTGTTATTCAAGATGGTCGTCATGCGATCTGTATGCTTGACCGTAACGGTTTGCGTCCTGCGCGTTGGGTAATTACCAAAAATGATTACATTACCTTGGCATCTGAAATAGGTGTTTGGGGTTATGAGCCTGAAGATGTAGTTTCTAAAGGCCGTGTAGGCCCTGGTCAAATTTTGGTAGTTGATACCTTAACAGGTAAAGTACTTGATACTAAAGATGTTAGTACGCATTTGAAAAACATGCGCCCGTACCGTGAGTGGTTACGTGATCATGCGATTCGTTTAAATGCAAACCCAGAACTTGAAGAACAATTAGTCGATAAAGGCTTAACTGGCGATGCTTTAAAAGCGGCTCAAAAAATGTTTATGGTGACATTTGAAGAGCGTGACCAGTTGTTACGTCCAATCGCTGAGAGCGGACAAGAAGCTGTTGGTTCTATGGGTGATGATACGCCAATGGCTGTATTGTCTCGTCAAGTACGCCACGTGACAGATTATTTCCGTCAACAGTTTGCTCAAGTGACAAACCCGCCAATTGACCCGCTACGTGAGTCAATTGTAATGTCGCTCGAAACCTGTTTGGGTCGTGAGCAGAATGTATTTGAGCAAGGTCCTGAGCATGCTGACCGTATCATCATCTCTAGCCCTGTATTGTCAAATTCAAAAATGCAGCAAATCCGTAGCATTGAGCGTCCGGGTTATGAAGCAGTTGATATCAATTTAAACTATGCTGAAGAAGAAGGTTTGCAAGCTGCAATCACACGTATCTGTGAAGAAGCAGCACAAGCAGTTCGTGACGGCAAGACTTTAATCGTTTTAACAGATAAAAATATCCGTCAAGGTTTATTGCCAGCAAATGCAGCACTTGCAACAGGTGCAGTACACCATTACCTCATCAAAACTGGTTTACGTACTGATGCAAACATCATGGTTGAAACTGGTTTTGCACGTGATCCGCACCAATTTGCGGTATTACTTGGTTTTGGTGCAACCGCAGTTTATCCATACCTTGCATATGACGTGATCAATGATTTGATTGCTAAAGGTGAGCTTTTAGGTGATCCAATCCATGCGCAAGCAAACTTCCGTAAAGGTATTGAGAAAGGCTTATTAAAAGTTCTTTCAAAAATGGGTATCTCTACAGTTGCTTCTTATCGCGGTGGTCAGCTTTTTGAAGCGGTAGGTTTGTCATCTGAAGTTGTTGATCAATGTTTCTTGGGCGTTCCAAGCCGTATTCAGGGCGCAACATTTGCTGACCTTGAAAAAGACCAGAAAAAATTAGCAGCGACAGCTTGGTCAAATCGTAAGCCAATTGATCAAGGTGGTTTGCTTAAGTTCGTATTTGATAAAGAGTATCATGCGTTCAATCCAGACGTGATTAACTCATTACACAAAGCAGTTCGGTCTGGTAAATACGAAGACTTTAAAGAATATGCTGAGTTGGTAAATAACCGTCCAGTAGCGACAATCCGTGACTTATTTAAGCTAAAAACAACGAATTCAATTCCAGTTGAGCAAGTTGAATCAGTTGAAGATATCTTGCCTCGTTTTGACTCGGCGGGGATGTCTTTAGGTGCGCTTTCTCCAGAAGCGCATGAAGCGATTGCAATTGCGATGAACACGATTGGCGGCCGTTCAAACTCTGGTGAAGGCGGTGAAGATCCTGTTCGCTATGGAACAATTCGTAACTCGAAAATCAAACAGATCGCATCTGGTCGTTTTGGTGTAACTCCTGCATATCTAACTTCTGCTGAAGTATTGCAAATTAAAGTTGCTCAAGGTGCAAAACCAGGTGAGGGTGGTCAGTTACCAGGTGGTAAAGTAAATGGCTTAATCGCGCGTTTACGTTACTCGGTACCAGGTGTAACGCTAATTTCACCTCCGCCACATCACGACATTTACTCAATTGAAGACTTGTCTCAGTTAATTTTTGACTTGAAACAAGTTAACCCGAAAGCAATGGTATCTGTGAAATTGGTATCTGAACCGGGTGTGGGAACAATTGCAGCTGGTGTTGCAAAAGCTTATGCAGACTTCATTACCATTTCAGGTTATGACGGTGGTACAGCAGCATCTCCACTTTCTTCAATTCACCATGCGGGTTCTCCATGGGAATTGGGTCTTAGTGAGGCACATCAAGCACTTCGTGTAAACGATTTGCGCGGGAAAGTACGTGTACAAACAGATGGTGGTCTAAAAACTGGTCTTGATGTGATCAAGGCAGCAATTTTAGGTGCTGAAAGTTTTGGCTTTGGTTCAACACCAATGATCGCTTTAGGTTGTAAATACCTCCGTATTTGTCACTTAAATAACTGTGCAACCGGTGTTGCAACGCAGCAAGATCATTTACGTCAAGAACACTACATTGGCGAGCCGCAAATGCTCATCAACTTCTTCCATTTTATTGCGGAAGAAACTCGTGAATGGTTGGCTGCATTAGGTGTTTCTTCATTGAAAGACTTAATTGGTCGTGTTGATTTGCTTGAAGTATTACCGGGTGAAACTGAAAAACATGCTCACCTTGATTTAAGTGCATTGTTAACCTCGCATCCTTCTGCTGAAGGTAAAGCACAGTACTGTGAGGTACAAGGTAATGCACCATTTGATAAAGGTGTATTGGCTGAGAAAATGGTTGCTGAAATGCTTCCTGCAATTGAGTCAAGTGCTGGTGGTCAGTTCAACTTCAACGTCGTGAACTGTGACCGTTCAATCGGTGCTCGTGTGTCAGGTGAAATTGCTCGTCGCTACGGCAACTTGGGTATGGAAGCACATCCAGTTGTAATGAACTTAACTGGTACAGCTGGTCAGTCTCTTGGTGTTTGGAATGCTGGTGGTTTACACATCCGTCTTGAAGGTGATGCAAACGACTATGTAGGTAAAGGTATGGCTGGTGGTCGTATTTCGATTTTCCCACCACAAGGTTCACCTTTCCAAACACAAAACACAGCAATTATTGGTAACACCTGTTTGTATGGTGCAACTGGCGGTAAGCTTTTTGCAGCAGGTACAGCGGGTGAGCGTTTTGCAGTTCGTAACTCTGGCGCATTTGCTGTAATCGAAGGTGCGGGTGATCACTGCTGTGAATATATGACAGGTGGTGTTGTGACTGTACTTGGTAAAGTAGGCCATAACTTTGGTGCGGGCATGACTGGTGGTTTTGCTTATGTACTTGACCTCGATAATGACTTCGTAGATTACTACAACCACGAGTTGATTGATTTAAATCGTATTTCAACAGAATCTATGGAAGATCATAAAGAGTTCTTGTTGCGTATTATCGATGAGCACATCAAAGAAACTGGTAGTGCTTGGGCTTATAAAATCCGCAATGAGTTCGATTTCTACAGCCGTAAATTCTGGCTTGTGAAACCAAAAGCTGCTAACTTGCAAACGCTTTTGAAAACAACACAAGCTGACCCACAATAATTCCACGACTGCAAAGACATAGGCAGGTGCGGGCAACAAGGAAATCCGCGCCTACCCACGGAGAGAGACATGGCAGAACGCCTAAATAATGACTTTCAATTTCTGGATGTACCACGTCAAGATCCAGAGAAAAAAGATATTACTGTCCGCAAAGCAGAATTTGTGGAAATTTATAAGCCTTTTACATCGGAAACTGTTACTAATCAGACTCACCGTTGTTTAGGCTGTGGTAACCCATATTGCGAATGGAAATGTCCTGTACATAACTACATTCCAAACTGGTTAAAACTGATCGCTGAAGGCCAAATTTTCCAAGCTGCTGAGCTTTGTCACCAAACGAACACATTGCCTGAGGTATGTGGTCGCGTATGCCCACAAGACCGTTTATGTGAAGGTGCTTGTACATTAAATGATGGTTTTGGTGCAGTAACCATTGGTAATGCTGAAAAATATATCAATGACACAGCTTTTGCTTTAGGCTGGCGTCCAGATATGTCAGGCGTAAAATGGACTGACAAAAAAGTTGCAATTATTGGTGCTGGTCCTGCTGGTTTAGGCTGTGCGGATATTCTAGCTCGCGGTGGCGTTAAACCAGTTGTATTTGATAAGCGTCCTGAAATTGGTGGCTTACTTACATTCGGTATTCCAGAATTTAAAATGGAAAAAGATGTGATGAAACGCCGCCGTGAAATTTTCACGGGTATGGGCATCGAATTCCGTTTGAATACTGAAATTGGTAAAGACATCACGATTGATGAATTACTTGCAGAATATGATGCGGTATTCATGGGTATGGGAACTTATACCTACATGAAAGGTGGTTTCCCAGGTGAAGATCTTGATGGTGTTTATGATGCACTTGATTTCTTAATCTCTAACGTGAATCGTTGCCAAGGTTGGGAAAAAGATCCAAGTGAATACATTAGCCTAGATGGTAAAAAAGTTATTGTTCTTGGTGGTGGTGATACCGCTATGGACTGTAACCGTACTTCTTTACGCCAAGGTGCTCACGATGTAACTTGTGCATACCGCCGTGATGAAAGCAACATGCCAGGTTCTGCGCGTGAAGTAAAAAATGCCTACGAAGAGGGTGTGAAATTCCTATTCAATCGTCAACCAGTCGAAATTGTTGGTGAAAATGGCAAAGTGACAGGCGTAAAAGTGGTAACGACACAAATGGGTGAACCAGATAGTCGTGGCCGTCGTAGCCCTGAGCCAATCCCTGGTTCTGAAGAAGTATTACCAGCTGATGCGGTTTTACTTGCTTTCGGTTTCCGCCCAAGCCCAGCAGACTGGTTTGGTAATGTGAATATCAATCTTGATGGTTCAGGCCGTGTTGTCGCAGCTGAAAAGCAAGAATTCAAATTCCAAACATCAAACCCGAAAATCTTTGCTGGTGGTGATATGGTACGTGGCTCAGACCTTGTCGTGACTGCGATTTGGGAAGGTCGTCAAGCTGCTGAAGGCATTTTGGATTATCTTGGTGTTTAATAAAGACATTTGTTAAATGACTAAAAAAAGCCTACTTCAAGTAGGCTTTTTTATTGTCTACCATTAGTCACTTTGATGTTTTTGGCAAATATAATAAGCTTTTTTGCCCTTTTTAGCGTTTAAAGCTCGCGACATACTCGAAACTTCCTTCTTCAATACAGTAGGTGTTGAATATGAACATCGCAGGTATGACGGCAGAAAAATCATATTTAAATCGTCGAAAAGCGTTGGGTATTACAGTGCGTCGTCTTGAATTTAATCCAAAGGCGATTAAGCGGCACTATTTTGCAAATTCACCCGTCATGTCGCATTTTTTAACTGCACTCTCATCAACGTTTCCGGTGGGTGAGCAATTTTTTGTAAATAGCGTACGTAATGTGCGTGATAAAGTCTCAGATCCTCAACTACAAGCACAAATTGCAGCTTTTATTGGACAAGAGGCCATGCATTCCAAAGCACATGGCGAATTTAATGAAGCGTGGCGACGTGATGATTATAATCTGGACAGTTTTCAAAATTGGCTAAATGAGCGCGATAAATATTTAAGAACAATTTCACCTAAGCTGCAATTGGCACTCACCTGTGCATTTGAGCATTTCACTGCTTTACTTGGGGGATATATATTGCAGCATCCAGAGCTATTAAGAACGCTAGATGAAGATGCGCTAAAACTTTGGGTATGGCATGCGATTGAAGAAATTGAACACCGTTCGGTCGCATTTGATGTCTATCAACATGTATATGGTGATGATCGTATCCGTCGTTTATTGATGCGTAGTGTCACTACAGGATTTGCGAGTCTCGCTTTTTATGGGACAACACGTTTATTTTGGCAAGATAAATGGAACAGTTTACCTAAAATTGGAGGGAATTTATTTGGATTGTACTTGCTGGCTAAGATGCTCGTTCAGTTAATGCCTGAATATTTCGTATATTACAAAAAAGACTTCCATCCGAGTCAAAAAGATTATGGCAGGATGGTTAATTATTGGAAAAGCTCTTTAGCAGAAGAACATCAAATGGCAAGCTTTGAACAAGAAAAACATCAAAGATTGAGCTAATAGATAACCGGATTTAAAAATCCGGTTTTTTAAAATCAATAAAATAAAAGCAACACAATATTGCCAAATTCATCATACAATCAGGTAAAGAGGTTAAAAATATAAAGAAAAACTTGAGGATAATGTGACGATGAAAATGTTGAAACAATTTGCGATCGCAACAACACTTGCCAGTACCTTACTGTTTTCGGGATGTGGCTATAACACTCTACAAGTAAAAGATGAGGCTGTAACAGCAGCGTGGTCTGAAGTACAGAACCAATATCAACGTCGATCAGATTTGGTACCAAACCTTGTGAACGTAGTGAAAGGCTATGCTAAGCACGAAGAGCAAGTATTAACCGAAGTAACTCAGGCACGTTCTAATGTTGCAGGTTTAAAAGTTGATAAAGAAGTTTTAGAAGACCCAGCTTTACTTGAAAAATATCAACAGGCTCAAAGTCAATTAACAGGGGCATTATCTCGACTCATTGCTGTTTCGGAAAATTACCCAGACTTGAAAGCCAATACTCAATTCCAAGAATTACAAGTTCAGCTTGAAGGTACTGAAAACCGTATTGCTGTTGCACGTAATCGTTATATTACAACAGTACAAGACTATAACTCATATGTGCGTCAGTTCCCGCAGGCAGTAACAGCAAAAGTAATTGGTATGCATCCAAAAGCCAATTTCTCTGCAGAAGCATCTGCTCAACAGGCTCCAAAAGTTTCTTTTGATTAATTTAAATCAAGGAAGTGCCGTATGAGAGATACTCTATTGCTTCAATCAAAGCAAATTAAGGTCTTTATTTCGACCTTGATTTTGCTGTGTTGTGGTGTTCTTTTTCAGAATACGGCATGGAGTGAAAGTAATATTGCAACTGCTACGGATGAGACTGATACAGTAGTTGCTGGCAAACTTATTCAAAAGCAACAAACTCAAGCTTCTGCAACTAAACTAGAGGGGCAAGCTGCTTCAAGTGCTGCGCCTCAAGTCCAAGTTGCTAATGATATGGCTGATGGTGAATCAATTCGTGGTTTGCCAACTTTAAACCAGCCTGTGATTGATCAAGCCAATATCTTAAGCGAGGCTGAGAAGCAGCAACTTGATCAAAAAATTCTAAGTTTATACCAACAAGGCAAAGCGCAGATTGGTATTGTGATTGTTCCCACAACTGGTCAAGAAGATATCTTTGATTATGCATTACGTGTTGGTGAAAAGTGGCAATTAGGTTCAGCTAAACGTGACAATGGATTACTGATTGCAGTCGCTGTAAATGACCGCCGTATACAAATACTAACTGGTTATGGCTTAGAAGGCGTGTTGCCTGATATTGTGGCAAGTAGGATTATTCGAAACCAAATTACACCTTATTTTAAACAAGCTCAATATGCACAAGGTCTGAGTGCAGGTCTTGATGAAATCGGAAGAATTTTAAATCTTGACCCAGAAGTCGCTCAGCAAGCTGCGCAAGATTTAAAAGAACGTCAGCATCGAGCTGCTGAAGAACAACAGGCGAAGCAAACAACGCTGACAATGGCTTTATTTATTCTTGTTGCTGGAATTGTGGGTTCATTTATTGTGGGACGACCTCTTAGCGCATCTACTGCAGGTGTTGCTGCCGCGGTAACAGGTTTTGTAAATGGCGCAGGGCTAGTCACTAGCTTACTACTTGGTTTTGGTATTTTCTTTTTACTCATTACTTCTATTGCCCAACTTATTTTACAGGCTATTTTAAGTGGTTCTGGTGGCGGTGGACGCGGAGGTGGCTTCGGCGGAGGTGGCGGAGGCTATGGCGGCGGCGGAGGCCGTTTTGGCGGAGGAGGTGCTTCAGGCTCATGGTAACAACATCAGAAACAACACAAATTATTACTCAGCCCAAAATTGAGGAATCTGTAGAACCTAGCCTAAAGCGTTGGTTCAAGCATTTTTGTTACTTGCCAGCCAGTAGCCGATATTTTTCAAAACAAGATAAAGAAGCTATTGCTGATGCTGTACAGCAAGCAGAACATGGGCATGCTGGGGAAATACAGGTTGTAATTGAAGGCCATATTCCGGTGTCACAAGCCTATAGACAAAATACCCGTTTAAGAGCACAGCAATTATTTGCAGAATTAGGTGTTTGGGATACTGCATTAAATAGTGGTGTATTGTTATACCTAAATTTATGTGAGCGAACAGTAGAAATTATATTTGATCGTGGAATTCGAAATGCGACTAACGATCAAGTCTGGCAACAGATTTGTGAAGCAATGGTACAAAAGCTTAAACAAAAAAAATATCAACAAGCTGTAGTGATGGGCGTACAACAAATTGGAGAGGTGATGTCACGGTTTTATGACGAAAACATGCCTGATCAATCCAATGAATTAGAAAATACTCCGATTATTCTTAATTGATTTGCCTTGTCGCATTCCTACATTAGTTAAGTTTCATAATTTTTACTTTTAAAGATGACTGACAAAAAATGTCACTTATTTATTCATTTTTAAAGAGATTTTATTCACAAAAACAAATATAAAATTTGAAGTGGGTAATTTGTTTTTTTTAATTTGTGATTTGGTTTTATAAAAAGCTCTATGACATTTTTTGTCAATTACTTACACCTATTTAATACTTAAGAATAGTTAATTTTAATATAAGTATTTGTTTTTTAATTAAAATAAAAGTTGGCATGGATGCTGCATTATAGTTGATAGCTGAAAAAGCTTATATAAAAACATACATACAATCTTTGGGGAAAAGGCTATGAATGCACAAAAAGGTTTTACATTAATTGAACTCATGATCGTAGTTGCCATTATTGGTATTTTGGCAGCAATTGCGATTCCACAGTATCAAAATTATATTGCTAGATCTCAAGCATCTGAAGCATTTACTTTAGCAGATGGATTGAAAACAACGATTAATACTAATCTACAAGCTGGAACTTGTTTTGCAGGTGGCGCTAATGCAGCAACAGCAGCTGATAAAGTAGGTGGTAAATATGGGGAAGCAGTGATTGGTGGTTCAGCTCCGAGCTGTACAATTACCTACACATTTAAATCTTCAGGTGTATCAAATAAGCTTACATCTAAAAAGATTGGAATGAATGTAAGTGAAACAGGTATCCTGACAAAAAATAGTGATACGGATGCACCAGTTGAGTTACTTCCACAATCTTTTACAGCTTCATAAGTTAAAAATAAAAAGAGAGGCTTAGACCTCTCTTTTTATTGAAGAAAATAAAAATGTTAAATAAAAATATACTGTTTCTGCTAATAGCACTTTATCTTATTACTGCTTTATTAGGTTATCAAATTGGCTGGTCAGTTTTCCAATATGATGAACTTCGTTTATTACAGTTTCCATTGGGACTATATGCGTTATTAATTTTGATTTTTATAAGAAAAATAGAATCTTCAATTTTCACTCAAATTATTTTTTTTCTGATTGGCGCATTAATTGCTATACAGATAACAACTTATAGTGTTTTTCAGTTTCAAGAACTTTGGTCTGCGATAGCATTACTATTTATATTTTCTGCTTTAAAGTATGAGTTAAGGAATATAAAGAAGATAGAACATGGTTTAGCATTAATCGTTGTTTCAGCATTTATTCCTTGTTTATTTATTTGTATTTCTATCATTAATTTTATTTTGTACAAACAATGGTTTGACTGGCAATTTAACTCTGGCACGATCCGAATTTATGACAGTGTTATCGTGCCTATATTCTTTTTTCTAATTTTTTTAAAAAATAAAAACTATCCTTATTTTCATTACTTTTATCCGTTTGCTAGTTTCTTTTTTGCTCTAGCATGGTTTTTTGATGGAGCCAGATCCGCTTTACTTGCTGTAGCGATAGGATTGTTGATTTTCTTTATATACTCACGAGAAAATCGAAAGCTCATTTTGCAAAGCTGTATTTACATTTTTTTAGCTTTTTTAGTTTATAAAACTACGATTTATTTCGCTGATAAAAATATCATGACCGTAATGAGAGTGGGGACATCCATGCGTGCAGAGATGTGGAGTTTCGTTTTTGAGCAATGGAAAGAAAACCCATGGTCTGGAGTGAGGGGAGGATATCTCTCAGAAATTCAATATAAATATGGACATCACATACATAACTTATATTTAAGGTTAATTTTTGAATGGGGAGTCGTTGGATGGATTTTTTTAGTTTGGATGATATATCAAGTTGTTAAGTTGTTTCGAGATAAGAATGTTTTACCTATTGCGAAAGCTGGCTTAGCTGCAATTCTACTTGATGCGATGTTCTCAGGAAGTATGGTTTATCCCGCTTCACAAATGGCCTGTATATTATTCTTAGCATTTGCTTTTTCTCAACGGCAGCAGTCTAAAGAATATTTGAAATATTCTTATAGAGCGACAAAACTATTAATTGGTTTGTGGGGAGCTTTATTTTTGTATATTACGATCATGTATTTAGGACAAGATTTAATGTGCTGGGGGTGTGGTAGTTATTTCGGAAGGATGGCACCAAATTTTTGGTTTTATGGTGGAGCCGAACATCTCATTCCCGCTGATCAGATTCCTTAACGATATGTTGTGTGAATGCAAAAGAGTCATACATAGGGAATCTAAACGGTTCTTTGATGTTCCATGTATAATTCTCTCAAATTTTGATCTTTAACCTATCGCTATGCAAGTATTCTTCCTATTCCTCGCTGCAATCCTGTTGGGTTTTGCATGGTTGTCGCCATTTCACTATAGCCCTTGGGTCATGTTCTCAAGTGAAGTGAGTACATTTGGGGCTGGGTTGTGCGTATTAGCCGCCCTAATTCAACAAAATATTAAAATTCCTAGAGCACAGCTCTTATTGTTGCCATTTACTTTAGTTCCGCTAGTACAGTGGGGTTTTGGTCTGGTTTTTGATTTGAGTACGGCCTTACTAAGTTCATTTTACTTGTTAGGCTTTTGGTTCATGGTCTTGGCAGGTTACAACCTATCTTTAGATCAACAAAAAAGAGATCAAATTTTTTCAGGTTTTAGTTTACTGATAATTATTACTTCGCTATTAACCAGTCTTATAGCAATTCTCCAGTGGCTAAATATTGAATCTCACCTAATTTATACGCTTCATCTGATTGGTAACCGTCCTTACGGTAATTTTGGTCAACCCAACAACATGGCAACTTTTTTAATTATTGGGTTGTTAGGATGTTTATACTTATATGAAAAGAATAAAGTAACTCTATGGTTATTATTGCCTTCAGCATTGATTATTTTGTTTACGATCGCATTGAGTCAGTCACGCACTTCATGGATCGTTTTTCCATTCTTATTCATCTACTGGATGGTTAAACAATTTGGAAAACAAAAAAGATTTGGATTTACTCAAGGTCTCTTGTGGAGCTTATCTTTTTTTCTAATTGCTGGCTTTATCTTACCTTATATCACTCAATTTATTGAATTATCTGTAAATACCGAAATTACTGAAACAAGTTCATTTATTGCTCGTGCGGGATCGGGTCATGAGCGTATAGGGATGTGGATACAAATATTACATGCTATAGCTCAGCAGCCATGGCTGGGATATGGATGGAGTCAAACTAGCGTCGCTGTAGTTGATAGTATCCAATATGGTACAGTGCATGTATGGTTTAATAGTGCTCATAATGTAATACTGGATTTAATTATCTGGAATGGTATTCCATTGGGTGCTGTAATCATTACCTACTTTGCTTGCTGGTTTGTGTGGTTAAATCAACAGGCTAAAGATACTATTTCGATGATAGCGATTATGATGGTCTGTGCAGTGCTCATTCATGCAATGTTTGAGTTTCCACAGCGTTACGCTTATTTCTTGCTTACTTGTGGGTTCCTACTGGGTATTGTTCAAGCGCAGACTCCTGTACTTAAAGGAATCATTCTTAATAAGCATCTTCTTCGTTTGTCATCGGCTGTAAGTTTACTGCTTATTATTGCGATTTTACGTGATTATAATGTCTATGTTTTAAATAGTAATTTGCTCTTTAATAATAAGCGTCCAAATGCTGAATTTATGGGAAGTGGTAAAATCTTTGTTTTAACGCAGTTTGAGCAGCGTTTACGTTGGATTGAACTTAATCCTAAAACTACCTTATCTGAGAGTGATTTAGTGGAGTGGGGGAATTTAGTAAAGAATAAAGCAACTCCATACAACTTACGTAAATACGCAAAACTTCTCGCTTACAATGGGAAAGTGCAGCAAGCACAACAGCAGATACTAATTTTACAGCATCTCTATAGGCAAAAAGTAACCCTACCAGAGTTATTAAAAGAGAAGTAATAAAAAAATCCCCTTGTACTCAAGGGGATTTTTTTTAAGAAAAATTACATTTGGCTCTGGATATAATTTTCAATACCCACACTACCAATAAGATCAATTTGAGTATCTAACCAGTCCCAATATTCTTCTTCTTTTTCTAAAATTTCTTGAACAAGGTCACGGGTGACATAGTCTTGCTCTGTTTCAGCTAAAGCAACCGCTTTTTGAATTGCCTCTATATTTTCTTTTACTTTACGAATGTCACAGTGCAGAACTTCTTCTGTGTGTTGACCAATATAAAGCTTGCCTAAATGCTGAAGGTTAGGTAGACCTTCTAAAAATAAAATACGTTCAATGATTTTATCAGCATGTTTCATTTGACGAATTGATTCTTTATATTCAGCAGAACCAAGTTGCTCAATTCCCCAGTCATTAAACATGCGTGAATGCAAAAAGTATTGATTAATTGCAGTTAAATGATGATACAGCACTTGATTGAGCTGATTAATGACATCACGATTGCCTTTCATTGTAGCTACTCCAAAACAATTTCTGCCTCAAATTTAATTAAGGCAATCTATAAATCCATTTTAGTGAACAATCATAGAGATGGCGAGTAATTTATGGAACAGCAAATGAAAATCGCAATCAAAAACAACACAATATTAGAAAGAAGGTTTTTATGCCAAAAAAAACCGCTTGAATGAGGAACTATGAACGTTCCGCAAAAAGCGGTGGAGGAGTCAATAAATTTTGTTAAATATTCATTTTTATTATGCAGCTACAGAAATGCGAGCAGCGATTTCTGCTAATTCTTCGCTAATGATAGCACGAGCTTCTGGTGCACAGCGTCCACAGCATGTACCAAGATCAAGCAAGTCGCGAATTTCACGATAGCTTTCAGCGCCATTTTCGATAGCGTCTTTAATATCCTGATCAGTAATGCCACGACACAAGCAAACGTACATGGGAGTGATCCCCAAATATAAATGCGATAATTGATATTATTGATAATTATTATCGTTTGTCAATGAAATTCATTTAAAATCTCATTTATCCTTATTGGGATTTTGGATAAAAAAAGACCACCTAAGCGGAAATCTAAGAAGAAATTAGATTTTTACACCAAGGTGGTTCATATTTTTAAAACCAAATATTTAGAGCTAGATATTTTGATTTTTTATACCTTATTGATTAATAATTACAATTCCATCCATTTCAACTAATGCACCTTTTGGTAAGCTTGCTACACCAAGAGCTGCACGTGCAGGGTAGGGTTGAGCAAAATATTCACCCATGATTTGGTTTACAAGTTGGAAATTTGATAGGTCAGTTAAAAAAATATTGAGTTTAGCAATATCTGCAAGTGAACCACCAGCAGCTTCACAAACTGCTTTTAAATTATCAAATACACGGCGAATTTGAGCTTCAATACCTTCTACAAGTTCCATACTGTATGGGTCTAAACCAATTTGCCCTGAAAGATATAGCGTATTATCTACTAAAATAGCTTGAGAATAGGTGCCGATAGCAGCAGGGGCATTTTCAGTATGAATGACTTGGCGGGACATTTGGTTCTCCTTGATTAAATCTATTTCCATCATAATCGATGATAGCTTTGGACAAAAGTATCATCGATTTAATTGATTAAGTGGAATTGGAAAGTTTGATTTTGTTAAGGAAACAAAAATTTATAGCCATTAGTCTCTATAAAGTCTTAGCTTACTTTTGAAATTTCCATTTGTGGAGCAGGGGCATCTAAACGTTCAATACGTGGGAAACCATAGTGCATGCGTAAATCACGAATGACTTTTGCAATGTGCTTACGGTTATTCACTACAATATTCACAAAAGTTCTTTGCTCATTTGAGTGAACCATCTCTACCCCAGCGTTATTTTTACGGCATTGATAAATCAGATCTGATACCTGTTCATCATTCATCGCCATATAAATAGCAAGGTAGGCAGTAAAACGGACATCATCTACATCATCTGCTTTCCATTGAAGCGGCATGATATTTTCAGGGTGTAGATGCTGTTCATGTAGTAAGTTATGACAGCGGATGCGATGCACAATTAATCCACGACGTGTTAAGTGTCCTTGAATTGGATCGCCTAAAATTGGATTGCAGCAGTGTGCATATTTAACGTCGACTCCTTCAGTGCTTTGAATAAGTCGATCTGAGTTTTCTACTTGTGGGTGTTTATCATGCGCAAACAGGTGATTTGCTACAAGTTGAGGTAATAAATCGCCAACCGCAATTTGTTCAAACAATGTATTTTTATTATCGATATGACGCCATTGCAATAGATCTAGCCAGTCGGCTTCAGAAAGATCATTGATTGAACGATTAAAGAGTTTCAGTGCACGAGAAAGGGCTTGTGCTCCAACTAGACGTTGTTCTTCGATATCTTGATCTTTAAGCACATGCTGTAAAGCACGACGAGCTTTCTGCGTATTAATAAAACTTAGCCAGTCTGGGTTCGGTGTGGCTAAAACATCTGTAATAATCTCAATAACCTGACCGCTAACTAATGGGGTAGAAAGTGGTTTAATCTCACCATCGACTTTTGCGCCAACGGCATGGTTACCTAAAAATAAACTTGCTGAATAAGCAAAATCAACTACGGTGGCGCCTTGTGGCAGCTCATGCAGTTGACCATGCGGTGTATATACCCAGATTTTTTCTTGGTGTAGGTAATCAAGTAAATCATTAAAAGTTGTTTTAGCACATTCGCCATCAATCAATGTATTTAAGTTTTGCATTGAAGCCTGAATGGCAGAGCGACAAGTTTGCGGCGCATTTTCGCCTAACACGACACCAAAACGAGCAGCTTTACGCATCAACTCGGTTTGAATAGTAAGAGATAGCGTCGTTTTTTCGCCTTTTAGTTTAATCAGTAAAGACTGGTTGCCGCCGGGTAATGGGCGACGAATATGGTCCTGATACTGGATAACCTGAAAGTTTTCTCTTAATGCTTCTACCAAGCGGTCACAGTCGGCAATAGACTGTAAAACGATTTCAAAAGCATGACTATGGGTAAGCTCTTGGAGATCCATCTCGTTTTTAACGAAATGGCGTAATAATTCGATATTGTTATTTTTCTTTTTAATACGGCCTTGAATATGATAATTATGCAGAAGTTCAGCGAGGTTTTGTTCCCAAATACTTTGATATTTACAGCGTTCTGGCTTTGTTTGAAGTAGTGCATTTTGAACGTTATCAAACATATCTAGATCAAGGTTTTGATAACAGAGATTCTCTAGATTATCGCCCATTTCATTCATGCCGACTAATCTTGCCATCGGTACAAATATATCAAAAGTCTCTTGAGCAATACGGGCACGTTTATCTGGACGTAAAGCACCTAGAGTTGTCATATTATGATAGCGATCTGCTAATTTAATAATGATGACACGTGGATCTTGTAAGGTCGCTTGCAAGATTTTTCGGAATGAAGCTGCCTTGTTATATTCTTTATCGCTTGATTGACTAAGTTTGGTTACACCATCGACTAGCTCGGCAACAGTTAGACCAAATTTCTCAATAATATCTTCTTTTGTATATTGAGTATCTTCAATAACATCATGCAAAAGTGCTGCCATTAAAGTTTCAGCATCTAAACGCATGTTTGCAAGGATGCAGCTTACCGCAATCGGGTGCAAAATATAAGGTTCGCCACTTTTACGTGTAATGCCAGTGTGCGCTAGATCGGCAAAATCGCAGGCAGCAAGCACTTTTTCGACTTCGCTTACCGATAAGTAAGGGTCGATAATTAATTTGAGCTGTTGCTTGGCTTGGCTGACCTCTTCGCCTGGCATAAATCACCCTTTTTCCTATTGCTGAAAAACTAAATCTATCTGCTTCTTAATGAAAAGCATATTGCGGAACTTGTCAATTTTTTCATTTGAAAAAGTGTATTTTTTTTTCAATGAAAATAATTGCTTTTCCCAATATGTTTGAATATGGCGCAAAGCCAAATAAAAAACCATCGCAAAAAAACGATGGTTTTTTTATGAAACAGAGTGAATTAGAAAGAAAAACCTTCTAAATTCAAGCTGTTTGTAGAAAGGGCAAGATCAAGACTAGAAGTTTGGTAATCTTGCTCACGTTGTTTAAGAATTTCTTTCGTAACGTGCCCTGCCGCGATTTCGCGCAAAGAAACTACAGTTGGTTTGTCGTTATCCCATTCTACAGTTGGCTCCATGCCTTGACGTGCCAATTGACGAGCACGTTTACTTGCAACGAGCACAAGCTCAAAACGGTTGTCTACATGATCTAAACAATCTTCAACGGTGACGCGTGCCATAAAAGTTCTCGTTTTGGAATGGTGAATTTGAACAGACTAAATAGTATAAAAGGCTTTCGATCTAGACTCAAGTTATTCCTGTTTTGGTTGATGAGTAATCAAGTCTTGGATTAATGTTTGATGACGTTTTGCTTGCTGAGATAGCACTAAACGGTTCGCTGTAATCACAGCTTCAAGCTCATGTAAGGCTTTATTAAAATCATCATTGATAATGATGTAATCAAAGTTCGTGTAGTGCTGCATATCTTCTACTGCACAGCTTAAACGATGCTCAATGACTTCAACTGAGTCAGTGCCGCGATTAGATAAACGCTGACGCAGATCAAATTGAGTCGGAGGTAAAATAAATATTTGTTTGGATTCAGGGAAAAGTTTGCGTACTTGTTCTGCACCTTGCCAATCAATTTCAAGTAAGACATCGTGTCCTTGAGCTAACTGTTGTTTTACAGTAGCTTGAGAAGTGCCATAGTAGTTACCAAATACTTCAGCGTATTCGATAAAACCATCATGGTTGACTTGGTCTAGGAATTCATCTTTTGTAGTGAAGTGATAGTGAACACCATCTAACTCACCGGGACGTTGACCTCGGGTTGTATGCGAGACTGAAACATGTAAATTGCTCACACGGTCAAGCAGGGCTTTTACCAAAGATGTTTTGCCCGTTCCTGATGCAGCAGAAACGACAAACAATAGACCCGACATGATATTTTTCCTGATATGATAAAATATCTTCGCTATTGTAGTGTACCGTGCGTTTAAACTGAATAGTTTTAATTGCAAATATTCAAGAGAAATTCCCCTGTTTTATTAATTTTGAGGCTGTTATGGAAATTGTGTTAGCTAATCCGCGTGGTTTTTGTGCCGGTGTTGATCGAGCCATAGCAATCGTCAATCGGGCTTTGGAATGTTTCAACCCTCCTATTTATGTACGTCATGAAGTTGTACACAATAAATTTGTGGTTGATGACTTACGTCAGAGAGGGGCCGTTTTTGTTGATGAGCTAGATCAGGTTCCAGATGACTCAATTGTAATTTTTAGTGCGCACGGTGTTTCAAAAGCAGTTCAACAAGAAGCTGAACGCCGAGGTTTAAAAGTTTTCGATGCAACTTGTCCTTTAGTGACTAAAGTTCATATTGAAGTGACTAAATATGCGCGTGAAGGTACTGAAGCTATTTTAATTGGTCATGAAGGGCACCCGGAAGTCGAAGGCACAATGGGTCAATATGACAAATTAAAAGGCGGTGATATTTATCTGGTTGAAGATGAAGAAGATGTTGCTGCACTTACCGTACGACATCCTGAAAAACTTGCTTTCGTAACACAAACAACGCTATCTATTGATGATACAGCTAAAGTTATTGATGCTCTGCGTGCTAAATTTCCGCATATTCAGGGCCCACGTAAAGATGACATTTGCTATGCTACACAAAACAGACAAGATGCTGTGCGTGATTTAGCTGAGAAGTGTGATGTGGTTTTAGTTGTAGGTTCACCTAACTCATCAAATTCAAATCGATTACGTGAGCTTGCAGAACGTATGGGTAAAGCTGCTTATCTTGTTGATAATGCTGATCAGTTAGAGCAGTCATGGTTCAATGAGACTTGTAAGATTGGTGTTACCGCTGGTGCTTCTGCGCCAGAAATCTTGATTAAACAAGTTATTCAACGTTTACAAGATTGGGGTGCTCAAGCACCGAAAGAATTAGAAGGGCGCGAAGAGAACATAACCTTTAGTCTTCCTAAAGAATTACGCATTCATGTAACTCAAGCATAAAGTGTGACTTATTTAACATACTGATTTTAAAAAGTTAAACAGATAATTGTTGATATGACAGTTATCTGTTTTTTTATACCCTTTATCTGCTTTGTATTTTTTTTGTAAACATAAAGCGTAAAATTTAATTAATAAATAAAAAATTTTTAAGTTTATTTGGGGTTCTGGGGATGAGGGGAATTATTCCGCAAGACGGGTTCACCTTAGTTGAGCTTATGGTGACGATTGCGGTCATGGCTATTATCGCGATGATGGCCGCGCCATCTATGTCGAATTTATTAGAAAGCAAACGATTAGATGAAAATCAACGAGACCTGATCAATACTTTGTCGGAAGCAAAGACTCAAGCGATACTTGGTCGACAAGATGTATCCATTAATCTGAATTCAACAGCCTCAAATACACCAACTTCTTTTAATTGGAAAGCTGCTTCCAATAGCACTCTTGAGCTTAAAAATATCGCTGCTAACGGTACACAGAGCTCATCAACAGCGACGACTTTAACTTTTAATGCAAATGGAGTGGTGACTAATATTACCCAAGATACACTTTTATCTATTTGTAATTCAAAAACAAATAAAAAGAAAATTCTTATTTTAACAAAGCTTGGCACATTAATTTTTAAAGCTGAGGAGACATGCTAATGCGGAGCTCTAAACAAAAAGCTCAAGTTGGGGTGGGTTTATTAGAAGTGTTGGTTGCCTTAATTTTACTTGCGGTAGGGGTTTTAGGATATGTTGCCTTGCAAGTCCGGGCTATGGATGCTTCTTCAGAGGCATTAAGCAAATCTCAAGCCATGATGATTATGAGAGGATTAGCAGAAAACATTCGCGTAAATAGTGCTCAAGCTAGTCAATATCCTGCGTTTGTTCGTAGTTATAGCAATTATTCATCTACTACCGCAGCTCCGACTTCCTGTTTCAATTCAGCTTGTACACCTTCTCAACTTGCTCAATTTGATGCATATCAAGCAGCAAGAAATGCTGATCAACTTGGCATGAAAATCACAATGACAAATTGCCCTGGGGTTACAAGCACAATGGCTCAGCAGAGACAATGTCTGTTTGTTTTTTGGGGAAAAACCTCTCCAGTAATTACAACAACTGAAGGAGTCACTAGCGCGGATGTGTCGAGTTGTATGAGTACAGATGGTGTTTATGCCAATAATTCAAATTGTTTGATGATGGAGGCATATTAATGGCTCACTCATTTGTATCGTGGAAACAACGGGGCTTTACATTAATTGAGCTTATGGTTGCATTGGCTTTAGGCCTAATTTTAGTAGCTGCAGCAACTCAATTATTTATTGGTGGACTTTTATCAAGCCGTCTACAAAAAGCAAATGCTGAAATACAAGATAGCGGTATTTTTGGTTTGGAATATATTGCCCGTGATATACGCCTTCTAAATTATGGAAATGTAACCAACCCAATCTTAACTGATATGACGCCTTGGGGCGGCGTTGTGCTAACTGGTTCAACAGCAACTAATAATAACACTGTTAATTTTGTCCCTAATGTCGGAGCAAATACCTATATTGCTAACACATTACTCAGTCGTGGCGCAGGAGATACGGTAAGTACAGTGAGCAATCACTGGAAAGGTCTTTCAAATATACAGAACAGTTCAAATGCAGCTGTGCAAAGTGATCAATTGACTATCCAATTTATTTCTCCTACGAATATGACCAATTGTGAAGGTGTGAATGTACTTGCAGGAGATTTAATTGTAGAGCGTTATTTTTTACGTCTTGATAGCAATGGTAGTTCACAGCAAGATTATGCACTCGCATGTGATGCAAATACTCCCTCTATTGTAGCCACAGCTCAACCGACAACTATTGCTGGGTTAGGCGACGCTGGTCAAATTGTATTGCCGCGTATTGATCATTTTCATGTGCTGTTTGGTGCAAAAAATGCGGCTGGCAATTTTGCTTACTATACCATTCCCCAATACCGCGCTGCTGCACAGGCTGCCCGAGATGCCACACCATCTGTGATGCCGCCACGAATTCTTTCAATACAAATATCTGTATTAGCGCGCTCTACTAATAATGCTCAAAACAAAGCAATAGATCCGGCGCAGTCTTTTTTTATGTTAGATCAAACTGTGCACGCTTCTGATAATACAACTCGATTCTTACGCCGTACTTATAACGTAACAATTGCTCTACGAAATGCGATGGGGGAAAGTCTATGACCCATTTAACTCATAAAAGTAGGTCTAAAGAAAAAGGGGCAACCCTTATTGTTGTGCTTATTATTTTATTGATTGTTATTTCTGTAGGCGTTTTAGCAATAAGAGTGGCTATTGTTTCTTTAAAAGTTGCTACCAATAGCCAAGTTAGCCAATTAAATTTTCAGTCATCTGACACTCCTTTAGAACTCATTGTGCAGATGAATCCTACCACCCTAACTAATATTACAAATGTGATTGGTGCCGCGCTTAAAGAGCATGAAAGTAACCCAGGTGCAGAATACAATTTTTGTTATAAGCCTGTTTCTACATCAACAAATTTTGCTCAGACCAGAGGCGCAAGTTTACTTCGAGCAGGAAGTGCCAATAATGCGGTTGTCGAAGGTGGCGGAGTAGCGGGTTTCTGTGATTTAACAACTGACTATGGAAGTAATCGCCAAGCAGTGGTTACTCAAGTTGCTGTAAGTATTCCAACAGATGCTGCTAGCGATATTCCAGGTTCAAATTTACCACGAGGAACAAACACCTCGGAAGGTACGCAACTTCCTAAAAGCATGTTGTCTATGCAACGTATTCGAGTGATTACAACTGCTTTTTTGCCAGCCTATGCATCTACCTCTATTGAAATTTTACAAAGAGATTGCTTAAGCACGAGTTCCGCAAAAATTAGCGACAATTTTGATACCGCATTAGCGGCTAAACAAACATTGGCGGAGTGTTTGGCAAATCATAACGTGCCTTTTAGTACTCAAGTTCAAGAATTTAACTATACCAATAAACTCACTCAAATTACGGCACCAGGTTCATAATGGGGAATATCATGAAACTAAAATTGAAGGATTTTAAGCCAAATAATTTATGGTATGCCATCTGTTCGAGTTCGGTTGCTTTTACATGGCTAATGACAAGTTCTGTGGTGCAGGCGAGTGATTTACAAATTTATGCTTCCCCTACAGCGGGTAAAAAAACCATTGTGATGATGCTGGATACATCAGGAAGTATGACCAACAATAGTTATGGTGAAAACCGTTTGGCCCTGCTTAAAAATGGTATGAATGCTTTTTTAGCCAGCAATAATCCTGTTTTAAATGATACTCGTGTGGGCTTGGGAAATTTCTCTGCCAATGGTGATAGCCGAAGTGGGCAGGTTCTAGTGGCTGCTGCTCCTTTAGGAGATGCGAGTACTTTAAATACAGTAGGTTCTCAGCGTTATAAATTAAAACAGGCTGTTGCAAATTTAACTGCTGGTGGGTCAACACCTTCAGCGCATGCTTATGCAGAAGCTGCTGCTTATTTGATGGGTACAACAACCTATTCAGAGGCGAATTATACTATTCGAAAAGATAGCTATGTAAAGCGTGTGCGAAAATCCGATAATAGAACGGAATACTCATATTGTACGAATTATCGCGATTCACAAATCGATACTACAAATCTATGGCAACCTTGTCGTTCTAATAACTATTGGAGTAACTGGTCAACTTCTAATCCGGGTGTGGATACGGCAACTGCTTATGATACTTCGTCGGATTGGACCTATTCTTATACTTATTACTACACCACTTTTAATTATGCGATAGCAAACGCAGATAGTGGCATTCCAAAATCAAAAACAAATGATACGACAAGCAATCCAAATATTGTTGTAGATAGAAATGCTACTAACTTAAATGCTATTTACCAATCTCCTTTACCTGCAGTGGCCAATCGTCAAAGCTGTGATGGGCAGGGTATTTACTTTTTATCAGATGGGGAGCCGAACAATACAACAAATACACGTTCGGCAAGTGTCATGTCGACGGCCTTAGGCACTACTTTAGGAGCAAATTTTACTTGTTCTGGAGGTTTGTCTAACACTACAGCAGACTCTGGTTGGGCCTGTATGGGGGAGTTTGCAAAACGACTATTTGATAAAACAAAGAATCCTGCCGGAGTTTCTATTCAAACAGCATTTGTGGGTTTTGGTAGTGACTTTTCTAGTTTAAGTTCTTCTGATGTAAAAAATGCCTGCCGTTTAAGTTCGAGAACCCAATCTGACCGAAAAGGAGATGATGCATGTTCACCCAATCAGACCACAAATGCGATCGCTGCACCTGGTTATGGGAATGGAGGTTTTTTCCCTACCCAAAGTGCGCAAGGTGTAACAGACAGCGTTATTGCATTTATTAATAACTTAGAAAAAGTTCCGTTACAGCCCTTAACCACTGGCGCTATCTCAGTTCCTTATGATGCACTAAACCCTAAAAATTTACAGGAATATGGTTACTTACGGGCTTTAGAGCCAAACCCAGCTAACACCTACTTAACATGGCGTGGAAATTTAAAGAAATATCATGTTGTTTTATCGGGAACAAATGCTGGTGCTTTTGAAGCTAACACTGGTGGGTTGGTTTACAACGCAACTGGTGCTTTTAGAACGGGTACGAAAGATTATTGGAATAGCTCTAATTATAATGATGGAGGTAACGTCTTTTTAGGTGGTTCATATGCGAAAGTTCCTGTACCAATTGTGGGACAAAATGAAACACGTGATGAAGATGGAAATATCATAAAATATTATTACGCAGTACAAACTAAAATCCGCAACTTATTTACTGATGTTTCCGCCGTTGCATCAGATGGTAGCTTAACGAAAATATCGACTTCTGGAACTAATTTGCTAAGAATCCCTGCTGCTCCACCAGAAGGAACTAATCCTTTTGATAGTGTGGCTAATACAGCAAGTTATGTTTTAGGAAAATTTAATGCATCGACTGGACAAGATATTTTAAAAGCTTTCCCAATTAGCTTGAAATTAAAAATATTAAATTATCTAGGTTATTCAACTGATATTAGCGCTACGACTTTACCTTCCTCATTAGTTACATCGAATGAACCCTATTTATCGATGGGCGGTAGTATTCATTCTTTACCGGTACAGCTTACCTATAATGGAACATTAGATGAAAATGGGAATTTAACATCTGCGCGTGAACAATCCATTCTCTATGGAACGATGGAAGGCGGTTTGCATATTGTGGATGCCTCAACTGGTATAGAACAAATGGCTTTCGTTCCTGCCGATATTTTAAATGATCCAGTCGCTTCAAAAGCTTTAGTTGTTGGTCAAAGTGATGCTACAGCTCCTGCTCACGGTATGGATGGGGCTTGGGTATCTGACCCTGCATATAGTATTACTACAACGGGAAGTGGTAGCTCCGCAGTATCAAAAGTGACTGCAAAGCAAATGAATATTTATGGTGGCATGCGAATGGGGGGCAGCAGTTATTATGGCTTAAATGTCTTAAATCCTGCTTCACCTAAGCTCCTCTTTAGAGTAGGTGCAGACCAAACTGATTATAGTCGTATGGGGCAGAGTTGGTCTAAACCTGTACTTGCAAATATACGTTATAACGGGATGATTAAACGGGTCATGATTGTTGGTGGTGGCTACGACCAATGTTATGAAAACCCGAATATTACCTTGAGTAACTCTTGCTTTACGAATGGAAAAGCAAAAGGAAACGCTGTCTATATTATTGATGCTAAAACTGGGGAACGCTTATGGTGGACTAGTGATACAGGCTCTAGTGTAGATAACTCTAATATGAAGCACAGTATTGTGAGTCGTATTAGTACCTTAGATCGAGATGCTGATGGTTTAGTAGACCATTTATATTTTGGCGATTTAGGTGGACAAGTTTTCCGTATCGATCTTAATAATAACCAGACCAAAACAAATTCGACTTATAGCAGTTTCGGGGTTCGAGTTGTTCGATTAGCCAATTTGGCAACGAATGATGCTACTTATGATAGCTCGAACGACTATACAGCTGGGAATGCGCCGCGTTTTTATGAACCGCCAACAGTGACAATTCACGATTATGGAATCCGCACTTTTATTACTGTAGGTATTGCGTCAGGTGACCGTAGTACACCTTTAGATGTTTATCCGCTTACAGGTCGTGAGGGGATGTCACCAAGCACAGCATTAAGCGGAAGACCTGTAAACAACATCTATGGAATTATCGACAAAGATTTTATTAAAAAGAATTTAATGTCTTTAACGGATAGCGAGCTTGAAACGAAAGATATTACTCGATCGACGCTTCGAAAAAATCCACAAATTTTACGATCTGGGGAAACACGAGTAGCACAGATTTTCTTTCCAAACTCTGGGACGGGACAAAATGGTTGGTATCGTTCACTTTCTAGTATGAGCGATGGTACCGAGAAAGCTAATAATAGTTTCCGTATTAAAGGAGGTCTCAAAGCTTTTGAAGAGCCTATGGCAATTACAGGGACTTTAATTGTGCCTGTTTATGATCCACAGGGAACAGGTATTGTAGCGGCAGACCCATGTTTACCTCGGGTAGTAGGTGAAACTGACCAGCAGACGTTCTGTTTACCATTTGGCGCCTGCCTTAATTCTGATGGATCAATTGATCAGAATAAAGAGAATGGAAGTGGATTCAGAACAAAAACTGGTACTAATTGCCCAGTAGGAGCTTCTGAATGTAATACAAATATCATTGGCTCAGGTATTCGTGGCATAGCATTCGTTCCAAAAAGAGATGTACCTCCAGTGACTAATAGTTGTGGGAAATTACAACTGTCTGGAAACGAGAGTGGAACGGGCGAGTGGCAATGTACAAGTCACTTAGTTCCTGCGCGCTGGTATGAGCGTTATCGCTAAGGGATGACTGATGAATAAATACTATATTCTGCGGTTTAATCAGGGTGTTACCTTGATTGAGCTCATGGTTGTCATCGTGATTGTCGCTATTTCTGCTTCGATTGCTATCCCTTCATATCAAAGTTATAGCCGCAGAGCGACCGCCTCTGCTGCCAAAGGCGAAATTCTAAAATTGGCGGAACAGTTGGAACGGCATAAATCCAAGAACTTTACCTATAGAGGATTTACCACCACATCTGTAACTTTGCCACGGGGTGGTTATACGATTGAAATTAGTGATGATACGACGACAGGAAATTTATTGACGAATGCTGCTGCAAATGGGCAAACATGGGTCATTAAAGCGACAACTACAGATTCAAGAAACATTAATTTTATTGCTAAGAATTCAGGTTTGCGTTGCCAAAGTTTAACAGCTACGGCTGTTGATAATGACTGTGGTGGAACAGTCACTTGCAATGTATGTGAAACAAATAGTGAGAATTGGCAATGAAGAATGGTTTTACCTTAATAGAGCTCATGATAGTAGTCGCAATAATTGCAATTTTAGCAGCTATAGCGACACCTTCGTATTTGCAGTATTTACGCAAAGGACATCGTACAGCTGTTCAATCTGAAATGATGAATATTGCCCAAACATTAGAAGCAGAAAAAATAGTTCACAATCGCTATCCATCGAATGCGACGATTACTTCGATTTATGGTTCTAGTGTCAGTCCTCAACAAGGCCAAGCTTTATATAACTTAGCTTTTGCCAGCATAACTGATTCAAGCTGGGTGTTAACTGCTACGCCTATTGCTACTACTTCTCAAGCTGGTGATGGGATCATTTGTCTTAATGATCAAGGGCAAAAATTTTGGGCAAAAGGTGCAACTGATTGTGCATTATCTGCCACATCAAATTGGCTACAGTAATTTTAAATTCAAAACTGCGGATAACTCAAAAAATAATCTTTCTTTCAGGGCGAAAATCACGTAGAATGTCGCCCTCTATGAAAGGGGTTTGAAGTGTTGCCGATGGTCGGCGCAGGGATAATCCGTAAGAATTATAAGGCTTTTATCATGGTTGTTATTCGTTTAGCACGTGGCGGCGCAAAAAAACGTCCATTCTATCAAATCGTTGTGACTGACAGCCGCAATGCACGTGATGGTCGTTTCATCGAGCGTATCGGTTTCTTTAACCCGACTGCACAAGGTCAAGCAGAAAAACTTCGTTTAGACGCTGACCGTTTTGCTCACTGGGTTTCTCAAGGTGCTCAACCTTCTGAACGTGTTGCTTCTTTAGCTGCTCAAGCTAAAAAAGCTACTGCATAATTTTTGTAGTAGGTAGCCCATGACATCAACACAGAATGTTCCCGAAGATCGTATTCAGATTGGACAGTTACGTTCAGCTTATGGATTGAATGGGTGGCTCTGGGTGTATTCAAATACAGAACCTATGAGCAACATGTTTGACTACCTGCCTTGGTACATTGAGACCAAGGCCGGTTGGCAAACAATAGATGTAAAACGTTGGAAACCCCATGGCAAAGGCCTAGTTGTCGCGTTGAAGGGTGTGAGTGATCGCACTGGAGCGGAAAGCTTGGTTGGCGCTAATATCTGGATTGCTAAGTCTCAA
The DNA here is from genome assembly GCF_013122135.1 of Acinetobacter lactucae. Classification (NCBI taxonomy): domain Bacteria; kingdom Pseudomonadati; phylum Pseudomonadota; class Gammaproteobacteria; order Moraxellales; family Moraxellaceae; genus Acinetobacter; species Acinetobacter lactucae. Next base: position 356,089 of record NZ_CP053391.1, read on the forward strand.
CTGCCAAAAGCAGATGTGGATGAGTACTACTGGTCAGATTTGAAGGGCTTAACCGTGTTAGGTCTTGATGAAGAAGAACAGGAAGTAAACTTAGGGAAAATTCATGAGTTGTTTGAAACTGGAGCTAATGATGTGATGGTGGTGCATGCTACCCCAGACAGCATTGATTCAGAAGAGCGCATGATTCCTTGGCATAAAGATGTAGTACAACGTGTTGATCTTGAAGCTGGTCGTATTTACGTCAATTGGGGCGTAGATTATTAATCCTTTTAGGATTAATACAGCAGGAAAATAGAGGAGTCTGTAATGTTTTTTGCAGTCATTACGCTTTTTCCTGAAATGTTTGAAGCGATTACAGCTTACGGCATCAGCGGACGTGCGGCAAAACGAGATATTGTACAAGTCACTTGTATTAATCCTCGTGATTTTGCTGAGGGAAACTACAGAAGAGTGGATGAACGTCCATTTGGTGGTGGCCCCGGTATGGTGATGATGGCTGAGCCTTTGGCGAAAGCAATTGCACATGCCAAACAACTTGCCTCACAAGCAGGACATGTTCATGTCCCTGTGGTGTATATGTCCCCACAAGGCAAAACCTTAAATGAACAGGCAGTACAGCAGTTTGTCGATTATGACGGCTTAATTGTACTGTGTGGACGTTATGAGGGAGTAGATGAACGTTTGATCCAGCATTATGTTGATCAAGAATGGTCAATTGGTGATTATGTTTTATCTGGTGGTGAACTGCCCGCTATGGTGTTACTTGACAGTATTATTCGCCGTTTGCCGAATGTAATGTCAGATGAACAATCAGCAGTACAAGATTCTTTTGTTGACGGTCTTTTAGATTGTCCACAATATACAAAGCCTGACCATTTTGAAGGGCTGGATGTGCCAGAGGTATTAAAATCTGGACATCATGGCAACATTGAAAAATGGCGCTTTTTGCAGCGATATCAACGAACTCTAGAGCGCCGACCAGAGTTGGTCGAAAAGGTTGAGTTGACTAAGCAGCAAAAAAAATGGCTAAAAGATACGCAAGAGAATGGCGGTAACTCTTAATCGTTATTCTCAAGAACGAAAGTTCTGCAACAAGACGAGAAGCAATGCTTCGAGTTAAAGCATAATTCTATTTAATGAATAGTTTTATGTAAATTTAAAGGCTCTTTATAGACATATTGTCGTAAAGGGAAAGATAAACGGGTTGATATGCGCTTTAGCCTCTATCCCCAGCGGAAATTCAGACCTCTTCTGACTCCGCACATATTGGAGATTCCCACAATGAGTGGTAAACATCCTTTAGTTCAAGCTGTTGAAAATGCACAGTTAAAATCTGATATCCCTGCTTTTGCTCCTGGTGACACTGTCATCGTTCAAGTAAAAGTAAAAGAGGGTGATCGTGAACGTCTTCAAGCATTTGAAGGTGTTGTAATCGCTAAGAAAAACCGTGGTTTGAACTCTGCGTTCACAGTACGTAAAATTTCTAGCGGTGTTGGTGTTGAGCGTGTATTCCAAACTCATTCACCAGTTGTTGCTAAAATCGAAGTGAAACGTCGTGGTGACGTTCGTCGTGCTAAACTTTACTACCTTCGTGACTTGTCTGGTAAAGCTGCACGTATTCGTGAAAAATTACCAGCTCGTAAAGCGTAAGCTTATAGCGAGTAAAAAAATGCGCCTTTTGGCGCATTTTTTGTTTAAAAACTATAATCCTTGAAGTTTTAAACGGTTGGCATGTTGACGGTAAACCGAGACAGGATCGGAAGCAAAAATAGAACGTACCCCAAGTACTTGGTTCACTTCATCTAAATGATTCCAGTTGTAATCATCACGAATTGTTTTACCAAATTTGGCACTGCATCGGGAAACAAGTCCATCATTATCACCGAATGGATCGACTACTAAACTACTGCCAGTTAGCGCAATATCAAATGGGTCTAATGGATTGGTGAGAGCTTTATTTCCTGAGAAAGAATACATATAGATACCTTTCTCTTGATATGTCCCTTCACCACAAGAAGTAGTTGGTATACCCATTGGGAACTGAGCATTAAATTTTGCAGAACCTTGCGTAGATAAGCTATGAGCGCCTGCTAAAGAATCGTGTGGATAGCTTGTTGGATCTAAGCCTCCTGCCCAAGTAATGGCTGCTGAAAACCAGTTTACTAACGTTGCTACGCCTGAAAGAGGAGTACCCTCAACATTCAGTATGACATCTGCCATTGGTGATCCCTTATGAGGTGCACCAATTGTGGTGAGTGAGGCAATTTTTTCTGGCATGATACCGGCCACATAACGAATTGTCGGGCCCCCATGGCTATGACCGATTAAGTTGACTTTAGGTTTGCCAGTAATGGCAATGATCTCTTCTACTTGCTGGGCAAGTTGTTCTCCACGCACTTCTGTTGAGTTAAATGGGGATACTCTTGTCGCCCAAACATTTCCTCCATTACGAGCAAGGTCTGGAAGGATTTGGTACCAGTAATCGAGACCAAGGGTATCTGTTCCAACTCGGTTAAAACCTGCCATACCATGGTTAAAAACCATTGGATATTTGGTTTGTGCGTAAGATGAATAAACGAACGAGTTTTTAACTTGTTCAGCATTTGTGGCATGGGCCGCTGAAATACTCAGTCCTGAGAGCATCGCAGCGCAAAAATACATTAACTTCCTTTTCATTTTTTACTCACTATTTTTATTTTGTATGAAAAGCAGCTTCTTACTGCTAGTGAATTTTTAGCCAGTCCCTAAAAGGAAAGGCTTAATAATTAAATGGCAGTTCACCTCCCTGATCATGGACCGTTTCAAAAGTTCGAAGTCTTAATTGTTCTTGTGATGAGTTAAATTGTTGTTGGCGTAATTGTTGTATGGCTTGGTTTTTAGCGCTATCACTCATATTGCTTTTAATAATTTCATCTCGTCCACTCAGGTAACTTGTGACCCTTTGCTGCCAAGCACTACGTTGTGTATCTAATGTTTCTAGTCTTTGCGTTGCTTCAGCTCCAACGAGTGCTGTACGCATTTGTCTAAGTTCTTCTGCTGAACCATTGCGTGCTTTAATTTGTTTGGTCAGTGTATGTAAATCATCAAGTTTTGAGAGCTCTTGTAGGTTTTGTTGCCAGTCTTCTGGTAGTTGTTCAAAGCGTTCTTTAAGTTTTTGTGCCTTTTCAATTTCGCTTAAAGACGAGTCCTCAAGTATTTGCATACGATCTAACGTGTAGTTCTGATAGATATCTTCAGTTGAGAAGAGTCCTTCAATTTCAGAAGTTGAAAAGAAACGTTTTCTTAGATCTTGAATTGAATTAAAAATCTTTTGAAAATAATTTTTATCTTGTTGTTTTGATGAAGGTGTTTGGATTTGAGCAAGCTGTTCACGGTATTTTAAGTAACGGGTCCATAAATCCAGAATCTGTGTGCGAGCTGGCTCTAAATATTTTCCCTGAATAAATTGTCTAAAGTGATTTTTAATTTGCTCTAAATCATTTTCTCCATATTGGGTAATAAAATATTCAAAGCAGTCACGTGTTTGACTATTAACGACCAAATGTTGAGAACTATCAATTTTTAACTGACAGTTAACTTGGGTATCTTGCTGACTTTTACTATGGTAAGCATCTGCATTTAGCGATGAATGACTTGTAGGTGGAACAGATGCTAAGCTTTTAGCTTCATCCTGATTTATTTGAGTCGATGTATTTTTTGATTCTGGGCTTAGCCAATATACACATGCAATGAGGCCCAGAATAAAAAATCCGAACACGCACCACAATACCTTCTTCTGCATCCCTTGCATAAAGATATCTTCCTTAAGTTTTAATTTGTTGTTTTTTTACTCGATCATTAATGTGCCATAAAATAAGTGAAAAGGCACCTAAATATTGTGAAAATATCTTGCCGAATTTGCTAACATGTCGGCACTTTTTTCTAGCTTTGTGTTCCAGTAAAAATGACGACAAAAAATCAAAAAATTTCTCGTCGCCATATCAGTGGTGTATTTCTATTAAATAAACCATTAGGCTTAAGTTCAAATGCGGCTTTGCAAAAAGTGCGTTGGTTATATCGCGCTCAAAAAGCAGGCCATACTGGAGCGTTAGACCCCTTGGCGACTGGTTTGCTCCCGATTTGTTTGGGAGAAGCGACCAAGTTCTCACATTATTTGCTGGACTCAACAAAGCGTTATCAAACCACTGTTCGATTGGGACAGACCACAACAACAGGTGATGTGGAAGGGGAGATTTTACAAGAGCGCCCTATTCCTGTTCTTAACCAAGAGCTTATTGAACAAACTTTAGAAAAGTTTAGAGGCGATATTCAACAAGTTCCGCCCATGTATTCAGCTTTGAAAAAAGAAGGTAAGCCGTTATATGAGTTGGCGAGAAAAGGTATAGAGATTGAGCGAGAAGCGCGTCCAGTCACGATTTATGCTTTAGAGCTTATTGAGTTTACCGAAAATAGTATCACTCTGGATGTAACCTGTTCTAAAGGGACATACATCCGTGTATTAGGTGAAGATATTGGTGAGGCACTTGGCTGTGGTGGGCATTTAACGATGCTAAACCGGACTCAAACAGGACATTTTGAGCTTATACCGAGTTATACCATTGAATATCTAGAAAGCTTAACAGAAGAGCAAAGAGAAGCCTTGCTACTTCCAGTTTATGCTCCGGTTGACCATTTCTTGAAAATTCAGGTTCCAGAAGGGCGTGAAAAATACTTTTGCAACGGTTTGGAAAGCAATATTGAACATTCTGCAGAAGCAGAAGTTTTGGTGTTTTCGGGTGAGCGCTGTTTAGGCTTAGCCGAGATTACCGATAAAAAACGGTTGGTACCTAAGCGTATCTTAAATTTGTAGTAGATGTAGAGTATAGAACATGGGCATGGAATGGGATGTTATCCTTAGTTTGATCTTTTTTGCGTTTACTGCAGGAGCAATTGATGCTGCTGTAGGCGGCGGTGGACTCATCCAGATTCCCGGGATCATGAGTACTTTTCCTAACATGTCGACTGCTACCGTGATTGGTACCAATAAAGTCTCATCTATTTTTGGTACGGCGTCGGCGGCTTATACCTTTGCTAAGAAAGTAAAGTTGCAATGGAAGCTTTTAGCCGTTATTGCCATTTGTGCCTTGATTAGTTCTTTTGCCGGCGCTGCATGTTTGTCACTTATTCCACAATCTGTATTGCGTCCTTTCGTTTTCGTCATGTTGATTGTGATCGCAATTTATACCCTAGTTAAAAAGAACTTCGGTCAAGTTCATACCGAGCAAAAAATTACCACGAAAATGTTAATTTTAGCTGCTATTGGTAGTTTGGCCATTGGTTTTTATGACGGTATTTTTGGGCCGGGTACAGGTAGCTTCTTTATTTTCTTCTTTATCCGTTTTTTACAAGTTGATTTCTTACATGCTTCAGCTTTGTCTAAAATCGGTAATTTTATGACGAACTTGGCTGCATTGAGTTTCCTCATTCCAACTGGACACGCGATTTTACATATTGGTTTAATGATGGCGGTAGCTAACGTGCTAGGTTCTATTGTTGGGGTACGTACTGCGCTTAAATACGGTAGTGGTTTTGTCCGTATTATCTTTTTAATTTTGGTGAGTATCCTGATTTGCCGTCTGGGCTATCAAATGTTTGTTACAGGCTAAATCAAATAAAAAAAGTAAAAGTATGAGCTGATCTTAGAAAGCAGTTCATACTTTTATGTATCATTTAAAGCTATAAATATAAAAATCATTACAGAAATTTACTAGAAAGAAAACTGTGTAAAAAATAGTCTCATTTTAAGCTACTTAAACATTATAAATTTCAACGTATGATAAACTTTGAAATAAAAAAGATTTTTTAGCTAAAAAATGAGGAAGAGAATGAATATTTTCGAAGCATTAAGAGAAAGCCATGAAAATCAACGTAACCTTTCTGAACAACTCATTCAGACACACGGTTTAACCGAAGAAAGAAAAGAATTATTTGATGCATTAAAAAATGAACTTTATGCCCATTCAGTTGCCGAAGACCGTTACCTCTATATTCCTTTAATGTTTGATGATGTGGGGCTAGATATTACGAGACATGCTTTATCCGAACATCATGAAATGGATGAGTTGGTCGAACAACTTGAAAAAACTGATATGAGTAGTCCAAGCTGGTTAGCAACCGCCAAACAGTTGAGTGAAAAAGTCCATCATCATTTAAAAGAAGAAGAACATAAATTTTTCCAGCAAGCCGGAAAAATTCTTAAAGACAGCGAAAAAGAAACGCTGGGTAATAAATATTTAAAGGAATATAAAAAGTATAAAAAGCAGCAGTAGAGTAAACCTATGCAGCTTTTTTAGTACTTCTTAAAGTGACACCAATTGAGGCCAGCATTACGCAAGCCAAAGCCACCCATTGCAGCATGCTGATTTCTTCGTGAAGTAATAAGAAACCCGTTAATGCTGCCAATGCTGGTGCTAAACTCGTTAGAGTCCCATAAGTTAATTTATTGAGTTGTTTGAGAGCCATTAAATCGAGTGCATATGGAATTGCAGTCGCTAACACAGCAATAAGTAAGGCTTTACCCCAGTACTGTGTCTCAAGTAATGCAGGAGCATTATGCCAGATTCCAATTGGCAATAAGGCAATTGCAGAAACACCGATCCCAATTGTTAATGCATGCATCCCGATATTTTGGGTCACAACTTTATGACCAAAATAAATATAGAAGGCCCAACAAAGTCCAGCCCCTAGCGCACATGCTGCGCCAATATAGGAAAAATTGTGTTGAACTGGGTTTTGCCAAGGTACCATGAGTGCAATGCCTAACATGGCAAGTGCTACCCAAATGTAATCACTCTTTTGTTTGATAGAAAGGAGCGCAAGACCTAATGGACCAATAAACTCTAAGCCTACGGCGATACCTTGGGGTAATTTTCCAAGCGACGTATAAAATAAGATATTCATTAGCCCTAAAGAAGCGCAGTACATCAATAAATCACGCCATTTTAAATAGGGTAAGCGTGACCAGATTTTCCAAGAGCGGAACATGATCGCGACTATGATTGTTGCAAAGCTTAGTCTCAAAACTGTAACGGTGAGCGGGTCTAATGTCGCAATGAGCTGTTTAGCAAATGAAGCGCTGATTTGGTATGAAACCATCGACAAAATCATATACAGCACAGCAATAATTGGAAGATTTTGCATGGAAAATACTCTAGCGCTTCATCTGATATCTAAAAATAATGGCGGACAATTATAACGAATACTGTGTTTTAGCTGGCAGATTTCATTAAATTAACTTGCTGTTTTTTCACGTTCTTGACGAGCTTTTTGGGTGGTTATGGTACAACCAACGGAAGCTGTAATAATGGTTGCAAGTGCTAGCCATTGGTTCCATAACAGATATTCGCCTAAAAAGATAAAACCAGATAGCGCTGCAACTGCGGGTTCTAGGCTCATCAATGTTCCAAAACTTAAGGGCGTCAAATTGCGGAGTGCCAACATTTCTAAAGAGAATGGGAGAGCACTGGCTAAAATGGCTAAACCAATAAAATAAAAAAGATTGGGAAGTTCTATAACTTGTGCAATTGACCCTGAAAAAAAGGTAATGGGTAATAAGATGCATGCACCCACACTCATTCCCAAACACACCGTATGATTGCCTGAAATGCCAGAAGGTTTTTGCCCAGCAATAATATAAAGTGCCCAACACGCGCCTGCGCTAATGGCAAATAAGACGCCGATCCAATCTAGACTATGAGCCTGATTGAAAGGAAAAAGTAAAATCAGCCCAATAATTGCGAAGCTCACCCAAACAAAATCATATTTTTGGCGTGCGTGGTATAACGCCACACTTAAAGGGCCAATAAATTCAAAAGCAACCGCAATTCCAATCGGTAAGCGTTCGATCGATAGATAAAATAGTGCGTTCATTCCTGCAAGCGCAAATCCATAAGCCAAGATTGCTTTCCAACGAACCTGACTAAAATTAATTCGCCAAATTCTAAAAATAAAGGCAAGAATAATTGCACCTAGACATAAGCGCATTGCAGAGACAGTGAGCACAGGAAAGTTCTGAAACAGAATTTTTGCTAAAGATGCACTGCTTTGTACGCTTAGCATAGCGAGAATAAGAAAGCCCAAAGCATGTAGCTGAGATTTCTGAGTCGAACTAGACATTTTATTATTTGATCGATTGGTATACTTTTCACATGATAATGTAAATGCCTATAAAAAAGCCACAGACATTGCTGTGGCTTTTTAATTTACAGTTCGTATTAGAACAATACGCGCACGCGAATTGTACCTTCAACTTCATGCAACATATCTAAAGCTTCTTGAGAAGCAGAAGCGTCAACGTCCATGACCAAGTAACCGATGTCACCTTTAGTCATAAGTGATTGACCAGAAATGTTGATGCCTTGTTCAGCAAACAAGTTGTTGATTTTAGACAATACGCCTGGCACGTTTTTGTGGATGTGCAATAAACGGTGTTGGCCAGCTGTCAATGGCAATGCGATTTCTGGGAAGTTAACCGCAGAAAGTGTCATACCTTTGTCAGAGTAAGCAACAAATTTCTCTGCAACTTCTAAACCGATGTTTGCTTGCGCTTCCATAGTTGAACCGCCAACGTGAGGAGTTAAAATCACGTTGTCTAAGCCGCGAAGTGGAGACTGGAATTCTTCACCATTTGCTTTTGGCTCTTTCGGGAATACGTCAACCGCTGCACCAGCAATATGACCAGATTTGATTGCATCAGCTAAATCTTCAATCACTACACATGTACCACGTGCAGCATTTAAGAAAATTGCGCCTTCTTTCATTTTCGCAAATTGTTCTTTAGTGAAGAAGTTGCGTGTAGATGGAACATCTGGCACATGTAACGTTACAACATCTGCAGTTGCTAAAAGCTCATCTAGAGAACCAACTTGGCGAGCATTACCCATTGGTAATTTAGTTACTGCATCATAATAAATGACATGCATACCTAGGCTTTCAGCAAGAACTGAAAGTTGAGAACCGATGGAACCGTAACCCACAATACCTAAAGTTTTGCCACGAGTTTCAAAAGAACCGACAGCAGACTTGTCCCAACCACCACGATGACAAGCCGCCGATTTTTCAGGAACACGGCGAAGAAGAAGAATTGTTTGGGCAAGTACAAGCTCTGCAACCGAACGCGTATTTGAATACGGTGCGTTAAATACAGGAATACCACGTGCCATCGCTGCTTTAAGATCAACTTGGTTTGTTCCGATACAGAAACAACCTACAGCGATCAATTTATTTGCAGCTTCGAAAACTTCTTCAGTCAATTGGGTACGCGAACGAATACCAATAAAGTGAGCTTCTTTAATTGCTTCTTTAAGCGCTTCGCCTTCAAGAGCAGTTTTACGATAGTCAATATTGGTGTAACCCGCAGCGTTTAGAGTATCGACTGCGTTTTGATGAACGCCTTCTAACAAAAGGAAACGGATTTTATCTTTAGGTAGTGAAAGATGTTGGCTCATTACGGCTCCGCTACAAAGGCCAAATTTGGTGGCGGTATAATAACATACTGGGCAGCGCTATAGATATTTCGTTTATACCATCGCCTTATGGCAATTTTATCTATGTCTAATCACTTCTGTTTATGGGCTTGTCGAGCATTTTAAAATATGCTTTGGTTGTTACTTAAATGTGATTTTTCTCTGAAACCCCCATAGGAAGTATTTATTTACGTTAAACATGTTTTGTAGTGACAGTATCTCTATTCTGAACTTTATCGCTTGCGCGGATACATGTAGAATATAGGAGTTCCTTGAACATTATGGCTTTGCTCAGGTGAGAACCTTGAGAATTATAAGGTCATAGTCCCACCACAGTTTACTTCTTGCTAGGTCTGCAAACGATGAATGCTCCAGTCGCTTTAACACCTGAGTTACTCACCCAATTAACAGCAATCGTCGGTGAAAACCGTATTAAAACCGATGCTGATAGTCTCGAAAACTGGGGTAAAGATCATACCAAGCATTTTAATCCGAACCCATCGGTCATCGTTTTTCCATCAACCACTGAACAAGTTCAGGCAGTTGTAAAGCTTGCGAATCAGTTTAATGTTGCGATTACACCGTCAGGTGGTCGTACCGGTCTCTCTGCTGGTGCGGTAGCAACCAATGGTGAAATTGTCATTAGCATGGACAAAATGAACCAAATTCTTGAGTTCTTCCCGGCAGATCGTATGGTTCGTGTACAAGCTGGTGTTGTGACTGAGCAATTGCAGAATTATGCAGAAGAACAAGGCATGTATTATCCAGTGGACTTTGCGTCAGCAGGTTCTAGCCAGATTGGCGGTAATATCGGAACAAATGCTGGTGGGATTAAAGTTATTAAATATGGCATGACACGTAACTGGGTGCTTGGTTTAACCGTAGTGACTGGTAAAGGCGATATTCTACGTTTAAACAAAGGTATGGTTAAAAATGCAACTGGTTATGCATTACAGCATTTGTTTATTGGTGGTGAGGGCACATTAGGTTTAGTCACTGAAGCAGAAATTAAACTTGAGCGTCAACCACAAAACTTACAAGTTTTAGTTTTAGGTGTTCCTGACTTTGATGCAGTAATGCCTGTATTACATGCGTTCCAAAAAGATATCGATTTAACGGCATTTGAGTTCTTTGGTGAACTTGCAATGCAAAAAGTTTTAGATCATGGACATGTACAACGCCCATTTGAAACTCAATGTCCGTTCTATGTATTACTTGAGTTTGAAGCACCATATGAGCCGATTCTCGATAAAGCAATGGAAATTTTCGAGCATTGTATGGAGCAGGGTTGGGTACTTGATGGCGTAATGAGCCAGAGCCTTGACCAAGTAGAAAGTTTATGGCGTTTACGTGAAGATATCTCTGAATCAATCGCGCCGTTTATTCCATATAAAAACGATATCTCAGTATTAATTACTCACGTGCCTGCATTTATTCGTGAAATTGATGCGATTGTTCAAGAAAACTATCCAGACTTTGAAATCTGTTGGTTCGGTCATATCGGTGACGGTAACTTGCACTTAAATATTTTAAAACCTGAAAACTTAACCAAAGATGAGTTCTTTGCGAAATGTCAGGTTGTGAATAAATATGTGTTTGATACCGTCAAAAAATATGACGGTTCAATCTCTGCTGAACATGGTGTCGGTATGACGAAAAAGCCATATTTGGAATATTCACGTTCGCCTGAAGAAATTGAATATATGAAAGCTTTGAAGAAAGTATTTGATCCAAATGGTTTGATGAACCCAGGTAAATTATTTGATCTTTAAATTAGATCTATTTTGTAGGACTACATAGTTTCTACAGAGTAACCGACAAAGCCATAGCATCATAAAGCTATGGCTTTTGTTTTTGGTGATAAGAATGCAACGTTTATTTTTAATTTCAGCGCTTTGTGCTGGACTTTTCACTGGGTGTGCGACGACCAGTAAATTAATTCCTTTTGTGGGTTCTGATACCCCAATGCAACAAGTACTTAAAGCTCAACCCGAGATTGCAAAAGAGCACAACAATACATCAGTTCAGCAAGTATTTAACCGCGTAGAATCTCCAACTGTTTCCCGTATTACCGTGATTCAAACTGGTTTAATGGATGATTCTGTTTCTGCAATCCGAACAGAATATTCATTTAAATTGATTGATGAAAAGTGGCAATTGCAAAATAAGCAAAAGAGCTACCAATGTGCGAGAGGGAAAGGCTCTAGAGGGTTCCAAACCCAGCTTTGTTCTTAAAATATAAAAAAAAGACGATAAATATATCGTCTTTTTTATAGGCTAAGTTATACGCCACTTTCCAAAATTTTAATTTTGACATCCACAACATCATCTTTAACAGCTGCATGATGTGCTTGCATATGAGGTGTAGCCAAATGTGCCTCAAGATGAGCAACACTTTCCCATTTTTCTAGCATGACAATCGTATCAGGTTCTTGAGTCTGGAAGCTCGCATTTGAAATGTGATCAATTAAAGGTTCATAACCATGACAACCATCTTCTGCTAAAACAGTGGGAATGATTTTTTGAAAGGCATCCAATACATTCTGGCGATGTTGTCCACCCGATTGAGTACGAATTTCCGCAATAATGGTTAGCATGGATTTCTCCTTATTAGGCTGCTGCAAATACAGTATTTAAATGTGCTTTATATTCTTCAACATAACTATCAACGTTAGGCATTTTAATTACGTCGTTTACAATAAACGTTGGAAGCGTACTCATGCCTAAGAATTGATTGGCTTTATGAAATGGTAAATAAACGCCGTCTACCCCTATGCCATGGAAGAACTGATCTGCATCGTCAAATGCTTCCATCGGTGCATTCCAGGTGAGTGAGAGCATATATTTTTTATCATGAATTAGACCACCTGAACCATATTTCTTCGAGGCATCAGAGCGGCTACGGCCATCACTTGCATAAAGTGAACCATGGCCCGTGGTAAAGACATCATCAATATACTTTTTAACTGTCCATGGTGCACCCATCCACCAGCCTGGCATCTGGTAAATAACAACATCTGCCCACAAGTATTTTTCAACTTCACTTTCAGCATCATAATCGCTATCTGCACGGGTGACTTGAACTTCGTGGCCTAGTTCAGTGAGATGGGTTGTTGCGAGTGTGGTTAATGTGTCATTTAATTCACCATTCGAATGGGCAAATTGTTTAGCGCCATTAATCACTAAAATCTTACTCATGGGAGTTGCTCTCATTAAATTCCTGTATTTGAGACATACTCTATGGGATTTACTGTTGTAGAAAAATGCATGAATTGGAAAAATATTATTGATTAAAAATCAATAATTACTAAGTTTTTTCTTTTTAAAAACTTCCTATCTCTTTCATATTAATCATTTTATGGATGTTTACAAAGCTCAAAAGGAAAAAGTGGCCTATTAGCTTTAGCATTAATTTTGGGTAAATAGAGGGGTAGGATAATGAAAAAAAATTGTTTGTTGATTATTTTCAGCTTAAGCATATTAACGGCTTGTGCTCCGCCTCAAAATTCTTCAACTCAACTTGCTGATAGTCCGATACAGGCTGTATTACTTGATCAACCAGATCTTTTAAATGATGCAACCAATTTAGATATTTCACAGCAAATGAATGCTGCAGATGATCCTTCCAATGCGCAAGTTACTATTTTACAAACAGAGCCTAGTCCAGATGCTGTCTCGAAAACACGTACTGAATATTTATTAAAACGAGATCAGCAAGTTTGGAAAATTGTGAATAAAAAGCAAAGCTATCAATGTACAAAAGGGGAGGAAACTACAGACTTTCAAGTTAACCCTTGTCCATGATGCTTAATTTTTTATCAAATATGTGGATAACTTTGAGTTTGTGCACAACCATAATTTGCATGCCTTTTTGTGTAAAAAACTGAAATTTAAGCTTCTTGAAATTGCATGATTGCTGATCAATTTAAAAAGTGCTATTGTTGCGCTCGGCAATTGTGCCAATTGGTAAAAATTACCGAATCTCACGTCATATATTTTTTCTCGTTTTAGACACCTTGTGAATACGGTGTTTCACACTCTAAACATGCACTCTCACGGCATATAACAACTTAACTAAAGATTGATTGACCATACATGTCATCGTCATGACTACATCTTATTTTATAGGTAGTCATAGAGACATATGGCTGCTATTTTGAAGTGTACAACTCATGAAAAATATTCAAACGGCAACGTTGAACCGTACAACGTTGATGTTTCCTTTGGCCTTAGTGCTATTTGAATTTGCGGTTTATATTGGTAATGACCTGATTCAGCCAGCCATGTTGGCAATTACTGAAGATTTTGGTGTAAGTGCAACTTGGGCACCCTCTTCAATGTCATTTTATTTATTAGGCGGCGCTACAGTTGCATGGTTACTTGGACCTTTGTCGGACCGTCTCGGACGTAAAAAAGTACTATTAGCAGGAGTTTTATTCTTTGCTCTATGCTGCTTTTTAATTTTACTTACGACGCAAATCGAGCAATTTCTAGCTTTAAGATTTTTGCAAGGAATTGGCTTAACCGTAATTTCAGCTGTTGGTTATGCGGCCATTCAAGAAAGTTTTGCTGAGCGTGATGCAATTAAAGTCATGGCACTCATGGCAAATATCTCATTGCTTGCGCCCTTGCTCGGACCTGTACTTGGCGCTTTCTTAATTGATTATGTGTCATGGCATTGGGGCTTTGTCGCCATCGCTGTATTGGCATTACTCAGTTGGATCGGGTTGAAAAAACAGATGCCAAGCCAGCAAGTCAGTGTAACTAAGCAACCCTTTAGTTATCTTTTTGATGACTTTAAGAAGGTGTTTACCAACCGCCGTTTTTTGGGTCTAAGCCTTGCATTACCCTTAGTGGGCATGCCTTTAATGCTATGGATTGCTTTATCTCCAATCATTTTAGTAGATGAATTAAAGCTCACCAGTGTGCAATATGGCTTAGCTCAATTCCCCGTATTTTTGGGTTTAATTGTAGGCAACATTGTCTTAATCAAAATTATTGACCGTTTGCCTTTGGGTAGAACGGTCATGATGGGTTTGCCTATTATGCTGTTGGGTACACTTATTTTAATACTAGGTGTGGTATGGCAAACCTATCTCATACCTTGTTTGCTTACAGGTATGACTCTGATTTGTTTTGGTGAAGGGATTAGTTTCTCAGTCTTATATCGTTTTGCACTCATGTCATCTGAAGTATCAAAAGGAACGGTTGCCGCAGCAGTTTCGATGTTGCTGATGATGAGTTTCTTTGCAATGATTGAGCTAGTACGTTATCTCTATACGCAATTTCATTTATGGGCTTTTGCATTGTCTGCATTTTCCTTTATTGCTCTTTGGTTTAACCAACCGCGAAGTGCTTTAAAGCAGGAAATGCAAGAAAGGCTGCAACAAGGCAATAATTAAATAAAAAAATACCGGAATTTATATTCCGGTATTTTTTATTCTACTTAATCTCTTGTTCTAAAAGTTTGCCTTTAAGCGTTAATAATTCAGGCAAAGTTTCTAACAATAAAGTGATTTGTTTCAAGACTAATATATATTTTTCAGAAAGGTGTTCATGTTCAGTTATGCTTTGAATTTCTTGTAAGGTTTGTTCAATAAGCTTCGGGGCGGGAAGTGACTGCTCAAGAACACTCTGGCTTATAATTTGCTGGCAGCGTAACAATAATTGCAAAATCTGCTCATCATCAATTTTTTGACGCTGACTTCCTAACGCTGCCACATAACTCAGTTGGCTGTGGCTATAAACCAAATAACGAAAGGCATAATGGATGAGTTGAGGGTTCGGGTTGGGCTCAGCACTTAAACTCGAAATCATGTTGGATAGCTCGATTTGAGCATTATGCGCAGCACGACGAATTCGGCGGTACTCTATATCCTGATTTTTTCCATATTGATATTGTTCAACAATCACATTGAAATAATCTAATGTGGCTTTGCTGCTTTTATTAATATTATTGGGGATGTTTCGAAAGTTCCAGTCGGGCCAAATAAAGTTTACGGCAAGCCATGCAATAAAGCAGCCTAATAAGGTATCGATTAGGCGAGGTAAAATAATGCTGTAACCTGCACCTTTTAAGTTGAAAATGAGCAATACCATAAGGGTAGCCATGACTGTGGCTAAAGCATATTTCTTCTGGCGTAAGTAGAAAAAGCTAACTCCACAAATAATGGTAAGAATGAGCTGGCCTTCAATACTCGGTACAAAATATAAAATAGGTATTCCTAATAAAACACCAAGTACGGTACCAATCGTTCTTAATTTAAGTCGGCTTTTAGTCGCAAAATAAGTAATCTGACAAACAAACAAACTGGTCAGTAAAATCCAGTATCCATGCTGCGCAAAGGGTAATAACGAAATCGCATAACCTGCGGCAAAAACCACAGCAATCCGTATGGCATGTCTAAACAGGGCTGACTGCGGCGTAAGTTGTTGCCGAAGTTTTAAGATAAGATCTGAAAATCCTTGAATATCATCATCAAGTAAATTTAAGTGTTCTTGTCTTGTTTGGGTATTATTTTCAGGGACGGGTTGTGCATATTGTAGTTGTTCAAACTGTTCATGCATTCCTTTTAAATTATCAAAAATAAGTTTTAAATTTTTAACTTCAAAATTTTGTGGATGCTGTTGTATCCAGTCCTTTAAAGAACTTTCTAAATGGTTTAATACGGTTCGGCTTTCTAGCGATGGCTGAGATGGTCGATTATGCAAAATACACTGAGCTAGATCTTGGCACGCTTGTGCTTGTAAGCGTAGATTTTTCTGGAAACGGAAAATAAGATCACTACGGCTAAAATTCTGTTGAATATGTTCGTAATGTAAATAATTTGAAGTTGCTTGCTCGTGAATATCTCGTGCGAAAAAATATAGGTTTAGCCAATAGATACTTTTATTACTGACTCTTGAAGCTTTGAGTCGAGTAAGGAGTGAACTGCGTATTTGATTAAGACTTTGGGCAACTTGCGTATTTTGTAAGGACAGTTCATATAAAAGCTGTTCTACATTCTCTTTATTGTCTGGATCAAACAAACGTGCTTTCGCTTGCAGTAGAGCAGAAATTTCTTGAAAGATTTGTGAGAGTTTGTCTTGTAAGGGAAGTGTAGGTTTAATAATAAAAAATAAAATAGAAGTTAAACCGTACCACAGAGCACCATAAACAAAGTAGGTGGGTTGTTGGTACCAATGAACATATTCGCCTAAACCGAACATACTATAAATAGAAAGCAAAATTGTACCAAAAGAAATCGTGGCATAACGTTGCCCTAATGCGCCTAGTAATATGAAAAAAGCACTTGAGATAGAGAGATATAAAATAAAGAAAATTTTGTAAGGAGCTAAAAAGCCGAGAATACTACTGACTGTAAAAAAGAGCAGACAGACATAGACCAAGTTGCGTAATCGAATGCTTAAGCGATCATCAAAGTCTGTTAATGCTGCTGCAATTGCCCCTAAGGTTACTGGAACAATCAGTTGATTATAGCCCAGCCAAAGCAAACCTAAAGTTGTGCCAGTGAGTACAATCAGAATTTGCAGGCAATAAATTAAAATAGAGTTTGTCTTAAAGCTATTAAATATTTGGGTCAGATAATTCACGGCTTTTTGTTCTAAATTAGAGAATACGTGAGAAAGCAGTATGTAACTTTAAATTTTTATTACTTCAAAAATATTATTCTTTTTATCTACAAAAGTCAGTCATTTTTTAAAATTTTATAAGGCTTAAACCAAGTTGTAACGATTAATAAATTAACAAAATTGTGGATATCTTTTTAGATACCCACAATTAAATAAGGGCATCAATTATTTAATCACACCACACGCAATTCGTGCTCCGCCACCGCCAAGAGGTTGAGGTGAGTCTGAGTAATTGTCGCCACCCGCATGGATCATAATAGCTCGACCCTTAATATCAGCAAGTTTCAATCGAGGTGCGATTACGGCAGTTGTCGCAACACCTGTGTTGTCGACCACTAAAACAGGTAGATCACCTAAATGGCCAGTGGTTGGAGTACCGTGATGAGGTGCTTGGTTCGGGTTATAGTGACTACCAGCAGCTAAAGCAGCACCAGGTTTCCCATCTTTTACAGCAGGTGCACAAGAGGCGTTTTCATGAATATGGAAACCACGAGTACCACTTGGTAAGTCAGCAAGAGCAGGGGTGATAATTAAACCTTTGTCGCTATCTTGAAAGCTAATCGTACCTATTTTTTTACCAATACCGTTAGCAGTTACTTCATTTACATCAACCACTTTTTTTGTATGCATTGTGGTTAATGCTTGAGCCGTATCGGATACAGTTTTTGTGACTGAGCTACAGCCAACCGTGAAAAGAGCCGTAAGCGCACAAACTGCACCAATTTTATTAAACATCTGCATGATTGGATGTCCTTATAAATTTATATGATTGTTTGATTCAAACAAACGCAGGTCTAACCTACAAGTTAATTTAAATAGTTAATTTGTATCTAGAAACATTTTTAAATTAAATAATGAAGTCACTCTTTATCAGTTGAAGACTCATTATCAGAATCATAAATCATGGTGGTTTTTGGCATAGGTTCAGGCTCAATCGTTTCATGTAGCCATTCACGCCAAATTGCTAATAAAATAGCTAAAATTACAGGACCAATAAATAGACCTACTAAGCCAAAACTCGCAATACCACCCAACACACCAAACATAATTAATAAGAATGGAATTTTGGTGGCACCAGAAATCACAAGTGGTCTAATAACATTATCTGAACTACTGACAATCAATACACCCCAAACGACAACACCAATCGCTTCCATAGTTTGTCCCTGAGAGAACAACCATAAGCCAACACCTAAATAGGAAATTGGAGTACCAAATGGAATTAAAGCCAATAAGAAAGTAGCAATGGTGAGGACCATAGGGTTTGGTACACCTGCTACGAAGTAACTTAATCCAGCTAAAACAGCTTGAGCAATAGCAGTTAAACCTACCCCATAAACGACTGCACGAGTTGTCTCGGAAATCGTATCAAGATAATGATGAATTCGTGGGCCAATGATCATCTCTAAAGCTTTGCTCACCTGAGATAAAATGAGCTGACCATCACGATAGAAGAAAAATAGGCTAAATACGGCAAAGCCAAGTTTGACAATATTTTTACTAATTTCACCGAGCAACACGCGGCCATAACTTAAATGGCTTTGTACCCAAGCTGCAATATTTTGAATCGTACTATTAGGATCGTTATTTAACTCATTGAGTGTACGAGAAATTTCTTTACCGACAAAAGGAAGGTTACGTATAAAATCCGGAACGCTTAAATGACCAGAAAAAACCTGACGTTGTAAGTCAAAATATAAGTTGCGTCCTTCATGCTGTAAAATGAAAATAGCACATGTAAAAGGGATACCAACAACCAAAATGACCAGACTAATCATGAGTGTTGCATTTAAAGTATTACGGCTTTCTCCAAAAAAACGCTGAATTCTTAAATAAATAGGCCAAGTCATATAAGCAATGATGGCAGCCCAAAGTACAGGAACAATAAAATATTTCAGGATATTAAATCCTAAAAAAATCAAAATAAAAAACAGCCCAAACAATAAAACGCGCTGTAAATTAGGAGCGTATGGATGCACGAACAATATTTCTCTAATTTTCTACATAGAATAAAGTCATATTAACTGAAAAATAACCTGAGGCAAATTTTAAGGCTCTAATGTAAAGAACCTTATACATGCAGTTTTAGAGGACAAAAGTCTTTTAAAACCATTCAGCTTTATCTTCAATCAACTTGTTTAGAACGGGTTGCCATTGATTTTGAATAGTAATAAAGTTTTTTTGCGGTTTATCAAAAATACTCAAGCCCTGCATTGCCAAACTGCCATATGCAGTGCGTTCAGCAATCCATGCCACAGGTTCTTGTTCAATTTTTTCAAAAAACTGTTGAATATCTTTTGAGCTGGCACTATTCGGTTTTACGCGATTAGCAAGAAGTAAAATCTGAACTTTGCCTTTGCGAATACGTTTAATATCTTGTAAATGCTTCAAAAAGCGACGAGTACTATCTATATCAAAAAATGAAGGCTGAAGTGGGGTAATAATGGCGTGAGCTTCACTAATGAGCTGTTCAGCATGTTCACCTGAAAGAGCACCAGGTGCATCAATAATTAAATAGTCCAGATTTTTTGGAGCATCGCCAATTGATTTTTCATGACGCCAGTCTAGGCTTTGGATCGCCGCAACTGTATCAGGGCGCTGTTTTAACCATTGTAAAGCTGACTTCTGATTATCTGAATCTGCTAATGCTACTTTATATCCTTTTTGTGCCAATGCCGTTGCCAACGTAATGGCCGTCATGGTTTTTCCGCATCCGCCCTTTTGATTTGCAATAAGTATCGTTTTCATAAATCCAATTATTTTCAGCAGCACATTTGTTTATGTTTTATACCTTAGCATCTTTTTGTTAGAAGTAGATGACCGCATTTGACAAAAGTTTAAGCTGTTTCGTTATTTTAGATATGATTGCAGATCTGTCATGTTGATTTGTGTTTGCTAAGGAAAATTTATGTCTGTATGGCTTGCCATGCTTATTGGTGCTGGTATTGGAATTATTCTCACGACTCTTATTTTATCAAATACACGTAATGGACGAATTCGGGCTGAATATGAGCAATATATCGCTGAACTTGAACTAGAGCATCAACAAGCCCTTACTCAAGCGCAAAAGAGAAGTGTAAATACAAGTCGTGCGGTATTGAAAGGAAAAATGGCAGAACAATTTGCTCCAGTTTTACCTGAATTTCAATATTTACCAAGTGATGCAAAATTCATGGGTGATCCGGTGGACTATATTATTTTTGATGGATATACCGATTTTCGCGATGGCGATGGTACGGCAGAAGACATCAATATTATTTTACTCGATGTAAAAAGTGGCGGTGCTAGACTTACGAAAGGCCAACAGGCAATTGCTCAAGCTGTACAACAAGGTAGGGTTCGATTTGAGACTTTGAGAATAGATTTCGAAGATTAACAAGCTGTTTAATTCAGCACAAAAATAGACGAAATTGATCTGTATTGTTACTAAATTTCGATATTTTTTTCATCGCTTAAAGCTATTATAAATTGAAGATCTATTAATTTTGATCTAGCAATATTTGAGGTGTAACACGATGAAAAAACAACGTTTGATGATGGGCTTACTAGCTGCTATTGGCATGAGTTCAGCATTTGCATCGACCTCAAGCGCATACAATATTGCCAACGGTTTGAGCCCGATAGAAAAAGACCAATCTATTTCTGTATTACAGCCTTTTCAAGGAAATTTCAGAATCCTGGGTTCAAAAGTTTATCAAAATGATGAACAAGCTAAATTTTCTCCTATCGACTATGCAGTAAGTTGGGGATTGTTTGCCCAGCCTGAAATCGCACGTCATATTTCAGTGAAACAATATGACCGTTATTTAAACTGGAAAATTCCTAAATTACCTGTTCCAGCAGAGCAAGCAATGCAAATGGTGTCTAACATGCACATCATTCCTGCAAATCCTGAGATTGCTCAGCAGATTAAACAAGTTAAACGTGGTGATTTAGTTTATCTAAAAGGTGACCTTGTCGAGATTAAAGACAAAAATTTAGTCTGGAAATCGTCGCTTACGCCGACTGATACAGGTGATGGTGCTTGTGAACTATTTCGTGTGCAATCTATTCATTGGGTTGAAAAGCAAAATATATAATTTAAAAAGCCTTCATAAATATGAAGGCTTTTTTATAAGCACTATATTGCTTATTTCTGTTGCGATGCTTTCCAATATTTTAATTGATTTTGCGCTTGTAAATAGTCGGCAAGATCATTGATCTGTTCATCTTTATTGGCTTGCTTATCACTCAAGTGTTTTTCTTGGTTTTCCCAATATTGATAAAGTAGACCCTGAATGTAACGGCCTTGTTCAGTTTTTAAATCTAGATCTTTTAACATGGTCAGAGAAGAGCGCACATTATCAAGAGTACGTTGTTGCTCAAACTCTGTAGTCAGGGTTCCAGCTTCATGCATTTTTGCTAATTCACTTTCCATCTCGTCACTCATTTCTGTAAAGCGACGGTCATAATCCTCTAACAGTGCAATATCGTGTGCATCATCAGCAGTGGCAGGGAATGTCTTAACAGGTCTTTCATTCAGTTTTTCTAACACCTGATCGGTAGATGAGGTGGCAGAAGGTTGCTCCGTCTTAGCAGGCTCATCTGCTTTTTTACAAGCAGTAAGAAATAGGCTAGAGCAAAGCAAAGACATTAAAATGATTTGAGATGTTTTCTTCTTCATAACTTTTCAACCAAACCTATTCACTAATTATTTAACGGGTAACGTACTTTTCTGAAAGTGATATGCATATGTAACATATGGGAAATCAATCTGATCTTGAGGACCTAATCCCGTAAAATCATAAACAATTTTTTCAAACTGTGCTTTGAGTTGTAATTGATCTTTTTCAGTCATTGCAGCAATAAAACTCGTAGAGAGTAAACGATTACTCACGACTTGTTCGACAGAACCGTGTTGTGACTGTGTGAATGTGTGTAGGCTATCAAATACAAACAAATCTTGTTGTTCAAATACACGTTTCCACTTTTCACTATGATAACGAGGTGTGTCTCCTTCAAGTGGAAGTAGAAAATCAGCTAAGGCTTTTACCCAGTCCGTACGTTCGTCGCGTTGATTCCAAACGAGCCCTAAATGACCTTTTGGTTTTAATACTCTATGCATTTCTGTTAGGGTATCGAGGTTGTCAAACCAATGAAAAGATTGTGCACAAATAATCGCATCAATTTCATGGTCTGCTACAGGAATTGAATGGCTAAAAGCCTGTAATGTTTTGATATCAGGATAAACTTGTTGAAGCTGCTGTAACATCTCGCCAATTGGCTCAACTGCAATAACATCAGCATGTGTTTGTTTTAAGTAGGGTAAGAATTTGCCAGTACCTGATCCAAGATCGATAACAGTAGAGTTTTCCTGTATTTGTAGGCAATTTTGCAGCCAACTTACTATTTCTGCGGGATAATTGGGTCTAACTTGCTGATAAAGTTCAGCAGCTGAGCTGAAGCCTTTTTGAGCGGCAGGATGTAAGGATTGTGTCATATTTTGCGCTTTTTAATCTGACTGGCATCTATAAAATAAGATACTCCGCAATCATAAATTGGCAAAACACCTATTTTGTTTCATTTTTGACGTTGTATGTGGGAGTAAATTTTCTTTCGGTGTGAGCATGGATAAGCAAATTATTTTTGAAGACGAACACATTAGAGCCATTTTTTTACCAGGCGATTCTAATACATTGGTTCTCTCTTTTGGCGATTTGATTACCCGAGCGAGTGGCTTATCTATCAATGCTGAAAAGTCCCTAATTAAATACCAATATAATGTTATCGGGGTAATGCCAAAACAAAAATCATGGTTTCCTCAAGCGAGCATGATTGAGCTGGCAAAAGCGATTACGCCTATTTTAGAAGGTTTTAAAAATATTGTAGGTTATGGCGGTTCAATGGGCGGCTATGCAGCAATCAAATATTCTAATTTATTGAATATGAATCGTGTGATTGCATTTGTGCCTCAATATTCAATTGATCCTGAGCAGGTTGAAGATCGACGCTATGCCGAGTTTTTTGATGCTATAGCAAACAAAGACATGCAAATCCAGCCACAAGATGTGGATGCTGCACGTGAATACGTTATTGTTTATGATCCGTATTTTGCGACTGACCGTGAACATTATCTAAAAATAAAAGAGCTGCTACCAAACTTACATACGATTCATTTGCCATTTACTGGTCATGAAGCATTGTCTGTGTTGGCAAGTTCAAGTTTATTACATGATTTTATTGAACATGACTTTGATGAAATCTATTTTTATCAGCAGGTCCGTAAGGTCAAAAAGCAAAGTAAATTTTACTTCCGTAATGTACTTGCGCATGTTCTTACCCATCATGACGAAATGTTGTTAAAAATATTGCGTCAGAACGATTTTCAGCTCGAGGAACGTTATTTTGATAACCCGCTTAAACAGGCTATTACGCGTAGCCTGATAAAGACGAAGCAAGCAACTGAGCTAGACTTTCAAAAATTGGGTATTAAAGTACAGCGAATTCAAGAAGCTGCAAATTATAAAGAAGGTCTGCAGACCAGCTTTGGTTCAGTTTTGGTATTCAACCTCATCAATTCAAAGATTGAAAGTTATATGGTAGATACTCTGCTGGTGAATAAATCTTATTTGGTTCCAATTGTGGCTGAACACACAGGTGTAGTGCATATTGAATTAAATAATGAAATTTATTTGTTAGCGATGAATGACCGTAAGATCATTAAATTGTTCAAGAGTGAAGAGCCTTTAACGTCGGATATGAGCCCGTTTGTAGTCAAAAAATATTCTGACTCTTTTGCGATTAGCTATAAGCAACTAAATTTATCTTGTGATGAACAAGGGCTGTGTGAATTTACAGAAGGTTCGATTCAATCTACAGAACAGTTGACCACCATCAACTATTAAAACTTGATAGTGTTTAAATAAAGCTCAGACCTTTAGGTTTGAGCTTTATTTTTTGCTTAAAAAATATTTTTTTATAAACTTATTTATATATTTTTTTTAAATTCATTATTTAAATAAATAGTACGGTTATTGTGTGCATATTCAGCGTATTAAAAGTAGTCATATCTAGTAATATATATAAATATTATATTTGGAAATAAATGGGTTTTTAAGTGATATAAATTGAAGAAATAATGCAGGGTTAATTAAAATACAGTTATAACTATAAAAATATATAAATAGATGTTTTTAATATATATTTTATTTTAACGTGGAGGTTTTGGTTAAAATAAGTTCACTATTCAAAGATAATTGCATATTTATTTTTTTCTCCTAAAATGATTTTTTACTAAATTGTCGTTACAGTTTTTTATATGCAATCATTAAATTATCGGAATAATGATGCATCGCAACATGGAAGTTCTGCACCTTTGAAACGAGCAATGAGTACTCGACATTTGGTGATGATCTCCCTTGGCGGTGCCATAGGTACAGGTCTTTTTTTAGGGTCTGGTGATGTAATTTCCCAAGCAGGCCCAATTGGCGCAATTATTTCTTATTTTTTGGGCGGTTTAATTGCCTATACCGTGATGTTGTGTCTTGGTGAACTGGCGGTCCATGTGCCGGAATCGGGTTCTTTTGGGGAGTACGCTCGTCGTTATATCGGTCCAGGTACGGGCTATATGATTACTTGGCTCTATTGGTTAACTTGGACTGCAACTTTAGGAACTGAGTTTACCGCTGCGGCTTTATTGGTACAGGAGTGGTTTCCATCTACCTCGGTATGGGCTTGGACTCTTTTTTTTGGCGCCTTAGTCTTTTTTCTTAATATCAGTTCAACTCGATTATTTGCCGAATCTGAATTCTGGTTGGCCCTCGTCAAAGTTGTCACTATTATCTGTTTTATTGGTTTGGGTTTATTGGCGATATTCGGTTTCATTCCTTACCAAGGACATGAGACAGCGCCATTATTCAGTAACTTAACTGCTCACGGTTGGTTTCCAAATGGTCTCTTCCCAATTTTTGCCACCATGCTTATTGTTAACTTTGCTTTTTCCGGTACAGAATTAATTGGAGTGGCGGCTGGGGAAGCTGAGAATCCAGCACAGACAGTTCCTAAGGCAATCAACGCAGCTATTTGGCGTCTACTAATTTTCTTTGTGGGTACAATTGTGGTGATTAGTTCATTACTACCGTACCAACTCGCAGGACTTAGTGCGAATGAGGTAAGTAATAGCCCTTTTGTGACTGTATTTAATTATATTGGTATTCCCTACGCAGAAGACATTATTCGCTTTGTAATTATTACCGCTTTACTTTCTGCTGCAAATTCTGGTTTGTTTGCTGCCTCACGCATGATGTGGTCACTTTCTGCAAAAAATCAATTACCAAAAATATTTTCTAAATTAACTCCTTCGGGAACACCTATTGTTGCAATTACTGTAACTATGTTTGGGGCAATCCCTGGCTTGCTTTCAGAACAATTTGCACCAGAAACAATTTTTAAGAATTTGTTGGGTGTTGCAGCTTTTACAATGGTTGTGGTTTGGATTGCGATTTGTGTTTCACAATTTAACTTCCGTAGACAATGGTATAAGTCAGGCAAAACAGCAAAAGATTTACGTTTCGCAGCACCTCTTTTTCCTCTTACTCCAATTGTGGGTGGGCTATTCTGTATCATTACCTGTATCAGTATGGTGTTTGATCCATCCATGCACGTTGGTTTTATTAGTTGCATTATTTTTATTCTTCTTTGCTATGCAAGCTATTTCATTTTTTATCGAAAAAAAGATCTAGTGCAAGACTAAGCTTTTTTAGTTGAAAAAATGTGTTTTTAAAGGTCCCGAAAGGGGCCTTTTTTGTGCCTTACAGGAACTACAAAAGAGAGAGTTTCTGTATTTTTTTTAAAAATGAAGTTTTATTTTTAATCATGAAAACAAATATTGTTTTATAAAATTACCATTTATCGGATTCTTATTAATATTTATTTATTATTAATATTTGATTAAGTCTATGTTTAGCTTGGTTATTTGATAAAGCGGTTTTTTGGATTTTATGAAATATGAATTAGAAATGGACTTATTATAGATTTAATGTAGAGGAGGTATAAATTTTTGACAATTTAATAATGGTGAATAATTTTTAAGTTATTGTTATTTATAATTTTAATTTGGTGTATTTTTTTAAATTATGATTTTATGTTTTCTATAAAATTTTTTTATTAAAGTTAAGGTTTTTTTAATATTTGTTGTTTTTTTATTATAAGAAACAGTGCGATTTGATTATTTTTTCTCTGCTTATTTATTTTAAAATGTTCTAAATGAGTGTGCTATATGCTATATTTATTGGAAGATTTTATCGCTATGTGCCACCTCAATTTTAGTTGGTATCTGTAGAGATAATTAATCTGTAGCATTATTGAACAATGTTTATTTTTAAAAAGACTAATGGAGGGATCTATCGATTAGTCAAAATAATTTTTATGGACACTGATTTTTTGATAAATCATCGTTCTTTTTAACTCCCAAACGGTTATGCCATTTCTTTTGTATTTATATTTCAGCCGACTGGATTAAGTGGGTTGTGGTTAAACTTTGCTTTTATAAAGATAGCTTTATAAACAGTAAGTTAAATGAAAGAAAGCTTGTAAAAGATATCGATATATAAAAGTAGATCATACTTTTAGTATCAACAAATGGAATTTAAAAAACCAAATGCTTTAGAAGAGCAGAAGGTTTAGTAAATAAACTAAGACTTTGTTATTGCAAGGTTTTGGTTGCTGAATAATAAAGACTACGGATTTATCAAATCTGAGTCTATGAAGGTATATAGGAAAAAAGATGTCAGATCTTTCATACGTAAACGAACACAGCGATGCATGGCAAACTTACTTGGCACAAATTGACCGTGTTGCTCCGTACTTAGACCACTTAGCTGAGTTTATCGACACTTTAAAACGTCCAAAACGTGCACTTATTGTAGACGTGCCAATCGTAATGGACGACGGTACTATCCAACATTTTGAAGGCTACCGTGTACAACACAACTTGTCTCGTGGTCCTGGTAAAGGTGGTGTTCGTTACCATCCAAATGTTGATTTGAATGAAGTGATGGCGTTGTCTGCATGGATGACAATTAAAACTGCTGTTTTGAACTTGCCATTTGGCGGTGCGAAAGGTGGTATTCGTGTTGATCCACGTAAATTATCTAATCGTGAATTAGAGCGTTTGACTCGTCGTTATACGACTGAAATTGGTCACATTATTGGGCCTCAAAAAGATATTCCTGCTCCAGACGTTGGTACGAATGCCAATATCATGGGTTGGATGATGGATACTTATTCTACAAGCCAAGGTTATACAGTAACAGGTGTTGTAACTGGTAAACCAGTTCACTTAGGTGGTTCTTTAGGTCGTGTAAAAGCGACTGGTCGTGGTGTGTTCGTTACAGGTCGTGAAGTAGCTGCAAAAATCAATTTACCAATTGAAGGTGCGAAAATCGCTATTCAAGGTTTTGGTAACGTAGGTAGTGAAGCGGCTTTCTTATTTGTTGAATCAAAAGCGAAAGTTACACATGTTCAAGACCACACTGGCACAATTTTCAATGCTGATGGTATTGATCTTGAAGCATTACGTGATCACGTAAATGCAAACCAAGGTGTTGGTGGCTTTGCTGGTGCTCAATCAATTGCTGATGAAGATTTCTGGACAGCTGAAGTTGACATTATTGTTCCTGCTGCATTGGAAGGCCAAATCACTGTTGAACGTGCTCAAAAACTTAAAGCTAAGTTGATTTTAGAAGGCGCAAACGGCCCGACTTATCCGAAAGCTGAAGACGTTTTAGTTGAGCGTGGCATTGTTGTCGTTCCTGACGTGGTATGTAATGCCGGCGGTGTAACTGTAAGTTACTTCGAATGGGTTCAAGACATGGCGAGCTACTTCTGGACTGAAGAAGAAATCAATGAGCGTTTAGACAAATTGATGGTTCAAGCTATGGAGGACGTTTGGAATACAGCAAACAGCAACGCTTGTACTTTACGTACAGCAGCTTACATCTTGGCATGTGAGCGTATCTTAAAAGCTCGTAAAGAGCGCGGTATTTTCCCAGGCTAATCTGCGGAAATTACTTTAGAAAAAGTGGTTTGAGCAAATAAAGGATGTTATAGGGTTTATTTGCTCACTCCCTTTTTCTAAATTATTCAAATTTAAGTGTTATCGAATATATTAAATAAATACTGAGGTAAGCATGGAACAGCCAATTTCTGTAACTCGAAGCAACTTTAACGACTGGATGGTTCCAGTTTTTGCACCGGCAAATTTCATTCCGGTACGTGGCGAAGGTTCACGTATTTGGGATCAAGAAAATAAAGAATATATTGATTTTGCAGGCGGGATTGCAGTAAACGCATTAGGTCATGCGCATCCAGTGGCAGTGAATGCTTTAACAGAACAAGCAACAAAACTTTGGCATGTAGGTAACGGTTATACCAATGAACCTGTTCTACGCCTTGCAAAACAACTCACCGAAAATACATTTGCAGACAAGGTTTTCTTCTGTAACTCAGGTGCTGAAGCGAACGAAGCTGCATTAAAACTGGCTCGTAAAGTTGGTTTAGATAGCGGTGTTGCTGGCAAAAGTGGCATTGTGGCATTTAATAATGCTTTCCACGGCCGTACCTTATTTACCGTTTCAGCGGGTGGTCAACCTAAATATTCACAAGACTTTGCACCACTTCCAAACGGAATTAACCACGTTGCCTTTAACGATTTAGAAGCTGCAAAAGCGGTCATTAATGAGCAAACTTGTGCCGTGATTGTTGAACCGATCCAAGGTGAAGGCGGCGTTATTCCTGCTGATATCGAATTTTTAAAAGGTTTGCGTGCACTGTGTGATCAGTTCGGTGCTTTACTGATTTTTGATGAAGTAC
Source organism: Acinetobacter lactucae (assembly GCF_013122135.1). NCBI lineage: Bacteria > Pseudomonadati > Pseudomonadota > Gammaproteobacteria > Moraxellales > Moraxellaceae > Acinetobacter > Acinetobacter lactucae. The sequence goes on from NZ_CP053391.1 coordinate 385,074, forward strand.
AAACGGGTGTAGGCCGTACAGGTGCACTTTATGCCTACATGAACTCTGGTGTTATTCCGGATGTATTAACCACTGCAAAAGCGCTAGGTGGCGGTTTCCCAGTTGGTGCAATGCTAACAACAGATAAGTTTGCTCCGCATTTTTCTGTAGGCACACATGGTACGACTTATGGTGGTAACCCGCTAGCAAGTGCGGTTGCGGGTGCAGTATTTGAATTTATTAATACGCCGGAAGTACTTGAAGGTGTAAGGCACCGCCATCAATATTTCCTTGACGCATTAAATAAATTAAATGCTGAATACCCGATTTTTCAAGAAATTCGTGGTCAAGGCTTACTGATTGGTTGTGAATTAAAAGCTGAATATGCAGGGAAAGCGAAAGATATTACGACTTGGGCAGGTGAAGAAGGTTTACTTGCTTTAATTGCAGGCCCGAATGTAGTTCGTTTTACACCGTCTCTGATTATTCCTGAACAAGATATTGATGAAGGAATTGCTCGTTTAAAACGCGCATTGGCAAAGTTGGCTAAATAAAAAAAAGGAAAGCTAGCCATGATGATCGTCCGTCATGCCGAGTTTCGAGACCTTGAAGATATTTATAAATTAGCAGGTAAGTCGGGTGTAGGCCTGACTTCCTTGCCACAAAATATGGATACACTTTCGGCTCGAATTTCACGTACTCGCAATACTTTAAATGGCAATGTCCATAAAAGTGAACAAGGCTATCTGTTTGTTCTTGAAGATACAGAAGCTCAACGTGTTATTGGGTTAAGTGCAATTGAAGTTGCTGTAGGGCTCATTGAACCTTGGTACAACTTTCATGTTGGTACTCAGGTACACGCTTCAAAAGCATTAAATGTTTATAAGTCACTCCCTACTTTATTTTTAAGTAATGACAGAACAGGTAGTAGCGAACTCTGTACATTATTTTTAGATCCAGAGCGTCGTGAAAACCAAAACGGTAAATTCTTATCGAAAATCCGTTTTATGTTTATCGCTGCCTTTAAACAATATTTTGAGAAAAAATTAATTGCTGAAATGCGCGGTTTCTCAGATGAAAATGGATGTTCTCCATTTTGGGACGCGATTGGTCACCATTTCTTTAATATGGATTTCTCAACAGCAGACTATTTGAGTGGAATTGGGCAAAAAGTATTTATTGCAGAGCTTATGCCTCGTTTTCCAGTCTATGTAGATCTCTTGCCAAAAGACGCGCAAGAGGTGATTGGAAAAATGCATCCACAAACTTTGCCTGCTTATCATGTGCTTGAGTCGGAAGGCTTACGCTATCAAGGATATGTCGATATTTTTGATGCGGGTCCAACCATTGAAGCCAATATTGATGAATTGAGAGCAGTAAAAGAAAGTCAGTTACTAAACGTCAAAATTACAAGTGAAGCTGCGGTCGGTAAGACCCAATATCTCGTTGCCAATGATAATTATCATGACTACAAGGCAATGTTGTTAAAGCTTGATCTTGTTGATAACACAATAAATTTAACACATGAACAAGCTGACAAACTCGGTATACAAGAAGGTCACGTTGTTCGTGTGCTATCACTAAATCCAATGGAAGTATCCTGATGTCAAACTCTTTATTTATAAACGGTGTCTGGTTACAAGGCAGCGGTGCAACATTTGAAAAAACAAATCCAGTTGATAACCAAACTGTATGGTCAGGTGCCGAGGCTACTGCTGCTGATGTAGAGCAAGCTTGTCAGGCAGCGCGTACTGCATTTCCACCTTGGGCGCGTTTACCACTTACAGAGCGTGTGGCGATTGTTGAAAAATTCGCGGCTTTGCTTGAAGAAAATAAAAAGCATTTAGCAGAAGTCATTAGCCAAGAAACCAGTAAGCCATTTTGGGAAACATTAACTGAAGTTCAATCAATGATTGGTAAAGTTGCGATTTCAATTCGTGCTTACCACCAGCGTACAGGCGAAAGCTCAACTGAAATGGCCGATGGTGTAGCATCTTTACGTCATCGTCCGCATGGTGTACTTGCAGTTTTCGGTCCATATAACTTCCCGGGCCATCTACCAAATGGGCATATTGTTCCTGCATTGCTTGCTGGCAATACAGTTGTTTTTAAACCAAGTGAATTAACGCCTTGGAGTGCTGAAGAAACTGTAAAACTTTGGCAACAAGCTGGTCTGCCAAATGGTGTGATGAATTTGGTGCAAGGTGGACGCACCACAGGTGAAGCCTTGGCTGCCTCACATGAAATTGATGGTTTATTGTTTACCGGAAGTGCGAACACAGGTTATCACCTACACAAACAAATGGCGGGTGCACCTGAAAAAATTCTTGCGCTTGAAATGGGCGGCAATAATGCATTGATTATTGATGAAATTGTTGATGTCGATGCTGTAGTGAATCTTGCGATTCAATCTGCTTTTGTTTCGGCAGGTCAGCGTTGTACATGTGCGCGTCGCATCTTGGTAAAAAATGGTGCTGAAGGTGATGCATTTATTCAACGTTTTGTTGAAGTTGCTAAAAACCTAAAAGTTGGTCGTTGGAACGATGAGCAACAACCATTTATGGGTGGGGTAATCTCGTCAGTTGCTGCAACAAACATGATGAATGCTCAACAAAAGTTACTTGAGCTTGGTGCAAAAAGTTTACTAGCAATGACGCGTCCACAACAAGAGAGCTCATTACTTACCCCGGGTATTGTTGATGTCACAGGCGTGAAAGATATTCCGGATGAAGAATATTTTGGTCCGCTTACCACAATTCAGCGTTATGACAACTTTGAAGAAGCATTAAAAATTGCTAATGCAACTCGTTTTGGTTTGTCGGTTGGTTTGGTTTCTCCAAAGCGTGAACTGTTTGATGACTTACTCATTGAAGCGCGTGCAGGTATTGTGAATTGGAATAAGCCATTAACTGGTGCTTCAAGTGCTGCACCATTTGGTGGTGTCGGAGCATCTGGTAATCACCGCGCGAGTGCTTTTTACGCTGCTGACTATTGTGCTTGGCCGATGGCATCACTTGAAAGTGACAGCTTAACCTTACCAGAAAAATTATCTCCAGGGATTGTGTTGCCTTAAACACTAAGGAAAGAAAAAATGAAAGGATATGAAGTAAATTTCGATGGTTTAGTGGGGCCAACGCATCACTACGCGGGTTTGTCTTTTGGTAATGAAGCATCGACGAAAAACCGTAATAATACCTCGAACCCCAAATTAGCAGCTAAACAAGGTTTGCTAAAGATGAAAGCTTTGGCTGACATGGGAATGAAACAAGGTGTACTTGTTCCGCATGAGCGTCCACATGTTCCAATGTTACGTCGTTTAGGTTTTACGGGAGATGACATTAGTGTTATTGCTCAAGCAATGCGTCATTCACCTGAACTATTATCATCTTTAAGTTCTGCTTCTCCAATGTGGACTGCCAATGCAGCTACTGTTTCACCTTCGGCAGATAGTCAAGATGAGCGCGTGCATTTTACAGCAGCGAACCTGAACAATAAGTTTCATCGTTCAATTGAAGCTGAAACTACAAGCCAAGTTTTACAAGCCATCTTTAAAAATGAACGCCACTTTGTACACCATGAAGCATTGCCACAAGTGGCTTTGTTTGGTGATGAAGGTGCAGCAAATCACAATCGTTTAGGTGGTGATTATGCTAAGCGCGGTGTTCAGGTGTTTGTTTATGGTCAACAACATTTAAATAATGGCCTACCGGGACCAAAACGTTATCCGGCTCGTCAGACGCGCGAGGCGAGTGAAGCAATTGCACGTTTGCACCGTTTAGATGATGCATATACCGTTTTTGTTCAGCAAAATCCTGATGTGATTGATCAGGGCGTTTTCCATAACGATGTGATCGCAGTAAGTAACCAACAGGTTTTATTCCATCATCAACATGCCTTTTTAAATCAAGATCAGGCTTTTGCTGAAATTCGTCAAAAAATGGCAAGCATCGGTGAAGACTTTATTTCAATTGAAGTCCCTGAAAACCGTGTTACCGTTGATGATGCCGTAGCAACCTATTTATTTAATAGCCAAATTTTGACTCGTCCAGATGGGGGAATGACCATTGTTGTACCAGAAGAGTCTCGTCAAAATGCAGCAGTGTGGGGCTATTTGAATGACATGATTCAGATGGGCACACCAATTGATGCTATTCAGGTATATGACTTACGTGAAAGTATGCGTAATGGTGGTGGTCCGGCTTGCTTACGTTTACGTGTAGCTTTAAACGAAACTGAGTTAAACGCTGTAAATCCAAAAGTACTAATGAATGATCAATTGTTTAGCACGCTCAATCAATGGGTAGATAAACATTATCGTGATCGTTTAGCACAAGAAGATTTGGCTGATCCGCATTTGTTAATGGAAAGCCGTATGGCACTTGACGAGCTAACCAAAATTTTAGGTTTGGGTTCGGTTTATCCTTTCCAAAAATAATGAGGAGGTGACATGCAAGATTTTCTAGCATTAACCTTACAAGGTGAGCAGCCTACAACCCGCGAAGGAAAACAAGATAATTTTTCTTGGCGTTGGCTGGGTGAGGGACTTCTTGAATGTACGCCAAACACACAGTACGACAAAGCCGTCGTACTGTCAGCTGGAGTACATGGTAATGAAACAGCACCAATTGAATTATTATCTCATCTTTGCACAGATTTATTCGCAGGACGTTTAAAGCTTGCTGTGAGGTTGCTGCTTGTATTGGGTAACCCTTATGCAATGCGTCAAGGCAAACGCTATGTGCATGACGATGTAAACCGCATGTTCTGTGGTGGGTATAAAAATCTGCCTGTGACTGAAGAATCTAAGCGCGCTGAAGTTTTAGAGCAGACAGTTGCCACTTTCTTTCAGGAAAGTTCGAGTCAGGCAAAACGTTATCACTATGATTTGCACACCGCAATTCGTGCCTCTTTATTGCCTACTTTCGCTTTATTTCCATATCAAACGCATGGCTATGATGCAGATTTAAAAGCAAGTCTGGAAGCAGCTGATTTAGATGCTTTGGTTTATCACAATGCGGTAGGTAAAACGTTTACACATTTTACGAGTGAAAATTTTAAGGCTGCGAGTGCAACTTTAGAGTTAGGCAAAGCCTTACCATTTGGACAAAATGACCTGAGCCAGTTTGCAGCAATTGATGAAGTTATTCGACATGTGGTTTCTGATCAAGCTTTGCCACCACGTAATAAAACAAAAATTCGGGTCTTTAAAGTATCTGATTCTTTAATTAAAAAAGATGAAGATTTTCAGATGAATTTATCGGCTGAGGCTCCAAATTTTTCGACTTTTACTAAAGGCGAAATCATTGCGACTCAACCTTCTGGTAATTATGTGGTTGAGCAAGATCAGGTCTGGATTTTATTTCCAAATCCAAATGTGAAAATTGGTTTGCGTGCGGGTTTAGTTTTAACTGAAATGAGTTGAATGCTTGATTTTTGAGAAATAAAAAAGGGCAATGAATTGCCCTTTTTTATTTATGTGATTTATTAGTTAGTACCGAAAAGACCTTTAACCCAAGATTTCTTTTCAGCTTTTTGTGTAGACGCTTGAGCACCAGCATTTACATTTGCGTTGGTGTTAACACCAACAGGGCCAACGTTAACACCCACATTTACACCAGTTTGAGCGTTAATTGCATGTGCTGGTTGAGCTGCATTTAACTTTGCTTGAGCATCAGCTTTAGTGTCAGCTACAAATTCTTTTTGCTCAGCTTGGTTTTGAGCTACACGAGTTTTTACTGCATCTACATGCGCTTGAGCATTAGCTTGTTTTTCAGCAGTAAATTCTTTTTGGTCAGCTTGTTTTTCTGCAACTTTAGCTTTTACAGCATCAACACTTGCTTTTGTATCAGCTTTTGCTTCAACTGCTAGATTTTTAGTACCGTTTACAGCTTTAGTCGCTACATTTTTAGTTCCTGTTACTGCTTCGGTAGCAAAATGTTTAGTACCAGTTGCAGCTTTAGTTGCTACATTTTTAGTACCTGTCGCAGCTTCGCTAGCAAAATGCTTAGTGCCATTTGCAGCTTTAGAAGAAAGTTCAGTCACTTTTCCTGTTGTTTTTTTAGTTGCTTTAACCGTAGTGTCAGCAGCTACATGACCAGCATGCTTAGCTGTGCTACCTACAGTGTGTGCAGTATTTTTGACTGTATTGGCTACGCCACTAACAAGACCACCCGGTTGTACATTTACTTGAGCAGAAGCACCTGCATTAACGCCTGCACTTTGTGCAAAAATAGAGGCAGAAGCAAGAACACTTGCAGTAACGATAGCTGTTTTCATCATTTTCATTGCGATATCCTTCAAAGAATATACCTTTTTAGTGAGGTATTTCATAAACGCAAACGAATCATAGCCAAGGTGATATAGGCTTGGGAACTCACTTCATCAAAATGTTACAACAGTGTTACGCTTAGTAAACAGACTAGGGATAAATTGTGAAGATTAATAAAAATTAATAATAAAGTGAAAAAGAATGTTTATTTGTTAGTTATGCTAATTAAACTGGTCTAATTTTGTCTTTTCTCTTTTTAACAGCAAATTTTAACTTTTCTGAAAATTACTCTTCTTTATTATCCTGTACCTATATCTCTAATTATGATTTGAGTCTCATTATTTGTTAGTGGAAACGGCATAGTTATTGCTTATTATGTGAATAAAGCGTTTTTAGCACTTTTTTGAACCATATTCTGCCAGAAATATAAATGCACAGGGCAGAACTATATTTTTGCTTATTCGGGAAAAGGTACTTTAGCTTTTCTAATGTTTATATTTTATGAAATAGAAATTTCACATGAAATGTATCTAAAGAAATAGCACTTTATTTCGAATAATCAAAAATAAAAATAGATGTCTATAAACAAAAAAACAGAGATCTTAAATGATGAAAATTATTGCTTCCCTTGTCGTATTACTCGGCTTAGTCGCCGTTGTTCTCTATTTTAAGCCATCAAGCGGTGCATCTGATGTGTTCAATTCTGCTTTACACAAGCCGAATTCATCACAATCAGACACTTCATCTTTACATTCTAAACTTAAGGAGCCTACTCAACTTAAAAACGTACCTTTAAATTCAACACAACCTAAACCAGTATCTGCAGATACTGTTCCTTTTTATGACACAAAAAGTGATCTTTCTATTCAACCGATTGCTCCAGAAAAAGATCCTGCTAATGAAATTAAAACACTTTAAATAATCTAGTCTTCTTTATCCAAGAAATACTAGACGTTCAAATGTTCTTTACCAGAGAACTGCGGAGAAAAATAATGCAAAGTAAAACGTTATTACTATTAGGTCTATCTACAATATTAAGTACAACAGCTTTCGCTCTTCCTTTGGATTCTAAGGGAGCCAAACAGCAGTTAAATCAGGCAGCAAAACAAAAAGTGCTTCAGGGTAAAATCGATTTAGATGCCTTGGTCACCAATGAATCTAATGATTTAATTGTTGAATATAATATTCCTTCGGTGAGTGTGCCTTCCGGTTTAGAACGGCGAAGTTATATTGCAACGAATAAAAAGAATATACAGGCAAGATTTAACCGGGCTGGCGGCATCCAAGTGCTTCGAGACTATAATAATCTGCCTTTAGCTTTTTATCGGATTAGTAATCGCGAAGCTTTAGTCTCTTTATTAAATGATCCGAATGTTAAAGCGGTTTATCCAAATCGTATTAACCGTACTACAACCAATGAAAGTTTACCTTTAATTAATCAACCACAAGCAAACACCAATGGTTTTACGGGTGAGGGCTCTAGTGTGGCAGTGATTGATACAGGCGTAAATTATCTTCACTCTGACTTTGGGTGTACGGCAGTAAATACACCATCAAACACATGTCGGGTTGCTTATTCATTTGATAGTGCACCAGATGACAGCACTTTAGATGATGATGGTCATGGTAGTAATGTTTCAGGGATTGTCTCTAAAGTTGCATCTAAGACTAAAATTATAGGCATTGATGTTTTTAGAAAGGTCAGATCCCAAGGTAAATGGGTTAGTACTGCCTATGATAGTGATATTCTTGCGGGGATTAACTGGGCTGTAAATAATGCCCAAACTTATAACATCAAAGCGGTGAATTTAAGCCTGGGCGTACCGGGCGTTAAATACACTTCAGAGTGTAGTAATAGCAGTTATGCAACCGCATTTTCTAATGCGAGAGCTGCAGGCGTGGTCCCGGTGGTAGCTTCAGGTAATGATGCATTTTCAGATGGAATTTCATCTCCTGCTTGTGTTGCTGGCGCAGTAAGAGTGGGTGCTGTCTATGACAGTAACCTAGGTGGTTTATCATGGAGTAATTGTACGGATACAACTACAGCAGCCGACAAGGTAACATGCTTTAGTAATGGAGGTAAGCTGGTGACTTTATTAGCCCCAGGTGCATTGATTACCGCAGGGGGCTATACCATGGGCGGTACATCTCAAGCGGCACCACATGTGGCAGGTACGTTTGCTTTATTACGAGCGAATAGTGTGAGTCCAGCAGAAACTATTGATCAAACCATTAGCCGTTTAAAAACGACAGGTAAGCCAGTTACTGATTCAAGAACAGGCTTAGTTTTCCCTCGTATTGATTTACTGGCAGCAACAAATGGTTTAACCATTAATTAATAGCTTATTTATAATTTTTAAAATAAGGTCCAAGAAATTTTTAAAATAGCTATAACCCGTTGCAAAAGGTAACTTCTGCAACGGGCTTTTTATGAAAAAGTATTAATGACACTTTTCTAAATTCGCGGGATTAAAGTTGTTTTGAAGCTTTTTAAAATTATTCTGAATTTCTGGATCTTGAATGTTAAAAGTGGTTGAGCTTTTGGTTGTAGAGTTTGTTGCTTGATTTAATATGCCTGACTCATCAGGGTATTGTTGGGTGAAAGATGTAGCTGAAATTAGTCCTTTATCATTAAATACCCAGTGTTCAGTCACATGTCCACCTCCTAAGTATCCTGTAAATTCAATCATACAAGCTTGTTTATCTTGTTTAATGAGTTTGGCTACATTACCTGTGGTGGATGGATAAGCCTCAATATTCGTATCTTGTTCTAAAACTTGCGCTTGAGAATAAGAGGAAGAAGAAGGAGGTGCAGAGGTCGCACATGCAGTTAATGCTAAACAGCATAATGTTGAAAAGAGGAGTTTTTGACTATTCATAGGGCAGATTCCTAGCTTTCTTATAGTTAATGACATTATTTCTAGATGAATATCTGTGTTTATAAGCGCGCGAAGTTATCGCGCTATCCAAAAAATTAGTTAGCTGTTGTGCTCGACTTACTTAATTCACCTTGCTCGATCGGAATATTTTCACCATTTCGGCTACTGGTCATATTTTGTTTGGCTTGCTCTATTTTCTGTTCAGTAAATACTTTGGCTGTATCTGCTTTTTGTTGAACGACTTCTGCTTTTTCAGCAGTAAATTCTTTGGTGTCTTGCCATTTCTCACTAATTTTATTCGATGTTTTTTCAGAAGCACCTTGAATAGAGTTTCCTAAATTTTGTATGCCTTTGCCTGTTTTATACAATAGTACGCGCCCTAAGCTAGGATTGTCACCATAAGGTTGTGTTTTGGGTGTCGTTTCAACAACTTGTTGTGGCTGTGTTGTTTCTGCAAATAAGGTTGATGAAGCCAATATAGAACTTGCAACGCATAACACTTGTAAGGTTTTCATATGGATCAATCTCCCCAACCAGAATCAAAAGATGAAGTGGTGATCTTACTGTTAAAAATAAAGCTTGTACTGCAATGAGATAAAACCCATACGATTTGATTACGATAAATCATCATTTAATAGCAGTAAAACAATGAGACCAAGGACTCACAAACAAAATTCAGACTTAATTAATTCTATAAACATATCTCGAGCTTTATGGTTACTCACATTTTTGTGCCAGAAAAAGTGATTTTGCATAAAGGAAAGATATTCAAACTTATAACTTTGAATATGGGCTAAATTCTTATATTGCTCATAAATACTCTTAGGTACTAAGGCCACCCCTGAGCCTGCACTCACACAGCCAATAATCGTGGCATAGCTGGTAATGCTAGTAATGGGAAGAGAGATATTTTTCAGTTTAAGCCATTCTTCGAGGGCTGCACGGTAAGGACAGCCTTCAGTCCACATAAAAATTTCTTTACCAATCAGGTCTTCTTGGCAATGAATCTCTCCCAAAGAGTGAGATGCGATTAAGACCATGTCTTCTTGGTAAATGCTGAGTTTATTAAGCATTGGAAAATCAATATTACCCGCGACAATCGCACCATCAAGTTTATGCTGAGAAATATCGAGTAATAACTGTTTCCACGTGCCAGTAATAATTTGAATGGAAACTTCTGGAAAACGTTGATGGTATTTCGCCAGCAAATTAGGTAGGCGAGTTGTGGCAGAAGATTCAATTGCTCCAATTTTTAATGGGCCAGAAGGTGGGGCATCAGGGTGAATACTACGTTTTGCCTCATCACATAGCGCTAAAATTTTATGGCAATAATTGAGGAAGATTTCTCCAGATGGGGTGAGTTTTAAACTTTTCCCTTCTCGGTAAAACAGCGGTGCACCCAGTTCTTCTTCGAGTTGTTTAATCCGTGTTGTGATGTTGGATGGTACGCAATGCAGTTGCATTGATGCTTTAGCCATTGTTCCGCATTCAACCACGGTTTGGAACATTTTTAACTGAGCGATATCCATGTTTTATCATTCACTTTTAATGAATATTTAACTTAATATAAGTTAATTTTATTCAACTATCCATGCGCATATGATGAAAGAGTTCCAATTCGTTAGTGCAGATTTAACATGGCAATTTCTCTTGCTGCCGTAACTCAGCCTCCAGCATTTAAGCTCTATTTATGTATTGCTGTGACCGTTTTTTGTTGGGGCTATTCACCTATTGGTGTACATAGTGCTTTGCATTCATATACACCGCAGCACATTGCCTTGCTCCGCTTTTTGATTGCATCGTTTTTTTTACTGCTTTTGGTCATGAAAAAAGGCATTCAGCCTTTAAAGTGGAAAGATGCTCCTGCGCTTGCTGTATTAGGTTTTTTCTCTGTGACGCTGCATCATTTGCTAATAAATACAGGCCAACAATATGTGACTGCAGTTGCTTCCAGCATTTTAAGTCAATCTATTCCGTTATTTACCTTTATTATTTCAGCTTTGCTTTTTAAAGAAAAAATCAGTTTTAAGCAGTGGTTGTGTATTTTGCTAGGACTTTGCGGTGCCGTATTGGTGGTCAGTGGAGATCATGGTTTTGGTGTACCGAGTCCTTATAGTTTATTGATTGTTTTAGCTGCAATTGCATGGGGTCTCTACTTTAATTTATATAAGAAATTTGCTTTAAATTATGATGCTTTAAGCATGATGTGCTACATCATTTGGTTCGGGACTATTCCTTTACTATTTTATAGTGCTCATTTACCTAGTGAAATTTTACATGCTACTTGGCAAGCCAATATGTCGATTGTCTTGCTGGGTCTTTTCCCAAGTGCGATGGCTTATGTGCTTTGGGGCTATGTACTTAAAAATATGCCGTTAACGATTGCATCGAATTTTTTATATTGCTCGCCTATTGTCGCAATGAGTTTGGCAGTGCTTTTCTTAAATGAAAAACCATCCATGATGGTGCTGCTAGGTGGAGTAATTATTGTGGGGAGTTTGGTGTGGATGAATTGGGGGAATAGGCGTACTATCGAATAAGCTATAGATCATTAAACTATCTGTAGATCGATGTTCTGTCATGTGCTGCTTATTTTAAGAGAATGAGATGATTGTTGTTACCCTAACCTATAAAAAACCATTAGCCGAAGTTGATGCTGTACTCAAAGAGCATATTGCATTTTTAGACCATTACTATGAGCAAAAGAAATTTCTGGCATCTGGACGTCGAGAAAATAGAGTAGGTGGGGTAATTTTAGTTCTAAGCTCTTCGATTCAAGAAGCTGAAGAAATCATGAAAAATGACCCGTTTTATATTCATGATGTGGCCGATTATGATTTTATGTGGTTTGAGCCATCGAAAAGTTTAGAAGAAATTAAAGCGTTTATTTAACTACATTAGAGAACTACTTAAGCTTAAGTAGTTCTCTCTTTTATTTGATGTTAATTAGTAGTTTTTATTATTGTTCAACGATATAAATACTATTTTGAAATACCTCGCCTTTGCTTGTTTTAACTACGCCAACACATAAATTGTCAGGGGTTTGAATAAAAGAAACTAAGGATGTATCTGCATTAGTTTTACAGCTCTTTTGCTTGTTCTCATCAAATGCTTTTAAATTTAATTGATGTTGTAAATCTAAAGTGAATACTTGGCTAAGAGCGCTAAATGCTTGATCTGCTTTTTTCATAAATAATAAATTATTTTGGGCTTCCCATTCAGATAAAGAAATACGTTCCTTACTTACATAGTGATATAAGCGTTTTGTATCTGCATTATTGTCTGCCGCATTTTTAAATTGGGTCTTTAAACCAAAATTCACTTTTACAACTGGCTTTTCACGGAAAGAAAGACGTGAATAAGGCACAATTTTAACTTCAGATGCCTGATTTAAATCAAGTAGTTTAAGTGTTGGATCTGCTTTATTTTGGGCGAAAGAATCGTTAATTTTTTGATGTATTAACTGGTCAAATTTAATAGGTTGATTAAGAGAGCTTTTTTCAATGGCTGAACTATTTGCATTTTTATCAATTGCCATTGCAACACCTACTCCGATAAGACCGAACATTCCAGAAACTGGGCTGGCCGAAGCATTGCTTGAATCACCAACTAATATTTGGCTGTCTTTTACAAAGTAATCACCTGCACCTGATTCAGTCATTGACGATAATTGTTCTGAAGAAACAGAAAGAGAGGTTTGTTTACCCGCAACTGGATATTGAATCGATTTAGTCGTTGCACATCCAGTAAATAATAATGTTGATATAAGTAATAAATTTAAATTTTTCATTGCATTGGTACTTTGTGAAGTTTGGTAATTATTTGTTTTAGTTTATTGAACTATGGATGAAATGTGAAGGAAGTAAATAATTCTTATTTATTAATTGGCTGCAAAATAATCATTTATAATTATATCGAATGAAATTCTTCAATAAAAAAACCATGTTTCCAACTAGAATGAAAACATGGTTTTAATAAGCTTTAATTATACGAAAATTAATTTCTATATAATCTTAACCCTGCAACACACTCACATCAGCTACAGCAGTAAACAAGTTACGTAACTGAGCCAATAAACGTAAACGGTTTGCTTTTAGGTCAGCATCATCCGCCATTACCATTACACCATCAAAGAATGCATCAATCGGCGCGCGAAGTGCTGCAAGCTTAGAAAGAGCAGCAGTGTAGTCTTTTGCTGCAAGTAATGGTTCAACTACAGGTGTCACTGCTTGAAGTTCAGCAAATAATGCTTTTTCAGCATCTTCAACCAAGTTTGCTTCAACTACAGAACCTTCAGGAGTTGCTTCTTTGGCAAGAATGTTAGCAACACGTTTGTTCGCAGCAGCAAGTGCAGCAGCTTCAGGTAATGTACGGAAGTGATTTACTGCATTTACACGCTTGTCAAAATCAAGTGGAGATTTTGGTGCAAGAGCTTGAACGGCTTGAAGTACGTCAACAGCAACACCTTGGTCTTCGTACTTAGCACGGTAACGGCCTTCCAAGAATGCAACAGCATCAGCACGAGTTTTATCGTGGTCTTTAACGATATCGCCATAACCTTGAAGTGCAAGATTAACTAATTCTTCAATTGTTACGTCTAGCTCATTTTCAATGATTAGACGTAAGATACCAATTGCTGAACGACGAAGCGCAAATGGGTCTTTAGAACCTGTAGGCGCTTGTCCAATACCGAAAATACCAACAAGTGTATCTAAACGGTCAGCAAGGGCAATCGTTGTACCAGTTTTGGTTTTAGGTAAAACATCACCCGCAAATTTTGGTAAATATTGCTCACCTAAAGCTTCTGAAACTTCAGTGTTTTCACCTTCAATACGTGCGTAGTAAGTACCAGCAATACCTTGAAGTTCTGGGAATTCACCAACAAGCTCAGAGGTTAAGTCGCATTTAGCAAGTAATGCAGCTTTTTCAGCATCGGCTGGGTTTGCACCAGTGATTGAAGATAATGCAACAGCAAGTTTTGCAATACGTGTTGATTTATCCCAAAGCGTACCAAGCTGTGCTTGGAATACCATGTTTGCCAATTTTTCTTTACGAGATGCAAGTGGTTGCTTTTGATCTTGTAAGAAGAAGAACTCAGCATCAGACAAACGAGGACGAACGACTTTTTCGTTACCTTCAATAATTTGAGTTGGATCTTTAGACTCAATGTTTGAAACAGTAATGAAGTAAGGCTGTAATTTACCTTCCGCATTGATCAAACAGAAATACTTCTGGTTGTCTTGCATCGTCGTAATAAGAGCTTCTTGAGGAACAGCTAAGTAGCGCTCTTCAAAAGTTGCACGTAACGCCACAGGCCATTCAACCAGACTTGTTACTTCATCAAGTAAGTCAGCTGGAACAATCGCAGTTGCATTCACTTCATCAGCTAACTTTTTCACTTGTTCTTGAATAGTCGCTTGACGCTTTTCAAAGTTAGCAACGACGTAAGCTTTTTCTAAAGCGGCTAAGTAGTCATTTGCATGCGCTAAAGTCACAGCCTCAGGTGCATGGAAACGGTGACCATAAGTCACATTACCAGCTTTGTGATCTTGAATAGTTGCGTCAACAATTTGGTCGTCTTTGAGTAAGAGAACCCATTTCACTGGACGTACGAATTCGGTACGGCTTGCAGCAGAACGCATACGTTTCGCAATTGGTAAATTGTCTAATGCAGTTTGTAAAATCTGTGGAAGTAAAGCGTCAAGGCTTTGACCTTTCACATCTTTTAGATAGCAAACTTTTTCAACTTTACCTGCTTGGAAAGTAGAAAGCTGATCAACAGTAATGCCTTGACCACGCATAAAGCCTTCGAGCGCTTTAGTCGGTTTGCCTTCTGCATCATAAGCCGCTTGAACAGCAGGACCATCAAAACGTTTTTGTGTGTCTGCTTGAGCAGCATCGATATCAACAATTTTAAGCGCTAAACGACGTGGAGCAGCATAAGCTTCAATTGATGCGAAGTTTAAGCCCGCATCTTTTAAGCCTTTTACCGTTTCTGCCTGTAAAGCATCACGTAACGTTTTTAAGCTTTTTGGTGGAAGCTCTTCACAGCCAAGTTCGAATAAAACAGTATGCTTGCTCATTAGTTTTTCTCCGCCTTTGCTGCTTCACTTTCAGCTTGTGCTTTTAGCTGTGCCAATACTTCATCACGTAAGTGTGGTTCTGCCATTGGGAAGCCAAGCTCTGCGCGTGCTTGTACATAACTTTGTGCAATTGCACGCGCTAAAGTACGTACACGTAAAATGTAACGTTGACGCTCAGTCACAGAAATTGCGCCACGTGCATCTAGCAAGTTAAAGGTATGAGACGCTTTAACAACTTGCTCATACGCAGGAAGAGAAAGTTTTGCTTCAATTAAACGGTTTGCTTCTGATTCGTAAAAATCAAACAGTTCAAATAGTTTTTCAACTGGAGCGTATTCAAAGTTGTAAGTTGATTGCTCAACTTCATTTTGATGGAATACGTCACCGTAAGTCACAGTACCAAATTGGCCTTTCGTCCAAACAAGGTCATAAACCGAGTCAACACCTTGAAGGTACATTGCAAGACGTTCTAAACCGTAAGTGATTTCACCTGTTACTGGGTAACATTCAACACCACCGACTTGTTGGAAGTAAGTGAACTGAGTCACTTCCATACCGTTAAGCCAAACTTCCCAACCTAAGCCCCAAGCACCTAGCGTCGGAGATTCCCAGTTGTCTTCTACGAAGCGGATGTCGTGAGTAAGCGTATCGATCCCGATTGCTTTTAAAGAATCGAGATAAAGCTGTTGGATGTTGTCTGGATTTGGCTTAAGTACCACTTGGAACTGATAGTAATGTTGCAAACGGTTCGGGTTTTCACCATAGCGGCCATCTTTTGGACGACGTGAAGGTTGAACGTATGCCGCGTTCCAAGTCTCAGGCCCTAAAGCACGTAAGAATGTTGCGGTGTGGAATGTTCCAGCGCCCATTTCCATGTCGTAAGGTTGTAGTACGACGCAGCCTTGTTCGGCCCAATAGTTTTGTAGGGCAAGAATTAAGCCCTGAAATGTATCAATGTGCGAGATGGCGCGACTCATGTAGCATCCACGAATTTATGAGAAAAATTGCCACTAAGTATAAGGATTTTGTGGGGGAGTGGCAAAGGCTTAATCATAGGAATGTGTGATTAGCCTATTTGTTTTCGCCTCAACCATTTCAAGCTCAGCCAGTAGCAAAAGCTAGTAAATAAAATCATAAGGTAAAAACTGTATATCTTATAAATATGCCACCAAGGAGAAGGGAATGAACCGACAAAAATCAAGCGTACAATAGGGCTAATCAAAATCCAGATGACAGTTGCGCAGATAAAAATACTCATCAGATTTAAACGATTTTTACGCGCGAGAAAATATGAAGTGATATATGCGAAAGGAATAACCAGAAGGCCATAAGAAAGTAAATAAAATAAGAAATGGGCTAGAAAAATAGCTGCAACCGAATAAAGGCTAAATTCTGCATTTAATATAATTATTCCTAAGGCGGATATACTCAACAAAGGGATGGGAGCTAGCGCAAGTGCGCGAATAATCGTTTTTTTGCTATATTGAAGCATATTAAAAATTATAGAATCGAGAAAAATTATGCTGAAATTTTGCTGCAAACTCCTTGTTTTATCCAGCCTTTTTTGTAGTACATGGCTTTATGCACAGACCGATGCTGATGAGCAAGATGAATACAACCAATGTGTAGAGCGGACCATTAAGGAAATGCAGCTTGAAAGTATTAACAACATGGTTGTGCATAGTTGTTCTGAACAAGCTAAAAAGACTTATGAGGAAAAAATAGTTGCTCTGATTGATCAAATTCGCACACAAAGCGAAGAATACAAACAGCCAGAGCGTTACCAAG
The DNA here is from genome assembly GCF_013122135.1 of Acinetobacter lactucae. Classification (NCBI taxonomy): domain Bacteria; kingdom Pseudomonadati; phylum Pseudomonadota; class Gammaproteobacteria; order Moraxellales; family Moraxellaceae; genus Acinetobacter; species Acinetobacter lactucae. The sequence continues at coordinate 402,071 of NZ_CP053391.1, forward strand.
ATATTCTAAAATCTCAGCGACTTTGGAAAGCGTATGTAGATCAGGAATGTAATAATGCAGGCTCATACATTGGCTCACCGATGTATTCATATTGCCCAATGCAAGAATATGCCGAGCGTATAAAGCAACTAGAAGAATACGTTAATTAAGACAGATTATTTTAAACGTCACCTCATGACGCCGAGCGTACTTCACTAGATTAAATTTACGCATGCAAAATGATATTTTTTAAACGATGCCATAAATGAGTCGTTTGATATGTCTGATCGCATTCGAGAAAAACTACAGATTCTTGCTGATGCTGCTAAATATGATGTGTCTTGTTCATCAAGTGGCAGTGACCGTAAAAATAAAGATAAAGGTTTGGGAGATGCCAGTCATTCAGGTATTTGCCATAGCTATACTGAAGATGGCCGCTGTGTGTCTCTCTTAAAAATTCTATTTAGTAATGTTTGTATTTTTGACTGTGCCTACTGTGTTTCACGTCGTTCTAATGATGTCCAGCGTGCAGCATTTACGGTGCAAGAGGTGGTGGATTTAACCATTAATTTTTACCGCCGTAATTATATTGAGGGCTTATTTTTAAGCTCAGGCATTTTTAAATCGGCAGATCACACGATGGAGCGTATGCTTCAAGTCGTAAAGAAGTTGCGCCTTGAAGAAAATTTTAATGGTTATATTCACTTAAAAACGATTCCGGGAGCATCGCCTGAACTGATTCATGAGGCAGGTTTATATGCTGACCGGATGAGTATTAATTTAGAGATGCCGACCGAGGTAGGGCTAAAAACTTTTGCCCCAGAAAAATCACATCAGGAAGTGCAAAAAGATTTAGGTTTGGTCCGTGATAGGCTGATTCAGCTTAAAGATGAGCGACAAATTATTAAGCATGTGCCGAAATATGTACCAGCAGGGCAGACTACTCAAATGGTGGTTGGCGCCCATCAAGAGTCAGACCAAGATGTCTTGTTTATGGCAGACAAGCACTATAAAGAATTTAAACTCAAACGCGTCTATTTCTCGGGTTATATACCAATTAATACCGAAAATAATTACTTGCCGGCAGTGGGTTCTGCACCGCCTTTGCTGCGTGAAAATCGTCTCTATCAAAGCGATTGGCTGATGCGTTTTTATGGCTTTCAGGTTGATGAAATCGTCAATGAAAAACACCCAAACTTAGACCTTGATGTTGACCCGAAATTAAGCTGGGCGTTAAGGCATCCCGAGCAGTTTCCAGTAGATTTAAATCGTGCCGACTATCAAATGATTTTGCGTGTACCGGGCATTGGAGTGAAATCGGCCAAGAAAATTGTGCAAGCACGCCGTTTTGGAAAAATCCATATCGATTTACTTAAAAAACTCGGTGTAGCCTATCAGCGTGCAAAATTCTTTATCCGCTGCGAAGACAGTCCAAAATTCCAAAAAGAACTATCATCAAGTTTTATTCGGCAGCAGATTTTAACGCAGGGATCTTCGAAATATGTGCAGCAACTCTCGCCACAATTAAGCCTTGGGTTTTAGTCATGTTTAATGATGAAGTCGCTTACTATTTTGATGGTTCAATGGTTGGGCTGCTAAGCTGTGTTTTTCGTGCATTTCAATTTAAAGAATTACAAGTCAGACTCTGTTTGAATGATGCGGGTCAACATGGCTTATTTGCTGATAAAATTGAGGTTTCAAATAACGAGCAACATGCCGAGCGTGTTTGGTCTGCGCTACAAAAAAAGCTTTCGTCTTCTTCGTTAAGACAATTTTATTTTGCCTCTTTATCTGAATCTTTAGACGCCTATCAGCATTTATTTAACTACTGTATTTATGTGTTTACTAGCCCTGTTTCTATTGAAAAAGATTATTCAAATCCTAGTGTTTTAGCGATTGCACAGTGGACGAAGAAGGTCGGGCGAGAGAAGCATCGGATGGAAGCTTTTATTCGGTTTAAGAAAACCAAAGATGAGCTTTTTTTAAGTCTGGTGTGTCCAGATTTTAATGTTTTACCGCTAATTCAGCCCCATTTTAAACGGCGTTATCAAGATCAGCATTGGCTGATTTATGATGAGAAACGTAAGTTCGGGCTGTATTATGACTTACAAGAAGTACATGAAGTTTCACTCGAAGCCTCTGAGGTTGACCGTAATTTAAAAAATGGCATGAGTCAAAGCTTTCAGCTTGAGCTTGATGAGCAGGAAGTTTTATATGATCAGCTTTGGAAGGATTATTTTAAGAGCGTAAATATTACTGAACGGCAAAATATAAAACTTCATGTGCAATATTTACCAAAACGTTACTGGCGCTATTTAAATGAAAAATTGATGGAATATTAAAGTTTTAAAATCATAAAGAATAGTTCAGCGAGTTTTCTTATTGTTGAAAGATATAATTTAAATGCACTTTATGTAGCTTTGGGCGTATACTTTTGCCCGTTATAAATAACGGCATATCCCTAAAGGTGTACTGTGAGTGTTATACAGCGAGAATGGTTACAGATTTTAAAGCCAAATTTTAAGGTTTTACCTTTAAAAGAACGGTTACTTTGCGGTATTGGAGCGTTGTGTGGTTTAGCAATTTCCTCCTTAATTAGCTGGTATGTTCTCGGTGGAATTAATGCTTGGTACATCGCTCCAATGGGTGCCTCATCTGTTTTATTGTTCGCTGTGCCGACCAGTCCCTTGGCTCAACCGTGGAATGTCCTTGTTGGTAATACTCTGGCTGGAATTATTGGTGTTGCTTGTGCACAGTGGATTCCAGATTTAACCACAGCTTTTAGTGTCGCAGTAGGTTTTGCCATATTTTTAATGATGACCACCGACTCTTTGCACCCACCGAGTGGTGCGGTTGCGATTACGGCTGTACTAGGTGGGGCCGCAATTCATAAGTTGGGCTTTTATTTTATTTTTTATCCAGTTTTACTAAATTCGTTACTTTTACTTGGATTTGCTGTTTTCTTTAATCGATTGATTGGACGACATTATCCGGTTACCGCACGCCTTAATGAACGTAGTAAAGACCCAACGCCTACTCAAAAAGTATCGATTCAACCCAAAGATATTGAGTACGCATTAGAACATCACACTGAACTTTTAGATATTAGCCAATACGACTTAGAAAAAATCATTTTAGAAGCACAAGAGCATGCCAATGAGCGCATGGTCAATCAATATGTCTGTCAGGATATTATGAGTCGTGATGTGATTAAACTACATGAAGATGATGATATTCATCAGGCACTCGATAAGTTTAAACAAGTGAACTTGATGAGCCTACCTGTAGTAAATGCAGAAAACCATTTGGTCGGAACTTTAGCACTATATGAGGTCGTAGAATGGTTTAAAGGTGCAGCCGACCCTAGAAACTCTTGGCAGCACTATGTAAAACAAATTATGAGCCGTCGAGTGGTCACGGTACTACCAACTCAACCGATTCAAGATTTGGTGCCGTACTTTGTCGAGAAGTCATTTAACTATATTCCTGTGGTTGAAGATCGGAAGCTTATAGGAATGATTAGCCGTGCAGATATGATTGCTGCATTACAGCAACAGTTAAATCGAAAGCTATAATTTTTAGAATAAAAAAAGCTACGGTTGATTAGGGGATGCAACCGTAGCGACCAAAGTTATGAATTAACGTACTTGTTCTTCATTTACTGTTCGGACGGATTGTCGATAGCCTTCAATATGCTCTGGCTGTTTTTTCGGAATGACTAACCATAAAACCAGATAAACTAAAAGTCCTGGAAAGGCTGCACTCATTATTGAGATCAAAACAAAAATGACACGTAGTAAAGTTACGTTCCAACCAAAACGTTCAGCAATACCACCCATTACACCGGCGATCATGCTGTGTCGGTTCGAGCGATATAAACCAGAACTGGCCATCTAATTCTCCTTAAAGATAAAAATTACAAGAAGCTATTGCTCTTGCTTAATAAAAATATGGTGTCGAAATTAAAGGTTTAAAGTCCTTTAAAAAGTAAAATAGTTAAAATATGTAAAGGATTGAAATGAAGGAAACCAACATCTACTAAAATGCACCCTTTCAGGGCTTAAGAGTTTAAAGCGGCAATCAGCTAATACCCGATTTGAATAGTAAATATAGCTGTTGCTGTTATCTGTGAATAATGTATATGTCTTTGAAGTGGTCTAGGTTTTCAGTTAAGCATGTGGTTGTAGCGGCTGCAATATGCATGGCCCTTAGTGCTTGCGATATAAACCATACCAATTCAAAAGATCATTCGACTACAAGTTCTAGCTCTAATCATGAAGAAAACTTAATAAAAAGTAGCACGTCTATAAAAACATTAGATTATGTCGCTGGACGTACTTTTTTACCTGAAGACAATTCTGATCAAACCCAAAAATTAAATGCTGCCTCATTGCAATATGTAGGGCGCTATCATACTCGTATCTCATGTGAGGATGCTTTTGCTGATTGTGAGTCAGGCGAAGCTGAGTACATTTTAAACTTATTACCAAATGGTTCGGCTTATTGGAATGTTGTTCATTTTGGTCGTGTGGGAAGTAAAGACGGGGCTAAAAGTGCCGCTGTAAATCAGTTATGTCCTACTTTAAATTGGAAAGTAGATGAAAAAGAGCGTGAGTTAACGATTCAATGTCCGTTATCTAAAGTTAATTTTTATTTTAACCTTGATTCCGATAAAAGATTGGTCACGAACTTAGAAAAGCTACTTTATAGTGACTATGGGAAAAATCGTGAATTTTTAGAGCAAAATTATTTTGTTCCAAATCGGGCGTATGTTTTGACTAAAGAATAGATAACTGTTTTATATAAAAAGAGCGCAATATAAATTGCGCTCTTTTTCATTTCACTACTTAAAAATCATTAGTAGTCGAAGCTAAAGTGTTCAACTGGTAATGATGTTAGTGTGCGAGATGTAGTCACCATTGATTCTGCATGGCCTTGAGCACGTGGCAATAAACGGTCAAAGTAGAAATCAGCAACTTTGATTTTTGCTTTATAGAATTCAGCAGTTTCTTGGCCGTTACCTGCTTCTAATTTTTCAGAAGCAACCACAGCTTGTTGAGCCCAGAAATAAGCCATCATGACGTAGCCTGAGAACATCAAGAAATCTACAGAAGCAGAAGATACGATGTCGCGGTCTTTACGTGCAGCAAGCATGATACGAACTGTTAAAGTATTCCACTGAGCACAAAGCTTAGTTAGGTCCCAAGCAAAACGACGTAAATACTTATTACGTGCATGTGCAGCACAGAATTTTAAGATTTCAGCCGTGTATTCACGAACTACTTTACCTTTTGAACTTAACAACACTTTACGACCAATCAAGTCGAGTGCTTGAACGCCTGTTGTTCCTTCATACAAGGTCGCAATACGGGCATCACGTGCGATTTGCTCCATACCCCATTCTTTAATATAACCATGGCCACCGTAAACTTGCATACCATGGTTAGCAGCTTCTAAACCAAGTTCAGTTAAGAAACCTTTCAAAATTGGTGTATAGAAACCAAGTTTATCATCGTAGTCTTCAAAAGCAGCTTGATCACCACGTGTTAACGCATCTGTCATTTTGTCAGCGATTTGCGCAGCGTAGTAAATCATTGCACGACCGCCTTCAGCGATTGCTTTTTGAGTTAATAGCATGCGACGTACGTCTGCATGGTGAATGATGGCATCAGCAACTTTATCTGGATCTTTTTTACCAGAAAGCGCACGCATTGACATACGATCTTTGGCATATGGTAATGCGCCTTGGAAAGATAACTCAGCATGTGCAATACCTTGAACAGCAGTACCAATACGTGCTGTATTCATGAAGGTAAACATTGCATGTAGGCCTTTGTTAACTTCACCGATTAAATAACCAGTTGCATTATCAAAGTTGAGCACCGCAGTTGCAGACGCACGAATACCCATTTTGTGTTCGATTGAACCACAAGTTACCGTATTGCGTTCACCAACACCGCCATCAGCTGTAGGCATGAATTTTGGTACGATGAATAATGAGATACCACGAGTACCAGCAGGTGCATCTGGAAGGCGTGCAAGTACGATGTGAATGATATTTTCAGTTAAATCATGTTCACCAGCAGAAATGAAGATTTTTGTACCAGTGATTTTGTAACTACCATCTGCTTGAGGTTCAGCTTTAGTTTTTACCTGACCTAAGTCTGTACCACATTGAGGTTCGGTTAAGCACATTGTGCCGCTCCAAGTGCCTTCAACAAGCTTAGGCATATATGTTTGCTTTTGCTCATCAGTACCGAATTGCAAAATAGTGTTCATACAACCAGAACTTAAACCCGGGTACATGGTAAATGACCAGTTTGCAGTACCCATCATCTCTGATTTAATCAGATTTAATGACATTGGAAGGCCTTGACCACCAAACTCTTCTGGGTAAGAAAGACCTTGCCAACCGCCCATTACGAATTGGTCATAAGCTTCTTTAAAGCCTTTAGGAGTAGTTACTTCGCCGTTGTCAAAATGGCAACCTTCTTCATCACCAGATTGGTTAAGTGGCGACAATACGTTTTCACAATAATCTGCCGCACCTTCAAGAATCATATCAACTGTATCTGGATCAGCACTTTCACCATTTGATAAAGTTTTATAGTGAGCAGGGTAATCTAATACTTCATTCATTAAGAAGCGGATATCGTGTAGCGGGGCTTTATATGCTGGCATGGCTTTAATCCTAATTTTGAATCATTGTGGGATTATCTGTATCGATGATTTGATTATTCACTCACATGATAAAAATACAATGTTAATCGCACCCGAAAGAAATGTCAGAAAAGCGAATTTTGTCGAAAATAAATACACCTGAAATTATAATTTCTGCTACATTCAGGATTTATACTTTTATGTGAAAAAACAACTAATTTTCTTATTTTTAGCAAGTTTTGTTAAAAAGATAAAGCGATAAGGTTTTAAAAAAGGTTATGCATTTAAAATATCTCAGTTTATGTTTATTTAGTTTGGGTTTGACCGCTTGTGCGCAGCATAACCTACGTCCATCGGTAGTATCTACTCAGTTAGATCAAAAAGTCATTCAGGGTATGAATGCAATGTATGAATACCCAAGCTATGACTATCGTGGGCATTTTAAAGTTAGTGTAGATCCAAATCAGTCAAGAAAAATAAATAATGTAGAAAAAACAGTGCAGTTAGATGCTGCAGTGCAAAAAAAAGTAGATCAATATTTACGTGAACAAAAAATTAATTTGAATAAAAAACAGAAGCAGGCGCTCTATGCCGCAATTGCAAATGAGCAAGCGGACTCGGGCATTTCTGGTGAATCACGCTCAGAAAAAGTAAACGCCGTATTAATTAATTTATTAAATGACTTTCAATTTAGTTACGACGGTTCGGTTCATTATCGTCAAAAAATGGGGTCTTTAAACCTCACAGCAAGGTATGAAAAACCAACGCTTTTGGTACAGGCAAAATTGCCAATGGTACTTGATCTGAAGGATTATAAATTTTACGTTAATTATTTCGGGTTAATGCCTTATTTGGTCAATAAAGATAATCAAAATAATTTGGCGTATGTCGATTTTTCAAAATATAAAAATCTGTTTACAAATGTCGATATGAAGAAATTCGTTGAATATGCGAAAGCTTCTGGCGCTGTATCTTATCGTTTGGCTGAACCGCAAAATTTACAGCGTTTATCAGTTAGTGACGCTGAGCGTAAAGCCGGGATTGTAGAGAAAATTCGTTTAAAAGATACGGTTGAAGCGTTATTGCTACAATCGGAACTCTATAGTCAGGTCAATGCAAAATATTTGCAAAAAAATGTTTTAGGATTTGATGAAGAAAAAATTGCCGAATCTATAGCAACTGAATTAGCTGCTTCGGAAGCGAAGAGAAAGGTAGGTGGTGCTGAGGAGCAGAAAGTTTCTTCAGAAGATGCAGCAGCAGTTAGCCAGCAACTTTATTCACTTATTAATGCTCATTTTGGTAATGCCTTAGATTCTGAGTATGATGAAGACCAATCAAGTGTAGCTCAAGATGGGGCAGCCGAAGAGGATGCTTCTGATACGGCCCAAGCCGAAGATGTTGCTGTAGCAGATGCTGAAGAAGTCACACAAGATGAAGAAGTAGCTTCACTTACAGAAGATCAGTGTGTTGAATTACAGTCTCAAAAAAGTCCCGTTGCCTTAGGTGATATTAATTACTGTCAAATTTACGGTATTGATGTGCTTGATCAGAGCGCTGGAAATACCGAAAAAACTCAGATTAAGGCTCGTCAAGCTGCGTTGAAACAAACTTTTGCTGCTTATGATCAAAACCAGTTTGTTGATGATGAAGCATTCAAGGCTCTATGGATCAAGCATAAGGCAGAAATTGAACAAGCTTTACCAAAACAAAGAAATCCTGTTGCGATTGATGTCGGACTGGATGAAAAGGGCCGTTTAGTCAACGCAGATTACGATATTGCGTATACACCAGCTGAATTTAACCATCGCTTTAATATTAAAGCAGACATGCAAATTCTCAATTATGGTAAAGCGACCCCAATTAATCAGCAGCAACTTAAACAAGCTAAATCAGTTGCAGAGGCAAGTAAGGGTTCGTTATTTGAAAACTTCGTAAAAGGATTTAGTGAAAAACTTGGGCAGAGTGATGTTTCTGAGCATCCAGTTGGTGCACATAGCGATGTACAAGATTTAGATTCGAGTCTGGCGCTGTTGGCTAACCAAACTTATGATGCAACACATGCTTATGACAAAACATATAAGGCTGTGTTTATTGCAAAATTGACTGCCGAAAAACCGTCATATATTCATTATTATTCAGTTCAACAGTTGCAAGAAATTGCCGAGGTTTATGCTTACTGGTTCTCTGAAGAGGAAACTTATAATCCTCAAGGTAAAGCTTTAGAACGTATTGAAACATTGCAGAAAAAGCATCATCTTGAACAAGAAGATCAGTTTGATAATGACTTAGGTCGAGCTGTGGACCATATTGTGATCACAACAATACAAGGTGAAGCTGGGCGTGAAGCATGGCAAAAACTACAGAAACAATATAAGCAACCTGAACAGCTTTTCTCAAAACAGTATCAATTAGAGTTTGAAAAACAAAATGGTAGTTCTGATGAAGAAAAACACTTGTTGTCAGAAACAGCTGATATTTTAGGTAAAGTTTATGTCGCTGCTCGCAAACAGCAACTTACGGAAAAAACAATTCAGAATTTAAAACCTGAACATAATGAATTTATTGATTATGAGATTTTCCGAGATGTTTATAAGCAGATGGTTACAGCTAAAAAATAATAGATGAAATAAAAAAGAACCTACTTCGTGTAGGTTCTTTTTTTGACTTATAGAAAATCTTTTAATTTTGGCTTTACACCATTCCAGATATAGAAGGCTTCAATGGCTTGGCCAACTAGCATGCCAAAACCTTCCGCATAAGGTACATTGCGTTGTTTGGCTTGATCAAGGAAGCTAGATGGCTTGCCATAAGCCATTTCATAGGCATATTTGAAGTCTAAATTTTCTGGTAGTTGTAATGCATCACCAGACAGACTTGCAGAAGTTGCATTAATGATAATATCAAATTTCCCTTCTAACTCATTTAGAGAAATTGCTTGTAATTGGGTTTGCGGAACTGCCGCTTTTAGGTCATCTACAAGTTGTTCAGCACGAGCAAGAGTTCGGTTTGCAATCACAATCTTTTTAGCACCAGCCTGCACAAGCGGGTAAATAACACCACGAGTTGCACCACCAGCTCCTAAAATTAAAATAGTTGTATTTTCTAAGTTCCAATCTAAAGCTTGAATTGCGGCAACTAAGCCTTGGCCGTCAGTATTGTCACCATGCAGTTTGCCATTTTCCATCCAAAGTGTATTTACGGCTTTGGCAATTTGAGCACGTTCAGTCAGCACATCACACAAAGCAAAAGCCTGTTCTTTAAACGGCACGGTAACGTTCATGCCACTCCCGCCATTTTCAAAGAAACTACGCATACTCGGCTCAAAACCATCAATAGGGGCAAGGCGTTTTTGGTAGTCTAGGTCAACACCTGTTTTTTGAGCGAAAGCATGATGCAATTCAGGAGAGCGTGATTGTTCGATGGGGTTGCCAATTACTGCAAACTGTTTGGTCATTCTTATATCCAAAATTTTAAAATGGCATGAGACAGATAAAGTCTGTACTGAATTTTCAGCAGGCCTCACTATAAGCCAAATTGGAATAAGAAAAAATATTTGAATGAGGTTCAGAAAATTGAAAATAAAAAAGGAGATTCTCTAGGGTGGAAGCCAAAGAATCTCCAAAAAGCAAAAAATTAAGCGACTTTTTCTTTTAGATTTAACCAGTCACGTGGTTTTAGGTAATAGTCAGTTAAACGTTTTTCTGGTGAATCTTCATCCCATTCTGGACGATACGACCAAGCTGCAAGGTTAGGGAGACTGACTAAAATAGATTCAATACGTCCACCTGTTTGTAAGCCAAACAATGTTCCACGGTCATAGACTAAATTATATTCGACATATCTACCACGACGGTAAAGCTGGAACTCTCGTTGAGCTTCAGTGTAAGGTTGTTCACGATGTTTTTCAAAAACTGGCAGAATGGCATTTAAATAACCATTGCCTACAGCTTGAATATATTTAAAGCAGGTTTCGAAATCCCAGCAATTTAAATCATCAAAGAATAAACCACCGACGCCACGCTGTTCATCTCGATGTTTTAGATAGAAGTAATCATCACACCATTTTTTATGTTCAGCGTAGACATTGTCTCCAAAAGGTTGACATAGGTCGTATGCGGCTTGATGCCAATCGATAACATCTTGTTCATCTGGATAGAACGGTGTTAAGTCAAAACCGCCACCAAACCACCAAATTGGATCTTGTCCTTCAGGCTCTGCAACAAATAAACGTACATTGGCATGGGATGTCGGAATATTGGGGTTTTTAGGATGAATCACCAATGACACACCAAGCGCTTGTGCTTTAGCACCAGCAATTTGAGGATGTCTTTCTGTAGCAGAAGCGGGCAGTTTACTAATGTTGATGTGAGAAAACATCACACCACCTTTTTCAATCACGGTGCCATTTTGCAAAACTCGTGAACGACCACCACCACCTTCTGGACGTTCCCAATCATCAATAATAAATTCACCCGTACCACCGCCAGCTTTTTCTTGTTGTTCTAAACCAGCACAGATACGAGCTTGTAAATCGAGGAGAAATTCGCGGACACGTTGAATATCTGTTGAAGTCGGATGTTGCATAGTGACCCTCAAAGATGATTGAGATAGGAGATAGATACATCAAAACACAAAACCATAAAAAAAGTAAGGGATTTTTAAGAAATGTCTTAAAAATCCCTTCCAATTATTTTTAAATTTATAATTTTTTAGAAATCATCTTTTTGATAAAGGTGATCCATACGTTCACGTTTAGTTTTTAAATATTGTTCATTAAAAGGGTTACGTCCCACCGTTAATGGAACACGACCAACCACATTAATACCTTGGTCCTTGAGTGCCTGAATTTTCAAAGGATTGTTAGTAATTAACTTAACTTCTTTTACTTTTAAGTGGTCGAGCATAATGCTGCACATGTCGTAACGGCGTGCATCGGCGGGTAAATTTAAAAGTAAATTTGCATCTACCGTGTCATGACCTTGATCTTGCAAGGCATAGGCACGAATTTTATTTGTGAGCCCAATACCACGGCCTTCTTGGCGTAAATATAAAATAACGCCTTGACCTGCTTCGTTGATGAGCTTTTGAGTTGCCTGTAATTGAGGGCCGCAGTCACATTTTAATGACGCAAAAGCATCACCTGTTAAGCATTCTGAATGAACACGTACTAAAACAGGGCCTGTGGGTGGATTTTCTAACCCTTTAGAAAGTGCCACATGTTCTTCACCTGAGACAGGATCTTGAAACACAGAAATATTGAATTCACCAAAAGCGGTCGGGAGTTTTGATGTTGCAATGAACTCTATAGGCACAGATTAACTCATCTTTTAACCGAAAACGGTTTAAAGTATAGCGTAATGCTGGGAGATTGGTCGAATTGTCATAATCATTTTGAGCACTAAGGTTTTCTTTTTTGTATAAAGAAGACGATAATAGTTGATAAATAGTCAGATTATTCAGGATAATCTGCCAACCATACCCATACTGTATGAGAGACTGCTTTGCATGACCTCGTTCGCAAATGTGGCTGATTGAAGGTGACTTCATTCGATTGTATGATCGACCCATTTTGACCCAGCTTAGGATTTGCCAGGCTTATAAAGGCTTTGCCACATATGTTGTATACCGAAATTCCAACTCAACGCCCTGTTACGCCATTGTTAGATGCAATTGATCATCCTCAACAATTACGTCAGCTCGAGCATAGCCAATTGGTTCAAGTGGCTGATGAGTTGCGTCAATATATTTTATATGCAGCAGGCCAGAGTGGTGGCCATTTCGGTGCTAACCTCGGCGTGGTTGAGCTGACGGTTGCGCTGCATTATTGCTTTAATACTCCAAATGACCGATTAGTTTGGGATGTAGGACATCAGGCATACCCACATAAAGTCTTGACTGGTCGCCGTGAGCAAATGACAACAATCCGTGCTAAAAACGGCTTAGCAGCATTTCCAGCTAGAGAAGAATCAGTTTTTGATACTTTTGGCGTAGGGCATTCATCAACTGCAATTTCAGCAGGTTTAGGAATGTCTTTAGCACGTCGCTATCAAAACGACCCATGTGATGTGGTGTGTATTGTTGGTGATGGAGCAATGACGGCAGGTATGGCATTTGAAGCCATGAACGATGCTGTTGCACATGACGCTGATTTAATTGTTGTGCTTAATGACAATGACATGTCGATTTCTTGCAGTACCGGTGGTTTTGCTAAGCATTTAGCTGCAATTTGGGAAAAAGGCCATTTAGTTAATGTCGATGAACATGGCGAGGCGTATGTACAGCCACATCCGAAATGGACGTACAACTCTCGTTTACATCAATCAGCAACAGATGCGGCCGATAATTTATTTAAAGCGATTGGTTTCGATTACTTCGGTCCTTTCGATGGACATGACGTAAATCAACTTGTTCAAGTATTTAACGCATTGAAAAAGCGTAAAGGGCCGCGTTTAGTCCACGTCTATACTAAAAAGGGTAAAGGCTTTACTCCGGCAGAAGCTGACCCGATTACCTACCATGCAATTAGTAAAGTTAATGCGACTTCAGCAGGTAAAACGCCACCAAAATATTCAGATGTATTTGGTCAATGGTTGTGTGACGAAGCTGCACAAGATGAACGTTTATTAGCGATTACTCCAGCTATGTGTGAAGGCTCGGGCATGGTTAAGTTTGCTAAAGAATTTCCAAAGCGCTTCTTCGATGTTGCAATTGCTGAACAGCATGCAGTAACACTTGCAGCAGGAATGGCGTGTGAAGGGTTAAAACCTGTCGTTGCGATCTATTCAACATTCTTACAGCGTGGTTACGACCAACTTATTCATGATGTTGCATTACAAAATCTTGATGTAACTTTCGGGATCGATCGTGCTGGTTTGGTGGGTGAAGATGGTCCAACACATGCTGGTGCATATGACTATGCATATATGCGTACAGTTCCGAACATGGTCATAATGGCACCAAAAGATGAAAATGAATGTCGTCAAATGCTACATACTGCCTATGTCTATAATGGACCAGCAGCAGTACGTTACCCACGTGGTGCAGGGGTAGGGGTGGAAATTCAGCAAGAGTTAACTGCTATTGAATTAGGTAAAGCTGAAATTGTTGCTGAAATTAATTCTGCTTCTGATGAGCAGATTACGATTTTAGCGTTTGGTAGTCGTGTTATGGTTGCCATAGAAGCTGCTGAGCAATTTGCACAAAAACACGATGTTGGTGTACGTGTTGTAAATATGCGTTTTGTGAAACCACTTGATGAAAAAATTATTCGTGAGTTGGCTGAACGCACACATTTATTTGTCACTGTTGAAGAGCATGCAATTATGGGTGGTGCAGGCAGTGCGGTAAATGAGTTCATGGCACAAGAACAAATTGTGAAACCTATCATTAATTTAGGTCTGCCAGATTTGTTCTTACAACAGGCGTCACATGGTCAAATGCTACAAGATTGTGGGTTAGATGCTAAAGGTATTTTGAACTCAATTGAGCGAGCTTGGCTTAAGCTAAATCAGGTGGTTTAAGCCTTTAATAAAATTTTTGAAACATTTTTTCCCCTAAAGCGCATTCATTTGCTAAAATGTATGCGCTTTTATGCATTATTCTTTGTCAAAATCTTCAAATTTGTATTGTAGTGGGTGTTCAATGGAACCTATGGTGGTTATGGCTGCGCGTGCGGCTCAAACAGTTGGTCAAGAGCTTTTAAAAGCGCATCAAAATCGTCATAAACTCGATTTGCAAGTTGAAGAGAAAGGCATTGATGGCCCGGTAACACGTGTAGATCGTTATTTGGAACAATTGACGATTGATACATTACGTAAAAGTTATAAAAACCATAGCTTCTTAGGTGAAGAGTTCGGTTTGCAAGAAGGCAAAGGCCACGATGCAGACTGGTGCTGGGTAATCGACCCGCTTGATGGCACGCAAAACTTTATTAATGGTTTCCCTCATTTCTGTATTTCTATTGCAGTTCAGCATAAAGGCGTTACTCAGCATGGCGTAATCTACGACCCAGTACGTGACGAATTATTCTCTGCAAGTCGCGGTCGCGGCGCGGTGATGAACCAACGTCGTATTCGTGTAAATGTAAAAGATACTTTAGAAAATACATTCTTGGCAGTAGGCCATCCTTACCGTGCTAAACGCGCTGGTGAGATCGTATCTTATGCAGAACAACACTTTGCTTCATTATTAGCTGTTACTCAAGCAGGCGCACAAATTCGTCGTGGTGGTTCAGCTGCCCTAGATTTAGCATATGTTGCTGCTGGTCGTTTTGATGGTTTCTTTGAGCTTGGTTTAAAACCATGGGATATCGCTGCTGGTGAGCTTATTATTAAAGAAGCTGGCGGTGTAGTGGTTGACGCACGCGGTGGTAATGAGTCTTTTGAAAATGGTCAAGTGCTTGCAAGTTCTCTCAAAATGCTAAAACCTTTAATGCAAACTGTAGTTCCAGCTTGGGCTCAAGCCGCAAAATAATTTAATGATTTATAAATAAAACCCTCTATTATCAGAGGGTTTTATTTTTTAAGTGATTGGTAAATTTCAGTTAGTTCAATAAATATGAAGAAAGTTGATTAAAACACATGACTTTTAATTTCTTTCTGCTATAATCCGCCCACGCACTTAAATTTCCGTTCATTACCTGAACATTCTGTTCTATTCATTGTAAGCGCACGCTGTCCATAGAGAGGACCATTTCTTGCGCCCCGATCGCTCAGCGATTCTTCAGGTTCGGCCGTAATCAAGCGTGCGTTTAGTCCACATCGTCGTTACTCGGATTGCTGCTGAAAAAACGTTTCAGCTAACTTTGCTTTGCCGCTTTGTGCCGATGTCTATTTTGTATTTATTAAAAATGGAGCACCCACTAGGGTGAAACTCTCTATGAGCAAAACTTTTGCCGAATTTTCTTTGCATGAAACCTTACAACAAGCGCTTGAAGGTTTAGGTTTTACTACCCCGACTCCTGTGCAAGAACAATCTATTCCTGCAGCTTTAGAAGGAAAAGACCTTCTAGTATCTAGCCAGACTGGTTCTGGTAAAACTGCGGCATTTTTATTACCGACATTACATAATTTAGCTGGTCAAGAAACTTTTGTTCCGTTCAAAGAACGCATGAAAGCTGTGACTCAACCTAACATTTTAGTTTTATGCCCAACACGTGAATTGGCTCAACAAGTTAGCCAAGATGCGATTGCTTTTGTACGTCACATGAAAGGTGTTCGTATTGCTGCAATCATGGGTGGTATGCCTTTTGGTAAGCAAATCCAACAGCTTAAAGGCGCGCAAGTTATTGTTGCGACTCCTGGCCGTTTATTAGACTTAGTTAACCGTCGTCAATTAAAGTTAGATAAAGTTGAAGCTTTAATCGTTGACGAAGCTGACCGTATGTTAGACCTCGGCTTCTCTGAAGATTTAGAAGCGATCAGCGATTTAGCTGGTAACCGTCGTCAAACATTAATGTTCTCTGCAACTTTCGCTGACCGTATTATTCGTCTTGCTGAGCGCATGATGAATGAACCTGAGCGTATTGCAATTGAAACAGGTCACAGTACGAACACTGACATTACCCAAACTTTACACTGGACAGATGGTTTCGAACACAAGAAGAAACTTCTGACTCACTGGTTGGCTGATGAAACTCTTGATCAAGCGGTTGTATTCGCGAGCACTCAAGAAGATACAGATATGTTGGCTGAAGAACTTGCAGAAGCAGGTCACTCTGTAGTTGCACTTCACGGTGCAATGCCACAAACGGTTCGTAACCGTCGTTTACGTAGTATTCGTGAAGGTCGTGCAAAAATCTTGGTAGCAACAGACGTTGCTGCACGTGGTCTTGACGTACCGACAATTTCACACGTAATTAACTTCGGTTTACCAATGAAACATGAAGACTATGTACACCGTATTGGTCGTACAGGTCGTGCTGGTCGTACAGGTCAAGCAATTACTTTAGCGACTTATCGTGAACGTGGTAAAATCCGTGCGCTTGAAGACTATTTAGATGCACGTTTAAGTGTTTCTGAAATTGAAGGCTTAGAGCCATCTCCACCTCCTGCTCGTTCAGGTCGTGATGGCGGTGGTCGTGGTCGTGGCGGCAACGGTGGTCGTGATGGTCGTCGTGGTGGCGGTTTTGGCGGTGGTCGTCGTTTTGAAGGCGAAAGCAACTTCAAACGTCGTGAAGGTGGTCGTGATGACCGTCCACGTCGTAGCTTTGATGACAAACCACGTGGTGAACGTCCATTCGGTGGTGAAGATCGTCCACGTCGCGAGTTCAATTCAGATCGCCCACGTCGTGAAGGTGGTTTTGAAGATCGTCCACGTCGTGAGTTCAACTCAGATCGTCCGCGTCGTGAAGGTGGTTTCAACGATAAACCGCGTTTTGACTCAAATGATGACAACCGTGGTAACCGCGTAGATTACAAACCGCGTCGTGAAAATGGTTTTGGTGATCGTCCAAAACGTAGTTTCGGTGGTGAAGATCGTCCACGTCGTAGCTTTGATGATAAGCCTCGTGGCGAGCGTCCATCATTTGGTGGTGAAGATCGTCCACGTCGTGAGTTCAACTCAGATCGTCCACGTCGCGAAGGTGGTTTTAACGATAAACCGCGTCGTAGCTTTGATGATAAACCACGTGGTGAGCGTCCAGCGTTTGGTGGCGAAGATCGTCCAAAACGTAGCTTCGGTGGTGAAGATCGTCCACGTCGTAGTTTTGATGATAAACCGCGTCGTAAATTCGACCGTTAATCAATAATTATCTTAAAGAAAGGCCAGTATTTATACTGGCCTTTCTTATTTTTCAGTTTTGTTATAAAATAACAGAGTGTGAATTGGTTCAATTTTTTATTAAATAATGAGTAAAATTAAACGAAAAGAAACAATAATGGCGCAGTTGAAGAACTTATTGGTTCAGCACGGTTTGCCTTATCTTTTTATTGCACTTGTTTTGTGTAATGGGGTTTATTTTGCCTATGCTTTTATAACTGGAAGTTCTATTGAACAATTTCAAATTTCTGAATTAACCTCTTTTTCCGAACATACTTCTTCTAATTCGATCAATTAAGTTAGCTTTGCTTTTGTCAAAATAACAACAAGTTTGCCAATTTTCAGTGTTATAGTATGCGTGCATAAAAGTGCAGGAACGATTGCCATTATGAATAATAAAACTCCTCTCTCGGCTCAACCACTTATTGAAGTGAAAAATTTGAGTTTTAATCGAGGGGAACGCGTCATTTATGACAATATTAGTTTAAATATACGTCGAGGCCAGATTACGGCCATTATGGGACCTTCTGGTACAGGTAAAACAACATTATTACGTCTGATTGGTGGACAGTTAGTTCCTGATCAGGGTGAAGTTTTGCTCGACGGTAAAGATATTGCCAAAATGTCTCGTCAAGAACTTTTTTCTGCCCGTGCACGTATGGGTATGTTATTTCAGAGCGGTGCTTTATTTACGGATATGTCCGTCTATGAAAATGTAGCGTTCCCGATCCGAGCGCACACCAAGCTTCCTGAAAATCTAATTGCTGAACTGGTTGCTTTAAAACTTGAATCAGTAGGGTTGCGTGGTTCTGAACAATTAATGCCTACAGAACTCTCAGGTGGTATGAACCGTCGTGTCGCTTTAGCACGTGCAATCGCACTTGACCCTGATTTAATCATGTACGATGAACCGTTTGCAGGGCAAGACCCAATTGTAAAAGGTGTGTTGACACGTTTAATTCGTTCATTGCGAGAAGCTTTAGATTTAACCACAATTATTGTTTCGCATGACGTTCTTGAAACCCTTTCTATTGCTGACTACATTTACGTTGTAGCAGAAGGAAAAATTCAAGGGGAAGGAACGCCAGAAGAGTTACAAGCATATGCTTCTCCATTTGTACGCCAATTCTTAACAGGTTCGGCAGAAGGACCGGTTGAATACCAATTTAGTCATCAAGCCTATTTAAATAACGAGGTTCGTCCATGAATACGATTGCCTGGTTAGGTAGACTCGTTATTGAGCGGATTCGAGGGATTGGTGTTGCGGCACTAATGCTCTTACAAATTGTTTTTTCTTTTCCTTCATCTGGTGGCTTTGGACGATTTATTTACCAAATGCATCGGGTAGGGGTAATGTCTTTGTTAATTATTACAGTGTCAGGCCTATTTATTGGTTTGGTGCTCGGTTTACAAGGATATTCAATTTTAGTAAACGTCGGCAGTGAATCAATGCTAGGCACAATGGTGTCTTTAACATTGCTGCGTGAATTGGCACCTGTAGTTGCTGCTTTGTTATTTGCCGGTCGAGCGGGTTCTGCATTAACAGCAGAAATTGGTTCAATGAAGCAAAGTGAACAACTTGCCAGCATGGAAATGATTGGTGTTGACCCATTAAAACAAATCGTATCACCACGTCTTTGGGCGGGAGTGGTCAGCTTACCGATGCTCACTGTCATTTTTGCTGCGATTGGTATTGTGGGCGGTAAAATGGTAGGTGTTGATTTTCTTGGCGTCGATGAAGGCTCATTCTGGAGCGGAATGCAAAACAATGTGCAATTTGGGCATGATGTCGTAAATGGCATTATCAAAAGTATTGTGTTTGCTTTGTTATGTACATGGATTGCGGTATATCAAGGATATGCATGTGATCCGACTCCGGAAGGAATCGCAACTGCAATGACGAGAACAGTTGTATATTCTTCATTATGTGTTTTAGGTTTTGATTTCGTGTTGACTGCGGTCATGTTCGGAGGGATTTAATGAAATCACGTAGTAGTGAGCTGGCCGTAGGTATTTTTGTTATTATCTTCGGTATTGCCTTGTTCTTTTTAGCCATGAAAGTTAGTGGCCTTGTTGGAACTAACTTAAATGATAGTTATACCATGAAGGCTCAGTTTGATAACGTCAACGGTTTAAAGCCTCGTGCTAAAGTAACGATGAGCGGTGTCACAATTGGTCGTGTTGATTCAATTACCCTTGATCCGGTTACGCGTTTGGCTACGGTAACCTTTGGTTTAGATGGAAAATTGACAAGTTTTAATGCTGAGCAGCTAAAAGAAGTTCAAAAAAATGCTTTAGATGAACTCCGTTATAGTTCTGACTATACGCAGGCTTCTCCAGAGCAACAAAAAGCAATGGAACAGCAACTGACCAGTAACATGAACTCCATCACAAGTATTGATGAAGATGCTTATATAATGGTAGCAACGAATGGTTTGTTGGGTGAGAAATATTTGAAAGTCGTTCCAGGTGGTGGTTTAAACTATCTTAAACGTGGCGATACGATTTCAAATACCCAAGGAACTATGGATTTAGAAGATTTAATTAGTAAATTTATTACTGGTGGTGGTGCAAGCAAAGTCGCTGCTGGTTCAACCTCAACAGAAGCAGATGCTCCTGCAAGCGCTAATAGTGATAGTGCGCAAACATCATTTGTTGAGTAAATAAAAGATTATTTGAAGGAGTGGTTCCAGGTGAATACGTTGTTTAAACAAACCCTGACAGCAAGTCTTTTGTCTACTATGATTGCAGGTACAGCTTTTGCTGCACCTTCAGAAGCACCACCAGATTTTATTAAGCGTGTTGCTGATGGTTTGATCGCTCGTTTAAAAGCAGATCATGCTAAGTTGCAGAACAATCCTGCTTTAGTAAAATCAATTGTACGTCAGAACTTAGACCCGTATGTTGATTCACAAGCGTTCACTCGTATTGTGATGGGTACTTATGCGACGAATCAGTATAGTACAGCTGCACAGCGCGCTCAGTTTGAAACGAACTTCCGTAATACATTAATTGAAAATTACGGTAGCGCATTTGCTAAATATACAAATCAAAGCTATACCATGCGCCCTTACAAGGCAACTGCGGGTAAAAACCCTGTAGTGACATTGGACTTTAATCACAATGGTGAAAAAATTCCTGTTTCTTTCCAGTTAGCTGACAAAGGTACTCAATGGAAAATCCGTAATATCAATGTTTCTGGTATTGATTTAGGATTACAGTTCCGTAATCAGTTTGCTGCAACAGTGAAACGCAATGGTGGTGATTTAAATAAAGCAATTGCAACTTTCCAACCTGATGCAGATGCAGCGGTTAATCAAAACAAAAAGAAATAAGTAGGTGACGAGTGGTTCAGTATCTCAACCAACAATTGGTTATTTCGGGAAAAATTGATTTTGAAAATGCGGAACAACAGTATCAAGCAGGTTTGGCTATCATAAAGAAGCAGCAAAGCTTCCCCCTAGTGGTAGATTTAACTGAGCTTGAGCATGGTAGTACCTTGGCATTGGCTGTTTTAGTTCAATGGTTACGAGAGACCCCAAAAAATGCTGGTTTGCATTTTAAAAATGTACCTGAGAAAATGCTGAAGATCATTCAAGCTTGCCATTTGCAGGAAGATCTGCATTTGATCTGATGTTTAAGATATAAAAAAGCACCTAAATATAGGTGCTTTTTTATGCTCGAAATTAGCATTTTATTACAAAGCTTAAATCCATTTTTTCCAGCGGAAATAAATGATCGGCCCAATAAAGAAGCCCATAATAATGAGCAAAACAATAAAGAAACTGGTCGTACCATGTGCAAAAGGTAATACGTCTGTGTTCATTCCATAAATACTGGCAATGAGCATAGGTGGAGCTAACATACTTGGTAAAATCGAGAATCGACGAATCGTGTCATTCTGTTCGGTGTTAATGAATCCGGACGTCGTATCAAGTAAGAATCGTACTTTTTGGAATAAGAAGGCATCATGCTCTACCAGTGAGCGCACATCTTCACTCAGTTCTCGAATGTCTGCGTCATAAATATGACTGCCTAAAGCACGTGGACGTGATAAGAAAGTAAGTACACGTCGTAAATCAATAAGACAAAGCTGTGCTTTTCCTAGCATGTCTTCTTGTTGAGCGAGGCGTGTAATCATGTCATCGAGATCTAGAATTTTTTCACGTTGGTGGTTATTAAGAACCTCTGTAGAATATTTTTCTAAATCTTTGTGGATATCTTCTAAGATATCCGCAAGCTCATCGAGTTTTGCTTCAAGAAGGCCTAATAAAATCCATGTAGGATCTTTATAGTCCATGTCATAGTCATTTCGACGAGCACGTGCACGAAAGGCGCGAAAGGCAACTAATTTTTCTCCGCGCATCGTGAACAAGCGATCTTTATGTAAAATGAAAGCGACCGTTTGCACCATTGCTAAAATGTGTGATGAGTCT
This sequence comes from Acinetobacter lactucae, assembly GCF_013122135.1. Classification (NCBI taxonomy): domain Bacteria; kingdom Pseudomonadati; phylum Pseudomonadota; class Gammaproteobacteria; order Moraxellales; family Moraxellaceae; genus Acinetobacter; species Acinetobacter lactucae. The sequence continues at coordinate 423,904 of NZ_CP053391.1, forward strand.
TCTGTATCACCATCTACTTGGTAATTTTTATTTTTCGTTAAAAAATAAGTACTGATATGCAAAATACCGTCATCATCACGGTAAAATCGTGCAGAAGATGAAATGTCTTCAAGCGACTTGAGTGTTGGTAAATTTTGGTCATAGGCATCTAATACCCATTGTTGCTCTTCTTGTGAGGGTGCAATAAGATCAAGCCAGACTAATTCGGGATGTAGATCAAATCCACCATTGATGGTGGCATCTTCCAGACTTCCGCGTTCTGTGGCATAAAAGGCTTCAAGCATGTGTCTTTTTTCCTCACGCAGTCTGATGGAAATGGATGGGTGTATTTTAGACAAGGATTTGCCGAAAAACACTTGCCAATACGCTATTTTGCAAAAAAAAACTCTATCGATAGTTTAGTTTGTCAGCATGACAGTTCAATAAAACGGTTTTTTACACTATGAAATCAATTTGTATTTTCTGTGGTTCATCTCTTGGTTCAAACCCAATTTTCCAACAAATTGCCCAAGCTACAGGCGAGGCAATTGCAAAACAAGGTAAAACCTTGGTTTATGGTGGTGGTCGCTCAGGGCTAATGGGGGTGGTTGCCGATAGTGCCTTACAAGCAGGTGGACAAGTCATGGGCGTGATCCCTCGTGCTTTAGTTGATCGTGAGTTAGCTCATCCGGGCCTAACCAGATTATATGTGGTCGAAAATATGCATGAGCGCAAAACCAAGATGGCGGATCTTTCAGATGGCTTTATTGCTTTGCCGGGCGGTGCAGGTACTTTGGAAGAAATCTTTGAACAATGGACGTGGGCGCAATTAGGGATTCATCAAAAGCCATGTGCTTTCTTAAATGTAGCGGGCTTTTATGAAGATTTACTTAAAATGATTCAAGGGACGGTGGATAACGGATTCAGCCAAGCACGGTTCGTTGATAAATTGATCTCCTCAGACAACATTGAAGATATTCTTCAACAATTTGAACAATATCAGGCTCCTGCTCCAAAATGGACAAATGCAGATGTTCAACCATAAACGAGGTTAAATAGGTGAAAACAATTACGGTCGCTGCCGCAGTGATCTTAAATGAGCAAAATCAGTTATTGCTAGTACGAAAGCGTAATACACAAGCTTTTATGCAAGTGGGTGGCAAGCTGGAACCTAATGAGGCACCAGAAATCACCATGCAACGAGAAATTTTAGAAGAAGTGGGTAGCTCTTGTGTGATTGAGCAATTCATTGGTCATTTTGAAACAGCAGCTGCCAATGAACCAGATCATATTTTAGTGAGTCATTTATATCTTGTTCAGCTTGATCAGGCTCCTAAAATTGCAGCCGAAATTGCAGAAATGAAGTGGATAGATTTAAATGATTCAGAAACTCAACTTGCCCCATTGACCCGAGAAATTGTCATTCCTTGGTGTGAAGAGTATTTATCTACAGTGCAATAGCTTAACTCTTCGGCGTTGCTGCTAGGCACGCCGTATGAATGGATGTGCAGCCTAATTGTTTAAGTGCCTGACTGAGCGCATGAACAGAGCTTCCTGTAGTTATCACGTCATCAATAATGAGAACGCGGCGATAACGTCGTTTCTCTTGATGATGAGGTAAAAATTGTTGTTCTATATTTTCAAAGCGTTCTAGTCGAGTAAGCCCTTTTTGAGAGTGCTCATTTAAGCGTTGAATTGGTTGCCAAACAGGTATTTTTAAGTGTCTGCTTAAGATATTGGCAAGTAGTAATGACTGATTGAAACCACGCTCGATTAAACGTTGATTGGAAATGGGCATAGGTACGATCGCTTGTACCTTGGGAAATTTTAATTGTTTTAAAATTTCCCCTAATAAGATTTGATAATGTAATTTTTGTTCATATTTAAACTGCTGAATAATCCGGTTAACTGGATAAGCATAATTACAGGCCACAAGAACAGATAGATTATTACGTTGAATTGTTTGTTTAAGCCAAGGTAGCTGTTCCCAACAGTCTTTACAGAGCGAGTATTTTTCTCGCATGCCTAACTCGCACAATGAGCAAGGTGAAAATAACTGAATAAGATGTTGGAAGTTTAAAAAACTAAACATAGGCGTAGCGAGGTGCCTCAGGAAGCCAGCGCTTTAATAGAGCATCTGCCTGTTCTGGATAATCTTTTAATACTTGCTGGGCTACATAGTGAGCTTGACTCAGTAAATGATCATCTCGCTCTAACCGAGCAACTCTAAATCCCATATCCCCAGTTTGTTTAGTCCCTAGTAATTCACCCGGTCCGCGTAATTCAAGATCTTTTTCTGCAATCACAAAGCCATCATTACTTTCTCTTAAAATAGAAAGTCTCTCTTGCCCATTTTGTGAAAGAGGTGTTTTGTATAAAAGTACGCAAAAGCTGGCTTGAGCCCCTCGACCTACACGACCACGTAATTGGTGTAGCTGAGATAGGCCTAAGCGTTCAGCATTTTCAATCACCATAATGGAGGAGTTGGGAACATCGACTCCAACTTCGATCACTGTCGTTGCGATAAGAAGCTGTAATTCATTATTTTTAAATGCTTGCATGACGGCTTGTTTTTCGTCAGCTTTCATTTTGCCATGCACCAAGCCAATGTTGAGCTCAGGGAAACGCTCTTTCATCTCTTGGTAAGTTGCTTCCGCTGCTTGTGCATCTAAAGTCTCAGACTGTTCAACCAATGTACATACCCAATATGCCTGTTTCCCATCTCTGCAATTTGAAGCAATACGTTGGAGTACTTCCTCTCGACGATCAAGCGGAATGGTAACCGTTTGAATGGGAGTACGGCCCGGAGGTAACTCATCAATAACTGATGTGTCTAAATCACCATATGCACTCATTGCTAGAGTTCTTGGAATAGGTGTGGCTGTCATTACGAGTTGATGAGGGGTGAACTGCTCAGCACCTTTATTGCGTAAAGCTAAACGTTGGTCTACACCAAAGCGATGTTGTTCATCAATAATCACTAGCCCTAATTTAGCGAAGCCAACATTATCTTGAAATAAGGCATGTGTACCGACAATAAGTTCCGCGTGGCCTTCTTTAATCTGTTGTTCTGCTTGGGCACGGGCTTTACCTTTTTGTTTGCCAGATAGCCATGCCACGGTTACACCTAATGGTTCAAACCAACGTTTAAAGTTCAAATAGTGTTGTTCTGCAAGAATTTCAGTAGGAGCCATTAATGCAACCTGCCAATCGGCTTCTAAAGCATGGCAAGCAGCTACAGCAGCAACTAAGGTCTTTCCAGCACCTACGTCACCTTGTACTAGGCGTAGCATGGGTTGGTGCTGTTTTAAGTCATTTAAAATTTCTTTAGATACACGTTTTTGTGCATTGGTCATTTGAAAAGGTAAAGCTTCTAATAGTTTTTTAGCTAATATTTTACTGCTTGAAAAAGCAGGTGACGCAATTTGGCGAATATAAGCACGGCGATTAAGTAAACTAATTTGATGTGCAACCAGTTCTTCAAAAATAAGCCGTTGCTGTGCAGGGTGCGAACCTTGAGCCAATTGGAGCATATTGGCATCAACGGGAGGTTCATGAATGTAATACAAAGCTTCTTTAAGCGCGTAGCCATTGGTATATTGCTTTGGAAGTAGCTCGGGTAGGGCATCGCTATGATGCTTTAAAGCTTGTTTAACGTATTCGCGCAGTTTAGGTTGAGTGAGCCCATCCGTACTCGGATAAATTGCTGTAAGCTGAGTTTTTGGTAGAGGTGTATGTTCATGAATGAGCTGAATTTCGGGATGATACATCTCAAGGCCGCGAGCACCTACGCGGACTTCACCAAAAATACGTAAGCGATGACCTGGTTTTATTTTATCAGTCAGGTTTTTATATATATGATAAAAGCGTAAGGTGACTTTACCGAATTCATCCTGAACCAAGGCTGCCATAGATTTTCGTTTTCCCGGAGGGAAGTCAATTGATTTGACTTCACCTTCGAGCAAATAGCTCCGTCCAACCACAAGTTGATTCATTGGAATAATCGTACTTCGGTCTTCATAATCACGTGGCAGATGAAACAGTAAATCATCTGTGGTAAAAATATTTAGTTTTTCGAGCAGGGCTGCTGAAGCCGATCCAACGCCTTGTAACTGATGGACTGAAGTCATGTCCCCTCAACGAGTTTTCTATGCATATATTATTTATCGGTTATGGTAAAACATCTCAGCGTGTTGCTAAACAACTATTTGAGAAAGAACATCAAATTACCACAATCAGCCGTAGTGTAAAAACGGATAGTTACGCAACACATCTTGTTCAAGATATTTTTTCGCTCGATTTAAGTAATATTGAACCTGTAGAGGTTGTATATATTCTACTTTCTCCAGACGAGAGTACGGTTGAGGGCTATCAACATACTTATGTTGATAGTATTGAACCGATTCGAGAAGCATTAAAAATACATCCAGTAAAAAAAATAATCATTGTCTCTTCTACGCGGGTGTATGGTGAAAATGCAGGAGAAATTATTGATGATTTTAGTGAAATTCATCCAAGTGATGAACAAGGCCATATATTGCGTAATATGGAGTTACTCTGGCAAAAATATTATCCAACTCAATCTGTAATTGTTCGTCCTACAGGTATTTATGGAACTTCCATTGCCCGCTTAAAGAAAATGGCTGAAAATAATCAAAGTTATCCAAATATACATTATAGCAATCGAATACATATTGATGATTTAGCAAGATTTTTGGCTTTTATGGCTGATTACGAAAGTCATCAAGCAAGCTATATTGTGACTAATAATCAACCATTGCCTTTGCATGAAATTATTGTGTGGTTTCAAAAACAATTGGGATTGCCAGAATTAACTTTAGAATCAAACCAAATTTCAGGTAAAAGAATTTATGCAAAACATTTATCTACAACAGGTTTTCAGTTGGAACATCCAATTTGCTTTAATGACTATTTATTATGTTTAAATGTTCATAGCACTAAATGAAATTTTGATTAAACTTTAAATAAGAACATAAATACCTGATGAGGCAGTCAAATTGCCGATAAAGATAAAAAGGTTGAAAGTGAAAAAAATTTGTTTAGCTCTTATCTTGAGCGTAACAGCTGTTGCGAGTTGGGCTGAGGATCAGGTGTGGTGTGCCTATGATCCTATCGGGTCCCAAGGGGATATTACTCGCCGTTTAAATGACATTCGACTTTATGCCCAGCAATACCAAGTCAAATTTAAAGTGGTTACCTATCAAAAAGAACAGCAGGCCATACAAGCTTTTGATGATGGAAAATGTTCAGGTTTAGCTGCATCCAATTTCAATACTTATCGTTATAACCAATTTATGGGAAGTACCGCGGGTATAGGGCTTATTCCTAATAACCGTACGGCCAAAAGCTTTTTGCAGCTTTTAAATCATCCTACAATCGAGAAAAGGTTAGTTTCTAACAATTATGAAGCTATAGGAATGATTCCAATTGGAACTGCTTACATGGTTCTAAAAAATAAGAACCTCTCTAGAGTCGCTCAATTAAGAAATCAGCGTATTGGGGTGCTACCCAACAATCCACCACAACAAGCACTGGTGCGAAGTGTAGGTGCTCAGCCAGTTTATGTCGATTTATCTAACGCGATTGCGCAGTTTAAGCAAAATAAAATCGATATTATTGCTGCCCCAGTGTATGGATTATTGCCGTATAACTTACAAAAAGAATTTGGACCAGATACTCAAGTCATTAATTTTCCTTTGGCATATTTCGGTGTTAATTTAATTATTAAGCCGCAAGCTTATCCCGCTAATTTTGGCCGGAAAATTCGAGGATGGTTCGTTCAAAATAGCCAATTGCTGACGAATCGTGCGACACAATGGGAAAATCATTTACCTGCTTATTATTGGGTAGATGTCTCTTTTTATGAGAAGCAAAGTTATGACGTAATGGTTGCCAAAATACGTAATCAGTATGTTCTTTCAGGTTATTACGATGCTTATTTTGTTCAGCTTATGAAGCGCTTACGTTGTATGGATGATCCACGTTATTTTGAATGTCCAATTCGCTAATAAAATAAAAGGCAACCGAAGTTGCCTTTTATTTTGACTGAAGACATTAAGCTTTTTTGCGTTTTAAACGGCGTTTAGCTTGTTGAGATGCCATTGCTTCAAGAGCATCTTTCAATTCTTCGTCAGTAAAGGTGGTGATATGCTGCAACATTTGCAAGGTTACTTCATCAAGCACCAACTGTGCGCCAGCAGCCATTTGACGGAAGTTGTCATCAAACTCAATTTGGCCTTGGTCATTGGTACGAATGTAATTTTGCTGAGTAAGTACTTTTAAGAAGCTTTGGAATAAAGCTTTATCGAAGAACTCTGGCGAATTAAATTCATAGAGGACTGACAAGCGTTGTCCGAGTAAATGACTTAATTCTTCAACTTGTTTAGCAGAAATATTACCAGAACCACGTTGGGTGATGAGCGCAAGCGTCATGTAGTAACGCTCAAGACTTTGTTTAACTGGTGTCGCTAAAACAACAAGCTGATTATGCTCTTCAGTATTAGGCGCAGAGCTAATCAAATTACCTTCATCGTCTTGTTGAATAAGGTTAGATTGAACTAGAGCATCTGCATATTGCTCAACTTGTGCCTTAAGCTCGCTACTCTTCCATTTAAGGAATAACTCAGCTTTCAAGAATGGATAGAGCGTATAGATGACATTAGTTAAATCTGAACGACTGATTTTTCCATTATGCTCAACAAGTGATGCTACTAGAGAAGGTAAAACAAAGGCGTGCAAGATGTTATTACGGAAGTAAGTCAAAAGAACAGCTTGATTATCTTCAATCGCAATAATATCGCCAAGCGCATGCTGAACGCGTTTAATGAGTTTAAGCTTTAAACCATACGCAATAATTTCTTTACCAGAAAGTGGCGTTACTTCCATACGTTGGTCATATGGGAAGTTCGATGCCAAGTTACGATAAGCTTCTAGCTGCTTAATACAAATTTCTTCATCAAGCGTATGCTTTGGAGTTGCAAGCAAAATAATAGAAAGTAAAGAAACAGGGTTTATCACCACAGCTCGGTTAATATTTTCTAAAATTGCATGTGCAGAGCTATTTACTGCATCTGAAACAGCTTGAGGAATTGGGTCGTCATTTTTCTCGATATAAACGTTTTCTGCATTATGTTGCTTAAGCAGATCATCAAGGAAAACGGGTTCACCAAAGTTCACGTGGACTTTACCAAAGATACGTTCAATTTTTCGTAAGGTTTTCACAATACCAAAAATAGATTCGGCTTCTTTTGGCTTACCTTGCATTTCGCCTACGTAAGTTGAGCCTTCCATAAGTCGTTCATAACCAATATAAGTTGGTAAGAAAACGATAGGTTTAGCACGGCCACGTAAATGGCTGTGAACTGTCATGGCAAGCATACCGGTTTTAGGCGGTAATAAACGTCCAGTACGTGAACGTCCACCTTCAATAAAGTATTCAAGAGGCGTGTTGCGTGACAAGATGCTGTATAAGTATTCTTTAAATACAGTGGTGTATAGACCATTTCCACGGAAAGAGCGGCGAATAAAGAATGCACCGCCTCCACGTAAAAGCTGCCCAACAAATGGTAAGTTTAAGTTATCACCTGCAGCAATATACGGAACCATCAAACCACGTTTATAGATCACATATGACAATAGTAAATAGTCAATGTGACTGCGATGGCACGGTGTATAGACAACTTCATAGTCTTTCGCTAGTTCACGAACGGTACTAAAGTTATGTACTTCTACGCCGTCATAAAGCTGAGTCCATAAGCGCGTTAAGGCAAGGTCAGCAAAGCGCACTGCTGAATGTGAATAATCCGATACGATTTCATTCACATAACCAATCGCACGGCGTTCAGCTTCAAGCATGCTCACTTTTCCGCGAATACTTTCACGGCGGATTGCTTCTTGCACATCACGAGATTTAACAACCGATTGCATGACATTGCGGCGATCCGACAAATCGGGGCCTAACACGACTTCACGCTGACGGTCTAAATAATCATTTAATGTACTCACAATATAAGTTGCTGGTGAAAGATTTGGATAATGCTGCTGTGCATATTCAACCAATTCACGTAGCGATTGTGGTTCATGAAATTCTAAATAAGACTGACGGCCATGCAAACCAATATTAACCAGCTGCTTAACTGTGCTTGGTGTTGCCCATGTGTCTGAAAATAATAATTTAAACCAAGAATCTTCTTTATCTGGCGAACGGCCCCATAAAACTGTAACCGGAACAAGCTCTATATCAAGTTCAGGGTTTTCTTGTAAAACTTCAATAAGTTTTAATAAGCGTGGTGGAAAAGCATGAGGAGGCGGATTCAGTAAATTATTTTCATCATTGTGCTGTAAAAATAAAACTGATGCTTTTTCCTGATGAGTGCCAACAACTAATGGATCTAACGCAGGTTTTAAATTTAAACGACGCGTTTCTCCATCAACCACCAGAGCATTGCTTCGAGAGTGGTTTTGTAAGACGTAACAAACCACTTTTTGGCGGTCAGTTTTTGCTTCTGTTTCTGTTGTTTCTGATACTGGTTCAGTAGGAACTTCCCCAAGAACATGTGGTGTTACCACGAGGTCAAGTAGTTTACTCGAAAGCCGACGATACATTTGACCAAACCCACTCTTGGACATAAGAACTCCTACTTCTTAAAGACAAATCCCAGCACCAAATGCAGAGGGTAATTATTTTGCGGCATTTATTAAAAAAAACAATATGCTACTTTCTTATAAATTATAATGCTTTTGGCATATTTTATCGTTAAAAATCGTATTTTTAGCTGTTATATGAACAATGTTCGTCAGAAGTTGACTGATTGTTCCATGTTCAAATAGTTTTTTATGGCACAATAGATTCTACACATCTGTACTTTAATACGATTTTTTACCTGAAATATGAAGGTATCTCTCATGAATGCGTTAACCCAAGAACTTGTCGATCTTCTCACTTTAGAAAAGCTAGAAGAAAATATTTACCGTGGCATAAGCCGTAATCTTGTCGGTAAACGTGTCTTTGGTGGACAGGTTTTGGGTCAGGCTTTACGTGCGGCATCTTATACAACCGATCGTCCCGCGCATTCTTTGCATGCATATTTTTTATATGGTGGCGATATTAATGCCCCAATTATCTATGAAGTAGATCGTTTGCGTGATGGGAAGAGTTTCGTAAGCCGGCAGGTTCGTGCAATTCAACATGGCCGAGTTATATTTTCGGCGATGGTTTCTTTTGCTAACCCCGAAGAAGGCTTGAACTATCAACATCAAGAACCAGAATACCCTGCACCAGAGACTCTTAAATCTGAAAATGAACTCAAAGAAGGTATTCTAAACTTCGTACCTGAAAATGTTCGTGCTAGCTTTATGCGTGAGCGTCATGTGGAAATTCGCCCAATTGATCCGGTAAACCCATTTCAGCCGCAACCCGAAGCGCCTTATAATGCTCACTATATTCGTACCCATGACCGTATTCCAAAACAATTAGATGAAATTGCCTTGCATCAAGCGATTGTTGCGTTTTATTCAGACTTTACCTTAATGACAACCGCGTTAAGACCACATGGGCTCAGCTATATTTCTCCAAGTTTACAATGTGCAAGTATTGATCATGCCATTTATTTCCATCGCCCGCTGCGTGCTGACGAATGGATGCTTTACGATATGGAAGCAACAGTCAGCGCAGCTTCTCGTGGCTTAAACTTTGGCCGTATGTGGCAAAATGGTCAGCTGGTATGCAGTACCGTACAAGAGGGTTTAATTCGTTTGCGGGAAATTGAAACGCAATAAATTTATTTATAAAGCCATCTCATCAGATGGCTTTTTTATTTTTAATTGAAACGATGTGACAAAAAATTGCTCGTATGAGAAGCAGGCTCATGTCATATTTGCAAAAGGACTGCCAACTGAAAAAAATAATGCTGATATGAACTTAAACACACAAATTCTTATTGCTGCCATTTTAGGCTTAGCCTTTGGTTTCTTATTAACGCTATATCCAGATACTGCGTTTGTAAAACATAGTTTATATGGGTTGGGCATTTTAAGTAGTGTCTTTATTGGGCTGCTTAAAATGTTATTGGTGCCCTTAATTTTTAGTTCGATTGTTGTGGGGGTGTCGAATTTGCAGGCGGGAGGGCAGTTAGGTCCAGTCTGGAAAATTACCTTTTTATGTTGTTTGACCACAACAACATTGGCTTTAATTTTAGGTATAAGTTGTGCTCATCTATTTGAAGTAGGGCGCGGTATAGATATCTCTATTTTCCAAACATCTATGCAAAACTATCAGGCACCTGATAGTTTAAACCCTGCAAGTTTTTTCACTAATTTTATTCAAAATACATTAATCAACCCATTTAAAGCCTTTAGCGATGGTAACGTTTTAGCTGTTGTGGTATTCGCCCTATTTGTTGGTGTGGCTTTAGTCCATGGCGGTGAGCGTTTCAAAAGTGTTCGCGTATTAAGTCATCAGTTTTTTGAAATAATGATGATGCTAGTCGGTTGGGTAATGAAGCTGGCACCTTTAGGTATTTTTGCTTTATTAGCAAAGTTAATGGCAACGGAAGATATTTCGGTATTAAGTCGTTTGGCTGAGTTTGCTGTTGTGGTGACGGGGACTACCATTTTTCATGGTGCTGTTGTTTTGCCGCTATTACTTTGGATTTTTGGCCGCATGAGTCCTTGGACTTTTTTCAAAGGAACACGTACAGCGCTGATCACTGCATTTGCAACCAGTTCTAGTTCTGCCACGATGCCACTTAGTATGAAATGCGCACAAGAAAACTTAGGCGTTCGCCCTCAAACAGCAGGATTCGTAATTCCTTTAGGCACGCAGCTTAATATGGATGGTACGGCACTATATGAAGCGGCAGCTGCACTCTTTGTGGCGAATTTGGTGGGGTTAGACTTAAACCTGACACAACAAATTATTGTGTGCTTAACAGCAATGATTGCATCACTCGGTGCACCTGGAATTCCGAGTGCGGGTATGGTCACCATGATTATGGTTTTGCAGTCTGTAGGTTTACCAGCTGAAGCAATTGCAATTTTACTTCCGATTGATCGTCTACTCGATACTGTGAGAACAGTGGTCAATGTGCAAGGCGATATGATGATTAGTGTGGTGGTTGACCGTTATACAAAAGATAAAGATATCAGTGTCTAATCTCCTATATAAAAAAGCAGGATTTAAAATCCTGCTTTTTTATTTTTAAGCGGCTTGAAGCTCGGCTCTTTTTGCTGCTGGAGATTGAGATAAATAACTTACCGCATCTTCAGTGCTGCCTTCTTTAACTGGATCATACCAAGGCATGAGGTAATCAATTTGTTGGGCAATCAGCCAAAATGGATTTGGTAGAACTTGGTTATCTTTGCGACTAATCTTAAGCCATTCTACAGCAACCCACACTGGGAAAAATCTAGATTTAGCGGCATCTGAAAAGCGAGGATCTTGTTTCATAATATGTGCAGCACCATCTACCCATAATCCAAGTACCAGTACAATCACTGCAAGACTTAAATAGTAGCGTGGAATATAGCCACCACCAAGATGGCGATATAAATCAAAAGCAACGGTACGGTGTTCAATTTCTTCTGAACCATGCCATTTAACTAGATCGACCATTTCAGGGTCAGCGCCTAACTCTTCCCAACGCTTGTTATAGAGCGCATATTTCCCTAATACACAGGTCATATGTTCGACGGTTGCAATAACGCCTAAACGGAAAAGGTCCCATTGCTCTTGTAGAAATTGAGGGACTTCTTTATCAAAAGGTTTATCTGCTAAGGCGGTAGTAAATAGATAATTCATAATGTCCAGATTTCGCTGGATATCAATATTACGCGCACTTAAATATTCTTTATTGGCAGAAGTATGCGCATTAGCATGCATAGCTTCTTGGCGGATAAATGCTTGTACATCCTGTTTAAGTTTTTCATCTTTAATTTGCGGTAAAACTTTATTGTACAAACGGCAAAACCAGAATTCTCCGGCAGGTAAAATGTTATTAATTTCATTAATAAAATAACTTGCGAAAGGCTGATTTGGAATCCAGTCAACAGGGGTATCTTTCCAGTCAAATTTTACTTTACGTGGAAGAATTTTATAGTCAATAGAAGAACCTAAAGCCTTGTTCTTCAAAAAAGATAATAATTTCATCATTTAGTCCTGATTTTTAACTCGATGAAGTTATAACGAGTATAAAAAAAGCCCCTACATTTGTGTTTAGCAATAGGGGCCAATTTGAATATAAATTTAATGAAGAAATTGTATCTGCTATGACAATTTAGCTTTCAGCATCCTCATCTGTGGCTTCAGGAATCGCATCGATATCAAATTCCGGCTCTTGATCAAGCGTAAAATGTAGACGTCCAGCCATAACACTAGCTAGTTCTTCTAAACCTAATTTATTGAGTGATGAGAAAAGTTGAATCGAGAAATCAAGCTTCATTTTTTTCAGCTGTTGCTTAACTTCTAAGAGTACTTTGTTTGCTGGACCACGATTAAGTTTGTCCGCTTTTGTTAGAAGGATATGAACAAAAAGATGACGTGAATAAGCCCACTCTAGCATCATCATATCGAAGTGCTGTAGAGGATGGCGAATATCCATCAGTAATACTAAGCCTTGTAAGCTTTTACGATGGATTAAATAGTTCTCTAACTCTTTTTGCCATACTCGTTTCATGTCTTCAGGTACAGCTGCGTAGCCATAGCCGGGAAGGTCGACTAAACGCTGATCAGGATTACCTAGACTAAAGAAGTTAATCATCTGAGTACGGCCAGGTTTTTTAGAGGCACGTGCGAGCTGTTTTTTATTGGTCAAGGCATTAATGGCACTGGACTTACCAGCATTTGAGCGTCCTGCAAAAGCAATCTCGTAGCCACTATCTTCAACACAAAGTGCCAATTTAGGAGCACTCATTAGAAACTCAGCTTGGCGTAACCAGTTTAGAGATTGCACAGCATAGGCTGTGATCGCCGGATCTGGTGCTTTTTCATAGCTGATTTTTTGCTTGGGTGCGAGTCTGGCTTTGGTGTCTTTCGATTTTTCACTACGACGCATAAAAAATAACTTTTTAAATGAGAGGGCTCGCGCCTAGTATAAAGGAGCTTGGGTATTCTTGCTAATTTTCAATAAATCAACTTATAAAAATCAATAGAAGTTAGATTTCTAAAAAGGCAATAGGGGAGTTAGCAGGAGCAGATTTTGATTGCTGCAAAACTTCTCCGAGTGTGTATCGGTCTAGGCTTTGATAAAAGCTCTCTAAAGCTTGATCTAAAATACCTTTTAAACCACAGTGACTGCGTAATACGCAAGGTGGTGTATTGCATTCAACGATTTGATTATCACCTTGTAATATTCGAACAATTGAACCTAAGTTTGAGTTAAGTGCATCTGGATTTAAGCGAATTCCTCCACCTTTTCCACGAATGGTAATAATCCATTCCTGCTTACCCATGAAGTGAACAACTTTAACTAAATGGTTTTGTGAAACATGCAAATCTTTCGCGATTTCTGCAATCGTGTAGGGTGCATCACTGGGGCGTGCAACATACATTAATATTCGTAATGCATAATCGGTAAATTTATTAAGCTGCATGATCACCAAAAATGGAAGAGAATAAAAAGGATGATCATCTTAGCCTGAAAGTCTAAATAAGAAAACTTTCAGGCAAGAGGTTTTTACATTACAGCGTTAAAGGGGCTGAAACCTGCACTTGATCACCCACTCTGTAATGCTCAAGTAAAATATTAGCCACCGAAAACTCAGTGTGGTTTTCTTCAGGCTGGACTTCAAAGTGATACGAGTTATCTTCTTGAGCTTCTGTAAATTTAAAAGCTTTTGGTTGTTCAAGTTGTTGCTTGGGAACTTGTACTTTAACTGAAATAAAGGCATTTGCTGGGCTAGTCAGTACGTCTTCATGGTCAGTTGCTTTTAAAGTGAAGCGTTTGCCAGATTCCAGAGGATCAATTTGAGTAATTTCAAATGAACGCCAGCCAGCCCATCCACCTTTTAAGCTTTCAAGTTGTTCATATTTTTGTTTTTCAACACCAATCAAGATATCAGCCAACTGTAAGTATGCTTGCTTCCACGCCTCGATAAGCTCTGATTCAAATGGCACATTGAGTACTTCACTAATTGAATGAAGTAGATTGTCACCAACAATTGCATATTGATCAGGCTGAATATCTAAGCTCACGTGTTTAGTAGTGATGCGTTCAACAGCTTTGGCTAGAACAGTGGGGTTTTCAATATTTTCTGCATAAGCAAGTACAGCAGCTGCAAGAGCACGAGGCTGACGTAAGCTGGTTTGGTCATCTAAATTAAAAACATTTTTTAATTCGGGATTGTTATTCAACATACGCTTATAAAAGTATGTAGTCAGCGTAACGCCGTGTTCACGTAAAACAGGTACGGTAGATTTAACAAGTTCAATTTGTTGTGGAGTCATGGCTAGACCTTATTTATCTGGCTATATAAGATGTATTTAAAATACATCTTTAAAAAATTAATGGCAATAACTTTTTGAGAAAAACCATAAAAAAATTAGGGGATATAAAATCCCCTAGAATTAACACAGTTTTATTAAATTTTTTTATTTACCAAATAAAGAGCCGAGCAAGCCCCTTACGAGTTTTTGGCCGGTACTTCCTCCTAAACTGCGTGCAGCACTTTTGGCAAAAGTTCCCACAATGTCTTGTGTGAGTTTAGCTCGTTCACGGGCTGCTCGTTCTTCCTCTTTTAATTGCTCACGTGCCAAACGTTCCTGCTCTTTAGCTTGCTGTTTTGCTAAAGTTTCTTGTTCTTTAGCTTGTTGTTTTGCAAGTTCGGCGTCTTGCTGCTGTTGTTCGCGTTCAGCAACTTTATTCTGTAGCATTTCATAGGCACTATCACGATCTACAGCTTGTTCATAAACCCCAGCAATAATACTCTGCGAGATTAAAGTCTGACGCTCTTCTGGAGTGATCGGGGTAAATGCAGAGTACGGAGGCATAACCCAACCACGTTCTACAATCTGTGGTGTACCTTGCTCATCTAGACAGCTAATGAGTGCCTCACCAACACCAAGTTGGGTAATAGCTTCATCAACTTTAAACTCGGGATTAGCACGGAAAGTGTCTGCTGCGGTT
This sequence comes from Acinetobacter lactucae, assembly GCF_013122135.1. NCBI lineage: Bacteria > Pseudomonadati > Pseudomonadota > Gammaproteobacteria > Moraxellales > Moraxellaceae > Acinetobacter > Acinetobacter lactucae. The sequence continues at coordinate 439,023 of NZ_CP053391.1, forward strand.
TTTACAGCTTTTTGATCTTTAGGGGTGAATGCACGTAATGCATGTTGAACGCGATTACCAAGTTGACCAAGAACGCTTTCGGGTAAATCGAGTGGGTTTTGAGTAATAAAGTAGATACCCACCCCTTTGGAGCGGATTAAACGTACCACTTGTTCAATTTTGTCTTGTAGAGCTTGGCTGGCATTATCAAATAACAAGTGAGCTTCATCAAAGAAAAACACGAGTTTAGGCTTATCCATATCACCGACTTCTGGTAGCTGTTCAAATAGCTCTGAAAGCATCCATAAGAGGAAAGTGGCGTATAATTTAGGCGTATTCATGAGCTTGTCAGCAGCAAGAATATTGATATAGCCGTGTCCGTTTGCATCGGTTTGAATAAAATCCAGAATATTTAAAGCTGGTTCTCCAAAGAATTGTTCTCCACCTTGGTCGGCAAGAGCGAGTAAGTTACGCTGAATGGCACCTAGGCTGGCTGGAGATAAATTACCATACTCGGCTTTAAACTCAGCTGCATGTTCACTCACAAAAGTAATCATGGCTTTTAAATCTTTAAAGTCGACTAAAAGTAACCCTTGGTCATCTGCAATACGAAATACAGCAGATAAAACACCTTCTTGGGTATCATTTAAGTTGAGTATGCGCGCTAATAAAATTGGCCCAATTTCAGAAATGGTGGTTCGGATAGGATGACCTTGCTGACCAAATAAATCCCAAAAAACAACTGGGTTTGCTGCGAATGGAACACTATCAATTTGTAAAAGTTTTAAGCGTTCATTAAATTTATCCGAAGCTTCACCAGCTTTTGCGAGACTTGAAACATCGCCTTTAGCATCGGCAAGAAATACCGGCACACCGATTCGAGAGAAACTCTCTGCTAGAACTTTTAACGTAACTGTTTTACCTGTACCTGTGGCGCCTGCAATAAGTCCATGACGGTTAGCAAACTGGGGAAGTAAAACAATTTCTTTTGATGTGTCCTTAATATTTTTAGCAATAACAATCGGTGTACCCATATATTTTTATCCTATGGTTTGAGTCACTATAATCTTGTCGTTTTACAGTTGTTTCAGTGCATTTTCGATATCTTGTATCAAATCTTGCGGATCTTCTAGTCCTATACAGAATCGAACCAATAATCCTTGTTGTAAATGTGTATTTTCAAGTTTTCTCATCATTTTTAAATCATAAAGCATAATCAGGCTAACGGGGCCACCCCAGCTAAAACCAAGCTTAAATAATGCTAATGCATCGCAGAAAAGACGTACTGCCGTAATGTCATATTCAGGTTTAAAAATGACGCTGACTAAACCAGCACTTTGACTGGTGGTGCAGATTTCTTGCCAGTATTGATGGCCGGGTGAAGTGTCATCGCTTGGATGTAAAACTTGCGCAAATTGATGTTGGTTCTTTAGCCATTTAAGTAATATTTGTGCATTAGCTGACTGTTGTTCATAGCGTAAAGACATATGAGCAAGGCTACGTTGAATCTGAGCTGCATCGTCTCCCGAAACTGCAATACCTAAAATGGCGTGTGTACGGAATAAGCGGTGATGCAGTTTTTCATCGCGAGTTACAATGCTGCCCATTAAGATGTCACCACCACCGCTCGGATATTTGGTGAGTGCGTGAACGGTCAGGTCGACTGATAAATGTTCATCAGAAAAATTAAAAGCATTAAACGCAAGCCCGGCTCCCCAAGTGTTATCTAGGGCTGTTAAAACACCATGTTCTTTAGCTTTTTTGACTAGAGTTTTAAGATCGGGGAATTCTAGGGTAACGGAGCCCGCAGCCTCTAGCCATAGTAGTTTACTTCTGTCGGTGGGTTGAAAACTTGCAGCGTCAATGGGGTTATATACTTTAACAATAATCCCATATTGATCTTGTAGATAATTTAGGTGCTCTAGATTTGGTCCGTAAATATTGTCTGGAACCCATACTTCATCATTGGTGCTTAAAAACGCTGAGTTCACAATATTAATTGCTGATAAACCACTCGGTGCAAGTAAACAATGCAGACCACCTTCAATTTGCGCAATATTGTCGCCTAGTGTGAAGGTAGTAGGAGTGCCATGTGTTCCGTAACTATAGTCATAAGGGTCAGTCCAGTGACGATCAAAAAGGTGCGAAGTCGATTTAAAAATAATAGTTGATGCGCGAAATAGGGGAGGTTGCACTGTTTCAATGAATTGCGGAGCCTTTCTTGGGGCATGAATGAGACGAGTCTGAAAATCGTTATGCTTTTTCATAGTGCGTTATGATTTAAATGATAAAGTTAGATTAAGAGAAATTTAAACTATTCGCTAGATTTATAAAGTTTTGTAAGACGTTTCGTTACAGTTGACCCATAAAACAAAAACTTGGCTTTATTTTTGCAAAGACCTCTACAACATTCTAACAACAATAGGTTTAAGCGCATGAAGTCGCATTTAAGAGTTCATTATTTTCAACATATCGCTGGTGAAGGCTTTGGAAGTTGTTATTCATTTTTGAAAGCTCACCATGCGACTATTAGTTCTACGGAGTTTTTTGCACTTCCTGTCGATCGGTCACTTGAAATTGAAGCTTTACCCCGAATTGATGAAGTTGACTTGTTATTGGTCATGGGGGGTACCATGAGTGTAAATGACGAGGCTAATTATCCATGGCTTAAGATTGAGAAAAGATGGTTACGTCGTTATTTGGCAGCAGGGAAGCCGGCTATAGGCCTTTGCTTGGGTGGGCAGTTAATTGCTAATGCATTAGGGGCGGCAGTCAGTCGAAACCGCTATCAGGAGCTTGGATGGTCGACAGTTCAAAGAGTAGCAAACCTGCCCCAAGACAGTTTCCCATTACCTGAAAAAATAAAGGTGATGCAGTGGCACAGTGAAACATTTGAAATACCGAAAGGTGCCATACATTTGGCTGAGAATATAGCTTGTCGCAATCAGATGTATCAAATTGGGAAAAATGTGTTGGGCTTTCAATTCCATCCAGAGATGACACCTGCGACTTTAAAACTCTTGCTTGAAAATGAAGAGGTGCTATCTATTTTTAATGGAGAATACGTTCAATCTGCGAGTGAGCTGCAATATTCGGAAGCGCAAAAATTTGAACAAGGTAATCAACTCTTAAATAAAGCGATTGAATTTGTCATAAATGCTTAAATGATTTATCAATGCTCGGTTAAAGCAGGTTTTGAACAAAAAATAGAAAAAGAGAATTGCATAAGACTTAAACAATCGTTATAATGGGCGACCCTCAAAAGGAGGGGCATTTACTGCGAAGAAAGTAGTAAATGTGCATTACAGTCGTGGCATCGATCATGACCTTAGTGATTTTCACTGCCTTTGACACTTACCAATGGGTGAGATGCGTCAAGGGTGATTCTTTATATGTTTGGCTTGGAGTTTACTGGTATGTCTAACCAGAGAATTCGTATCCGTTTGAAGTCTTTTGATCATCGTCTGATTGATCAATCTGCTCAAGAGATCGTAGAAACCGCTAAGCGTACTGGCGCACAAGTTTGTGGTCCAATTCCGATGCCTACTCGCATCGAACGCTTCAACGTTCTTACTTCACCGCACGTTAACAAAGATGCGCGTGACCAGTACGAAATCCGCACCTATAAACGTTTGATCGATATCGTTCAACCTACAGATAAAACTGTTGATGCATTGATGAAATTAGATCTTGCGGCTGGTGTTGATGTTCAGATCGCTTTGGGTTAAGGCTTTCGGTTGATTAACTTCTAAGTTAATTAGGCCGCTTTTTTAGAGGTTTATGCACATGGCTATTGGTTTAGTCGGTCGCAAATGTGGTATGACTCGCATCTTTACAGATGCAGGTGTTTCTGTACCTGTTACAGTCATCGAAGTCGATCCAAACCGCATTACGCAAATCAAAACACTTGAAACTGATGGTTATCAAGCTGTTCAAGTAACTACTGGTGAACGTCGCGAATCTCGCGTAACTAACGCTCAGAAAGGTCACTTCGCGAAAGCTGGTGTTGCTGCTGGTCGTTTGGTTAAAGAGTTCCGTGTTACTGAAGCTGAGCTTGAAGGTCGTGAAGTTGGCGGCACTATTGGCGTTGATTTGTTCACAGTTGGTCAAGTAGTTGACGTAACTGGTCAATCAAAAGGTAAAGGTTTCCAAGGTGGTGTTAAACGTTGGAACTTCCGTACCCAAGACGCTACTCACGGTAACTCAGTTTCTCACCGTGTATTAGGTTCTACAGGTCAAAACCAGACTCCTGGACGCGTGTTCAAAGGCAAGAAAATGGCTGGTCACTTAGGTGATGAACGCGTAACAGTACAAGGTCTTGAAATCGTATCTATTGACGCTGAACGTTCTGTTTTAGTTGTTAAAGGTGCAATTCCTGGTGCAACTGGCGGCGACGTGATTGTACGTCCTACCATCAAGGCCTGAGGGGAAATACCGTGAATTTGAAAACTGTTTCCGGCTCTGCTGTTGAATTGTCTGAAGTTGCTTTCGGACGTGAATTTAACGAAGCTCTTGTACACCAAGTTGTTACTGCTTATTTAGCAGGTGGTCGTCAAGGTACTCGTGCTCAGAAATCACGTGCAGACGTTTCTGGCGGTGGTAAAAAGCCATTCCGTCAAAAAGGTACTGGTCGTGCTCGTGCGGGTTCTATTCGTAGCCCTATCTGGGTTGGCGGTGGTAAAACTTTTGCTGCTCGTCCACAAGATTGGTCTCAAAAAGTAAACCGTAAGATGTACCGCGGTGCAATGCAATGTATCTTAGCTGAACTTGTTCGCCAAGATCGTCTTGTATTAGTTGAAGAGTTTGCTGTTGCAGCTCCAAAAACTAAAGAATTGCTTGCAAAGCTTAACGACTTAAATGCTGCTCGTGCATTAATCGTTACTGACGCTGTAGATGAGAACTTATATCTTGCAGCACGCAACCTTCCGCATGTAGATGTGGTAGATGCAACTGCAATCGATCCTGTAAGCTTGATCGCGTTTGATAAAGTTGTGATGTCTGTAGCTGCTGCTAAGAAAATTGAGGTAGAACTCGGATGAACAACGAACGTATCTATCAAGTCCTTAAAGGACCAGTCTTCTCAGAAAAGGCACAAGTATTAGGTGATACTGTTGGTGTTCAAGTATTTAAAGTAGACATCAATGCTACTAAACTTGAAATCAAAAAAGCAGTTGAAAAACTTTTTGGTGTAGAAGTTGTTAAAGTTAACACAACTATTACTAAAGGTAAGACTAAGCGCTTTGGTCGTACATTGGGACGCCGTTCTGATGTTAAAAAAGCATACGTCACCCTGAAAGCTGGCCAAGATGTTGAAATGGCTGACTTGGGCGATACCGCTGAAAGCGCAGCGGAATAAGGACGAAAATTATGCCGATTCAAAAATGTAAGCCAACGTCTCCAGGACGTCGCTTTGTAGAGAAAGTGGTTCATGACCATCTTCACAAAGGCGCTCCTTACGCACCGTTGGTTGAAGCTAAAAAACGTACTGGTGGTCGTAATAATAACGGTCACATTACTACTCGTCACGTTGGTGGTGGTCATAAACAACACTACCGTATTGTTGACTTCAAACGTAACAAAGACAGCATTCCAGCTGTTGTAGAGCGTATTGAATACGATCCAAACCGTACAGCACATATTGCTTTATTGAAATATGCTGATGGTGAGCGTCGTTATATCATCGCACCTAAAGGCTTACGTGCTGGCGATAAAGTACAATCTGGTAACGATGCTCCAATTCGTCCAGGTAACTGCTTGCCACTTCGTAATATGCCGATCGGTTCTACACTTCATAACGTTGAACTTAAAATTGGTAAGGGTGCGCAATTAGCGCGTTCTGCTGGTGCTTCTGTTCAGTTATTGGGTCGTGATGGTTCTTACGCAATTATTCGTCTTCGTTCAGGCGAAATGCGTAAAGTACATGTTGAATGCCGCGCTGTAATTGGTGAAGTTTCTAACCAAGAAAACAACCTTCGTTCATTGGGTAAAGCTGGTGCTTCGCGCTGGCGTGGTGTTCGTCCTACCGTACGTGGTATGGCGATGAACCCAATTGATCACCCGCACGGTGGTGGTGAAGGGCGTAACAAAGGTATTCAACCTGTAAGCCCATGGGGTCAAAAAGCTAAAGGGTACAAGACACGTACCAATAAGCGTACGACTAAGATGATTATTCGCGACCGTCGCGTCAAGTAAAGGAATCTGACTAATGCCTCGTTCTCTGAAAAAAGGCCCATTCGTCGATGCGCACTTGTTCGCTAAGGTTGAAGCGGCTGTTGCTAGTAACTCTCGCAAGCCGATTAAAACTTGGTCTCGTCGTTCGATGATCCTTCCAGATTTTGTTGGTTTAACAATTTCTGTTCATAATGGTCGTAACCACGTTCCAGTAATTGTTACTGAGCATATGGTTGGTCATAAACTCGGTGAATTCGCGCCAACTCGTACCTATCGTGGTCACGGTGTTGACAAGAAATCTAAACGTTAATAGGTGTCATGATGGAAGTAACTGCTAAATTACGCGGTGCCGCTATCTCGGCACAGAAAGCACGTTTGGTTGCAGATCTTATTCGCGGCAAATCTGTTGCGCATGCTTTAAACATCTTAAACTTCAGCAATAAAAAAGCTGCTGTTTTAGTGAAAAAAGCATTGGAATCTGCGATTGCAAACGCTGAACACAATAACAGTTTAGATGTTGACGATCTTAAAGTATCTACGATTTACGTTGACGAAGGCATGAGCCTTAAACGTATTATGCCACGTGCTAAAGGCCGTGCAGATCGTATTACTAAGCGTACTTGTCACATCACCGTTAAGGTAGGGGTTTGATATGGGTCAGAAGGTTCATCCAATCGGTATCCGCCTAGGTGTTGTGAAACGTCATAACGCTAACTGGTATGCGAATCCGAAACAATACGCTGAATACTTGCTTAAAGATCTTCAAGTTCGTGAGTTTTTAACTAAAAAACTTAAGAATGCGATGGTAAGCAATATTCTTATCGAACGTCCATCAGGCGCTGCTAAAGTAACTATTAGCACAGCTCGTCCTGGTATCGTAATCGGTAAAAAAGGCGAAGATATTGAGAAATTACAGCGCGAACTTACCAGCATTATGGGTGTTCCTGCGCAAGTAAGTATCAACGAAATTGATCGCCCAGACTTAGATGCGCGTTTAGTTGCTGAAGCTATCGCTTCTCAATTAGAAAAGCGTGTAATGTTCCGTCGTGCTATGAAGCGTGCGGTTCAAAACACTATGCGTGCTGGTGCTAAAGGTATCAAAGTTGAAGTGTCTGGCCGTTTAGGTGGTGCAGAGATTGCTCGTACAGAATGGTATCGTGAAGGTCGTGTGCCTTTACATACGCTACGTGCAGACATTGACTATGCAACTATGCGTGCAGAAACAACTTACGGTACGATTGGTGTTAAAGTTTGGATTTTCCGTGGCGAGATTTTAGGTGGCATGAAACAAGTCATGAACCCTGCTCCTGCTGAAGATCGTCCAGCTAAACGTGGTCGTGGTCGTGGTGAAGGTCAAGAGCGTCGTGGTCGTCGCGGTGACCGTGCTGCTGACAAGGGAGAATAATCCATGTTGCAACCTAAACGTACCAAATTCCGTAAGGTGCACAAAGGCCGTAATACTGGTCTAGCGCATCGTGGTAGTACAGTATCATTTGGTTCGATTGCAATTAAAGCAACTGAACGTGGTCGTATGACTGCTCGTCAGATTGAAGCTGCACGTCGTACTATTAGCCGCCGTATTAAGCGTGGTGGTAAAATCTTTATTCGCGTATTCCCGGATAAACCAATTACTCAAAAGCCTCTTGAAGTGCGTATGGGTAAAGGTAAGGGTAGCGTGGAGTACTGGGTTTGCCAGATCCAACCAGGTAAGATCCTGTACGAAATTGAAGGTGTGAACGAAGAATTAGCGCGTGAAGCATTTGCTTTAGCTGCTGCTAAACTTCCGTTTAAAACCACTATCGTGACTCGGACGGTAATGTAATGAAAACTAAAGATCTACGTGAAAAATCGGTAGAAGAGTTGAAAGCTTTGCTTGATGAGCAACAGCTTAATCAATTCCGTCTTCGTATGGCGAAAGCAACTGGTCAGTTGGGTAAATCGCATGAAGTGCAAGTTGCTCGTAAGACAATTGCTCGTATTAAGACACTCCTTACCGAAAAACAGGGGAACGGACAATGAGTGAAAAAACAGTCCGCACGTTAACCGGCAAAGTAGTAAGCGACAAAATGGACAAGTCTATTGTTGTTCTTATCGAACGCCGCGTTCAACACCCGTTGTATGGCAAATCAATTCGCCGTTCAACTAAGTTACACGCTCATGATGAGAACAATGTTGCTAAACTTGGCGATGTTGTGACCATTAAAGAAAGCCGCCCAATTTCTAAAACTAAAGCTTGGACTTTAGTGGAAGTAGTTGAAGCAGCTGCTGAGTAATTCGACGTTCTTGTTGCATCATCGGTCAATTTCGAGTACTCTTTGAGCCTTTCGAAATTGTGACCGGTGATGCTCGGTTTTGGAGTAGGGCAATGATTCAAACCGAAACTATGCTCGACGTAGCAGACAACAGTGGTGCTCGCCGCGTACAATGTATTAAAGTACTTGGTGGTTCACATCGTCGTTATGCTTCTGTTGGCGACATTATTAAAGTTACTGTAAAAGAAGCAATCCCACGCGCACGTGTTAAAAAAGGTGACGTGATGAATGCGGTTGTAGTTCGTACTAAATTCGGCATTCGTCGTCCAGATGGTTCTGTGATCCGTTTTGATGATAATGCTGCAGTTATCCTGAACAACAACAAAGCTCCGATTGCTACTCGTATCTTCGGACCAGTGACTCGTGAACTTCGTACTGAACAGTTCATGAAAATCATTTCATTGGCTCCTGAAGTTCTATAAGAGGCAATCATGGCTAAGATTAAAAAAGGCGATCAAGTTATCGTGATCGCAGGTAAAGAAAAAGGCAAACAGGGTACTGTATTGTCTGTTTCTGAAGACCGCGTTAAGGTTGAAGGCCTTAACTTAGTGAAGAAGCATCAAAAGCCGAATCGTGTAACTGGCGCTGAAGGCGGTATCGTTACTCAAGAAGCTTCGCTTCATATTTCAAACGTGGCAATTTTAAATGCTACAACCCAGAAGGCTGACCGTGTTGGTTACCAAGTGATTGATGGCGTGAAAACTCGCGTTTACAAATCAAATGGTGAATCAGTGGCGGTAGCGAAGTAATAGGTTGAAAAGGCAATGGCCAGACTTAAAGCACGTTACAACGAAGAACTTAAAGCGAAGTTACAAGAAGAACTTAGCATTAAGAACGTGATGGAAATTCCACGCATCACAAAAATTACCCTAAATATGGGTGTAGGCGCAGCTGCAACTGATAAGAAATTATTAGATGGTGCTGTAGTCGACATGCAATTAATTGCTGGTCAAAAACCAGTAATTACACTTGCTCGTAAATCTATCGCTGGTTTCAAAATCCGTGATGGTTGGCCGATTGGTTGTAAAGTTACTTTACGTGGCGACCAAATGTACGAATTCTTGGACCGTTTGATCTCAATCGCAATCCCTCGTATCCGTGACTTCCGTGGTTTCTCTTCGAAATCATTTGATGGTCGTGGTAACTACTCAATGGGTTTGAAAGAGCAAATCGTTTTCCCTGAAATCGATTTCGATAAGATTGATCGTATTCGTGGTATGGATATTACTATTACTACGACTGCTCGCACCGATGACGAAGGCCGTGCGCTTATGCGTGCATTCGGCTTCCCGTTCAAATAAGAGGTCGATATGGCTAAGAAAGGTATGATTAATCGCGAATTGAAACGCGAAAAAACAGTTGCTAAATACGCTGCAAAACGTGCTGAATTAAAAGCTACGATTGCAAACGTAAATGCAAGTGAAGAAGAGCGTTTCGAAGCGATGTTAAAGTTACAAGCATTGCCACGTAATGCATCTCCGGTACGTCTTCGTAACCGTTGTGGTTTAACTGGTCGTCCTCATGGTTACTTCCGTAAGTTCGGTTTAAGCCGTAACAAATTACGTGACACAGTAATGCAGGGTGATGTACCAGGCGTTGTTAAGGCAAGCTGGTAAGGAGCGACTAAATGAGTATGCAAGATACCGTTGCCGACATGCTAACACGTGTTCGTAACGCACAAATGGCTAAGAAACAAACTGTTTCTATGCCTTCTTCTAAGTTGAAAGTTGCAATTGCAAACGTACTTCAACAAGAAGGTTATATTTCAAATGTAGAAGTTGCTCAAGAAGAGACAAAATCTACTTTGACAATTACTTTAAAATATTTCGAAGGCAAACCAGTTATCGAAATGGTTAAACGCGTAAGCCGTCCAGGTCTTCGCCAATACCGTGGTAAAGATAAACTTCCAAGCGTTAAGCAAGGTTTAGGTATTGCAATTGTTTCTACAAGCAAAGGCATCATGACTGATCGCGCTGCACGTGCTGCGGGCGTTGGTGGTGAAGTTATTGCTTTTGTTTCTTAATAGGTGATTCCTCATGTCTCGTGTGGCTAAAGCCCCAGTAACTGTACCTAATGGTGTAGCAGTTACTCAGAACGGCCGGCAGGTCGAAGTGAAAGGCAGCAAAGGTACATTGTCTTTCAACCTGCATGCGCTGGTCGAGCTAAAACAGGAAGAAGGTAAACTTCAACTTGCTCCAGTTAAAGAATCGAAAGATGCTTGGATGCAAGCTGGTACTGCTCGCGCTGTATTGAATAACCTTGTAAAAGGGGTTAGTGAAGGCTTCGAACGTAAGTTGCAGCTAGTTGGCGTTGGTTATAAAGCTGCGGTTAAAGGTACTGTTGTTAACCTTAACCTTGGTTTTTCACACCCAATTGACTACGCTTTACCTGAAGGTGTAACAGCGGAAACTCCAACTGCTACTGAAATCATTTTGAAATCAGCAAACAAGCAGTTGTTAGGTCAAGTAGCGGCAGAAATCCGTGCATATCGTTCTCCTGAACCATATAAAGGTAAAGGTGTTCGTTATTCGGATGAAGTCATTCTTCGTAAAGAAGCTAAGAAGAAATAAGGCGCGAGGTTCTTATGAACGAAAAGAAACAATCCCGTTTGCGTCGTGCGAAAAGCACACGCTTGCACATTCGTGCATTGGGTGCGACTCGTTTGTGTGTAAACCGCACTCCGCGTCACATCTATGCTCAAGTTATTTCAGCAGATGGTGGCAAAGTTTTAGCACAAGCTTCAACTTTGGATGCATCTTTACGTAGCGGTACTACAGGTAATGTAGACGCAGCTACTAAAGTAGGCGCTTTAATCGCAGAGCGTGCGAAAGCAGCTGGTGTAACTAAAGTTGCATTTGACCGTTCTGGTTTTAAATATCATGGTCGTATCAAAGCCTTGGCTGATGCTGCTCGTGAAAACGGCTTGGAGTTCTAATCATGGCTAAAGTTGAACAAAACGAAGGTCTTGTTGAAAAGCTGGTTGCCGTTGATCGTGTAGCCAAAGTTGTTAAGGGTGGTCGTATCTTCTCTTTCACAGCATTAACTGTTGTGGGTGATGGTAATGGTCGTGTTGGTTTTGGTCGTGGTAAAGCTCGTGAAGTTCCAGCTGCTATTTCTAAAGCACTTGAAGCTGCACGTCGCAACATGATTACTGTAGACCTTGCAGGTACTACTTTACAACACCCTGTGAATGCTCGTCATGGTGCAAGCCGTGTATATATGCAACCTGCTTCTGAAGGTACTGGCGTAATTGCTGGTGGCGCTATGCGTGCCGTTCTAGAAGCTGCAGGTGTACATAACGTACTTGCTAAATGTTATGGTTCTACTAATGCTGCAAACGTAGTAAACGCAACTTTTAAAGGTTTGCGTGATATGACTTCTCCTGAGAAAGTCGCTGCGAAACGTGGTAAATCAGTAGAAGAAATTCAAGGGTAATCAATCATGAAAACGATTAAAGTTACCCAGACTAAATCTTCTTCACATCGCTTGAAAAATCACAAGCTTTGCTTACAAGGTTTAGGTCTGCGTCGTATTGGTCATACTGTAGAAGTGCAAGATACGCCTTCTAACCGCGGTATGATCAACAAAGTCTACTATATGGTTAGTGTAGAGGAATAAGCCATGACTCTGCGTTTAAATGAACTTGCGCCTGCAGAAGGTGCAAAACGTGAACACCGTCGTTTAGGCCGTGGTATCGGTTCTGGCGTTGGTAAGACTGGTGGCCGTGGTGTCAAAGGTCAAAAATCACGTAAAAGTGGTGGCGTTCGTCCAGGCTTTGAAGGTGGTCAAACAGCGATTTATCGTCGTTTACCTAAATTCGGTTTCACTAGCCAAATCGCTTTAAAAACTGCTGAAGTACGTTTATCTGAGTTAAGCAAGGTTGAAGGCGACATCGTTAGCCTGGAAACTTTGAAAGCTGCGAATGTTGTTCGTCGTGACCAAATTCGTGCTCGTATCGTACTTTCTGGTGAAATCACTCGTGCATTCACTGTTCAAGGTGTTGCATTGACTAAAGGCGCTAAAGCTGCGATTGAAGCAGCTGGCGGTAAAGTCGAGGAGTAATCTCGAGTGTCTATGTCTCCTAGTTCTTCAGGTCATGTCAACATGATGAAAGGTCAGCCATTTCATGTGAAATATCGTGAAATTATTCGCCGGATGAGTTTTCTAATCGGTGCATTGCTGGTCTTTCGACTAGGAGCGCATATTCCAGTACCAGGCATTAATAATGCTGCGTTAGAAAATTTATTTCATGCGAACCAAGGAACTATTCTTGGGCTATTCAATATGTTTTCTGGCGGTGCTTTAGAGCGAATGTCTATTCTTGCTTTAGGGATTATGCCTTACATTTCTGCATCAATTATTGTGCAGTTAATGTCAACAGTAATTCCTTCACTTGAAGCCTTGAAAAAGGAAGGTGAGCAAGGTAAGCGTAAAATTAATCAATATACGCGTCAGGGCACTTTATTACTTGCAGTGGTTCAGGCAGTCGGTATGTGCGCAGGTTTGATCGGTCAGGGTATTACTCTGACAGTTGGCCTTGCCTTTTATATACCTGCAGTTACTTCACTTGTCGCTGGAACTATGTTCTTAATGTGGCTGGGTGAGCAAATCACTGAAAGAGGTATTGGTAACGGTATCTCAATGATTATTTTTGCAGGGATTGTTGCTGGTTTGCCTAATTTAATTATGCAATCAGTATCTTCTGTAGATAATGGTCAAACAAGTTTAATTGGTCTTGTAATCTTTGGTCTTTTGTCTTTAGGTGTATTGGCAGCCATTGTGTTTATTGAAAAAGCACAACGTCGTATTCCAGTAAACTATGCGCAAAAGCAACAGGGACGTCGTATATTTACAGCACAGCAGACGCATTTGCCATTAAAAATTAATATGGCTGGTGTAATTCCTGCGATTTTTGCAAGTTCTTTACTATTGTTCCCAGCAAGTCTTGGACAATGGGTGGGAAGTGCAGATCCAAATGCTGGTTTTATTAAAAGTAGCTTACAAGATCTAGCTTTAGTATTGTCGCCTGGACAGCCTTTGTATTTGGTGCTCTTTGGTGCGTTAATTATCTTTTTCTGTTACTTTTATACGGCTTTAGTATTTAGCCCTAAGGAAGTATCAGAAAATCTAAAACGCAGCGGAGCTTATGTGCCTGGTATTCGCCCAGGTGAGCAAACTGCTCGTTACTTAGATCATATTCTTAATCGTTTGACATTTATTGGTGCGATTTATATTACGGTCATTTGTTTAATGCCAATGATTCTACAAAGCTCTTTTGGGATTCCATTCTATTTAGGTGGTACCTCATTATTGATCGTAGTAGTCGTTGTTATGGACTTTATGGCTCAGCTACAAGCGCATTTAACATCTCATCAATATGATAATCAAACATTAATGAGAAAAACGACTGCTCATCCTAAGGGATAAGCGCACTTAGAGGTTTCATCATGAAAGTACAAGCTTCTGTAAAGAAAATTTGTGGTAGCTGTAAAGTTATCCGTCGTAATGGGGTTATTCGCGTAATTTGTAGCGCAGAACCTCGTCATAAGCAGCGTCAAGGTTAATCTAATCAAGACCTGTTGATTTCAGTAGGCGAATTGGGTTAATATCCGCCCCTCAAGATTTTTGTGGGGCGGTTGATTATCTCTACTGCCTTTTTGGAGAAAGTGAATGGCTCGTATTGCCGGTGTAAACATTCCGGATAACAAGCATGCTGTTATCTCCCTCACTTATATCTTTGGTATCGGTCGCCACACTGCTAAGAATATCTTAGCTGCAGTTGGTATTACTGAAACTACTAAGATCCGTGAGTTGGACGATGCTCAGCTTGATGCGATTCGTGCAGAAGTTGCTAAGGTTCCTACCGAAGGTGACTTACGTCGCGAAATTTCCATGAACATTAAACGTTTAATGGATTTGGGTTGCTACCGCGGCCTTCGCCATCGTCGCAGCTTGCCTGTCCGTGGTCAACGCACCAAAACTAACGCACGTACCCGTAAAGGTCCGCGCAAACCGATTAAAAAGTAAGATTTCTGGAAGCTAAAAGATGGCTAAAGATACTCGCACACGCAAGAAGGTCACCCGTACCGTCTCTGAAGGTGTTGCACACATTCACGCGTCTTTTAATAACACCATTGTTACGATTACTGATCGTCAAGGTAATGCATTGGCTTGGGCCACCTCAGGTGGACAAGGCTTCCGTGGTTCACGTAAATCAACTCCGTTTGCTGCTCAGGTAGCTGCTGAAGTTGCTGGTAAAGCAGCTTTGGATTACGGTTTGAAAAATCTGGACGTCCTTGTAAAAGGTCCTGGTCCAGGTCGTGAGTCTGCGGTTCGTGCATTAGGCGCAGTGGGTTATAAGATTAACAGCATTACCGATGTGACTCCAATTCCTCACAACGGTTGCCGTCCACCTAAAAAACGTCGCGTGTAAGGAGAAACATTCATGGCTCGTTATATTGGTCCAAAATGCAAACTCTCTCGCCGCGAAGGGACAGACCTGCAACTTAAATCTGGCGTTAAACCATTTGACGTCAAAACTAAAAAAGCTAACAAAGCTCCTGGTCAACATGGTCAGGCACGCGGTGGTAAGCAATCTGAGTATTCACTACAATTACGTGAAAAACAAAAAGTCCGTCGTATTTACGGTGTGTTAGAACGTCAATTTAGTAACTACTATAAAGAAGCAGCTCGTGTTAAAGGCGCAACAGGTGAGAACTTGTTGAAATTGCTTGAAAGCCGTCTTGATAACGTTGTTTATCGCATGGGTTTTGGTTCTACACGTGCAGAAGCTCGTCAGTTAGTAAGTCACCGTAGCATTACTTTGAATGGTCGTCGTGTAAACATCGCATCTATTCAAGTTAAAGCTGGTGATGTAATTGCGGTTCACGAAGGTGCTAAACAACAATTGCGTATTAAAAACGCGATTGAGTTAGCTACACAACGTGGTATTCCAGCTTGGATCGAAGTTGATCATTCTAAGCTTGAAGGTACGTTTAAAGCTGCACCAGATCGTTCTGATTTACCTGCTGAAATCAACGAAAGCTTGATTGTAGAATTGTATTCTAAATAATCCTTGAGGTAGCAATAATGACGCGTACTGCAAACGAGTTTCTAACTCCGCAAGCGATCAAGGTCGAAGCGGTAAGCGGGACCTCGGCAAAAGTGATTCTAGAACCTTTAGAGCGTGGTTTTGGCCATACTCTAGGTAATGCTTTACGTCGCATTCTATTGTCTTCTTTACCTGGCGCTGCTGTGGTTGAAGTAGAGATAGAAGGTGTCGAGCACGAGTACAGTACTTTAGAAGGCTTGCAGCAGGACATCGTCGAGCTCTTGCTGAACCTAAAAGGATTGTCTATTAAGCTGTTCGATCAAAATGAAGCATATTTAACATTAGAAAAACAAGGTCCTGGCGATATTACTGCTGCTGACCTTCGTTTACCTCATAATGTTGAAGTGGTTAACCCAGAACATTTAATCGGTACTTTAAGTGCTTCAGGCTCATTAAAAATGCGCTTGAAAGTTGCTCAAGGTCGTGGTTATGAAACATCTGATTCTCGTTTCCCTGAAGGTGAAACACGCCCTGTTGGTCGTTTACAGTTAGATGCTTCTTATAGCCCGATTAAACGTGTTTCTTACACCGTTGAAAATGCGCGTGTAGAACAACGTACCGACTTAGATAAACTGGTAATCGACCTTGAAACAAATGGAACGGTTGATCCTGAAGAAGCAATCCGTAAAGCGGCAACAATCTTGCAACAACAAATTGCAATTTTTGTTGATCTTCAGAAAGACCAAACTCCAGTTGCTCAAGAGCCTCGTGAAGAAGTTGACCCAATCTTGCTTCGCCCAGTAGATGATCTAGAGCTTACTGTTCGTTCTGCTAACTGTTTGAAAGCAGAAAATATTTACTACATTGGTGATCTTGTTCAACGTACTGAAGTTGAGTTGTTAAAAACTCCTAACCTTGGTAAAAAATCGTTAACAGAGATCAAAGATGTTTTGGCATCGAAAGGCTTACAACTCGGTATGCGTCTTGAAAACTGGCCACCAGCTAGTCTTCGTATGGACGACCGTTTTGCCTATCGTAGCCGTTAATTAAGTAGGACTATCACCATGCGTCATCGTAATAGTGGTGTGAAATTAGGCCGTACAAGCAGCCATCGTAAAGCGATGTTCCAAAACTTGGCTAATTCTTTATTTGAACACGAGTTGATCAAAACAACTGTTCCTAAAGCTAAAGAATTACGTCGTGTTGCTGAGCCTTTAATCACTCTAGCAAAAAACGATACTGTAGCAAATCGTCGTTTAGCATTTGCTCGTACTCGTAATGCTGCAACTGTTGGTAAATTATTTACCGTACTCGGCCCTCGTTACAAAGAACGTAACGGCGGTTATCTACGTGTTCTTAAAGCGGGCTTCCGTGCTGGTGATGCAGCACCGATGGCTTACGTTGAGCTTGTAGATCGTGAAGTGAACACTTCAGCTGAATAATTGATTTTATTCAAGAAAGACCGGTTTTATACCGGTCTTTTTTATTTCTAGTCACAAAATAAATTATAAAAATGTCCTCAAGTGACATAAAAAAGTAGATAAACGGTCAAACTTGACATTGTGTATTGTCAAAATTGTGTTTTAATAAACTTATATTCTCAACAATGGGTATAAAAATAAAATGGAAAAGCAAGTTGATATTTTAATCATTGGCGCAGGTATTTCAGGAATTGGAGTTGCTGCCCATTTGTCAAAAAATTCTCCACAGCGACAATTCGAGATTTTAGAGCGTCGTGAGTCTTTTGGTGGAACATGGGATCTTTTTCGCTACCCTGGTATTCGTTCAGATTCAGATATGTCTACCTTTGGTTTTAACTTTAAACCATGGTGTAAAGCGAATGTATTAGCTGATGGTGCTTCTATTAAAGGGTATTTAGGTGAAGTAATTGATGAATTTAAATTAAAAGAAAAAATTCATTTTGGTCATCGGGTACTTTCTGCTAATTATGATTCAGCTTCAAAAAAATGGCAGGTTGTAGTTGAAGATAGCAATAAAAAACAGCAGACTTGGATTGTCAACTTTGTTGTAGGGTGTACAGGTTACTACAACTATGATCAGGGCTATGCGCCTTCTTTCCCAAATCAAGAAGCATTTAAAGGGCAACTAATTCACCCACAGCATTGGCCTGAAAACTTAGATTACGCGGGTAAAAAGGTGGTTATTATTGGTAGTGGTGCAACAGCGATTACTTTAGTCCCAGCAATGGCTAAAGGTGGGGCAGGACATGTGACCATGTTGCAGCGTTCACCTACGTATATTGCTAGCGTTCCTTCTATCGATTTCATCTATGAAAAAACGCGTAAATTTATGTCTGAAGAAGCAGCTTATAAATTTACCCGTGCTCGCAACATCGGTATGCAACGCGCTATTTATGCGTTATCTCAAAAACATCCTAAAACGGTACGTCGTTTGCTCTTAAAAGCAATTGAGGTACAACTTAAAGGTAAGGTTGATATGAAGCATTTTACGCCTTCCTACAATCCTTGGGATCAGCGTTTATGTGTAGTGCCAGATGGTGACTTGTTTAAGATTTTACGTGAAGGCAAAGCAAGTGTAGAAACTGATCAGATTGAGAAATTTACCGAAAAAGGTGTTTTGCTTAAATCTGGCAAACATCTGGATGCTGACATCATTGTTTCTGCAACAGGGCTACAAGTTCAGATTATGGGTGGAGTTCAAGCGACTCTTGATGGGAAACCAATTAATTCATCTGAGCATATGCTTTATAACGGCATAATGCTCAGTGATGTCCCGAATATGGCTATGATTATTGGCTATGTGAATGCATCATGGACACTTAAAGTGGATATCGCTGCCGAATATATTTGTCGCTTATTAAACTATATGGACAAAAATAGTTATGATGAAGTGATTCCATCGGGTGATAAGACGGTGATGGAAGAAGATACCGTAATGGGTAAACTATCTTCAGGTTATATCAATCGTGCAGCACATGAACTTCCTAAACAAGGTAAGCGTGCTCCATGGCAGGTGACTAATAACTATTTAGAAGATAGAAAGTCCCTAAAAAATGCAAAATTTGAAGATGGCATTCTTCATTTTCATAAGCGTTCTGAAGCAAATGAGCGTAAACCAAAATTAGTATCTTAATTCGTATGAAATAAGAAAAGGGGCGTAATGCCCCTTTCTTATGAGGGTATCAAAGTGTTCTTGAAATTAACTCTTTCATTATTTCATTTGTACCTGCATAAATTCGATTTGCTCGATGATCTATGTAGGCACGCGCAATTGGATATTCAAGCATATAGCCATAACCACCATGTAATTGAAGACATTCATCTACAATCTTCGAGAACATGTCAGAAATTTTATATTTAGCAGCTGCGGCAGCTTCGACACTCAACTTCTCTTCAAGTTGTAATTCCATACAACGATCTAGATAAGTACGACAGAAATCGATTTCTGTTCTAAGTTCAGCAAGCTTAAAGCGTGTATTCTGAAATGCGCCTATAGGTTTACCAAAAGCCTTACGATCTTTTGTATATTGAACGGTATGTGCAAATGCTGCTTCAGCACCTGCCTGACAAATGATAGCAACTAACATTCGTTCCCATGCTAATTCTTTCATGAGCATGATAAAGCCCATACCTTCCATGCCTAAAAGATTTTCTTTAGGAACACGAACGTTATCAAAGAATAATTCGCAAGTATCTTGGCCCTTCATACCAATTTTGTTGAGAGGTTTACCTTTACTAAAACCAGCACGATCTGCTTCTACAATAATTAAGGATAAGTTCGCCGAACCTTTATCACTATTACCAGTCTTACAAACGACTACGGCCATATCGCATAAGTAGCCATTTGTAATAAAAATCTTAGAACCATTAATGACATATTCGTCACCATCAAGAACCGCTGTGGTTCTTACCGCTTGTAAATCTGAACCAGTGCCCGGTTCTGTCATGGCAATAGCAGTGACAACTTCTCCGGTTGCCATTTTTGGTAACCACTTTTGTTTTTGTTCTTCATTACCAAAGTTATTTACGTAATTGGCAACAATATCTGAATGCAAAGAAAAGCCCGTACTAGAGTCCATAGCATAAGCTTGTTCTTCTATAAGAATCATGCTGTATAGGCGATCTACCCCAGAACCACCATATTGCTCTGGCATTGTGGTGCAAAGAAGACCTAATTCGCCAGCTTTATTCCAAAGATCTCGGTCAACATGTTGCTGTTTCTCATATTTTTCTATATTGGGAACTACTTCCTTTTCATAGAATTTGCGCACTGTCTCACGGAAGGCTTCGTGTTCCTCATTGAATAATTGTCTCGGTAGCATATTTGGAATAGGACGGATGGCACCAGATTGCATTTGTATTTCTTCCTTGGTTCAGGTGTGATGTTATATCCTAAACATACGGAAGCATTTCATCCCGAACAATGTGATGAATGCTCAATTATGAGTACAAGATGATAAATTTGGTCAATTTGATATTTTTAGCGATCTTTAGGATGTGATCAGGTAAACTAGGCGCACTATCAACGCAGATGGGGACGTAAATGTCTGACGAAATGACCTTGGAAGAACGTAAAGTAATTTATCGAGCACGCCGCGGCTTAAAAGAAATTGACGTCTATTTTGACCCGTATGTAAAAAACTATTATTTAAAAGCTGCTCCAGCAGAAAAAGCATTATTTGCAGAGTTAGTTGATCAAGAAGATCCAGATTTATTAGATTGGTTCATGGAAGTTTCTGAGCCTCCACGTACTGAGTTACGTGAATTTATTTATAAATTAAAACAGTATGTACATGGCTAAACTGTTTTGATAAAAGAATTAAATTTTGAGCTGAAATATAGCCGTGTCTCGGTAATATTTCAGCTTTTTATTGGTTTGGGTTTAGCAATCTTGCTTTATCAATTATTAATGCCGATATGGTGGCTATGTGCTGTCATTTTTATATTTATTGGTTTTATTTTCTTTTTAAAGCAAACACAAATATCTCAAATTGAATATTTAGATCAAAAATTATGGTCGGTTGCATATTACTCGGAAAAAGAAATTTACCGTGCGGAAATTAGAAAAATAATTGATTATCAGATGTTTGTAGTGATTTATTTTGAAGGGACATCTGCGAAAGCAACAACTGTTTGGTTCGATCAGCTTTCTATTGAGCAGTGGAAAAGATTAAAAGTTTTAGAAAAACTCTATTAATTGTTAGACAATTCTACAATTGTATATTTATTTAAAAATTATAAAAAACAAAAACTTAATTATTTTTTTATTCCTTGAGCTTAGGATTGTCTAATTAAAATATAGAAAAAAGCCAAGGAAAGACAATTGTCTGACAATTTCACCTATGGGTATCTATTTGATCGGTTAAAGTACAAACACCAACGTAAAGTGTGTCGGAGGTCTCAAAATGGAGATGCCAACATGGTCGTTCTTGGTCATTGCCATAATTTTGGCAGTGGTAGTAGGAAGAGCAGGAACTTTACTCAGGGAATATCTTAACAGAGTTAATATTAACAAAGTTAAGAGACAGAGGATGCAAGGTCGTCGATCAGTCAATTATTAAAATTGGTTAATCGATTAATTTCATCAAGTGTCCAGTTTATAACTGGGTGCGATTGTAGTAAGGAGGTCTCTCATGGAGATTTCAATGTGGATGTTTCTGTTAATTGCAGTCGTTATGGCTGTAGTAGTAGGAAGAGCAGGAACTTTACTTAAGGATTATATAGAACAAAAATAATATAAGCCGTTAAAAGCTTATCCCAGTTAATAAGTAGCATGTGCTGAACCGTCGCAATGCTACTTTTTTTTGCCTAAAATTTCTGTTTCCTTGAAAAACTGTCAATTTTATCTGCTGTGAAGTGTGTCAAAGTATAAGCGCTACAATTAGAGTAATTACTCTTTTATTCAAGATATGCATCTGCTAATGTACATCTGAAAAGGAAAAAACAAATTACATAGAGGACAGGAAGATGTCTAAAGTCCAAAAAATAAGCCAAGGTTTGGCGGTGAGTTTTCTTGCAGCTTCAGTTTTATCAGGTTGTTCATACGTCGTGAAAACCGGAGCAAATGTTGCTCTAGGTTTTACGGAAAAGCACGTCGTTCCGCCTATTCTGGCAATGCAAGATGCTGAAATGGTTTGTAATACTGGTAGTGCTTTAACACCAGCAATCATGTCTACTAAAGGTATGGGCGCAGATCCAACACGTGTTGCGGTATTAATGTATGCAGCTTCAGGTGTATGTGCGGAAAACCAAGCATTAGAACAGGAATTGCGTTATTTGCGTGCCTCAAAAGCTGGTCAAGTGACAGAAGCTCAAGATGCACGTATTGCCCAAAAGCGTTGGGCGGCAATTGCTGCTGAGCGTCAATATACGGGTTATAAGTTGTTTGCTGATCGGTGGGAATCTAAATATAAATATCACTTAGGTGATTCTTGCCCAACAATGCGTAATGATACTGATCAAACTGTTTATTTACTTGGAATGATCAGTGGTCTTCAAGCTGTAACCAACGATATTAACTCAGGTGGTGCAGTCAATGTCCCTAAAGATATCGCTGCTATTGTAGAGCGTGGCATGGTTTGTCTAGATAATGAAAAATTCTGGGGTGCACCTAACGCAACTCGTGCAGTTATCTGGACCTTATTGCCAGGTGCTGATGAAGGAAAGCCTGATCCATACCAAACTTTAAAACAGTCAATTCAGATTGGTGAGAAAAAAGGTGTTCGCCTATCTCATGCTTTATATGCGGTAGCTGCCCAAGCAAGCGGTGATGATGCAAAAATCCGTGATGCATTAAGATCTTATGCAGCGTCTCAAGCTGATGACAAACCTGTCAATCCCAATTTTAAGTTAATCGATAGCATGGCTGGCCTTATTGTACGTGGTATCTCTGACCGTTATTGGACTGAGCATACTGGTGTACGTACCGGAGATGATGGCATGTCTCATTTCTGGGATGATAAGAATGAAGGTGCCGCAGAGCTAGATGAGTTGTTTGATGGGGGAGCGGCATCTGAAGTTCCTGCTGATTCATCTGCTCCACCCGCAGCGCAGTAAGGAATATTTGAAAGACTAACTTCTTGCGAGTCTATTGTTAAGTTCTACAATAATCGTAAGAAGTTTAATTTCAAGGAGTGTGCCATGAAGGATCATGTACTGAATAGTAAAGTGCTTTTGGTCGCAGTGTGCATTTCCATATCTGCTTGTTTACAGGTGTTTCCTGATATTTTTATTTATTGGCGCGAAAGTTTACTTGGTGAATTCTGGCGTTTATGGACTGCTCATTGGGTACACGTGGGATGGGTTCATTTCCTTTTAAATATGATGGCATTCGCCTGTTTACCCTTTATCTTTCCGCATACAAAAGCATGGCATCTTTTAAGCCTACTTTTGCTGTTGCCACCTTTTATTAGTTTGATGTTCTACTTTTATTTACCTTATATCGAAGCGTATGCAGGGCTATCTGGTGTTTTACATGGGCTATATACAGCGGTTGCTTTAGTTTATCTGCAATATCGTAAAGAACGTAATTTCGCTTTGTTGGTACTAGGTTTAATCGTAGCCAAACTCATATGGGAAAATACATTCGGCCAAACAGGAACTGCCCAGTTAATAGGGAGCCCTGTTTTAACTGAAGCCCATTTATATGGAGCGATAGGTGGAGCAATTTTTGGAGGATGCTATTGGCTTTTCCAGAGATTAAAAAAGAAACATTGACAATACAAACTGTTAAAAAAGAGATTTTAGTCATTCTTTATTAACAAAGTTTGATGCAAATTTGATCGTTGAATAAAGGGATTGGTAGAAGGGGGATGGATTTAACCCCTGACCAAGAAAAATTGCATGACTCAATTCTTTAATTTTTAGGGACTTGAGAGAACAAAATTGGAATATTTATGCAAGAACATCAAGAAAAAAGATCTGGATTAGGTCTACTGGGTTATATCTGGAACGAATGGATCTCAACATTCGTTATCCTTATTCTGCTATTAATGACTCTGATAATTGGTACCGGGGAAATGATCCACGGACAGTTATTACGTATCGGGGAGCGTCTTTATGGTGACCCCGCTACAGGTATGCAATATTCTTTTTTGCGTGCTGAACCTGAAAAGCCGACTTGTGATCGACATCCAAATATCGAGGCTCAAGTAAAAGAACAAATGAAAGCGAATGCGTCTGATGATTTCGCAAGTTTCTTTGGTGCAGCGTCAGAAAGTGATGTCCGTGCATCGCTACTCGCAGCGCAGCAACAATGTGATGAAAAATATCAGGCATATGATAAAACCATTAAATATATCGAAGCTAACCCAGGGGTACGTACTTACCGTGCTATCGAGACAGGTTTCTTTGGTATTTTTAAATTCGGTACAGAAAATCGCGCAATTTTACTCATCTTTATGGTTCTAATTTCTGCGATTACAGCATCGTTGAAATTTCATCATATTGGCTTGCGTAATCCAGCTACAAAAATAGATTACAAAGTCTATTCCATCTTCATGGTGATTGGTAATGCTTTACTAAGTACCTCTGTAATTAGTCAGTATCGTTCAGTCATTAATTCCGGGGTAACACCTACCTATGAAACAGTGACTATTTACTGGATCTGGATGATTTTATTTGTTGTCCTGACCTTAATTAGTCTTTACCAATTGTTTGTTTCACCTCCACCAAAACGTGAAGGCGGTAATATTGGCTTAGCCTTACTATGTGTGCCTTTATATGCTTACATGGCTGTGATTACGGGCGTAGCGTTCACGTTCTTTATGGATTATCCAATGGGGCAAGGGATTTACCTTGGTTTATTGGTTGAGTTCTCAGGTATTTTCTTAAACCTTGCCTTATTTATTTGGGCAGGTATGCTTTTGACTCAAACACGCGTTATGGACTTGTTCCTTAATGTACTTCGTCCATGGAACTTGGCACCAGAAACCTTAACTTGGTTAATTCTAATTGCTGCTGCTGTACCAACAGCTTATACAGGTGCATCAGGTATCTTCGTTATTGCAGCAGGTGCAATTATTTATAAAGAAGTCTGGAATGCGGGTGCTCGCCGTCAATATGCTTTGGCTGTGTCTGCAATGTCAGGTTCTTTAGGGGTAGTTGTACGTCCATGTCTACTTGTTGTTTTAATTGCAATGCTTGATAGCCGTCATGTAACCTCCGATGAGCTGTTTGGTCATGGTATCTATGTATTTTGGTTAACTGCATTTATTTTCTTGGGTGTTTCATTACTCTTGGCTGAAGAAAAATTCCGTGTGAATTCACCAAAAGTTGCGATTCCGGGCATGATGCGTGCCTTTGTACCCGTAATTCCATACATTTTGATTACTGTTGTTGTTCTTGCGATTTATAAATATGCACTAGACACAGGAATGAACGAATTTACTGCACCAGTAATTTTGCCATTAGTTCTGATCGCAATGATCCTGTATGACAAATTGGTCTCTACAAAAGAAGCTCCTGCAATCAATATTCATGAGGCGATTGTTCGTGAACACGAACAGAAATCACCATTCCTACGTGCCCATGATCCGCATAGCTCTCAATTCCGTCTCGGTTTTGGTGGAGCACTTCGTTTTGCGACTTCAGAAACTGTAGGTCATATTGGTGCTCTGATTATCTTGATGGCCCTGTCTGCAAGTGTAGGTGGTTTAATTGAACGCTCTGAAGTAGTCGAATTATTACCGACTCATTTGGGCAGTATTTACATTTCACTTGCATGTATTGCGCTATTACTTGCCATTATTGGTATGTGTACAGATCCGTTTGGTGCTGTAATTTTAGTTGCTGCAACTATTGCACCTGTGGCATACGAAAATGGTATTCATCCAATTCATTTCTGGATGATTGTATTAGTTGCATTCGAGTTTGGCTATGTAACACCACCAGTTGCCTTGAACCATCTACTCACGCGGTTGTCCGTCGGAGATGATGAAGTGAATGCTGCTGATGCAGAAGCGAAAGAGAAATATACAAGCTTCTACTTCCGTTATGAGCGCTGGTTGCTACCAATTATTGTCTTGTTCTCATCACTAGTATTGGTTACTTATGTGCCATATGTATTTAAGTTATTCGATTGGTATAAATAACTGAAATCAAAGTATTGGTTATACAAAAAAGCCTTCCTAAATGGAGGGCTTTTTTAATAAGTGGATTGAGTAAATTTAGAAACAGGTAATTAGTACTATTTTAAAATCCAAATAAAAAAAGCTAAAGATAGATGACTTTAGCTTTTTTAAGAGTTTACTCAAAAACTATTGCTGTTTGAGCTGAGCTTCAAGCAATTTAACTTGTTCTTCTTTGAGTTTAGTTAATTGATCAGCATCAGCATGCTGAGCTTTTAAGGTGGCTTCCTGATCTTTTAGCTGGCGATGAATATCTTCAAGTTTAGATACCTCTTCCTTTGCTAAAGACTCTTGGGCTGGTACTGGTTCTTTAAGCATATTCTCACTGACAAGTTGCTGAGAGCTTGCATTTTCAGCTAAGGGTTCAGAACTTGGTAATGGATCAGCCGATTTCGGTTTAGCAGGAGCAGGTGTCGAGACAGGTTGTGGATCAACCAGTGGTGCTGACGACTCGGTTTTTTTAAAAAACCATTGCGCTGCAAAAAAAAGCACTACGAGAATGCTTAAGCCCCCAATTAAAATCCATAATAATTTTGAGTTTTGTTTTCTTTGTAGTGGCATGTTTAAGACCTTTAGTCGGGACGACGTGGCTTGAACTGTATTACCCCAATTTCATCAGGTATAGCAGGCGTTTCAGGCTCATCCACATGAGTCGGACGGTTTTCGCTATAACCGCATTCGATACATTCAATCCATTCGTCTTCTGCGGTGGTTAGCATGACAATCCGATCCATGGCTTCACATTTTGGACATTTTGCCCCAGCAATGAAACGTTTTTTCATCTTTATCACCCTAACCACACGATCAATTTAGGCCCATAGTTTAAGCGGTTTTGTTGTCATTCGTCCAACCTTGATGACGTAACAACGCGTCAATTTTAGGCTCGCGCCCACGGAAATTAACAAATGCCTCAAGCGCGGTGTCTTTTCCTCCCACAGCTAAAATTGC
Organism: Acinetobacter lactucae; assembly: GCF_013122135.1. NCBI lineage: Bacteria > Pseudomonadati > Pseudomonadota > Gammaproteobacteria > Moraxellales > Moraxellaceae > Acinetobacter > Acinetobacter lactucae. The sequence goes on from NZ_CP053391.1 coordinate 465,592, forward strand.
CTGACGGAATTCTTTACCTGTTTGAGTATTAAAAATGCCTTCATTTTCAAAACGATCAAACGCATCACTCGCTAAAACTTCTGCCCATTTATAAGAGTAATAACCCGCGGCATAACCGCCAGCAAAAATATGACTAAAGCTATGTTGGAAACGGTTGTAGTCGACAGTAGGAACGACCGCATATTGCTTACGAATATCGTTTAAGGTTTGCTGAATTTGCTCACTGTTTAGGGCAGGTGTTTTGGTGTGAATGGTCAAGTCAAATAATGCAAATTCAAGCTGACGCAAAGTTTGCATACCAGATTGGAAGAATCGGGCATTTAATAAAGCATCCAGTAATTCTTGTGGCAAAGTTTGTTTACTATCGATGTGTTCACTTAGTACATCGAGGCTTTCTTTATCCCATGACCAGAACTCCATAAACTGGCTTGGTAGCTCTACTGCATCCCAAGCAACACCGTGCGTTCCTGCAACCGAGATATTATCTACTTCGGTCAACATATGATGTAAACCATGTCCAAACTCGTGGAACAAAGTAATCACTTCGTCATGAGTCAATAAAGCAGGTTGGTCACCTACTGGAGGAGTGAAATTACACACCATGTAGCAAATTGGTTTTTGTAAACCATGAAGTGTTTGCATGCGCGAACGGAAACCATTCATCCATGCGCCGCCACGTTTACCTGTACGTGCATAGATGTCAAAGAAGAAGCCACCAATCACTTGGCCTTGGTCTTCTAATTCAAAATAGCGTGCATCTGGATGCCAAACAGGTGCTTGTCTTTCAATAATGTTAATGCCATATAGACGCTGCACAATCTGGAATAATCCCTGAATAACTTTAGGTGCAGGGAAATAAGGTTTTAATGCTTCTTGAGATAATTTGAATTGTTGCTGTTTAAGCTTTTCAGAATAGTAAGTTGTATCCCAAGGTTTAAGTTCATCAACACCATCTTGTTTGGCAATTTCTTGAAGTTCGGCAACTTCTTGAAGCGCAGGAGCACGCGCATGCTCTGCTAGGTCAATCAAAAAATCATGTACTGTTTTTACGTCTGGTGCCATTTTGCTTGCCAGAGAATATTCAGCATAGTTATTGAAACCAAGTAGTTTCGCCATTTCCTGACGAAGACTCAAAATTTCTTCCATAATTTTGCTGTTATCAAACTCAGTTTGTTCAGACTGATCAGATGCACGAGTTACATAAGCTCTATAAAGCTCTTCACGCAATGCACGGTCATCGGCATAAGTCATGATTGCAAAATATGCTGGAAAATCTAGGGTTGCTACAGCTTGATCAAGTTCACGTTGTTTGCCGTACTGTTTTAATAATTCAATATTACTTTCTGGAAGACCTTTTAGCTGATCTTCGGTAAGTGGCTTAAAGTAAGCTTGTGTTGCATCAAGTACGTGATTTGAAAAATCAGAAGAAAGCTGTGAAAGACGCGCAGAAATCTCTGCATAACGTTTTTTCTCTTCACCCTCTAAGGCTACACCAGAAAGTTTAAAGTCACGTAAAGCTAGGCGAATCGCACTTTGTTGGGCTGGGCTAAGCGACGTATAGCCTTGACCATCATGGATGTGTTGATAAGTTTGATAAAGCGCCGTATGTTGACCAAGCTGAGTGTAATATTCACTCAATGCTGGTAATAAGGATTGATAAACTTCTCTCGTTTCTGAATTACTCATTACTGCATTTAAGTGCGATAGAACACCCCATGATTCACTTAGATTATTTTCAAGCGTATCGACTTGCTCAAGTACGGCAAGTTGCTGAGCTGTATCTATAGGTGCGGCTGTAAGTGTATTTAAAAACTCTTGTCCAGCTTGAATTGCTTGCTGAATATCCTTTTTTAAATTTTCTAATTTGATTTGATCAAAATGAGGAGTTGGTAAAGTCGCTTGCTGTAAAGTCATTGCTAATAGCCACATTATTTTTTAAACATAGTATTAGATGTAGGTCCTCTGAAGTCGGAAATCAAGCTTAATCTGTAAAATAACCCTTTTAAAAAGAAATAAGCCTCCTATTGGAGACTTATTACTAAAACGTGATAATTATTTACTCATTATTCAGCCTTTGATTTTGCATTCGACTTTTTCTTTTTAGGCTTCGATTTTTTCTTCACCTTCTCTGGTTTAGTCTCAGCTTTTGCTGAGGTTTTTTTACCAGATTTTTTGGTGTAAGAACTTGGCTTGCTTTTTTCTTTCTTTTTGTGAACAGGTCTTTCACCATCACTGCTGACGGTTGGTTTACTAAAGACTTCTTCGTTAGCCTGTGCAGTTGTTTTAGTCGTGCGCGGTGCACGGCTACGAACTACTCGGCCTGCATGAGTTACTTGTTTAATCAGCTGGAAGTCAATTTTACGTTCTTCCAGATTGACGCCAGCAACCTGAATTTTAACTTCATCGCCTAAACCAAAGACTTGACCACGATTTTGACCTACTAGATTTTGACTCGCTTGGTCATAAATAAAGAAGTCATCGCCGAGTTGGCTAATATGAATCATGCCATCGACATATAGATCTTTCAGCGTCACAAACAAACCAAATTCGGTTACTGCACTCACAATACCTATAAACTCATCCCCTAAATGCTGTTGCATGTAGTGGCACTTCAACCAAGTCGTTACGCTGCGAGATGCTTCATCAGCACGACGCTCGGTTTGAGAGAAATGTTCACCTGCATCATCTAGTGCAGCACCAGAGAGTGGAAAAGGCTTTTGTTTGAGATGTGCTTTAATGGCACGGTGTAATAATAAATCTGGGTAGCGACGGATTGGCGAAGTAAAATGTGTATAAGCTTCATAAGCCAAACCATAGTGCCCTGCATTTTTAGCGCCATAATAAGCTTGCATCATTGAGCGTAATAAGACAGCATGAATGCTCGGTGCATCAATACGATCTTTAGTTGCCTCAATAACTCTTTGATAGTCTGCTTGAGTTGGCTGGTCAGGGAAGGGTAGACCCAGTAATTTTACAAAGTCTTTTACTTTTTGAATACGAGAGAACTCTGGCGCTTCGTGCACGCGATATAACATTGGAACATCATGTTCTAATGCATATTCAGCCGCAGCAACGTTAGCAAGCAACATACACTCTTCAATGAGCTTATGTGCTTCATTACGTGTACGTGGCAAAATTTCTTTAATCCCGCCTAGCTCATCAAAAGTCATGTAGGTTTCAATGGTTTCAAATTCCATTGCATGACGATCAGCACGTAAATTTTTCAAAATCTGATAAAGCTGGAAAAGCGTATTCAAAGATTTATGAACATCACGATCTTTTGGAATCGCATCTGTTGCGCCGTCAAAATATTGTGCTACCTGTGTATAGGTCAAACGTGCTTTTGAATGCATGACCGATGGATAAAAATCGTAACCTGTTACACGGCCTGTACGAGAGAGCTTCAAGTCACAGACCATACATAATCGGTCTACATGAGGGTTCAAAGAGCATAAGCCATTTGATAAAGCCTCTGGTAGCATCGGTAATACAAAGTGCGGGAAATATACCGAAGTACCACGTTCCTCAGCTTCTTCATTGAGGGCTGAGTCTAAGCGTACATAATGGCTAACATCAGCAATCGCGACAACTACACGATAACCGCCACCTGGACGCTTTTCTGCATAAACCGCATCGTCAAAATCTCGAGCATCTTCACCATCGATCGTAACTAATGCTAAATCTCGTAAATCGATGCGGCCTTCACGATCTTGAGCGGAAGGCTCTTTAAAACTTTCAGCTTCTTTTATAACTTCATCTGGAAATTCGTAAGGTAAGCCAAACTCAAGAATAGTTTGTGGAATAATAATTTCTGTATCAGCTTTGTCGGCCATAGATTGAATAATATGCGCCGTCGCAAATTCTTCACGAGTCGGATAACTATCTATTGCGACACGTAGCATATCGCCAACATTTGCTTCAGCGTGTGTTACCAATTCTTTTTCTAAGGGAATAGGTTGGTGCTGATTTGGATTGTTGGGTTGAATAAAATATTCGCCATTGTGAACTGACAATTTACCAATTAATTGTTTAACACGATGCTGTAAAACTTCTGTGATAAAACCCCATGGTTTACCTTTACGGTCAACCGAAGTTTGGCGCACTCTAACTCGGTCACCATTAAATACTAAACGTAATTCGCGTTCAGGAAGTAAAAGATCAGTTTGACCATCAATATGTGCCGTACCTAAACCTTTACTATTAATATAAACAGTTGCTTCATAGGTTGGTTGATCTGCCACCAACTGAAATTTAAAACCGTCTTTCATGATTTGGCCGTCACGAACCATGGCACTTAAGCGGTGACTTAAAGCTTCAATACTTTTTTGGTCATGAATATTAAAATGATCGACAAGTTCTGCATGTGATTGCGGTGTCTGCAATTGTTCCAATGTATCTAAAATAAGAGTACGGCTTGGAATAGGATTGTCATAACGTTCAGCTTCAGCTTTTGCTTCGGGGTCAGCCCAGTTTTTTGTCATGTCGTTTGGTTTCACGCTTGGCAGATAAGTTTAGCATAAGTCATGCAGACCCGAACTGCACGTTTAGGTTTGCAATAATGTGTTATGCACTACAGTATTTTGATGAAGAAATAATATCTATCTTAACAAGCGTTTGATCGAAAAAGACGAAAATAATGAGAAAATTGCTTAAAAAATAATTCATTGAACTAAAAAACAAGAAAATTTCACTATGATGACTTGAACAATAGGGTTTTAGTTTGTATTATGGCGGCTCGTTCCGGTGAGGTGGATGAGTGGCTGAAATCACTTCCCTGCTAAGGAAGCATACCTATTACTGGTATCGAGGGTTCGAATCCCTCTCTCACCGCCATTTACTTAATGCGCTCATAGCTCAGCTGGATAGAGCACTTGGCTACGAACTAAGGGGTCGGGAGTTCGAATCTCTCTGAGCGCACCAAGTAAAACAGAACGAATCGCTGAAAGGCACACAAGTTACGCGCTCATAGCTCAGCTGGATAGAGCACTTGGCTACGAACTAAGGGGTCGGGAGTTCGAATCTCTCTGAGCGCACCAACTTGAAGAATTAACCGCTTTTATAGCGGTTTTTTTGTGCCTGCTTTTTAGTACTTTAAAAAAATCTAAATTTATAACTTTTTAATTATATTAGAGATAATCATAAATGAACTTAGCTTTATTTGACTTTGATGGCACGATCACTCACAGCGATACATTCAGTCTATTCCTTAAATTTTCTTTAAACAAAAAAACTCAAATAGTCGGTGGTATTCGACTTGCACCTTATATAGCGGGTTATAAGCTTGGATGGGTAACCGATAAAACTATTCGAACTAAACTCTGCCAAGTGGGATACGTGGGCTATGATGCGGATTCCCTAAAATATATGGGACAAGAGTTTGCTAAAAATGTCCTTCCTACCTGTGTGCGTCAAAATGCTTTGGAACGTATTCTCTGGCATAAACAACAAGGTGATCAGATTGTTGTTGTATCTGCATCATTAGGCGTTTATCTAGAAAGCTGGTGTCAATCTTTAGATTTAGACGTTATATGTAATCAACTTGAAATACGTGATGGTATTTTGACAGGTGATTTTATTAATGGTGATTGTGGTTATTTAGAAAAAGTAAATAGAATAAAAAACAAATATGATTTAACTCAGTATTCTACAATTTATGCTTATGGTGATACACCTAATGATTATGCAATGTTAGAGCTGGCGCATAAGAAATATTATAGATGGGAAGAAATGAATTAATATTTAAAGATATATCAATAAATAAAGCCACTTGTAATAAGTGGCTTTATTTTAACGACTTATATTAAACAGTATTGAAAGAGTTTTCTAAGAAGTTATCAGTAAGTAATGATGTAGGTCCGATAGTATGCGTTGTATTAGTTACGCTAGATACTGTAGACGTTACACCACCGAGTAAGTTGCCGCCAGTTAACCCGCCTAGTAAATTAGAGATAACATCTAAGCTACCTTCACCAGTCACACCGCCCGTTAAGCTACCCACGATATCTGTTACGATACCGATAGGGTTGTCTGTATCGCCAGTAACCCCACCAGTTAAGCCGCCTAGAAGGTCGGTCACTAAGCCAAGAGGACTATCACCATCTACGCTACCAGTTAAACCGCCAAGTAAATCAGTGACTACGCCTAGTGAGCTATCTCCACCAGTAACTCCACCAATAGTTCCTGTCAATCCACCAATGATTTCTGTTACTAAGCCGGTAGCAGTTGTGCCATTTGTAATAAGCGTGTCGAGAATACCAGTAGCAGATTCGGTAGCACCTTGGATGTCACCACCAACTAAATCAGAAACAACTTCAAGTGCGCCGTTTACTGTGTCGCGAGAAGTTTCAAAAGTTAATGTGCCGAGGTCGGCAATTTCAGAAACAGGATGTTCTGCTTGTGGAAGAATACTGATAATTGTATCTGCAACTGTATCAATGCCAGTGTTGATAATTTCAGTTTTTAAGCTTTCTACACCCTGAAGAATATCAATACCGCCTTGAACGACATCAATGACTGGAGAGATTGGAGAAGTTCCACCACCGATTCCGCCAGTTACACCACCAATGATGTCAGTGATTACCTCAAGTGGGTTTCCATCAACACCACCAGTTACACCACCAATGATGTCAGTAATTACCTCAAGTGGGTTTCCATCAACACCACCAGTTACACCACCAATGATGTCAGTAATTACTTCAAGCGGGTTACCGTCAACGCCACCAGTTACACCACCGATAATGTCAGTAATTACTTCAAGTGGGTTACCGTCAACGCCACCAGTTACACCACCAATGATGTCAGTAATTACCTCAAGTGGGTTTCCATCAACACCACCAGTTACACCACCAATGATGTCAGTAATTACTTCAAGCGGGTTACCGTCAACGCCACCAGTTACACCACCGATAATGTCAGTAATTACTTCAAGTGGGTTACCGTCAACGCCACCAGTTACACCACCAATAATGTCGGTTACCACGCCAAGTGGGCTATCACCACTTGTTGCGCCGCCGATAATGTTATTAATAATTCCAGTAGCAGTTGTGCCATTTGTAATCAGCGTATCGAGAATACCTGTTGCTGATTCAGTAGCCCCTTGAATGTCGCCACCAACTAAATCAGAAACAACTTCAAGAGCACCATTTACCGTGTCGCGTGAGGTTTCAAAGGTTAAAGTACCAAGATCTGCTAGGTCTGAAACTGGGTATTCAGTTTGTGGAAGAATACCAATAATAGTATCAGCAACAGTGTCGATACCAGTATTAATGATCTCAGTTTTTAAACTTTCTACCCCTTGTAGAATATCAATGCCGCCTTGAACAACGTCAATAACTGGTGAGATTGGAGATGTGCCATCACCGATACCACCAGTTACACCACCGATAATGTCAGTAATTACTTCAAGCGGATTTCCGTCAACGCCACCAGTTACGCCGCCGATAACATCAGTAATTACTTCAAGCGGATTACCATCAACACCGCCAGTTACACCGCCAATAATATCGGTAATTACTTCGAGAGGGTTACCATCAACACCACCAGTTACACCGCCAACGACATCTGTAATGCTGCCGACAACCTCAGTAACAATACCAGTCGCAGTTGTGCCATTAGTGATTAATGTTTCAACGACACCAGTAGCAGACTCAGTTGCGCCTTGAATATCTCCACCCACTAGATCAGAAATAACTTCAAGCGTGCCATTTACTGTGTCACGAGAAGTTTCGAAAGTTAAAGTGCCAAGATCAGCAATTTCAGAAACAGGGTGTTCAGTTTGAGGAAGGACACCAATGATAGTATCCGCAACAGTTTCAATGCCAGTATTGATAATTTCAGTTTTTAGGCTTTCAACACCCTGAAGAATGTCGATACCACCTTGAACAACGTCAATAACTGGAGAAATTGGAGAAGTTCCAAGATCAATACCGCCAGTTACTCCGCCAATAATATTAGTTACTGTGTCTACAGGACTTGTAGAACCGATACTGCCAGTAACAGTACCAACGGTATCAGAAATAAGGCCCGTTGTGGTCGTAGTAAGGGTATTTGTTACTGTAGATAGAGTGTCTGAAAGTAAACCAGAGGTTGATATCTGACCCTCAACAGAAGAGCCGCCCGTTACAGTAGTGTTCACCGATATAATGTTGCCCAAGTCTTGAGTCACTTTTGATATCGAAGATACGAGATTTTTTAGTAAAAACATGTTGGTCTATTTCCTGTATAATTATGTATTTTTAAGTAAGTATTATTTATTGCGCGAGTTAATTAATGAGATGTGTATCTCAATAATTGCGATTTAGTATTGGTTAGATCTCAAAAGCTGTCAATGTGTATTTTTAGTCACATTTTTTGTTATTAAATAATATTTAAAGAAATAATAATTTATTTAATTTAGACATAAAAATAATAATAATTTTTATATTATATAATTTTAACTAATTATTTTTTTAATCATATTTTCACTTATTTGAAGCATTATCTTAGTTAAATTTCATGTAGGCTTATAATGGTTAGGTTCAATCAGAAATATATTATTTCTATAATGTTGACTAAAACAGTAGCCTTTATCTTCTAGGTATATGGCCAAATACTTCAAAAAACCGTTAAAACTTATTTGAAAAAAAATATTTCAAATACATCTTAGGTGAGAAAAACTTCAATTTCTTTAACCACGATTTTATATAAAATATGGTTCTGGCTAAGAACTAGACGTTTGATGACAGAAAGATGAAAAAAGGCTTCCTAAGCTATGAAAAATGCGTATAATGCGCAACATCAAGTACGCGCTCATAGCTCAGCTGGATAGAGCACTTGGCTACGAACTAAGGGGTCGGGAGTTCGAATCTCTCTGAGCGCACCACTTGAAGAATTAACCGCTATATATAGCGGTTTTTTTGTGTCTATTTTTTTATTATTTCCATTCAAAAGCTAGTGCTCATGGCAACTAGCTCATAAATAATTTGAAGTCGAAAAAGTTAGCCAAATGTCTTAAAACGGCTTTCGTCTTCAATAAAAGCTTTTTCGCCTACTTTGCCTTCAATTGAACCAAATACTAATTGAGCTCTTAATTTCCATTGAGCAGGAATATCAAAAGCAGCATTAATTTTCTCATCGATAATTGGATTATAGTGCTGTAAAGAAGCTCCAATACCTTGTTCAGCCAATACACTCCATACTGCAAACTGTGCGATTGCGGTTGAGTGTTCAGACCAAACGGGGAAATTATCTGCATACGTTTCAAATTGTTCTTGTAGACCTTTAATTACATTCTGGTCTTCAAAAAATAAAACTGTACCGGCACCCGCTGCGAAACTTTGGATTTTTTGTTCAGTTCCAGCTAATGCTTCGGCAGGAACAATAGTTTTTAAGACATCTAAGACAATATTCCAGAAGTTTTGATGAGATTGATTAAATAAAATCACAACACGAGAAGATTGAGAGTTGAACGCTGATGGGCTATGTTTGACCGCCTCTTGAATCAATTCTTCAATTTCCGCAGAAGTATGTTCTAAGTTTTTTCCAATTGAATAAATAGAACGGCGTTTTTTAATTAATTCTAAAAAGTTAATGTCATTTGAAAGATGGTTCTCTTGAATGGCTTGGGTAACCACATCTTTTGAGACAGTTGCTTTTTGATTTAAGCCAAATAATTTTGCAAGAAAAGACATGAGACATTCCACTAAGAAGGTGATGTTTCTTATTGTAGAAATTTTAAAAACTGAAATAAGCTCAAAAAATATGAATCTACGTTCTATATATGCAACGTAGCTGATCTTCCAATCTACTAATAAGCTTCACCTTTAAACAAATTAAAAAATAGCTTTTGATTCATTTTAAAGCTGAAATGAATATGCTCTAATAGTTTAGATTTATTGAGTATTGATGCAGTGCAATGACCGAGCAAAAAACAGCTTTATCTCTACGTTACTATTTGAATTTAGAAGAGTCACAAGATGGATTTTCATTAGTGACTTTTGGGAAAAAGCAAATTACCCGTTTTCTAACACCTGCGATTAGTATCGCAATTATTATTTGGGGATTTTATTTAGGTCTCTCTGGTGTTGGTCGATATTATGTCGGGTTAGGCGTGTTTTTTCTGGTGATGCAAGTTCTGATGCGTTACTGGCTTTTACCGATGTTATTTAAGCGTCAATTTATTCGTTACCAGTTGGGAAAGAGCGAGCAGGGAATTGACTTATATCAAGATTATTTTGAGCTTTATGCCAATGGTCGTAAGCAAGTGATGCAATATGCGGATGTACAAACTTTTGCTAAAGGCAAATTGACTTACATGCTTGAGCTAAAAAATAAAACTGTAATTATTGTACCAAAGCGTGCTTTTGCGCAGCTTTCAGATCAAACCATATTTGAAAATACATTTAAGAAATAAATTATTGGAATTATTAGCCGCAACAACAAAGGAAGCCTCATGAATACACGTCCTTCAAAAATCGTTTGCGTGGGCAGAAGTTACGCCGATCATGTTAAAGAATTAAATAATGCTATGCCTGACAGACCTATATTATTTATTAAACCACCGAGTAGCTTGATTGGTTTAAATGACGGTATTTCATGGAATCCAGCTTGGGGCAGTTGTCACTTTGAGTGTGAATTAGTTTTGCGCATTGATCAGCCTTTAAAGGGTGAAACAGACCCTGAAAAAGCTTTAAAGGCGATTGGGGCAGTGACGTTGGGTCTTGATTTAACAATGCGTGATTTACAGAATGATTTGAAAAGTAAAGGTCATCCATGGGAGCGTGCCAAAGCTTTTGATGGTGCTTGTGTTTTGTCAGACTGGGTTGATACAAAAGAAATTACAAATTGGCAAGAGACCAAATTCACTTTCCATATTAATGATGAGTTGCGTCAAGATGGTAATACTGCACTGTTAATGTTTACTATTGGCGAACTGTTAACTGATATTAATCAGGTCTTTTCACTCGAACCGGGTGATGTGATTATGACAGGTTCACCAGCTGGGGTTGGTCCATTACACTCAGGTGATCAGTTGAAAATGACATTAAAAGGTGCAACGCAAGATTTTGTATGGGAAACTTTTGTGAAAGCCTAATCTGTTCTTAAAATGGACAATAAAAAAACCCTATTTTTTCAATAATAGGGTTTTTTTATTAGCTAGGAGATAGGGTATTTCTATTAATAAATAGCTCTATTTTCTATTTCTCTTCAAAAATTGTTGAGAGAGGAATCGAAAGCTTAGCAGCCAAATAATCGTTAGATTCGACCAAAGCAGGTCCAATTTTTTCCATCCATTCATCGTCATCATGTACATTTAGAACATCTTCCCGTAGTGGTAGCGGGTAAGGAAGAGCTGTAAAAAAACTCCAAAAGTCGACTTGAGATAAATTACGAGCAAGCACATATTCATCTTTATCTGTGCGTTTAATTAAATTCTGCTCCTCTAGTAAAAGCACATAAGCTGGCCAACGGCCAATTTCTCCACGGCCTAAAATTTCTAGAGCTTCTTTATCATTTACACTTTCACCGAGTTTCTGCTTTTTATAAAACAATTCAAGGATATCTAATAGCATTAAAACAGGGTGCCGTTTTTGTTCTTTACCTGAATGAAAGGCAGTTAAAGCAAAACTCACTTCTACACCTAGCAAAATAATATTCCAAGATAAAAAGACCCATAGCAGGAAAATGGGTACTGCTGCAAATGCTCCATATATGATTTCATAGCTAGTAAAGTTTGACATGATAAAGCTAAATAAATTTTTGAGTGTTTCAAACAATGCCGCACTTAAACATGCGGCAATTGCTGCCGAATATAGTGGAACTGTGCGATTGGGAATTGTCCAATATAAAATGAAAAAACCCAAAATGGTAAGAGCAAAAGAAATAAGCCAAAGTAGAAATGCACCATCAAGTTGATACCCCGTGAAGTTATTACTTAATAAGTTCATGGAAGCGACTGTAGATGAAATGACAAATGCACTTCCTAAGATAATCGGACCTAAGGAGATGATTGTCCAATAACGCATAAAGCCCATAATGCCACTGCGAGTTTCTTTAACACGCCAAATGCGATTAAAAACTGTTTCAATTGAGGTCAGCATTAAGACAGTAGTCACGAATAAAAACAGCACACCAATAATGGTTAAGTTGCTCGACTTCTCTGTAAAAGCATTTAGTGCTTTATCAAATGCGATCGTGCTCTTCGGTAAAAAGTTACTATAAATTAAATGTTGAAGCTGTTGTCTTGCTGGTTCTAAGGCTTTAATTGAAGAAATAATTACTAAAAAAACCGTTAACATCGGCACAACTGCAAATAGGGTTGTATAAGTGAGAGAGCCAGCTTGTTCACGGCACCGATCAGCTTCAAAACGCTTAAATACATATAAAACGAACTGAAACCAGGTTTTATTATAAAAAGGAAGCTTATTTAAAAAACGTTGTAACATGCGTCGTCTATCCCGATTTTTTTAATCATCATGTTGGGCAATTGATAGCTTATCAAAGTATGAGCTTAAACACTCAAATAGTAGATTAGAGCAAAATAATAACTTATAGAATTAAAGACATTCTGTAAGTTTACTATGCGCTATAGAAAGAATTGTAGCTATAAACTTTTTTCAAAAAAGTAGACTTTCTGTTGTCTGAGCATGGGTTTATCAAAAGTAGAAAAAACTGTTACTCGTCGAATTTGAGAAATTTGCTCGTGTTATCTTTGGTGCTATACCATCAATCACCTCTAGAATTTCATAAAATTGGTTGCGCCAAAAAAATAAAAAATCCCGTATAGTGTTCTTTTTAACAAAATTTATGAAACCGATGCAACCTTACATTCTTGTACTCTATTACAGCAAATATGGTTCTACAAAAGAAATGGCTCATTTAATTGCCAACGGTGTTGAGACTGCGGGTATGTCAGTGAAAATTCGGACAGTGCCAAATATTGCTCCAGTCGTCACCATCGCTGAGCCAAGCATTCCGGAAGAAGGCGATATCTATTGTACGTTAGATGATCTAGCGAATTGTTCAGGTTTAGCGTTAGGTTCTCCAACTCGCTTTGGCAATATGGCAAGTGAAATGAAATATTTTTGGGATCAAACCACAAGTCTTTGGTTGAATGGGGCATTACATAATAAACCAGCATGCGTTTTTACTTCGTCTGGTTCAATGCATGGTGGGCAAGAAAGTACTTTACTCACTATGCTACCGCCGTTATTTCATCATGGGATGATGATTATGGGATTACCCAACGCAATTCCAGCGTTGTCTAACACAAAAACAGGTGGAACGCCGTATGGAGCAAGTCATGTAAGTGGACCGCGTCATGACCAGAACTTAAGTCAGGACGAAAAGATTTTGTGTGAAGCTCAAGGCAAGCGTTTAGGCGAAGTCGCTAAAAAGCTTCTTACTGCACTGTAATTAAATAAAAAAAGAGCGGATTATCCGCTCTTTTTTATTTGTACAATTTATTCTTTTACAAAAGTAACTTTGCCATCCGTAAGGGAATGAACGCGTGCTAATGATTCAACACGGTAACCCTTTTCAAGCAATAAATCACGGCCCGGTTGGAATGATTTTTCAATTACGATACCCACGCCTACAACTTCTGCATTTGCTTGGTGAATTAAATCAATCAATCCCAATGCTGCTTGACCATTCGCCAAGAAGTCATCAATAACTAATGCTTTATCAGTTGAATGAAGGTGCTTGTTTGAAATCGCAATTGTACTTTCAGTTTGTTTAGTAAAACTAAATACTTTTGAGCGATATAAGTCATCTTTTAGCGTCAATGACTGATATTTACGAGCGAAAATTACAGGTACACCAAGTTCCAAACCTGCCATGATTGCAGGTGCAATACCTGATGCTTCAATGGTAATAATCTTGGTAATCCCTGCATCTTTAAAGCGAGCGGCAAATTCTTTACCAATCTGCTGCATGAGTACAGGATCAATTTGGTGGTTTAAGAAAGCGTCGACTTTCAAGACTTGATCAGATAGAACGATACCTTCTGTTAAGATTTTCTGTTCTAGTGCGTGCACGGGAGAATCCTCTAGACGGATGCTTTTAAAGCAAATGCGTATTTTAAAAAGCATCCGAAAAAATGCAAGCTTTAATTCGTCTTACCTGTATAACTTGTTAATAACAGGCCATAAGAAGTTTTACCATCAATATGGCTAACTTTAACTGGTAAATAATCTAGTTTTGGGGCTAACCAAAAGACTGTACTACGTTCAGGTTTTTTATGTTGTAAAACGACTTTAATGGTATCGAATGTGCCATAAGAGGTTTTAATTTTCTCATTACCTTGTTTTACAAATCGACGGTTTTCCACTTCTTTTGCATCTGCAAGTGGATAAGACGACTTCAGTGAACCATTCTTTAAGTCTTCACGCAGTTGTAACTCTGCGTTTAACTCATCAAGAACGCCTGCCTGCCAAGCAAATGAACGAGCTTTATCATCTTTCTTAGTAGAGATAGTTTTGCTATTTGGATTAAAGTTAATACTCATGGTGTTGTTATGAATCAAAATTTTGCTGGTACGGCTAAAACTTTGAGACCCAATTTTACCATTGGTGAAACTAAATTTACTTGTTTCACTTGCGGACGCAATTCCACCTGCTTTTGCAGTGAATTTATAAGTCCAGTTATTACCTTGTTGGCTTAAGGCACGTGTAGCCGACCCCATGCCTTTATTATTATAAGTAAACTGATAATTTGCCTGAAATGGGCTCATGGCAAGTGCATGGCTTGAGAAGCCTGCAAAAAGCAAAGTTGTTGAAATACCTGTTGCGATGCCAAACGATTTCAGAAATTTTGTTGCCATAAGTAAATATCCTTGTACAGACTAAAAATTCAGTGCTGATGCATCTGTAACTTAAACATATTATGCCTGTTGATCATGGAGAAAAAATCAGGATTTATGCTAAATGTGTAATCTATTTGTGTTTTTTGGCAGTTAATTCATCTTCATTTATAAACCGTTTATTCATCTTTTTGCTGAATTGGCGTTATTTCAGAATCTACGAATTCTTCTTCAAAATCGTCGTCCTGATCACGAGAAAGTAAGGCTGCTAAATTCACATTTCCAAATACAACTAACTCAGCTTCACGAACTCGTGCGTAATTTATATGTACTTTGCCTAATGTTTCGATGATGCTGGCTTTTTTGCCAAACCAACGGTTGAGATCAAGAAATATAAGTTCATCGCGTTCTTCTGCTACATTAAAACGTTCAAGAATCATCCCCAAAGGGTCTTTTTTCAAAATTTTATGGTAATAAAAAATTGCGGCTTTTACGGCGATCTTTTGCCAAAAGTTTTTATATTTCGCTTCAATAATTTGTGTATTACTAATTTGTTCAAAAACTAAAAGTTGCTGTTCTTTATTAAATTCCATCTGGATCAGTTTTAAATCAACCGATAGTGTGGTTTCTAAACCTTTTACATGCATGGTTGCATATAATCTTAACCAGTCATGATAAAGATCTGCATGTAGGTCATCTAAAAACTCAACATTATTGGTCACGTAACGTTGCAAAGTAGCATTCAGAAAGGTTTGCGATAATGTAAAATCTCTTTCTTCCTCAATGAATGCTTCTGCTTTTTTATAGACTTTTTGAAGGCGTCTGACTAATGAGGAAAATAGCGTTTGCATAAAAGAACTTCCAGAAGATAATTTACTAAAGAGCCCACACAATCTTTATTATGATAAAAAACGGGTTTTGATATTGCAGTGTAGCAAATTTACTTGATACATTTTGACAAAATGAAAATGGATAAAACCCTATATTTGAAGTGAATCACACTTTTATCCATATTTGAATATCAGTTTGTATTTTATTCGGTATTAAACCGTGGGGAAAAGGCATTTATATGCTTTTAAGATTATGTTGAACAAAAGAAGTTTATCCATAGAGCCTTTTCATTATTGGTGGCAAGACCGAGTCTTTATTGCTGCAACAATATTGGCAATCTTACTGCATATTTTTGTATTGCTCATTCACTTTGCCATGCCTAGCCCCTCAGAGCAATCTACTAAAGAAATTGCAATTTCAATTCGGCCAAGCAATGAGCCAGTTCACCAAGCAGATTTTTTAGCGCAAGCAGATCAGCAAGGCTCGGGCGCATTTCGTGAAGCTCATCGGACTTCTAGTGATACTCCAAATCCGATGCTCAATGATGCTTCAACTGGAGATACTGAGTTAGAAAGTTTGCAAAAGATTCATCAACAAAGAGAGCTTAAATTTGAAGAAAAAGTTTTAATGACGGTTTTGAGTTGGCAAAAACAAGCGGATGCAAGCCAAAGAAAAAAAGAACTAGAACAACTACAAAGTCAATTTCAAGCAAAAGCTGCTATGGTTGCAAGCCTTGAAGCACAATATTTACAACGCCAACAAGATTTCAGCCGTCAGCAAAAAATTAAAACAGTAGATGGTATTCAAGCAAAGAAAGATGCTTCAGCTATTTATTTAGAGAAATTTCGTGAAAAAGTAGAGCTTTATGGCAACCGTTATTATCCAGAAGAAGCGAAACAGCAGCAGTTAAAAGGTGAAGTTCGCCTTATGGTAATTTTGAATGCTCAAGGGGGAATTCGTGCAATTCGCTTGCTTGAAAGCTCAGGTCATCCAGTTCTAGATGAAGCAGCGAAGTCTTCAGTACGCCGCGGCGCACCATTTGGGCATTTTGATGCCAATATGAAAGATATTTCGGAGTTGCGTATTGTACGTACTTGGCGTTTTGACCCAGCTGAAGCTGAATTTGAGGTTCACTAATTAAAAAATGTGGATAACTTTTAGGATATCCACATTTTACTAATGATCACATTATTCCTGATAAGGGTTAGCAATATTGAGTTTTGCTAAAATTTCAATTTCTAAGCCTTCCATCTCTTCTGCATCTTCATCACTAGTTTCATGGTCATAACCAAGTAAATGTAAAACACCATGTACTAACAGATGTGCAAAATGATTTTGGGCAGTTTTCTTTTGTTCCAAAGCCTCTTGTAATACCACTGGAATACAAATAACTAAATCACCTAATGGTAAGGCATCTAGCATTGGTAGAACTTCTTCTGGAATATCACTTGGGAAAGATAAAACATTAGTCGGTTTATCTTTTTCTCGGTATTGCAAATTGAGTTCTTGGCTTTCGTCCAAATCAACGCAAGCAACCCCAATTTCACAATCTTCTTTATAACCAACGTGGCGTAAAGTAGTCTCAATAATTTTTTTGAGTTGAGCTCGTTTGAGCTCTAACTCAGGTGATTGAAAGTCTTGTTGTAAACTTAAACTGATTTTCAAAATGAATCCTTAAGCATCCTGATGTTGCAAGTCTGCTGCTGTATCGTTTTCAGCAACTAATGCTTCTTGACGTGCTTTGCGTTCAGCACGTGCTTCAGCATTAAGACGCTGTTGTTCACCATCCCAACCTTCATACGCTTCAACAATTTTTTGAACAAGTTGATGACGTACAACGTCACGGGAATGGAAACGGGTAATATGAATTTCTTTAATATTCTCGAGTACACGTAATGCATGTGCCAAACCAGATTGTTGGCCTCGAGGTAAATCTACTTGGGTAATATCACCTGTAATCACTGCACGAGAACCAAAACCTAAACGGGTCAAGAACATTTTCATTTGTTCTGGCGTTGTGTTTTGAGCTTCATCCAAAATTACAAATGAATGGTTAAGTGTGCGACCACGCATATATGCAAGAGGTGCAACTTCAATCACTTGACGCTCGATTAACTTAGCAACTTTTTCAAAGCCGAGCATTTCGTAAAGGGCATCGTAAAGAGGGCGAAGGTATGGGTCGATTTTCTGAGTTAAATCACCCGGTAAGAAACCTAGCTTTTCTCCAGCTTCTACAGCAGGACGTACAAGTAAAATACGCTGAATTTCGTTACGTTCGAGCATATCTACTGCGGCGGCAACTGCTAAATAGGTTTTACCTGTACCCGCAGGGCCAACACCAAAAGAAATATCGCTTTGCAAAATACGCTGTACGTAGCGTTTTTGATTAGCACCACGTGGGTTAATACGGCCTTTTCGAGTTTGGAAATAGACATCCATTGGTGCATCATGTTCATCCATTTCTTCTCCAACTAACTCGAAATTACGTTCAGTTTGCGAAGATTGAATTAACAGATGCAACAGATCTGCACTGATTTGCTGGGATACCTCAGACTCTTCGTAGAGTCGTTGCAATAATGCTTCGGCTCTCCCAACAGCATCTATTTCACCATCGATATGAAAAACATCTCCACGATGAGTAATTTTGACATCTAAACGCTGTTCAATTTGCTTAAGGTGCCCATTATAGGCACCCAAGATGCTCTTTAAACGTTCCATTGAAATTTCAGGAAATGTTACGGTACGTCGAATCGCTGCAGTCAAGAGAAAACCTTTCAGTAGACTTTAGAATACCTCTACATTACGCCACGTCAGGCTCAAGATTCAAGAGCTCACCGTAAACTAAATTTAAAGTTTTAATTTCAGTAATCTCAATCTCTGCAAAACGACCTACCCAAGAAGCATCACCTACAAAAGTGACTAGACGTGTATTATCGGCTGTGCCTAGTAAAATATTAGGGTCTTGGTCCGAAACTTTTTCAATAAGAACACGTTCAATTTTGCCAAGCATTGCATCAGTTTTTTCAATGCTAGACTGTTTAATCACTTTCTGAACTTGAGCTAAACGCTCTTTCTTAACGTGCTCAGGCGTAGTATCAGGCAAGTCTGATGCAGGTGTACCCGGACGTTTTGAATAAACAAAGCTATATGAATGATCAAAATCTAAGTCTTTGATAAATTGAAGTGTTTCGGCGAAGTTTTCATCAGTTTCACCAGGGAAACCAATAATAAAGTCACTCGATAAATGCATATCAGGACGTATTTTTCTTAATTTGGCAATCTTGTCGATATAAACATCAATCGTATGATTTCGCTTCATTGCCTGTAAAACATCGTTAGATCCACTTTGAACAGGCAAGTGTAAATGTGACACCATTTGAGGTAAATCTTCATAACACTGAATTAGCTCGTCAGAGAACTCAAGTGGGTGCGATGTTGTATAACGTAAACGTCCAATACCTGGAATTTCTGCAACGAGTCGTAACAATTCAGGGAAGGTACAGATACCACCTTCAAAGGTTTCACCGCGATATCCATTTACATTCTGACCCAGAAGTGAAATTTCACGCACACCTTTTTCCGCAAGACCTGCAATTTCTGCAAGTACATCATCTAATGGACGAGAAACTTCTTCACCGCGTGTGTAGGGAACTACACAGAAAGAACAGTATTTAGAGCAGCCTTCCATAATAGAAACGAATGCTTTAAAGCCTTCTACACGTGGTTCGGGCAAGAAGTCGAATTTTTCAATATCTGGGAAAGAAATATCAACCAGTTTGATTTTATCTTTTTTAGGTTTTTCTACTTGAGCATTATGTTGATCAAGCATTTGTGGTAAACGGTGTAATGTTTGTGGACCAAAAATCATGTCTACATAAGGCGCACGTTTTTGAATGTTGTCACCTTCTTGAGATGCAACACACCCACCCACACCAATCACGAGATCAGGGTTTTTGTCTTTTAGTTTGCGCCAGCGACCTAATTCACTAAATACTTTTTCTTGCGCTTTTTCGCGAATAGAACACGTATTCATGAGCAGAATGTCTGCTTCATTAGGGTTGGTCGTCAAAACGTAACCGTGAGAATCCCCTAAAAGGTCTGCCATACGGTGACTGTCATACTCATTCATTTGACACCCTTGAGTTTCAATATAAAGTTTTTTTATTGAAACATCAGTGGTGTGCGTTGGCTGGGTAACAGTGTTTTCTGAGGCAGCTTTGGCACCATTGGGAATGAAGGTTTGAACCGTCATGCAGGCTCCTAACAGATCGATCTAAAAAAGAATAAATTGGCCCAAAATGGGTCAAACCATCTATTATAGCAGTATTTGAGCTGAACCGATAACAGTAAACTTTCAGAACATGACACAGTTTTTGTGAAGTAAATTAGGTGAATTTTAATGATGTTGAATCATAGAGTTACATAACACAACAAAAGAAAGCACGAAGAATAATTAAACTATGCGTTGAAGGTGAATAGTCAGGGTTTAGCACATATATGAGACCAAGTAGAAAGAGCTCATCAATCCATAGTCGTGTAATGAAAAATAAATATATGCATCGTAGCTGGTTAGGAGCTATGTGTTTACTTGGTTGTTCATTTACCTATGCTGCCGAAGAGCAGTTTAATGATGCACTAAATGCTGCAAATAGTGGTAATACCGCGTTATTAGACCAATATCAGCTTGCTATGCAAAATGATGTGTTGGGATACTATCCAGAATATTGGAAACTTAATACGAACCTTGGCTTTCAACCTACTGCCTCTATCGTAAGCTTTGCTCAACGCTATCCACAATCAGCAATGGCTGAAAAATTAGCAGCCGATTATGTTGAAGAAAAAGTTAAACAAGCTGACTTTGCATCTGCACAACCCGTCTTATCTTATGTCACCAATCCTGACCAAGCCGAAAATTGTGCTTTGGCACAGGTGCGGGCGAAAAGCGGTGATGCATTAGTTTTTGCTGAATATAAAGATGTTTGGTTAGCAACTGAGTCACAACCAGAATCTTGCTTAGGTTTAGGGCGCATGATGTTATCTAGCCCTTTAATGAGCGCACAAGATAAACAACAGCGTCTATGGGTACAATTGCGTGCAGGTCTGTCTGGGCAGGCGCTCGCGACAGCACAAACTTTGGGCTTGAATCTTTCTTTAGCCCAGCTTAACCAAATTCAGGCCAATCCACTCAATTATTTATGGAGTGCGCCTAAAACAAATGATGCAGATTATGCTTATTTGATTTTCGCGTTAGGGCGTTTAGCTAATAATGACTTAAGTAATGCTTTTTCAAATGTGCAGCGTGTTGCCCAAGGTACGCCACAAAATGTACAAAAATATTTATATCGTACGGTAGCCTATATTGGTGGCACCACGGTAATGAAAAATAATTTTAATCGTGAAGTTCTTCAATATTTTGATGCAAGTTATGGTTATCCATTAAGTCCAGAAGAAGCCGAAATTTATGCGCGTCAGGCGATTCGTTTTGGGGCGTGGGAAAGTTTAATCCGCGCTATTGATAGTATGACGGTAACCCAAAAACAAGAAGACCGTTGGCAATATTGGCTTGCTCGGGCGTCAGAGCAGCGTGGTGATAGTGCTTCTAAAGCAACAGCACAACAAATTTATAGAAAACTGGCTCAGGCGGGTGATGACTATCATAACCTTTTAGCAAAAGATCGCTTAGGTGAGCGTTATAACCATCAACCTTATGATGATCAGCCAACGGCAAGTGATTTAAGACGTTTAGATCAGAATGTTCACTTTAATCGTGCTTTTACTTTAAGACGTATTAATGCAAATCCAACTTATACGAATCGAGAGTGGAATTGGGCAGTCCGTCAAGCTTATCTTCAGCATGACGATGGGTTACTTTTAGCTGCGGCAAAGCGTGCTCATGACATGGGGTGGTATGACCGTGCAATTTATGCAGCAGATCGTACAACAAATAAGCATAATGATACTTATCGCTATGTGACTCCTCATAAGACTAATGTCGTAAGTCATAGTTACAATGCAGGAATTGATCCTGCATGGGCTTATGGTTTAATGCGTCAAGAAAGTCGGTTTGTTACTTCTGCGCGTTCTCACGTTGGGGCGGGTGGTCTTATGCAAATTATGCCTGATACAGCGAAGTTGATTGCACGTCAAATGGGTGAAACTTATAATCCGGCTGCATTAAATGAAATGAATACTAATATTCGATATGGAACATTTTATTTGTCGATGATTCAGGGACAATTAAGCAATAACCCTGTTTTGGCGACAGCAGGTTATAATGCGGGGCCTAATCGGGCTAGACGTTGGCAACCGGATTATCAATCAATTTCGGCTGACCAATATACTGAGACAATTCCATTGTTAGAAACCAGAGATTACGTCAAGCACGTTATGACGAATGCAACACATTACGGCGTAATATTGGGTCAAGGCGCCCAGTCGTTATCGCAGCGTATGAAAGTCATTCCAATGCGTACGTCGCCTTAACTTTAAGGTAGTTGATGATGGATCTTCTTTTAATTGGCATATTCAAGTTTTAATTAAATGAAATATAGATATTTGGAACTTCATTCAATTTTGCAACTTGCATGGTGGCTCATCTGTGCGGGAGTAGGGTTGATGAGTTCCGTTTTACATGCCGAACCTGTTAATTTACAGGGGTATGTTATGCATGTGCAAATGACACCTGCTGCATGTGCATTAGATCCCTCTAAACAAAAACAACGTAAATGTCTTGAAGGATATTCACTGACAATTACAGGCCTCATGCCGGAAACAAACCAAAGTAACTGCTCAACAGACAGTTCTGCAACCTTGTCTCCATTGCAAGCTAAAGTCGTGGCTCGGGTTATGCCCGATAATAATGCTCGTGTACAGCTATGGAAAAGTGTAGGCGGATGCGTTCCTATGAATGCAAGCCAATATTTCCGTACTGTTATTAATTTTGCTGAACGTCTAAAAATTCCGGCTAGTCTTACAAGTTCAACAAATGTTGAAATGCAACAATCTGCGTTAAGACAGCAATTCATTCGCCTTAATCCGAGCTTACCTCAAAATGGTATTCGTTTTAGTTGTCAGTTATCGCGTTCGGATGTGGTCTTAACAGAAGTGAAAGTTTGTTACACGGTAAAAGGCCAATATAAACAATGTGCAAATCATGTAGTATCGAATTGCCCTGGTGAAATCATGATTAAAGGTAGTTACTAAAGGTGATGGTCATTTCGTAAGGAAATGCTCGCCATACATTGAATCTATTTATAAAGGTTAATTTGTATTTTCTATCAGACTTTTGGTGAAAATGAGTCGCTTTTACATGCATCTGCCAAATCTTTAGAGTACAATCTTTGCCGTTTATGATGATTTGGTTAGATGGAATTCCTATTTAGCCCGATTAAGGACACTCATTGGAGACAATTACATGAAGCAACCCGTTCGTGTTGCCGTGACTGGCGCTGCAGGTCAAATTGGTTACAGCTTATTATTCCGTATCGCAAGCGGTGAAATGTTAGGTAAAGATCAACCTGTTATTTTACAATTGCTTGAAGTTCCAGTTGAAAAAGCACAACAAGCGCTTAAAGGCGTAATGATGGAACTTGATGACTGTGCTTTCCCTTTATTGGCTGGCATGATCGGGACTGATGATCCGAAAGTAGCATTTAAAGATGCTGACTACGCATTATTGGTAGGTTCTCGTCCACGTGGTCCTGGTATGGAACGTGCTGACTTGTTAAAAGTTAACGGTGAAATTTTCATCGGTCAAGGTCAAGCATTAAACGAAGTTGCTAGCCGTAACGTTAAAGTATTAGTTGTAGGTAACCCTGCAAACACTAACGCTTACATCGCAATGAAATCTGCTCCAGATCTTCCAGCGAAAAACTTCACAGCGATGTTGCGTCTTGACCACAACCGTGCGTTGACTCAAGTTGCTCAAAAAGCTGGTGTTGCAGTTGCTGATATCGAAAACTTAACAGTTTGGGGCAACCACTCTCCAACAATGTATGCTGACTACCGTTTTGCAACTGCAAATGGCGAAAGCTTAAAAGACAAAATTAACGATCCAGCTTGGAACAAAGACGTATTCCTTCCAACTGTTGGTAAACGTGGTGCTGCGATCATCGAAGCGCGTGGTTTGTCTTCTGCTGCTTCTGCTGCTAACGCTGCAATTGACCATATGCGTGATTGGGCGCTTGGTACAAACGGCAAATGGGTAACTATGGGTATTCCATCTGATGGTTCTTATGGTATTCCTGAAGGCGTTATGTTCGGTTTCCCTGTTACAACTGAAAACGGTGAATACAAAATCGTTCAAGGTTTAGAAATCGATGAATTCAGCCGTGAGCGTATCAACTTCACTCTAAACGAGCTTGAAGAAGAACGTGCAGCAATTGCTGACATGGTAAAATAATTCATCAACTTGATGAGTTAAAAAAGCACTCTTTATAGAGTGCTTTTTTATTGAACCCTGAAAAAGGGGAACACAAAAAGCAACAAGAAAATATAGACACTATCATGCAAGTAAAAACGTTTTATTGTTAGATTAGTTAATAGATGATTTAAAAGAAGTTATAGGAGAATAACAATGTTTGAGCAGCAACCTACATTAGAGCTTTTATTTGATCAACTGGGTTTGGACTCAGATGAAGCAAGTATTGAAAATTTTATTAAGACACATCAATTGCCAGCCGAACAAAAATTACATGAAGCTTCTTTTTGGTCAAAGGGGCAAAGTGATTTTTTAAAAAGTCATTGGGAAAAAGATGATGAATGGATTGTGGTGATTGATGAACTGAATGAACAGCT
The DNA here is from genome assembly GCF_013122135.1 of Acinetobacter lactucae. Classification (NCBI taxonomy): domain Bacteria; kingdom Pseudomonadati; phylum Pseudomonadota; class Gammaproteobacteria; order Moraxellales; family Moraxellaceae; genus Acinetobacter; species Acinetobacter lactucae. Next base: position 489,998 of record NZ_CP053391.1, read on the forward strand.
GCATGAAGACAGCGTGAAAAAATAATTTCATAAAAAATAAAGCCTGTTTTACATGTAATACGTAAAACAGGCTTTATTACATTAAGGGTTTAGTGTGTTTTTACTTTTAATTGATTTTTATACCAGGGTTCATGACGAACAAGATCAAATACAGGTTGGCCATGAAGTAGTTCAAGATCACACGTAGACGTTGATAAATATTTAGTTAACCAATGTCGTGTTAGTGCTGATTCCTGTCGTGCTGCTGAAGCATAGGCCAAAAAGAAATAGATATCGGCATGCTCATGATGCGCTAAGGGCTTCAAAATTTGTTGAGTAATTAACGCAAAACGTTTTTCTTTATTTAATTCAAAATAAAGCATATAGGCTTTGGCTAAATGTAAAGACAAATTAAGATATAAGTTCAATGGCATTTCTTCATATTCCATACGAGCTTGTTCAAGCAAAACAATAGCTTCTTGTAAAAAATGAAGTTGCTCTTGGCGAACACGACTTAATACTACAAGTTGCATGCGTAACTCAGCGCGCTCTAAAGCAAGCTCAGGCGTATTTTCAGTCAAATAAAGTTGGTCTGTTTCACCAATTCGGTTCACAATTGTTTTACTTTCAATAGACATACGCCATCACCTTTTCTAATCAATAGCTTTTATATCGGGTTCATTTATCAAATTTAAAGAGTAAATTTTAAACCCAAATAGAATTTCCACTCCGAAGCCAAGCGGTAATAGAGAGTCTTTGTTGTTTTGAGGTTAATACTTCATGTAGTAAATCGCTTTGAAATATTACCAATCGATTGGATTCAGGGTTAACAATATGCCATTTTTCATTTTTATCTTGCAGTCGTAATTGTCCACCCCAATCTTCTTGCCATTCTGGGTGTAGGTAATAGACAGTTGACATCATACGATCATTTTTTTGTTGAGGATTGTCTCGGTGTAAAGCATAGAATTCACCCAAATTATAACGAGCAAAATGAGCTTCAACCTCTTTAATCCCTAAATAGAATGCTTGATTTAGACTCTGTGAAAATAAACTTAAAGTTTCAATATGTTGTTGAGCAATAGGAAGCTGATCGTTAATCCAAAGAATATGGTCACTACGAATATTACTAACTACGCCGTTTTGAATACCTGCTTCTCTAAATTCATCCATGTGATGGCTGCACTCATTGGCGACCTGAGCGCGATATTGATCAGGATAGGCATGATTTATAATGGCAAAGCCATGCGTATTTAAATCATCTAAAATTTGATCCAAATTCCATGAATCAGGAAGCGAGTGAGAGTGCATATAACCTCAGGTAGATCGTAAAAATATCAAGCAGCTCTATTTTAGATGATCACAACCTTACGAAAGAATATTTTTTTCATGTTAAACTATTTGTTGAATTGAGGAATTAAAGTCAACATGAATTACCGTCACCATTTCCATGCGGGCAACTTTGCAGATGTTATGAAGCATGTGCTTTTGCTACAGCTGCTCAACCGTTTAAATGCTAAAGATAAACCTTATCGTTATATCGATACGCATGGAGGGGCAGGCAAATATGATTTATCTCTGGCACCTGCACAAAAGTCTGGAGAGTTTCTCACAGGCATTCATCGTCTAGTTCAACTATCTGATATGGAAAAGCGTCAGGCACCTGAAGCGATCCAGCAATATTTGAAATTGGTTGAACAATTACGTTCTGAGGAAGGAAAGGGTAGTTATCCAGGTTCTCCTTGGTTTGCTTTGCAAGGCATGCGTGAAATCGACAAAGCGACTATATTTGAAATGCAGCGCGATGTATTTCAGCAATTACGTCATAACATTCGTGATAAACGTGCAGGTTTACATGAACGCGATGCATATGAAGGCTTGCTCGGTGTAATTCCGCCAAAAGAAAAGCGCGGTCTGGTTATGATTGACCCTCCTTACGAATTAGAACGTAAAGACTTTCCGCAATTAGTTGAACTTTTACTACAAGCTTATAAAAAATGGCCAACGGGCGTTTTTGCGGTTTGGTATCCAATTAAAGACCGAGCGATGATTGAACGTTTTGAAAAGAAAATGTTTAAAACGGGTATTCGCCGTCAGTTAGTTTGTGAAATTTGTGTATGGCCAGATGATACCCCTGTAGGCCTAAATGGTTGTGGTTTATTAGTGATTAACCCACCTTGGCAGTTCTCAGAACAAGCAGACCAAGCACTACAGTGGTTATTCCCGCATCTACGTATGCAAGAAACTGGTGGTCATGCTGCTGTTCGCTGGTTAGTAGGTGAGTAACAGTTAACTTAAATCAATGCACATGTTTGGAATAGAAAATAATGACAAATGCGCCTAAACCAGAGCAAGATTTAACTCATAATGAACATTCATTTGATGGGATTACATTTGAAGTGGTTGAAGAAGAAGATAATCCGGAAGGACAAAAAGTGAAGCGCCGAGGTATTTACCTTTGGCCTAACTTAATTACAACCGCTGCTCTGTTGTCCGGTTTCTATTCCATCATTGCAAGTATGAATGGGGATTTTAACCAAGCGATTTATGCCATTTTTATTGCAGCGCTACTTGACGGTTTAGATGGTCGAGTTGCTCGAGCGATTGGTGCACAAAGCGCTTTTGGTGAACAATATGATTCTCTATCGGACTTGTTAGCTTTTGGTGTGGCTCCAGCAATGCTGATGTATAGCTGGAGTTTGCATGATTTAGGCCGTATTGGATTGGCATGTTGTTTTGTTTATACAGCGTGCGCAGCCTTCCGTTTAGCACGTTTTAATGTGCAAATTGGAGTTGTTGATAAGCGTTATTTTATTGGCATTGCAAGTCCACTCGCTGCCATTATCATTATTTCACTCGTCTGGGTTGCTCGAGATTATCCTTTCATTTTTGATTTGCGGGATATTGCGATTCAAACGATTAATTCTGTTCTCATGGTTGTTGTGGGATTACTCATGATTTCCAATATTAAATATTACTCTTTCAAACAGATGGATCGTAAACGCGTTCCCTTTGTAGTTATGTTGCCAGTAGTACTGATTTTTGCAGCAATCACTTATAATATTCCAATGGGCATTTTGACTGTTTCGATTATCTATGCTCTCTCTGGTTTTGTTACGACTCTATTGGCACGCAAGAGTAATGAAACAATAAAAACATAAAATAGAAGAGGTTCAGTATGCCTAAGTTGATAAGTCAAATTAATCAATTACAGCAACTGGGCCTGAATCCTAAAGAGGGGGTTGTTTATCAACCTTCTCGTGGCTTTTTTAAAATTGTTTATCAAGGCTTGATCCTTCCAAATTTACCAACCCCACTTCGTTATTTTAATTACATTAGTTTAGTGGGACAGCCGCGGATCCCCCTTTGTTATAACACTCACAGCATTACAACTTCGGCAATCGACACTGCAACAGTGCTTGTAAGTAATAGCCAGCATAGTGTGGGGCATTTAAAAACATATTCTATTCGACGCCAATGCCAGTTTGATTCGGCGCTATATCAATTTGATAAAACCGACCTGATTCAATGGCAAATTCCCATGATTCGCCTTAAACGCTTAGACCCAGAAATGGGATGTGATCTTTTGATTCAAGTCCCTGAGAATATATCTAATGCCTCTGCTTTGCAGTGGGGTGTTTCTGACTATTGGTCAACATTATGTGTATGTGAAGGTGAAATTTTTTATAAAGGACAGAAATATCAAATTGAAGGGTTGGGGCGATTTAAACACGCGCGAGCTTTGCATTTGCCGTTCTTATCTTTATGTTTCTATACGTGCCAAATTATTAACTTAAATGAAACGACGCAGCTTACATTCTTACAAATAAGAAATCAGTGGAATATCATCCTATGTTCAAGATTAGATATTCAAGAATTTGGGAAGCCTGTTGAAAGTTTTACAGAAGACGTAAATTTACATATCCACCGAGTTTATCCAAAGGTTAAAACACCGAATGGTAAAGAGATGTATTTGCCAAGGGAGTTTTCTTGGCAATGTGAGAAAAACGGAAAAATAATTTTTGAACTTTATGCACAAAGCCGTGGTGACTACAAGTTTGGGTTGGCGGCTGGGTATGTGGGAAGCTTTCAATATCAATTAAGCTGGAATGAACAGTGTCTGCAAGGAGAGGGTGGATATTGTGAATATATAGATTGTCGACCACTTAGATGGCAAGAAAAGAATCAAGACGAGAAGATCTTAGATAAATTGATGCTTTTACAACCATGTTTATATAAAAAATGACTATTTTTATCGTTTTTGATTAAAAAGCGAACTGTTGTTTCACTAATATTAAAAAAGGGGTTGCAAAGGAGTTAGGATGGTCTATAATGCACATCCATCGGCGGTGATGCAGATAGAAACTTGTTGAAAAACAGTTACTTGTGATTAGATTGGTTGCTTTAAGTGATGAATTTGATGAGAAGTTGGTTTAGAGGATAAGTTTTAAAAATATCGAAATTACCTGTTGACTTTTAAGAGATTAAGAGTAATATAGCCGACCTAGCTTGCTGGTGACGAACCAGTAAGAAGATCATTAAGAGAATTGAAGAACAACTTGTGTGGATTTTTACTGATTGATTAATCGAAATAATTTTCATTGATTGATTGGTTTAAATTACTCGAAGTTTATTTGAGCGAAATTTAAGTCAGTAATTGATGAGCCAGAATTGGCACCTTGTCTTTAATAAGGTGCAAAATGATTTTAACTGAAGAGTTTGATCATGGCTCAGATTGAACGCTGGCGGCAGGCTTAACACATGCAAGTCGAGCGGGGTGATGGTGCTTGCACTATCACCTAGCGGCGGACGGGTGAGTAATGCTTAGGAATCTGCCTATTAGTGGGGGACAACATTTCGAAAGGAATGCTAATACCGCATACGTCCTACGGGAGAAAGCAGGGGATCTTCGGACCTTGCGCTAATAGATGAGCCTAAGTCGGATTAGCTAGTTGGTGGGGTAAAGGCCTACCAAGGCGACGATCTGTAGCGGGTCTGAGAGGATGATCCGCCACACTGGGACTGAGACACGGCCCAGACTCCTACGGGAGGCAGCAGTGGGGAATATTGGACAATGGGCGCAAGCCTGATCCAGCCATGCCGCGTGTGTGAAGAAGGCCTTATGGTTGTAAAGCACTTTAAGCGAGGAGGAGGCTACTTTAGATAATACCTAGAGATAGTGGACGTTACTCGCAGAATAAGCACCGGCTAACTCTGTGCCAGCAGCCGCGGTAATACAGAGGGTGCAAGCGTTAATCGGATTTACTGGGCGTAAAGCGCGCGTAGGCGGCTAATTAAGTCAAATGTGAAATCCCCGAGCTTAACTTGGGAATTGCATTCGATACTGGTTAGCTAGAGTGTGGGAGAGGATGGTAGAATTCCAGGTGTAGCGGTGAAATGCGTAGAGATCTGGAGGAATACCGATGGCGAAGGCAGCCATCTGGCCTAACACTGACGCTGAGGTGCGAAAGCATGGGGAGCAAACAGGATTAGATACCCTGGTAGTCCATGCCGTAAACGATGTCTACTAGCCGTTGGGGCCTTTGAGGCTTTAGTGGCGCAGCTAACGCGATAAGTAGACCGCCTGGGGAGTACGGTCGCAAGACTAAAACTCAAATGAATTGACGGGGGCCCGCACAAGCGGTGGAGCATGTGGTTTAATTCGATGCAACGCGAAGAACCTTACCTGGCCTTGACATAGTAAGAACTTTCCAGAGATGGATTGGTGCCTTCGGGAACTTACATACAGGTGCTGCATGGCTGTCGTCAGCTCGTGTCGTGAGATGTTGGGTTAAGTCCCGCAACGAGCGCAACCCTTTTCCTTATTTGCCAGCGAGTAATGTCGGGAACTTTAAGGATACTGCCAGTGACAAACTGGAGGAAGGCGGGGACGACGTCAAGTCATCATGGCCCTTACGGCCAGGGCTACACACGTGCTACAATGGTCGGTACAAAGGGTTGCTACCTAGCGATAGGATGCTAATCTCAAAAAGCCGATCGTAGTCCGGATTGGAGTCTGCAACTCGACTCCATGAAGTCGGAATCGCTAGTAATCGCGGATCAGAATGCCGCGGTGAATACGTTCCCGGGCCTTGTACACACCGCCCGTCACACCATGGGAGTTTGTTGCACCAGAAGTAGCTAGCCTAACTGCAAAGAGGGCGGTTACCACGGTGTGGCCGATGACTGGGGTGAAGTCGTAACAAGGTAGCCGTAGGGGAACCTGCGGCTGGATCACCTCCTTAACGAAAGATTGACGATTGGTAAGAATCCACAACAAGTTGTTCTTCATAGATGTATCTGAGGGTCTGTAGCTCAGTTGGTTAGAGCACACGCTTGATAAGCGTGGGGTCACAAGTTCAAGTCTTGTCAGACCCACCATGACTTTGACTGGTTAAAGTTATAGATAAAAGATACATGACTGATGATGTAAGCTGGGGACTTAGCTTAGTTGGTAGAGCGCCTGCTTTGCACGCAGGAGGTCAGGAGTTCGACTCTCCTAGTCTCCACCAGAACTTAAGAGAAGTTCGGATTACAGAAATTAGTAAATAGAGATTTTAGGATCTTGGTTTATTAACTTCTGTGATTTAAGTATCACGGTATTAAGCATGACCTGACGAAGGCATGTTTATTCATTAACAGATTGGCAAAATTGAGTCTGAAATAAATTGTTCACTCAAGAGTTTAGATTAAGCAATTAATCTGAATGAATTGAGAACTAGCAAATTAACTGAATCAAGCGTTTTGGTATATGAATTTAGATTGAAGCTGTACAGTGTTTAAGTACACAGACAACAGATAGTAGCGATGAAGAATCGCACGGACAACACTCACTTGTAGGTGTTGACGACTGTTTGGGGTTGTATAGTCAAGTAATTAAGTGCATGTGGTGGATGCCTTGGCAGTCAGAGGCGATGAAAGACGTGATAGCCTGCGAAAAGCTCCGGGGAGGCGGCAAATATCCTTTGATCCGGAGATTTCTGAATGGGGGAACCCACCTACTTTAAGGTAGGTATTGCAACATGAATACATAGTGTTGCAAGGCGAACGAGGGGAAGTGAAACATCTCAGTACCCTTAGGAAAAGAAATCAATTGAGATTCCCTCAGTAGCGGCGAGCGAACGGGGATCAGCCCATTAAGTTATGTGTGTTTTAGTGGAACGCTCTGGGAAGTGCGAACGTAGAGGGTGATATTCCCGTACACGAAAGGGCACACATAATGATGACGAGTAGGGCGAGGCACGTGAAACCTTGTCTGAATATGGGGGGACCATCCTCCAAGGCTAAATACTCCTGACTGACCGATAGTGAACCAGTACCGTGAGGGAAAGGCGAAAAGAACCCCTGTGAGGGGAGTGAAATAGATCCTGAAACCGCATGCATACAAGCAGTGGGAGCCGACTTGTTCGGTGACTGCGTACCTTTTGTATAATGGGTCAGCGACTTATATTCAGTAGCGAGGTTAACCGTATAGGGGAGCCGTAGAGAAATCGAGTCTTAATAGGGCGTTTAGTTGCTGGGTATAGACCCGAAACCAGGCGATCTATCCATGAGCAGGTTGAAGGTTGGGTAACACTAACTGGAGGACCGAACCCACTGTCGTTGAAAAGCCAGGGGATGACTTGTGGATAGGGGTGAAAGGCTAATCAAGCCTGGTGATAGCTGGTTCTCCCCGAAAGCTATTTAGGTAGCGCCTCGGACGAATACCATAGGGGGTAGAGCACTGTTTCGGCTAGGGGGTCATCCCGACTTACCAAACCGATGCAAACTCCGAATACCTATGAGTACTATCCGGGAGACAGACTGCGGGTGCTAACGTCCGTAGTCAAGAGGAAAACAATCCAGACCGCCAGCTAAGGCCCCAAAATCATAGTTAAGTGGGAAACGATGTGGGAAGGCATAGACAGCTAGGAGGTTGGCTTAGAAGCAGCCACCCTTTAAAGAAAGCGTAATAGCTCACTAGTCGAGTCGGCCTGCGCGGAAGATGTAACGGGGCTAAAACTATGTGCCGAAGCTGCGGATTTGACATTAGTCAAGTGGTAGGGGAGCGTTCTGTAAGCCGATGAAGGTGTATTGAGAAGTATGCTGGAGGTATCAGAAGTGCGAATGCTGACGTGAGTAACGACAAAACGGGTGAAAAACCCGTTCGCCGAAAGACCAAGGGTTCCAGTCCAACGTTAATCGGGGCTGGGTGAGTCGACCCCTAAGGCGAGGCCGAAAGGCGTAGTCGATGGGAAATTGGTTAATATTCCAATACTTCTGTGTAATGCGATGAGAGGACGGAGAAGGTTAAGTCAGCCTGGCGTTGGTTGTCCAGGTGGAAGGATGTAGGTATGTATCTTAGGCAAATCCGGGGTACTCTATACTGAGATCCGATAGCAAGCTGTACTTGTACAGTGAAGTGGCTGATACCATGCTTCCAGGAAAAGTCTCTAAGCTTCAGTTACACAGGAATCGTACCCGAAACCGACACAGGTGGTCAGGTCGAGTAGACCAAGGCGCTTGAGAGAACTCTGCTGAAGGAACTAGGCAAAATGGTACCGTAACTTCGGGAGAAGGTACGCTGTTGTTGGTGATGGAACTTGCTTCCTGAGCTGACGACAGCCGCAGAAACCAGGCCGCTGCAACTGTTTATTAAAAACATAGCACTCTGCAAACACGAAAGTGGACGTATAGGGTGTGATGCCTGCCCGGTGCTGGAAGGTTAATTGATGGGGTTAGCGTAAGCGAAGCTCTTGATCGAAGCCCCAGTAAACGGCGGCCGTAACTATAACGGTCCTAAGGTAGCGAAATTCCTTGTCGGGTAAGTTCCGACCTGCACGAATGGCATAATGATGGCGGCGCTGTCTCCAGCAGAGGCTCAGTGAAATCGAAATCGCTGTGAAGATGCAGTGTACCCGCGGCTAGACGGAAAGACCCCGTGAACCTTTACTGCAGCTTGACACTGAACTTTGACCTTACTTGTGTAGGATAGGTGGGAGGCTTTGAAGTTGGAACGCTAGTTCCAATGGAGCCGTCCTTGAAATACCACCCTGGTAATGTTGAGGTTCTAACTCTGTCCCGTTATCCGGGACGAGGACCGTGTCTGGTGGGTAGTTTGACTGGGGCGGTCTCCTCCTAAAGAGTAACGGAGGAGTACGAAGGTGCGCTCAGCGTGGTCGGAAATCACGCGTAGAGTATAAAGGCAAAAGCGCGCTTAACTGCGAGACCCACAAGTCGAGCAGGTACGAAAGTAGGTCTTAGTGATCCGGTGGTTCTGTATGGAAGGGCCATCGCTCAACGGATAAAAGGTACTCTGGGGATAACAGGCTGATACCGCCCAAGAGTTCATATCGACGGCGGTGTTTGGCACCTCGATGTCGGCTCATCTCATCCTGGGGCTGAAGCAGGTCCCAAGGGTATGGCTGTTCGCCATTTAAAGAGGTACGCGAGCTGGGTTTAGAACGTCGTGAGACAGTTCGGTCCCTATCTACCGTGGGCGCTGGAAATTTGAGAGGATCTGCTCCTAGTACGAGAGGACCAGAGTGGACGAACCTCTGGTGTACCGGTTGTGACGCCAGTCGCATCGCCGGGTAGCTATGTTCGGAAGGGATAACCGCTGAAAGCATCTAAGCGGGAAGCCTACCTCAAGATAAGATTTCCCTAGGAATTTATTCCTCTAAAGAGCCGTTCGAGACTAGGACGTTGATAGGTTGGATGTGGAAGCATAGTGATATGTGAAGCTGACCAATACTAATTGCTCGTGAGGCTTGACTATACAACACCCAAGCAGTTGTATATGAAGCATCAATCGATTCATAAACATGCAAAGCAACTTGATTTAGTTATACTACTAGCTAAAATGAACAAATTCAGATTCAATCAGCCCGTCTGTCAAGATTTGGAAAACGCAACGTATCACACAGTGAATAAAACGAAGCAAGTATCCATACCAGTTGTGCTGGCGACCATAGCAAGAGTGAACCACCTGATCCCTTCCCGAACTCAGAAGTGAAACCTCTTAGCGCTGATGGTAGTGTGGGGTTACCCATGTGAGAGTAAGTCATCGCCAGCTCATTATTCAAACACCCCCGTTCGAATGAACGGGGGTGTTTTTTATGGGCGGAATAAAATGGAAATTTAGTCTCCAATTCTTTAAACATTAAAATTAATTCAATTTATAAAAAATAAAGTTATTCTAAAATTATTTACCTAATTAGAAATTTAATATGCAATGGATCGTAGTTAAAACTTTCTCGTTTCCTTATGAGGCACAAATTGCAAAAACTCAATTAGAAGCTTTTGGAATTCCAGTTTATATTGAAAATGAACATACCATTAATATGGATTGGTTTTATTCTAATGCTTTAGGTGGGGTTCGTTTGTTAGTTCCAGAGAATTATGTTGATGAAGCAAAGTCATTTCTTGAAAAAGACTTTAGTGACGAGCTTGAACAAAAGTTCGGGAAGAGTAAAGAATGTTGCCCTGAGTGTGGAAGTTTGGATATAGAAGTTAATACTAAAGGAAAAAAATCTACCTTTTTAGCGTTTATGTTTTTCGGCCTACCTTTATTTTCTTTTAAAAATGGTAATAGATGTAAGCGTTGTGGACACTTTTGGAATTAAATATATAGTAAAAGATTATTGATTATCTTAATTATGGGACCTAATGTAGAGATATTGGATTTAGTTCTATCTCTGTAATTAATATTGTCTGTATGTAAGATATTGATATTAAAGAAAATAAATTATTTTGATGGACATTCAATTTAATAAATATAAGGACTTATTTAATGGTAAATAAAAAACAGCTCACTCAAAAGCAAATAGAGTTACTCCTTGAATTATTAAAGAATAGATTTGAAAAAAATACACATCGTCATACAGAAATGAATTGGTCGGATGTGCAAAATAAACTAATTAAGGTTCCTGATAAACTGTGGTCACTACAGGAAATGGAAAATACAGGAGGGGAGCCTGATGTTATTGCTTATGATCAGCAGAAAGATGAATATTTATTTGTAGATTGCTCTCCTGAGACACCTAAAGGTCGTAGAAGCCTTTGCTATGATCGGGAGGCTCTGGAGGCTAGAAAAGATCATCCTCCTAAAAATAGTGCAATCGATGTGGCTAAAGAAATGGGAGCTGAACTTCTCACAGAAGAGCAATACTATGAATTACAAAAGTTAGGGGAGTTTGATCTTAAAACATCAAGTTGGCTCAAAACCCCAGATGAGATTCGACGTTTAGATGGAGCTATTTTTGCTGACCGACGTTATGGTCGGGTCTTCATTTATCATAATGGAGCGCAGTCCTATTATGCTGCTCGGGGATTTCGGTGCTGTTTAAGAATATAGATTTTACAGTTTCATAAGAATTATTAGGTTTGATGTTTTATGCCAAGAAATTGGAGGTTCTTGCAACTTTTGATTGACGTCAAACATGACAAGATAGGTTCTGGAATTAAATAAAAACATCAGGACATTTGTAAAAATGCAACCAAATCCAATTTACTATAATGAACAACATATTGCTTTTGCTGATAATGTTCGTCGATTTGTACAAAAAGAAATGGCCCCTTTCGTTAATGAATGGGATGAGGCTGAGACATTTCCTAGAGAGCTTTATAGAAAGGCTGCTGAAATTGGTTTATTGGGTTTAGGGTTTGCTGAGGAATATGGCGGTATTCCTGATGCAGATCCATTTTATTCGTTATTGGCTGGTATTGAAATGGCAAAAGCTGGTTCGGGTGGAGTACATATTTCACTCATGGTACATACCATTGGCGCCCCACCGATTCAGCATTTTGGTAGTGAAGAATTAAAAGCTAAAGTTTTACCAAAGATTATTTCTGGAGAAAAAATTTCAGCGTTGGCGATTACAGAACCGGGTGGTGGTTCTGACGTGGCTGCATTACAAACTAAAGCTGTTCGTGATGGTGATTATTATATTGTTTCAGGCGAAAAGACATTTATTACATCAGGAATTCGTGCAGATTACTATACAGTTGCAGTGCGTACAGATCCAACTAAAACAGGTGCAGAAGGTATTTCAATGTTGTTGGTTGATGCGCACTGCGAAGGAATTACTAAAACATCTTTGAAGAAAATGGGGTGGTGGGCTTCTGATACAGCTCATTTGCATTTTGACCAAGTACGAGTTCCTACATCAAATCTACTTGGTAAAGAAAATGCTGGTTTTAAAGTCATTATGAATAACTTTAATATGGAGCGTTTTTTCTTAGGTGTAGTGGCTTATGGTTATGCATTAGTGTGTTATGAAGAAGCTTTAGATTGGGCCCAGCAACGTAAGACTTTTGGTAAACGATTAATAGATCATCAAGTAGTTCGTCATAAATTGGTAGATATGGCAACGCAATTAACCTCAACACGGGCATTACTTGAAGAAACCGCATGGAAAATGACTCAGCCGAAGTTACAAGGACCTGAGTTGGTGGCACAAATTTCAATGCTCAAAAATGTTGCGACTCGCACTATGCAATTTTGTGCTGATGCAGCGGTACAAACATTAGGTGGCATGGGCTTTATGCGAGGTACCAAATCTGAACGTATTTACCGTGAAGTGAAAGTTAATATGATTGGCGGTGGTGCTGAGGAAATTATGAAAGATTTGATTAGTAAGCAGTTGGGTTATTGATTTTTAAGTATGTTTTGATGGTATAAACCATCTCATTTAGAGTCTACTGAGATGGTTCTATCCACTTCTCATTTAAAATTGCCCAACGTTCATGATCTTTCCATGTTTTTCCTCCAATTCGAAGATATTGTCGAGAAAAACCTTCTTTAATGAAACCTGCTTGGGCAACTAGTTGAATCGAGGCAATATTGTCAGGTTGTATATTCGCTTCTAACCTATGCAAATTTAAATTTTCAAATGCCTCTTTGAGTAATAATTTTAGACCATGCTTCATATAGCCATGACCTTGATAGGGATGAAAGGCTTCATAACCTAAATAGGCTGAATGAAAGTGACCGCGGATAATATTCGAAATATTAAATGTTCCGATAATTGAATGGCTTTCAATTAAGCAAACAAAATAACGATGTTCTTGTTCTAAATATGTTTGAAAGTTAGCTGGAGGATAAGTCCAAGGCAGATGCAATTGAACACTACGTTTATAAGCTTCTTGAATTTCAGCTAAGTCACTTATATTAGGTTTACGCAAGTAGACAGAACTCATTTCAAAGCCATTTCCCAAACCATTTCCGTTAACTCATCAATTTTGACTTGACCTTCAGATTTATACCAAGTTACGGTCCATGAAATCGCACCACCAACTAATCGTCGCCAGATAAAAGCATCATGTTTTATCTCGCCTTGAATACGTAACTTTTCAATAATATCTAACCAGATTTGCTCATATTCGTTACGTATCTTTAAAAGATATTCTTGTTTTTCTTTTGACAGCGCAAACCATTCATACACCAAAACAGCCATGGCTGCGCCAGTATCTCCAGTAATTGAAATGAGTTCAGCTTTAATAAGGGCGCGTAATTGTTGTTCTGGATCTGTAGATTGAGCAGCTGCATCTTCTAAACGAGCAAGATTGTAAATGATAGTTTGCTCCATGACGTGAGCGAGGATGTCATCTTTGCTTTTGAAGTGATGAAATAAGCTTCCCGATTGAATTCCAATAAATTGAGCAAGTTCACGTACAGTAGTTTTGTCATAGCCTTGTTTGTGAAATAGATAGGCGGCTCCCTGTAATAAACGGCCACGCGGACTATCATCAAAGCAAGAAATATTTGGAATTTGTTCAATTGAAGTAGCAATCATGCGAAAGCCGAATCCTTTATATAAAAATATTTAACGGAAAAAATTTTGCTAAATCTCACCATGTTTTAGGCGGGTTGTCGAGTTTGGCAGTTTTAGTCAATTTCACAATAACATTTTGCTCTTTACAAACCAAGCGCTTGCTTGGTAATGTTGAGTGTAATTTTTAAACAAAATAATGAGAAATAAGATGGCAAGTAATCAGCAGGCTGATAAGCGTGTCGTAAAAATCGGTTGTGCCTCAGGCTTTTGGGGGGATACCAATACTGCTGCTTTTCAATTGGTAAATTTAACCGATATTAATTATTTGGTTTTTGACTATTTGTCTGAGATCACCATGTCGATTATGGCAAAAGCGAAGATGGTGGAACCAAAGCATGGTTACGCTTTAGATTTTGTCAGTCGAGTCATGGCGCCCTTGCTTAAAAAAATTGCAGAAAAAAAGATTAAAGTGATTAGTAATGCTGGTGGTGTTAACCCGCTTGCTTGTCGAGATGCTTTGCAAAAAATAATTAAAGAATATGGCTTAGATCTGAAAGTGGCTGTGGTGTTAGGTGATGACCTATTAGCGCAACATGAACATTTAAAATTACAGAATATTCAAGAAATGTTTAGTGGAGAAGCTTTGCCAGAACAGGTGGCGAGCAGTAATGCTTATTTAGGCGCGGTCCCTATTCGCAATGCTTTAGACTTGGGCGCCGATATTGTAATTACTGGCCGTGTTGTTGACTCTGCTGTGGTACTTGCTCCTTTACTTTATGAATATCAATGGTCTTTAGATGACTACGATAAGTTAGCGCAAGGTTCGCTGGCAGGTCATGTGATTGAATGTGGTGCCCAATGTACGGGTGGTAATTTTACCGATTGGCAATTGGTGCAGGGCTTCGACAACATGGGTTTTCCTGTGGTTGAAGTGAGTGAGGATGGTTCGTTTATTGTGACTAAGCCCAAGGGAACAGGGGGGCTGGTTTCTACCGCCACAGTTGCTGAGCAAATTGTTTATGAAATTGGCAATCCTCAAGCATATTTACTACCAGATGTAATTGCTGATTTCAGTCAGGTGCATCTGGAACAAGTCGGAGAGCACCGAGTTCGTGTGACTGGTGCAAAAGGACAAGCACCGACTGCGCAATATAAAGTCAGTACGACCTATCCAGATGGTTATCGGGTTTTAGTCAGTTTTTTAATTGCAGGTCGTGAGGCACCACAAAAAGCACAAGTCATTGCCGATGCAATTTTGACTAAGTGCGAACGTGTTTTAGCAATGCGTTCGGTGCCGCCATTTAGTGAAAAATCGGTTGAAATTTTAGGGATTGAAAGTACCTATGGCGCAAATGCTCAGGCTTTAAATAGCCGTGAAGTCGTGGTCAAAATAGCTGTAAAGCATATATTTAAAGAAGCATGTATGTTCTTTGCATCTGAAATTGCACAGGCGTCTACAGGCATGGCTCCAGCTTTGGCTGGTATTGTGGGGGGGCGTCCAAAAGCATCTCCAGTGATTAAATTATTTTCTTTTTTAGTCGATAAAAATCAGATCAAAGTCGAAATCGATTTTGAAGGCAAACGTTATCCAGTTGAGGTTCTACAAGGAGTTTCTACAGAGCAATTGCCTACATTAACAGCAGGCAAAAATGCAGTTTATCAAGGAGATGAAATTGAAGTTCCTTTGATTGAAATTGCACATGCCCGCAGTGGTGATAAAGGTAATCATAGCAATATCGGTGTGATTGCGCGTAAAGCAGACTATTTACCGTGGATTCGTGCGGCACTGACTGAACAGGCGGTTGCAAATTATATGAAACATGTCTTGGATGCAGAGAAAGGACGAGTAATTCGTTATGAGTTACCGGGTTTAAATGCACTGAATTTTATGCTTGAAAATGCCTTGGGTGGCGGTGGTGTTGCAAGCCTACGTATAGATCCGCAAGGAAAGGCCTTTGCACAACAATTATTGGATATGCCTGTCAAAGTTCCGGCACATCTTTTAGAAAAATAAAATAAATGGATGAAACAAAGATGAGTTATCAATCAATTTTTAGACCAGATGCTTTCGCAAATAAAGTAGTGATTGTGACGGGTGGTGGCTCAGGAATTGGCCGTTGTACGGTACATGAGCTCGCTGCTCTTGGTGCTCAAGTAGTGATTACAGGACGCAAAATTGAAAAACTGGAAAAGGTGAGCCAAGAAATTATAGAAGATGGTGGGCTGGTTCATTTCATTGTTTGTGATAACCGTGAAGAAGAACAAGTGAAAAATATGATTGCCGAAGTGATTGAGAAATTCGGCAAACTCGATGGATTGGTGAATAACGCGGGTGGTCAGTTTCCGTCAGCTTTAGAAAATATCTCTGCGAATGGTTTTGATGCGGTCGTACGTAATAACTTGCACTCAACTTTTTACCTGATGCGTGAAGCTTATAACCAATGGATGGCTAAACATGGTGGCAGTATTGTCAACATGACGGCTGATATGTGGGGCGGCATGCCGGGAATGGGACATTCTGGTGCTGCGCGTTCGGGAGTTGATAACTTAACCAAAACAGCATCGGTTGAGTGGGGTAAATCTGGTGTACGTGTAAATGCGGTTGCACCAGGATGGATTGTCTCATCTGGTATGGATAATTATAGCGGTGATTTTGCCAAAGTGATTATTCCAAGTCTTGCTGGCAATGTACCTCTAAAGCGTATGGGAACTGAGTCGGAAGTCTCATCAGCAATTTGCTATTTGTTATCTGATGCTGCTGCTTTTGTGTCGGGTGTAACATTGCGTATTGATGGTGCTGCATCGCAAGGTACGCGTATGTATCCACTAGGTGAGGCAACAAATAGTCAGTCTTATAATGGTTTCCACCGTGCATTTATTCCTGAAATTTTTAAAAAAGATAAGACTGAAAAAGCTGAGCAAAACAATAATTCAGGCTTGGAGTGAGGAATAAAGAATGACCATTCTCCAATCTGAAATTGCTCTAGGTAGTGAACAGTATCAAAAGAATAAAGATGTACTCCTTGCTCAGTTGAGTGAGGTCCGTGCAATTCAGCAAAAAAGTATTGATAAATCATACGCCGCTAAACCAAAGTTCGATAAAAAAGGCAAAATTTTGCCGCATGAACGCGTGCGGTTATTGCTAGATGCCGACTCTCCTTTCATTGAACTTTGTGGTTTAGTTGGCTACAACATGCATGATGATAAAGATGGCTCGGAAGCTGGGGGCGGGGTGATTGCTGGCATTGGTTTTGTCAGTGGTGTGCGTTGTCTTGTTTCTGCAAGTAATAGCGCAATCAAAGGCGGAACCATGTCACCTATGGGTGTGCAGAAAACCTTACGCTTGCAAAAAATTGCTTTGGAACAAAAACTCCCGTTGATTACGTTGACTGAAAGTGGCGGTGCCAACCTAAATTATGCGGCGGAAGTATTTACCTATGGCGGTATGACCTTTGCCAATCAGGCACGACTTTCTGCGGCAGGTATTCCCCAACTTGCAGTGGTGCATGGTAATGCAACGGCAGGTGGTGCTTATCAGCCCGGCCTTTCAGATTATGTCATTGCTGTGCGTAAGCAAACTGAGATGTTGCTTGCAGGGCCACCTTTACTTTTAGCAGCAACTGGTGAAGTTGCAACAGCTGAGGAATTGGGCGGTGCAGAAATGCATGCGCAGGTTGCCGGAACTGCAGAATATTTGGCTGAAAATGATGCCGATGGGATTCGACTTGCACGTGAAATTTTTGAACACCTGAACTGGAAAGAGCAAATCAAGCCAGTTGAAACAACTTATAAAGAACCTCGTTACGATACCGAGGAACTGTTAGGTGTTATTCCAAGTGACCCTAAACAACCATTTGATATGAAAGAAGTGGTTGCTCGCATTATTGACGATTCGGATTTTCTAGAATTTAAACAGGAATATGATGATTTAACGGTATGTGGTTGGGCAAAAATTGGTGGCTTGCATATCGGTATTATTACTAATAATGGGCCGATTACACCTCAAGGGGCAGCGAAGGCAGCTCAGTTTATACATTTGTGTGAACAGACTAAGCGTCCGTTATTGTTCTTGCATAACACCACAGGTTTTATGGTAGGAACTGATGCAGAGCAAAACGCTATTATCAAACACGGCTCGAAACTGATTCAAGCGGTTGCCAATTGTACTGTACCTAAAATTTCAGTCGTTGTGGCAGGGTCATATGGTGCTGGTAACTACGCGATGTGCGGTCGGAGTTTATCGCCAGATTTTATTTTTGCTTGGCCGAATTCGCGTGTTGCTGTAATGGGTTCTGCACAGGCTGGAAAAGTATTACGTATTGTAGCCGAAGGAAAGCAAAAAGCGTCAGGGCAGGAGCTGAATCCGCAAATGCTCGATTTTCTTGAGCAAAGTACGGCCATGAAATTGGAACAGCAATCAACCGCACTTTTCAATACGGCTATGCTACATGATGACGGCATTATTGACCCGCGAGATACTCGAAAATTATTAATTTTCCTTTTACAAACTATTTATGAAGCACAGCAAAGAGAGTTGAATCCAACTCGTTTTGGTGTATCTCGTTTTTAATCAACCTTTACCGCAATTAAAAAAAATTAATAGGAATAACACAATGAAATTTACTGCTGAACATGAAGCATTGCGCCGTACAGCTCGTCAATTTGTTCAAAACGAGTTGAATCCACATATTCCAGAATGGGAGGCTGCGGGACGCTTCCCAATCCATGAAGTATTTAAGAAGATGGGCGATCTTGGTTTATTAGGGATTTGTAAGCCAGAAGAAAATGGCGGTTTAGCTTTAGATTATTCTTATAACCTTGTGGTCGCAGAAGAAATTGGATATGCGGCTTGTGGCGGGGTGCCTTTGGCGATTGGTGTGCAAACTGATATGGCAACACCAGCTTTAGCCCGTTTTGGTAGTAAAGAATTACGTGATGAGTTTTTAACACCGGCGATTGCTGGAGAATATGTTGCATCTATTGCAGTATCAGAAGTGCATGCCGGTTCTGATGTGGCGGCTATTAAAACCACAGCAAAAAAAGATGGCGATGACTATGTCATTAACGGCAGCAAAATGTGGATTACCAACTCATTGCAGGCTGATTTTTTCTGTCTTTTAGCCAATACATCTGATGATAAGCCCCACGTCAATAAGTCGATGATTATTGTGCCGGCGAAAACTAAAGGAATTAGTTTTTCAGAGCCACTCAATAAATTAGGGATGCGTTCAACGACCACAGCACAAGTTTATTTGGACAATGTCCGTGTACCACAGCGTAATTTAGTGGGTGTTGAAGGCATGGGCTTCATGATGCAAATGATGCAATTTCAGGAAGAGCGCCTATGGGCTTGTGCCAATGCCATTGGTGGTTTGGAAAATTTAATCCAGAAGACCATCGACTATACCAAAGAACGTACGACATTTGGCCAGCCACTCATCAATAACCAATATATTCATTTCCGTTTTGCTGAACTGATGACTGAAGTAGAAGCACTCAAAGCATTAACTTATCAAGCATGCGAACAGCATATCGCGGGTGAAGATGTGACCAAGCTAGCCTCTATGGCAAAACTAAAAGCTGGACGTTTAACCCGTGAAGTTGCTGATAGCTGTCTCCAATATTGGGGCGGCAATGGCTTCATGTGGGATAACCCTGCATCACAACTGTATCGTGATGGTCGTTTAGGCTCTATCGGTGGTGGTGCAGATGAGATCATGTTAGGGATTATCTGTAAATTAATGGACATCTTGCCAAGAAAACAAAAATAAGGAGTAGGTCATGACGCTTTCGACATCTCTACAAGCTTTAGATATTGATGACAGCATCCAATTGGAACAAGACAGCAGTATTTTATATCTTTGGTTAAATCGACCAGAAAGTCGCAATGCCATGAACTTGAATATGGTCAATGCGATTCAACAAGTTTTTGCTGCCATTCACGATGACCCTTCAATTCGTGCGGTGATTATTCGTGGTGAAGGTGGATCTTTTTGTTCAGGTGGTGACATTAAAGACATGGCTGCTTTACGCGTTGAGGCGGCTAATGTTGGTAGCCTACAACCTTATGCTGATTTTAACCGCCGTTTTGGTGCCATGCTTGAGCAAGTTGATGCCGCCCCGCAAACAGTTGTGGTGATTTTAGAAGGTGCTGTTTTAGGTGGTGGTTTTGGTCTGGTATGTGTTTCAGATGTTGCCATTAGCCGTGACAATGCACAGTTTGGTTTACCTGAAACAGGACTTGGCGTGATTCCTGCGCAAATTGCACCTTTTGTGGTGAAACGTATTGGTCTGACTCAGGCACGTCGACTTGCTTTGCTCGGCATGCGTTTTGAAGGTCATACCGCACTTAGTGCTGGGGTGGTTCATCAAATTGCGCATAATGAAATTGAACTTGAACAAGCTTTACAAGAAACCATTCAACACATTAAACGAGCAGCTCCCCAAGCTTCGCGTGAGACTAAAGCGCTGTTACATAGAACGCTTAATGAACCTTTGAGTAGTTTGCTAGATGATGCTGCACAGAAGTTTGCCCAAGCCGTTGGTGGAACTGAAGGGCAAGAAGGAACGATGGCTTTTATCCAGAAACGTTTGCCAAATTGGGCTGATGAGTCATAAGAGATTAGGATAAAAAATAATGAAATTTTCAAAAGTACTGGTTGCCAATCGGGGTGAAATTGCAGTTCGAGTTATGCAAACAGCCAAAGCAATGGGCTATCAAACTGTAGCGGTCTATTCTGATGCAGACCGTAATGCTCGCCATGTGCAAGAAGCTGATGAAGCTGTTTACATTGGGGCATCTAAAATATCCGAGTCTTATCTTTCAATTGCCAAGATAATAGATGCATGCAAAAAAACGGGGGCAGATGCGGTTCACCCAGGCTATGGCTTTTTGTCTGAAAATACCGATTTTGCTCAGGCATGTATCGATAACCAGATTACGTTTATTGGGCCAACAGCTTCTGCAATTGAGCTAATGGGGAGTAAACGCCTTTCAAAAATTGCCATGATTGAGGCGGGTGTTCCTTGTGTACCGGGTTATGAAGGCGATCGTCAAGACCTTGAATATTTAGCAGCGCAAGCAAAGCAGATTGGTTTTCCTATTATGGTCAAAGCCTCAGCAGGTGGTGGTGGCCGCGGAATGCGTTTGGTACAGCAGTCATCCGAATTGGTTGAGGCTTTACAAACAGCTCGTTCTGAAGCTGAAAATGCCTTTGGTTCAGGCGAACTTATTTTAGAAAAAGCAGTCATTGCTCCACGCCATGTCGAAATTCAGGTTTTTGGCGATACATACGGCAATTATGTGTATTTGTTTGAGCGTGATTGTTCGATCCAACGACGCCATCAGAAGGTTGTTGAAGAAGCCCCGTGTCCAGTTATGACTCCTGAACTACGCCAGCAAATGGGTGAGGCAGCTGTAGCAGCCGCTAAAGCATGTGCTTATGTCGGTGCGGGAACGATTGAATTTTTACTTGATGCATCAGGTGCATTTTACTTCTTGGAAATGAATACCCGTTTGCAAGTAGAGCATCCAGTCACTGAACTCATTACTGGATTGGACTTGGTTGAATGGCAACTACGTGTGGCGAATGGTGAGCAGTTACCATTAAAGCAACAAGAATTGACCTTAACTGGACATGCCATCGAAGTACGTTTGTATGCAGAAGACCCGCGCCAACATTTCTTACCGCAAACAGGTCAAGTTCTTCGTTGGCAGCCAGCGACTTTGCCAAATGTACGAATTGATCATGGGATGTTAGCAACTGATGAGGTTAGTCCATTTTACGATCCGATGGTAGCAAAGGTAATCGCATATGGAAAAACCCGTGAGGATGCGATTCGCTTACTCGCTCGTGCTGTGGATGATTGTGTTTTGCTAGGTGTAAATAGCAATAAACAGTTTTTGGTCAATTTACTGCGCCATCCCGTCGTTGTTGCAGGAGATACTAATACAGCGTTTATTCAACAGCATTTTCAAAATGACAGCAGTCTATATAAGCAGGTTCTATCTTTAGAAACCTTAGCGATTGCTGCTGCATTATTTAGCCAAAGTAACGGTACGGCAGTGTGGCGAACTGGCCTAGGTGTGCCATTACCATTAAAGCTTAAATATGATGATCAAAAAATTCAATTACAGCTTTCATCGCTAAATAACACGTTTACGGTACAGCTCTGCGATCAATCAGTTTGTCTTGAAGTGCTTGAAAGAACTGCAGAACAGTTGATTTATTTAATTGATGGTGTACGTCGCCGTGTTCAATATGTATTGGAGGGTGAGCAGCTTTATTTAGATCAAGATAATGGCAATATTGCGATTAGTAATGTGACTTATGCCGCCCCAGAAATAGCTGATGTGGCTGGTGATGGCAAAATTCGTGCACCAATGGATGGTGCTGTAGTCAATATCTTTGTCAATAAAGGTGATCAAGTAGCGAAAGGTCAAACTCTATTAATTCTTGAAGCCATGAAAATTCAGCAGCAGATTAAGTCTGATGTTGATGGAATAGTTGATGATGTTTTAGGTCAGCAAGGGCAACAAGTAAAAAAACGGCAAATGTTATTTACGATTCAAACCTAATAAAAAATGCCACCTTTTATGGGTGGCATTTAGCAGATTGTATAGGCAAATTCTTAAGCAATTAATTGTGTATAAGCACAATACAAATAGCCCAAAATCGCTAAAGCAACTACAGGGGCAACAATCTTTGACCATGTAGGTACAGAAATTTCGACAGCTTGTACTTCAATATGCACGTCATCATGATGAGGTTGGGCTTGGTGAACCATTTGGTTGAACTCCTTCATTGTTGTATCCAATGATAGCTCTTCTTGTTCCACAGGTTTAGAACCAATTAATTCATTTAGATGGTTTGTTGACCAAACCCAATCTTCTGCTTGACCTGATAAATGCTCGATCTGACCTAAAATTAATTCTTTTAAGCCATTATGCCCAAAACCACCTGTCTCATCGAGCTGGTTAAGTTCTGCTAACTGCAAAGTTAAAATTTCAGAAATACTCTGTTCGAGTTCTGAATTTTTTAAAGTCGACTGATTATATTTAGAAGTCGTTAAATGACGAGCAACTTCTTGAATATAAAGTGGATCTGAGGTTTTGATTTCTTGATAAATCTTATTGTCATTCTGACGCCATAAACTAATCAGTTTTCCTAGTGTAAGAATATTTACCTCTTCAATCAGTTTATTTTTCTCATCAACTGGATATTGATTTAAAAGCTGAGGCTTTTGAATTTTTATCTGCTCAGCAAAGTATTGGACTAAATCAAATGCCATGCTTTCTTCCTCTAAATTTAATCTAAAATTCTTAACGTCGGTTTTTTCTTAGTCGATGTTGTTTCAGTTGCTTCTTGTACTTCTGACTCTACTGTATCTTCTACAGGTGTTACATTGGCATATTCTTCAGGATCAAAGAATAAACCTTGTCCATTCTCACGTGCATAAATCCCTAGAACAGCTTGAATAGGGACATAAATGTCTTTTGATGCTCCCCCAAAACGAGCTGAAAAAGTAATAGCTTCATTTGCAATGAGTAATTGATGGACAGCATGCGGCACAATATTTAAAACAATTTGCCCATCTTTAACAAATTGTTGTGGAACATCGGTATGTGGTTGTGTCGCATCAACTAATAGATAAGGCGTAAGTTGGTTATCACAAATCCATTCATAGATTGCACGAGCAAGATAAGGACGTGTAGGGGTTAAATCAATAGTTTGCTCAGACATATCACGCTATTCCATATTTAATAGTTCATTGTAACGGTTTTTCTCTTGAGGCGTCATCGATTTAGCAAAAGAAGGCCGCTCAAAGATACGTTTACAGTACAAAAATATAGGTCGACAGTGCTGTTTTGGTAAATCAATTCCCATGCTATTTAATCTTAAAAGGATAGGGGCAAGCATACAGTCTAAGATTGTAAAATTCTCAGACATGAAATATGGGAAATGTTGAAATAGGGGAGTAAGTGAAATTAATGTTTCACGTAGTTCTTTTTGAGCTTTTTGTTTTTGTTCGACATTTAAAGAGTCCGCATGTTTTAACATGTGATCTGCCAACTTAAACCAGTCGTTTTCAAGTCTCCAGATATACTGCCTCTGTTCTGCACGCATCATAGGTGCATCGGCATAAAGCTTACTTTGGCGATAACGATCATCTAAATATTCAGCAATGATAGGGGCTGAAAATAACTTAAGATTTTGTTCGACCAACATTGGTAATTGGTTATAAGGATTTAAACTGGCCAAATCTTCGTCTTCATGGTCAGTTAAGATCAATTGATATTTGATTTGTTTTTCTGCTAATAAGAAACGAATCCAGTGAGAACGGAAATCATCAGCATGACTGTAAAGGGTAATCCCCTGAATAGAGGTGTTTTCGACCGACATATCACAAGACGACGTGGTTGAGTGAATCGATTAGGATACTAAAAATGCTCTAGGAAATCACGGTTCTAAAGAGATAGTTTGTTTATATTTATAAGTTTGTATTTTATAGCTCTATTTTCATAATAAAAAAGCCTTGGAAAAATCCAAGGCTTTTTGTCCAACTCGATAAACGAATTAACGTTTAGAGAATTGAGGACGCTTACGAGCTTTACGTAAACCAAGTT
Organism: Acinetobacter lactucae; assembly: GCF_013122135.1. NCBI lineage: Bacteria > Pseudomonadati > Pseudomonadota > Gammaproteobacteria > Moraxellales > Moraxellaceae > Acinetobacter > Acinetobacter lactucae. Next base: position 514,358 of record NZ_CP053391.1, read on the forward strand.
TCTTACGTTCAACTTCACGAGCATCACGAGTAACGAAACCAGCTTGACGTAGAACAGGTTTTAAAGTTTCGTCAGCAGCGATAAGTGCACGAGTAATACCGTGACGGATCGCGCCAGCTTGACCACCGATACCACCACCTTTAACAGTGATGTAAAGGTCAAACTTTTCAGTAACTTCTAAAAGTTCTAAAGGTTGACGAACAACCATACGAGCAGTTTCACGACCGAAATATTGCTCTAAAGTACGGTTGTTAATAACGAGTTTACCTGTACCAGCTGACAAGAAAACACGTGCAGTTGCGGTCTTACGGCGACCTGTACCATAATTAGTAGCCATGTGCTGTATCCCTTAGATGTCCAAAACTTGTGGCTGTTGAGCAGCATGCGGATGCTCAGTACCAGCGTACACTTTCATTTTTTTGATCATTGCATAACCAAGAGGACCTTTTGGTAACATGCCTTTAACCGCTTTTTCAAGAACAGCTTCAGGTTTGTGCGCGATTAACTTCTCGAAGTTAGTCTCACGGATACCACCAGGGAAACCAGTATGGCGATAATATTTCTTATCAAGTGATTTTTTACCAGTCACTTGAACTTGTTCAGCATTAATCACAACGATGTAATCGCCAGTGTCAACGTGAGGAGTATAAGAAGTTTTGTGCTTACCGCGTAAACGACGAGCGATTTCAGTCGCAAGGCGACCTAAAGTTTTGCCAGAAGCATCAACAACATACCAGTCATGTTGAACTTCAGCTGGCTTAGCGCTGAGAGTTTTCATTAAACCACTACCTATTATAGTTGGTTTGGACTATGGAATCTGTCCAAACAAAAGGAGCGAGCATTCTAAACGAGTTTGTTCAAAGTCACAAGAAAAATCCAGTTTAAGCTAGATAATTTAATCCATAAACTGATGAATGTCAGATATGTTAAAATCAGACAAATTTTCGTTATGTGTCTGGGGTGATTGTGCTGCCATTATATGTCACTTCTGGTGAACCGGCTGGTATTGGACCGGATATTTGTTTGAGCTTAGCTAAGCGGGTCGATCAGCGACCAGTTGTGATCTTGGGTGATCGAGACTTATTAGCGCAACGCGCCCAAAAACTTGGTGTGGATATTCAATTTATAGAATATACCGGACAGCCTGAATCATCCTCTCTGAATGAACTTTATATAGAGCATGTGCCTTTAGAAATGGCGGTTGTTGATGGTCAATTAAATCCAGAAAATGCAGCTTATGTATTAGAACAACTACGTCGTTCAGCTGATTACGCAATGTCTGGTAAAAGTGTCGGGGTCGCTACGGCACCCGTGCAAAAATCGGTTATCAATGATGCTGGTATTTTGTTTAGTGGCCACACTGAATACTATCAAGAGTCTGCAGGTGTAGAGCGTGTCGTTATGATGCTTGCAACCAAAACCTTGCGTGTTGCTTTAGCAACCACACATTTACCCTTAAGAGATGTAGCAGATGCAATTACCAAAGAACGGTTGCATCAGGTTATTGATATTTTACTACACGACTTAAAAACAAAATTTAAAATTACAGATCCACGTGTACTCGTGTGTGGTTTAAATCCGCATGCAGGTGAAGATGGCTATTTGGGTCGTGAAGAGATTGAGACTATTAATCCGGTACTTGAAAGTTATCGGGCGCAAGGGATTAAGATGAGTTTAAGCTTGCCGGCAGATACCTTATTTACCCCCGAACATCTTAAAAATGCAGATGCTGTACTTGCCATGTACCATGATCAAGGTTTACCTGTGTTAAAATCACAAGGGTTTGGTGAAGCCATCAATATTACATTGGGTTTGCCGTTCATTCGAACTTCGGTTGACCATGGCACTGCATTGTCTTTGGCTGGGACTGGTTTGGCAAAAAGCTCAAGTTTAAATGTCGCTGTTGATTTAGCTTTATCTTTAGCAGCGAGCTAAATTTTTCATGTTGGAAATGTTCTATGTATCAAATTAATGCCCTAAACCCGAAAGATGAAGGGCATAAAGCTCGTAAACGTTTTGGTCAAAACTTCTTACATGATCAGCGAGTCATTGCCAAAATTGTGCGCTCTGTAAGTCCGCGTACGGGTGACAATATTGTCGAGATTGGACCTGGTCTAGCTGCCTTAACCTCTCCTTTAATTGGGGAGTGTGATGCATTAACAGTGGTGGAGTTAGACCGTGACTTAGCTGCGGGTCTACCAGAACGTGTTCCACATCCTGAACGTTTGACGATTGTAGAAGCTGACGCATTAAAATATGACTTTAGTGAACTGGTAAAAGATGGTCGACCATTACGTGTAGTCGGCAACCTACCTTATAACATTTCAACCCCCTTACTTTTTCATCTCTTGGAATTTGGCAGCAAAGTTAAAGATATGCATTTTATGCTGCAAAAAGAGGTGGTTGACCGTATTACTGCTGAACCCAATACAAAAGAATATGGACGCTTGTCGGTAATGATTCAGTATTACTGCCAACCAACATTTTTATTTGAAGTACCAGCTGGTGCATTTAATCCACCACCTAAAGTAACGAGCGCTGTTTTCCGCCTTGTTCCTTATGATCAAAAGCCAATTACAGCAAAAGATGAAAAAGCTTTAGCTCGACTGGTCGCTCATGTATTTACTCAGCGCCGTAAAACATTAAGAAACAGTCTTAAGGGTATGATCGCAGAAGATGGCTTTGAAAAAGCTGGTGTTGATCCGATGGCTCGTCCAGAAACTTTAACACTTGCTCAATTTGTTGATTTGGCCGATCAAATGGTGCCGTAAATGACTAAGCGTTTTAACTATGTTATTGGTGATGTGCAGGGATGTTTTGAAGCTCTAAAAGCCTTGCTCAAAGAAATACGTTTTGATCCAGATCAAGACTTTTTATGGTTTGCTGGTGATTTAGTTGCACGTGGTGAAAACTCAGTAGGTGCATTGCGTTTTATTAAAAAGCTTGCTGATCGTGGGGCTGCTGCAACTGTACTTGGAAACCATGACCTGACTTTAATTGCGGGTGCTCGTGGCTTAAAAGAGATTAAAGTAAAAGATCGGACCCAAGACGTTATTGATGCGATTGATGGCGATGAGTTAATCGACTGGTTACGTAAACAGCCATTATGTTTATTGCCAAACGAGCATACGATCCTTACTCATGCTGGCATACCTTGTATTTGGGATGCACAAAAAACTGCAACGTTAGCAAAAGAGGTTGAGGCTGTACTCGCAAATGAAGATTTATCCGTGTTGGATGCTTTTTTAGCAGACATGTATGGTTCAGAACCAGATTTATGGGAAGATCACCTAACGGATTCGGCACGTTTACGTTGTATCACCAATTATTTGACTCGCATGCGTTTAACCAATGCAGAAGGGGCTTTAGAGTTTAGTTTTAAAGATTCTTTGGATGCGCCAATGCCGGAAGGTTATTTCCCTTGGTTTGAATTCTCGAGCAAAGCGGCACAAACTCATCAAATTATTTTTGGTCATTGGGCTGCGCTCGAGGGCAGAACTATTAATAAGCAGATTCAAAATATCGATGGTGGCTGTGTTTGGGGCAGAAAGTTAATGGCTTATCGACTTGAAGACAAAGAAATTTTTTCTGTTGAAAATCCTGTGCAAATATAAGAAAAGTAATTCTTATCCCAAGTTCCCAATAAAAAAGCCGCTTATGCGGCTTTTTTATTGGGAACTATTATTCTACTCGAATCCAGATTTGATTACGTCCCAAAGCTGAAACTCCGAGATAACCACGCATATGTAAACGTTTGCCCGTTGAACTAAGCTTTGCCTTAAGACCGTAAACTTTGCCAGTATTCGGATCTAAAATTTTACCGCCCGTATAGTTCAGTCCATCTGTCTGTTTTAAACCAGTTGCGATATCCAGACCTAAAATCGGTTTATTAGTATATGGCGCAGGGCAATTATCACAAATTTCTTTAGGCGTATAACCTGGGCGTGGCGTAAGTTTGACAATCTTCCCAGCATATGTCCCGTTCGCTTCTTTTCGTATTTCTACCTGTGCTTTGGGAGCACCAGTCTTATCATCAATTGTTTGCCAGAGACCTGTAATATCTGCCGCAAAGGTAGCAGTATTCATCCCCAATAAGAGCAAGGCTCCAATAAAAATTTTCCCCATAATTAAAAATCCTTTTAACTTTGAAAGGTCATCTTATTTGGAATTGATAGACCGTTCAACGTTTATTTAATCAACTTCTTAATTATGGAGTTCCAAAAGACAACATTAATGTTGGTAACCAAATTGCAGTAAATACACCATTCAATGCCATACCAAATGCAGCGTAGCGACCTGCAACGGGTCCACGTTGCCACGCTTGAGCTGTTCCTATGGCATGTGCAGCTAAACCTAAGGCTAATCCAGATGCTCTCTCATCATGAATATGTTTAAGTAAAAATGGTGAGAATGCTGCGCCAATTACTCCAGACAAAATAACAATAAGGGTCACCAGTGTTTCAGGAGCATGCAATAAAGTTGCGATATTAAGGGCAATTGGGGTAGTTACTGCACGGGTTGCAAATGCAAGAATGGTAGGTTCAGACATATGTAACAAGTATGCCAGCCCCATAGGTAGGGCAACGGCGCTAATACTTGCAAAAAGTAAAATACCAATGACCGATTTAATTGGAAGATCATCGTAGCGCATCGCAGCTAAAGGAATAGCTAAGGCTACGGTGACATAACCTAATAGATGACCAAATAAGTCATTCACATAAAGGCGATACTGCTCATATGGCACATGTAGAATTGAAAGTAAGCCAATTACAATGAACATACCGAAGACTAAAAGAGGAACTTGCGGAAAACGTCGGTTTAAAGGCTTTGCACAAAGATAACCAATAAGTGTGATCAAAAATCCATAGAAAATCGTAAACATTTTATTCCCCTTATAACCAACGTTTTGCCATTTTTGCATAGACCCACAAAGGTATAAGGGTGCTGACCACTAAAACGAAAAGAAATAATGGAATTTCCTTACCCATATGTACCAACATAATTAATGAGCCTGCACAGATGGGTAAAAAAGCGAAACCACTTTCTTTCATGATTTTATTATTGGTATCAACTATTCGAAGTGGAATTTTTTTAAACTTTCGCCAAATCAGTAAAATAATAAGTAAGCTGATTAAACCGACCAGATTACCTAATTCTGGATGACCAAAAGTATGCATGACGACAACAGAGCCTTCACGAAAACCAATAATGAGCAGTAGTGTGATTATCCATGCTGTCCAGTCTATACTTTTGATCTTATCCATATTTTTTATCTCTAAAAGTTTACTTATCAAGTTTTAACTGATCTCGCCCTTGATTTCAAACTCTTCCAAGGGGCGTTTAAATTGACTCGCGTGTTCTCCCAATATTTCATCTAAGGGCAGTTTTGCTTGGCGAATCAGCTTTTCCAACTTATGTGGTGCAATCTTCACATCAATATGTAATAAGCCAGCATCATCATAATGTTCAGACTCAATCACATTTAAGGCATAAAGCTGAGTGCGCAATTTGCCATAAGCTGGTTTAAGCACGAGTGAAAACTTTTGAATTTGCCCCATTAAGCATTCTTGTACTGCTTTTTGAAGTAAATCTAGGCCTTGGCCAGAATGAGCCGAAACATAAACTCGATCTGGGACGTGTGGCTCAGCATAAATAATTTTGGCTTCTTCACCACTTAGATCGATTTTGTTATATACCCGAAGTACGGGAGCATCAGCACCAATTTCTTTTAATACACCTTCAACTGCTTCAATTTGGTCGAGCATGTCATGGCTATTACTATCAATAACATGCAGTAAAAGGGTAGCTTCAAGTGTTTCTTCAAGTGTTGCTTTGAATGATTCAACCAAATCATGCTGTAAGTTTCGTACAAAGCCTACTGTATCTGCTAGCACAACAGTCCCGATACCATCCCAGTCTAAACGGCGTAAGGTTGGATCGAGAGTTGCAAACAGTTGATCTGCTGCGTAGACATCACTATTAGCTAAAATATTAAATAAAGTCGATTTGCCCGCGTTGGTATAGCCTACTAATGAAACCGTTGGAATGGCTGCTTTTTGTCTTGCAGCACGTCCTTGCATACGAGTCTGATGTACTTTGTCTAATTTATCTTTTAATTGGGTAATACGAACACGAATGAGACGGCGATCTGTTTCTAGTTGTGTTTCACCAGGGCCACGTAAGCCAATACCACCTTTTTGCTGTTCAAAGTCGGCAGACCAACCGCGAATAAGGCGCGTAGATAAATGTTTAAGCTGAGCAAGTTCGACCTGTAACTTACCCTCATGCGTGCGGGCACGCAGCGCAAAAATATCTAAAATTAAGCCTGTACGGTCAATAACTCGGCATTTTAATATTCTTTCTAAATTTCGTTCTTGAGCAGGGGATAATGCATGGTCAAAAATAACTAGACTCGCTTCTAGTTCCTGCACTTGCTCTGCAATTTCTTCGACTTTTCCTGAACCGATAAAAAATTTAGGGTTAGGCTTATTACGCTGAACCTTAATATGTTCAAGGATATCTGCACCCGCAGACTGTGCAAGTAGAGCAAACTCTTCGGCATCCAGATCATCTAATAATTGTACAGAAACACTCACTAAGATTGTGCGTTCACCGCCTTGATGCCGATCAACATATTCCACGTGGCTATAAATCCTGAAAATGGGAAAACTTTATTCTAGAGGAAACTTAAGCAAAAGGGGAAAGCGTTTGTTCTTATCCTTTAGATTAGTGATATGAAGTCAATATAATGTTCAGATTTATTTTATTTGCCGTGTTCTAACGTCAATGCAAGTTTATTCTGAAACGTATAGAATGACTTGAGATGGGTATAACAAAGATTAATCGTTAGTGAAATTTTATGGCTCAAACGCAAAGTATAGTTAATTCAACGTTAAAGAAGTTATCAAAAATAGGTTTATACGGAAAAAAGGTCACTTCTGCCACGGCCGCAATTAGTGAAGGTTTTTATCTAGTTTATCGACATGGGCTTTATAAAGATCCTAATAATCCTGTTAATACACGTTATGTCCAATATTTTTGCCGCCGTTTATGTCAGGTTTTCAATTTAGATATAGAAGTACATGGCACAATTCCGAGAGAACCAGCTTTATGGGTAAGTAACCACATTTCTTGGTTAGATGTTGCGGTTTTAGGTTCAGGTGCGCGAGTTTTCTTTCTTGCTAAAGCTGAAATTGAAAATTGGCCTATTCTCGGAAACTTAGCCAAAAGTGGTGGAACTTTATTTATTAAACGTGGATCTGGCGATTCCGTCAGAATTCGTGAGCAAATTACTGAATTTTTAAAACAGAATATTCCAGTATTATTTTTCCCTGAAGCGACGACTACAGATGGGCACTCTGTTAAAAAAGTTCATGGACGATTACTGGGTGCAGCGATTGAAGCACAACGTCCGGTACAAGTATGTTTGATTTGCTATGTAAACCGCGATGGAGAGCTAGATAAAGTTGCGCCATTTATTGGTGACATGACTTTTGCCGAACATATTCAACGTGTACTTGAAATGCCGAAGGTAACCGCTCATTTGTTAACTTTGTCTCCAATTTCAGTGGAAGGACATGATGTCAAAAGTCTAACGCGTGAAGTTCAAGAAAAAATGGTAGAAGGTTTGGCCCAACTACATCAAAAAGTACTTAAGCCAAAAAATTAATTACATAAATCCTTCGATTGGCAGCCATGAAAGAAACTTCATGCTTGCTTTTTGCCACCACTTCATCTCTGGTTCCTGTCTATAAATTACAGGACCATTTGGAGTTTCTTGCTGCCAATAAATACGGTTGTTAGCATCGAGCTTTAACTTATATGCATACTTATTTAAATTTTCATCCATCGTATGGTGAATGGTTTTAGCTAATGCGGGGCTATCTAAAATTACACCAATTTCAGTATTTAAATAAGCTGAGCGTGGATCAAAGTTAAATGAACCAATAAAAACTTGTTCATCCAATGCCATAAGTTTGGTATGCAAACTTGAACGGCTTAATCCTTTCATATTTACTTTAGCTTTAGTGGCAAGCTCATCCGTATTTTTATTTAAATCTCTTTTATCGGGTGTCGGTAAAAACTCATAAAGTTGTACGCCGTTTTTAAGCAGCTCTTTACGGTATTTTCCATAAAAGGCATGTACGACAGCGACGTCATTCGCTTTAAAAGAGTTCGTTAAAACTCGAACCTCAACACCGTCTTTAGCAAGCGTACTTAAAATCTTAGCACCTTGTTTTTCAGGAATAAAATAGGCTGAGATTAAGTCAACGTTACTTTCTGGCTTTTCCAGGTGATTAATTAACTGAAAATTTAAGTGCTCTTCTTTTTTAGCTTTTGATTTGATTTTATCAGGTGAGTCTTTAACGACTTCCGCTTTTACCCAATCAAATCGAATATTGTGATTTAACCATTGATCAAATGCATGAGATTTTGAGGTTAAATTTAGAAAGTTTTGAACCGTAGCTTGTTGGTAATGCGCTTCAAGTTGTTCTTTTAAGCCTTCATAGCGTAAACGGTGCTGCTCAGGACTTACAATACTCTGAACTGAATATGCATATTCATGATTCCAGTAGTCATCGAACGAATTGACGATATCATCAACAGCAGCGCCGACTAACATTACATCGACATCAGAAAATTGATAGCTATCGCTGACATTGTAATATTGATTGGTCATGTTACGCCCACCAATAAGGGCAACTTCATTGTCGGCAATAAAACTTTTATTGTGCATACGACGATTGATACGTTTTAAATCCAGCACCATATCCATTGCACGGTATTTGCGGAAACGGTATGGATTAAAAAGTTTAACTTCAATATTTTTATGCTGAGAAAGGGCCAGTAAAATCCCTTCCATTTTTTTTGCATTATTATCATCAATAAGAAGTCGGACTTTTACACCTCGATCAGCTGCACGAATAATTGCGTGCAAGGCTAAAGCTCCAACTTTGTCATTGTCCCAAATGTAATATTGTAAATCTAAAGTCTTTTCAGCTTTATCAATTAATCTGAGTCGGGCTGCTAGAGCCTCCAACGGATCATTTAAAACATGGAAACCCGTTAACTTAGGATTCTGCTGACGTAAAGGTGTAATAATTTTGGCAAGTGAAGTCTCAGAGGTGTCAATATCTTTTGCATATTGTACTGGCTCAACACCATGCTTTGGCAGAGTGCTACATCCTGTCAAACCCACAGCGAAACTTGAACATAGGACTATAGAGGCTTTTATCAAAAAGCCTTTAGCTTGTTGATTCGTTTGAAGCTGTTTGGAAGGAAAGGATTGTGCCATAATCAGTACATACGATAAGGTGAGCTAGAGTATAATTCGTGCATATTGAAAGATAAATATTGAATTTGATTACTAGCAATCAATACAAGATAAGTCGAGAGTCGTAATGTGGAATCCAAATTCAATCATTTTTTGTTTTTATTTTATTTTTTCAATACTTGCTTTATGGGGAATTTCTGAGGCTTGGATTCATCAATCGCGAACCGAGACGATTCATCCATTTAAAGCTTTTGTGCATCTACTCGCATTTTATCTCTCTTATCTACTTATCCCTCTCTGGTTTTTTAATTTATACGCCGCTTGGATTGGTTACTACTCAATTCATCAAGGCATTTTCATCTTTTTCTTGAGTGGTGTGCTAATTTACGCCCGATTTATCGAGCCTCATCTAGTCCGTGTCGATACTCATCAATATCGCTTAAACCCAGACCGTAGTTTTGATAAGCCAGTAAAAGTAGCACTAATTGCAGATTTACATATTGGTTTATTTTCAGGACATGAACGTCAGCTCAAAACTATAGTTAGAAAATTAAATGAGCAGCAACCTGATTTAGTTGTAGTCGCGGGTGATTGGACATATGAACCTGAAGATAGATTAATTGAAGAGTTAAGTGTTTTAAAAGAAATTCAGGCGCCTGTATATTCGGTTCCAGGAAATCATGATGAGCAATATCCTGGACCGCCGATTCAACAACTATTAAAAGATGCACTTTTTTATAATGAAGTAATTGATATCGAAGGAAAGATTGTTGATTTTGAGGAATTTCGTTTGATTGGTATTGGTGATCTCTGGGCAGGGAAAACCGATATGCGTTCTATGCCAGATTTACCGCAAGACAAGCCTTGGTTAATTTTGTCTCATAATCCAGATACCGTTGATATGGTACCTAAATTACCGAGTCGACCATTAATGTTATCTGGGCATACTCATGGAGGGCAGGTGGAGCTTCCATGGGTGACTAATTATATTATGAAAAAAGTATCAATTTTAGGTCATAAGCGTGGATTTTACTCTCACGAGCATGCGGATGTCTTTGTAACCGTCGGCACAGGAATGGTTGGAATCCCTTTACGGTTTAGAGTACCGCCAACCATTGATATTATTGAGCTAATTTAAAATAAAAAAGCCAATCACAAAGGATTGGCTTTTTATTATGAACTAAATTTACTTATGGAATAACGACAATGGCAACACGTCGGTTAATTGCGCGATTTTCATTGGTTGTATTTGGCACATAAGGTTGTGTTGAACCACGACCAATCACATAAATATTTTCTTTTTTAAATCCACGAGCTAAGAAAAGGTTTGCCACACTTTGTGCGCGCTCTTCAGATAGCTTTTGGTTATAAGTAGCATCACCAACATCATCAGTGTGACCCACAATTTTCAATTTATTGAGGTCATATTTATTGAGTTGACTAGCTAGACGCACTAATTCAGCTTCATGACTTTGTTTTAACTCTGCATTATTAAAGTCAAATAACAAACGTTCTGGTAAACCTAAAGTCCATCCCTCATCAGTAAGAACAAAACCTTCTTTTTTGAGCAATTTTACTTGACGATATTTTAATGGACCAAAACTCAGGCACCCTGCAAGAGTAATGCATATCAATGCAATAAAGGAGAGTTTTAAATATCTTGTATTCATAGATTAGCCTAAATTTAATTTTCAGGTTTATAGATAAACCAGTGTTCATCCGAATTTTTAGCCTTATACATTGCTTGATCTGCTTGCATAATGAAATCTTCGGGGCTAGATGCATATTGTGATAAAGCAATACCTACACTAAAACTGAAGTAAATCGTTTGACCATTCAGATGCAAAGGTTCCTTACAGCTTTCGAGTAAATTTTCAGCAATAGATATTAAATGATCAGCATGACTAATGGAATGCAAAATGACAGCAAATTCATCGCCACCTAACCGCGCAATAAAATCTTGATGACGTAAACGAGTTTGCAGGCGATTCGCCATTTCCTTTAAAACTTCATCTCCAGCTAAATGACCAAATTGGTCATTAATCGATTTGAAGTTATTGTTATCTATAAATAATAGGGCAGACTTATTATCGAAACCTTTATCCTCAAACATGTCTAAAAGGATTTGGTAAAAATAATGTCTATTAGGCAATAAGGTGAGTTGGTCGTGATGAGCCTGAAAGGATAATTTGCGATTTTCCTTTTGTAACTGATTGTCCCATATCTGAATTTCTTCAAGTAACTCGTTAAAAACGGTATTCAAATCTTGAAATTCTTTAATTCGATTATAAGGAAAACGAAGATTATAAGCTTTTTGTTCACTTACAATTTGAGCAATATTAGTAAGCGGATAAATAGCCTGCATAATTTGACGATACGTTAAGTTTACTGACCACCACAAAGCACAAACAATAAACAACATTGCAATCGCAAGCCCCACCATAATCATTTTGAGGAACTGCAATATTTTTTCAGAACTACCAAAAAGTGTAAGTTCACCTACATTTTGTTCATGATGATAAATTTTAAGATGAACAGGCTCATTTAAAAATAAGTGATCAAACCAACCTTCCAAAATTGAAGTCTGACTTGATAATTTAAAACTTTGGGCAATTAAATGATGTTCTGAATCATAAATATGAATAGTACGAATTGAATGGTCATTCGTATACTCATTCAAAATTTGTTCTATGGTAATTTTATCATTGAATACGACTGCGGGTTGAATACGCTCCAACAGAGTATGGCTGAGCAATTGTAAATTCTGTTTAGCATAAGTTTCCATTGTAAAAACAGAAATTGATACAAATGTAAAAGAGCAAATAAAAAAAGTAATTGCAAAAATAGTAAATTGAGATTTTCTAAATAATGCATGCAGTGAAGTGGACTGATACAACTTTGATATCATCATCCTTACTCCGCATTCTTAGCCAAGAGCAATACTCTCGGATCAATATGAACTTTGGAGTGACTTAAAGCATCTAAGTTAACTTTAAAAGTAGTGTAATTATTTTGAGTATATAAACAAAAGATACTTCCTATTTCGCAATCTGAATTATTAATGCTTAGAGACAGTAAAGAACGATAAGGATAGCTCTGAATAAGGCTTTGCTGTTGTTGTGGAGAGGTTGTAGAAAAATAGACAGCCTGACAATGGGACCGGGCAAAATCTTTCGCGTTTACAGTTTGAACACGATAATTATAAGACATTTGCTGGATATAAGACTGAAAGGTAGATGTAATAGAGGGGTTATCAATCACACAAAGAGTAGGGGTATTTACATTCTCCCACTTACTGTAGCTTAAAATAGATAAAGTAAGCACATAGAAGTTATGTTTTGAATTGGCATAACAAGGCCCACTCGTAGCAAACACTACAAGTATGCAAACAAATACTTTTTTAGCGAACTGCCACATGGTGAGTTAATGCCAAACTATTGCACGAATAATCTATTCTACATGAAGTTGATAACTTAAAAAAAGTTTAATATCTCATCTAAAATTGACTAAAAAGCCTAAAAAGTATCCAGTTGATGGTATTGATTTAAAAAAGGGGTTGCAAAGGGAATTGGATGGTCTATAATGCACATCCATCGGCGGTGATGCAGATAGAAACTTGTTGAAAAACAGTTACTTGTGATTAGATTGGTTGCTTTAAGTGATGAATTTGATGAGAAGTTGGTTTAGAGGATAAGTTTTAAAAATATCGAAATTACCTGTTGACTTTTAAGAGATTAAGAGTAATATAGCCGACCTAGCTTGCTGGTGACGAACCAGTAAGAAGATCATTAAGAGAATTGAAGAACAACTTGTGTGGATTTTTACTGATTGATTAATCGAAATAATTTTCATTGATTGATTGGTTTAAATTACTCGAAGTTTATTTGAGCGAAATTTAAGTCAGTAATTGATGAGCCAGAATTGGCACCTTGTCTTTAATAAGGTGCAAAATGATTTTAACTGAAGAGTTTGATCATGGCTCAGATTGAACGCTGGCGGCAGGCTTAACACATGCAAGTCGAGCGGGGTGATGGTGCTTGCACTATCACCTAGCGGCGGACGGGTGAGTAATGCTTAGGAATCTGCCTATTAGTGGGGGACAACATTTCGAAAGGAATGCTAATACCGCATACGTCCTACGGGAGAAAGCAGGGGATCTTCGGACCTTGCGCTAATAGATGAGCCTAAGTCGGATTAGCTAGTTGGTGGGGTAAAGGCCTACCAAGGCGACGATCTGTAGCGGGTCTGAGAGGATGATCCGCCACACTGGGACTGAGACACGGCCCAGACTCCTACGGGAGGCAGCAGTGGGGAATATTGGACAATGGGCGCAAGCCTGATCCAGCCATGCCGCGTGTGTGAAGAAGGCCTTATGGTTGTAAAGCACTTTAAGCGAGGAGGAGGCTACTTTAGATAATACCTAGAGATAGTGGACGTTACTCGCAGAATAAGCACCGGCTAACTCTGTGCCAGCAGCCGCGGTAATACAGAGGGTGCAAGCGTTAATCGGATTTACTGGGCGTAAAGCGCGCGTAGGCGGCTAATTAAGTCAAATGTGAAATCCCCGAGCTTAACTTGGGAATTGCATTCGATACTGGTTAGCTAGAGTGTGGGAGAGGATGGTAGAATTCCAGGTGTAGCGGTGAAATGCGTAGAGATCTGGAGGAATACCGATGGCGAAGGCAGCCATCTGGCCTAACACTGACGCTGAGGTGCGAAAGCATGGGGAGCAAACAGGATTAGATACCCTGGTAGTCCATGCCGTAAACGATGTCTACTAGCCGTTGGGGCCTTTGAGGCTTTAGTGGCGCAGCTAACGCGATAAGTAGACCGCCTGGGGAGTACGGTCGCAAGACTAAAACTCAAATGAATTGACGGGGGCCCGCACAAGCGGTGGAGCATGTGGTTTAATTCGATGCAACGCGAAGAACCTTACCTGGCCTTGACATAGTAAGAACTTTCCAGAGATGGATTGGTGCCTTCGGGAACTTACATACAGGTGCTGCATGGCTGTCGTCAGCTCGTGTCGTGAGATGTTGGGTTAAGTCCCGCAACGAGCGCAACCCTTTTCCTTATTTGCCAGCGAGTAATGTCGGGAACTTTAAGGATACTGCCAGTGACAAACTGGAGGAAGGCGGGGACGACGTCAAGTCATCATGGCCCTTACGGCCAGGGCTACACACGTGCTACAATGGTCGGTACAAAGGGTTGCTACCTAGCGATAGGATGCTAATCTCAAAAAGCCGATCGTAGTCCGGATTGGAGTCTGCAACTCGACTCCATGAAGTCGGAATCGCTAGTAATCGCGGATCAGAATGCCGCGGTGAATACGTTCCCGGGCCTTGTACACACCGCCCGTCACACCATGGGAGTTTGTTGCACCAGAAGTAGCTAGCCTAACTGCAAAGAGGGCGGTTACCACGGTGTGGCCGATGACTGGGGTGAAGTCGTAACAAGGTAGCCGTAGGGGAACCTGCGGCTGGATCACCTCCTTAACGAAAGATTGACGATTGGTAAGAATCCACAACAAGTTGTTCTTCATAGATGTATCTGAGGGTCTGTAGCTCAGTTGGTTAGAGCACACGCTTGATAAGCGTGGGGTCACAAGTTCAAGTCTTGTCAGACCCACCATGACTTTGACTGGTTAAAGTTATAGATAAAAGATACATGACTGATGATGTAAGCTGGGGACTTAGCTTAGTTGGTAGAGCGCCTGCTTTGCACGCAGGAGGTCAGGAGTTCGACTCTCCTAGTCTCCACCAGAACTTAAGAGAAGTTCGGATTACAGAAATTAGTAAATAGAGATTTTAGGATCTTGGTTTATTAACTTCTGTGATTTAAGTATCACGGTATTAAGCATGACCTGACGAAGGCATGTTTATTCATTAACAGATTGGCAAAATTGAGTCTGAAATAAATTGTTCACTCAAGAGTTTAGATTAAGCAATTAATCTGAATGAATTGAGAACTAGCAAATTAACTGAATCAAGCGTTTTGGTATATGAATTTAGATTGAAGCTGTACAGTGTTTAAGTACACAGACAACAGATAGTAGCGATGAAGAATCGCACGGACAACACTCACTTGTAGGTGTTGACGACTGTTTGGGGTTGTATAGTCAAGTAATTAAGTGCATGTGGTGGATGCCTTGGCAGTCAGAGGCGATGAAAGACGTGATAGCCTGCGAAAAGCTCCGGGGAGGCGGCAAATATCCTTTGATCCGGAGATTTCTGAATGGGGGAACCCACCTACTTTAAGGTAGGTATTGCAACATGAATACATAGTGTTGCAAGGCGAACGAGGGGAAGTGAAACATCTCAGTACCCTTAGGAAAAGAAATCAATTGAGATTCCCTCAGTAGCGGCGAGCGAACGGGGATCAGCCCATTAAGTTATGTGTGTTTTAGTGGAACGCTCTGGGAAGTGCGAACGTAGAGGGTGATATTCCCGTACACGAAAGGGCACACATAATGATGACGAGTAGGGCGAGGCACGTGAAACCTTGTCTGAATATGGGGGGACCATCCTCCAAGGCTAAATACTCCTGACTGACCGATAGTGAACCAGTACCGTGAGGGAAAGGCGAAAAGAACCCCTGTGAGGGGAGTGAAATAGATCCTGAAACCGCATGCATACAAGCAGTGGGAGCCGACTTGTTCGGTGACTGCGTACCTTTTGTATAATGGGTCAGCGACTTATATTCAGTAGCGAGGTTAACCGTATAGGGGAGCCGTAGAGAAATCGAGTCTTAATAGGGCGTTTAGTTGCTGGGTATAGACCCGAAACCAGGCGATCTATCCATGAGCAGGTTGAAGGTTGGGTAACACTAACTGGAGGACCGAACCCACTGTCGTTGAAAAGCCAGGGGATGACTTGTGGATAGGGGTGAAAGGCTAATCAAGCCTGGTGATAGCTGGTTCTCCCCGAAAGCTATTTAGGTAGCGCCTCGGACGAATACCATAGGGGGTAGAGCACTGTTTCGGCTAGGGGGTCATCCCGACTTACCAAACCGATGCAAACTCCGAATACCTATGAGTACTATCCGGGAGACAGACTGCGGGTGCTAACGTCCGTAGTCAAGAGGAAAACAATCCAGACCGCCAGCTAAGGCCCCAAAATCATAGTTAAGTGGGAAACGATGTGGGAAGGCATAGACAGCTAGGAGGTTGGCTTAGAAGCAGCCACCCTTTAAAGAAAGCGTAATAGCTCACTAGTCGAGTCGGCCTGCGCGGAAGATGTAACGGGGCTAAAACTATGTGCCGAAGCTGCGGATTTGACATTAGTCAAGTGGTAGGGGAGCGTTCTGTAAGCCGATGAAGGTGTATTGAGAAGTATGCTGGAGGTATCAGAAGTGCGAATGCTGACGTGAGTAACGACAAAACGGGTGAAAAACCCGTTCGCCGAAAGACCAAGGGTTCCAGTCCAACGTTAATCGGGGCTGGGTGAGTCGACCCCTAAGGCGAGGCCGAAAGGCGTAGTCGATGGGAAATTGGTTAATATTCCAATACTTCTGTGTAATGCGATGAGAGGACGGAGAAGGTTAAGTCAGCCTGGCGTTGGTTGTCCAGGTGGAAGGATGTAGGTATGTATCTTAGGCAAATCCGGGGTACTCTATACTGAGATCCGATAGCAAGCTGTACTTGTACAGTGAAGTGGCTGATACCATGCTTCCAGGAAAAGTCTCTAAGCTTCAGTTACACAGGAATCGTACCCGAAACCGACACAGGTGGTCAGGTCGAGTAGACCAAGGCGCTTGAGAGAACTCTGCTGAAGGAACTAGGCAAAATGGTACCGTAACTTCGGGAGAAGGTACGCTGTTGTTGGTGATGGAACTTGCTTCCTGAGCTGACGACAGCCGCAGAAACCAGGCCGCTGCAACTGTTTATTAAAAACATAGCACTCTGCAAACACGAAAGTGGACGTATAGGGTGTGATGCCTGCCCGGTGCTGGAAGGTTAATTGATGGGGTTAGCGTAAGCGAAGCTCTTGATCGAAGCCCCAGTAAACGGCGGCCGTAACTATAACGGTCCTAAGGTAGCGAAATTCCTTGTCGGGTAAGTTCCGACCTGCACGAATGGCATAATGATGGCGGCGCTGTCTCCAGCAGAGGCTCAGTGAAATCGAAATCGCTGTGAAGATGCAGTGTACCCGCGGCTAGACGGAAAGACCCCGTGAACCTTTACTGCAGCTTGACACTGAACTTTGACCTTACTTGTGTAGGATAGGTGGGAGGCTTTGAAGTTGGAACGCTAGTTCCAATGGAGCCGTCCTTGAAATACCACCCTGGTAATGTTGAGGTTCTAACTCTGTCCCGTTATCCGGGACGAGGACCGTGTCTGGTGGGTAGTTTGACTGGGGCGGTCTCCTCCTAAAGAGTAACGGAGGAGTACGAAGGTGCGCTCAGCGTGGTCGGAAATCACGCGTAGAGTATAAAGGCAAAAGCGCGCTTAACTGCGAGACCCACAAGTCGAGCAGGTACGAAAGTAGGTCTTAGTGATCCGGTGGTTCTGTATGGAAGGGCCATCGCTCAACGGATAAAAGGTACTCTGGGGATAACAGGCTGATACCGCCCAAGAGTTCATATCGACGGCGGTGTTTGGCACCTCGATGTCGGCTCATCTCATCCTGGGGCTGAAGCAGGTCCCAAGGGTATGGCTGTTCGCCATTTAAAGAGGTACGCGAGCTGGGTTTAGAACGTCGTGAGACAGTTCGGTCCCTATCTACCGTGGGCGCTGGAAATTTGAGAGGATCTGCTCCTAGTACGAGAGGACCAGAGTGGACGAACCTCTGGTGTACCGGTTGTGACGCCAGTCGCATCGCCGGGTAGCTATGTTCGGAAGGGATAACCGCTGAAAGCATCTAAGCGGGAAGCCTACCTCAAGATAAGATTTCCCTAGGAATTTATTCCTCTAAAGAGCCGTTCGAGACTAGGACGTTGATAGGTTGGATGTGGAAGCATAGTGATATGTGAAGCTGACCAATACTAATTGCTCGTGAGGCTTGACTATACAACACCCAAGCAGTTGTATATGAAGCATCAATCGATTCATAAACATGCAAAGCAACTTGATTTAGTTATACTACTAGCTAAAATGAACAAATTCAGATTCAATCAGCCCGTCTGTCAAGATTTGGAAAACGCAACGTATCACACAGTGAATAAAACGAAGCAAGTATCCATACCAGTTGTGCTGGCGACCATAGCAAGAGTGAACCACCTGATCCCTTCCCGAACTCAGAAGTGAAACCTCTTAGCGCTGATGGTAGTGTGGGGTTACCCATGTGAGAGTAAGTCATCGCCAGCTCATTATTACAAACACCCCCACTCTTTGAGTGGGGGTGTTTTTTTATTGCCTAAAAAAATCTAAATATCTGACTAACTTTAGAATGAATTGTGATATAAAACACATTATTTAAAATGATAATAAGAGTTTTAATCATGAAATTTGTAAGATTTAAAATATTTTCCTCCATATTGGTTATAGTACTTAGTTGTAGTTCTATATATGCTAATGAAACTGAGAAAAGTTTATATAGTACAAAAGCCTTTTTAAATATTTGTGTGAGTTCGAGAGGAAATCCAGAATTAATAAATAAACAAGCAAAAAATATGGGATTTATCCAAATGCCTGATGAATATGCTGTACATTTTCTAAAAAATTATAATGGTCATGCTTGGATGATAAGTTCTTCTGAAGGAAAATTTGTTATTACTCAACTCGATAATGGAGTATGTTCAGTATTTATAAATAAAGGAAATTCAACTGAAATTCAAAACAATTTGGAAAGTTGGTTGCCTCCTGAATCTACTGGTCTAACTTATAAAAAGGAAATATCTAAAGATAAAAATTTAACCACAACAAATTATATTATTTCTAAAGATGGAAAGGTTTTAGAGACATGGATTTATACTAGTTCATCTGAAAAGAATGCTCCACTAGTTGTTATTATTTCTCATCAAATGAATTAATTAGAGAAAAAAGGAATGTGATGTATAGAAGAGCCAACTTTAATTAAAAGGGCTCTTCTAAAATTGGTTATTTCAGCTGTCTACGCGCATGTTTTAGAGCAGTTCGAAGGCCTTCTTCTAAAGTCGGGTGATAAAAAGGCTTCTCTAGAATATCGTTTAACGTTAACTCTTCCCCGATTATCCAGCTTAATAAATGAGCCATGTGTTCAGTTGCTTCTGTAAATAGTTCAGCACCTAGAAGCTTTTGGCTTTCTCTTTCTATATAAACTTCAATCGCTCCTTTATTTTTTCCAAGAACTATTGCTCTTCCTTGACGTTCATAAGAGGCTTCGCCTGTAATAAAATCTATACCTTCATCTTTTAGTTGCTTATAACTTTTTCCTACGATCGCCATTTCAGGATCACTAAATACAATTCCTAGTGGGGGAAGTGTTTTAATTGAATTAACTTGTGGATAATTCATACAGTTATAAACAACTTTTTTACCTTCATGGGCTGCTTCGTGTTGTATTGGTGTTGAGGTGTAAGCATCTCCGACAATAAAAATTGGATATGTACTTAACTGTTTGGTTTTAGCATTTATAGGTAATAACTTAATATCATTGAATGAATTATCAATATTTTCTAGTTTTAAAGTATCGAGTAAACTTGTACGGCCTGTTGCAGATAAAACATATTCAACTTGAAGAGTTTTCTCTTTTTTCTCAAGTTTGTAATTTAATAAAACGCTTTCATCACTGCATTTAACTTCACTTGGTAAAGTCTCGAATAGAATAGTTAGTTCTTTTCCGAGCTCTTTTTGTGCAAGTTGTTGAAGTCTAGAACTAGTTAATATTCCAATTCGTTTACTGCGAGCAAAGATTGTAGTTGCTACCCCTAAACGATGCATAGCTTGGGCGATTTCAAGTGCAATCACACCACTACCAATGATACCAATAGATTTAGGCAGTGTTTTCAACTCAAATATTTGATCTGTGGTTATAAGTCGGTTTCCAAGTTCTTTTTTCCAAGTTTTATCATAATTAGGAGTTGAACCCACCGCCAGAATAAAACTTTTTGATCGATACTGTTGCCCATTAACTTCTACAGTTTGTGCATCAATAAAATGTGCTTTACCAGAAATTTTATGCTCTGCAGGCCATTGTTCTACATCTTTTAATGTTGCTTGTGTAAAACGATCACGTAAAGTTTGTACATGCTCCATCACTTGTTCAGTATTAATTTTTGCAGATACATCCAAAGCAACCTCTTGAGCATTTTGAATGTCAAACATTCTGTTTGCTGTAGAGATGAGAACTTTACTTGGCATACAGCCTACACGAGCACAAGTGGTATCCCATGGCCCATCATTTATAATTAAAATCTTATTAGTATGTTTAACGGCTTCTTTATATGCGCTAATACCAGCAGTACCTGCACCAATAATAATAATATCGAACATTATGAATCCTGATATCTATAAATTTTTCATTTAATGAGTTACATAATAAAACATAATGTAATTTATGTTTACAGAGTGTGGTGAATATGATTACACTAATAAAATAAATAATTAAAAAATCTTATACCTTTAGGAAAGATTGGGGAAATGAAAAGTATGTATAAAAAACAACTTACCTTGAAGTTGTCAGCTATTGCTGTATCAATTATGTTAGCAAGTTGTGGTGGGGGCGGTGGTGATGGTTATTATCAAAATGGCTCATCCAATAGTAATTCATCTGAAAACAATAACAGTGGATCACAGCAGGCCACTGCTACAGCTTTAAAGATCGAATTAGATAAATTATCAGTTGCAGCGACGAATGATACTTTAACAGTTACGGTTAGAGCTTTAGACAAAAATAAAGGTGGTGTTGCTGGTGCTAATATTACTTTGGCGTTAGTTGATCCAACAAATAATGTATCTATAGAAGGGGTATCAACTCAAACTACAGATGCAGCAGGTAATGCTGTATACATTATAAAAACTCCAAAAACATCAAGTTCAATAAATGAGTTGGTGAAAAATGGTTTTAAATTAATTGTATCTACAAATAATGGTGCGCTTACTCAAGAACAGACTGTAACAGTAACAGGTAGCAATAGTACCGTTGAGGCTGATACCACTAGTATTGTATTGTTTGATGCTACAAAAACTTCTTTAAATGTTAGGGGAGACCAGACAACTGTTACATTAACAGCTGTAGATGCAAATGGTGCAACTTTAGCAAATCAAGCGATCACACTTAAAGTTAAAAATTCAGTCTCAAACGGCGTTAGATTTACACCAAATGCTACACAAACTGATGCAAATGGTCAGATCACCTATACTTTATCTTTTAATGAAAATCAAAGATCCTCATCATATAGTGTTGCTCAATTTGTAACAGATGATCTTGTTTTAGAAGCTAACTTTGGTCAATCAACAAAAATTTATACTTATAAACTCGATGTCGTTAATTCTGATGTACCAGTCGCAGTAGGTGCAATTGCTGTAGCATATAATCCGACAACTATGGAAGATACAACGGATGGAGTCTATTACTATAAAAATATCTCAGTACAAGTAACTGATGTGGATGGTAAACCGATACCAAATCAAGATGTAGTTATGGGAGTTAATGCTCTTGCCTACTATAAAGGTATATTTGATTTTTTTGACACTTCTAATCCTGCAGATGGTAAACCAGATGAGTATCTTCCTGCTATCAGAGTCGCATGTACTTCACCGGTTCAAGCTGTAAATATTAATGGTGATGTTATTAACCAATTAAAGCCGCTTAAAGAAAATTCTACAGTACAAGTTGTATCGTATATTAATAATGCTGGTACTGCTGCAACCAATAATAAATATACAACAGACGGGAACGGACGCTTTGACCTTAAGATTCAATATCCTAAAATTTATGCGTCTTGGTTAACTGTTCAGCTAACGGCTAAATCTACAGTTTCGGGAAGTTTAATTAAAGGGTCTACATCTCTTACTTTAGATTACTTGAAAAAGGATGTCACTGTGAGTGATCGTATTGCCCCGAATATATTAAGCCCATATGGCATAGATCCAAATTGTGCAAATGGTAATTAATATAAAAAGAAGCAGCATTTAAGCTGCTTCTTTTTTTAAAGGTGTGTACCCATACTTACACCTACTGTGGGACGTACTTGCATTGAAGAGCATGCTGTAACGATTAAACAGCTTAAAAGAACGAATATAAATTTATTCATAGAGAATTAATAAATGAATCAAAAGATATAAATACTCTAAATTAATATTATTTTTAGTTCTGTTGAGTTCGTGCAGAGATATGCAAAACAATTTATC
This sequence comes from Acinetobacter lactucae, assembly GCF_013122135.1. NCBI lineage: Bacteria > Pseudomonadati > Pseudomonadota > Gammaproteobacteria > Moraxellales > Moraxellaceae > Acinetobacter > Acinetobacter lactucae. Next base: position 536,902 of record NZ_CP053391.1, read on the forward strand.
AAAAACCCTACTTTAAAGAAGAAATAGGGTTTTCAAGAGAGTTAATTTCTTAAAATTAATCGTCTAATAAGTCCATTTGTTTTGCTAATTGATATAGATTATTTGAACGGTTTCCTGTACGGCAGAACATGAGTACAGGTTTTGGCAATTCATTATAATGATTAGCAAAAGTACGTACATCTAGCTCAGTAATCTGTCCAGCTACAACAGGTTGATAAACATAGTCTAAGCCTACCTGACGTGCAGCTTCTTCAATCTGGGCGCTTGTAGGTTGTTCTGGGCCGCCTTCCATATCTGGTCGGTTATTAATAATAGATTTAAATCCTTTTTCTACAACTTGGCCAACGTGTTCTGGACCAATTTGACCTGCGAAACCAACATTATCTGACATTTCGTCACTCCAAAATTTAACAAAACCTCTTATGCTGTATCATAGCATTAAGCTTAACCTGAGATACAAGACACTAAAACGTTGTTCCTACATAGATAAAACTTATGTCATAGAACAGCTCTAGATTTTTAAAAGGCGATCAGGATGTTTTTTGTAAATTCATTACTTCGACCATAATGCCACGGAGCACATATGCACGCTTATACGGTTGAGCCTTTATATGTTCCATGTGATCAGGAAATGATCGCAGCTGACTTTTATATTCCAAAAACAAATAATAAATCTGCGGTAATTATCATGGCGCATGGTTTTGCCGGATTGCGTCAATTTAAACTCATTCAATATGCCCAGCGATTTGCACAAGCAGGTTACGCTGTTATTTTGTTTGATTACAGATATTGGGGCGGCAGTACTGGCAAGCCTAGAGAAATGGTCTCCATCAATTCACAATTAGAAGATTGGAAGACGGTGATTCAGTATGCTTCGACTTGTAAACTCGTAGATAACCGAAGGATTGTGCTTTGGGGAACTTCTTTAAGTGGGGGATATGCGCTAAGCCTAGCTTCTGAGTTAAAGAATATTCAAGCGGTTTTAGTGCAAATTCCTTATGTAGATGGCGCTGAAACTGCCAAGCTCTATCCTTTGCAGCGCTATCCCCAAGCATTAAAGCTATCGAGTCAGGATTATATGGGATCAAAGATGGGGCTTAATCCAAAGAGGTTGCCTGTTGTTGATCAACATAACCTATGCTTTATGCCTACTGCAGATAGTTATTATGGCTATTTATCGATTGTGAATCCTGACTATTATTGGAGTGGGGAAGTTCCTGCTCGTGTCTTTTTTAATCTGATGCGATACCGTCCAATCCAAGTTGTGCGCCAGATTAATATTCCTGTTTTATTTATTGCTGCTCAAAAAGATTCACTTATTCCTATTGAGTCAAGCCGTGAAGCTGCGACAAATATTGCGCCTTTTGTGAGTTATCATGAATGGGATATGAAACATTTTGATATCTATCACGGTTCATGGTTTGAAAAAGCAGTGATAACCCAATTAGAATTTTTACATCAGCATATAGGAGTGATGTAAATGATTATTGTATGTGCATCGTGTGGTGCTAAAAACCGAGTTCCGGAAGAAAAGCTTCCAGAGCAACCAAGCTGTGGGCAATGTCATCAGCCATTACTACCGCTTGCACCAATTGAGCTAAATGAACAAAATTTTAGTAACTACATCACGAATAGTGATCTACCTATTCTTATAGATTTATGGGCAGAATGGTGCGGACCCTGTAAAATGATGGCTCCACATTTTGCGCAGGTCGCAAAACAAAATCCAGGCGTTATCTTTGCCAAGATTGATACCGAAGAATCTCCTCGCTTGAGTCAAGCTTTTCATGTGAGAAGTATTCCGACACTTGTCTTAATGAATAAAACGACAGAGGTCGCGCGTATTAGCGGTGCATTACGTGCGCCTGAATTGCAACAGTGGCTCGATCAACAACTTCAAACGAATTTCGGGAGCTAAGGTGTCAGAAGCTTATACCAAACCAGAAGGAATTTTATCCTTACAAACGATTGCCATGCCAGCAGATACAAACTGGAGTGGTGATGTATTTGGTGGATGGATTGTGTCACAAATGGACTTGGCTGGAGCAATTCACGCAGAACGTTTCAGTCGTGGCCGTTGTGCTACGATTTCCATTAATCAAATGACCTTTTTGGTTCCGGTAAAAGTTGGCTTTGTCATTAGCTGCTATACCAAGATTTTAAAAGTTGGGAATACTTCTATTCAGATGCGAATTGAAGTTTGGGATAGTCATGATGACTCTCGTGAGCCAATACGCATTACGGAAGGAGTCTTTACCTTTGTAGCAGTAGATGTAAAAGGTAATAAGCGTCAAATACCTGAAGAAGCGAGACAAAAGTTCTTAGATATTCAATAAAACGTATAAAGCCTGAATATCAGTATTCAGGCTTTAATTTTTAATTTCGACAAAGAACTCATTTTTAGGATTAAAACATCGTATTTGTATTTTTGCTTTGCTCAGGAATATTTTGTATTACATCCCAATGCTCTACGATTTTTCCATTTTCTACACGAAATATATCAACAATCGCTCTTCCTCGATCTTTTTCATTTTCAGTCGAATGGACATGTAAAACGACAAGATTACCTTCAGCAATTGCACGTTTAATCTCATTTTTAGCTTGCGGATTCTTTTGGAATTTTTCAGTGAAGAAATTAACAAAAGGTGCTTTGCCATCTGGAACATTAGGATTGTGCTGAATGTATTGTTGACCAATATAGCGGTCTGCATATTCTTTGACTTTATGTTTTAAAAAGACACCTTCATAAAAGTCGGTCACTATTCTTTTGTTTTGAGCGCTTACTTTATCAATTGTTTCTGATTTAGCCGAAGTTACTTTACTGATTTTAATGTGGGGTTCGGTGGCCTGAGAACTTATTGTTGTAAATATTAAACTGGTAAATAAAGAGGAAAGGATTAGTATTTTTTTCATTTTTAACCTCAAGATACAAAATATTAGTTTTATATCTTGAGGTAAATAACCATCTAAAAATACTTTAGATTAGTTATTATTTCTTACGTTTAGGTAACCATGCCCACAGCATTTGGCATTGAATTGGTTCATTGCCTGCGTCATCAATCACAGTAACAGGAATCACAAGTTCACCCTTCTCATTATCTGCAATAAACTTTTGTTGTTCAGCAGACAATGTCGCTGTAGCAGTCAAACCGCCTTCAACCACTTTTAAATAATCTACATGTAACGATTTGATTAATAAAATGCGATTATCAGGAATATGTAAACCGGTTAGAAAGCCTGTTGCAGTTTCTGCTAAAAGAGCCATAGCCGCAGCATGCACTCCCTTAATATGATTCTGCATATTTTTTTGGTTATCTAAACGGACAATAACGTGGTTTGAGTCTACTTCCAGATAGCGAATATTTGCTGTACCCACCATTGGCACGATACGACCAAACGCCTTGCTCCAAAGCGTGCTCCGAATACCTTTAGGGAATTTTGAAGTTGCTTTTACTAGTTTTGATAGACGGTTGGATTGAGACATGGGATTACCTTAGCTTTAAATGGCCGACAAGATATTAATCTTTAAAGTTATTAAACTGTAATGGCACACCGAATTGTTGTTCACGTAAAAAAGTCATGACTTGTTGTAAGGTGTCACGCTTTTTATCAGTCACACGAATTTTGTCGCCTTGAATAGAAGATTGCACTTTAACGCCACTTTCTTTAATGGCTTTATTAATTTTTTTTGCAGTATCAGAGTCAAGACCGTCTTTAAGTTTAATAACTTGTACAAAATTTTTGCCTGAAGCAGCGGCTTTTTGTGGATCAAGTGCTTGAACATCAATTTTACGTTTATAAAAATGATTTTCTAACATGTTATAAACTTGTTCACACTGGAAATCACTTTCGGTACTGATTTTGATTTCTTTATTTTTTTCGTTTATTTCAACTGAAACATCATGACCACGGAAGTCAAAGCGTGTTGCAATCTCTTTTTGTGTGTTTTGTACAGCATGATTAACTTCAAATAACTCTAATTCAGAGACAATATCGAAAGAAGGCATAGTTTAGACCTTTACAAAGTGAAAGAATATTTGAGATGCTAAGAGGGTTTTCTTCATTTGCCAAGTGTTGTTTACATCAAAGGAGTGCACAATGATCCGTAAACAAGAAATTACAACATTTGAATTCCCAGAAAATGCTGTTATCTGGGATGTCCGTGATACTAATGCTTATGCAGAAGGGCATGTTAAAGGTGCGGTGAATCGCCCAATTAATGATTTGAATGCTGATATTTTGAACCAGGTCTCTGCGGGTCAGCCGATTTATATTTTATGTGGTGGTGGTAGCAAAGCTCCTCGTGCAGCTGAGAAACTAGAAGGATTGGATGCCTCGCGTGAATATGTCGTGCTGATGGGCGGGACACGTGCAGCTCGTGATGCTGGCTTGCCCTTAGAGCAGGGCGCATAAAAAAAGCACCTTCGGGTGCTTTTTTATTGAAGTAAATTATTGCGGCTTAAAATAAGGCTTTTTAGGTTTCACTTTCTTTTGGAACCGTTGAGGATTCAATTTTTGTAATAGGCGGTCCGGCACTGGACAAGCTTCTCCTAGTAATTGAGCAACTAAGATTTCACTGCACAGCGGGGCAAATAAGAAGCCTTTAGAGCCAAGACCAGCAAAAGTAGCAATTCGGCTATTCTCCTGCATTTTTCCAACCAGAGGAAAATAATCCAAGCTTTGTGCCCGTATAGATGCACGGCCTTGCCATCTCGAAGGTGATGGTAACTTTTCTGCATATTCAGGGAATACACTGTGGATTAATTCAAAGTTATGCACATGATCTTCGATAAGTACATCTTGATCTTCACGATTTGGGTAGAAAGACGCACCCAAAATTATCCGTGAAGCATCCAGTTGCATGCAATAGCCGCCATAGCTATAAGCTTCATTTAAAGGCAGGGGAGCAAACGTATTATCAACCCAGCTCACTTGTCCACGTATTGGTTTTAACTGCGGATAGCTTTCAAATAAAGCAGCACTTTCTCGAGCACAGCACACAACAACATGGTCTGCCTCAGCAATAACCTCATTATCAGCATGCAATTGAACTTTATTTTCAAAAGGAACCAGTGCTTTGACATGGGCAATTTTTAGAGCAATTAAAGGGTGTTGTAAAATTTCATCACGTAGTTGATGTGGTGAAACGGAACCAGCCTCAGTTAGTAATATGCTTGAATAATTAGTATCAAGTAAGTTCGTTGAGTTGGTAACAACTTGAGCTGGATACTGATTTACCAAATCGAGAAGTTCATCTGCATTTTTCAATGCAATTTGCTGTATTTGTAGTGGACGGAATGCTTTGAAATTTTTATAAAAATTTAAAGCATGTTGCCAACTTAAGGTCATGAGATGTTCATGACTTTGTTCAATTGGACATAGTTTTGGATTAAGTAAGGCTAAAGGATTTCCAGAGGCACCCGATAATGCTTCTGTTTGCTCATATAAGGTGACTTGATGCCCACGTGCTGCAAATGCCCATGCCGTGGTTAAACCTGCTATACCAGCCCCTACAATCGCAATATGCTGTTGTTCTGTACCGAGACCGAGTGAGTCTATTTGCTTTAATTGTGACTGCTCTTCATTAGTTTCAGGCAGTTTCCAGACCGCTTTAAGCATTTCTCGTTTATGTCCAAAACCACGCGGACGAGAAATATCGATACCGTGTGCTTTTAATCCCCGTTTTAAAATACCAGCGACACTAAAAGAGGCAAATGTAGTGCCATAATCCGAGAGACGGACAATATTGTTTAAAACATTTTGTTCCCACATGTCTGGGTTGCAAGATGGGGCAAAGCCATCTAAAAACCAAGCATTCACAGCTTTAGTTTTAGCCATACTTGGGAAAATTTCTTGCGCATCTCCAAGCCATAGATCGATGCTAAAACGTTCTTTAGGGAACGTTAAGCGATGACATCCAGCAATAGGCAGGGGGTATTGTTCAATTAATTGATCCGCAAGCGGTTTAAGCCCATCCCAGACATTTAAAGCGCGAATAAGATCAGCTTTACTTAACGGAAATTTTTCTATGCTAATTGCATGTAAATGGCTTTGATTATTAGGACGGACTTGTTGCCAAAGTTGCCATAGCGCAAGAATATTTAAACCCGTACCAAACCCGGTTTCTCCTACACTGAAATATTCAAATTCTTTTAAATTGGCTAATCGTTCTGATAAGTCATTACCATTTAGAAAAACATGTCGTGTTTCAAGTAGGCCATTATCTTTAGAGAAGTAGACATCACTAAATTGTTTGGAAATGGGAATCTCGATACCATCGACAAATTCCCAGTCCAGCTCTGCTGTTTGGATACGGTTTGATACGTTCATTGAGTTTAATAGATCGCTTGGAATTACCACTGGCGTCGACGTTTTGTATGAATATAACTAGCAATAAAGAAACCTAGCAATACGCCACCCGCTAAGGTAACAGCGCCATATAAAAACATTTGAGCACTTCGTTCGCTTTGTAAGACTTGAACCTGAACAGAGAGGTTATCATTTTTTAGCTGTAACTCTTGGTTCTGGGCGAGCGCTTCAAGGTTGGCATGTTCTAGCTGTTTTAAGCGAGATGCCTGATCTTGAACTAACGCTTTGATTTTTGCATCTTGCTGTTGCTTGTTCTTTGCGAGCTGTTCTGCTGTAAGCGGTTTTGTTGCAGTTGGTGCTGTCGTCGCTGCTGTTTTGACTCCAGTTGTAGGGGTTGGAGCTGGTTTAGCGGCTTGAGTTGAAGGTGCATTTGGAGAAGGCGTTGCTGGTGCTGCAGCAGGTTCAACTGCCCCAGCAGTTGAACATATCAAACACAAGCCAAGAAAGCTTTTGGTTGCAAGCTGCATGCGATTACCCTTTTGGAAATGCTTTATTAAACGGTTTTACATCAACGTGTGCATAAATGCCTTCTTTAACAAATGGCTCTTCTTTTAACCATTCATCTAATGCTTCGCGACTGTCGAACTCAACAATCATGGTGCTGCCATAGAAGCCTGCTTGCGGATCATTAGGATCTTTTGGCATAGCACCCGCTGTAACTAGGCGGCCTTCATCATCGAGTTTTTGTAAACGGTCGATATGCTGAGGGCGTACTGCCAAGCGTTTTTCTAAAGTTCCTTCGTTATCGGTACAGCTTAGAACAAAAAAAGGCATGTAATCGTATCTCTATAATCAATCTGGAAGCATTTTAAGCGTCTGGTGACTTAAAATGCTTACGTAAAATAATGAACTGAATAATGATAAATGAAAACATCACAATCATGTCACCAAATGCAGTAAATTCGCCCCAATATTTTCCGCCTTGAAATAAAAATGCGAAGAATACATGCAGACAAGACATCACGACAAACATTGCTGCCCAAGCGAAGTTAAGATTTTTCCAACCTTTTTCACTTAAATCTAAAATAGGGTCAAATAAGCGTTGAATGAGTGGCTTACGGTCTTTACCAAACCAAGGAGATACCAAGAATGCGCCAGCGAAAACTAAATTTAAAATCGCAGCCTTGAGACGAATATAGAAATCGTCACTTAACATGAGGGTAATGCCACCAAAAATGATAGTCATAAACAATACAAACCACTGTTGTTTATCTAGACGAAATTTTTGGAAAACAAATAGGGCACCATATACCACAAGCATTGAAATAATTAAGCCAGTCGTCGCTACAAGAATATTATTATTATCGACCCCACCAGCAGACCCGATCAATTTCAGTAAAGGATGCTGGGTGTCAGTTGGATCAACTGTTTTATATAAATAGAAGAAAATAATTAATGGAACAAAGTCCAGAAGTGCTTTCATGTTAGAGTATCTGATCAGGTTTGGCGAATGGCATAGTATAAAAGATGCAAGGCATAGATTTACATACACATAGCAATATTTCTGATGGAACTTTGTCTCCGGAATTACTGGTGCAAGCTGCTATTGATGTAAACCTGCATACACTGGCTTTAACTGACCACGATACAATGGATGGGTTGCAGCGTGCAAAAATTGCTGCGCAAGGCCATGATTTAAATATTATTTCTGGCACAGAGATTTCAAGTCAGTGGTCGCGTCCAAGCACTAAGAAGAGTTATGGGGTACATATTGTTGCTTTAAATATGCAAGATGAAGCACCAATTTTAGAAGCATTAGAACAACAAAAAAGAGTTAGGGCGCAAAGAGCTAAAGTGATTTGTGAACTGCTGGAAAAATGTATTGGTTTTCAGATTTATGATGATGTTCTTGCAAAAGTAGAAGATCAGGCGGACAGAGTAACAAGAACTCACATTGCTAAAACATTGGTCGAAAAAAATGTTGTGGCTCGCCCTCAACAAGCATTTGACCGTTTCTTAAAGGAAGGAAAGCGTGCCTTTGTAAAGTTCGAGGGCTTAGGATTAAAAGAAACCATTGATGTGATTCATCAAAGTAAAGGGTTTGCCGTATTAGCTCACCCAACTCGTTATGATTTATCTGCAACCAACGTTCGCTATTTAATTGAATTGTTCGCGACATCCGGTGGAGATGCAATTGAATTACCTCCACCTATTGAACCTCTATCCACACGCCAGATGATTGATCGAATGATTGAACAATATCAGTTGGCGGTTTCGATTGGCAGTGATTTTCATGGTGAAAATATGCCATGGATTAAACTCGGAAATACGCCCAAACCCACTGATAAGCAGCACGGGATTTGGAAACGTTTTCTTTAAACTTTTTACAATAAGTTGTTGTCTTGAGCCTGAATAGGCGGTGGAGTAGGTTTACCGAGTGTCCCTAACAGTTCAATCTCGATACTACGTACCATAGCATCTAGCGGCAAATCATTACTTTGAGTACCGAATGGTTCTTCAATTTCAGAACTTAGTGCATCCAGACCTAAGAATGTGTATGCCAAAATTCCCACCAATAAAGGCGTTGCTAATCCAAGCAATGAACCCAGACTAAACGGCAACATAAAACAGAAAAAATAGACTGTGCGGTTGAGTAAAACTGAATAAGCAAATGGAATGGGTGTATTGGCAATTCGGTCACAGCCAGTCTGGACGACGCTTAAGTCAGCAACATTTTTATTCATTTGTGCATAAATGATGTCAGAGATTTCACCTTCTTTAAGCGCTTGCAACAATTCCCAGTGAATGAGGCTAAGTGTGTACTGAGGGGCGTTATTTTGTTGGTAGAGTTGAGTGAGTGCTTGCTGACTCATACCACTGGTTTGTATTAACTCAGTTGGATTCGCCGTTTGGCGACGTAAACGGTCACGTAATACATTTGCGAAAACAATCACGTGTTGAATCACACGCTCACGGCGAGCTTGAGTTAAAATACGACAGTCTCGGTCAAAATGACGCGAAGTTGCAATCAAAACGCCCCATAATTTTCGGGCTTCCCACCAACGGTCATAACATGCAGTATTTTTAAATCCTAGGAAAATAGAAAGTACGACCCCAATGAGTGTAAAGCCAACCAAAGGAATCTCTGGAAAGCGATAAAGATTGATGTATTCCACTCCACCAATGATTGCCGAGATCAGCATTACAACGCCTAGGGAGGGTAAAATTTTGGGTAAAATTGTGCCTCGCCAAGAGAATAATACTTTGAAAATACTAGGCTGTTCCCGAACAATCATTTTATTTTAAACGTCGCTATTTTTGTTTTGATCTTCTAGGCTTAGTCGTACTTTGTCAATATCATTGAACTGATATTGTTGGTGGGTTGAGCAGTTGTTGTTCAGCAAAGGAAAAGCTTCCTTCTGGTGAGATAATAAAATGGTCGAGCAGACGAATTTCGACAAGTTGACAAGCCTGTTCAAGCTGTTGAGTTAAGGCTATATCTTCGGAAGATGGTTGTGGTGAGCCAAAGGGATGATTGTGAGCAATAACGAGCTGACAAGCATGTTGTTGTAATGCGTATCTTAACGTTTGATTGACCGAAACCGCACAATGCTGAACTGAACCAAAGAATAGCTTTTTAAAATGGAGTTTTCTGAGTTCAGGGTCTAGACACAAGACCGCAAAAACTTCTTGTTTCTCGCCCTTTAATTCGTAGCGCAGATAATCCAAAACTAAGTCAGATGAATGAAGGCTGAGATTATTTTTTTGAAAATGATGATCGAGATAACGCCGTCCTAGTTCTTTGACTGCCAGTAATTGTGAATATTTCGTTGCTCCAATCCCATTAAATTGAGTTAACTCACTTAATGGCGCATCAAACACTGCATTAAGGCTACCAAAATGTTGAATGAGTAAACGTGACAATTCGACTGCTGAATGTTGCCTTGAACCTGAGCGAAGAAAAATCGCCAGCAGTTCTGCATCTGATAGACTTTGTGGACCTTGTTGTAATAACCGTTCTCTTGGCCGTTCTTGTTCAGGCCAATTTTTAATAGAAGTATTCATATTCCCCAGCATAATTCGCTTAAAATTTTATTTTGTTTGCCCAATCAATCTTGGGTCTGCGCGTATTTAATGCTATTGTGAGCGCCACTGCAACAGAAAGGTATCCTGTTCGTGAGCTTTGATCTAAGCGTTATTCCTCATAAAAACATTGTTTTAGCTGTTACTGGCGGAATTGCTGCCTATAAAAGTGCCATTTTAGTCCGCCGCCTCAAAGATTATGGCTTTGACGTGCGAGTGGTGATGACACATGGTGCTCAGGCATTTATTACCCCACTAACTTTTCAGGCTCTTTCTGGTAATCCTGTTCATACTGAACTTCTAGACCCGGCGGCTGAGGCGGGTATGGGACATATTGAATTAGCGCGTTGGGCTGATTTATTACTAGTCGCACCTGCAAGCTGTGACACATTGGCTAAATTTGCAAATGGTTTGGCCGATGATTTACTCAGCACAGTATTTTTAGCAACTAAATCTCCTGTCTGGGTAGCTCCCGCGATGAACCAGCAAATGTGGGCGGCTAAAGCAACTCAGCGAAATTTACAAACCTTAGTCGAAGATGGCGTACATGTGATCATGCCGGATGCGGGTGAACAGGCATGTGGTGATGTTGGTTTAGGCCGTATGCCAGAGCCAGAAGAAATTGCTCGCCAAGTCGCTGGCTATTTCCATCAAGCTCAACGTGCCATTGCTGAAAAATTTGGTTTGTTGGCTGGTAAGCGAGTGGTTATTACTGCTGGACCAACACGTGAAGCGATTGACCCTGTCCGTTATATCTCAAACCATAGTACTGGCAAAATGGGCTTCGCTTTAGCTGCCGCTTGTTATGCTGCTGGTGCGCAAGTGACTCTGATTGCTGGGCCTGTGAGTTTAGATACACCAAATGGTGTTCAACGTGTAAATGTTGCCTCAGCACGACAGATGCTTGATGTCAGTATGGACTCGTTAGAAACAGGCTGCGATATTTTTATTGCAACTGCCGCAGTCGCCGACTATCGCGTAGCAGAAGTTGCTGAGCATAAAATTAAGAAAGCAGGGGATGAGTTGAACGTTTCCCTTGTAAAAAATCCAGATATTGTGGCAACAATCGCAGGTCAGGAAAAACGTCCATTTATGGTGGGCTTTGCAGCCGAAACACAAAATGTTGAGGAATATGCGGCAGGGAAACTTGTTGCTAAAAAACTAGACATGATTGCCTGCAACGATGTATCACGTGCTGATATTGGATTTGCTTCTGATGAGAATGCGATGACAGTTTTCTTTGCTGAAAGCTATCACATGAAAAAGCGTGAGTTAGAGAAAGCATCTAAACAAGAAATTTCTCAGCAGTTGGTTGAAGCTATTTCGGATGCTCTGCGCCGTAAATAATATGTTTTAAATAAAAAACCGCGAATAAATCGCGGTTTTTTTATAGTCTTATTTAGACAATCAAGGGATTTCATCTTCAAATTCAGGTTTAACCTGAACAATGAAGTCTTGACGGTTAAGACCACGCCATAATGCAAATGCAGTACCGATATAAATCGAAGAATAAGTACCAACAAATACACCAACAAACATTGCAACAGAGAACCAGTGTAGGCCATCACCACCTAAGAACATCATCGCTAGAACAACTAGCAATAGCGTCATTGATGTATGAATGGTACGACGTAAAGTTTCAGTTAAAGCAATATCGACGATTTCACGAGGAGTCGCACCGCGAATTTTACGGAAATTTTCACGGATACGGTCTGACACTACAATGTTATCGTTAAGCGAGAAACCAATAACAGCAAGTACCGCAGCTAACACTGTAAGGTCAAATGGCCATTGGAATAATGCAAAAGCACCAATGATAATGATGATGTCGTGGAATAAAGACATTACGGCACCCATCGCGAGTTTAAACTCAAAGCGAATGGTCACGTAGATCAACATTAAGATAAGTGCAAGTGCAACGGCACCAGCAGAACGAACATAGAGTTCATTACCAACTTGACCACCTACAGAATCCACTTTATGAACTTCGGCAGGATTATTTGGTAATTGTACAGCCTTAGTGATCGCGTTATTAAGATCTTCAACCTTAACTTCTTGTACTGGCATACGCACAAGTAAGTCTTTATTACTACCTAAAGTTTGTACTACAGCATCTTTAAAACCAGCTTTATCGAGCGCCTGAATAACTTCAGACTGATTTGCTGGTTGAGCATAGTTAAGCTCAGCTGAAACACCACCCGTAAAGTCTAAACCTAAGTTAAGACCTTTAGTCGCAATAAAGAAAATACTTGCCAAAGTAATAAGGATCGAGAAGATTGCCGCAGGTTTGGCAATCTTCATGAACGGGATGATTTTTGCATCATCCGGACGACCATATTGTTTTGAATCTTGTTGAGTCACTTTAGTCATCATCGATCTCCTTAAATGCTCAACTTTTTCAAATTACGGCGTTTACCATAAATGATTTGTACGATTGCACGAGTTACTGTAATTGCAGTAAACATCGAACAAATAATACCGATCATTAATGTTACGGCGAAACCTTTAATTGGGCCTGTACCAATTGCAAACAGAATGAATGCAACGAGGAACGTGGTTAAGTTCGAGTCAAAAATGGTGTTATAGGCTCGATCATAACCGGCCACAATGGCCTGTTTGGGTGAGGCCCCCCAGAGTATTTCTTCTCGGATACGCTCGCATATTAATACGTTCGCATCGACCGCCATACCAATGGTAATAACGATACCGGCAATACCCGGTAAGGTGAGGGAAGCTCCAATCCATGACATCACGGTTAAAATCATTGCCAAGTTAAACACAAGCGCAAAGTTTGCGATTAAACCGAATAGACGGAAGAAGACTACCATCCAGATTGCAACGAGCAAGAAGCCGATTTGAGTAGACAATACACCTTTATCAATGTTTTCTTGGCCAAGGCTTGGACCCACTACACGCTCTTCAACAAAGTACATTGGTGCAGCTAAAGCACCAGCACGAAGCATTAATGCAAGTTCAGATGCTTCTTGAGGAGAACTTAAACCGGTAATACGGAAAGTTGAACCTAAAACAGCTTGAACTGTTGCTGCATTAATGACTACAGACTCAGTGTATGGCGTACGAACTTCTGTTTGTGCACCAGTTTTTGGATCTGTGACATAGTTAATTTTTTGCTTGTTCTCGATGAACAATACCGCCATGCGTTTACCAACAGCATTACGGGTTGCATCAGACATTAGCTTACCGCCAGCACTGTCGAGCGTAATATTTACCTCGGCACCGCCAGAGTCCTGACTAAAGCCAGAGCTCGCATTTTGAACACGCTCACCAGTCAAGATTCGGTTACGTTGCAACAAGAGTTGACGGCCGCTATCTAAAGACTCATAAGCAAAAACTTCTGTGCCCGGAGGTAAGGGTTGGCCATTATATTTACCGGTATATGGATCAATATATTGATCATTTAGGTCAGAAACTAAACGGAATTCGAGGTTCGCTGTACGTCCTAAAACACGCTTAGCTTCAGCAGTATCTTGTACACCCGGTAATTCAACAACAATACGGTTGCTACCCTGACTTTGTACCAATGCTTCTGCAACACCAAGTTCGTTAATACGATTACGTAATGTTGTTAAGTTCTGATTTACAGCATATGACTGAATTTCTTGGCGACGTACATCAGTATAAGTAAGCTTTAAAGTAGAACCTGTAGAGCTTGCTAATGCCTGTTGGGTATATTCATTCCCATTACGACGTAGAAAATCCATTGCTGCATCACGGTCAGTATTGTCAGCAAATTGAACAGTGATCACATTATTCGTTAATGCAAGACTGTTAAATTTGATCTTGTTTTCACGGAACTGACGACGCAAATCGGTGGCAGAGGTTTCCATACGTTGGGCAACGGCTTTGTCCATATCTACTTCAAGCAAGAAGTGGACACCACCACGTAAGTCCAAACCAAGTTTCATTGGTTTTGCCCCAATCTTTTGCAGCCATTCCGGTGTGGTTGGTGCAAGGTTTAGGGCGACAACATATTCATCACCTAAGTCACGACGTAATACTTCTTTTGCCTTTAACTGCGCTTCAGATGAACTGACACGCAATAGGGCAGCATTATTTGTAAAAGTATTGTCATGGCTTGCAATATTTGCTGTTTTTAAAATTTGCTCTGCTTTTTTCACCACACTTTGATCAATTTGGGTACCAGCTTTGGCACCGGAAATTTGAACAGCGGGCTCATCCGGATATAGACTAGGCAGTGCGTATAATGTACTGATTACCAGAACAACCAGAATCAGTAAATATTTCCATGCAGGGTAACGCATTCGCTTTCTTCTTAAATGAAAAAGCCGTGCTAAAGCACGACTGTTTTATGATTAAAGGTTATTTAGAGTGCCTTCAGGTAATACTGAAATTACGCTGGCACGCTGAATTTTTACTTCTACACCACGGCTAAGTTCAACAACTGCATAGTCACCCTCAATTTTGGTCACTTTGCCCATTAAACCACCAGCAAAAACAACTTCACTACCTACACCTAAGCTTTCGATTAAGGTGCGGTGTTCTTTAGCGCGTTTTGCTTGAGGACGCCAAATTAAGAAATAAAAGATTGCAACGAATACGACAATCATCAAGATGTTCGGCAAAATACCAGTAGTTGGGCCAGCTGCCGGTGCTGCATGAGCAGCAGAAATTAAAAAGCTCATTTTGATTTCCTAAAGTTAAAAATATGAGTCAGATAACTGACATAATCCTAATTCGTTTTGCAATTTACCTTGTCTTGAGGTTGAGCGCAAATCTGGCTTATTCATCAACAGGACATGGCGGAACTTCTAAACCACGACGGGCATAAAAGTCCTGAACAAATTCATCAAATGTGCCATTGTCTAATGCATCACGCATACCTTCAGTCAAACGTTGGTAATAACGTAAGTTGTGAATAGTACCGAGCATAGACGCTAACATTTCTCCACATTTTTCAAGGTGGAATAGATAAGCACGGGTAAAGTTCTTACAAGTGTAGCAATCGCAATGTGGATCGAGCGGACTTTGGTCATGACGGTATTTACTATTACGAATACGTACCAGACCATCCGTGACAAAATAATGACCGTTTCGAGCATTACGAGTCGGCATTACACAGTCAAACATATCGACACCACGGCGCACCGCTTCAACGATATCTTCTGGTTTACCAACGCCCATCAAATAACGCGGTTTATCATGTGGCATTTTATTCGGTAGATAATCTAAAACTTTGATCATCTCTTCTTTAGGTTCACCAACAGATAAACCACCAATGGCATAACCATCAAAACCGATTTCTAAAAGGCCATTTAAAGACTCATCGCGTAAGTCTTCATACATGCCGCCTTGAATAATGCCAAATAACGCATTGTGATTTTTGAGCTCATCATGGTGATGGGTTTTACAACGTTTTGCCCAGCGTAAAGAAAGCTGCAATGATTTCTGTGCTTCTTCATGCGTTGCAGGGTAAGGTGTACATTCATCAAAAATCATGACGATATCAGAGTTCAAGACCTGCTGAATTTCCATAGAAATTTCAGGTGATAAAAACACTTTTGAACCATCAATCGGTGAGCGGAAAGTAACACCTTCCTCTTTGATTTTGCGCATTGCGCCAAGACTAAAAACCTGAAAGCCGCCAGAGTCAGTTAAAATTGGCTTATTCCATTTTATAAAGTCATGCAAACCACCGTGTTCTTTAATCACTTCAAGACCCGGACGCAAATATAAATGGAAGGTATTCCCTAAAATAATTTGTGCCTGAATGTCTTCGATGTCACGAGGTAACATGCCTTTGACTGTGCCGTAAGTCCCCACTGGCATAAAAACAGGTGTTTCAACAACACCATGTTCTAAAGTTAAACGACCACGACGGGCGCGCCCCGACTGACCTAATTTTTCAAACTTCATCTAAAAATCCTGAACACGAGCAGAGGCGAAGAAACAGTTCGCTGCTAAAAAGAGGGCTATTTTCCTTGATTCTGCGACGTAGTTCTACTACTAAATGTAGCCGTTATATAAAAAGATGGGAGAAACTAAGGATAGGTTTTATGGCATAGATATTTTAAAGAAGGAAATATCTAAAATTTAGGCTGGTAAAAATTATAATCGGCTTGGTAAAGCTAATCGATATTGCTAAATATTTACATCCTTTCATAGAGAACGTATATAGATGATTAACAATATCGATCAGAATTTTAATTTTTAAACTTCAAGTTTATCAATCAGCATTGCATCGCCATAGCTAAAGAAACGATAGTGGCTTTTAACTGCATGTTCATAGGCAGCTAAAATGTTATCTCGATTTGATAGTGCTGATACCAACATAAGCAGGGTAGATTCTGGCAAATGGAAGTTGGTAATTAAACGATCCACGATGCAGAACTCATAACCTGGATAGATAAAGATTTGCGTGTCGCCAGTCCAAGCTGCAATTTTACCGCCATGAGCTTGAGCTGCACTTTCTAAAGCACGTGTCGCGGTTGTACCTACAGCAATCACTTTATTGCCACGTGCTTTAGTCGCCAAAATTAAATCAATAGTTTCTTGAGGAACATCACACCATTCACTGTGCATGACATGATTGGTAATGTCATCAGTACGAACAGGCATAAATGTGCCAGCACCGACGTGTAAAGTCACAAAAGATTTTTGAACATTTTTTTGCTCTAACTTTGCTAGTAACTCTTCGTCAAAGTGCAAGCTCGCAGTAGGAGCCGCAACACTGGCAATTTTTTCAGGATTATGGAAAACCGTTTGATAGCGTTCCGTATCAATTTCTTCTGCTTCACGGTTAAAGTAAGGCGGAATAGGTAACTGCCCATATTGCTCAAGTACAGACAAGATCGGCTGTGAAAACTCAACCACGAATAAATTTTCGTGACGGCCACGTACAATCACTGGAATATTGTCGGCACCGACAAAAAGCTCGGCACCTGCTTTAGGTGAGTTGCTTGATTTAATATGACAATACGCTGTGGTGTGGTTCAGCATGCGCTCAACCAAAATCTCAATCGCACCACCTGTAGAACGTTTTCCTTTAAGTCGAGCTTTCATGACCTTGGTGTCATTAAGCACTAACAGATCACCTTCTTCGAACAGATCGATAATGTCTGTGAACATGTGATCGTGATATTGACCCTTTGAATCTAGGTGCAATAACCGTGAAGCACTACGTGTTTCAAGAGGGTAACGGGCAATAAGTTCATCAGGTAATTCAAAGGAAAAGTCAGACAGTTGCATATTTGAGAAAAAACACCGCAAAAATTGCGCCTAGTATAAACTTTTTCGCTTTTTTATGGCTGTGCTTCTAACCTAAATCATGAAAAATGTTTAAATGATCTAAAAGTGAACGATAATATTCACTTAGGGTTTGACAAGTTTTACAAACGCGCTAATATACGCAACACAAACATACTTCCTCTCCCGAGGTGGTGAAATTGGTAGACGCGGCGGACTCAAAATCCGCTGTCAGAGATGACGTGTCGGTTCGAGTCCGACCCTCGGGACCAAGATTCAGAATTTTATGATTCTACGAAAACCCCTAAACTAACGGTTTAGGGGTTTTTTGTTGGATATAAAAAAGTGGATAGAGCTTAAGAAATTATGAAATGATTATTTAATCCCGAGGGTCGGGCTCGAATTTCTAGCCATAAATTTAGAGTTTATAAAAATCTTTCAATTTTTAAGCTCAAGAAGTTTTTCTTTAAATACAAAATGAGTTTGATAAAAGTGAAACTGATCAAAAATCTAAGCTCTTATTCAAATATTATTTTTTACACTATGTTTTACTAATATTCTGAACTCGCATTTCTAACATCTTACAATTCTCTACCTTCAAACATTTGTTGTATTTTTCCAAAGCATACCCACTTTATGTATCTGAAAACCTTTAATTGAAACTTCACATTTCTATTTCGAAAAGAACGTTGCTCTTTTTATGTACTGTGTTAAAGTTTGTAGTAGATCATAATGATTATAAGTACATTTCTTGATTGAGAGCGGTTCCGACCAAAAACGACAAAATCTGTGAGGCGGGCAATGACATTCCAACGTTTAGAACTAAATCAGGTTGAGCAGTTAAGTGCTTGTAGGATATCTCTGTTGCTTGGATTAAATGCCGAGCAGAACTATATCGAGCAATTTTTCCGGTTTAGTCTTCGTCTTTTGAATTGTAAAAAAGCCTTATTGACTTTTAATCAGGAACCTTACTTTTGGCACCGTTGTCCTGAAGGTATGACGGCAATCTCGTTTAAGCCATCAAAGCATTTAAAACAGTGTTTCGCCAAACAACAGATCATTAATCACTTACATCCTTCTTATCAAAATTTAATCAATTATTTAAAAGAATTAAATATTGAGTGCAGCAGGGCATTGGCCGTGCATCTTTTACACCCTGATAAAACCTCGATGGGTTTTGCTGTCTTTTTTGATGACGATGCGGCAACATTTGAAGATGACGATATTCAACTACTGCTCGATTATTGTTCTACTTTTATGCAGCAAGTCGAGTTGAAGTTTAACTATGAAGAGTTAAACGAACTCTATGAACAACAGGTAGCGATTAATTCGAGTAAAACAAAGTTTTTCTCAATTATTTCGCATGACTTACGTGCGCCGTTTCATGGACTGCTCGGATTTTCAGAGGTACTCGCTAAAGAGCGTGAAACCTTAGATGAATCTAGTATTCAAAATATTGCAGATTATTTATACGACACCTCGCAATCGACCTATAACTTACTTGAAAGTTTACTAACATGGGCGATGGCAGAAGGAGGGCGTTTTGTTTATCACCCGATTAACTTTAAGCTTAGACAAGTCAGCAATATTGTTTGCGATGTACTGCGCACATTAGCTTTAAAGAAAAATATTGAACTGGTCAATGATGTTCCAGATGATTTAAATATCTATGCCGATATCAATATGATGACCTCTGTAATCCAAAATTTGGTGTCAAACGCGCTGAAATTTACCGACATTGATGGATCGGGTAAAGTTTTTATTGAAGCTCGGCAAGCTGATAAAAATATAGAAATAATAGTTCGAGACACTGGTTTAGGCATGACCGAAAAACAAATGACAAATTTGTTCCATCCCCGTATTACAGCCAGTTTTAAAGGAACCGCAGGTGAAAAAGGCGCAGGCTTAGGTTTGAGTCTTTGTAAGCGTTTTGTCGAGATTAATCAGGGACAAATTGACGTTAGTTCTAAAGAAGGTGTTGGAACAACATTTAAAGTTTTACTGCCTTCAGCTCAAGAAAGTCACGAGACGCTTACCGAACATCATTCTACATCGGAAGCAAAATTAGTCTAATCCCTTTTCCTAGCACTACTCGAACTGCTATAACTAAAAAGAGAGTACGAGGAAAAGAGCTTTTTATATGAATGCGGAGCAGTTACAAAAAACATTGCGTGCGAGTCAGTACGCAGAACAAGTTTTAGGCTTGCATCAAGCTGTTTTAGAAAAAGATTATCAAATAGATCAATTTACTGCGCCGCTCTCGACCGAACAGATTTACCAGTTCGTACAAACCACATTAGATGGAATTAATGATGAAACGCTTTGGATGCGTGGTCTGCGCATTTTACGTTGTCGTTTAATGTTCCGTTGGATCTGGCAGGATGCCAATCAGCTTACCGATGTTGTCACACTCACTCGTGAACTTTCTGATTTTGCCGATGCCAGTATCTGTGCAGCAAAGGATTTTGCGCGTGTAGCACTTGTGGCCAAACACGGTGAACCTGTGAGCTACACTGGCAAAGTTCAAAATTTAATTGTTGTTGCCATGGGTAAACTTGGTGCTCAAGAGCTTAACTTATCGAGTGATATCGATTTGATTTTTGCCTTTGATGAGCAAGGCGAAACCAATGGCCGCAAATGCATTGATGTACAGCAGTTCTGTATTTTGTGGGGACAAAAACTCATTTATTTACTTGAGCACATTACCGCAGATGGTTTTGTGTTTCGAGTCGACATGCGCTTGCGCCCTTGGGGTGATGGCTCAGCATTAGCGATTAGTCATGCCGCTTTAGAAAAATATTTAAGTCAGCATGGGCGTGAATGGGAACGTTATGCATGGATTAAAGCGCGTGTTGTAACCGGTGGGAAAGAAGGGCAGGACTTGTTAGAGATGACTCGTCCTTTTGTATTCCGTCGTTATGTCGATTACACCGCCTTTGCTGCCATGCGTGATATGAAAGCAATGATTGAGCGTGAAGTGTTACGCCGTCATATTGAGGATGATATTAAACTCGGCGCAGGTGGTATTCGCGAGATTGAGTTTATTGTTCAGGTCTTTCAGCTTATTTACGGCGGGTCTAAACGTGAGTTACAAGACCGTCAATGTTTAGTCAGCTTAGAACATATTGGCGAAGCAGGTTTATTAGAAAAACAAGCTGTATTAGAACTTGAAGATGCATACCTGTTTTTACGCCGTGTTGAACATGCAATTCAAGCTCTTAACGATCAGCAAACCCAGTTATTACCAGAAGAATTAGACCTAAGACAACGCATTATAGATACTTTGGGTTTCGCAAGCTGGAATGAATTTATTGATGTTCTCAATGAGAAACGTCAAAAAGTAAAAGTTCAATTTAAGCAACTCATTGAAGATACCAGCTCTAATGCAGCAACAGAGAATTATGGGCAGTTAGAGCAGCAGCTAGATGAAGTACTAGATGACAATGCGAAAAATCTGATTCATGAGTTTTGGCATGGGCATGCACTCAAAAAACTTCCTTCAAATGCTGTGCAACGTTTAAAAACGTTTTGGCCTCATTTAATTGAAGCGATCTTGCAGTCAGAACACCCACAAACTGCATTATTACGTTTAATGCCGCTTATTGAATCGGTCATGCGTCGAACCGTGTATTTGGTGATGCTGATTGAAAGTAAAGGGGCATTACAACGCTTAGTGAAAATGGCGACTGTAAGTCCGTGGATTTGTGAAGAGTTAACTCAATATCCGGTACTGCTGGATGAGTTTTTGTCGATGGACTTTGAGCTACCAAAACGTAAGGACTTAGAAGACTCATTACGTCAGCAGTTACTTCGTATTGAGATTGATCAAGTCGAAGATCAAATGCGAGCACTTCGCCTGTTTAAAAAGAGCAATGTATTAACTGTTGCTGCAAGTGATGTGCTAGCTGAAAGCCCTCTCATGAAGGTATCTGATGCATTAACAGATATTGCTGAAGTTAGTGTTAATGCAACCCTCCATTTAGCTTATCAAACTGTGGCGAAGCGCCATGGTTACCCTAAAGATGTTGATGGGAAACGCTGTTCACTCGACTATAAAGCTTTTGCTGTTATTGGTTATGGCAAAGTGGGTGGTATTGAGCTGGGCTATGGTTCTGACTTAGACCTTGTCTTTATTCATTACCTAGATGAACAATCCGATACGGATGGAACCAAGTCAATTAGTGGTTTTGAATTTGCTATGCGTGTTGCTCAAAAGTTTATGTCTTTGATGACTACGCAAACGCTAGATGGTCGTGTCTATGAAATTGATACACGCTTAAGACCTTCAGGTGAAGCAGGTTTATTGGTAACAAGCCTGAAAGCCTATGAACACTATCAGTTGAAAAGTGCATGGCTTTGGGAACACCAGGCATTAGTACGTGCGCGCTCTATTGCAGGTGATGAGGTGCTTTGCCAAAAATTTGAAATATTTCGACGCGAGATATTGACTCAATCTAGAGATGAGGCTTATGTTCGTGAAGAAGTGTTGAAAATGCGTCAGAAAATGAAAGACCACCTAGGTTCGTCTTCTGAACAAAAAAAACATGGTATTTTTCATTTAAAACAGGACGCAGGTGGTATCGTCGATATCGAATTTATGGCACAGTATGCTGTACTTGCATGGAGCGGGACGAAACCCGATCTCGCCCATTATTCTGATAATGTAAGAATATTAGAAGATGCTGCTAAAGCAGACTGCTTATCCAGTGAAGATGCCACAGCATTAATTCGAGCCTATCTTAGTGAACGTGCCGAAAGCCACCGTTTAGCCCTTGCAAATCAATCCATGCAAGTCAGCGCAGCGGACTGGCGTAGTACCCGTGCGGTCGTTTGCAATTTATGGCAAAGATTAATAGACCCAACCGCTTCGGTTGAGTTGGATAGTGAATGATTTTATAACAATTTGGAGTGTTCCATGAATTTGGCTGATCGTGATGGTTTTATTTGGCAAGATGGAAAATTAATTGATTGGCGTGATGCAAAGATTCACGTTTTAACCCATACTTTACACTACAGTATGGGCGTATTTGAGGGTGTTCGTGCTTATGAAACTCCTAAAGGTACTGCCATTTTCCGTCTTCAAGACCACACTAAACGTTTGTTAAATTCAGCAAAAATTTATCAAATGAAAGTGCCATATGATCAAGCAACGCTTGAACAAGCACAAATCGATGTTGTTCGTGAAAATAAATTAGCTTCTTGCTATTTACGCCCGTTGATCTGGATCGGTTCAGAGAAACTAGGTATTGCAGCAACAAATAACACCATTCATGCTGCTGTTGCTGCGTGGGCGTGGGGTGCATACCTTGGTGATGAAGCGATGGCGAAAGGTATTCGCGTAAAAACTTCATCATTTACTCACCATCATCCAAACGTGACGATGTGTAAAGCAAAAGCATCTGGTAACTACACATTGTCAATTCTTGCTCACCAAGAAGTTGCACATTCTGGTTACGATGAAGCAATGTTAATGGACCCACAAGGTTATGTATGCCAAGGTTCAGGTGAAAACGTATTCTTGATTAAAGATGGCGTTTTACACACTCCAGATATCGCTGGTGGTGCGCTTGATGGTATTACACGTCAAACTGTGATGACAATCGCTAGAGATCTTGGTTACCAAGTTGTTGAGCGCCGTATTACACGTGACGAATTCTATATTGCAGACGAAGCATTCTTCACAGGTACTGCTGCTGAAGTAACACCAATTCGTGAATACGATGACCGTCCAATCGGTTCGGGTACTCGTGGCCCAATTACCACTGAAATCCAAAAAACTTACTTTGATGCGGTTCAAGGTAGAAATCCGAAATATGAACACTGGTTAACTTACGTAAAATAAGTTAATCCGTTAACATAAAAAGGCGAACATAAGTTTCGCCTTTTTATTTTTTGGCTTAGGGAGCTTCTATGCATATTGTCTATGTGTCTGATGGAAAGGCAGGACACCGCTCACAAGCATTAGGCTTGTTTCAGGCAATGCAAAGACAACAGCCAGAAACAACTTTTGAAGAGGCCCTAATTTCTGATTTACCTATTATTTCTCTGATTCAAGCACTTTTCTCTTCAAAAAAGTCCTTATTTAAACAAGTGCCTGACTTTGTATTTGGCGTAGGAAGTCACACTCATTTTCGTGTTTGGTTACTCGGTAGAATTTTCAAAAAGGCCAAAACGATTATTTTAATGAAGCCAAGTTTACCTATTGGTTGCTTTGATTATGCTGTTATTCCGGAGCATGACGGTATTCACGCCGATAACCATGTGATTGTCACGCGTGGTGCATTAAATCCTATCCGTAATGAAAATCGTCATCAAACCGCGAGAGTTTTAATTGCTTTAGGTGGTTCATCTAAACGACATCAATGGAACCAAAATAAAGTATTAACCAGTGTTCAAAAAATTGCTGAGAATAATCCAGACGCTGAAATTATTCTGACCACTTCTCGTCGAACCCCAGCAGAGTTTGTCGATATTTTAAGACAACAAAGTTTTGCCCAGCATTTACACATATTTCCAGTTGATCAAACACCCCAAGGCTGGATTTTCGAGGAAATGCAAAAAGCAGAAGCTGTCTGGGTAACAGAAGACAGTGTCTCTATGATTTTTGAGGCACTTACTGCGGGTTGTCGAGTCGGGGTGATGGCCATGGATCGTTTGAAAGACGACCGGATTACGCACTCAGTTGACCAAATGTTAGAATCAAAATTAATCTCACAGCAGACTTGTGTTGTACAGTTACCACAACCTTATGCTTTTAAAGAAGCAGACCGTGTGGCAACATATCTTTTATCAAAAAATTAAATTTTTTATTTTGAGTAAATAAATGAAAATATTGCATATTGCAAATTTTGGCTTTAATAAACAAGGCGCCCATTTTTACTGCACAGACCGTAAAATTTCTGCCGGATTAATTGAAAATGGCCATTTCGTTTATGATTTTAGTTTTCGTGACATGGCTCGAATGGGCACCATTTTTAAAACAAAAAAACTGGGTGCCAATTGGGCTAATAAAGAAGTACTAAAGGTCATCAATAATATTGAGCCGGACTTGGTGCTGATTGGGCATAGTGACTTAATGAGTCCAGATGTTCTTAGACAGATTAAAGAATCTTATCCAAATACTAAAATTGCATTTTGGTATGTTGATCCGCTTTATCTTGAAAACAAACTCGACTTTGTTAAAGCATTCTCTCCGTATTTAGATGCTATTTTCTGTACTACAGGTGGTGAATATCTACAAAAGTTAAAACAGCCTCATTTAAGTGTGGCCTACTTGCCAAATGTGGGGCATCGTAATGTAGAAACACTACAGCAATTTTCAAATGCTAATACGGATAAGACCTTTATTTTTTGTGGAGTGGTTTATAAAGAACCTGAGCGTGAGAAGTTCTTAAAGGACTTGGCAGATGCTTTACAACAAGGCCATGTGAACTATCAATATTATGGTTGTTTTGAACAACCTGGTGTTTATGGTAAAGCGTATTATAAAGTTCTGTCTGAAACAAAAATGGGACTTAATTACTCACGTCGTAATGATGTAACCTTATATAGCTCTGATCGTATTGTTCAGCTCACTGGTAATGGTTTACTTACCTTTAGCCCAAGAATTCCGGGCTTTGAGAAGCTCTATACTGAGCAGGAAGTGGTTTACTTTGATGATCAGTTTGACTTGGCCAAGAAGATCCAATTCTTTGATCAAAATCCAGAGCAGGCTGAAAAAATAGCGAAAGAGGGTTGGGAGAAAACACGTAGGTCTTTCAATGCTAAACGCATCACACAATTTATGGTTGAAGTGACATTTAAGCAGCCCCTTTCAGAAGATTATGAATGGTCACATGAGGTGTATGCATGATGTGGTTTTTGTACGTTGCGGTAGGCCTACTAGCACTTGCTGCACTGTTATATGTGCTGGGTAATTATACATTCTGGCTCCCGTTTCGTTCGAGTAAACTACCACGCATTGTGATGTTGCATCAGGTTACCCCTAAAGATGCAGCCTCTGGTATGAACATGCCTCCTGAAAAGTTTGAGCAACTTTTACAGTTGTTGACGCGTAAAAAGGCTACTTTTTGCTTTGTTTCTGAGCTTGAACAATACCGTAATCAAAAGAATGTGGTTGCTTTAAGTTTTGATGATGGCTTTATGGATAATTATCTTTATGCGTATCCATTACTTAAAAAATACAATGCAAAAGCAACCATTTATTTGGCAACGCAAATTGAAGGAATTGAAAAGCTAACTCATGAGCAAATTCATGAAATGGCCAACTCTGGTTTTATTGAGTTTGGTGCGCACACGCAACACCATGTGAACTTACTTAAGCTTGATGATCAAACCGCTTACGATGAAATGCTTCAGTCTAAACGTGACGTTGAAGCGTTAGTTGGAAAATGTCCGAGCTTTGCTTATCCATTTGGTCGATTTAACGAAAAGCACCAGAAAATGGCTCAAGAGATTGGCTTTAAAAATGCCGTATCGACTCGTAAAAAAATCGAAGCATATGAAGCAGTTAATCAATTTAATATTCCACGTGTCAGCACGCATGGTGCCATGAATGCTTTACAGATGCGTATCGCCCTTGCTAAAGGACGTTATAAGTTATGAATAAAATTCCATGTAGTGTCTATATTGTCACTTTAAACTGTGGTGCTTGGTTAGAGCGGACTTTGCAAAGTGTTAGTGAATTCGATGAAGTTATTATTTTAGATTCGGGCAGTACTGATAATACTTATGAAATTGCTCAGCACTTTGAAAATACGCAAATTTCTCATCAAGACTGGCAAGGTTATGTCGGGCAAAAAAGTTTAGCTTTAGCAAAATGCCGAAATGATTGGGTGCTCAATCTAGATGGCGATGAAGTCTTATCTAACGAGTTAAAACAAGAAATTATTGAGACCATTCAGCAAAACAAACTTGATGCATTAATCACACCAATTAATGATGTGTTCTTAGGTGTTCCAAACAGTAAACATACTAAAAAACATGCAAAGGTGCGTTTTTTTCGTAAGTCCAAAGGGCATTACGACCTTGCCAATAAAGTCCATGAAAATGTGGTTGTAGATGGTGAATCTCAGCGTGCCCAACACGACATTTATCATTATGGTGAGTCGAGCATTTTCGTTAAGGTCGAAAAAAATAACCAATATTCCAATTTAAAAGCATTAGAGAAATTCCAAAAAGGAAAGTCTCCAAGCGTTGCAAAATTGGTTTTGGTGATGCCAGTGACTTTTATGAAGTCTTATTTTATTCGCCGTAGTTTCTTAAATGGTTGGCGTGGTTTCGTAAATAGTATGATTAACGCGTTTTATGCATTTCTAAAAGAAGCCAAACTGTTTGAACAGACGATGAATAAAGATAAAAAATAAGTAGGCAAGCTATGAGAATTGTTCAGGTATTGGCAACTAGTGGTGGAGTTGGTGGTTTAGAGCAGCACACTTTTAACCTTGTTAATGAGCTTGCTTTAAATCATGAAGTACATGTGATTGCACATCCTTGCTATGTAGACAAGTTTAGCCAACAAGTACATTTTCATGCGGTCGATTTTGCCCGTAGCCGTTGGAATATTTTTCTACTCTGGCAACTTAAAAATCTGATACAGCAAATTCAACCTGCCATTGTTCATGCACAAGCAGGAAAGGCGGCAGAACTGATTGCCCGCATTAAGCCATTTTTATCTGGACCAAAGTTTGTAACGACGGTACATGGCACTAAAAAGAATAAATCAGCCTATTTAGCAGGTGATGCTGTTATTGCGGTGAGCCAAGCACTCACGCAAGGCATTCCAGAGGCTAAAGCACACGTGGTTTATAACGGTGTATATCCTCAACCCGTACTTACTGCTGAAAATAAAGAAAAGTTGCTTCAATCGATTCAAAAAGATTTTGCTGAGCTAGACCCTAAGAAAAAAGTTGTTATGTGTATTGGCCGTCTAGAACCAGTAAAAAATATCAGTTTATTGATTGAGTCGATGCAACAGATTGATGCCAATTTATGGATTGTAGGCGATGGTTCACTTCGAACAAGTTTAGAGAAACAAGTCAGTGAATTAAACATACAAAATAGGGTCGCTTTTCTTGGGTTTAGAACTGATGCACGTGATCTGGTGCAGTTGGCTGATATTGTTGTTTTATCGTCAGACCGTGAAGGTTTTCCACTTGTTATGGTCGAAGCATTGCAGGCAGATAAAGCCATGGCTTCAACTAAAGTGAACGGTGTGATCGAGTGGTTGCCAGAGCAATATCTAGCCGAAATTGGAGATGCACAAGGTTTAGCAAAAGCGATTCAATGTGCACTTCAACCTGAGGCTCAAAATGATTTTAGCCCTTTATATGCAAGAGCCAAAGCTGAACTGACTGTACCAGCCATGGCCGAGCAGACGCTTAATATTTATAAAGGCCTGCTGAAAACTTAATTATTTTTTGGCGTAAGGCGGATGGCATCAAGTACCACGAAGTTATCTTCTACATTAATGGTATGACAACCGTCATCTGCTTGATTCCAGTCTGGTAAAACCACTTCTAGTAATTTTTCTTCATAAGCTGTTGGACTAAGCTGAGTAATTGCCTTTAATTCGATATTGCCGCCATAACGTTTTAACGAATCTTGGCTTGGTCGAACCAGTTGCCCTTTATAAATAAAAGGTTTACCCGCCATACGGAACTGTTGACTGCCCCGGCACACTGGATTCATTGGGTGTTCTTGCCAGTTAGGATTTAAAATATCCTCGGTAAAGAACAGGTCTAAACGGTCACCAAACTTCTTACAATCACGACGCGTTGAAGTAAAAAGATACCATAAACCTTCATGATAAAAAGGCGTGCTGTCGACCGCTTCGATATTCTCGATCAGATTAGAATGCTTTTCCCATTTCAGTGGAAACTTAGTACATTTCCAAAGTTCAATCGTTTTATTGGCAGATGTTTCTGGGACCATGTACCAAGTGTCTTCTACTTTAAATACGCAAGGATATGAGAGGTGGTAATCGAGTTTTAAAATGGTTTCAGGTGGTGTGTAAGTGCCATCCTTAAAGACTTCTAGAACAGAAAGAAAGCCCACTGGATGCTGATCATCGACTTCTTCAAAAAAAATAAAATGACGGTCATTTTCATAAGCATAAAAGCTATCTGCAAATGTGAACTTTCTAGGGGAATGGATCTCAAAGAGTGAGTCTAATTGCTCAAGTGTTGTAAAAGGTTGTTCTAGCCAGCCGAAACGCATATACCAATGAGAGTCAAAAGTTTTCGCTTTTTTTGCTTGTTGGTATTTGTACCATTTTTTTTGAATTGAACGAATCATGACAATACAAGAAAATAAAAAAGATATATTAACTCTATTTTACATTAGATATGATACTCGCTGTTTAAAAGGGGAATAGCTTAATGAAGATTTATGTTGTAACTATCGAAGATGAAAAATCACCTCGTTTAAGTAAATTCCTCAATCAAAACTTTTTTGAACAAGGAAATTTGCCGATAACAAAAATAGGAATTAAAGGTGGAGAGCTTTCAGCAAAAGAATATTTTGAAAAAGCTGTAAAAGGACGCTCAAAACCATTAACTCCAGCAGAGTTAGGCTGTACCTTGTCTCATCTTTTAGCTTTAGAAAAGTTTCTAGAAACAAGTGAGCAATTTGCTTTAATTTTTGAAGATGATGCTATTTTGCCTGTAGAGTTAAACCTAAGAGATTTGGAAACGGAACTTAAAAACTTCAACTTGCCTCAAAATATTTTATTTAGTTTAGGTGGCATACAAATGAAGGAAAGTTTAAAAGTTAGAGGCATAATAAAAGAAAAGAAATTATTTAATAAAGGGGTGTTAGAAGTACATCCTCACTTTTATAATCGCGTAAATTATGCTGTTGCATACGTGGTTGATCGAGAAATGGCAAAAAATTTAATTGCTTATCATCAATTAATTAGAAAAGCAGATGACTGGAGTTATTTATTTGATTTCAACGAAAACTCTCATATCTTGATGACATATTTAATCGATCATCCTGTAATTAATATAGGTGAAAAAGATACACAATTAAGCGCGATTGAAGGAGAACGTGTAAAGTCATTTGATTTACCTAAAAGCCGTTATGGTGAATCTATAAGCTATAATTTTGCGAAATTAAAATATAAAAAATATCCCTTTAACAAATAAATTAAAGAAAAAAGAGGTAATTTAATTACCTCTTTTTTCAAATCTAAAAAATAAATTTAAAAGTCTAAAAAAGAATTATTTTTAAACTTATTTTTAAGTACATATGGTGTTAAAAGAGCGCGATCAGATCCAATTAATTTAATCAAATGAGGCATTCGTTCTGGTCTATGTTTTAAGACTAAAGCTTCAATAAAATAAATATTACATTTTAAATCAATATTTTGGTATAAAAAGGCATTCTTATCACAATTAATTAGCGAGATACTAATTGGTACTTCTCGTAAGACTTTTTGACAAGCTACATAAGCGATTAGATATTCAAGTAAGCCTATATTCTGAAAATATTCTGAATAATTTTCTTTTGTATTTCGTATCTCAGAAATATATTCTTTAACACCAAGTTTTAAGGCATAAGATAACTCATCTAACCACTTTTTAAAGAAAATATTTCCTTTTTCTGAAGCAAGTAGCCAATTCTCTATAACTGGATATTCTTGTACAGTAGTATTTGCAGCTCGATAATATGCAAAAGCAGATGTCTTATTTTTCTGACAAATATCTGTAATCCAGTCCAGATTAGTATAAGTTATAATACTTGCATCTAACCATATTCCCCCATAATAATAAAGAAGATAAAATCTTAACAAATCCGATTTCTGTTGGGGAGTTAAGTTTTTATAAGCTGAAAAATCAAAATCACAAAATTCTGATATATTTTCAGTATTTAAAATATGAATTTGATACTCTGGATTTAATTGCTTGACTTGATTGAAACATCTTTTTACCAGTTCAGGTATTTTTGAGTCCCAATACATCCAAATTATTTTCGGTATAATAATTGGGGGGTTAACCAAAGGATTTAAGATAATTGGATCTGCAAAATTCTCTGAGTCAATATTCTTAAATCTTATATCTTTATAGAACCTTAAATTAAATGTTAAATAACGAAAAAGTTTTCTTGTAGATTTTCGTAACCCCATGACGACCTCAAAATGACAAATAAAAATTTCTTTCTATTTATCCGAATTTCCTCTTAAAACCATATAAATCAATGCAACAAAAATAAGCAATGCACCAACTAAGCTACTTACACAGAAAAATAAAATTCGTTGATTTGTAGTCATGTTAAATAATTCATTTGCAAGGATATAGCGCATGAAAAACCATTGTGCGAGGGAGAATACAATCACCACTAAAGCATGTCGACGTACATCAGGGCGCATAGCCATAAAGCTGACCTCTTAATTAAAAGCAGCCTATTATGCCACTGACGTGCTTTTTCGCAAAGCATAGCTTATGAAAATTGAATGTTTGTTTAATACTGTCTAATAAAAAACCCTGCATAAGCAGGGTTTTTTAATTTGAAAATCTAAAAAATTATTTAGATTCTTCAGCTTTTGGCTTTTCACGTAAGCGGATGCCCAAGTCACGAAGCTGATTTGCTTCAACAGGAGCAGGTGCTTGAGTAAGTGGACATTCAGCAGTCTTAGTTTTCGGGAATGCAATAACGTCACGAATTGAAGTCGCGCCAGTCATAAGCATAACTAAACGGTCAAGACCGAATGCCAAACCACCGTGAGGAGGAGCGCCATAACGAAGTGCATTAAGTAAGAAGCTGAATTTCTCTTCTGCTTCTTCATCAGAAATACCAAGCGCTTCAAAAATCGCTTTTTGCATTTCTAATGTGTAAATACGAAGTGAACCACCACCAACTTCAGTACCGTTCAATACCATGTCGTAAGCAACAGAAAGTGCTTCACCTGGATTGCTCTTCACATCTTCTACGCTAGATTTAGGCAGCGTGAATGGATGATGAACAGAAGTCCATTTACCATCGTCAGTTTCTTCAAACATTGGGAAATCAACAACCCAAAGTGGAGCCCACTCACAAGTTGAAAGATTCAAGTCGTGACCAATCTTGACACGAAGCGCGCCCATTGCATCATTTACGACTTTAGCTTTATCCGCACCGAAGAATACGATATCGCCATCTTGTGCGCCAACACGTTCCAACAGTTCAAGTACAATCGGTTCAATGAATTTAACGATTGGAGATTGAAGACCTTCAATTCCTTTAGCAAGTTCATTAACTTTAATGTAAGCCAAACCTTTTGCACCATAGATGCCAACGAATTTGGTGTATTCATCGATTGCACTACGTGGCAATGATGCTGCACCTGGAACACGTAAGGCAACAATACGACCTTTAGGATCTTTTGCAGGACCAGCGAATACTTTGAACTCTACTTCTTGCATTAAGTCTGCAACGTCAACGAGTTTCAACGGAATACGCAAATCTGGTTTGTCAGATGCATAGTCACGCATTGCTTCGCTATATGGCATACGGCGGAATTTTTCAAATTTTACGCCAAGCAAGTCGTTAAATAATTTAACAGTCATGCCTTCCATCAAATCCATAATTTCATCGTCATTTAAGAACGATGTTTCAATGTCGATTTGAGTAAATTCTGGCTGACGGTCAGCACGCAAGTCTTCATCACGGAAACATTTCGCGATTTGGTAGTAACGATCAATACCACCCACCATCAACAATTGTTTAAACAATTGTGGTGATTGTGGAAGTGCGTAGAAGCTACCATTTTGTACACGACTTGGTACTAAATAGTCACGTGCGCCTTCAGGAGTTGCACGAGTTAAAATCGGAGTTTCAACGTCTAAGAAACCGTGATCGTCTAAATAATTACGGATCAAGTTAGTTACTTTAGAACGGAAACGTAAGCGATCTAACATTTCTGGACGACGGATGTCCAAGAAACGATATTTTAAACGGTGTTCTTCTGACACGTTAATCGTGTCATCATTTAACGGGAATGGTGGAGTTTCAGAAGCAGCAAGAACTTCGATTTCTTTGCCTAAAACTTCGATTTGACCACTCACCATATTTTGGTTTTCAGTACCTTCATAACGGCGACGAACACGACCTGTAATTTTTAATACATATTCAGAACGTGCTTTATCTGCAGTTGCAAATGCTTCTGGAGTATCTGGGTCAATAACCACTTGAACGAGACCATCACGGTCACGCATATCAAGGAAAATAACACCGCCATGGTCACGGCGACGATGTACCCAACCGCATAGTGTAACGGTCTGGTCGATTTGGGCTTCAGTTAAAGAGCCACAGTAATGAGTTCGCATCATGATGAAGATTATCCAAACTATATTGGCTGAAAGGACGGATGCGTAAACCGCGCACCGTCAAAAAAGTAAGTTTTCGATTATGCCTTGTTGGATGGTTTGTCACAAGAACTAGATCAAAAAACCGCAGAAATTAACCCGAAAATGAGCAATTTGGCAGCACTTTTAGTTATTCATCCCATTCTTTTTTGCCGATCTAAAACCAAGAATAGTAAGCATCCTAAGCTAAAGCTACTTAGCCAGCCTTGCATAAATTCATTAATAGAGCGGCCGGTGAAATAATAGGTATTGGCATGCCAAACTTCATGAGGAATATAGCGGGCATAATCCCAAAAAGAAAATAGGCCTAGCACTGTAGATAGAATTAACAGACACCATGCAAAACTTTTAATTTTATAGTTTACTTTCCAGTGTTGTTTATAGCGCTGATAATAGTGAATACACATCCAAGCAATAAAAGGTAAAGCAAGAGCAGAGGAGCCTAACTGTAAAAGACGATGTAAGGGATAAGGGTGCCCAAAAAGATGAACTGTGGTTGCTAATACATCTTTAAATATAAAAGTCCGAAAGTCCGAGTGTGTTAGACCATCCCAGATTAAATGTGTCGCAATTCCTAAAATAAGTGCGAGTAATGTTCCAATAAAAAATAAAAAAATACCTTTTAAAGAGTTGAGGCCAAGATCATGTTGAATGCCGAAAAAACGATAAATTACAGGCCTGTAAAGTAAATACCAAATTGCACAGAATAATAACCCTAATGCAAGGTTTGGGTAGAAAAGTCCCTTCCATTGATGAGTCAACATACCTGATTGCATCGTAAATAAGCGGTAAAGATCGGGTGTCATACTGCCAATTGCTAAAGCTGCAACTGGTAAAGTGTTTTGGCTAAGCTTTGAAAGAGGTGGTGCTATAACGGCATGAGAGATGGTAAAAGGCATTAGAAATCAGAAATTACTCACATCATTTAAGTGGCAGTCTAACGAATCATCTGTTTAGAAATGTTTTTTATTGCAAAACAATTGAAATGTTATAATATAACAAAACAAAAGGCGTAGCGATCAGAGAATCACCTCATGTTGTTCTATAAAAATATTTTGACCA
This sequence comes from Acinetobacter lactucae, assembly GCF_013122135.1. Classification (NCBI taxonomy): domain Bacteria; kingdom Pseudomonadati; phylum Pseudomonadota; class Gammaproteobacteria; order Moraxellales; family Moraxellaceae; genus Acinetobacter; species Acinetobacter lactucae. Next base: position 570,924 of record NZ_CP053391.1, read on the forward strand.
TATCCATTTTGGCTGCAATATCGATACCTGTATTTGCAGCAGAAAGTGAAAATGTTGAAAAGTTAGAAACTATTCGTATTAAGGCTCATCCACTTGAGCAAACTTCACAAGATTTTGCTGTGGCAGATACTGTTGTTGATCAAAAGCATTTGACGCAAGGCGCTGCTACCATTGGGGATGCACTGAGTAGTGAAGTAGGAATTTACGCCAATCAGTTTGGAGCTGGTTCGAGTCGTCCAGTCATCCGTGGACAAGATGGACCACGCGTTAAAGTACTCCAAAATTCATCAGAAAATATTGATGTCTCGACGTTGTCTCCTGACCATGCCGTAACGGTAGATCCTGTGCTTGCAAAACAAGTCGAAGTAATTCGGGGTCCTTCAACTTTACTGTTTGGTGCGGGGACTGTCGGTGGTTTAGTTAACGTCATTGATAACAAGATCCCTACGCAAATGCCTGAAAACGGTTATGAAGGACAAGTTGGCTTACGTTACAACACTGGAAGTGATGAAAAACTGGCGAGCGCTGGCGTAACTGTTGGCTTGGGTAGCCAAGTTGCTTTACGTGTTGAGGGGTTAACTCGTGATGCGAATAATTATATTGCACCAAATTATATTCATGAAGGTGAAAAAGAGCGCCGTGTAGACAATACTTTTGCTCAGGGTGATTCAGTTAACGTTGGTTTGTCTTGGATTTATGACCGTGGTTATACGGGTATTTCTTATAGCAATCGCAGAGACCAATATGGCTTACCAGGGCATAGCCATGAATACGAAAGTTGTAGTGCTCATCTAGGTGGAAGACCGCATTTGCATTGTGGAGACCATGAACATGAAGAGGGTGAAGAAGGTCACGATCATGAGCATGAAGAACATGGGCACGAACATGGCGGCCCATGGATTGATTTAAAATCTGAGCGTTATGATTTTAAAACCGAGTTAAATGATCCATTCGCCGGCTTCCAAAAGTTACGTGCACAAGCGAGCTATACTGACTATCAGCACGACGAAATTGAAGAAGGAACAATTGCGACCCGATTCCAAAACAAAGGCTATGATGGTCGTATTGAGTTAGTACATAACCCGATTGCAAGTTGGGAAGGAGTAATTGGCGCACAGCTAGGTCAACAGAAATTGGATTTAACTGGCGAAGAAGCATTTATGGCTCCGACCACTACCAAAAAGTGGAGTGTATTTGCTTTAGAACATAAACAATGGAAAGACGTACATTTTGAGCTTTCTGCCCGTGCAGATCAGCAAGAGATTGATGTAGACGATAACTCTAAACAAGATTTTGATGGTTCGGCATTTTCTTATGCAGGTGCTGCGAATTGGGAGTTTGCACCGAACTATAAACTGTCTTTTGTTGCATCACATCAAGAGCGTTTACCTTTAGCTCAAGAGCTATATGCAAATGGTGGACATTTTGCGACGAATACTTATGAGTTGGGGAATGATCAACTCAGTAAGGAAAAATCGAATAATGTTGAATTAGGTTTGCATTTTGATAATGACAAACTTGATTATCATCTTCATGTTTACCATAACTGGTTTGACGACTACATCTATGCACAAACCCTTGACCGTTATAAAGACTTCCGTTTAGTCCAATATACTCAAGATAAAGCACGTTTCTATGGCGCTGAGGGTGAAATTGGTTATCAAATTACCCCAATGTACAAGATCAGTGCTTTTGGTGACTATGTACGCGGTAAAATTGATGCAGAAGGAAACGCTCCACGTATTCCAGCGGGACGTTTAGGTACTAAAGTTGATGCAGATTTTGGCGATGGCTTTAGCGGTTCTGCCGAGTACTACCATGTCTTTAATCAAGATAAGATCGCAGCTTACGAGACCGAAACTGATGGCTATAACATGCTTAATCTAGGTGTGGCATATTCTGGACAATATGGTGCAAAAACAGATTACCGTGTTTATATGAAAGCGAATAACCTGTTAGATGACAAGGTTTATCAACATGCTTCGTTCTTATCAAATATTCCACAAGTTGGACGCAATTTTACAGTAGGTGTTGATTTTAGTTTTTAAGGCTTTAACACGAAACTAAACTTGAAAAATCAATCCAAAAGACCTAATTTGAAACCATCAAGTTAGGTCTTTTTTATGCGTATTTTTCAACGAATTCATCAAAAAATAAATTGGTCAGGGCGTCGTTATATGGCGGTATTACTTTGCGTTGTTGCTATTGCATATCTTGCGTCAGCAATTTATCACACAGTAAAACCATTACCACAAGGGATTAACTTTAGTGGCAAGCTTAGACATGCCGATGTTAAATTTTTGGCAGACAAAACTTATCTTGATGCAAAAGGGCAACAGCAGGTTGACCAGCACATTTTTGATGAAATTTTGAAAATGATTGATGAGGCGAAAACCACGATTGTGGTGGATATGTTTTTGTTTAATTCTGAAGTGGGTGACTCAAAACTCAAGCAAAGACCGTTAATGCAAGAGTTAACCGATGCATTAGTGAGTAAGAAAAGACAGAACCGCCAAATTCAGATCGTTATGATTACCGACCCGATTAACTCAGTCTACGGTGGTCTAAGCCCCGAACACTACCGTCAGTTACGTCAGGCAGGCGTCGATGTGATTGAAACCAATTTAACTCCTTTGCGTGCTTCTAACCCGTTTTGGTCTGGGTTCTGGTACATCTGCTGTCAAAACATTGGCAATAATCCTGAAAAGGGCTGGTTACCAAATCCCTTTGGTGATGAAAAAATTACACTGCGCAGCTATCTAAACTTATTTAATTTTAAGGCCAATCACCGTAAGACTGTTGTGGTCGATACCGATGCTGGTTGGAAGTCATTGGTGACCTCAGCAAATCCACACGATGGCAGTTCTAGACATTCTAATGTCGCGTTGGTTGTAACAGGGGCGACAGCTGCTGATGTTCTTCAAACTGAAGCTGCTGTTGCGCAAATGTCAGGCAGTAGCTCTCCATCGCTCATTTTAGGTGACTTTGAAAAAGACGTAACCAAACCTCAAGTTCAGGTGTTAACTGAAGGGGCGATTTATCAATCTGTATTGAAATTGATTAATTCAGCGAAGCCGAAAGAGCACCTTGATTTAAGTATGTTCTATTTGTCTGAACGTAAAATTATTCAAGCACTGAAAAATGCTCAAGAGAGAGGCGTTATTGTCCGAGTTTTGCTTGACCCAAATAAAGATGCGTTTGGTCGACAAAAGAATGGTATTCCTAACCGTCAAGTAGCTTCAGAGTTACATGCTGCCGGCATTCCAATCCGTTGGTGTGATACCCACGGTGAGCAAAACCATAGCAAAATGATTTTGAAATATAATGGCCAACAAGCTGAGTTGATTGTAGGATCGGCCAATTTTACGGCCCGTAATTTAAAAAATTATAACCTTGAAACGGATATGTTGGTCATTGGCAAAGTTCAAGATCAACTCTTTAAAGATGCGCAAGATTACTTCAATACCTCGTGGTCAAACCTAAAAGATAGACAGATGAGCGTGGATTACGCGAAGTATGCAGATGAGTCTAAAGTGAAGTATTGGATTTATCGTTTTATGGAATGGTCAGGGTTGTCGACTTTCTAACGAAAACAGTCTTGGAATTTTCCAAAAACTGGCAAGGTGATTGGCGACATGGATGTCGCCGTTTCACTGTGTTGCAGGGAAGCAACATCAGTGAAACAAAGGTTTTTGTCACTTTTGACCTTTCAAAAGTGAGGCACTAGCCTATACAAAAGAAATTAGAACATCACTGTAAGTAACGGCTGTGCAATAAGAAGAATAAAAGTAAATAATATGATTTTAAGGCGCTGGCGGAATCAATTGATCCAAAGCCTTATCATCTAACTTCTCTATTTCACTCAAATCAGTCTTAATTTTCCACTGCGACTCATCTTCAACAGGATTCGGTAAACGTGCTTCAAGCCAGTCACAGACAACATCTGGAGAAAATTCAGGATGATTACATTGAATAATCCATGATAAAAAATCTTTGGCTTCACCGTTCATGTAAGGTGGTGGTGAAACAGGGAAGAATAATGTGGGTAGACGTTCATTCGTCGATAAATAATTTAAAACATGACCAAGTTCTTGTACTGTTTGCCATGCAAGGGCATGCTCTACGTCAATACTGAACTTAAACCACCAAGCATGTTCGCCATCTGCTCCATGAGCCATAATTCGGGCTTCTTGTACACTTGGAACTTTACAAAAAAATTGATGAAGACGCTCAAAACTGATTTCAGACACAGCAATTGACCTAGTTTGAAAAATGCTAATGGTAGCACAGATACAGATTCTTCATATTTTCTTTATAGTCATTACAAAGTTTAGCAATCAAAGCTGTTTTATTCATGGTTTCTCCTTGAGTCTCTTCTAATCTAGCTTCATATCAAGATTAAAAGGAAATAGGCCATGAAAAAGCCAATCGTTCTTGTACTTTCGACATTAATGTTAGGTATATCAGCTACCGCGATGGCCGATTCTGGACACCGTTGGGATAATAACCATGGTAAAAACCATGATCGATATGAGCATCGTGATGATCGCCGTCATGATTATCGTAATGATCATCGAGCACCAGCTTGGTCGAATTCTGATCGTGGCAAGCATTATGGTAACTATGTTGCTTTTAAACGTGGTGAACGTATTCCTACTCAGTATCGCCATAGCCGCTATTATGTTTCGGACTGGCGAGCACACCGTTTATATGCGCCACCACGTGGATACCACTGGGTTAAAACCCCTAATCAATACTTATTAGTAGACTCGAGACACAATATTTACCGAGTTCGTTAAATGTAAAATAAAAAAGGCCTCAATATTGAGGCCTTTTTTTATGCTAACTCGTCATCTTGTGGTTGAGGAGTTTTCAAATTGTTTGAGGCTTTTGCATGTTTCTCTTTCATCACTGAAGGATAATTCCAAGATGCAAAACGAACGACTAGAATAGATAAGGCTAAAATCAAAATTGAGCCAGTAATAATGACTTGATCGATATCTGCTTTGTGGTCATGTTGAATATCTGAAATGAGTAGACGGGTTAAGGCCGTAATTGCGACATAAATCAGAAAGCGCACAGGCATATGATTGGTTTTAAAGTAAATTCCAACCATTGCTCCAAGTTCTAAGTAGATAAATAATAATAAAATATCATCAATTGAAGCATACTTCTTGACGGTCAGAATTTCAAAAACTGTATTGGCTGCGGACCATGCCACCATACACCCGATAATAAACAAGGCTGAATAATGAAAAGCTTCAACGGCATAATGACCAAATCGGTCCAGAATGCGCTCATATTTTTTGGGATCAGGCATAGTAAAGTCTTTTATTTACTTAGGAATGTTTAGAAATTAAACAAATTTTATGCCAATTGAAATAGTAAAAATAAAATAAAAAAAACGCCTGATTTTTCAGGCGTCTTTACTAAGTTTTAATTCAACTCGGGTGTTAAGGTTATTTTCACTATAAAACGGAAAGCCTATTTCAAATTTGTATATTGTTGAATCACTTCATTAAGTGAAACATGACCTAAAAAATGACCGATACTCTCAGGAGGCTGTTCTTGCTCAATTGCATGTGCGAATTTTACGGCTGGTTCATTTTGTAATTGTTCATAAAGACGTTTACAGTTTGGAAATTGATCAATATCAATAACATCATGATATTTTAACCAGCGTGAGATACCAGCGTAGTAGCCATCCACAAAAGATAATTGATCGCCCATTAGCCAAGTTTGATTTATCAGGCTATTTTCTAAAGCTGTAAATGCTTTTTTAACTTGGGCTGCTCCATATTCACGCAATGCTTGTTTACTACCTTCTGATGAAGAATGTTCAAGGCTATACCAGAGTGGGCTAAATGCATTGAATAAAGTCGTATTCAAAAAAGCTAGTTTCTGATTAAACATATTAAGTTGTTCTGTTCCTTGTTCATAGTGAAAAGCCGCATTCAAGCTTTTTGCCATGATATGGTTCAAGATCGCCATGCTTTCCGTTAAAACTTTGCCATTGTCGTAGAGCAGAGCAGGCGTTTCACCCATTGGATTAATTCGGCGGTATTCCTCGGTGTTGCATTGAGCTGGCATCTCGATTCTACAAAGTTGATAGGGCAAACCTGACCATTCCAACGCAACAATGGAACCAAATGAACAACCAGAAGGGACGCCATAAAATAAAGTAAAAGTTGACATGATGATTACTCTTTTGTGATGTGTAAAATCATCTTAAGTCGGCAGAAAAGTTTCTAGTAGTCAGGTATTATGAAACTTATTGTCTACATATATGGACATTGAAAAATGCGACTTAGACAAAATTTGAATGATGTTTATCTTTTTGTCGTTGCTGTAGAGCATCAAGGATTTTCTGCCGCATCTAAACAGCTTAATTTACCTAAATCAACGATTAGTAAGCGTGTTGCAATATTAGAAAATAAGCTAGGCTTAACCTTAATTCATCGTAGTTCACGTAGTTTTGTCTTAAGTGAAGCAGGAAAACTGTTTTATCAACATGCCAAAAATGCGGTCGATGAATTTCGTTACGCAGAAGAAAATTTACTAATACAACAACAAGAGCCAAGTGGTGTAGTCAGGTTGAGTGCTTCTGTACCGATTGCACAATATCTTTTATCTGAGTGTTTGCCTGAACTTGCAGAACGTTATCCTAAATTATTATTGCAAATAGAAGTAACGGATCGTTATGTTGATGTCATGAGTGAAAACTTTGATATCGTGATCCGTAGCCATTTTCAACCATTGCCGGATTCTGGATTAATTCAACGTGTACTTAAACACGATAAAATCATTGCTGTTGCAGCGCCTACATACTTAATGAATGTCGCTCCTATTCATACCCCAAAAGATTTGCTCAAACATGAAGGTTTATGGCCTGACTTACAAATGAATCCATGGCATTTTCAAAATATACATGGTCAGAAAGAAGTCGTAAGGCCAAATGTTCGCTTTGTGGCGAATGAGTCGGAAATCTTGAAGGGAGCTGCAAAAAGAGGAATCGGTATTACGCTTTTACCTGAAACTTTTTGTATTAATGAATTAGCAAATGGGAGCTTAATGAATGTTCTGCCAGATTGGTCTGCTGGTCATGTAACGACCAGTTTGCTTATGTTAACAAGGCGAGGGTTATTGCCTAGTGTAAATATTACTGCCGATTTCTTGGTCGAGAAATTAAAAACTTAAAAGGTATTCTACTTTTTATTGTTGGAAACAAAAAACGCCTGATTATTCAGACGTTTTTTATGAAAAAGATTAATTAAGCTTGATTGGTAAAGTAATCTTCACTAAAGCCCATAATCAAGTTAGAACCAGCTTTAATTTTTGCAATACGCGCATCAATATCAGGCAAGATACGTTCAACAAAGTATTGCGCTAAAGCAAGTTTGTTTTGGTAGAAATCACCCGACTTATCTTTTGCTGCTGCTGAAATTTTTGCAAACATATACGCGAAGCTGAGTAGACCCACTGCATGTAAATAATCAACAGCAGCCGAGTTCGGGAACTCTACATTTTCAGCAGCTTGCTCAATAATAAACTGAGTGATTGCTTCGATTTCAGTTGCAGCATCTAAAGTTGCATCTTTAATGAAGTTCAAATCGGTATCTAAGTCATTTGCAAAGTCACGAATTTCAGTGATGTATTCAGCAATGAACGCACCGCCACATTTAATGGTTTTACGACCAATTAAATCTTGAGATTGAACGCCGTTAGTTCCTTCGTAGATTTGAGCAATACGAAGATCACGAATACATTGCTCCATGCCCCATTCACGAATATAACCGTGACCACCGAACACCATCTGAGCATCTAAAGTTGCTTGGAATGCTGTATCTGTGAGGTAAGCTTTTGCAATTGGAGTTAAAAGCGCAACGCGGTCATTGGCTTTTTTCACTGCTGCTGCATCAGTCGAGAATTTAGTGATATCGAGTTGTTGGCCTACATAGACTGCAAAAGCACGAGATGCTTCATTGTTTGCACGTACGTTTAACAACATACGACGTACATCACCATGGACTAAAATGCTGTCAGCAGGCTTATTTGGTGATTGAACACCAGCTGCACTACGACCTTGTAAACGGTCAGTCGCGTATTGAGCAGCATTTTGATATGCAAATTCAGAAGCGCCTAAACCTTGAATACCCATTGATAAACGTTCGTAGTTCATCATGACAAACATAGCAGCAAGACCTTCGTTCTCTTTACCAACGAGGAAACCTTTTGCTCCATCAAAGTTCATCACACAAGTTGCAGATGCTTTAATACCCATTTTATGTTCAATAGAACCTGGGCCAACATGGTTACGGTCACCTAAAGAACCATCTTCATTTACAAGGTATTTCGGTACGATAAATAGCGAGATACCACGTGAACCCGCAGGGGCATCTGGAGTTTTAGCGAGTACCAAGTGAATAATGTTTTCTGCTAAATCATGGTCACCGCCAGTGATAAAGATTTTAGTACCTGTGATGTTGTAAGTACCGTCTTCGTTACGTTCTGCTTTAGTTTTGATAATACCTAAATCAGTACCGGCATGTGGCTCGGTTAAGCACATGGTGCCTGACCATTCACCTGAATAAATCTTAGGTAAATACGTTTCTTTTTGCTCTTGAGATGCGTAGCTGCTTAAAGCCATACCTGCACCCACTGAAAGAAGCGGGTAGAGCATAAATGATGGGTTAGTCGCGAATAACATTTCATCAGAAAGAACGGTGAGCATTTTTGGCATGCCTTGACCGCCCCATTCTTCATCGGCACCTAAGCCAATCCAACCACCTTCTGCATATTGACGAAATGCATCTTTAAAACCAGCTGGTGTGAATACTTCGCCGTTTTCATAGCGAGCACCTTCTTCGTCACCGGTACGGTTTAATGGATGAGTCACGTTCTGAGCAAATTTAGCCATTTCTTCTAAAATTGCTTCAGCTGTTGCAGCATCTACATGAGCAAGTTTCTCATTAGACTGCCAAAATTGTTCTGCTTTGAATACATCATTTAAGATGAATTTCATATCAGCTAAAGGAGCATTGTAAATTGGCATAATCGTTCACCTTTTTTGTGCACATTGGCCTGTGCTAGATATCCTGTAAAACGAAATGGATATAGAATTTAAAGTGTAAATTTATCATTGATTTTATAAAAAAAGGACCGTCAAAACTGAGCAGTCCTTTTTTGTTTTTTAACATTGCATATCGCAACTAACTATGGTTAGAAAGCGAAATGTTCAGCGTCTAATGACATCAATGGATCTAGACCACCAGCAATAACATCTACATGTGAGCGAACACGTGGCAAGATTTTTTTGAAGTAGAAGCGAGCAGTAGTTACTTTCGCATTATAGAAGTCAACATCAGTTGTACCAGCTGCTAATTTCTCTTGTGCTACAAGCGCCATACGAGCCCATAGGTAAGCTAAAGTGATATAACCTGAGAAGTACAGGTAATCTACAGCGGCAGCGCCGACTTCATCTGGGTTTTGCATCGCACGCATACCGATTTGCATCGTTAGATCGCCCCATTCTTTGTTAAGAGCCGCAAGCGGTTCAACAAATTCTTTCATAGCAGCATTGTCTTTGTTTGCTTCTACAAATTTATGGATGATCTTAGTGAAGTCACGTAGCATTGCACCTTGAGTTTGCAATACTTTACGACCTAACAAATCAAGTGCTTGAATTTCAGTTGTACCTTCATACAAGCAAGCAATACGCGTATCACGTACAATTTGCTCCATACCATGCTCAGAAATAAAGCCATGACCACCGAAGACTTGTACACCATGCTTAGCAGATTCAGAACCTGTTTCAGTTAAGAATGCTTTTGCAATTGGAGTCAATAAAGACAAGATGTTGTCAGCAAACTTACGCTCTTCTTCAGTTTCGCCTTTTTCAACGACGTCAGCGTATTGAGCAAGTAAGTAAACAAGAGCACGACCGCCTTCAGCAAACGCTTTTTGAGTTAAAAGCATGTTACGAACAGCAGGGTGAACGATAATAGGATCTGCTTCTTTTTCTGGGGCTTTAGGACCAGAAAGTGAACGCATTGCTAAACGTTCTTTCGCGTAAGTCAACGCACCTTGGAAAGATGATTCAGACGCGGCTAAACCTTGAACAGCAGTACCAATACGTGCTGTGTTCATGAAGGTGAACATACAGTTCAAACCACGGTTTTCAGGTCCAATCAAGTAACCTTTCGCTTGGTCAAAGTTAATGACACAAGTGGCATTACCATGAATACCCATTTTGTGTTCGATAGAACCACAACGAACCGCATTACGCTCGCCCACAGTACCATCTGCATTTACATGGAATTTAGGAACGATGAATAATGAGATACCTTTGGTACCTTTTGGTGCACCTGGTAAACGAGCAAGAACGATATGAATGATGTTCTCAGCCATGTCATGTTCACCAGCAGAGATAAAGATTTTCTCGCCAGAAATTGCATAGCTACCGTCAGCATTTGGTTCTGCTTTAGAACGGATAATACCTAAGTCAGAACCTGCATGAGATTCAGTTAAGCACATCGTACCTGTCCAAACACCTGAAACAAGGTTTGGTAAATAAGTATTTTTTTGTTCATCAGAACCGTGATGTTCTAATGTACGTACAGCTCCGTGAGACAAGCCAGGGTACATACCCCAAGACCAGTTTGCTGTACCAACCATTTCAGAAATTGCAATACCTAAAGAGTTAGGTAAAGCCTGACCACCGTATTGTTCTTCTGCTGATAAAGACGGAAAGCCAAGTTCAATATATTTTTGATAAGCTTCTTTAAAGCCTGTTGGAGTGGTAACTACGCCATCATTCCAAGTACAACCTTCACGGTCGCCAACTTGGTTTAAAGGAGAAAGTTCATTTTCACAAAAGTCTGCCGCAGCTTCTAAATATTGATCAACCAATTCACGGCTTACGTTACCTTGGAAATCAGGTAATTTTGCATAGTGTTCTTCAGCATTTAATAATTCATGCAAAACGAATTGCATATCACGTAAGGGCGCTTTGTATTGTGGCATATCGGGTTCCTCAATACTGGTGAAACCAGAGTTATAATCTTAATCTATGAGAATGTGCCATGAGGCACCTTGGACTATTACATCGTGCAACAACTTGCATAACTGCACAAGCACCTCAGGACCTTTACTTTGTGACTGCAAAGTCAAGAAAAAAATGCTTAAACTAGCTAAGTGCTTTGAGTGTAAACACTTTTGGTTATGTTTATATGATACAAATAGTCAAAATCGTAAACAGTTATGTATAAACAAAAGGCGCCTATAGGCGCCTTTTGTTTTATGATTTTTAGAATTATTTTACTTGAGCTGATGCAGGAGCAGGGGCGTTAACTGCTGGTTGAGGGCGCTTTGGTTCAAAACGAAGGTTACAAGTACCTTCAAGTGTCTTATCTCCAACTTGAACATTTACTGCTTGTCCGTTGGCCTTACCATCACATGCTTTTTGGATTTGTTGAAAGCGAGCTTGACGTTCTGCACGGTGCTGTTCCCATGCTGCTTTTTGTTCTGGTGTGAACTCACGATGTTTCATACGGTGGTGGCCTTCACGTGGACCATCTTGCATCATTCCACGCTCTGGCTTTGGTGGTTGAGTCGTCGATTGACACGCCGCTAAACTTCCCATTGTTACAATTGCCGCACTGAATAATGCAATTTTTGCCGTCATTTTCATATCTAAAGCCTTTTAATGTTGTGTTTACTGATGGGTTAAAGATTAGATAATAAAGATGTAGAAACAATGGAGAGTTTTTCTTTTCGTTGTTGGTTACAATGCGAAATATAGGGTAAAAATGAGAGAGTGCTTTTGAACGTTCTACGTGTTCCCATTGCATTACGGTTGTTTTTGACAGTCTTGCTCACCACATTGCTTATTGCGACTGCAAGCTTGAGTGTTTTGCACTGGACAATGCAAAAGAACTTTGCCAAATATGTGGCTGACGTTGAAATGCAGAAACTCGACCGTCTCATTACCAATTTGGGCGATGTCTATACGGTGTACCATGATTGGGGGAATGCGATTCAGGCACAGATTTTACAAATCGAAGGAACCGCGGCTCCCGATGACTATGATCGTCTTTCGCAGTGGTGGCTTCGTCGTCAATATGATATTGCCATACAACAGCATTCTTTCGATGAACATGCCCTTATTAATATTTCACCGCAAGTTGCACCGACAAATAAAAATACTATTTTTAGCGATGAAGAGTTAAGAACGCTTGAGCAAAATTTACCTTCTCAATATCAACCCTTTGAAGGATTAAGATTCCCCTTAAGCGCAAACCAATTTCGCCCAAGTGATGATAAAAATAAATCAAAGAAAGGGAGCTTAAAAGATATTGAAACCCAAAATGGTAAAAAGCGTTTTATTGCTTTGCCTGACCGTTTGGGTTTGAGTTCCCGTTTATCTTTATATGATGCACGGCACCAGTTTGTTGTAGGTGAGCCGCCTTCTTCAGATCAGATGTCATTTCGCCCGATTATCTTAAACAATCAAGTGGTTGGATATTTAGGTTTAAAACCTGTTTTAGATAAAGAAGATGCTTTGAGTATTAATTTCTTTAGTAATCAAAAGCGCTATTTACTCTTAATTTATGCTTTAACTTTACTTTCAAGTCTAGTTGCAGCGCTATTAATGGCAACTTATTTTAAAAAGCCGATTCAGCGTTTATTAAATGCAACCAATGAATTAACGAAAGGAAATTATCAACATCAAGTTGTTATTAAACGAAATGATGAGTTGGGTGATTTATCAACTCAATTGAACCATTTGGCAGAAATTTTACATCAGCATGAAGAGTCGCGACGTCAATGGGTGGCAGATACTTCTCATGAGTTAAAAACGCCGCTGGCTGTATTACAAGCACAAATTGAAGCGATGCAAGACGGGATTCGAAAAGCGACTCCTGAACATTTAGATGCGATGATGCGTCAGGTTTCAAGCTTGAAAAAATTGACCCAAGACCTTGCAGATCTGGCACAGGCAGATGCCCAGCAGCTTAAGTGTTATTTAAGTTCTGTTAATCCGTGGGAAGTGGTATTACAAGAAGTTGAAAACTTTAAACCAAAACTTGAGCAGGCTGGTCTTGAAATTCAGGTTGAAGGGACAAGTTCTCCGCTATTATTAGACCGTGATCGATTTAAACAGATTGTTGTTAATTTAATTAGTAATAGTATTCGTTATACAGAAACAGGTGGCAAAATTCATATTCATACGAGCCAGACTCCTCAAGAGTGGACTTTGTATGTCGATGACAGTCCTTATGGTTTAAGTGATGAGCAGTTATCCCGTTTAGGTGAACGTTTCTATCGCGTAGATGATTCGCGTACGCGTAGTACAGGTGGAACAGGGCTTGGTTTGGCTTTGTCTTGTAAAATTGCGCAAGCGCTTGGTGGTACACTCAGTTTTGAACATTCACCATTAGGTGGTTTACGTTGTGTACTTACTTTTAAAAAGCAGAGTTAAATATAAAAGGAAAAATATCTCATGAAACATGTGATGTTGGTTGAAGATGAAGTGGAATTAGCACATTTGGTGCGTGATTATCTTGAAGCTGCCGGTTTTGAAGTAAGTATGTTTCATGATGGTCAAGATGCCTTTGCGAGTTTCCAACAACGTAAACCGAATTTGATGATTTTGGACTTAATGGTTCCTCGAATGGATGGCTTAACGATTTGCCGTAAAGTTCGTGAACAATCAGATTTACCGATTATTATGGTCACTGCCCGTACCGAAGAAATTGACCGTGTATTAGGTCTCAACATGGGTGCTGATGATTATGTATGTAAGCCATTTAGTCCAAAAGAGTTGGTGGCTCGCGTACAAGCAGTTTTACGCCGTTTAGAGCGTAAGGCAGAGCCTGAACAAAATGATTCTTTCCGAATTGATAAAGCTCAGCAAAGAATTTGGTATCAACAAAAATCGTTGAGTTTAACGCCAACCGAATTTCGCTTACTTGAGCTATTTTTAGAGCATGTGGGGCAAGTTTATTCACGTGCACAATTATTGGATCACATTAATCCAGATAGCTTTGATGTTGCCGATCGCGTAATTGACAGTCATATCAAAAACTTGCGCCGAAAAATTAGTGAAGCGGCTGAAACTGGTAACCGCCATGAGTGGATTCAAGCAGTTTATGGTGTAGGTTACCGCTTCGAATACCCAGAAGAATAAGCCTTCATAAAAGTTATTCTGTGGATAACCACAATGTTATCCACAGAAAATGTGGATAGTTTTAAAGAGTTATGGATAAATTATAATCTTGGTGTGATTGGGTACTAATTGCCAAATTTCATCTATATCTACATTTCTAACCGCGATACATCCTAACGTCCAATCCTTATGGGGCATATAAGTCGAGCTAAAAGGCATCGAGAGTAAAGATTTTGGAGCAGATCCATGAATCATGATATCTCCACCTGTTGGTTGATTATGTTGCTTGGCATAAGCAATATCTTTCGCATCGGGATAGGAAATATGCAAAGATTTATAGTACGCACTTTGTGAGTTACGCCAATCTATAGAATAAACTCCCTCAGGTGTTTTTCCGTCATTTTCAAAATGTTTATGTCCTTTGGGATTAAAGCCAAGACGAATAGGATATTGCCGAATTACCTCTTCATTATTTTTAAGTAGAAGTACGCGTTGGTTTTTAAATACTTCAATTGAGGTGATGGGCTTTGTCTTGATGAGTTCTAATATCTCTTTATTTGAAAGAGCTTGATGACTTGGCATAAAAGTTGGTAAATATTTTTCATATTTATAAAAAGCGATTCCGAGTGGAACTATAAGAAATGTACAAATAATGATAGGTATAATTTTCATATATTATTCTTTGATATTTGAGAAACTCTCCTAAGCGATTTAAGAGAGTTTTAGTCTTTAAAGTATTAAGAAGAACAGCTCACTGCTACATCTGGAACATCACTTGGTAATGGCCCTAAATCTTGTGGTTGCTCAAGCTCTGGTTGTCTTGTGTATGGATGATTAAGTAGCTTAAATAAACGATCTACTTCACTAAAATCGTCTCGTTCAGCTGCTTCAATAGCACGCTGTGCCATGTGATTACGTAAAATATAAACTGGATTTGCTTTTTGCATATTCGCATCCAGCTCATCAGTATCTTGATGCTCACGAATGCTTTCATA
Source organism: Acinetobacter lactucae (assembly GCF_013122135.1). Classification (NCBI taxonomy): domain Bacteria; kingdom Pseudomonadati; phylum Pseudomonadota; class Gammaproteobacteria; order Moraxellales; family Moraxellaceae; genus Acinetobacter; species Acinetobacter lactucae. The sequence continues at coordinate 586,086 of NZ_CP053391.1, forward strand.
TTGGCTAAGAAACGCATCAAACTGTCGAGTATCAAGACAATCATCTCGTAAAGCTTTGTATTCTTTATTTTGAAGACGAATAAAACTTTGCGTGTAATCGAGTTGTTCAGTTTGTAAGATTCTTAAAAAAGCAAAACTACAATCCAGACTGTCTTTATGGAAATGGGGAAGTCCCATTTTTTGACATAAACCTTGCCCATAGTGCTCTAAAAAAATCGGTTCAAATTGTTCTAAACAACGCGCTAACTCTTCTTTGAACTGATCTTTTTGTTCGGATTCAGCGAGAGGAATTAAGTTGTTTAACCACGTCCATAAGTTCCAATGACCAATACTCGGTTGATTTTGGTAAGTATAGCGACCTTGATAATCGGAATGGTTGTTGATCCAGTTCGGACGGAAACGCTCCATAAAGCCATATGGACCAAAATCGAGTGTTGAACCTGTAATATTTAAGTTATCGGTATTCATGACGCCGTGAGCAAACCCAACCAATTGCCATTTCGCAATCATGATTGCAGTACGCTCAACCACCTTTTTAGCAAAGGATAAAATTGGATTTTCGGTTTCTAGGCATTCTGGATAATGCCATTCAATACATTTTTGAGTGAATTCTGACAGCAACTCAGGCGCGTACTGATTAATCCATTCAAAGTGTCCTAAACGAATATGACATTCAGATGTTCTGAGTAGCATTGCCCCTAACTCTAGTTTTTCGCGCTGTACGCCTTGAGTCGAGGTTGTAAAACCGACTGCATGACTAGAAGCGACGCCTAAAGCATTTAGAGCATGTCCTGCTAAATATTCACGGACCACAGAGCGTAATACGGCTCGTCCATCTCCCATTCTTGAATAAGGGGTAGGGCCTGCACCTTTTAGATGAAGGTCGATGGTTTGACCCTTTGTATTTATTATTTGCGCAATTAGTAAGCCACGCCCATCGCCGAGTTGTCCTGCCCATTGCCCAAATTGGTGGCCAGCATAAACCATAGCCAGAGGAGAAAATTCAGGGAATGTACGCTGTCCGCTACAGATCTCAACCCATCCATTTTTATCATCTTCTGACCATTGCAGTTCATCAGCCAAGGCACTGTTAAAATGTCCTGCTTTTGCACCACGCAAAGGTGATGGTTGCTGAACATGAAATAATTTAGACGGAAGCGAAGGATAGAGTGGATTAAACTGCATAGGTTTAGCAAAATAGAGAGAGCGGATTTCACTATACCATAGTTAAAAAGCGGGCATAAAAATAGCTCCCGAAAGAGCTATTTTAGATCAGAATTTATTTTAGTCTGATACTACATTGGTGTTCTTTTTAATGTTGCGCATTAAAGTTTCTAAACACTCACGATGATGACTTAGACGATGCTCAAGTAATTGGAAATCAACTTTAAGCTTATGATCCATTTTATGGATTTTTTCAGCCATCGCTGCTTTTTTCGCTTGTAGCTCTTGCTCTTTAAGCTTTGCCCAGTCATTTAATGTATGGGTAAAAGCTTCGTATTCCTGAGCAATACGTTGTTTCATCTGAGTCATATCAGCATTTACATCGTGACCATAAATAGCAAGGTCTTGTTCAGCATATTTAAATTTCATCGCTAATTCAGCTTTCTTAATATTAAAGCTAGGAATACGACGTAAATTTTTAGCTAGACCGAGTTTAGAACATGACCAAATTAACCATTTTGTTGGGTCATATTGCCACCATTTCACACCATTACGATAGTCGTATTGGAAGATGTGGTGATAGTTATGGTAACCCTCACCCCAAGTAGCAATAGCTAACCAGAAATTATCACGTGCAGTGTTTTCGTCTGTATACGGACGTTTACCCCACATGTGGCAAAGTGAGTTGATAAAGAATGTAACTTGATGGCTAATGATTAAACGCAATAGACCACCTAAAAGGACTACGCCCCATAAGTCGCCAGTTGCCCAACCAATTAAACCTAAAATACCAACATGAACTGCAACTACAAGTAGCGCATAATATTTATGCTGGAACATGACCAATTTATCATTGAGAAGGTCTGGTGCATTTTTAAAGTCAGGCTCAGATGGAGAATGATCGCGGATCATCCAACCCATATGGGCATACCAAAAACCACGTTCAATTGAATATGGATCTTCATCAACATCATCAACATGTCGATGGTGAGTACGGTGACCAGATGCCCAGAACAAAATACTATTTTGTACGGCAAATGTTCCACCGATCATTAAAAGAATTTTAAGTGGTAACGACGCTTCATAAGCTCGATGAGCCCAAAGGCGATGATAACCAGCAGTAATCCCCATACTACTTAGAGCTAAAAGAAAAAATAAGCTTACCCATGCGCTTACACTAAAATCATAATAATACGCATAAATCGGGATTATGATTGCGGCAAGAATTGGTAAACCAATTAAGGTAATGCTAGCGGTCCAGTTAATTGGGGCTTTGAGTGGGGCGGAAGTCATATCCGGCAGCGCTCCTAGAATCCTTGTGAAACAAGGTACAAAGACAAAACGACATAGCAAAACCAATCATCAAGATATATTGCTATTCTATCTTTCATATTAGCACGTGCTTAGTGAGAATCACTAGCATTATTGTACAGATGTATTGAAAGAACCGTAACAGAATTAAACTATGTCAAAGAGTTTTTCAAGCAGGAGAAGTTGTTTAATGAACGTACAACGATTGAAAAAAAAGAACAGCATTGATATTTCTAGAAAATTATCTTTGAAGTGCGTCTTGGTCACAATCAGTCTTGTATTAGCCGCATGTCAAAGTGCACCTGAACAAAATACAAAAAAAGTTCAAACAAAAAGAACAGTTCATCAGACTCAAGCCCCTGTTGTAAAAAAGAGAGTGAGTCCGGATGGCGTTCAAGATATTGATTGGCAGATCACCCAGATCAGCGGTCATAAGGCAAAATTCTTTACACAGTGGCCGACACTTTCTTTAAATTCTGCAATCAAAACAGTATCGGGCCATACTGGCTGTAATGGAATTTTTGGTCGGTATACATTTAATTTCAGCCAGCAAAAACTTGATATGCAAGTAAACGCTGGCCACTCAAGCTGTGATGGTGCGTTGGCTCAAGAGGCAGAGCTTGTGGATGCTTTGCAACGTATTCAACGCTTTCAACTTGTAGGTAATACGCTATATTTACTTGATCAGAGTGGACAGCGCCTTATTCAGGCACAAAAGAAATAAAAGGTGGTTTTACCACCTTTTTTATATTTATGAGGCTTGTAACATCGTGGTTGGAATATCTGTAATTAAGCCCTGAATTTCTAAATCACGCAGCCTTTTTGCTCTTTCTACATCATTAACTGTCCACACACTAATGTTCAAACCAGCTTGATGAGACAATTGAATCATTTCATCTGTTGCCAGCTGGTCGTGCCAGCCAATATGACAGCACCCATATTGATGGGCGAGTTCAATTGCCGTTGCCCCAACAGGAAGTTCAACTAACAATCCGCGTTTAAATTGAGAGTTGATATCGCGTAAGGCGGTTAGAATCTGAAGATCAAAACTTGTGATAGTCACATCTTTCTCAAAACCTTGTAACTCAGTCTCGAGCTTTTGAACGAGCCTTTCGGCCAACACCATATCTCTTACAGCTTTAACTTCAACTTCAATATGATCGAAGTTATTAAGCAAGTTTAAAACGCCTGTAAGAGTAGGGGTTGGTTCAAAGGTTGGCCAATTAGGCCAATTTTGACGATGGTCAAATGATAGTGCTTGAGCCAATGTTGATTGCTCTACAATTTGATCGACACCGGCGGTACGCAAAAAATTGTCATCATGAATAACGACTAACTCTTGGTCTTGAAGTTGACGAATATCAAATTCGACACCGCGAATACCTAAATTCTTTATGTGCTGAAACCCACCTAATGTATTTTCAGGAGCTTCTCGGCGTGCACCACGATGACCAATAATGCGCATAATTTTCTTCTATGAAATATTTTGACGATGGCCTCTTTAAATAGAGCAGAGACCATGTTTAATCTAATCTATTTTTAAATAATCTCATTAATATTTTTTTGCCAAAGCACTTCTTGACCACCTTCGGCACGCTGTAAAGCTCGTGATGCAACAAATAACCAGTCAGATAGGCGATTTAAAAGTTGAAGGGCAGTGGCCTGAATATTTTGATCACGAGTTTGTACTGACATCAGAGATCGTTCTGCACGTCGACAAACAGCACGTGCTTGATGAGCGTAACTGCACGATAAAGTGCCAGACGGCAGAATAAACTCTTTAAGCATTGGTAAATCTTCATTCATACGGTCAATTTCTTTTTCAAGAAACTCAATACAAACGGGCTGGAGTAAATTGTAATTTGGAATACAAACCTCTCCACCTAAATCAAAAAGCCAATGTTGAATCAAACTTAAGCTTTTATCCCAATCAACCTTATCAGTTACTTGGCTATTGGTGATTTGAGCACGAAGTACCCCAATTATGGCGTTAAGTTCATCGACATCACCAAGCGCTGCAATTCGTAAATCGTCCTTGGCAACACGAGAACCATCGCCTAAACCTGTGGTACCTGAGTCGCCTGTGCGTGTATAGATTTTGCTTAAACGGTGTCCCATGATGGATATCCTGAACATAAAAAAGGGATAATGTCGGTCAGAACATTACCCCGAAACTGGAGTTAAGAAAATATTTTTATAATAAAGTTTTGCTTAGTAGCTCAAGGTCACACCAGCTGATGCAAGACGGCCACTGGCAATATAGTATGAACCAACTTCTTTATTCCATGCAGTCTTATAGTCTGTATCATATAAATTTTGGATGTTAGTAAAGATTTTGACATTTGGGTTCATTTGCCAATAAGCGTTAAAATCAACAGTAGTATAGCCTGGAACATCTTGTATATCTTTTGCTTTGCCTTTTGCAATAAAAGCAGTGTTGAAGCCATATACACCATTATCCCAACCAATATTCATATTAAAGTTTTGACGTGGGCGATTTGGCGCATCTTGATCAGTTTCATCATTCTTAGGTTGAATGTAAGCATATTCAGCATTGATAAACCAATTATCTAGTGACCATTTTAAACCTAACTCAGCCCCAGTTAAGGTTGCTTTATCAATATTATAAAATACGAAATTTGTTGCAGCAGAAGATACCATCAAGTTATCAACCTTAGTTTGATAAACCGAACCATATACATTTAAGCCGTGATTTAGTTTTTGATCAAATCCAAGTTCATATGACACACTTTCTTCTGGTTTTAAATCTGGATTTCCTCCCCACCAAGCTGGTTCCGTAATAATTTGTCCTACAACTGGTGCACGGAAAGCTGTACCAATATTTGCATATACACTTGTGGTTGGTGTTACAAGAAGGCGCCCCGCAAGTTGTCCAACTGTATGTGTACCAAATTGGTCATTATCTTCTACACGAATACCTGCTTGGGTATTAATGCCATCATGTTGATATTGATGTTGTAAATAATAGCCAGTCGTCTTATTAGAATTATCGAATCCTGTATCGCCACTATAAGCAACTACTTTCTCTGCAGTTGTTTTATTATGTTCTACCCCAAATAAAATATTTTGGCTTGGTGTAAATTGCCATTTAATATTTGAATCTACCTCTTGTTGCTTCGTATTTACAATTGACGGATACGCTGCTTTTATTAAATTATATTGGTCTTCAAATTGAGAAAGACGAGTATTCCAAATAATATTTTTAGTCAAATTAAGGCGGGCGTTAACATTATATAAGCGGTTAGTAAAATCATACGCTTGCGCTGCGCCATAAGAAAAAAAGTCTCCAGTACCTTTATTTTCTTTGATTTCAGCTGATAAAGCATATTGCTCTTTTTCAACGCCAACTTTAGCTGAATATCCTTTTTGATCAAAACCAGCTTTGCGATTGTCATTGCTAATAATTTGATCACCATCTGTTTCAAAACGTTGACCACGAATTTGAGCATAATAACCATCTTGGGCTAAATCTAAACCTAAAATAGATTTATAAGTATTCTTCTCACCAGCTTCGATTGTCGTAAAGATTTTATTTTGTGTAGGAGTTTTTGAAATTAATTGAATTACACCGCCAATAGCATCAGTACCATATTGAACTGATGCAGGACCTCGTAATATTTCAATTTGTTTAATATCGGTTGTATCAAATAAGTGAATATTTTGACCAGCTACAGTCGCAGTATTTGAACGCATACCGTCTTGTAAAAATAGAGTGTGTCCAGCACTAGCTCCTCGGATAAATACAGAAGCTGTTTGGCCATAACCACCTGTTTGATGAATAGTTAAGCCAGCTTCTTTTCTTAATAGCGAGGGTAAATCTGCAATTGGATTTTGTTCTATTGTTTTTTCATCAATAACTGAAATACGCGCCGGAACCTCACTCGCTTTTTCAGCACTTTTTGAAGCAGTGACTACAATTGGATCAAGCTGAGTTGCGTTGGTTGTATCTTCAGCAAAAATAACAGGTGAAAACCCCATCGCAATAGCGATAGCCCCTACCAGACGAGTAGGTTGAAAAGATTTAGACATAACATGCTCCATACATTCACCCCACGTGAATGATCGGGTAGATAGATGAAACAAGTAGGTCTCCGGACTTCAGCGCCATATTCATGTTATGGACATATTCACCTTCCCACATCACTGCAGTGGTGTAAGTCGATATCGACTTAAAAAATATGCTTTACATTGTTACCGTTGCGGGGGCAGTGCCGGACTTTCACCAGCTTCCCTAAAGCATGAATTGCTTACACTTGCTTCCAATTTTACGCAGTATAAAGTGGCGATTTATTTCATACAATGTCATTTAGCCCAATTCCCAGAGAACTTTTACGCAAGGGACAAAAATTGCATTACAATGGCGCTTATTTTAAGAAATGGTTGTAGTTTAGGCAGATCATGAGCCCATCAAACCAAAAACGTACACGAGCAAAAATCTGTGGAATTACTCGGATGCCAGATGTTCAGGCAGTTGTTGTTGCTGGAGCAGATGCGATAGGCTTTGTTTTTTTTCCGCCAAGCCCAAGACATGTAACAATTGAACAGGCCCAAGAATTAGCAAAAGTAATTCCACCTTATGTACAAATGGTAGGTTTGTTTGTAAATGCGAGTGCTGCTGAAATTCAGGATGTACTTGATTGTGTTCCCCTAGATGTATTACAACTACATGGCGATGAAACTCCAGAACAATGTCAGGTAATAGCTCGCCATTGTAAACGACGCTGGTATAAAGCGATTCAGGTTAAACCTGATTTAGATGTAATTGCTGAAATTCAAAAATATCAGATGGCTGGTGCCAGTGCTGTATTGCTCGATGCGTGGCATCCTGAGCTTAAAGGGGGCACAGGACATCAGTTTGACTGGTCTAAATTTCCAAAACTTGATATTCCTTTAATCTTGGCAGGTGGTTTAACCCCTGACAATGTCATTGACGCTATTCATACTACCGGTGCTTTTGCAGTAGATGTGAGCGGAGGCGTAGAGTCCGCAAAAGGTATAAAAGACCAACAACTCATTGAACGATTTATGCAAGGAGTCCAACGTGGATCAGCAAAACAATGTGATTGACTATACACAGTACCCAGATGCTGCAGGGCATTTCGGTATCCATGGCGGACGTTTTGTGTCAGAAACACTCATGGCGGCATTAGAAGATTTAGAAAATCTCTATTCTCGCATGAAAAATGATGAACAGTTTCTGGCAGAATTCGACCGTGATCTAGCCTACTATGTAGGTCGTCCTAGTCCACTTTATTATGCTGAGCGATGGTCAAAAGAGTTAGGTGGTGCGCAAATTTACCTTAAACGTGAAGACTTGAATCATACAGGCTCACACAAGGTAAATAACACGATTGGTCAAGCATTACTTGCAAAACTTTCAGGCAAAAAACGTATTATTGCCGAGACTGGTGCAGGGCAGCATGGTGTAGCAACAGCAACAATTGCAGCACGTTTAGGTCTTGAATGTGTTGTTTATATGGGCGCTGAAGATGTTAAGCGTCAAGCGATGAACGTTTATCGTATGCGTTTGTTGGGTGCTACAGTTGTTCCTGTACAAAGTGGTTCTAAAACGCTGAAAGATGCCATGAACGAAGCGATGCGTGACTGGGTAACTAATGTTGATACGACTTACTATGTCATTGGTACAGTTGCAGGTCCACATCCATATCCTCAACTCGTTCGTGACTTCCAGTCGATTATTGGCCGTGAAGCACGTAAACAGATCTTGGAACAAGCAGGCCGCTTACCAGATGCATTAGTTGCATGCGTGGGTGGTGGTTCAAATGCAATGGGCTTGTTCTATCCGTTTTTAAACGATGCCAACGTGAAAATGTATGGTGTTGAAGCAGCTGGTTTTGGTATTGAAACTGGTAAACACTCTGCACCATTAAATGCAGGTCATGTGGGTGTATTACACGGTAACCGTACTTACTTGATGAGTGATGAACAGGGCCAGATTATTGAGACACACAGTATCTCAGCGGGCCTTGATTATCCGGGGGTGGGTCCTGAACATAGCTTCTTGAAAGATATGAAGCGCGTAGAATACGTGCCGATTAATGATACAGAAGCTCTGCAAGGTTTCCGTGATTTAACTAAAATCGAAGGGATTATTCCTGCACTTGAAAGCTCGCACGCGATGGCATACGTCTCTAAGCTTGCACCAACCATGTCTAAAGATCAGATTATTATTGCAACTGTTTCAGGTCGTGGCGATAAAGATTTAATGACAGTTGCACGTATTGATGGCGTAGAAATGGTCGAGATGTAAGAGGATACAACAATGCCAAGTTTGTTTATGGTGATGTTAGGCGGGCGTCATGCCCGTGCTAATACAGAAGTTCATGATGTAGTCATGGCTGTAGGAGATACTTTGGAAGAAGTTTATCCTCAACTTAAACAGGCTTGGTTTGGTGAGGCTCAAGGATTACATATTGATGCTTGGGCCAAGCTCTCTGGTGTTAGGTCTCAAGGGCAAAATTATCAAATTCACTTTACAGACGCCGCTCCACAAGCAGATGATTTAAAATTATATTTAATTAATCTGGGCGGATATAATGCAAGTGAATTCGGTGAACTTCACCGTTATGAGTTTGTGGTTGCACCAAATGCGGTAGCTGCCAAACAATTAGGTAAACAATTTATAGATCGGCAGTGGCAAAAAGCACATACAGATCGAGTCATTGATATTGATGACTGCTTAGCAATAGATTGTGTAGCAGGGCGCTATATTCATTTAATAAAAGGCGATTTTGCTGCAACAATTTGGGAAAACACGTATTTGACCGTGGTATAGGTCATTTGAAATCTAATATTCATATGGAAGTGGGTAAATGGATTTAATTCAAGAAAATGGACAGCCTCGTTATGGGCGTTTTGAATCTGTACCGTCAACCATTCATGTACAACATTATATTTATAAAACCCCTTACGGTAAGATCCTTAAAGGCTGGCGTAAGCAATTAAAATATAAAAAATTTAAATTCTGCGGTATTCAACACAAACACTATAGTATTGGTTTAGCGATTGCAGATATCGGCTGGGTTGGGCATGGTTTTTTCTATATTTATGATCATGAAACAGGGCAGGTTATTGAGTGGAATGCCATTCAGCCTTTAGGTCATAAAACCTATCTTGATGAACAGCCGTTGTTTAATCAAAGTTATTTTTCTAAATCGCCTTATCAGTTTGATATTCAGCATGCCAATGGTGTGCGGTACATTCGAGTCACAAAATATGGAGAGATTCAACTTAGCGCTCGAATTTTTTGTGCTGGAACCGATATATTAAGTTTATGTACACCGACAGGCATTAACGGTTGGACTTATACCCAAAAGCAGTCCACTCTGGCTGTAGAGGGCATGTTTATTAATAAACAAAACCAAGTCGTACAATTTGATGAAAAGACATTTGCATCTTTAGATGATACTTGTGGCTTTTTGCGACCTGAAACAGCTTGGTTCTGGCTTTCATGTAACTTTTGGGATGAGCAAGGGCGGCGTATCGGTTTAAATTTAGCTTCAGGGGTTAATGAAAGCTTTGGTAATGAAAACTGCTTATGGATTAACGGAGTTTTATTTCCACTAGCAGATGTTTTATTTGAAAAAGTAAATGATGAACTTTGGCAAATTAGCTCTCTAGATCAAAAGCTTAATCTACAAGTGCATATTGGTTGGTGTAGATACGAAAATATTAATTTAAGAATGATCGGCAGTCAGTTCAATCAGTGGCAAGCTAAAATTAGTGGCACGATTGAACATGAGGCATCCGATATAATCAATTGCAATGAACAATACGGCTTACTAGAACAACATTATGCAAAATGGTAACAAGCAGGTTATAAACCTGCTTGCCAAAATGCTTCACCAGCTGCAATAGGATCATTTGTCTTTTCGAGTGTTTCAATCCAAACAGGATATTGACGAATGACTGGATGCTGACTTGGATGAAAATCTTTTTTAAACCAATCTAAATATTGACTTTTCATAGCGGTTAATGTGCCATTTTTACCAAAGAACCAAGGTAAGCCTTTAAGACTCATCAAGAATCTTTCTCTAGAACTAAAGCCATCACATTTCAACATGATATTCGTGCGATAGAGTGTAAAGCCAAACATCAGTACTGTTGTAAAAACCAAGACGAAACGACGAGTTGACTCAGGAACTTCACCTACTTGTTTCATGACATCAAAAGCAACATCGCGGTGCTCCATCTCTTCAATGGCATGCCACGCAAACAGTGCTCGAACATAGGGGTGAGCATTTTCTAAAGTTTTTTTATGGCTATAAAAGGTTTCTGCCATTAACGCTGTTAAATGTTCAGCCGCCGCCGTCATCGCAATGTTGTATTGCGGTGAGCGTTTGGTGAGCTCAAAACGAAAAATTCTTTTAAGCGTAGCTGTGAACTGATCAACAGGCATACCTTGTTCTTTCATGAGCTGATTCATTTTGTCATGTGCAATACCGTGTTGAGCTTCTTGTTTAATAAAGTCTGCAACCCGTTTTTGTAGTTCTGGATCATCAATTTTGTCACGGAACATACGAACGCATTCGATGAAATAACGCTCCCCATCGGGAAAGGTTAAGCTGAGTGCATCAAACATACGAGTCAAAAAAGGATCATTATTAAACCAAAAGCGTGGTGCTTCGCTTAAATGAAAATCTAGATCTTTACGAACCACGGGCTCGACTTGATAAGAAACATGTGCGTTCATATTTTTATTTCTCGCATCTAACATGTTCATTAGTATGTCGCGAATGGTCGGCTTTGTTTTGACAGTTATTGCCAATTTTTATACAGTTTGCGACAAGATGGCATTAAAAAAAGGATGAGCCATGCAGGATTTTACGATTTCAAATGGCTATTTTTATCTGTGGAATACTTACTTAAAAGAAAAAGGAATCGATTGGCAGGGATTAAATCTTACGGATGTTCAGGCCCGACAAGTTCAAAATATTTTAGCTTCATCTATTGATGCTCAATCTTCTTTAAATTTTTTTCTTGAACTTTTAGAGCTGACAGAGTCTAGTCTACAAGTTTCTAATTTGGCCTTGGAAATGGCAACTTGTATTACACCTGCCAATTTTGGTGTATTGGGTTATATGGCTTCTCGAAGCGGCAGTTTCTCAGAGGTTCTTGAATATATTATGAAATTTCATCGACTCGTGATTGACGGTGAGCAAGTCGTGCCTATGCAAGTTGAACAAGATGCTTCTAATATCCGTTTGTATTGGCCGTTAGTTGATGCCAGTAATATTATACTTTGTGAGCTGACTTTAGCGGCTATGGTACAGCTTGCTAAACAAATTGCTCCTTTTCATGATTTCCTCTTGCAGCATGTTGAGTTTGTGCACCGCTCACGTGGTCCATTAGTTCACTATCAGCGTTTCTTTCAATGCAAATTATCATTTGAGCAACCTTACTATGCATTAACTTTTGCAAGTGAAGGATTAAATGTTCGTCCTCGTCATGCAGACCCAACCTTAATGCAACTTTTGGTGAAACAGGCAGAAGAAGCATTGGCTCAGCGCAAATTACATATAGATTTAGCTCAGCAGATACATTGGATTGTTCATGAATATTTAAAACATAAGCAACAAGCCCCTAAAATAGAGGATATTGCTATCGAGTTGAATATTTCAGTACGAAGCCTACAGCGCCAACTTCAGTCGTTAAACACTTCATTTAAATTAATTTTAGATGCTGAACGTATGAAACGCTGTGAAATATTGTTTCACCAGAATGAAAGCCTCACCACAATTGCTGAACAGTTAGGATATTCGGACCAGTCGGCACTTGCACGGGCGCATAAAAATTTGACAGGACAAACTTTACTCACACGAAAAAGGGAATTGCAACTCGCCCATAAAAATATTGATAAATAAACTTTGAGTGGCGATTTTTTACTCATTCTGCGATCTAATAATGGTTCGAAAATAGGAAGCTTTGATCATTGAGAAAAGTTTCAAAATATTGATAAATGTACGCTATGGGTTGTATGAATCATACAATCGAATATCGCCATGACGTTAGACCTGTTCAATGGACAAAAAATAGCGTTAAAATGCGATGTTCTTGTATTTCTACAAACAACTCCTCAATTTTAAATAATTCAAGGAAAGCACAACCCTATGTCACGTCTTGCCACCCGTTTTGAAAAGCTTAAGTCCCAACAACGTAAAGCGCTTGTATCTTATGTTATGGCGGGTGATCCACAGCCACAAGTAACGGTTCCGTTACTGCATAAAATGGTTGCGGCAGGAGTAGATGTCATTGAGCTTGGTTTACCATTTTCAGATCCAATGGCTGATGGTCCGGTAATTGCGCTTGCTGCTGAACGTGCGCTTGCAGCAGGGACCAATACGTTGGATGCACTCAACATGGTAAAAGAGTTCCGTGAGCAGGATCAGGAAACACCTGTTGTTTTAATGGGTTATCTAAATCCGGTTGAAGTAATTGGTTACGAGAAGTTTGTTTCTCATGCGAAACAATGTGGTGTAGATGGCTTATTACTTGTGGATTTACCACCGGAAGAGTCAAAAGAGTTTGGTGCTGTGTTGAAACAACATGATATGGACCAAATTTTCTTGCTTGCGCCAACTTCTACAGATCAACGCATTCAACATGTGACTAATCAGGCAAGTGGTTTTATTTACTACGTTTCACTTAAGGGTGTAACTGGAGCAGCAACACTTGATACGGCAGAAGCTGCTGCGCGTATTCAAAAAATCAAAAATGCCACTAATATTCCAGTGGGTGTTGGTTTTGGTATTAGTGATGCCGCTTCAGCAAAAGCAATGGGTAATGTTGCTGATGCCGTGATTGTAGGTAGTGCTTTCGTTAAAAATTTTGCAACGTTGGCAGCGGATGACGCTGTTGAACAGACGGTGAGTAAAGTCAAGGAGCTTCGAGCAGCGCTCGATGAGTTAGTATGAATCAAGAAGTGAAACCAGGGAAAGTTCTTAGCCCTTCGACACCATGGACAAAACGTCCGGTTCCAGGTATTGAAGTCGCAGATGAGCAACAAATTCTCAAAGCAACATTTACTGAGCCAACGATTGAATGTCCTGAATGTCATGCACTAGTGACACGTACAGCAATTTCTTTCAATGCCTATGTTTGTCCGCAATGTGATGAACACTTACGAATGAAAGCTCGTGACCGCTTGAACTGGTTCTTCGATAATGTTGTAACTGAATTGGGTCAAGAATTTAGTGCCAAAGATCCATTAAAGTTTGTTGACTCTAAACCGTATCCAGATCGTATGCGTGAAGCGCAAACCAAAACTGGTGAAACGGAAGCATTAATTGCCATGCAAGGTAACTTAAATGGCGTAGATATGATTGCATGTGCTTTTGAGTTCGACTTTATGGGCGGCTCAATGGGTACGGTTGTAGGTGACCGTTTTGTACAGGCTGCCGAGCTTGCAATTGAAAAACGTCAACCATTAATCTGTTTCGCAGCTTCTGGTGGCGCACGTATGCAAGAAGGTATGTTGTCACTTATGCAAATGGCGCGTACTTCTGCTGCGATTCAAAAATTAAAAGATGCTGGCTTACCGTATATCGTGGTGTTAACACATCCTGTGTATGGCGGTGTAACAGCTTCTTTAGCAATGTTGGGTGATATTCATATTGCTGAACCTAAGGCGATGATTGGCTTTGCTGGGAAACGTGTAATTGAGCAGACTGTACGTGAAACTCTTGAAGAGCCGTTCCAACGTGCTGAATATTTGCTTGATCATGGTGTAATCGATCAGATTGTTCATCGTCATGCTTTACGTGATACTGTATCTCGACTTGTATCGAAATTGATGAACTTACCTTGAACCAACAAGCTCCACTTTCAATAGACTCTTTAGATACATGGCTCAATTATTGGAGCCATGTTCACGTTACAGGGATAGATCTTGGACTGGAACGTGTAATTCCTGTTGCAGAAAAGCTGGGTGTAACCCAGCCTAATGCTAAAGTTTTTACAGTAGCCGGAACGAATGGTAAAGGCTCAACCACAACCACACTGGCTGCGATATTAAACGCACAAGGTTATAAAGTTGGGCTATATCAGTCACCGCATATCTATCGCTTTAATGAGCGAGTCAAATTAGGTGGAGTTGAAGTCGATGATCAAAGTCTGATTGATGCTTTTGTTCAAGTCGATCAGGCTCGTCGCGATTGTGATTTAAGCTTATCTTTTTTTGAAGCAACCACTTTGGCTGCTTTTGTTATTTTTAAACAACAACAATGTGATGTATGGGTGCTCGAAGTCGGTTTGGGCGGGCGTTTAGATGTCGTCAATGTGATTGATCCCGACATTGCAGTGATTACTAATATTGGCCTAGATCACACAGACTGGTTAGGCGATACCATCGAAAAAATTGCTTTTGAAAAAGCAGGTATTATTCGTCCACATATTCCAGTTATCTTTGCGGGTGAGCAACCATTACCGCAAGCAATTCAAGATAAGGCACAAAGTACACAAGCAGAGTTATATACCGTTAATCGTGATTATTTTTATAAGCTCGCAGATGATGGACAAAACTGGTACTTTGCTTCGGAAGGAACCACTTTAAAACTTCCGTTAGGTATATTAGCGATTGAAAATATTGCTGCGGCGGTTGCTGCTATTTTAAATAGCGGACTTGAGATTTCTCAGTCAGCATTAGAAAAAGGTATTCAAACTGCTCGCTTAGCTGGGCGTTTTGAACAGCGTCAAGTGGATGGGAAGACGGTCATTTTTGATGCTGGACACAATCCACATGGTGTTGAATTTTTGTTAAAGCAATTGCGAAATTTCTTAGAATACAATAAACAGTACACAGAAGTTGTCGCAGTATTTTCAATGCTGGCAGATAAAGATATAAAATCAGTAGTCGATTTATTGAAACCTACTGTTTTACATTGGAAAATTGCTGAATTGAATGTGCCGCGTGCTGCACCGATTCAGCAACTCAATGATGCCTTGCAAGGCCAGACAGTACAACAATATGGCAATATCAAAGAGGCTTTTAAATCAGCGCTTGAGCAAACAAATAACAATCAGCTGATTTTGGCCTGTGGTTCGTTTCATACTTTAGAAGCGATTTGGGAGTATTTGGAAGAATGTCAATGAATAACAAACAACGCTGGATGGGTGGCGTTGTTTTACTAGGAGGTGGTGTTTTATTGGCAGCATTACTTCTAAAAGGAAATGAGGAAATAAAACAGGTTGAAGCTCAACCATCCGCATCCACATCGCCAAAAACTCAAACTAAACCAAAACAGACAACTGAAGGGCAAATGGTACAACTACAACCTCTTGCGGTTGATGTTGAAACTGAAAAACGTTTGCTTGAAGAGCAGCGTCGTGCGCGTGAAAAGGCCGTTGCTGAGCAAGAGGCACGTGCAGCTGAGTTTTTAGCAATGCAGCAGCAAGCTGAAGCTGATGCCGCTCGTAAAGCTGCAGCAGAGTACGCTGCGATTAATGCGCGCCGTACAACGGCTCAAGAAAGTTCAGATAATATTCCACCGGAGTTAGTGGGTGAGGCGAAAGCTAAAAACCAGCAAACCAATACGGTGAATAAAACAACTGATACTGCAAAACTAGATGCAGAGAAAAAAGCAGCTGAAGCTAAACGACAAGCAGAAGCAGACAAAAAAGCGGCTGATGCTAGGCGTCAAGCGGAAGCAGACAAAAAAGCAACTGAAGCAAAACGCCAAGCGGAAGCTGACAAGAAAGCAGCCGAAGCAAAACGACAGGCAGAAGCAGATAGAAAGGCTGCGGAAGCGAAGCGTCAAGCAGAAGCAGACAAGAAATCTGCTGAAGCCAAGCGACAAGCAGAAGCTGATAAAAAAGCCTCTGATGCTAAACGAAAAGCGGATGCTGAGAAAAAAGCTGAAGCTGAAAAAGCGCGTGAATTGCTTGAAAATGGCGATAAAAAGTGGATGGTTCAAGTGGCTTTGGCTGCTAACCAAGCAAATGCAGATGCGGTTGTTTCTAAATTACGGGCTAAAGGCTATAAGGTAACTACAAGCCCAACCAGTAAGGGTATTCGTATCATGGTTGGACCGGCAAAAGACCGTGATACAGCAGATGCTGCTCGTAAGAAAATTACTTCTGATTCAAGTTTAAATATGAAATCAGCATGGGTAATTGACTGGGTGCCACTTGATCAGCGATAACGGCTGATCATCCCCTAAATCCAATCAGGAACACTTCAAAAGCTTTATTCTTGTTGAGGAGTGTTCCATTCAATAGGGGGGGCTTGAAGATGAATACAACGATCAAAATATTAGAAAAATTTGTTTTTGCACATGATTCAGTGATTAGCGCACTATCTGGAGTTGCTTGTGTGGGGGAGGATGTTTATTTTGTTGGTGATAATCTCCCTTATTTATTAAAAATCAATCGAACCCAGAACATGACCGATACAACGGTCTTTGAAAAAATCCCGTTATTTGATCCTTCAGAGCAAATACCGCTAAGTGCATTAAGCAAAGAACAGAAGCCGGATTTTGAAGCTTTAACTTGCATAGGTTGGGACGGACAATCACAGCTTTTGGTGATGGGCTCGGGTTCTACAGAAAATCGAAAACGAGCATTACTCTATAACCCTGTTAATGATCAGGTCAAAACTTTCTTGGAAGCGGTTGATTATGATTTTTTGCAGCATCAGGTTGAATTAACAGGCGGGGCTGATCTCAATATAGAAGCCATATGTTCAGACCATCGTTATCTCTATATTTTTCAACGTGGTAACATAAATCTCCATCATGGGGTTTTAGTCTTTGATCTAATCAAAATTCAAGCAGGGAAATCCTTAGCAAATGCACTTATACATTCGCTCAAACTGAGCTTAGCTGAGCTTGAAGGTTCAGCAAGCGGCATTTCAGATGCTTGTTTTTTAGCGGATAAAAATTTGATTGTTGCTACAGCTACAGTCGAACAAACACTCAATACCTATGATGACGGTGCTGTCTTAGGAAGTTTTATCTTGGTGTTTTCGCCTGATGGTAAAGCTTTAGCGACTCATTTGATTCAAGATGCGAAAGGACAGACACTGCCAATCAAAGTTGAAGGGATTACTTGGTTCGAGTCGAGATCTGATGGTGAAGTCTTTTTATTAGTGACAGACAGTGATGGTGGTGATTCTGAAATTTTGAAGATATTACTCAGCAACACCGCTTTGGGAAAATCATAAAGTTAAATCATATTTTTAATGATTATCTATCTTTAAATGTGTATTTTTGGATGTAATTGATAAGAATGAAAACAAGAAATAAGTTGGTGATTGAGCCAACTTATTTGCCTAATAATTGCATTTGCATACAAAAGCAATCCAGTCTTTAGCTAGAGGAATTCGACAGTTGCTGCTGAATCCATCTTACATTTTCAGGCGTAAATAAACGGTCAATATTCTTCCAAATAATATGATAGCCATAACCACCTTGCTTCATTTCTTTAACCGCATCATCAATTGCCCAATTTTCAAAAATAATGCGATACATGGCAACACTGGCGCCTGTACGATCTGAACCATGGTAGCAATGCAATAAAACGCGCTGATCATTCTGCTTGGCAATTTTGATTTGCTGCATGACTTCTAAGAGATCTTGTCGATCAATTGCCCAAGTGTTGATAGGAATATGCACAAGATTAAAATTTTCATTTTTAAAAACTAAACTATCTGCGTCTTTGGCTCTTAAATTAATAATGGTTCCAATTTGATTATTCTTTAATTCTGAAATCATTGCAGCATCAGGTTGTTCACTGCGATAAACATCATTACTAATTTGATAAAAATTATGAGTCTGAGAAACTAAGCTTCCCCAATCTTGTGGTCGATGCTCATGGGCAATACTTTCGTGCTGCATACACCCTTGTAAATTTATACAGATGACAAGTGTAAGGAGCGATAATTTTTTCATGTTTGATACCGTTTCAGCTCATCAGGGTCGTGAGCACAAATTATTTCAATCGTTGGTTCATGTTGAGCCAAATGCTGTAAGCGTTTGAGGTTAAAAATACGTTTTTCATTATCTTCTGCAAATGTTTTTTCCACCAAACCAAGTGATCTTAATTTATTTTTAGGGTTTAACTCTAGGTGTGAGTAGTAGGCATCTCCACAAAATAATAACCATTGATTTGGTTGCTTTATGGCAATACCGCAATGCCCAGCCGAATGTCCCAACAGTGGCACCATTAAAATTTCTTCTTGAAACAGCGGAAAACCTTTTACTTTTTCGAGGTTGAACCATGCTTCACCTTGTTGATATTCAACAAAGTTCCAATATCGATGATCTTTATATTGATTGGTTCGATAGCGAAGTTTTCCCTTAAAGTTTGGAAGTTGCGCAGCATTATATTCTGCTGCTAAAACATGAACTGTCGCATGAGGAAAATCTGAGATACCGCCAGCATGATCAAAATCAAGGTGAGTGACAAAGATATGCTGTACATCTTTGGGGCTAAATCCAAGCTTTTGGATTTGTTGGATCGCACTAAATTCAAGATTATGCTCAATATTGCCTAAGCGTTTAACTAATGAGCCTAGGCGCTGCTTCATATGTAAGTAATCTTGCAAGCCAAAGCCCGTATCGATAAGCACTAAGCCTCGATCAGTTTCAACTAAAAGACAATGACAGATTACCTCAGCTCGAAAGCCTTTTTGTCCAAATAAGGGGGCACAAACCGGACACATGCTGCCACACTTTAAATGATGAATTTTATAGATCATGATTTTTATTTTTTTACCGAATCGCTTCGAGTTATAACTGATCTGAGCAATAAAAACCATGATTATTCAATACATAAATAAAAAAGCCATCACTCTGGATGACTTTTTTGGGTGTGATATTTAAACAACTTCTGTCTACGCGCTTCGCTTGTCTTGCGCTTCGATTAAAGCCTTTTTAAAGGCTTTAATCTTGCTCAGGCTGTGGTGTGAGGCGTAAATAAGGTTTAACAGCCGTATAGCCTTTAGGGAAACGTTGTTTGATTTCTTCTTCATCTTTAAGTGATGGCACAATAACGACATCTTCACCTTGCTGCCAGTTCGCAGGTGTAGCAACTTTATGCTTATCTGTTAATTGTAAGGAATCAACAACACGTAAGACTTCATTAAAATTTCGGCCAGTCGAAGCAGGGTAGGTAATGATTAAGCGGACTTTTTTATTAGGATCGATAATCACTAATGAACGTACTGTCAGAGTTTCACTGGCGTTAGGGTGGATGAAACCATAGAGCTCAGATACTTTACGGTCTTTATCCGCAATGATTGGAAAGTTGACAGTTGTATTTTGTGTTTCATTAATATCGTTGATCCAGCCTTTGTGCGACTCTACATCGTCTACAGACAAAGCAATCGCTTTAACATTACGCTTCGTAAATTCATCTTTTAATTTTGCTGTATAACCTAACTCAGTTGTACATACCGGAGTATAGTCGGCTGGATGTGAAAATAAGATTCCCCAACTATCCCCTAAAAAATCATAAAACTTAATGCTGCCTTCACTCGATTCTTGTTGAAAATCGGGAGCAGTATCTCCTAATCGTAGTGTCATGATCTTTCCTCAATTGCTCATAATTTGTTATTCGATTGAATGAATATGCAGCATTTACTTTATGATTAAAATTATTGTTTTTATATTTTATTATGAACTTTTTATATAAGTGTAAATATATATGACTAAAACTCATTATTTTAAGTGCTTAATCAATGTAACTTTAAGGTAAATTTGCTAAATTAGATTTCTCGGAAGTTATGCTTAATCGATGAGCGTTAATGGTGTGTTTTTGGTGCTCGGCACATTAAGGGGAGATTAGATGAATGAAAAACCGTTCATCTAACTATCAGATTTTTTTTAGGGGTTTTGTGCAAACCCCTTGTACTTCAAATTTCTGGCACCATAATAAACGACTGAGAAAAAGTTTATTCATTTGACCAAGCAAGATTTAGAGAGTTTATCCATGTTGGCAAGTCTGATCGGAGGTATCTTCGGTACAAAAAATGAGCGTGAACTCAAACGCATGCGCAAAATTGTTGAGCAAATCAATGCGCTCGAGCCGACGATATCAGCTTTAAGCGATGCAGACTTATCTGCAAAAACTCCAGAATTCAAACAACGTTATAATAATGGCGAAAGTTTAGACAAATTACTTCCAGAAGCGTTTGCAGTTTGTCGTGAAGCTGCTAAGCGTGTGATGGGTATGCGTCACTATGACGTTCAGTTAATTGGTGGTATTACCTTACATGAAGGTAAGATTGCCGAGATGCGTACTGGTGAAGGTAAAACCCTTATGGGTACTCTAGCGTGTTATTTAAACGCTTTGAGTGGCCAAGGCGTACATGTCATTACTGTGAACGATTATTTGGCACAGCGTGATGCCGAGTTGAACCGCCCATTATTTGAGTTTTTGGGTCTATCAATTGGTACGATTTATTCAATGCAAGGTCCATCAGAAAAAGCGGAAGCTTATCTTGCAGATATTACTTACGGTACCAATAACGAATTCGGTTTTGACTACTTACGTGACAACATGGTGTTTTCTTTAGCAGAAAAGAAACAACGTGGTTTGCACTATGCCATTATCGATGAAGTTGACTCCATCTTGATTGATGAAGCACGTACACCATTAATTATTTCTGGTCAAAGTGAAGATTCTTCGCAACTTTATGCTGCAATCAATACGATTCCACCTAAATTACGTCCGCAAAAAGAAGAAAAAGTAGCAGACGGTGGTCATTTCTGGATTGACGAAAAACAACGTTCAGTTGAAATGACTGAGGTTGGCTATGAAGCTGTTGAACAAGAACTTATTCAGATGGGCTTGTTGGCCGAAGGCGAAAGCTTATATTCAGCAACAAACCTAAACCTTGTTCACCATGTATCTGCTGCTATTCGTGCGCATTTCCTGTTCCAACGTGATGTTCACTATATTATTCATGATGGTGAAGTCGTTATTGTTGATGAACATACAGGTCGTACGATGCCGGGTCGTCGTTGGTCAGAAGGTTTACATCAAGCTGTTGAAGCAAAAGAAGGCTTGGAAATTCAGCCTGAAAACCAAACGTTAGCGACAACAACATTCCAGAACTATTTCCGTCTCTATAAAAAGCTTTCAGGTATGACAGGTACGGCTGATACTGAAGCTGCGGAAATGAAAGAAATTTATGGCCTTGATGTTGTGATTATTCCAACTCACCGTCCAATGATTCGTAATGACCAAAACGATTTAATTTATTTAAACCGTAACGGCAAATATAACGCGATTATTCAAGAAATTATGAATATTCGTGGGCAGGGTGTTGCTCCAATTCTGATTGGTACAGCAACCATTGAAGCCAGCGAAATTTTATCTTCTAAGTTAATGCAAGCTGGTATTCACCACGAAGTGTTGAATGCAAAGCAGCATGAGCGTGAAGCTGACATTATTGCTCAGGCGGGTAGCCCGAACGCAGTAACGATTGCAACGAACATGGCTGGTCGTGGTACGGATATTATCTTGGGTGGTAACTGGAAAGCTAAGCTTGCCAAACTTGAAAACCCAACCGCAGAAGATGAAGCACATCTAAAAGCACAATGGGAACAAGACCACGAAGATGTATTGCAAGCTGGTGGTTTGCACATCATTGGTTCTGAACGCCATGAATCACGCCGTATTGACAACCAGTTACGTGGTCGTGCCGGTCGTCAAGGTGACCCTGGTGTTTCTCGTTTCTATTTGTCTCTTGAAGATGACCTGATGCGTATTTTCGCAGGCGACCGTGTCGTTGGTATGATGCGTGCGATGGGTTTGAAAGAAGACGAAGCAATTGAACATAAAATGGTGAGCCGTTCGATTGAGAATGCTCAGCGTAAAGTTGAAGCGCGTAACTTCGATATTCGTAAGAACTTATTGAAATACGATGACGTGAATAATGAACAGCGTAAGATCATTTATTCACAGCGTGATGAAGTATTAGCTGAAAACACCTTAAAAGACTACGTTGAAGAAATGCATCGTGAAGTGATGCAAGGCATGATTGCTAACTTTATACCACCAGAGTCAATTCATGACCAGTGGGATGTGGAAGGTTTAGAAAATGCTTTACGTATTGATTTAGGTATTGAGCTGCCAATTCAAGAATGGTTAGACCAAGATCGTCGTTTAGATGAAGAAGGTTTGGTTGAGCGTATTAGTGATGAAGTGATTGAGCGTTATCGTCAGCGCCGTGCTCAAATGGGTGATGAATCGGCAGCAATGCTTGAACGTCATTTCGTTTTAAACTCTCTTGATCGCCATTGGAAAGATCACTTAGCTGCCATGGATTATTTGCGTCAAGGTATTCACTTACGTGGCTATGCGCAAAAGAACCCTGAACAGGAATATAAGAAAGAAGCTTTCAATCTGTTTGTAAATATGCTGGGTATTATTAAAACTGATGTTGTGACTGATTTGTCTCGTGTACATATTCCAACACCAGAAGAGCTTGCAGAAATGGAAGCTCAACAACAGCAGCAAGCTGAATCAATGAAGCTTTCTTTTGAACATGATGATGTAGATGGTTTAACGGGTGAAGTTACACTTTCTCAAGAAACCATGAATGAATCTGCCGATCAGCAAGCTTTCCCTGTTCCAGAAAGCCGTAATGCACCATGCCCATGTGGTTCAGGATTAAAATATAAGCAATGTCACGGTAAGATCTAATCTGCCTTCACAAAAAAAAGCAGAACAATTGTTCTGCTTTTTTTATGTTTGTAGTAAGCCTGTGAATAATGTTTGCAGTTTTAAGCATTAAATGCTATTTACTTCTCATCCAGAGTGTATGTTGGAAAGACAATGAAAAAAGTATTACAACCTTTATTTTTAACTGTTCTTGCTGTACCAAGTTTTGTTTTTGCAGCAGAAGCAGCTTCAGCCCCTCAAACGACAACGGTTGACAAAGTACTTGCAGCAAAAGGCCCAACTTCGGCTCAAGCTGTAGTGAAGCAAGAAAATACTACAGTGATTAGTCCACGTACAGGTATTCGCTATACGTTGGGTAACACAGGTAATCGCCCAATTATTTTACAAACTACAGCGATTGCTCCAGCAAACTCAGCAAACATTAATCGAATTGTGGCAAGTAACCCAGCTCTCTCTGCAAAAAGCCAAGAAAAAGCAAAAGTTGCTTTAATCGGTGAAGCAGCAGTAGCAGGACCAGCAGCAGTTGCAGCAAGCAATGTAACAGCGCCAGTTGCAACAAATAGTGTTGCTCCAGCAAATCCTGCATCAATGAATTAATTCATTTACGTATAAAAAAGCCAGTTCAATTTGAACTGGCTTTTTTGTAGGGGTGTCTTTAAAACTTTAAATCTGATTATTTACATCATCATTTTTTGTTTCACGAATGAGTAAGAATGCGATAAGTGATAAAAGTGATGCAGCAGTCAGATAATAACCAACCGCATATAAACCATAAGTTTCAGCAAGTTTAGTCGCAATCAGTGGGGCAAACGATGCACCAAAAATACCAGCCAAGTTAAAAGTTAATGCTGAACCTGTATATCGAACTGAAGTTGGGAAAAGTTCAGAAAGAACTGTACCAATTGGACCATATGTTAAGCCCATAATTGCCAAGCCAGTACATAAGAAAAGGAAAACGATTAAAGTATTTCCAGACTCTAACATACTAGAGAAGAACAAGCCGAAAATCGCAGCAGCGATACAGACACCAATAGAAGTTGTTTTTCGACCAAATTTTTCTGCAAAAATAGCCGATAAAGGAATGAATGCGGCGAAGCAAAGTGTGGCAAAGAGTTGAAGTTCTAAGAATTCACCACGCGCATATCCAAGCTTTGTGGTTCCCCAGTTTAAAGCAAATACGGTAGTAAGATAGAACACGACAAAGGTACAAATGGCTGCAACTGTACCAAGAATAAGCTTACCTGTATGTTTGGTTAAGACTTCTTTAAATGGAATATTAACTTCTTTTTGCTTATCTAAAACCTTTTGGAAAGCTGGAGTTTCATGAAGTTTTAAACGGATATATAAGCCAACAATAACCAATACAGCACTGGCAATAAATGGAATACGCCAGCCCCATTGCATGAATGCTTGCTCAGGAATAACTGCACTTAATAATAAGAAAGAACCTGTGGCCAGAATAAAGCCGATTGGAGCACCTAGCTGCGGAAACATGCCGTACCATGCTCTTTTACCTTCTGGGGCATTTTCAGTCGCTAATAATACTGCGCCACTCCATTCACCACCTAAACCTAAGCCTTGTCCTAAACGACAAACAGCTAATAGTAATGGTGCGACAATCCCGATTTGGGCATAGGTGGGAAGTAAACCAATACATACGGTTGAAATACCCATGGTCAGTAAAGCTGCAACTAATGTGGCTTTACGACCAATACGGTCTCCTAGATGGCCAAATAATGCGGCACCGATAGGACGAGCAATAAAGGCAATTGCAAAGGTTGCCAGAGATTGTAAAACTGCGGCACTGCCACTACTAGCAGGGAAAAATAGGTGAGGAAAGATGATCACAGCAGCTGTTGCATAGATATAAAAGTCGAAGAACTCAATAGTTGTACCGACTAAGCTTGCAAACAAAACTCGTGTTTTTGAATTAGTGGCTACTACAGGAGCAGCAGTCGCAGAGGTTGACTCCATATAAGTCCTTATATCCGTTAAAATTTATTTTTAATGACTACTCTTTTTAAAGACGTATTTTTCTCAAAGAATAGCGTGAAAGAACATCATCCATGACTCTTTCAGGATCACTGAATATGAGTGAAAAATGGACTAAACTACGTACCAATAGATTGCAAGAAAATGTGCCCCTGCACCTAAAAGCACAAAAATATGCCAGATCGCATGGGTATATCTTACCTTTTTTAACGCGTAAAACAATGCTCCAACCGTATAAGCTAATCCGCCAATAATTAACAAAATCAACGCGTCTTTACTCAGATAGGTGCGCATATCATCCATAACAAAAACAGCAAGCCAACCCATAAGAACATAAGCAAGTAGCGAAATTTTCTGAAAACGATGAATAAAAACTAACTTGAAAAGTGTACCAATTGCAGCAATGCTCCAGAGAGCAATAAGTAAAATATGAGCTTTTTGCGTAGGTATAGCAATGCTTAAGAACGGGGTATATGTTCCCGCAATTAAATAATAAATAGCAGTGTGGTCGAGTTTTTTATACCAGTAGCGTAGGTTTTGTGTTTGAGCAAAATGATAGAGTGTAGAACTGGTAAAAACTAAAATTAGACTAAATGAGTATACCCATAAACCTATCCACTGAGCGGTTGAAAGATAAGATCCCTTTATAATTAAAAAGATAGAAGCTACAACAGCCATAACAACGCCAGCACCATGACTATAGGCATTAAATAGTTCTTCTTTTGGATCGTAAGTTTCCAACACAGATTTACTCATAACTTTAATTTTTTTGATTAAAAATACAAATGTATAGAAATACAAAACAGTCGTAAAGTTATTTTATTTTTAATCCTAGACCCTTTAAACTTCTATTTTATATGAGTCTTCATTTTTCAGGTATATCCGTGTCGGTTTTCTCCTTTGAGCAAGAACAGCAATTCTTTCATGAAATCAAGCAAATGCTTGACCAACAAGCTTTTGAGCGTTTGATCTTGAGCCAATATAAGGGAGAGTTGGCGCAGCTTGAAAAAATTACTTTCCGCGTTGTAGAGCTACATGGTCAAAAACAGCTTTCAGCTCTATATCATCACACGACCCAAGATGTGACTAAAAACTATTCATTTCAAGAAGGTTTGCAACAGATTGAGCAATTAATCACCCAGTGTAAGCAAGGAAACTTATTTTCGACTACTCAAGAAATTCAACTTAAAAAAAATAAGAAAAAAGCCATATTAAATATGGGCAAAAAGCAGGCAGTAAATACGACACAAACGGTTCAGGCGCATGACCGTGAAAAGCAGCGCTATGTACAGCAGGGGAATGCATTTTTAAAAGAGCTGGGTATTACTGATGAAAAAGCTCAGGTCATTCCAAGCATGGCTCGTAAATGGAAACAGATTAATAAATTTATCGAAATTTTTGCGAGTGCCTATGAACAGATTGATGCGTCTCAACAAGAGTTACGTATTGTCGATTTTGGATCAGGTAAAGGTTATTTAACTTTTGCATTGTATGATTATCTGCAACAACAACAGAAAACACCATTAATTACTGGTGTAGAGCTACGCCGTAATTTGGTGGAGTTTTGCCAGAACGTTGCAGACAAAGTTCATTTCAATCATTTAGACTTTTTTGAAGGTGATGTTCGTAGTTATCAACCGGAAAAGCTGGATGTTATGATTGCCTTACACGCATGTGATATTGCGACTGACTTTGCTATTCATACTGGAATTCGTTTAAACGCTTCGATGATTATGTGCGCACCATGTTGCCACAAAGAGTTACGTCCACAATTACATAGTCCGGAAGTTTTACAACCAATGCTACAGTTTGGTATTCATGCTGGACAACAAGCCGAGATGCTGACTGATACTTTACGTGCGTTACTTTTAAAAGCTTATGGTTATGAAACCAAAGTTTTTGAGTTTGTATCGCTTGAACATACCAGCAAAAATAAAATGATTTTGGCGACAAAACGCAAAAACGTTTCACAACCTGACGCCAAGATTATGGCTCAAATCCAAGCATTGAAAGAAATGTACGGAATTAAAAAACAAACGTTGGAATTGTTATTGCAAGATCAGTTGCCGATCGAAAATATCGGCTGTAAGTGCTAGGAAGGTGAATGGATGTATAAAATTGTAGAGGGTGGTTGGGAACAGCTTGGGCAAGATGCCAAATACATCCGTGAACAAGTGTTTATTCAAGAACAGGGAATTGCACCTGAAGATGAATGGGACGACTTGGATACCACAGTTCTACATTTTATTGTCTATGACAAAGAGCAGCCTATTGCTACAGCACGTTTGTTGCCACAGCATAGCGTAGGGCGTGTTGCTGTTTTAATGTCTTATCGAAAGCAAGGTATAGGTAAAATTTTAATGCAGCATATTATTGAATATGCGCGTCATTATAAATTGCCTTACTTAAAGCTTTCAGCACAAACCTATGTAACAGCCTTTTATGAAGCTTTAGGTTTTCACGTGCAAGGCGAGGTTTACCAAGACTGTGGCATTCCACATATTGATATGGTTTTGAAGTTAAATTGAGACTTCTTTTTTAGAAGTCTCAATTTAGATTTATTTCATTGCATTCCAACTTTCGATGGCCTGTAAGCCAGTCTCTAAACCAACTTCATAACTGTAGCGAAGCTTTTTCGGATTGGTAGTTAAACGGCCAGCCATATTTTTAAGTGGCGGTGGACACACTTCTAAAATTTGTTGGTCTGGATTTTCACCACGAACAAAATCTACTGAAGCGTTATAACGAGCACAACGGCTACGTAAGCTATTTGCAAAACCATAATGATGTTTAAAAGCATATTTTGCGAGGAATTGATCACCTCGACTACTTGCCTTGAAGTAGTTTTTCGGGCGAGTGCGTAAAACTAACAGTTTTTTGACGCCACTTTGCTGAGCCGTCCAGCGAACGGGTAAGGCATCTGCAACACCACCATCAAAATAAGGTTCACCCATAATATCAACAGGATGACGCGTTAAAACTGGAATTGAGCTAGAAGCACGAAGTGCATTGAGTAAATTATCTTTACCTGCACGAAGATATTCCGCATGTCCAGTTCTGGCATGGGTCAATACCATATAAAAATCTGGATTTTTGGCAAAAAGACTTTGTTGATCAAGTGGGTGCTCTTGCTCACCAATTTCCCACATCCATTTTAAATCAAGTAAATCACCGCCTTTAAAAAAGCGTTTGTAATCGATGAATTCAGGACGAAGTGAGTGATCAACATAAAACGTTAGAGTGCGGCCTTGCTGGCCTGCCAAGTAGTTAGCCACATTAGTCGAACCAGACGATACACCAACGTATAAGTCAAAAGGATTGAACTGTTGTTGTAAAAATGAGTCAAGTACACCACTGGTAAAGGCACCACGCATGCCTCCACCCTCTACAACCAGTGCGTTGCGGGAAAAATCTGTCATTTGAAAAATATCTAATTACTGAGTTGAGTGCTTATGTTCTTGCATATCCATTTCAGGCATATCGTCATGTTGAGCGTGTTGTTCTGTAGAGTGTTCAGCTTTTTGCTGCATTTGCTCTTGTTGTGCTTTGCGCTGTGCTCCTGGCATATAGTCAGGTTCATTACTCATCGCTAAATAGAAAAAGCCAAGGAAAATCGCACTTAAAACACCAACGATCAGAACAAATTTCCAGCCTAGAACTGCTGACTCGGAAGAATTTTTATCGGACATAAGGATTTCTCGAATGTGCTGTAGAAGCACAAAAATGAAGTCTATTTATAGCATATTTAGGCCGGTGGCAGGAATCTTAAAGGTCATAAAGAAAAACCCATATAAATAAGATATATTTATATGGGTAAGGTTTATGCAGTTTTTTAAATATTCAATAAGACTAAGTTACTGAATATTTTGTTTCTTCTCAGCTTTGGTTTTTAGTAAAGCTGGCGGTGTAAAACGTTCACCATATTTGGCAGCTAATTCTTCTGCGCGTTTTTGTGCTTTATCAGTGTCATATTGATTTAGGAATTGAATTGCTCCACCCGTCCAAGGTGCATAACCAATCCCAAAGATAGAACCGACATTGGCATCAATTACAGACTCTAACACACCTTCTTCATAACAACGTAAGGTATCTAGTGCCTGTACAAACAGAATGCGATCAATCATATCTTGTTCAGAAATATCATGATCTTTTTGCCAACGGTTCAAGCCTTCCCAAAGGTGCTTTTTACCATTTTCAGGATATTCATAGAAACCAGCTCCAGCTGCTTTACCTTTACGGTTTAACTCATGAATCATGGTGTGAACCACTTCATCTACAGAAGTTTTAGGTAGCTCTTTGCCTTCAGCTTGTAGAGCCTTGCGTGCTTCACTGGCAACATGCTCGGTTAAGGTTAAAGACACTTCATCTTGAATAGCGAGTGGGCCAACTGGCATGCCAGCTTTAAGGGCAGCCATTTCAATACGTGCTGGGTGGACGCCCTCTGCAAGCAAACGCATACCTTCTTGAATGAACGTACCAAATACACGACTGGTAAAGAAACCTCGGCTATCATTGACAACAATCGGTGTTTTTCCAATTTGTTGTACAAAATCATAGGCCTTAGCAAGAGTTTCACTTGAGGTATTTTTACCTTTAATAATCTCGACCAACTGCATTTTGTCGACAGGGCTAAAAAAGTGTAGGCCGATAAAAGCTTTATCATCCTTACTTGCTTGCGCTAAACCTGTAATTGGCAGGGTTGAGGTGTTTGATGCCATTACACCGTTAGGTGCTAGATATTGCTCGGCTTCTTGAGTGACTTTAGCTTTGAGTTCTTGATTCTCAAATACGGCTTCAATAATTAAATCACAATCTTGTAAGTCTGCAGCAGAAGCTGTAGCCGTGATGAGCGATAAAACCTGATCACGTTTTTCTGCCGTCATGCGGCCTTGTGAAACACGTTTATCTAAGAGCTTTTGTGAGTAAGCTTTGCCTTTCTCTGCATTTTCAACAGATACATCTTTAAGTACAACTGGAATGCCTTTAATGGCTGTTGAATAAGCAATGCCTGCACCCATCATGCCTGCACCCAGCACACCAACTTTAGTGGCTTGCCATTTTGCAACGTCGGCAGGGCGGCTTGCACCAGACTTAATTGCATTTAAACCATGCCAGAAAGTGCCGATCATATTTTTAGAAATTTGGCCTGTTGTAAGCTGAGTAAAGTAGCGAGACTCAATACGCAGTGCAGTATCTACATCGACTTGAGCGCCCTCAACTGCGGCAGCCATAATCGCTTCAGGGGCAGGGTAACAACCTTTAGTTTTGTCTCTTAACATGGCTGGCGCAATTGCAAGAATTTGTGCAACTGCTGGCGTTTTTGGATCGCCACCCGGAATTTTATAACCCTTCACATCAAAAGGCTGTTGAGATTTTGGATTGGCTTTGATCCAAGCAATTGCTTTATCTAAAAGTTCTTTTTCATTTTCGACAGTGTCATGAATTAAGCCTAAAGATTTTGCTTTATCAACACCAAACTGTTTACCTTCCATTAAAAATGGGAACGCGTTTTGAAGCCCCAGTAGACGTACCATACGTACAATACCGCCGCCGCCTGGTAACAAACCTAAAGTGACTTCTGGTAGGCCAAATTTGCTTTTCGAGTCATTAATTGCAATACGGTGATGGCAACTTAATGCGATTTCCCAACCACCGCCAAGTGCTGTGCCGTTTAATGCTGCAACGACTGGAATGCCTAACGTTTCAATTGTACGTAAATGACCTTTTAGCTTTTCAACCATATTGAAAAAGTCAGTCGCATGTTCCGGTTGAACTTGAATTAGCTCATCTAGGTCACCGCCTGCAAAGAAAGTTTTCTTAGCTGAGCGGAAAATAACACCTGAAAGTTCTGTTTCTGCTTTAAGTTTCTGAGTTGCCTCATCGAGCGAGTCACGAAACTCGGCATTCATGGTGTTCGCAGATTGACCAGTTGAATCAAGCGTTAAAATGACAATATTGTCGGCATTTTTTTCGTATTGAATTGCACTCATCTTTTATATCCCTAATTTTTATACGCGTTCAATAATGGTGGCAATACCCATCCCACCGCCAACACAGAGCGTCGCTAAACCGCGCTTTTTATCTTGTCGTTCAAGCTCATCAAGTAAAGTGCCTAAAATCATGGCACCTGTTGCTCCTAATGGATGACCTAAAGCAATCGCACCACCATTTACATTGACCTTTTCAGCAGGGACGTTGAGTTCATTAATAAAACGCATAACAACTGCCGCAAATGCTTCATTGACTTCAAATAGGTCAATATCATCAATCGTAAGCCCAGCTTTTTCTAAAGCTTTACGTGCAGCAGGAGCAGGGCCAGTCAACATAATGGTTGGGTCAGTACCAATTAGTGCAGTCGCCAAAACTTTAGCGCGTGGTTTTAAATTTTGTTCTTTTACCGCTTTTTCAGAAGCTAATAAAACTACAGCTGCTCCATCAACAATACCTGATGAGTTACCTGCGTGATGAACATGATTTACTTTTTGTGCTTCTGGATATTTTTGCAAAGCGACTGCATCAAAGCCCATTTGCCCCATCATTTCAAAACTTGGGTTGAGTTTTGTTAGCCCTTCGAGTGTGGTATTGCCTTTAATAAATTCATCTTTTTCTAAAATCACCACACCTGCGTGGTCTTTGACTGGCACAACTGATTGATCAAAATATCCATTTGCCTGAGCTGCTGCCGCTTTTTGTTGTGACTTCACAGCGAAATTATCAACATCTTCACGGCTATAACCATCTAAGGTAGCAATGAGGTCGGCTCCAATGCCTTGTGGAACAAATGATGACTTAAGGTTGGTTTCCGGATCTAAGGCCCACGGTCCGCCATCGGAACCCATAGGAATGCGTGACATTGATTCAACGCCACCAGCAACCACTAAATCTTCCCAACCAGAGCGGACTTTCATGGCTGCCATGTTGACTGCTTCTAAACCTGATGCACAAAAGCGATTGATTTGCACCCCAGCAACATCATCGTTCCAACCTGCTGCAATCGCTGCTGTTTTAGCAATATCACCACCTTGGTCGCCAATTGGTGTGACACAGCCTAAAACAATATCATCGACTTTAGAGGTATCGAGTTGATGGCGCTGCTGTAATTCATTTAATAAGGTAGTGAGTAAGGTAATTGGTTTTACTTCGTAAAGAGAGCCATCTTTTTTTCCTTTTCCGCGTGGGGTGCGAATGGCATCAATAATATAAGCCTCGCTCATAACAGTTCCTTTTTTATTACTTAAACTTTAGTTGTGTTTTGAGTGTACTGGTTTTGAAAGGCAACGCAATGACGATAAGCGCACCAGTCAGGTGATGATTTTTGCCAATAGAAATACAAAAAAGCCCAAGTTGAACTTGGGCTAAATGTGAAACTTAAATAGATTTAAGTATTAATGGTAACCGTGTAATTGACGATATAAGCCTGGAGTTACACCCGTCCACTTTTTAAATGCGCGGTGGAAGGTACTCGTTTCACTAAAACCAACTTGTTGAGCGACATCTTCAAGTGTTAATTCAGGATTGAGTAATAAGTGAATTGCAGCATCTCGACGTAAGGCATCTTTTACGCCTTGATAGCTTTTACCTTCAGCAGCCAAGCGGCGACGTAAGGTCTGAGGAGATAGATACAACATTGATGCAACGTCATTAAGCGTTGGCATTTCTTCACCAATTTGGCTTTTGAGCACTTCACGAATACGAGAAGTTAGCGAATTGGTATTTTTGAATTTTACTAAAAGCTGAGCAGGTGCTGCTTTTAAGAACTCTTCTAGCGTTTTTTCATCTTGGCGGATTGGCAAATCAAGATAATCAGCCGCAAAGGTAATTTCCGTACGCGGTGCATCAAACTGCATGACTGGTGCAAAAAATAATGCATCATATTCATCTGCATGGGCAGGACGTGGATAGCTAAAATGAACACGCTCTAATGGCAAACGACGTTCAATTAACCATGATGCTAGACCGTGCCAAATCATGAGCATACTTTCAGTAATGAAATGATCTGGATCTAAAGTTTTTGGAATGAGGGGAACGAGACGTGCTTCATGCTTGTCACGTTCTAGCGTTACAGACCATTCATCGCCAAATAATTTGTAGAATTGAGATGATAGTTCAAGGGCTTGGCCCAATGTTTTTGCATGAATAATCAACTGACACATAATGGCAAAAGTGCCCAGACGACGTGGTTGTACGTCAAATCCAACGTGTTCATCCTGTGTGACCATCCACAACATTTTTATAAAACGAGTGTATTGTTCTGGTGAGATTCGAGCTTTAGGTTGACGTAATAGTTCCGCTTCAATACCCACATGTGAAAGGAGCATTTCAACATCCATGCCAAGGCGTTTTACGCCTGTCAAAGCCGCATTCACGAAGTGGATGCTAATCGTATCGCGACTCATATTGAATCCTTCAGTCTCTTTGATGTTCACTTTAAATTGACCTAAATGACCGTCTAAAAAAATAAATTGGCGATTTACAACAGAGTAAAAGCACTTTTTACATGTTAAATTGCCGAAATGATCAAGGTAAATGGCTGAACATGACATTGTTTTAGTATATTTGCTTAACTAATATAAAAGAAAATTCGAATAATAGTGGTTAAAAATACGATGACAACAGCATTAAATGGACTTAAAGTTCTCGATTTCTCGACGCTCTTACCAGGACCTTTTGCGACAATGTATCTGGCTGATATGGGAGCAGAAGTCATCCATATCGAATCTCCATCACGTCCTGATTTAATCCGAATCATGCCACCATACGCAAATGGTCAAGCAACGGCACATAGCTATCTAAACCGAAATAAACAGTCGATTGTTCTCGATTTAAAAGATAAAGCGAGTATTGATCTGATTAAAGCCAAAATTTCTGAGTTTGATATTGTCATTGAGCAGTTCCGACCTGATGTGATGCGCCGTCTCGGATTAGACTACGCGACACTTGCCGAAATTAACCCACGTCTCATTTATTGTTCAATTACAGGATATGGACAGACAGGGAGCTATAAAGACAGAGCTGGGCATGATATTAACTATTTAGCTTTAGCTGGTATTGCTGGATATAGTGGCCGACAAGACAGTGGTCCGCCACCGCTCGGTATTCAAGTTGCAGACATTGCAGGTGGTTCACTGCATGCTGTCATTGCAATTTTAGCGGCGGTTGTCGAACGCGGACGTAGTGGAATGGGACAATATATTGATATTTCCATGACCGATTGTGTTGCTAGCCTAAACAGTATGGCCGCATCAGCGACACTTGCTGCACAGGTTGAACAGGCACCAGAGCATGGCATGCTTAATGGCGGTATTTTTTATGACTATTATATGACTCAAGATGGTCGTTATCTTTCAATAGGTAGTCTTGAGCCACAATTTATGTCTGGTTTATCAATGGCTCTTGATTTGCCTTTATTATTACAAAAAGGCGCTTCGTTGGATGTAGAAGACCGACAGGAAGTTAAACAAGCGATTCAAGAGAAAATTAAAACGAAATCATTTAAAGAATGGCACGAAATTTTTACAAATCTTGATGTGTGTGTAGAACCTGTTTTAAGTCTAACTGAGTCGTTAAATTCGCCTTTAGCACAAGAACGTGGATGGATTGTGGATGTACCTTTGCAAAATAATACAGCGGATACAGAACCACAATTGGCTTGTCCAATTAAGTTTTCAAGATCGAAAATGAGATATTCCTTTATAGGTCAAAAGCTTGGTGAAGGGCAGTGGTAAAGAGTCGAGGATATTTTTCATACAATGTGTATTAAGATTATTATTAGATTAATCAATCGATTAACATTTTGAATAATTTCTTTACATAAAATTAGCGTACCCTTTATAAACAAAGACATAAAAGGTATGTAAACATGAAAACACATAAATCCTTGATGGCTTCCTGTTTATCCGTTTTATCAATTACTCTTTTTATACAGCATGCACAAGCTGCTGCTGCATTCGACCCAAATAGTCCTTGGATGTTGGGTGATTGGAACGGTCAACGCACTGCGTTACAAGCACAAGGTTATGATTTTTCTTTTGGATATACCGGCGAATATGCCGGTATTTTAGATTCAAAAAATACATCTACGCATGGTAGTGCTTATACGGGGCAACTAGCACTAGGAACTCATTTTGACCTAAATAAAATTTTAGGTTGGCAAGACACTGAAGCTCAAATCACATTAACTTATCGTGATGGGCAGTCGCTTTCTGAACATTCACCAGCTTTAGCAGGGCACTTAAGCTCGGCACAAGAGGTGTGGGGGCGTGAGCAAACTTGGCGTTTAACAGATTTATGGATTAAGAAAAAATTCATGGATCAAAAATTAGACGTTAAAGTCGGTCGTTTTGGTGAAGGTGAAGACTTTAATAGTTTTGATTGTGATTTCCAGAACTTGGCGCTTTGTGGTTCGCAAGTCGGTAACTGGGTGGGCGATCAGTGGTATAACTGGCCAGTA
This sequence comes from Acinetobacter lactucae, assembly GCF_013122135.1. NCBI lineage: Bacteria > Pseudomonadati > Pseudomonadota > Gammaproteobacteria > Moraxellales > Moraxellaceae > Acinetobacter > Acinetobacter lactucae. The sequence goes on from NZ_CP053391.1 coordinate 621,670, forward strand.
AGTCAATGGGCAATGCGTGTTAAATATAACTTGCAACCTGACTTATATACGCAAGTTGGTGTATATGAATACAACCCAGAAAATCTGGAACGAGGCAAAGGTTTTAACTTAAGTACTGATGGTTCTCACGGTGCGATTATTCCTGCTGAAGTAGTTTGGTCACCTAAATTAGGCGCTCAAAGTATGGCGGGTGAATACCGTTTAGGTTATTACTACAGTACTGCTGATGCCAAAGAAATTGCAGATGAAACCAAAAACTCCCATAAACAAGGGGTGTGGGTAACTGCAAAACAAAAATTATTCCAGCCTGCTGATCAAACAGATCGCGGTTTGACAGGTTTTGTCAACCTGACTTTCCACGACTCTGATACCAACAAAATTGATAACATGCAAAATGTAGGCTTGGTCTATAAAGGTTTGCTCAATCAACGTCCTCAAGATGAGTTGGCACTTGGTGTGGCTCGTATCCATATCAATGATGATTGGAACGATGTTCAAAATAAAGAATATGACACTGAATACAATACCGAGCTTTACTACGGTATTCATGCCACTAACTGGTTAACTATTCGTCCAAATGTGCAATATGTTCGTCATGTTGGTGCATTAAAAAATGGTGATAACACTTGGGTTGGCGGTATTAAATTCTCAACTGCATTCTAAGCGTAATTATTCCGAAAAACGGATTGTCGAGGGCTAACTCATTGATTGAAGTATCCTGACCTTCCGTTTTTTCTTGATGCCTGAATTTGTTTTAGATGTATTGGTGATGCCATTTTTCTATAAGGTTCTTGGCACATCTTTCCTATAAAAATGATGATTGATAAGAGGTGGTTTATGAATCAACCTACTTCAAGATCAGGTTTAACGACTTTTACCGTAATTATTATTGGGTTACTGGCGTTATTCCTGTTAATTGGAGGTATTTGGCTCGCTACACTAGGCGGTTCAATTTACTACATTATAGCTGGTATATTACTTCTCATTGTTGCATGGCAACTCTATAAGCGTGCTTCTACTGCTTTGTGGGTTTATGCTGCATTAATGCTAGGTACCATTATCTGGAGTGTCTGGGAAGTTGGAACAGACTTTTGGGCGCTTGCTCCACGTTTAGATATTTTAGGTATTCTTGGTTTATGGTTATTGGTTCCGGCTGTAACTCGTGGAATCAACAACCTTGGATCAAGTAAAGTTGCCTTATCTTCAACTTTAGCAATTGCAATCGTGTTGATGGTTTATTCTATCTTCAATGATCCGCAAGAAATTAATGGAGAAATCAAAACTCCTCAACCAGAAACTGCTCAAGCCGTACCTGGTGTTGCTGAGAGTGATTGGCCTGCATATGGTCGTACTCAAGCAGGTGTGCGTTATTCTCCATTGAAACAGATCAATGACCAAAACGTAAAAGACTTGAAAGTTGCTTGGACTTTACGTACTGGCGATCTTAAGACAGATAACGACTCTGGTGAAACGACCAATCAGGTTACACCGATTAAAATCGGTAATAACATGTTTATCTGTACAGCTCACCAGCAGTTAATTGCGATCGATCCTGCGACTGGTAAAGAAAAATGGCGTTTTGATCCGAAACTTAAAACGGATAAATCGTTCCAGCATTTAACTTGTCGTGGTGTGATGTACTACGATGCAAACAATACAACTGAGTTTGCAACGAGTCTTCAAAGCAAGAAATCTAGCTCTACACAATGTCCGCGTAAGGTTTTTGTTCCGGTCAATGATGGGCGCTTAGTGGCTGTAAATGCTGACACTGGTAAAGCATGTACTGACTTTGGTCAAAATGGTGAAGTGAACTTGCAAGAGTTTATGCCATATGCTTATCCAGGCGGTTACAACCCGACATCTCCTGGTATCGTGACTGGTTCAACAGTTGTTATTGCAGGTTCTGTAACAGACAACTACTCAAGTAAAGAGCCATCTGGTGTAATTCGTGGCTATGACGTTAACACTGGTAAACTTCTTTGGGTATTTGATACTGGCGCAGCAGATCCAAATGCAATGCCGGGTGAAGGAACTACTTTTGTTCATAACTCGCCAAACGCGTGGGCACCTTTAGCATATGACTCAAAACTTGATATCGTTTATGTACCAACAGGTGTAGGTACACCCGACATCTGGGGTGGTGACCGTACTGAGCTGAAAGAGCGTTATGCAAACTCAATGTTAGCGATTAATGCATCTACTGGTAAATTAGTGTGGAACTTCCAGACAACCCATCATGATTTATGGGATATGGACGTACCATCACAACCATCTTTAGCTGATATCAAAAACAAAGCTGGTCAAACTGTTCCGGCAATCTATGTATTGACGAAAACAGGTAATGCCTTTGTTCTTGATCGTCGTAATGGTCAACCAATTGTTCCTGTAACTGAGAAACCAGTTCCACAAACAGTTAAACGTGGACCACAAACTAAAGGCGAGTATTATTCAAAAACTCAGCCATTCTCTGACTTGAACTTGGCGCCACAAGACAAATTGACTGATAAAGATATGTGGGGTGCCACTATGCTTGATCAGCTCATGTGTCGTGTATCTTTCAAACGTCTAAATTACGATGGTATTTATACGCCACCATCTGAAAACGGTACTTTAGTTTTCCCTGGTAACTTAGGTGTATTTGAATGGGGCGGTATGTCAGTTAACCCTGATCGTCAGGTTGCTGTAATGAACCCGATTGGTCTGCCATTCGTAAGTCGTTTAATTCCTGCCGATCCAAACCGTGCGCAAACTGCAAAAGGTGCGGGAACTGAGCAGGGCGTACAACCAATGTACGGCGTACCGTATGGTGTTGAAATTAGCGCATTCTTATCTCCGCTTGGTTTACCTTGTAAACAACCGGCTTGGGGATATGTAGCTGGCGTTGATTTGAAAACTCATGAAGTGGTATGGAAAAAACGTATTGGTACAATTCGTGACAGCTTACCGAACTTGTTCCAGTTACCAGCCGTGAAAATTGGTGTGCCTGGCTTAGGTGGTTCAATTTCTACTGCAGGTAATGTCATGTTTGTTGGTGCAACTCAAGATAATTACATTCGTGCGTTTAACGTTACTAATGGTGAAAAACTTTGGGAAGCGCGTTTACCAGCAGGTGGACAAGCGACACCAATGACTTATGAAATCAATGGTAAGCAATATGTTGTGATCATGGCTGGTGGTCATGGTTCATTTGGTACGAAAATGGGCGACTATTTAGTGGCTTATGCCTTACCAGATAACAAATAAAAAGCATTTATAGAAAGGGCCTGGATTTATCCGGGCTTTTTTATGTCGATTTATATTAAAGCTTATCAATAAAACCGTTATTAAATATGCAAAAAAAGCATTTTATTGATGAATAAAAGCTCGCTATGCTATCCGCCTTAATAATGAATCTACTAGCCATACGCCATGTATTTATATACCGATTTCGACCAGCAACTGGTTAATGAACGAGTTGCTCAGTTCCGTGATCAAACAGAACGCTATTTAGCTGGCAAACTTTCTGAAGACGAATATCGTCCATTACGTTTGCAAAATGGTTTATATGTGCAACGCTATGCGCCTATGCTGCGTATTGCTGTGCCGTATGGCTTAATGAATTCTAAACAATTACGTAAAGTTGCTGAAGTTTCAACTGCTTATGACCGTGGCTATGCACACGTATCTACACGTCAGAACATTCAGTTAAACTGGCCAGCTCTTGAAGATGTACCAGAAATTTTAGCTGAACTTGCAACGGTGCAAATGCATGCCATTCAAACCAGTGGTAACTGTATTCGTAACACAACGACTGACCAATATGCAGGTGTGGTTGCAGGTGAAATTGCAGACCCACGTCCAACATGTGAATTGATTCGTCAGTGGAGTACATTCCACCCAGAGTTTGCATTCTTACCACGTAAGTTCAAAATTGCTGTTTCTGCACTTGAAGAAAAAGATCGTGCGGCGACTGCATTCCACGATATTGGTGTTTATATCGTACGTAATGAAGCGGGTGAAATCGGCTATAAAATTATGGCGGGTGGTGGTTTAGGCCGTACCCCAATCATTGGTAGTGTCATTCGCGAGTTTTTACCACGTGAAGATTTAATTGCTTACTTAGAAGCAGTTCTCCGTGTTTATAACTTGCATGGCCGTCGTGATAACAAATATAAAGCGCGTATCAAAATTCTTGTTAAAGCATTAACTCCTGAAGTGTTTGCACAGAAAGTTGAAGCTGAATTCGAACATACACGTGAAGCATTGAAAATTCAGCCAGAAATCTTGAAAAAACTGGATGAAGAATTCACTCCGTTTGATTATCAAGATTTAGAAGATGAAGACTTCACAGCTTTATTTGCTGAGCATCCAAAATTCAAACAATGGTTCAATATCAACACGCATGCACATAAAGTAAAGGGCTATCGAATTGTTACGATTTCTCTAAAACGTGCAGGTATCGCACCGGGTGATATGACCACTGAAGAAATGAACTTTATTGCAGATCTTGCTGATAAATATACTTTCGGTGAACTTCGCACCACTCATGAACAAAACATTGCTTTGGCAGATGTGCCTCAAAAAGATTTGTTCGATGTATGGCAAGCGCTTGAACAACAAAATATGGCGCGTGCACATATTGGTTTTATTACCGATATCATTAGTTGCCCGGGCGGTGATTTCTGTTCACTTGCAAATGCGAAATCAATTCCAATTGCTGAAGCAATTACACGTCGTTTTGATGACTTAGACAAAGTCTATGATCTTGGTCATTTAGATCTAAATATTTCTGGTTGTATGAATGCTTGTGGTCACCACCACGTTGGTAACATCGGTATTTTAGGTGTAGATAAAAAAGGTGCTGAGTTTTACCAAATTACATTAGGTGGTAATTCAGACCATGATGCATCAATCGGTGATATCTTAGGGCCATCATTTGCAGCAGATGCTGTGCCTGATGTCATCGAAGAAGTATTGAATACTTACCTTGATCTACGTACTGAAGGTGAGCGTTTTGTTGATACATATCGCCGTGTAGGAATTCAACCATTTAAGGAGCGTGCATATGCTTAATACAGCTCTACCAGTGCTTTATAAAGATGGCACGATTGCAGATAATACTTATCAAATCATTGCTGAAGATGGTGTTGTTCCACAAGGTGACGTTGTTATAACAACAGCTCAACTCGATCAATTAGCTAATATTCAAGGCAAAAAAGCTTTGTATGTGACTGTGAATGATTCACCTGAAGAGCACGCATTTCCATTAAATGAACTTGATGCAATTTTCATTGAGTTTGCAGGTTTTGGTGATGGGCGTGGTTATTCGTTCGCTGCACTATTACGTCGCCAACGTTTCAAAGGTGAATTGCGTGCAACTGGCGATGTATTTAAGGATGTCTTAAATTACTTAAAACGTTCAGGTTTTGATAGTTTTGTGATTAAAGAAGGTAAAGATGTGCAAGAAGCGGCAGCTGGTTTGCAAGACTTTACCAACCCATATCAAGCTTCAACGGCCGTACAGCAAGCAAGTTATCAAACTGGTGCTTAATATAGTTTTAAAATATAGAAGGCTGAACTCCGGTTCAGCTTTTTTTATGAATAATTTTCACATGATTCAACTGAAGAATAATAATGTTAGGTTTAATTTCAAAAATAAATCCCGGTGCTTGGTGGTTACTGTTTGCTATAGCAACAGATGTTCTTTCAACATTTTATTCTGCTAAGGGGGATGGTTTAGTCAATAAAACAGCTCAGGGCATTGCTCTGGTTTTGTATATTATTTCTTTTGCATGTGCTGCTATTGCTTTGAAGTATATGCAAGCTGGAATCTTGTATGTGCTTTGGTCTGGAATAGGTGTATTAGCGACGGCTTTTTTAGCAAAGATTTTTCTTGGTCAAAATATTGATATTGCTGGGTGGATAGGAATCGGCTTTATTACGGTTGGTTTAATGATTATTGCGCAATATTCCAATATCGATGTTTAAAGCCCTTATAGAAATACTAAGTATCTCTATAAGGGTAGTTAGATATTGAAAACATTAAGTATCAAGTTGACAGTTAACCATCCACTTTATACCGAACTGATCGGTAAAAGCGCCGTACAGTGCACCCCAGAAAGTTTTTTCTAGAGGCATTTCAATTTGACCATTAACAGATAGGGCATCAAAAAGTTGTTTTGCTTTTTCTTGCTCATCTTTTTCAAGATTGATCGAGATATAGTGATTATTTCCTTGGGTAAAAACACTGTTAGGGACACAGAACTGATCATTTGTATCTGAAGCCATAAGCACAGTGTACTCATTAATTGGTAGAGAAACATGAAGAACCAGATTTTTGTCGGCTTCCGATAATGTCACACCTTCAGGCGCGGGCATATCTCCATAACGGCTCAACATGGCGAATTCACCGCCAAATACTGATTTATAAAAATTAAAGGCTTGCTCTGCCTGACCTTGGAAATTGAGATAGTGATTGAGTTGCATTGTTATTGTCCATTGTTGTTTTCGTTTAAAGGAATAAGTTAAAACTTAAAAGTGATTTTGTGGGTCATTTTTTGTAGTTTTTTCATAAAAAAAATCCCACCGAAGTGGGATTTTAAAATAATGAATTTGGATTAAATGAGTTCAATTGCAACGGCTGTTGCCTCACCACCACCAATACAGAGTGCAGCAATACCTTTTTTACCGCCAGTACGTTTCAGCGCATGAATAAGAGTAAGAATAATACGAGAACCCGTAGAACCTACAGGGTGACCTAGAGCACAAGCACCACCATTGATATTTACTTTCTCTGCATTAAGTTTGAAATCATCAATTGGACACATAGTAACCATAGCAAAAGCTTCGTTAATTTCCCAAAGATCGACGTCTTGAGCATTCCATCCCGCTTTTTTAAGCACTTTTTCGATAGCACCAACTGGAGCGATCGTAAATTCTGAAGGATGCTGAGAGTTTGAAGCTGTCGCGATAATTTTTGCAAGCGGTTGTAAGCCGCGTTGCGTAGCAACATCACTTGAAGTTAATACTAATGCAGACGCGCCATCCGAAATAGAGCTTGCATTCGCTGCGGTAATTGTACCGTCTTTTGCAAAAGCTGGTTTAAGAGAAGGAATTTTGTCAATCTTGGCATTTAAAGGTTGTTCATCTTGATCAACAACGACATCACCTTTACGACTAGGTACGGTAACTGGAACGATTTCATCTTTGAAATAGCCTTCAGTAATTGCTGTTTGAGCACGTTTCAAAGAGCGAATCGCAAAGTCATCCATTTGTTCACGTGTATAGCCACGAGTATTTGCCATATCTTGAGCAAACGAACCCATTAAACGGCCGGTTTCTGCATCTTCAAGTCCATCAAAGAACATATGATCTTTAATTTCACCATGTCCCATGCGGTAGCCAGCTCGTGCTTTTGGTAAAACATAAGGTGCATTTGTCATAGACTCCATGCCGCCAGCAACAACAACTTCAGCACTACCTGCTTTAATCATATCAGCGGCTTGCATAACAGCTTTCATGCCAGAACCACAAAGCTTGTTAATCGTTACTGCACCTGTAGAGTCTGGTAAGCCAGCTTTGCGCATCGCTTGACGTGCTGGACCTTGTTTTAAACCAGCAGGAAGGACACAACCCATAATGACTTCTTCGACATCAGTAGGTTGTAAACCTGCTCGTGCGATTGCTTCTTTAATCGTTACAGCACCTAATTCAGGTGCTGTAAGTCCTGATAATGATCCTTGAAAACCACCCATGGCAGTACGAGCACCATTCACAATTACGATGTCAGTCATTGTTGTAATCTCCGATTGTTCTTAATCTCAAAATAAGAAATGTTTAAAACCTAGGCAGTATATTGCAAAAATCAAAGAGAGATATCTTCTGCATTAGACTGTAGAGTTCTAACAATTTTTAAGGTCTTCAAAACGGGTGTGTCCCATTTTGCTGAGGATTAATTTAAAGTTTTTATCTTGGTTATAAGAACAATAAGTAAAAGTGCCATTAGATTCGCGTGGAAGGCCAGTGTCGCCCTGAAATACAATACTATTTAGTTTTTTTCCAAACTTTTGAAATTTTAAAGAACCATAGTGATGGTCAAGTTCAATATTGCTTAAAATCTCCTCATAGCTTTCTCTCTGTAGGTTATGATTTGTGTCTACAAAGCTGATAAGGCTTGTATCCCAATTACTATTACATATAGACAAATCAACACTTGGGCATAGTACGACGCTCTTATGTCGTAGAATTGCGTCGTATTTGGCTTTTTGTATATGAATTGTGAGTAGTCGAGATGAATTTTTTAATTCTACAGAAGCCATAAATTGATGATATAAAGGAAGCGCTATAGTGATCATAATCATAAGAATTGCGAGCGTTATAGTGAGTTCTAATAGCGTAAAACCGAGAGATTTAAACATTAAAATTCCTTAATATATAAAGAAATATTTTGATTTTATGCTTTCTATCAATGATTTATAATGATTTTTGTAGTGAGGAAACACAAAATTAAATAAAGGTTATCAGGATGCTAGAATACTGGTAAAATCACCGTAAGCGAAAGAAAGAAGTTGTTCATATTTGCTGGTTGAGTGAAAAATTACCGAATTACAACGGAAATTGTAAGTAATTTTGTCAATAATTTACTTGATTAAAATTATCAAGCACTTGGAAAGTCTATCAAGTGTTTGTATGATTCAAATGTGAATAGCTTAAAAATAATACTGGGGTGAAAATATCTCAGGGGCCAATAAATTTAGGCTGAGCTTGAACAACAATTGTTATCTCTGGAGGATATCCATGAAATTGAGTCGTATTGCACTTGCTATGCTTGTCGCTGCTCCATTAGCTGCTGCTAATGCTGGCGTAACTGTTACTCCATTATTGCTTGGTTACACTTTCCAAGACAGCCAACACAACAATGGCGGTAAAGATGGTGAGTTAACTAACGGACCTGAATTACAAGACGATTTATTCGTTGGTGCAGCTCTTGGTATTGAGTTAACACCATGGTTAGGTTTCGAAGCTGAATATAGCCAAGTAAAAGGTGATGTAGACACTAATTACGGTGAATACAAACAAAAACAAATCAACGGTAACTTCTATGTTACTTCTGATCTAATCACTAAAAACTACGATAGCAAAATCAAGCCATACGTATTGTTAGGTGCTGGTCACTACAAATATGAATTTGATGATGCTCGTTTAGCTTACCGTGATGGTGAAGAAGGTACTTTAGGTAATGCTGGTTTCGGTGCTTTTTGGCGCTTAAACGATGCTTTATCTCTTCGTACAGAAGCTCGTGGTACTTATAACTTTGACGAAAAATTCTGGAACTATACAGCTCTTGCTGGTTTAAACGTAGTTCTTGGTGGTCACTTGAAGCCTGCTGCTCCTGTAGTAGAAGTTGCTCCAGTTGAACCAACTCCAGTTGCTCCACAACCACAAGAGTTAACTGAAGATCTTAACATGGAACTTCGTGTGTTCTTTGATACTAACAAATCAAACATCAAAGACCAATACAAGCCAGAAATCGCTAAAGTTGCTGAGAAGTTAACTGAATACCCTAACGCTACTGCACGTATCGAAGGTCACACAGATAACACTGGTCCACGTAAGTTGAACGAACGTTTATCTTTAGCTCGTGCTAACTCTGTTAAATCAGCTCTTGTAAACGAATACAACGTTGATGCATCTCGTTTGTCTACTCAAGGTTTCGCTTGGGATCAACCGATTGCTGATAACAAAACTAAAGAAGGTCGTGCTATGAACCGTCGTGTATTCGCGACAATCACTGGTAGCCGTACTGTAGTTGTTCAACCTGGTCAAGAAGCGGCAGCTCCTGCAGCAGCTCAATAATTTGAGTTCTTGAACAGTAAAAAAGCGACTCGTTAGAGTCGCTTTTTTTATGGCAGTTTTTGAAATATTTAATCATTTTTAAATCTCCTAATTCATAATCTTTTTCAATCATTAGCTAAAATATTTACCAAACACCTTTTTTTAATTGCTGTTTAGTATCTTGCCTATCTCTACGATGTTGGGCACGAGGTTTTTCCGTTTCGTGCATCCCACCTTTGTGAAGTAAAGGTGATAGAGCTACTTGATTACGGACTTTGATCTTTGGCATTTCTTTAATTTTCATAGTTTAACCTTTAATACATAAAACTTGTTTGAGGGTATGGATGACTTCGATGAGATCTGACTGGTTTGCCATGACTTCATCAATGTCTTTATAAGCGCTTGGGATTTCATCGACAACACCACTGTCTTTACGGCATTCAATACCTTGAGTTTGTTCAATAAGATCTTGCTGATTAAAAAGAACTTTTGCTTTACTTCTGCTCATCTTGCGACCGGCGCCATGAGAACAAGAACAAAATGATTCAGGATTTGCTTTGCCTTTAACAATATAAGATCGTGCGCCCATTGAACCTGGAATAATACCTAGCTCATCTAAGCCTGCTCTAATTGCACCTTTTCGGGTAATCAATAGATTTTCGCCAAAATGTGTTTCACGGCTTACATAATTATGATGACAATTAATCGCTTCTTTTGTCATTTGAAAAGAAGGTAGAAGAGGGCGGATCGCTTCTAAAATTAATCGCATCATCTCTTTGCGATTTTCAAAAGCATATTCTTGTGCCCACTCTACAGCTTCTACATAATCATCAAAACTTTTTGAGCCTTCAGCAAAATAACTTAAGTCTTTATCAGGTACATGGCCAAAGTGATGCTGCGCTTCTTTTTTGGCTAACTCAATAAAGTAAGTACCAATAACATTACCAAGCCCTCTGCTGCCTGAATGTAACATTACCCATACATCTTGATTCTCATCAATACATAACTCTATAAAGTGATTACCACCACCTAAGGTCCCAAGTTGTTTTTGCCATGTTGCATCAAATTGCCGAAGCATTCGGACAAGACCAGGATGCTTTTTGATAATTGGTTCTAAGCGTTTTTCAAGTGGAATAATGCTAGAAGCTTTCGCTTTGACTTGTTTATGCAAAGCAAAGCCAACCGGTACTTTACGTTCGATCGCATCACGCAAACGACTTAAGTTATCAGGTAGTTGTGAAGCCTTTAAACTCAAGCGAATTGCATTCATTCCACATCCAATGTCAACTCCTACAGCAGCAGGAATAATGGCGTGTTTAGTAGGAATAACACTACCTACAGTAGCACCTTTGCCCACATGCACATCAGGCATAACTGCAATGTGAGAATAGATGAATTGCAGCTGAGCCATTTTTTTTAGTTGTTCTATACTTTCACTATCTATGTCTTGAGTGAAAATTTTAACAGGGACACCATAGAGTGCCTCCGTGTTTAATATTTTTTGTATGCCCATAATTTTTCTCTTATTTTTGTCCGAGCAGGCATAAAAAAACCTAGCGAATGCTAGGTTCTAAATTTAAGCATTCGGACAAGTGGTATGAATTTGTACACTTGTCCGTGAGCTGACATCGTGCCAAATGATTTAATCTGTTTTACCTTGTACTACTGGCATGATGTCCTCCTTATTTAAAAGTGCCGTTGAAAATCTGAACGGCATTTTACGCTTTTTAAATCAAAGATCAAGCTTTTGATCTTTGATTTACCTTTAATGATCAGTTTTAATCTTGCTCAGGTTTAACGTTCATTTGATCGTAAGAAATCAATTTGGTTTTATTTTTCCACTTATAGCCTAACCAAATAATCAAGAACAATGGCAAGCTAATATAAGTTGAAAGTAGACCTAACCAATCAATTTTTCCGCCTAAAATAGCTTGATAGTTTTGCCCTAAGATAATGATTGAACAGAGAATAAATGCAAACCAAGGGGCAAATGGGAAAAATTTGGCACGATATGCTAAATCTTCTAATTTATAGCCTTGAGCAATATATCCTTTACGGAAACGATAGTGTGAAATCGCAATTCCCAACCAAACAATAAAACCGCACATACCAGACATATTGAGTAGCCAGTTAAATACTTGCTTTTCCCCAATAAATGTCGTCAAGAAACAAAACGCGGCAATCAGTGTTGTAGCATATAATGCATTCATTGGAACGCCACGACCATCGAGTTTTGCAAACCACTTTGGTGCACGGCCTTCTTGAGCCATTTTAAATAACATACGAGTTGAAGAATACATGCCTGAATTACCTGCTGATAAAATAGCAGTAAGAATGACGGCATTCATTAAACCCGCAGCAAAAGCAAAACCTACTCTTTCATAGAGCAACGTAAAAGGAGATAGTGCGATATCTTCAGTGGCAGCTGCTTGTAGTAAATTCGGATCATCATAGGCGATTAGAGTACCGATAATGAAAATACATAGGATGTAAAATAATAAGATTCGCCAGAAAATCTGTTTGATTGCCAGTGGAATCGTCTTCTTTGGATCTTTTGATTCGCCCGCAGCAACCCCAACCATTTCGGTTCCTTGGAAAGAGAATCCGGCAATCATTGCAACACCAATCATGGCTTGTAAACCGCCAACAAAAGGTGCCTCTTTGTAGGTCCAGTTCCCGAAAGTTGCCACACCAGGAGTTAGCATGATCTTGATGATCATGGCTAAGCCAATAATAATAAATGCAACAATCGCAATTACTTTGACCATCGAAAACCAGAATTCACTTTCCCCAAATCCCTTTACTGTCATGGCATTGATCAGAAAGATAACAATAAGGAATAGGGCACTCCAATAGAACCCTGGAATATCAGGGAACCAGAACTTCATAATAAACTGAACCGCAACAAGTTCGAATGCAACCGTAATTGCCCAGTTATACCAATAGTTCCAGCCTAGAGCGAAACCAAAGCCTTCTTCAACATAACGACTGCCGTAAGTAAAAAAGGCACCGGATGTTGGTGTATGAGTTGCAAGCTCACCTAAGCTGGTCATTAAGAAGTAAATCATAATACCAATGAGTGAATAGGCGAGTAGCGCTCCACCTGGGCCAGCATTTGCAATGGTTGATCCAGAAGCAAGGAAGAGGCCTGTACCAATGGAACCACCAATGGCGATCATATTCAGATGACGAGCCCCAAGCTTACGCTGGAGTTTTTCAGGAGCATGTGTTTCGCTCATGGAGATTCCTTACATAGTTTGTTATGCACAGGCATATAACACCTTAAAGCCTTGAAGATCAGTTTTAATCTGGCACTGACCAAAGTGCTTCTCAATTAAGATCGGATAGTTTAAAAAACGGTTTGCTACAATCCATAGCTCACCTGATGCCTTTAAATGTTTTTTAGCGTTTTGGCAGAGTCCTTCACTTGCATCATAGTTGGTATGAATACCTTGATGGAAAGGGGGATTACTGACAATGGCATCGAGTTCTGTTGGAGCGTCTGCAATACCTGTAACAGGCTGCAATCTCAACTGGTCTGAACCTATTCCATTTCGACTAAAAGTCATTTCCGTTGACCGTAAAGCGAAAGCATCAATATCTAGGGCATGAATAATATTACTTGAATTTATTTTTGCCAAATAGCAACTGATAATTCCAGCACCACACCCGAAGTCGGCAATTCTACCTGATTTCACCTGATTAAGATAAGGGAGTAAAACAGCTGTTCCGACATCTAGATGATTTTGGCTAAATACACCGGGAAGGGCACAAATCGTAAGCTCTTGTTCATTAACATGAACAGTGTAAGTTTTAATCCAACTTTCGAGAGGTTTAATTTGTTCTGTTTTTTCAATTTTTAAGTGCCATAGCTGACAGTGACGTGCACTATCAAGTTTAAGTACTTTGCCGAAGCTTTGTAATTGTTTGGCAGCGCGTTCAACACCACCTTTTTTCTCACCTACTAAAAAAACAGACTGAGCAGTTTTAAGATTGCTCATTACGACATGCAGTATGTAATTTAACAGTTCTTTAGATTTGGGAACAAAAATGACGGCTTGATCGAATTCTTGTAATGGAAACTCAACTGAGAAATGCGCATTTGTTCCATTATTTATAAAGCCTTGATAGTCAGCATGGTTCCATGTCCAGACTGAAGCATCAATATCAGCTGGTAATTGACTGACTAGGGCATCATTCGGTGCATTAATGAACAAGACTCTACCTTTTAAATAGTCTTGTTGTCTCAATACCACTTCACTTCTAGGATCCATGTACATCTCTCATGAAGAAGAATGCCCAGTGGAAACTGGGCAGTAATCAAAATTAAAAAATAGTTATTTGTGTGTTTCAGGAAGGACAACATTTAAAATTAATGCTGCTATACCGCCTGTCGCTACGCCAGAGCTAAAAATATTTTTAAATAATTCTGGCAGGTGTTCCAAAATTTGAGGAACTTGAGCAACACCCAAACCTAATGCAAGTGAAATTGCGATAATTAAAAGTGCTCGGCGATCAAGGTGAATAGATGAGAGAATGTTAATACCTGATGCAGCTACGGCACCAAACATTACCATCACAGCGCCCCCTAAAACAGCTTGAGGAACTGCTTGTATTACACCAGCTACTGCGGGGAATAAACCTAATAAAATAAGTAAAGCAGCAATCCAGATACCCACATAACGACTAGCTACGCCAGTGAGTTGGATTACACCATTATTTTGAGCAAAAACAGAACTTGGGAAAGTATTAAATAATCCTGCGAGTAAAGAGTTTGCACCATTTACTAATACACCACCTTTAATACGTTTCATCCATTCTGGACCATTAACAGGTTGATTAGAAAGTTTACTGGTTGCTGTCACATCACCAATTGCTTCTAAAGATGTGACTAAATAAATAAAAGCCATTGGGATGAATAAGCCCCAAGAAAAACTTAACCCAAAGTGCATTGGTGTTGGAATCTGTACAAGTGGTGCATCTTTAATACCTGAGAAATCTAGGTAACCCATAAATCCTGCAAGAATGTAACCAATCACTAATGCAATTAAAATGGCTGAGCTTTTAATCCAAACCACTCGAATGCGGTTTAGCACAATAATAATAGCAAGTACGGTACATGACATAATAAGGTTGTCTGCACTTGCAAAAGTATGGTCTTGCATGGCTTGGTAGCCACCACCCATGCTAATCAAGCCTTCCTTAATAAGCGTTAAGCCAATTAATAAAACAACAATCCCCGTAACCAAAGGCGTAATTAATCTTTTTACCCATGGAAGAATTTGCGAAACACCCATTTCAATGAAGGAGCCAGCAATGACTACACCAAAAATTGCAGCCATAACTTGGTTTACAGGTGTTCCTGCGGCAACCATTGCACTACCGATACCAATAATGGGACCAATAAAGTTAAAGCTTGTGCCTTGTACAATCAGAAGACCTGCACCAAATGGGCCAACTTTTTTACATTGTAAAAATGTAGCAATACCTGAAATCACCAAAGACATCGATAAAATCATGTTGGTTTCAGTGCGTGATACGCCTAAAGCTAAACAGATTAAAAGCCCAGGTGTAACAATGGGTACAATAATCGCAAGCAAATGCTGGAACGCTGCTAAAAAAGCTATCAGGGGTTTTGGTCGATCATCTAAGCCATAAACAAGGTCAAGATGGTCTTGAGAGTGTTGATTGGACATGGGTGTAGGTCCGCCGCAATTTCGCAAATTGGCGCTATTCTAATCGAGATACCTATCTTTACAAAACGAAATACAGGCTATTGGAAAATTTTTTTGTCAATGTCAATAAACTGTCACTACTCAAGAGTAGTGTTTTTCTGTATAATTTGCCCTCAAATTTCAGGCGTTTCGAATTTTCATGTCAGATATCAAAAATCTCCGTAATATCGCAATTATTGCGCACGTCGACCACGGGAAAACCACACTTGTCGATAAACTACTTCAGCAATCAGGTGCTCTCGGTGACCGAGCAGGCGAGATTGAGCGTGTCATGGACTCAAATGCGCTTGAAAGTGAACGTGGTATTACCATTCTTGCAAAGAACACTTCTATTACTTGGTTAGATAAACGTACTGATACAACTTACCGTATCAACATCGTGGACACCCCGGGACACGCCGACTTCGGTGGTGAAGTAGAACGTGTAATGTCGATGGTTGACTGCGTATTACTTTTAGTTGACTCTCAAGAAGGCCCAATGCCACAAACTCGTTTTGTGACACAAAAAGCCTTTGCTCGCGGTTTAAAACCAATTGTTATTATTAACAAAGTAGACAAACCAAGTGCACGTCCAGATTGGGTTATTGATCAAGTATTTGATCTATTTGATAACCTTGGTGCAACTGATGAGCAATTAGATTTTCCAATCGTTTATGCATCAGGTTTACGTGGTGTAGCGGGTCCTGCTCCAGAAGAACTTGCAGAAGACATGACTCCGTTGTTCGAAACGATTGTAGACATCGTTGAACCACCAGCAGTTGATGTTGATGGTCCATTCCAAATGCAGATTTCATCACTTGACTATAACAGCTTCGTAGGTGTTATCGGTGTTGGTCGTATTCAACGTGGTTCAGTAAAATTAAATACTCCTGTTACTGTAATTGACAAAGAAGGCAATACACGTAATGGTCGTATCTTAAAAATTATGGGTTACCATGGTTTAGAGCGTATTGATGTTGAATCAGCATCTGCTGGTGATATCGTATGTATTACTGGTATCGACGCACTTAATATTTCTGACACGATTTGTGATCCGAAAAATGTTGAAGCATTACCAGCTTTATCTGTAGATGAACCTACAGTATCTATGACTTTCCAAGTAAACAACTCTCCGTTTGCTGGTAAAGAAGGTAAATTCGTAACTTCACGTAATATCCGTGAACGTCTTGACCGCGAATTAATTCATAACGTAGCGTTACGTGTTGAAGACACTGACAGTCCAGACCGTTTCAAAGTATCTGGCCGTGGTGAACTTCATCTTTCAGTTTTAATTGAAAACATGCGTCGTGAAGGCTTCGAAATGGGCGTATCTCGTCCACAAGTAATCATCAAAGAAATTGATGGTGAAAGACAAGAGCCTTACGAAAACGTAACTTTTGACGTTGAAGAACAGCATCAAGGTGCTGTAATGGAACAAATGGGTCACCGTAAAGGCGAGATGACCAATATGGAAGTTGACGGTAAAGGCCGTATCCGTATTGAAGCAACTGTACCTTCACGTGGTTTGATTGGTTTCCGTTCTGAATTCTTGACTATGACTTCTGGTACAGGGATCATGACTTCAAGCTTCTCGCATTATGGTCCTGTTAAACAAGGTACTGTTGCGAAACGTCAAAACGGTGTATTGATCTCTATGGTTCAAGGTACTTGCTTGGGCTATGCATTGTTCAGCTTACAAGACCGTGGTCGTTTGTTCGCTAAACCACAGTTAGAAGTTTACGAAGGTATGATCGTGGGTATTAACTCTCGTTCAGACGATATGGTTGTAAACCCAACTAAAGCGAAACAATTAACTAACGTTCGTGCGTCTGGTACAGATGATGCTTTAACTTTAGTACCTGCAATTGAATATACGCTTGAACAAGCGCTTGAATTCATTGAAGATGATGAGTTAGTAGAAGTAACACCTAAATCAATCCGTATCCGTAAGCGTTACTTGACTGAAAATGAACGTAAACGTAACCGTGATAAATAATTTTTCTTAAATGAAAAAGAAAAAACCGCTAAATTAATTTAGCGGTTTTTTTAATGGTTATTTTTCAAATTAAAGTAGGCTTAAAATCATATTTTTGTTGTAAGAGAATATGTTGTTAAAGTGTGAAATAACTTTCTTTTTTTGATAAAAATATTAAATTATCAATATCATGGCGAGTACTATCTAATTCGATAAGATGCCAATGAAAAAGAAAAATATGACGTGTTTCGGCCCCCGACATCTGGAGATGTTTAGATGAGTATTATTCAAGAATTTAAAGAATTTGCCATTAAAGGCAATATGATGGATTTAGCCATCGGTGTGATTATTGGTGGTGCTTTTGGCAAAATCGTAGACTCTTTGGTAAAAGATATTATCATGCCAATTATTAGTGTGATTACTGGTGGTGGTGTTGATTTTTCAAAAAAATTTATTGTATTAGGTGCAAATCCTAACAATTTACAATCTTTAGATGCTTTGCAAAAAGCAGGTATTAATGTTTTAACTTATGGTAACTTCCTTACCATTTTAATTAACTTCCTGATTTTAGCTTGGGTTGTGTTCTTAATGGTGAAATTATTAAATAGACTTCGCCGTGATAAAAATGAGCCAGAAGCTCCAGCTGCAACTCCAGAAGATATCCAATTATTACGTGAAATTCGTGATGAGTTGAAAAAACAACCTTAATCAGATTTGATATAAAAACGGTACCAAGAGTACCGTTTTTTATTATTTAGTATTTTATGCTGAGCTAAAGATATTGTTAAAATTGTCAAAACAAAGATATGTTCAACTTCGAATATTTTAAAAGGATATAAATTAATGAATCAGCTTTTTGTGTATGGCACATTATGTCCAAATAAACCAAATACTCATATTTTAGAGAAAATCGGTGGAAGTTGGACAAAAGCTAGTGTGCGTGGCGTGATTCATATTTTAGACTGGGGGCCAGATAAAGGCTTAAAAGCACTTGAGTTAGATTTACAAGCTGATTGGGTGGAAGGCTATTTATTTAGCACTGAAAAATTGGCTGAAAACTGGCAGATGCTAGATGATTTTGAAGGTTTTCAATATCAACGTGTCATCGCAGATATAAAATTAGAATCAGGTGAGTATATTAAAGCCTGGACATATCAACTGAATGCACAGGCTCAAGCTTCTCAAAATCATAATTGAAACAATGGAATCAACGTAAGCTACCCATTCTGAATTTAACTTCTAAAAGATGATAGCCAAATTGGCTTTTGATTGGGCCTTGTAGCACACGTTCAGCAGCTGTAAAAACAACTTTATCAATAACAGGCACTAATTGCCCTTTTTTGACTTCGCCAAGTTCACCACCACGCTTTGCCGAGTTACAGGTGGAATATTGTTTAGCAAGCTTGGCAAAATCAGCACCACTTTGTAGCTTCTTTTTTAGCTGTTCGGCTAAGTCTTTATCTTTGACTAAAATATGTCGGACAATTGCTGTTTGCATGTTGTCTTCCTCCAAAAAATTAAGGCTTTCTCAGCTTTTTAAGCGGTTGGCACTGTGGGCAAAATACGCTGGCACGCTGACCAAGTTTCAAATTTTCTAATGTGGTTTCACAGTTAACACACATTTCTCCTGCACGACCATACGCGAGCAAGGTTTGCTGGAAATAACCATTTTCACCCATGGCGTTGCTGTAGTCTCGTAAAGTCGAGCCACCTAAATCAATTGCCGACTTTAAAATACGCTTAATCTCGACAACTAGTTTCTCAATTTGTTGCATGCTTAAATCACCAGCAGGTTGTGCAGGGTGAATGCCAACATTAAACAGGCTTTCAGTTGCATAAATATTGCCTACACCAACCACTACATGATTATCCATGAGTGCAATTTTTATGCCGACAGCCTTATTTTTAAGTTTAGAAGCTAAATATTCTGCGTGAAAGTCAGCACTTAAAGGCTCAGGTCCCAAAGTATCAATCAGTTTGCCTTGAGTCTCAGGGTTAAGCCAAAGAATGCAGCCAAAACGACGAGGGTCATGGTAGCGTAACTGCTGATCTTCAAATTGTATAATCAGATGATCATGCTTTCTCAGTTCGTCATTTGGTTCGGTCAGACGAAAGCTTCCGGACATTCCTAAATGCCAAAGCATTTGATCTTGTTCAAACTCTGCCAAAATATATTTTGAACGTCGATTTAATCCAATAAGGCGTTGTCCAACAAGTTTTTGAACATCATCTGGTATAGGCCAGCGTAAGCTAGGATTGCGTACTTCCACACTTAGAACTTTTTGATTCAATAGGGGAAATAAACTGGTTTTGGTTGTTTCGACTTCGGGTAACTCAGGCATGCCAACTCGCAGAATTAACAGATATACTGGATTAATCAAGTATAACGTGTGGTATGTAATATTTCAGAGATTACTATGTCAGATATTTTACCATTAAGCTGGTTTCAACGAGAAACATCAGAAGTGGCTTATGATTTAATAGGTTGTGTTTTGTGTAAGCGACAACCTGATGGCCAAGTTATCCGCTGTACAATTAGTGAAACTGAAGCTTATTTGGGTGTCCGTGATAAAGCTTGCCATAGTTACAATGACAAACGGACAGCTCGAACAGAGGTGATGTATTGCCCTGGTGGGACAATTTACGTCTATTTAATTTATGGCATGTATGAAATGCTCAATCTCATTACTCAGACACAAGGCGTCCCTGAAGGGGTAATGATTCGCTCAGCATTTTTAAGTAGTGCTTCAACCAAAAAAGAATATAAGCTTTTAGCTGGGCCTGGCAAATTGACGCGCTACTTGGGTATTGATCGATCTTTAAAAGGCCAGATTTTAGGTGAAGAATCTGGACTGTGGATTGAAGCGGCATCAACGCAGCCAGAAGTGGTATTGACGCCACGTATTGGAATTGATTATGCCGAAGAAGCAAAACATTGGCCTGAACGATATTGCTGGAAAGACCATCCATCTTTGAGTCGATAATTCTAATCTGGAAATCAATTTTTAGATATTGATGAAGAGTGTTCCAGATTTACAACAATGCAGACCGAATTCAATAGCCAGACAAGACACAGCTTTTTGTTATTATAACTACAATATAAATAAAGGAAATAAGCATGTCCTTATTACGCTTAGACCGACTTCATTACTGTATTTTGATGAGTATGGGGTGTATTTCTAGCCCACTCGTTTGGGCAGAAGATTTAACACAAGACGTAACTGTATTGCCAACGTTACATGTGGAAGCAACCCGTACCGATACAACCTATTTGCAAACACCTGCTTCGGTTTTTCGAATAGATGTACCCCAAGCTGACACTTCTTCACAAGTAAATTTAACCGAAGTTGTGAAGGGGATACCGAGTTTACAGCTTCGCAATCGTGAAAATTATGCACAAGATTTACAGTTATCTATGCGTGGTTTTGGTGCACGTTCTACTTTTGGTGTCCGTGGTATTCGCCTTTATGTGGATGGTATTCCTGCAACAATGCCGGATGGACAAGGCCAAACCTCTAATATCGATTTAAGTAGTCTGGACCATGTTGAAGTTCTAACAGGACCTTTTTCTTCACTTTATGGAAATTCATCGGGCGGGACAATTTTAACTTCTACTAAAGAAGGGCAAGGGAAAGATTCAATTGAGCTGAGCTATTCGGGAGGCAGTCATGATAAAAGCCGAGCAGGACTCGTGCTACAAGGCGGGGCAAAGGGTGCGAATGAACCAAGCTATGTTATTAGTTCATCGTATTTCGATACGGATGGTTACCGAGAACATAGCGGTGCAGAAAAAGTATTAAACAATGCAAAACTCAGTTGGAACCTTGATGATGGTAGTAAAATCAACTGGATAACCAATTATGTAAAAATCCATGCAGACGATCCGCAGGGACTAACGCATGATCAGTGGAATACTAACCCAAGGCAACAAGTTCCATTTTTAAAGCAATTTAATGTCCGTAAAGATATTGAACAAACTCAAACGGGTGTGACGTGGTCTAAACCGATTAATGATAAGAATGAACTCTATGCCATGGCATATTTAGGTAATCGCCAAGTCACTCAATATCAATCTATACCTAAATCAACACAAGATGCCAGCATCAATCATGCAGGCGGGGTGATTGATTTTGAGCGGGATTATTATGGTGCTGATTTCCGTTGGACGGGCAAAGAGTTACTTCCAAATACTACTCTAAGTGTTGGTGTTGCACTCGATGCAATGGATGAAGATCGTAAAGGTTTTGAAAACTTTAATTTAGTAAACGGTCAGCCTTATTATGGCGTCAAAGGTAAGTTACGCCGTGATGAAGACAATACTTTGTGGAATATCGATCCATATTTACAAGCTTCATGGCAGTTCTTACCAACATGGCGTTTAGATACAGGTGTACGTTATAGCAATGTCCACTATAAGTCGGAAGATCGCTATTTAAGTAATGGCGACGATAGTGGTAAGACTGATTACAATAAAGTTTTACCTTCTGCTGCTTTAAGCTGGCAAATTTTACCTGAACTCATGGCCTATGTGAGTTATGCCAAAGGATTTGAAACGCCAACTTTTACTGAAATGGCATATCGTCCAGATGGCGAAAGTGGATTTAATTTTGATTTGACCGCATCCACAAGTGATACCTATGAAACAGGCTTAAAATCACAAAACCTTTTAGGTGATTTTACTTTGGCAGTTTTTCAAACTAAGACCAAAGATGACATCGTTTCTGCAGGTAACTCAAATGGTCGTTCAACCTTCCGCAATGCAGATAAAACTTTACGTGAAGGCGTAGAGTTTGCATGGAATAAAAAGTTGTGGCGAGATTTAACAGCGACTGCAAGTTATACATATTTAGATGCAACTTTTGATGCTGATATTCCAGCTTTAGGGAATATTGCTCAAATTTCATCAGGCAATACCATTCCAGGAATTGCCAAAAACCAAGCTTATGCCTCTTTGACTTGGCAGCCATCGCACGGACTATATGGCGGTGTAGATGTACAGTATATGGATAAAGTATACGTGAATGATACCAATAGTGACGCAGCGCCAAGCTACAGTGTAACCTCAGCTAATGTGGGTTATGCATGGGTAATGGGTGACTGGAAAGTGAACAGCTTTGCCCGTGTAGATAACCTATTTGATAAAAATTATGCTGGTTCAGTAATCGTAAATGATGGTAATGGACGCTACTTTGAACCAGCGGATGGACGTAACTGGAGTGCAGGTTTACGTGTAATTAAGCAATTCTAGGAATTTAAAATGGCAAAATTATTTGAAACGGTTAACTTTGGTTCACTACAACTGGTCAATAGAATTGTAATTGCTCCGATGTGTCAATATTCGGCAACAGATGATGGCGAAATTACGTATTGGCATGAACAGCAATGGGCAAACTATGCATTGTCTGGTGCAGGGCTCTGTATTGTGGAGGCGACTGCTGTACAGCCTGAAGGTCGAATTAGCTATGCTGACCTTGGACTGTGGAATGATCACCAACGTGACCAAATCAAAGCGTTGTTAGCTAAGGTTCATACACTTTCACCAATGCCATTTGGAATTCAGTTAGCACATGCAGGTCGTAAAGCATCTACTGAAAAACCGTGGTTAGGTAAAGGTCAGATCGCAAAAGATCAGCCTCATGGTTGGCAAACGGTTGCTCCAAGTGAAAGTACTTTCTCTGTTCATGATGCAGCGCCCCATGCTTTGACGATTGCTGAGATTCAACAGGTTCAACAAGACTTTGCAGCAGCTGCAAAACGTGCTGTAGAAGCTGGGTTTGAGTTGATTGAAGTTCATGCTGCGCATGGTTATTTACTACATCAATTTTTATCGCCAATTGCCAATCAGCGAACTGATGAATATGGCGGTTCTTTAGAAAACCGTATGCGTATGACCCTTGAGGTTCTTCAGGCAATTAAACTCGCTGTACCAGAAGGCTATCCTGTTGGTGTTAGGCTGTCTGCGACCGATTGGTTAGAAAGTATTGAGCACTGGGATATTGAATCTACAGTGGGTTTATCAAAAGCTTTAGAGCAATTGGGGGCAGCCTATGTGCATGTGTCTAGTGGTGGTTTGCACGAACATCAATCAATTACGATTGGGGCGGGCTACCAAGTCCCTTTTGCTGAACAAGTTAAAAAGCATGTGTCTATTCCAGTCATTGCTGTAGGGTTAATTACTGAGCCAGAGCACGCTGAACAAATTTTAGAAAACCAGCAAGCCGATGCCATTGGTCTTGCTCGTGCAATGTTATATGACCCAAGATGGCCTTGGCATGCAGCAGCAGCTTTAGGTGCAGAAGTTAAAATTGCACCTCAGTATTTACGTTGCCAACCTCATGGATTAAAACAGCTTTTTAACTCTTTTTAATTGTATTGGGCAAAGTCATCTTTGCCCATTTTTCTTTCGCTAAGTGAGGACGGTCAGTGGTTTTTCAGGTTATTTTACCTATCTTGATATTGCTATTGATGGGCTATGTTTGTGTTCTCATCAAATTGGTAACACCTGAACAAATCAGGGCACTTAGCGCATTCGTAATTAAAATCTCCTTACCCGCATTTTTAATTCACTCCTTGGCAAATAAAAACTTACAAGATATTTGGCACCCCGCTTATTTTCTGGCTTATGGCGGAGGGTCCTTAATTTTATTTTTCTTGGCTTTTGTTCTCTATCGAAAATATTTTAAAAATAGCTTAACTCATAGCGCCGTCATATCGATGGGCGCATCTATGTCCAATACTGGATTTATGGGAACCGCGATTTTAACCATGCTGATTGGTAATCATGCAGCAATCTACATTTCTTTAACCCTAATTATTGAAAATTTATTGATTGTGGCATTGATGCTTATTCTGGCCGAAGCTGGTTTACACCAACAACAAAATCTTTTACCGCTTTTAAAACAGACATTTTTAAACTTACTTAAGAATCCTATCATTATCGCTATTTTGGTTGGGATGGGATGCATTCTTTTAGATGTTAACCTTCCTGCAACGCTTGACCAGTCTTTAGAGTTACTTGGGCGTACAGCTTCGCCTTTGGCCTTGTTTGCAATTGGCGGAAGTTTAGTAGGTATTGGAATCACAACAGTAAATACAGAAAGTGTTTTGTTGGCGATCTTTAAAGTTGTGCTAATGCCATCTGTTATTTTTGCACTTTTTTTAATAACTCCAAATGTAAGTCGTGAAATGCTTTACGCAGGAACATTAATCGCTGCTTTACCCATGCCGATTGCTTTCGGAATTTTTGGACAGGCTTATGGCTTAAATGAAAAAGCATTAACACCGCTTATGATTAGTACGATTGTTGGTTTTATTGGGGTGAGCGGGCTTATTGCTTTGTGGTGGTAAAAGAAAAGCCCCATAAGGGGCTCATCATTCATTATTTTTTAGGTGCTGGCTGTGCGGGAGCATTGGCAGCTTGTTTGCTCTTTTCTGCAATAATCTTATCAACCGAAGCTAACGATTCTTTAGCATTTGGCACATTTTGATTGGCAAGTTCAGTAAAGATCTTTTTCGCTTGCGGTAGATTTTGCGGAATGATATTGCCGTTTGCCATCATGGTTGCTAAGGCCATAGAGGCAGGTGCATAGCCTTTTTGTGCAATTGACTGTAAAGCTTCGATGCCTTGGCGTTTCATTAAAGGATTTTTATTCTCAACACCTTGGCTAATGTCATAGAGTGCTTTGACCTGAATAGCAGGGTAGTTTCCTTTTCGAATTAAAGGCGCTAATTTTTGAAGCGCAATTTGATGTGACTGCGGTTTTTTCTGAGCAAATAAAATCGTCGCAATTTTCACAGTTGCATCATCAGAACCTTGAGCTGATGCCTTTTGAATATATTGACTGAATTTGTTGCTATCTTTGGCAACGCCTAATTCACCAGTCTCATAAATTTGTGCAAGCGTGTAACTCGCTTGGGCATAACCTTTATTTGAAGCGTCTTCATAGTATTTAAGGGCTTTAGAAGAGTCTTTTGCTGTACCTTGGCCCATTTGAGTCATATAGCCTAAGTTATAGATAGCTTGGGCATTACCTGATTGGGCTAAGCGTTGCATTTCTTGAAATGCAGCGGAGTAATTTTTTGCTGCATAGAGTTGTTCAGCTTGTTTAAAAACATCGGTTTTCGCAGCAGTTGCTGAGTTATCAGCTGCAAAAATTGATGCACTTGAAAGGGTGATTAGGCTTGCGATTAGTAATTTCTTCATTTCTTTTTAACCTTTTACTTCGTAGCTACATCATTCCATTGATGCATTGAATAGTTTCAATTTCTCATCATAAATATTGATTGCTGAAAGTAAACAGCCGATTTGTATATAAAGCACTGCACTTTGGGCAAATTGTGGAGAAAAATACCCACCCACATTCATAAAACGGAGTGGGTAATATTGTTATTTTGCTGACTGAAGTAATGCTTCAATTTGCTTGGCATCAGTTGGTACGCCAGAAAGTCTTTGGCCATCTTGCAAGAACAGGGTAGGTGTTCCATCGATATTTAATTTTTGGCCTAAAGCGATATTTTTCTGAATTGGGCTTGAGCAACTCTTGCTACTAGTCGGCAATTTGCGCTTAAGCATATAGTTTGTCCAAGCTTCTGCTGGATTTTTTGAACACCAGATTTGATTTGAAGCTTTTTCAGCATTTGGATGCAAACTGGTGAGAGGATAAAGGAATACATATACCGTTACGTTATCAACCCCAGCCATATTTTCTTCTAGGCGCTGGCAATATGGGCAATCAGGGTCACTAAAAACATAGATTGTACGTTCGCCTTTACCTTTTACATATTTAATCGCCTGATTTAATGGCAAACTTTTAACGTCAATCTTACCCAATTCGGCAATACGTTCTTCAGTCATATTTTTTTGTTGTTTGATGTCGACTAAATTACCAACAAAAAAGTATTTGGCATCTTGATTGGTATAAACAATGCGGCCGCTTGTATACACTTCATAAATGCCTTGTACAGGAGATTGATAAACACCTTTTACAGGCAAATCGGGATAATTCGTCTTAAGATTTTGTTCAAGTGTTTTAACATCAGCATGAGCAGAACCGAAAATAGCCAGACTCAACATGAGTGTAGCAAGTTTAGTTTTCATCTTTTTTCTCTTTAATTTCAACAGGGCTAATGATGGCATATAAAGTTTAAAAAATTGACGTTCTAATCTAATGAAATCATTAGTGTTTTGTATCTATAAAAAAGCCCACTAACTTAGCAGTGGGCAGTTTGGACTAATAAAAATTATTACTGTGGTCTTGCAACGTCGCCACTTAAAGCTTCTGGTAACTCAAGAACTTGAAGTCCCAACTCTTGTAGAGCAGTAGGTTTCGCAACAACTAAAGCAAGATAACCTTGATCATTTGCAATACTATTGACGACTTCAATATCGTTATTTAATTGAGTTGCTGAAGCAGGCGCTTCACCTGTACCTTGCACAAGATGTAACCAGTGTTTTGGTTTTGCTTTAAACCAAAGACGCGCCACAATTTCCTGACCTAGGTAACAACCTTTATCATAATTGACGCCTTCACGTTGATGTAAACGCAATTCTTGTGGCTGGAATTCATGTTCAGTTGCCTGTGTAATCCACGCTTGACCAGTCATAATGGCTTGTTTTTGCCATTCTGAAATATCAGTTTCAGCAGTAGTGAATTCAGTTTGATGATTCACCACTTTTGGGAACACAGCGCCTTGTTCACTTAAGGCCATTTTTGAAAAGGCACCATACTTTTTAATATGTTTGGCAAACTCTTCAGCTTGATCTTGAGTAACTACAATTACAAAACTTTCAGGATTAATCTTCTTTAGCCATAAGCCAAAGTGAATACGACCTTTAAGATCACAAATAGCTGTATAGCGAGTTTCATTTTCAGCTAAACGTTCAGTATCTACAGTAACTTGGCCTTGTAAAAACTTTTGTGCATCTACACCGTTTAAAGCATATGAGGAGAAAGCGAGCAGACTCATGATTAATCTCAAATTCAATATGTTTCTTTATGATTGTTGACTATTTTGCTCCATTTTTACTAAAAAATCAGCCATAGTTTTCGTAATTTGATTTTCTCTCGAAGAAAGTTTTTTTGTTTAAAAAAACACCAAAAATATACGTTTGGATAAATCGGAAGGTTTAAGCTAATAACGATAATTTCAATAATTTTAAGGAAATTAAAATAAGGAGAATATGATGGCAACAGGAACAGTGAAATTTCATCGCGTATTTAAGGCTCCAGCCGAGCGAGTCTATCGGGCATTTTTAGATCCAGATGCTTTAGTAAAGTGGTTGCCGCCCCATGGTTTTACTGCCAAAGTTCATAGTTTTGATGCAAATGTTGGTGGCTCATACAAAATGAGTTTTACCAATTTTTCAACAGGTTCAACACATGCCTTTGGCGGAACATATGTGGAATTAGTTCCAAATGAACTAATTCGCTACAACGATCAATTCGATGACCCAAATTTACCTGGGACTATGCAGGTTACTATTACATTAAAAAGCGTATTGGTAGGTACAGAAGTGCATATTACGCAAGAAGGAATACCGGAAGTTATTCCTGTAGAAGCCTGCTACTTAGGTTGGCAAGAGTCCCTATCTTTGCTTACTTTATTGATTGAGGCTGAAATTCCAGATCAATAAAAAGTTATTTTTTAGAGCCACATAGAAAAGTGAGTAGATTTATTTCTGCTCACTTTTTCTTTTTGAGCTTTATTCTAAATTAATAAAATATAGAATAATTTTATAACTCCGAAATATAAGTTGTATGCAGAGAAAAACGATGGATATCCAAATTAAAAGAATTTATGAAAAGGCCGATCCTAGTGACGGTAAGCGAGTTTTGGTTGACCGCCTATGGAGCAGGGGAATTAGTAAAGAGAACGCTCATTTAGATTTGTGGCTAAAAGAAGTGGCTCCTTCAACTGAACTTAGAAAGTGGTTCCATGCTGCAACACCAGATCATTGGGAAGAATTTAAGCAGCGTTATTTAAAAGAGCTTGAAACCAACTCCGCAGTTGAAGAGCTACAACACATCGTAGCAGAACATACAGTTACGCTTTTATATTCAGCAAAAGATGTTGAATATAACCATGCAATTATTTTGAAAGAATATCTATTAAGCAAAAACTCAAAATGAATATATAAATTTTTTTTTGGTAAAAGTCTTTTATTTAAAACTTTAAAAAATGAGTTGTATCTCGCATAATATACTTTTTGAGATTTTTTTCATGTCTTTGCCAAATTGCCCAAAATGCCAATCAGAATATACTTATCAAGATGGCGACTTATTGATTTGTCCTGAATGTTCATATGAGTGGAAAGAAGGGGAAGCATCGCTTACCGAAGAACAAGAAATTATTAAAGATGCGAATGGAAATGTCTTGGCAGATGGCGATAGTGTCACTGTAATCAAAGACTTAAAAATTAAAGGTTCATCTTCAGTCGTTAAAGTCGGTACAAAGGTAAAAACGATTCGTTTAGTTCCAGATGCAAGTGATGGTCACAATATTGATTGTAAAATTGATGGCATTGGTCAGATGAAATTAAAATCTGAATTTGTAAAAAAAGCTTAAACTGTTAATTATTATTACATTTCAGCAGAGATATATGTCTATATCTCTGCTTTTTAAATTCCTAACATCATTATAATTTTATTACGAAAAAGTATAAAAAATGGGCTATCCAAGGAATATTTACGCCTTTATATTGTCATTAATAACAAATAACTTTCGTCCAGAATAATAACGAAAGTCATACCCACACCAACAAAAAAATGAGGTTTTTATGGCAGGATGGTACGAAATTTCGCAAGCGAGTGATGGTCAATATCGGTTTATTTTGAAGGCAGGAAATGGTGAACCTATTTTAAATAGTGAGCTATATAAGGCAAAAGCCTCTGCTGTAAATGGTATTGAATCTATTCAGAAAAACAGTGGTGATGACGCCCGATATGAGCGTTTAACTGCAAAGAATGGGAAACCTTATTTCAATTTAAAAGCTGCAAATCATCAGATTATTGGCACGAGTCAGTTCTATGCGAGTGAAGCGTCACGAGATAAAGGAATTGAGTCGGTTAAAAACAATGGTTCATCGACAACTATTAAAGACTTAACTGTTCAAGCATAGATTTTTATGGTGATTTAAAAACTGTTTCTTTTAAGGGGCAGTTTTTTATTTGAGCAGAATAGCACGAAATTTAATATTGTGGTGGCGGCATGGATGCCGCTAGTATGGCTGCGGTAACATGGACGTACTGTCAGTCATACAAATGGTTTTGTTACTTTTGCCGAAACAAAAGTAAGGTATTGCCTATATAAATAACATTTGCATGTCACTACCATTTGAGGCAGTGACATGCATGTAGTTAACGCGCTAACTTAGCTAAAAGCTCTTCTTTAGTTAAATTGCTCGCTTCAGCATCGCGGCGGCCTTTATATTCAAAAGTACCTGCATCAAGACCTTTTTCACCAATCACAATACGGTGTGGAATACCCATTAACTCAAGGTCAGAGAATTTAACGCCTGGGCGTTCATTACGATCATCAAGTAATACGTCAAAACCTTGAGCTTGAAGTTCTGCATAAAGTGATTCTGCTGCTTCAAGAGTACGTGGTGATTTGTGCGCATTCATTGGAACAATGGCAATTTCAAAAGGTGCAATCGCTTGTGGCCAAATAATACCTTTGTCATCATAATTTTGTTCAATTGCAGCTGCAACTACACGTGTTACACCAATACCGTAGCATCCCATGGTTACTGTAAATGGTTTGCCATCTTCACCTAGAACTTTACAGCCTAAAGCTTCAGAGTATTTAGTACCAAGCTGGAAAATATGACCTACTTCAATACCACGTTTAATTTGTAGTGTGCCTTTGCCATCTGGAGATGGATCGCCTTCAACCACATTACGTAAATCAAAAACTTCACTAATTTGCGCATCACGTTCCCAGTTTACGCCAACTGCATGTTTGTCTGCTTCGTTTGCACCAGCAACGAAGTCTGAAAGAACAGATGCAGCACGGTCAACAATGACAGTTAAGCCTTTTTCGACTAAACCTTGTGGACCAGTAAAGCCAGCAGTTAAACCAAATGCTTGAAGTTGTTCTTCAGTTGCAAAAGTAAGAGGAGCCGCAACTAAAGGATGCTTCTCAGCTTTAATCTCATTCAGTTCGTGGTCGCCACGTACAAATAGAGCAACGACAGGAACATTCCCTTTCTCGTCTGCAACGCCTTGAACCAATAATGCTTTAACAGATTGCTTTGGATCTGTATTTAAGAATTGGCATACATCATCAATCGTTTTTTGGTTTGGTGTTTCAACCAATTTAAATTCTTGTGTCGGTGCTGCACGTTCACCAACTAAAACAGCCTCAGCCATTTCAACATTTGCTGCATAATCAGATTCAGTTGAAAATGCGATGTCATCTTCACCACTAGCAGCCAATACGTGGAATTCATGGGAAGCTGAACCACCAATAGAACCTGTATCAGCTTGTACTGGGCGGAAATCCAAACCTAAGCGAGTGAAAATGCGGCTATAAGTATCGTACATCACGTCATAAGTTTCTTGTAACGATTCTTGAGTTGCATGGAAAGAATAAGCATCTTTCATGATGAACTCACGTGAACGCATTACACCAAAACGTGGACGGATTTCATCACGGAATTTGGTTTGAATTTGATAGAAGTTTACAGGAAGCTGCTTATAACTTTTTAGTTCGTTACGCGCCATATCTGTAATAACTTCTTCATGCGTTGGCCCAAGTACAAATGGGTTCGTATGACGATCTTTAAAACGTAATAACTCAGGGCCGTATTGTTCATATCGACCTGATTCTTCCCAAAGACTTGCGGGTTGAGTCACGGGCATGAATACTTCCATCGCACCTGAACGGTTCATTTCTTCACGAACAATTGCATCTACTTTTTTAAGCACACGTGTTCCCATCGGCAGCCATGTATATAAACCAGATGCCAATTTACGAATCATCCCCGCACGTAACATGAGCTGGTGTGAAATCACTTCAGCATCATTTGGGGTTTCTCTCAACGTTGCAAATAAAAAGCGGCTTGCGCGCATGGAAAAAGTCCTAAAAGTTAAGCGTTATAAAAACGCAGATTATACGATAATCGCTGTATTATGACATGAATCGTCGAGTTTGACGCAGCATAAAGTTCTTCAAGTCATCCAGATAAGTGAAAATGACGGGTACAACTACAAGAGTCAACAGGGTAGAGGTAATCACACCACCAATAACAGCATGAGCCATTGGGGCACTTTGCTCACCGCCTTCGCCGAGACCTAAAGCTAATGGAACCATCCCCATCACCATAGCACTTGTTGTCATTAAAATTGGACGTAAACGGGTCTTCCCAGCTTGTAAAATAGCATCATAACGGCTGACACCCTGATCCATCGCTTTCTTAATAAAATCGATCAGCAAGATTGCATTTTTAGTGACGAGCCCCATCAGCATAATAATGCCAATAATTGAAAACAGATTTAGGGTGCTTTGGAACAAGAATAGGGCAAGAAAAACACCAATTAATGATAAAGGTAAAGACGCCATAATGGCCGCTGGATGAATAAAGCTATTGAATTGAGAACCTAACACGATATAGATAAATACAATCGATAGGGTAATAGCAGTTAATGCGTATCCAGCAGATTCAGCCATATCAGCATTGGCACCTTGAGTATCAAATGTATAGCCCGCAGGTAGCTTAAATGCCTTTTGCATTTTGTCGATGTCTTGACCAATGTCTCCACTAGGGCGCCCTGAGGTATTTGCCTCAATAAGAACCTCGCGCTCAAGATCACGTCTGTTAATTTGCGAAGCCCCAAGCTTTTCTTCGGTCGTTGCGACTGCACTCAATGGAACTAATATATTTTGTCCGGTTGCATTGGTTTTATTAGAGTTGATATATAAATTTTGCACATCTTGCGGAAGCATACGTTTATTTTCATTTAAACGTAAATTCACATCATAAGTTTCGCCATCACGGTCTTCCCAAGTGGTGACATTATCGCCCGCAATTAATGGTCGAATGGCATTCGCAATTTGGGAAACAGATAAGCCCAAATCACTTGCTAGCACGCGATTAATATGAACACCTAAAGTCGGTTTAGGTTCTTTCAATGAGCTTTCTAAATCAACTACGCCTTTAATTTTTTCCATTTCAGCAATAAAGCGATCTGAAATTTTTTGTAGTTCATTGAGGTCAGATCCTTTAATAGAAATCATGATTGGCTTTTGCCCGCCAGAGACAGAGTCCTGTGCTGCGGCAACAGAGGTCACTCGAATACCCGCTACAGTTTGCAAACGATCACGGAACTCATTGTTGAGAGTATTAAGATCTGAGCTACGTTCTTGTTTTGGCTTTAAAGTCACCCCTAAACCAGCATGGTTTTTACCAGAGTCTACTTCACTGTTAACCACGCCATACGTAGAAACGACATCGGGGAATTGTCTAATAATTTGATCGACCTGATGTAATTTTGCTTGGGTATATTCTAAAGAAGAATCTACAGGAGTCTCGAACTGAATGCGGACTTCACCTTTATCTGGTGTAGGTACAAATTCGGTCCCGATGAGTTTAGACAGCCCTAATGCAGCAAATAATGAAGCGATTGCAACAATAACCGTGATTAAACGGAAGCGTAGAGCAAGCTTTAATAGCTTTTCATAAACATGAGTAAGCCGATCTAGCAAATTAGAAATATGGTTAAAAAAACGTTGTAGCCAATTATCTTTTTTCTTTACAGGATCTTTCCAATGAGCTGAAAGCATTGGGTCGAGCGTAAAGCTAATAAACATTGAAATTAAAACAGCCGTACTGACCGTCACACCAAACTGATAAAAGAAACGTCCAATCAGACCACCCATGAAGGCTACGGGTAGAAAGACTGCCACAATAGTCAGCGTGGTTGCGAGTACGGCTAAACCAATTTCTTTTGTCCCTTCAAGAGCTGCAGTCACATGGTCTTTGCCCAGTTCAGTATGCCTGACAATATTTTCTCGAACTACAATTGCATCATCAATGAGTAAACCAATACTGAGCGATAAAGCTAACAGCGTCATCATGTTAATGCTAAACCCAAATGCCCAGATAAAAGTTAAGGTTCCGAGCAAAGTAATAGGTAAGGTTAGACCGGTAATCACTGTAGAACGGAAAGAGCCTAAAAATAATAAAACAATTAAAACTGCTAAAGCAGCACCTTCAATAATGGTTCGAACAACATCTTTGATTGAAGCGCGAATACCTTTAGAGCTATCAGCTACGACTTTGTAATCTAAACCCGCAGGCATTTGATCTTTTAATTTCTCTAACGTTTGATAAGTCTGATCGACGACTTTAATTACATTGGCATCGGAACTTTTTAAGATATCGACTGAAACTGCAGTTCTTCCATTATAAAAGGCACTCGATTGTAGTTCGGCTTGTGTGTCCTCAACGGTTGCCACTTGCTTTAAAAAAATGGGCGAACCATTTTTATTGGCAATCACCAAATCGCCAAATGCAAGGGGATGGATAACTTTCGATTGAATCTGTACGACCAGTTCAGAATTTTTTTGTTGTAAGGTTCCGGCAGGGACTTCAATATTTTCATTTTTTAAGGTGTTAATGACCTGATCAATACCAATGCCGTAGCTTTGTAATTGTGCAGGAATAACCTTTATTCGGATTTGCCGCTTTGCATCACCCAATAAATTCACATTACCGACACCTGAAACAGTTTTAAGCTGAGGCACAATTTTTTTATCTACATACGAACTTAATTGCGCCAGACTCATGCTGTTTGATTCAAATACAACCGACATGATTGGGCTAGAGGAGGGGTCATAGCGTTGCACAATCGGTGTATCAATTTCATCACGGAACTGTGCTGTGACAGGTGCAATTTTGTCACGGACATCCTGAGCAGCAATCGCCGAAGAAGTATCAAGATTAAACTCGGCAATCACCATTGAAAGGCCTTCACTTGAGCGTGAAGTAATCTGCTTAATCCCTGAAATTGTATTAATTTGATCTTCAAGTTTTTTTGTTATATCTGACTCAACCGCTTCTGGTGACGCACCCGTATATTGTGTAGTGACTACTACGAATGGGAAATCTATATTTGGAAACTCTTCGACAGTCATACGTTTCCAAGACGCCAACCCGAGTACCATTAAGCTGAGCATCATCATAATGGTAAAAACGGGGTATTTCACACTGATTCGAGTAAACCACATACGCTATTTGCTACCTTATTTATTTTTGTCGGTTGTAACCGTCACTTTTTTATTAATGTCGGAATCTTCAAATTGAATACGGCTGACCAGATCTGTACTTTGTAAACCTTCGACTAAAGCAATATTATCGTTATAACGCTGTTCAACCACTCGAATTTTAAATTTTTGAATGGTGTGATTGCGTATCACCCATACAAAAGGGTCATGTTGCATATTTTGAATGCTGTCTAAAGGAATAGTTTGGCCTGAATGAGTGTCATTGCGCAGAATATTTCCATTAATGAAAGCCCCAATGCTTAACGAATCAATTTTTTCTTTAGGAGCAGCGAAAAATTCGATTTGTCGGCTATCTTGATCGGCAACAGGTGAAATACGAGTAAGCGTTGCGTTTAATTGTTTTGAATTGCCCTGAATTTGATATTGAATGTTGCTACCTATCTTAAGCGCAGATTGTTGTTCAATAGGTAGCTTTGCCTGTATTTCAAGCTGATCTGGATTTACGATTTCAAATAGTGTTTGTCCAACTGAAACAGTTTGACCGGGTTCAACTTGTCGTTTAGTAATTACACCTGAAATTGGACTAGTAATAATTCCGTCCTGATCCGCTTTTTTAGCAATATCAACATTGGCTTGTTGTGCTTTTACACTTTCAAGTTGCCCTTTATAGTCCACCTGACTTTGTTCAAACTCGACCTGAGCAATAAAACCTTGATTGAATAATCTTTGTTTTCGATTCATTAAATTACGAGCAAGTTCAGCTTGTGATTGAGCCGATGCGAGGTTGGCGCGTGCTTGCGCTAATCGTGCAACATTGTCCTGATTATTCAATCTCACCAGAACTTGACCTTTTTGTACCTGTTGGCCGACATTTGCAGTGACATTCGTCGCTGTTGCGCTGACTTGCGCCTGAATGGAACTTTGCTGAACCGCACGAACAGTTCCTGTAAATGCGGTTTGAGAGTCAAGTGCTCCTTGTTTAACTGCAATAAGATCTTGAGGAATAAGCTCAATTTTTACAGGAGCTGAGGCTGTGGTTTGAGTTGTTTCTTGCTTATTACATGCAGTTAAAATTAAACATAAACTAATAATACTCAGTTTAAAAAAAGTAGAAGGGGTGAGATGCATTGTGTGCATACAGCATCATCCTATAATTCAAATTTTATTTTGCCCTATTCTTGATAAACCTTTGCAGTTATTCAAGCTTTTTTAAACGTTCGATAATATTTTCATACTCATTATTGGTTCGGTTATAGGTCTTGGAAAGGATTTCAAGTGTTTGTTTAACTCGATTAATATTATTTAGATTGTTTGCAATCAACGCTTTATGACGTTCAGGAATCATTTCTCCTTTTCTGAAATACTCCATTTCCTGACGCTTAAATAAAATTTTGTCTTGTTGTAATTGATTAAGTTGTTCCTGCTGATAATTAATTTGTTTTTTTATAGACACTAATGCCTGATCTCTTTTAATCGAAGCGGTCTTACTATTGCTATAAGCTTTTTTTAATTTGATATCTTGTTCTTTATGCCTTGCCAATAATGCCCGTTGACTTGATTGATTTAAATCAGCTTCAGCATTATACGAGTGGTTTCTTTTTATCACTTGCATATTCCGATCAAGAGCTTCATAACCATAACGAATATGAGCGGGTGTGACCGATGTACTAATATTGGCAATACCATGTTGATCATAATAACGATACCAAACCGCTTTGGGCGTATCGGCAAGAGCAACACTAGACGGTAAGAAAAAGAGTGATGCGAAGGAAATAATGCCTATAAATACAGACAAGCAATTCCTGTAAAAGGCATATTTCATCCTATCATTCATTGAAAATCCCCAAAAAGATAGCTAAGTCGCTTATTTTTAAATATTTAATCTTTATTATATTAATTATTATTTAGCTGAATAAAAATATAGTCATTATAAAAAAAATGATAATTTTAATTAAAGTGTGATGAGGTTAAAAGTTATTGTTTATAAATGAGAAAGTAGACAAAAAAGCCTCATTGAAAATAGACGGCCAGATATGTTAAAAATGCGTATAAATGTGTAAAAACAAATTTAAGTTAAATTGCATTTATATTTTATTTTTATGGGGATGGAAGATTAAATGGAAGATGCATTCCAAAATCTGAAAGTAATGGTGATTGATGACTCAAAAACCATTCGCCGTACAGCAGAAACTTTATTGCAGCGCGAAGGCTGTGAAGTCATTACTGCTGTGGATGGATTTGAAGCTTTGTCCAAAATTGCAGAAGCAAATCCGGATATTGTTTTTGTCGATATCATGATGCCTCGTTTAGATGGTTATCAAACTTGTGCTTTGATAAAAAACTCTCAAAATTATCAGAACATTCCCGTTATCATGCTCTCTAGTAAAGATGGTTTATTTGATCAGGCAAAAGGGCGTGTGGTAGGTTCAGATGAATACTTGACGAAACCTTTTAGCAAAGATGAATTGTTAAACGCGATTCGTAATCATGTAAGTTCATAACCAGTAATTTGAGGGCAAAAAAAATGGCACGTATTCTCATTGTAGATGATTCACCAACAGAAACTTTTCGTTTTAAAGAAATCCTAACCAAACATGGTTATGACGTGCTTGAAGCATCAAATGGTGCAGATGGTGTAACTCTTGCAAAAGCAGAGCAACCAGATCTTGTATTGATGGATGTTGTAATGCCGGGTGTAAATGGTTTTCAGGCAACACGTCAGATTACCCGTGATGAAGATACTAAGCATATCCCTGTTGTTATTGTGAGTACTAAAGATCAGGCAACTGACCGTGTATGGGGCAAGCGTCAAGGTGCAATCGATTATTTGATTAAGCCAATCGAAGAAAATCAATTGATTGATGTAATTAAACAATTTCTAAATTAACTCATCCATCCATAAAAACATAAATAACGGGCATTTTGTACCCGTTTTATAGGATCGAGTATGGCAGCGAATGGATTTATCGAGTTACTTCGTTTGTCTAAACGGGGTAATAAGAATTACGCTTCAGTTCAAAATGAAGCACAGCGATGGTCAGGAATTGCTTTTGAAATGAGAGGGCAATACTTCGTCGCACCACTTGGGGAAGTGTCAGAAGTAATCTATCCGCCAAAATATACACCTGTTCCAAATACCCAAAGTTGGGTAAAGGGATTGGCAAATATTCGAGGAAGATTACTTTCAGTGTCTGATTTGGCGCATTTTATTTTAGGGCAACGAAGTTCATTTTCGTCAACTCAAAAAGTATTGTGTATTAGCCATCGCGACCAGTATGTGGGGTTGGTCGTGGATCAGGTTTTGGGGATTCAGCACTTTAATAAAAAAAGCTTTTTTTCTCAAAGCTTAGACTTAGAGGAAAATCTAAAAGAATATTGCCAAGGTTATTTTCATCAACATAACCAGCATTGGCATGTCTTTTTATTTAGTCGTTTATTGCAAAACCCACATTACATGAATGCATCGACAAAATTTATAAACTAATTTTTACGCTGTGAAAACAGAGTATTTTTCTGGGGAAAAGCTATGGGCTTTAAGCTTAAAAAGAAAGGCAGTAGTCGGGTTGCGTCCGAAAAATCGGGTGTCAATTTTATTGCAACAATCCAATCAAGAATTGAGCAGTTTGCCAGTTTATTTGGGGAAAGTGAAAAGTCCAAGCCAATCCTATATGCAGCACTTTTATGTTTTGTGCTTGCATTAGTTTCTCTAGCCTATCTGTTCTATAACGTACCACGTCATAACCAGTTAATTCGAAGTCTTGGTGAGTTACGTTTGTTATCTCAAACGATTTCTAAACAAGCAACTGAAGCAACTGAGTCTGGCTCTCAAGAGGCAATCACCAAGCTACAGCAGTCTCAAAAAGACTTTAATGAAAACTTACTTGAGATTGAAAATATTCACGGTAAGTCGAATGATGAATATCAAAAAGTTCAAGTTATGTGGACTGAACTTTCAAAAAATATTGACTTGATTTCAGCACATCAAAAAGTTCTTAACCAGCTATATGACACCAACATCTCTATTAGCGAGACGGTTCCTGAGATTCAGGCGGAATACAACTTGATGGTTGACCAAATGGCACGCCAAGGTTTGCCAAGTAGTCAGGTAATTATTGCTAAGAACCAAGTCTTCATTGCCGAACGTATTTTACGTTCTATTAACTCGGTATTGAGTGGTACCGATGGAAATGTATCGACTAGCGATTTTGGTGTAGATATTGATACGTTTGGTACGTACTTAAATGCTGAACTTAACGGTAATGCTGAATTGGGTGTAGACCGTATTGCTGATCCAGCCTTACGTGAGTCTTTAGAAAGTATTAAATCTGAATATGACAAAGTTTTAAAATCTGCTGCTGCCACTGTATTAAAAAATGGTAACCAGATTGTCAATGTTCGTCAGGCATCTTCTCAGATTTTCTCTAAATCAGATGTGATGTTAGATAACTTGGGACATTTATCTGATGTAGCAAGAAAGAACTGGCTTACTTTATTCTTGGGTGCGGTGTTAATCAGTTCTTTAGCAGGCTTAATCTTCTCGGTATTTAAATTAATCACATTACGTAGTGTGATGGATAAGCAACGTGTTACTCGATTACAAGACGAGTATGACCGTAACCAAAACGCGATCTTACGTTTACTTGATGAAATCGCCGATCTTGCAGATGGTGACTTGCGTTCATATGCAACAGTATCTGAGGATTTTACAGGAGCAATTGCCGACTCGATTAACTTTGCGATTGACCAACTACGTGACCTTGTATCCCGTATTCATGAAACCTCTCAAGAGGTAGCTCGCTATACGCAAGATACGCAAAATATTACCAACCAATTAGCAGAGGCATCTGAGCATCAGGCTCAAGAAATTGCTGGTGCATCAACAGCAATGAATGAAATGGCGCAAT
Source organism: Acinetobacter lactucae (assembly GCF_013122135.1). Classification (NCBI taxonomy): domain Bacteria; kingdom Pseudomonadati; phylum Pseudomonadota; class Gammaproteobacteria; order Moraxellales; family Moraxellaceae; genus Acinetobacter; species Acinetobacter lactucae. The sequence continues at coordinate 661,302 of NZ_CP053391.1, forward strand.
CGATTGACCAAGTATCTTCAAATGCATCTGAATCTGCTGAGGTAGCAGAACGTTCGGTACAAATTGCCTCTAATGGTGCGCAAGTGGTAAACCGTTCGATTGAAGGTATGGATACAATCCGTGAACAGATTCAAGAAACGTCTAAACGTATTAAGCGATTGGGTGAGTCTTCACAAGAAATTGGTAATATCGTATCGCTCATTAATGATATTGCCGATCAAACAAACATTCTTGCGTTAAACGCAGCAATTCAAGCATCTATGGCGGGTGAAGCAGGCCGTGGTTTCGCCGTGGTTGCTGACGAAGTACAGCGTCTTGCGGAGCGTTCTGCATCGGCAACTAAACAGATCGAAACTCTGGTTAAAACAATTCAGACCGATACAAATGAAGCTGTTATTTCGATGGAACAAACCACCACTGAAGTTGTGCGTGGTGCAAACTTGGCAAAAGATGCAGGTATTGCCTTAGATGAAATTCAAAAAGTATCGGGTGATTTGGCAAACTTAATTGCCAGCATTTCTGATGCAGCAAAACTTCAATCCGCATCTGCCAGCCACATTGCTACCACCATGACAGTCGTACAAGAAATTACTTCACAAACGACAACAGCAACCTTTGATACAGCACGCTCTGTTTCTGAACTAGCAAACATGGCAGAGTCATTACGTGAATCGGTAACGGACTTTAAATTACCTGATTAAATTGGGGATGAGAATAGCTGTTTCTGTACCGCTATTCTTCTAAAAAGTATTAACAACACCAGATAAATATTGGGGAACAGCTATTTTTCTGGTGTTGACTCTGTCGTTTTTCTCCATTTGGGAGACAAGCAAAAGAAGCCTTTGCTATGAAAGAAATATTAAAAACTTTAACTGAAGCAATGATGCTACCGGAAGATAGCTACTCTCAACAAGATGATGAATTTCTTGAAATCTTTGTCGAAGAAATTGAGGAAATTTTTGTTGAATTACAATCTTTGATTGACGAGTGGATGCAATCTGAAAATATTGCTACGCTTACTGAAATCCGCCGTTATTTTCATACATTGAAAGGTTCTGGCCGGATGATTGGTGCAAAATCATCTGCTGAGCTTGCTTGGACTGTAGAAGATACGCTTAATCGGGTAATCAATCATAGTCTCGGATTAACTCCTAACATCCAACAATATGTTCAGTTGGTATTTAAGTTCTATTTCTTTAAGTTAGTCGATGACTTCAAATCTAAAAAAGATCATAGCCTAGACTTTAAATCCCTAATTTTATTGGGGCAACAATTACAACAACAGCAAAGTTTAGAACCCGCTTTAGACGAACTTTTATTATTATCAGATATCCTTACTGCTGAAACTCAAACTGGTTTAGAAACATATGATTTAGAACCAGAAACAGCTAAAGTTTTAACTATATCTACTCCAGAAGTCGCTATAGAAAATGAGCAGACCCTTGCTGAAACCTTAATTTTATTTATGGAAGAAGCAGAAGAATACTTAGCGACGATTGATCAATTTTTAGAACAAGAAATACATCAGCATGAAAGTTATAATGCTTTAATACGTGCGTTACATACGTTACGCGGCAGCTCGGCCATGGCGCATGTTGAACCAATCTTTGATGCTAGTACCAAGGTTGAGCATTTATTTAAAATACTATTACAAGAAGAGCTTTCTTCTCACTCTGAAGAAATTTCATTACTCCGTTATTATCGTGAGTTTATTCGAAATAGTTTAGATCTATTGGCTGCACATTGCTCTACTGAGCAATTGGAATCTGATCTACAAAAATTTAATCAGATTTGGGATGCTTATATGGAGCAGCATGGTGAGCATTCAAGCCCACTCATACCTCCACATGGATTAGTGTCTCAGTTATTACAATTAGATGTTGCTGAATTACTTGATGCGGAATTAGATTTTGAGAAGGGAATACGGACAGAGTTTCCTCATTATCTTGAACGTTTAAGTGAACAAGCAGATGTGTTGTTGCAACACACTCAGTCGCAAGCAATGGTTGGTTTATATGAATATACTAACCAGTTGAAAGAAAGCTATGACATATTGCTTGATCGACCTGATTTATTACAATCAGACTATGTTTTTGAAATTTATCAAAAAGCGCACCAACAATTAATTCAATTATTTGATGCCTTAGCTGCGGGACAAAGAGTAAGTATTATTGAGCAACACCAAAATGTCTTGGAAGAGCTAAAACTATATACTCAACATATTCCAATTCTTAATATTGAACCAACCTTTAATACTGAAGTTGAACAAACAACGAATAAACCTCTGATAGAAAATGTATTCACTGATCAGGTCACAATAGGGCAGAGTGTACAACTAGATCGACAATTCATTTCGTCTGAGCATGTAAACCGTCATTTTGATCCAGATCTATTAGATATTTTTCTTGAAGAAGCTGATGAGTTGCTTGAAGGGATGGATACAGATCTTAATATTTGGGTTAAAGATCAAGAAAACTTTGCCGCTCTTAATAATCTGATGCGTTATTTGCATACCTTAAAAGGTGGGGCAAATATGATTCAGGCAACTTATATTGGTTTAATTGCACATGAATTAGAAAGTATTTATGAGCGATTAATTCAAAAACAATTAATAGCTTCGTCTGCTCTCATTGATTTTATTCGACTAGTTCAAGATGACTTGGCTGACCGTCTTCAAATAGTACGTGAACAGCACCTAGATTATGCTGCTTCTCATACTATTCAAGCGCTTAAAAATGCAGCCCAGACCTATGATTCATTTAGTTCTACTGTTAAAGATGAGCAAACACAAACTGAAGCATATGTTATACCTGAATTAAATTTTGAAGCATTACAACAAGAAGTAATAAATAATACGGCATTAAGCTTCAGTGAGTTAACTTCTGGTTCTGAGCCGATTGCCGAGTCTAATAATCAACTTGTTGAATACGCTGAATTACGAGTTCTTTATGCTGATCACGATCATACAGAGAGTGTCCAAGATCAAGATATTAACTCTGTTGTCGAGCAGACATTTATGGAGGAAGCGGCCGAACTATTAGAGATGGCCGATCACTTATTAAGACAATGGTTCGAGCAGCGTACAAACCGTAGTATCTTGCTTCAGCTGCAAAGGGCTGTGCACAGCTTGAAAGGTGGTTCCCGTATGTTGGGACTTGAAACCGTACAAGCGATTGCTTATCAGCTCGAAAACGCTTTTGAACAGTTTGCGCTTCATCATTTCAGCTCAAATATCTATGACAACTTATTAGAGAGTGCAATTGTCTGGTTAAAAGAGGCAATTTTTAAACAAAATTATCAACACTTCGATGGTTTACAACAAAGTCTGGAAAATATTCAGTTCATTGAAACGGCAATTCAAATTCCTAGTAAGTTAACTAGAACGGATCTCTTTAGCTCGGAACCTGTAATGAGTTTTGTGCAAGGTGACGGTACAGAACCGCCGCCAATGATGGGCGCGTGGGAACACACAGAACGGCTTGATCAAAATAATGAGATGATTCGAGTTTCGGCAGATTTAATTGAAAAAATGATTGATCTGTCTGGTGAAAACTCGATTAACCGATCGCGAATTGAAATGGATTTAAGCCAATTTGGTCATACCTTAGCGGAAATGGAATTGGCTATTCAGCGACTTGCAGATCAGTTACGTCGAATGGAAGGCGAATTGGAAACCCAAATTATTGCAAAACACGGTATTGAGAACTCGCGTTATACGGAATTTGATCCTTTAGAGATGGACCAATATTCTTCATTAAATCAGTTATCAAAATCTCTTGCCGAGTCTGCATCGGATTTAGTAGATTTTAAAAATACATTATCTGAAAAGATCAGAGACACCGAAGGTTTATTGGTACAGCAATCGCGTATTCAGGCTGAAATTCAAGAAGGTCTCATGCGCACACGCTTAGTACCATTCTCCCGATTGTTGCCTCGTCTACAAAGGATTGTGCGACAGACTTCTACCGCGTTAAATCGACCAGCAGAGCTTTTCGTAAATAATACGGAAGGCGAGTTGGACCGGACAATGCTAGAACGTTTGGTTACGCCACTTGAGCACATGCTTAGAAATGCAATTGACCATGGACTAGAAGACCGTGCACAACGTGAGCAAGCGCAGAAACCAGAAACTGGACGTATTGAACTGAATATTCATCGTCAAGGTACAGATGTTGTCGTTACCTTTAAAGACGATGGACAAGGTATTGATATCGAGAAGGTTCGTCAAAAAGCATTAATGTCTGGTTTGATTCACTCTGAACAAGTATTAGAACATCAAGATATTTTACAACTGATTTTCCATCCTGGTTTAAGCACTGCCGATCAAGTCACTCAGATTTCAGGTCGTGGTGTAGGACTGGATGTAGTGCAGAGTGATATTAAGGCCTTAGGTGGCCACATAAGTGTCGACTCTGTCTATGGGCAGGGCACTGTCTTTACCATACGTGTTCCAACGACTGTAGCCGTTAGTGATGCCTTAATGGTTAAAGTTGCTGATCAGCAATTTGCAATCCCATTGGCTCAAATTGATCGAATTGTGCGGGTTTCACCAGCATCATTAGAACAATATTTCGGAAGTGCACAAGAAGTCTTTGAATTTGAAAATAAGCGCTATCCATTACGTTATTTATCTGAGTTTGTTGGTAATCAACCAATTCCGCGCTTAAGTGGAATGATGTATTCATTACCAGTATTAATGATTAAGGCAAATAATGGACAAACCGTCGCATTATTAGTTGACCAACTGATTGGCTCGCGCGCACAGATTGTAGTTAAACCAATTGGACAACAATTTTCTAGCATTGGTGCGATTGCAGGAGCAACTATTTTAGGTGATGGTCAAGTTTGCTTAATTTTAGATGGACAAAATATTGCTCGCCAAATTCAGTCTACTCATCGATATAAGCTGCTTAATGAAACTATCTATAGACAACGCGAGTCTGACGAACGACGTCTTATCATGATTGTAGATGACTCGGTAACTGTGCGTAAGGTGACGTCTCGTTTACTTGAACGTCAGGGCTATGATGTAGTCACAGCTAAAGATGGGGTCGATGCAATTGAACAGTTGGAAAATATTAAACCAGATCTCATGTTACTTGATATTGAAATGCCGCGAATGGATGGCTTTGAGGTGCTTAACCTCGTTCGACATCATGATCTACACCAAGATATGCCAGTGATTATGATTACATCACGAACTGGTGAAAAACACCGTGAACGAGCATTTGCTTTAGGTGTTAACCAGTACATGGGTAAACCTTTCCAAGAAGAAGACTTACTTCACAATATTGATGCCTTATTCATGACATTTGAAGGGGGACTTGCCTAATGCAAAGTAATATAACTACATCTTTAATTAATGAAATGGACCAGCAAGAGCTTCAGCATTTAATTACTGTCTCAACTGGTTTTATTGATGCATATATTATTGAGTGCCATCAGCAAGTGCCGATGCTATTGCCACAAAATATAGTGTTATCTGCTATGGATGTTAAAAATGGTATCAAGCATATTGAATGGCATGATGTAAAACTCCCTGTTTATTCGATTCACAATGAAATGGATTCGCGAGCAGTAGCATTAGTCATTGAAAGTGAAGATATTAGTCAACGTTTTGCACTTATGTGTAAATCGATGCCAGTTTCAGTTCGTCTGCGTATTTCTGAAGTCGTAGATGAAAATGAAGATATACAAGAGTCTTTACAGCACCCAACTGTATTTAAATATGTACGTATGGACAATCAACGCTACTACGTTCCTAATTTGCAATATATCCAAAATTCATTTCATCTATAAAAAAAGGAACTCATTTCGAGTTCCTTTTTCTTATGAAAAATAAAACAATTTATGGAGGATATTAAAATTTATATTCAGGATACTTAAACTAGAGTAAATTAATGAAATATGAAGATTTTTAAGCTAATTAAGGAGGCGAGTAATTGTATATTATACTTAAATATAATATATTTATTGATATTTATTTTTAAGTATAATGACAATGGATATCGCTTCAATTAAAAACTTCATAGAAAAAAATAAAGTTAGACATTTATCAAATAAAGTTTTACATACTCATCCTTCACCTAAAATGTGGAAAACAGATTTACCAGAGAAAGAAAAAAATTATTTGCTAAAGAATACCGAAGCTCAATATAAGTCTATAAATTTATATTTAGGTATTCCGTATTGCATTCCTACAGATCCACCTCACTGTGGGTTTTGTCTTTTTCCTACTCAAGACTATAAAGGTAAAAAGGAAATAGACTATTATTTAAACTTTTTAAATAGAGAAGCTCATTTATATAAAGAATTTTATCAAGGTGCTCAACTAGAAAGTCTATATGTAGGAGGAGGTACACCTAACTTACTTCAACCTCATGATTATATAAAACTGGCTAACATTGTGTCATCCGTTTTTCCGGACATGGGGTTATCTACACCCATAGAAATGACTTTAGAAGGTATTCCTCAACTTTTTAACGAAGATAAAATAAGAGCAATTAAGGAGGCTGGTTTCAATCGAGTCAGTATGGGGGTACAACAGGTTAATGATGAGCTAATCGCTACCAGTGGTCGAAAACAAACAAGAAAGCAAGTTTTCGATGCGATTGAGTTATTTCACAAGTATTCTCTATCTTGCAATGTTGATCTGATCTATGGCTGGCCAAATCAATCGATTGAAGCAATGTTAGGAGATTTAGAAAGTATTGTTCAATCAGGAATAAAACATATTACTCATTATGAGCTTAATATTGCTGGTCGATCTGATTTTGCTACAAAACAAAAGCAGAATACGCCATCTATTGAGAGAAAAATTGAAATGTATAACATTGCAAAACAATTCTTAATAAGTAAAGGCTATAAACAAAAAACAGTATATGACTGGGAAAAACCAAATGATAATTATCTGATCTCAGAAAAATATTTATATGAAGATAATCTCAGAGATTGTTTACATGAAAATGGTCAAAATAAAATGACGACAATGAGCGGATTAGGTTATGCAGCGGTTAATATGAGATTACAGCCTAACTCATCAGAAATTAAGTCTGTTTCAGCAATGAACCACCGAAACCTAAATGAATATTATGATGCGATATCTTTGAATAAGCTTCCTATTGAACGTATGTTTGTTCATGATACTGAAGATGTAAAACTAATCTGGATATTCCAAGCATTACAAGAAATGAAAATTAATACTAAAAAATATGAGAAAATTTTTAATAGTGATATTAAACTCGACTATAAGCCTATATGGGATGCCTTAGTTGAAGAAGGCTGGATAGAGTATAGAGATGACTATATTAAACTTATTAATGAGGGTGAGTTTTATACTCCACTCATTCAAGCATTGCTAAGTCAACCTAGAATAAAATCTTTACAAAAGTAGAAAAATAAATGTCAATTCATAAAGAACTACATATTTTAAAAACAGATGATCATGGCGAATTTGCTTTATGGGAAATTTCTAAAAGAAATAATTCTCTGATAAAAAAAGAAGCAATTTTCTTATCTCATGGTGCATTTTCGGATAAAACTGTCTGTATAGGTATTGCAGATTATTTGGCAAATCATGGTTATATTTGTTTTATTTTAGAGTGGCGAGGGCATGGTACTAGCCCAAAAACAGATATACCATTTAACTTTGAAACTGTTGCACTATATGAATATAAAACTGCATTTCATTATATTCAACAACATTTTAATATTACCTCATTACACTGTGTAACCCACAGTGGTGGAGGTTTATGCTTAACCATGTTCTTGATTAACTATCCTGAGTATTTAAAAAATATTCAAAGTATTACTTTTATTGCTTGCCAAGCATTTGGAGCGGTAAATAATTCCTTTGATTTTATTAAATTATTTTCTGCAAAACTAGTCGTTAAAGGTCTTGGTCAGATACCTGCTAATAAATTTAAGTTAGGAAGAGTAAATGAAAGCTATTACACGATGAGACCATGGTTTAATTGGAATTTGAAGCAAAATTTTATAAGTGAATATAAAAATATTGATTATAAAAAACATATGAGCTCTATTAGAGTTCCTATATATTCTATCTGTGGAACTGGCGATAAATTTATTGCACCTGTTAAAGGGTGTTATAAATATTTAGAGGCTTTTGAGAATAAAAATAATATATTTCGCGAATTTGGTGATTCTAATAATAACTTGGAAAATTATTCTCATAGTCGAATTGTACTTAGTCAAAATGCTGCTAAAGAAGTCTGGCCAACTATATTGCAATGGATAGATAAGAATTCCAAAGCAGCTTTTTAAGCTATTTATATTAAAACTAATTTTCTAGTTTATTGAATGTAAATAATATTCAACATTTTTAAAGAAGGTACTGATACTTTAAATATAAAAAAAAGCGCCCCAAAAAGGGCGCTTTTTCAATTTATTAGATCTTAACTTTTACTTAGCTAACAAATTTTCTAAAATTTGCTCATAAATATCGGTTAGTGGATCAAGGTCATGTACGTCAACATGTTCATTAATTTGATGAATTGTTGCGTTCAGAACACCTAACTCTAATACCTGTGCGCCTGTTGGAGCAATGAAACGTCCATCAGAAGTACCGCCACTCGTTGAAAGCTCGGTTTCTGTACCTGTTACGTTCAAAATTGCAGTCTGCGCCGCATTAACGAGTTCACCGACTGGTGTAAGGAACGGTAAACCAGAAAGATTCCACACGATTTCATACTGTAAACCGTGTTTGTCTAAAATTTCATGCACACGTTGTTTAAGTTGTTCTGCTGTCACTTCTGTTGAATAACGGAAGTTAAAAGTAACTTCCAATGTTCCAGGAATGACATTCGTTGCGCCAGTTCCAGCATGAATATTTGAAATCTGAAATGAAGTTGCAGGGAAATATTCATTTCCATTGTCCCAAACAGTTTGGCATAGCTCTGCCAAAGCGGGTGATGCCTCATGAATTGGGTTGCGTGCCAAATGTGGATAAGCTACATGTCCTTGCTTGCCTTGAACCTTTAATACGGCATTAAGTGAACCGCGACGGCCATTCTTAACAATATCACCCAGTTTATGAGTGCTTGAAGGTTCACCAACTAAACACCACGTCATTTTTTCGTTACGTTTTTCAAGAGTCTCAATAACTTTAACCGTACCATTAATAGCAGGGCCTTCTTCATCAGAAGTAATTAAAAAGGCAATTGAACCTTTATGATCAGGATGTTTTGCGACAAAACGCTCAGATGCAACGACCATGGCTGCAAGAGCAGTTTTCATATCGGCCGAACCACGACCATATAATTTGCCATCGCGAATTTCAGGTATAAACGGATCTGAATTCCATGCTTCTAACTTACCTGTAGGAACTACGTCAGTATGACCGGCAAAACAAAATACAGGTTCTTCAGTTCCTCGGCGTGCCCAAAGATTATCAACTTCACCGAAACGCATTGGTTCAATATGAAATCCAATTTTGGCTAAACGGTCTGCCATGATGGTTTGGCATGTATGGTCAACAGGAGTAACAGAAGGCTGTTGTAACAGGTCTAAGCTAAGCGAGAGAGTATCTGAGTGGTTCATACCGAAAATTGCGTGCTGATCAGGTGAAATATAGTCCGATATAATAGGCGAATCTCTATAGGAAGGGTACGTAAAAATAAAAAAACCTTATCGGAAAGATAAGGTTTTTTCGTGACAACTCTAACTTACATTTTATCTTGTGTTTTTTCAGCAGTATTTGTTACGGCATCACCTGCTTTAGAAACATCTTGCCCAAAACCTTTAAACGTATTACACCCTGTTAAAATAATAGCAACCATTACAGACGCAGATAAAACTTTTTTCATCATTTTCTCCGTTTAAATTTAATAATGAAGTAAATTTAGATTAAAAAACAAACGGAAAAAGAAACATGACTGTTTAATAGTAAAAACGTTATAAAATGTTTCTAGAAGCTTAAAACTTATTGTTAATTAGCTTAATTTTTGCAAGTTAGTGCGAAATCGACTTAATGTTTAAGTATGAAGGATGCCTAAACATATAAAATATGACCTCTTCACTACTTTTACAATATAAACCATCTGTCCACCAGTGCGCTGAATCTGAACTAGGCTGTTGATTTGGACACAACCATTCGTGTCTTTCTAATCGATAAAAGGGAGAGTGTGGAATGGTTGTACCCCAATATCCCAATCGACGCTTTAAATTTATCCAGTCTGGTAATGACTGTTGTAAATTTAATTGTAAAGGTAAATAGAGTTGTCCTTTTAAAACAGCAAAACGTTGTTCGATCTTAAAATTTAATGCTTCAGAGAACTGAAATTGCTTATTCGTAAAATGATAAAGTTTTTTGCTCAGAGTATCTTGGCGATTCAACCCAATCCATTGTTCTAAAAGTAAATCCGCCTCGCCTAAATAGTATTTTAGCGCGACTTCCCAGTGTTCAACTTGTTGAGTTTCTTTATTTAAAATTAAGAAATCTAACTCACCTAAAGTTATTGCTCCTTCAATTTTTTGAATACTATGACCCAACAATTGATATGGATGATAATTATCCTCTTGTAGCCAGAACCAAAGTAAATTCTCAAAGCGTAAGCCTAAGCGTGTACTTTTAAGTTGAGATAAAAACTGTATTAAAGGCTCTGGTGACTGATCGAGCTCTTTTAAACGTGGTAAATAATTTTGGAAATGCTCTTCCCATATTTCTGTGGGATGCAGCTTAAAGTGATGTTGTATAGAAAAACTTTTTGGTAATTGGCTAAGTAAATTCGGACTAGCGATACAAAAAGCCAGCTGTCGCACTATAGGGTGTCGAAATTGAAGCCATGGTTCGAAATAGGAAGTTTTCACTGAGGCAATATTCATATATTTAATACTCGATGCAATTCATCCTAATTTCATAAGGGATCAACAAACAATATAAGAAAAACACTTTATACTAACGCTAACAGCAGGTTAAGGTTTATATATGCGAACATTGTTCTGGCGCTCTTTAGTCGTGATTTTTATCACACTAGGCATTATTGGAGCAATTTTACCAGGTATGCCCACAACAGTGTTTTTGATTCTGGCTGCATGGGCAGCTTCAAAGGGATGGCCACAAATGGATGACTGGTTATTAAATCATCCCAAATACGGTCCAACATTACGTGATTGGCGAGCCAATGGTACAGTGCCACGTAAAGCCAAGTGGATTGCAAGCATAATGATGGCAATCAGTGGCCTGATCATGCTATTTACTTCAGCACCGCTTTGGGTCAAGGTTTTTACTGATACTACCATGTTCATCGTTGCAGTTTGGTTATGGCTACGGCCTGAGCCAAAAAGTGAAACTGCGCGTAGATAAAAGAAGATTGAGAACCTTTTATTTTTGGCGCAAGACAACTTCTTCCTATAAATTTTTACTTAAACTCAGAATATTTGAGTTGATATAAGAGAGTAAGTTCAATGTCTCAATTTAAGCTCGAAGATGCCGATGTCCTCATCGATTTGGCAAACCAAACCTTAACTTTGCCTAAACATAATAAGTTTTATGTCATTTCTACCGGAAAGAACGGAATCGGTGAGCAGGAGAATACGGGTAAAACTCCACGTGGATGGCATAGAGTTGCAAAAAAAATTGGTGCCCAATCTCCTCAAAATGCGGTTTTTATTGCACGTAAGCCAACAGGGGAGATCTATAGTAGTGAACTAGCAGCACAATTCCCTGAACGAGATTGGATATTGTCACGTATTCTTTGGTTAGATGGTTTGGAAGAAGGCTTTAATAAAGGCGAAGGTCACGACACCATGCAGCGTTATATCTATATTCATGGTACACCTGATAAAGAACTGATGGGTGTTCCCATGTCACATGGATGTATTCGAATGCGTAATGAGGAAATCATTGAATTGTTTGATTTAGTCTCTGAAGATGCATTGGTTTATTTGTCTGAGCAATCTTTAACCTAAAATAGGATTTTAGAAATTCTTATTTAATTAGCTGAATGATCAAAATATTAAAATAAGTGCTTAAATAAAATACAAAAAATTGTTTTTTACTTAATAATGACTTATTTTTAATCATTCATTCGCATTTTTTTGAAAAGTTGTCGAAAAGCGTTTGACACCTGTTAAAGATTCTCTATAATGCACCTCACAAACGATGAAGACGTTAAGGGCGCTTAGCTCAGTTGGTAGAGCGTCTGCCTTACAAGCAGAATGTCGGCGGTTCGATCCCGTCAGCGCCCACCAAGCCTTTACGTTAAGCTCTCAAGTGCAGCGGTAGTTCAGTTGGTTAGAATACCGGCCTGTCACGCCGGGGGTCGCGGGTTCGAGCCCCGTCCGCTGCGCCACTTAAGACTTAACATCGTTTTACCCCACAATCTCGACATTGTGAAAGTGCAGCGGTAGTTCAGTTGGTTAGAATACCGGCCTGTCACGCCGGGGGTCGCGGGTTCGAGCCCCGTCCGCTGCGCCACTTTTCAGTTCGGGTTGTGTTTGGAAGAAGATTTGAGATGTAAAAATTTTAAATCGAAAAATTAATAATTTATTAGTTTTTTCTTCTTGGGGCGCTTAGCTCAGTTGGTAGAGCGTCTGCCTTACAAGCAGAATGTCGGCGGTTCGATCCCGTCAGCGCCCACCATATATGTGACCATGCTTTATTTTAAAGTATTGTAGTGCAGCGGTAGTTCAGTTGGTTAGAATACCGGCCTGTCACGCCGGGGGTCGCGGGTTCGAGCCCCGTCCGCTGCGCCATTCTCTTGATTCCCTTGTCTAGAGAATGTAGAGTATGAAGATACATTCGCTATCTTTTCTCATTAAGGGCGCTTAGCTCAGTTGGTAGAGCGTCTGCCTTACAAGCAGAATGTCGGCGGTTCGATCCCGTCAGCGCCCACCATATTTTCTACCAGAAATTTAAATCTCTCTAAATTAATATTCTTCTATAAATATCTTATGCTTGCATGTAAATTTATTTACTATGTGACTAAGTATAGGCTCAATTTTCTATTCTAAAATTAAAGCCTTTAGATTTTTAAGTTATTGTTTTATTGATCGTTAGTTTTTAAGTCTTCAGCTTTATTACTTCTATACTTATGTCTTTGATGGGTTCTTAGTGCTCATTAAATTTGTTTCATTAGAGACTAAATATAAGAACTTAATCTGCAATTTATTAACGTCAACGTATCTCAATTTTATAGTTGTACTGCTCACTAATTTTTCAAAATAAAAAAACTGCTATTTTTTAAATAGCAGTTTTTTTGATTAAATTATTTTAATATTCGTTTAAAAGCCATCCACTCGCATACGCGAAATATTCACGTAACCATGCATTGTAGCGAGTAGCTAATGGTGTCTCGGCCGCTACCCTATAAACTTGGGTATAGCCCTGTTTTTTTGCAATTGCTACTGCTCGAGGAATATGAAAATCACTTGTGACAATAGCGATTGGCTGGTCTAAGGTAATGTGGTGCTGTTCTAATAACGGTTTACTATTTTTTAAGTTAAGCTCTGTGCTGGTGCTTTTATCTTCAAGAATCATTTGATCTCTTGCGATATGATACTTTTGCTCAAGATAGCGAGACATAACTAATGCTTCGCTTTCTTTTTCTGAAAAATCAAGACCACCTGTTAAAACAATCTGTGCTTGCTGCTGTTTTAGTGCTAAAGGTGCGGCTGTATCTAAACGTTTTGCAAGAATTGTAGATGGCTGGCCATTTTCGACACCACTTCCTAAGACAATAATTGCTTTTACTGGGGGAATATTATTTGAAGTATTCTTATTTTCTTTAATAAAGCTAAAGAAATAGCCTAAGCCAATTAACCATATCCAGAAGCATAACCACCCAAAACGCCAAAGTGTGTGTAAGCGATAGTGATAGAAGAAAAAGCGCTCTAAGTGATAATAAAATAAAGAATATAGGCAGAGGAAAGCACCTAAAATTAAAGGAATAACAGTGCCTACATTAATTTTATTAAGACAAATTAGAACTAATCCATCTAGAAATAAAATCGAACCAATGATTGCTAGGAAAATACGGATCCATTTACTGACTTGCATTGTGCTTAGAGTTGCAATTTAAATTGCAGACAGTGTATGCAAAATCATTCTGAATGCAATAAAAAACCGAGTAAAGCATTTAAGCTATTACTCGGTTTTTGTTTTTATTGATCTTTAATAAACATCACGGCGGTAACGGCCTTGTTGTCTTAAATCATCTACCTGTTCTTCACCTAGAATTTCGATAAGTGCTTGATCAACTCCGCTTGCCATACCATCAATACTACCGCATACATAAAGAACAGCACCGCGCTCTATCCAGTTTGCTAATTCTGCTGCATTCTGACGGATTACATCTTGGACATACATGCGTTGTTCTTGATCTCTCGAAAATGCTAAATCAAGACGTTTTAACATTCCTGTGGTTTGCCATGCCTCAATAGTTGACGCATAGAAGAAATCACATGCTCTTTGACGTTCACCAAAGATTAACCAGTTTTCAGTGTAATCATGACGTGTACGGGTGTGTAATAGGCTCATTAAGCCAGCAATACCTGTTCCGTTACCAATACAAATAATAGGTCGGTTATCATCAATAAGATGAAATGATTCATTAGTGCGAATACGCAAAGCAATTTCATCATTGACTTGCGTATGTTGAGTGAGCCAACCCGAACCTAAACCTAAGTTACCAGACGCATCATATTGTTGACGAACAACTAAACGAAGGACTTGTTGAGAAGGAATACTCGCAATCGAATACTCTCGTGTTGGTAAGTTAGGAAGCTGTTCTAATAAATGGTCCAGATTAGCAAACGGTTCAATTTCTCCCGTTAAGTCTTTGTTCCAAAGTGCTTTTTCAATTGAAATTTGTAATGAATCAACTTTTGAATTTTTAACAATATAGTGGTGCTGCAAAAACTCATTAATACGTTCAGCGCTATTGCCCGGTTGTATTTCTGCAATATCACCTGCTTGCCAAATAGCCTCATGACTTGCTTTAAGTTCAATATTATAAGCAGGTTGGCCTAAGCTATTTGGGTTGAGTAAGTCACGTTGCTGCAATGTCCATGTATCAAAGACTTTTTCTAAATTTACAGCATGCAAATCTAATTTAGTTGCTTTTGCTAGAGATTGATTCCAGTTCTGAATATCCGATGGGTTTGCATTATCAACTTCAATTGTATTGAAGAGGGCATGAGCACCATTCGCTTTGAGCCAAGCGTCCACCGCATGACCAAAACTACAATACGTGTCTGGATATTCTTTAGAACCGAGAGCCAAAACAGCATAGTTGATGTGCTTAAGGTCTAAATTCGATTTTAAAAGCTTCTTAGCAAAGGTTGTAGCGAGATCAGGAGCATCACCAGTACCATAAGTACTGATCACGAATAAAACCTGTTGATGTTGTTCTAGATCAGTTTGTGTTAGCTGCTGTACAGGTTTAACCTGAACAGGTTGATGAGCTTCTTGTAAACTTGTTGCCGTACTCCAAGCGAGTTGTTCTGCTACACCCGTTTGAGTTGCATAAGTAATTAACCAAGGCTTTGCATTTGGATCAATGTATTGTCCTGCTAAAGACTGGCGAGCCGCCTGTGTTAATTTTTTCTGTTTACGGCGTTTAAGATACAGCATCCACCCAGTAACCAAGAACAAAGGCATTGCTAATGAAGCAAGCATCGCAACGAATTGATAAATTGGTCCAAAAAAGCTACCACGGTGTACAGGTAACATGCTGCTCATAATCTTTTGATTAAGCTTTTTATCTTCGTAAAGCTCTATCTTTTCGATATTACCAGTTTGGTAATTATAGATGGCTTGGTTACGTGCACGTTCGTGTTGTGGAGTAGCATCGATAAAAGTTAACTCAATTTTTCCATCATCTTTTTTTGGTAAGTTCATGGTTAGAGTTGAATAATCACGTCCAATCTGACTATTGAAGCCACTCCATGTTTCATTAAGTGCTGTAATGAGCTGAGTATTATCTAATTGGGGTTCTGATTTTTTATCATGATTACGGTCAGCTTGTTTACCTTGTTGCATTCCACGATTTTGAGGAGTAGCACCATGACCTTGTGGTTTAGGTTGCTCGACACCCATTACTTTGAACATGCCACTACGCCACCAATCATAAGACCAATATAGACCTGTGCATGCAAAAAGTAGATAAAAAACAATGACCCATGTGCCGACAACAGCATGTAGATCCCAAATAAAATTTCGGCCTTTGAGTTTCGGTTTAACAGCAAGCCATTGACGAGCAGAGTGCTTCTTAGGCCAGCGTAAATACAATCCACTAAGTACGAAGTAAATTAACATAAGTGCGCAGGCACCAGTAATTTGTTTACCAACTTCACCAGCGGTTAAATTACGATGAATTTGTTGTATGAGTAACAACAACTTTCGGCCTTTAATATCTGGAAGAACCTCAGCGTTATAAGGGTTCACCATCATATTGTAGCCACGGCGTTCACCTTCTTTTTCAATATTTACAACAGAAGAAGAGGTGGGGTCCTTAGCGATCGTAATGCTATTAATTTTGATTTCAGGCTGAGTTGTATTGAAATGCTGATAAAGCTGTGCAGGAGTTAATTTTGGAGTGCTTTCAGCTTGAACAACATAACTATCAGAATTCACCCATTTTAAAATTTGTTGGTCATAAGAATAAATTGCACCTGTTACACCCATAATGGATAAGATTAGGCCAGCAGTAATACCCAGAAACCAATGAATTTGAAATAAAATTTTTTTAAACATGGTCGAAAATGTAAACATGATGGAGATCTTGTAACGAAGTATAGCCGAAGATTGGGGAGATAATATGGATTTTGGAGATAATATTAATTTTCATTATCATTTATTTTTAGCTTAATAAAAAACCTCCATGAGGAGGCTTTTTATGGAATAGAGAATTACAAGGTTTTTGGTTCGCCAACAGATTCTTTTAAGTGCGTGCGAATTGTATTGAAGGAAAAGTTCTTAGAATCCATGCGCTTAGGTAGGATGTAAGCACCTTGTTGTTCTTGGCCTTTCGGATCTTTTACTTTGAAATTGACCAAAATAAAATCAGGTGTATTGTACCATTCGTAGATATTTTTCCATCCAATAGTACCTACGCCTTCTTGTAAGCCCATTTGTTGACGCATCACGATACCATGAGGCTGTACACCTAAACG
The DNA here is from genome assembly GCF_013122135.1 of Acinetobacter lactucae. NCBI lineage: Bacteria > Pseudomonadati > Pseudomonadota > Gammaproteobacteria > Moraxellales > Moraxellaceae > Acinetobacter > Acinetobacter lactucae. The sequence continues at coordinate 678,435 of NZ_CP053391.1, forward strand.
AATACCTTTGATTTCCTGTACCGGAAATTCATTCATTTTGCGTTTAACGTACCACTCTAATCCGTATTTACGACCTAGGTAGTAAAGTACTACAGCAACAATAGCAACCCAGCAAAAAACAGTAGAGTAGTTCTTAATAAAAATAAGACCTAATATAGCTAGGGCTAAAACGACACCCATAATTGCCCAAATTTTTGTGCTGATTTTATTGGTACTGCGCCAGATAAGAAGCTGTGCATTACGTTGTTCAGCTTCTGACACGTCATATGGAACAGGCTGAAGCGTATAAGCGTATAAAGTTTTCGCGGTCATAGTGCAAATAACAAATTGTAAACTGTTTTAAGTTTAGCATTAATTGGCATAAGTCAGGAAAGGATATTATGCCAATTTCATACTAATTTCCGACTCAAATTTATAACGATGCAAGCTCGCTGGCATCATTATCAAGATCATGACTTAGACGTTGTTTTAGCATACTAAAACGGTTCAATACGCCAAGCATGAGTGATAACTGCTGTAAAATAATGAGTGATTTTTGATCCTCTTCATTATTTTGACTTAGACGCTGCCGTATCGTTTGGAGCATATTTTGTGCTGTAAGATCAGGCATTTCGTCTCTCAATAAAGCGCCTTGAATGTCATCCAGCGCTTGGTCTAAGAGTTTAAGAACAGCTTCATCTTGAATGCTTTCCCGATGTGCTCCAAGTGCCGCGATATAACTTAAAAAGGTATGATTTAAACATAAAAATTCAAAGATATCTGACTTACGGGTAGGGTCAAAGTCTGGCTCTGTCGCTAAAGTTGAAATAAGTGAAGCAACCTCAGCATCAGTATTATGGGCAGCACGTCTTACAATACGGTAATTCAGCGCATGATTGCGACCTTCATGGTATTGTTTAACAACTTCAGCTAAATAGTTGCATTGAGCTTGTAATGAACGTCTGATGTTGCGAGGTAAGCGACGGAACTTCCAGTCGGGCCAAATAAATGTTACCCCAAACCAAGCTAGGGCACAGCCAATTAAAGTATCTACAAATCGCGGAATAGCAGCGGCCATTGCCGAACCATCTAGATTAAAGTTAATTAATGCCAAAATTGTAATAAACGCGGTTGCTTGAGCATATTGCTTACTGCGTAACTCAAAAAATAAAACTCCGCTCAGGATTAACATTATTAGTTGTCCTTCTACGGAAGGCACGAGAAATACAATTGCTAGGCCAACAATAATCCCAACTAATGTTCCGACAATTCTTAAGCGTAAGCGACGTTTGGTTGCGTTGAAATTGGGTTGGCTTACAAATAGGGCTGTAAGCATAATCCAATAACCGTACTCAATATTGGTCATTTGAATCAGCACATATCCAATAAAAAGAACAATTGAGACGCGAATCGCATGGCGGAAGAGTACAGATTCAGGAGTTAAATTTTGTTTTATTCGAACAACAATATCATTCCATCCTTGTAAATCATCATCTTTCAGCTGGTTTTCGGCTTGCTTTACTTTATCAGATTGAATGTGTTGTTCTGTTTCTAAGTTGAGTAACTGAGAGTCGATAGATTTTAAGTTTTGATATAAAGCGAAAAGAGCATTTACCCATAAAAGATCATAATGCTGATCACGTCTTAGCTTCTCTAAAGATAGTCTTAGGTTCTCAAAACTTTGCTTAAAGCGTTTATTATGATTATAAGGTTTACGTTGTAAAATACATTCATTTAGTTCTTGGCAAGCTTTACCTTGAACTGCCAAAATTCGTTGAAATCTAAATAAGATATCGCTGTGCTGAAAAATTTTGGCTAATTTTTGATAGTCGATATGGGCTGAGTCAGCACGCTCATGAATATCTTGAGCGACAAAATAATAATGTAGGCTTCGGCGCGTATCTTTTTGTCCACGGTCACCTTTTAAACGAGTCAATAACGCCGTTTTTAAATCATTAAAAATCGTAATTAACTTACCATTTTCTAATGACAGCTCAATCATGCTTTGCTGATAGCTGGCAGGTGTCATATCTACATCAAATAAATTTGATTTTGCAAATAGAAAATCACCTAGAGATGCGTAAGACGCTGCGAGTTTGTCTTGAAGTTGGCGAACGGGAAATAATAAAAAGCTAATCGTTGCAATGAGGCCATACCATGCTGCACCTGCAACTAAAAGGGCAGGTTGAATATACCAATGATCAAAAAGGTGAACACCCAACATGGTATAGACGGACACAACTAAACAACCATAAGAAATGGTAGCGTAACGACGTCCTAGCGAACCTAATAAAATCCAACCAATACATGAAGCAATTAAGCCTAAGGCAAAAGCCATGGGATAGGGGAAAAGTAATTGTACTGAAGCTGCGGTAACGAAGAATCCAATATAAGTATAAATCAGGTTCATGATTCGCACTGAAAAGCGATCATCAATATCACTTAAACCTGCTGCGACTACACCTAAAGTGAGTGGAATGGTTGCTAATTGATGGCCCAAAAAATAAGGCACGAAAGCAGTTCCTGAAAAGGCTATCAGCATTCGTACGTTATACATAAATGTTGTGTTATAAGTCGCTCTTTTTAGGCGTTTAAACCAAGATTTCAAAGGAAGTCCTTGCTGATCAACCTGAGTGATAAAGGATTTGTGTATTTCTACACCAATGTTGCACAAATCATACGATAGACAGTGTAAGCTTGTCTGTATGCAAATGATTGAAAAATGAAATATCGTTATGTCTGAACAAACGGCCCAGCGTCAATATTCTATTGGCTGGATTATGTTGCTCGCTTTGCTTACGGCTTTAGGGCCGTTATCCATTGATATGTACTTGCCTGCATTGCCACAAATGGCTCATGATTTTGGGGTAAGTACGCAAATGGTGGCAAATACACTACCAGCTTATTTTTTTGGTTTAGCTATCGGACAATTAGTTTATGGTCCTCTAAGCGATCGTATTGGAAGAAAGAAACCACTTTATTTTGGCCTTGCGCTTTATGCAGTCGCCAGCTTATTTTGTGTAATGGCTACCAGTGAATGGAGCTTGATTGCGGCCCGTATTTTGCAAGCCTTAGGTGGTTGTGTTGGTGTAGTCATGGCTCGTGCGGCAATACGTGATAAATTGGACGTTCAAGGCTCTGCACAAGCTTTCTCAAGCATGATGATTGTCATGGGGCTTGCACCAATTTTGGCTCCTATGATCGGGGCATGGATTTTAATTTGGTTCCCTTGGCAAGCTATTTTTATCGCGCTTTCAATTGTGGGTGCACTATGTTGGCTGTGTGTACATTTCTTTTTTAAAGAAACTTTGGCAACTGATAAAAGGCTTAAGTTATCGCTCTATCAAGTGGTGACTTTATATGGAGCTATTTTCAAGGATGCGAGTTTCCGCTTACCTATGTTTGCAGGCTGTTTAACAGGGGCTGCATTATTTTGCTATATCAGCTCAGCACCTGCCGTGTTTATGGATCAGTACGGACTTAATCAGCAAGAGTTTGCTTACGTATTTGGACTAAATGCTTTTGGCATTATGTTGATGTCTTCTTTAAACAAGCATTTAACAACACGTGTTGAAATTACCAAACGCTTAAAATCGGGTTCCCTTGTGCAAGTGACTGGAGCCATCATTGTATTTATTGCTGGTTTAATCCCCGCAGCGCCTTTATGGCTGGTTATGGTAGGACTATTTCTAGCTATTTCTGGCATTGGTTTAACCGGCCCAAATGCGATGGCACTGGCAATGTCCAAACAAGGTGCTCGTGCAGGGACGGCAAGTGCGATCATGGGAAGTATGCAATTCGCTTGTGGGCTTTTAGGTGGTGTACTACTTAACTTCCTGATTTGGTCCGCATCGCTCAATATGGGAATAATGATGGTGTTATTTACATTGAGTGGTTTTATTGTTGTATTGAAAGCGACACAACAGGTCAAAACCAAGCCATTCTCATAGCTTTTAGAGAATGGCCACTTATAGCTTATTCGTCTAGAAAAACTGCGAAATTTTCAACAGGTTCTCTAGGTGTGATAAAGGTATTTACAATATGGTCAGGGTCAGCATGACCTAATGCAATTGCACATACTAGTTCTTCGTCATCTGATGCACCCAACACATCTAAAACTATAGGATGGAAATGGTTCCAAGCTGCTTGCGGGCATGTGTCTAAACCACGTGCTTTAGCAGCGACCATCACGTTTTGGATCATCATTGCGATATCCATTTTAGAGCCGATTCCCATCGTTTTATTTACGGTAAAGAAAAGGCCGACTGGTGCATCGAACAATTTAAAATTACGTAGCTGCTGTTCAGCCATTTTTTCTTTTTCGCCCTTTTTGATTTCGAGTAAACCGTAGAGTCCCCAACCATTTTCGCGGCGGCGGTCAATAAAAGGGGATATCCATTTTTCAGGGTAGTAAGCAAAAGTTTCTTTATATTGTTCTGCAAGTACTGAGTTTTTTGAAACTTCAATTTGTGCTGCACAGACGCGCTCAACCATTTCATCACGCTTATTACCTGTGACCACATAAACTTTCCATGGTTGAGTGTTCGTTCCAGAAGGCGCTCGACTTGCGACTCGTAATATATCTTTAATCACTTCTGGCTCAATTGCAGTATTTAAAAAAGCGCGGACAGAATGTCGAGAAGTGATAGCTTCATCAACGAGACGAACTTGTTCCAGATTCATGCGTACTCCTATATCTTTTCTTAAATACTTAATACTTTTTGAAGCTTAATTTCATGTTTTGAAAGTACTTCATTTATAAGCAAAAAATATTAGAAAAGGGATATCCTTAAAGGTATGATAACTCGTTTGGTTTGGACATAATGTCTAATTAATTCTAATGTGAATATGCCACTTTAGATCTAAATAGACAAAAAAGTATGATGTTTTTGACTATAAAAATAAATCTATAGTATCAGTTGGATTAAAAATTACTCAATTGAAAAAAAGGTATAATATGTTTAAAAACAGTACAAAACAGATAGTTTTGGATGAAAAACAGTCGGAAATAACATAAAATTTTAATGAAAAACATACACAAAATTTTAAATTTCTGCATAATACCGACTTTTTTACGCAGGTATGATTTCTCCATACTCATGTTAGGAAAGAAATGGCTGCATACAAAATCCCTTTACAAAAAGGATTTGGATGTAGAAATGGAGAAATACACGAGGAATAAGGAGCTTTACATGAGTTTACCGCTCATCAACAAGCAGTTCATGAAACAAGGATTGGCGATTACCATTGCAACCATGAAAATGAACATGACTCACGCAACTACTGGGCTACAAGAAATACAACAGCTTAGTACAGATCTAAACGCACTCTTCTCCAATCTAGGGGAAAAGGGTACAGATAGTCGCGTTATGGCGATGGCTCGTTACAGTCTTTGAAATTCATATCCAGTTTAGACATTTGCTCACAAGTATATGTAAATATGCTTATTGGCTTAAATCCAGATTTGTATAACTCGCTTAATTGATGGGAATCATTGGACGAGATTATTTAGCGGTGGTCATTTGTTAGTTTCCAAGTTTGTAGCTGAGTCGATTTATACCGTTTTTCCGAAAAAGGAAATGTTCGGTGGTGCGATGATATTATTTTTTTTGAAGGTCGCTTTCTCTCATGCAACCTTCAAAGGCATAGTGTTGGGCATGATGTTGCTTAAACTTGTGACGATAATTGCTATTCAATTGACATTAAAAGTTTTTTCTTAAATGTACTGAAGAAGTCCCTGTTTTTAGGGGCTTTTTTGTTTATTGCAGTATTTTGGCTTGTGCTAATAGCACATTAGCAAGAACATAAGCGGACCGAGTATGAATGAACAACTCAATGCCACACTGATGTCGTGGGTACAATTTTTTAATGAACCTTTATGGGACTTTTTGGTTATTTTCTTGTTGGCTGTAGGTATTTTTTATACAGTCTTAACAGGAGCTGTGCAAATTCGCATGTTCTTGCAAAGCATTCGAGTCATGAAAAGCAGCCGTACAGAAGGTGAAGATGAACATGGTCTTACACCTTTTCAGGCGTTTGTAACAGGTCTTGCGAGCCGTGTTGGGGTAGGTAATATTGCTGGTGTGGCAATCGCAATCGCAATCGGTGGTCCAGGTGCAGTGTTCTGGATGTGGGTGACTGCTATTCTTGGTATGAGCTCTGCTTTTATTGAGTCTACACTTGCTCAGCTATTTAAAGTTAGAGATAGCAAAACTCAACAGTTCCGCGGTGGACCAGCTTACTATATTACTCAAGGTTTACGCAGTAAAACCTTTGGTGTGGTTTTCGCACTTGCTTTGATCTTTACCTATGGTTTCGTATTCAACTCAGTTCAAATTAATGCGATTGCTAATGCCTCTTCACATGCTTGGGGTTGGGATAAAGCCAATCTTATTGCACATTTAGGTGGCGTTGATCTAGAAATTTCATGGGTTGGCCTTGCTCTTGTCGTTTTAGTGGCGTTGGCAATTTTTGGTGGTATCAAACGTATTGCTAAATTTGCAGAGATGTTTGTACCTTTAAAAGCAGGTCTTTACCTAGCTGTTGCTCTCTATATTGCATTAAGCAACTACGCAATTTTGCCTGATATTTTAAAGCTGATTGTGACTGAAGCTTTCAATTTTAATGCAGCAGCAGGTGGTTTCTTTGGTGCGGCAGTATCAATGGCAATGATGCAAGGGATTAAGCGTGGTTTATTCTCTAACGAAGCAGGTATGGGTTCAGCACCAAACGCAGCAGCAGCGTCTGATGTGAAACATCCTGTCAACCAAGGTTTGGTTCAAATGCTTGGTGTATTCGTAGACACTTTCATTGTGTGTACAAGCACTGCAATCATCATTTTAGTTTCTGGTGTTTATCAAGATGCAGGTTTTGTGGGTGTTGAATTAACTCAACGTGCATTAGAAACCCAAGTTGGACATTGGGGATCTGACTTCCTTGCAGTTCTATTATTCTTATTCTGTTATTCAGCTGTATTAGGTAACTATGCCTATGCAGAAGGTAACGTACAGTTTATTAATAACAATCCGAAAGTCATGTTCATCTTCCGTATTTTCGTATTGGTGATGGTGTACTTTGGTGCAATTGGTAGTGTCCCACTCGTTTGGTCTATGGCTGATTTGTTTATGGGTATCATGGCAACCATTAACTTGATTGCAATTGTACTATTAACGCCAATGGCACGTACTTTGTTAAAAGATTACCGCGAGCAATTGAAACGAGGCATCAAAGAGCCTGAGTTTAAAATTGATAAATATCCGGAATTGAAGAAAAAAGTTGATTCAGATATCTGGTAAGTTTCAAAAGGCCTCTTATACATAAGGGGCTTTTTTTATGGGCGCATAGATAAAATACTTGAGTCTAAATTTTAAACATGACAAATTAAATAAATTCAATACAGCTTTTCACGAAAGTAGCAACTAAAATTGCAATCCGAACTTAAACCTCATAGTGCGAAGATGGGCCATGAAACAACTTAAATTGTGGGTTCTCGGACTCTCTATGGTGTTGGCGGGATGCCAGACCACCACACACTTGTCTGCTGCTCTAAAACCACAAACGACAGAAGCTTATGCTCGCTCTGTCGATCAGCCATTTGCAAGAATTAAAAAAATGCAAAAACGCCCTGTCGTTGCGCTTGTATTAGGGAGTGGTGGGGCACGAGGTTATGCTCATATAGGGGTGATTGAAGTTCTAGAACAACATGGTATTCGACCAGATTTTATTGTTGGTACGAGTGCAGGTAGTATTGTTGGAGCAATTTATGCGAGTGGTAAAACGCCTGCTGAACTGCGTGAGACTGCTTTAAAAATGAAAGCTGGCGATGTTCGTGACATTAGTATCGGCTTAAAAGGTTTTTTTGATGGCAAAAAAGTAGAAAACTACGTTAACCAGCAAGTAAATAACATGCCACTCGAAAAAATGAAGATTCCGATGTATGTGGTGGCAACTGAACTCAAGCATGGCACCAAAACCGTATTTAACTATGGCAATACTGGTCAAGCCGTAAGAGCCTCTACTTCTATTCCAAGTATGTTTGTACCGACTAAAATTGGCAAATCTGAATATGTTGATGGCGGGCTAGTGAGTCCCGTACCCGTTGAAGTCGCTCGCGACTTAGGGGCTGATGTTATTATTGCTGTTGATATTCTAGCTCAACCTATTTACACAGAAACATCGAATGTCTGGGGACTGTTTAACCAGAATATTAATATCATGCAAGGGCGTTTGGCGGCGGAAGAATTGCAATATGCGGACGTTGTTATTCAGCCAGATTTAAGAGAAAAAGCGCATATTTTTGATGTAAAAGGCCGTGAAGCCACCATGAAATCTGGGATAGACGCAGCGAATGCCAAGCTTTCCGATATTCAGTTTGCTATTGATGAAAAAATAGCTGAACAGAATATGTCTACAGAAGGCTTGAGTGCCCAAACCCAATAAATAAACGTTAATATTTTGAAAATTAAATAAAAAGCCTGAAACGGGCTTTTTTTATGGAAGTTTAAAACTTCAATTTTTGGAATAAAATTTTTTGTATATTAGAGACATGTTGGATATGCTGAAAACTCTAATGGCCAATATGAAATATTGTGTCCATTTTTAAAAAATAATTGATTTGTAGTGTATTGAGGCTGACTGGATAAATGATACAGCAACAGGTTAAAAATGGTTTTCCAACATTAAATGATGTTCATGCTGCCGCAGAGCGTTTGGAAGGTTTGGTTGTAAAAACTCCCTTTGTTTTCTCAGAAACCATTTCTAAAACCTTAGGGGCTGAGATGTGGCTGAAATTTGAAAACTTACAATTTACCGCTTCATTTAAGGAGCGGGGTGCTCTCAACAAACTGTTGTGTTTATCTGAGCAAGAAAAGCAGCACGGTGTTATTGCTGCTTCGGCGGGCAACCATGCACAAGGTGTAGCCTATCATGCTCAGCGTACAGGGGTGACCGCGACCATTGTAATGCCGAAATCTACGCCAAACGTTAAGGTGCAACGAGTGCGTGAGTATGGTGCACGTGTGATTTTACATGGACAAGATTTTTCAGAAGCTGCTGCTGAAATGCACCGTGTTGCACAAGAAGAATCTTTAACCATTATTCATCCATTCGATGATGCTGAAATTATTGCTGGTCAAGGAACCATTGCACTTGAAATGCTTACAGCTGTGCCTGATCTGGACATTTTAGTTGTCCCAATTGGTGGCGGTGGCCTAATTTCTGGTATTGCAATTGCTGCTAAAGCGATCAATCCAAAAATTAAAATTATTGGGGTCCAATCTGTTGTATACCCAAGTATGGCTAAGTTGCTTTGTAACTATCAACTTGCTGTTTCAATGGGATCTACTGTTGCTGAAGGTATTGCAGTAAAAACTCCGGGTGAGCTTACGACTCAAGTTGCTAAAGAATATGTTGATGACATTGTCGTTGTCACTGAAGACATGATTGAAGAAGCGATTGCACTATTACTTAATATTGAAAAAACAGTATGCGAAGGAGCTGGGGCAACAGGTATTGCTGCCATTATGTCTCGTCCCGATCTGTTTTTAGGTCATAAATTAGGGGTGGTACTGTCTGGTGGCAATATTGATACACGCGTAATGGTCTCTGTATTGCAACGTCATTTAACCCGTACAGGCCGGATGGTTCGTATTCGTGTTGAATTACCGGACAATCCCGGTGCTTTAGCTCGTTTAACGGCCATTATTGCTGAGCAGGGCGGTAATATTTATGAATTGCGTCATGAACGCTTTGCGGCAACAAGCCGTGCGAAAGAAAGCGCCGTGAGTGTCGATGTCGAGTTAAAAAGTGCCTCGGACCTAGATTTGCTCATTCAAGCAATGCAACTAGAAGGCTATATTGTTCGTAAAGAAGAGATTTAATCTCTGATATCACTGTGTTATAAAAGCCGTATATGGCTCATCGAGAGTCATATACAAGGTAATTTAAATGGATTAAATTGCCAAAAAAGGGATGAATTTACAAAAAAACGATCAAATCCTTCAATGAAACGGAAAAAACTGACAATTCTCTAAACTTTGTCCTTCACAATTTTAAGGTTTAGGTTTTAGTATTCCTTTCATTGTAAATTTGAAGAAATATAGGGATATCCACGCTCAATGTTCAAATCATTTTTTCCATCACCACGGTATTTTTTCATATCTGCGGTTGTTTGGATTGCGCTCAATATGGTGCTTTGGTACTCAGGTGGAAACACGTGGGGAACTTTTATCGGGTTTGCTCAAGGTTACCATGAGGCACAACTACCAGTGGGTGTGAGCCGTTTTTGGTCTCCAACTTTCTTATGGTTTTATATCTGGTTTTTAGTCTCTACTGCGCTTTTTGCTGGCTTCTGGAAAATTGTATCTAATAATCCATGGCAGCGATGGTCAGTGTGGGGTTCGGCGTTTATTTTGTTCAACATTTGGTTTAGCGTTCAGGTTAGTGTAGCCATTAATGCATGGTATGTACCATTTTGGGATTTAATCCAAAAAATGCTTTCCGATGGTGGGGGAGACGTCTCAGCACTGTATAGAGAGACAATGGTTTTTCTTTATATTGCTATGGTCGCTGTAACTTTAGCTGTGATTAATGCGTTTTTTACAAGCCATTATGTATTCCGTTGGCGCACGGCAATGAATGAATACTACACAAAACATTGGGAAAAACTGCGTCATGTTGAAGGTGCTTCACAGCGTGTGCAAGAAGATACCATGCGCTTTGCAACCATTATGGAAGACTTAGGCGTTGAACTGGTAAAAGCTGTGATGATCTTAATTGCCTTTTTACCTATTTTATTTCAACTTTCTAAACATGTCCCCGTTTTACCAATTGTGGGTGAGCTAGAGCATTCTCTAGTATGGGCCGCAATTGTATGGGCTGTTTTTGGTACAGTTCTATTAATGGTGGTTGGTATTAAATTGCCTGGACTGCAATTTAATAATCAAAAAGTAGAAGCAGCCTATCGTAAAGAACTCGTTTATGGTGAAGATTATGCAGAGCGTGCAAGACCAGCTACTTTAAAAGAACTATTTAGCCGAGTTCGTAAAAACTATTTCCGACTCTATTTCCATTATGCTTACTTTAACTTGGTCGCAACTTGGTATAAGCAGTTAGACATTTTATATAGTCTGGTTGTATTGTTCCCGGCAATTGCAAGCGGCAAAATGACTTTAGGATTAATTAACCAGATTGCTGGTGTATTCGATAAGGTTCGTGAATCATTCCAATACTTAATTAGTTCATGGAAAACGATTATTGAACTGCTTTCAATTTATAAGCGTTTAAAAGCCTTTGAGTCGATATTACATAAGTAAAAAAAGCCCGCGAAAGCGGGTTTTTTCATAAACCTTTGGTTAATGTGTTGCATTATAAAAATTGAGAATAGGACCTACTAGAGACTGCTGCGATTTATCTAAAGTGACTTGAATCTCTTTATAGTTAAAAGTATCTTCATCATAATATTTGGCAATACCATGGGTTTTATTGTTCACTTGTGGAATTTGATAACTAAAAAAAGCCACTTTCTTAGAAGGATGAACAATATTGATCAATTTTTTAGAATCCTTATAACCACCAAACTCATTCTCAAGACTTTCTTTTAACAGATCGGGAAAGTAAAGCGCTGCATTCGGTAAGCCACACCCAACGCAAAATGAAGAGTCATAAAGTTTTATTGCTTGTTTTTGATCTGGACTCATTGCTAAAGCAAAACCACTACCATTCGCACCTGCATTTGCTTGCACATCTTGCCAACTTCGAGGAACGAGCACTAAACCTGTTTCAGGTAATGCAAGAAGTTTTAATTGTTTGGCATGTTGAGCCTCGAGTTTGAAATTAAAACGGCAGTTTTTAGGTGTACAGGTTTCAAAATCTTTAAGTAAACCATTTTCTGTTGGGCTTTGCGCAGTAACGCCATAAAATGGAACTGTAACGCCATTTAAAAATTTTGCCTCTCCTAGAGCATAGAATTGATTGTCTGCTTTACGGTTTGCAGCAGAGCTATAAAATTTGGGGAAATGAGGTGTAAAGCTTTTTACTTCTGCATAAGTAGATGAAGTTAGACTGGTAAATGCAGTAAATAATAAAAAATTCAGTTTTTTCATTTTTAGTAAGTAATCAATTTAAATTTTATATAAATCTAGCATATTCTTTTAAACTAGACGGTAATTCAAAATTTTAAACTGTTTTTAACCTAATAAGAAAAACAGTCTTATAGAGATATGAAATAATGAAAAATATGCTTTCAATCTGCTGTTTAGCGGTAATGAGTTCTTATAGTTTTTCTCAAGAAATCAAAGGTATTTCATTTTCACACCAAGAGTGGGAGGTTTCTTGCAGCAATACGGGAACATGTAAGGCTGCAGGATATCAAAACGAGGAAAATGGTGATAATCCAGCTTCAATTTTATTAACACGTAAAGCAGGTCCAAGACAACCTGTGCAAATTGAATTTGCTTTGTCAGACTATGAACAAAGCATGCCAGCAAACCAACTTAAAAATATTCATTTTTATATAAATGGCAAAGACTTAGGAGCGGTGACTGTAGATAGTGCTGAGTTACCACTTATGGGTAAACTGAACAGCTCGCAAGTCAATGCTGTACTACAGCAATCCAAACAGAAGACCGAAATTATATTTAAAAATACGCAGCATGAATGGAAAATTTCTGATGCTGGAATGACTGCTGTGTTATTAAAAATGGATGATTTTCAGAAGCGTATAGGAACTGTTGGTGCTTTGGTTAAAAAGGGCAGCGCCAATGAAACCAAAGTGCTTATGCCTGAGCCAAAACTACTTGTTAAACGCATTAAGACTTCAAACAAACCTTATTTAACTTTACAACCTAAAAATAAACAGTACCAAGCAATACACCGTAGCTTAATGGCAGCTAATCCAAATCCTAAAGAAGACTTTTGTGAAGGCATTTATGGCGGTAATAGCGATGGAGTTGAACCACAGAAAATTGAGCTATATAAACTAACCAATATGAAAGTTCTGGCGACTACGTTGTGCTGGAGAGGGGCTTATAACGAAGGATATGGTGCTTGGGTACTTGATGAATCTTTAAATGGTAAGGCAACATTTGTGACTGAGTCCGCTTCAGATTTTGATAGCGGTATTATTAGTAGTGCTCAAAAAGGACGAGGCATTGGGGATTGCTGGGCAAGTGAAGAATGGGTATGGGATGGCAAGAGTTTTGTACACACTAAAGATATGTGGACAGGTATGTGCAAAGGCTTGGCAGCAGGTGGGGTGTGGGAGCTTGATCAAATAGAGTCTGTGGTGAAATAAGTATTTTGCAGTTACAGAGTCATAACAGGTAACTTTAGTGACTCTGTGATAAAAAGAACAGATTGTTTATTGGAGCTAGACCTATGTCACGTCATTTTTACACTATTGCTCGCCGTAAGTTTTCACACCTGAGTCGTTCAATATGTGTGGCGGCGGCTGTACTGGGTGCAACACAAATTACAATGGCTGGTCCAACAGTTGATCAGCTCAGTGATTGTTTAGTTAAAGCAACGACTGCTTCGGATAAAACCACGGTGCTCCAATGGACATTTACGGCTTTAGCTGCCCATCCCGATTTAAAAGCATTTAGTAATGTAACACCTGAGCAAAAGGATCAGTTAGATCAAAAACTAGCACAGGTTTTACAACGTGTGATTGTGGAGGAATGTTCTACCCAAACTAAAGCTGTGATTCAAGCTGAAGGTGTGAAGGCAGTTGGGGAGGCTTTCCAGCAGTTAGGTCAAAGTGCTGGTGAAGATATTGTTAAAGACCCCGCAGTTAAACAGCAGTTGCAGGGCACGTTGCGTTATATTGACTTAAATAAATTGGTAACAACGTTTTTAACACCCGAAATTTGGAATAAATTAGGAATCACAAGATAAAAATCTAGTTTTCTATTTTAGTAATAAAGCCTGCTCTCTAAGAGCAGGCTTTATTGTATTTGGGATAAAAAAATCTCTTTAGATCGTAATCGTAGCCCCTAAAACTTTCACAAACTGTGCTAACCAAGCCGGATGTGCAGGCCAAGCAGGGGCAGTCACCAAATGTCCATCTGTAACGGCTTCAGTCACGGCAATATCTGCGTATTGTCCACCAGCAAATTTTACTTCGGCAGCACATGCTGGATAAGCCGAACACAATCGGTCTTTTAGTACGTCTGCTGCAGCGAGTAACTGAGCACCGTGGCATACAGCTGCAATTGGTTTTTTTACTCTATCGAATTCACGTACAATTTCGATAACACGTTCATTCATACGTAAATACTCTGGTGCACGACCACCTGGAATAACTAGACCTACATAGTCTTCAGTATTAACAGCATCAAAATCATAGTTAATGGCAAAGTTGTGACCTCGTTTCTCACTATAGGTTTGGTCACCTTCAAAGTCATGAATAGCAGTAGCAATATGGTCGCCGTTTTTTTTATTTGGGCAAACAGCATGCATGGTATAACCTAAACCAGTTAAAAACTGGAAAGGGACCATGGTTTCATAATCTTCAGCATAGTCGCCGACTAACATTAAAATCTTTTTAGTCATGTTTTATCTCTCTTTTTAAAATTTAAGTTATCTAAATTCTTAATTTAAATTAGCATAGTCGTTATGTCATTTTTCAGAAAAAAGCGCATTCTTTAGTCGAAGAATATTTCATAAATGATATAAAAAAGCCCCGATAAATCGAGGCTTTTTATTGAGCAGGTTAAGAAAATTAACCAATCAATTTTTTCATTAATTCATTGACTTGAGCAGGGTTAGCTTTACCCTTAGACGCTTTCATGACTTGACCAACAAGACCGTTAAAAGCTTTTTCTTTACCAGACTTGTACTCTTCAACCATTTTTTCATTGGCTGCAAGTACTTCTTTGATGATCGCTTCAATTGCACCTGTGTCAGTTTCTTGCTTTAAGCCTTTTTCCGCAATAATGTCATCGGCAGATTTACCTTCCGATTCCCACATAAAGCCAAAGACTTGTTTAGCAATCTTACCGCTAATGGTGTTATCAACAATACGTGCAATCATGCCGCCAAGCTGTTCCGCAGAAACAGGTGAGTCAGCCAAATCTAGGCCTGCTTTGTTTAAAGCACCTGAGAATTCGCCCATTACCCAGTTTGCAGACACTTTACCTTGCTTCGCACCGCCAGCAGCGGCAACAACAGCTTCATAGAAGTCAGCCATTTCGCGTGAAAGCGTAAGTACATGAGCATCGTATTCAGTTACACCAAAGTCTGCAATAAAACGTGCACGGCGAGCAGCAGGTAACTCTGGAAGTGCAGCGCGAGCAGCTTCGATTTGCTCATCTGCAATAATCACTGGTAACAAGTCTGGATCTGGGAAGTAGCGGTAGTCATTCGCTTCTTCTTTAGAACGCATAGAGCGCGTTTCCATTTTGTTTGGATCGAACAAACGAGTTTCTTGGTCGATACTTCCACCGTATTCCAAAATTTCCATTTGGCGTTCAATTTCAACATTGATCGCTTGCTCAATGAAACGGAATGAGTTGAGGTTTTTAAGCTCACAGCGTGTACCAAATGGTTGGCCCGGACGGCGTAAAGACACGTTACAGTCGGCACGGAATGAACCTTCAGCCATGTTACCGTCAGAAATACCTAACCAGCGTACCAGTGTATGAATCGCTTTAATGTAAGCAACAGCTTCTTCAACCGAACGCATGTCAGGTTCAGAAACGATTTCAAGCAAAGGTGTACCAGCACGGTTTAAGTCAATGCCAGACATACCTTCAAATTGGTCATGAACAGATTTACCAGCATCTTCTTCAAGGTGAGCACGAGTTACACCAATGCGTTTAGTCGTGCCATCTTCAAGTTGGATATCAATATGACCCAAGCCCACAATCGGGTTGTCCATTTGGCTAATTTGATAGCCTTTTGGTGAGTCAGGGTAGAAGTAGTTTTTACGTGCAAACACAGATGCTTGGTCGATGTAAGCATCAATTCCAAGACCAAAACGAATTGCAAGATCAACCACTTTTTCATTCAAAACAGGGAGTACACCCGGCATAGCCAAGTCGACAAGGCTCGCTTGTGTATTTGGGTCTTGACCAAATTCAGTCGATGAACCAGAGAAAATTTTAGAATTGGTTGCAAGCTGAGTGTGAATCTCGATACCAATAACGACTTCCCAACCGTCAATCAATTTCAACTTTTGAGCTTCAGCCATTATGCATTCTCCTCAGCAATTGCCGCACGTTGAGTATGGAAATCGGTGTTTTGTTGGTATTGATGAACAATCGACAATAATTGTGATTCTGACCAATAGTTACCAATCAACTGTAAGCCTACAGGCAAGCTGTCTTTATCAAAACCAACAGGAGCATTAATGGCTGGTAAGCCTGCTAAGTTCACTGCAAGTGTATAGATATCGCCTAAATACATTTCAGTTGGACTTAAGTTTGCACCAATTTTATATGCAGTTGTTGGAGCAGCAGGAGCAGCGATTACATCTACACTTTCAAATGCTTTTAAGAAGTCTTGTTGAATTAGACGACGTACTTTTTGAGCTTTTACATAGTAGGCATCGTAATAACCCGCAGAAAGCGCGTATGTACCAATAAGGATACGGCGCTGAACTTCTGGACCAAAACCTTCCGAGCGAGAACGTTTGTAAAGATCCATCAAGTCAGTTGGATTTTCACAGCGGTAGCCGTAACGAACGCCATCGTAGCGAGACAAGTTAGATGATGCTTCTGCTGGCGCGATGAGGTAATAGGTTGGTACATAAGCTTCGGTCATGTTGAGGTCAATCTCAACTAGAGTCGCACCCATTTCTTCAAGCTTTTTCAAAGACTCTTCAACACGTGCTTTAACGTCTGCATCTAAACCTGCAACGTTAAAGTATTGTTTAGGAATACCAATGCGTAAACCTTTTACAGATGTGCCATTTAAGTTTGCAACATAGTCATCAACTTCTTTTTTAACAGAGGTTGAGTCTTTAGCATCGTGACCTGCAATTACATTCATGAGGTAAGCACAGTCTTCAGCAGAACGTGCCATTGGACCCGCTTGGTCTAAAGATGATGCATAAGCAATGATACCGAAACGAGATACACGACCGTAGGTTGGTTTTAGGCCTGTTAAACCACAGAAAGAAGCTGGTTGGCGAATTGAACCACCTGTATCAGTACCTGTAGCAAATGGTGCTAAATCAGCCGCTACAGCCGCAGCAGAACCACCTGATGAACCACCCGGAACATGGTCAAGTGCCCATGGGTTACTTGTTGCGCCAACATATGAGCTTTCAGATGTTGAGCCCATCGCAAACTCATCCATGTTCACTTTACCTAAAGTGACAAGACCAGCTGCTTTAGTTTTTTCAACAACAGTTGCATCGTAAGGAGAAATGAAGTTGTCTAGTATTTTTGAACCAGCAGTCGTTTTAATGCCTTTGGTACAAAAGATATCTTTGTGTGCCAGAGGAATACCCGTTAGAGCAGTTGCATTACCTGCTTTTAAAGCAGCATCGGCAGCGTCTGCTTCCGCGAGCGCCTGTTCAGGTGTAACCGTCACATAGCTTTTTACCAGTGGGTCAATTTTAGCAATACGTTTTAAATAGTGTTCAGTCAGTTCGCGAGATGAAAACTTCGCTTGGCTTAAGCCCTCAGCAAGTTCACGAATTGATAAGCGATGTAAATCAGTCATGAGTAAAATTTCTTTACATTCAAAATAGGGAAGATGGGTTAATTGAGTAAAAGTTATTCAATCACGCGAGGAACAAGATACAAACCATCTTGAGTTGCAGGTGCAACTGCTTGGTATTCATCTCGATGATTGCTTTCCGTTACCACATCAGCACGTAAAGGTTGAGGATTGTCAAAAGGACTTTTCAAAGGTTCTACGCCTTCCGTATCAATGCCTTTTAAGGTTTCCATCATGCCTAAAATTTTATTTAGACTTTGAGCATATTCAGCAGATTGCGTATCATTGAGCGACAATCGAGCAAGATTGGCGATTGCTGAAACTGTTTGTGCATTTAAATCTGCTGAATGCTGTGCATCCGATGTAGACATAACATCACCTAATCAGTATTAAAAATTTTCAAAATATCGTGCGTTATAATAAGCGATTGACTTGTTCAAATCATCACATTTAGTTTAAAGTTGCCACCTTGCATCCACATGAAAGTTTAACTGAGAACGAACCGTGATTCTAAAACGACTAATTGGCTTGTTTTCGCCGGATCTAGCCATTGATTTAGGTACAGCAAATACACTTATTTATGCACCAGGCCGCGGCATTATATTAAATGAACCAACAGTTGTGGCAATTCGTCACAGTGGTTCACAAAAAATTGTTGCTGCTGTAGGTCTAGATGCTAAGCAAATGCTGGGCCGTACGCCTGCGAATATTTCTGCAATTCGTCCAATGAAAGACGGTGTAATTGCGGATTTTGAAGTGACTGAAACCATGTTGAATCAGTTTATTGGTAAAGTTCACGAAAAACGTTTGTTCCCACCAGCACCTCGTGTAGTTGTATGTGTACCATGTAAATCAACTTTGGTCGAGCGTCGTGCGATTCGCGAAGCAGTATTTAATGCTGGTGCCCGTGATGTTCGTTTGATTGAAGAGCCTATGGCGGCTGCAATTGGCGCAGGTATGCCAGTTGAGCAAGCATGTGGTTCTATGGTTGTGGATGTTGGTGGCGGTACAACTGAAATTGCAATTATTTCATTGCAAGGTTGTGTTTATGCTGACTCTTTACGCATCGGCGGCGATGTTTTTGATGAGCAAATCATCAATTATGTACGTAAAGCTCACGGTTGTGTAATTGGTGAAACCACTGCTGAGATTATTAAAAAAGAAGTCGGTATGGCTGTTTCTGATGGTACGACATTAGAAATCGAAGTTCGTGGTCGTAACCTTGCAGAAGGTGTACCTCGTGCAATTACTGTAACTTCTGACGAAATTACTCAAGCAATCTCTGATCCGTTACAAAGTATTGTAAGCGCTGTTAAATCGGCACTTGAGCAAACTCCTCCTGAACTTTCTTCTGATATTGCTGAGCGCGGTATTGTATTGACAGGTGGTGGTGCGTTACTTCGTAACCTTGATAAATTATTAGCTCAAGAAACTGGTTTACCGGTTGTTGTTGCTGAAGATCCTCTTACTTGTGTAACCCGTGGTGGTGGTAAAGTATTGGAATTCTTCGACAATCCGAACCATGACATGCTTTTCGTCGGTTAAGTTTAAGGATTAGGCGGTGCAACCGAATATTTTTTCAAGACAGCCGCCATCTTTCCGCTCGTTCATTATTGCGGTCATTACATGCTTGGTTGTGCTGTTCTTTGATTGGCGCATGCCTTATGTAATTCAGCCAGCAAGGGATGTCTTGTACGCTGCATATAACCCAATTTATGCATTGGCCAGTTATCCAGTACTGTCGAGAGAATGGCTGAATCAACAAACAAAATCTGAAGCACAACTGCGTCGTGAAAATACCGCGATGCAGGCTGAGCTTTTACAAGCTCAAGTCCGCTTACAGAAGCTTTCTGAATTATCTGCTGAAAATACCCGTTTACGAGGACTTCTTGATACACCGTTAATTATTGATGGTCGTATGGAAATTGCCGAAGTGATTGGGACAGATGCAGACCCATTGCGTCATATCATCATTATTAACCGAGGTTCTATGGACCATATCAAGGTCGGGCAAACGGTTTTGGATGATAAGGGGATTATGGGGCAGATCATTAATGTATATCCTCATAGCTCACGTGTAATGTTGTTATCAGATAAAGAGCATTCACTGTCGGTACGACTTGAGCGTACAGGAATGCGAGCGATTGTTTCTGGTACAGGTGATTTAGGCCGTTTAAAAATGGAATATGTTCCGACCAGCGCTAATATTCTGGTGGGTGATAAAGTGTTTAGCTCAGGCTTGGGTGAACATTTCCCAGCAGGTTACGCTGTGGGTACAGTTGCCAAAATAAGACGTCATAATTCAGGCGAGTTTGCTGAAATTGATGTTACACCAGCAGCGCAATTAGCCACAGGGCACCATGTAGTTGTACTTTTCTCTGAGTCCTTAGCGAAGGAGCAACCTTATGCCGATCGCTAAACTGAAACGAGAAAAGCGTAAAGATCCATTATGGGGAATTATTCTCTCTGTTATTGTGGGTTCTGTACTCATGGTTTACCCGCTATCCTATGATATTTCAGGCTGGCGACCACTGTTCATGTTGATGATTATGCTATTTTGGGTAGTATGTCAGCCAACATGGTGTGGGGTTTGGTTCGCATTCGGGATGGGGATTTTTACAGACTTATTGCTTGACGCGCCTTTAGGTCTCAATGCCTTAAGCTTTGTAATTGTGACTTTTCTTACCCGTTTTTTAATTCGGGAACGCCGTATTTTAACTTTTGTTAATTTATGGACGATAGCAACGCTGGTCATTATTGCCCATTTAGCATTTATGTGGGTAACTCAGACCATGGGTGGAATTCATTTTTCGATTGCTAGACATTGGCAACCTTTGATGACAAGTATCATCACGTGGCCAGTCGTCTATTATTGTTTGGCAAAATGGCGCATATAGTTTTAGCATCTAGCTCTCCTCGTCGGAAAGAGCTGTTACAACAGCTAGGCTTAGATTTTGAAATCTATAGTCCTGAAATTGATGAGTCTGTTCATGAAAATGAGCTGGTTCATCATTATGTTGAACGATTGGCTAGAGAAAAAGCTCAAACTGTATTGAAGCTTTTTCCAGAAGCAATTGTTATTGCTGCCGATACAAGTCTTGGACTTGATGGTCAAATTATTGGTAAGCCTGAATCGAAAAATCATGCCTTTGAAATCTGGAAACAATTATCTGGACGTTGGCATGATGTGTTTTCTGGACTGTGCGTTGCGACTCAACAAGAAATGCTAAGTCAGGTAGTGCAAACACAAGTTGAGTTTCAGCACCTGACTACACAAGATATGGAAGATTATTGGACCACGGGTGAGCCTGTTGGAAAAGCGGGTGGATATGCAATTCAAGGAATTGCCTCGCAATATATTCCCCAAATTCAAGGAAGTTATAGTAATGTGGTAGGACTTCCTTTATACGAATTTGCACAGTTATTAAAAAGAGTAAAGACATAAGGGGTTGTTATCATTCTTAAGTGAATAGCATTGTCGACGAACACTAGACAAAGTTAAAGTTAACAGCTTCTCTGACTCTTTAATAAAAATTTTATAATGCTTTGAGTTTATGTATGTCAGAAGAACTACTTATTAATGTCACGCCTATGGAGTGTCGGGTGGCATTAATCGAAAATGGAACTGTTAATGAGCTGTATGTCGAACGTACAGTCAAGCGCGGTCTAGTCGGCAATATTTACAAAGGTAAAGTAGTACGAGTGCTTCCGGGCATGCAAGCTGCTTTTGTGGATATTGGTTTGTCTCGAACAGCCTTTTTACATATCAATGATATGGTTTGGCCTCGTTCACAGCCTACACCAAATGTCTTTGAGCTATTACATCCTGGGCAAACCCTTACTGTCCAAGTAATGAAAGACATGTTGGGTACAAAAGGCGCACGTCTAAGTACAGATCTTTCAATTCCTTCTCGCTATTTAGTTTTAATGCCATATGGAAATCACATTGGTGTTTCTCAGCGTATTGAGTCAGAAGAAGAGAGAGAGCGACTGCGCAATATTATTGAAGGTATTCAAACTGAGCATAATTTACCTGGTAGCGTGATTGTCCGCACAGCCGCTGAAGGTGTCGATGAGGCAGAAATTGCCCAGGACATGTGCTATCTGAGTAAGTTGTGGGAATACATTCAGCGTAAACAAACTGACGTTGCTGTTCCTTCTCTAATTTTTGAAGAGCTCCCATTACCTCAACGTATTATTCGAGATTTGGCGAGTGAAGAAACGGCAAAGATTTATGTCGATTCGCGAGAAATTCATGCCAAGTTGCTTGAATTTGTAGAAGAGTTCGTTCCGAATATGAAGAGTCGTCTTATCCATTATCCGGGTGAGCGACCACTCTTTGATCTTTATAATGTTGAAGAAGATATTCAAAAAGCCTTGCAAACCCGCGTAGCTTTGAAGTCGGGTGGCTATCTGATGATTGATCAGACTGAAGCCATGACAACGATTGATGTTAATACGGGTTCATATGTCGGTGGTCGTAGTCTTGAAGACACGGTTTTTAAAACCAATATGGAAGCGACTCAAGTTATTGCACGTCAACTTAGACTGCGTAATTTGGGTGGTATTCTCATTATTGATTTTATTGACATGCAAGAAGCAACTCACCGTGAAGAGGTGATGCGTCAGTTTGAGAAAATGCTTGAGCGAGATCACGCTAAGACCAAAATTACTCAAGTCTCAGAACTTGGTCTGGTCGAAATGACGCGTAAACGAACTCGTGAATCATTAGAACACTTGTTATGTGAATCGTGTCCAACATGTCAAGGGCGTGGTTTTGTCAAAACGGCAGAGACAGTGTGTTACGAAATATTTCGTGAGATATTACGTTATACCCGCGCATTCGAGTCAACGAGTGGCTTTACTGTTGTTGCCCATCCTTCTGTGATTGACCGATTATTAACAGCAGAAGCACCAGCAGTAGCCGATTTAGAGCATTTTATTAACCGTGTTATTAAATTTCAGGTCGAAAATTTATATACGCAAGAGCAATACGATATCATTTTAAGTTAAAGTTGTAACAAGATATCGCTTAATCCTTGTTACAACTGAAATTTTACTTTCATTCATGAATTTTAAATACTACTTACATACAGTAGCCGTAGACGTTCTCCCTATTAAACGTCTTAGCAAACAATAAGAGGTATAACCCATGAATGTAAGTGAAAACTTAATTAGCAACGGTCTTAAACATGTTTTAGAAAGCAAGCCAGTAAATAGCTGCTATATGTTGAATGACCAAGGTAAAGAAGTACCGATCACAACTGCAATGATTCGTTCAGTATGTCATCAGTTGCTTAACCAGTGCCGCACAATCAAAAAATAAGGGGCCAATTTAAAGCCCCTTAGTTCTTTTCTAACTTGCTGAATGATGTTTCAGCTGTTTCTCTGCAATAATTTCTTCAAAACGTTGAATCTCATCTTCTAAATGAGTCAAAAGGTTTTGCATTTTCGGCAAAGCATTTCGACAAGCTGTTAAGCCAACTTCAAGCTTATCTAAATAACTAGTCATGGTAATGTTTAGAGCTTGTCCATCCATGACAATCGAAGCAGGGTAGAGTGCATCTAATTTCGCGCCATTCCAATAAAGCGGCTCACGTGGTCCTGGTACATTGGAAATCACTAAATTGAACGCCTGACGCTTAGGAAGCATTCCTGACATGATGTTTAATCCTGCCGGACCATAAACAACCGCACTATAGTTTAAAATTTCATTCGCAGTCATGCGGCTAAAGCGTTGCTTTGAATTCTGCATGCTACGGCGAATGATTTCTAGACGCTCTAACGGTTGATCTTTATGCGTCCCTAAATTTGCCAAAATCATGGTAATTCGGTTACTCATGTCAGAATCATCTGTACGTAATGAAGCTGGAACCATCGCAATAAGTGGCTTTTTAGGTAAGCTATTTTGACTAATCAAATATTCACGTAAAGCGCCTGAACATACAGCCAGCACAACATCATTAATCGTCACGCCTAATGCTTTTGAAATTTTTCTGAGGCGGCTGAGTTCAAATGATTGGGCTGCAAAACGACGTGAAGCACTGACTCTTTGGTTCAAAATAGAAACTGGCGCCTGAAAAGTAGAAACATAATCAGGATTTTTACCCATTTCCTTGAATATTGTTTGAGATAGCTCATGCATGACTTTTGGAGCGATGTCGAGTTGAGACTTAATACCGCCTAAAATACTCTTAATTTTACTTGTACTTGGAGTTGGTACTTTTAGACGTTTCGCTCTTTTGCTCTCAACACACCATAAAGGAACAACATGTTTCTCTTCTGGTGTTTTTGATAGAGATTTCTCGATCAAACGCATGCCAGCAACACCGTCAACCATTGCATGATGTATTTTAAAATACATGGCAAAACGATTGCCTTCGATTCCTTCAATAATGTCACAAGTCCAAAGTGGCTTTGCACGATCAATTAATGAGCTATGCTGCTGTGAAATATAAACCAATAATTCACGAATACGGCCCGGGTGAGGCAAAGCAATATGGCGAAAGTGATGATCGATATCGAATTCTTCATCTTCATCCCAAAATAAGCCATTTAAACGGTTATTGAAGGGAGGAATAGGAATACTTTTTGAGCGTCTAATATCTTCTACTAAATCATGTACAAAGGTTTCAGGTGCATTTTCAGGAATTTCAAATAAAAATAACCCACCGACATGCATGGGTTGCTGTCTTTTTTCGAGTGACAGAAAAATGAAATCAATTGGGTGTAATGGACGCATAAATCATCGTGCCTCATGCATTTTTCTAAGAAGCCCTTATCTGAGCTCTTGTTAGAATTATAGAACCGTAAAATTAAGTATATAGCGTTTAGAGTAGAGAAAATATGACTTTGTGTACGCAACATGACACAAAAAAAACCACTGATTTACCAGTGGTTTTTTGATAAAAAATTACTTTTTCATATTACCTGCATGTAATCCACATTCTTTTTGAGTGGCTTCTTCCCACCACCAGCGACCTTCACGCTCATGTTGGTTTGGTAATACAGGTCGAGTACATGGTTCACAGCCAATAGAAACAAAGCCACGTTCGTGAAGAGGGTTATATGGAATCTCCATCATACGGATATAACTCCATACTTCAGCACTTGTCCAGTTCGCTAAAGGATTATATTTAATAAGTTGCTTACCTGGACCAGAGAAACCTGCGTCAGCTTGTACTACTGGAATTTCTGTACGTGTACCAGGGCTTTGATCTTTACGTTGACCTGTAATCCAGCCATCTAAAGTCGCAAGTTTTTTACGTAAAGGCTGAACTTTTCGAATACCGCAACATTCTTGATGCCCATCTGTGAAAAAGCTGAATAAACCTTTTTCATTGACCATGTTTTGGACAGCTTCAGATTCAGGGAAACAAATTTCGATATTGATATTGTAGTGTTTACGGACAGTTTCAATAAATTGATACGTTTCAGCATGTAGGCGACCAGTGTCGAGACTAAAGACACGGAACGGCTTACCCAAACGTGAAGCAATATCAATTAAAACAACATCTTCTGCTCCCGAAAAAGAAATTGCGATTTCACCTTGTTGGCTTAAGGCAAGTTCTAAAATTTCTCGTGGGCTTTTGGTTGCATACTCAGCAGCAAGAGCATCTACGATATCAATAGTCGGAATAACGGTCATGTGTGTTCCTGGCAAAAGGCTTGGGCGCATTGAGTTATGAAAAATATTCTAAAGGATAGTTGATAAAGTGCTTAGCACTTTAATTTCGATCCTTATGAATAAAATTGATTTGATCAATAACAACGCAAAACTGAAAATCTTAATGGTATGATACAGCAATTTTTAACCAACGTTGGAAGCATTCATGGAAATCGTATGCCTAGATCTTGAAGGGGTTTTAGTTCCTGAAATCTGGATCAATTTCGCTAAAAAAACAGGGATTAAAGAACTCGAAGCAACTACTCGTGATATTCCGGATTATGATGTTTTAATGACTCAACGTCTGAATATCTTAAAACAACACGGTTTAGGCTTAAATGATATTCAAGAAGTCATTGCCGAGATGGGGCCATTACCAGGCGCAAAAGAATTTGTTGAATGGGTGAGCACACATTTCCAACTCGTGATTTTGTCAGATACCTTCTATGAATTTGCACATCCTTTAATGAAGCAATTAGGATGGCCAACAATTTTCTGTCACAAGTTAGAGACAGATGAAGAAGGCATGATTACAGCTTATAAATTACGCCAACCAGATCAAAAACGTGAGTCGGTTAAGGCGCTACATGGCTTAAATTTCCGTGTAATCGCAGCTGGTGATTCATATAATGATACAACGATGCTTGGTGAAGCTGACCATGGTTTCTTGTTTGATGCGCCAGAAAATGTGATTGCTGAGTTTCCACAGTTTCCAGCTATCCGCGGATATGATGCATTAAAAGAAGCAATCCGTTCAGTTTCACAGCGTACAATCCCAGCTTAAGAATAAAGAATAAAGAATAAAGAATAAAAAAAGGCGCTTTAAGCGCCTTTTTTATGAATGAATTTTGAAACTTAGAATTTATAACCAAGTTTTAAACCATAAGCGATTGCATTGTTGTCAGAGAATTCTGCAACATAATAGTCATCGCTACCAGCTTGCGCACCAGTTTGTGCTTTAGCATCACCCAACCAGAAATATTTTACACCACCAGCAATAAACGTTTGTGGAGTAGGGCTATATTGAAGACCTAAGCCTACGTTCCAGTAACCTTCAGTTGGGCCTAAGGTTGTTACAGGGTTACCTGCACCAGAATCCCAACCTACAGAAACGTTACCTGCCCATTTATCGTTCAGTTTACGGCCCACACCCGCATTAACAGACCACTGATCATCAGAATATTCAACTAGATTAAAACCATTTGGGCGGCTAGGAGTTGCTATTGGGCCTACAGCTTCTGATACCTTGCCAAATTTATATGGACGAATCGCGAAATCCTTCCAGTTCACCCAACGTACATTTGCGAAAGCAACTGTATTTGCCATGATACCTGTTTGGAAATCAAGGTTTACAGATTGAGGGGTGGTAATTGTAGTTCTTCCTTCTAATTGGTTAGCAGCAATAGCTTTACCAATTGTTTGTTGGATCGCTCCAGCTTGTGCAGGAGTTAACTGACCAGCTGCAACTAATTGCCCAATAGTTGATCCAAGTGCTCCAGCATTCGCTGTAATTGAATCTGCAAGTGCAATTGTTTCATCTGCATTAATTTTGTGATCAATTTCTGAACGATATGTGATAGAAGCTTTAAGTGCAATTTCTGGAATTTGGAAAGCGGCACCTGCTAACCAACCAGCTGCTCCATCTTCAGGAATCGAAGCATCATAGCCATTATACAAGCTATATGCAGAACCTCTTAAATGAACATTTCCTTTAATTGTTTGATATACGCCACCACCATAGAAATTAAAATTTTCAGTAGGTTGGAAACCAAAAATCATCGAAATATTTTGACTATCGACTTCAACTGAAGTTGCGCCCTGAGTTCCGCCTAAAGCGCCTGTTGTAATTGGTAAAGTACCGAGAATTGGATCTGATGGGCTCGCTACAAAGGCATTATTACCAGAATATTGTGCATCGGCTCCAAATGGTTGATCGTAAAGTAAACCAAAAGAAAATTTATCAGTAAGTTGTAGTTTTAAGGCTGCACTTGGAAAATAGTAATCGTCTCCCATATCGCCAATATTACGACCCGTTTTAATTGTACCAGCTTCTTTACCTGCTACATCTGGGTCTAAAACAGAAATACCAGCTTCAAAGTAGTTACCAGGCTGCAAAAATGCAGAGATAGATTGTCCAGAGCGATCCAATGCTGCTGCAAAAACCCCAGTTGCAGGCAGCGTTGCTAAAATCATTGCAGTGCTCAGATGTTTTAATTTCATTTTAATCTTTCCTTGAACTTCAAGACATTTTTTTAAAAGTAACAGAGTTAAACCGTTTAAACTGTGTTGCCTTCAAAGCTCCTAATTACAACTAATAGAAGCTTTGATAACTCCATGTAACAAAAATAGCATAATTACAATAAGAGTAAATCTGTTATATGAACT
Organism: Acinetobacter lactucae; assembly: GCF_013122135.1. Lineage (NCBI taxonomy): Bacteria > Pseudomonadati > Pseudomonadota > Gammaproteobacteria > Moraxellales > Moraxellaceae > Acinetobacter > Acinetobacter lactucae. The sequence goes on from NZ_CP053391.1 coordinate 706,129, forward strand.
GAAGAGTACTCACTTTTTATACAAATAGTGTCAATAATGGATGAAAAATGAAGGAATATTTTCATTGTTAATTTATTTTAATTAATTGATATTTATATTTTTTATCTATTAGTAGTAGCCTTTGTTTTTATGACATTTTTGTCACAAATCCAAGAAAAATGGTCAAAGATTTTTTTGTAAAAATATGAATTAAGTGATTATGAAATGAGTATTGGTCGTCATTTTTAGTTGATAAGTCTAGTTTCTCTACATCTGTATATTATTGATTCAGTTTTATATTCTTAATTTTATAAAAAAGTTTACCTTAATTTTTTTACCATTTGATCTATTTTTTGAGCAAATTTGGCCTCTATATTTTAAAGTTAGAAGTAAGAAAATAACCGAAAATAATAATCTAGATTCAGTTATTTAATTTTTAGAGCTAAAACATACCATTAAAATGGATATAGTTTTTCATCAAATTGCTCAAGTTTGGGAAATTTTAATGACTCGAGCTGGTCCAGATAAGTGAGATAAGTTCCATAATCTTCCAGAAGGACTTCTCGTGCTTCTTGGCTAATATATGGTACATGATAAGCAATAAATGGTGGTAAAACCTCAAAACCCGCATATGCCAATGTACCACGCTGAATTGGTGATAAATAATTTTCAATTGGGCCATGAATAGCGTTTTCTCCAAACATATGGGTTCTACCACCGAGTGTTAAACACAACATCGCTTTTTTACCTGCCATGCCGCCATGGTTATAAAAGCGTTTGCCACCGTAAAAGAGTCCTGAAACAAACACACGATCAATCCAGCCTTTTAAAATTGCTGGCACAGATGTCCAATAAAGCGGGAAATTTAAAATAACTAAATCAGCTTTTTTTACTTTTTCTATTTCTGCTTGAATATCTGGAGCTAGAAGTTGATTTTTGCTGGCATTCCTTTGCTCTAGAGCATAGTTAAAATAATCAGGCTGATTAAGCTCTAAAAAATCTTCTTTGGATGCAATAGGGTTAAATTGCATCATATATAAATCTGAAATTTCTACGCTGTGCCCCAATTTTTCTAAGGTTCGCTTGGCTGTACTTTTTAGAGCAGTAGTAAAAGACTGTGGTTCTGGATGAGCATGGACAATCAGAATGTTCATAAGGCGACCTGTATTCTTTTCAGAAATTGTGCTGTCTAGTGCAATTCAGCGGATTTTGTTTTGAATAACTATGCATCAATTTAAAAGCATGGCATAGTTCATAAACTGACAGTTTTTACCATTTCGCGCCATTTTATTTTGCTTTATGGGTTGCTCATGAATCCAGAATTACCCGGAACTTATATTAATTTAATTGTCGAGACTGTTAAGCAGTTGGGCGTCTCTAGTGAGCAGCTTTTAGATGGAAGTGGAATAACTTTAGACCAATTAAAAAAGCCATATTGGTATGTTGAGTTCAACATCTTAAATCAGCTTATTGAACGGGCGATCAAATTATGCAAAGAGCCAGCATTAGCTGGGTATTTAGCTTTAAGCATGACGGCTTCATGTTATGGTTCAGTCGGAATGGCTGCCATAGTTTCTCCAAATTTAGGAGAAGCGTTGAAAATACTTGAACAATTCATTGGTTCACGTTGTAAGGTTTTTAAACCAGAATTAAAACAAGAAAATAATGATGCATGTTGGTCAATTCATCAGCCCATCAATGCATTTCAGCTGAGCCCAAATGCCAACATTTTTTTGTTAGTCGGTTTTGTTCAAATTGCGAAAAAATTAACAGGGCTTTCTCATTTGGGAAAAGTTGAATTACAAATGCCAGAGCCGATAGGTTTTGACCAAATCAGTCATCAACTGGCTGTGACTTGTTTATTTAACCAAAAGCGTAATTGTTGGATATTTCCAAAAGAGTATTTAGCACAACCAGTATTAACGGCAGACCCAATGCTAGCGCCGTTGTTAAATGCGCAATGTAAGCGGGATATAGAGAAGTTAAACTTAAAAAGTGGTTGGAAAGGGAGAGTCAAACAAGTTGCCGAAAAATTGCTTTTAAATGGGAATATTGACGCATTAAAAGTTGGGCAAGTGGCTCAAATCATGAATATGTCAGAGCGAACCTTACAACGCTATTTAGCCCTTGATCATACTAGTTTTACAATCTTGGTAGACTCTCTCAAAAAAGAGCATGCCCAGAAACTTTTAGCTCAAAATAACATATCGATTGAAAAAGTGGCTTTAATGCTGGGTTATGCCGAGACTTCCCACTTTACCCGTGCATTTAAGCGGTGGATGGGTGTTACGCCTAAATATTTCCAAACTAAACATAAGATGGGTGATTTAAGTTAAAAGGCCATAAATTTAAATTCATGGCCTTTCATTTATCAATTGAATTCCTTAAATAGATTTTTCTGGCTTAGATGAGAGTGATTCAATTACTTCAAAATAGCTAGGTGGTGCTGGAACATGGCCGCGATCTCTCAACAAACGATGCATGCGTGGTAATTTGAAGTAGGGCACCGAAGCCATTAAATGGTGTTCCATGTGGTAATTGACATGAATAGGGGCCACGAAGCTTCTAGCAATCCAACCTGCACGTGTTGTACGGGTATTGGTTAAAGCGGTATTACTCGTTTGCATCCCTGCATGTTCGGCCATTGAGCGAATTCTTAAAAATAATGGGAAGGGTGTTAAATACGCTAAAGGCCATAACCAATAAAACCGTTGTTGACCAAAAGCTTTTAGAACACCATAAAGAGCTACATTGGTTGCAATGGCTCCGCTACTGTTTTTTATAAGACTTTTAGCGTAGTCAACGAAGTCTTTATTACTTCGATCTAGCCAGACTTGATCATTTGCAACAGTCCATTTCATTAGATCTAGATCCATTAACACTCGGCCAAAGCTAAACTTTAATCCGGTCATACCCGTTAAGTCGCGTAAGAATTTACGAGTAAGAGATTTTTTGCTTACTGGAAAACCAGAAACTAAAGATAGGTCTGGGTCATCTGGAGTAGATGTTTTTGCATGATGGCGGACATGATGTACGCGGTATTTTTGTAGATCATTCCAGATTGGACGGGCGCATAGCCACTCACCGACAAAGTCATTTATTTTTTTATTTTTGAACAAGCTTTTATGCGATGCATCATGCATCAAAATCGCTAGGCATAACTGGCGACCCGCCAATATTGCTAAGGCAAGCATACAAGCAAGTAATTTGCCCCAACTAGGTAAGTAATCCCACATCATGATTAAACTGGCAAATGTTCCGCCAATAACAGCCCATGTACTTGCAACAGCCCAAGCACCATATGCATCTGAGGGTTGTGTGAGCTCCTGTATTTCTTCTCTGCTAAATAGATCGGTCACACTCACTTGTGCATTCATTTTTATTCTCCCAAATCAGATTTTGGTATCCATATTTTATATTACCAATATAATCATAAAATTTAAAAAATTGTAATATTTGTTTGTAAAAAAATAAATCGCCCTTTAATGGGCTAATTCATTTTCATAAATTTTCTGCCACAGCTTTTGCCCAATCGAATCGAGCTGCTGTACATTTTGAGCAAACTGATTACGGGCATATTCGTTAACAAATGGAGGGGGCAGCAGCGGATCATTCATGAGTAAGGTAATTGTTTCACGTCCTAATAACAAAGCTTGAGTGGCGGCCTCGTTTAAGGATAAATTTTTATAATTCAAAAGCCATTCTTGGATATCTTGGCTATACATCTCATAATTTTCTTCAAGCTGCTTTGTATCCCATAAAGAAGGAATTAACGAAACTGTTTTTGAGTCAAATTTTTGAATAATAGAAATTTTAGCTTCATTTTCAAGACCCGCTAAAACGAGCTCTTCACATGTTTTTTCAAAGTTATACGCTAAATTGTCTGGACGTATGTAAATACCAGTTTCGAGCTCTCTAAAACCAAATTGATGTAGGGCGTGCTCTCTCTTTTTTAAAGCGGTCCTATCTATACGGCCTAAAGTTCCAGTAAATACTGCCAGATAGTGCTGTTGCCATTCTTTAGTCTGCTTAATGCCATTTTTACGATTCAAAATGACTTTTGCCCATTCTTTGGTTGAAGGCGAAAGTTGATAAATACCGCGCTCGACGCTTTCAATCATGCCTTCATTTAATAGCCGAGTCGTCGCAACACGAATACCGTTGTCACTCATATTAAAGAGTTTAGCGGCAATCAATATTTGTTTAATGGTGAGCTGAGGATAAGCTGAGGAAAGAAATAAATCGATAATAAGATGACGTGCATTAATTTTGGTATTTTTCATTCAGATAGAATTTTTGATATGAGTTGCATTTGAACAGAATAATATCATGTTTCTTTAAGGACATTTTAAGATCATTTTGTAGAGTAAGTAAGGGCGAAAAGCTTTATCTATAACAAGAAAAATTTTGGCAGTTCTTAACCAAGTTTTATCTTTTTACGATAGTTAACCCAAGTTTGTCATCATGTTGTGATACATTATCGCACTTTAAATAAACTGCCTTTAACTAGGGGCAATAACCACAAACGTTAGAAATGATCTGATATTGAACATGTGTTAAGTCTAATTTTAGGCTTATCAGTTTCGATAAAACAAATTTTAGATCGTTCTAATGATTAACTTTCTTTGAGCAAGTTATGGAAAATTTTGAAGTTATAAAAGCACTGTTTTTAGGCTTTGTCGAAGGCTTAACTGAATTTTTACCCATCTCGAGTACAGGCCATTTAATTTTATTTGGTCATATTATCGATTTCCACTCAGACGGCGGTCGTGTATTTGAGGTCGTAATCCAGTTAGGTGCTATTTTGGCAGTGTGCTGGTTATACCGACAAAAAATTATTAACTTGATTAAAGGATTCTTTAGTGGTGATGTGGAATCACGTCATTTTGCGATCAGTGTGCTTATTGCATTCTTTCCAGCAGTCATTATTGGTGTTCTAGCTGTCGACTTTATTAAAAGTGTTCTATTTAGCCCAATTGTGGTTGCGATTGCTTTGATTGTCGGTGCTCTTATTATTTTCTGGGTGGAATCTAGACAGTTTGAACATAAGACCCTAGATGCAACGAAAATTACTTTTAAACAAGCGCTTTTAGTAGGTCTTGCTCAGTGTGTGGCGATGATTCCGGGAACTTCACGTTCAGGCGCAACAATTGTAGGCGGAATGTTTGCAGGTTTATCACGTAAAGCTGCTACAGAATTTTCTTTCTTCCTTGCAATGCCAACCATGTTGGGCGCTGCAACTTTTGACTTAATTAAAAATGCTGACGTACTTACCTCAGACAATATGGTTAATATTGGGGTAGGTTTCGTTGCTGCTTTTATTGCCGCGCTGTTTGTTGTAAAAGCATTGGTACTGTTTGTAGAACGTCATACGTTACGTGTATTTGCTTGGTACCGAATTGTACTTGGTGTAATTATTTTGATTGCAGCAATGTTCTTTAATTTATCGGCTTAAATAGCCTAATAAAGTGAAAAAACCTAGAATGCTCTAGGTTTTTTTATGCCTAAAAATTGATTTGAATTGCCTATTTATACAAAGTAAACGTAAGACAGATGTTTTCATTTTAGGTTCATTGTTATATTGATTATTAGATTACCTCTCACAATAAAACTATGCCGAAAAATCATCTTACAGAACATTTGGTCGATGCATTTTTGCACTTGGCTCCAGCAGAAGGTCTCTATCCTACTTTTATCTCTAACATCACCTTAATGCGGGTAGATCATTCCACACCACCTATTGCCGTGCTGCAAGAACCCTCAATTGTTTTAGTGATACAGGGATTAAAGCGTGGATATATTGGTAAAGAAATCTTTCAGTTTCAAAAAGGACAGTGCTTATTTATCTCAATTGCAATACCGTTTGATTGCGATACTGTAGTTGAAAATAATGAACCCATGTTGGCAATCGCAATAAAGTTTGAACCACAAATGATGGCTGATCTCATTACTAAAATGGATAAACAGCAACAAGTGATTACTGAAGATGCTCATTCGGAAGATTTAAAATTAAGCTGTGGACTTAGAGTGATCGACATGAATGCCACCATTTCAGAGGTTGCTCTCAGATTGCTCAATTTACTTCGCTCTAAACAAGATACTTTTATATTAGGTGAGCAAGTTAAAAGAGAATTAGTTTATCGTGTGGTGCAGGCCTCAGGTGGCAATCTAGTCGAGAGTTTATCGGCTATAGCAAGTCGTAATGGCGTGATTTACACCATTTGTGAAATTATTCAGCGTGATTATTATCATAACTTAACGGTTCAAGAGTTGGCGAAACAAGCAGGCATGAGCATCTCGCTTTTTCATCAGACTTTTAAAAAGGTGACGAATTATTCGCCCTTACAGTACATCAAAATTACTCGGTTACATAAGGCTCGTGAATTGATCATGAACAATAAAATGGGTGTAGCAGAAGCAGCCTATGAAGTAGGTTATGTCAGTGCTTCACAATTTAGCCGAGAATTTAAGCGACTGTTTGGCGTTCCACCCAAGTCCTCAATTATTTAACGTAGATTAGTATTTTGAAATATAAATCAAACATGGAGCATTATATGACCCTTCCAACAACCATGAAAATTATTGAAATTACGGCTCCTGGTGGACCTGAGGTTCTAAAAGTTCAAGATGCTAGTCTTCCAGTACCTCAAGCAGATGAAGTCTTAATTGAGGTAAAGGCTGCTGGAATTAACCGTCCTGACGTTTTGCAGCGTATGGGATTATATCCAATGCCTAAAGGTGTTACTCAAATACCAGGACTTGAAGTCGCTGGTGTCGTGGTTGCTGTGGGTGAGCAAGTAGATCAATTCAAGGTTGGTGATAAAGTTTGTGCTCTAACAAATGGCGGTGGTTATGCAGAATATTGTGCCGTAACTGCAACTCAAATATTGCCAATACCTGAAAATTTATCTTTTACGCAAGCTGCTGCAATTCCAGAAACATTTTTTACGGTTTGGGCAAACCTATTTGATATTGGCCGTTTAAAGAAAGATGAAACCGCATTGATTCATGGTGGGGCAAGTGGTATTGGAACCACAGCTTTAGCGATTTGCCAAGCTTTAGGAATTAAAACTTTTGCGACCGTTGGTAGTGAAGATAAAGTTGAAGCACTCTCTAGTTTCACCACAGCAATTAACTATAAAACCCAAGATTTTGAGCAAGAGGTTTTGAAACATACTCAAGACCAAGGTGTTGATGTTATTTTAGACATTGTGGGTGGTTCTTATTTCACAAAAAATTTAAATCTATTAAAACGTGATGGCCGACTTGTCATTATTGGTTTTATGGGTGGTCGAATCGCAAAAGAATTTGATTTACAAAAACTGATTTTAAAACGTGCCACAATTACGGGTTCAACGATGCGAGCACGTAATAGCCAAGAAAAAGCAGAAATTACACAATCTTTGCATGAGCATGTATGGCCATTATTGGCTCAAGGTAAATGTTTACCTCAAATCTATAAAACGTATGCTTTTTCAGATGTACAAAGTGCTCACGCATGTATGGAACAAGGTGATCATATTGGAAAGATCGTTTTAGAAATGAATGCGTAACACTGTAATCATTGAAGTTTGGGCGAACGACAGGTTCGCCTAAACTGAATTTTATAATTCTAGATTCTGCCTATTTCTCTATAAAAATTGCCAAATTCTATTGGCAGATTGCACCAGTTCCATAACTTCACCTATAAATTAAGTAAGAAATAAAAATTGGTTCTTACCTTATTATTTCTTTCCATACTGATGAAAAAGGATAGTAACAATGAATACCGCAAATATTGATGATAAAAATCCTACTCCAGATTTGGCTGAAGATAATGCCTTTTTCCCATCACCATACTCACTGAGCCAATATACTGCTCCTAAAACCGATTACGACGGCACGACTTATTCAACGCCGTATGCGGGCAATAAAAAAGTTTTAATGATTGCAACTGATGAGCGTTACATCCAAATGCAAAACGGTAAGTTCTTTTCAACAGGTAACCATCCTGTAGAAATGCTTTTACCGATGTTTCATTTAGATAATGCAGGTTTTGAAATTGATGTTGCGACACTTTCAGGTAATCCAGCCAAACTTGAAATGTGGGCGATGCCAAAGCAAGAACAAGTGGTGTTAGATACTTTTCAAAAATACGCAGATAAATTAAAAAATCCATTAAAGTTGACTGATATTTTAGAAAATGTAGTGGAAGAAAACTCACCATATGCAGCTGTATTTATTCCCGGTGGGCATGGTGTTTTAGCTAAAATTCCACATAGCTTAGATGTCAAAAAAGTCCTTAAATGGGCAGTTGAACAAGATAAATTTATTATTACATTATGTCATGGTCCTGCTTCATTACTGGCTGCAGCAGTAGATGAAAAGCCAGAAAACTATATTTTTAAAGGTTATCAAATTTGTGTATTCCCTGATTCATTAGATAAAGGAGCAAATATTGATATCGGTTATATGCCGGGGGCTTTACCTTGGCTAGTAGGGGAAAACCTTGAAAAGCTCGGTGTCGAAATTTTAAATAAGGGCATTACAGGTCAATGTCATAGAGACCGTAAATTGCTAACTGGGGATAGTCCACTTGCTTCTAATAATTTAGGAAAACTTGCAGCTGAAACGTTGTTGGCTGAAGTGAAGGATTAAGTTTAGAAGTATGTGCGCCCTGCGGGACTCGAACCCACGTCGGTCGCTTAGGAGGCAACTGCTCTATCCAGTTAAGCTAAGGGCGCATAATTTTATGATTATAAACAAAAAAGCTAATGCTAAGGCAATGGCTTTTTCATGTTTTAAGTATTAAAACTTTTGCCATAGTGACTAATAAAAATAAACCTGTACCACTCAACCATTTCCAGCCGCTTATTTCTTTTAGAAAAACATTTTATAAAGCTAAAAAATCACAAAAACTTCATGTCGAACTTTCTATGATCTGAAGCAAAACACGAAAAGGTTTAAGACGAGCAATTGGATAGATGAAGTTATTTCTAGAAGGTTATTTGTTAAAAATCAGATTTGACTATCTATAATTCAAAAGGGCATAACATGAAAAAAATTGATGAACAGGACTTATCTAGAATTATTGAAATGGCATGGGAAGATCGAACCCCATTTGAAGCAATTGAGCGAGAGTATGGCTTACGTGAAAGTGAAGTTATTCGTTTAATGAGATACAACCTCACAACCCATAGTTTTAAACTTTGGCGTAAACGTATGGCAGGGCGTAAAACTAAGCATCAGCAATTACGTTCACCAGAGGTTGAACGAGCTTACTGTTCGCGTCAGTATAAATATGCATAATTTTCTGATCATAAATAAAAAAGCCATTGTCTAAACAATGGCTTTTTAGATTTATTTATTGTTCAGGATTCTCAACCGAATCGAGTTTTTTAGGATTTAAATAGTCAAAAAGTACGAGCATTGCTGTAATCCAAATAGGGATCATCATTACTGACTCTTTGAAACCTTGAGTCCACATAATATAGAGAACAACAGCAATAAACGCTAAAACTAAATAATTACTAAATGGCGACCATAACGCTGGAAAAGATGTCTTAACATTCGCGTGCTTAACAAAGCGTCTATACTTCAAATGTGTAATTGATATCATTGCCCAGTTTAGAACAAGTGCACCAACTACAACGTACATAAGATGTCCAAGAGCATCTTCAGGTACAAAGTAATTTAAAAGAACGCAACCAAAGATTAATAAAGCAGAAAGCAGAACAGCGGGAATAGGAACCCCCTGTTTATTGGTTTTTGCAAAAACTTTTGGTGCATTGCCTTGTTGAGCGAGACTGTAGAGCATACGGCTATTTGCAAACATCCCACTGTTATAAACAGAGAGGGCAGCAGTTAAAATAATAAAGTTAAGTAAGTGTGCAGCCCAACCAATTCCCATTTGGCTAAAAATCATAACAAATGGACTTTTGTCGAGACCGCCAAGATCTAATTGGTTCCATGGTACTAATGAAAGTAAGATTGCCAATGAACCGATATAGAAAATCAAGATACGGAAAACGACTTGGTTAATTGCTTTTGGAATGGTTTTTTTCGGATCTTTTGCTTCCGCTGCGGCCATACCAATCAGTTCAATACCACCAAAAGCGAACATCAAGAAAGCCAACATATAGAAGAGGCCGCTAAAGCCATTTGGAAAAAATCCACCATGAGACCAAAGGTTACTAAATGAAATGTTTGAACCTACGTCTGCTGTAAATAGCAAATAAAGTCCAAATACGATCATAGAGATAACCGCAGCAACTTTAATAATAGCGAGCCAGAATTCGGACTCACCATAAAATTTGACGTTGGTTAAGTTAATTGCCGTAATCACGACAAAGAAAAATAAGACAGACGTCCACGCTGGAATATGAGGCCACCAATAATTAATATATTTGGCTACCGCGGTGAGCTCACTCATCGCCACCAGAACATAGAGTATCCAATAGTTCCATCCGGTTAAAAATCCGGGAAATTTCCCCCAATATTTATACGCAAAATGGCTGAACGATCCTGCAACAGGTTCTTCAACAATCATTTCTCCCAAGTGACGCATAATCAAAAACGCGATTAAGCCGCCAATGGCATATCCTAAAATAATGGATGGTCCCGCAGATTGAATCACTTGCGCCGAGCCTAAAAATAATCCGGTACCAATTGCTCCACCCATAGCAATTAATTGGATGTGTCGATTTTTTAGTCCTCGTTGCAGTGTAGAAGATTCGTTGGTCAAAGGTCTTCACTCACAATGAATAAGTAAATTATTCTAATAGATGGAGTTATTTTAGCCTAGACTACAAATTAATAAGGAGTGACTGAAAAGTAATTGTAAAAATTATTTAAAATCATGATGTTGCTTTTAATATTCCTATATCGGGTGAAAAGTACTCTAAAAAATATAATTTCATATAGACTTTTTTTCATAGATTTTGCTTAGATTAAGTCATTGCAAGCATATTGCTAAATTCTCAAAATATGCTCGCGTCAATACGATTGATGTATAAAGCAGATCGCTATCTCTTGGCCTTAAAACAATTTAAGATGCAGAGAAGGGTAAACAAGAATGCTTGTTTTGATATAGAAGAACATAATAGTAAGGATAACAGTTGATATGAGCTCAGTACCGCAAATTAAAATTCCAGCAACTTATATGCGTGGTGGAACCAGTAAAGGTGTCTTTTTTAAGCTTGATGATTTGCCGGAAAAAGCCCAAGTTGCAGGACAAGCAAGAGATCAGCTCTTACTACGTGTCATTGGTAGCCCAGACCCCTATGGAAAACAAATTGATGGGATGGGGGGAGCCACTTCGAGTACTAGCAAAACTGTTATTCTCGCTAAAAGTACTCAGCCAGAGCATGATGTCGATTATTTATTTGGTCAGGTTTCAATAGATCAAGCTTTCGTAGATTGGAGCGGTAACTGCGGTAATTTGACTGCGGCTGTTGGTTCTTTTGCGATTTCAAATGGCTTGGTAGATGCAGATCGTATTCCAGAAAATGGTCTATGCACGGTTCGAATCTGGCAAAAAAATATTCAAAAAACCATTATCGCGCATGTGCCTATCACCAATGGTCAAGTTCAAGAAACTGGTGATTTCGAACTCGATGGAGTGACTTTCCCTGCCGCTGAAGTTCAAATTGAGTTTTTAGATCCGGCCGATGATGGTGAAGAAGGCGGTGATATGTTCCCGACAGGGAATGTTGTTGACCAATTAGATGTTCCAGAGATTGGTAGTTTTCAAGCCACATTTATTAATGCTGGTATTCCAACCATTTTCTTAAATGCAGAAGATTTAGGCTACCAAGGTACTGAGTTACAAGATCATATTAATAGTGACGCAACTGCATTGGCACGTTTTGAAAAAATTCGTGCCTATGGCGCAGTTCAGATGGGCTTAATTAAAGATATTTCAGAAGCAGCAGCGCGTCAGCACACACCCAAAATTGCATTTGTTTCTAAACCGAAGAACTATACGGCATCAAGTGGTAAAAACGTTGCAGAGAACGATGTCGATTTACTGGTTCGTGCTTTGTCGATGGGGAAATTACATCATGCTATGATGGGAACAGCAGCAGTGGCGATTGGTACGGCAGCCGCCATTCCGGGCACATTAGTAAACCTTGCAGCTGGCGGTGGTGAGCGTGAGGCAGTACGCTTTGGTCATCCATCTGGAACATTACGTGTTGGCGCTCAAGCTGAACTTACAAATGGCCAGTGGGTCGTTAAAAAGGCGATTATGAGCCGTAGTGCGCGTGTGTTAATGGAAGGTTGGGTACGCGTTCCGGGTGACAGTTTCTAAAACAGTTAAGAATGAAAAAGCCTCTCCATTTTGTAGAGGCTTTTTTACATAGGCCTTCGAAAACTCATCACGCACTTTTCACAGTGAATCGTGTATGATGTAGCGCATGAATGCTTCATAACATTCAATAAAATTTCTCTACTGATTTTATCGAGGCGACTGTGTCATCACTCTCTCAAGTTAATGCGGATGTTTTAAAACAAGCTCAACAACGTATTCAACAAGATTTATTGACGACATTGTCCGCATTCTCAATTCCAGAGCCTTTGAAAAGTGCAGTTCACCATGCAGTCATGCTTGGTGGAAAGCGTGTGCGTCCAGCTTTATGTTATGCCACTGCATCTTTACAGCCAAATCCGAATTTTGCTGCGGCTCGTCGTGCTGCGGTTGCGGTTGAACTTATTCATTGTTACTCACTAGCGCATGATGACTTGCCTTGTATGGATAATGATTTACTGCGTCGTGGTCAACCGACTTGTCATGTTGCGTTTGGTGAAGATACTGCTTTGCTTGCAGGCGATATTTTACAATCAATGGCTTTTGAGATTTTAGGTAGCCGTTTGTTTGATGAACAAGGGCAGGGTACCGATGCCGCGATTGTATTAAAACAAATGCAGATTTTAGCAACTGCCAGCTCTAAAATGGTCTCTGGACAGGTTTTAGATTTGCAAGCTGAAGGCAAGCAAATTACTCAAGACGAACTTGAAAATATCCATCGCAATAAAACTGGTGCGCTCATTCAAGCAGCCATTATGATGGGTGCAGTGACCATTTTCTCTGGAACTGATCAAGCAATTCCAAAGTTACGTCAATATGGACAGACCATTGGACTGGCTTTTCAGGTGTTAGACGATATTCTTGATATTACTTCGAGTACTGAAACCTTGGGTAAAACTGCGGGTAAGGATGAGCAAGTACAAAAATCGACATACCCAGCCTTAATGGGGCTCGAACAAGCAAAGGCCTATGCTAAAGAATTGCATGATCAAGCTTTTGAAGCCTTAGCTCATTTTGGTGACGATGCAAAAGAATTAATAGATATCTCACAATTTCTTTTAGCTCGTACCAATTAATAAGATTAAATCAATATTCATACTTCTATTCATATTCAATGAATAAAGGAGAAAAGAATGAATGGTACGCAACTCCATCAAAATGCAATTGAAATTGCAAGAAATCTTCCTTTTAGTCAACAGACTCATCCATTTGGGCCTGAATATGAAGTTTTTAAAATATTAGAAAAAATATTCATGCTGACTACAGAAGTCGCGGGTGTCAAAATGATTAACGTCAAATGTGATCCCTATAAAAGTCAGGAATATCAGGAGCTCTATTCATTTATTATTCCGGGCTATCATATGAATAAAAAGCACTGGATTTCGATTACACCGCATAAGAACTTAACAAGTGATTTACTTCAAGATTTGATTCATGATTCTTATGATTTAGTTGTAAAAAAACTTCCTTTGAAAGATCAGAAAAAATTAAAAAACCAATAATATAAAGGATAAAAAAACGGTGGCGTGATAGCCACCGTTTTATTTCAAGTACTTATTTAAAGTAACTAAATTAATTATGCTTTCCCATAATGCCGCGAATTGTATTTAAAACATCGGCAGGTAAAACCACGGTTTTAGCATTGCTTGATTTCGCCATATCTTGCATTGCTTTGACATACTGCTCGCCTAACAGATAAGCAACAGGTGTTTCTTTATCACCCACTGCACTTGTGACCATTTCAATCGCTTTTTGTGAAGCTTCAGCCAAAACAACTTGTGCTTCTGCATCACGGCGAGAGGCTTCCAAGCGACCGTCAGCCTCTAAAATTGCAGCTTGTTTTTCACCATCAGCTCTTGTTACTGTCGCACGGCGTTGACGTTCTGCTGCAGCTTGAGCTTCCATGGCAGCTTGCATGGTTGAAGAGGGTTGAATATCTTGAATTTCAACAGTTTTTAATGTGATACCCCAATCTGAAATATCATCAGAAATAGCAGCTTTTAACTTCGCTTTAATATGGTCTCGTGAAGACAAAGCATCATCTAGATCCATTTCACCGACAATAGAACGTAATGAGGTTTGTACAAGGTTTTGAATCGCCCATGTATAGTTTTCAATACCGTAAACTGCTTTTTCTGGTGTGGTTAAATTAATATAGGCTACCGCATTCATGAGCAATACGGCATTGTCACGTGTAATCACTTCTTGCGACGGAATATCTAGCACAATATCTTTGGTGGTAACTTTATAAGCCACTTCATCAACATAGGGAATCACAAAATTAAGCCCCGGATTTAGGGTAGAGTGATATTTACCTAAACGTTGAACAATCCACTTATAACCCTGAGGAACAATACGAACCCCTTTAAAAATGGTGACAGCCACAAAAGCCAAAAAGGCTAAAACAATAATAGTACCGACTGGCATGAAAATACCCTCTCTTTATCTTTAATGTTTATGAAGTACCGTGGGATTGAACAATTAAGTCATTACCCGAAATATCAATAACTCTGACACGATCACCGACTTTAACTGGTGTGGTGCTTCGACAGTTCCATTCATCGGCCCCTAAAATTGGCATTGGAAAGCGAACAATAATTTGTTCGTGGTCGAGACCAGTTTGAATCACCATGCCAATTTGACCAATGGTTGCTTCGCGAGGTAATCCCGCTTTAGTTTTATCAATTGATAATGGTTTAATAAATTTGAACCAAAGAATGGTGCACAGCACTGACAGAACTATCCACAGCACAACTTGCGTAGTGAGGCTAATATCTGGAAATAACCAGTAGAGAAAGCACACCATAATGGCGGCAATACCAAACCAAAGTGCGGCAAAGGCGGGTAGAATCAGTTCAGAAAGAATAAGTAAGATACCCAATACAAACCAGTGCCAAGGTTGTATAACAAACTCCATAGATCTGCTCTTTTATATATCTTTATGATGGGTAAAAGTGACTCAATATCACTTTTACCACTGTAGCAGATGATGCAGAGTGTGGATAGAAAAAAACCAACTCAATTAGAATTTAGGACGTGGTGCAGGCTTAAATGCGGCTGGAGATTTTTTGAAGTTTGCAATTGCGGTTTCAACTTGGCGTATTTGCGCTTGAGCAGCTTTTTCGCCTTCCAAAATTGCTTGGTTACTTGATTTGAGATCAAGCGTACCTAAGTGGCCAACTTTAGGTTGAATCACTACATTTGCTTGCTTGAGCTCTTCATTAATACTTTGTTGGCCCATAATATTAATGGTTTGATCCAGTAGTCCCCACATATTGGCTGGGCGATTTCCTGCTGGACGAGCAGAAATATCGACTGCAATGACAATATCTGCACCCATGTCACGAGCTGTTTTAACTGGAATTGGGCTAACCAATCCGCCATCTACATACTTCTGCTTGCCAATGGTTGCTGGTACAAATACATTTGGAATACTGCAAGATGCACGTACTGCTTGGCCTGCATTACCTTTAATAAAGTCTGCTTTTTGACCATTATCAAGGCGAGTTGCCACGGCCGCAAAACGGATTGGGAACTTCTCAATCGGTTTATTGCCTACGTTACGGTTAACGTAGTCCTGTAACTTTTGTCCAAGAATAATGCCCTGACGATTAAGTGTTAAATCGCGGATATCTGACTCTTGTAACTTTAGCGCTAGACTTTGCAATTGATAAGGCGTTTGTCCACTTGCGTAGATACTTCCAACAAAGCTACCGGCACTGGTACCCGTCACAATTTTAGGTTTAATTCCGTGAGACTCTAAAACCTTGATTACACCAATATGTGAAAATCCTTTTGCTCCACCGCCACCTAAAGCAAGTGCAATCACAGGTTCACGGGCTTTCATTAAGGTTGTCGGTGTTGGTGTTTTGCTAAATTTATCACAGCCAAATAGTGCTAGAGAGATAAATCCAATACTGGCAAATTGAGCAATTTTCATCTTTAAAAAATAATCTACGTCGAGATAAATTAAGAGGGCTCATGAGACCAGATTTGCTCAATTTTTGCTAGGTTTTTTTCACTAGATTTTGTAAAGGTTCAGCAAGCCAATTACGATTTTTTGGTGAAATTTTTCCTTCATAACGCTCAAAAATCTTGGTGAGATCTTCGTCGTAGTTGCCACTTGGGTTTAGGTGCCCTAAGCAGTGAATCGTCTTGTGGTCATAATCAAAAGAAAACATCACAATTGGAATATTAGCTTTTGCGGCAATATGGTAAAAACCACTTTTCATTTTTTTTGCTTTTTTACGTGTGCCTTCGGGTGCCATTCCAATCCAGATCTTGTCATATTTTTGAATGGTTGCAACGACTTGCTCAGTAAGTCCATTGGCTGTGTCACGTTTAACAGGAATGACCCCAGCCCAATCTAAAGCTCGTTTAAACGGTGGTTTAAAAAGAGCGTCTTTACCTAATACGGTAATTTGAATACCTAATCCGAAAATCGCTAGAAAGCCATACCATCCATCAATATTGGAAGTATGGGGGGAAATAATCGCCACTGCTTTTGGAAAATTAGAAACTTCGCCTTCAATTGTCCAACCTTGCGCTAAAAAAAGTTTTTTAAATAGCGCTCGGCTTAACGCAGTGCCACGTTGGGGTACCAAATCAGGTAAATTAGGGAAATGTTGATCCATATTTTTTTAAATTTTAACTTGTCCTAGTTTTATCTTAATCTTTTGAAATATATGCTTCATTGGCAAAATGTAAGAACAAAATGACATTTGATGTTATTCCTTATTAAACAAATAAAAAGTAGGTTTCTATGTTGCGGCAGCAAAATCTCTATCTTCTGCTATTTTCTTTATATTGGGCACAAGGACTGCCTGTCGGGTTTATGACGCATGCTTTACCCGTGATTTTAAGAGCAGAAGGAGTATCCCTTGCCCATATTGGCGGTTTTGGTCTACTAATGTTGCCGTGGTCAATTAAGATCTTTTGGGCGCCGTGGGTCGACCGACACGCACTTTCCCGTTTAGGACACTATCGTAGTTGGATTCTACCTACTCAGTTTTTGATGGTAGCTGTACTTTGTATTTTGTCTTTTTTCCCCGTTCAAGCTTTAGACCAGCCCATTTATTTATTTGCCTTTTTTATTTCACTTCTTTTTATGAATTTAACAGGAGCAACCCAAGATATTGCGACCGATGCTTTGGCCGTCAATTTGTTGAAACATGATCAACAGCATTGGGGGAATACATTTCAGGTCATTGGTTCGCGGTTAGGTTTTATTGTCGGTGGAGGAGCCGTACTTTGGTGTTTAGACTGGCTGACATGGCAACCTACTTTTTTTCTATTAGTAACATTAGTATTTTTAAATACTTTACCCGTTTTATTATTTAAAGAGCCTCAACACACTTCCAATTCAAATCATGAACTCAAACTTGACCAACAAAATTTAGTCCTAAAGATTAAAGCGTACTTAAGATATTTCTCTCAGAATAAAGAAATCCGCTCTTGGTTAGTGGTACTGATCACTTTTAAAGTAGCAGACGGCTTAGCTGGGCCATTACTTAAACCTTTAATGGTGGATATGGGGCTAAGTTTTACTCAAATTGGTGTTTATATCACGATGCTCGGTACAGTAGCGGCACTCACTGGGGCGGCAATAGCGGGAGGAGTTCTTAAATATTTTTCCAGACCAACAGCACTAATTGTTTTTTCAATTTTTAAAATTATGAGCCTAGGAGGCTATGCTTATTTAGCCTATGCCCATGAACAAAAAATTCAGTTGAATGTCTGGGCTATCTATTCAGTCAATGCTTTAGAAGATGCATTCTCGGCAATGTTGTTAGTGGTTATGTTGACTCTGGTCATGCATTACAGTCGAAAAGAATATGCGGGAACAGATTTTACGTTTCAGGTATCAGTCATGGCGACTGTTAGCGGTCTTCTTTATAGTTTTAGTGGTGTGATTGGAGATGTACTGGGTTATTTCCATTATTTGATAGCTATTGTCATTATTGGAGTGATCAGTTTACTGCCTATTTTTCTCTGGAAACATGCGAAACTGCAGGAAAAATAATGTTAACTAAATGAAATAAAGAATTTTAATGTTGCTTAAGCCGTGATCTAAGCTTTAACTCATACCTTCGTCTATGTTTTTAAAAATGTATATTTTTAGCTATTTAAATGCTCAATTAATTGTGCCATCTTGTGTAGATAGCAAATGGAAGCTAAATGGAGAAAAAATGGATTTGGATAACAAGAAAAATCATGTGAATCAATCGAGATGGGCAGAAAAATGTTCAATTAGATTGGTTATTAGCCTAAAGTCTAAAAAAGAATAATGAAATAACGATTTAATCATTCTATAAGATAAGAGAGTTGTGTAGGATTCGTTACAACATGAAGTTAAGGTAAAAATCTGTAAACCAAAGTATGTTTTTTATGTCTTTGGTTATGGGCTTTTGGTCTTGCATAACGTTGAAATTGGTTTTGGTTGCGGTAATAAAATTAATGTAGCCAAAGTGGAAGATAGTTGATTTTTTAGCCCCTAATTTAATGGCATAAATCAACTTGGCATGGATAGGCAACATAAAATATATTTTTAGGAGTTTTTGATGGATCTATTCCTTAATCGTAAATCTTTTGTTATTAAAAGCTTGGCTCTTACAGTTACAGCTTTAATGATGAGTGGGGCACATGCTGCGACTTCCGACAAAGCGGAAATTCAACAGCTTCGTAAAGAAGTTGAAGCGCTGAAAGCTTTAATTCAACAGCAGCAACAAGTTCAGCAACAACAACAGCAAGTACAGCAACAACAGCAAGTACAGTTAGCTGAAGTTAAAGCACAACCTCAAGCTGCTGCACCAGCTTCTCCTTTAGCAGGATTTAAATCTAAAGCTGGCGCTGATGTGAACCTATATGGTTATGTTCGTGGTGATGCTAACTACATTATCGAAGGTGCGGATAACGACTTTAACAAAGTAGCTGAATCAAAAGGTGAAGCAAAAGACAAAATTCGTGCAACACCTAAAACGACTCGTTTAGGTTTAGATTTTACTGCTCCTGTAAGTAATGCCAAAGTTGGGGGTAAAATCGAAGTTGACTTTGCAGGTACAAATGATGGATTGCGTATTCGTCATGCTTACTTAACTTATAACAACTGGTTGTTCGGTCAAACAACGTCTAACTTCTTGTCTAATCATGCACCAGAAATGATCGATTTCTCGACAAACATTGGTGGTGGTACAACACGTGTTCCGCAAGTGCGTTATAACTATAAACTTGGACCAACGACTCAATTGTTTGTAGCAGCTGAAGAGGGCGATAGTGCTGGTCTTACGGGTACAAAGGATGAAGATGGTGCTTGGGTAAATGACAGTATCAAATATAGTCTACCAGTCTTAACTGCTAAAATCACTCAAGGTTATGCAGATGGCAAGGGGTCGGCTTCAGCTCGTGCATTAGTTGAAAACTATAAATCAAAAGCTGGCGGTGACAACCAAACTGGTTGGGGTGTAGCAGTTGGTACAGACTTTAAAGTATCTGATCCTTTAAAACTATTTGCTGATGCATCATATGTAGTAGGTAATAGCAACTATCTATATGGTAGTAATAAGGCCTATACAATCGTAAATGGTGATATTGAGCAAAATGAATTTGTAGCAGTACAAGTGGGTGGAACTTATAAGATTTTACCTAACTTACGTTCTACTCTAGCGTATGGTGCTCAGTTCTCTGATGACGGTACTGATTATGCAAAAGCATATGCAGCAGGGAATGAAAAAGTTCAACAAGCATGGCTTAACGTGATTTATACGCCAGTTAAACCAATTGATTTAGGTGTTGAGTACGTTAACGGTAAGCGTGATACTTTTGACGGTAAGTCTTACAAAGATAACCGTGTTGGTTTAATGGCTAAATATAGTTTCTAAGAACAATATTTAGTTAAAAATTAAAAAAGGCGAGATTAATCAATCTCGCCTTTTTGTTGTTTAAAATTTAAAAAATAAGTATGTGATAAGGCTTCTGGATTAGATCATTTTTATTTAAGTGATTTTTAAGTTTTAATTTCTACAGTGAAGCATCATAAAAAGATTGTAGTCGTCCGGGATGCTGAATTTTTTTTCTACTTTAAAACATAAACAGATTTCACTGTTTATGTTTAATTTAATTATAGCCATTTGGTTAGGGGTAATTCTAAATGTTGGTTTTTATCATGAAGTACATCTTTTAACTCCATATGTTGGAATAAAAGCTATTCTATTCTTAGCTGCTACTGTAGTTATTGTGGTTGCTGCCTATTATGCAATTTTACAGATTTTAAACTGGAAATGGACTGCTAAAATTATTGCAATTTTATTGGTCTTCATTGGCGGTTTTAGCTCTTATTTCGTCAATACATTGGGGGTAATCATCTCACCCGATCAGATTCAAAATATGATACAAACTGATTTATCTGAAGTTTCTGATTTAATTTCATTACGTTTCGGGCTTTGGACAGTTTTCTTTGTTGTTTTACCTGTCTTTTTAATTTTTCAAATAAATCTTAAAAAAGAAAAAGTATCTCATTTAGTGGTTAAAAAAATCGGATCAATTATTGCCTCGTGTGCAATCGTGGGTATTTTGCTATTTGTTTATTATGTTGATTTTGCATCTATTTTTCGTGAGCATCGTGATCTAAAAGGTATGATTTCTCCACAAAATAGTATTTCATCTTTAATGTCTTATTATCACAAAATGGCGCCTAAGAAGAACTTACCACTCATACATTATGGTGAAGATGCTCATCAAGTTCAGCAAGTGCAAACGAACCTACCTAAATTAATGGTACTCGTTGTTGGCGAGACAGCTCGTGCAGAAAGTTTTGCATTAAATGGTTATTCGAAAAATACGAATCCGGAACTTTCTAAACAAGATATTTTGAATTTTTCCCAAGTCACCTCATGTGGTACAGCAACTGCTGTGTCTGTTCCATGTATGTTCTCTGGAATGCCTCGCGTTGACTATGATGAACAACTTGCGAGTCATCGTGAAGATCTATTGGACATTGCAAAGCGTGCGGGTTACCAAGTGACTTGGATTGATAATAACTCTGGGTGTAAGGGCACTTGTGATCGTGTTGACCAGTACAAAATACCAGAAAAGTTAAAGCAAAAATGGTGTAAAGACGGCGAATGCTATGATGATATTTTAATTGATAGCTTAAATGAATATTTAGCGACTATTCCTAAAGAAGATACCCGTCCACGACTGATTGTTTTACATCAAGTCGGAAGTCATGGTCCAGCCTATTACAAGCGCGCACCAGCTCAATATCAACTGTTTAAACCGACTTGCGATACTAATGCGATACAGGGTTGCTCTCAAACAGAGTTATTAAATAGTTATGATGACACCATTGTATACACAGATCATGTTTTAAGTCAGATCATTAATAATCTAAAAGAATTATCGAAATATCAAACAGGTTTATGGTATTTATCTGATCATGGTGAATCAACGGGTGAACATGGTTTATATTTACATGGTTCACCGTATGCAATCGCACCGACCCAACAAACACATGTACCCATGATGATGTGGTTTTCAGATCGCTGGAAACAGAACAATTTTGCACAAGTAAGTTGTTTAAGCCAACAAACTAAAGAGAAGTTAAGTCAGGATAATTTATTCCCAAGCTTACTGAGTTTATTAGGCGTAAAAACTCAGGTCATCAACCCTCAACTGGATATGCTGCACTCATGTGCACATGTGAATTAAAGCGAGCCTAGAACATGACAAAAATCTTGATGATTGAAGATGATTTTATGATTGCAGAATCAACAATAACGTTGCTGCAATATCATCAATTTGAAGTGGAGTGGGTTAATAATGGCCTAGATGGTCTGGCTCAGTTAGCTAAAAATAAATTCGATTTAATTCTTTTAGACCTAGGGCTACCGATGATGGATGGCATGCAGGTCTTAAAGCAAATTCGCCAAAGAGCAGCAACTCCAGTCTTAATCATTTCTGCGCGAGATCAGTTACAAAACCGTGTTGATGGCTTAAACAACGGTGCAGATGATTACTTGATCAAACCATACGAGTTTGATGAGTTACTTGCTCGTATTCACGCGCTATTACGCCGTAGCGGGGTAGAGGCTCAGCTTGCAAATCATGAGCAGCTATTACAAAGTGGCGATCTAGTTTTAAATGTTGAACAACACATTGCTACCTTCAAAGGTCAGCGTATTGATTTGTCTAATCGTGAATGGGCAATCCTGATTCCTTTAATGAGCCATCCAAATAAAATCTTTTCTAAAGCAAATCTTGAAGATAAGTTATATGATTTTGATAGTGATGTGACCAGTAATACGATTGAAGTATATGTGCATCACTTGCGAGCTAAACTCGGGAAAGACTTTATCCGAACGATTCGAGGATTGGGTTACCGTTTAGGGCAATCGTAACTTAAATTTTGGAACTTCATCACAGTGCACTATTCATTAAAAAAACGACTGATTTGGGGCACCTCAATTTTCAGTGTAATCTTAGGTTGTATATTAATTTTTAGTGCTTATAAGGTTGCACTGCAAGAAGTTGACGAAATTTTAGATACGCAAATGCGTTATTTAGCTGAGCGAACAGCTGAATATCCATTGAAAACAGTAACAAGTAAGTTTGATTTTCATAAAACTTATCATGAAGAAGATTTATTTGTAGATATTTGGGCATATAAAGATCAAGCCCATTTATCTCACCATCTCCATTTATTGGTTCCACCTGTTAAACAAGCTGGCTTTTACTCACATAAAACCAGTAACGGCTTAATCCGTACCTATGTTTTGCCGTTAAAGGATTATCAAATTCAGATTAGCCAGCAAGAAAAGGTTCGTGAGGCTTTTGCTTGGGAACTTGCAGGTAGCATGTTCATTCCATATTTGATTATCTTACCATTTGCGATTTTTGCTTTAGCTGCAATTATTCGTCGGGGCCTAAAGCCGATCGATGACTTTAAAAATGAATTGACTCATCGTGATTCAGAAGAGCTCACGCCCATTGAAGTTGTAGATTATCCTCAAGAATTGTTACCCACAATTGATGAAATGAACCGACTGTTTGAGCGTATTTCTAAGGCACAAAATGAGCAGAAACAGTTTATTGCAGATGCAGCCCATGAGCTCCGAACTCCTGTTACAGCTCTGAATTTACAAACCAAGATTTTAATTAGTCAATTTCCTGAGCAGGAATCGCTACAAAATTTAAGTAAAGGATTAGCGCGTATTCAGCACTTGGTGACACAGCTTTTAGCGCTGGCTAAGCAGGATGTTTCTTTAAGTGTGATTGAACCAACGAGGGCTTTTCAGCTTAATGATGTCGCTTTAAATTGTGTTGAACAGCTTGTGAATTTAGCTATGCAAAAAGAAATCGACTTGGGATTTGTTCGTAATGAACCAATCGAAATGCATAGTGTTGAGCCAACAGTTCATTCAATCATTTTTAACTTAATTGATAACGCAATCAAATATACGCCTCATGAAGGGATGATTAATATCTCTGTTTTCACTGCTACAGATGGCGATGCATGTATACAAATTGAAGATAGCGGCGCGGGGATTGACCCAGAACATTATGACAAAGTTCTAAAGCGGTTTTATCGTGTACATCACCATCTTGAAGTGGGGAGTGGTTTAGGCCTATCCATTGTTGACCGAGCAACTCAACGTTTAGGTGGAACTTTGACACTAGACAGAAGTTTAGAGCTTGGAGGACTTTCGGTCTTGGTCAAACTTCCAAAGATTTTACATGTTCATGAAACTAGAATTTAATTTAGACCCGTTCTTGTTTAATTTGTTTTTCAAATTCAAAGCGGTGAATACAAACTGCATAAAATAAGATATTTACCGCCCAAACCACCCAACCTGTCCATAAGTTATGACTCAGGAAATGTGCTCCACGCATCATTTGTGCCCATCCCATCATAAAGCCTAATAGAATGCCCGCAATGAGATAAAAATAGGCACGTTTAGGCTGCTCAAGGCGATAAACAAAATAACCTGTCATTAAAATAAAACCAGCGCTTGCATGCCCACCCGGAAAACAATGTCCATGTTTCGCAGTAAAGTCCCAAATATAGCCACCTAAGCTGTTAGGATGAATCATATTCCAAGGACACGCATGAGCAGATTGTGATTTTAAGAGACCAACCAGTGCGCTACCAATCATGCTCACAAAAAACATATAACCATATTGCCAGCGATAAAGCTTTAATTTCTCAACTTTAAATGATGCAAGCCATAGACCGAAAAATATGACATAAATGCCAGTAATGATCTGCTTTACAATCTCATGATTAAGTCTTTCCAGATACCAATTGTCTCGATTGAAAAAATGACCCGTTGAATCGATCCAAGGCTGGATGAGGTACATATCAATTTTCCCACCCACTGGAAAAATGATTAAAAGTAGAAGAAAACTGAGAAAAAGAAAAATGATATTAATTTGGAAAAATTGTTTTTGAGTAGTCATTCTGATGCAACATCAATCGACAATGGATACGGCTAATTACATAAAATTAGGCTTAAATTGATCTTAAACCATACAGAAGAAAGGGGACCAATTTTCCTTAAAAAATAAAAAAAGCGACGAGAAGTATCATCGCTTTGGGCACATTAGAAAGTATTAAAACATACCTTCTTCAGAGTTTGCCGAAATTTTATGAATAGACAAATCTGCACCACGGAACTCATCTTCTTGAGATAGACGAATACCAATGGTCGCTTTCAGTAAGCCATAAACAATAAAGCCACCAGCAAGTGCAATGGCAATCGCGAGCGCTGTCCCGATGAGTTGAGAGATGAATGACACACCGCCTAAACCACCAAGCCATTGTTGACCAAATAAACCTACAGCAATACCACCAAATGCGCCGCATACGCCGTGTAAAGGCCATACACCTAACACATCGTCAACTTTGAGTTTGTTTTGAGTATAAGTGAATAGATAAACAAACATAGCCCCAGCTGCACCACCAATAACAAGTGCACTGATTGGATGAACAATGTCTGAGCCGGCACAGATTGCGACTAAACCAGCAAGTGGCCCATTGTGTAAGAAGCCTGGGTCATTTTTACCAATCGCATTGGCTGTAATTGTTCCACCGACCATTGCCATGAGCGAGTTAATGGCAACCAGACCAGAAATAGCATCAACACGCTGCGCACTCATCACGTTAAAGCCAAACCAGCCAACAATTAAAATCCATGAACCAAGCGCCAAAAAGGGAATAGAAGAAGGTGGATGAGCACTTACACGACCATCTTTCTTATAACGACCAGAACGTGCACCCAATAAAATGACCGCTGCAAGTGCAATCCAACCGCCCATAGCATGTACTACGACTGAACCGGCAAAATCATGAAAAGCTGCACCGAAGGTTGTTTCTAACCACTTTTGCAAACCGTAGTTGCCATTCCAGACCATGCCTTCAAAAAACGGATAAACCAGCGCCACTAAAGCAAGTGTCGCAATTGCTTGTGAACGCATTTTTGCGCGTTCTGCAATACCACCCGAAATAATGGCGGGAATTGCCGCAGCAAAAGTGAGCAAAAAGAAGCAACGCATCAGGTTGTAGCCATGATCACTTGATAAAACCGTACCATCATGGAAGAAGTGCTGACCATAGGAAATGTAATAGCCAACAAAAAAATATGCGATTGCAGAGAGGGCAAAGTCAGTCAGAATTTTACTCAGTGCGTTCACCTGATTTTTATGGCGAACCGTACCAAGTTCCAAGAATGCAAAACCTGCGTGCATGGCAAGAACCAAAACTGCACCAAGTAATAAGAAAAATAGATCTACATTTTGCATAGCATGCTCGAAAAAAGTGCTAAATTCCATTTTGGAACAAATCTGGGACTGTAAATTGCACCAAAATAGATTTAAGGAATCTAAAAACCTAAGTTTGTCGAAACAAACTCAATTGCATAAAAGTGAATATGCAATAAGCGCACCAATTTGGATTAAATAAATAGTTTTTGGCGATAAATGGTGCGCTGATTTGGTCAGGATGGGGCAGTAATGGCGCTTTTTACGTTAAAAGTCATCTAATGTGCTTGAAAATTGACCTGAAAAAGTTCGTTATAAAATTCCTAAAAATTATCTGTAATCATTTAATGATCTGACCAAACTGATTGGGCAACCTCAATAAATGCTTTCGCAGCGGGGCTCATGTGCTTTTTATTCTTGACTGCGAGACCAATAGAACGTTTAAGGTTTGGTTTAAACGGGCGTTTGACTACGTTTGGATAGAGCGCGAGCAACTCTTTGGTGATGACCATATCAGAGACAATCGAAACTCCTAATTGATTGTGAACCATACTCACGATACTTAAAATTTGTGAAACATAAAATTTGATGTCTGGTTTCACATTAAAGTTTTTTAAAATTAATTCGACCTGATGTCGACTACCTGCCATTGTCATAATAAAAGGGCTGTTTTCTAGTTGTGCTGGATCAATATAGAGCTGCTCTGCGAGTGGGTAACCATTTGGAATTAGGGCAACAAAACGGTCTTCAATTAAGGGGAATGTATCGAAGCGCTCATCGGGCATAATTAAAAAACCAACCTCAATGCGCCGTTCTAATAACCACTGAGCAACTTCTTTATCTTCGCCTTCATCGATATAAATTTCGATTTTAGGATAGCGCTGCCGAAAGGTTTCTAAAATTTCAGGTAGTAGATAAATAGAGGATGAAGCCCCAAAAGATCCAATACGTAATGTTCCTTCATTTAAACCATGAATCGCAGCCACTTCTTTTTCTAAGGTATCGGAAATACTCAATAACTCTTTTACATGCGTAAGAAGCTGTTGACCTGTGGGGGTGAGCTCAATATCACTTTGAGTTCTTGAAATCAGGTTAATGCCCCATTGTTGTTCTAATGATTTAAGCGCATGGGAAACTGCCGACTGTGAAATTCCCAGCTTTTCTGCTGTAGCAGTAAAGCTTTTTAGTTCAGCAATGAGTGCAAAAATTTCAAGCTGAGTAAATGTCATATTGTACTTATTATGAGTAAAAACTCATTTTATCATGAGTTTTCATTATCTTTAATATATGAGTAAGCCAAGCTAATTGCCAAAACAGAAAGCCATAACAAAACTCGAGTAAAGAAATGAATAGTATTGTTTTATCTCTTTTTCCCTTAGTTGCATTAATTGCATCGGGATACTTATTTAAAAAATATCGTTTTTTTAGCGATGAGTTTTGGGTTGGGGCAGAGAAGCTGAATTACTATATTCTATTTCCCGCTTTGCTTTTCAGTACGCTATCGACTGCAAAAATTGACTTACAAAGCTTGAGTACAGCCATTATTGCGATGTTGATTGTGGTCTTAGCTGTGACCACCTTTTTGTACATACTCCGAATGTTTTGGCACATACCGCCTGCACGTTTTGGTGTACACGTACAAAGTATGGTTCGTTTTAATACTTATATTGGTTTGGCTTTAGTCACTTCGCTTTTTAAAAGTGAAGGAATGGCAATACTGGCAATTTTATTGGCGCTTTGTATTCCACTTGTGAACGTTATTTCGGTGCTTGCTTTAACCTCTAAAGAACACATGGCAATTAAACCTGTTTTGATTGCACTTCTCAAAAACCCTTTAATTGCATCGTGTGTGATTGGGGCAATAGTCAATGCACTTCATATCCCAATTTGGGAAGGCTTTACTCAGTTTATTAAGCTTTTTTCAGTGTCGAGTTTGCCACTAGGTTTGTTATGTGTTGGCGCAGCTTTACAGTTTTTGCAAATTAAAAAAGACATTGGGGTATTGGCTGCAGATACATTTGCGCGACTTTTAGCACTGCCTGCTTTGGCTTACGCTGTCTGCATGTGGTTTAGTTTATCAAGCTTACAAACGCAAATTTTAGTCATTTTCTTTGCGCTACCGACTGCTTCAGCTTCATACATTTTAACCAAAGTTTTGGGTGGGGATAGTCAGCTTATGGCAGCCGTGATTAGCTTTCAAACTCTATGTGCCGCCGTAACCTTGCCATTAGTGATTTGGTGGATTTCTTAAGATATAAATTTTTGGCCTCTTAACACTTAAAGAATGCTTTGCTACCTTCCTCATCTGATTATTGCTACACTTTTTTCTTTTTCAGGTGGATGAATATGTCCTTTGATCTCAAAGTGAGCTTGCAGCAAAGGTCTGAACCGTCTGCACAGCAGAAAAAACTGAATCGCCTGATTGATAAAATAGAGCAGCAAAAAGTTAGCCTGAGCACATGGCAAAATGCACAAGCTGAAATTCAACAACACATACGGCAAAAACTGATGCCTGTGTATAGCGATTTACATGCCGTGCTATTTCAGCAGTTGGATCAACTTTGGAATATGTTACATAGCCATGATTTTTCTAAAGCAGACATGCAACAACTCGATGAAAAAAATGCCCAGCTTGCGCAAATGTTGACGTGCTCTAAAATGCTGTCTGCTCAACAGTTGGAGCTGGTAAAGCAGATCGATACCTTTTATCAGCAACATGCACAAGAGTCGGTAAAAAAGAATAAAAAAGCTCATTCAATAAAATCTGAATACCAAGAAAGCTTTCATCAAAGTGCAGAGTTAGAAGATGACTTTGAAAAGTACGCTGCCGAGCAACAACAAGCGCGGGAACAAGCCAAACAGCAAAGACAGCAACAGAAACGTGAACAAGCCGAGCAAATGGCAACTCAGTCACTCAAAACAGTCTATTTAAAAATTGCTGCGATGATTCACCCAGACCGTGAGCAAGATGAAACAAAGAAAGAAGAAAAAACTGAGTTATTCCAACAAGCAAGTCAGGCCTATGAAAAACAGGATTTATTTTATTTACTCAAACTTCAGTTACAGCTTGAACAGAATAAGGGGCTAGGCGCTAAAGAATTATCTGCTGAGCAGTTGCGATTTTATAAACTGGCTTTGGATGCACAAAGTCAGCAGCTTGAAAGCCAAATTGCTGAGATTTTGGATTCTTTTCAGTTAGCAAAAAACGTAAAAGCAGAGAATGTGCATATTAGTGATGTTTATAAAGCTATAGATGCTGATTGTGCTGAGTTAAAACAGCAGTTAAAGTGGGAAAAAGAGCATTTAAAGCATATGAAAAAGGTGAGTGGGGTAGAGATGTTATTGGGGCATGGGGTTTTATTATCTTAAGAATTTATTTCACTCCTTTAGAGAATAACATCCCTCACCCATGGGAAGAGGGAACTATCAATATTTGTTGAATAATAAGCAAATTTGTAAATAACTCTATTCGTTTAAACAAATAGGGTTATATATGATTCAATACTTTTAAAGAATTAAGATGATTTTCTAAAGATATTTAAGGTGTCATCATCTGAATCCTTTCGTATATTAAGTAGAATTGAATTTATAAGCTCTATTGTAGATTCACTTATTTCTTGTGAGTTGATAGCTTCTTTAATTCTCTCTTCCGCATATGAATACATATCTTGTTTAATGTATCTTATATAGCTAATTATTTCAGGTATATTATTTTCATTTAAAGCCTCAACAATAGTTCTTCTTGTTGGTTCATCTATTTTGATGAAATCATTCCAGTCATCTTTTAAATCTTCATAAATTCTTGAATTTTCTATTATAAAAAAATAGTTTTCACTAATTAAAATATTTTTTATAGCATTACGATGTAAAGGATGTCTGGATCTGAAAATAATATTAAATAAATCTTTGAAGTTATCGTTGATATCGGTAGATATGATTTTAGAAATATTTAAATTGGTTGTAATAATTTCTTCTAATGAAAAGTTACTTGTTATTATTACCTCATTTATATTAGCTATATCAGTTTCTACTTTACTTATCATATATGATAGTGAAGAAATAAGTTTCCTAAATTTAATAACGCCTTTAGCTACTACTCTTTCATTACCTTTTGGAAGCACAGAAAGTATAGCTTCTTTAAGATCATCAAATCGATCAGTTAATTTATTAATATAATCTTGTTGAGCAGCACTTTCTTTTCTAAGATTTTTTCTCTCATCCATCAATGTTTTTAATTTTTCGGCGAGTTGTTTTTTTAAAGCTTGCTCAATATCCAAATAATTTGAGTATGATTGAATAGAGTTACCATATTTTCTATTTTTTAAAATTTCAATAAATTCAAATAAATACTTTGAATGATTTTTTTCAATTGATGGTATTGTAAGATCTTCAATTTTATCCTTATTAAAGGTGTAAAGTTCGTTAAAATTCCATACCTTATCTTTTACAAATGCATAAATAGGAATATCTTCTTGAATAGCTCTCAAGATTTCAAAATGAGTAATGGAAAATCCATAACGTATTTTTTTTATAGTGCTATCGGCTTCAGAAGCTTTTGCCGATTTTTGAGTCCGTTCCTGCATTTCTTCAATTAGATCTTTTAATTTAATTTTGCTATTTAAACGATCTTGAATAATATCTAAATTAATTTCTTTTAAAGCATCATCTATGGCAACTCCTCCATATCTACTTCCTACTAATAATATTACCATATCAGCATTTGATATTTGTCTGATGCAACTTACATGAGTATGTTCATGATGATCATAATGAACATCATTGTGATCACTTAGAATCGGATCGTGGCCTAAATTAAGGAGTAAATTACGGACTTGTGCACGCTCTTCGAATAAATCATAGCAAGTAGAGGAAATAAATATTTTTAAACCAGACATTAAGTTTGACTCATTTAGTTTTTTATTAATTATATTGATAACTATTTAAATTTGATATAAAAATCCCCTCATTTGAGGGGATTTTTTGAATCAAATTACTGCATTAAAGCGCAGCAATTTGTTCCATATTCGCTTTAACTTTCTCTAACTGAGCAGCAAACTCAGCAAGCTTCGCTTTTTCACCTTCAACAACTGCTGCTGGTGCTTTAGAGACAAAGCCTTCGTTTGCAAGTTTGCCCGCAATTTGGTCGTGTTGCTTCTGGATTTTATCCAAGTCTTTTTGCAAACGAGCAAGCTCAGCTTTAGGGTCAATTAAGCCTTTCATTGGTACAAATACCGATGCATGACTAACAACACTAGAGCAAGACAAAGGTGGCTCTTGATCTTTATTCAAGAACTCAATGCTTTCAACTTTAGCCAATGCTTTGAACAACGCTTCAATACGAATAATTTGTTCACGTTCAGCATCAGACGTATTTTGAAGTAATACTGGCAACAAGCGCGCATTACCTAAGCCTAACTCACCACGAATGTTACGTACTGCACCAATCAAACCTTGAAGCCATTGCATATCTGCTTCAGCTTGTTCATTGATTTTTGCTTGCTCAGGAATAGGGTACTGAGCAGTCATAATCGTTGGACCACCTTGACCAAGCATTGGTGCAAGCGTCTGCCAGATTTCTTCTGTTAAATACGGCATTAATGGATGAGCCAAACGTAATGAAGCTTCCATCACAGCAAGCAATACACGGCGTACTTCAGCTTTACGCTCTTCTGAAACTTCTGCATCGTTTAGAACTGGTTTAGTTAACTCAACGTACCAGTCACAGTATTCATTCCAGATAAAGTCGTAAATCGCTTGAGCAGCAAGGTCTAAACGGTAAGTTGCAAACGCTTGATGTACAGCAGCTTCCGCTTTTTGCAGACGGCTCATAATCCATTGTTCTGGAAGTTCCCAAAGATCAGGGCGGGCCTCTTGACCAACAGTTTGACCTTCAACATTCATGAGAACGAAACGGGTTGCGTTCCAGATTTTGTTACAGAAGTTACGGTAGCCTTCAACACGTTTTAAATCGAACTTGATGTCACGACCAGTGTTTGCAAGTGCACAGAACGTGAAACGAACTGCGTCAGTACCATAAGCATTGATGCCTTCTGGGAACTCTTTGCGCGTTGATTTTTCAATCTTCGCTGCATCTTTCGGGTTCATGAGGCCAGTCGTACGCTTTGCAACTAAGCTTTCTAAATCAATACCGTCAATCAAGTCTAATGGGTCAAGTACGTTACCTTTAGACTTCGACATTTTTTGACCTTCACCATCACGTACCAAGCCGTGAACGTAAACAGTCTTAAATGGAACTTGAGATGAACCATCTTCATTTTTCATGAAGTGTAGGGTCATCATGATCATGCGGGCAACCCAGAAGAAAATGATGTCAAAACCAGTCACCAACACGTCTGTTGGGTGGAAGGTTTTTAAGAAATCATTTGCTGCGTCTTTTTGTGCGTCGCCAGTCCAACCTAAAGTTGAGAATGTCCAAAGTGCAGATGAGAACCATGTATCAAGAACGTCTTCGTCTTGTTTAAGTTCAACGTCAGCCGCGATGTTATTTTTCGCGCGTACTTCTTCTTCGTTACGGCCAACATAGATATTGCCATTTGCATCGTACCAAGCTGGAATACGGTGACCCCACCAAAGCTGACGTGAAATACACCAGTCTTGAATGTCACGCATCCATGCCATGTACATGTTGCTGTACTGCTCTGGAACAAACTTAATGCGGCCATCTTGAACTGCTTCAATTGCAGGCTCAGCAAGAGGAGCAATTTTTACATACCATTGGTCAGTCAATAATGGCTCAATGATCACACCTGAACGGTCACCGCGTGGCGCTTTTAAGTCATATGGTTGGATTTGATCTAACCAGCCTTCAGCTTCAGCTTGAGCAACTAATTTTTTACGTGCTTCAAAACGCTCTAAACCAGCATAGTCCGCAGGTGCCGTAATGGTTTTAGAAATTTGTTCGCCAGCTTTTGCAATATATTCAAACTCGCCTAAAACTTCGGCATTTTTGTTGAAGATATTGATGATTGGCAAGCTATTGCGTTTACCTAGGTCATAGTCGTTGAAGTCGTGAGCAGGCGTGATTTTTACACAGCCAGTACCGAAGTCTTTTTCAACGTAGTCGTCGGCAACGATCGGGATTAAACGACCAGTAATTGGCAATACAATATTTTTACCAACAAGGTGTGCATAACGCTCATCTTCAGGATGAACAGCAACCGCAGTATCGCCCAGTAATGTTTCAGGACGAGTTGTTGCAACAACTAAATAGTCTTTGCCGTCTTGAGTTTTAACTGATTTGTCTTCAAAGAAATATTTAAAATGCCAAAGTGAGCCTTTTTCTTCTTTGCTTTCTACTTCAAGGTCAGAAAGTGCTGTTTGAAGTTTAGGGTCCCAGTTTACAAGGCGCTTACCACGGTAAATTAAACCGTCTTCGTGCAAACGAACGAATACTTCTTTAACAGCGTTTGATAAACCTTCGTCC
Source organism: Acinetobacter lactucae (assembly GCF_013122135.1). NCBI lineage: Bacteria > Pseudomonadati > Pseudomonadota > Gammaproteobacteria > Moraxellales > Moraxellaceae > Acinetobacter > Acinetobacter lactucae. The sequence goes on from NZ_CP053391.1 coordinate 739,590, forward strand.
ATCGTGAAGCGTTCACGTGACCAGTCTACAGACGAACCTAAACGACGAATTTGTTTCGTAATTGTGCCGCCAGATTGTTCTTTCCATTCCCAAACTTTGTCGATGAACTTTTCACGGCCTAAGTCGTGACGAGTTACACCTTGTAAGCCAAGTTGACGCTCAACAACCATTTGCGTTGCAATACCAGCGTGGTCAGTACCTGGTTGCCACAACGTGTTTTTACCCATCATACGGTTATAACGGGTGAGGGCATCCATAATGGCATTGTTAAAACCATGGCCCATGTGCAAACTACCAGTGACGTTTGGTGGTGGAATCATGATACAGAATGATTCACCGTGACCAGAAGGTTTGAAGTAACCTTGTTCTTCCCACGTTTTGTACCACTTCTTTTCGATCTCGGTTGGATCGTATGTGGTGGCAATATTTTGAGCGGTTTGAGCGTCAGTCATAGTAGCTTAGATCGAATATGCATAAAAAATTGCATCTATTGTAGCAAAAAAATGCCTCGAAATTAATGTGCTGAAAACAGATAAACGGTTTTGTATTTTTTTCAAAAAACGGTAGATTTATGAAAGATGGATCACAATTTAATCGTGTAGGCACACGGCACAAAAATTACAAAAGAATTGAAAAAGGATGCTGCTGATGAGTTATGAAGTTTTTTTGAAAATTTCCGATTCGACTTATACCCAGTTCGAGGCCATTCGGCAAAAACTGCATAATGGGGTAAGTCAAAGTCAGGCAAAAATTTTGGGGGATGTATTGTCTGACCTTTCTTGTGAAATTATTGAACAGGTTTTTTCTGTGCTTTTACAGTCAGGAAATGCAACCATGTCTCCAAAACAACAAGCTGAGTCTGAAAAAGTTATTCAGCAAGTTTTAGAGACTTTTCGAAAATACATGCCTTGGTCAGTTTCATTCTTTGGAAATGAACGTCTTTTACCTTTAGTTGACTACATGACATCTCTCATGAAAGAGCAAGGGCAGCAAGTTTATATTACTTATCCGGTCACACTTCAACTCGTGCAACAAGCCGAAACCCTTACGCAGCAAATTCGTGACGGTAATATGCAAAGTATTACGGCTGCATTTGAGACCCTCATACAAATTGTGGATTTAGGCGTAACAAGCCTAGTACGTGAGCCTAAAAAGCGTTTAAAATTTAATTTGGTTGTCGATAAAACTCTTAACGGAGTCATCAACATGACGACGCATTTGGGCTATAAACGTTTGGAAAAGTTAGGTACACAGGTCGATCAGACCACAGCCACTCATTATATCAACCACTTTTTGGCCTTCATGCATCAAGCAGCATAATTTAAAAAGATAATAGGAACATTACATGGCCAAACTTGATACTTTGCAAAATAAAGTGGTATGGATTACGGGCGCATCTTCTGGTTTGGGTAAGGCCTTAGCAGGGGAATTGGCTTTACAAGGCGCAAAGCTGATTTTGACCTCGCGTCGTTTTGAAGAATTAGAAGAGGTTCGGGTTGGTTTATTAAATCCCGATCATCATTTGTCTGTGGTCGCAGATATTACTGATGAAAAGCAGGTTCAAGAGGCTTATAAGCAGATTTTAAAGGCGAAAGGTCGTATTGACTGGCTCATCAATAATGCGGGTTTAAGCCAACGTGCTTTAATTAAAGACACGACCATGGCAACTGAACGCGCCATTATGGAAGTCGATTATTTCTCACAAGTCGCACTCACCAAAACCGTCCTACCAACGATGCTAAAACAAAAGTCTGGCCGAGTTGTATTTGTGTCGAGTGTAGCGGGTTTGTTGGGTACACAGTATCGTGCAAGTTACTCCGCTGCTAAAGCAGCAATTCATATGTGGGCAAATAGTTTACGTGCTGAAGTCTCAGATCAAGGGGTGGAAGTTTCAGTTATTTTCCCTGGTTTCGTAAAAACCAATGTTTCTTTCAATGCACTCAATGGTGCAGGGGAACCTCAAGGTCACCAAGACGAAGCAATCGAGAATGGTTTAGAGGCAGATGTTTTTGCAGAGCAAGCTGTAAAAGCGTTAGTACAGGGGCAAGAATATATTGTTGTGGGGGGAACCAAAGAAAAAATAGGTGTGATGGTTTCTCGGATGTCACCAAAACTTCTTTATAAAATGATTCGGAAAACAAAAGTAAAATAAAAAAGTGATTTCGCCGTGCTAAATTGGTGAAAAACCCGCATAGAAGGTTCGCCATGGATCAGGATTATCACCGTATTTTAGAAGTCGTCACGCGTTTTCAATTGGTCTTTGACCAGAAAAATTGGGATGCTTTTGATGAGTTGTTGGCAGATCAACTTGAGGTGGACTATTTCCAATTTAGAGGAGAGCCTTTATGTGTCGTGTCTTGTCATGAATATAAAGGTTCTCGGCAGCAAGCATTATCCCATTTACGACTACAGCACAATTTGAGTAATCCTCTAGTTCGGATTGAACAAGATCAAGCATGGCTAGAATGTAATTATCAAATTTATCGTTTTTCAGAAAATGATTATTTCCATTCCTTTGGTCGTTATTATTTTACTTTGGCGAAACAACAAGACCATTGGAAAATTACTCGAATTTGCCAACATTTAACTAAAAATATTGGCAATCCTCGCATTCATTTTTCTGAAGTTGGGCAGTATTAATCTTTTACTGCTGTACCATATGCAAATACTTCAACCATTCCGCCTTGCATTCCGAGTTCGGTTGTACTCAGCCGAACTCCCATAATATGAGTAGCACCGACACTTTGAGCTTGTTGTTTTAAACGTACAATCGCTTCACGGCGAGCACGCTCAACAATACTTTCATAACTGTTTAGTCGTCCGCCCAAAATGTTTTTTATAGATGCCAATACATATTTAAAGTAGTCATGAGAAATCACGACATTACTGCTAATAAAATGGCCCAGTTGATCACTTGTTGCAAAACGATTGGTATCAATTCGGATATGGGCAAATTGTTGCTCTTTTTCTAGAAGTTCATTCAAATGTTTTCGTTCAATATGGCGGCCAAAAGCCCAACCAATACTGAAAAGAATGAGAAAAATAACAAGCTGAAAAATAAGATTGTCCATTTTCTACCTATGCATTAAATGGATCGGGTAGATGAGGGGCTTGAGGCTGCACAACCACTGCTGTGCCATATACAAATAATTCAGAAGCACCTTGAGCAATATTTGAAGTTGAAAAACGAATACCGACAATTGCATTCGCACCAAGTTGCTGAGCTTTTACAATCATACGCTGCATGGCTTCTTGGCGAGATTCTTCTAATAATTCGGTATACCCTGTAAGTTCACCACCAACAATATTTTTTAAACTTGCCATCAAGTCACGGCCAACATGCTTGCTACGAACGGTACTTCCGTAAACAACATCCAGCTGCTTTAAAATTTGGTGGCCTGGAACGCTTTCTAAATTACTCAGTAACATTGTTTTTTATCAATCTAAATTATTAAGGTTTCAAGATAAAAAATATTCAGTTGAGTTGCAATAAAAAAGCCCACCGAAGTGAGCTTTTATGAATAAGTTATTTAAAACTTATTGCTTTTTAAGTTCAGCACTAGATGGTTGATTAACCACTGTATCTGAAGTATTTGCTTTTAAACCACCACCTAGAGTTTTGTATAACTCGATTTGGTTATTTAAGTTTGCTTGTTGAAGCAATAACAAACCTTGTTCTGCTGAATAAGATGAACGCTGTGCATCAAGAACCGTCAAGTAACTATCAATACCAGCACGGAAGCGGGCATTTGAAAGTGTGTAGTTGCGGTTAGTTGCTTCTACTAGACGTTGTTGAGCTGTTAAACGCTCACCAATGTTGGCACGAGTTGCAAGCGCATCATTAACTTCGCGGAACGCAGACTGAACTGATTTTTCATAATCAGACAATGCAATTTTCTGATCAGTTTCAGAAATTTTTACATTGGCACGACGAGTGCCCCAGTCAAAGATTGGCAAGTCTAAGCTTGGTCCAATTGACCATACAAAACCACCAGACTTAAATAGATCACTTAAGTCAGTTGATGCATAACCTGCAGAACCCGTTAAGCTAATCGTTGGGAATAAACGTGCTTTTGCAGCACCAATATTCGCACCAGCAGCGCTTAAGTTATATTCAGCAGCTTTTACATCTGGACGGTTGTTAAGCAAGTCGCTTGGTAAACCCGCTGTAAATACATTTTGTTGCGTAATGCGTTTTACAGGTTGGGTTGGCAACAAGTTTTGTGGAACTGATTGACCTACTAACAAGTTCAACAAGTTTTGTGCTTGAGCAATCTGTGTTTTGTAGTTCGCTACATCATTACGCGCAGTTTCTACAGAAATCTGTGCCTGACGTAGTGGAACTTCACTGTCGATGCCCACATCAAAACGTTTTTTGTTGAGATTGTAAGAATCTTGCTGTGCTTTAAGTGTTTGCTCTGCAAGTCTTAAGTTGGCAGTTGCGAAAGAATAGTTCAACCACGCTTGAGCCACTTGACTAATTAGACTGATTTGAGTCGAATCACGTGCGCTTTGCGTTGAAAGGTAACTATCTAGTGCAGCATCTTTTAAGCTACGTACGCGGCCCCAAAAATCAAGCTCATAGGCAGTTACACCCAAACCTACTTGATAAGTAGAGTAGGGGTTATTTGGATCACGGCTTTGAGAAACCTGACGAATTGCACTACCACTTGCTCCGATAGTTGGAAGCTGGTTGTTTTGCGTAATTCGATATTGCTGTTGAGCACGTTCGATATTAAGCGTTGCTGTACGTAAGTCGCGGTTGTTGGCAAGTGCCAAATCAATCACTCCGAGCAAACGAGGGTCAGCAAAGAATTCTTTGTAACCTTGTTCAGCAATAGACGTACCAGAAGCGCTATATGCATAGCTTTGTGGAATATCGGTTTTCACGACTGGTTCTGGGCCGCGCATGCTTTGACAAGCTGTCAAAGCAAGCGCAAGTGCAGATACCGCAATGCTACGACCTGAAATAGACCATACTGTTTGCATCACGATTTATGCTCCTGAGTGTTTATGGTTTTTGGTTTGTACTTAAAGATACTACGAATCCATACATAGAATACAGGGATAAAGAAGATACCTAAGAACGTTGCGCTGATTACGCCGCCGAGTACACCGTAACCTACGGAATGCTGACTTCCTGCGCCTGCACCTGTTGAAAGGGCAAGTGGAAGTACACCGAAACCGAAGGCAAGGGTAGTCATGATAATTGGGCGTAAACGCATTTTTGCAGCATGTAAAGTTGCATCAATGAGGTCTTCACCTTTTTCCTGCAGCTCTTTCGCGAACTCAACAATCAAGATCGCATTTTTTGCAGAAAGACCGATTACCGCAATCATCGCTACTTGGAAGTAAATGTTATTTGAGAGATTTGGATCTCCTTTAATAATCATACCCAAGTAAGTTAATACGATTGCACCAATAATACCGAGTGGTACCACAAGTAAAACCGAGAATGGAATAGACCAGCTTTCGTACAATGCAGCCAAGCAGAGGAAAACGATTAACAATGAAAGCGCATATAAGAATGGAGCTTGAGCACCAGATTCACGTTCTTCAAGTGATAAACCTGTCCATTCATAGTCGAAACCTTGTAAGCCCATAGAAGGTAACTTAGCAATAATTTCTTCCATCGCCTTCATTGAGTCACCAGAGCTTACGCCAGGTGCAGGTGTACCTTGAATATTAACCGATGAAACGCCGTTATAACGTTCAAGACGTGGAGAACCGTATGTCCATTCGCCAGTAGCAAATGCAGAGAACGGAACCATTTCGCCTTTGTTATTACGTACATACCACTTGTTTAAGTCTTCAGGCATCATACGGCTATTCGAATCACCTTGAACATAAACTTTTTTCACACGTCCACGGTCAACGAAATCGTTGATGTATGAGCCACCCCACGCAATACGCATTGTATTGTTAATGTCGGCAATGCTCACGCCCATGGCACCAGCTTGAGCCTGATCTACATTAATTTGATATTGAGGTGTATCTTCTTGACCATTAGGGCGAACACCGACAAGACGTTTATCTTGTGAAGCCAAACCTAAAATTGCGTTACGTGCGGCAATAAGTTTCTCATGGCCTTGACCACTTGAATCTTTAAGCTGCAAGTTAAAACCGGCTGTTACACCAAGTTCAGGCATTGCTGGAAGCTGTAATGGCATGATGTAAGATGCGTCTTTAACGATCATGTTCAATGCCATACCACGTTGAATCAATGCGCCAATTTGAGATTCTGGTGAGGTACGTTCACTCCAATCTTTCAATTTAACGAAGCCAATACCAGCATTTTGACCAACACCTGTGAATGAGAAACCTGAAACGGTGAAAATAGATTGCACAGTATCTTTTTCATTCATGAAGAAGTTGGTCATGGTGTCAATCACTTTACCGGTACGGTCAAGCGTTGCATTTGGCGGTAATTGAACAAGTGTCATGACCACACCCTGATCTTCTTCTGGTAAGAATGAAGATGGGAGTTTTTGGAACAAGAACACTAATAAAGCAATCACTACAGCGTAAAGTACGCCAGAGAAGATTTTGCCCTTAAGCATGCGGCTAACACCATTTTGGTAGCTATGCGACATGCGGTCAAAACCATTGTTAAAGCCTCTAAAGAACCGAGCAAAAATATTATTGCTTGGTGCTTTGTTAGGGTCATGCTGTTTTAAAATGGTTGCACAAAGTGCCGGTGTAAATGTTAATGCTACAATTAACGATAGAACCATTGCTGTTACAAGGGTAATCGAAAACTGACGGTAAATTACACCAGTTGTACCACCAAAGAATGCCATTGGTACGAATACAGCTGTTAATACACTCGTAATACCAACTAACGCGCCAGAAATCTGTTGCATTGATCGTGAAGTCGCCGTAACCGGATCGGTATGCTCTTCACTCATAACACGTTCGACGTTCTCGACTACAACAATAGCGTCATCGACCAGAAGACCAATTGCCAATACCATGGCGAACATGGTTAAGGTGTTAATTGAGAAACCAAAGATATTAATAACAGCGAATGTACCTAACACAACAACAGGTACAGCAAGTGTTGGAATAATCGTTGCACGCCAGTTCTGTAAGAACAAGAACATGACAATGAATACCAAAATTACTGCTTCAATTAATGTGTGTACAACACTTTCAATTGAAAGACGAATAAATGGAGTCGTGTCATAAGCCAGTTTGTCTTCAAGACCCGCTGGATAGTTCTTGCGTAGTTCAGATAAACGTTGTTCAACAGCTTCTGCTGTGTCGAGTGCATTGGCACCGGTTGCAATTTTAATTGCAAGACCACCAGCAGGTTTACCATTAAACTTCGAATCGAACTGATAGTTATCAGAACCTAACTCTACACGTGCAACATCTTTTAAACGAACCTCAGCACCAGATGCTGTGTTCTTTAAAAAGATATTTTTAAACTGTTCAGGTGTTTGCAACAAACTTTGAGCATTCACTGTTGCGTTAAGCACTTGACCTTGTACAGCTGGTGCACCACCTAATTGACCTACCGCTACTTGTGAGTTTTGCGCTTGTAAAGCTGTCGCAATATCACTAGGGGTAAGCTGATAACTGGTTAACTTAGCTGGATCAAGCCAAATACGCATCGCGTATGAACCACCAAAGACAGTTACCTCACCCACACCAGCAACACGGCTCAGTGGTTCTTTAATTGATGAGTTTACATAGTCTTTAATGTCTGAGTCAGAAAGACTGTTATCTGGTGAGTAAAATGCAATAACTTGCAGGAAGCTTGCACCAGATTTAGTTACTGTTACACCTTGACGTTGTACATCTTCTGGTAAAAGTGCAGTTGCAGATTGCAGTTTGTTTTGAACCTGAACCTGTGCAATATCTGGATCAATACCTTGTTGAAAGTTTAATTCAATAGAGGCCTGACCGTTACCAGCACTGTTAGAAGAGATATAACGTAAACCATCTAGACCATTCATTTGTTGTTCAATGATCTGGGTTACGGTGTTTTCAACAGTTTCAGCCGATGCACCAGGATAAGTTGCAGAAATCGTAACTGTCGGTGGTGCAATCGTCGGATACTGTGCAATAGGCATTTTTGTTAGCGTGAGAATACCCGCCAACATAATGACTAATGCAATCACCCACGCAAAAATGGGGCGATGAATAAAAAATTGTGCCATTCAATCTACCCCTTATGCATTTGAAGATGCTTTCTGTTCTGCTTGAGGTTTACCTGATTGAGCCGGTTTTGTCGCATTTGGAGCTGCACCTTGTGGATTCGCTGGTTGAGCTTGGTAAGGCTTTGCTGAAACTTCTTGCCCTTCTTTAACTTTGGCAACACCGTCAACAATCACTTTATCACCAGCTTTAAGACCGTTAGTCACAATCCAGTTTTGTCCTTGAACACCAGAGGTTACAACAGGACGACTCTCAACAGCACCTTTGGCATTAACAAGCATTGCTACAGCTTGTCCTGTAGGTAAACGCGTAATTGCAGCCTGAGGAATCAGGTAAGCATTAGGAACTACACCTTGAACAATTTGTGCAGTTGTATACATGCCTGGAAGTAACAGATGATTCGGGTTCGAGAATACAGCACGTAAAGTAATCGTTCCTGTATCCTGATTTACAGAAGCATCAGAGAAAGCAAGTTGTCCTTCGATTGGGTAAGTTGAACCGTCTTCGAGCTTCAATTTCACTTTCGTATTGTTACTGTTGTTTAAACTGCCTTTGCTAAGTTGTTGACGTAAACGTAATAACTCGGCACTAGACTGGTTAATGTCAACATAGATCGGATCTAACTGTTGAATCGTCACTAAAGGATCAGTTTGGTTTGCAGTAACTAAAGCACCAGCTGTTACAGACGAACGTCCAGACTGACCAGAAATTGGTGAGCGAATTGTAGAGTAGCCAAGATCAACATTTGCATTCGTTACTTGAGCTTTTGCAGCAGAAACTTGTGCTTCGGCAACATTAACCTGACCAAGTAAGTCGTCATATTCTTGTTTAGATACAGCATTACTCGAAACAAGCTGCTTATAACGGTTTAACTTAGTACGTAGTGAAGCTAGATTTGCCTGTTGTTGTAAAAGGGTAGCCTTTGCATTTTCAAGCGTTGCACGGTTAGTTCGAGAGTCCAGTTCATAAAGAGCCTGTCCTTCACGAACGTAACTTCCTTCAGCAAACAAGCGTTTTAAAATCACACCACTCGTTTGAGGACGAACTTCAGAAATTTGATATGCTGAAGTACGGCCGGAAAGCTCAACGCTTTGTTCAACACTTTGTGGTTGAGCAACAATAACACCTACTTCTGTAGGCGGCATTTTTTGAGCAGCAGCAGCTTGCTGTTTCTCATCGGAGCCTTTGCTACAACCAACAAGTGCGATACTTGTTGCTAATGCGCAAGCAGTAAGGGCAGGAGCCCAAAGCTTAGCCGACATCATTGTTCCACCTCGTTTAGATAAAATCTAAAAATATATTTGTTTTCTACTTAACCTACTTTGTGTTTGTAATAACCAGAGCCAAAGCAGTGCAATCCAAATAAAACCTATGCCCCAACCGGCGAGTACATCTGTTGGAAAATGAACTCCAGCATATATTCTTGAAAGCCCCATGCAGATAAACCAAAAACAGGAGATCAAAATGATATAAGGAGAGTTAATGTTGGGTTTATGACATAACATTAAGATTGCCATACAAGCTAGTGTTGATGCATAAACACTATGTGCACTTGGGAACGATGCACCATAACTTTCGACAATATGATATGCCAGTGGAGGTCTTGGGCGGTCAACACACCACTTGAGCAGCCAACCCGTGATGATACTGCCAAGAACACCCACGCTAATGAAAATAACAGTAATATATTTTTTATACCATGCTTGATATAGACATACCAGAAAGGATAAAAAACATACAAAAGGCATACCACCTATACGCGCTAAAAAGATCGTAATAGAGTTAAGATAATCTGATCGATTTTCACTCAATATTTGAACGGTGAGAAGATCCAAAGATTGAAGTCTTGGTACAAAAAGACCAAGAACACCTAATCCTAAAAAAATACAACCAATAAAAAGCAATATATAGGGCATGTATATACCTTTGCTTGTTCAAGCAGTGTCCACTACTGAAAGCCGTTAAAAGTGTACTTGCCAGTACACTTTTTTTCAAGCCTGATAGATCATCGTAAATTCATTTTGAAAATTTTTTAACATTTGGAAAAACAATCACAACAAAATTGACGAAACTCACATTCTGTGTACAAAGCAAAACTTTTAGTGCTCTGTTTTTTTTCCATGGTTTGTTGACGTATTTTCTTCAAGTTCTAATGGTTGTTTTGGTGGCCAAAAAAAATCGCTTGGACGAGTTAAAAAATGGGTCATAACCAATTTGGCTAAAGGTTTCCATTGTTCAAAGCGGACTCGACGTGCTCGTAATGCCACAATAATCGTTAAGGTGAAACTCACGAATAAGTTAGTAAGACCGATGCATAGCACCCCTAGAAAGGACACGATAATCAGGCCAATATCTGGGCTGCCATTAATTGTCATCAAACCTTGAATAAAGTTAGCTGATGCAAAGGCAATATGGCGGATATCTAAAGGTAAGCCTAAAATAAAACCTATGGTCCCCATACTTCCTAACATGATCCCGAATAGGAAGTTACCCGCTAAGGCGCCTAAATTACGTTCAATATATTCAGCAAAACGGTTAAGGCGATCTTGCCCAAACCAGCTAGCTAAGCGACGATGCGCTCTTAGGCGTGGACCAACTTTTCGGTAAACAGCCATGTTGTCAAAGTATCCAGCAATGAGACCTGACAAAAACAGACATACTCCAGCAATTGCCGCATGTGGAACTGCTAGTGAAGTAAAGGGGTTTAGACTGTGTAGAAGATAAGTTGCTTTAGTATGGGTTAATAACGGTTCATCAAGGTAAAACTGCCAAGCAAAAGTAATGAGTGCTGCAGTAGGAATCGCAATCGAAATATTGCCCAAAATAGCAATAAATTGCGTTCGGATAATATTAATAATAAGCGCTGCTAACTCCGCAATTTGAGCTGTTTTAGAACCTTTACGTTGCTGTACTGTTGCAGCGAGGGCCGCAGCAGTCATAGCGGGTTGCTTGGTTGCAACTGTAAAATGTAGAACATGAATCAGAATGAAACCTAGAGAATAATTCATACTGAAAGTAAAGGCTTGCATAAGCGGAGCCATTGTCATTCTTGCAGCAAGAATTTTTAAAGATGCCATAAAGGCAATAATGACACCTGCACCAGCGGCAGCTTTATACATTCCCCAAAAGCCTTTGGTATCGGTACTTACATAATGTTCACCTGTACGGCTGGCATTCTCTGTTACCTGAAATGCAATAAGTTCACTTGTTGTGCTGAGCAAAGATCGAACGCTTTTTTCGCTGTAATGTGCCTTGGTTAAATCAGAAATAAGATGTCCTAAAGAGACATATTTTCCTTTAGTGTTATCTACGACTAGATAAAGTAATAACTCAATTCGATCAAGACATTGCTCAAGTAATGACAGTAAGTAAGTCAAACTTAAGCTGACACCAATTCTTTTGGTCGCACGGCGAATCTTTAAAACTACATCCCGACATTGTTCTAACATCACGAATGCTTGTGATGCATCGGGAGGGGCAATTACCGCAATTTCATGATCAGAAAGCTCTTGTTTCTTATATTTTTCTATGAACTCAATAATTTCACGGTTCTGAACTAGAAAAGGGGATTCATATTCCGTTAATTCTGGTTGAGCATTAATAAATTCGGGATAAAGCCCAATTCCACTAATTCGATAAGATAAGACAGTGATGGCTTTAATCATTTCACTTTGAATGACTAACTTCTCATCGACATTACTTTGGCTTTGCCCAATAAGACTAAATAAATTTGCCCAATCTTCATCAGCAATATTATTGAGCCAGATTTTGTCACTTTCTAAATAGAAAATTTTTCCAATTAATATTTTGAGTTGGCTTGAGTCTTCAATTAGCGGTAAAAAATGTGCTCCTAATCTTTGCCCAAGCTGATTCCAAAAACCATCTAAAGACAGAATCCCACTGTCTGCATATAAGCTGACTTGTTTATAGTGGTTAATTAAACGTAGTAAAAAAGTTTGTAGTAAGAAGGGCGCTGTAGGTGTGCGCAAAAGACTTTCAATAAAAGCCTGTATTTTTTTCTTAATTTCATCCGTATCTTGTGGATCGGAAGGGCGGACGACATTGACGAGTTCAATCAGTAGATTTTCATCAATGACAGCTTGAGGATCCTCAAGCTGCTTCTCTATTTTTAAAAAATGATCTGAAAAATTTATATGCATAGGCAAAATAATATCTATTGTATTCGATGTAACGCAAGCTGAGTTAAGTTAATCAAAGCCTGACGATATGGTGTATCTGGTAGGTTTGATAAAGCTTGCAGTGCTGCTTCTGTTTCTTCTTGGGCACGTTGGTGGCAATAATCTAAAGCACCAGACTTTTGTACAATTTCGATAACCTGAGGTAGTTGGTCTACTCCACCAGTTGCGATACTGCGACGAATAATCGCATGCTCTTCACCTGTTGAGTGTGCTAATGCAGAAATTAACGGTAAAGTTGGTTTACCTTCCATTAAATCATCACCAATATTTTTACCTAATGTTTCAGCATCTGATGTGTAGTCTAAAATATCATCAATGATTTGGAATGCATTACCAAAATGACCGGCAAACAATCTTAATGGTTCACGATATGCTTCTTGTCCAGCCAAAATAGCGGCACCTTCTGTAGCCAGCTCAAATAGGCGAGACGTTTTACCATGAATAATTTTTAAATAAGTTTCTTCAGTTGTATCTGGTTGATGCTGCGATTGAAGTTGTAATACTTCACCTTCAGCAATTTCACATGTACCTGTTGAAAAGTCTTTCAATAAAGTCATGTTGTTTAAATCGACCAGTAAATCGAAAGCACGAGCAATCAGGAAGTCGCCAACTAAAACGGCTGTCTGATTATTCCATGTTGCATTTGCTGTAGGGCGACCACGACGAAGCCCGGATTCATCTACCACATCATCATGGACGAGTGTCGCGGTATGCAGCATTTCAATGATTGCAGCTAAACGCTGTGCGTTTGCCATGTTATCTAAACCACAAGCACGGGCTGCGAGTAAACACATGATTGGACGCATACGCTTTCCGCCAGCTTCAACAACATGTTTGCTGACAGACATGACTAAACCGACTTTTGAGCTAATTCCTTCATTAATCAAGTGATCCATCGCAGCAAAGTCTGAGGCAACAGGCGCAAGAATGTCTTGCTTGAAATCGATGACCATATGAAGAAAAACCCCGTATTGGTAGATAAGTGGCGTTAGTGTATCAATTAAAGGTGTGTTGCACAGGTTAACAAGTGGCTGATATTAATCATTTCTATTGTCTTTAAGCGTTCTTTGTTCTTTATTTAAGCAAAACATGATGTTTCCGGCAAAACAATAAATTTAATGACATCAGCATTAATACAACTTGTTCTTGACGCAATTTGTGTCTGGAACTGTATTTTAATTTTCATTCAGAATCAATGAAAACTGCTAAATTCCAGTCCAAGCTGTTTGATTTTGTAAGAATAGCGGATGATGCTTTACTGATATATAGAAAATACTTGTCGTTTGATCAAATTTCACTTAAAATCTGTCGCCTTGTATAACCCCAGTGGCGATCGTTTTAAGATCGATATATCCCTTTATCGACACGACGACACGGGCTGATTGGAGTACATTATGTACGCAGTAATCCAAAGCGGTGGTAAACAGCACCGTGTAGTTGAGGGCGAAACCCTTAAAGTTGAATTATTGAAAGCTGAATCTGGTGCGACTATTACATTTGATGATGTATTAATGGTTGTAAACGGTGACAACATTCAAATCGGTGCTCCAGTTGTAGCTGGCGCTAAAGTAACTGCAGAAGTGATTGGTCATGGTCGTCACGACAAAATCCGCATTATCAAAATGCGTCGTCGTAAACACTACCGTAAACAACAAGGTCACCGTCAATGGTTCACTGAGTTGAAAATTACTGGTATTTCAGGCTAATCACGAGGAGTAAGAGACATGGCAACTAAAAAAGCCGGTGGATCGACGAAGAACGGTCGTGATTCAAACCCAAAAATGTTAGGTGTTAAAGTTTACGGCGGTCAAGCTGTAACTGCTGGTAACATCATCGTTCGTCAACGTGGTACAGAGTTCCACGCTGGTGCAAATGTTGGTATGGGCCGTGACCATACTTTATTTGCTACTGCTGACGGCGTAGTAAAATTCGAAGTGAAAGGTCAATTTGGCCGTCGCTACGTAAAAGTTGAAACTGTATAAGTTTTAGCTCGAAAAAAGCCCACATTTTGTGGGCTTTTTTTATGGTATTTATTTTTATTCATCTTCATCATGATGAATGAAATTCTACAAACAACATGAATAACATAACAAAATATCTTATTTTCTCAATGATTAGCACAGAGTTTGTCGGTTAATATGAGTCTTGAATTAAGAGCTTACCAAGTTTCATAACTTTGAAAGAGGGTAAGTTGTCTTACAGCAACTAAAAAGGTGATGACATGAATATGCTTCGTAAAACTATGTGTGCTATTACACTTAGCGCGTCAGTGCTTGCTCCTGTAATGAGTACTACAGTGTTTGCTGCGCCTGTAGCAGCACCGGAGCAACAGGCAATTGGGAACCTGGTTAATCAGTTATCAGGTTTACAGCGTTTGACTGCCGACTTTGAACAAACAACTAAAGCAAATGCAAAAACTGTGGCACAGAAGAAGAGTTTAAGTGCACAGCATATGAACCAGACATTTAAAGGCTCAATGAAAGTTGAGCGTCCGGGGAAATTTTATTGGGAAACAGTAAGTCCTGCTAAACAAACGATTGTAACAAGCGGAAAAACAGTTTGGATCTATGACCCAGATTTACAACAAGCAGTCCGTCAAAGCTTAGATGATCAGGTTGCAGATACACCAGCATTATTACTTTCTGGTAATACTAACCAAATCATGAAGTCTTATCGTGTAACACAACCCGATAAATCTAAACTTTATTTCACACTATTCCCTAAAAAAGAAGATGGTGCTTTCCAAAGCTTAACCATTAGTTTCGGTGCAAATAAAGCGCCTACACTGATGGTGTTACAAGATTCACTAGGTCAAACCACCTATGTGCGCTTCAAAAACGTGAAAGTAAATGCTTCAATTCCAGCATCTGTCTTTAACTTTACGCCACCAAAAGGCACAGATGTTATTGACCAATAAGTAAAGCCTCTTCAAAAAAAAGCTACCGTAAAAGGTAGCTTTTTTATATAAGAGAGACAGATACATTTTTTAACCCCGTCTTATTCCTACGCTTTGTATAGTGTTAGAGGTAAATTCATGGGGATTATTATGCGACTTTACGATAAGAAAATTATTTGTATTCTTCCATTAATGGCTGCAATGGCAATTGTGACTGGTTGCCAACCAAAGTCTGCGGCTAAAGAGGAGCAGGCCACTTCAACTGCAAAAGTTAAAGAGACTAAAGAGGCTGGTGTTCCTGTAATTCAAGCAAAAGTAATCCCAGTAAAATTACCAAAATCAAAAGTTTGCTTAGAAGATGGTTGTACTGAGTATGACTTCCAAACAGTACAGACCAATCAAAAATGGATTAATGATTACTTTACCAATCGTATAAAGAAAGCAGATCCGAATGCTTTTGCAAATTTAGCTGATCAACCAGTTGAAGTACCTGAAGGTGAACCAAGTTCAAGTCAAAGTGCAATTTATGTTCGCTATTTAGGGCAAAACTATAATCTTGCTACCTTTGCATTACAGACGTATTCATACTCAGCTGGTGCTGCACACGGCATGTCTCATCAAGAATTCGTAAATTTTGACTTATTAAATAAAAAGCACATTACTGTTGCTGAACTTATTCAGCCAGATGTTGAAAAACAGTTGGTTGATGCTCTTTTTGAAGCAAATACAAATTGGCTTCAAGAGCACAATATCAGCCGTGAAAAACTGCAATTAAGTGATAATTTTTACTATGGTGCTAATGGTATTGTTTTTGTCTATCCGATCTATGAATTAGCTTCTTATGCAGAAGGAATGTCTGAGTTAACGCTGCCATATTTTGAAGCGAGTAAATTCATTAAACCTGAGTATTTGCCAAGTGTGCCAAACTATAACTTGTAAAATAGGTGGTCTATTCTAACAATTGTGTGAAAGCTATTCGTTATGAAGATGATCACTATATTTTTTAGTGTGAAGGCCTTACACTATAGCCAGTTTTTTACCCATATTATGATTGATTATGATCGACCCTAAGTTACTCAGAAATAATATTGAAGCTGTTAATGCGGCTTTGGCAAAACGTGGTGTTCAATTAGATGTTCAAGAATGGGCTTCTTTAGAAACTCGCCGTAAAGACTTGCAATCAAAAACTGAAAAATTGCAGGCAGAACGTAATGCCGGTGCAAAACAAGTGGGTCAGATTAAAAAATCCGGTGGTGATGCTTCTGAAATCATGGCGCGTATGCAAGCCATTGGGGACGAAATCAAAGCTGCTGAAGTTGCTTTGTCAGAGTTACAAAATGAGATTGAACAAAAAGCGCTGAGTATTCCTAACTTACCAGATGAATCTGTTCCTGCTGGTAAGGATGAAGATGATAACGTTGAAATCTCAAAATGGGGTACGCCTCGTCAGTTTGATTTTGAAATCAAAGATCATACTGATTTAGGTGAGTGGATGGGCGGTTTAGAGTTTGAAACTGCTACTAAATTGACTGGTTCACGTTTTAGCGTATTAAAAGGTTCTTTAGCGCGCCTACAACGTGCATTAACGCAGTTTATGCTTGATACCCATACTTTAAAAAATGGCTATACAGAAGCTTATGTGCCTTATTTAGTCAATGCTGATTCACTGCGCGGTACTGGTCAGTTACCAAAATTTGAAGAAGATTTATTCAAACTTCAAGGCGAAAAAGAATATTACCTCATCCCTACAGCAGAAGTTCCTGTTACTAACTTTGTTCGTGATGAGATTATTGATGCCGAACGTTTACCTTTAAAATATGCAGCGCACACGCCATGTTTCCGTAGTGAAGCAGGCTCTTATGGCCGCGATACGCGTGGTTTAATTCGTCAGCATCAATTTGATAAAGTTGAGATGGTGCAAATCGTTAAACCTGAAACATCAATGCAGGCACTTGAAGAGCTTACTGCACATGCTGAGGGCATTTTGCAGGCACTCGGTTTGCCATACCGTAAAATTTTGCTCTGTGGTGGGGATATGGGCTTCGGTGCGACTAAAACTTACGATTTAGAAGTTTGGGTTCCAAGTCAAAATACATATCGTGAAATCTCAAGCTGCTCTAATATGGGTGATTTTCAGGCACGCCGCATGAAAGCACGCTACAGAATGGATCAAAAGAAGACCGAATTGGTGCACACACTAAATGGTTCAGGTTTGGCTGTAGGCCGTACTTTGCTTGCTGTAATGGAAAATTACCAACGTGAAGACGGTTCTATCGAGATTCCAGAAGTATTACGCCCATATATGGGTGGTGCAACTTTTATTGACTAAGCTTTGCATCTAAATTGTGCACGGTTTTTGCTTAACCTAAATCAGATGATTAATGTAGAGGTTTAAGGTGGATATTTTTCCAATCTCTTTAAAGTTGCAACAGCAACATTGTCTGATTGTGGGTGGTGGGCATATTGCGCTGCGCAAAGCAAACCTTTTAGCCAAAGCAGGAGCAGTAATCGATATTATTGCTCCTGCAATTGAAGAGCAGCTTTTACAGTTAGTCAAAACGACAGGTGGGGAGTATTTTGCCGAGTCCTTTGCCGAAAAAATATTAAATACACCATATCGATTAGTTATTGCTGCAACTAATGATGCACAAGTGAATAAAGCTGTTTTTGAACAATGTGAAGCGCGTAATTTACTGGTAAATAGTGTCGATGATATTCCACACTGCCGCTTTATGGTTCCAGCTATTATTGACCGTTCTCCATTGATTATCTCTGTTGCGTCAAATGGTGCATCGCCAGTTTTATCAAGACAACTTCGTACTCAAATAGAAACGATTGTTCCGCACGGCATGGGGAAACTTGCTGAGTTTTCTGGTCAATGGCGTAAGCAGGTAAAAGAAAGAATTCCCAATCCAGATGAGCGTCGGATTTTTTGGGAAAACTTATATGCTAGCCCATTAAAAGAACAAGTTTTTAATGACAATTTAGAAGTTGCAAATGATTTGATTCAGCAAGCCTTAACGGAATGGACTGCACCTAAAGGTGAAGTTTATTTGGTAGGGGCAGGACCCGGTGATCCAGAGTTACTGACACTAAAAGCATTACGTCTTATGCAGCAAGCAGATGTGGTGATTTATGATCGTCTTGTTTCTGCGCCCATTTTAGAACTTTGCCGCCGTGATGCGACTAAAATTTATGTGGGTAAAGCTCGTTCAAATCACTCTGTTCCCCAAGATGGCATCAATGCTTTATTGGTGGAGTATGCTCAAAAAGGAAAGCGTGTTTGTCGTCTAAAAGGTGGTGATCCATTTATCTTTGGGCGTGGTGGTGAGGAGATTCAAGAGCTAGTTGAGGCGAATGTCACTTTCCAAGTTGTACCGGGTATAACTGCAGCATCAGGCTGTTCAGCTTATGCAGGTATTCCTTTAACACATCGTGATTATGCGCAAAGTGTTCGTTTCTTGACTGGACATTTAAAGGAGGGTTCACCTGAACTCCCTTGGAATGAACTGGTTTATGAAAATCAAACTTTGGTTTTATATATGGGGCTAGTTGGCTTGGAGCGTATTTGTGAGCAACTTATTGCTCATGGTCAACGTGCTGATATGCCAGTGGCTTTAATCTCTAAAGGAACCACACCAGAACAGAAAGTTGTTGTTGGAACATTAGCTGATATTGCAACTAAAGTGTCTGAACATCATATCGTAGCACCAACTTTAACCATTATTGGTGAAGTGGTGAGTTTACGTGAACAGTTAAAATGGCAGTAAGTTCATCTGAGTTTATTGCTGGTTATTTAAGTCGAGAAAATTTGTGATTCATGTTGTCCTCTACGAGCCTGAAATTCCTGCCAATACAGGCAATATCATTCGTTTATGTGCTAATACGGGCGCACAGTTGCACTTAGTCAAACCTCTAGGTTTTGAATTAGATGATAAGAAGCTCAAACGAGCAGGTCTTGATTATCATGAATGGGCTCGTATGCAAATTTGGGACAACATAGAGCTTTGCCTTGCAGATTTAAAAGCTAAAGGTGTCGAGCATGTTTTTCCACTCACCACTAAAGGCTCAGCGACTCCGCATACAGTTGATTTGAATCGACCAGTAGCTTTACTGATGGGACCAGAAACACGAGGCTTGCCTGAGCATGTTCGCTTAATGTTTCCAGAAGAACAGTGGATTCGTTTGCCAATGGCTGAAAACTCAAGAAGTTTAAATTTATCTAATGCAACGGCCGTGATTGTTTATGAAGCATGGCGTCAGCAGGGTTTTAAAAACTTAGGATAAGTTTATAGCTTTTAAAACAAATAAGGCCACAGTTGTGGCCTTATTTGTTTTTAGATGTCTTATTTAGGGAAAACAACACCACTTGCTAAGTCATAATTTGTTGGGGAGTTGGTATAGACCGATCCAAGTCGAACTGCAAAGAACCAGCCTAATTTACCCTGATCTTGAATCCGATTTTCAAAGATATATGGCTCATCTGTTTCGGATGCAGCATCTTCAATAAATACTTTGTATTCAATAGGTCCTGTATTTTCACTATCACGCTCAAATAAGTAACCATCAATATTAAAGAAGCCTAGATTATTGTTTGCATCAACTAGTCTGTAACCTTCGGCTGCCTGCTCTTTAAGAAGTTTTTCAAGCTTAATTGCATCATCCTTGTTAAACGGAATATGTTGTGGAACTTCAAAATAACGATAAGCATAAGTCCCGTTATGTGTGCTGCTATTTACACAAGTAGGTACATAGAAAGTTCCATTCGTTGTGCCATTATTGGTGAACTCTGAGTTAGCGTAAATTAGTTTACAACCCTGTGCACCAAGTTCATTGAAGGCATTTAAAATGCTTGTGCGAGAAGTGTTGGTTAAGAAGCGATTAGAATAAGAATATGTTGCTGGTTTCTTATCATTTTTCACAAATAAATATTTGTCTGTATCAGATGTAACCTCGCCAAATGAAAGCTTATATATATAACCTAAGCTACCTTGTTTATTTAACTCATTCACCCATAGTAAATAACGGTTTGCCACTGAATTCGTTTTAACATCCACAGTTTTGTAGGTGTATGTGTCAGTGGATTTATTATTTTTGACATATAAATTTTTATACAGCGCAAAACTGCCGTCAGGATTATCTAAACTTACAGATGGCGTGAGAAGGGCATAGCCTTGACGTCCTTGGTCATTCAGTTGATTTAATACATCTGCCCAAGATTCTTTATTGTCTCCTAATCTATAACTTGCTGTTGCCAATACTTGTGTTGGCTTTTGCATACTTGCTGGTGGTGTGGTTTTTGTGAAGCACGTATTTGTGAGATCAAAGTTTGCTTGCTGGAGATAGTTATGTATTGCATTTGGCTCATCTGTAGGAACTAGACAGAATTGGTTTGCATTTTTAAAACCCAGAATGGCTGGCTGTTTCTGAGTTAGCTTTCCTGCTACTACAAGCTGCCAATCTACTTTGTTGTAGCTTGATGTTTGTACGGTCTGTGGCGCTCCCATATTTGAAACAAGACTAAAATCTTCAGCTTGGCGGTAACTTGCCACAATGTTACCTGTACAGTTTGATTCATTTTCATAGCGTACAGTTTCACTGGCAAATCGAACGCTGTTATCTGAAACCTTGATGACGTTCATTTTTAGAGCAGAGCCGTTAATACAACCTCCTTTGCCTGCTAACCAACTTCCAACGAAGCGGTCCGCTACACTTGTTGGTGTTGGTGTTGGTGTTGGTGTTGGTGTTGGTGTTGGTGTTGGTGTTGGTGTTGGTGTTGGTGTTGGTGTCGGTGTCGAATCATTATCATCAGACCCACAACCACTTAAAGCTATAAAAATCAAAGCAATGCTGCTTCCTTTTACTATATTATTCATCACATGAACCCTTTTTTTATTAAAAATGTGAAAATTTAACATTTTTAAAATAGATCAATTATAATGCAGTTGTAAAGATCAAATTTGAAAAAAGGTTCAACATGGCAGCTTATAATCAAATTGAAATATTCGAACAAAGCAAAAAATGGTTTGATCAGTTGCCATTTGAATGGAAAAACTGGCTTGAAGAAAACTTAGAAAAAGGATGCGGAATTGAACAATTGGTTGAGGTATTAAAAGCGAATGGATTTGGTCCAAAACTTAAAGTAAATGATTTGAATCTTCAGACTCTATCTGATCACGATCAAGAATGGATAATTGAACAAGTTCTAAATGAGGTAACGTCTGCGGAAATTATAAAAAAATTAATAGAGAAGGGGCATGATGGCTTAGAAGTAAAAGAATATTTAAATAATTTAGAAAATAATCAGTTATATAAAATTTTAAAGAAAAAGCATCATCAACTTAAAAAGCGTGAATGGTTAATAGAAACTGTAGATGAGTTGGCACAGCTAAACTCTGACTATAGTAAAAAAGTTCCTTCAATTACTGCTCCAGGTTTTTCTGATTTTATGAAGGATTACTATAGTCAACATCGGCCTGTAATTTTAAAAAAAGGAATAGAACATTGGTCAGCTTTACGTAAATGGTCTCCAGAATATTTTTCTTCTAAATTTGGCCATCATTCAATTGAAGTTCAGATGAATAGAAATTTAGATGAGCAGTTTGAAAGACATTCTCCATCACTAAAGCAAAAAATGAAGATGGCAGAGTTTGTCTCAAAAGT
Organism: Acinetobacter lactucae; assembly: GCF_013122135.1. Lineage (NCBI taxonomy): Bacteria > Pseudomonadati > Pseudomonadota > Gammaproteobacteria > Moraxellales > Moraxellaceae > Acinetobacter > Acinetobacter lactucae. Next base: position 761,511 of record NZ_CP053391.1, read on the forward strand.
TATGTCAGTTGATGCGAGCAATAATTTTTATATGACTGCAAATAATGCATCTAATAGTCATCAGATGCTTCAAGAATTATTTTTAGATATTGGTGATTTTGGAGATGGTTACTGTAATTTGGCTTTAAAAAATGAACGTAGTTTTCTATGGTTTGGACCTAAAGGAACTTTTACACCCTTACATCATGATTTAACAAATAATATGTTAGTTCAAATTTATGGGAGCAAAAAAGTAACTTTAATTCCTGCCTTACAAGTTCCCCATCTGTATAACGATCATTGGGTATTTAGTGAGTTGAGTAATACAAATAAAATTGATTTTGAAAAATATCCTTTAGCAAAATTAATTACTCCTGTTGAATGTATTTTGAATGCTGGGGATGCTCTATTCATCCCGATTGGTTGGTGGCATAGCGTAGAAAGTTTAGATGTCTCAATAAGTATTTCTTTTACCCATTTTAATGCACCAAATCATTATGTTGATCGGTTTCCAAAAGAGGTCTAAGAATGAAAATTGCATCTTAAACCGTTCAGTGTGACAATTGCTCGGCCCATACTGTTTTTCAAATATGAAGGAAAATTGTTACCCTATGACCACACTCCAAACGAACAATGCAGAACTTAATCAAAAGCAGGTATTAATGTTAATGGAATACCTGACACAGTGGTTAATTCGTTCGGGAGTTGGATATAACGACTTTGTGACTGCTTTAAAACCAGTTTTCTATCAACAGGCTTTAACTGAGCTAGAGCGTATAGAGCAAAAGCCAACTGATTCAGCAGTTAGTTTACTTTCAGGTTTACATCGCAAAGACGTCAATGCATTTAAAAAGGCGATGCAGGCTGGGCAGCCTTTAACAGAGGCAAAAGTAGCAGAGCCAGTAAGTGTGCCTGCTAGGGTGATTGGTTTGTGGCTTGCAGAGGGTTTGGCAGAAAAAATTCCATTTGTAAGTAATGATCAGATTAGCTTTGAAAATTTAGTAAAGAAAGTTTCAACTGAAAAACATCCGCGATCTATTTTGAACGAACTCGAACGCCTTAATATTGTCAAAGAAGAAGATGGCCTTGTGATGTTACAGCAGCGTAGTTTTATGCCTGATGTGGAGCAATTCGAAGTTCGAAAATTATTAACAAGTAATTTAGAAGCACATTTAGCTGCCGGAGTTCATAATTTATTTGAACCAGAAAAAGAACCCTATTTAGAACAAGCAATTTTTGCTGATGAACTAACAGATGAATCAATCACTTTACTCAAAGAAGCAAGTTTGCGCTTATGGGAAGATTTATCACTACAAGTACTCAAGTTAGCCATTGAACGTTGTGCACTAGATGAAGGAAAAAAGGGTGCAACTAAAACTTTCCGTTTCGGAGCTTATCAATATGACGAAAACAACTTATAAAAAATTAATAATATCCATGAGCTTGATTTTAATAGGCGGTCTTTTGACCGCCTGCGGAGAGGATTTATTTGCAGGCGGCGCCAGTTTAGGAGGGTCGGGATATCCGACTAAACCTGGTAAACCGGGTGATTATGAGACACCAGCTGATGGAGAGAAAGGTGACTCAAAAGATAATGAAATCTGGTTACCTGCTCCTGTTGAAGATGATTGTTATGGCCTACAGCGTAAATTACAGTTTCTTAATAATGTAACGCGTGAACCCATAGAAAAAGAAACAGTTTTTAAATATGCGCAGCAGTTAACTCTAAACGGCACAATTGCTTTGCAAATTACTCAAACTAATAAGGGATTAGAGAAAATACAAGAAAAGCAACCTGCGTGTTATGTACCTTTACAACTCTATTTACTTGGAAATACAAAGCGTTCTTATCCAGAAAATGAGTGTAAAGAGACTCAAACCTACGAGTACCAGCCTAATGAAACCAAAACTTTTATTGTCAATTATCCTGCATTTGAAATCATGAATGGTACTTGGAAATATGGTTTAGAAAGTAGCTATTTGAAAAATGGTCAGGAGTTAAAACAATGCGAACCTTTAACTATTCAATTTAAAATAAGTGCGTCACCTGAACCGATTAAAATTAATTAAGTTGAGCCATCTTTAAGTTAAGAACACAGCCTAATCGATAAAGTTCATTGAAATTTTAGAGGAACTCTAAGTTAAGCCTGTTCTAGTACTTTTTCATCATAAGTCATTTGGGCTGCTAAAACCTGTTCAATATTGGTTTCAGCCCATTCCTTTAATTGGAATGCCATTGCAGCTACATTTTGCCCTAAAGAAGTCAGTGAGTAATCAACACGAATAGGAGAAGTATTCTGGATTTTACGTTCGATAAAACCATCTCTTTCCAACAATTTTAATTTTTGAGATAGCACTTTCGGCGAAATTCCTTGAATATTCTTTTTGAGTAAATTGAAATGCTGAGTTTCCTCTTCAAGCACATTTAAAATCAATAAAACCCACTTATCTGCAATTTTTTCAAAAAATAAACGAGCAGGGCAATGTTGTTGAAAAACATTATATTTTAGACACTCATTCATAGTATTTACCTGCTAATTTCTTAAAAAATTACCCTAGTTACCAACTAGTAACTAATTGACACCTAGTTTCTAAAATATATCATAAAGTGGAATTTAATAAAACAAAGGTTTTCTCCCATGTCTAACTCTAATATCGCGGTTGTATATTTCTCTGGTTATGGCCATACCAAGGTAGTGGCTGAAACGTTTGCAAATGAAATTAATGCGCAGCTCATCCAAATTGATCAAGAGGGGAATATTACTGATCAAGATTGGCAGACATTAAATGATGCGAAGGGGATTGTCTTTGGTACTCCGACTTATATGGGCACAGCACCATGGCAGTTTAAAAAGTTTGCTGATGCAACTTCAAAAGTATGGTTTACACGTGGTTGGCAAGATAAAGTATTTGCAGGTTTCACAAACAGCGCGAGCTTAAATGGTGATAAGCAAGTAACTCTCATCCAATTACAAACTTTAGCATCGCAGCATGGTGGAATTTGGGTAAGTCTTGGTTTATTACCTGCGAATACAAAAGACGCAACACGTGAAGATGTGAATAACTTAGGTGGTTCAGTTGGGCTTTTAGTTCAATCGCCTTCTGATGCAAGTGTAGAGGAAGTTCCTACTGGTGACCTTGAAACAGCGAAGCTTTATGCTCAACGTGTGCAAAGTATTGTCAATAAAATTTTTGGTTAATCTGACCTATAAAAAAAAGGCGCTTAAAGCGCCTTTTTTACAATGGGTTACTCATGTTCATTATGTTGTGGTGCCTGATATTTAAATCCTTTGGTTTTATAACCTAGATATAAAATACCGAACATTGCCCACCACAAACCATATTTTAAGGCCGTCTCTTCAATCTCAAGCCATAAGGCGAAGATACTAAAGAAACCAAGAAGTGGAATAATGACGAAGTTAAAAATATCTTTGAAATTCTTCGTGCGGCCATCACGTAAAGCATAACGTGAAATCACGGATAAATTAACAAATGTGAATGCCGTTAATGCCCCAAAGCTAATCATTGAAATGACAATATCTAAGCTCATGAAGCCTGCTGCTAGTGCTACAACACCTACAATAAGAATATTGTATGAAGGCGTATAATTTTTTGGACTAACATGACCAAAGATTTTTTTATTGATTACACCATCACGTCCCATCGCATACATCAAGCGTGATACACCTGCATGAGCTGAAATACCAGATGCCATGACAGTAATGATTGCAAAAGCAAGAACATATGACTGAAATAATGAACCACCTACTAGTAATAAAATGTCTGGCTGTGTTGCTGCAACATCTTCAAAGTAGTTTTTAGGGTCATTAGGGAAGTAAATTTGCATGAAGTAAGTACTGATGACAAAGATTACTCCAGCGATAAGTGCTGTTAAGAAAATCGCTTTAGGTAATGTTTTTTCAGTATCTTTTGTTTCTTCTGCTAAAGAACTTAAAGAGTCGAACCCGGTAAACGAGAAGCAAAGTAATGTTGCACCAGTGACCAATGCTCCTACGGATGTCAACTCATTCCAGAAAGGCTCTAAGCTCCATAACTGATAACGGGTTGCTTCTGTAATTGGACCTTCTGCATTATAGCCCATTTGTAATTTGCTATAGACCAGATAAGTAAATATACCGATCACGAGTAACTGTACAAATACAATGAGGCTATTAAAATTAGCAACAAAACGTGCACCGCGTAAGTTAATACCAGTCATGAACGCTGTTAATACAATCACCCATACCCAATGATTGACTGTAGGGAATAATGCATCAAGATAAATACCAGCCAAAATAATATTGACCATTGGTGAAAGCAAATAATCTAACCAAGATGACCAACCGACCATAAATCCAACATTGGGATGGATGGATTTTTGTGCATAAGTATAAGCTGAACCTGAAGACGGATAGCGCTTAATCATATGTCCGTAACTAATTGATGTTAGCAAAATTGCAATTAATGCAAAAATATACGAAGTCGGAACATGGTAATGACTTTCTTCGGAAACTAGACCGAATGTGTCAAATAATGTCATTGGCTGAATATAGGCTAAACCAATAATAATAATATGCCAAAGACCTAACGTTTTTTGTAGTTTAACTACAGACGGAGTCCCAGAGATAGTTGTCAACGGCGTTATCCTCATAATCGTTGATCAAGGATCAGCTTGGTGTTAAGGATCGTTTGAGACGAACGATCCCCCCTACAGAAAAAGATAAAGTGCGCCAATCTATCCTAAATTGATGCAAATTGTCAGTACTTTCATCGATTTTTTAGCAAATTTTTTGCCATATTTACAAATAAAATGATGAATACAGATTCACATCTATAAAAAAAATCCTGATTTTATATAAAAATCAGGATTTTATGAGAATTTTTTTAATTTAACTTATGGTATTACCATGCCTTTTGTAAGATATCTCGGATATCTTTTAGGCTTGCTTCTTTAGGATTGTAAATAATTGAGCCATCATTTAGTGCTTTCTCTGCAACTTCATCGAGCTGTGCTTCAGTTACTTTGCCTGTTTCGTGTAAAGTGCGTGGTAACTTAGTTAAAGTAAATAGACGATCACGCATTGCTAAAATCGTAGCAATCGCTCTGTCTGCACGTTGGGTTGCTGGAGTTTGGGCATAGATATCAGCACCGGCTAAGGGCAATAGTAACTCACCAATTTTCTGGCCATTTACTTGCTTATTGTATTCAAGTACATAGGGCAAGAATAAATTCATGCATAAACCGTGAGGCAGGTGAGCCACAGCACCTAAAGCATGACCTAAAGAGTGTACAAGGCCTACCATTGAGTTAGAAAATGCAATTCCCGCCATTGTAGAGGCTTGTGCTAGTTCTAAACGACCTTGTGAGTCATTTGGATTTTCTAAGACATTAAATAAGTTCTCGCTGATTTTTTTAATGCCAGCACTTGCATAAGCATCACTAAGTGGATTAGCAGCCATACATGTATAAGCTTCAACACAATGTGTTAATGCATCCATACCTGTCATTGCCGTTAAATGAGGAGGCAATGTAAGCGTCATACGTGGATCTAGAATCGCTGCATGTGGCATTAGGTAATAAGAAGCGAACGCTAACTTAACATTCTTTTGCGTATCTGAAACCACGGCAACCATAGTCACTTCAGATCCCGTACCTGATGTAGTCGGGATTACGAAAAATGGTTTTAATGGTTTTGGTAGATTGTGTGCACCAGAATATTGAAGTAAGTCATCTCCACCTTCAGACACTAAAATGTTAGTTGCTTTAGAAGTATCGATAACTGAACCACCACCTACGGCAATAATCGCATCACATTTGTTTGTACGATAAGCTTCTGCTGCAAGACGAACAACTTCTAAACTTGAGTCTGGTGGGACATCATCGAAAACATGACCAATGACAGCATCAGTCGTGCTGAATGCAGCTTCAATCGGGTTGAGTAAGCCATTTGCGCGCACACCTTTATCTGTAATGATGAGCGGGCGTTTCGCGCCTAAAGTCGCAAGTTCAAACGGAATATGTTCTAACGCAGCATTACCAGCAATGACTTTTACAGGACAAAAGAATTCGTAATATGGTTTAGCCATGTTATGCGCTCCGCTTGAAATAGGATTTAGCTACTTTTAAATAAATATTTGCAGCTTCGTTGAATTTTTCTTTTAGGGTTAGTTCGGTTGGGTATTCTTTGACTGCAAGAGACGCAACCAATTTAGGTAAAATAAGAGATTCCATTTTATTTAGACAGCGTACTAAGCGAATGGCAGCAGATACATCACCATCAGCAATCATTCGGTCATTAGCAAATGCTTGGGCAGTACTTTCTTGAAAAGAAAATACTAAAAAGGCATGAGTTACATGTTTGAATGTAATAGTTAAGTCTGGCTTTCTTTCAGCTCTTTTGAGTAGCTCTAACTGTTTGTCTTCTGTGACTCGAGCAAAAAATGCTGGTCCATTTGGGAAAACATTCATTGAAAGTACAAAGTGAACAGGAAATTTAGATACTTCCTCTTGTATTTCAGTGTCCACTTGACTCGCCATGACTAAGCCACGACCAACAACATCCATCATGAGCTTAACGTAGGCAAGTTGCAGAGTAGGCTTTACAGCTTTTGTCGAAATCACTCGCGTATCCCTTGTTAAAATTATGCAAAAGCAAATTTAGAGTAATTACTCTAATCCATTTTTATTTCATCGCAAAGCGATTTATTCGGTTTTGACTTCTGGGTCATTAAAGTACCCCGTGTTCTTAATATACTCAATAAAGTCTTGGCAAAGTTGAGTGAATGATGGATAAGGAGTCACCAAATCTTGTATACGCACCATTTCTAAACCTGCGTAGCCACAAGGATTGATTGTCTGGAACCCGTCTAGGGCACAGTCCAGATTTAGCGCTAACCCATGGTAGCTACGGCCACGACGGATTTTAAAACCTAAGGAACCAATCTTACGGCCATCTACATATACTCCCGGTGCATCAGGCTTAGCATACGCTTCAATTCCATATTTTTTTAAAACATCTATCATGAATTGTTCAGCAAAACTGACTAACGTTCGTACGTTCCATTTTAGACGATTAAGATCAAACATAAAGTAAGCCACAAGTTGACCAGGTCCATGCCAAGTTACTTGCCCTCCACGATCAGTTTGTACTACAGGAATATCTGATGAAATGAGGATATGTTCAGGTTTGCCAGCTTGACCTTGAGTTAAAACATTATGATGCTGAAGTAACCATAACTCATCGGGCGTATTTTGATCTCGCTCATTTGTTAAGAGTTTCATGGTTTCAAATTTGCTTTGATAATCTTGTAAATCGTTCCATTGCCGAATGATTAAGTTAGGTTTATCAAGGCTCATCACAATATCTTCCTGTAGGTTAGTTTATGCGGCGTCCAGTGAATATCTACTAGATAAAGCCGAAAACCTTGTAATTTTAAAGGATTTTATAAAAGGAATTCTAAATATTTGTAAGGTTTTTCGTGGTGTGGCGGTTTTAAAATTTCCAAAAAAATACCACAGTAAGAATGCCTGACTGTGGTATTTATTGAAGAACTTAAAATTAAAGCGCAGTTCTAATCTGCGGACAAGCAGCCAAGTCAGCATAAAGTGCATGAACTTGTTCCAATTCTTCAAAGCGCAATTGTGCTGTTAAAGAATGATACTTGCCAGTGCGAGATTCTTGAACTTTTAATGTTGAGTGATCGAAGTCTGGGAAATGTTTCACTAAGATATCGACTACAGCAACACGTAATTCTTCACCCGCATCGCCAATAAGTTTAATTGGATAATCCATCGGAAATACCCAAAGATGTTCTTGTAGTTCGCGAGATGGAGTGCGGTCTAACATAAGTTACCTCATGATTTGAAACGCCTGCATTAGCGCAGGCGTTTATAGCTCTTTCTATTAAATGGGGCTTGGTTTTGAAATTTCAAGCTTTCAAAACTTAGTCATTTTCCAAGAAAGAACGTAAGTGTTCAGAACGAGAAGGGTGGCGTAATTTACGCAATGCTTTCGCTTCAATCTGACGGATACGTTCACGTGTTACGTCAAATTGTTTACCAACTTCTTCAAGTGTGTGATCGGTTGGCATATCAATACCAAAACGCATCTTCAATACTTTCGCTTCACGTTCAGTTAAGTTTTCCAATACTTCACGAGTTGCTTCTTTTAAGCCTTCTGAAGTCGCAGCATCAATTGGAGAAGTGATGTTTTGATCTTCAATGAAATCGCCAAGATGCGAATCTTCATCATCACCAATGGGTGTTTCCATTGAAATTGGTTCTTTAGCAATTTTAAGTACTTTACGAACCTTAACTTCATCCATTTCTAAACGTTCACCTAATTCTTCAGGTGTTGGTTCACGGCCCATTTCTTGTAACAATTGACGAGATACACGGTTGATCTTGTTAATCGTTTCAATCATGTGCACTGGAATACGAATCGTACGAGCCTGATCGGCAATCGAACGGGTAATCGCCTGACGAATCCACCAAGTTGCATAGGTCGAGAATTTATAACCACGACGGTATTCAAACTTGTCTACAGCTTTCATCAAACCAATGTTCCCTTCTTGAATCAAGTCAAGGAACTGTAAACCACGGTTAGTATATTTCTTCGCAATCGAAATTACCAAACGGAGGTTGGCTTCTACCATTTCTTTCTTGGCACGACGTGCTTTCGCTTCGCCAATCGCCATACGTTTAGAGATATCTTTAATTTCAGCAACGCTTAAACTAAGCTCTTTCTCAATATCTGCAATCTTTTGTTGGAATGCTAAAACATCTGGACGAACTTTTTCTAAATGCGCCTTGATTTCAGCAGGGGCTTTAGCAATTTGTTCATCTAACCAAGCTGGATTAGATTCTTGTTTAGGGAAAGATGTACGGAATTGAGTACGATCCATACGGCCACGACGTACTGCATAACGCATGATTTCACGTTCATTGGCACGAATTTGCTCATGTGTACCACGGATCATTTCAGAGATGATGTCAAATAAACGTGGTGTAAATTTAAACATCATAAACACAGTAGCTAAAGCTTCTAAAGCTTCTTCTGCCTCTGGGCTGTTACGACCATGTTTTTCAACAACAGCTTTTGTTTTAGCCCAAGCAGCTTCAAGCTCGGTGAAACGAACTTTTGCAACTTCTGGGTCTGGACCTGAATCACCTTCAGAGTCGTCATCACCTTCAGACTCTTCTTCTTCATCGTCATCATCAAGCTTAACTTCTTTCGTTGCTTTTGAAGATGACTCGTCTTCCTCAAGCTCTTCAACTTCTTCTAAAACTTCTGGAATATCTTCATCAGTTTCAGGATCGAGGTAGCCAGATAAAATATCGGCAAGACGGCGTTCGCCAGTTAAGAAATCATTATATTCTTTTAATACAACTTCAACAGCATTTGGCCAGTAAGCAATTGAATTAAGGACATCACGGATACCTTCTTCAATACGCTTGGCAATGCTGATTTCACCTTCACGGGTTAACAGCTCAACTGTACCCATTTCACGCATGTACATACGTACAGGGTCTGTCGTACGTCCAGGCTCATTTTCAACCGATGCAAGTACGGCAGCAGCTTCTTCTTCAGCAACCTCATCAGTTGCGTCAGCCGACTCACCGAACATGGTATCGTCAGATTCAGGTGCACGCTCGTGTACAGGAATACCAACGTCTTGAAGCATTTGAATAATGTCTTCAATCTGTTCGCTTTCAGTAATCGAGTCCGGCAGATGATCGTTAACCTCAGCGTAAGTTAAGTAACCTTGTTCTTTGCCTCGGCTAATCAGAGCCGCTACTTGAGAAGTAGGGGAATGCATATCGCTCATCTTTGCTTACTCTTTGTTGAATCTGTGGCAGTGAAAAACCGTGCATGATAGCACAATTTGCTTGAAATGTTTTGGCTTTGATCAGCAACCGTTAAATAAAAAATATCTTTGAATTCACGTCTGTTTTTTGAATATTGGGCTAAAATCATTTTTTTCAAGGTTAAATCATCGAAAAGATCATAGAATTTTTTTCTGATCAAAAAAATAGTTCAGGTTTATAAATACACAATTTTTTGGGCGAAAAAAAGTACAAATATGCAGTTTAATGAAAAAAATATAAATAAAACTTGACACGTTTAAATAACCAAGATAAATAGCGGCTAGACCCATTCACATTTTTTCATTAGAGGTAGTTTTAGTGTCTTCTACAGATTTTGAATTAGATGATAACTACGGTGATGATGATGATGTCGGTTTTGATGAGTCATCAGGCAAAATCACTGCGAAAGAATCATTAGAAAAACGTAGATTAATTGATGATCTATTGGCTCAACGCCGTTTGGAGCGTGAGTTAAAAGATTTTGATTACGATTTAGACGATGATGATCTTGATGATGAAGACTAATCAAATCTGAATAGGGCATCGTCAGCTTAGATGCTATGCTATCGTAGATTTCTTTTTTATAGTCAGGTAACACAATGAGTGCGTTAGATTTAGACCAATTAAGTGAATATCTAGATGGAGACCACAATGAGTATGGTCTAGATTTCGCTGCAACTCATGGTTTTCTGTGTGCAATTGCAGTAGGCCCTCAGTTTGATCGTTGGTTAGATGAATTATTTGATAATAACCATAAAAAAGTTCCTGCCGAAATTATTCAGCAGATCAAAGCGTGGTTAGAGTCAATTCGACAAGACTTAGCAAATGAAAATGGAATTGAATTTCCGTTTGAAATTGAAGAAGCCGATGTTGAGTCTAGCTTAGGTGACTGGAGTGTTGGATTTGTTGATGCAATGTTCTTAAATGAAGATGCATGGTTTGCACCTGAATATGAAGAACAATTAATTGATTTAACTTTACCAATGATGGTATTTAGTGGAATTGATGAAGAAGATCCACAGATGGAATCTTTCCGTCGTAATGGACAGTTAATGGATGAACTGGCAGAAGAAATCCCAGATAATTTGAATGAATTATATTTGATGTACCATACTCCAAATTAATTTATTAGAAGAAATAATAAATAACGTCCTTTCTAGGGCGTTTTTTATTACGAAAAATTTAGTGATATAAAATAAAAAAGGGCAGTTAGAATTCTAAATGCCCTTTAAAAACTATATTATAGTTTTATAGGCGTTTACGTTTTGCAGCAGCAATTTGTGACTGTCGCATACGGAAACCAGCTTTTTGCTTTTCTGTGGTCTTGTCGATGCAATAAACGCAAGAAACACCGTGTTCATAACTAGGTAGAGCCGACTCTTCAGGAGTTAAAGGCCAACCACAAGCATGACATTTAATGTTAACGCCTTCTTCGACGCCATGAGTTACAGCAGTACGTCCGTCAAATACGAAACATTCGCCTTCCCATAAGCTTTCATCAGCAGGGGTTTCTTCTAGGTACTTAAGAATACCGCCTTTAAGGTGGTAAACCTCTTTAAATCCTTCTTGAAGAAGTAAAGACGTTGATTTTTCACAGCGAATACCACCAGTACAGAACATCGCAATTTTTTTATCTTTATGTTGCTCTAATTCTTTCTTAACGTATTCTGGGAATTCACGGAATGTTTCTGTTTTAGGGTCAATCGCGCCCTTAAATGTACCCGCTTTATATTCGTAATCATTACGTGTGTCGATTAAAATTACATCATCACGAGCAATTAAATCATTCCACTCTTTAGGATCAAGGTAGTGACCCACTAAGTCGCGAGGTTTAACTTCAACGCCTAAAGTTACAATTTCTTCTTTAAGCTTAATTTTCATTTTGCGGAAAGGCTTGTCAGAACTATGGGATTCTTTGTATTCCATAGAGACGAAGCCTTCATTGAGCAAAAATTGATGTAACGTATCAATTGCTACGCGATCGCCAGCAACAGTACCATTAATTCCTTCACCTGCTACAATCAGAGTTCCGCAAAGATTAATTGTTTTCACTAAGTCTAATAAGCGTTGTTGAAGATCGGCAGGATCTTGAACTTCTTTAAATTGATATAGTGCGGCAACAACCCAACCTGCGGTCGCTTGCTGTTCTACAGGTGCAAGCTGTTCTACAGTAGCGTTCATGGAAAACTCCAAATGTATTAAGATAGAAATTTAAGGCGCATATTTTAGCGCGAAAATTTGTAATAAGCGAGAAAACCATAAAAAGTATATGGTTTATTTAAGGAGTTTGTTTTGAGTAATGATCATCGAACGCTCTCTCTCACCCCATGTGCAGGGCGTTGTTCAACAGTTTTTGGTGATCAGGTTTGTCGTGGTTGTCGTCGTTTTAATCACGAGGTGATTCAATGGAATACTTATACGGCAGAGCAGCGTTTGGCTGTATGGAAGCGTTTAGACGATCAGTTGAATCAAATCTTAGTACCGATGCTGCCTCATGCGGACTTACAGCATGTTGAGGGCTTCATTTTAAGTAAGCGTGTTCGGTTAATGGAAGGGGCGAGCCAAGGCCGTAAGCTTTATCACGCTTTAAAGATATGTGAAAAGAATAAACATCTAGCACACGAGAGTGGTTTGGGTATTTCGGAGTCTCAAGTCAAAACCATATGGGTTGAGTTCGAAAGACGTGTTTTGGCTTTGGCTAAAGCGAGCTATGAGTTGGCTTGGTTGCGAGCAGATGGAATTAGCCATCACTTGTTAACTATGTATGAAGAAGAATAAGTCTAGAGTAGAAAAGACGTAAATAAAAAAGCTGCCAGAAGGCAGCTTTTTTTTCATTAATTTTCTTTCGAATATTAACGTTTGATGTCGCGTTGAGTTTCACCAGTATAAAGCTGACGAGGACGACCGATTTTGTAAGGGCCGCTGTGCATTTCTAACCAGTGGCTGATCCAACCAACTGTACGAGCAAGAGCGAAGATTACAGTAAACATTTCTGTTGGGATACCAATCGCTTTAAGGATGATACCTGAGTAGAAGTCTACGTTAGGGTAAAGTTTACGCTCAACGAAGTACGGGTCGTTCAATGCGATACGCTCAAGTTCCATAGCAAGTGCTAATTGAGGATCGTTGATACCTAATGCTTCAAGAACTTCGTCACAAGTTTGCTTCATCACTTTAGCACGTGGATCGAAGTTTTTGTAAACGCGGTGACCGAAGCCCATAAGTTTAACTTCTTTGCGTTTAACTTTTTCCATGAACTCTGCAACGTTTTCAACGCTACCGATTTCATCAAGCATCTTAAGAACTGCTTCGTTTGCACCACCGTGAGCAGGTCCCCAAAGTGCAGAGATACCAGCAGAGATACATGCATACGGGTTTGCACCAGTAGAACCAGCAAGACGTACTGTAGATGTAGAAGCATTTTGCTCATGGTCAGCATGAAGCGTGAAAATACGATCCATTGCGCGAGCAAGAACAGGATTAACTTTGTAATCACGGTCAGCAGGAGTAGCAAACATCATGTGCAAGAAGTTTTCCGCATAACTTAAATCGTTACGTGGATAGATGAATGGTTGACCTACTGTATATTTGTAACTCCAAGCAGCAAGTGTTGGAATTTTTGCAATTAAGCGAATTGCAGTGATTTCACGGTGGTTGATGTCTTCAATATCTAGGTTGTTGTGATAGAACGCAGATAATGCACCTACAACACCGACCATGATCGCCATTGGGTGAGCATCACGACGGAAACCATTGAAGAAACGGCTAACTTGATCGTGAACCATAGTGTGAGCACGTACTTTCGTATCAAACTCAACTTTTTGTTCAGCAGTTGGAAGCTCACCATTTAATAATAAATAACAAGTTTCAAGATAGTCTGCTTGAGTTGCTAACTGATCAATTGGGTAGCCGCGGTGTAATAAAATACCTTTGTCACCATCAATAAAAGTAATTTTAGATTCGCATGCGGCTGTCGCCATAAAACCAGGATCGAAAGTAAAATGACCTTCTTTCAGTATGCTGCTGACATCAATTACATCTGGACCTAAAGTGCCACTGTAGATTGGTAATCCAATTTCTTTGCCATCAAGATGTAATACGGCTTTTTTGCCATTTGCTTCAGACATTCAATAGATCTCCTGTCCTGGTGAATGTTGATCTGACTCGAAATCCTAATGTTCTCATGTGCGAATCAGACGGTGTCAAAATTTGCTATAAGATTAGTGAGTACTGAAATTTTGTCAATTATACTTATGGATAAAAAATGACGTTCCCACAGAGAGTTAGTCATCAAGACCCGAGCAAAAAAGTCAGTAAAATCACTGCATCGGGATGGTATAATAAGTCAATTCAACAAGAACGTGCAGAAAAAAAATGAAGGATGAGTACAATTGTAAGCAAATTTATAAATTGCAATTCAGAATAATAAGACGGTAGAAAATGCCACTCCGCTTAAAAAAATCATAAAACTCATGATGTAATTTCAAATTTATACTCAAAAAAAATTGTATTTTTATTTAGTTGTAACAAAGAATATTGTTCTTTTTTTAAGTTTAATTGTATAAAAAATAGCTTATCAGACGAGTTTAAAATCATAAGAACTGTTTTTTAATGAAATTCACTTTCGAAAAATTAGTGTAGATCGCTTAATATCTAACTGAAATATAAGTCTGTTCACTTATTTGAAAATGTGACTCACATTGAAAATAGGAGGGTATTGCGATCATTTTTCTATTGATATGAGGAATTTATAACTTTATCTTTAGTCTAAAATCGGCTTATTTAAAAGAAATTTCAGAAAAAATGAAATTAAATAAAAAGTTATTTTAAACAAGGACATGATGTATATAGGTATAGTTTTTTTATTGACCTAATAATGTAATATTGTTTTGAATGATTCTTATTTAATGGTTTTTTGCTGAAATGGCAAAGTGGATTGTTTGTATTTTGATACTTCGCGTTTTATAATTCAGTGTCGTTTATAGGTTAGGCATGAGCTGTGCTTGCCTAACAATGCCAGCTTTCCTTGGAATTAATTCAACAAACTCCGGTCGGAGTTTCTACCTACAGGATGCCCGCTGTGAAAAGCAACAGACCTGTCAATTTGTCCATGGGTCAGGTGTTAGCGGTAAATTTACGCTCACCCGTGGCTATTGCATCAATTTTACACCGTTTATCAGGTGTCATCGTTTTCTTATTAGTACCAGTTCTCTTATGGATTCTAGATAAATCATTATCTTCACCAGAAGGATTTGACTACGTTAAAAATGTCGTTTTTGGAAATATCCTTGTACGTTTTGTTGTTTGGGTATTTGCAGCCGGCTTGATATTCCACTTTATTGCTGGAGTTAAGCACTTACTTGCAGATTTAGGTTTTGCTGAAGAACTGCAAAGTGGTCGTATTGCAGCGACAATTTCATTGATCTTATCTGTGGTAGCCATTATCGCAGCCTTTGTATGGATTATGTTCTAATGAAAAGTGCTACAGGTTTAACTGGTTCAGGTTCTCGTGATTGGTTTATCCAGCGTGTAAGTGCGGTTGTATTAGCAGCTTATACTGTTGTTCTTTTTGGTTGGATTCTCTGCAAAGGTGGATTTGACTATCAACAGTGGGCTGGCTTCATGATGACATTACCAATGAAGATTTTTTCTTTATTGGCAATTTTATCGCTTATCGCACACGCATGGATTGGTATGTGGCAAGTTTTCACTGACTATGTCACTACTCGTCAAATGGGTCCTTCAGCGAAAGGTTTACGCCTTGTACTGACGACGGCTGTCATTATTGCAGTGTTTGTGTACGCAATCTGGGGTATCCAGATTTTCTGGGCGAATTGATAGGAAGATATCATGGGCGCGATAACCCCTAAAGAAGATTATTCAAATATTCAAAACCTCACTTTCGATGCAGTTATCGTTGGTGGTGGTGGTTCTGGTATGCGTGCATCTTACCAACTTGCTCAAGCAGGTTTGAAAGTTGCAGTACTTACTAAAGTTTTCCCGACACGTTCACATACAGTTGCTGCTCAGGGCGGTATCGGTGCGTCGTTAGGTAACATGCAAGAAGATAACTGGCATTTCCACTTTTACGATACGGTAAAAGGTTCTGACTGGTTAGGTGACCAAGACGCAATTGAATTTATGTGTCGTGAAGCACCAAAAGTTGTATATGAACTTGAACACATGGGTATGCCTTTTGACCGTAACGCTGATGGTACAATTTACCAGCGTCCGTTCGGTGGTCACTCTGCGAACTATGGTGATAAACCAGTTCCACGTGCTTGTGCTGCTGCTGACCGTACTGGTCACGCATTATTACACACGCTTTATCAAAGCAACGTGAAAATGGGCACTCAGTTCTTCGTTGAATGGATCGCTCTTGATTTGATCCGTAACGAAGCAGGTGATGTTCTTGGTGTAACAGCGATTGACCAAGAAACTGGTAATATCGCAGTATTCCAAGCAAAAGCGACATTGTTTGCGACCGGTGGTGCTGGTCGTGTTTACCGTGCATCAACGAATGCTTATATCAACACTGGTGACGGTCTTGGTATGGCTGCTCGTGCTGGTATTCCATTACAAGATATGGAATTCTGGCAATTCCACCCAACAGGTGTTGCGGGCGCAGGCGTATTGTTGACTGAAGGTTGTCGTGGTGAAGGTGCGATCCTTCGTAACAAAGACGGCGAACCGTTCATGGAACGTTATGCACCAACTTTAAAAGACTTGGCTCCACGTGACTTCGTATCACGTTCTATGGACCAAGAAATTAAAGAAGGTCGTGGTTGTGGTCCAAAAGGTGATTATATCTTACTTGATATGACCCACTTAGGTGCTGACACAATCATGAAGCGTTTACCATCTGTATTTGAGATTGGTAAAAAATTCGCGAATGTTGACATTACTAAAGAACCAATTCCTGTAGTACCAACAATCCATTATCAAATGGGTGGTATTCCTACAAATATGCATGGTCAAGTGTGCTTACCTGAAGCAGGTACAGACAACTACACTAAACCTGTAAAAGGTTTCTATGCAATTGGTGAATGTTCTTGTGTATCAGTACATGGTGCAAACCGTTTAGGTACTAACTCACTTCTTGACTTGGTTGTATTTGGTAAAGCTGCTGGTGAGCACATTATCGACTACGTAACTAAGCATCATGGTGATGAATATGCACCGCTTCCAACAAACGTATTAGAGCAAACATTAGATCGCGTACGTAAGTTGGATGAATCAACTTCTGGTGAAAATGCACAAGAAGTTGCTGATGCGATTCGTGATATCGTTCAAGACCACGCTGGTGTATTCCGTACTCAAGCTTTGCTTGATAAAGGTGTTAAAGAGATTCTTGCTCTTGAGCCACGTGTGCGCAACATTCACTTGAAAGATAAATCTAAAGTATTTAACACTGCACGTGTTGAAGCGCTTGAAGTTGAAAACTTATATGAAGTTGCAAAAGCTACATTAATTTCAGCTGCTGCGCGTAAAGAATGTCGTGGTGCGCATACTGTAGTTGATTATGAATTGCCAGCTGATCACCCAACTTATTCATACGGTCGCCGTGATGATGAGTGGATGAAGCATACTTTATGGTATTCATCAGACAACCGTTTGGAATATAAGCCAGTGCGCTTCAAGCCGTTGACTGTTGATGCAATTCCACCAGCACCACGTACATTCTAATCGGGAGTATAAAGATGAGTAGAGGTACTCGTACATTCGAAATCTACCGCTATGATCCTGATAAGGATAAAGCGCCGTACATGCAAACTTTCAAGCTTGAATTGACTGATAAGCACCGTATGTTGCTTGATGCATTACTTGCTTTGAAGGTTCAAGATGAATCATTAACGTTCCGTCGTTCATGCCGTGAAGGTATTTGTGGTTCGGATGGTGTAAACATTAATGGTAAAAATGGTTTGGCTTGTTTATGGAATTTAAACGACCTGCCTGAGAAAATTGTAATTCGTCCATTACCAGGTTTGCCGGTTGTTAAAGATTTGGTTGTTGATATGAACCAATTCTATGATCAATATGACAAAATTCAGCCATTCTTGATCAATAACCAACCAGCTCCACCTAAAGAGCGTTTACAGTCTCCTGAAGAGCGTGAACACTTAAATGGTTTGTATGAATGTATTCTTTGTGCATGTTGTTCAACTTCATGCCCATCATTCTGGTGGAACCCTGATAAATTCTTGGGTCCTTCAGCATTGTTGAATGCATACCGTTTTATCATCGACTCTCGTGATACTGCTACTGCAGACCGTTTGGCTCGTCTTGACGATCCATTCAGTTTGTTCCGTTGTAAAGGTATTATGAACTGTGTGTCAGTATGTCCTAAAGGACTAAACCCTACTAAAGCAATCGGTCACATCCGTAATATGCTATTAGATCAAGCGGGTTAATTCTGCACAAATAGAAAACGCGCATCCTTGATGTGCGTTTTTTTTTAACTTTATAATGTAAACTTTAGACTTTGGTCGAAAAGAGCGAGGATTTTATATATTGCACCGTATATTAAAAGATAAAATCGCTTATGTATTTCGCCAATTTATAGGTGGTATGTGTCAAAAAAATCAATCGTTGTTTAAGAACATGATACGATTTGCCACAAAGTTATAGGTGAAAAAAGCGTATACTAGTGAAATTAATTTAAGTAGCACGATCTTAGATCTGTGCTTAATTTTTATGGTTAAAGTCATTTTAGAAAAGTTAATTTTAAAGTTAATTTTTCTAAAAAGATTTGCAAAAAATTGCTCGGTTTTAATCGAGTATAAGGTGAGTGATGATGCCATTGAGGGCGTTGTGATTCATTAATTACCTATGGAGTTTTCTCTCTAGGTAGTATGACGCCCCATGGTCTTAGTGACCTGTTGGGTAAGTAATGCCTTTTTTACCAATTTGGCATTATGCATCATGGGTATGCTTAAAAGGCAGCCTGTAATATTTTTTGCAATAGGAAATGGGTCCACAAATGCAAGAAGTTGCTGACGCATTGCGTCTTGACACTGAACTTTCCGCTGATAGTGCAGCGTATATTGAAGAACTTTACGAGCAGTACCTGACTTCCCCAACCTCTGTAGCTGAGGACTGGCGCCAATATTTCGATAAATATCCAAAGGGTGACCAACCACACAGCGCTGTGCGTGAGCAATTCCTATTACTAGGACGTAATGCTAATCGTGTTCAACCTGTTGTACAAAGTACTGTAAGTACTGAGCATGAGCGTCGTCAAATTGGCGTTTTACAACTTATTGCTGCTTATCGTAATCGCGGACATCAAAAAGCTAAATTAGATCCATTAGGTCTTGCTAAGCGTGAAGAGATTCCAGATTTAGATCTTTCAGCTCACGGTTTAACCAAATCAGATTTAGACACAGTATTCAATACAGGCAATCTTGAGATCGGCAAGAGTGAAGCAACACTTGCTGAAATGATTGAAGCAATGGAAGCAATCTATTGTGGTTCAATCGGTGTTGAATACATGCATATCGTGGACACAAAAGAAAAGCGTTGGATTCAACAACGTCTTGAGAGTGTTCGTGGTAAATTCAATTACACAAATGATCAAAAGAAAGGCTTCTTAGAGCGTTTAACAGCTGCAGAAGGTCTTGAAAAATACTTAGGTAATAAATACGTTGGCGCTAAACGCTTTGGTGTTGAAGGCGGCGAATCTTTTATTCCTATGGTAAACGAGATTATTCAGCGTGCTGGTGCTGTAGGTTGTAAAGAAGTTGTTATCGGTATGCCACACCGTGGCCGTTTAAACCTTCTTGTGAATATTATGGGTAAAAACCCTGCGGACTTATTTGGTGAGTTCGAAGGTAAATCAATTCATAAAAAAGGTTCTGGCGACGTTAAATACCACCAAGGTTTCTCAAGTAATGTAATGACTCCGGGTGGCGAAGTTCACTTGGCATTGGCATTTAACCCATCTCACTTGGAAATTGTTGGTCCTGTAGTTGAAGGTTCTGTACGTGCACGTCAAGTACGTCGTAGAGACATTGGCGGTGATGACGTACTACCAGTTATTGTTCATGGTGATGCGGCATTTGCAGGTCAGGGCGTGAACATGGAAACCTTCCAAATGTCACAAACTCGTGGCTATACGGTTGGTGGTACAGTTCATATTATTGTGAACAACCAAGTAGGTTTCACAACTTCTGATCCACGTGATGCACGTTCTACTGAATATTGTACTGACGTTGCTAAAATGATTCAGGCACCAATTTTCCACGTAAATGGTGATGATCCTGAAGCTGTTATCTTTGCTACTCAATTAGCACATGATTTCCGTCACGAATTCCGTAAAGATGTCGTAATTGACTTGTTCTGTTATCGTCGTCGCGGCCATAACGAAGCAGATGAGCCATCTGGTACACAACCATTGATGTATCAAGTAATTGCTAAGAAAGCAACTACTCGTACACTTTATGCTGATCAACTTGTTCAAGAGAAAATACTTGATCGTGCTGAAGCTGACCAAATGGTTGAAGATTACCGTTCTGATTTAGAAGCTGGTAATCATGTGGCGAATGCTTTAGTGCTTGAGCCAAATACCAAAATGTTTGTTGATTGGACTCCATATTTGGGCCATGACTACACAGACGATTGGGATACTTCATTTGACTTGAATCGCCTTAAAGAATTAGGCGAGGGCATGAGCAAACTTCCTGAAGGGTTTGTAATGCAGCGTCAGGTTCAAAAAGTAATTGAAGACCGCGTAAAAATGCAAACTGGTGAAACTCCATTAAACTGGGGTGCAGCAGAAACTTTAGCTTATGCAACTTTATTAGATGAAGATTATCTAGTTCGTATTACTGGTGAAGACGTGGGTCGTGGTACCTTCTCACACCGTCATGCGAAATTGCATAACCAAGCTGATGGTTCAACTTACATTCCTCTTTGTCATGTTAAAGAGAACCAACCACGTTTTGCGATTTACGACTCTCTTTTATCTGAAGAAGCTGTTCTTGCATTTGAATATGGTTACGCAACTACAATTCCTAAGAGCTTAATTATTTGGGAAGCACAATTTGGTGACTTCGTAAACTGTGCTCAGGTTGTAATTGACCAGTTCATTGCTTCTGGTGAAACTAAGTGGGAACGTGTTTGTGGTTTAACAATGTTGTTACCACACGGTTTCGAAGGTCAAGGCCCAGAACACTCATCAGCTCGTTTAGAACGTTTCTTACAGTTATGTGCTGAAGATAATATGCAAGTGATCACTCCAACGACACCTGCACAGATTTTCCACGCATTACGTCGTCAAGCTGTACGCCCAATTCGTAAGCCATTGATTGTAATGTCACCGAAATCTTTACTTCGTCATAAACTTGCGACTTCTACTTTAGAAGAGCTTGCAAATGGTTCATTCCAAACTGTAATTGACGAAATCGATCAAATTAACAAGTCAGATGTAACTCGTCTTGTACTTTGTGGTGGTAAAGTTTATTACGACTTACTTGAAAAACGTCGTGAGCAAAACTTAACTAATGTCGCAATTGTACGTATTGAACAGTTGTATCCATATCCAGAGCAGCGTCTTGCTGAAATCTTGGCTGCATATCCAAACGTAAAAGAACTTGTTTGGGCACAAGAAGAGCCGAAGAATCAAGGCGCATGGTTATTTATCGCACCGCGTTTATATGATGATATCTTAAAATCTGGCAAACAAATCCGTATCAGTTTTGCAGGTCGTGAAGCTTCTGCTGCACCAGCTTGTGGCTCACCGTACTTGCATGCAAAACAACAAGCTCAGCTAATTAATGATGCATTGGCAATCGAAGCTGAACAATCAGGAGATTCTCAATAATGGCAACCGAAATTAAAGCACCGGTATTCCCAGAGTCTGTTGCAGATGGAACCATCGCAACTTGGCACAAAAAGGTGGGTGAACCTGTATCACGTGACGAAGTGATCTGTGATATTGAAACCGACAAAGTTGTTTTAGAAGTGGTTGCTCCTGCTGATGGTAGCTTAGTTGCGATCATTAAAGATGAAGGCGATACAGTTCTTTCTGACGAAGTAATTGCTCAGTTTGAAGCTGGTGCTGGCGCAGCTGCTGCTCCTGCAGCAGTAGAACAAGCAGTTGCTCAA
The DNA here is from genome assembly GCF_013122135.1 of Acinetobacter lactucae. NCBI lineage: Bacteria > Pseudomonadati > Pseudomonadota > Gammaproteobacteria > Moraxellales > Moraxellaceae > Acinetobacter > Acinetobacter lactucae. The sequence goes on from NZ_CP053391.1 coordinate 783,463, forward strand.
ACTCAAGCTGGTGCAGCGCCTGTTGTTGAACGTACAGAAACTGTATCTGACCAAGCTCCTGCGGTTCGTAAAGCTTTAACTGAATCTGGTATTGCTGCTGCTGACGTACAAGGTACTGGTCGTGGTGGTCGTATCACTAAAGAAGATGTTGCAAACCATCAAGCTAAACCAGCTGCTAACGTTACTCCGTTAAGTGTAGCTGTTGGTGAACGTATCGAAAAACGTGTTCCAATGACTCGTTTACGTAAGCGTGTTGCTGAGCGTCTTCTTGCTGCTACTCAAGAAACAGCAATGTTAACTACATTCAACGAAGTTAACATGAAGCCAATCATGGAATTGCGTAAGCAATATAAAGATGCGTTTGAAAAACGCCATGGTGCTCGTTTAGGCTTCATGTCATTCTTTGTTAAAGCTGCGACTGAAGCACTTAAACGCTACCCAGCTGTAAACGCTTCAATTGATGGCGATGATATTGTTTATCACGGTTACTATGACATCGGTGTTGCAGTATCTTCTGATCGTGGTCTTGTTGTTCCAGTATTACGTGATACTGACCGTATGAGCTATGCAGAAGTTGAAGCAGGTATTGCTGCTTATGCTGGTAAAGCACGTGATGGTAAATTGTCTATCGAAGAAATGACTGGTGGTACTTTCACAATCACTAACGGTGGTACTTTCGGTTCATTACTTTCAACTCCAATTTTGAATCAGCCACAAACTGGTATCTTGGGTATGCACAAAATCCAAGAGCGTCCTATGGCTGTAAATGGTCAAGTTGAAATCTTGCCAATGATGTATTTAGCACTTTCTTATGACCACCGTATGATCGATGGTAAAGAAGCTGTAGGTTTCTTGGTAGCAATCAAAGAATTGTTAGAAGAGCCAGCTAAACTCATCCTTGATCTTTAATTTCTTCGAATAATATTACCGAGGTAGAGTGATCCTCTATCTCGGACCATGGAGATAAACAATGTCTCAACAGTTTGATCTTGTTGTTATTGGCGGTGGTCCTGGTGGTTATGAAGCTGCGATTCGCGCTGCTCAACTAGGTTTTAAAGTCGCTTGTATCGAAAAACGTATTCACAACGGTAAGCCATCTTTAGGTGGTACATGCTTAAACGTAGGTTGTATTCCTTCTAAAGCATTACTTGACTCTTCTCACCGTTATGAAGATACAGTACATCACTTAGCTGACCACGGTATCACTACAGGTGAAGTGAATTTTGATCTTGCTAAGCTTCTTGCTCGTAAAGACAAAATTGTTGACCAATTAACTGGTGGTATCGATCAATTGCTTAAAGGCAATGGTATTGAATGGTTAAAAGGTACAGGTAAATTACTTGCTGGTAAAAAAGTTGAGTTCGTTTCTCATGAAGGTGAAACTCAAGTTTTAGAACCTAAATACGTTATTCTTGCGTCTGGTTCTGTGCCTGTAAATATTCCAGTAGCTCCTGTAGATCAAGATATTATTGTTGATTCAACTGGTGCATTGAACTTCCCAGAAGTACCTAAGCGTTTAGGTGTAATTGGTGCTGGTGTAATCGGTTTAGAGCTTGGTTCTGTTTGGCGTCGTCTTGGTGCTGAAGTTGTTGTTTTCGAAGCAATGGATGCATTCTTACCAATGGCTGATAAAGCTTTGGCGAAAGACTACCAAAAACTTTTAACTAAGCAAGGCCTTGATATTCGTATTGGTGCTAAAGTTTCTGGTACTGAAGTTAATGGTCGTGAAGTGACTGTTAAATACACTCAAGGTGGCGAAGAAAAAACTCAGACTTTTGACAAATTAATCGTTTGTGTAGGCCGTAAAGCTTACGCAGAAGGTTTATTGGCAGATGATTCAGGCATTAAATTGACTGAACGTGGTCTAGTAGAAGTAAACGATCACTGTGCAACTTCTGTAGAAGGTGTATACGCGATTGGTGACTTAGTTCGCGGTCCAATGCTTGCTCATAAAGCAATGGAAGAAGGTGTAATGGCTGTTGAGCGTATTCACGGTCATGCAGCTCAAGTGAACTATGACACAATCATTTCTGTTATTTATACACATCCGGAAGCGGCTTGGGTTGGTTTAACTGAAGAACAAGCTAAAGAAAAAGGTCATGAAGTTAAAACTGGTCAATTCGGTTTTGCTGTAAATGGTCGTGCTTTAGCGGCGGGTGAAGGTGCTGGTTTTGTTAAGTTTGTTGCTGATGCAAAAACTGACCGTTTATTAGGTATGCATGTTATTGGACCTGCTGCATCTGATATCGTACACCAAGGTATGATCGCTCTTGAATTTGTATCTTCTGTTGAAGATCTTCAGTTAATGACATTTGGTCATCCAACATTCTCTGAAGTTGTTCATGAAGCTGCACTTGCTGTAGATGGTCGTGCAATTCACGCGATTCAACGTAAGCGTAAATAAAATAAAGAGCGGTTCTCCGCTCTTTTTCACATTCGATGGTGTGATTAAAAAAGCATCAAGGTGAAAGACGTAGACAGCAATTTGCATATACAACATGAGAATGTTGCGCAAATTGAAGACAACAAACAAAGTTAAGTAGGTAACTAAATGAACTTACATGAGTATCAAGCTAAAGCGTTATTGAAAGAATATGGTATGCCAGTACAAGAAGGTATCTTGGCTACCAATGCAGACGAAGCAGTTGCTGCATTTGAACAGCTTGGTGGTAAATTCGCGGTAATGAAAGCGCAAGTTCATGCTGGTGGTCGTGGTAAGGCTGGTGGCGTTAAAGTTGCAAAATCTAAAGAAGACGTTATCGAATTTGCAAACAATATCATTGGTACTCGTCTTGTAACGTATCAAACAGATGCAAATGGTCAACCAGTAAACAGCATTATTGTTGCTGAAGACGTATATCCAGTTGAGCGTGAGCTTTACTTGGGCGCGGTTGTAGATCGTTCTAGCCGTCGTATTACTTTCATGGCTTCTACAGAAGGTGGTGTAGAAATCGAGAAAGTTGCTGAAGAAACTCCAGAAAAAATTATCAAAGTTGAAGTTGATCCATTAGTTGGCTTACAACCATTCCAAGCGCGTGAAGTTGCGTTTGCATTAGATTTGAAAGACAAGCAAATCGGTCAATTTGTAAAAATCATGACAGCTGCTTACCAAGCATTTGTTGAAAATGACTTTGCATTATTTGAAATTAACCCACTTTCAGTTCGTGAAAATGGCGAAATTTTATGTGTTGATGCGAAAGTTGGTATCGACTCTAACGCGCTTTACCGTTTACCTAAAGTTGCTGCTTTACGTGACAAATCTCAAGAGAATGAGCGTGAATTAAAAGCATCTGAATTTGATCTTAACTATGTTGCTTTAGAAGGTAACATCGGTTGTATGGTTAACGGTGCTGGTCTTGCAATGGCAACTATGGACATCATTAAACTTTATGGTGGTCAGCCTGCAAACTTCCTTGACGTTGGTGGCGGTGCAACTAAAGAGCGCGTAATCGAAGCGTTCAAAATCATCCTTGCTGATACATCTGTACAAGGTGTTTTAATCAACATCTTCGGTGGTATCGTACGTTGTGACATGATTGCTGAAGCGATTATTGCAGCGGTTCAAGAAGTAAACGTAACTGTTCCAGTTGTTGTTCGTTTAGAAGGTAACAACGCTGAGTTAGGTGCTAAATTACTTGATGAATCTGGTTTGAAATTAATTTCTGCAAACGGCTTGTCTGATGCCGCAGAAAAAGTTGTAGCTGCAGTTAAAGCGTAAGGGGAGTATCAATCATGAGCGTATTAATTAATAAAGACACTAAAGTATTGGTACAAGGTTTTACTGGTAAAAACGGTACTTTCCACTCTGCACAAGCTTTAGACTACGGTACAAAAGTTGTTGGTGGTGTTACTCCAGGTAAAGGTGGTACTACTCACCTTGACTTACCGGTATTCAACACAATGAAAGAAGCTGTACGTGAAACAAATGCAGATGCATCTGTAATCTATGTACCAGCTCCTTTCGTTTTAGACTCAATCGTTGAAGCGGTTGATTCAGGTGTTGGCTTAATCGTTGTGATCACTGAAGGTGTTCCAACAATCGACATGCTTAAAGCAAAACGCTATTTAGAAACTAACGGTAACGGTACTCGTTTAGTTGGTCCTAACTGTCCAGGCGTGATCACTCCGGGTGAATGTAAGATTGGTATTATGCCTGGTCATATCCACCAACCAGGTCGTATTGGTATCATCTCACGTTCAGGTACATTGACTTATGAAGCTGTTGCTCAAACAACTAAGCTTGGTTTAGGTCAGTCTACTTGTATCGGTATCGGTGGTGACCCAATCCCAGGTATGAACCAAATCGAAGCTCTTCAATTGTTCCAAGACGATCCAGATACTGATGCAATCATCATGATCGGTGAGATCGGTGGTACAGCTGAAGAAGAAGCTGCTGAATTCATCAAATCTAACGTGACTAAGCCTGTAGTAGGTTACATCGCTGGTGTAACTGCTCCTAAAGGTAAGCGTATGGGTCACGCTGGTGCGATCATTTCTGGTGGTCAAGGTACTGCTGAAGAGAAATTCGCTGCATTTGAAAAAGCAGGTATGGCTTACACTCGTAGCCCAGCTGAGCTTGGTTCAACTATGTTGCAAGTTTTAAAAGAGAAAGGCTTAGCTTAATCGCTTTATCCTGAATCTTAAAAAGCACCGCATCTGAAAATGATGCGGTGCTTTTTTATTTATTAAAGACAAATAAGTAGAATTTTATTAGTAACATTGATTCAAAATAAAATTTTTAGGCAAAAAAATACGCAATGATTGGGGTGATCATTGCGTAGAACAACGAATCTGTAAAAAACAGTTTCGGTTTAAGGAGAAATGTCGTGAGGCTCATATGATGTAACCTACATAGTGAATAATAGAGAGTGTTAAGAAATTCTTCATCGCTATTAGCGTTAATAAGTGTTACTTCACGTTAATAGGGTAAAAGCGTGTGAATGGTCGTCAATACGTTAGTAATTCTAAAAAATGAATTGTATTAACCAAATAAGCATAAAAAAAGCCCTGAAGGGCTTTTAGTTTTTTAAAGAGGATTAAAATTTAAATAAACCTAAACCATCTTTAACTTCGTCTAAAGTCTGTTGAGTAATAAGACGGCACTTATCTGTACCTTGGCGTAAAACATCCATAATGTAATCAGGATCTTTAGCAAGTTCTTCGCGACGTTCACGAATAGGTGTAATTAATTCTTTTAACACACCTTCAAGACGTTTTTTAACTGTACCATCACCAAGACCACCGCGACGATAGTGTGCTTTTAATTCTTCAACTTCTTCTTTATTTGGATCAAATGCATCTAAGTAGGTAAATACAATATTGCCTTCAACTTGACCTGGATCTTCAATACGAAGGTGATTAGGGTCGGTGTACATCGCATTAACAGCTTTTTTAATGTCTTTATCAGAAGCATTTAAAACGATGGTGTTGCCTAATGATTTAGACATTTTCGCTTTACCATCAAAACCAGGTAGACGTGCCATATTAGAAAGCAAAGCTTTACATTCAGGCAAAAGATCTTGACCGATTTGGCGATTAACTCGGCGTACGATTTCATTCGTTTGTTCAATCATTGGAATCTGATCTTCACCCACTGGAACCACAGTCGCTTTAAAAGCGGTAATGTCAGCCGCTTGTGCAACAGGGTAGCAAAGGAAACCTGCGGGAATGTCACGTTCGAAACCGCGCATTTGAATTTCAGATTTAATGGTTGGGTTACGTTCTAAACGTGCAACAGTCACAAAGTTAAGATAGAGCATGGTGAGTTCATTCAATGCTGGTAAGCAAGATTGAACACAAATTGTGGTTTTGGTTGGATCAATGCCTACAGCTAAATAATCTAGGGCAACTTCCAAAATATTGCGACGGACTTTATCCGGGTTATCTGCATTATCTGTTAATGCTTGTGCATCTGCTAACAAGAGATGTTGATGATGGCTATCCTGTAAACCTACACGTGAACGCAAAGAACCGACAAAATGTCCAAGATGAAGTTGTCCGGTTGGGCGGTCGCCTGTCAAAATAATTGGACGCTGATCAACATTACTCATTATTTATTCCACTATCGTATTGGCTTAATCAGGGGTAGTAAGCCCTGTAATATAAAAGATTGGCATTATTGTACGGGAAATAAAAAATTTTCGTCAGCGATTGGGTAAACTTTTCTTAAAATAATATTGTGAATTTATTCAGTAAAATTACAGAAATTCAAAAAAATCATCTTACAATAGCTTAATAAATACAAACTTGGATAAGAAATGGCGAGTGGCTTACTTTTACTACTAGACGATATTGCAACGATTTTAGATGACGTCGCTTTAATGAGCAAAATGGCAGCTAAGAAAACTGCCGGAGTTTTAGGTGATGATTTGGCCTTAAATGCTCAACAGGTGACGGGCGTCCGTTCAGACCGTGAGTTACCTATTGTTTGGAAGGTGGCGAAGGGATCATTTGTTAATAAACTTATTTTAGTGCCTTTAGCATTATTAATTAGCGTGATTGCCCCTTGGCTCATTAATCCTTTATTAATGCTAGGTGGTTTATTCTTATGTTATGAGGGCGTAGAAAAAGTTCTTCATACTTTTATGCATAAAAAAGCCTCTACCTCAGAGGAAGCAAAAGCAGAGCTTGAAAATGAAGAATTAGACTTAGCAACTTTTGAAAAGGAAAAAATAAAAGGAGCAGTAAGAACTGACTTTATTTTATCGGCTGAGATCGTGGTGATTACGCTCGGTACAGTTGCTACAGCTACTTTAATGACAAAGGTAAGCGTTCTAAGCGTTATTGCAATTGTGATGACGATCGGCGTTTATGGCCTAGTTGGTATGATTGTTAAAATTGATGATTTGGGATTATATTTAACAGAACAGTCGACCTCATTTAAGCAAACTATAGGTCGAGGTCTATTAGCTTTTGCTCCTATTTTGATGAAATTACTTTCAATCGTGGGCACTATTGCAATGTTTTTAGTGGGAGGCGGGATTATTAATCATACGATTCCGTTGCTTCATCACTTAACAGAAAACACAGTTGACCATGTAGAAACAATACCTGCAGTGGGTAATATCATTGGTGCTTTAACCCCGACACTGATTAACTTTGGAATAGGATTGGTTGCTGGTGCAATTGTTTTATTAATCGTAAGCTTAATACAAAAAATGTGGCCTAAAAAAGCATCGGGTTCATGATGCCATTCTAAAAAGAAGAGGGAAATTATGCGCTGGAAAGGTCGTCGAATTAGTAGCAATGTTGAGGACCGTCGAGGTGGTGGCGGTGTTAGAACTGGTGGTATCAGTATTATTGGTTTGGTTGTTGCATTTGTTGCTTGGAAGTTCTTTGGTGTTGATCCACAACAGGCTTATCAAGCAACGCAGCAAGTTACTGCCTCACAACAATCAAATGCAACTGCACCAGAAAGTTTAACGGCAGAGCAAAAAGAAGCCTCGGATTTTGTTGGAACGGTTTTGGCTGATACGGAGGATACGTGGACTCCTATATTTAAACAGTTAGGTAAAAGCTATACGCCACCAACATTAGTATTGTTTAGCGGAATGGTTCAGTCGGGATGTGGTACTGCTCAATCTGCTATGGGACCATTTTATTGTCCGGCAGACCAGAAGGTGTATATTGATACAGAATTCTTCAAAGACATGCGTCAGCAAATGGGAATCTCTGGTGAGCAGAACCAAACTGAGCTTTCTAGACAAGATCAAGCTGGGGATTTTGCACAAGCTTATGTTGTCGCACATGAGGTAGGGCATCATATTCAAACTTTGCTCGGTATTTCATCACAAGTCCAGCAAGCTCGTGCACAAGTACGCCAAACAGAGGGGAACCAATTGTCTGTTCGCCAAGAATTACAAGCTGACTGTTTAGCAGGTATTTGGGCGAGTCATAATCAACAGCGAACTCAATTTTTAGAACAAGGTGACATTGAAGAAGCGATGGATGCCGCTCAAAAAATTGGTGATGATTATTTACAGAAGCGCTCTACGGGTCAGGTTGTTCCTGATAGCTTTACTCACGGGAGCAGTGAACAGCGAATGCACTGGTTTCAGGTCGGGTTAAAAACCGGTGATATTAACCAATGCGATACTTTTAATAATCCAGTTTAAAATTTATAGGATGAGACTTGTTAAACATATTTAATAAGCTCATCTTTTTTCTTTAGATTATCACTGTAAATAATGTTAAGAAATTTAACAGATTGATAGATTGTTCAATCAATTGGTTAAACTTGTCTCCTAATTTCTGTTTTTTATGATTATGGCATTGTTCATGTCAGTTTTTTATTAAGTTTGGTCGATCTAGCAAAGTTTTATTTGGTCGTTGACCCAGAAGAAGGGTATTCATGGGTAATTTTTTTCTACTACAAGCATTCACTGTGGTTTTTGCACTATCAATTGCTACCACGATCTTTAATAAGCGTATTTTAGGCTTTCCTCAGGCGATTGGTGTTCCTCTTGTTTCGGCAATTTTTGTCTTTATTTTACAGTGGGGTGCTAGCTTACTAAACGGTAACCAGTTTATTACCATTAATATTCATAATATTGAAGAAGCAGTACGCCATATCGATTTTTATGATTTTTTAATTAATGGTGTTATTTGTTTTATTCTAACTTCTTCGGCACTCAAATTTAAAATTTCAGATCTAAAAAGTTATTGGAAACAAATTAGTATTTTAGCAACGATTGCTTTAGTACTTTGCGCCGTATTGTTTGGTGGTTTACTTTATGGATTCCAATTACTAGTTGGATATCACGTGCCAATTCTGGTGTTGTTACTTTTAGGTGCAGCTTTAGGAGCAACAGATCCAATTGGTATTAAAGGTGTACTTAGTTCGATTCGTGCACCCCATCATTTAATTGTTAAGCTAGAAGGTGAATCACTATTTAATGATGCAATGTGTATTGCATTGTTTATGACTTTACTTAATGTTTTACAGGGCGAACACTTCTCATTGGTGGCGACATTAGAAGCTCTACTCTATGAAATTGTTGTTGCTGTCGGGATTGGTTGGGCATTTGGGGTAGGGGTGTTACGTCTATTACGTGGTAAACATGAAATGGAGTCCCTGATTTTAACCACCGCGCTACTTGCCAGCGGAGCATATTTGGTTGCTTTATTTGCGCATGCATCAGCACCAATCGCTTGTGTAATTGGTGGCTTAATTGTTGGGAACAAATGGAAAGAAATACGAGAAGAGCGTGAGATTCAAGAAGTTAACCATTTCTGGCATACAGTAGAAGGAATCATCAACTCATTCCTGTTTACTTTAATTGGTTTAGAGCTATTTATTCTAGATTTAAACTTTAGCCTGATTTTAGGCGGTATTGTTGCGTTCTTTATTCTCCATATCTCTCGTTTTGCAGCCAACTTCATGGCTTTTGCCTTTTTCCCGAATATGCGGAAAATGAAAAGCTATAACGGTAGTTTAACTATTTTATCTTGGGGTGGGGTGCGAGGGGGGATTTCACTTGCATTGATTTTGGCGGTTGCCAATATTCCTGCATTAAGTCCTTATAGCAGTATCCTGATTGGTTATACTTTTATTAGTGTGTTGTTATCGGGCATCGTGTGTGGTCTGGGCTTGCCAGCTGTGATGAATGCTTTTTATTACAATCCTAATGAAGAAACTGAAGGCTTAAAAGGTTTTTATCAAAGATTGTGTCATAAGATGAATCGAAGAGGCTTTCAGTATATTGTTGGCGAAGATGCGTTGGGTAGAGAGACAATCACTGTTTTTAATCCAGATATTCTTGTAGACCAAAAAACTGAGGATGGCATTGCAACAATGCATGACCCGAATAAGTTACAAGAAGTAAAAAGATTTGAGAGTCCAGATAATTTCTAAATATAAACAGTTTTAAATTTTATAAATCATTTAAAAATTAGGTTTTAGTGTAATAGTAAAATATTACCTAAAGCCTTTTTTTTCTATATATATCATTAATAATATATTTTATTTTATTAAGATATTAATAATTGTTATATGAATATTTTAATTAAATGATTTTTCAACAAATGGTAAATAGATAAATAATAAATTTGTTTTATATATAAAACGTTTAACGTGATTTTTCATTAAATTAACATAAGAAAAACCTAATAAAGACTTATATATAATTTGTATTAATTAAAATTTTTTCTTTAGGTACTTTAGTATTTGTTTTTTTTATTTTAAAGTGTTTAATGTAAAAATGATCACATTACTTAATGTTTTTAAGTTGTAGGTCAAAAACTTAGAAACATTAAGTAAAAAGAATTATACATAAAATCATTTAAATCAATAATATAAAAGGAATACAGATATGCCTGAAATACAAATTATTGCTAAGGATAATCATAAGACCTTAGCAACAACAGAGGGAACTTCTGCAAAACTTTCAGAAGCGTCGGTTGTATTGGTAAAAGTGGCTGCCAGTGATGTGTTGGTCGTAAATAGGGAGGGTACCAATGCAGTAATTCGACTGAAAAATGGACAAACCATTGTTATTGAAGGCTTCTTTAGTGGAACTGCTGAGCCTAAAGATAACAGCCTCGTTTTTCAAGATGAAAATGGACAGCTAATTTGGGCAAAATTCAAAGATGCTGAAAATGATGCGGACGCCGATGCAGACGCTGATGCAGATGCCGACAGTGATGTTGAACCTCAAGCTCTGGTAGCAGAAGATTTACCTGCTGCTTTACCAGCAGAAGCCCCACAAGAACTGGTATCTGATGTTATTTATCAACCTATTTCTTCAATTGAACCATTACTTTATCACGATGCAGGTATAAACCCATGGTTATGGGCTATCCCCTTAGTTGCGGGTGGTATTATTGCTGCAGCGTCGAACAGTGATAGTGATGATGATTCTTCAACACCTACCGATACAACACCACCAAGTACAGATGGGGTAAGTTTCTCAGTTAATCCTGTTACTTCAGATAATGTAATCAATTCATCAGAAGCAGCTGGTAACGTTACGATTACTGGCGTTCTTAAAAATATTCCAGCAGATGCGGCCACTACGGCCGTTACAGTTGTTATTAATGGGGTGACTTATACCGCAACTGTAGACAAGGTTGCAGGTACATGGACAGTAAGCGTACCAGGTAGTGGTTTGGTTGCTGATACAGATAAAACCATTGATGCCAAAGTAACCTTCACTGATGCAGCAGGTAATAGCAGCACAGTTAACGATACGCAAACATATACAGTTGATACTGCTGCTCCTACTACAGATGAAGTTGATTTCTCAGTTGATCTTGTAACAGCTGATAATGTGATTAACGCATCAGAAGCAGCTGGTGATGTCACGATTACTGGTGTTCTAAAAAATATTCCGGCAGATGCAGCAAATACAGTGGTCACTGTTGTGATCAATGGCCAGACATATACTGCAACTGTAGATAGTGTAGCGGGTACATGGACAGTAAATGTACCGGGTAGCGGTTTGGTTGCTGATACAGATAAAACCATTGATGCCAAAGTAACCTTCACTGATGCAGCAGGTAACAGCAGTACTGTTAACGATACGCAAACATACACACTTGACACGTCAGTACCGACAGTAGTACTTGAAGATGTTTCTACTAATGATAATACTCCTGCATTAACAGGTACTGTAAATGATCCGTCAGCGACTGTTGTGGTTACTATTGATGGTGTTGATTATCCTGCAGTAAATAACGGTGACGGCACCTGGACGCTTGCAGACAATACATTGCCAACACTCACCGATGGACCACATACTGTTACCGTGACTGCAACTGATGCAGCAGGTAATAAAGGTACTGATACCGGTGTTGTGACTGTTGACACAGCTGCACCAAATACAGCTGGTGTTAACTTTGCAGTTGATTCTGTTACTTCTGATAATGTAATTAATGCATCAGAAGCGTCAGGCAATGTCACTGTTACAGGTGTATTGAAAAATGTTCCGGCAGATGCAGCAAATACAGTGGTCACTGTTGTGATCAATGGCCAGACGTATACTGCAACTGTAGACAGTGCAGCAGGTACATGGACAGTAAGTGTACCTGGCAGCGGTTTGGTTGCTGATACAGATAAAACCATTGATGCTAAAGTAACCTTCACTGATGCAGCAGGTAATAGCAGCACAGTTAACGATACACAAACTTATACACTGGATACAGCTGCTCCTTCAGCGCCAGTGATTGACCCTGTTAACGGGACAGACCCAATTACAGGTACAGCAGAACCTGGTTCAACAGTAACAGTAACCTATCCTAATGGTGACACAGCAACAGTTGTAGCCGGACCGGATGGTATTTGGACTGTACCAAACCCAGGCTTAAATGATGGTGATAAAGTTGAGGCAATTGCTACTGATCCAGCAGGCAACCCATCTTTACCAGGTACAGCTACTGTTGATGCAGTTGCACCAGCAGTTATTCTAAATGATCTATTAACTAATGACAGCACACCTGCGTTAACTGGTACAGTGAACGATCCAACAGCCACTGTGGTTGTGAATGTGGATGGTGTTGACTATCCGGCGACTAACAATGGTGACGGCACCTGGACGCTTGCAGACAATACACTTCCTGCGTTAACTGATGGTCCACATACCATTACCGTGACTGCAACCGATGCAGCAGGCAATGCAGGTACAGATACAGGTGTTGTGACAGTTGATACAGCTGCACCGAACGCGCCAGTGATCGACCCAGTTAATGGGACCGATCCAATTACAGGTACAGCAGAGCCTGGTTCAACAGTGACTGTGACTTATCCAGATGGTAGTACGGCAAGTGTTGTAGCAGGACCGGATGGTACGTGGACTGTGCCAAACCCTGGCTTAAATGATGGTGATACGGTAACAGCAGTAACAGAAGATCCAGCAGGCAATACCTCAGGCCCAGCAACAGCTGTGGTTGATGCAGTTGCACCAGCAGTCGCTCTTGATGATGTGCTCACTAACGACAGTACACCTGCGTTAACCGGTACAGTGAACGATCCGGCAGCAACAGTAGTGGTGACTGTAGATGGTGTTGACTATCCGGCGACTAACAATGGTGACGGCACCTGGACGCTTGCAGACAATACACTTCCTGCATTAACTGATGGTCCACATACCATTACCGTGACTGCAACCGATGCAGCAGGCAATGCGGGTACCGATACGGCAGTGGTGACGATTGATACCACTGCACCAAATGCACCGGTACTTGATCCAATCAATGCAACTGACCCGGTGAGCGGTACAGCAGAACCTGGTTCAACCGTGACAGTCAGCTTCCCTGATGGCACCACTGCAACAGTCGTGGCAGGCACAGACGGCAGCTGGTCAGTACCAAACCCGGGTAACCTGGTAGATGGCGATACAGTGACTGCAACAGCGACTGACCCTGCAGGCAATACATCATTGCCGGGTACAGGCACAGTCTCTGCAGACATCACACCGCCGGTGGTTGCCCTTGATGATGTACTCACCAACGACAGCACCCCTGCGTTAACCGGTACAGTGAACGATCCGGCAGCAACAGTCGTTGTGAATGTGGATGGTGTTGACTATCCGGCAGTGAACAATGGTGACGGCACCTGGACGCTTGCAGACAATACACTTCCTGCGTTAACTGATGGTCCACATACCATTACCGTGACGGCAACAGACCCTGCAGGCAATGCGGGTACCGATACGGCAGTGGTGACGATTGATACCACTGCACCAAATGCACCGGTACTTGATCCAATCAATGCAACTGACCCGGTGAGCGGTACAGCAGAACCTGGTTCAACCGTGACAGTCAGCTTCCCTGATGGCACCACTGCAACAGTCGTGGCAGGCACAGACGGCAGCTGGTCAGTACCAAACCCGGGTAACCTGGTAGATGGCGATACAGTGACTGCAACAGCGACTGACCCTGCAGGCAATACATCATTGCCGGGTACAGGCACAGTCTCTGCAGACATCACACCGCCGGTGGTTGCCCTTGATGATGTACTCACCAACGACAGCACACCTGCGTTAACCGGTACAGTGAACGATCCGACAGCAACAGTCGTTGTGAATGTGGATGGTGTTGACTATCCGGCAGTGAACAATGGTGACGGCACCTGGACGCTTGCAGACAATACACTTCCTGCGTTAACTGATGGTCCACATACCATTACCGTGACGGCAACAGACCCTGCAGGCAATGCGGGTACCGATACGGCAGTGGTGACGATTGATACCACCGCACCAAATGCACCGGTACTTGATCCAATCAATGCAACTGACCCGGTGAGCGGTACAGCAGAACCTGGTTCAACCGTGACAGTCAGCTTCCCTGATGGCACCACTGCAACAGTCGTGGCAGGCACAGACGGCAGCTGGTCAGTACCAAACCCGGGTAACCTGGTAGATGGCGATACAGTGACTGCAACAGCGACTGACCCTGCAGGCAATACATCATTGCCGGGTACAGGCACAGTCTCTGCAGACATCACACCGCCGGTGGTTGCCCTTGATGATGTACTCACCAACGACAGCACACCTGCGTTAACCGGTACAGTGAACGATCCGACAGCAACTGTGGTTGTGAATGTGGATGGTGTTGACTATCCGGCAGTGAACAATGGTGACGGAACCTGGACGCTTGCAGACAATACACTTCCTGCGTTAACTGATGGTCCACATACCATTACCGTGACGGCAACAGACCCTGCAGGCAATGCGGGTACCGATACGGCAGTGGTGACGATTGATACCACCGCACCAAATGCACCGGTACTTGATCCAATCAATGCAACTGACCCGGTGAGCGGTACAGCAGAACCTGGTTCAACCGTGACAGTCAGCTTCCCTGATGGCACCACTGCAACAGTCGTGGCAGGCACAGACGGCAGCTGGTCAGTACCAAACCCGGGTAACCTGGTAGATGGCGATACAGTGACTGCAACAGCGACTGACCCTGCAGGCAATACATCATTGCCGGGTACAGGCACAGTCTCTGCAGACATCACACCGCCGGTGGTTGCCCTTGATGATGTACTCACCAACGACAGCACCCCTGCGTTAACCGGTACAGTGAACGATCCGACAGCAACAGTCGTTGTGAATGTGGATGGTGTTGACTATCCGGCAGTGAACAATGGTGACGGCACCTGGACGCTTGCAGACAATACACTTCCTGCGTTAACTGATGGTCCACATACCATTACCGTGACGGCAACAGACCCTGCAGGCAATGCGGGTACCGATACGGCAGTGGTGACGATTGATACCACTGCACCAAATGCACCGGTACTTGATCCAATCAATGCAACTGACCCGGTGAGCGGTACAGCAGAACCTGGTTCAACCGTGACAGTCAGCTTCCCTGATGGCACCACTGCAACAGTCGTGGCAGGCACAGACGGCAGCTGGTCAGTACCAAACCCGGGTAACCTGGTAGATGGCGATACAGTGACTGCAACAGCGACTGACCCTGCAGGCAATACATCATTGCCGGGTACAGGCACAGTCTCTGCAGACATCACACCGCCGGTGGTTGCCCTTGATGATGTACTCACCAACGACAGCACACCTGCGTTAACCGGTACAGTGAACGATCCGACAGCAACAGTCGTTGTGAATGTGGATGGTGTTGACTATCCGGCAGTGAACAATGGTGACGGCACCTGGACGCTTGCAGACAATACACTTCCTGCGTTAACTGATGGTCCACATACCATTACCGTGACGGCAACAGACCCTGCAGGCAATGCGGGTACCGATACGGCAGTGGTGACGATTGATACCACCGCACCAAATGCACCGGTACTTGATCCAATCAATGCAACTGACCCGGTGAGCGGTACAGCAGAACCTGGTTCAACCGTGACAGTCAGCTTCCCTGATGGCACCACTGCAACAGTCGTGGCAGGCACAGACGGCAGCTGGTCAGTACCAAACCCGGGTAACCTGGTAGATGGCGATACAGTGACTGCAACAGCGACTGACCCTGCAGGCAATACATCATTGCCGGGTACAGGCACAGTCTCTGCAGACATCACACCGCCGGTGGTTGCCCTTGATGATGTACTCACCAACGACAGCACACCTGCGTTAACCGGTACAGTGAACGATCCGACAGCAACTGTGGTTGTGAATGTGGATGGTGTTGACTATCCGGCAGTGAACAATGGTGACGGAACCTGGACGCTTGCAGACAATACACTTCCTGCGTTAACTGATGGTCCACATACCATTACCGTGACGGCAACAGACCCTGCAGGCAATGCGGGTACCGATACGGCAGTGGTGACGATTGATACCACCGCACCAAATGCACCGGTACTTGATCCAATCAATGCAACTGACCCGGTGAGCGGTACAGCAGAACCTGGTTCAACCGTGACAGTCAGCTTCCCTGATGGCACCACTGCAACAGTCGTGGCAGGCACAGACGGCAGCTGGTCAGTACCAAACCCGGGTAACCTGGTAGATGGCGATACAGTGACTGCAACAGCGACTGACCCTGCAGGCAATACATCATTGCCGGGTACAGGCACAGTCTCTGCAGACATCACACCGCCGGTGGTTGCCCTTGATGATGTACTCACCAACGACAGCACACCTGCGTTAACCGGTACAGTGAACGATCCGACAGCAACAGTCGTTGTGAATGTGGATGGTGTTGACTATCCGGCAGTGAACAATGGTGACGGCACCTGGACGCTTGCAGACAATACACTTCCTGCATTAACTGATGGTCCACATACCATTACCGTGACTGCAACCGATGCAGCAGGCAATGCGGGTACCGATACAGCAGTGGTGACGATTGATACCACCGCACCAAATGCACCGGTACTTGATCCAATCAATGCAACTGACCCGGTGAGCGGTACAGCAGAACCTGGTTCAACCGTGACAGTCAGCTTCCCTGATGGCACCACTGCAACAGTCGTGGCAGGCACAGACGGCAGCTGGTCAGTACCAAACCCGGGTAACCTGGTAGATGGCGATACAGTGACTGCAACAGCGACTGACCCTGCAGGCAATACATCATTGCCGGGTACAGGCACAGTCTCTGCAGACATCACACCGCCGGTGGTTGCCCTTGATGATGTACTCACCAACGACAGCACCCCTGCGTTAACCGGTACAGTGAACGATCCGGCAGCAACAGTCGTTGTGAATGTGGATGGTGTTGACTATCCGGCAGTGAACAATGGTGACGGCACCTGGACGCTTGCAGACAATACACTTCCTGCGTTAACTGATGGTCCACATACCATTACCGTGACGGCAACAGACCCTGCAGGCAATGCGGGTACCGATACGGCAGTGGTGACGATTGATACCACTGCACCAAATGCACCGGTACTTGATCCAATCAATGCAACTGACCCGGTGAGCGGTACAGCAGAACCTGGTTCAACCGTGACAG
Organism: Acinetobacter lactucae; assembly: GCF_013122135.1. Classification (NCBI taxonomy): domain Bacteria; kingdom Pseudomonadati; phylum Pseudomonadota; class Gammaproteobacteria; order Moraxellales; family Moraxellaceae; genus Acinetobacter; species Acinetobacter lactucae. Next base: position 800,830 of record NZ_CP053391.1, read on the forward strand.
TCAGCTTCCCTGATGGCACCACTGCAACAGTCGTGGCAGGCACAGACGGCAGCTGGTCAGTACCAAACCCGGGTAACCTGGTAGATGGCGATACAGTGACTGCAACAGCGACTGACCCTGCAGGCAATACATCATTGCCGGGTACAGGCACAGTCTCTGCAGACATCACACCGCCGGTGGTTGCCCTTGATGATGTACTCACCAACGACAGCACACCTGCGTTAACCGGTACAGTGAACGATCCGACAGCAACAGTCGTTGTGAATGTGGATGGTGTTGACTATCCGGCAGTGAACAATGGTGACGGCACCTGGACGCTTGCAGACAATACACTTCCTGCATTAACTGATGGTCCACATACCATTACCGTGACTGCAACAGACCCTGCAGGCAATGCGGGTACCGATACGGCAGTGGTGACGATTGATACCACCGCACCAAATGCACCGGTACTTGATCCAATCAATGCAACTGACCCGGTGAGCGGTACAGCAGAACCTGGTTCAACCGTGACAGTCAGCTTCCCTGATGGCACCACTGCAACAGTCGTGGCAGGCACAGACGGCAGCTGGTCAGTACCAAACCCGGGTAACCTGGTAGATGGCGATACAGTGACTGCAACAGCGACTGACCCTGCAGGCAATACATCATTGCCGGGTACAGGCACAGTCTCTGCAGACATCACACCGCCGGTGGTTGCCCTTGATGATGTACTCACCAACGACAGCACACCTGCGTTAACCGGTACAGTGAACGATCCGACAGCAACAGTCGTTGTGAATGTGGATGGTGTTGACTATCCGGCAGTGAACAATGGTGACGGCACCTGGACGCTTGCAGACAATACACTTCCTGCGTTAACTGATGGTCCACATACCATTACCGTGACGGCAACAGACCCTGCAGGCAATGCGGGTACCGATACGGCAGTGGTGACGATTGATACCACCGCACCAAATGCACCGGTACTTGATCCAATCAATGCAACTGACCCGGTGAGCGGTACAGCAGAACCTGGTTCAACCGTGACAGTCAGCTTCCCTGATGGCACCACTGCAACAGTCGTGGCAGGCACAGACGGCAGCTGGTCAGTACCAAACCCGGGTAACCTGGTAGATGGCGATACAGTGACTGCAACAGCGACTGACCCTGCAGGCAATACATCATTGCCGGGTACAGGCACAGTCTCTGCAGACATCACACCGCCGGTGGTTGCCCTTGATGATGTACTCACCAACGACAGCACACCTGCGTTAACCGGTACAGTGAACGATCCGACAGCAACAGTCGTTGTGAATGTGGATGGTGTTGACTATCCGGCAGTGAACAATGGTGACGGCACCTGGACGCTTGCAGACAATACACTTCCTGCATTAACTGATGGTCCACATACCATTACCGTGACTGCAACCGATGCAGCAGGCAATGCGGGTACCGATACAGCAGTGGTGACGATTGATACCACCGCACCAAATGCACCGGTACTTGATCCAATCAATGCAACTGACCCGGTGAGCGGTACAGCAGAACCTGGTTCAACCGTGACAGTCAGCTTCCCTGATGGCACCACTGCAACAGTCGTGGCAGGCACAGACGGCAGCTGGTCAGTACCAAACCCGGGTAACCTGGTAGATGGCGATACAGTGACTGCAACAGCGACTGACCCTGCAGGCAATACATCATTGCCGGGTACAGGCACAGTCTCTGCAGACATCACACCGCCGGTGGTTGCCCTTGATGATGTACTCACCAACGACAGCACACCTGCGTTAACCGGTACAGTGAACGATCCGACAGCAACAGTCGTTGTGAATGTGGATGGTGTTGACTATCCGGCAGTGAACAATGGTGACGGCACCTGGACGCTTGCAGACAATACACTTCCTGCGTTAACTGATGGTCCACATACCATTACCGTGACTGCAACAGACCCTGCAGGCAATGCGGGTACCGATACAGCAGTGGTGACGATTGATACCACCGCACCAAATGCACCGGTACTTGATCCAATCAATGCAACTGACCCGGTGAGCGGTACAGCAGAACCTGGTTCAACCGTGACAGTCAGCTTCCCTGATGGCACCACTGCAACAGTGGTGGCAGGCACAGACGGCAGCTGGTCAGTACCAAACCCGGGTAACCTGGTAGATGGCGATACAGTGACTGCAACAGCGACTGACCCTGCAGGCAATACATCATTGCCGGGTACAGGCACAGTCTCTGCAGACATCACACCGCCGGTGGTTGCCCTTGATGATGTACTCACCAACGACAGCACACCTGCGTTAACCGGTACAGTGAACGATCCGACAGCAACTGTGGTTGTGAATGTGGATGGTGTTGACTATCCGGCAGTGAACAATGGTGACGGAACCTGGACGCTTGCAGACAATACACTTCCTGCGTTAACTGATGGTCCACATACCATTACCGTGACGGCAACAGACCCTGCAGGCAATGCGGGTACCGATACGGCAGTGGTGACGATTGATACCACTGCACCAAATGCACCGGTACTTGATCCAATCAATGCAACTGACCCGGTGAGCGGTACAGCAGAACCTGGTTCAACCGTGACAGTCAGCTTCCCTGATGGCACCACTGCAACAGTCGTGGCAGGCACAGACGGCAGCTGGTCAGTACCAAACCCGGGTAACCTGGTAGATGGCGATACAGTGACTGCAACAGCGACTGACCCTGCAGGCAATACATCATTGCCGGGTACAGGCACAGTCTCTGCAGACATCACACCGCCGGTGGTTGCCCTTGATGATGTACTCACCAACGACAGCACCCCTGCGTTAACCGGTACAGTGAACGATCCGGCAGCAACAGTCGTTGTGAATGTGGATGGTGTTGACTATCCGGCAGTGAACAATGGTGACGGCACCTGGACGCTTGCAGACAATACACTTCCTGCGTTAACTGATGGTCCACATACCATTACCGTGACGGCAACAGACCCTGCAGGCAATGCGGGTACCGATACAGCAGTGGTGACGATTGATACCACCGCACCAAATGCACCGGTACTTGATCCAATCAATGCAACTGACCCGGTGAGCGGTACAGCAGAACCTGGTTCAACCGTGACAGTCAGCTTCCCTGATGGCACCACTGCAACAGTCGTGGCAGGCACAGACGGCAGCTGGTCAGTACCAAACCCGGGTAACCTGGTAGATGGCGATACAGTGACTGCAACAGCGACTGACCCTGCAGGCAATACATCATTGCCGGGTACAGGCACAGTCTCTGCAGACATCACACCGCCGGTGGTTGCCCTTGATGATGTACTCACCAACGACAGCACACCTGCGTTAACCGGTACAGTGAACGATCCGACAGCAACAGTCGTTGTGAATGTGGATGGTGTTGACTATCCGGCAGTGAACAATGGTGACGGCACCTGGACGCTTGCAGACAATACACTTCCTGCGTTAACTGATGGTCCACATACCATTACCGTGACGGCAACAGACCCTGCAGGCAATGCGGGTACCGATACAGCAGTGGTGACGATTGATACTAGCGTTCCAGTAGTATCTTTAGATGATGTGGTTACTAATGATACGACTCCTGCTTTAACAGGGGCGATTAATGACCCAACAGCAACCGTGGTTGTGACTGTGGATGGTGTTGACTATCCAGCCACCAACAATGGCGATGGTACTTGGACGCTTGCAGACAATACACTGCCTGCGTTAACAGACGGCCCACATACAGTGACTGTAACCGCAACTGATCCAGCTGGAAATACAGCTACAGATACAGCTACGCTTACTATTGATACCTTACCTGCAGACCTGATCGGTGCGATCACGATTCCTGAAGACTTAAATGGCGACGGAATCTTAAATGCAGACGAGCTAGGCACAGACGGTACCTTCAATGCACAAGTGGCGTTGGGACCAGATGCAATCGATGGCACAGTGGTGAATGTGAACGGTACTAACTACACCGTGACAGCTGCTGATATTACCAACGGCTTCATCACTGCAGCGATTCCTGTTACAGGCGAAGGCCCTGTGACCATCCATGCAGAAGCAGTGGATGCGCAAGGTAACCTTGATGTTGCAGATGCAGACATCACAGTCACTGTAGATACCTTACCTGCAGACCTGATCGGTGCGATCACGATTCCTGAAGACTTAAATGGCGACGGTATCTTAAATGCAGACGAGCTAGGCACAGACGGTACCTTCAATGCACAAGTGGCGTTGGGACCAGATGCAATCGATGGCACAGTAGTGAATGTGAACGGTACTAACTACACCGTGACAGCCGCTGATATTACCAACGGCTTCATCACCGCAGCGATTCCTGTCACAGGCGAAGGCCCTGTGACCATCCATGCAGAAGCAGTGGATGCGCAAGGTAACCTTGATGTTGCAGATGCAGACATCACAGTCACTGTAGATACCTTACCTGCAGACCTGATCGGTGCGATCACGATTCCTGAAGACTTAAATGGCGACGGTATCTTAAATGCAGACGAGCTAGGCACAGACGGTACCTTCAATGCACAAGTGGCGTTGGGACCAGATGCAATCGATGGCACAGTGGTGAATGTGAACGGTACTAACTACACCGTGACAGCTGCTGATATTACCAACGGCTTCATCACCGCAGCGATTCCTGTCACAGGCGAAGGCCCTGTGACCATCCATGCAGAAGCAGTGGATGCGCAAGGTAACCTTGATGTTGCAGATGCAGACATCACAGTCACTGTAGATACCTTACCTGCAGACCTGATCGGTGCGATCACGATTCCTGAAGACTTAAATGGCGACGGAATCTTAAATGCAGACGAGCTAGGCACAGACGGTACCTTCAATGCACAAGTGGCGTTGGGACCAGATGCAATCGATGGCACAGTGGTGAATGTGAACGGTACTAACTACACCGTGACAGCTGCTGATATTACCAACGGCTTCATCACTGCAGCGATTCCTGTTACAGGCGAAGGCCCTGTGACCATCCATGCAGAAGCAGTGGATGCGCAAGGTAACCTTGATGTTGCAGATGCAGACATCACAGTCACTGTAGATACCTTACCTGCAGACCTGATCGGTGCGATCACGATTCCTGAAGACTTAAATGGCGACGGTATCTTAAATGCAGACGAGCTAGGCACAGACGGTACCTTCAATGCACAAGTGGCGTTGGGACCAGATGCAATCGATGGCACAGTAGTGAATGTGAACGGTACTAACTACACCGTGACAGCCGCTGATATTACCAACGGCTTCATCACCGCAGCGATTCCTGTCACAGGCGAAGGCCCTGTGACCATCCATGCAGAAGCAGTGGATGCGCAAGGTAACCTTGATGTTGCAGATGCAGACATCACAGTCACTGTAGATACCTTACCTGCAGACCTGATCGGTGCGATCACGATTCCTGAAGACTTAAATGGCGACGGTATCTTAAATGCAGACGAGCTAGGCACAGACGGTACCTTCAATGCACAAGTGGCGTTGGGACCAGATGCAATCGATGGCACAGTGGTGAATGTGAACGGTACTAACTACACCGTGACAGCTGCTGATATTACCAACGGCTTCATCACCGCAGCGATTCCTGTCACAGGCGAAGGCCCTGTGACCATCCATGCAGAAGCAGTGGATGCGCAAGGTAACCTTGATGTTGCAGATGCAGACATCACAGTCACTGTAGATACCTTACCTGCAGACCTGATCGGTGCGATCACGATTCCTGAAGACTTAAATGGCGACGGTATCTTAAATGCAGACGAGCTAGGCACAGACGGTACCTTCAATGCACAAGTGGCGTTGGGACCAGATGCAATCGATGGCACAGTGGTGAATGTGAACGGTACTAACTACACCGTGACAGCTGCTGATATTACCAACGGCTTCATCACCGCAGCGATTCCTGTCACAGGCGAAGGCCCTGTGACCATCCATGCAGAAGCAGTGGATGCGCAAGGTAACCTTGATGTTGCAGATGCAGACATCACAGTCACTGTAGATACCTTACCTGCAGACCTGATCGGTGCGATCACGATTCCTGAAGACTTAAATGGCGACGGTATCTTAAATGCAGACGAGCTAGGCACAGACGGTACCTTCAATGCACAAGTGGCGTTGGGACCAGATGCAATCGATGGCACAGTAGTGAATGTGAACGGTACTAACTACACCGTGACAGCCGCTGATATTACCAACGGCTTCATCACCGCAGCGATTCCTGTCACAGGCGAAGGCCCTGTGACCATCCATGCAGAAGCAGTGGATGCGCAAGGTAACCTTGATGTTGCAGATGCAGACATCACAGTCACTGTAGATACCTTACCTGCAGACCTGATCGGTGCGATCACGATTCCTGAAGACTTAAATGGCGACGGTATCTTAAATGCAGACGAGCTAGGCACAGACGGTACCTTCAATGCACAAGTGGCGTTGGGACCAGATGCAATCGATGGCACAGTGGTGAATGTGAACGGTACTAACTACACCGTGACAGCTGCTGATATTACCAACGGCTTCATCACCGCAGCGATTCCTGTGACAGGCGAAGGCCCTGTGACCATCCATGCAGAAGCAGTGGATGCGCAAGGTAACCTTGATGTTGCAGATGCAGACGTGACGGTAACAGTTGATACCTTACCTGCAGACCTGATCGGTGCGATCACGATTCCTGAAGACTTAAATGGCGACGGTATCTTAAATGCAGACGAGCTAGGCACAGACGGTACCTTCAATGCACAAGTGGCGTTGGGACCAGATGCAATCGATGGCACAGTGGTGAATGTGAACGGTACTAACTACACCGTGACAGCCGCTGATATTACCAACGGCTTCATCACCGCAGCGATTCCTGTCACAGGCGAAGGCCCTGTGACCATCCATGCAGAAGCAGTGGATGCGCAAGGTAACCTTGATGTTGCAGATGCAGACATCACCGTGACTGTTGATACCTTACCTGCAGACCTGATCGGTGCGATCACGATTCCTGAAGACTTAAATGGCGACGGTATCTTAAATGCAGACGAGCTAGGCACGGACGGTACCTTCAATGCACAAGTGGCGTTGGGACCAGATGCAATCGATGGCACAGTGGTGAATGTGAACGGTACTAACTACACCGTGACAGCTGCTGATATTACCAACGGCTTCATCACCGCAGCGATTCCTGTGACAGGCGAAGGCCCTGTGACCATCCATGCAGAAGCAGTGGATGCGCAAGGTAACCTTGATGTTGCAGATGCAGACGTGACGGTAACAGTTGATACCTTACCTGCAGACCTGATCGGTGCGATCACGATTCCTGAAGACTTAAATGGCGACGGTATCTTAAATGCAGACGAGCTAGGCACAGACGGTACCTTCAATGCACAAGTGGCGTTGGGACCAGATGCAATCGATGGCACAGTGGTGAATGTGAACGGTACTAACTACACCGTGACAGCCGCTGATATTACCAACGGCTTCATCACCGCAGCGATTCCTGTCACAGGCGAAGGCCCTGTGACCATCCATGCAGAAGCAGTGGATGCGCAAGGTAACCTTGATGTTGCAGATGCAGACGTGACGGTAACAGTTGATACCTTACCTGCAGACCTGATCGGTGCGATCACGATTCCTGAAGACTTAAATGGCGACGGTATCTTAAATGCAGACGAGCTAGGCACAGACGGTACCTTCAATGCACAAGTGGCGTTGGGACCAGATGCAATCGATGGCACAGTGGTGAATGTGAACGGTACTAACTACACCGTGACAGCCGCTGATATTACCAACGGCTTCATCACCGCAGCGATTCCTGTCACAGGCGAAGGCCCTGTGACCATCCATGCAGAAGCAGTGGATGCGCAAGGTAACCTTGATGTTGCAGATGCAGACGTGACGGTAACAGTTGATACCTTACCTGCAGACCTGATCGGTGCGATCACGATTCCTGAAGACTTAAATGGCGACGGTATCTTAAATGCAGACGAGCTAGGCACAGACGGTACCTTCAATGCACAAGTGGCGTTGGGACCAGATGCAATCGATGGCACAGTGGTGAATGTGAACGGTACTAACTACACCGTGACAGCCGCTGATATTACCAACGGCTTCATCACCGCAGCGATTCCTGTCACAGGCGAAGGCCCTGTGACCATCCATGCAGAAGCAGTGGATGCGCAAGGTAACCTTGATGTTGCAGATGCAGACGTGACGGTAACAGTTGATACCTTACCTGCAGACCTGATCGGTGCGATCACGATTCCTGAAGACTTAAATGGCGACGGTATCTTAAATGCAGACGAGCTAGGCACAGACGGTACCTTCAATGCACAAGTGGCGTTGGGACCAGATGCAATCGATGGCACAGTGGTGAATGTGAACGGTACTAACTACACCGTGACAGCCGCTGATATTACCAACGGCTTCATCACCGCAGCGATTCCTGTTACAGGCGAAGGCCCTGTGACCATCCATGCAGAAGCAGTGGATGCGCAAGGTAACCTTGATGTTGCAGATGCAGACGTGACGGTAACAGTTGATACCTTACCTGCAGACCTGATCGGTGCGATCACGATTCCTGAAGACTTAAATGGCGACGGTATCTTAAATGCAGACGAGCTAGGCACAGACGGTACCTTCAATGCACAAGTGGCGTTGGGACCAGATGCAATCGATGGCACAGTAGTGAATGTGAACGGTACTAACTACACCGTGACAGCCGCTGATATTACCAACGGCTTCATCACCGCAGCGATTCCTGTCACAGGCGAAGGCCCTGTGACCATCCATGCAGAAGCAGTGGATGCGCAAGGTAACCTTGATGTTGCAGATGCAGACATCACAGTCACTGTAGATACCTTACCTGCAGACCTGATCGGTGCGATCACGATTCCTGAAGACTTAAATGGCGACGGTATCTTAAATGCAGACGAGCTAGGCACAGACGGTACCTTCAATGCACAAGTGGCGTTGGGACCAGATGCAATCGATGGCACAGTGGTGAATGTGAACGGTACTAACTACACCGTGACAGCTGCTGATATTACCAACGGCTTCATCACCGCAGCGATTCCTGTCACAGGCGAAGGCCCTGTGACCATCCATGCAGAAGCAGTGGATGCGCAAGGTAACCTTGATGTTGCAGATGCAGACATCACCGTGACTGTTGATACCTTACCTGCAGACCTGATCGGTGCGATCACGATTCCTGAAGACTTAAATGGCGACGGTATCTTAAATGCAGACGAGCTAGGCACGGACGGTACCTTCAATGCACAAGTGGCGTTGGGACCAGATGCAATCGATGGCACAGTGGTGAATGTGAACGGTACTAACTACACCGTGACAGCTGCTGATATTACCAACGGCTTCATCACCGCAGCGATTCCTGTCACAGGCGAAGGCCCTGTGACCATCCATGCAGAAGCAGTGGATGCGCAAGGTAACCTTGATGTTGCAGATGCAGACGTGACGGTAACAGTTGATACCTTACCTGCAGACCTGATCGGTGCGATCACGATTCCTGAAGACTTAAATGGCGACGGTATCTTAAATGCAGACGAGCTAGGCACAGACGGTACCTTCAATGCACAAGTGGCGTTGGGACCAGATGCAATCGATGGCACAGTGGTGAATGTGAACGGTACTAACTACACCGTGACAGCCGCTGATATTACCAACGGCTTCATCACCGCAGCGATTCCTGTCACAGGCGAAGGCCCTGTGACCATCCATGCAGAAGCAGTGGATGCGCAAGGTAACCTTGATGTTGCAGATGCAGACATCACCGTGACTGTTGATACCTTACCTGCAGACCTGATCGGTGCGATCACGATTCCTGAAGACTTAAATGGCGACGGTATCTTAAATGCAGACGAGCTAGGCACAGACGGTACCTTCAATGCACAAGTGGCGTTGGGACCAGATGCAATCGATGGCACAGTGGTGAATGTGAACGGTACTAACTACACCGTGACAGCCGCTGATATTACCAACGGCTTCATCACCGCAGCGATTCCTGTCACAGGCGAAGGCCCTGTGACCATCCATGCAGAAGCAGTGGATGCGCAAGGTAACCTTGATGTTGCAGATGCAGACGTGACGGTAACAGTTGATACCTTACCTGCAGACCTGATCGGTGCGATCACGATTCCTGAAGACTTAAATGGCGACGGTATCTTAAATGCAGACGAGCTAGGCACAGACGGTACCTTCAATGCACAAGTGGCGTTGGGACCAGATGCAATCGATGGCACAGTGGTGAATGTGAACGGTACTAACTACACCGTGACAGCCGCTGATATTACCAACGGCTTCATCACCGCAGCGATTCCTGTCACAGGCGAAGGCCCTGTGACCATCCATGCAGAAGCAGTGGATGCGCAAGGTAACCTTGATGTTGCAGATGCAGACATCACCGTGACTGTTGATACCTTACCTGCAGACCTGATCGGTGCGATCACGATTCCTGAAGACTTAAATGGCGACGGTATCTTAAATGCAGACGAGCTAGGCACAGACGGTACCTTCAATGCACAAGTGGCGTTGGGACCAGATGCAATCGATGGCACAGTGGTGAATGTGAACGGTACTAACTACACCGTGACAGCAGCTGATATTACCAACGGCTTCATCACAGCAACTCTGGATGCGACAGCAGCAGATCCTGTGACTGGTCAGATTGTAATTCATGCTGAGGCTGTAGATGCACAAGGTAATGTCGATGTTGCTGATGCAGATGTAACCTTAACTATTGATACAACTCCACAAGATCTGATTACAGCGATTACGGTTCCTGAAGACTTAAATGGCGATGGTATCTTAAATGCAGCAGAACTTGGTACAGATGGTACATTCCAGGCACAAGTGGCGTTGGGACCAGATGCAATCGATGGCACAGTGGTGAATGTGAACGGTACTAACTACACCGTGACAGCAGCTGATATTACCAACGGCTTCATCACAGCAACTCTGGATGCGACAGCAGCAGATCCTGTGACTGGTCAGATTGTAATTCATGCTGAGGCTGTAGATGCACAAGGTAATGTCGATGTTGCTGATGCAGATGTAACCTTAACTATTGATACAACTCCACAAGATCTGATTACAGCGATTACGGTTCCTGAAGACTTAAATGGCGATGGTATCTTAAATGCAGCAGAACTTGGTACAGATGGTACATTCAATGCACAAGTGGCGTTGGGACCAGATGCAATCGATGGCACAGTAGTGAATGTGAACGGTACTAACTACACCGTGACAGCAGCTGACCTTGTAAATGGCTTTATCACAGCAACTCTGGATGCAACAGCAGCAGATCCTGTGACTGGTCAGATTGTGATTCATGCTGAGGCTGTAGATGCTCAAGGTAATGTCGATGTTGCTGATGCCGATGTAACCTTAACCATTGATACAACTCCACAAGATCTGATTACAGCGATTACGGTTCCTGAAGACTTAAATGGCGATGGTATCTTAAATGCAGCAGAACTTGGTACAGATGGTACATTCAATGCACAAGTGGCGTTGGGACCAGATGCAATCGATGGCACAGTAGTGAATGTGAACGGTACTAACTACACCGTGACAGCAGCTGACCTTGTAAATGGCTTTATCACAGCAACTCTGGATGCAACAGCAGCAGATCCTGTGACTGGTCAGATTGTGATTCATGCTGAGGCTGTAGATGCTCAAGGTAATGTCGATGTTGCTGATGCCGATGTAACCTTAACCATTGATACAACTCCACAAGATCTGATTACAGCGATTACGGTTCCTGAAGACTTAAATGGCGATGGTATCTTAAATGCAGCAGAACTTGGTACAGATGGTACATTCAATGCACAAGTGGCGTTGGGACCAGATGCAATCGATGGCACAGTAGTGAATGTGAACGGTACTAACTACACCGTGACAGCAGCTGACCTTGTAAATGGCTTTATCACAGCAACTCTGGATGCAACAGCAGCAGATCCTGTGACTGGTCAGATTGTGATTCATGCTGAGGCTGTAGATGCTCAAGGTAATGTCGATGTTGCTGATGCCGATGTAACCTTAACCATTGATACAACTCCACAAGATCTGATTACAGCGATTACGGTTCCTGAAGACTTAAATGGCGATGGTATCTTAAATGCAGCAGAACTTGGTACAGATGGTACATTCAATGCACAAGTGGCGTTGGGACCAGATGCAATCGATGGCACAGTAGTGAATGTGAACGGTACTAACTACACCGTGACAGCAGCTGACCTTGTAAATGGCTTTATCACAGCAACTCTGGATGCAACAGCAGCAGATCCTGTGACTGGTCAGATTGTGATTCATGCTGAGGCTGTAGATGCTCAAGGTAACGTCGATGTTGCTGATGCAGATGTAACGGTAACTCTAGATGTTACTCCACCTGATATCACTACAACTGTGTTAGCAATTGACCCAGTTACTGCTGATAACATTTTGGATGCGACAGAAGCTGGTGGATCAGTGACCTTAACAGGTACATTGACTAACATTCCTACAGATGCAGCTACAACAGGTGTTGTGGTTACTGTAAATGGTGTTGACTATACAGCGACAGTTGATGCAGTAGCAGGAACTTGGACAGTTGATGTATTAGGTAGTGACCTTGCAGCAGATCTAGATTTAACAGTTGATGCTACTGCGACATTCACAGACCTCGCAGGAAACGCTAGTACACTTCAAGATACGCAAACTTATACTCTTGCAAGCTCTATCATTGCTTTCGATAACACTGATACAGCTGTACTTGCTCCTCAACCATTGCTTGTACAAGATGATGCAGCACTAGGAAGCAATACTTATCTAGCACTTGTATCACTTGCTGGACTTGATTTGCAGTTAGGATCAGAGTCAATCGGCTTTACAGTAGCTGCTGGTCAAGAAGGCAATGCGACCTTTACTTACAGCGCTTTAATTGGAGTAGATGCATTATCTGATTACTCTCTAGTAGTTCAGAAACTTGATCCAGTAACAGGCCAATGGACTTCGGTCTATGGTGGTGGTGAGGCTGATATTCTTGATCTTACTTTACTAGGTTCAACTCCTGGTGTGGTTCTTGATGGTCTAGAAGAAGGACAATACCGTGCATTCATGACTTACAACGGTCTTCTAGGTATCGGTTTACTGGGTACCTTAACTGGCACAATGGATGTTTATGACACAACACAAGTAGGTGGATATTACACTGAAGTTGCTGATGGGAATGTGATTACTGATATCAATACCAGTGGTGAAACAGACGTTGTAACCGCTACGACTGTAGTTACAGCGGTAAATGGTCAGCCTGTTACAGCGGTAGATACTGTGATTAATGGGTTGTATGGTACGTTGGTAATCGATCCAGACGGTACATACACTTATACGCCTAATGCAAGTGCAACCGGTGTAGGTCAAACAGATGTATTTGTCTACACATTAACTGATCCTGTAACTGGTGATACGGCTGAAGCAAACCTCAATATTCAATTGAGCTCTGTGAAAGCAATGGATAATGTTGTAACTGCAGAGATCAACCCAGAACCGTTGCTAGTTGCAGATGATGTTGCTCTAGGTAGTTCAACTTACCTTGCAGCAGTATCGTTGGCTGGTCTGGACTTACAATTGCTTGGTAACGACGCAATTGAGTTTACTGTTGATCCAAACCGCGAAGGTACAGCAACGTTCACATTCGATGCGATAATCACAGCAGATTTACTCAGTGATTATGCGATTGTTGTTCAGAAATTTGATGAAGCAACAGGTCAATGGGTATCGATTGGTGGTACTAACCCAGAAGCTTCACTCATCGATCTAACGCTTATCGGTGGTACGCCAACAGCTGTTCTTGAAGGATTGGATGCCGGTCAGTATCGCGCATTCATCGGATATGAAGGCTTGCTAGGTGTAGGTTTGGGCGGAACATTAACTGGTACGATGGATGTCTACAATCCATACATCGTGGCTAGTTACTCTGTTGAGCCGATCTCTGGCAATCTCATCAAAGATGCGAGCCTCACTGGTGAAGTTGATGCAGCAAGCAGCAGTGCTGTGATCTCTCAAGTGAATGGTATTGCGGTTGATCCAGTTGCTGGTGCAACAATCACTGGTACATACGGTACATTGGTGATAGACCAAGATGGTAACTACACTTATACCCCAACTGTAGACGGAGCAAATCTAGGTCAGGTAGATCAATTTACCTACACCTTGCTTGATCCTGTAACAGGTAACACTTCTGAGGCAACACTTTATGTTCGTCTCGATAGTGACAGTGTAGATATGACTTGGAACGATGCAGATCCATCTCAACCAGCTGTAATCACTAGTCCGCTTCCTGTAGATGCAATGGATAACGTTGCTTCTGCTGAAATAGACATGGTTTATCCTGTAACAACTGAAGTACTTGATAACGCGATCAGCTATAACTGGTTACTCGGTGTAGGTGGAATTGTTATCGGTTCGAAAGAAGGTACAGCAACATTTACAGTTGACCCAGGTAACCTGACTGATGCGATTATTGCAGTGAACTTTGGTTCGGTTGCTACGGTTGTCGATGGTTTACATGTGGTATTAACACGATTAAATCCAGATGGCACTCGTACTGTAGTAGCGGATAGTTCTGATACTGGCGTGATTGATTTGTTAGGTATCTTTGGTTCTGAAGTTCAATTCAAGATTGATAACTTAAGTGCCGGTACTTATGAGTTGTTCATGGAAAGCAACACATTACTTACAGCTCTAGGTAGTGTTACTGCGGATATCACGCTAAATCATGGTGATATCACTCAACCGCCTGTACTGGTTGTTGACCCTGTAACTGGTAATGTACTCTCTGATGATAACTCTGCGGTTTACGGTACAAACTATGTGCCGGACTACATTACAACAACTTCAGTAGTAACTGCTGTTACAGCTGAAAATGGCAATACAACTACAGTTGTAGCGGGTACTCCAGCAACGGTTGTAGGCGTATATGGAACTCTGACTATTAATGCAGATGGTACTTATAGTTATCAGGCAACTGCGGATATGGCGAATGTAGGTAAAGTTGATAGCTTCACTTACACAGTGACAGATCCTGTAACTGGTAGAACTGATACCGCTACATTACATGTTCAAGTTGGTTCGCCAGATGTTGATGTCACTTGGAATACAGCAGATCCTTCGGCAGATGCTACTCTTCCAACGCCATCTGTAACAGCTGATACAGATGATGCAACAATCAGCATGGCACCTGTGGTAGATCCAGTTGTGGATGTAACAAGTCCAAATGTTTCGATTAGTCTTTTTGATAATAGTAATACTGTATTGTCAAATAACTTTACTGTAGCGGCCAATACTGTAGCGGATGTCAATCTACAAATGCTTTATACGGCTACTTTAAGCTTATCGGCATTACCAACTGTAGGTTATGTAATCCAACGCTCTACAGATGGCGGCACAACTTGGGTAGATACAGTGTACTCTGGCTCTCAAACTGCTTTAGCTGGTGTACTTGGAGCACCTGCTTTATCTGATTCGGTAGCTCATCTGTCAGAAGGCCTATACCGAGTACAGTTCAGTTTATCTAGTTTGATCTCAATTGGTAACGTAACTCTGGATACTGTAGTGAATACTACTGCTACGCATCTAGACCAATACACACCAGATGGTCAAACAGATTGGATTACTGGAAACGTCCTTACTAATGATGTCGTAGAAGGTACTCAGCTCTATGTAATGAACTCAACAACTGGCACATATGAACTAGCTGCTGGTCAAGGAGTCAATACAGGTGAAGGTACGTTATATCTATACAATGATGGTTCTTACTTCTACAAACCATTAGACAGCGCTGCAAATGCGACAGTTGATGTGATTGATTACAAGTTGGTTTCAGTGATTGATGGCAGTGAATATGTTTCTTCATTGACGATTAACTTGAGTCAAGAGTTGAATAGCCTTGCAGTAAGTACTGCGGCAAATGATACATTTGCTCTTGGTAATGGCTCGGATACCTTGATCTACAACACATTAACAGCTGCAAGTGTAACTAACGCAACTGGTGGTAACACAACAACAGGTGGTGTAGATGTATGGACTGACTTCCATATAGGTGATACTGCAACGGATGATCAGGCTGATAAGATTGACTTGAGTAACTTGTTAATTGGTTCACAAACTAGCTTAACAATCGGTCAATATGTGTCAGTAAGCTACGATGCTGGTACTCAAACTGCGACAATCAGCGTAGACCGTGATGGTGGATTACTTGTAGAAGGTACTTACACTGAAACACCATTGCTTCAATTGACTAACCTTACTGGTCCAGTCACATTGAATGACTTGATCAACAATGGTCAAATCATTTTCTAATCCGACAATCGACTTATAAAAAAAAGAGCCTTCGGGCTCTTTTTTTATGTTTAAACAATACGTTAACTTAGCTTTTTATATGTTCATGCTATGATAGATTGGAAACTTTATAGAACAACAAATAACGGATAGGGACTGATTTCGAGTGACAGCATTTTTAAACTTCCAAAGACAACTGAATCTTTGGTTAGAACATATCGCTCCCCATGTTTCAGATCTTCAGAAAGAAACGATTTTATTTATATCATTTGGCCCCAAAGACCAAAGATGTAATGTTTGGCATAGTGAAAAAACAAGCTTTTCACAAGCAAAAAAAGAACTATTAGATTTCGTTAATGATCAGTTTGTACAGGAATCACTTACTGATTATATAAAAATTGATGTTGCATATAATTTAACGCAACAAGCTTGGAAAGTAATAGAGCAGCAGGTCCATCATCAATTTCACAATAACCATTACCGTAAAGGTATTGGATTTGATGAACAATGTTCGGTTGCATTTCTTGAGCAAGAGATTTATGGAAAAGCAATTATTCGAGGTTTGAGCTATGACAAACCCAACTTTTTTGATGAAACAAATCTAAATTATGCAATTAAGCAAAAATATAACGCTACTAAACCACAGATTAAACTCCAAGAGCTACAAGACATTTGGACTTTTGATACCTACGCAGCATTTTATGAAAATGAGCAATTCATTAATTTAGCGAGCCGCTATGATGCGAATGGTATTAGAGCGATTTCGAGCAATAAGAAACAGCATTTTCAGTCGTTAATTGAAAAAAATGCAGCATTTTTGCACAGCCAAATTCAAGAAAATGGCAAATTTATCTACGGCTATTTTTCTGCCTATGATCGAGATATCCGTAACTACAATACGGTACGTCACTGTACCTCACTATATGCCTTGCTAGAAACATTTGAAGTGCAGAGCAAGCCAGAATATTGGCCCAAGATACATGCTGCTATCCAATATGCGCTGACCAACTTTTATAAAGAAAAAGACTCTGAAACTAGTTTTATGATTGATGGTAAAGAAGGGGAATTTGAAATTAAATTAGGTGCCAATGCGGCTGCTATTTTAATGTTAACTAAATATCAAGAAATTACTCAAAAAACTGATTACCAAAAATATGCAGAGAAACTTGCAAATGGTATTTTAAAATTAATAGATTCAAATGGCTCAACCACTCATGTATTAAATTATCCAGATTATGATTTAAAAGAAAAATTCAGAATTATTTATTATGATGGTGAAGCTGCTTTAGCTTTATTGAGGTTATATCAAATTAACCAAGATTCTAAATTATTAGAAACTGTTAAATTAATGTTTGAATGTTTTATTGAAAAGAGATATGAAAAATATCATGATCATTGGCTAAGTTATTGTACTAATGAACTCACTAAAATATGTCCTGAAGATAAATATTTTATTTTTGGTTTAAATAATTATTTAAAACATTTTATTTTTATTCGAAATCGAAAAACGACCTATGCAACTCTATTAGAAATGTTAATGGCTGCTTATAAAATGGTAAGTCGCTTAAAAGAGCAGGGACGCATAGGACTTTTTGAGCAAGCTTATATGCCAGAGCTTCAAAAACTAATTGAGTTTAGAGCTGATTTTCAAACAACAGGCTTTTTTTATCCGGAAATAGCAATGTATATGGCACGGCCCGATAAAATTTTACATGCTTTCTATATTCGCCATGACCGCTTTCGGGTACGGATTGATGACCAGGAACACAACTTATCGGGTTACATCGCCTATGTAAAAGATTACAAAGGTGATGAGTCATGAAGTATCAACCCGTTGAGATCAAGCTATTAGCACATATCGGTACGACAAGTTTCGATGAAGCTTTATGGCAATTCGAATTTGACGATGATATTTCAACACTACTGCTAATCGACTATGCATTAGAACAATTTCAACAAAAAAAAGTACAGGCTCAAGGCGTCTATGTCGTGCCACAAAAAATGAGTGAGCAAATTGGACAGCAAAACTTAGGTTTAAAAGCATCTGAAAGTTATACATTTACCGAGTTATTGCAGTTCTTAATTTTTACTCAAGCAGTAGATGTAAGAGAAGCTTTAAGTAAGATGCTCTGCGGTACAAATGAGCAAGCATCTTTAATTTTGTCAAAAAGAGCCGCTGCCTATAACTTAACCTTAAAAAATGAAGCTACCCGAAATCAGCTAAAGCATTTGTTTTTATTACTTAGAAAAATTTTTAGCTATCCCAGTGAAATAAAAAAACTATTCTTTATAAAAGAGATGAATTTTCAAGGAAAGTCCTATCTTCCTCAGACCCCGTTAATTGCAAAGAACGTAGTAGAGGTCTTATATCTTGCAAATTCATTTAGAAAAATTTATCTGACGTTCTTTGAAGAAAACCAAACGATTGGTTTCTTTTTATTTTTAGATGATATTCATCGTGCTGAGCATTTGATTCCTTACTATCATTGTTTTCAAGCACAGACGGTAACACCTAAAGTTTGCTCTGCTCCAAGTGGCATTATTAACATTTTAGGGGATACATATTTCGGGGAAATTTACACCGAAAAACGTAAGGCGAGAGGACAAACGGATGCTCTGCAGCAATATGGATATGACTATTCATTTGATAAAATAAAAGCTTTTTTAGGTGAACATGACTTAAATATTGCTAACTTTGAAGCAGTATTTTCTTTAGAAAACCAATCTCCTTTAGCACATAAAAAGCCATACATTCTTAAAGCTGATGCCGAACAAACATTAGCAGCATTCAAAAATATTCACCTTAATCAGGTGGTCTTGGCAAACAACCATCTAAAAGATTATGGGGATCGCGGGCTGACCTATACATTACAACAGTTGGATCAGGCTAACATTTCTTATATCGGTGCTGGTGTAAACCAAAAAGCTGCTCATAACTACTTTGAGCTCTCTTTTGAAAATAAGCGCTATGCTATTTTTAATGGCTATTGGCACAGAGAAACGGCCTATCTCGATTATGATTTTTATGCTTTAGGTCATAAAAATGGAGTTGCGTGTTTAAATGGAGTTTTGCTTGATCAAATAGGCCGCTATAAGCAGACTAACCCTGAGCATAAAATTATTGTTATTTGCCATTGGGGTGTCGACTTTAAGCCCATTACAAAAGAGCAAAGTAAGCTTGCTGCGATTCTAACCCAAGCTGGCGCTGACCTGGTCATTGGCCATGGTGCTCATACCATTCAACCTGTCCAGATCATCAACCAAAAGCCAGTCGTGTTTGGTATTGGAAATGCTGTATTTAATAGCAATGGCGAATATGAAAAACACAATGCTTTACCTTATGGATGTATAGCAAGGTTAGATTTGTCAAAAGATCAGCTATGTTTATATCCAATCTACACCAATAATTTGAAAACATTTTGGCAGCCGTATCCAGTCAATGCTGAAGATTTCTTAAAGGCCAGTAGTTATATGACATCTTTATTGACCCCTGAAAATTACATCGCTACCCAAGATAATTTAGGGCCATATATTGAAATTAAATTTTAGGGATATCGTTGGTAAGTCGATAAAATAGTGTGAAGTTGTATTGGAGTAAATCCTAAATTTCTTAAGCCACCACTGCCTAATTTACATTCAGCACTCGCCATGATGTTGGTTGGCGTACGTTTTGTAGCTTTAGGCGCACAGACATGTTTTAGACCAAATACATGTCCCATTTCGTGTACGCTACCCGCCTGAATATTATAATTAAGGCGGTTCCAGTCTAATAAAACAAAAGGTCTGCCATTATTACGGAAAGCTCTACTTGTTACATCTTCAAATTTCCATTTGGTTGAATAGGCATCATAAATAAAAACAATCACTTCTTTACTTGTAGTTCGTTTCGGAAAACACGTATTTACACTTGCAGGAATGGTTTCAGTCGTAATTGGGTAAGGCTGGTTAATCTGTTGTTTTAAATCGCAATGTAATTTTGAAAACTCTTCATAAGGGATATAACGATGTAATTTAAATTTAAAAATTTTATTATTTTTATCATCAACATAATATTTATTTAATATTTTAATTTCCTTACGCATCTGTTGATAATTATCAAATTTTTTGGCTTCTGGAGTATTGGTTGTAAAAACAAAAGTGACTGGAACAATAGGGCGACCATCTATAGATACCTTAGGGGGTTCTCCTGACGTAAAAGGAGGACGTGTAGTACAAGAAACGCATAGTAAAGTTCCAGTAACCACCAGTAATATTTTTTTCATGCAGATCTCCCTCAAGCCCACCTTGGATTGCATTTAGTTTTAGTCAAAAATTTTTATATGATATGAATTATGTCAATTTTTATGGAGTCCATTTTGACAACTCAGTATGAACTACATCGGCAGATTTTAGAAGTCATTGCTTTGATTCCTTACGGAAAAGTTGCAACTTATGGGCAAGTTGCTCGTATGGCAGGATTACCTAAACATGCAAGATTAGTGGGCTATGTTTTGAAACATCTTGAAGCTGATCATCAAGTCCCTTGGTATCGTGTGATTAATTCTCAAGGCAAAATTAGCCTAAGTAAATTTAATGAAAAGGGTGAAAATATTCAGCAATTAAAGTTGGAAGCTGAAGGCGTCTATTTGTTAAATGGAAAAGTTAACTTAAAGCAGTTTGCTTGGCAGCCTTAATGTTCAAATTAGAGCGTAATTACACATGAAAAAAATAATAAACGGTTTAGTGGAGCAATATGATTTTTAAGTTTGATGGCACAGATGAGTTATGCTGAAAAGAGAGGCTTCAGCTCAACCTTTTAAGAAATAAAAGCCTATCTTGCTCAATTTAGCCAGACAGGCAATCTCGCTTTAGCGCACAATTAAAACAGGAATATGGCTTTCACCTAAGACTTTTTGTGCCACACTTCCTAATACAAGCTTTCGGACCCCAGTGCGCCCATGAGAACCCATAACAATCAGATCTGCATTTAAATCTTGGGCAGCCTGAATGATTTCCTCATGTACCACAAAACCTTCCAACAGTTTAGTTTCAACAGTGATGCCTTCATTAGAAAATTCTTGTTTTGCTTGTTGTAAAATATCGAGTAAATAAGTTCGTGTTCGTTCAATCAAATCATTAGTTTGGCCAGTTTTTACATAGACATCAGCAATAAATGGATCTAGTGCCATCACCTGTACAACTGTAATTTTACTATTTAGGGCTTTCCCCAGCTTGATCGCCTCTTTCATGGCGACCATAGACGTTTCAGAACCATCAATTGGTACCAGAATATGTTGATATAACATGAGTATTTTCCTTATTGTAATGATGCTTATTTATTAATACTTTATACTTATTTTTTGACGATTTAAATTCAAGCACGTAATCATTTGTGATTTTATAACAGCAAATGTTTTAGATATATTTTTTATAAATTGCGTAAATTTTCTAAATGTATAGATAAATCGTCTATATCATCAGTTTGCAAATATTCACGTATTTTTAAAATTTGCTTCTCATCTAAATCATACAGTTTTAAAGCAAGTAGTTTGTCTATTTGTTCTTGAGGAAAGCGATATTTAATAATTTTCGCAGGTACCCCACCGACAATTGCATAGGGTGGAACATCTTTAGTTACCACGGCTCCAGTTGCAATCACTGCACCTTCACCCAGTTTGACACCTTGCATAATCATCGCACGGCTACCAATCCAGCAGCCATCAGCAATTACAGTATCGCCAGCTGCCAAGAAACTACGAGTATCAAAAGGGAAAGTTGAAATCCAGTCGGGTCTATGCAGCTGATTACCGCCCATCATGATTACACACTCAGCGCCAAAACAAACAAAATTGCCAATATAAAGTTGATCAATCGGTTTCTCTGGCGTTGAAGCTTTGTCATGTAAATAACGGACTACACAACGTTCAAAGCCTTGATCCCAATAAGCTGAATAGTAAGAATAATTTCCTTTAATATGGATGTTGGGATTTTTCACAGTTTTGGAAATAAACTCAAATTCGCACCAATGACGGACTGGTGTGTTAATCAGAGGCGTATCCATAATCTATTATCCAAAAAATGAGCTAACCCATATTAAATAAAAACCCCTCAGGAAGAGGGGTTCAAGAGTAGTATCTTAGAGATATTCTACGCTTACAACTTCGTACTCAACTTCGCCTTGAGGAGTAGTGATTTTTACTTCATCACCTTCATTTTTACCCAAAAGACCGCGAGCAATTGGTGAGTTCACCGAGATTTTATTGATTTTAAAATCTGCTTCATCATCACCAACAATTTTATAAGTCTTGCGTTCTTCAGTATCAAGGTTTTCAATCGTTACCGTAACACCGAATACAACACGACCGTTTTGTTCTAAGTCTTTAACATCGATGACTTGTGAAGCACCCAATTTACCTTCGATATCTTGGATGCGTCCTTCACAGAAACCTTGCTGTTCACGAGCAGCATGGTATTCTGCATTTTCTTTTAAGTCCCCATGTTCACGCGCCTCAGCAATTGCTTGAGTAATACGTGGACGTTCAACAGATTTCAGATGTTGTAATTCTTTCTCTAAGGCGATTTTACCTTCAGGGGTCATTGGATAACGTTGCATTTCGGTCCCTCTTAAGTTGAGAAAACACAGTTAAAAAAATGAAAAAATCCCGCCACCGATAAGGTGACGGGACTTATCGGTAAAAAAATTAACCTACAGTTAAATCTTGCAAGCGGTATACATCCATTGGCAATTTCACAGCAAAGGCTTGGCAAACAGCTTCTGCACCATTGATTGTCGTTGTGTAATACACTTTGCCTTGTAGGGCAGCACGACGGATCATTGCAGAGTCATATTGAGCCTGTTTACCTTCAGTGGTATTGACAATAAGGTGTATTTCACCATTTTTCAAGCGGTCAACAATATGTGGACGACCTTCAGTAACTTTATTTACAGATTCACATTCTAAACCTGCTTCTTTAAGCACTTGGTAAGTACCACCTGTTGCAACAAGCTTGAAGCCATATTCAACTAATTTCTTAGCGATATCAGCGATGTATTTCTTGTCAGATTCACGTACTGATAAGAAAGCATGTTTTACTTCGCCTTCAGTTGGTAAGCCTGGTAAGCGTTCATTTGAGCCTAAAACAGCTTTATAGAATGCTTCACCAAATGTTTTACCTACACCCATCACTTCACCTGTAGATTTCATCTCAGGTCCAAGCATAGGGTCTACGCCTTGGAATTTAGCGAATGGGAAAACTGCTTCTTTCACAGCAAAGTGAGTTGGAATGATTTCTTTAGTAAATCCTTGAGATTCAAGAGATTGGCCTGCCATACAACGCGCAGCAACTTTAGCTAAAGAATCACCAATACACTTCGATACGAATGGAACTGTACGTGAAGCACGTGGGTTAACTTCTAGAACGTAAATATCGTCACCTTTTACAGCGAACTGAACGTTCATCAAGCCAACAACACCAAGTTCTTTTGCCATCGCAATCGTTTGACGACGCATTTCATCCTGAATTTCTTTTGATAAAGAATAAGGAGGAATTGAACATGCAGAGTCACCTGAGTGAATACCTGCTTGTTCAATATGCTGCATGATGCCGCCGATCACAACGTCTTTACCGTCAGATACACAGTCAACATCAACTTCAGTTGCGTCATCTAGGAAACGGTCAAGAAGAACAGGGGCTTCATTAGATGCTTGAACTGCTTCACGAAGGTAACGTTTAAGTTCTTCTTCGTTATATACGATTTCCATTGCACGACCACCTAATACATAAGATGGGCGAACAACAAGCGGATAACCTACTTTTGCAGCTTCAGAAATACCTTCTTCAGCAGATTTTACAATGCTGTTGTTTGGTTGACGAAGCTGTAAACGTTGGATCATTTGTTGGAAACGTTCACGGTCTTCAGCACGGTCAATCGCATCTGGTGATGTACCGATAATTGGAGTACCTGCTTCTTCTAAAGCACGTGCCAATTTAAGTGGAGTTTGACCACCGTACTGTACGATTACGCCTTTAGGCTTCTCGGTACGTACGATTTCAAGTACATCTTCAAGTGTTACAGGCTCGAAGTATAGACGGTCAGATGTGTCATAGTCGGTAGAAACAGTTTCAGGGTTACAGTTCACCATGATTGTTTCGTAACCGTCTTCACGCATAGCTAATGCAGCGTGTACACAGCAGTAGTCAAATTCGATACCTTGACCAATACGGTTTGGACCGCCACCAATGACCATGATCTTGTCACGGTTTGATGGGTTTGCTTCACATTCTTCATCGTAAGTTGAATACATGTATGCAGTACCAGACTCAAACTCTGCTGCACATGTATCAACACGTTTGTAAACTGGATAAACACCCAAGTTCCAACGTTGTTTACGGAATTGCTTTTGTGAAATGCCCATGAGGTGAGCAATACGAAGGTCAGATAAACCTTTACGCTTGAACGAACGGATGTTGTCAGCGTTTAAGTCACCAAAACCTAAAGTTTTCACTTGAGCTTCAGTTTTAACGATGTCTTGAATCTGAATAAGGAACCAACGGTCAATCTTAGTCGCTTCGAAAACTTCATCTAAAGAGAAACCGTGACGGAATGCATCCGCTACGTACCAGATACGCTCAGGACCCGGAACTTTAAGCTCTTTTAAAATAGTTTCTTTTGCATTTGTTGCGCCAGCTTCGATTTTTTCATCAAAACCGCTTACACCAACTTCAAGTCCACGTAATGCTTTTTGTACAGATTCTTGGAAGTTACGGCCAATTGCCATCACTTCACCAACAGATTTCATCTGAGTGGTAAGAACTGGTTCTGCTTGCGGGAATTTCTCGAAGTTAAAACGAGGAATCTTCGTTACAACGTAGTCAATTGATGGTTCGAAGCTTGCAGGAGTTATGCCACCAGTGATGTCATTTTTCAATTCATCAAGGGTATAACCAACAGCAAGTTTTGCTGCGATTTTAGCAATTGGGAAACCTGTTGCTTTAGAAGCAAGCGCAGATGAACGAGATACACGAGGGTTCATCTCAATAACAACCATACGGCCGTCTTTCGGGTTAATACCGAACTGAACGTTAGAACCGCCTGTCTCAACACCAATTTCACGAAGAACTGCAACCGAAGCGTTACGCATCAATTGATATTCTTTGTCTGTTAATGTTTGAGCTGGTGCTACAGTAATTGAGTCACCAGTGTGTACGCCCATTGGGTCGAAGTTTTCGATGGCACATACGATAATACAGTTGTCGTTTTTGTCACGAACAACTTCCATTTCGTATTCTTTCCAACCAATTAAAGATTCATCAATCAATAACTGGTGAGTAGGAGAGAGGTCGAAACCACGTTCACAGATCTCAAGGAATTCTTCACGGTTATATGCAATACCGCCGCCCGAACCACCCATTGTGAATGATGGACGGATAATTACTGGGAAACCAAAGCGTGACTGGATTTCTAAAGCTTCTTCCATTGTTTCAGCAATGGCAGCTTTTGGACATTCCAAGCCAATTTTACGCATAGCGATATCGAAGAGTTTACGGTCTTCGGCTTTCTCAATTGCGTCTTTAGTTGCACCAATTAATTCAACATTATATTTTTCAAGAACGCCGTGTTCATCAAGTGCAAGAGCACAGTTCAATGCAGTTTGGCCACCCATAGTTGGCAATACCGCATCTGGACGTTCTTTTTCAATGATTTGAGCAACTGTTTGCCAAGTAATCGGCTCAATATACGTTGCATCAGCCATTGATGGGTCTGTCATAATGGTTGCTGGGTTAGAGTTAACCAAAATAACACGGTAACCTTCTTCACGAAGAGCTTTACACGCTTGAGCACCTGAGTAGTCAAACTCACATGCCTGACCAATCACAATCGGGCCAGCACCAATAATTAAGATGCTTTTAATATCCGTACGTTTAGGCATTATTCGCTCCGTAATTACTGTTTAGATGCTTCAATAAGTTCGATGAAGTGATCGAACAATGGGGCACAATCATGTGGACCTGGGCTTGCTTCAGGATGACCTTGGAAGCTGAAAGCTGGTTTGTCTGTACGATGAATTCCTTGTAAGGTGCCATCGAACAATGATTTATGCGTTGCTTTTAAGTTAGCCGGTAAAGTTTCTGCATCTACAGCGAAACCATGGTTTTGTGAAGTAATCATCACTGTACCATCTTCAAGATTTTGTACAGGGTGGTTAGCACCGTGGTGACCATGGTTCATTTTTACAGTTTTTGCACCAGAAGCGAGTGCCAAGATTTGGTGGCCTAAGCAAATACCAAATACAGGTAATGTTGTGGTTTCAACAATAGTTTTTACAGCTTCGATTGCATAATCACAAGCAGCTGGATCGCCAGGGCCATTTGAAAGGAATACGCCATCCGGATTAAGTGCCAATACTTTTTCAGCCGGAGTTTCTGCAGGAACAACGGTTAATTTACAACCGCGGTCTGCAAGCATACGCAAGATGTTGGTTTTGACACCGTAATCGTATGCAACTACATGATATTTTAATTCAGGTTGAGAGAAGCCTTGGCCTAGAGTCCATGAACCTTCAGACCATTCAAAACCAGTTGGATCGCAACATTCTTTTGCAAGGTCTAAACCGTTTAAGCCACCAAAAGCACGAGCTTTGGCAATTGCTTCTTCTTCAGTAATATTTTCGCCAGCAAGGATGCAACCATTTTGTGCACCTTTGTCACGCAAAATACGCGTTAATTTACGTGTATCAATATCAGCAATCGCAACAACATTGTGCGCTTGCAGATATTCACTCAATGACTGTTCAGCACGGAAGTTGCTGTATAATAGTGGAAGGTCACGAATAATTAAACCATTCGCCCATACTTTATGGATACGACCAGATTCAACGTCTTCCGCGTTGCAGCCAGTGTTTCCAATATGTGGGTAAGTTAATGTCACAATTTGTTGTGCATAACTTGGGTCAGTCAAAATTTCTTGATAGCCTGTCATGGCTGTGTTAAAAACGACTTCTCCAGTCGTACTTCCCGTTGCGCCGATTGACGTTCCTTTAAAGATCGTTCCATCTGCGAGGGCTAAAATGGCGGGGGTGCTCAAACCAAAGCTCCTGAATTTCGGCTGTAAAAAAGCGAGTAGACCCAAAAAAGATAGGCGATGTTGTGATAAAACATGCCCCTCCCTATCGGTCTGCTCGCTTGTAACTTAACAGCGCATTATACGCATGGAACCTCAAAAAGTCTATTTATTTTCTGCTAAAAAACATAATTCATTGCTTGCTTTTTACAAAAAAATTATCCGCTCATCCGAATCAGTTACTTTTGATAAATTGTCTAACAATTTGCAAGGTCGATTTTTAGAACTGGATTTATTGTATTGCTAGTTAAAAAATAAACAATATGAGGAAATAGTATGAGTAACGATCAAGTTTCAAAAGATGTGAGCGAAAAAGCTCAAGCAGTAGTTGATTCAGTAAAAGCTGAGGTGAATGAAGTGAAAGAAACCGTAGCTGCTACTACAACTAAAGCGAAAAGAACAGTAACTGCTAAAACTGCGCAAGTAAAAGAAAGTGTTGCCGAGAAAACTGAGCAGATTAAAGAAGTTGCTACAGAAGCGAAAACTCAGGTGAAAGAAGCAATTACTGAAACTCAAGAGCAGGTCAAAGAAGTTTTAAGCGAGACTCAAGAAAAAATTGAAGCTGAAACTCATGAGTTAAACAAGAATATTCAGAATCAATTTGTTCAAATTAAACAAGATATTTTACAACGTCTTGATGTGATTAAAGCTCAGTTTAGTACTTCACAGGAAGGGTTATCTGAACTTAAAAATGCTTTGAAAGCAGAAATTAATGCACTTATCGAAGATCTGACCAAAGTAAGTAAAGAGCTTAAAGGTGATATTAGCCAGATTTCTTTGAAGCACAAAGACTCTTTAAGTGAAAGCATTAAGCGTACTAAAAATAATGCAGTCGAAGCTTGGAATAAAGCGCGAGATAATTAATAGTCTCAGTTTTTCCGAGCTATAAAAAAGCGAGAATTAATTTCTCGCTTTTTTATTTTTAAAACTGATGTAACCAGTCACGCTTATTATGGAAATCTGCACTTTTTCCACTATGCTGCATTGCATAGTACTGTATACCTTCTTTGGTTTTTAAAACTGCAGTTAAACCTAAATAAAGGTTTGCCCATTTTAAACGATGCTGTTGCATAAATTGTCCCAAATCAAGACTAACATTTAAGCCATAATGAGTACGCTTGAGATGGTTCAGTTCAATATCGTAAGCAGCGAGGGGAGGCATACTTTCTGGATAGCGATATTCTTCAAACTGATAAGACTGCCATGCTTGAGAAGGGGAAAGGTTAATTTCCCGATAATAATCTTCATCATGCACGCCAACAAAAATTTCGAAACAAGTTTCTTCCCACAGAAAATCCTGACGAGGATGAGCCGCGACTTCTTGGGGCCAGACAATGAGTTGATTTGGATCACGAATCCAAAAACCGACATTTAAGGTGTGCGGAGCTTGCTGTTCAATTGCGCCAACAACAGAAACAGCATGAAAACGATCAAAAGCTGAAAGTTCGTAACTTGCCATAGTTTGTCAAATCAAATTAGTTTGCTAAGTGAGCGTGGCGAACAAGATTAGACAAATGCTGGTTTTGTTTAGCTGCTTTTTTGTAAAGTAAAACAATTTTACCAATCTTTTGCACAGCTTCTGCGCCAGTCGCTTCTACAATTGCATCAATTACTGCAGTACGTGCTTCACGATCTTCACCGGCAACCTTAACTTTGATAAGTTCATGGTCATTTAAAGCACGAAGAGTTTCTTCGATTACAGCATCTGTTAAGCCTTGTCCACCAATCATGACAACCGGATTAAGCACATGACCAATTTGACGTAAACGTTTACGTTCATGGATAGATAAAGCGGCCATTAAAAATACCTGATTTTAAAAACGACTTAGTATAGCAAAAAACTTAAATTCAGATGTACGAAAAACTGTATAAATAATCGATCAACATTATTGAAAAAAAACTGTAAAACTTGGTGAGATTACGCTACATCCGTACTGTAATGAGAGTAATTTTCACGTACAATGAACGATCAGAAGTTTTTTTGATATTTAGTGAGTTATGGCAACACGCATTACAAACCAGAAATTGTCGAAAAGTAGTCGTGCGTGGATGAGGGAGCATCTAGACGATCCTTTTGTAAAAAAAGCACAAAAGGAAGGGTATCGTGCGCGAGCAGCCTATAAACTTCTTGAAATTCAAGAAAAATATAAGCTGATCAAGCCAGGCATGACGGTAGTCGATTTGGGTGCAGCTCCTGGTAGTTGGTCTCAAATTGCTGGAAAACTTGTGGGTAGCAAGGGTTTAGTAATTGCTTCCGATATTTTGCCCATGGATGCTTTGCCTGATGTCACTTTCTTACAAGGCGACTTTAGAGAAGAAGCTGTATTTGAAAAATTGTTAAATATTTTAAATGGGCGACAAGTAGACATTGTAATTTCTGATATGGCCCCCAATACATCAGGTAATAGGGCTGTTGATCAACCTAGACAGATTTACTTATGTGAACTGGCTTTAGATTTTGCTCAAAAAGTTCTGGGTCCCAATGGACAGTTTGTGGTTAAAGTGTTCCAAGGCGCAGGATTTGATGAGTTTCGTAAACAAGTGGTTGATAGTTTTGATGTGTTAAAGACAGCAAAACCAGCAGCTTCTCGGGCGCGCTCTAAGGAAGTTTTTTTGATTGGACAAGGGCGTAAGAAAGCATTGCAATAAAGTTTACTTGCCAAGCTCCTAAAAATTGTGCATTTTGTACTTTTAGGTTATCCGCAAGCAATACAGTTGCTGTTTTTATGACGATCGGCCAAGATTGGGCATGATCAAATTAGATCGATATGGGAATAAAGCTTTGAGCGATTACTTCAAGAATGCCGTATTGTGGCTAATAATACTTGGTGTTCTGATTTTAATTTTCAGTAATATCAGTGACCGCAATAAGCCTACTGCGATGAAATATTCAGATTTCGTTGCAGCGGTGAATGCTGGCCAAATTAAGCAAGTCACAATTGACGGTTTAAATATTAATGGTGAAAAAACTAACGGATCACAGTTTGAAACTGTTCGTCCGCAAGTTGAAGACACTGAGCTTATGCCGAGCTTAAATAAGCAAAATGTTGTTGTAGAGGGAACGGCTCCTCAACGTCAAGGCATTTTGATGCAACTTCTCATTGCTAGTTTCCCTGTACTGTTAATCATTTTGTTATTCATGTTCTTTATGCGTAACATGGGTGGTGGTGCAGGCGGAAAAAATGGACCGATGAGTTTTGGTAAATCGAAAGCAAAAATGCTTTCTGAAGACCAAATCAAAGTCAATTTTTCTGACGTCGCGGGCTGTGATGAAGCAAAACAAGAAGTTGTTGAAATTGTAGATTTCTTAAAAGACCCTGCAAAATTCAAACGTTTGGGCGCTACTATTCCTCGTGGCGTACTTATGGTTGGTCCTCCAGGTACTGGTAAAACGTTATTAGCCAAAGCAATTGCTGGTGAAGCTAAAGTTCCTTTCTTCAGCATTTCAGGTTCTGACTTTGTCGAAATGTTCGTGGGTGTGGGTGCGTCCCGTGTTCGTGATATGTTCGAGCAAGCGAAGCGTCATGCGCCTTGTATTATCTTTATTGATGAGATTGATGCAGTAGGTCGTCATCGTGGCTCGGGTACAGGTGGTGGTCATGATGAACGTGAGCAAACCTTAAACCAAATGCTTGTAGAAATGGATGGTTTTGAAGGTAACGAAGGTGTAATCGTAATTGCTGCTACAAACCGTGTCGATGTATTGGATAAAGCATTATTACGTCCAGGTCGTTTTGACCGTCAAGTAATGGTAGGTTTACCTGACATTCGTGGTCGTGAGCAGATTCTGAATGTACATTTGAAAAAATTACCTTCGGTTACGGGTGTGGACGTTAAAGTTCTATCACGTGGTACTCCAGGTTTCTCTGGTGCGCAGTTGGCAAACCTTGTTAACGAAGCTGCATTATTTGCTGCACGCCGTAATAAGAACACTGTCGACATGCATGACTTCGAAGATGCAAAAGACAAAATCTACATGGGACCAGAACGTAAGTCGATGGTTCTACGTGAAGAAGAGCGTCGTGCAACTGCTTATCATGAAGCTGGTCATGCGATTGTTGCCGAGATTTTACCGGGTACAGATCCTGTTCATAAAGTAACGATTATGCCGCGTGGTTGGGCTTTAGGTGTAACTTGGCAGTTACCTGAACAAGACCAAATTAGCCACTATAAAGACAAGATGCTAAACGAAATTGCAATTTTGTTTGGTGGTCGTATTGCTGAAGAAGTATTTATCCAACAGCAATCTACTGGTGCTTCAAATGACTTTGAGCGAGCTACTAAAATGGCGCGTGCAATGGTTACTAAGTATGGTATGTCTGACAAAATGGGTGTCATGGTTTACGAAGATGAAAACCAAAATGGATTCTTTGGTAATGTAGGAAGCCGTACGATTTCTGAAGCAACTCAACAGTTAGTTGATGAAGAAGTACGCCGTATTCTTGATGAGCAATACAAAGTTGCACGTAATATCTTGGAAGGTAATAAAGATATTGCACACGCGATGGTAAAAGCTTTGATGGAATGGGAAACTATTGATCGTGATCAAATCCGTGACATTATGGAAGGTCGTGAGCCACAACCGCCTAAAGTATATGTTGCTGAAAATCCAGTGGCTGCATTTGAACCACCAAAAGATGGTCCATCTACACCGCCACCATTGCCAGCAATGAACTAATGAGTGAATTAAAAAAGCCACAGTCATGTGGCTTTTTTTTATGGGTTTGATTTTGTTAAAAGCTAAAAACAAATCAACACCATACATAGAGGATAGTTGCTAAAATACAGACTGATTTTAAACTGGAGCTTTTTATGCAACTAATGCCTTTGCCTCAACAAATTTTACAGTGTGGACAGCTTCAGTTAGATCTATCACAGCCTCATGTTATGGGTATATTAAATGTCACACCAGATTCTTTTAGTGATGGTGGAAAGCATAATCAAGTAGATCAAGCGATTGTTCATGCGCTAGGCATGATAGAGCAAGGTGCCACCATTATTGATATTGGTGGGGAGTCTACCCGTCCTGGGGCATCTGAAGTAAGCATAGAAGAAGAAATTAGACGCGTTGTACCTATAGTTGAAGTTTTAGCTAAACATAAGATTGTTCTATCAATTGATACAAGTCAACCTGATGTCATTCGTGCAGCGAAAGAAGCAGGAGCACATATTTGGAATGATGTACGTGCGCTTACTCGGCCAAATGCATTAAAAACAGCAGCAGATCTGGATATTCCTGTAGTGATCATGCATATGCGTGGTGAGCCTACTACAATGAATCAGTTAGACCAATATACGGACGTAACATTAGATGTAATAACGGAGCTTCAGCAGCGCGTGAATGAAGCTCTGAATGCAGGTGTGAAAAAACATAATATTGTTATTGATCCGGGGTTTGGTTTTGCAAAAAATGCGCAGCAAAATTTGAGACTTCTCAATGAATTTTGGAAGCTTAATGAAATGGGTTATCCAATTTTATCAGGTCTTTCTCGTAAACGTTTTATTGGTGAAGCATTACAGGGTGCAGCTGCAGATCAGCGTGCTATAGGAAGCGTTACGGGGCATTTGCTTAGTATTCAGCAAGGAGCATCGATTGTCAGAGCACATGACGTGAAAGCAATGACTGATGCAATTCTAGTTTGGAAAGCGATGATACAAGCTTAGCTAAGTAGGCTATATAACGTGAGGTTGTGGCCCATTAATTTAATGAGCTAGATGATTGAGTCAGGGAAAAATATCGTTATTCTTTTGAAAATATGTTATAAGCGGCAAGTTTTTGCTGTTGTGTAAACTTTTGTATGCTCGAAGACTTACTTCTCCCGATGTTTGATGATGAATATTATCCAGATATTTTGGTCGCTGAACTCAAGCAGCTCATTGAACAATTTGCTAAAAAAGTTCAGAAGCCTGCGTTAGCTGAGCAGGATATCTATCGATATGCTCATCAAACTGTGATTGAAATTAATGAAATGAAACCTCAGTTTGAGGATCTAGATTCTTCCTTGGATGATAGTGCAGCTGACTATATTGCTGAAGCAATGATGATGGTGGCGCAGGATGCAGGATATTTAGATCTTGAAATGGAAGAGCTGGTTATGAATCGAGAGTGGTGATTACTCTCGATTTTCAATATCTTCAAATGCATCTAACAAGTGACAAGATGTCTTTAAATGTATTTCGTCTATTTCTCTAACTTTTAAAACTAAAATATCATTTTCTTGATAATCTGCGTCTGCTAATAAACTGACCCAATAAGTTTCTCGTTTTTGTTCCAATTGTCTAAATTTATCTACGATGTGCTCAGGTGCTTTAACTAAATAATCATTTTTAGTAATAGAGCAACGTGAAAAATACCAATGGTTATCTTTGAAAGAAATAGTGCCTGAGAAAAGATCTGTGGCATAAACCTTTGTTATGGAAAGTGTCATACATAAAAGTAATAATATTCTTATCATAAAATTCATTTTAATTAGGCATAAAAAAACCAGCATACGCTGGATTCTTTGTAGCACCAAATTCAATATTTGAAAATGGTGCCCGGGGCCGGACTCGAACCGGCACGCTTTGTGGGCGGGGGATTTTAAATCCCCTGTGTCTACCTATTTCACCACCCGGGCATGTGCGCAATAATAGAGGACAAGTGCGCGATTGGCAAGAGAAAATCAGAGAGTTTGCTTTATTTTCAATCAGTTCTTGTCGGTATTTATATAAATTAACCAGTTTATGTCATGATTTGTTCATTAAACTGAGATCAGTTGTTCATCTTATCTACCTAAATTTAAGACACTCATTGCTTAAAACTTAGGTAATTTTATGTCAGAGAAAATTTCACGCCGAGAATTAATTCAAAAAAGTCTATTCGGTTTTGGGGCGCTATCTTTGCCTGTAGCTTTTACGGGGTGTAACGATGGTTCCGATGATGAAAGTCCAGAAGCGCAAGCAGATTTCCTTCATGGCGTTGCAAGTGGCGATCCTTTGCAGGATAAAGTAATTTTATGGACGCGTTTAACACCAGTAGACCTTAGTGCATCTCTTAAGGTAACTTGGGAAATTGCTACCAATGACCAGTTTAACCAGAATTTAAAGACTGGCATGGTTCAAACAACTAAAACTGACGATTTTACTGTGAAGGTGGATGCAACAGGTCTACAAGCGGGTACGATTTATTATTATCGCTTTCGATTTGGTAGCAAAATCTCGCCAGTAGGGCAAACAAAAACATTGCCAGTAAGTACTAATAAGGTCAGCTTTGCAGTATGTTCTTGTTCTAATTATCCTGCGGGTTATTTTTACGTTTATCGTGAAATGGCAAAACAGAATGTGGATGTAGTTATTCATCTGGGGGATTATATTTATGAATATGGGGCTGATGGCTATGCGACGGAAGATGCTGCGAAGCTGGGTCGTACTTTGCCATCAGATAATAATAAAGAAATTATTAAATTAGATGATTACCGCAAGCGTTATGCACTGTATCGTCAAGATAAAGACTTACAGGCAGCTCATCAGCGTCATCCTTTTATTGTGATTTGGGATGATCATGAATTGGCAAATGATACGTGGCGTGATGGGGCGGAAAACCATCAAGATAATGAAGGATCATTTTCGACACGTAAACTAGAAGCTCTACAAGCTTATTTTGAATGGATGCCGATTCGTCCAGTTTCTAGTACAGATCATTTGAATATATATCGTCAATTTAATTTTGGCTCACTCGTACAGCTAACAATGCTAGATACCCGTATTATTGCGCGGGATAAACAGCTTGAATATAAAGACTACATGACAGCTTCTGGTTTAGATGCGCAAAAATTTCAGACTGATTTAACAGATCCAAAACGTACTTTAATGGGGTATACACAAAGAGATTGGCTGGTTGATAAATTAAAGCAATCTACAGCAATCTGGAATGTAGTGGGACAGCAAGTCTTAATGAGTAAAATGTGGATTCCAGCTGAGTTGTTGGCATCGCTGGGGCAAATTACTTCAGGCGGAACTTCGTCTGATACATTAGCTAAAATGACTGCGCAAATTATAGAATTAGTCACATTAAAATTACGTTTAGAGCAGGGTGATCCAACTTTAACTGTTCAAGAAAAAGCGCGAGTCACAACATTAGTTCCATATAACCTTGATGCTTGGGATGGTTACTATGCTGAGCGAGAGTTTGTGTACGGTAAATTGGCAGAGTTTAATAAGAAAATTATTGTTTTGGCTGGCGATACTCATAATGCATGGACATCTTACTTGTATGACCAAAAGGGTGAATATGTCGGTGTGGAACTGGCGACGAGTTCAGTTTCTTCGCCAGGTCTTGAAAAATATTTAAGTATTCCACTGGCTCAGTTGCAACAATTTGAATTTGCCTTTACTACGCTTATTGATGAATTGGCTTATTGTAATTTAAATCAGCGGGGCTATTTGATGGTTGCGCTGGATGATAAGCAGGTACAGTCAGATTGGATTTTCGTAGATTCAATTAAAAATGCAGAATATAAAGTGGATTCAAGTCGAAACTATCAATTAGTGTTGGATGCGAATTTAACACCTGAAAGAGATAAGCAAAAAACCGCTTAAATATATGGGACGAGAAAGGGATGCTAATAAGTATCCTTTTTTTGGACATAAAAAAACCAGCTTTCGCTGGATTCTTTATGACACCAATTTCTGTACTAGAAAATGGTGCCCGGGGCCGGACTCGAACCGGCACGCTTTGTGGGCGGGGGATTTTAAATCCCCTGTGTCTACCTATTTCACCACCCGGGCTTTACCAAATTTGGAGGCGGAGGTCGGAATCGAACCGGCGTCCACGGAGTTGCAGTCCGCTGCATGACCACTCTGCCACCCCGCCTACATTTGGTGATGCACATATTAGCAACCTTTACAAAAAAAACAATACTGTTTTGAGATAAGATGAACATAAAAGCAACATCTAGAATAAATTTGCCCAAATAATCATGTATTATTGGCACATTAAATTCATGTCTACCTTGGAGATGTGCTGTGGCATTGGTTTTAGACGGTCGCGCATTAGCAAAGCAAATTGAAGAAAATTTGTCAGTACGTGTTGAAGCTTTAAAAGCTAAAACAGGTCGTACCCCAATTTTGGCGACTATTTTAGTTGGGGATGATGGTGCATCTGCAACTTATGTACGCATGAAAGGAAATGCTTGCCGTCGAGTAGGCATGGACTCTTTAAAAATTGAATTGCCACAAGAAACGACAACAGAACAATTATTAGCTGAAATTGAAAAACTTAATGCTAACCCAGATGTACACGGCATTCTTTTACAACATCCAGTTCCAGAGCAAATTGATGAGCGTGCATGTTTCGATGCGATCTCTTTAGCAAAAGATGTAGATGGCGTAACTTGCCTTGGTTTTGGCCGTATGGCAATGGGTGAAGCTGCATATGGTTCAGCGACTCCTGCTGGCATTATGACGATTCTTAAAGAAAATAATATCGAAATTGCTGGCAAACACGCGGTTGTAGTTGGTCGTTCAGCAATTTTAGGTAAACCAATGGCAATGATGCTTTTGCAAGCCAATGCAACGGTAACGATTTGTCATTCACGCACACAAAACTTACCTGAGCTTGTGAAACAAGCTGACATTATTGTTGGTGCTGTAGGTAAAGCTGAACTTATCCAAAAAGATTGGATTAAACAAGGTGCAGTGGTTGTTGATGCTGGTTTTCATCCACGTGATGGCGGTGGTGTAGGTGATATTCAACTACAAGGTATTGAAGAAATTGCTTCTGCTTACACACCAGTACCGGGTGGTGTGGGTCCAATGACAATTACTACTTTGATTCGTCAAACTGTAGAAGCTGCTGAAAAAGCTTTAGGTTAATTTAATTAACGCTAGGCTGTTATTGATACGCGTAACCGTCATCCGCAATTGTTTGAGGCAGAAATACATTAAAAAATTAATGTTTCTGCGATGCTTTCGATTCTAGAGAGTATCTGCCGAGTTTTGCGGGTGACAATGGTTTTGCCTACTTTTCCCGAAAGAAAAGTAGGTCTAACCGAAGGTTATTCTAAAAATTCAAATCATAATGGAATGACTCTGTTATGCTTGTTATAAAAATGAATTAAAAGAAATCTGATGAGCTGCACCTTTCAATTGACCAAAGCCCCTGAACATTTACTTCAAGCACTCAATGAAGTTATTCCCAATTGTGAATTGATGGTACAACAGTTACCAGAAACGCCTATTTCTTTGTGGTTGATTCCACCTGTTTTTCCAACTGATCGCTTAGATGATGAAGTTATTCGCCGTATTTGGAATGATACACCGTATTGGATTTTCTGTTGGGCATCGGGTTTAGCAATGGCCCAGTGGTTACTTGCAGAGCCACACCATGTTAAAGATAAAGTTGTTTTGGATTTTGGTGCGGGTTCCGGTGTAGTCGCAATTGCTGCAAAAATGGCAGGAGCAAAACGAGTAATATGCTGTGATATTGATCAAGTTAGTTTAAATGCTTGCCGTGAAAACGCTTTGTTGAATGATGTTGAGCTAGAATATTTGGATGATTTATATAAGGCTGAGCAAGTCGATGTTTTATTGGCAGCTGATGTTTTATATGATCAATGCAACCGCTTTTTCTTAGATGAGTTTTTAAAGTTTGCGCCAGAAGTCTGGGTAGCTGATAGCCGTGTTAAAAACTTTAGTCATCCTAAATATCAAAAGATTGATGAAAGAAGTGCTTCTACATGGCCTGATCTGGATGAAGCTAAAGAGTTTAGAAATGTGAGTTTTTATAAGACGCTGTAAAAAGAACAGCGTCTTTTTTTATATTTTTATGAACAAGTATAACGAACAACTTTTAGCG
Source organism: Acinetobacter lactucae (assembly GCF_013122135.1). Lineage (NCBI taxonomy): Bacteria > Pseudomonadati > Pseudomonadota > Gammaproteobacteria > Moraxellales > Moraxellaceae > Acinetobacter > Acinetobacter lactucae. Next base: position 839,069 of record NZ_CP053391.1, read on the forward strand.
TGCTTGGACGAGCTTCAAGTGCTTGGCGAGTCGCATAGTCTTCACCATTATTTAAGCTAGGTGTATTGGATAAGCCAAAAGAAGCACGAGTTTCGCCGAGTTGAATTCCATAATGCTCATCTTTTGCTGGATTAGGAATTTCGTTGATGCTCAAAACTGATAATTTATAAACTTTCTGAGCACCGAGCACATTTTGACAAGCGCGTTGTAATTTACGCTCATCGAGTTGCTGGTTATTGCGACTAGCTAAAGTGTAAGCTAAGGTCGCTGAAGTATCTGTTTTGTTTTCAATCTGGTATCCAGTTGAACCATTATATTGTCGAGGGGTGGTCTGACAAGCAGTTAAAACAAACATACTACTTAATGCCAAGCATAAAATACTTTTATTCATCAGTATCGTCCTTATTTTCTTATAGCTAGTATCTCATAAAATACAAAGGTTGTTAGGGCTTAATCGCATGATTTGAGCTAACATCGGCGAACGATATTAGCCCTTGTGAGTAAAGTATTAATGTTCTTTAATTTTTGAGTGATGCTTGGTATCTTTCATAAAAATATAAATAATGAGAGAAATGAAGATCATGATACTGACATAAATAAAGTACCAAGATTCATGTCCAGCCTCTTTAAAACTTAAAGCAAAGAACTCTGCTGTACCACCGAATAATGTATTGGCAATCGCATAAGGTAAAGCTACCCCTAAAGCGCGAATGTGCGCAGGGAAGAGCTCAGCTTTAACCACGGCATTAATTGATGTATAGCCTGTTACCATGACCAAACCAGCTAAACATAACCAGAAAGCTGTCCAATAGTTGTTTGTTGTTGCAAGGGTATTAAATAGAATGTAAGTAAATAAAACTCCAGTTACACCAAAAGCGATCATAAGTGGCTTACGCCCAATACGATCTGACAAAGCACCCGCTACAGGCTGTAGACACATAAAAATAAATAGCGCTAAAGTTGTAATTTGAGTGGCTTCAGGTTTGGTAAATCCAGAAGTATTGACTAAATATTTTTGCAGATAAGTCGTGTAAGTATAGAAAGCTAAAGTCCCGCCAGCGGTTAAAAACAATACTGTGAAGGCTTCTTTAGGGTAATGTTTAAATAAAGAAAACATGCCAGATTTTGGCTGGTCTGTCTCTGTCTGAGCATTTTTAAAAGATTGAGTTTCTAATAGGCCACGTCGAATACGGAAAACTACAATTGCAAGTAAAGCCCCGATAAAGAATGGGATACGCCATCCCCAATCATGTAGTTGTTCTTCAGTCAATACCATCTGTAATATTAATAGAACACATAGAGCGGTGAGCTGGCCAGCAATCAATGTTACATATTGGAAGCTAGAGAAAAAACCTCGACGATTTCTTTCCGCCATTTCACTTAAATAGGTAGCACTAGCACCATATTCGCCGCCTACACTTAAACCTTGAATTAAACGAGCGACAACTAAAAGAAGAGGGGCAAATACACCAATACTTTCATAACTTGGTGTCACGGCAATAAGCAGCGAACCTATACACATTAATGTGACCGAAAGTGTAAGGCCTGCTTTACGCCCTTTACGGTCTGAATAGATTCCCATAATCCATGCACCGATTGGGCGCATTAAAAAGCCTACAGCAAAAATTGCGGCTGCTTGAAGGAGCTGAGCAGTCTGGCTACCTTTTGGAAAAAAAGCATGAGCAAAATAGAGCGTAAATGCGGCATATACATACCAGTCGTACCATTCGACAAGGTTACCCGCAGAACCACCCAAAATTGATTTTAGGCGGGTTTTTGTATCTAGGTTAGATTGTGGAGTTGTTGCGGTAGAAGGTTGATCAACCATGAGTCGCTCCATGTTTCGCTTGGGTTGAATGCTAAAAGAGAGATTTATTCCGTTTTTACATATTTTCTAGAGGAGTATTTCACTTTATTTTTTTTATGTCTGTAAAACAATGTTTATTATTTAAGCAAAGGAATAAATTGAATATTTATATGTTTTCAAATTAGCCGATCAGCACATTTTCATCATCTAATTCTTATTTTTCGAATATTCTTTTTTCCAAGTAGTAAAAAACTGATAAAGAATGAGTAATGTTTGGACGAAGAAAAACTATATCCCTTAAAAATAATGATATATTCCAAAGAAAATTTTAAGTAAATACAGTTAGGCATGATGTCTTGGCATTGTGGACTAGATGTGTGTGAATAATGAAAAGGACATTCAGATGTCAAATTGCCCAAAAAAATATATTGTTGCTTTTGATCAGGGCACAACAAGCTCAAGAGCAATTGTTTTAGACCATGATGCTAACGTTGTGAGTATTGCTCAAAAAGAATTTACTCAGATTTATCCGCAGCCTGGTTGGGTCGAGCATGATCCTATGGAAATTTGGGCCACACAAAGTGCTGTTTGGGTAGAAGCTCTAGCTCAAGCAGGCATCAAGAGTGAGCAAGTTGCAGCAATTGGCATTACCAATCAGCGGGAAACCACAATTGTGTGGGATAAAAAAACAGGTAAGCCTATTTACAATGCGATTGTTTGGCAAAGCCGACAGACAACTGAAATATGCAATCAATTGCATAAAGCAGGATGGCAAGAATACATTCGAAAAACCACAGGTCTAGTGATTGATCCATATTTTTCAGCCACAAAAATTAAATGGATTTTAGACCATGTTGAAGGAAGTCGTGAACGCGCTAAGCGAGGAGAGTTATTGTTCGGTACAGTGGACACCTGGTTAATTTGGAAACTCACCAACGGTGCGGTCCATGTTACTGATTTTACCAATGCTTCACGAACCATGCTTTTTGATATCGAAAAGCTTGAATGGGATGAAAAACTTTTACAAGCTTTAGATATTCCTAGAGCAATCTTACCCGAGGTACGTAGCTCATCTGAGGTTTATGGATATACACATACCATTAGTGGGCAAGAAGTTGGTATCCCCATTGCAGGAATTGCAGGCGATCAACAGGCCGCACTTTTCGGACAAATGTGTGTTGAGTCAGGCCAAGCAAAAAATACCTACGGCACAGGCTGTTTTCTACTCATGAACACAGGTAAGAAGATTGTCCGCTCAGAACATGGATTACTGACGACGATTGCATGTGGTGCAAGTGGTGAGGTGAACTATGCTTTAGAGGGCGCCGTATTTAATGGTGGCTCTTGCGTACAGTGGCTACGTGATGAGTTAAAGGTCATTAAGAACGCTAAAGACTCTGAGCTTTATGCAACACGTGTGAAGAACAGCAATGGGGTATATGTCGTTCCTGCTTTTACTGGATTAGGGGCACCGTATTGGGATCCAACTGCGCGTGGAGCAATTTTTGGACTTACTCGTGGTGCCAGCATTGAACATATTATTCGTGCAACTCTCGAGTCGATTGCTTTTCAAACTCGAGATGTTTTAGATGCCATGCAGCAAGATGCAGAAGAAGAGCTGCGTACACTCCGTGTTGATGGGGGAGTGACGGAAAATAATTTCTTAATGCAATTTCAGGCCGATATTTTAGCAACACCAGTAGAACGTCCAATAATGAAAGAAACTACAGCTTTGGGTGCGGCTTTCCTTGCTGGACTAGCGACGGGTTTCTGGCAAGACCTTCACGAGTTAAGGAATAAATCTGCCATAGAAAAGGTATTTGAACCGAAAATGTCTTCTGAGCAATCCGAGCTGATTTATAAAGGATGGCTCAAGGCAGTGAAGCGCAGTCAAAATTGGGCTGAAGATTGATCTGCTATTTAACTAGTTGAATTCAATAGTAGGGTAAGCAATTAACGGTTAAATTCTTGGTTATTTAAAATTGATTATTCTACTTTTTTGATTGTTGTTTCATCAATTTGATGTTTTAATTTTTATAAGATCAACAATAAAAAGAAATGAGAAATGAAAGTACAGGCTAATGATTATTCAAAAATATATGACATTGCCGTGATTGGTGGCGGTATTAATGGTGTCGGTATTGCTAATGATGCAGCAGGCCGTGGACTGTCCGTATTTTTATGTGAAAAAGATGATTTAGCTAGCCACACCTCATCTGCTAGTAGCAAATTAATCCATGGTGGTTTACGCTATTTAGAACATAAAGAATTTAGATTGGTTAGAGAAGCTTTAGCCGAGCGTGAAGTGCTATTGGCTAAAGCTCCACATATTATTAAACCCATGCGTTTTATTATGCCTCATCGACCACATTTACGCCCTGCATGGTTAATTCGTGCAGGACTGTTTTTTTATGATCACTTGGGAAAACGAGAAAAATTATTAGGTTCGAATCTTATTTACTTCAGAGAAGATAGCCCTTTAAAACCAGCTATCACGCGTGGTTTTGAATATTCTGACTGTACTGTAGATGATGCACGTCTTGTAGTGTTAAATGCATTGCAGGCCAAAGAGAAAGGTGCCAAAGTCGTGACACGAACACGATGTGTTAAGGCTTATAAAGAACAAGAACTGTGGTATTTGGATTTACAAAGTGGGGCTGAGTTTTATCAGATTCGTGCAAGAGCTTTAGTGAATGCGGCAGGACCTTGGGTTGAAGAAATTATTAGTGTAAATCTAAACTTAAGATCGCCTTATCAAATCCGATTGATTCAAGGAAGTCATATTGTTGTGCCAAAACTATATGACTGTCATAAAGCTTTTATCATGCAAAATGAAGACCGACGCATCGTTTTTGCGATTCCATATTTAGAAAAATATACCCTAATTGGTACGACAGATCAGGAATATACAGGTGACCCGCAAAAGGTAGAGATTACAGAGGTAGAAATTGATTACCTCTTAACAGTGACCAATTCACATTTTAAAAAGCAGTTAACTCGAGCTGATATTGTAAGTCAGTATTCGGGTGTGCGTGCTTTATGTGATGATGAGTCGGATAATCCTTCAGCCATTACACGTGACTACACTTTGGCGCTACAGGCTGAACATAAAAAAGCACCTTTATTATCTGTATTTGGTGGCAAGATCACAACTTACCGAAAATTGGCAGAAGCTGCTTTAGAGCATCTTTCTCCGTTTTTTAATGACATGGCAGATGAGTGGACTGCAAACGAACCTTTACCTGGCGCTGAAAACTGGACAACATTAGATGATTTAACGCATCAGATTCAGTCACGTGTAAGTGGGGTTTCTAAGGCACTTGCTAACCGTTGGGCGCATGCATATGGCACAAGAGTGTGGAATATGCTTCAAGAGCGAAATGCATTAGAGCAATTGGGCCAGAATTTTGGACATGATTTATTTGAATGCGAAGTTAAATATTTATGTGAATATGAATGGGCGAGTACTGCTGAGGATATATTGTGGCGTAGAACCAAATTGGGTCTAGCATTTGATGAAAAACAAGTAAAAGTATTAGAAGATTATTTATCGGGGCGCCGACAAAAAGACGATGCCGCATAATAAAAAAGGTCGCACATAGCGACCTTTTTTATATTTAGCAATTAGAAGCCAGTTTTTACAGCTTCAAGTAAAGCTGCTTGACGTTCTTTTAATGCTTTCGGTAAGCGATCACCTAATTTATTAAATAAATCAGTGTGGCTTTCAATTTCAGTAATCCACTGATCTTTATTTTGAGCTGTGATGAGGTCAAACTCTTCTTTAGAGAATTCAGTACCTTGCCAGTTCAAGTCGTCATATGTTGGAACAAGACCAATTGGTGTTTCAACAGCATTTGCACGACCTTCACAACGGTCAATGATCCACTCAAGAACACGCATGTTTTGACCGAAACCAGGCCATACGAAGTTGCCTTCAGCATCACGACGGAACCAGTTTACATTGAAGATTTTTGGTAATTTATTACCAGCTGCTTCAGCTTTTGTACTTACTTCTTGACCAATGTTTAACCAGTGATCGAAGTAGTCAGCCATGTTATAGCCAGCAAATGGAAGCATCGCGAATGGGTCACGACGAACGATACCTTGTTGACCAACAGCAGCAGCAGTAGTTTCAGAACCCATAGTTGCAGCTTTGTAGACACCGTCAACCCAGTCGAAAGCTTCAGAAACTAAAGGAACTGTATCTGCACGGCGACCGCCGAAAATGAATGCAGAAATTGGAACACCCGCTGGATTTTCCCAGTCAGCATCGATAGAAGGACATTGACCAGCTGCAACAGTGAAGCGAGCATTTGGATGCGCTGCTTTTTCACCATTTACATGAGGTTGACCTTTCCAGTTTGTTAAGTTTGTTGGAACTTCTTTAGAAAGACCTTCCCACCATACTTGACCATCTTCAGTTACCGCTACGTTTGTATAGATAACATCTTTATGAAGAGTTGCCATACAGTTAGGGTTAGTCTTGGTATTTGTACCAGGAGCTACACCGAAGAAACCAGCTTCAGGGTTAATCGCATATAAACGACCATCTTCACCTGGTTTGATCCATGCAATATCGTCACCTACAGTTTCGATTTTCCAACCTTCATAACCTGCTGGCGGAATTAGCATTGCAAAGTTTGTTTTACCACATGCAGATGGGAATGCTGCAGCGATGTAGTGTTTCTCACCTTGAGGGTTAGTTACACCAAGAATAAGCATGTGTTCAGCTAACCAACCTTGTTCGCGTCCCATGACAGAAGCGATACGAAGAGCTAAACATTTTTTGCCAAGTAATGCGTTACCGCCGTAACCAGAACCGAAAGACCAGATTTCACGAGTTTCTGGATAATGAACGATGTATTTTTCAGGGTTACATGGCCAAGCAACATCTTGTTGACCTTCAGCAAGTGGAGCACCTACTGTATGTACACAAGGAACAAACTCGCCGTCTGTACCTAATACGTCATAAACTGCTTTACCCATACGTGCCATTTTGCGCATGCTAACAGCAACGTAAGGAGAGTCAGTTAACTCAATACCGATATGAGCAATGTGACTACCTAAAGGACCCATTGAGAAAGGAACAACGTACATTGTACGGCCTTCCATTGAGCCTTCAAATAAACCATTTAATTTTTCACGCATAACAGCCGGGTTTTCCCAGTTGTTTGTCGCACCAGCATCTTCTTTATTTTGAGAGCAGATGTAAGTACGGTCTTCAACACGTGCAACGTCAGATGGGTCAGAATTTGCAAGATAAGAACCAGGATGTTTTTCTTGGTTTAATTTCTGCATGGTGCCGTTAGCGATCATCAAGTCGATTAGACGTTGATATTCTTCTTCGCTTCCGTCACACCATTCGATTTTTGCTGGTTTGGTTAAGTTTGCAATTTCTTCAACCCATGCGATAAGCTTAGGATGACGAACGAATTCTGGTGCGTTCACTGTGGTCATGGTGAGGCCTATTCAAAATATGTACAACGTACAAGTCATTCATTGAGAGGTACAATGAAAGATCAAATAAAAAAGTGGCTGTATTAAAGCACAAAATCATAAAAAAAATAAGACTAAAGACTAAGAAATAGATATTTTGATTTTTAATTTTTTTGTTATTTAAATCATATGGTTATAGTTTTTTACAATATCTTGGTCGGCATATTTTTATGTTGTATGTATGTTATTTATATTATTTATTTCTTTAAAAATCATATACTTGATTCTTAATTTTTTCTTGAGAATTATTATTGATTATACAAATGATGTTCATTCGAAATTTACATAAAGAGACTTTTATTAGGCGTTTTTATATACAATATTTATGATGAATCCCTCTAAGATAATAAAAATGCGGACTTTAAAACCTCTCTCTATCATCTATAACCAAAAATCGGGTTTTCATGCGTCAAAACATGAAGATATGTATGAACAGTTAATGACTTTATTCACCGAATTTGGTTTCGAAATACAAGTTTTTGAATTGGCAGAAGATGTTTCTTTTGATGATTTAATGAGTCAAGTGATCCACCGGCATAGTCAAAATACAAATTTAGGTGTTATTGTCGCAGCAGGTGGGGATGGAACCTTAAATGCGGTAGCATCAAAGCTTAGACATACCAATATACCTATGGGAATTTTACCTTTGGGAACCTTTAATTATGTCGCTAAAGTTTTAGATATCCCCTTAGATTTGTTAGAAGCTGCTGAAGTTATCGCTACAGGTACACCACGCTCTGTACATATTGCGACAATTAATGATCATGTTTATTTGAATAATGCGAGCCTAGGGTTGTATCCATTATTTATAAAAAAACGTGAGCTTTATAATAAGTACTTAGGACGTTTACCTTTACATGCCTATACCTCAGCTTTGGATGTCTTATTAAGAGAAAATAAATCCATGAAGCTTTCTGTCACAGTGGATGGAAAAAAATATCCAGTCAAAACACCTTTAATTTTCTTTGGTAATAATCAACTGCAATTGTGTGATATGAAATTAAGAATTGCCGATTGTGCTGCACAAGGGCGGGTCGCTGGAGTGGTCATTACAAAAAGTGATAGGCTTAGTTTATTAAACATGTTGTGGCAATGGATTCAGGGCAAAGTCGAAGAGGCACAAGATGTTTATAGTTTTTGTGCAGACCATGTGGTGGTGGATTGTGCAAAAAGATCAAAACTTACAGTCGCATTAGATGGTGAAATAATAGTGATGAAAACACCTTTAAATTTCTCTGTAGAAAAGAACGCTTTAAATATTATGGTGCCAAATGCTGTTACATCTGTCTGATCTGCACTTTGGAACAGAAATCGAAGCATGTTTAGATGCGATCCGACTTTTTTGCACTCAACATAGACCTGAAGTCATTGTTGTAAGTGGAGATATTACTCAACGTGCTCGATATCAACAGTTTTATAAATGCCGTCAGTTTTTAGATAGCCTTAATATTCCTTACCTTGTTGTGCCTGGTAATCATGATATTCCGTTGTACCATGTTTGGAACCGTTTTTTCTCACCATTTACTCGCTATCAATATTTTTTTGGTCAGCTTGAACCAACTTTAGAAACTGAACATTTTTATATTGTTGGGGTGAATAGTATCCGCCGTCGTTATCATACTCGTGGACATATTTCGATTGAGCAAATTCAAACTACATATGAGCGATTACAGCAAGCGCCAGCGGATAAAATCAAATTAGTTGTTTTCCATCAACCTTTTTATACTCCACCTGATGACGAGCATGGTATTAAAGATTGTCCTGTATTAGGAAAAATGGCACTCGAAAAATGGAGTACAACGGGACTATTTGGAATGTTACATGGGCATTTACATAAAACTGCTGTATATGATTTAACGCAAATTTATCAGTTAAAGATAGATCATCCTATTTATGATATTCATGCAGGAACAGCAACTTCTAGCCGTTTGCATTATCATGTTCCAAATAGTTTTAATGTCATTTCAAATGAAGGAAAAATTAATCATTATTGGTTTAATTACGATTTAAAGATTTTTCAATTAATTTAATTTATAAAAATTCTATAAGACATTTAACTTAAGAGTAGATTGATAAAATTTTATCCATTACAATGCCTAAGCTTTAAATTCTATATATGGGGAATAGGAAAACATTCTAAATGTTTTATCATTTTAAAAATAATATTAATGGACGCATAAATTTTTTTAACTATATAAAAAGCCACGATTTTAAGTAGCTACAATAAGGGTTTAGTATTTTATGATAGTTAATAATATTTGATTAAAATGAGTATCTATTTGACTTAATATTTTAGAAAAACTTAATAACTATTTGAAATTTCATGGTGGAAAAATGGTACAAGTATCATTAATGGCAAATAACGCTTCAAAAAATAATACAGTTGATATTAATGTAGGCCAGACAAAAAATATTGTAGTAAATCCTAAAGAAGTTGCAAAAATCGATATAAATCCAGAAAAAATTTCTTCAATAACAAGAGAAGGAAACAGTGCAATTGTTCATCTAAAAGATGGAACTGAAATTGTTTTAGAAAACTATTTTATTAGCGAAAATCCGCAAATTCTTTTAAATGAAGGGCAGAGTTATTGGGCTGCTAATCTGGGAGAAGATGTTAGCGGACAGACCACTGTTAATTATTTAGAATTAAAAGATGCACCAAAGTTTATAGATTCTTCATCTTCTGTACCTATATGGTCTTGGGTAGTTAGTGCTTTAGCCGGGGTTGGAACAGTTGCTTTATTGTCTCGAAAAGATTCTAAAGATACGACACCTCCTGAGCCTGGTACGTTGAATCTCAAAAATTTATTAGATTCGGGGTTATTAACTGCAGACCAGATTACTCAAGATAAAAACTTTAATTTAAAGATTGAAGGACAGGAAGGTGGTAGTCGAGTAACGTATTTGGTTTCTACCGATGAAGGGAAAACTTGGCAGGAGACGACAGTAGCTCAAAAAGATTTAGCTGATGGTACTTATCTCTATAAAGCCGTAGTAACAGACCGAGCTGGAAATGCATCGGAAACTGCTGTACAGAAAGTTGTTGTGGATACTACGGCGCCAAAAGCAGGCGAACTGACTTTATCTGATTTGAGCGATACAGGTGTTTCTGCAAAAGATCAGATTACGCAAGATAATAATTTTGATTTAAAGATTAGCGGACAAGAAATAAATAGCCAAATCACTTACTGGATATCGAAAGATGATGGAAAGACTTGGCAGGAAACAACGGTAGTTCAAAAAGATTTGGCTGATGGTGTTTACCAATATAAAGCAGTAGTAACCGACGTTGCAGGCAATACATCTGAAACTGCTATACAAAAAGTTGTTGTAGATACCACAGCGCCTAAAGCTGGTGAACTGACTCTATCTGATTTGACTGATACAGGTGTTTCAGCAACAGACCAAATTACGCAAGATAAAACTTTTGATTTAAATGTTAGCGGACAAGAAGTGAATAGCCAAATCACTTACTGGATATCGAAAGATGATGGAAAGACTTGGCAGGAAACAACGGTAGTTCAAAAAGATTTGGCTGATGGTGTTTACCAATATAAAGCAGTAGTAACCGACGTTGCAGGCAATACATCTGAAACTGCTATACAAAAAGTTGTTGTCGATACAACAGTGCCGCAAGCAGGTGAACTGACTTTATCTGATTTAAGTGATACAGGTGTTTCGGCAACAGACCAAATTACGCAAGATAATAATTTTACTTTGAAGCTAACTCAACCGATTGTAATCGGAGAGCAAGCTGCTTTACTAGATCACTATGAAGTCTCTACCAATGAAGGAAAAACTTGGCAGGAGACAACAGCTGATCAAAAAGATTTAGCTGATGGAAGTTACCTTTATAAAGCTGTAGTGACAGACCTCGCAGGCAACACATCAGAAACTGCTGTGGAAAAGGTAATTATAGATAATTCTTTAAATATTGAATCAACTACAGTAACTGTTAAACCAATTACTGAAGACAATACAATAAGTCTACTTGAAAAAGATCAAATTATTTCTATAAGACTGGAAGTAGGTAATCTACCAACAGATTTAAATAATTCTCTGACTTCAGTAAATACGACTTTAAACGATGCTGTTTATAACTTTCATTTTGATGAGGTCACCCAAGAGTGGGTTACTGAAATTCCGGCAGAGTTCTTGTGGTCAGAAGAATCGCAAACCAATATATCAATTGATATTAGTCTTACTGATCAAGCTGGCAATACAGCCATTATTAAACAGACCCAAAATTATAATGTAGATCATACTCCGAATTCTCCAATTCTAGATTCATTAACTTTCAATAATATAGATGGAGCTATCATTTCAGGTAGTGCATATAAAGGAAGTAAGGTCGATATCTATAATAAAAATGGTGAATTGCTTGCAACTACAATAGCTAATGAAGAAGGTAAATTTACTTTACAAGACCTTTCAATTAACTCAAATCAAGAGGTTTATGCTGTCGCTACTTATAATGGATACAGCAGTGAAAATTCGTCAATTGGCCTAGTTACTGAAGTTCCTGCAATTAGTATTACAAGAATTAGTCCAGAAGGTGTGATCACTGGTTATGCGACCGAAGGCAGTCATTTTATTGTAAAAGATCAGAATGGAAATATTCTACAAGAATTTAATTTTAATGTATTTGATAGCTCTGGTATTACACCATTTAGTGTAATGGCATTAGGTGAAGTCACACCATTTACTTTGTCCCTCGATCAGCCTTTGGAGGAAGGGACTCAAATTATTATCTCTACAGATAAAGATAATGTTTCAGGTCATCCACAATATATTACTGCAGACTATACGCCCGCGGTATTTATAGAAACTCCACAGTTTGATGTTAGTGGTGAAACTTTATCAGTACATGTTAATGAGCCGAACAGCTTTATTCGTGCATTTTCTGGAGAAGGCAATTTAATTGCTACAGGTTTTACCGATGAGCAAGGCTTTGCAAGTTTACAAGTGTTCCAATTTTTAAAAGAAGGCGAATCGGTTACCGTACAGGTAGTGGATAAAAATCAGAATGTTAGTGAAACCCTAATTGAAGTTCCAAACTTTGCTTATATTCCACATGTCGAACGTATTACACAAGAAGGCTTAATTTCTGGAGTTGCTGAAGATAATAGTACGGTAATCGTGCGTGATGCTGAAGGAAATGAATTAGGAAAGGTTACATTAGGTGATGATAATAGTTGGAATGAATTTAGTCATTTTAGCTTGAGTGTAAACCGACCTTTAATTGATGGAGAGCAAATTTCCGTTCAAATTATTGATAATAAAGGTTTGATGAGTCCTGAGCAGAATATTGTTGTAGATCTGACTCCTCCACCTATTCCAACAGATTTAAATTTCAATGATGCTGGTGATCTAGTTTATGGTCATGCAGAACCTTTCTCTGAAATTTTAGTTAAAGATGGACAAGGAAACATTCTTAATAAATGGTTCTGGAATAACTGGACCGATGAAAGTGGAAGTTTCTCGATAGAACTAGGTATGTTTTTAACCAATGCCGAGACAGTTTATGTCACGGCTACAGATGTAAATGGAAATGTAAGTTTAGCAGCTCAGATACAGGCGCCTAACTATGCTTTTGCCCCATATGTAGATAGCTTTACTTCGGACGGAGTGATCAGTGGGCAAGCTGAAAATAATAGTACTCTCATTGTTAAAGATGCCAAAGGGGAAATCGTAGCCGAAATTAAAGTCGGTGAAGATAACGGTTGGAATGGATCAAGTTACTTTAAACTCCAGCTTGACCGCCCTCTTATTGATGGTGAGCAATTGTTCTTATCAATTAAGGATGCTCGTGGGCAAGTAAGTGCTGATACAGTAATTACCGCTGATACGGTTGCTCCTACACCAGCCAGCAATTTAGTTTTCTCAGAAGATGGTTCATATCTTACAGGTATAGCAGAACTGAACACTACGATTCAGGTTTTTGATCATAATGGTCAGCCATTGAATATATGGAATAATACCGTCAACTCGGACGGTACATTTACTATTTTCTTAGGTAGCAATAATTTACATGGAGAAGCATTCACGGTCACCGTTAAGGACCAAGCCGGAAATGTGAGTGAAGCTGTTTCAATAAATGCTCCACTTGATGATATTGCACCGGATCCAATTAAAAATATTTTACTTGATGCCAACGGACAAAACTTTACAGCACAAGCAGAAGCAAATAGTCAGATCGAAGTTTTTGATTCATTGGGTAATCAGACAGGTTGGGGCTCTACAGATAGTGCTGGTAATGTCTCAGGCTTTTTCAGTCAAATCTATTTACATGGTGAAGAACTTACTTTTGTTGTCATAGATCGAGTTGGTAACCGAAGTGTCGAATTTAAGCAAAATGCTTTAATTGATACCATTGCACCAAATTCGATTGAAAATATCATCTTCAACGAAGATGGCCACAGCTTTACAGCTCAGGCAGAAGCGGGAAGCTCTATTGATGTATTCGATCAGGCTGGAAATAAGATTGCTTCTGTTTATACCGATAGCTCAGGTAATGTATTTGGTTATTTCCCGCAAGTTTACTTACACGGTGAGGAACTTACTTTTGTTGTAGTAGATCGAGCGGGTAACCGCAGTGCGGAGGTCAAGCAGAGTGTTTTGAATGACGATGTCGCACCAAATCCGATTGAAAATATTATATTAGATATCAATGGACAGAACTTTACAGCTCAGGCAGAAGCAAATAGCCAAATTGAAATTAAAAATGCCAATGGTGATGTCATCGGATATGGATCAGCAGATAGTACAGGCAATGTTTCAGGATCTTTTTATCAAGTACATTTACATGGCGAAGAGCTCACGTTTGTTGTCGTTGACCGAGCGGGTAACCGTAGTACAGAAGTTAAGCAGAATGCCTTGATTGATGATATTGCACCAAATGCAATTGAAAATATTTTACTCGACTCAAACGGTCAAAACTTCACGGCGCAAGCAGAAGCAAATACTCAAGTTGAAGTTAAAAATGCTGCGGGTGAGGTCATCGGTTCAGGTTACGTAGATGGTGCTGGTAATGTGTCAGGTTATTTATATCAAGTCTATTTACATGGAGAAGAACTCACTTTTGTTGTCGTTGACCGAGCGGGTAACCGTAGTGTAGAAGTTAAGCAGAATGCCTTGATTGATGATATTGCACCAAATCCGATTGAAAATATTGTACTTGATGCGAACGGACAGAACTTTATAGCTCAAGCAGAAGCAAACGCTCAAATTGAAGTCAAAAATGCTGCTGGTGAAGTTATAGGGTCTGGTTCAACCGATAGTATGGGTAATGTTTCAGGTCACTTATATCAAGTCTATTTACATGGAGAAGAACTCACTTTTGTTGTAGTAGACCGAGCGGGTAACCGCAGTGCAGAGATCAAGCAAAACGCTTTAACTGATGATATTGCACCAAATCCGATTGAAAACATCATCTTCAATGAAAATGGTCAAAACTTTACAGCGCAAGCAGAGGCAAATACTCAAGTTGAAGTTAAAAATGCTGTGGGTGAGGTTGTAGGTACTGGTTATGTAGATAGTGCTGGTAACGTCTCGGGTTATTTGAATCAAGTTTATTTAAAAGGTGAGGAACTCACTTTTGTTGTGATTGATCAAGCTGGTAATCGTAGCGTTGAAGTAAAACAAGCAGCCTTTCTTGATAATACGGCACCAGAAAATGCGACTAATTTAGTATTTAGCGAAGATGGTTCATATCTAACTGGTATGGCTGAGCCAAATGCTACGATTCAAATATTTGATCAGAATGGTCAATTGGTAAATCAGTGGAATAATAATGTTAATTGGGATGGAACATTTAACATCTCTTTATACAGTAACTACTTGCATGGCGAAGAGTTTAAGGTAGTTGTAGTAGATCGGGCTGGTAATTTGAGTGGTGGGGTTACTGTAAAAGCACCGCTTGATGATGTTGCTCCTGTGGCTGCAAGTAATCTCACGTTTAGTGAAGATGGTTCATCCCTTTCTGGTGTAGCTGAACCGAATACGTTCATTCAGATTTTTGATCAAAATGGTCAACAGGTGAATACGTGGAGTCAGAGCGTAAATGCTGATGGTACATTCAACATTTCTCTAGGTAACTACAATTTACATGGTGAAGAATTTACAGTCATTGTTAAAGACCGAGCTGGAAATGTGAGTGAAGCTGTTTCGATAAAGGCTCCACTTGATGATATTGCTCCAAACCAAATTAAAAATATTGTATTTGATGCGAATGGTCAAAATTTTATAGCACAGGCAGAAGCAAATACTCAGGTCGAAGTTAAAAATGCTGCAGGTGAGATTATCGGGTCTGGTTCAACCGATAGTATGGGCAATGTTTCAGGTTATTTATATCAAGTCTATTTACATGGAGAAGAATTAACTTTCGTTGTCATAGATAGAGTGGGTAATCGCAGTATCGAATTTAAGCAAAATGCTTTGATGGATACCATTGGACCAAATCCGATTGAAAATATTACCTTTAATGAAAACGGTCAAAGCTTTACAGCACAGGCGGAAGCAAATAGTTTTATTAGTGTCAAAAATGCCGCGGGTGGGTTTGTCGGTTATGGTGTTGTCGATAGTACTGGTAATGTGACAGGTCATTTCAATCAGATTTATTTAAAAGGTGAGGAACTCACTTTTACCGTTATAGATAGAGCAGGTAATCAAAGTATTGAATTTAAGCAAAATGCTTTAATTGATGATATTGCACCGAATCCGATCGAAAATATTATATTTGATATCAATGGACAGAACTTTACAGCGCAAGCGGAAGCAGACAGTCAAATCGAAGTTAAAAATGCTTTCGGTGAAGTGATAGGTTCTGGTTATGTAGGTATCTTTGGTAATGTATCGGGTTCCTTGAACCAAGTGTATTTACATGGTGAGGAACTTACTTTTGTTGTAGTAGACCGTGCTGGTAACCGTAGTGCAGAAGTTAAAAAAAATGCTTTGAATGACGATGTCGCACCAAATCCGATTGAAAATATTGTACTTGACTCAAACGGTCAAAACTTTACGGCACAAGCAGAAGCAAATAGCCAAATTGAAATTAAAAATGCCAATGGTGAAATCATAGGTTATGGTTCAGCAACTAGCACTGGCTATGTTTCAGGTTATTTTAATCAAATCTATTTACATGGCGAGGAGCTTACTTTTGTTGTAATTGATCAAGCAAGTAACCGAAGTATTGAGGTTAAACACAATGCTTTAATTGATGATGTAGCACCAGCAGCAGCTACAAATATTACTTTAAGCTCAGAAGGATTGCTTTTTGGTGAGGCTGAGCCTAATGCAACTATTGAAATTATTGACCAATATGGTGCAATTATCACAACAACTAATGGCGGATATTATGGAGGCTTTTATCAATGGATCAATCTGAGTCAATATCAAACACAAAATTTAAGTATTGTTGTCAAAGATCAAGCTGGTAACCGTAGTGAAGCTGTTCACGAATTAGTGCCAGTATTTACGAACTCACCAATTGCTGCAACAGAGCTAAAATTCGATATAGATAATTATATTTTGACAGGAGTGGCGACAGCGGGAATGACAATTACCGTTACATCCACTAAAGGTCAGAGTATTAGTTGGTTGGGAAACAGTATAGTTAATGAAGATGGTAGTTTTACTATTTCGTTCAATGATTATCATGATTTACAAGAACAGACATTACAAGTTCGAGTTTATGACCAGAATACGAATCAATATAGCTTAATCACTGAAATTATTGCCCCCTTAAATAATATTGCTCCAGTGATTGATAAACTGGTGATTAGTAATTATGGAGATAGTGTTACTGGATGGGTTGATTCAAAAGCAACTATTAAGATAGTAGATATGGATGGGGATGTAAGAGCAGAGTTCCAAACGGATATGTCTGGAAATTTCAATGTTGGTATTTATCCACCATTATTACGTGGAGAGCAGTTATTTATTACGGCTACGGATTTAGCTAAAAATATAAGTACTCCATTTAATATTACTTTTAATGCAGATACTAATGCACCGCCATCAGCAGATCATGTTGTTGTTTCTGAAAATGGTTTCTTTATTGAGGGAACTGCTACACCAGATAGTAGTGTGCGTATTTTTGATATACATAGTAATCCTATTGCAAGTGGTTATGTAGATGAAGTGGGGCATTTTAATGTCCAGTTATACCCACCTCAGGCAAGTGGACAGACTTTACGTGTGGTTGTGGAACAAAATGGCTATCAAAGTACATATACAGAAATTATTGCACCCATAGACATAGTTGTACCAAGTGCAGCAACGCAGCTTGTTTTGGAAGATGGAAATATTCTTTCAGGACAGGCAGAAGCCTATTCAACAGTTAATATTTTTGATGCTAATAATAATCAGGTTGGTCAAACTATAGTTAGGATTGATGGAACTTTCTCAATAGAGTTACGGTCTCATTATTGGCATGGTGAAACATTGACGGTAAAAGTAGTTGATGCTAATCAAAATGAGAGTGAGGGTACAACAATTGTTGCTACAAATGATACAACAGCACCGAGTGTAGCCACGCAGCTTGCCATTAATGATTGGGGAAATATGTTGGTTGGACATGCTGAAACCAACGTTGCTATTGAAGTCACTTATCATTTTGCTGACCAAGAATCGTATATGGATATTACTTCAACATGGCCAGATGGAACTTTCTCTCTTTATATATATGACAATGCGACATCATTTGACATTACTGTTATTGATCGTGCAGGAAATCGTAGTGAAACTATCAGCAAAGCGATTACTGATTTACATACGATCACTGTCGATCAGTTTAAAGGTGATGCTGCGGATAATACTTATATAGTTGATCATATAAGTGATTTTGTTCAAGAGTATGGGGTTGCTGTTGTTGAAGTATTTGAGGATGTCTGGATAGATACAAGTCATTATGAGGAGCAATGGGTAGCTTCTGGTTATACTGATTATATATGGGTAGATACAAGCCATTTTGAGAATGTTTGGATTGACACAAGCTATTCGCAAGATATTTGGATTGATACGAGCTATTATCAAGATACATGGGTCGTTGATGGCGTAATAGACGTTTACATGGACTCAAATGGCATAAATTACTATTCAGATGATGGTTCGTATAATCAATATGTGAATACCTACTATGATTATCATTTAAATCAGTGGCAGTCAGGATATGAACTATCGGGTCCTAATACTCTAGAGGTTGGACATCTTGAACAACAACTCGTTCAAGATGGGCACTATGAATCTCAATGGATTGAACAAGGTTATTATGAGCAACAATATGTGTTTGATGGTTATAATGAAGAGACTTGGATAGATACGAGCCATTACGAAAACGTGTGGATTCAAAGTGGGTATTCAGAAACACAAATAGTTGGGTCCGAACTTAAAGATACGGATTTTGGTGGGCACGATAAAATAATTAGTTCTGTTAGTTTTAATCTAGTAGGTAACTCTCAATGGATGACCAATATTGAAACTGGTGAATCAATATTAATTGAAAGCGGGCGTTATGTTGAAGATTTGGAGCTGGTTGGTTCTGCTCATCTAAATGCAACAGGTAATGCTTTAGATAATCTTTTAACAGGTAACTCTGGTAATAACGTTTTGAATGGGCGTGAAGGTAACGATACCTATATGACTAATGAAGGTGCTGATACCATTCTGTTCCAATTGCTAAATAGCCAAGATGCGACAGGCGGGAATGGACATGATACGGTGTTAGATTTTACTTTAGGTGATGTACGAACTGACCCCCAAGCTGACAAAATCGATTTAAGTGAACTATTGATTGACTATTCTAAAGATGTGAGCACATTAGCGAAATTTATTACTGTTGAGCAAGATGCTGGAAACACGACTATTAGTCTTGACCGAGATGGTGAAGGTACAATGTTTAGTAGCGCGTCATTGATAACCTTAAATCAGGTCAATACAACATTAGATGAATTGTTAAATAATCAGCAACTCTTTGTTTAACAATAAAATTTATCTTTATAAAAGAGGCTATGAAAATGGCCTCTTTTATTTTGTGCTTTAAATTTAATAAAAACTCTTCACAACCTGTTAAAAAATGACCAAAAAAGATAAGTTTTTTTTCATTTTCCCCTTGAAGCCTTTTTTTTCATCCCCACAAAAGTGACATCTAAATATTTTGTTATTGCTCTGGATTAAAGCAATAACGATTAATCAAAAAGACTTAGTCTGATGGAGTTAATTATGAGCAACATTCGTCCATTACATGATCGCGTTGTAATTCGTCGCGTAGAAGAAGAAACCAAAACTGCTGGTGGTATTTTACTTCCAGGTTCTGCTGCTGAAAAACCATCTCAAGGTGAAGTAATTGCAGTAGGTAATGGTCAAATCACTGAGAATGGCGTACGTGCTTTGGATGTTAAAGTTGGTGACAAAGTATTGTTTGGTACTTATGCAGGTACAACAGTGAAAGTAAGTGGTGAAGAACTCTTAATCATGAAAGAGTCAGACATTTTAGCTGTGTTGGAAGGCTAATCAATCCATAACTCAATTCATTATCAGATTCAGTATTTAAAAAGATTCGGAGTTTAATATGTCAGCTAAAGACGTAAAATTTGGTGATTCAGCTCGCTCAAAAATGATTGCAGGTGTAAACGTACTTGCAGATGCGGTTAAAGTGACTTTAGGCCCTAAAGGTCGTAACGTTGTTATTGATCGTTCTTTCGGTGCTCCGCACATTACTAAAGACGGTGTAACTGTTGCTAAAGAAATTTCATTAAAAGACAAGTTTGAAAACATGGGTGCTCAACTTGTTCGTGAAGTTTCTAGCAAAACTAACGACATCGCTGGTGACGGTACGACAACTGCAACCGTACTTGCTCAAGCAATTTTGAATGAAGGGATCAAATCTGTAACTGCAGGTATGAACCCAATGGATTTAAAACGTGGTATCGATATCGCAGTAAAAACTGTAGTTGAAAATATTCGTTCAAATTCAAAACCAGCTGATGATTTCAAAGCGATCGAACAAGTAGGTTCTATCTCTGCTAACTCTGATACTACTGTTGGTAAGCTTATCGCTCAAGCGATGGAAAAAGTAGGTAAAGAAGGCGTAATTACTGTAGAAGAAGGTTCTGGCTTCGAAGACGCGTTAGACGTTGTAGAAGGTATGCAGTTTGACCGTGGTTATATCTCTCCGTATTTCGCAAATAAGCAAGATACTTTAACTGCTGAACTTGAAAACCCATTCATTCTTCTTGTTGACAAAAAAATCAGCAACATCCGTGAATTGATTTCTGTTTTAGAAGCAGTTGCAAAAACTGGTAAGCCACTTCTTATCATCGCTGAAGATGTTGAAGGTGAAGCGCTTGCTACGCTTGTTGTAAACAACATGCGCGGTATTATCAAAGTGTGTGCTGTTAAAGCTCCTGGTTTCGGTGACCGTCGTAAAGCAATGCTTCAAGACATCGCAATCTTGACTGGCGCAACTGTTATTTCTGAAGAAGTTGGTATGTCTTTAGAGCAAGCAACTCTTCAAGATTTAGGTACAGCGCACAAGATTACTGTTTCTAAAGAAAACACTGTTATTGTTGATGGTGCTGGTGATGCTGCTGGTATTGCTGAGCGTGTTCAACAAATCCGTGCTCAAATTGAAGAATCTACTTCAGAATATGACCGTGAAAAATTACAAGAACGCGTTGCTAAATTAGCAGGCGGTGTTGCTGTAATTAAAATCGGTGCAGCGACTGAAGTTGAAATGAAAGAGAAGAAAGACCGTGTAGACGACGCACTTCATGCAACTCGTGCAGCAGTTGAAGAAGGTGTTGTTGCTGGTGGTGGTGTTGCTCTAGTACGTGCGGTAAATGCATTAGATGGCTTAAAAGGCGCTAATGAAGATCAAACAGCAGGTATCAACATTTTACGCCGTGCGATCGAAGCTCCACTTCGTCAGATCGTTGCAAATGCTGGTGATGAGCCATCTGTAGTGATTAATGCTGTTAAAGGTGGTGAAGGTAACTTTGGTTACAACGCTGCAACTGGTGAATATGGCGATATGTTAGAAATGGGTATCCTTGACCCAGCTAAAGTAACTCGTTCTGCACTTGAGCATGCAGCTTCTGTTGCTGGCTTAATGTTAACTACAGAATGTATGATTACTGACATTCCAGAAGATAAACCAGCTGTTCCAGATATGGGCGGTATGGGTGGTATGGGCGGAATGATGTAATAACGCATCAACGCTTTACCCAAAAGATCCCTGCTTATGCAGGGATTTTTTTATTTTTCATGTGATTTTAAGAAATAATTAAGTTTAACTATTTATATTAAAAAACAGGAACAGCAGCTAGAAGTTCCTCTTTTGTTACAACCATGCTTATTTACTTGTAGGCATGGTTTTTTTTAGCCTAATAAAATAATTAACCATGTAATAGCAATGATAGAAAGTGCAACAAATTGGGCAGCACTTCCCATATCTTTTGCATTTTTGGAAAGCTGATGTTTTTCAAGAGAGACTCGATCAACTACTGCCTCAATAGCCGAGTTGAATAGTTCAACGATCATTGCAAAAAGACATACGATAATCAGTAATATATGTTCGCTACGGCTCACATCTAGAAAAAAACTAACTGGAATCAAAATAATATTAATTAAAACAATTTGGCGAAAAGCGGCCTCATTTTTATAAGCTGCTTTAAATCCTGAAATAGAGTAGCCCATCGCATTCAATATACGCTTAAGACCACTTTTACCCTTATAAGGAGAATAGCTATTCATTTACTTATATTTCTGACACTTTTCATGCATTATATAATTTGGGTCTTAAAAAATTATTAAATCTTTTTTAAAGATTTTGACTTTATAACTTGATAGAGAAGAATAGATGAAAAAATTATGTGTCGCTTTAGGTCTTGCAATTGGTAGCATACATGCAAGTTATGCTGAGCCAACTGCAACCTCGCAAGTACCGGGATATTATCACCATCAATTTGGCAACTACCGCATTACCTCTTTGCTTGATGGTACAATTTATTTAAAGCCTGATTTATTCAAAAATTTAAATCAGGCGCAAAAAACTAAAATTTTAACTAAATATGCTGCTGTTAATGAGAAAGGGATTCAGACTTCGGTAAATGCATTTTTAGTAGATGATGGTAAAAGCTTAACGCTTGTAGACAGTGGGGCAGCAAGTTGTTTTGGTCCTCAACTTGGTTCGATTGCAAAAAATATTGAATTGGCAGGTTATAAGCTTGCTGATGTAAAAACTGTTTTGCTTACTCATCTACACCCAGATCATGTGTGTGGGATTGCTCAAAATGGAAAAGCCGTATTTCCTAACGCAACTGTATATGCCCATGAGCGTGAAGCTGATTACTGGTTAAATCCTGCTTCTGAAAAAACAGTGCCAGCAGACAAAAAAGAAAGTTATTTGGGCACCGTTAAAAACGTAAAAACTGCTCTTGCTCCATATCAAGCAAAAAAAGCTTTTAAGACATTTAAAGATGGCGATGTTATTCAAAGTTTTGAGGTGATTGATACTCGTGGTCACACACCAGGCCACCATAGCTTTCGCTTAAAAAGTAATGATCAGCAAATCATTTTTGTTGGAGACATCGTTCATTCACATTCTTTGCAATTTGATGCTCCAAAAACTGGGGTAGATTTTGATGTAAATTCTGAGCAGGCAATTAATACCCGTCTAAAAATGTTTGCTGAAATTTCAAATAAACAGCAATGGGTTGCAGCACCACATTTACCATTCCCAGGCATTGGGCATGTATATAAAGTGAATGCACAGCAATATCAGTGGATTCCTCTTTATTTCGATAATGTCATAGAGAAATAAAAAAAACAGGGCATTTATTGCCCTGTTTTTTCTTACTAACTTTATTTATTTTGCGGCTTTCTCAAAATTAATAACGGCTTCACGGCCAAGTGCTGGGTCATCTGTAAAGACGCCATCAACACCAGCTTTGAAATAGGCTTCAAACTCTTTTAAAGCACCAGATGGGCAGCGTTCAGCTGGTTTATCTTGACTACATTTTAAAGGCTTTGGTAAATAATTATTTTCTGGACGGAAAGTATAAGGGTGTACTTTTAAGCCAGCTGTATGTGCATCAGAAATAAAAGAAGTCGTTTGAACCGAGCCATCGTCATTAAAGTTAAGAATATAGCCTTTACTTGGTCCTACACCATTTGCATATTTAGCTACGTCTTTTAAGCCTTGTGCTGTGGCTAAATCGGCATAAGTTTTAGTTTCACCAGATTCAACGAAGTCGGCTGGTTGA
Source organism: Acinetobacter lactucae (assembly GCF_013122135.1). NCBI lineage: Bacteria > Pseudomonadati > Pseudomonadota > Gammaproteobacteria > Moraxellales > Moraxellaceae > Acinetobacter > Acinetobacter lactucae. Next base: position 862,634 of record NZ_CP053391.1, read on the forward strand.
GAGGTTTTAGCATCATATAATTGAATGATTTGTGCATGCTTAATCGTTTTATGAAGGTCGAGCTGGTCTTTTAAATATTTTAAATTACTCACTTCAAACGACTGTAAATAGACAGGTGCAATATCACGTGTATATTCGTATTTGGCTAAGGTTTTAAGAAGGGTATCTTCCATTGCCAGTTTCTGATTTTTAAAATAAGTCGGATGTTTGGTTTCAATATATAAACCAATAATTTTCCCCGTTTTCTTATAATTTGCTTCAGCCAGTTCAATTACTTGCTCTAGCGTCGGGACAGGGTAGAGATTGTTATAGGCTGTGTTTGCTGGGCGGAACTCAGGAATACGTTCGCGTGCTTTAAGTTGCTGTAATTCACTTAATGTGAAGTCTTCTGTAAACCAGCCTGTTAAATCTTTACCGTCAATATTTTTTGTTGTTTTACGATCTGCAAACTGGCTTAAAGTGCTTACATTGGTTGTTCCACCAATCTCATTTTCATGGCGAGTAACCAATACGCCATCTTTTGTAGATACTAGATCTGGTTCAATAAAATCTGCACCATCATCAATGGCTTTTTGATATGAAGCTAATGTGTGTTCTGGACGTAAAGCGCTAGCGCCACGGTGGCCTACCACTAAAATTTTAGGAAGTTGATATTCTGGTGTGGTCGGTGTGTTTTCAGTTTTATCATCGTCATTACAACCAACCAAGCTAATTAAACTTAAGCATAAAAGTGCTCTTTTAAACATAATTCTACTCATATTGTTTTAGTCGAAACGCATTTAGTCTGATAATTGAACTTGACATGATCATGAAGAATTCATGAATTTTCAGTGACACTTGTTAAAACCTTGTTTATGGGTTTGTAGGAAATACGAGTTCTTGCTTTGTTTTTGTTCTAATTGCATTTATTGTGTTAATTCTACTTGTCTTTTTTATATTGCTCGTTGATGATCAAGAGGGCAAATTTGGTATTGCCATTTGTTAATTGACGACCTAATTTTGAGCAGCCATGCTATCTAAATTTTTTATTCAGCGTCCCATTTTTGCCAGTGTACTAGCAATTATTGTTATGGCATTTGGTATTTTTTCGGTGCTGAATTTACCCGTAGAGCGCTATCCTGATATTGCTCCTCCTAAAATTACAGTATCGGCAAGTTATAGTGGTGCAGATGCACAAACGGTTGAACAAAGTGTTACTCAGATTTTAGAACAACAAATACAAGGTATTGATAATTTACTTTATTTCAGCTCTACCAGTGATTCATCAGGACGTAGCCGAATCACCATTAGTTTTGATAATGGAACAAATCCAGATACAGCACAGGTCCAAGTACAAAATAGTATTAGTGGCGTCATAAGACGTTTACCCGATGAAGTACAACGCCAAGGGGTGACCGTGAGTAAGTCACTCGGCGATACTTTTATGGTGGTAGGTTTATATGATTCGACAGGTAAATCGGGAAATATTGAGCTATCAGACTATCTAACTACGCATGTAGTAGATAACCTAAACCGTATTGAAGGGGTGGGTGAGTCTGATGTTTTCGGTTCGCAATATGCAATGCGAATCTGGCTAAATCCAGAGAAATTAAAACAATATAATCTAATGCCAAGTGATGTAGCGAATGCAATCACTGCTCAAAATACCCAAGTTGCCGCAGGTGCAATCGGTGATTTACCCGTCATTGATGGACAGTATTTAAATACTAAAGTCACTGCAGGTTCTCGACTAAAAACAGTCGAAGATTTTCAAAATATTGTAGTGAAAGCAAATCAAACAGCCAGCTATGTCTACTTAAAAGATATTGCTAGAGTGGAATTGGGGGCAGAAAATTATCAGTCTTTTAACACCATTAATGGTTATCCAGCCGCTGGTTTAGGTATTTCGCTATCTTCGGGTGCAAATGCAATTCAGACTTCTAAACTCATCCATCAAACTCTAGATCAGCTTACAACAAAATTACCTGCTGGCTATAAAATTGTTTATCCACGAGATAATACGCCGTTTGTTCAAGAGTCAATTAAAGAAGTTGTTAAAACACTTATTGAAGCGATTATTTTAGTTATTTTAGTGATGTTCCTGTTCTTACAAAGTTGGCGCGCTACACTCATTCCGAGTATTACTGTGCCTGTTGTTATTTTAGGAACTTTTGCTGTTTTATATGTGCTCGGTTTTAGTATTAACACCTTAACGCTATTTGCATTAGTGCTTGCCATTGGTTTGTTAGTCGATGATGCGATTGTGGTGGTTGAGAATGTTGAGCGGCTTATGCATGAGCAGCATTTAACGCCAAAAGAAGCAGCCATTGAGTCGATGGGAGAAATTAGTGGTGCCTTAGTGGGAATTACTTTGGTTTTAACTGCTGTTTTTATTCCAATGTCGTTTTTGGGCGGCTCAATTGGCGTGATTTACCGTCAGTTTTCCATTACTTTAGTTGCCGCTATGGCGTTATCGCTCGTCGTTGCCTTGGTCCTCACACCTGCTTTGTGTGCCTTAATTTTAAAACCGAATCCAAAGCCTAAGCGTTGGGCGATTTGGTTTAATCGAAAAATTGACCAACTTAAAAATCAATATATAAAAATCGTCCAGACAAGCATTCGCTACAGTAAATCAGTTGTTGTGATTTTTGTGGCTTTGATTGCTGTTTTTGCACTGTTCTATAGTGGTTTAAAAAGTGGATTTATTCCTAAAGAAGATCAAGGCATTTTAAGTGTTCAAATTAAGCTTGTTGATAGCGCTCCAATCTCGCAAAGTCAGAAAATTGGAGAACAAGTCCGTCAATATTTCTTAACTCAAGAAGATAAGAATGTGGATCTGGTTTTGATTCGCTATGGCCGAAATTATTCTGGTACAGGGCAGAACTTGGCACAAGGATTTATTGCTTTAAAACCTTGGGATGTGCGTACTGGAAAAGAAAATTCGGCTGATGCCATACAAAAGCGTGCGATGAAATATTTTAGTCAATTTAATAATGCACAAATTAATGTGACCTTACCCGCTTCAGTCAATGGTTTGGGGCAAACCGATGGTCTGGATTTATGGATTCAAGATTTAAATGGGCAAGGGCAGGATTTTCTAGATAGCACCTTCCGTCAGTTGCAAACACAGAGCAAAAGCTATTCAAGTTTTGAAAACTTTGATAAGCAATCAACCGATAGTAAAACAAACCTCAATATTAAGATTGATCAGAAACAAGCATTGGCAAATGGATTAGAGTTACCCGCGATTAACAATACCTTGTCGAGTGCATGGGGTGGAACGTATGTAAATGACTTTATTGACCGTGGCCGTATCAAGCGCGTTATGATTCAAGGTGATGCCGAGTTCAGATCAAAACCGGAAGATTTATATAATTGGTCTGTGCGTAACAACCAAAATCAAATGGTACCTTTTAGTTCATTTGCTAACTTCAGTTGGGGCGGTGCTCCTGAAATCGTAAAACGTTATATGGGTTATAGCGCCTTACAGTTACAAGCCGATGTGGCGAGTGGTAGCAGTTCGGGTCAGGCAATGAAAGATGTTGAACAACTTGTAAATCAGCAAAAGGATGTTGGCTTGGCATGGACAGGGTTATCCTTTGAAGAACAGAAGTCGACAAATCAGGCCGTCTGGTTATATTTAATTTCGGCAGGCTTTATCTTCTTATGTTTAGCTGCACTCTATGAAAGTTTAAGCATCCCCGCAGCGGTAATGACCTCTATTCCGCTTGGTGTGGGAGGGAGTGTCATTTTCTCTTATATTTTTGGACTACCCAATGATGTGTATTTCCAGATTGCACTATTAACTACAATTGGCTTGTCATGTAAAAACGCCATTTTAATTGTTGAGTTTGCAGCTTTGGCTCAGGAAAAAGGTAAGAATGCCATTCAGGCAGCCTTAGAAGGGGCAAGCTTACGTTTAAGACCTATTTTAATGACATCTTTGGCCTTTGGTGCAGGTGTGATTCCTCTTGTATTTGCGCAAGGTGCTGGAGCTGTAAGCCGTCAAGAAATCGGTATTAGTATTTTAGGTGGCGTGATGTTCGGTACAGTACTGGTTCTTTTCTTTATTCCAGTCATGTACGTGTTACTGCGTTCCTTGTTTAGATCGAAAGCTGCTAGTTAAAAGTAAACAATTTAAAAAGAGGCATTAAATCAAGTATATTAAGATTAACTTTCTCTTTATATATTTGATTTAGATGCCTCAAGAAAAAAAATTAACAGCACAACAGGTCATCGCACTAGAACGAGATCTGGCTAAGTTCGCTACTATGATGGACAGTGCGGTTCGCATTCCTTTTACAAAGCAAGGTATTGGTGCCGATGCTGCACTGAGTACGATTCCGGTGGCTGGTGATGTTGCGGGTTTTGCATTGACCTGTTATGCGATTTATAAAGCTAAACAAATTGGTGTGCCTCAGCATAAGTTGACTCCAGTTATTAAACTGGCGGTTGTAGATGCTGTAGTCGGATTTGTTCCAGTTGCTGGGACTATTTTTGATATTTTTATACGACCAAGTCGAAAAGCACTAGATGTGGTTCATACGCATATACGCGAAGAATATGCGATTCACAGTGATATTCATGTTGTTCATCCATACTTACATGAAAAACTCGAAAGGAAGCAGCAGAATTCAGCTTTCTGGCGTAATCCTGTTGTCAGTTGGTTATGGTTGCATATTCCCGATTTAATAGGCGCGTTTGTATTGCTTTTAATGGGTTTAGCAGTTTGGTGGGGCGCAAGTTACCTGTGGGGTCTCTATCAAACCATGTAATAAAAAATAAAGCCTCCAAATGGAGGCTTTATTTTTACACTAAACGTTTTATGGGCAATCTAATTGATGTAAAGCTGCCACACGTTGTTCAATTGTTGGGTGGGTTTGGAACAAAGCAGCTAAGCTAAAGCCTTGTTCTTTACCTTCCGCAATTGCGAAGGCTTTCATTTCTTTTGGCATTTGATCTGGCATTTCTGTCTCAGCTTGTAGACGTAATAATGCAGAAATCATTGCTTGTTTACCTGCTAAACGTGCACCTGCTTCATCAGCACGGTATTCACGATAACGAGAGAACCACATCACAATGGCAGAAGCGAGAATACCAAAGACGATATCCAATACTATGGTAATAATGAAGTAACCCATACCAGGGGCTTCATCGTCTTGACGACCAAAGACATTACGATCAATGAAGTCACCAACCACACGAGCAAAGAACATAACAAAGGCGTTCACAACACCTTGGATGAGCGCTAGGGTAACCATGTCACCATTTGCAACGTGACCAATCTCGTGCGCAAGCACAGCACGTAGCTCATCTTTGTTCATACGCTCAAGTAAGCCGGTGGAAACGGCAACTAGGGCATCATTCTTGTTCCAGCCTGTTGCAAAGGCATTGGATTGATATGATGGAAAAATACCAACCTCTGGCATGTTGATACCAGCACGTTGAGAAAGTTCAGCGACTGTTTGCAATAACCAGCTTTCAGCTTGGTTACGAGGAGCATTCGGGTCGATCAGTTCTGTACCGGTCGTTTTCTTAGCCATCCATTTTGACATGAATAACGAGATTAAAGATCCCACCATACCAAACACAAAACAGATCACTAAAAGGTTGCCTAGATTCAAGCCACCCGCGCCATGGTAACTACCGACACCGAAGAGTGACAAAATAATGCCAGCTACAACCAGTACCGCGAGGTTGGTAAGCAAAAACAAACCAATCCGCATCATTGAGAAAATCCTCTTATAAATAAAATGTTATCTGATTTACAAATTCGAAATCATGCAGCTAATATGCGGGGCTTAGGGGAAAAATTCAAGAAAAAAATAAGGAATTGATACATTCTTTCACGTATCAGAATGTACCTAAATTTAAAGAATAATTGGCAAAATTCGTCAAAATGGTAAAGATCAGGTAATAGATCATTACAATTTAAAACATCTGAACTTAACTAAATAGAACTATGAACCACAGTTCTTCTTCATTGTTTATTCAATGCGTATATGGGCGATTGCGGTAGCATTGTTGGTCACATAAGTGCCAGTCGGTGCATCTGTATAAGTACCGTCAGATAGAGTCACGATTTGACGAGAAGATGAATACTTCGGTGATTGAGTCGTGATTTGAGCAGTTGTGTTTTCTGCCAAATTAGAAGAATGAGAAACGGTTTGAGCTGAAGTATTCGTAAAAGATGAAAAACCTGCACCAGATGCATATAGGTTTTGATATCGGCTTGTCACACGGCGGACATAATCTTGCGTTTCGCGGAAAGGGGGAATACCACCATATTTATCAACATTACCTTCACCTGCATTATAAGCCGCAAGCGCCATTTGTGTATTTCCATTAAAACGCTTAAGCAACCAGCTTAAATATTTGGCCCCCGCGAAAATATTTTGTTGTGGGTCATAAGCATTCGACACATTAAAACGACGGGCAGTAGCTGGCATCAGCTGCATTAAGCCTTGGGCACCTACTGGCGAACGGGCTTTTACGTTAAATCCGGATTCGGTGTGCATAACCGCTTTAATTAACCCTTCCGATACACCATGTTGCTGTGCAGCTTGTCTAATAATGTGATCGAAAGCATTTTTATTCTTGTTGTAGCTTGGCAGAACAGAAGCTTCTGATGCTCCCCAGTTTGTATAGCTGTGAATATTACTATCGGGATAATAGGTTACTTTTACTTTTTTAAGAGAATGATCATAGCTTTTTCGGTTAGTTAGTAATGTACTACCGTTTTTATCTTGGTAAATATACATTTGACCTGCTGAACTCGAAGTTATGCCGACCATAAAACTGGTCATCCCCAGCGAACAAGAAATAAGAATTTGAACCGATTTTTTCATTTTATGTTATTCACAATTTTAAGGTACTCAAAACTTGAAAAAGAGTTTATCAAAAAATATTACTTAAAGAAGATTTGTGTAATTTTTTTTATTTCGACTCTTTCAAAAAATCAAGCTTATTTGTTCGAATGCTCATCAAAAAAAATTAAAAAATTTTTTTAAAATGATTCTATTGACTTGCATAACATGTTGATTATTAAGGGTAAAAAACATTGGTTAAAAAATGATCAATTTAAATAAAACCCTTAACAGAAGGTCAAAACAGTTTGTCAAGTACGAAGAAATCCACAATTTTATCCACAGGTTTTGTGGAAAACTGTGGAAAAGTCCAAAAAGTAAGCATTTTGCACAAAATTTGAACGCTTCAGTCAAAATTAGAGCATGTCTTTTGCATCATGCATGAGCAATGTGACGACTTCAAGAATTGAAACTATTCTTTTGATGCGATTCTCTTCTGAATCATATAAAATTGCGCCGTATTTTTATTTATGGGTATACCTCGTCTATGTACGCGCCAGTTGAGTCCAATCAGGGATTTAATTTTAAGCCTGAACTTCCAACAAGCTCGGCCTATTACCGTTTGCTCAAGAAGCTTCGCCGTCAAGTTGGGCATGCTATTCGTGACTTCAATATGATTGAAGATGGCGATAAGGTCATGGTGTGTGTGTCTGGTGGTAAAGACAGTTATACCTTGCTCGATATTTTGTTGCAGTTTAAGCGTATTGCACCGATTAATTTTGATGTGGTTGCGGTTAACCTTGACCAAAAACAACCAGGCTTTCCTGAAGATGTTTTGCCTCGTTATATGGAAGAGAACAACATTCCATATTACATTTTAGAAAAAGACACTTATACCATTACTAAACGTTTAACGCCGGAAGGTAAAACCTACTGTGCAGTATGTTCACGTTTACGCCGTGGTTCTTTATATGGCTTTGCACAAGAGATTGGTGCCACTAAAGTTGCTTTAGGTCACCACCGTGATGACATCATCGCGACGTTCTTCTTAAACCTATTTCATGGCGGAAGCTTAAAGGCGATGCCTCCAAAGCTTTTATCGTCAGATAAAAAGAACATTTTGATTCGTCCTTTGGCATATGTTGAAGAAAAAGACATTATTAAATATGCCGAGATTCGTCAGTTCCCAATCATTCCATGTAACCTTTGTGGTTCGCAGGAAAACCTACAACGTGCCATGCTTAATGAAATGCTACGTGAATGGGATAAACAATATCCGAAGCGCTTACACAGCATTTTCGGTGCGTTACAGAACGTATCACCATCTCAATTAGCGGACCGTGAGCTATTCGATTTTGAAGCTCTAGATTCTCAGCGCGAGTTGGATATTAAAGATCCAGAAGAGCTTAAGAAACGTTTAGATGTCGTGAACTTAAGCTTCGCGGCTGAATAAGCGTTAAACTAGAGAATGTTAAAGGCACTTTATAATCAAGTGCCTTTAATGTATCAAAATACTAAAAAATGAATGTTCCGTACAAAAAGTCATAGCCCAAAATTAAAATTACATGCTATAACAACCCACAAGCAGAATTGCTTCACATGATGTTGTCTGGATAGGCAACTAGAGAAATTGAACAAATAAATTTGAGGAAGAATCATGCCTGCATTTTTAACTGAAGATTGGTTTGCGACTGTCGAAAAATTAACTGCTGAAGCAGGTGATCTTAATTTGCCACCCGCTCTTGCGAATTTGGCAATTAATTTAGTAGTTACAGATGCTGCTGGAAATACCGAGTTAGCTTTAGATGGGGGTAAAATCCAAAAAGGTTTGTCTTCAAATGCCAAAACAACTTTAAATATGGATGCTGAAACTTTACGTAAAGTATTCTTAGAGTTTGATATGGCTGCTGCTATGCAGGCATTCATGACTGGTAAAATTAAAGTTCAAGGCGATATGTCTCAATTGATGGCTCTACAAACAGCTAAGCCAAGCCAAGAACAAAAAGATTTGTTTAAGAAAGTATTAGAGCATACTGCTTAAATCTAAAAGAATTCATATAAAAAGCTTACCTAAAGAGGTAAGCTTTTTATTTATACAAACAATGAATTTATCAACTTTTAAACAATAAAAATTAGATATTGATTCGTGTTTGCGCCGTTTTAATATGTTCAAGATAAGCACGAATACGAGTCACGTATTGAACCGCTTGCTTATATCGACCATTTCGCATTTTATTACTTTGCAAATAATCGTAAAGATTAACCCACTGATTTGGGTCTTTCCCTTGAGCTCGCAAGCGCTTCTGAATTTGACTTACCGCACCTGGTCCCATGTTATAGGCTACAAGCGCGTACCAATTCCGATCAGGGAATGGAATATTATCAAACTCACTTAACATTAAATCGTAATACTTCGCACCACCTTGAATGCTCTGAGTTGGATCACTACGATTGCTCACACCCATTGCTCGAGCAGTGCTATTGGTTAGCATCATTAAGCCGCGGACACCTGTGGGAGAAACAGATTCAGGCTTTAAATATGATTCTTGATAACCAATTGCGGCAAGTAAATGCCAATCTAGATCATACTTCGCTGCACTTTGCTTAAAGCTCGCTTTGTAGATCGGTAAACGTGTGCTTAAGTCACGTTGAATGGTTGACCATGCTTCTGGTTTCACCACATTGCGGTTATAAAAAGAAGCGAGCTGCTGAGTCACACCATTTTGCTTACTTTGGCATACAAAGCCACTGGCAGTCTGGGTGAGTGGGTCATCAGCCTGTTTAAATACCCAACTTAACTCTGGGTTTAAACCATTTTTTTGCAAATTTGTTGTGTCACCACAACTTGCAGAAAATGACATCAAACCTTTGTTTTCGATTGTGTTTAAACCTGCTGTAGTCATCGCAAAGTTTGCTTTACCTTGCTGAACCCATCTAAGTGCAGTGGCATTGTCTGCCACGATTTTAAAGTCCAGCTTTACATTTAGGTTCTGTGCATAGTTACGCGCTAGGTCATAACCAAAACCATGTAAAAACTGATCTTCTTTGAAAACGGTTGTCGGGCTTTCTACCGCAACAACAGTTAAAGTGTTTGTGTTAACTACAGTATTGTACTGTAGGGTTTTACCTGCATTAAGACTATGAAATGGAATAAGCATAGTACTGAGTGCAAGCGCTTTTAACGGGAGAGAAGAAAATAAAGAGTTAAGGCAAAGCCTCGACCCAGAACTTGAATTACTGTGCATGTTGTCTCCGCTACAGATAATTTATGCCCTAAAAGTCAGACAAAAAGCTGCCATAACTTCTAAAAGTTGATAAATTCAATAAGGGGTGGGCAGTCATGACGTCATTCAAAATGACATGAAATGAAAAAAACAAACTGTGTAGAAAATCTACATAGTTTTCGAGTGGGTTAAAAAATGCTCAACATTTAATCTGCGCGCATCATAATATTGAAAAAAAGTAATGTCAAATTTTGTACAATTAAATCTTCGATATATCATCATAAACACATGAATTTCTTAAGGAAGAAAATTTATACACTTCTGATGTGAGAAAATAGGGTATAAAATGCTACATCTTGTAAGCGATATGTTGTTGAACAGTGGTTTTTTATCATGAAATCTAACTTAATCACTCGGTCAGGACATGACAAATTAGTTGCTGAATTAAAACAACTTTGGCATGAAGAACGACCTGAAATCACCAAAAAAGTAAACTGGGCTGCAAGCTTAGGTGACCGCAGTGAAAATGCGGATTATCAATACAATAAGCAGCTCCTTAGAAAAATTGATCGACGTGTACGCTATTTAGGAAAACGCTTAGAAGAATTAAAAATTGTTGATTACTCACCAGAGCAAGACGGCAAGGTTTACTTTGGCGCTTGGGTACAGATTGAAAATGAAGAAGGCGAGCAAAAAACTTTACGTATTGTAGGAATCGATGAAATTTATGATCATCATCCGCAACATATCTCGATTGAGTCACCTATGGCTCGCGCATTGCTCGGTAAAGAAGTCGATGATGAGATCGAAGTACACACGCCATCTGGGAAAAAGCTGTGGTATATCAATACAATTCGCTATGAAAAGACAGAAAACCTCGAAAATTAAATAGATTTGTGTTTATTTTGAGCGGTTGAATTAAAAATTAAATAAAAGATTTGCCAACTTGTGTTTTTGTTTATATTATAGCGCTCGTTGGAAGCGTGGCAGAGCGGTTTAATGCACCGGTCTTGAAAACCGACGAGGGTGTGAGTCCTCCGTGAGTTCGAATCTCACCGCTTCCGCCAAAATTCTTAAAAAGCCCTTGTTAATGACAAGGGCTTTTTTTTATCTATATTCTTTAGCACATAATAAATATGAATTATGACTTTTATATTTAATAAAAACTTATGAAAAATTTAGATGGCTTACTCAACAGAATTCAAGCAAAGACATTGATTTTAGTTACTCATAGAGATGGAGCTACTGTATACAAAGCACAAACGACTCAAGGATATGTCTTTGTAAAAATGTATACACGTAAAGTAGATCATGAAAGATATTGTGAAATATTGGATGAGCTTAGAGCGTTTTCATTGGCCCCAAAACTATTAAATCAATTTGAATGGGAAAATTATTTTGTTGTTGTAATGAGTGCTTTAGAAGGGCAGCCAGTAAATAACATTTTAAAAAATTGTTCGAGAACAGAAAAATTATCCTTACTAAAAGAGGCAGGCGCATCTCTAGGAAGTTTTCATCGAGCGATTAGTTCTTCTCGTTTATTTGAGATGAAATTCTGGAAGGGGCGAGATGACTCTTCAAAAGATCCAACTTTATGGAATGAACATCTAAAATTAATGACAACAAAATGGATGTCACGTATTGATCCAACTAAAGCTGACTACAAAGAATTTAGTTATGAGCTAAGTGAGTTGGTTTTATATTGCAAAGACTTGCGGGAACCAATCCAATTTAGTCTTTTGCATTGTGATTATATTGGACGAAACCTTCTTGCAACTAGCTGTAATAAAATCTCTGGTGTTTTAGATTATGAAGCGGCTCGTATTGGTGATGCTGTTTATGATTTAGCAAAGATCGTTTGGTTGGATATGGATTTCTCTGATTTAGAGTTAAGACATGCTTTTCTACAAGGTTGGGAAATGACTTATGGGGAAGTAGTACCTCAAAGGGAGTTTCTAACTTATGTCGGGATTCAATGTCTTGCAGCAATAGCATGGACAGATAAACATGCGCCTATTGAAGGTAATACTATGTTTAGATCTTCAGCCATTAAGACATTAAAAATAGTATTAGAAGAGTTGCAGACATAGTTTTAGTAAATTTTTAGTTTTATTCATAAATATTGCTGATTCTTGATAAATAATTTTATTGTTCAATTGCACGTATAGCACCTAAAGCAGCTACTTTTCTTCCCGCTTTTACTTTTGATATGTCGCAATCTTGCCAAAGCTCAGGAAGGCAGTTTTCTTTAGCAGACTTTAAAGCCGCGTCTAAATAACCGGGTAATTCTATTGTTCCTCCTCCTATTACTAATTGCGATGGATTTAAAAGATTAATCACAGTTGCTATTCCAAGTCCTAAAGCTGTGCCTGCCTCTTTTATAACAGTTAAAGTTGGTTGATCTCCATTGTTAGCCATTAATGCTAGATTAGATGGACTGAGTGCACATTGCTTGGTAATTGCTGAGCCACTTGCAACTTCATCTAAACGCTTAATTCCTTCATTACTTTTTACTGGTAAGTAACCTAGCTCACCAGCCCAACCATTAGCTCCCAGTAAGGGTTTTCCATTTATTATGAATGCAGCCCCGATACCTGTACCAATCATAATAATGCCACTTGCGGCATGAGACGTGGAATCATTTAGTTCTGCATGCATGGCAGCTTTTACATCATTTAAGATAATTGTTTTACTACATAATAATTTTAATGCGTCATTTCCTTGCCAACCTATAAATGCTGGTAGTACATCACAATTAACAATATGCCCAAATTCGTTAACTAGACCCGGCACTGCTAGGCTTATGCTGTGGGGATTAATTCCATGTTTAAAAATAAAAGATTGTAGGTGTGATATTAATTCTTCTGGAGTGAATGAAATTCCTGTACTAAATATTTCCTCAATCTCATCACATAATATCAATAATTTAGTGCCTCCAAGATCTACACCAATTTTCTGGGTTTTCATCACATGCCTTAGATTAAAAAATTATTTTCTAAATTTTAACGTGTCTACATGATAGTGTTTTTATAATTATCAGTAATTCTGTAATAACTTTTTAAATTTAATTTAAATGAAGATCTATCATTTTCCTTATACTGAATATTCGCGTATGTATAACAAATAGTTGTTTACTAATTTTTCTATTTTTTTTACCCCTTTATAAACCCCAATTTAACAATAACCAACTCATTATTTATCCTTACTTTTTAATGATCTAATTTAAAGCAAATGTCATTTTGTGTGCTTGACTGCAATAAATGTGAAGCTTATCCTTTGCCTGCTGGCCACATTGCCAGCCGGTTTTAGCAGACCGTGCTCAAGAACATTGAAAAAATTCATTTTTTTTGATGTAGACCCGTTCGTCTCCCTTTTTGTAGCGGTAGGACGGAAGGGGGACACCTTCGGGTGTGCTGGGTCTTGAGCCAGTCTGCTAACCCCCTTTCGTTCTGCCACCATAATTCTATAAATGTCTGGCAGAACTCCCAATAAAAAGGAGTTGGCTTTGCACATTCATTATTTCTTGGCAGCCTTTGCCAAAGTCCATATCGACACAACTTGAACTTTTAAAGCGGTTTAAACACCTAAGGGTTTTCAGGCTTTAAATCGTCACGACTAAAACTTAGCAACAATAAAACTTGAGATGTGCCAAGCACAGTCTTTATAGGCTTTGCTGTGCCTTTTTTTCTCCCAAAAAGTATCTCACCTACAACAAGAATTTATTTTAAAAGGTAAAAATATGCCTCATTCAGAAATATCTGCCAAAAAATTACAGGTTATTTGTACTTCAATTCAGCTATTTACGATTTATGGATTTCACAATACAGGGGTAAACCTTCTGATCAAAAAATGCAAAATTCAAAAGGCGACTTTTTATAGTTATTTTCAGTCCAAAGAGCGTCTCATTGAAAGATGCATAGCCTTTCAAAAAAGTCGGCTAAAAGAAGAAGTGCTGGCAATTATTTATTCACATCGCTACCCAACCGCAAACGATAAACTCAAAGAAATTTTTCTTTTACATGTCGATTTAAATAGCTTTTACCATCTGCTGTTTAAAGCCATTTTTGAAATTAAACTGCTTTATCCGAGAGCCTATCAAATGGCGATTGAATATAGAAAATGGCTGCTTAGAGAGCTTTTTGATCTGATATTTAGTCTAGAAACCCGTGCTTTAAAACCCGATGCAAAAATGATTTTATTTATGATTGATGGGGCACTCGTCCAACTTTTAGACCCAAATAAAGCAGAGGAAAGAGAGAAATTATTAGATTATTTTCTAAATGTTTTGGTTAAGTTTGGATAGTTGAAATGAATAGTCAGAAACTAATAAGGATGCGTAAAGCTAACGATTATTTCCGTTGATCTGCAAACTCTATTTGCTATCTAAATCAATCATCATCTTTATGATTTAAGTTGAAATCAAACCAAATGATTTCAACTATAAAATCATTAAAAATTAATTTTTTAGCGCTTTTAAAGCAATTTCGACACTCTCGTATAGATTTTGAATTGGAACATTATCTTTTGCCTGAATGGTAATGCCAAAGAGCATCATGCCAAAATAATCTGCTAAAACATCCAAGTTTAAGCTTTCGGCAACATCGCCATCCTTTTGACCTTGCTCAAGTCTCGTTCTAATGAGAGCAACAGTCTTCCTGCGTTCATTACTCAGGATGTCTTGTACATTTTTACTTTCAGACGAACCTGATAATGCTGCGGAAACGACTAAACAACCAGTTTTATCAGGTTTACTATAAAATTGGTCAATTGTTCTGATTAACAAATTTTTAATGCCTTCATGAGCCGTTAAAGATTCTTGAAGAGCCTCAATTCGATAATTACCAAAATTTTTAACATAATAATCAACAGATTCAATAAACAATTGTTCTTTATTTCCAAAAGAAGCATAGAGACTTGGCGGGTTGATTTCCATCGCTTTTGTCAGGTCATTAATTGATGTCGCTTCATAACCATTTCGCCAAAATAGATTCATCGCTTTGTCTAATGCAGCATCCCGATCGAAATTACGAGGGCGGCCACGACCTGCGGTTTTGTTCATTTTTATCTCCATTTTGTATCAATCACTACAAAAATTCGTTGACTGTATTTTAACATGATTATATAGTGATCACTACATAAATAATCTTAAGCATATTTTAAGGGCTAAAAAATGAATCACAAATTATTTAATCCTGTGATTGTAGGTGATGTTGAACTAAACAATCGCATTGTTATGGCACCTATGACTAGATCAAGAGCAGAACAACCTAATGATGTACCTACCGAACTCAATGCACTTTATTATGGTCAGCGTGCAAGTGCTGGTTTGATCATTACTGAAGGCACACAAGTTTCTGACATAGGTAAAGGCTATTCTTTTACTCCGGGAATCTACTCAGAAGAACAAGTCAGAGGTTGGGGATTAGCCACTCAAGCTGTACATGATAAAGGTGGGAAAATTGCCGCTCAGTTATGGCATGTTGGGCGTATGTCGCATTCTTCACTACATATCAATCATGAACAGCCAATTGCACCATCTGCAATTCAAGCAAAAGCATCTGTATTTATTTCCAATGAAAAAGGTGAAGGTGCAATGGTACCTGCCGAGATGCCAAGAGCAATGGATTTAGATGATATTCAAAACGTTAAACAAGAATTTATTCAAGCTGCTCAAAATGCTATGAAAGCTGATTTTGACTTAGTTGAAATCCATGCCGCGAATGGGTATTTATTCGACCAATTCTTATCTACAGATGCAAATCAGCGTACTGATACCTATGGTGGTTCTGTTGAAAATCGTGCGCGTTTCTTATTAGAAACTGTCGATGCATTGATTGATGCGATTGGTGCAGGTCGTGTAGGCGTGCGTTTGTCGCCATGGGGAACTATTAATGGCATGACAGACCAAGAACCCGAAGAAATTACGCTTTATTTAGCTGAACAATTACAAAAAAGAAATATCGCTTATATTCATTTGGCTGAGTGGGACATGCTTCCACATGGCGATACTTATCCAGTAGGTTTCAGAGAAAAACTCCGTTCATTATTCACAAATACATTAATTGTTTGTGGAAATTATTCACTCGAAAGAGCCGAATCTATTCTTGATAAAGGTCTAGTAGATGCAGTGGCATTTGGTCGTCCTTTTATCGCCAACCCAGATTTAGTTGAGCGTTTACAGTCTGGCCATCCTTTAACACCAGCAAAATCTGAATATTTCTATGGCGGCGATGCAACGGGGTATACCGACTATCCGACTGCGCACTAATCTCACTCTATAAATCAAGGTTAAGAAAATGAATAAACTTTTTAAAGTAATGACTTTATCTGCCGCAATTGGTGTATTTGGGGTGGGTCAAGCAAATGCAGAATATGATCAAGAATTAAAGTCTATCGATACACCACCAGCCGTTTCACAGCAAATGTTTAATAAAGTGAAATCTAATGGGCTAGGGCAATATTCTTATGCAAAAGGTCTATCTAGTAAGTTTATAGAGTCTGAAGGCGTAAAACTCCATTACGTTGAAGGTGGGTCTAAAGGTACACCGATTGTATTTATTCATGGTTTTGGTTCGACATGGAAAATGTGGGAACCAGTGATGCTTTCGTATATGAAAGACCATAAAGTGATTGCGATTGATTTACCGGGTCTGGGTCAATCAGCTCCAATACTTAACGATGATTATTCAGCAGAAAATACATCAAAAACCTTGATTGGTGCGATTAAGAAAATTGCTGGTAAGGGCCCAATCTATTATGTCAGTCACGATTTAGGAAATTCTGCTTCTTATCCACTGGTTGCAAATAACCAAGGCTATATCAAAAAAGTGGTATTTATGGACTCACCGATTCCAGATCGTGCGATGTTCGAATATCCAGGGTATACCCCAGACGGTCCAGGCCTAGGCTGGCACTTTGGTTATTTTAGTTTCGGTGATATTGCTGAAAAGCAAATTGCAAATGATCCAAATTTATTTTTCTCGTACTTCATTAAAACCTATGCAGGTAAAAAAGAAATTTTTACACCTGAACTACTTGCTGAGCTGATTGAGCCGTATTCGACTCGAGATAAATTAAAAGCAGCTTTTGGGTATTACCGTTCACATGCCGATTCAGTTCGTCAAAATGAAGCATTACTTGCTAGTGGTAAAAAGTTAACCATACCTTCTATGGCACTTACAGGTCAAAAAGGGGTAAATGATGTTTTGGTTAAAGAAATGCGAGCAAGATTTGTAGCTGATCCATCCACATACACAGCTATCATTTTGCCAAACACAGGCCACTGGATGGTTGAAGAAAATGCTGACGGCATCGAAAAAAGCTTATCTAACTTTTTATTTAAATAATTAAGAAGATAATTACATCCAAGATTTGCACTTGGGTGTAATTACTTTTTATATTTAATAGAGTATTAATATGATTAGATATTTCAAAAATATATCCATTTCTATAGCTTTTATTTTAGTTAGTTCACCATATGCAAAAGCAGAATATGATCCAAATTTAAAGTCTATCGATACACCACCAGCCGTTTCACAACAAATGTTTAATAAAGTGAAATCTAATGGGCTAGGGCAATACTCTTATGCAAAAGGTCTATCTAGTAAGTTTATAGAGTCTGAAGGCGTAAAACTCCATTACGTTGAAGGTGGGTCTAAAGGTACACCGATTGTATTTATTCATGGTTTTGGTTCGACATGGAAAATGTGGGAACCAGTGATGCTTTCGTATATGAAAGACCATAAAGTCATTGCGATTGATTTGCCGGGTTTGGGCCAATCTACTCCACTACTTAACGATGATTACTCCGCGGAGAATGTATCGAAAATTTTATTAAGTGCGATAAAAGAAATTACCAAGAATGAGCCTATTTATTATGTTAGTCATGACATAGGAAATACGGCTTCTTACCCACTAGTTGCAAATAATCAAGATTACATTAAAAAAGTTGTCTTTATGGATTCTCCAATTCCAGATATGGAGACATTTAACCATCCTGGGTATTCACCAAAAGGGCCGGGTTTAGGGTGGCATTTTGGTTATTTTAGTTTTGGAGATATTGCTGAAAAACAAATTGCGAATGATCCAAATTTATTTTTCACATACTTTATTAAAACTTATGCAGGTAAAAAAGAAATTTTTACGCCTGAGTTGCTTGCTGAGTTGATTGAGCCGTATTCAACTCGAGATAAATTAAAAGCAGCCTTTGGTTATTACAGCTCAAAGAAAGACTCTGCCCTACAAAATGAAGCACTTTTAGCAAATAACAAAAAGTTATTTATTCCTGCAATGGCGCTCAGTGGAGAGAAAGGTGTTAATGAAGTATTAATTAAGCAGATGAGATCAAAGTTTGTTGAAGATCCTACTAAGTTAGAAGCCGTAATTTTACCTAACACAGGTCATTGGCTAATTGAAGAAAACCCTGAAGGCGTCGAGAAAAGTTTATCCAATTTTTTATTCAAATAATTCGTAAAACTTTTACATTCGAATCGATCTCGAATTCGGATGTAACTCAGATAAAACATCCTTATCCCTATTTGGTCGAGAGAAATGAAAGATGAAAAATAAACTTCCATTCTTGTCTTTATTTTTTGCTTGTCTCACTGCTTCGTCAGTCAGTTATGCAAATAATATGTATGGAGAGCATTTAGAAGGATTTAAATATCCTTATCCACTCCAATATTTTAACTTCTCATCCCAGCAGCAGAATCTAAAAATGGGATATATGGATGTTCAACCCAAAAAGCCTAATGGACAAACAGTGGTTGTTTTGCATGGCAAAAACTTTTGTGCTGCAACTTGGGAAGAAACCATTAATTTTCTGACACAAAATGGTTATCGGGTGGTTGCTCCCGATCAAATCGGTTTCTGTACCTCTAGTAAACCCGATCATTATCAATATAGTTTCCAACAGCTTGCACAGAACACCCATGCTTTACTCAATAAGTTAGGTGTTAAACAACCTATTTTATTGGCACATTCAACAGGTGGCATGCTCGCAACGCGATATGCACTTATGTATCCGAAAGAAACAAAACTTCTCGCAATGGTCAATCCAATTGGTTTAGAGGATTGGAAAGCAAAAGGGGTTCCATATCGCAGTATCGATCAATGGTATCAGCGTGAACTAAAAGTGAGTACTGAGTCCATTAAGGCTTATGAATTAAAAACTTATTATCAGGGCCAATGGAAGCCTGAGTATGACAAATGGGTAGATATGTTAGCTGGATTAAATGCAGGGAAGGGACATGAAAAAGTCGCTTGGAACTCTGCTCTTATTTACGACATGATTTTTACTCAACCTGTCTATTATGAATTCTCTGATCTTAAAGTGCCTACCTTGCTTTATATCGGCACAGGTGACACGACTGCAATTGGTAGTGATATAGCTCCACCTGAAGTTAAACAGAAAATTGGTCAATATAGCGTTCTGGGTAAAGAGGCTGCGAAATTAATTCCAAACGCTGAATTAATTGAATTTGCAGGTATGGGACATTCGCCACAAATGCAAAACCCGAAACTATTTCATGAGGCTTTGATCAAAACTTTAAAGAAATACGATTAATTATTTGAGCCTATAGGTGAGGTAAAAATAATTTATTTAAAGTCAGTTATATAACTTATAAAAGGAGTAAGTTATGAGTAATACTTTATCGCATGATTTAGGTAATAAAATTGCATTTGTACAAGGTGGTTCACGAGGTATAGGTGCTGCTATTGTGTCTAAATTAGCAGAGCAGGGTGCAACAGTAGCCTTTACTTATGCTAACTCAGATCAGGCAGCTCATCATTTAGTTGATGAACTGAATGCCAACGGGTCGAAGGTAATTGCATTAAAAGCAGATAGTGGCTCTCCAGAGCAAATCATAGAAGCGATTAATCATGTTGTTACTGCTTACGGGAAAATTGATATTTTAGTCAATAATGTCGGTATTTTTGTGATGAACAAAATACAAGATGTGACATTAGAAGAAATTGAAAAGATCATGGCCGTGAATATAAAAAGTGTGGTTGTGGCGTCTAATGAAGCTGCTAAACATATGCCAGACTATGGCCGTATTATTAACATAGGTAGTATTAACGCCGAACGAGTGCCTACAGAAGGATTGACTTTGTATAGCATGACTAAGTCAGCTATTAAAGGATTAACTAAAGGTATGGCACGTGATTTAGGTGAGCGATTTATTACGGTCAATAATATTCAACCAGGTCCAGTTGATACCGACATGAATCCAGCTGATGGTGAAATGGCAAGCTCCCTCATAGATATTATGGCGATTAAGCGTTATGGTCATAAAAGCGAAATTGCGGCATTAGTTTCATGGTTATGTAGCGAACATGCGGGTTATATCACAGGTGCAAACATCAATATTGATGGGGGATATGGTATTTAGTTATATTCTTAAACATATGATATTTGGTTTTTTGAGTTAACTAAATTTTTAAAACGATATGATTTGAAAATGCTCCAAAGTTTTAGTGATGAGACCTCTTATCTAAAGTGTTCATAATTTTGGTTCATCAGAAATGTATTGAATCTATATGAATGTGCAGTTTTTTCGCTAAGGTTCGAGGTCGATTAAAGCACTGATCTTAAAAAATCTTATAATTTGATTTGAAACAAAACTTGATTTGATGAATCATTTCGTGATTACTGACAATAAATAAATTAATAAAGTACGGCTAAGTGAATCAAATTGTTGAGATGCAAACCTATATTGCAATCGTCGAAGCTGGCAGTATTACTGAGGCTTCAAAGCGAATTGGCACTACAAAATCTGTGATCAGTCAACGAATGCAACAGTTAGAAGCCCGGCTAGGGGTGTCGTTGATTAATCGTGGACGGGTTATGACTTTAACAGAGGCTGGACAAGAGTTTTATGAGCGTTCCATACGATTGCTTACAGAACTCAATGCGATAGAGGAGTCGGTAAAGTCAATTCATTTTAGTCTTACAGGCCGTCTTCGTTTGGCTGTGCCAATGGCATTTAGTATTAATTACCTTGCGCCATATTTAGCAGAATTCATGAAATTACATCGCGATCTACATTTAGATATTGAATCGACAGATAACTTTGTCAGTTTGCATGAGGAAAATTATGATGTCGCAATTCGTATGGGGCAGCTTTCGGATTCTGATTTAATTTCTAAATGTATCACCGCCAATCACCACTATATTTGTGCCAGTCCCGAATATTTGCAGGAATTTGGAACACCTAAGCATCCAGATGAGTTAAATCATCATGATGGATTGCTGTATATGGCTAGAGAGTCGCATGGTATGTTGCAATTACCAGTCAATGGTGAATATCAATCTTTTCGTATACGTACAGCCATGCGAACTGATAGTGCACACCAATTACTTGAAGCAGCTAAGGCAGGGCTTGGTTTAGCTATTTTACCGGGATTTATTGCTGCGCCTGCTATTTGTGATCAATCGTTAAAAGTAGTATTACCTGAGTTTCGTCCCTCTGGCGGCAATATTTCTGTGGTCTATAAACGTTCGCTTAGAGCTTCGCCTAAAATTCATGCAATCTCTAATTTTCTGATTGAAAAAATTGGAAATCCTCCAAAATGGGAAATAGATATTGCAAAGGCATTGGGCTTAAATTTAAATCAATAGTTAAAAGTGTTCTAAAAATAAGAACCCTTGATTCGAGCTTTGTTACCTATTGAAGCGTAGTAAAGACTTTTATTCTAAAACCACGTTAAAAATAAGTGGTGAGAATGATGTCATCAGGTAACTATAAAGATTCGATACAAAATGAAGCAACTCTAGCATCTACAGCACTTCCGTCTAGTCAGCACAGCTCTGAAACTCTTGATGTAATTATCGTTGGAGGCGGTTCTGCGGGTGCTGTATTAGCATCGCGTTTAAGTGAACAAGCAAATCGTCATGTTTTATTACTAGAAGCAGGCCATTCACCTGAACCATATAATTATCCAAGAGTTATCTCTAACAGTGATGTTTTAGGTGCTAACTTAGACCCTGAGTTTGAATGGGGTTATAAAACAAAAACTGGTTATATCGATCATGAGATTGGTGCAATCCGCGGAAAAATATTGGGTGGAAGTTCTGCCGTAAATGGTGCTGTAGCGATTCGTTCCCGTCCTGAAGATTTTAAACGTTGGAATTTGCCCGGTTGGAGTTATGAAGATTTATTACCATCATTTAAAAAATTAGAAACTCGACATGGTGGCGATGACACAATTCATGGACGTTCTGGTCCGCTGCCTATCGTGCAATTAACTCAAGCAGATATTACCCCCATGCAAGATGCATTCGTGAAAGCAACGATAGTAAATGGTTACAAAGCTATTGATGATTTTGATAGTGCAGATGCCAATGGGGTTGGCCCATATCCAATGAATATCGTAAATGGCGTGCGCGTCAATACAGGTATTGTCTATTTGACAGAGGATGTTCGCAGTCGGGAAAATCTTACTATTCGTGCAGATAGTATGGTAGATCGTGTTGTTTTTGATGGTAAAAAAGCGGTGGGTGTCCGTTTAGTATCAGGTGAAGAAATACACGCGAAAGAAGTGATCTTGTCGGCAGGAACATATGGAAGCGCAGCGATTCTTTTACGCTCAGGTGTTGGACCGTCAGATCAATCAAATAAATTAGGTATTCCTGTTATTGCTGATTTACCAGTAGGCTTAAATTTGATGGATCATCCATTTTATTACAATGCCTATGCAGCAAAACCTGACCTAATAGGGGATCAATCTCCAGTGATTGGTGCAAAACTCTGGACAAATAGTTCAAGTGCAGCTTCAGGTGAACTCGATTTACATATCACTGCAACTCATTTATTTCCTCATGAAATGAGCCCAACTAAAGTGGGTTTTGT
Organism: Acinetobacter lactucae; assembly: GCF_013122135.1. Lineage (NCBI taxonomy): Bacteria > Pseudomonadati > Pseudomonadota > Gammaproteobacteria > Moraxellales > Moraxellaceae > Acinetobacter > Acinetobacter lactucae. The sequence goes on from NZ_CP053391.1 coordinate 885,497, forward strand.
GTTGGCGGTTGCATTAACCCGACCAATTTCTCGAGGGCGCATTTGGATTGAAAGTAAAGATCCATTACAAGCTCCTAAAATTGACTTAAATTTTCTTGCAGCAGATCAGGATAAAGCCCGTCTACTCGAAGGAATTAAGCTCGCGCGTAAGATCGGTCAAACTGCGCCATTATCAGATTTAATTGATAGTGAAATTGCACCAGCAGCAGATAGTGATGAAGCTATTTTAGCCTCTGTTCGATCAACATTAGATACTTATCATCATCCTGTGGCAAGCGCGCCGATGGGGCAATTAAGTGATCCAAATGCAGTTGTAGATTTAGAAGCAAAAGTACACGGTGTAACTGGCTTACGTGTCGTTGATGCTTCAATTTTCCCGGATGTTCCATCTGTTGCAACAAATATTACTGTTATTGCAACCGCTGAACATATTGCGAATTTATATACAAATGCTTAAGGAAAACAAAATGTCTAATATTGCAAAAAACTGGATAAATGGTGAATGGGTCGATTCTGCTGAACATAAAGATTCAATTAACCCTGCAAACTACTCCGTGATTGGTCAATACGCTGATGCTACTGAAGCGGATGCTGCAACAGCGATTGCAGCTGCTAAAGATGCATTTAGAAATACTGATTGGAAAGATAATCGCTCACTACGTGCACGCGTGTTGCATGAATTAGCTGATGCATTTGAAAAATATACACCTGAGTTGATTGAAATTTTATCGACAGAAAATGGAAAAATAAAAGCTGAGGCTGGTTTTGAAGTCAGCATGGTACCTGCCAAATTACGTTACTATGCCTCGTTAACCATGACTGAATATGGTCGTGCTCTGGAGCCTAAAGCAGGTAGCTTTTCTATAAGTTTAAGACAAGCAATGGGTGTTGCTGGCATTATTGTTCCGTGGAATTCACCTGTTGTTCTATTAATTCGTTCGTTGGCACCAGCCTTAGCCGCAGGCGCAACTACTGTAGTCAAAATGCCCGGTCAAACAGCCCAGACCAATGCATTAATTGCGAAGGTTGTTTCGGAGGTATCTTCTTTACCTAAAGGTGTAGTTAATATCTTTAGTGAATCTGGTGGAGATGGTTCTAAATTACTTATTGCTTCACCTGATGTACCGGTAATTAGCTTTACTGGAAGCACCACGACAGGACGTGCTATTTCTGCAGTAGGTGCTCAGCATCTAAAGCGTTTTGGTTTAGAGCTTGGCGGTAAAACACCAATGATCGTATTTGAGGATGCTGACCTTACTGAAGTGTTACCTAAAATTGAAAAGGCATTAACTGTATTTGCTGGTCAATTTTGTATGACAGGTTCTCGTTTATTAGTACAACGGCCGATTGTTGAAGAACTTAAAACATTGTTAGCAGCTCGTTTAGAAGCTGTAAATGTTGGCCCAGCATCTGATCCATCAAGCGATATGGGACCGCTAATTGATAAACCTAATGTGGAGCGTGTCAATAAAGTTGTCGAAAAAGCGATTAATGAAGGTGCAAAAGTTATTGTCCGTGGTGGTCCAATCTTAGAAGGTGATTTAGCCAAAGGTGCTTTTTATCGACCATCTTTGCTAGAAGTGACTGATAATTCAATGGATATTATTCAGAAGGAAACTTTTGGTCCAGTTTTGACGTTACAGGTCTTTGATACCGAAGCAGAAGCGATTGCACTTGCAAATGACAATGAATATGGTTTGGCAGCCAGTATTTGGACTCGTGATGTTAATCGTCCTTTACGAGTTGCTCGTGAAATTGATGCAGGAACCATTTGGATCAATGATTGGGCGGTGGTTTATGATGAGTTCGAAGAGGGTGGCTTTAAACAGTCTGGTTTAGGTCGTCTAAATGGTGTCGCCGCAATGGATGACTTTATTGAGTATAAGCATATAACGATCACCTCTGGTTTGGTTGATTAGTTTAAATCAGTAGTCTTTTTCAATTGATGCGGGTAAGAGAGTTTTTTGCCCGCAGCTTTGAATCCAAAAACTTATACTCAAAATTGATTTTATAGGCTGACCCTATATGACATTCTCTCGCAATGATTCTATTGGACAAGTGCCGAATCTAATGTCTTCTGTGACAAGTGTCATCATTCATGATGTTGATCGGTTACATAGTGAAGCTTATGAAAAAAGTATTGAAAAGTTCCGGTACTTTCTTAGTCAGCATTCTGGATTTCAGTCTTTAGATATACTCCGGCCCGTCGGTGAGGGTATGCGTTATGTCGTTATTCTGAGATTCGAAAGTATCGATAGTGCAGAAAGTTGGTTTAAATCAGATAACCGTTTGCTCATCATAAATGAAGTGAAACCATGTCTATTATATGGCGACCAGTATCAGACATATGTCGATCCTGACTTTTGGTTCAAAGCCCCAAAAGTAAATCAACCCAAGCGATGGAAACAGTTTGTACTGGCTTGGATTGGTGTGTTGCCATGGGCACTCAGCATACCTCTAATTGTTCTTTATCTTGCACAGCATATTTATACATTTCCACGGGTTCTAATTGGATTACCAATTTCTTTAATTATTTCTTGGCTCATGACCTATATTTCCATGCCTTTTCTAACTAAAAAGATGGCGTGGTGGTTGGTTAAATAGTTTGTTAGAAAGCATAAGTTTAACGGGTATTCTAATGAAAAAATTATATTTATTTTTGATTGCATTCATCCAAATATTTCATTCTCAACATGTACTTGCGGGAGAAAATATTGTGAAAAATTCATCTCAACTTAATGAGCCTATTGCAAGTCATTTAATTGATAAGTTATACGAAGGTAATCAAAAGGAAGTAGCAGGCTACCGTGTTAATCATGCAAAAGGGATTGTCTTAACGGGCTTATTTACCCCATCTAAACAAGCCTCTTCTATTTCAACTGCTCCCCATTTTTCTCAGAGTGTTCCCGTTATCGTTCGTTTATCAAATTCAACAGGTATCCCCAATATTGAAGACCAAAATCCAAAAGCGAGTCCACGTGGTATCGCAATTCGATTTGCTTTACCGAACAATCAACACACAAATATCGTTGGTCATTCAGTAGAAGGTTTCCCTGCGGATACCCCAGAAGAGTTTTTAAATTTTTTAAGCGTTGCCAATCAAGCGGAAAGTGATCCAGATAAATTTTCAAATTATATAAATGCTCATGAAGCGAGTAAGCATTTTTTTTCCTTACTTGGTCAAACACCCAAAAGTTTTGCAACCACGGCATTTTATCCACTGCACACCTTTAAATTTATTAATCAACATCATCAAATAACGTTAGGGCGCTATCAAGTTCAGCCAATTCTAGGAGTTCAATACTTAAGTGACAAAAATGCAAGCGTGAAGGATAAGAACTTTTTACAAACAGATCTCGTTGAACAATTAAAGAAAGCACCTGTCGAATATCATTTAGTACTACAAGTTTCGAAACCAGGAGATGATGTGATGCGTATTAGTCAACCATGGCTAGGTCCACATGAAATTATTGATTTAGGAACGATCACGCTTAATAAAGTTGGAGATGATCAGTTGAGGTTAAATCAAGATTTAGCTTTTGACCCTACAACATTAAGTATAGGAATAGAAAGTGTTCAAGACCCGATGTTTGCGATTCGTAGCCCTTCCTATCGATTGTCTACCATACGCCGTTCTCAAGAACTAAATTTAAGACATCACAAATAACTTAATATAGCAGCGCTTATATGAAGTTATGGTTTATTTTCACGTTAAAACAATGCTTTAGAATGAATCTAAGACCAAATTATTACACTTGTTTAGTGTGATTTAGACAATAAAAGCCCCTCTAAATACGGAGCTTTTATTGCTTATACAGTTATTCTTTATATTGCCATGCTTTTAAAAAGGTTTGGCAAACTTCTTGATTTAACCGCTGTAGTTCTTCTGGAGTTGGGATATTTCCACTAATCAACGTAGCGGGATAGGTATAACCCATTACCGCACCGAGGAAAGCCTTAGTTGCTTCCTCTGGCTGATCAATTTTGACAATACCAGCATTGTGTGCAGTTACAAGAATATCGGTTAAAGACCTTTTTATATTACCTTGAGTACGTTGTTGAATTTTAGGAAGAATTTCTTTCATTTCAACTAAGGCAATAATCAGCAATCTTTGCAGGCGAATGACGTCAATATGATAAAAATGATTTTGTACAGACTGTCCAATTTCTAACAATAATTGATCTAGACGCTTATTTTTCAATTCATGCTGCTCAATAAAAGGTGCTTCCATTTCTGCTTTTAAATGATCAAAGACTTCAATAAGTAAAGCTGTCTTGGTCGGGAAGTGGTTATATAAAGTTTGTCGATTTGTGCCGGCTTTAGCTGCAATAGCTTCCAAACGAACTTCTAATCCATGCTCTAGAAATAGTTCGCGTGCTGCAGCAATGATAGTAGGGCGAATTCGAGAGGGACGACCTGGAGATTTTTTTAACATATCGGTTTTCTTGCACATCTTATTTATTTACTTTACAGTAAAGTAAATAAATTGTCTATAAGTCTGGGGTCCCAGATATGCTTGATCTAAGTTTTAATTATCGTAAGTTTTTATATTTATTGCCGTTATTGGTTTTTTTAAATGGATGTGATTCTGATCAGCCTGCCCCTAAAAATATTCAGCAGGTGAGTACGATCACTATAAAACCAGAGACGATTGAATCTACCTATCAATTGGCTGGTAGAACGGTGGCCTCTGAAATTTCTCAGGTCCGTCCACAAGTCAATGGAGTAGTAATAGAGCAATTATTTAAGGAAGGCACGCAAGTAAGCAAAGGGCAGCCACTTTATAAAATTGATTCATCACTCTATCGGGATGGCGTGGATGAAGCCGCTGGTAATCTTGCATTAGCAAAAGCCACTGTAAATTCGACTCGCCTTCAAGCCGAGCGTTATAAAGAATTAATTAAAGTAAATGGGGTGAGTCAACAAGAGCTTGATAATGCTCAAAGTGCATATGAGCAAGCGAAAGCGACTGTTGCCGTAAATGAAGCTGTACTGAAAACAGCACGAACCAATTTACGTTACACACAAGTTAGTGCGCCAATTTCAGGACGGATAGGACGCTCTTCAATTACACGCGGTGCTTTAGTCACTTCGGCTCAAACAGACCCTTTAGCAACCATTCAAAAACTTGACCCGATGTATGTCGATTTAACCCAGTCGAGTGATGAATATATGGCGCTGCGTAAACAGCTTACTGAAAATGGAATAAAACCGACTGAACTTTCAGTACGTTTGAAGCTTGAGAATGGCACTGCCTATGCAGAACAGGGGACTTTTAAGTTTAGTGATGTTGCTGTAGATGAGGCGACAGGAAGTGTCACCTTACGTGCAGCATTTCCCAATCCCAATAATGCGTTATTGCCCGGCCTGTATGTGCGGGCAGAACTTGGAACGGGAACACGTCCTAACAGCGTCTTAATTCCTCAAGGTGCGCTGTTCCGAGACGCAGAAGGAAATCCACTTGTTTGGATTGTTGGAAAAGATAATAAAGCCGAGCAACGAAAAATTACTCTAGGCGATGCAATTGATAATCGTTGGTTAGTGACCTCTGGCTTGAAAGCAGGAGATCAAGTCATTGTTGAGGGTCTGCAAGGCTTAAGTGTCGGCATGACGATTGAACCTACCCCAATGAGTTGAGGATTGCGTATGTTGTCGAGTTTTTTTATTGCACGACCTATTTTTGCTTGGGTCCTCTCTATTTGTATTATGGCATTGGGGACGATTTCGATTTTAACGTTACCCATTGAGCAATATCCTGATATTGCGCCACCAGGTGTAAATGTTACTGCAAATTATCCGGGCGCATCCGCCAAAACTGTTGAAGACAGTGTTACCCAGATTTTGGAGCAACAAATTAAAGGGATTGATGGCCTACTTTATTTTTCATCGAGTAGTAGTTCGGCGGGTCAAGCACGGATAAGTCTCAGTTTTGATCAGAATACCAATCCTGACACTGCTCAGGTGCAGGTGCAAAATGCTGTGAATCAGGCGCTGAGTCGATTGCCTCAAGAGGTTCAGCAGCAAGGGATCACTGTAACAAAGTCACAAGGCGATAGTTTACTAGTCTTTGCGCTTTATGATGAAAGTGGAAGTAGATCTTCAGTAGATATTTCCGATTATATGGTGAGCACACTTCAAGACCCATTAAGTCGGGTTGATGGGGTAGGTGAAATCACTGTATTCGGTGCCCAATATGCAATGCGCATCTGGCTTGATCCTCATAAATTAAACAGTTATGGATTAATGCCATCAGACGTTAGAACCGCAATTGAAGCACAAAACACTCAAATTACAGCGGGAGAATTAGGCGCATTACCCACGCGTGATGGGCAGGCTCTAAATGCAACAGTAACAGCATTATCTCGGTTACAAACCGTGAGCCAATTTGAAAATATTATTTTGCGGACACAAACCAATGGTGCGGTTGTATTACTTAAAGATGTTGCCCGAGTCGAGCGTGGTGCAGAGAGTTATCAGACTTCTACACGTCTGAATGGAAAGCCAGCTTCGGGTATGTCTATTCAACTTGCTTCTGGTGCCAATGCATTAGAAACGGCTGAGAGAGTTAAGGCTGAGGTCATGCGTTTAACTGCCTCTATGCCAGCGGGTTTAAAAGTTGCATACCCACGCGACAGTACGCCCTTCGTCGAAGCTTCGGTAAATGGGGTGATTAAAACTTTAGCTGAAGCGATTGTTCTCGTCATTATTGTCATGTTCTTATTCTTGCAAAGCTGGCGTGCGACTTTAATACCGGCAATTGCCGTTCCAGTTGTATTGTTAGGAACATTTGGGGTGTTGAGCGTATTGGGCTATAGCATTAATACACTGACTTTGTTTGCGATGGTTTTGGCAATTGGTTTGCTTGTAGATGATGCAATTGTGGTCGTGGAAAATGTTGAGCGGGTTATGCATGAGCAAAATCTTGATGCTCGGCAAGCCACCTTAATTTCCATGCAAGAAATATCTGGCGCGCTCGTTGGTATTGCCATGGTACTTGCGGCGGTATTTTTACCGATGGCATTTTTTGGTGGTTCTGTCGGGATTATCTATCGCCAATTCTCGGTAACGCTCGTATCGGCTATGGTACTTTCTGCAATTGTTGCTTTAACACTTTCACCTGCGCTATGTGCAACCTTACTCAAACCTGCAAATGAAAAACATAAGCAGAGAAAATTTTTTACTTGGTTCAATCGTAAAGTCGAACAAGGGCAGTCAGGCTACCGCACAAAGCTAGTTGCTGTTTTAGGTAAACCCAAAATATTTATGATCATATTCTTAGCTATTACAGCTTTGTTAGGTTGGCAATATACGCGTATGAATACGGGGTTTTTACCTCAAGAAGACCAAGGCTCGGTTATGGTTCAATTTAGTACGCCTGTAGGCACGACACTAGCTGAAACAGAGCGGGTTGGTAACCAGATTGCAGATTACTTTTTGACGAAAGAAAAGAATAATCTTAATGTGATTTTCATGGTGATGGGTAGAAATAACGCAGGCAGTGGTCAAAATGTGGGAATGGCATTTGCCGGACTCAAACATTGGGATGACCGAGAAGGTAGTGAAAATACAGCCGAAGCTGTGATTGCTCGTGCAAATGCACATTTTAAGTCACTGCGTAACGCACGTGTTCAGGTACTTTCACCCGCTGCTGTAAGAGGCCTTGGGCAATCTAGTGGCTTTGAATTTTGGTTGCAAGATGCTGAAAATAAAGGACGAGATGCTTTACTCGCAGCACAAAATAATGTGTTAAAAGCAGCAAATGCTGATTCTGGCCTAGCTGCAATACGTTTGAATAGCTTAGAAGATAAAGCCCAGTTACAAGTCGATATCGATCAAAGAAAAGCCAGTGCTCTTGGATTAGCCCAAGCAGATATTAGTAATACGCTGTCATCAGCGTGGGGCGGATCTTATATTAACGATTTCATAGATCAGGGACGTGTTAAGCGAGTTTATTTGCAAGGAGAGGCAATCTATCGTTCCTTACCCCAAGATATTGGGCAATGGTATGTTCGCGGTGCTACTGGTGAGATGACGCCATTTTCTAGCTTCTCTTCTGTGAAATGGCAGATGGGCCCTCAAATGCTGCAACGCTTTAACGGTCTTTCAGCCGTTCAAATACAAGGCTCTGCGGCAGCTGGTGAGAGTTCTGGTGGGGCTATGGATAAGATGCAGGAGTTAGTAGACCAACAACAAGGTTTTAATCTTCAGTGGAGTGGGTTGTCTTATCAAGAGAAGCTAGCGGGTGGCCAAACGATCTGGTTATATTTAGCCTCAATCATCTTTATCTTTTTATGTTTGGCAGCACTTTATGAAAGTTGGTCTATTCCTGTCTCTGTCATGCTAGTGATTCCTTTAGGTCTTATTGGGGCTGTAGTTGCTGCAAGTCTGGCAGGTTTTGTTAACGATATTTACTTTCAGGTCGCTATGCTTACCACCATTGGACTTTCTGCCAAAAATGCTATTTTGATTGTTGAATTTGCGGCAGCCAAGTTAGAGGCTGGTCAGGCATTAATGGATGCCATTATTGAAGGTGCTGGTCAGCGATTACGGCCAATTATTATGACATCTCTGGCTTTTGTTGCAGGTGTTCTACCATTGGCTGTATCTACAGGAGCAGGAGCTGTGAGCCGAAAAGAAATTGGTATCGCCGTCACTGGTGGGATGATTTCGGGAACTCTACTTTCTATTTTCTTTGTACCTTTATTTTTTCTTTTAGTTCGTCGTTTAACCAATAAGTTAAACACCAAAAAAGCCAAATGATTTTACAAAACAGAATGTCATTAACAATTAGGCCCTCATGCTATAAATAGCATGAGGGCCTAAAATCTGACTAAAAACTTAGAATGTATTTTGAATAATGACATCATCGTAAGGAAGTTTGCCCACGCGTGGGTAAGGCTCGGAAGCCGACTTACCAACAGCAATCATTAAACACACCACATGATCTTCAGGTAAGTTAATGAGCTTTGCCATTGCGTCAAAGTCAAAACCATCCATAGGGCAACTGTCTAAACCATGCTCTTGAGCAAGTAACATTAAAGTTTGAGCAAAAATACCTGCACTACGCATTACTTCGTCACGTTGAGTTTGCGGACGGTCACGATAATATTGGTCAATTGCGCCAGCCATAATATTTTGTACTTCTGGAGTCGCGCCATCCCACACACGCTTAGCATCAACTTCCCATGTATTTACTTTTGCACACAACACAATCAGTAATGATGATTCTGTAACTTGTGGTTGATCCCAAGCAATGGTGCGAATTTTTTGTCTTAACTCAGTATCTTCAATGATGACTGGACGCCAATGTTGTAAGTTAAAAGCGCTTGGCGCATTTGCTAAAACTTCTTGTAATAACTGCTTTTTGTTATCGTCAGAGAGTTGAAAAGCAGGGTCGAAGCGTTTAACTGCGCGGCGGTTACGGATGGCATCAATAACATTCATAAGATTTTCCTACTTAAGAGTTGGGTAGCGGTACTCGTTAGTTTTTATAACGTTGGGCTACATCAGCCGAAGAAAAGTTTGGTAGTAATGTGATACGTGATTTTTCAAAATTATTCCATTGATTTTCGTCTTTCAGCACAGGAATTGTAATCGTTTCTTTACGATCAAAACCAATCAGAGCCGCATCGACCAAATCATTGACATCCATTAATGGTGGGACTTGGCTTAAGTCGATGCCTGAACGTTCCCAAATTTCGGTTTTAGTTGCAGAAGGCAACACGGCTTGAACATGCACGCCATGATCTTTTAATTCTAAATATAGGCCTTGGCTAAAAAATTGGATGAAAGATTTACTTGCCCCATAAATGGTAGAACCAAATTCAGGCGCTAATCCAAGCACAGAGCCTAAATTAATAATTGCGCCTTTACCTTTATGTATAAGTGATTGAGAAATTGCATGAGACAAACGAACAACCGCAGTCATATTTAAATTAATGAGTTTTTCAATGTCTTTAATATCTTGAGTTAAAAAGTTTCCGTTTAATGCAATCCCAGCGTTATTTATCAAAATTTCAATATCAGCATCGTTTTTGAGTACATCTTCAATTTTACTGATGTCTTGATCGTTTGATAGATCGGCTTGAATGAACTCGACTTGTACGCCGTATTTTTCTTGAAGATCTTTTGAGATTTTATCTAAGCGGTTGGTGTCTCGTGCAACCAAGATTAAGTTATGGCCACGTTGAGCAAATCGGTCTGCATAGACAGAACCAATTCCTGACGAAGCTCCTGTAATAAGTACTTTTGATTGAGCTGACATGTGATGTCTCCACGCTTTAATTTTTAGATGATGAGTATAATCTAAAATATACAAGTTTTGATGTCAATCATAATCAATGTATAATTATGACGAGTAGAGTGAGTAAAAGTGGGTAGGCCAACATGAAAGTCAGTAAAACTCAGGTAAAAGAAAACCGAGAAAAAATTGTCGAGAAGGCGACTCAACTGTTTCGTAATAAAGGCTACGACGGTGTCGGCATTGCTGAATTAATGTCTAGCGCAGGCTTTACCCACGGTGGGTTTTATAAACATTTCAGCTCTAAAACAGACCTTGTCTCAATTACTGTTAAACATGGGCTTGAGCAAGTTTTAAAAAGAATAGAAGGCTTAAACTTAACTCAATTTATTCAGCTTTATGTGTCTCGCACTCATCGAGATAATCGAGATTTGGGATGTACCTTAACAGCATTATCTTGTGATGCTGCAAGACAACCAGACGAAGTAAAAGTCGAATTTGAAGAGGGCATTGAGCAACTTATTCAGTTCATTATGAATGAACGTGCAAAACAAGCTTCTTTGGAAGCGCCAGAGTTGAGAAAGCAAGCTATTAATATTCTTGCTCAATCCGTAGGAGCAATTGCCTTGTCTCGCGCATGCCCAGACCAATCAAACCTTAGCGATGAAATATTGGAAAGCTGTAAAGATAGTCTTTTAAAGTTAGCCGATTAAGCTTTTGAAGCTTTAAAACTTGGTTGGCTAAGCTGAATTAACCTCGCAATATCGACTGTTCTTTCATAAATGAGTTCTGCCGCATGTTCGCAGGCTTGTTCTAATGTGATGGGACCATTTGTTAGCGAAAAAGCAGCCGTAACGCCGTGCTCATAAAGTGCTTGATAGCCTTGGCCTAAAGTTCCTGCAATCACAATGACAGGAACATTGTGGGCTTTGGCAATTTGGCTTACCCCGAAAACGGTTTTACCGCTTAAGGTTTGCTGGTCAAATTTACCTTCACCGGTAATGACCCAATCTGCGTCAGAAATTTTATGCTCAAGCCGATTCAGTTCAGCCACGACTTTGACTCCAGCTTTAAAGTCTGCATTTAAATAACTTTTGGCTGCAAAGCCCAAACCGCCAGCAGCGCCAGAGCCTGCTTCATCTCGTTTATCGAAACCTAAAAGTTGTGCCGAGACATCGGCAAAATGGGCAAGCGCTTGATCAAGTAACTTTACTTGAGTAGGGGAAGCCCCTTTTTGTGGACCAAAAATATGAGATGCGCCGTTTGGTCCGCAAAGTGGATTGGTCACATCGGCAGCTAGTAAAAACCGCGTGTGCTGAATACGTGAGTCGAAATGTGTTAAATCAATTTTTGATAGGTTGCTTAGAGCGAGACCACCTGCGGATAAAACCTTTTGGTTGGCATCGAGCAAAACAGCACCTAAAGCACTCAGTAATCCTGTGCCACCATCATTAGTAGCACTACCACCCACAGTTAAAATAATGTCTTTTGCGCCTGCATCTAAAGCATCCAGAATGAGCTGGCCTGTTCCAAACGTTGTGCTGTGGCAAGCATCACGCTCAGCCGGTGGAACTAACTGTATGCCGCTCGCTTGAGCCATTTCAATCATGGCGATTTTTTGTTTTTCTAACCAGCCCCATTTTGCCTGAACAGGCTGACTTAATGGCCCAACCACAGTTTTTTCACGCCATTGCCCCTCGCAGACTTCTAAAACAGCTTCAATGGTTCCTTCGCCGCCATCGGCCATAGGGCATAAAATCGTTTCTGCATGAGGAAAAACTTCTTGCCATCCTTTGGCAATGGCCTGAGCTACGTTTAAAGCAGATAAGCTGTCTTTAAATGAGTCAGGAGCGATCACAACCTTCATAAGTGCTCTAATGTGGATAGATTTTTAATTGTTTTATACTGCTTAATCCAAAAAAACCATACATAAAGACATGTAAGCATCAATTTTAAAGAGTTTCTCTTCTGTTAAGAATGAAAACTAATAATGTTTTGATCTGTAAAAGGCGGAGTTTCTATCTTTTTAACTCATTGTTTTATATATTTTTCTATAAATAGCGTGGTTGGCTTGAATGATTGTAATTGTAAAAAATATGGCACATATTATAAGAACAGTTGAGCCAGGTTTTTAAAATATGGTGAATAATATACCAAGTGGACTCTACCCCCAAGCTAGACAGCAGCGATTCTTAATATAAGCATAATTAAATTTGTGGTTTTATTGGATTTGTTGAATGCCTAAGAAGAATTAAGAGGATGACAAAGTGGATAATTCAGAAGAACAAAAGCACATACAGGAAAATAACGGTTTTGCGCGAATTGAGCCATACACTCATCCTGCTGGCGGGTGGGGTGCACTGCTAAGTGTTGCTCGAAACTTAAAGCGACAAGATATTTTAGGTAAAGGTTCAATTACCTTACTCAATATTAACCAGCCTACAGGTTTTGACTGTCCCGGCTGTGCATGGCCAGAAAAGAAAGATGCTCATGCCTTTAACTTCTGTGAAAATGGTGCAAAAGCAGTTGCCTTTGAAGCAACCAGTAAAACAGTGACTCCTGAATATTTCGCAGGACATACCGTTAGTTGGCTGTCAGAGCAAAGTGACTTTTTCCTCGAAGACTTAGGTCGCTTAACAGACCCAGTTCGCTACGATGCTGCAACCGATAAATATTTGCCTATTTCATGGGACGATGCGTTTAAACTCATTGCTGAACATTTACATGCGCTAGACAACCCATACCAAGCGGCATTTTATACCTCTGGCCGTGCCAGTAACGAAGCAGCATTTTTATATCAATTATTTGTGCGAAGCTTTGGTACAAATAACTTTCCAGACTGCTCGAACATGTGCCATGAAACCACAAGTGTTGGTTTGCTTGACTCGATTGGTTTAGGAAAAGGCACAGTCACCCTAGAAGATTTTGACTTAGCCGATGCTATTTTTAGTTTTGGGCACAACCCCGGCACCAACCATCCACGTATGTTAGGTACTTTACGTGAAGTATCTAAACGCGGCGGTAACATTATTGCGATTAACCCAATTAAAGAGCGGGGCTTAGAGCGTTTCCAAGACCCGCAAGCTCCGCTTGAAATGATGACCAATGGTAGTACACCGATTAGTCGCTATTATTTCCAACCTAAAATTGGTGGTGACTACGCACTGATGTTAGGGATTTTAAAGCACTTAAATGAGTGGGATAAAAAAGCGCTTGCTTCAGGTAAACCAAGCGTTTTTGACCGAAATTTTATTGCGGTCAATACAGTCGGTTTTGATGAGATGATTGCCGAGATCGAGAGAACTGAGTGGGAAGATATTTATAAACACTCGGGGCTATCACCAGAGCATTTAGAAAAACTCGCCAAACTGTTTTTAGAGTCTGAGCGTTCAATTTTCTGCTGGGGAATGGGTATTACTCAACACCGCCACGGAACAGCCAATGTACATATGCTGGCAAATTTATTGTTGGCGCGTGGTCAAATTGGTAGACCGGGTGCAGGGCTTTGTCCAGTTCGTGGGCATAGTAATGTGCAAGGTGACCGCACTATGGGTATTAATGAGCTACCTAGTCCCAAATTACTCGACAACATTGACCGTGTGTTTGGGATTAAATCACCGAGAAAAAATGGTTTTGGTGTGGTTGAAACCATCAAAGCCATGGCTGAAGGCGAGGTCAAAGTCTTTATTGGTTTGGGTGGGAACTTTGCCGTTGCGACGCCAGATACACCGTATACTCAAGAAGCGCTCAGAAAATGTAATTTAACCGTTCACGTTGCCACCAAGTTGAATCGTAGTCATTTGGTGTGTGGTAAAGAGGCACTCATTTTGCCTTGTTTGGGACGTACCGAAATTGATGAGCAGCTTCATGGCCCACAGGCCATTTCAGTCGAAGATTCGATGAGTAATATTCATTTGTCGGCAGGGCGTAATACCCCAATTTCTGAAAATATTTTGTCTGAACCAGACATTGTCGCCCGTATGGCTGAAGCGGTGCTGCCAGACAGCAAGATTAAATGGAAATGGTACATTGAAAGTTATGATCGTATTCGTGACTCAATTGCTGACGTCTTTGATGAGTTCCATGACTTTAATTTACGTGTCTATAAACCAGGTGGATTTCACCTAGAGCATCCGGCCAATCAGCACATCTGGAATACAAAAAGTGGCAAAGCGCAGTTTATGATTACACCTCTGAGTGAGGTCTATGCTGATAAAGAAAATCAGTACGCTGCCGCATATACCGAGAGTAAAGTTTATACCTTAATGACCACTCGCTCTCATGACCAATACAATACGACCTTATATGGTCTCGATGACCGTTATCGTGGGGTATTTGGTCAGCGCCGTGTGTTGTTTATGAACCAAGCCGATATTGATGAAGCTGGCTTTGAAGCAAATCAATGGGTTGATATTGAAAGTGTTTTCTCCGACGGTGTGAAGCGTATCGTGCATAGTTTCCGTATTGTGCCGTACAACATTCCGCGAGGCAGCTTAGCCGCTTACTATCCGGAAACTAATCCTTTGGTGGCGTTAAGCAGTCATGATAAATATGCCAAGATTCCGGCTTCAAAAAGTGTTCCTGTGATTTTACATCCCGGTGATGCACCCGCCCACTTTAACTTGGCAACGGCAGTAGCCCCTGAAGATGCCGATAAGAAAGTAAGTAGCCTTTAATCAACAAAAACGATATAAAAAAATGTCATCAAAACAAATGGCGCTCTCAATAAGCGCCATTTTGAAATAAAGGAAATCATTTTGACACCACATTCTTATGGGGTTGAAACGTTACCAGTGCAGCGGTTTAACAAAAACGACTCTGAAAATGTTTTAGATCATATTGTGCAAGAGTACCCAATTGCCTTGGTGTATAACGGCATTTCACAGGCAGTGATGATGGCAACACCCACCAATGTTGATTTATTTGCCAAAGGTTTTAGTCTTTCCGAAGGAATTTTAACGAGCTTAAAAGAACTATATACGCTTGATATGCATCAAAATGAATTGGGCATTACGGTGGAAATGACCATTTCATCTAGAGCATTTGCTGCATTAAAAGAACACCGCCGCATGATGGTAGGCCGCACAGGCTGTGGTTTATGTGGAATTGAGAGTTTAGAGCAATTTCAGTTAGATGTTCCAAAAATTACAACGCATGCATCCAAAATATGGCTTGAGCAAATTCCGAGTGCCATTTCCCATTTAAAAGCTCAACAGGAGATTACTGCTTTAACGGGTGGAGCACATGCCGCAGCATGGGTAGTTGATGGTCAAATTGCCACTTTATTTGAAGATGTTGGCCGCCATAATGCATTAGACAAATTAATCGGTTATCTAGCTCAAGAAAACTATGACACCAGTTTAGGTTTTGTAGTGATGACCAGTCGGGCTAGTTATGAACTGATAAGAAAATGTGCCCAGCTGAACATTAGTCTACTGGCGTCAATTTCAGCACCTACCAGCATGGCGATTCAGTTAGCCAAACAATCTGGCCTGACTTTGGCAAGTTTTTGCCGAGAAGATAGATTTGTTTTATATACAGAAATTTAAAATATATTGTTCAATATGATGGACCTAAAATAAAGCTCATCTGACATTTATTTGGCTTTTAAGCTAAGGATAGGTTTTATGGATTATTATAAAACTCTAAAGGTTCAGAGTCTGTCCAAATGTCTTGGTTACAATCAATAAAAGAATGGGCAAAAGGTCTAAAGAAACAAATTATTATGCTTTGGTTTGCATCAAGGCATCCGCAAATGCCGTGGTTACCTAAAATTATTGCTGTGGTGGCTGTGGCTTATGCATTTAGTCCAATCGATTTAATTCCAGATTTTATTCCTATTTTGGGCTTTATTGATGATGCCATTATTTTACCAATGCTCATTTGGTTAGCTATTCGTTTTACGCCTCAACAAGTCATTTTCGATGCTGAACAACAAGCTGAAGAATGGCTGGATGACCATGAAAAACGACCCAAAAACTATTTGGTTGCCGTACTCATTATTTTAATTTGGCTCACAATCGCGGTCATGGCTTACTTTTATTTTGGCGGTGGTTTGTAACTGAACTGAGTCTTGAAACCGTCTACTAATTTAACGCCCTTAACATTGTGCTTTGCTGCAACTCAAAGGATAATAACGTTTTTATAAGCTATGGGTTGCAGACAATGAAAATCGTCGCAGATGAAAATTTGGCGTTTACCGATTACTTTTTTTCTGAGTTTGGCGATATTCAACACAAAGCAGGGCGTACTTTAACCCATGCCGATGTAAAAGATGCTGAAGCTTTATTGGTTCGTTCAGTCACCGCAGTGAATGAAAGTTTAATTGAAAATACCGCCTTAAAATATGTGGGCAGTGCCACAATCGGCACGGATCATTTAGATATCGCGGCTTTAGAAAAACAAGGTATTACGTGGGCGAATGCCGCAGGTTGTAATGCACAGGCTGTGGCTGAATATGTCATTACTGCTTTACTTCATTTAGATGAGAGCCTTTTAGAAGAACAAGAAAAATTTACGCTAGGCATTGTTGGTCTTGGAAATGTCGGTAAGCGTTTGGCATATATGGGCCAGTTGCTTGGCTGGAACGTAATTGGCTTTGACCCGTATGTGAAGTTAGATTCAATTGAAAATGTAAACTTTGAAACTTTGTTGCAACAAGCGAATGCAATTTCAATTCATGTGCCGCTTACTAAAAATGGTGAACATGCCACATATCATCTGTTTGATGAAAAAGCTTTTGCAGCCCTTCAACCGAACACGATTTTAATTAATAGTGCACGTGGTCCAGTCGTTAAAGAAGCCACTTTAATGGAGGATATTCAACGTACCCAGCGTAAAGTGGTGCTTGATGTATTTGAACATGAGCCAGTCATATCAGAAGAGCTTATAGACATGTTGGCTTTAGCAACACCGCATATTGCAGGTTATAGCCTAGAAGGAAAAGCCCGCGGTACTCAAATGATTTATGAAGCGTTTTGCCAAAAATTTGGATACGACATTAATAAGCGTTTTGAAACTCAGTTACCTGCATGTGAAGATTATTTTTCAGGACGTGATTTAAAAGCGGTGTTAAAGCAAAAACTATCTCAAATTTATGATATTGCTCAAGATGATGCCAACATTCGTGCCTGTATTAAAGACGGCAAAGTAGAGCAAAAAGCATTTGATTTATTACGTAAGAATTATCCGCTGCGCCGTGAATGGGCAGCACATGGGGGACCACAGGCATGAGTTTAAGTTATCAACCTACTTGTTCAATTGATGCCTTAAAAGCACGTGCCAAGCTCTATACCCAAATTCGTCAGTTTTTTGCTGAACGTGATGTTATGGAAGTCGAAACACCCATCGTTTCACAAGCAGGTGTCACCGATGTACATCTAGCTTCGGTTCAGGCTTTGCGTCATATTAACGGCAAATTGCAAACTCAATATTTACAGACTTCACCAGAGTTTGCCATGAAGCGTTTATTGGCGAGCGGTAGTGGACCAATTTATCAAATCTGTAAGGTTTTCCGAGACGATGAACACGGGCGTAAACACAATAGTGAATTTACCATGCTTGAATGGTATCGACCCGGTCTAGACTTAAAAGCGTTAATGCATGAAACCGCTGATTTATTGCAAACTTGTTTGCAGCATCGTTTCGGTGAAGTTCGTCCGTTTATTTTAAGTTATAAACATGCCTTTCAAGATCGCCTTGATATCAACCCGTTGCAAGCCACTTTGAAGCAACTTAAAGACACAGCAAATCGTGTGGGCTTAAACCTTGATTTGGGCGATGATCGTCTAGCTTACATGGATTTGTTGTTTTCTCATTTTGTTGAACCAAGTTTAGGTTTTGATGCACCTGTCTTTTTAACTGACTTTCCACCAGAAATGGCCTCTTTGGCAAAAGTGAAAGTAGATGAAGACGGGGAAGAGGTTGCAGCACGTTTTGAGGTTTATATTGAAGGCTTAGAGTTGGCAAATGCATACGATGAATTGCTTGATGCAGACGTGTTACGTTCACGCTTTGAAGCAGACAACGCAGAACGGGCGAAACAGGGGCTTCACGTTATGCCTTTAGATGAGCATCTTTTAGCAGCGTTGCCTCATATGCCAGAATGCTCAGGAATTGCTTTAGGTGTAGACCGTTTACTTATGGTTGCAATGGATCAGGTCAAAATTGAAAAAGTAGTGACCTTTCCAGCAGAAATTGCTTAAACGCTGACAAATAAAAAAGCCACAATAGTGTGGCTTTTTTATTTAGGATTTATTTAGCTTAAGCTTGTTGAATACCTGCAACAACCCAGTCTTGCTGAGAACCAGCAGGCTTAACAAAGTGCCAGATTTCAGTAAATGGTTGCGGCAAGCTGTTTAAGTCTTCACTTACTGTACCAGTGAAACGTACGCTTACTACGTATTGACCATTTTCAGTCGCACTATCTACAACCATCGCATTCAAGTTACTAAATTCAGCAACGTCTTGATCTTGGTTTTCCATGATGTCGTTATACATAGAACTATAAAGTTCTGGTGTTAAATAACGGCGAATTTCTTCAATGTTACTTGCAGTATTCATCGATTGGATGTGATTAAAACGTTGACGTGCAATACGTAAGAACGCAGCAGGTTCACTACCATCTGGAAGTTGATTGCCATTGCTCGTTGTTACACCGCCAAAAGGAGCTTGTGTTGCTGCACCGCCAGCCACAGATTGACCAAAGATATTTGTATTATCTCCAGCATTACGTGGAGTTGCTTGTGGAGCAGCAGAACGGCCAAATGGGTTTTGACCGTTACTATTTGGTGCGTAAGGGTTGTTACCCGCTAATTTTTTTTTTGATCCCAATTTACGGAATACAAAGAAAGCGAGAGCTGCGGCAAGCAATACCCAAATCCAACCTGGGATTCCACCTTTTTTCTCTTCTTGAGCTTGAGCGGCTTGCTGTTCAGTTGATGTTGGTTTGTCATCAGCTAAAGCATTTGCTGCAACAGCACCTACGGCAGCACCAGCCACACCAGCTGCAACCATTGAACCAACGCCTGGACCAGATTTCTGAGGCGCTGTAGTGGTTTGTTGAACTGGAGTCACTTGACGAGGTTGTTGATAAGACTGGCTTGAAGTAGTAGAACGTGCCATGCCGTGGCTTTTACCACCACCTGCACGTTTTGCTTCAGCAAGAGGAGAAATTGCTAAAGCAGCCATTAAAATACCGGTAATCAAGCCACGCTGGTGTACTTCCATAGGAAATTCCTGTTTAGTGTTAATTTGTAATAGTATTTATGCAGGTATTTACTCTAAATTTCAACCTTAAAAGTATGTTTTTTTATGTCAATTCATCACTGAGTTGCATTGCTTCTGTCAGGGCTTCATGCAAGCGCGCAACCGCAATGACTTGTACGCCCGGAATTGCTTTTTGCGGCGCGTTACCTCTTGGTAAAATGACATATTTAAAGCCATGTTTTGCTGCTTCTTTTAAGCGTTCTTGACCGTTAGGAACAGGGCGAATTTCACCTGAAAGTCCAACTTCACCAAAGACAGCCAGTTGCTGGGGCAAGGCTTTAGTACGTAAACTTGACGCACATGCGAGTAAAACCGCTAAGTCTGAACCCGTTTCAGTAATTTTTAAACCGCCTACAATGTTGACATAAACGTCTTGCCCTGTGGTTTGCACACCGCCATGACGATGCATTACAGCGAGCAGCATATTTAAACGGTTTTGTTCAAGTCCAAGTGCAACACGTCGTGGTTGTCCTTGAGCATCATCAACTAAAGCTTGTACTTCGACCAAAAGAGGGCGAGTTCCTTCACGACTAATCATGACAATTGAACCGGGAATTGCCTCATCATAACGGCTTAAGAAAATGGCAGAAGGGTTGGCTACTTCACGTAAGCCTTTATCAGTCATGCCAAATACACCAAGTTCATTGACTGCACCAAAGCGGTTTTTAACAGCACGAATCATGCGATAGCGAGAGTCTGATTGACCTTCAAAGTAAAGTACGCAGTCCACCATATGCTCTAAAACACGAGGACCTGCCAGCGCACCTTCTTTGGTCACGTGACCAACAATGAATAGCGCTGTGCCACTATTTTTTGCATAGCGGGTTAATAAAGCAGCAGATTCACGAATTTGTGAAACACCACCCGGAGCAGATTGGAGAGTTTCTGTATAAAGTGTTTGAATCGAATCTAGAATAGCAACTACAGGTTTTTCTTGCTCTAAAACTTCACAAATACGTTCTACACAGGTTTCAGCCATGACTTTTAATTGATCAGTAGGTAAGTCAAGGCGTTGTGCACGAAGCGCAACCTGAGATAAAGATTCTTCACCTGTAATATAAAGTGCTGAGCTTTTTGCGCTTGCCATGTGCGTTGCGGTTTGCAAAAGAATGGTCGATTTACCAATACCAGGGTCACCCCCAATCAGTACAACAGAACCTGTCACCAAACCACCGCCAAGCACACGGTCAAATTCGCTAATGCCTGTAGGTAAGCGGGTTTCATGAGAAACTGAAACTTTATTGAGCGTTGTAATATTAGCAACTTGACCCGCATAGCCCCCAATTTTAGGGCGTGCACGGTGAGCAGTGGTCGGCTCAAGTTTAACTTCAGTCAGTGAATTCCATTCACCACACTCTGAGCATTGACCAGCCCATTTAAGATGATCGGCACCACATTGCTCGCAACGGTAAACAGTTTTGACTTTGCTCATAAAAAATTGAAATTTTGCTCGATATTATATAAATATAGTTCTTAGGAAGTTCTTCATTCTTGTTTCCTGAAATTTTCATAAAGATAATGAGGAAATGTGAAGGGATCTTCTAAGGAACTAATAAGGGAAAGACACCAAAAATAACACGATATTGGATTTTTACAAGTCAGATAAAGTTTGTTTTCAGTGGATATAAAAAATCTAATCTATTCCCCAAGGACGGTGTTTTTACTGCAGTATGTATCTAGCTGTTTATTATAGATATGGCATGGATATTGCTGAAGTGAAAACGAACAAAATAATATGAGTATTGTATTTTAAAAATACAAAAGGTTGATATCTATGAGTGCAGCAGAAATTGTTGATTGGATAAATAGCATAATCTGGAGTAAAGGACTTATTTACCTGTGCTTAGGCGCGGGTTTATTTTTTTCTATTTTGACAAGATTCGTTCAAGTACGTCAAATGAAGGAAATGTTTAGACTGTTAATAAAAGGTACTTCTTCAGAACAGGGGATTTCATCTTTTCAAGCCTTAGCTGTTTCATTATCGGGGCGAGTGGGTGTAGGTAATATTGCGGGTGTGGCGGCAGCAATTGGCTTTGGTGGGCCAGGTGCAGTCTTTTGGATGTGGTTAGTTGCATTTTTAGGAGCAAGCACGGCATATGTAGAATCAACTTTAGGTCAAATCTATAAAGTTGAATATCAAGGCCAATATCGTGGTGGTCCAGCATTTTATTTTGATAGAGGACTGGGACAACGTTGGTTAGGGGTTTTATTTGCAATTTCGGCAATTGTGGCCTGTGGTTTATTTTTACCGGGTATTCAAGCAAATGCGGTAGGTAAAGCATTTACCCAAATTACAGGTGAAGGGGCAATTATTTTCGGTGATATTGGTTTATTCAAACTTGTAGCACTTGTGGTGATTGTTAGTTTACTCGCCATCATTATTTTTGGTGGAATTAAACGGATTGCACGCTTTGCTGAATTCGTTGTTCCTTTTATGGCAGCTGGTTATATTCTAATGGCTGTTGTTATCGTTATTGCGAATATTGACGAACTACCTGGTGTAATCAAATTAATTTTTGAAGATGCTTTTTCTCCGATGGCGGGTCTTGGTGCTGCGATCGGTTGGGGAGTGAAACGTGGTGTTTATTCAAATGAGGCAGGGCAAGGAACAGGGCCACACGCAGCAGCGGCAGCAGAAGTTCAACATCCAGCTCAACAAGGTTTTGTACAAGCATTCTCAATTTATGTTGATACTTTATTCGTCTGCTCTGCAACAGCATTCATGATTTTAATTACCGGCATGTATAATGTACAAGGTACATTAGAAGCTGGTCAATTTATCGTGCAACATGTTGGAGCAACTGTAGAAATAGGCTCTCCTGCATTTACACAGATGGCAGTGAGCACAATGTTTGGTAATTTTGGTCAAATCTTTGTGGCGTTGGCTGTGTTCTTCTTCGCGTTTACAACGATTGTTGCGTATTACTATATTGCTGAAACTAACATTACTTATCTAAGCTATATTACAAAATCTCCATCATTATTATTTGTGACGAAGTGCTTTATTATTTTATCGGTATCTTATGGAGTACTGAGTGCAACTGGTTATATATGGGGTATTGGTGATATTGGTGTAGGTTTAATGGCATGGATTAATATTGTCGGAATTATTGTGACTTATTTTGTATGGAAGCCAACAATTAAAGCACTAAAAGATTATGAAGCGCAGCAAAAAGCTGGAGTAAAAGAGTACACATTTGACCCTGTTAAATTAGGCATCAAAAATGCGACATTCTGGGAAGAAAAATTGAAGAATAAACAAAAGTAAATTTTCAGATGATGAATTTACTTTCTGATTTTTTAATCAAAAAGGCTACCTCATTGGTAGCCTTTTTATATCGGCTTGAGTTAAACAAGTGCGACAAAAGTTGACTTGAGAGTCCGTTGTATTGGAATGGGCTTGTGCGTATTATCGGATTGAATTGTATGTAGCTTGGAATCATCAGCAATACAGACAAATTGGTTAGCTGAAAAGTTGTCAAAAAATATACATTTAAAAGATACCTGCAAATGGTGCGATATCGTCTTTTTGATTTGAATTTAGCTAACGGATTAAAAAAATTACTGGAGTGTATTTATAAAATGTCGAATCAAAATCTGAGCGAGCCTCATGAACAAGGTGAGCTCCATCGAAGCCTCTCCAATCGGCATTTACAGCTGATCGCGATTGGTGGTGCAATTGGTACCGGATTATTTATGGGATCAGGCAAAACAATTAGTCTTGCTGGTCCATCGATCTTGTTCATTTATCTGATTATTGGTGTGATGGTGTTTTTTGTCATGCGTGCGCTTGGCGAACTACTTCTTTCAAATCTTGCCTATAAATCATTTATTGACTTCACAACAGATTTAATCGGTCCATGGGCAGGTTATTTTGTAGGGTGGACATACTGGTTATGTTGGATCACGATTGGTATCGCTGACCTTTCTGCAATTATCTACTACCTACAGTTCTTCAATAATGGTCTACCTTTCTCGCCTGTCGAAGGGGCAATGATCAGTGTTGCTGCGATTGTATTTATTATGGGTTTAAACCTATTAACCGTTCGTTTGTTTGGTGAATTAGAGTTCTGGTTTGCGCTCATTAAGATTCTTGCGATTATTATTTTAATCGCTGTGGGTCTATGGATGATCTTTACTGGCTTTACCTCAAGCACAGGTGAAGTTGCTTCCTTTACTCATCTTTGGGCAAATGGTGGTTTCTTCCCAACAGGCGTGCATGGCTTCTTGGCAGGCTTCCAAATCGCAATCTTTGCCTTCGTGGGTGTAGAACTTGTGGGAACAACAGCTGCCGAAACGAAAGATCCGGCGCGTAACTTACCAAAAGCGATTAACTCAATTCCAATCCGTATCATTATTTTCTACGTATTGGCATTGTTGATTGTGATGTCAGTAACACCATGGAATAAAATTGATCCAGCGATCAGTCCATTTGTAAACTTGTTCAGTCAAGCAGGTGTGGCAGCAGCAGCAATTTTGATGAACTTGGTGGTGTTGTCATCAGTGATGTCATCAATGAACAGTGGTGTCTTCTCAACAAGCCGTATGTTATTTGGTTTATCTCGTGAAGATCAGGGGCCAAAAGCATTTGGTAAATTGAACAGACGTGCAGTACCTGCAAATGCATTGTATTTCTCTGCTGCGTGTTTATTGTTAGGTGCGGCATTACAGTATTTTGTTCCAAATACTGTTGAGGCATTTACACTTGCAACGACGCTTTCAACGATTCTGTTCATTTGCGTGTGGTTACTCATTATCTGGAGCTATATCCGTTATTACACTACGCGTCCTGAGCTACATGCAAAATCAACATTTAAATTGCCAGGCGGTCTATTTACGTGTTGGATCACGATTATTTTCTTTATTGGTATGATTTATGTGCTGTCTTTAGAACCAGATACGTTCAAAGCACTTAAAGTCAGCCCGATTTGGTTTGTTATCTTGATCATTGGTTATTTCTTCTTCTATAAACCACGTCATAAAAAATAATTAAATTTATTTAGTTATGATCAAACGCTGGCTGAAAAGCCGGCGTTTTTTATGCATATTGTTTTTCTCTTTAAGTTTACTCTTTAGCCGCTTGCATGATCACGGTATACTGCATCGAATTGTTTAAATCAGGTGCTCAGATGCGTCGTGTCATTTGCCTCATCAGTTTATTGAGCAGCAGTATTTTGCTTAGCGCTTGTGGTCAGTCAGGAGCATTACAGCTACCTTCTGATCCGAATTATGACAAACGTGCGAAATACTTGCTCTATCGTAATAAAGAACAGAAACAAGTTGTGCAACAGGATGAGCAGGCTGAACAGCCAGTTGAATCATCAGCCCCAACCCAAACAACTTCACCTTAAGCTTTGAAATAAGGACACATTCATGAGTTTCACCCGCATTAATGGAGTATTGCATGCAGAGCAATGTTCTATGGAGCAGCTTGCACAGCAATTTGGCACACCTTTGTATGTTTATTCAAAAGCAGCTTTTGAAAAACATTACTTAGATATGGACCGTGCTTTTGATTTTATTGATCATCAAATCTGTTTTGCGGTGAAATCTAACTCGAATTTAGCTGTTCTGAATGTCTTGGCAAAACTTGGTGCTGGTTTTGATATCGTATCGGGTGGTGAGCTTGCACGTGTTTTGAAAGCGGGTGGAGATGCCTCTAAAGTTGTTTTTTCTGGTTTAGGTAAAACCGAAGCCGATATTGAAACATCGTTAAATGTAGGCATTGCTTGCTTTAATGTAGAGTCTTATGCAGAATTAGACCGTCTTCAAAAAGTTGCAGCTCGTCTAGGTAAAAAAGCGCCAATTTCTTTACGCGTAAATCCTGACGTAGATGCAAAAACTCATCCTTATATTTCAACAGGTTTAAAAGAAAATAAATTTGGTATTCCTAGTGATACCGTTTATGAAACCTATCAATATGCTGCATCTTTACCAAATCTTGAAATCATTGGTATTGACTGCCACATTGGCTCGCAATTGACCGAGACTAAACCGTTTGTTGACGCTTTAGATCGTGTCATGTTGATGATCGAAGAACTAAAAAAACTTGGTATTACTCTTAAACACATTGATATCGGTGGTGGTTTGGGTGTTTGTTATAAAGATGAAACACCGCCAAGTGTTGAAGAATATGCTAACTCAATGAAACCTGCTTTAGAAAAGTTAGGTCTCAAGGTTTATATGGAACCGGGTCGTAGCATTAGTGCAAATGCAGGTGTGCTTTTAACAAAAGTTGATTTGCTCAAGCCAACAAGCCACCGTAACTTTGCCATTATTGATGCAGCAATGAATGATTTAATTCGCCCTGCTTTATATGAAGCTTGGATGGATATCCAACCTGTGGTGCCAAGTTCAGATACTGAAGAAAAAACTTGGGATCTCGTTGGAGCAATCTGTGAAACAGGTGACTTCATTGGTAAAGATCGCTCATTGGCTTTAAAAGAAAATGACTTGTTAGCTGTTCTCGGTGCTGGCGCTTATGGTTTTGTAATGAGTTCAAATTACAACACACGTGGACGTGCCGCAGAAGTGATGGTGTCTGGCGACAAAGCCCATTTGATTCGTGAGCGTGAAACAGTTGAATCCCTTTGGGAAAAAGAAAGTTTATTGCCTGAGGAGTAAATGAAATGTTATTAGAATTTACTAAAATGCATGGCCTAGGCAATGACTTTATGGTGGTTGATCTAATCAGCCAACGTGCCTATTTAGATACAGAAACAATTCAACGCTTAGCCGATCGTCATTTTGGCATCGGATTCGATCAGCTTTTAATTGTTGAACCACCAGATTTACCGGAAGCGGATTTTAAATACCGTATTTTTAATGCTGATGGTTCTGAAGTTGAACAATGTGGTAACGGTGTACGCTGTTTTGCTCGCTTTGTACATGAGCGTCATTTAACAACGAAAACTAGTATTACTGTTCAAACCAAAGCAGGGATTGTTAAACCTGAACTGGGGCAAAATGGTTGGGTTCGCGTGAATATGGGCTACCCGAAATTTTTGCCGAATGAAATTCCATTCATTGCTGAACAACCAGAAGCTTTATATACACTTGAGTTAGCCAACGACCAAAACATCAGTATTGATGTGGTCAATATGGGTAATCCTCATGCTGTCACTATTGTTCCAGACGTATTAACTGCAGATGTTGCTGGCATTGGTCCACAAGTCGAGTCACATAAACGTTTCCCTGAACGTGTTAATGCTGGCTTTATGCAAGTAATTGATGAAAAACATGTTCGCTTACGTGTATTTGAACGTGGTGTCGGTGAAACGCTTGCATGTGGTACAGGTGCTTGTGCTGCTGCGGTAAGTGGTATGCGCCGTGGCTTACTTGCGAACTCAGTTGAAGTTGAGCTTGCTGGTGGTAAGTTACAAATCGAATGGCAAGAAGGCGATGTGGTTTGGATGACTGGTCCAACAACTCATGTATATGATGGGCGTTTGGATTTACGTTATTTCCAAGGTTAATCGCATTACCTAAATAGAAGCCTCTTTTCATCAGCTAAAGTGATAAAAGAGGCTTTCTTTTATATGTACAATAATATTTGATTTAATTATCTTTTACTCAAAGCTAATTTCAAAGCAAACAACACAAAAATACTGCCAGTAATCCGATCCATATATTTCACAAATTTGGGTTGCTTAAGATAACGTGACAGTGGCTGCATGGCTAAAATTAATAAAGTTGACCATAACATTCCAATTACCACATGAATCATTACCAGTCCCATCACCCAAGTCACAGCCGATGCTTGCGGCGGAATAAATTGTGGAAGAAATGAAATATAAAAGATCCCAACTTTCGGGTTAAGTAAGTTACCCAAAAAACCTTTAATGAACCAATTCTCTGAAGTAGAACGATTTGAATGACTTTCTTGTGTGTCTGCAAGTTGACTACGCGGTTTTAAAATCATATTTAAACCCAGCCACGCGAGATATGCTGCTCCCATCCATTTCAGAATATTAAAAGCTAAATCAGATGCCATGAGTAAAGCACCCAGACCACAAGCAACTACAATTCCCCATACAATACAGCCAAGACAAATGCCTATTGCTGCTTGAAACGCTTTCGATTTACCTTCAAGTGTTGCTGTACGAATAATTAAAGTCGTATCTAGACCAGGGGTAAGCGTAAGTAATGTAATCGTAATTAAGTAAGGAATGAGTATGGTGGTCATGGCAGCAAGGTCCGACAAATACTTGAGGTGAATTGTAATATATAAATTAGTTCATCATTAGGTTGTGCGATATCAAATTTTCATGATCACATAGTTTTTGGTACACTCAAAAAAATGAGCAAATAAATGGAGAGCATTTTGGATTTTGCATTACAGCTGCTCTCAATGTGGTTAAAAGAAAGAAAAATACAGAATCAATCTGAGCACACGATTACTGCTTATGAAAGAGATGTGAAAAGCTTTCTTGAGTTCTGCGAGCACAAACAACTAGATTTAAGAAATATTGAAGCTTCAGATTTAAGAGAATATTTGGCCCAGCGTGTTGAGCAGGATCAGTTAAGTTCAAGTAGTATGCAACGTCATCTCACCTCAATTCGTCAGTTCATGAAATGGGCGGAACAAGGTAAATATTTAGAAATTAATCCGACTGACGATTTTAAATTAAAACGTCAGCCTAGACCTTTGCCAGGTATGATCGACATAGAAACAGTTAATCAGATTTTAGATCAACCTATGCCTGAAAAACCCGTTGATCAGCAATTATGGTTAAGAGATAAAGCCATGCTCGAGTTACTTTACTCAAGTGGTTTACGTCTGGCTGAATTGCAGGGTTTAACAGTTAAAGATGTAGATTTTAATCGTCAACTGGTACGTATTACAGGTAAAGGAAATAAGACCCGTATTGTACCGTTCGGGAAAAAAGCGAAAGAAAGCCTATTGAATTGGCTGAAAGTTTATAAAATTTGGAAAGGACATTTCGAACAAAACGATTCTGTCTTTATTTCTTTACGAGGGGGAGCACTCACTCCAAGGCAAATCGAAAAAAGAGTAAAGCTTCAAGCTCAACGGGCTGGTGTAAATGTCGATTTACATCCGCATTTACTCAGACATTGTTTTGCTAGCCATATGTTATCAAGTAGCGGCGATTTGCGTTCGGTACAAGAAATGTTAGGACATAGTAATTTATCTACAACACAAATTTACACCCATATTGATTTCGATCATTTGGCGCAAGTTTATGATCAAGCTCATCCAAGGGCACATAAAAACTAAAAGTTAAAAAATAGACTGAATAAAAAGATAATTAAATTGAGAAGTTTTAGAGGAATGTAGAGATCATTTGTCTTTTTTTACAATTTTGTTTAAGAGAAATAGCTAAAACTGCCTAATTGACCATTTTGATCTTTGCATATTTTGTTGACGACTGAGTCTAAAAAACCTTGAATTTAAGGTTTTTAAACATAATCTTATGTTTCTAGCTTATATGCTAAATAAGATAAAAAGATAATAAAAATCAATGTATAAAATAGAGTTTAAAAAGAATAAAATAGCTTGTAATAGTAGGCTAAAATTTTTTTATGAACTGATGATTTCATTTTTTTTGTGCTGTTCCAGAAAATTGTGACTTGACCGAAATGCCAAACACATTGCAAGATAGGGTACCTAAAAAATTTTAATTGAAGAGTTAATATACTTTTCTCAACATTTACTTTTGCTAGAACAGCCGAGGATTACATGAAGGCTCTTGTTGCTGTAAAACGCGTGGTTGATGCCAACGTTAAAGTTCGTGTTAAGCCGGACAATAGTGGGGTTGACCTTACCAACGTAAAAATGTCAATTAACCCATTTTGTGAAATCGCAGTGGAAGAAGCGGTTCGCTTAAAAGAAAAAGGAACAGTATCAGAAATCGTTGTTGTTTCTGTAGGTCCTAAAGAAGCTCAAGAACAAATCCGTTCTGCAATGGCTCTAGGCGCAGACCGCGGTATTTTAGTTGAAACTACTGATGAAATTGGCGCTTTAGAAGTTGCTAAAATTTTAAAAGGTGTTGTTGACGCTGAAAAACCAGAACTTATCCTTCTTGGTAAACAAGCAATTGATGATGACTCTAACCAAGTAGGCCAAATGCTTGGTGCATTATTAGGTGCGGGCCAAGGTACATTCGCTTCTGAAGTGAAAGTTGATGGCGGCAAAGTACAAGTAACTCGTGAAGTTGACGGTGGTTTACAAACTGTTGAACTGGCACTTCCAGCAATCATTACAACTGACTTGCGTTTGAATGAGCCACGTTATGCAGCATTGCCTAACATCATGAAAGCTCGTAAGAAGCCACTTGATACCAAATCTCCTGCTGATTATGGCGTTACAGCTGGTACTAAGCTTAAAACTGTTAAAGTTGAAGCTCCTGCAGAACGTAAAGCTGGCGTACAAGTGAAATCTGTAGATGAGCTTGTTGAAAAATTGAAAAATGAAGCGAAAGTGATCTAATACGGAAGGATAAAATCATGAGTATTTTAGTTATCGCTGACCACAACAACCAAGTACTTAACGGTGCTACTTTAAACGTTGTTGCTGCAGCACAAAAAATCGGTGGTGATATTACTGTATTAGTTGCTGGTTCTGGTGCTCAAGCAGTTGCTGATGCTGCTGCTAAAGTTGCTGGTGTAAGCAAAGTTTTACTTGCTGACAACGCCGCTTATGCAAACCAATTAGCTGAAAACGTAGCTGGCTTAGTTGCTGACTTGGCTAAAGGTTACAAATACGTATTAGCTGCTTCTACAACAACTGGTAAGAACATTCTTCCACGTGTTGCTGCTCTTCTTGATGTAAGCATGATCACAGATATTATTTCTGTTGAATCTGCAAACACATTCAAGCGTCCTATCTACGCTGGTAACGCGATTGCAACGGTTCAATCTGACGAAGCAATCATTGTTGGTACTGTTCGTGGTACAGCATTTGATCCAGTTGCTGCGGAAGGTGGTTCAGCTGCTGTTGAAGCAGTAAGTGAAGCGAAAGATGCAGGTATTTCTAACTTCGTATCTGAAGAAATCGTGAAGCTTGACCGTCCAGAATTAACTGCGGCTCGCATCGTAGTTTCTGGTGGTCGTGGTGTAGGTTCTGGTGAGAACTACCATAAAGTACTTGATCCATTAGCTGACAAGCTTGGTGCAGCACAAGGTGCTTCACGTGCGGCAGTTGATGCGGGCTTTGTACCAAACGACTTCCAAGTTGGTCAAACTGGTAAGATCGTTGCACCTGACCTTTATGTTGCTGTAGGTATTTCTGGTGCGATCCAGCATTTAGCTGGTATGAAAGATTCTAAAGTTATTGTTGCAATCAACAAAGACGAAGAAGCGCCAATCAACAGTGTTGCTGACTACTGGTTAGTTGGTGATTTGAACACTGTAGTACCTGAATTGGTATCTAAACTTTAATCTTTATCGATTAAAGCTAAAAAACCCTTAGTTTTTACTAGGGGTTTTTTTATTGTGAGTAGTGTCCTTAAATGTATAAGTGAGACTTTTAGCTCATTTGAGGTTTGATTTTTATAGAATAAAAATCACATAGTTTTACCAAGATGAGAAGATGCTCGTTATAGCGATATGATAAGAATAATATGCAATTAAATTATACAAATATCGCCAGATTAGCGATGTAGATTCCGCACATTACAAAGTGCTTTTATGCTATAGTATACAGCTATATTTTTTTCGATTTTAGTTCAGTTTTCGGAACTAAATTTTTTGCAAGATCAAGACATATAAGCAGATAGAAATTTCTATCTGTAAGAAGGAGTATGCATGAGCGTATCGGAAATCCGACCGATTGCCATTGAGGACGAACTCAAGCATTCATATTTAGATTACGCGATGAGTGTAATCGTATCTCGTGCATTGCCGGATGTGAGAGACGGTCTTAAACCTGTTCACCGTCGTGTGCTTTATGCCATGCACGAATTGGGCAATGACTATAACAAAGCCTACAAGAAATCTGCACGTGTTGTTGGGGACGTAATCGGTAAATATCACCCTCATGGTGACTCAGCTGTTTATGAAACCATAGTACGTATGGCTCAGGACTTTAGCTTACGTTATTTATTGGTAGATGGTCAGGGTAACTTCGGTTCGATTGATGGTGATAGCGCAGCTGCGATGCGTTATACCGAAGTCCGTATGACTAAGCTTGCACATGAGCTTCTTGCAGATCTAGAAAAAGACACGGTTGATTGGGAAGATAACTACGACGGATCTGAGCGTATTCCTGAAGTGCTTCCGACACGTGTTCCTAACTTGTTAATTAATGGTGCTGCTGGTATTGCTGTTGGTATGGCAACCAATATGGCACCGCATAATATGACAGAAGTTGTCAATGCGTGCTTAGCCTATGCTGACAATCCGAATATCTCTATTGAAGGATTGATGGAATACATTACGGGTCCTGACTTCCCTACAGGCGGTATTATTTACGGTAAATCAGGCATTGTTGATGCGTACCGTACAGGTAAAGGCCGCTTACACATTCGTGGTAAGTACCATTTCGAAGAAGATGAAAAGACAGGTCGTACAACCATCGTCTTTACTGAAATTCCATATCAAGTCAACAAAGCAAGAGTTATTGAACGTATTGCTGAGTTAGTGAAAGAGAAAAAACTTGAAGGTATTTCAGAACTTCGTGATGAATCTGACAAAGAAGGTATGCGTATTGCAATTGACTTGAAACGCGGTGAAAACGCTGAAGTCGTTGTAAATAACTTATTCTTAAATACTCAGCTTGAAAACTCATTCAGCATCAACATGGTTTGTCTAGACAATGGACAACCTAAATTGATGAATCTGAAAGATATTATTGCGGCATTTATCCGTCACCGCCAAGAAGTTGTGACACGCCGTACTATGTTCGAATTGCGTAAAGCACGTGAACGTGGTCATATCTTAGAAGGCTTAACAGTTGCTTTAGCCAATATCGATGAAATTATTGAAACCATCAAAACTTCTGCTAACCCTGCTGAAGCGCGTGAGCGTTTGCTTGCTGGTGAGTGGGCAGGTGGTGGTGTCGTTTCATTGCTTGAAAAAGCTGGCGCAATTTCTGTTCGTCCAGATGAAATTGAAGGTGAAAACCCAGATCGTCCATTTGGTTTAACTGAGTCGATTTACCGTTTATCGCCAACGCAAGTAGGTGCAATTTTAGAATTACGCTTACATCGCTTAACTGGTCTTGAACAAGACAAATTACATGCAGAATATACTGAAATTTTAGGTCAAATCGCTGAACTTACTGCGATTTTGAATGATTTCAATTTATTGATGGCTGTAATTCGCGAAGAATTAGCACTGGTACTACAACAGTATGGTGATGGACGTCGCACTGAAATTATTGAATCACGTATTGATTTTAGCCGTGAAGATTTAATTCCTGAAGAGCAAGTTGTATTAACAGTTTCACAAACAGGTTATGCAAAAACTCAACCACTTTCAGATTATCAGGCTCAGCGCCGTGGTGGACGTGGTAAGTCTGCAACTTCAATGAAAGATGATGACTTTATTCAACATCTCATTGTAGCTTCAAACCATGCGACTGTGCTGTGCTTTACCAATGTAGGTAAAGTATATCGTCTTCGCGTGTTTGAAGTGCCTCAAGCATCACGTGGTGCCAAAGGCCGTCCAATTGTGAACTTGTTACCTTTAGATGCGAATGAAACAGTAACAGCTATCTTGCCGTTAACTGAGTTCCCGGAAAACCATTACGTATTTATGGCGACAGCTTCAGGTACGGTTAAACGTGTTGATTTAGAGCAATTTGCTAACATCCGTTCAAATGGTTTACGCGCAATTGAACTCAATGAAGAAGATACCTTAATTGGTGTTGCGATTACTGATGGTAATCAGCAAATCATGTTGTTCTCGAACGAAGGTAAGGCAATCCGTTTTGCTGAAACCGATGTGCGTGCAATGGGTCGTACCGCGAAAGGTGTTCGTGGTATGCGTGTAAGCTTTGCAAGCAGTATCTTAAGCGAAGAAGATGCGGAAGTTGAAAATGATGAATCAGATGACAATGACGATTCAGCAGATTCAAATTTAGTAAGTCGCATCGTATCGCTTGTAGTTGTACCTGAGACAGGTGAAGTACTGTGTGCAAGTGCCAACGGTTATGGTAAGCGTACTCCTGTAAATGACTTCCCAACCAAGAAACGTGGTGGTAAGGGTGTCATTGCGATTAAGACAAGCGAACGTAACGGTGAGCTTGTTGGTGCAGTTTCTATTGATGAAACCAAAGAGTTGTTACTCATTTCTGACGGCGGTACATTAGTTCGTACTCGCGCAGCAGAAGTTGCAATGACTGGTCGTAATGCACAAGGTGTACGTCTAATTCGTTTAAGTGAAGAAGAAACTTTAGTAGGTGTTGTTTCTATTGAAGCTGTCGAAGATGAAGAAGAATTTCTCGAAGGAGAAGTTGATACTTCAGATGTAGATGGTGAAGATGCAGTTTCTACGAATGACGAAGTGTCAGAAGAGTAAGAAGAAATTAAATAAAAAAAGGAAGCGTAAGCTTCCTTTTTTTATTTTAAAAAGACGTTTTTTTAACAATCCGATAATAGGCTAAGCTTCCTAATAATAATCCAATTGTCCCAAGAAAAATTAGTTTCGGTACAACTGTCGCTAATGGAACACCCATCTGGTTAAGTTGCACAAACATTTGTACCCCATGTGTGGAAGGTAAACACCACGCCAGCCATTGTAACCAGTCAGGCATTGCTTGATGAGGCCAAGCAGCTCCAGTGAGTAAGAATAAAGGTACTGAACTAAACACAATAATATGTCCGGCACGCTCTGGCATATCTAAAAGTGAGCCGATCAACATACCTAGTCCAATCACACAACTAATAAAAATTGGAACAGCAATAAGTAGACCTATAAAATTTCCACCGTGTGGATAGTCATTGAACCACAGAGTAAAACCGAAAAGATAAAAACAACCTAAACAGCCAATGGTCAATATACTTGCGAAAATTCCAGCGAAGCGAACAGTTGTAATTTTTTCATGTTGCTCACGGTAGGTCGCTATTAACATTGCCAAACCGAGCACAATGGTTTGGTGAATAATTAATGATGCAACAGCCGGAAAAATATAACTTCCATATCCTGAAAGAGGGTTAAATAACGGCACTTGATGAATAGAAAGCGCTGGCTGGAAATGTGTGCGTTGTCCGAATTTTTCAATATATTCTTTTAATGTGGCTTCAATTGAGGTTGCTAGACCTAAACCAATTTCTTTAGTTTTTAAAAAGTTGGTTGTGCTTAAGTATAAGCCAATTCCACCAGTTTCTCCTCTGCGTAAGCTTTGGGTTAGGTTGTTTGGTAAAAGTAAAATACCATCGGCTTTTTGCTCACGTACCATTTGTTCAGCTTGTAAAAAATTGCTGGTAACGGTAACGATATGAACATGAGGGCTATTTGCACTTTGGCCAATCAATTGAGAAGTTAAAAGACTTTGTTCTTCATCAACAATCACAATAGGAATAGATTCTGCACGCTCAGCTTTATATGCAGTAGGATAAAAAAAGCTATAAAGAATGACCGATAAAATTAGCGTTGTGAAAACTGAGCTATTACTTACAATGTCTTTAAATGTTTGCCCATAAGCCTTAAAGAATTCTTTCATTGCGTTGCCCCCTGAACTAATTTTTTAAGTAATAGACAACTTAAAAAGAAGTAAATCAGGCAATAACCCAAGAGTATTAAAAAAGGAATCATAGAAATGAAAACTGGACTGCCGATCACCCATTGTTCGGTTTGCAGTTTGGCATAAGGGGTATAAGGAATAATGAGTGACCAAAACTTGGTGAAAATAGGGGCATTATTTAAAGGTAGCGTAACACCTGCGAAACTTAAAGAAGAGCCACCGTATACGGCGATAAAGCCAAAAGTTTTACTTAAATTTTTAGTAGCAAGAATGACCGTGCTGCTAATCAAAGCGTAAGCAAAATAAAGTAAAAACTGTGCGCATAGCAATAAACTAAGAGAACCTGCTACAAACCAGCCACGGATTTCGACTAGCCAAAACATCCATACCCATGTCCAGAAACAAAAAATAAGGGTATAAAGCAGATTTTTAGCCAATAAGCCTTGAATAAAACTTTCTCGGTTTACCCATGCTGTTAATGTGCCACGTTTAAGTTCTTGTCCAATAGCAAAGGCAACACAGCAACATAACAATAAGTGCAATACCGCTGGAACCATGAAAGGTTCTAAATAAAATTCATAGCTCATACTTGGGTTGTAAAGCGTTGAGATTTTGACATGCGCGGTAGGTACATCTAAATAGGGAATACTATTTGCAAGATAACTTTGACCTGCATAATCTGCTAAAGCATTGAGTGTACTGACCAGCATTGCAGAGGAAATCGTGTTCCCGACGCTAAAAAAAGACTGATTAAATGCAATGCTGATTTGAGCATCTTGTGCTTTCACGAAGCGTTTTTCAGCACCGTCTGGAATAAAAACATAACCCCATATTTTGGTTTCATTGAGTAGTTGTTCAGCCTCAGCAGAGCTTGCCGTAATTGTTTTAATGTCTACTGTATGATTTAACGAAAGATACTTTTCAATATTACGGCTGAGTTCACTTTGGTCCTGATCAATAATCGCAATTGGTAAGTGTTCAGCTTTACCCGCGTAAAACATGCTGCTAAACATAAAAATGATAAAAACAGGGATAAGTGTCACCATACACAAATCCCATTTATTGCTTTTTAGATAGTTTAGTTCCCGTAATATACTGGCAAACATGCTTTATTTGTCTTCTTTAATTTTAAATAGAACGCTCATGCCAACCTTTAAATCTTTGACAGGACTTTCAGGCACCAGATGTAATTTAAAGCTACGGATATCATATCCTCCGGTTTGGCGAGTCGTTTTAATGGTGGCAAATTCGCCTTCAGCATCAATATTCTTAATTTTAAAATTCACATTCTGATTAAGAGCGGGAATGAATCCTTCAAGGGTTTTATTTTTATAAACAGAGGCGTATTGATTTTCACCGACGTTTAAACTTACCCATAAATCATCATCTTCTAAAATGCTGACAACAGGTACACCCATAGCGACTAATTCGGAAGGTTTACCATAAGTTTTTGAAACCGTACCTGAAATAGGTGAGAGTAAACGTGTCTCTGCTTCCAGTGCTTTTGCTTCGCTTACCGCTGCTTTTGCAATTTCAACCTGTGCATCTGCCGTAGATTTCTGTTGGCTGGTACTGCCGCGTTTAGCACGAGCATATTGTTGATAAGAGGCCTCACTTAATTCTTGAGCAGAGGTCTGTGCAGCAAGCATTTCATCTCGTCTTTGACGTGAAATGACGCCTTGTCTATATAAATTTTCCCCACGTTGGTAGGTGGTTTTTGCAAGATTTGCTTGTGCTTTGGTGCTTTGCCAGTTGGCATAAAGAGTATCGATATTTTCTTGTTGAGAACCGCGATCTACCGTAGATTGAAATGCTAAAGCAGATTGTAAGGTAGCCAAAGCTTGTTGCTTTTTAGCTTCTATTTCAGGGCTAACCAAACGAACAAGGGGCTGACCTTTGGAAATTTTCTGGCCTTCTTGTACATAAATTTCTTCAATACGACTTGGAACTTTTGTACTTACGTGAACAGTTTCAGCTTCAACACGGCCTTGTAGTTCAATAGGTTTGGGTTGATAGCTTTTCCACAAACCAAAAATAATTAAACCTAATAAGGCAATGATAATCAGGCCAATAATCAGTTTAATTTTGGAATTTTTAGAGGGGATGGTGTCATTTTTATTTGTGCTTGTTTCTTGCTTATCACTAGCTTGATCATCTTTTGGAGCTTTGTTGGTTTCTGCCGTATCCGCAACAGGAGAATCTTGTTCTGAATGAGCTGAGTCTTGATTCATTTTATACTCCCATTAACGTATATAGTCGGTATGTGGTTGATTAACGTAAGCTTTAAACTGGTCAATTGAGCCGTGACTTTGCAGTAAAGTCGCGAGTGACATGACATATTTATAAGCATTTAAAGCCATTTCAGTTTTTAACGCACTTAATGCATTTTGCGCATCAATCACTTGGGTTGCTGTACCCATTCCTTCGCGGAAAGAAAGTTCTTGAATACGTAGGTTTTCTTGAGCAGCATTTACGTTTCTTTGTAAAAGCTGATGACTTTGCTGAGCAGAGTTAAGCTCGTTATATGACTTATTCAAAAGAGCTTCAATCTCTTGCTTGGTTCGTTCAGTCATGAGCTCAGAAGCGTAGCGCTTCAATTCGGCAGCATGAATATTCTTATTTTTATCTACACCTGAAAATAGGTTGTATTTTGCCATTACACCGACAATCCAGTTTTCATTTTCATCAAGCGCATATTCGCCAAAGGCAAAAAGACTTGGTTTTTTTGCAGCTTGTTGAGCTTGAATATTAACATTAGCCAGTTGAGTATCCATCTGCATTTTTTGTACTAAGCTAGATTTTTGCGAATAACTAGTTAAAAGTGATTCTAGAGTTTGGCTTGGTGTATTGTTTACAAATAATGGGGTACTTAAATCCACATTATTTTGTTGATGTAAAAGGTTATTAAGGCTAAAGCGACTGGCATTTAAGTTGGCTTGAGTATTTTGTAAAGTACGTTCCGCATTATTACGCGCTACTTCAAACTGCATGCGTTGCCCTTTGCTAATAAACCCTTGTTGCTCGAGCTTTAGGGCATTGCTGTAATGTTTTTGCATCGCATTAAAGTTAAATAAGCTACTCGCGACCAGTTGTTGTTGTAATTGCACATTAAAGTAACTTTGTACGACTTCGAAGCGCTGTATATCTTGTTGTTGTTGGCTTGAAAGTTCCGAACGCTGCGCTTGGATATTTGCTATTTTTTTTGCGCTGCTGGTTAAGCCGCCTGTATAGAGTGGCATAACAACTGAAATGGAAGGGCGTACCACCTGATCTTCAATAGTCAGATTCGCATAATCGGGAAAACGATTTACACCATCATGGATAGTTTGGTTTGCGCCTTCTTGAACTTGTCCCAGCACATCTGATGGAATGACATTGTTCCACTGTGAAAGTTTGTCATTTAGTCCTTGGCTTAAATCATTCTCAAGTTTTTGTTTAAAAGAGCCAAGAGGTACATCTGTTTCACTATGAAAAGCGTAGGCTCTCACATTTAAATCAACTCTAGGTAATCCGAGGCCCTTTACTGCTTCAGCTTCTAATTGAGATGCTTGCTGTAATGCTTGGTTGGCTTGAGTACTATATGAACTTTTCAAAGCTTGTTGTTCTGCTTCAGCATAACTTAAGCTTCCGGCGTATAAATGATTAGTGAAAAAAAAGCCTAAAGCCAAAGCAAGATGTTTTGGTTTAAATGAAAAGGGAAAAATAGAATATCTATATCGATGTGTTGGCATTTTAAATAACAATTTTTGGCATCCCTTATAGTTTAAATTTCTTGTTATTAAATTCAATTATCATCTTGTTTATTATACATTTGTATAAAAACATAGTGGTTTTTAGCTCCTTTAATTATTGAATTTACTAAGCCAATATTTTTGTAATAGCTATCAAGGTATGTGAAATTATAATCACAAGTCAAGTTGATCTTTTTGCTTAAAATTTTTTTAAATGAGGAAGCTGGTCATTAAAACTAAAGAAATAACGATGACAATAATTGAAAAAATAAAGCTAAATACAGTCCAGCATTGAAATATTTACTTGAGAAGCTGCTGCAAGCTTAAGCAATCTGTGGTTAAATGCCATTTTTATTGTGTTTGACTTTATACAAGGGAAAAATCATGCGCGCGTACAATTTCTGTGCTGGTCCTGCTGCATTACCTACTGCCGTTTTAGAAAAAGCTCAACAAGAATTGTTGGATTGGCAAGGTAAAGGTCTATCCATCATGGAAATGAGTCACCGTAGTGCTGACTATGTTGCTGTAGCTGAAAAAGCTGAAGCAGATTTACGTAAGTTAATGAACATTCCAGAAAACTATAAAGTACTGTTTTTACAAGGCGGTGCGTCATTACAATTTTCTGCGATTCCTTTAAACCTTTTAGGTAAGAACAGTAAAGCCGACTATATTCATACTGGTATCTGGTCTGAAAAAGCATTAAAAGAAGCAAAACGTTATGGCGATATTAATGTTGTAGAAGCTGGCATTAAAGTAGATGGTAAGTTCGCAATTTCTGAACAAAGCGAATGGAATTTGTCTGATGATGCAGCATATGTACATTATGCAGATAATGAAACGATTGGTGGCTTACAGTTCGCAGGAATTCCTGATGTAAAAACGCCACTTGTTTGTGATTATTCATCAAGTATTTTATCTGCTCCATTAGATGTAACCAAATTTGGTTTGATCTATGCGGGCGCACAAAAAAATATTGGTCCTGCTGGTTTAACAATTGTCATTATTCGCGATGACTTACTTGATCAAGCTAAACCAGAAATTCCAAGTATTTTAAAATATAGCGACCAAGCGAAAAATGGTTCTATGGTAAATACACCATCGACTTATGCATGGTACTTGTCTGGTTTAGTATTTGAATGGTTGCTAGAGCAGGGGGGGGTAGATGCTATCCATAAAGTGAACCTTGAAAAAGCTCAGTTGCTCTATGGTTATATCGACTCAAGCGATTTCTACAACAATCCGATTGCAATTCCAAACCGTTCAATTATGAATGTACCGTTTACCTTGGCAGATGAAGCTTTAGAAAAGCAATTCTTAAAAGAAGCGGAAGCAAACCATTTGTTGAATTTAGCTGGACACCGTTCGGTAGGTGGTATGCGTGCAAGTATTTATAATGCCGTACCCTTAGAAGGTGTACAGGCTTTAATTAACTTTATGGATGATTTTGCAAAGCGTAATGGTTAAGCAAATCAAATAAATAAAGCCCTCATTTGAGGGCTTTATTTATTGAATAATTTATAAATTAAAAAGGAACTAAACCAAACTGGTGCATGAATATGGCAGCTAAGAACATACCCAAGACAAAAAAGCAAAACGCACCAGTATCGACCTTTACGCGCAGGCTACTGGATTGAATGAGGCTGGTAGTTTGTTCGGGTATAATCTTCATTCAATAACCTAATTATTAAAATATTAGTGAAATTCAATTAGTTTCACCCTTTTTAGCACAAATAGTCGCCTGAATCCAGATATTACCGCGAATATATTCGCCAATATTAAAGTTTTTATACAAATCGTTTTTGGTTGCAATGCGCACTAATATGGCAGGAAGATCATCTTCTAAAACCAAAGTAACATCATAAAGAGCATATTCTTCTCCCATAAATGTCATAGAAGTTTTGCCAACAATATTACCTTGGAACCATGCTTCATCTTCTTGACCAAGATTTTCGCCATATAAATAAGCGACCATTTTAGAAAAATCAACGGTTACAGGTTCTTGATCTTCTGGAGTTTTTGGTTGCCATTCATTAATGAGTTCCTGTAAGTTTTCAGGAGCAACCCCATTATGTTCAGTTAAAATTGCATTTAATGCGCGGTGATGTTTAATCGAAGCTGGATCATCAACAATAATTTTTTCGCCTGCTGGAACAGGTTCTAATTCATAAGCCCATGCATTAAATTGAACTTGATAGTTTTGATTTTTATCATATTGACAGTAGTTAACACTAAATAAATTATCAAAAGCATAAACAGTTGTATTTTTATTTAGTCTTAAACTTAATACGGCTTGTGTCGCAGAGTCGCAAGTAATGATGCGTTCAATTTTCGCATTATATTGATATGGACTTTCAAAACTAGGAAAGGCGGTTTTAAGCGCGCGAGGTTTTTGGT
This sequence comes from Acinetobacter lactucae, assembly GCF_013122135.1. Lineage (NCBI taxonomy): Bacteria > Pseudomonadati > Pseudomonadota > Gammaproteobacteria > Moraxellales > Moraxellaceae > Acinetobacter > Acinetobacter lactucae. Next base: position 926,776 of record NZ_CP053391.1, read on the forward strand.
TTTCAACAGCAATAATTTGATTGATCGTAACTTTTTGGTCTTGTGGGCCTTGGATCAACCAAAAAGATTGATCCATATCTTCTTCATGTTCGCATAAGCCCATTGGCATTACAGGTGCATCAAGAGCCAGTCCTAACCATTTTGGTACATCTGTTTCGGGATGGGACGTCAATAGATTCCAATGTTCTCCATGACTACCAAAATTTTGGTCATTTACTTTAATAACTTCTGGACTGTTTTGATTTTTCATAAGCACGATGCTGTTGGGTTCACATTACTTGTTATATTAAATCGAGGGTGTTTGCTATTTTTCAAGTCTCCATATGTAAATTCTCTTGTAAAAGCGCGTATTTAGTCATTTAAAGGAAAGTGCCGTTTCTATTTATAAATTAAAAGTATGTTTAGTTTCTAAAACTTGAAATATTGAAATTAAAAATAAGTTTAATGTTTATTTCTACTCACCTTAGAAAGGCATCTGTTAGACTTATATTTTTAGTGGAAATAGAGAATAACGTGCTGCCATTTAAGCTATGGGTAGACGCAGACGCCTTACCAAAAATTTTACGTGAAGTAATTTTACGTGCATCAGATCGTTATCAATTAGAAGTTATTTTTGTTGCCAATCAAAATGTTGGGATTACGCCTTCTGTTCGCATTAAATCAATACAGGTTTTAAGTGGCGCCGATCAGGCAGATAGAGAAATTGTCGAACGCATGGTCGAGAATGACATTGTGATTACACAAGATATTCCACTGGCAGCTCAGGTGATTGAGAAAGGCGGAGTTGCTATTCATCCGCGTGGTGAAGTTTATACAACTGCGAATGTTAAAGCGCGTTTACATCTACGTGATTTCATGGACACGCTTCGTGGTGCGGGTGTGCAAACTGGCGGACCACCTCCTATTTCCGAACGAGATAAACGTGAATTTTCAAGTTCATTAGATCAAACGATTTTAAAGCAAAAACGTAAAACAGCTAAGTGAGCATCACATGCCATCGCAAACCAATTTAGCTTTAACCTATGTCTTATTAGTGTTTATCTGGGCAACAACTCCTTTGGCAATCGTCTGGAGTGTGTCAGATTTACATCTGATGTGGGCATTGTTATTACGCTTTTTTATTGCATTGCCTTTGGCAGTCATCATATTGCTAATTTTAAGAACACCTTTTCCGACGCATCGACAAGCAGTACATAGTTATATAGCTGGTTCTTTTAGCTTAATTGGTTCTCAAATTTTTACCTATGCCGCGACTCAATATTTAAGTTCAGGCATGATTGCACTTATGTTTGGTTTAGCACCTATTATGGCGGGGCTTATTGGTCGGTTTGCATTTGGCCAACAACTTTATAAGCTGCAATGGCTGGGCATGGCAATTGCGGTCAGTGGTTTAGCTATTATTTGTTTGAGCGGTGAAAATCAGCATGTGCATCCATTTGGTATAGTTCTTATGCTGATCAGTGTGTTTGTTTATTCTTTTTCAATCTTCTGGGTTAAGAAAGTTAATGCACAAATTCAGCCGATGGCTCAAGCAACAGGTTCTATTTTAGTTTCTTCTATTTTTGCTAGTTGTTTTATTCCATTTATTTGGCAATATGCACCGACCCATTTACCAGAAGCTAAATCTTTATTTGCATTAATTTATACGGTACTGATGGCTTCACTGGTTGCTATGTTCTGCTATTTCAAACTTATACAAAATATTCAGGCAACCACCTTATCTTTAACGACAGTAATTACGCCAATGATCGCTATGATAATTGGAGCAGCTTTAAATCATGAGCAGCTTTCAATTATGGTTTTTGTGGGTGCTTTCATTATCTTGTCTGGACTCTTTTTATATTTTTATAAAGACATTCAAGCAAACCGGAACTTTGCTCAACATATGAAGTCTAAATAGGAGAAGATTTGGGTAATTTGTTGAGCTTATTCATTAAATTGTTCTAATTCGTAGCGAAATGCATGATCAAATTGATCTCCTAACTTAAGTAGTAGAAAATAGCGCAGCAATATCATATTAGGATTGTTAAGGATAAGTCAGAAATTACTGATTTTTAAACCTTAATACAGCATCTAACGGTATGGTCAAATAGTCGATGTGGGTGCAATTTGACATCAACATCTTTTATTTTCCATCAATGACCTTGGATTTAGAAGGTATGTTTAAACCAATCTCACTGTATATAGGGTTGAGATATACTCGCGCAAGACGCAGTAATCATTTTATTTCTTTTATTGCATTGGTTTCGATGGTCGGTTTGACACTCGGTGTCGCTGTATTGATTACGGTACTTTCTGTCATGAACGGTTTTGATCGCGAATTGAAAAACCGTGTGTTAGGAATGGTGCCGCAAGCGACAGTTTCATCTACACAAATTCTCACGGATTGGCCGGAGCTGGTGAAGCGAGTTGAACATCATCCACATGTAACTGGGGTTGCACCTTTTACGCAATTGCAAGGTATGTTAACTGCGCAAGGGCAAGTCGCTGGTATTATGGTGACAGGTATTGATCCAAAATATGAAAAGAATGTTTCTATTATTCAAAATCATATTGTTGCCGGAAGCTTAGATTCACTTAAAAAGGGTGAGTTTGGTATTGTTCTTGGTAAAGATATGGCTGATTCATTGGGCTTACGTCTAAATGACAGCGTGACATTGGTTTTACCTGAAGCAACGCCATCTCCAGCAGGTGTTGTACCTCGTTTCAAGCGTTTTAAAGTGGTGGGTATTTTTAGTGTAGGCGCTGAAGTGGACTCTATGGTGGGTTATATCGCTCTATACGATGCTTCAACCTTATTACGCTTACCAGATGGTGCCCAAGGTGTCCGTTTAAAATTAGATGATATTTTTGCAGCGCCACAAGTTGCAGATGATTTGGTGAAAAGTTTACCAAGCAATTTCTATGCGACGAACTGGACCTATACGCATGGCAATTTATTTAATGCCATTCAAATGGAAAAAACTTTAGTCGGTTTATTGCTTGTACTTATTATCGTGGTTGCAGCATTTAATATTGTTTCGTCATTGGTCATGGTGGTAACTGATAAAAAATCAGATATTGCAATTTTGCGTACTTTAGGCGCTTCGCCATCAATGATTACTAAAATATTTATGGTTCAAGGCACCGTGATTGGTGTGATTGGTACAGTTGCAGGTACGGTTTTAGGTGTTATTTTAGCTTTAACCATTAGCGATATCATTTCATGGTTTAATAATGTGTTGGGCTTAAATCTATTTGATGCTTACTTTGTGCATTACCTTCCATCTTATTTAAGATGGCAAGATGTGACGATTATCGTGATTGTTTCTTTACTTTTAAGCTTCTTGGCGACTATTTATCCGGCACTTCGTGCTGCCAAAGTTCAACCTGCCGAGGCTCTGCGCTATGAGTAAAATTGTTTTAGAAGCAAAAGAAATATATAAACATTTTGATGACGGTAAATCTAAAGTTGAAGTCATTAAAGGTCTTTCTTTACAAGTTCAAGCAGGGCAGTTTGTTTCGATTGTCGGTGCAAGTGGCTCAGGTAAAAGTACTTTGCTTCATGTACTAGGCGGTTTAGAGCAACCAACTCAAGGGCAAGTATTTTTAAATGGTCAGCGTTTTGATAATTTAGGTGAAGCCGAGCGTGGTTTTCAACGCAACCAATACCTCGGTTTTGTTTATCAATTTCACCATTTATTACCTGAGTTTTCTGCGCTTGAAAATGTGGCGATGCCTTTAATGCTTCGAGCAGATAGCCAATTTAAATCGGTAAAAGCACAAGCCGAATATTTACTTGATCGAGTTGGGTTATCTCATCGTATGGATCATAAGCCAGGTGAACTTTCGGGTGGTGAGCGCCAACGTGTGGCTTTAGCGCGTGCTTTAGTCACTAAACCTGCGGTTGTTTTAGCAGATGAGCCAACAGGTAATTTGGACCGTAAAACAGCTCTAGGTATTTTTGAGTTACTGACCGATCTTAAGAAAGAACTAAACATGGCAATGTTAATTGTGACCCATGATGAGCATTTAGCTCAGGCTGCTGATTCTATTTTGCATATGCAAGATGGACTCTGGGTGAGTGGTTCTTAAAAATTGTCATTAAATCACATTGTTAAAGCCCACTCAGTTGGGCTTTAATTTTGCCCTTAAAAAGATAATGATTATGACGTTGAATGTTAAAATTTATTTTAATGGGGTGGATTGGGGGTATTGCATTTATGGGGATAGATATCCCTCTCATCATGCAATATGGTTGGATCGGTAAAGTATTAATCGTTATAGGTTTTATTTTTTATATTTTTAAGGGGCATACATTTTTAAATCGGCCCATATTAAAAGCCATTTACTGTCTAGTCTGCGCTATTAGTCTTTTTATTATAGGACATCAATATGCTCAGCATGCTTTAAATAAAAGATTACAACTGCGACAAATGCAGCCTAAATCTTTAGATATAGTTGTGTATGTAGACCGCATAAGTGAAGAAAAAGAAGATAAGACACAGCAACCCGTTCAGGTACTAGGGCAGTCCTTACATCCCGTCACTTGGCTATTATATTTAAAAAATCAGAAAGTAAACTCAGCCATAGATGAGCCAATATTACAATTAGGTCATTACTATCGAATTTCGGGTAAAACCAGACCAGCTCATAGTTATGCAGTGGCAGGAGCTTTTGATCAAGAACAATGGTTTATTCAGCGAAATATAATGTCTGGTTTTAGTGTTCAGCATATTGAGCCTTTAAGCTCTGATGAAATTTATCGGTTGGGTTATCAACATCATTTAAAAGATCAACAAAAGTTTTTTAACCGACAAAAATTAAATATAGAAAAATTGCGTCTAAAATTTAGATTAATGCTGAAACAATCTCCTTTGCAGAATAAGGGACTATTATTAGCTTTATTAACAGGGGATGAAAGTCTCTTAAATGATGAGATTAAAAATCAATTTAAGGAATTAGGAATCTCTCATTTATTGGCGATTTCAGGGCCTCATGTGCTCATTTTTGCCATCATGTTGTCTTGGGGATTACATCAATTATTACGACGTTATTATCCGCAGCTTTATTTGCATCAACCTAAACAAATTTGGGCCATGATTCCATTATGTTTCGGTGTTTTGATTTATACCGCATTTGTTGGTTTTGAAATTCCCGCCTTAAGAACTTTACTTTCAGTAGTTTTATTTGCTTCTTTATTATTGATTAAACTGCCTGTTAGGCCATTTTCACTGTTAGTTTACAGTGCAAGTCTACTTTTATTTTTCGATCCTTTCAGTGTTTTATCTGCAGGCTTTTGGCTCTCTTATGGTTCCTGCTTTATTTTATTACGGATTTATCAAACTATTGAACAGGTTCCAAATCTTGTTTCAACGAGTCTGTTATCTAGAATCATTCTTTTTAGTAAAATTTTAATTGAATCTCAAGGCAAAATATTTATTGCCTTATGTCCCTTAATGTTGATTTTCTTTCAACAGATTTCATGGGTTGCTCCTTTTACAAATATTATTGCTGTTCCTTTACTCGGAGGAGTGATTGTTCCTTTAAACATTTTTGCAGCTTGTGTATGGCTTATTTTTAACTCATTCGGAAATTTACTTTTTCAAATTAATAATGTCCTGATTAGTATAGTACTGACATGTTTTGATCTTTTAGAAAAGCTATCATTACCATTACAAGGCTTTAGCCTGACACCACTTGATTTAGTTTGCCTTAGCTTCGTTATTATTATCTTATTTTTACCGCGTGGGGTTTTACCAAAATCTTGGGGGCTCATATGCTGTTTACCCTTGGTTATTCCGAATAAGTCGTCCCAGCAAATTCAAATCAATATTATAGATGTAGGACAGGGACAAGCTATTTTCCTGCAGCACCCGCAGCAGACATGGCTAATCGATACGGGTGGGTCTTATGATGAAAAGGCTTTTAGTATTGGTCAAAATGTGGTGATCCCATATTTACGTCAAAAAGGAATTAAACAATTAGATCACGTCATACTATCTCATCTTGACCAAGACCATAGCGGAGCATTTCCTTCTATCGCACAGGCTTTTCCTATTAAACAAGTCATATCAAATGAATTATGGACAGAACAAATTAAAGAACCATTTACTTATTGTCATCAAGGGCAAAAATGGCAATATCCACAATTAGATATTGAAATCCTTTGGCCTATGGAAAAGGATTTAAATTTAGTTTCTTCAAATCAAAATCAATATTCTTGTGTGGTTTATATTCACTTGAAACAGGTAACAGGTTATCAAAATTATCTAATTATGGGTGATGCGGGGTGGGAAGCAGAATATCAACTCATGAAAGAATATCCAGATTTAAAGGTAGACGTTTTGGTATTAGGTCATCATGGGAGTAAGCATAGTTCGGCTTATGATTTTTTAGCCACATTAAAGCCAAAGCTTGTGATTGCCTCGGCTGGCTTTAATAATCGATATGGGCACCCAAGCAAAGAGGTTTTGGCGAGAGTACAAGCGCTTCATATTCCGTTTAAAAGCACAGTTGGGCAAGGAACATTAAGTTTTGTATCTCGCAATCATGAGATGGTTTTATACACTCGACGTTTCGAGCGTACTTGGCTTCACAGGCATTTGTGAAGCTTCTGCTTTAAGCTTAGCCACAATTTTAAGTGCTTCATCTGGAGCAAGATTATAAAGATTATCTAAAGCAGGATTTGCTTTAAAACGTTTATAACTCCAGTGATAGTGTTCTGGATACTGTTGGATCAGCTGTTCAATGGCTTGATGAATAACAAAGGTTCCGTCATCGGCACTACCTTCGTAAATCTTCTCATCCATAGGTTCAATATGCATCGTAAAACCGTCATGATCATTACGAATCGCATAAAGAAATAATGCCTTGGCCTTGGTTTTTTGAATGAGCTTGGCACTTAAATTACTTGAGGCAAGGGGTACACCAAAATAATTGATCATATCACCACCAACATTTGGGGTATGGTCAGGTAAAATTACAGTGGTTTCACCTTGTTTTAACGCTTTAAAAATTTGTCTAACACCAGTTTCATCGGTAGGTACCAAGTTGGCTTGTTCACGACTACGGGCTTCTCGAACAAAACGGTCTGCATCTACATTTTTTACAGGCTTGTATAAAATAGTCATGGAAGTGAACTGGGCACACCAAGCATTCATGATTTCCCATGTACCAAAGTGTGGAACAATCAAAACCACACCTTTTTTTGCTGCCAGTGCTTCATGAAAGTAATGTTCACCCTCAATATGGTGAATACGTGAAATATTCTTACTATTTGATGAGCCCCAAATACTTAAAAATTCGAAGTATGAGGTTAACTCGTTACGAATAGCTTGTTGTGTAATATGTATTCGTTGTTGTGGTGTTAAGTGGGGAAGTGCAATTTGTAAGTTAAGTTCTATACTCTTTGATGTTCTAGTAATTTTTAAAGTATTGACTAACCCTGCCAACATACGGGCAATAAAACGTCCAAATTGAATTGGTTGACGGCTAAAAGTTTTAAGTAAGTAATAGTTCATGCTTTTTACATCTAGTTTGGTCATCTATCGCGGTAAAAAGGAGGCAACAAGTAAAAAAAGATAAAAATATTATAAATGAAATCATATTATTTAGACAGTTTTTATCAAATCAACGTATATAATGACATCATTTTAGATTGATTTGGATTGGAATTTTATGTCCGATTGGCCACCAAAACCACAAAATGAACCTATAATCCCTAAACAAAATGGACCGGAATGGCAAATTCTTGAGAAGGCTGTACTTGCTTCAGTAGAAGAGCAACGCCGTAGTCGTCGTTGGGGTATCTTCTTTAAAACATTAACTTTTATTTATTTACTATTCATTATTGTACTCATGGGTAAAGGCTGTTCAACCAGCAAAGAAGGCTCTGCTGTAAGTAGCAGTAGTGCTCATTTGGCAGTGGTGGATATTATTGGAACAATTGATTCTTCAAGCAATCAAGCGGTAAATAGTGAAGATACCAATAAAGCGCTTAAACGTGCTTTTGAAGCCTCAAATAGTAAGGCTGTTGCACTTAACATTAACTCACCTGGCGGTTCTCCAGTTCAGTCTGATGAAATCTGGCAGGAAATTCGTTATTTGAAAAAACAGCACCCTGATAAGAAAGTTTATGCCGTTATTGGTGATATGGGGGCATCGGGTGCGTACTATATCGCTTCTGCTGCGGATGAGATTATTGTCAATCCATCAAGTTTAGTGGGTTCAATTGGTGTCATCATGCCTAATTATGGAATTACTGGTTTAGCTCAGAAGCTCGGTATTGAAGACCGCACTTTAACTGCCGGAACGAATAAAGACATTTTAAGTATGACAAAACCGATTGATCCTGCTCAAAAGCAACATATTCAATCTGTGCTTGATAATGTTCATACTCACTTTATCACTGCAGTTAAAGAAGGACGTGGTAAGCGCTTGAAATCGAATGATCCAGCTATTTTTTCTGGCTTATTCTGGACTGGTGAACAAGCAATCCAATTGGGTGTTGCTGACCGTTCAGGTAATATTACGAGCTTGATGCGTGAACTAAACCTTGATAATAAAGTTGACTACACAATTGAGCGCAACCCATTACAATCCATTTTAGGTCGTATGGGTGCACAAATTGGGCAAGGGGTAAGTGAATCTATTGTTCAAGAAGTGCAAACTCGTCAAAGCGCAAAATTACAATAAATCTGTATTTTTAGGATAGCGGTATGTCAATGAAACCAGTTATACACTTTGCTCATGCCAATGGCGTACCATCAAAAGTGTATCAAAAACTGTTTGACCAGTTGAAAGGGGAATATGATGTTATTTACGTTCGCTTGATTGGTCCTGATAAGCGCTATCCCGTGACGAATCATTGGCCTGCTTTGGTTGATCAGGTTATTGATAGTATTGTACGTCAGGCGAAAGGGCGTAAAGTCATTGGACTAGGCCACTCTCTTGGTTCGGTGCTAACGCTGATGGCATCCTTTCGACGCCCTGAACTTTTTTCTCAAGTTATTATGTTAGACCCGCCTCTTATTTTAGGACGATATTCATTTGCTTTTCATATGGCAAAATTATTTCGTCCTAAATTGGTTGATGCGATGACACCAGCGGGCTTATCTGCACGTCGCCGTGAACATTGGGAATCGAGAGAGCAGGCGGCTGAATTACTACGTCCTAAAGGATTCTACAAAGATTTTGATGAAGATTGTTTTCAAGCTTATATTGATTATGCTTTGAAAGAAGATTCGGTTCGCGGTGGGGTAACTTTAACTATTTCTCGTGAAGATGAAGTTGCGATTTTCCGTAAGAATCCTTCTTGGTGGTGGCTGCCTATGCCAAAACCTAAGATGCCTGTACATTTAGTTGTGGGTAAAGGAAGTGATTTCTTAAAAAGAGGCTTTCCTCAAATGGCAAAGCGAAAAATGGGAATTCCGTTTACTGTGGTTGAGGGCGGGCATATGTTTCCTCTAGAACATCCTATTGATACAGTAAACTCTATAAAGAAATTGATTCATCATCAGCCAAATTAATTTTTAGACTTATAAAAAAGGACATGCTGGCATGTCCTTTTTTATTTTTTGCAAGTTAGTAAAACATTTTACCAACTTGCAAAACGAATAGGGTGTTCAAGAACTTGATTACGGAAATAGGCTTGCCCATCTTTCCATGTAAGTTGACCGTTACATAACCACTCTGCTACTTGTGGGTAGATAAAGTGCTCAAGTGCATGCACTCGATTTGCTAATGAAGTGGCAGTATCATGTTCTTTAACTGAAATAGCGGATTGGGCAATTGATTGACCAGAATCCAGTTCAGCCGTTACAAAGTGCACGGTGCAACCATGTAAACGATCACCTGTATTTAAAACACGTTGGTGAGTATTTACACCTTTGTAGGCAGGAAGAAGCGAAGGATGTATATTCAGCATTTTTCCTTGCCATTTATTGACAAAGGCTGGTGTTAAAATACGCATGAAGCCAGCTAAAATAACCACATCTACTTGCCAAGCTAAGAGTTGCTGATGCATTGCTTCATCAAACACTTCGCGGGTTGGAAAGTCTTTATGGGAGATAACAGCGGTAGCAATATTGGCTTTTTGAGCGCGCTCTAGGGCATAAGCATCTGCTTTATTAGACAGTACACCTACAATTTGCCCTGATAGATTTGCATCTATCAAGGCTTGTAAATTACTACCGTTCCCAGAGACTAGAACAGCAATTTTTATCATGCAAAGATCACACGGATTTTTTCGTCTGCGCCTTCCACTGATTCAGCATTTTCTTGGATATGTCCAATTTTCCAAGCTTTTTCGCCTTGAGCATTAAGTACTTCAATTGTTTTTTCAGCATCATTTGCATCAACAGCAATGACCATACCTACACCACAGTTAAAAGTACGGTACATTTCAAAGCGTTCTACATTGCCTTCGCGTTGTAGAAGTTGGAATAATTCAGGCCATTCCCAAGAAGATTCATCAATCACTGCTTGTGCGCCATTTGGTAATACGCGAGGTAAGTTACCTGGTAAACCACCACCAGTAATGTGTGCCATAGCATGAACATCAACTTGTTTGCAGAGTTCAAGAACTGGTTTTACATAAATACGAGTTGGTTCCATTGCTACATCAGCAAGAGGACGTCCATCAATTGTTTGAGTTAAATCAACGTTTTTAACATCTAAAATTTTACGTAGTAATGAGTAACCATTAGAATGAGCACCACTTGATGCAACACCAATAAGTACGTCACCAGACTTTACTTTAGAGCCATCAATAATTTTACTTTGCTCAACAACACCAACGGCAAAACCAGCAAGATCGTAATCTTCGCCTTCATACATGCCTGGCATTTCTGCGGTTTCACCACCTACAAGTGCGCAACCTGCAAGCTCACAACCTTTACCAATACCAGTAACAACATTTGCAGCAACGTCAACATTTAAGTGACCAGTCGCGTAATAATCAAGGAAGAATAATGGTTCTGCACCACAAACTAAAAGGTCATTTACACACATAGCCACAAGATCTTGGCCGATTGTGTCATGACGATTTAGATTAAGTGCCAAACGTAATTTAGTTCCTACACCATCGGTTCCAGAAACTAAAACAGGCTCTTCATAACCTTTAGGAATTTTGCATAGTGCACCAAAGCCACCAAGCCCGCCCATTACTTCAGGACGACTTGTACGTTTAGCGACTGACTTGATACGATCGACCAGTGCGTCGCCCGCTTCAATGTCAACACCCGCATCTTTGTAGCTTAAACCGGTATTTGGGGTAGAAGTTGAGTTGCTCATAAATGAAGTCTCCGCATTGGCGGCAGATTATAACCTGAATATACGAAACTCTTATGTTATTTATGCTCGAAAATGCTATCTTTAATAAAAATATTTTTTCATTTATAACGATTAAATCAAAAAAGGCTAGATTTTATGCAAGATCGTATACTGCGCCGTATTTTTTTACTCGCAGGTATTGTATTGCTGGTATGGGTGTTGTATTTACTCAAGCCTGTAGTCATTCCTTTTATCGGTGCTTTTTTCCTGGCTTATTTATTCAGTCCACTTGTTGACGTGCTGGTAAAAATGAAATTGCCTCGCTGGTTAGCAATTAGCGTGGTATTCGTCGGAATAGGCGTAACCTTAACTATTGCACTTTGGTATTTGGTTCCACTCATCTGGAAACAATTAGTTTATGCCCGCGATAGTATTCCAGCAGGTATTCACTGGATTAATGCTACCTTTTTACCTTGGGTATCTTCGACATTTAATGTCCAGCAAATGGAAATTGACACAGAGCAGTTGTCTAAAGCTGTGATGGAGTATGTCCAAACAAATTATAGTGCAGACAGCATTCAGGCAGTGTTATTAAAATTAGCTCAATCTGGTTTGAATTTTATTCAGATTGGTGGAACGGTTGTTTTAATTCCTATTATTGCTTTCTATTTCTTGCTCGATTGGGAACGTATGTTACAAAACTTACGTCGTCTCATTCCACGTCCATATGAAGCAACTACCTTACAGATCGTTGGTGAATGCCATAGCGTTTTAGGGGCATTTGTTAAAGGTCAGTTTCTAGTCATGCTATTACTCGGCATAGTCTATGCAGTTGGCTTACAGCTCATTGGTTTGGAAGTTGGCTTGATTATTGGTATGGTGGCTGGTCTTGCCAGTATTATTCCTTATTTAGGCTTTGCCGTAGGTATTATTGCAGCTGTTATAGCCAGCTTGTTCCAGTTCGGCTTGGATTGGGTACATTTATTACTCGTCGGTATAGTTTTTATGGTTGGTCAAGCGGTAGAGGGCTATATTCTACAACCATTCCTATTGGGCGATAAAATTGGTTTATCTCCTGTAGCGGTGGTTTTTGCAGTATTGGCAGGAGCTCAGCTTGCAGGTTTCTTGGGAATGTTAATTGCATTGCCGGTGGCAGCCGTTATTGTAGTGTTGTTAAAACACTTAAGAGATAACTACGAAAGAAGCTCACTTTATGCTCCACCTTCTACATTAGTAATCCAACATGGCGATATTGAGCAAATTCATGTACAAACTGAAAGCACTAAGCTTGATCTTGAAGTTAAAACACAGCAAGATACAGATGAACTGAAATCCCCTAACCAGAAATAATTTCAAGGTTAATTCAATATATGCGTCAACTCCAACTGGATATAGAACCTCAACTTGATGCCCGAATCAGTGATTTTTCGGGACCGGGTTGGGGGCATGTAGTCGATGCCGTGCGTCAACTTCATGCTGGTCTGGTGAATAGGTTCTATATTTACGGTGGAGCGGGGACGGGGAAGAGTCATTTACTTTCTGCAATTTGTGATTCTTATTTAGAAATAGGCAAATCTGCGATTAAAGTATCTTTGCTTGAACTTCTTGATGCACCTATTGAAGCAATTACCTCTTTAGAACATTATGATCTTGTCGCTTTAGATGATATTGAATCGATTAGTGGAGTGCCTCACTGGCAAAAAGCTGTTTTCCATTTAATGAATAATCATGAAGGACAACTGGTATTTTCCTCGCGTGTAGCGCCGATCGAATTAAAGCTTGAATTGCCAGACTTACAATCACGACTTACACAAGCCGTTAGTGTAAAAGTGCCGAGTGGAAGTTTATATGCAGATCGTTATGCCTTGGTGACATCTGTAATGGCTAGACGTGGTATCCACTTTGATCAACAGATTGTTGATTACCTGTTATTACATGGTCCTCATCAAGCTTCTCTTTTATTGCAAACTGTTGCTCAGTTAGAAAAACTGCTCAAAGGCGAAAAAACAAAACTTTCTAATGCGACTTTAAGGCAAATTTACGCTTTGATTGATGAGTATCAACAATAAGTTTCTTTAACTTAAGTTTGCTGTTTTGACTAAATTTATTTCAAACAATAAAAAATGGCTTTCTAGACATAAGTTTTTTCATTTCAGAATAGTTATATTTATAACTGCTAAATTTTTTTTGATTTTTTTAAGAAGCTACTTTTTCGTATTTAAAAAACTTTTTTAAACGTATGAAGCTTTTTGTAATCTAGAACAAAAATGACTCTATAGACCGACCAAAATGTCTTGAGAAATTCTACTTCCTGTGACAAAGTACGCACAAAGGATGCGATTGCAAAAGCGGAAATTTTGCAATATTGACAAAGAAAAATGAAAAAAAGATGTAAGGAGATGGGTATGCTCAAACGGAGCATTGCTTTTGCTTTATTGGCTATTGCTGGACACGCTTATTCTGCCGATATTCAAGTTACAACTACAACTGATGAAAATGTTGATAACACAGTCTGTTCATTACGTGAAGCAATACAATTTCTAAAATATCGTGCATCTTCCAATGCTGCTGATGTTGAAAAGTATGCAAATGGTTACAATGGTTGCGGAAATAAAGATGCTTCATCAAATATTATTTTGCAGCGTGATAAAGAATATACTTTAAATAAAAGTATAGTAATTACTGTTCCTGTAGCTATTAGTACCGCAAAAAATGATTCTACTCTGGTTGAGGAAGGAGCACCCAACTCTCATAATGCAACGATTAAAATGATAGGTACGGATCAACTATTCCGTATAGATGATGATAGTGTTGAAAAAGCTTCTTTTACAGTTTTGTTTGTTGATGTCAATTTAAAAGGTGCTGGCTCAAAGAGTGTAATACCTCAAGGTAACGGTGGATTAATTTATAATCATGAACAATTGGTGATTCAAAATTCGCGTTTAATGGACGGTTATGCAACAAACGGGGGAGCCATTTATAACGCTGGTAATTTATCAAATACTACAAAAACAGCGGGTTCGGTAACTATTACTAATAGCCTAATGCAGAATAATAAAGCAAGTCAGGGAGGCGTTTTATATAGTGATATGCCACTTTATTATATTAGTCGCTCTGTAGTGCGTGATAATGAAGTGACCGCAGCAAATGGTGGACTATTTCATGCTGAAACTAAATTTGCAGATGAAAGTACAGGGGGGTACTTAACCTCTCGTATTATTGGTTTGAGTAATAGTACGATTTTTCATAATAAGGGTAGTTTTATTGCCAATGTCCGTGATGGAATGGTTGTAAATAATATTACGATGATAAAAAACGTGGGAGGTTTATTTTTTGATGCTCCACAGGGTAATGCTTCAGTCTCTAACAGTATTTTAATAGGTAATACAACAAACTGTAAGGCATCTACAACAGATAAAACGATTGTGCAAAGTAATTTAGTAACAACGGAATGTAACCGTAATGCTTCAGCAGAGTTACCAAATATTATATATCCTGCAAGCGAAAAACTAATTGCTGGAAATGCAGATGAAGGAACTTGTGATGTACCACCAGCAGATGGATTGCTATGTCCATATTCAACACCAAGTGATAGTTTTTTAGGATTCTTTAAACCTCGTGTTTTAGATAAATATACTAGTCTTTCACAATCTTTGTTAATTAACAAAGGTCGTTTATATAGTGATGGAACTTCTGTCGGTTTGGCGAGTTGTGAAAAGCAAGATCAACGTGGAAAGAATCGAAGTGGTTATGATGAGTTATGTGATTTAGGGGCGATTGAATTAATTACCAACCGCGATGATATTAGTACACATGGTCAAGACATTAAATATGGCGAAATTGCCAAATTTAATATTGCCGATGTGGTAGGTGATGGTGAGTTAGTTTCTCCACAAACATGTGAAAAAATGTTTGGAAAAAGAACAGATGGTAAGGTTTGGCAGTCAGGCTGTATGAAGATTGTTCAAACAAGTACACCATCTAAAGGAACTTTATCTATCGATGCTCAGGGTAACTTAACTTATGTTCCAAATGGAAACTGGCATGGAGCAGATGTATTTAATCTCTTGGTTGTTACTACTACCACACGTTTTAATGATGCTGCGGATGTTTATTTAACAATTCCAGTTCAAATTGTGCAAGATCCGCCATCAGGTATTGAAGATAAATCCGTAAGCACGGGTGGCGGGGGAAGTGTAGGTGGTGGTTTAGTTTTAGGTCTATTTGGCTTAATTGCTTTAAGACGTTTAAAGTCATAATCAAGGATGATGAAGGCTATGAAAAATTATAAAAAGGCTTTTTTAGTATTAGCTGTGATTGCTGCAATGCCATTATTTGCAGATACAACGACTGGAAGAATTGATGTTACAACTTTTGATGATGAAGATGGTGACAATACGAATGCCTGCTCATTGCGTGAAGCAATAAAGACAGCTGAGTTGCGTAAATCGTATGGTGGATGCACGGTTATTGATACACGTGAAACTACACAAAAATCTATTCAGCTTCAATCTGGAACTTATACTTTAACCAAGGAATTAGTACCAAATGCAAATATTGCTATTTTTGGAGCTGATCCCGTAGATTGGCAGAAAAAAAGCGTATTAACCAATGATTATCCCGCACAGCTTGACTTACAAACACGTATTAATGCTCAAGTTAAATCACGTATTTTCAATACGACTACTTATAAACAGCCCTTAAGCTTAAATAATGTAATTCTTGAAAATGGCCTCACAACTGGTCAGGGGGGAGCGATTTATGCTGGTGCTGATATTGCTTTGCAAAATAGCCAGATTCTATCATCTCGGGCAACAAGCGGCGGAGCAATTTATTTAGCTTCACCTAATATTACTTTGTCAGTAAATCATTCTTTACTGAAAGGCAATAACGCAACACAAGGCAGTGTTTTATCAATGGGATGTTTTAGTGACACTGTCTATGCACCCCGTACTATTACTCTCACATCAAATAGTATTGTGAATAATGGAAATACAGCTTCAACAAGTACATTTGAGTTTTGTGGGAAACCTACTGCGACGTTATCTGTTAATACTATTGCAAAAAATATAGCAAATAGTACTAATGGCAGTATTATCAAGTTTACTGGCGATACTAATAATCCAGCCAATTCATCAAGTATTTTAAGTTCAAGCAGTAGTTTAGTACTCTTAAATAATACAGTTGTTGAAAACAGCGCGAATAGTATTTTCCTCTACGACAAACTAGGCGCAAAAAAGTTAAGTTTTAACGTACTCGCTTATAATACTGGAAGTTATGCCTGTAAATATCTTTTAGGTGCGGTAGCAGAGGAAAAGAATGTAGGTTTAACGCTGAGTTTCAATGCGCTTGATTGGAAATCGGCGACAGCAAAATGTGACGTTCCTAAAGAATCTTTACCTGATGGACAGACCAATGTTGATATCAGTACACAATCATTTAGTAATCTACTAAGTCCTTTAGTAGAACCAGCAACAGCTTATACTGGGTTCCTACCTATTTATTATCCAAAAAATATTTCTTCTAATATAGATTTAATTGATGTTGATCAAGATAGTAAAGGAAGCTGTGCCACAATTGACCAACGTGGTTTAAACCGTCTGACAGACGGTACATCATATTACCAATCGGGAAGTCGCAATAGCTGTGATATTGGTTCCGTTGAGTTAATGAAACTCACTTCAGGTGACTTAGAGGATGTTAGTAATATTTCATTAACAACTTTAATTGATACTTATCAACAAAATTATGATTTATTTGATAATTATATTAAAGACCCTAAGACACCTTCTAACTTTATTACTTATTATAAAGTACGTTTAGCTGAGTTTAAGAATCTAATTGATACCACTAAGGCAAATCTCAAATATCGAGCGATTTATCTTGATTTAAAGAACTACGATTTACCTTTACCGGCTGAAGATGCTAATCATGTGCTGAAATTCTTCAACACAACTGACTATCGTATTACAACCGAGCCATTAGGTATTGGAGCGCTTGATGATAAATATGATGCTCAACAAGTTAAAGATTTATCTGACAAAGACAAGGTATTCTGTGAGTGGAATAGTACTTTACAACAAATTGTTTTTTATCGCAAAGACGATATCGTGACTCAAGCTGGTACCTATGCTTATTGCAAATATACAATTACAACAGCTGATAATAAATTAAGCTCAAGCGGTCTGATAAAAGCTCGTTTTAATAATATTGAACCAGTTTCTGGCGATGGAACAATTACATTTAAATATCTTGCAAATGAAACTATTCCATTGAATTTGCTTAAATATGCGAATGATGATGGTGATGGGCCTGTAAATACACTTTTAAAGCCAAAATCACAATTTTGGGTAAATGAAGATGGTGTTGAGTTGCCAATTTATTTACCGAGCAAAACATCGAAAGATGGTATTTTTAAAGTGGTTAAGGCTGATCGTGAAGGACCATGTCCGAAAGATGATAAGGATAAGATTTGTTATGGTGGAAATATCTATATTCAGGCAAATAGTGTATTTAATACTTTTAATGATTCGTTAAGTTATAATGTTTATGACGCTGATGGGAAAATCTCACCTAAAGCTGGCACAATTAACCTTGTAAGTACTGCTACTACTACAGACGATACACGTGGTGGGGGCGGAGGTGGTAGCCTCGGAATTTTATCTTTGGCATCCTTACTAGGTTTACTAGCTTATAGACGTTATCGTAAATAAACTCAAAGAATAAAAAAGCCTCCAATCGGAGGCTTTTTATAAGAAATGAAATCAAAATAATTAAGTGATTAGATTTCACCTATTTGATAACTCAACAATAACTTAGTGTTCTAAATACTTGTTCATATATTCTTCACGAATAGCTGTTCTTTCTTCACCATTCGCTTTAAGCATACGCTCACGTAAGTCTTTACGTTCTTGTGTACTCATCTTTTGCCAAGCTTCACGCATTTTTTGTTTTTCAGCTTCAGGAAGTTGAGTAAACCAGTCCATGCGTTGCTGTAAGTTATTACTCTGATTTGCTGGTAACTCTTTTAAACTCTGGTAACGTTTAATGACTGCACGTTGCTCTTCTTCAGAAAGAGCATCCCATGTGTCATCCACTTGTGCATTGGCATCTTTAGAAAAAATCCAAAAGCGTTCAAAACCTGCAAAACTTGTCTGCAAGAAACTTAATGAACACAGGATAAGCGCTAATTTTTTAGCTGCCATGTTGTACTTTATCCTCACCCAACACCATTAACATCTCTAAATCTTCCACCATTTGTGGAGATAATTTAGGATTTACAATCACTTGATTTTGTGGCTTATCCACAATTTCGACTGAATTTGGCAGAATTACAAAACCTGTAATCGCTGCAGCAAGTGCGAAACCAGTCATTTTCCAGACACTATAATAAGAGGCTGGTTTTTGTTGAATATGGTCAAGCACATGATTCATGACCACTGTTTTATTTTTATGATGATCTGCCAAACTATCAAGTTTGGAGGTCACCTTTTTAGTGAAATCATCATGATTCATCAGAACCTCCCGAGGGATTTAAATGTGCCAAGTATTCTCTAAGTCCCTGAATTGCTCGGTGATAATGGGTTTTCACACTACCTTCGGTACAGTTCATGATCTGAGCTGTTGTATGGGTGTCAAACCCTTCCCACGCACGTAACATAAATGCCTGTTGTTGACGAACAGGTAGTTTTTCAATCGCTTCCCGAATTTCCTCTATCGTTACCGCTTGATCTAGAAAATCTGCAGGATTAATAGCTTTTTCATCAACTACATCGATAATTTCGTCGTCATTATCCAGATTAACTTTTTTGAAGAATGAAAATGGGTTTGCTCTACGAGATTCTTTGCGGCGCCAATCCTGAAGTTTGTTATTCAAAATAGTATAAAACAGGGGATACCATTCCTCAGTACTTTTATCGGCATAAGATTTGTGTAAAGCAATAAATGCTTCTTGAACCAAATCCATCGCAATACCTTGTTGACCTTGGGTAGCACTCTCCATCATCACCAAAGCACGACCAGTAACATCTTGCATGAAAACTTTCAGGCGTTGCTCAGCCGTGCTGGCATGAGCACTAGATGTTTCCGATCGAGACTTTTTCGGTGCTAAATCCATGGAGATGGAAAATCCTGTCATTGGACATACCCACCTTATCTTCAATATATCTCTTATATAACGTTGAAAAGAGGTGGGAGGTTGACAACAATCGGTTATTTTTTACTAGTGTAATTGATTTTTTTCACAAATATGTGAGATGTAAAATAAATTAACGTTTTATTGGCGTTGGCGGACCATCTCAAAAAAACAAATAGATCCTGCAATTGCCACATTTAATGACTCTTGTCCACCCGGTTGGGGAATAGTCACTGATTGTGCGTGATCTAATGCGTAATCACTAGCGCCTTGACCTTCGTTTCCTAAAATCCAGACACACGGCTTTGAAAGGTCTTTTGAATAAAGACTCGTTGAGCGATGAGAGCTTGTAACAAAAACTGGAATTTGGAATTTTGGAAGGATATCTGTCAGCTGGAAGTTTTCAAAACAATGTAAGCTAAAATGAGCGCCCATACCCGCTCTTAAAACTCGTGGTGACCAAAGGGATGCAGAGCCTTGTGTGCAAATGATTTGTTTAATATTTGCTGCTGCTGCTGAACGTAGTAAAGTACCTACGTTACCTGGATCCTGAATATTTTCAAGAATTAAGGTATCTACCTTATAGTCGATAGTAGATGCAGTTTTAGGCAGGTCAATAATAGCTAAACAAGGTAAACTCGTACCTAATGTACTCAAATCTCTGTATAAAACTTCGCTAATAACAAAGATATGACCTTGATGCAGTTCAATTATTTTTTTTAAATCTTCGTGTTCTAATGCCTGTTCAGTCGTAAATAAAGAAAAAATCTTCTTTTGCTGTTGTAACCAAGCTAAACAAAGATGAGTGCCTTCAAGAACGGTTTGTTGGTGCTTTTTTCGGGCGTTACTGAGTTCGATTAATCCACGCAAATGTTTAATCTTTGCATTGTCTTTTGATTCTAAAAAAATAACCGCCATAAGAAAATATCCAACAAAAGGGCACCATCATACTATGATGCCCTAAGTAATTAAAATTATTAGTGGTAGCTTGTTACGCGTTCAACCTCATTTTTAGAACCAATGATTACAGGAACACGTTGGTGAAGCTCGGTTGGTTCAATATCTAAAATACGAACACGGCCTGTAGTTGATGCACCACCAGCTTGTTCAATGAGCATACTCATTGGATTTGCTTCATACATTAAACGTAAACGACCTGCTTTTTTCGGATCTTTTAAGTCATATGGATAAAGGAAAATACCACTACGACATAAAATACGGTGAATATCACCCACCATACATGCGACCCAGCGCATATTGAAATCTTTTCCGCGAACAGAGGTTTTACCTGCAAGTAATTCATCAATATATTGTTTTACAGGATTTTCCCAATGACGTTGGTTCGATGCGTTAATTGCAAACTCTTGAGTATCTGCTGCAACCTGAACATTGTCAGTTGTGAGTAAGAAAGTTTGAGTTTCTGGGTCTAAAGTAAAGAATGCTACGCCATTTCCAACTGTTAAAGCCATCATAGTTGATGGACCATAAAGTACATAACCCGCAGCAACTTGTTGTGTACCAGCTTGCATGAAATCTTCTGCTTGTGTTACTGCATTTTTTGCAGGAAGGATAGAGAAAATTGTGCCTACACACATGTTGATATCGATATTGCTTGAGCCATCTAATGGATCAAATAAAACCAGATATTCACCATTTTCTTGTGCAGGGGTGAAATCATCAAGCTCTTCAGAAGCGAGACCACCCACATGTGGATGCACTTTTAAAGCATCAATTAAGTAGTCATTAGAAATTACATCTAGTTTTTTTTGTGTTTCACCTTGAACATTTTCATTGCCAGCACTACCTAAAATACCAGCGAGTGCACCTTTTTGTAAGGCTTGATCGATCGTTTTACAAGTAGTGGCAATAGTATCGATGACTTGAGCCAACTCAGGTGTTAGATTCCCTTTTTGTTGTTGTAAAAATTGGGACAAAGTGAGGTTGGACATAAAAAAAGCTCCTGTGCTTCAAGCATCAAAATGAGTCAGATAAATACGTGGCATATTCTAGATGAGAATGTCACAAAATAAAAATTATCTTACTTTATTTGTGTTGGATTTATGCTTACAAGCTCCCAATTAAAATGGTATGTTGATTGCATCACAAAGGACTGTATATTTGTAGGAGAATCGAAATGACAACGAAGAAGTTTGATGCGACCCCCACGGCAGGTGAACCAATCAATCTAGATGAAATTTCGAAAGAAAATGTTCAGGAAGCGTGGAAAGACTACGAGGCAAAACCTGAATATAAAGACTTCAATAAGCATGATCTGATTGAGTCAATGCAACATACTGAAGAAGAAAAGAAATCTTCTAAGTAATAAAAAAACGCTCATATTTTTATGAGCGTTTTTTGCATATCCTTTATTTTAGTAAAGGAGGGACTGCTTCGTAATTAATTTCAACACGGCGGTTTTCTTTCCACGCTGATTCATCATGTCCTGCATTAACAGGAGCTTCTTTACCATAACTTACAGCTTCAAGTTGCTGCGGGTTTACGCCATTGGTAATTAAATAGCTTTGTACAGCTTTAGCACGACGCTCACCTAAAGCCATATTGTATTCACGTGTACCACGTTCATCTGTATGGCCTGTTAATGCAACTTTGGAATTTGCATTTGCGATAAGGAACTGAGCGTGAGCTTGAAGTGTTTGGTAGTCTTCAGTAGATAAATCGCTGCTGTCATAATCAAAGTGAACAACGCGTTTAGCCAAAGCCGCTTTATTTGCTTCAGTTACACCTTTAGATGAAGCACCTGCCAAATTTTGGGCATTTAATGCAGCATCTTCACTTAAACCAGAAGTGTTTACCGTGCTTGGATTTGTACCAGTCGTGGTCGTCGCTGCAGGTTTACGGCTAGCACAGCCTGTCATTACGAGTGCTACGCTAAGAAAGGGTAGAGCTAAATATTTGATTGATTTCATGATCATCTCCGTCAATGGAATTAAAAGTTATTTTGGTGCCCAGGCTGGTTCACGTACTTCACCTTGTTCGCTTGGTAAATTCATACGGAAACGTCCATCAGTAGACATAATAGACAACAAGCCACGGTTGCCTTCACGAGTTGCGTAGACCACCATTTGCCCATTTGGTGAGAAACTTGGTGATTCATCTAAACTAGTTGGGGTAAGAATATTGGTGATGCCAGTATTAATGTCTTGAATTGCAACTTTATAACTGCTGCCACTTGGGCGATGAACAAGTGCAATCTTTTTGCCATCTGCACTTAAAGTTCCGCGTGCATTAAATGAGCCTTTAAATGTCAAACGCTTTACTGAACCATCAGCAAAGGTATAACGATAAATTTGGGCAGAGCCACCACGGTCAGAAGTGAAAATAAAAGATTTTCCATCTGGTGTATAACGTGCTTCGGTATCAATTGCCGAGTCATTTGTCATGCGTTTGACTTGGCGTGTTGATAAATCCATTTGATAGATTTCAGGGTTACCATTCATCGATGCTGTAAACAGCATTGATTGGCCATCTGGTGAGAAACTTGGCGCGCCGTTTAGGCCTCTAAAACTGGTAAGTACTTCACGTGTTCCAGTTGATAAATCTTGTAAATAAATTGCTGGACGTTTAGTTTCAAAAGAAACATAAGCAATTTTTTTAGCATCCGGTGTCCATGCCGGAGAAAGAATTGGATCACGGGATGATAAAACAGTCTTTGGTTGTTCACCATCCGTATCTGCAATTTGTAGCGTATAACGCTCCGCAGGTGTTGCAGGGTTTCTTAATACATAAGCAATACGGCCGCTAAAGTCACCTGGAATACCAGTAAGCGCTTGATAAATAGCATCACTTACCATATGACCAGCTTGACGTATGCGTGAAGCAGGTACATTTAAAAGCTCATTTAAAATGTATTGTTGCTTTTGTACATCATAAAGTTGGTAGTGAACTTCAAAACCTGTCGCTGTTTGTTTAATTTGTCCAGTAACTACATATGGAATACCAGCAGTTTGCCAGTCAGAAGCTTGAATCTGATTGATTGCAGCATTGGCAGGCAAATTTTTAGATGAACTTGTAAAGCGCCCAGAACGGTTTAAGTCTGTTTCAACAATAGGATAGAGCCCATTGTCATTGGTAAACGGGACAATAGCAATTTTGGGTGCCTGATCTGGCGCTTTGGCAATTTCCAGATATAACTGGGCAAAAGCAGTGGTGGAAGCAATAGGGCTTAAGGCAGTGATCAGTGCTAAAGATAGCAGGTGTTTGCGGCTCGTATTCATAAGTTTAAAGTCATATCAGGTATTTTTGTGACTGTTGATTTTGTAGCATAGTTACATGCCTTAAACTATTTAAAGCATGTAACTCTTCCAAAATTATTGCGCTCTAAATGTAGAGCTAACACTTCTTGCTTCACGTCTTGCATCTGGATCTGATGGCATAGGATATGGCGCTGCGGCTTGAATTGCAGCTTTAATACTTGCGTCTAAGGCATCATCACCACTTGAACGCGTGATCACAATAGAGTTAACGCTTCCCGAATCGGAGAGAGTAAAACGTACACCAACTGTTTTACCGCTACTACCAGTTGGAACATCCCAAGAGCGTCGAATTTTTTGTTCAAAATCTCGTCTAGCTGAAGAAGCAACTTTTTTAGCTTCAGCTTTCTTTTGAGCTGCTTCTTCTTGTGCTTTTTGAGCAGATGCAGCTTTTGCTTCGGCCTCCGCTTCAGCTTTACGCTTAGCATCGTCAGCAGCTTTTTGCTTGGCTTTAGCATCAGCCTCAGCTTTACGTTTAGCATCGTCAGCAGCTTTTTGCTTGGCTTTAGCATCAGCCTCAGCTTTGCGTTTAGCATCGTCAGCAGCTTTTTGCTGTTTTGCTTTGGCATCGGCCTCAGCTTTGCGTTTAGCATCGTCAGTAGCTTTTTGTTGCTTAGCTTTCGCATCGGCTTCAGCTTTACGTTTAGCATCGTCAGCAGCTTTTTGTTGCCTAGCTTTAGCATCAGCCTCAGCTTTACGTTTGGCATCCTCATTGGCTTTTTGCTGTTTAGCTTTAGTAGCAGCTTCAGCTTTGCGTTTAGCGTCATCGGCAGCTTTTTGCTGTTTAGCTTTAGCATCAGCTTCGGCTTTTCGCTTAGCTTCTTGTTGTGCTTGAAGCTTAGCATTTTCGGCCTTTTGAGCTTCACGTTTTAATTTTGCATCAGCCTCAGCTTTACGTTTAGCATCTTCAGCAGCTTTACGAGCTTCACTTTGCTCTTGCTTAGCTTTAGCATCTGCTTGAGCTTTTGCCGTTTGTTCGGCCTTACGCTTTTGTTCGGCTTCTGATTTTGCTTTAGCTTCAGCCTGCTGTTTTTGTATTTCCTCTACGCGTTGCTGTTCTGCTGCTTGCTTCGCTTTTGCAGCTTCTTCAGCTTTACGCTTTTGTTCAGCTAACTTGGCTTGCTGGGCCTGTTCGGCCTTTTGCTTTTGAGCAGCAAGTTGTTGAGCCGTTGGAGGAGGAGGTACAACTGGAAGATTCTGAGGTAGTGTTTCATCCACAATAGGGGCTAATACCTCTTTTGCTTCATTCGTAGCTGTAGTCTCTTGTTCAATTTCTTTGGCTAAAGGAGGGGGTAAATCTTCTGGCTTAACTAAAATAGTTGTTAGCTTTTTTGGCTGTTCAGGTGGTTTACTCAAGCCTAAAAAAAGCAAGCCAACAATGGCAATTGCATGAACTCCGAGTGTAAAGCTCAATGCAATCGCATTTTGTTTAAAGGGCGGCTTTTGATTTTTGTTCATAGCTTATTTTAAAGGCTCTGTCAGAAGGCCAACTTGAGTTAAACCTGCTTCTTGTAAACTCGCCATTAATGATACGACTTCACCATAAGGACGAGACTTATCACCATTGACTAAAACTGTGAGTTGTTTGTTTTCTTGTTCAGCTTGTTTTTGAGCATCGCTTAAAACTGCTTCGAGTTTTTCACGAGATAATGGTTCATTATCTTTGTAATCTTCATATTGAAGATAAATATTGCCATCTTTGCCAATTGTTACCATAGCTGGCATATCTTTTGATTCGATTGGATGGTTATTTGCTTGAGGTAAATCAACCTTGATACCACTGGTAATCATAGGAGCAGTGACCATAAAAATAACCAAAAGCACGAGCATAACGTCAATATAAGGTACGACGTTCATATCACTTTTTAATGGTTTTTTTATGCGCTCAAAGCGCCCTGAACGCTGAATTGCCATTATGCATCTTCCTGTGATGAACCCACAGATTGACGTTGCAATAATGCAATCATCTCTTCAGCAAACAAAGCACGATCAGAATAAACACTTTCACTTTTAGCAGTGAAGTGGTTAAAAGCCAATACGGCAGGAATTGCAGCAAATAAACCAATTGCGGTTGCAATAAGGGCTTCGGCAATACCTGGTGCAACAGTTGCCAGAGTTACTTGATCAACGGCAGCCAAACCGATAAAGGCATTCATAATACCCCAAACGGTGCCGAATAGACCGATGTAAGGTGCTACAGAACCAATACTTGCTAAAGTCCCTAAACCATATTCTAAATGGCTCTGATCACGACTTAAACCTACACGCAAAATACGTTCAGTGCCTTCAATTGTTTGTGAAACAGGAGCCTGACGTTTTTTGAGTTTAAAAAATTCGCTCAAACCTTGATAAAAAATATCTTCAAGACCTGAGCGCTTTGAGTTGAGTTGAGCGTTGTTGTATAGCGTATTGAGTTCAGCACCAGACCAGAACATTTTTTGGAAATGTTCATCGTCTTGATGTGCTTTTTTATAACTCATATGTAACTTGGCAATCAGATACCAACTAAAGATCGATGCTAACAATAAAATTAGCATGACCAACTGAACGACTGGACTTGCTTGTAAAATAAGGTCAGAAATATGCAGGGTTGATTCAATGTTTGTTGCCATAGGTTACATATGCCGGTTGTTTTTTTAGTCTTGTTCCAATTCTTTACGAATAAGATCACGTATTTCTTCTGGAAGACGACGAGGCATTAAGTCTTTACTTAAACATGCCAACTCAACCTCACCAGAAGCAAGCAAGATTTCACCACGATAAATATTTTGTTGCAACACAAATGACGCAGCTTTACATGAAACTACACGTGCTGTAACAGTAATTAAATCATCCATTAAAATAGGACGCATATATTTTACGTCAATTTTATATACGACGAAGTTGTAGTCTTTTTGGTGCCAGTAATGATCAACGCCAGCAGCGCGGAGCCATTCGGTACGGGTACGTTCCATATAGCGAATATGGTTGGCATGGTAAACAATACCACCTGCGTCCGTATCTTCAATATAAACACGAATGTTGAATTCAAAATGATTCGCCATGAGAGTATTCCGTTTTAGTTCACTATAGAGCTTTATATTTAAAATATGGCGTTGAATAAAACATTAGCTCTACTCAAAAGCCATATCTATGCTTTTAAATACGGGGCAGTTTAGCAGATTGCATACTAAGTCCTATGGCACAACCTTTCAATTGCGACTGCGGTATTTCTAATCACAAAGCGGCGAACTCTATGGCTAGCATGGTTTTAAGTTAAGAGGGCTTCCATGCGTTTTGAACTTGTTTTGATATATTCGGATAATCTAATACGAATCTTACATGTAGTTCGGTTCCTGCTTTTAAGGCCTTATTATCTACAATAAAGTAAGGATTATGATTAGGTGCAGCTTGGCTCAAGTCTTGATTTTCTGGTGTTGCACCTAAGAAAACAAAGAATGAAGGCATTAATTTTCCATAATAAGCAAAATCTTCACTTGCGCTCTCATTATGGTCCAAAACATGCAATTTTGAATCTCCAACAACTTTGGCTAATGTTGGCTGAATAAATTGAGTAAGCGCCTTGTCATTCATAGTTACTGGAGCATAAGGCGCAATTTCAACTTTAGCAGTCACGTCATTGGCTTGAGCGTTATGCTCTATCATGGCTGGTAAGCTTTTTAAGATATTTGTCCGTATCTGTTCGTTGTTAGAGCGAATAGTCCCGATCATATTGACCTGTTCAGGAATCACATTGCCTGCCGTACCGCCTTGAATATTGCCAATACTAACTACACCCATGCCTTTAGTTAGATCGGTCCTGCGGCTAATAAGACTCTGTAAATTATTAATTATTTGTGCCGATGCATAAATCGGATCTCTGCCTAACCACGGCGTCGAACCATGCACCTGCTTGCCGTTGACCTGAATGCGTAAGTGGTCTGCACTATTTAAAATAGCGCCATCCTTGTAATAAAGGTGCCCACTTTTCATGCCTGCTATGACATGCATTCCAAATATAGCTTCTGGTTTATAGTCTTTAAAGGCACCATCTGCAATCATTTTTCTTGAACCGATTTGATCACCTTGTGTGAAGTTATCTATATCTGCTCCACCTTCTTCAGCTGGTTGGAAAACAAAGACGACGGTACCCGATATTTTATCTTTATTGGCTGCTAGAATTTTTGCTGCACCTAATAGCATTGCTGTGTGTGCATCATGCCCACAAGCATGCATGACGTAAGTTTCTTTACCTTGATAAATTGCTTTTTGTTTACTCGCAAAGGGAACACCACTTTTTTCTTCCATAGGTAGTGCATCCATATCGGCTCTAAGTGCAATGATAGGGCCAGGTTTATTGCCTTTTAAAATACCTATTACGCCTGTTTTTGCATAACCTGTTTTGACCTGAATGCCATAAGACTTCAATTCTTTTTGAATCAGTGCAGATGTTTTAAATTCCATATTGCCTAGTTCAGGATGTTCATGAATATGTTGTCTTAATTGAATGACCTGATTTTCATTTTGTTGTGCAGCATCTTTTACCCAATCTGCTAGGCTTAGCTGGCTCATTAGAACGAGTGGCAAAAATAAAGCAGTTTTTTTATACATATCCTTATCCTAAAAATATTATTGTTCATAAGATTTACTATCTAGATTTCTTATAATTCAGTTTTGAAAAATATTAAAAAATCAATAAGGTATAAAGAAAGACTTAAAAGGTATAGAGTCGCTAATTTATTGATAAGATAATTATTATTTTTAATTAGATAGCTTGATTGAATTAAAAAAGGAAGAGAAAATTCTCTTCCTTTGGTTAGTTTTTAGGCTCAGGTGGTGTCATTCCAAACTGTAAATAAGATTGGTTGGTTGCGATGCGACCTCGTGCAGTACGCATGACATAACCTTGTTGAATTAAATAAGGTTCAATCACATCTTCAAGCGTACCGCTGTCTTCAGCCATAGCTGCTGCAAGGGCTTCAACTCCGGCAGGGCCACCATCAAAACGCTCTAGTAACATACTCAAATAACGTCGGTCTAGGGTATCTAAGCCAGCTTTATCGACATTGAGCATATCAAGCGCACGTTGTGCCATTTCATGAGTCACTTCGCCTGTACCTTTTACTTGTGCATAGTCACGAACACGTCGTAATAAACGGTTCGCGATACGAGGTGTTCCGCGTGATCGGCGTGCTACTTCTTCTGCACCTTCAACTGTAATAGGTACATCCATGAGGTTTGCAGAGCGTGACACGATGTGAGTTAAGTCTTCTACAGAGTAAAACTCAAGACGTTGAACAATACCGAAGCGGTCACGTAGTGGTGAGGTCAACAAGCCCGCACGTGTGGTCGCAGCAACGAGTGTAAAAGGGGGTAAATCGAGTTTAATTGAACGGGCAGCAGGGCCTTCACCAATCATGATATCGAGTTGGTAATCTTCCATTGCTGGATAGAGGATTTCTTCAATTACTGGTGAAAGACGATGAATCTCATCAATAAATAAAACATCGCCCTCTTCAAGATTGGTGAGCATTGCCGCTAAATCACCTGCACGCTCTAATACTGGCCCTGAAGTCGATTTAAGATTGCCACCCATTTCACGTGCAATAATATTAGCAAGTGTGGTTTTACCTAAGCCGGGCGGACCAAAAATCAGTGTGTGGTCGAGAGCTTCACCACGACCACGAGCCGCACCGATGAAAATTTCCATTTGCTCGCGTACGACTGGTTGCCCAATATAGTCGGCAAGAGAAGTCGGTCGAATAGCCCGATCAAAATGATCTTCAGGTTTTTCTGTTCCACTGATTAGACGGTCTTGCATAAGTGTTTTACTTCATCATGGATTTAAGAGCAGCACGAATAATATCGGCTGATTCTGTGTAATCGGCTTTAACCGCTGCAACAGCTTTTTGTGCTTCAAGTGGTTTATAACCTAAAGATTGCAACGCAGCTTCTGCTTCTGCGACAGGAGAGTTTGCAGCAAATTGAATTTGAGGCATGGTCGCTGCAGTTGAAGTGCCTTGAGCTAATGTTTTGAAACGGTCACGAAGTTCAATCATTAAACGTTCAGCCGTTTTTTTGCCTACACCTGGAACTTTGACCAAAGTATTCACATCATCATGTTCAATAGTGTGAACCAATAATTCAACGCTTAGCGTAGATAAAATGCCTAATGCCATTTTTGGACCGACACCATTTACTTTTAATAAGGTGCGGAAAATTGTTTTCTCTTGAGCATCACTAAAACCATAGAGCTGCTGCGCATCTTCACGGACAACCAAATGCGTCCATAGCGTAACTTTTTGGCCTTTTTGTAATTGGCAAAATGTTGAAAGTGGCGTATCAATTTCATAACCCACACCATTTACATTCAGTAAGACAGTAGGGGCTTCTAGGGCAAACACTTCGCCAATTAAACATCCGATCATAGCGTAATTTCACTTATTCATAACTGTAAATCTGGTCGTTCTAAAATGAATTGAAAACGACACTGGTTTTATTTCTTTCTATATCAAGCCAGCTTAAAACAAGCCAATTTTATTACCTTGCAACTCTTGCGCCAAGCTATAAGCCTGATGATCTGAGAACTTACTAATAATATCGAGTACCTGCATGATATTGCTGTAGTGATTATTGCTAAAGTTAGCACCGTATAGGTTAAGGATAGACATTAAACGTTGTTCTTTAAAGCTTAAAGATTTATGTGGCGTTGTGAGTGGTACAAATGCATCCAAAATCGTTTGTAAACTTTGATGCGCAATAATTTCTAAACCAGATTTTTGTGGGTGCTCAAAAATTTTGTCACGTGCCAGATTCTTGGCAGTTTCGATACCTTTTGCAATATCGGGTGAACAATATTGCAAAAGGTTGCCTTTAAGCTGACCTGTAATGATTTCATAATGATGTTTGGCAAAAGCCGTAGTCACTTCATCAACAAGACGTTTCATGACTCGACCACGTAATGCTGAGATTTTTTGTTGCCATGTACTAATTGGATGCGATAACTCTTCAGGTTGGCCATAGTCAGCAATAAGATTTAAGAAAATGGGTTCAACTTCTTGGTAAGTCAACATATTTAAGACAATGCCATCTTCTAAATCAATGAGGGCATAACAAATGTCATCAGCCGCTTCTAGCAAATAGGTGAGCGGATGGCGGCAATAATGATATTCACCGAGTTGAATCAGCCCAAGCTGTTCAGCGATCTGTTTTAAAATTTCTTTTTCAGATTGATAACAACCAAACTTTGCTCGTTGATGTGAAGGTCGATCACCCTGCGAAGCAATTGTTTTTGAAAGCCATGGATACTTTAAATAAGCGCCTAAAGTTGCATAAGTTAAACGCATACCTCCATCATCTGGATGATAATCAATGCGGCTTAATAAACGTAATCCTTGAGCATTACCTTCAAACTGGCGAACATCGGCTTCTTCTTCGGGACTTAGTTTTTTTAAAAAATCATCATGTGATGCATCATCGAACCATTCGCGAATCGCATATTCACCTGCGTGACCGAAAGGTGGGTTACCAATATCGTGTGCAAGGCAGGCTGCTTGAATAATTGCACCGACATCGGCAGGGGAAATCC
Source organism: Acinetobacter lactucae (assembly GCF_013122135.1). Lineage (NCBI taxonomy): Bacteria > Pseudomonadati > Pseudomonadota > Gammaproteobacteria > Moraxellales > Moraxellaceae > Acinetobacter > Acinetobacter lactucae. Next base: position 958,001 of record NZ_CP053391.1, read on the forward strand.
AGACAGGTAATTCATTTTTAATTTTTTCTGCGGCAAGCATACCCATTGAGCGGCCAATGCAGGAAACTTCAAGGGAGTGTGTTAAGCGAGTGTGAATGCCATCGTGTTGTGCGAGTGGATGAACTTGCGTCTTACGGTTTAACTGACGAAAACTTTGAGAAAATATAATGCGGTCATAATCTTTATGGAATGGGCTACGAGCCAGTTCTGTACTACTTTTTTTGCTACCTAAACGAACTGCAGAAAGCAGCTCTAACCAACGCATTTGTTCCATTTATCATTATTCAAAACTATAAAGCTTGATCATGCCAAAAAAAACTTAAAAGCACTAGCTTGGTGCGACATAGTTTGTCTTAGTTCAGGTTTTATTATGTTATTGAATAAACATGAAACAATTTATTTTTACCTATAATGCTTAAAAAAATGATTTTGAACAAAAAACAAATCACTTCTTGCAGAATTAGGTTACAGAATACTGATTCTACATCTAGCTGATTTTAGCAAGACGCAGTAGAATATGCGCTCTCTCTAAAGTCACATTGCGGTAAGGTTCACAAGACCTGCCCGTGGAGCCAAAATCAACATGTTTATCGTGGCCGGTGCAGCAGCACATTCTTCTTTTAAGAAAGCTCAACTATTAACACGTTTATCGTCAATTAGTTCTGTTCAATCTTTTGACAGCCAATGGGTCTATTTGTTTGATCAAGCGCTCAACGAGCAGCAACATCAATCTGCTTTGCAATTATTAAATGACGGTGAGTCTTTTGAACTTCGTCAACCTGCAAGTGATGAGATTCAGATTTTAGTAACACCACGTGTGGGTACTATTTCACCTTGGTCTTCTAAAGCAACTGATATTTTCAAAAACTGTAATACACCAGTTCACCGCTTAGAACGCGGTCTTTTATTTACATTAAAAGGTGTTTCAGAAATTACTAATGAAGTTAAACAAGTACTTCATGACCGTATGACAGAAACAGTTTTTGCTCAAATTGATGATGCAAAAGCATTATTTTCAGAAACAGCTCCAAAACCATTAAATTCAATTGATATCTTGGGTCAAGGCAAAGAAGCTTTGGTTAAAGCGAACAATGAGTTTGGTTTTGCATTATCTGAACAAGAAATTGATTACTTAACTGAAGCATTCGGTAAGCTCGGTCGTAATCCAAATGATATCGAATTGATGATGTTTGCACAGGCGAACTCTGAACACTGTCGTCATAAAATCTTCGGTTCTGAATGGACAATTGATGGTGAAAAACAACCATTATCATTGTTCCAGATGATTAAAAATACTTATAAAGAATCACCAACTGATGTGTTATCAGCATATAAAGATAATGCTTCAGTAATTGTGGGTTATGACACGATGCGTTTTTATCCAAAAGCGGATGAAAACGGTCACTTTGTTTATAAATATAAGAGCCAAGCTGCTCATATTTTAATGAAGGTTGAAACTCACAACCACCCAACAGCAATCTCTCCATTTGCTGGTGCTGCAACAGGTTCAGGTGGTGAAATCCGTGATGAAGGTGCAACTGGTCGTGGTGGTAAACCAAAAGCTGGCTTAACAGGCTTTACAGTTTCTAACTTAAACATTCCTGGTTTTGAACAACCTTGGGAAGAAAACTACGGTAAACCTTCACGTATGGCATCGCCATTACAAATTATGATTGAAGGTCCATTAGGTGGCGCGGCATTTAATAATGAATTTGGCCGTCCTGCATTAAATGGTTATTTCCGTACTTTTGAACAGAATGTAAATGGTGAAGTGAAGGGCTTCCATAAGCCAATCATGATCGCTGGTGGTTACGGTAACATTCGCCCCGACCACGTAGAAAAAGATGCGATTCAACCAGGTGATTTACTCATTGTATTGGGTGGCCCTGCAATGTTAATCGGTCTTGGCGGTGGTGCAGCATCTTCTGTAGACAGCGGTACAATGGGTGAAAGCCTTGATTTCGCTTCTGTACAACGTGAAAATCCAGAAATGGAACGCCGTTGCCAAGAAGTAATTGATACTTGCTGGCGTTTAGAAGACTTTAACCCAATCGTTTCTGTACACGACGTTGGTGCGGGTGGTCTATCAAATGCTATGCCTGAACTTGTGAACGATCATGAGTTAGGTGCAGTTCTTAACCTTCGTAAGATTCCTTCATTAGAACCGGGCATGAGCCCAATGGAAATCTGGTCAAATGAAGCACAAGAGCGTTATGTTCTTGCAATTCGTCCAGAGTCTTTAGAACAGTTCGAATCAATCTGTGCTCGTGAACGTTGTCCGTTTGCCGTGTTAGGTGAAGCAACTGAAGCACGTCATCTAACTGTTGAAGATCCATTGTTCCAAAACAATGCAGTTGATATCCCAATGCAAGTGATGCTTGGTGGTACACCGCGTATGCAACGTTCTTACGAAACAATTGAGCGTAAAGGGAATGAATTTGACGCTTCAAAAGTTGATTTGAAAGATGCGATTTTCCGCGTATTGAAAAATCCAACAGTTGCATCTAAGTCATTCTTAATCACCATTGGTGACCGTTCAATTACTGGTATGGTTGCGCGTGACCAAATGGTTGGTCGTTGGCAGATTCCTGTCGCGGATGCAGCAGTGACGACTACAAGCTTACAAGACTTCACTGGTGAAGCAATGGCGATGGGTGAACGTCCACCAGTTGCATTGTTAAATCCAGCAGCATCTGCGCGTTTGGCAGTTGCTGAAGCAATTACCAATATTGCATGTGCAAACATTGAACAAATTAGCGATATCAAACTTTCTGCAAACTGGATGGCTGCTGCTGGTCAAAAAGGTGAAGACCAAGCATTGTTCGAAGGTGTGAAAGCGATTGGTATGGAAATGTGTCCAGCTTTAGGAATTGCGATTCCTGTAGGTAAAGACTCACTTTCAATGCGTACCACTTGGAATGACAACGGTGAAGATAAAGCTGTAACGTCTCCAATGACTGGTGTAATTACCGCATTTGCTCCAGTAGCTGATGTTCGTAAGACTTTAACACCTGAACTTAAGAATTTAGAAGATTCAGTACTTGTACGCATTGATTTATCTAAAGGTCAGTTCCGTTTAGGTGGTTCGATTCTTGCGCAAGTATATAAAGCGATCGGTTCCATCACTCCAGATGTTGATAGTTTTGATGATTTCAAAGCGTTCTTTGCTTTAATTCAAGATTGGAACAACCGTGGCTTGATTCAAGCTTACCATGACATTGGTGATGGTGGTTTACTCGCAACTGTTGCTGAAATGATGTTTGCTGCACGTTTAGGTGTTGCATTAGAAGACCAAACTCCAGCAAGTTTATTTGCTGAAGAAATTGGTGCAGTTCTTCAAATCAAAGCAACTGATTGGGACGCTTTACAAGCAGAAGTTGCTGCTTCTAGCTTAAAAGACGCAATTGCAGTAGTTGGTCGTGTAAACAACACAGATCAATTATCTGTAAACGGTTTGACTTTAGATCGTGCAGAATTGCAACAAGCTTGGTCTGAGGTATCTCATCAGATCCAACGTTTACGTGATAACGTAGAAACTGCTGACCAAGAATTCGCTTTAATTACTGATAAATCACATCAAGGTTTAATTGCTAAACCAACATTTGACTTGAATGAACCTATTGAAGCACCGTTCATTAACACACGTCGTCCTAATATGGCGATCTTGCGTGAGCAAGGTGTAAACGGTCATATTGAAATGGCAGCAGCCTTTGATAAGGTGGGTTTCAATACTGTTGACGTGCACATGAGTGATTTACTTGCTGGTCGCGTTAGTCTAAGTGATTTTGAAGGTCTAGTGACTTGTGGTGGTTTCTCTTACGGTGACGTCATGGGTGCTGGCGGTGGCTGGGCAAAATCAGTATTGTTCAATGCGAAATTACGTGATCAGTTTGAACAGTTCTTCCACCGTGAAGATACGTTCAGCTTAGGTATCTGTAATGGTTGCCAAATGTTGTCACAATTAGCACCACTTATTCCGGGTGCTGACCACTGGCCACGTTTCCATCGCAATATGTCAGAAGTTTTTGAAGCTCGTAGCGTAAACGTTCGTGTTGAAAAATCTGTTTCTGTATTGCTTAATGGAATGGAAGGTTCGATTTTACCGATCGCTGTAGCACACGGTGAAGGTCGTGCGGTTGCAAGTGAAGCTGATATTGCAAGCTTAAATGCAGCTAACCAAGTTGCTTTGCGTTATGTTGACAGCCACGGTAACCCGACTCAACATTACCCATTGAACCCAAATGGTTCGCCAGAAGCGATTACAGGTGTAACTTCTAAAGATGGTCGTGCAACGATTATGATGCCGCACCCAGAGCGTACTTTCCGTGCAATTCAACACTCTTGGAGTCCAGAAGAGTGGACTGAAGATGGTGCATGGTTACGTATGTTCCGTAACGCACGTAAGTTTATTGGTTAATATAAAGACTGAAATAAGCCACCGTCAGGTGGCTTATTTGTATGTTGTACAATTTAAATAGAATAAATAGTAGAGAAGAAGAATGAAATCAAAAATCCATTTCCGTGAATTTGCATTGCTCATGGCATTGCTCATGTCGATTGTTTCTTTTTCAATAGATGCCGTCCTACCTGCTTTGGGCGAAATCGGACGAGTTTTTGACTTAAAGAATAATAATCAGACGCAATGGGTCATCATTGGTATTTTCTCTGGCATGACAATTGGGCAACTCATTGCTGGACCTCTATCCGATGCGATTGGTCGTAAGCGTATTTTATTTGCTGGGATCATCATCTACTTTTTAGGAAGTTTGTTGTGTTTTACTACACAAAGTTTTGAGTGGTTTTTAGTTGGGCGCTTTATTCAAGGTATTGGTGTTTCAGGGCCCTATGTTGCTACTATTTCAATTGTTAGAGATAAATACAGCGGAGCTCAAATGGCTCGCATCATGTCTTTAATCATGATGGTGTTTATGGTTGCCCCAGCAATTGCACCAAGTTTGGGACAGCTCATTATCCATTTCTTTGGTTGGCGTGAGATCTTTGTTTTATATATGGTCTATGCCACAGTTGTGGGGGCATGGGTTGCTTTACGTTTGGAAGAGACGTTACTTCCCGAAAATCGTTTACCTATGCGCCTACAAGCATTTCAGGAAGGCTTTAAAGAAGTCGTAAGTAACAAAACCACCATGAGCTATTTGCTATGTGCAGGTTTCTGTTTTGGTGGATTCATTGGTTATTTGGGAACTTCTCAACAAATTTTTATGCAGCAGTTTGGTAAAACAGGGCAAGAGTTTAGCGCTTATTTTGCTGTGCTTGCAGGTGTAATGGGAGTCGCTTCATTTACAAATTCTAAAATTGTGATGAAGTTTGGTATGCGTCCAATTTGTATTTATGGTTTTCTAGGTTTGTGCTTAATTTCTTTGGCTTTCTTAGGAATTCAACTTTTAGGCGTGGCTGTTTCATTCTGGATGTTTATGCTTTATGCCTGCATTTTGTTCTTATTATTTGGAACTCTATTTGGTAATTTAAACGCGATTGCAATGGAACCGATGGGACATGTTGCTGGTATGGCTTCGGCTATTATTGGTGCAGCTTCGTCTGTTTTGTCGCTTATTCTTGCATCTATTATTGGGCAATTATATAACGGCACATTAATTCCAATGACTGGTGGCTTCGTCATTTTATGTGGTTTAGCATTTATGATGACAATATATGAGAACAGATATTTAAAGAAATCGACTGCTTAAAATTATAAAGATGCCGCTAGTATGCTGAATTTTAAAATTTTGTTAAGAATAAGAGCTATATAAATGAGTGTAGCTCTTTTAAGCAGTTTAGAAAAATTATAAGCCTATAGACATTTGGCTATTTAACATTTTATAGTTTGTTTAAAATTGGATCAATTTTTGCTTTCTCTGTAACAACGATAAAAATCGGAGATCAAAATGATGAAAAATAAGTATCACATAAGAACAATGTATACCAAAGATAAGGGCTGGCGCTTATTTGGCTTGGCGCTTGCCATTCAGATCCTCTTTATTGGAGCAAATTATTTGGTAATGATGAGCTGACTTTGATTTAGAAGCTTTTTTGACGGTATGATTTAAAGCAATTTCACTAGTTTTGAGTCATTCTACCATGTTAAAACTGATTTATTACGTGCCTGATTCACATCTTGAGTCGACTAAACAAGCTATTTTTTCTGCTGGTGCGGGCAGTATCGGTAATTATGAACACTGTGCATGGCAAGTGAAAGGAATAGGGCAATTTAAACCAGTCAAAGGCGCAGATCCTTATATTGGCGAGCTGGGTGAGCTTGAACAAGTGGATGAGTGGCGAGTTGAAACAATTGTAATTGAAGAAAATGCCAAGGCTGTAGCAAAAGCATTAAAGGCAAGCCATCCTTACGAAGAGCCTGCCTTTGAGTTTATTCAAATCATAGAAATTGATTTTTAATTAAACTGCGAGAAATCTGGCTTACGTTTCTGCATAAATGCCTGTACAGCCTCCAGCATTTCTGGTGATTGAACGCGTTGCATAAAGATTTCAGCTTCATGATCAATACATTCAATAATTTGATCTAAATCATGTTTCATCAATGCCTTTGTTTGCTTTAACGATGCAAGCGGTAAAGCTGCTAAATGTTGAGCGGTTGCCTGAGCGGTTGCATAAGCATCTTCAACGACTTCATTCACTAAACCTGCTTGTACTGCGGTTTCTGCATTAAATTTTTTCGCAGTAAATAAAAGTTCAGCTGCTTTGTGATAGCCGGCTTGTTTAACCAATAGTTGGCTTGCACCGCCTTCAGGAGAAAGACCAAGACTAACAAATGGAATTTGGAAAAGGGCAGTGTTGTCAGCAAAGACTAAATCTGCCTGTAATAAAATCGTAACGCCGATACCAATTGCTACACCATTTACTGCAACAATAAGCGGCTTTGATAATCTGGCAGCAGATTTAAGGAGTACAAAAGGAGGAACTTGACCTGCTGGGCCTGCATTAGGGTTTTGTACAAAACCCATAAAATCTTTCATGTCATTACCCGCGGTAAAGTCATGTTCGGCACCACGTAGAACGACTATTCGTACATCTTTATTTTGGTCAGCTTCATCAAGTGCTTTGGCAATCCATAAGTAAAGTTCGCCATACAGTGCATTTTTTGCTTCTGGACGATTTATGGCTAAGGTGAGTACGCCACCTTCTAAATTTGCGTGTAAATGTTGATGAGGTTGTTGAATACAGCTAAGTGTCATCGTACTATCCTTGCTTTAAACCACGTTGTTAATTTTTAGGTTCTCATTATGGCGCATATTTTTTGTAATGCGGTTAACTGGTGAGTTCATAAAAAGTGAAAATCTAATTATGTATAAATTTGACTATCTCGTTTTTATAGGGCGTTTTCAACCATTTCATTTGGCTCATATGCAGACAATTGAAATTGCCTTACAGCAAAGCCATTATGTGGTTTTGGCGCTAGGCTCTGCTCAAATGGAACGTAATATTAAAAATCCATTTCTTGCAATTGAACGAGAGCAAATGATTTTATCTAATTTCTCTCTCGAAGAGCAAAAGCGTATTAAATTTGTACATGTGGTTGATGTTTATAATGACGAAAAGTGGGTAAAACAAGTCAAATCTTTAGTGAATGGTGTAATTGAACCGAACTCAAAAGTTGGTCTGATTGGGCATTTTAAAGATGAGTCTTCATATTATTTGAGACTATTTCCAGAGTGGATTATGGTTGAGCTTGATAGTTTAAAAGACTCTATTTCGGCAACGCCAATGCGTGAAGCTTATTATCGTGGTGAAATTCAAACAGAATTTTTCCCTGTAGGAACTATTCGATTTTTGGATGAATTTAAAAAAACACGTACTTATCAACAGCTGCAACAACGTTTTGAAGAAGATGATCGTTCTAATCTCGATGATTTTGAATAAATCTATATCGATTAAGCATCTGCCCAAAAGATAATTCGGTTGGAAAAAGGATCGGTGATGCTGAGTTCAAGTGTTTCCCAATCTGTTTTTTCTACCTGAGGCTTAGAAAATTTATAGTCTTTTTTGCTTAGTTCACTATGCAACTCATAAATATGTTCCCAATAAATGCGGATTGCACTATGTGGACTTGCATCACCAAAATGCTCAGATAAATGAATCACGCAATCGTCTTTGGAAATCTGTAAATATAGCGGAAAGTTGTCTTCAAATTGGTGTTGCCAATCAAGCTGAAAACCCAAGAACTCAAGATAAAATGATTGAGCTAACTCAACATCAAAAATTCTTAAAATAGGGGTGATTGAACCTGATTGCATCTTTTTTCCTTTTAACGTGTACCAAATTGTTGAGTCCAATAGCTCTTTTGTTTTACAGATTGATCAGAAGCACAAGCAATTGCATAGGTTGTAAATCTGGGATTCATTAGATTACTACAATGTAAGGGGCTCGACAGCCATCTAGACATCACTTCATCTAATGTTTTCTGTCCACTCGCGACATTTTCACCATTGGCTTTACCAAGTGTATTATAAAGTTTCAACCGTGATTTTAAGTCTAGGCCAGTGGAGCCAACATGTCCGAGAAATTTGTGTTTTGCCATATCTTCACTATGAGACAGGGCACCTTTGTATAAATTATTGCTCCAACTGAGTGGTCTGGTTGCAGAAAAATATTGTCGACCACATTGGCGTGATTGCTGGCGAATCTGATTAATTATTTTAAGTACAGCTTGTTGATAGGCCGGATTTTGTAAATCTTGACAACTTATTTTTATAGGTGGAGTTTCAACTTGTGGTGTAGATGATGTCATTGAGGGCGGCATACTGGATGAACTAGCAGAGCATGCAGAAATAACAAGGCCACTAGACAGTAAATTACAAACTTTGAGCAGACCCATGTAAATACCTTAGCGTGAATTATTCTAATGTCTTTATCATACGCCAAAGTAAAGGAGTAAGTAATTTGTGCATATACAAAAAACGAGCTTTACGCTCGCTCTTTGATATTTAAATTTACTAAGCTGTTTGTAGAGCTTTTAAGTCTTCTAGAACTTGCTCTGCATGCCCAGCTGCTTTAACTTTACGGTAGCTTTTAACTAAAGTTTTGTTATGGAAAATAAAAGTAGAACGTTCAATACCCATTACTTTTTTTCCATACATATTCTTTTCTTTAATCACATCAAAATGATGACAAAGAACTTCTTCTTTATCACTAATTAAATCGATTGTTAGTGCCTGCTTTTCTGTAAAATTTTGATGGGCTTTCACTGAGTCACGTGAAACACCGATAATACGGGCACCTAAAGCTTCAAATTGATCTTTCAAACAAGAAAAACCAACTGCTTGCGTTGTGCACCCTGGTGTTGAGTCTTTAGGATAGAAGTAAATGATTAACCATTCATTTTCGACTTCGGTCAAGTTCACTTCACCGTGTGTGGTAGGGAACACCTGATTTGGCAGTTGAATATTCTCAGACATTTCTTATCCTTTAAAAGTTAAATTTGATCTAATTCAAGTGGTAAAAAAGCATATTCCTCATGATAAACAATATTGAGTTTTCTTACAGGAATAGCTTTGTTAAAAATTGGCCCATCAATTACAGTCGTATGAAATTCTCCGCCCTCACCACATGGATCAATGCCACGGTTCTCAAGTTCTTGGATGTATTCTAAAGTTAAGGTTTTACCTAAATCTTCGACCTTCATTCCTAGTTTTAGATTCACAGTGACAATGACACTTTGAAATCCAAGAGTAATGAATTCCTCAACAACTTCACGATGTGGACGTAGCCAAAGAGGCATTCCTAATCGAAGTCCCACTTGTTGCGTTATTCGATCATGCCAACAGCCATGTTCAGGCATATCAAGATCACCTGTAACCAGTACCTCGGTTCCTTGTTGCTTTGCCTGAGTGAGTAACTCAATAAATTTAGCTTCATAGTCATTCCAGCTTGATGAAGCCATAAATACGGGTAAGCCGATTGCTTTAGCTTGTGCTTGAATAATATCAAGAGGCATAGCATGTGAACGAGAACGTTGGCCTTGTTCTTCTAGCATAACGATCAATCCAATCACTTCACCAGTCTGCATTGCATGGTAGAGTGCCAGCGAACTGTCTTTACCTCCACTAAATGAGACTATAGACCTTTTATGGTTAGCATTCGTTTTCCACTGTTCTTGCATTGCTTATTTTAAAAGAATTGATCAAAAGTACTGTGATTTTAACAGAGCTACAAAAAAGCCTGCATAAATGCAGGCTTAATTTGGAACATTAGAAGCTTATTTTTTAGGAGCTTGTTGAGCTGCTTTCATAGCTTCTTCAGTTAATTTTTCAAGCTTAGTTGTTAACTGAGGACCGAAACATGCTTTAAGATCACGGTTTTGTTGTTGTACAAATCCTAAAGAACTTGGACTTTTCTTCGCATTGATTGCGCTTTGGATTTCCCATTTTTGTGCTTCAGTCACTTTACCTTGTGCTTCAACTTGGCAGCTACAGAATTTGCTAACTTCAGATGAACTTAACTTGCCGCCTTTAGCAGTTTGTTCTTTACAAACGTTAACTAATGCGCCTTTAACGTTAGTGCTTTTATATGCCGCTTGAACTGGGTTTTCAGCTGCTTGAGCTGAACCAGCCATAAGTGCAGCTGCTGAGAATAAAGATGAAAGAATAAGATTTGATTTTAACAACTTCATAAATTTTACCTACTTATTACGGTATATAGCGTGTTGGGTCAGTAACACCGGCATCGATAAAGCCTTCTTTACGCAAACGGCAACTGTCACATTTACCACACGCACGTCCTTGAGCATCTGCTTGGTAGCAAGATACCGTTTGACTATAGTCTACGCCATGTTCAATCCCTAAACGTATGATATTCGCTTTGGATAAATGTAACAGGGGTGTTTCAAACTTAAGTGGTTTTCCTTCTACGCCAGCTTTAGTTGCTAAACGAGCCATATTGGCAAAAGCATCAATAAATTCAGGACGACAGTCAGGATATCCTGAATAATCAACGGCATTGATGCCAATAACAATTGCTTCAGCATTAAATACTTCGGCTGCTGCTAAAGCATATGAAAGGAAAATAGTGTTACGCGCTGGTACATAAGTTACAGGAATACCTTCTTGTAACTGCTCTGGTACGGCAATGTTGTGATCTGTAAGTGCTGATCCACCTAAATTTGCTAGATCAATATTAATTACACGATGTTCAACACCTGAACGCTGAGCTAATGCTTTTGCAGCATCAAGTTCAGTGGTTGAGCGTTGGCCATACATAAAACTAATAGCAATACATTCATAGCGCGCTTGTGCCCAAGCTAGGCAAGTGGTTGAGTCTAAGCCGCCTGAAAGTAAAACAATGGCACGAGGGCGCATATTTTTCTCCATATTCGGAATGATTTATTTTATTGAGTGATTAACGACCTGATTCATCGTTCCAAAGCAGTTTATGTAACTGAAGTTGGAAACGAACAGGTAATTTATCATCAAGTATCCACTGTGCCAGATCACGTGCTAGACGTGGCAGGCCTACAGCACCTTTTTCAACTGCAAAGGCAGGGGAGAACCAAACGGTACTGACTTTTGTGTGCAGTTGATATTTTTCAACTTGTTGCTTTGACCATTCATAGTCTTCACGATTGCAAATCACAAATTTGATTTGGTCATGTGGTGTTAAATGGTCAAGATTGCTGATGAGATTACGATGTTCTTCACCAGAAGTTGGAGTCTTTAAATCGAGGACTTTTGAAACACGGGGATCCACTCTTGATACATCAAGAGCGCCACTGGTTTCTAAAGAAACATCAAAACCTGCGTCACATAAACGTTGTAATAAAATCAAACAGTTTGGCTGTGCGAGAGGTTCACCACCAGTCACACAAATATAAGGTGTTTGAAATTGTGTAGCTGTTTCAATGATATGTTCAAGTGAAAAACGTTCACCACCTTCAAAAGAATAAGTGGTATCGCAATAGCTACAACGTAATGGACAGCCCGTTAGACGGATAAATACAGTCGGTAGGCCAGAGGCGTTTGCTTCACCCTGCAACGAGTAAAAAATCTCGGTAATGCGTAAACCGGACGCAGGGTCTGAGACAGGAATTGCAGAGGAACGTAAGGAAGCCATTCTAGAAATACCACACTATATAAAAAAATAAAATCTCTACGATCAGTGTTGACCGTAGAGATGAGGAGTGTTAAAGCTCCGCAAGAGATTTATAACAAATTAGTCAGCGCGTAACAAATCGTTCAAGCTCGTTTTTGCACGTGTTTTTGCATCAACTTTTTTCACGATAATTGCAGCATATAAGCTGTAAGTACCACATTTAGATGGCAAGCTGCCTGAAACTACAACTGAACCGGCTGGTACACGACCATAATGGATTTCGCCAGTTTCGCGGTCATAAATTTTAGTTGATTGACCAATGAAAACGCCCATTGAAATTACTGAGCCTTCTTCAACAATAACGCCTTCAACGATTTCTGAACGCGCGCCGATAAAGCAGTTGTCTTCAATAATGGTTGGGTTAGCTTGTAATGGTTCTAAAACACCACCGATACCTACACCACCAGATAAGTGAACATTTTTACCGATTTGAGCACATGAACCTACAGTTGCCCATGTATCAACCATTGTGCCTTCATCTACATAAGCACCAATGTTGACATAAGATGGCATTAACACCACATTTTTAGCTTGGAAGCTACCACGACGTGCTACAGCAGGAGGAACAACACGAACACCTGCAGCTTTAAATTGCTCTTCAGTCCAACCAGAGAATTTAGTTTCAACTTTGTCGTAGAAACGAAGATCACATGACTCGATTGGTTTATTGTCATTTAGTTTAAATGATAATAAAACAGCTTTTTTTAACCATTGATGAACAACCCATTCACCATTGATTTTTTCAGCAACTCGAAGTGTACCGTTATCTAAACCAGCAATTGCTTCTTCAACAGCTTGGCGAATTTCGCTTGAACAATCTGCTGCAGTAAAATTTGCGCGGTCTTCAAATGCTTGCTCAATGATCGTAGAAAGCTGAGACATGATCTTCCTTCCATAAAAAATTTTAAAGATTTTACACTAATTTGTGACAAGAATCTTTCAAAAAACGTGTTACGTTTAATTGATGATATAAATGAGATAAATCAAAATAAGCTTATTAGATAATCAAGTGTTTTTTACACAAAAATGATTTGAAAATAAAAATTTAACTCAATTTGTATCAAAAAATAACAGAAATCTAGCATTTTTTGTATAAAAAAGAATCTAAGCTGTCATTATTATGATTTCAGTCACAAGATGAATAAATTAAAAACAGAGCCTTTTTGAGGAGAAAACTATGAAAGCATTACGTGTATTAGTCACTACAACAGCTTTATTCGCTGCTGGCGCTGCTATGGCAGATGAAGCCGTTGTTCATGACAGCTACGCATTTGACAAAAACCAATTAATTCCTGTGGGGGCACGTGCTGAGGTAGGTACAACTGGTTACGGTGGTGCTTTATTATGGCAAGCAAACCCATATGTAGGTTTAGCTCTTGGTTATAATGGTGGTGACATTTCGTGGACAGATGATGTTTCTGTAAATGGTACTAAATATGACCTAGATATGGATAATAACAATATCTATTTAAATGCTGAAATTCGTCCATGGGGTGCAAGTGCTAACCGTTGGGCTCAAGGCTTATATGTAGCTGCGGGTGCTGCTTATCTAGATAATGATTATGACTTAGCTAAACGTATTGGTAATGGTGAAACATTGTCAATTGATGGTAAGAACTATCAACAAGCGGTTGCTGGTCAAGAGGGCGGTGTAAGAGGTAAAATGTCTTACAAGAATGATATCGCTCCATACTTAGGTTTTGGTTTTGCTCCAAAAATTAGCAAAAACTGGGGTGTATTTGGTGAGGTAGGTGCCTACTATACTGGTAATCCACAAGTTCAGTTAACTCAGTATAACCTTTCTCCTGTAACTGGTAACCCAACATCTGCCCAAGATGCAGTTGATAAAGAAGCAAATGAAATTCGTAATGATGATAAATACCAATGGATGCCAGTTGGTAAAGTAGGTGTGAACTTCTACTGGTAAGATCAAAAAGAAAAACGAGCTACGGCTCGTTTTTTTAACTCTAATAAAATAAAAGAGCTAAAAAGCTCTTTTATTTTTTCTTAATTTTTATTCATCTGGGTAAGCGATTTTCTTAAGCGCTTTAATATCTGCATCAGGTGAGCATAACGAAATAAACTCATAACCATAACCGCGTAATAAGTGGCCTTTGCGGACTGCAATCCATGTCGTATTAACACCAAAAATATCAGTCTTGGTTTGCTTTAAGCGATAATCACGTTCTGTATCATAAGCTACGTCATTGACAATACCGACACCCATGCCCAGTTCTACATAGGTTTTAATAACGTCGGCATCAAGAGCTGACATTACGATATCTGCGTCGAGTTGGGCTTCATCAAAGGCTTTATCAATTTTAGATCGACCTGTAAAACCACCATGATAAGTAATAAGCGGATATTCAGCTAAAAGTTCTAAAGTGATCTTTTCTGCCTGTACTAAAGGATGATTTTGCGGGGTAATAATACTGTGCTGCCATTGATAGTAAGGAATGCTAGCCAGATTTTCTTCAGTCGTTAAAGACTCGGTTGCAATTCCAATATCTGCCTCACCTTGTAATAGCATTTCTGAAATTTCGACAGGACTAGCTTGTTGTAAAATCAAGTGAACTTTTGGAAATAATTTCTTAAATTGATTGACGATCGGAGGTAATACATAACGCGCTTGAGTATGAGTAGTTGCGATCGTTAATGTCCCTTCATCAACCTTATTAAAATCTTCGGCAAGTCGCTTAATATTTTCAGCATCTACTAACATGCGTTCAACAATGCTAAGAAGTGACTGGCCTGGTTCAGTTAAACCTAAAAGGCGTTTACCTTTACGAACGAAAAGTTGAACACCTAATTCATCTTCTAAATCTTTAATGTGTTTACTTACACCCGATTGAGACGTGTAGAGTGCAGCCGATGCTTCCGTCAAGTTAAAGTTTTGGCGTACTGTTTCTCGGATAATTCTTAATTGTTGAAAGTTCATTTACACTTTTCCTCAAAAGAGGTGAGGAGCGTCTAAAAAATCCGCAAGATATTTCCTCACCAAATATATTTCTTAAGCAACTTGGTCTGCAAACAAGTGCAATTGTGATGCACTCACCCAAACAGTTTGATTTGGTTTAAATGCATGTAATTTTGCAGCTTCACTGCTCAGAGCAATTTCAATTAAACGTCCATTACGGTCTTGTAATTCGGCCACTACCTTTCCGGCAATCCAGATTTCACGTACAAATGTCGCTTCAATGGTATTCGCTTGCGGTTGCGAGTGAATATGTAACTCATCTGGACGGGCAAAAGCAATCACTTTTCCTTGAGGTGCTTCAACTGCTGTCGGTAATTGAATACGGTCATTGCCAATACGGATAATACCGCCGGTGTTTTCACCTTCAAATCGATTTGCCTGACCCAAGAAATCAAATACAAACGGCGTTTCAGGTTTTTCGTAGACTTCACGAGGTGAGCCGATCTGCTCAACATTACCTTTATTCATGACAATAATCTGGTCTGCAACCTCAAGCGCTTCTTCCTGATCGTGAGTTACAAAAATTGAAGTGATATGCAACTCATCATGTAAGTTGCGTAACCAGCGGCGTAATTCCTTACGAACTTTGGCATCTAAAGCACCAAATGGTTCATCCAGTAATAACACACGAGGCTCTACAGCCAAAGCACGTGCTAAAGCAATACGTTGACGTTGTCCGCCTGAAAGCTGGGCAGGGTAGCGGTCTGCTAAAAAGCCCAGTTGAACTAGATCAAGTAAACGAGTAACACGTTT
Source organism: Acinetobacter lactucae (assembly GCF_013122135.1). Lineage (NCBI taxonomy): Bacteria > Pseudomonadati > Pseudomonadota > Gammaproteobacteria > Moraxellales > Moraxellaceae > Acinetobacter > Acinetobacter lactucae. Next base: position 973,851 of record NZ_CP053391.1, read on the forward strand.
TTTAATTTCAGCTTCCGAAGGGCGTGTTGCACGAGGGCGAACACGTAAACCAAAGGCAATATTGTCAAATACGGTCATATGACGGAATAAAGCATAGTGCTGAAATACAAAGCCAACCTGACGCTCACGTACATGTACATTAGTCGCATCTTCACCTTCAAGTAACACTTGACCGCCATCAGCTGATTCTAGACCTGCAATAATACGAAGTAACGTTGTTTTACCGCATCCAGATGGACCAAGTAATGCAACCAGTTCACCTTCTGGAAAGTCTAGGGAAATATTTTTAAGCGCATGGAATGCACCAAAGTGTTTTTCAATATTTTTAACTTGAATACTCATGATTTCATTCCTTACGAATCAGTTGAATGCGGTTCTGGTTTATCTTGATGTAGCTCTAACCAAGTTTTTAAAATCAGTGTTAAAAGAGCTAAGAAGGCAAGCAGTGAGGACACGGCAAAGGCTGCGCTAAATGTGTACTCGTTATATAAAATTTCGACATGCAATGGCAGGGTATTGGTTTCACCACGGATATGACCAGAAACCACTGATACTGCGCCAAATTCACCCATTGCACGAGCATTACACAAAATCACGCCGTAAATCAGACCCCATTTAATGTTAGGGAGGGTGACCTTCCAAAAAGTTTGCCAACCTGAAGCACCGAGTACAATTGCTGCTTCTTCTTCCTCTGTTCCCTGAGCTTCCATGAGTGGAATTAACTCACGCGCCACAAATGGAACTGTAATAAAAATAGTGGCCAAAACGATTGCAGGTACGGCATATAAAATCTTGATGTCATGATCCATTAACCAGCCGCCGAACCAGCCTTGTGCACCAAAAATCAGTACAATCATTAAACCTGCAATAACGGGTGAAACCGAAAAAGGCATATCAATAATGGTAGTTAAAATAGCTTTGCCTTTAAACTGGAACTTAGAAACAGCCCATGCAGCGCCAACACCGAATATCACGTTAACCGGAACTGCAATTGCTGCGGTGAGTAATGTTAATTTCACCGCCGATAGCGTGTCTGGATCAATCAAAGCCTGAACATAGACTTCAAGCCCCTGTTTAAATGCTTCTACAAAAACCAGAATGAGTGGCAGCATCAGGCAACTGAGAAAGAAGATCAGTGCAATAGTAATGAGGGTATAACGTACCCAAGTCGGTTCGCGTGTCGCGTCACGAGATTGCAACTTTAAGGCAAGTGCATTGCTGTCGGTATGTAGGTTCATGTGATATCTCTCCCCGTACGACGGTTTGCCCAGACTTGAAGTAAATTAATAGCAAATAAAATAATGAAAGAGAGAACTAACATGACCGCAGCAATCGTTGTTGCACCTGCATAATCATATTCTTCAAGACGTGAAATGATCATGAGTGGAGCAATTTCTGTTTTAAATGGTTGATTGCCGGCAATGAAAATAACAGAACCATATTCACCCACGCCGCGGGCAAATGCCAAAGCAAAACCTGTAAATAGAGCAGGTAATAAGATTGGTAAAATAATTTTAGTAATGGTTTGCCAGCGATTTGCGCCGAGTGCCGAAGCAGCTTCCTCAAGCTCAGTTTCGATATCACTGAGTACTGGTTGAACTGTTCTTACAATAAATGGAATACCAATAAATACCAATGCTAACGTAATCCCGATTGGCGTATAGGCAACCTGAATACCGAGTGGCTCCAGATATTGACCGATCCAGCCAGTAGGTGCATAGAGCGAAGTAAGAGCAATACCTGCAACTGCGGTTGGTAGAGCAAAAGGTAAGTCAACTAGAGCATCAACCAGACGTTTTCCTGGGAAGTTGTAACGAACAAGACACCAAGCCAAAAGTAGGCCAAACACAACATTAATAGACGCTGCTATTAAAGCTGAACTAAAGCTGAGTTGAAGCGATTTTAAAATACGCTCAGACGTTAAAATTTCCCATAATCCGTCCCATCCGATTCCAAATGATTTGATAAAGACTGCGGCTAATGGAATAAGCACAATAAAAGACACATAGGCGAGGGTGAAGCCCAAAGATAGACCAAACCCAGGCAGCACTCGGGATCGCTGCGACATGATATTTCCTCAAAGAGAAAAGCCTGCTGAAACCAGTAAGCGAATAAATAAAGATAAACGGTGCGGTATAAAGATTGGTATTAAGCAAATTTCAAAGAGAAATGTGTTTTTACCGGGTCGATAGATGAGTGACTACACATCGAATCTTCTGGAATCAAATAATTCAGTAAATCTGGAAATGGCCCAAAACCTGAGGCAACATTAATATGACCCACTTCACCAAGATTAATTGGATTTAACTTCCATGCTTTTGCAAGTTGTAAAGCATCAAAAAGGCCAAGCCACGGATCATTTTCACTAATGAGCAGCGTTGCAGGCACATCAATTTTTAATTGATGAAAATACGCTTTGTAGTCAGTTAAGCTATGACGAGCAAACCCTGCTTCCCCAAAGCGTGCCGGATTCGCTGGAGCGACTAAAATAAGTTTCTTAACTTGGCTTTTTAATTCTGGATACTCAGCTAAAGCAGCAACACTCGTTAAGCATCCAAAACTATGCGCAACAATTTGAACAGGGGCTTGAGCTGCTTGAACTGTTTTAACAAATTGCTCAATCCATTCGTTTAGTAAAGGTCTATCCCAGTTTTTTTGCTCAACACGAGAACTAGACACGAGTTGACGCTGCAACCAAGATTGCCAATGCTGATGTTCACTGCCACCTACACCCGGAACAATTACAGTGTGAATCATGTCTGTTCTCCTTATCTTTAATGCAAAGAACTACTTCTCTGCACTATTGATTTTCACGATTTGATCGAAAACACCACCATTATCGAAGTGTTGTTTTTGTACTTTTGTCCAACCACCAAATTCTTTATCAATGGTTACAAGCTTCAATGGCTTAAATACATTGCTGTATTTTTTCAGTACAGCTGCATTGCGAGGACGGTAGAAGTTACGCGCTGCAATTTCTTGGCCAGCAGGTGAGTACAAATAGTTGAGATAACCTTTAGCAATGGTTAAGTTGCCTTTTTTAGCTGCATTCTTCTCCACAATTGCAACTGGAGGCTCAGCTAAGATCGAAAGAGACGGAGTAATAATTTCAAATTTGCCTGGTTGCTCACGAATGGCTAAATGAGCTTCATTTTCCCAAGCTAGCAATACATCACCAATACCACGCTCAGCAAAAGTAGTCGTTGCACCACGTGCACCCGAATCTAGAACTTTAGTGTGTTTATAAATTTGGCGAACGTATTCTTGTGCTTTCGCGTCATTGCCGCCTGGTTGATGTTTTGCCCAAGCCCATGCTGCAAGATAGTTCCAACGAGCACCACCAGAGGTTTTCGGGTTTGGTGTAATGATTTCTACACCTGGTTTGATTAAATCAGCCCAGTCCTTAATTTGTTTTGGATTGCCTTTACGCACTAAAAACACAATCGTTGATGTATATGGTGTTGAGTTTTGTGGCAGCTTTTTCTGCCAGTTAGTTGGAAGTAATTTTGCTTTTTCAGCAATTTCATCGATATCTGCGGCAAGTGCTAATGTCACCACATCTGCATTTAAGCCATCGATAACCGCACGAGCCTGTTTACCAGAGCCGCCGTGTGATTGTTTAAACTCAATATCTTGACCAGTACGTTGCTTCCAGTAAGTACCGAATTGTTTGTTGAAATCTGTATATAACTCACGAGTAGGATCGTAAGAGACGTTTAAAAATTCTTGGGCTGCAAATGATGAAACAGAAAGAAGTGCAGCGATAACCCCGACTTTTAATTGAGAAAAACGCATGAGATAAGTCCTCAAAAAATATGAAATGTTCAAAACATGAACGCAGAATAGCGCTAGTCTTTATTCTAAAAAAATAATAAAAAACGAATTTAATATGAAAAAAATAGAAATATTAAAAAGAGATAAACTATTCTTAAATCTTGATATATAACAAGTTTCAAAAGTAGATACGAAATCGGTATAATTTTTTAAAATCAATCATTTATTATTTAAATGAAAGGTGTTGTATTGTGGGGCGGCTTTTAGCAAAGGATGAAACAAACATGTGGTGTTTTAAAAATGGGCAACCCGTTGAGACTATTCCTTTATTAGATCGAGCCTTTCATTATGGAGATGGATGCTTTACCACAATTCGTGTTTTTCAAAACCAGATTGAGCTTAAAGAAAGACATTGGGAACGTCTAAAACTTGCATGTCAAAGACTGTCTTTGACTGCGAATTTTGAATTAATTGAACTGAGTTTGCAGCAGCTGCAAAAGCAGAACCTCGTACTCAATGGCACTTTGAAGATTGTGATTAGTCGTGGGGAAGGCGACCGCGGTTATAGTTTGCCGAAACATGAGGCCGATATTTATATCTGGTTTTATCCAAAAGCTTTAAAGCCATTTGTGCCTGACTCTATCCAGTGTGGTGTTTTAAACCAGGCCCTAGGTTTAACCATGCCGAGCTTAGTCGGACTTAAATCTTTAAACCGCCTTGAACAAGTATTGCTAAAAAAAGAAGCAGATCAACTCGGGTGGGATGAAGCATTAGTTACTGATGTACAAGGTTATATTGTTGAAGGGGTCAGTAGTAATTGTTTTATTCGTTTAAATGATAGATGGATTACTCCTGAACTTCGCTATAATGGCGTCCACGGTGTAATGCGGGCAGAAATTCTGGCACGTATGCAGCACCATGGTATTGCCTGTGAAGTACGTGTAATAGAGTTAGATGAAGTATCTGAAATACAAAGTCTATTCTTTTGTAATGCTTTAAACCCTATGCGAGTGGTTACTCATTTAGGCGAGAAAACGCTAGATACACAGGCATGCATAGATTTATTTCATATCCTTAACTTAAATCAGATTCATTAATATGCCGAAGCCACCTGTCAATGCGAAAGCAAAAAACGCCAAGAAAAATAACAAAAAACAAGCTCCAAAATTTTCTAAGCGATTGGTTCTAATTGGCCTTTTTATTGTTTTAATCTTTACGTTTGCCATTTTATGGTCAAGTTTGTTTAAGGCTTATCCTATCGAAGGAAAAAAACAGATGTTATCGATTACATCTGGGGAAACTTATTCTGGTTTTATTGATCGTTTGGCGAAAGAAGGCAAAATTAGCTTTCCTATCATATTGAAGCTTTATCAAAAGTTTATGATTCATGACAGTATGAAAGCTGGTGTGTATGAAATTGAACAAGGGATGAGCGTAAGACAAGTGTTAGAGATGCTATCTGACGCTGATAATGCTCAGATGAACCGTGTTTTGGTGATTGAAGGTACAACTTTTAAGCAGCTTATTACTGCACTCAAAAATGATAAAAACGTAAAAAATACAATATTAGATTTGCCTAATGATCAGCTTATGAAAGCGCTTGGGATTCCTTTCGATCATCCGGAAGGCTTGTTCGCGCCGAATACTTATTTCTTTGCCAAAGGCGAGACTGACAAGAAAATTCTTACCGATTTATATCATCGTCAAATAAAAGCTCTAGATACAGCTTGGGCAAATCGCGCGCCGAATTTACCTTATAAAGACAAATATGAAGCATTAATTATGGCTTCTATTGTTGAGAAAGAAACAAGTTTAGACAGTGAACTTGCACAAGTTTCTGGCGTTTTTGTCCGCCGTTTAAAACTCGGTATGCGTTTACAAACAGATCCTACTGTTATTTACGGTATGGGGAATAACTATAAAGGTAATATTACCCGAGAAGACCTGCGTACCCCAACGCCATATAATACCTATACCATTAATGGCTTACCGCCAACTCCAATTGCTTTACCAAGCCAAAAAGCAATAGAAGCAGCGTTACATCCAGATAACTCAAACAACATCTACTTTGTAGCGACTGGTAACGGTGGACATAAATTTACGGCAAGTTTGCAAGCGCATAATCAAGCGGTGCAGGACTATTTATCCGTGTTGAGATCGAAGAAATAAGGAAAAGAGATGTTTATTAGCTTTGAAGGCACGGAAGGGGTAGGTAAAACTACACTCATTCGAAAAATTCATCAGCATTTTGAAGAGCAAGGCAAACAAGTTGTTTTAACTCGAGAGCCGGGTGGGACGCCGCTAGCTGAACAAATTCGTTCAATGCTTTTGGCTGTGAATCATGATGAAAATATGAGTCATGATACTGAGTTACTACTCATTTATGCGGCACGTGCTCAACATTTACAACAGGTTATTTTGCCAGCTCTAGAATCTAATAAAATTGTATTAAGTGACCGTTTTACTGATGCAAGTTTTGCTTATCAATGTTCTGGTCGCGGTTTAAGCCAAGATAAATTGCAGCTTTTAAATCAGAATTTTGTTTCACGCATGCCTAAGGTGACTTTCTGGTTAGATGCGCCAATTGAACTGGGTATGAACCGTGCGCGTGAACGCGGAGCTTTAGACCGTTTTGAGCAAGAAAAGTTAAGCTTCTTTACTAAGGTTCGTGAAGGTTATGAAACCTTATGGAAAGCTGAACCAGAACGTATTAAGCGAATAGATGCAACTCAAAGTCCTGATCAGGTGTTCGAACAGGCATTGCAATATTTAGGATAAGCAATTGAATGAGCCACTCTTATAAAAATGGGAGTGGTTAAAAATGACGTTAATTCTGATTTAAAACGTCATAGAAAAGATCTGTTATTTTCTTATGCTATCTTACATATGATTTTATAGATTGAAGAATAACAAGGATGAAAAGTTCAAAAGAAGAAATCGTGGCATTTCTTGAAAAGGAATTTCCACCCAGTCTTGAACATTGCACGATTGAATCAGTCACACCCAAAGCAGCAGTTGTTTATTATCATGTTGATCAAAGACATCAACGTCCCGGTGGCACCATATCTGGCCCAACCATGATGACTTTGGCAGATTTTGCTTTATATATTGCGATATTAGGTGAGATCGGTATTGTTGGTTTGGCTGTGACAACCAACTTTAATATTAATTTTTTAAGAAAACCCGCGGGTGATCAAGACTTACGTAGTGAATGTAAACTCATGAAGGTCGGAAAGAGCTTGATTGTTGGGGAAGTCTGGATTTATTCAGTCGGTTTGGATGAACCCGTTGCGCATGTGACCGCGACTTATTCAATCCCACCTAGACCATAAATATCAAAGCAAATAAAAAGCACAGCCAGAGCTGTGCTTTTTTGTAGAGTAGAAGAATAGCTTAACTATCAGTATTAACTAAGGGCTGTTCTACCGCAAAATTTGGAGGAGTTAAAACCGTTTTACGAATCTCACTCGAAGTTTCCGGATAATCGAGAGTGTAATGTAGACCACGTGATTCTTTACGTTGCATAGCACAGCGCACAATCATTTCAGATACTAAAACAAGGTTACGCAGCTCGATCAAGTTTTTACTGACACGGTAATCTTGATAATATTCAGTAATTTCGCGCTTTAACATTTCAATACGGTGTAAAGCACGTTCTAAACGTTTAGTAGTCCTTACAATACCAACGTAGTTCCACATGGTCGAACGTAACTCATCCCAGTTTTGTAAAATCACAACATCTTCATCTGGATTAGTTACTTGTGAGTCATCCCAAGTTGGTACTTCAGGTAATTTGAAGTTTTCATCAAATTTATTTTCGATATCTTTTGCTGCACTCATACCGTAAACGAAGCACTCAAGTAATGAGTTACTTGCCATACGGTTTGCACCATGTAAGCCCGTATATGACGTTTCACCAATGGCATATAGACCTTCAATATCCGTCTGGCTATTTGAGTCAACCACAACACCACCACATGTATAGTGAGCTGCCGGAACCACAGGAATCATGTCTTTGGTAATGTCGATACCTAACTCAAGTAATCTTGCATAGAGTGTAGGGAAGTGCTCTTTAATAAACTCAGGTGATTTATGGGTAATGTCTAACCAGACATGACGAATACCGAGACGTTTGATTTCGTGGTCAATTGTACGTGCCACAATATCGCGAGGAGCCAGTTCTGCACGATCATCAAAACGCAACATAAAACGTTCGCCATCAGGTAGACGCAAATAAGCACCTTCACCACGCATAGCTTCGGTAATTAAGAACGAGCGTGCTTGAGGGTGATAGAGACACGTTGGATGAAACTGATTAAATTCCATATTGGCTACACGGCAACCTGCACGGAAAGCCATTGCAATACCATCACCTGTAGCAATATCTGGATTAGATGTATATAGGTAGGCTTTCATCGCACCGCCGCAAGCTAGCGCGGTGAATGGTGCAAGGAAGGTATGAACCTTTTCAGTATTTTCATCTAATGCATACAAACCAATAGCACGATTCGCTTGGTCAATATGACCTAATTTATGCGAAGTGATTAAATCAATCGCAATATAGTTTTCAAAAATAGTAATATTTTTACGTTCTTTGGCACGCTCAACCAAAGTAGTTGAAATGGCTTTGCCTGTTGCATCAGCAGAATGGATAATGCGGCGCTGTGAGTGGCCACCTTCGCGAGTTAAGTGAAGTTGCTCATCCTCATCGAGGGTAAATTGCACACCTTGTTTTAAAAGAAAATCAACAGAAGGGCGGCCGCCTTCTACGGTATGTTGTACCGCGTCCATTTCACATAAATGAGCGCCTGCAATCATAGTGTCATTAATGTGCTGTTGAATAGAGTCAGTCTCATCAAGAACAGCAGCAACGCCACCTTGAGCATAAAAGGTACTTGCTTCGGTTAGAGCAGCTTTGGCTAAAACTGCAATATTAAAATGATTTGGTAACGATAAAGCCAGACTTAAACCAGCGCCGCCGCTGCCCACAATAATCACGTCAAAGTGGTGAATTGTCTGTAAATTAGGCATGTCCATTCGCATCAATTTAAAACGTCCGCTAATGACACCCCTTTTTACCTAAAAAGGCAAGAGCTTAAGCGCTCTAACTCAGAGAAAAATTGCAATTGGCTTAAAAAGTTGCAATGCGTAAAATAATCCTTGTGATGACGTATTACAAATAAACATATTGTTACGCACAACCTCAAAGCGTTGTGATACAACAGTTTTATCCTTATTCTCGTAGACCAATTGTGGGTGAGCACCGAATGAAATCTCGCTATTTACAACAAGGAATGTATGCAGCGGTATTTACAGTTGCTGCTGTTCAAGCAAATGCTGCTGTTGATTTTTCAAATCTTGTTGAACAAGTTAGTCCAGCAGTCGTGAGTGTAAATGTCGTAAAAAAAATGACTCAGGATGAACTGTTGCAGCAGCAAGTTCCTGAAATTTTAAAACGTTTCTTTGGCAATCAGGTCATCATTCCACAGCAACAAGGTCCACAAGAAAAAACAGCTTACGGAAGTGCATTCTTCATTAGTAAAGATGGTTACTTACTCACAAACCACCATGTGATTGAAAATGCCTCTCGTATCAGCATCACTCTAAATGACCGCCGTGAAATTGATGCAACCGTAGTGGGTAGTGATGAGCGTACAGACGTTGCTTTGTTAAAAGTAAATGGAACTAACTATCCAGCTTTACGAGTAGGAAATGTTGATCGTTTACGTGTCGGAGAACCTGTTTTAGCTATTGGTTCGCCGTTTGGCTTTGACTACTCAGCTTCGGCAGGCATTGTTAGTGCAAAATCACGCAACATGAGCGGTGAAACTTCGGTGCCGTTTATTCAAACTGATGTAGCTTTAAACCCAGGTAACTCTGGTGGTCCATTATTTAATCAAAATGGTGAAGTGGTCGGGGTAAACTCTCGAATATTTAGTGGTACTGGCGGCTATATGGGCTTGTCTTTCTCTATTCCGATTGATGTAGCAATGGATGTTGCCGACCAGCTCAAAACAAAAGGTAAAGTCACACGCTCTTATCTAGGAGTGATGATGCAAGATATTGATCGAAACCTTGCTGATGCCTACAAATTACCAAAACCCGAAGGTGCTTTAATTACTCAAATTTCTCCGAACTCACCTGCACAAAAAGCAGGGCTAAGAGCTGGAGATGTGATTTTAAAATTAAATGGTGCGCCTGTACTTCGTACAAGTGATTTACTCTATGCATTAAACAAAGTACAGCCAAATCAAACCGTTCAGTTTGAAGTGTTACGTGATGATAAAACACGTAATATTTCAGCAACCTTAACGACTGCTCCAGATGAAACACCTGCTACTGGTGCACAAGGTGCTGCATCTAAAGGGCCAGTTTTAGGCATGAGTATTCGTGATCTAGTTGAACCGGAAAAAAATGCGTTGAACGTGAAAGGTGGTATTTTTGTACAAGATGTTCGCCGTGGTGGTTTGGCATCTTTGTCAAATATCATTCCGGGCGATGTAATTACGCAAGTCAATAATAGCCAAATTTTAAATAGTCAGGATTTTGCAAAAGTTGTTTCTAACTTGCCGAAAAATACCGTAGCACGCGTTGCTATTATTCGTCAGGGACAGCGAGCGATGCTTGGTTTACGTATTCAATAACCCTCAACCAAATTAATAAACCACCCTAAAATGGGTGGTTTTTGTTATTTAACTTGAGCGTTTAGTGATATCTACCTACACTTAATTTCAGTTTTAAAGTTAATAAATAAGAGTGTTCATTTGTGAGTAGTATTTTTGATTTACATATTCAGGTGCAGCCACATCATATTGATGCGTTGGGACATGTAAATAATGTGATGTATGTTCAATGGATGCAGGATGTAGCTGCTGCTCATGTTGAAACTTTGGGAGTAGGGGTAACTAAGTATCTTGAGTTAAAACATGCAATGGTCGCGGTTGAGCATCATGTGCAATATCGTAAAGCTGCGTTTGAAGGCGAACAAATTGTGTTACGTACATGGTTAGATGATATTAATGCGCTTTATTCTTTCCGCCAGTATGTGTTTTTCCGTCCATCAGATCAGGCCGTATTATTTGTTGGAAATACCAAATGGGCATGTATTGAAATTGCTACAGGGCGTCCAAAACGAATGTCGCCAACTTTTACCCATGCATACAAGCCGCTTGACTCAAGCATAAACCCTTATGATTTTACCGTTTCGTATGCTCGATAATTTGAAGCAATACGCTTACTTTGACTGTCCTTTTTTAAAACATAAGTACAAAGCTCATGATTATTTTGGATACTTTAAAATATGCATCTGTTATAATCTCACGCAATTTATTTAACCGCTTTGGCTGTGTATTAAAACAAGCTACATAGCACTCTATATTTTCTCAAGGTAACCCATGGCGCAAGCTAAAAAATCCGTCGATATCAAAAATATACGAAATTTCTCGATTATTGCCCACATTGACCATGGTAAGTCTACATTGGCTGACCGTTTTATTCAGATGTGTGGCGGTCTACAAGATCGTGAAATGCAAGCCCAAGTCTTAGACTCAATGGAGCTTGAGCGTGAACGTGGGATTACCATTAAAGCCGCTTCCGTCACGCTGTATTACACCCATCCAAATGGTCAGGAATATCAACTGAACTTTATTGATACGCCTGGGCACGTTGACTTCTCATATGAAGTTTCTCGTTCATTAGCTGCATGTGAAGGTGCACTATTGGTTGTAGATGCTGCACAAGGCGTTGAAGCACAATCAGTTGCAAACTGTTATACAGCAATTGAGCAAGGTCTCGAAGTTCTTCCTATTCTAAATAAAATTGATTTACCACAGGCTGAACCTGAACGTGTAATTCATGAAATTGAAGAAATTATCGGGATTGAAGCGACAGATGCACCAACTTGTTCAGCAAAGACTGGCTTAGGTGTTGACGGTGTACTCGAGCGTTTGGTCGATGTTATTCCGGCACCAGAAGGTGATCGTGAAGCACCTTTACAAGCATTAATTATCGACTCATGGTTTGATAACTACTTAGGCGTAGTTTCTCTTGTTCGTATTAAACAAGGTCGTATCCGCAAGGGCGACAAAATGTTGGTTAAATCGACAGGACAAACTCATCCGGTCACTTCTGTAGGTGTATTTAACCCTAAGCATACTGAAACAGATATTCTTGAAGCTGGTGAAGTAGGTTTTGTTATTGCGGGTATTAAAGATATTTTTGGTGCGCCAGTAGGTGACACCATTACACTTGCTACTACACCAGATGTTGCAACTTTACCGGGTTTCAAAAAAGTTAAACCGCAAGTATATGCTGGTCTTTTCCCGATTGATGCGAGTGACTTTGAACCATTCCGTGAAGCATTACAAAAATTACAGATCAATGACTCGGCTTTATTCTTTGAGCCAGAAAGTTCAGATGCTTTAGGCTTTGGTTTCCGCTGTGGCTTCTTAGGTATGCTGCACATGGAAATTGTACAAGAGCGTTTAGAGCGTGAGTACGATCTTGATCTGATTAGTTCTGCGCCTACCGTAATTTATGAAGCATTAACCAAGAAAGGCGAAACGATTTACATCGATAGCCCATCAAAAATGCCGGATGGATCGACTGTAGAAGATTTGCGTGAACCAATTGCTGAATGTCATATCCTTGTTCCTCAAGAATATTTAGGGAACGTAATGACGCTATGTATCGAACGTCGTGGTGTACAAAAAGATATGAAATTCCTGGGTAACCAAGTTTCTATTACTTTTGAAATCCCGATGGCTGAAGTCGTTATGGATTTCTTTGACAGATTAAAGTCATGCTCTCGTGGTTTTGCATCGTTAGACTATAACTTTGTACGTTTTGAAAGTTCAGCTTTAGTTAAGGTTGATGTGTTAATTAATAGCGAAAAGGTTGATGCCTTGGCTATGATTTGCCACCGAAATGATGCACGCCATCGTGGTATTGCATTGGTTGAGAAAATGAAAGACTTAATTCCTCGCCAAATGTTCGATGTTGCCATTCAGGCTGCAATTGGTGCGCAAATTATTGCCCGTTCTACCGTAAAAGCGATGCGTAAAAACGTATTGGCAAAATGTTATGGTGGTGACGTTTCGCGTAAGAAAAAACTACTTTCTAAACAAAAAGAAGGTAAGAAACGTATGAAACAAGTGGGAAGTGTTGAAATTCCACAAGAAGCGTTCTTGGCTGTATTGAAAGTAGAAAGATAAGAAATAAGGGTGGGGAAGTGATTAATTTCCTTTCCCCACTGTAATACAAGCAGCGAGGCTGCGAGTGAGGTCATGTGGATTTTGATTTTAATTTAATTCTTGTTCCAGTTACGCTGATTCTATTTGCAGTGTGGTTGTTAGATAAACTTGTATTAAAACAGCGTGCAAATAAAGGGCGCGGGAACGAAAATTTTGTCATTACATGGGCCTATGACTTTTGGCCAGTTTTAGCTGTAGTACTTGTGCTCCGTTCATTTCTTTATGAACCATTTAATATTCCATCGGACTCTATGGTGCCAACTTTAGAAACTGGTGATTTTATTCTGGTGAATAAATTTGATTATGGTGTACGTTTACCTATCGTTAATAAGAAAATTATTGATGTTGGTGAACCAAAGCGTGGTGATGTAATTGTATTCCGTTATCCACCTCAACCGACTATTAGTTATATTAAACGTGTAATCGGTTTACCTGGTGAACATATTGTTTATGACCATGGGCAATTGATTATTAATGGGCAAAAAGTACCGAAAGTATTAACACAGTTCAGTCGTGAAAAAGATGTGATGGATACGCCAACGTCTATTTATCATAAAGAGACGATTGGTGAGCATACCTTTACGATGCGCGAGCTTGAAGGCGTAAATGTGGCGCGCCAAGCACCGTTTATCAATTATGTTGAAAATGGTAAATATGCAAACCAAGACGGTTTATATTGGGAAGTGACTGTACCAAAAGGACATTACTTTGCAATGGGGGATAACCGCGATCAAAGTGCAGACAGTCGTTTCTGGGGTTTTGTGCCTGAAGAAAACTTAACAGGACGAGCATTCTATGTGTGGATGCATAAAGAACCGGGCTTACATCTTCCTAACTTTAGCCGAAATGGAAAAATAGATTAAAAACAACCATTAGGAAAAAAAGAAATGCGTAAGGCACAACAGGGTACTTCGTATTTAGCAATTTTATTTGGGGTGGTTATATTTGCAGTTGCAGTAAAAGCTGTACTTGCAGTCTGGCCAGCATATTGGGATGATCGGCTGATTAATAATCAGATAGAAGAGCTTTTACAAGAAAGCTCTTCTGAGATCACACCACAAAAGTTTGTAACACAAATGGATCAGCGACTCGAAATGAACAATATTCGTGATCTTCACTTTAAAGAGATCGCTCAAGTGTTTAATCAGTCAGGTCTAACGGTCAAAAAGAAATATGAAGTAAGAAAACCTTTCTTATTTAATATTGATTTAGTTTTAACATTTGAGAAGAGTTTTGATAAAACATCAGTTCAAACTAAGTGATCCTCGCTTACTGAGTCGAATCGGATATCAATTTAAGCAGCTTGAATTGTTACAGTTAGCTTTGACTCATCGTTCGGTGAGTCACAAATACAATTACGAGCGCTTAGAGTTTCTGGGCGATTCATTATTAGGCATGATAATCGCTAATTATCTATATCATGCCTATCCAAATGAAAATGAAGGTCGTCTCACACGTATGCGTGCGACTTTAGTTCGTCAGGAAGCGTTAGGTAAGATTGCAACCGATTTGCAACTTAGTCGGTGTTTAATATTAAGCACAGGTGAGTTGAAATCTGGTGGTCATCATCGTGAGTCAATATTAGCAGATACGGTAGAAGCGATTATTGGTGCAATTTATCTTGATAGTGGTGATCTCAACTTACTTAAAGATATTGTGCTAAAATGGTACATACCCTATTTAGACCATATAGAACCTACGGATCAACTCAAAGATCCGAAATCACGTTTACAAGAGTATCTACAAGCACGTAAAAAACCTCTCCCTGTTTACGAGGTTGTAGATATTCAGGGTGATGCACCTCATCAGCACTTTAAAGTTGAATGTGTGGTAGATGGTTTACCGAAGATTTATGGTGAGGGTTCAAGTCGTCGTTTTGCCGAGCAGGCAGCAGCGGCGGAAATTTTAAAGTTATTGGAGCAATAACCTGCATGTCGATGCATTCTGATCAAATCAATCCAGATTCAAATGAAAACCAAGATCCTAATAATCTGATTGATCAATTTTTTAGTTCCAAAGGCGTAACAATCCCTTCGGATTTTAAGAGCGGATTTGTGGCGATTGTGGGACGTCCAAATGTGGGTAAATCTACCCTCATGAACCATTTATTGGGTCAAAAACTTTCTATTACTTCGCGTAAACCTCAAACAACACGTCATAAAATTATTGGTATTGATTCACGTGAAAAAATGCAGGCGGTATATGTAGATACCCCAGGTATGCATAAAAAAGAAGTGCGTGCTATTAATAAAATGATGAACCGTGCTGCACACTCTGCATTACGTGACGTTAATTTAGTTTTATTTGTTATTGATGCTTATAAGTGGACTCAAAATGACGATTTAGTACTTGAGAAACTCAAGA
Source organism: Acinetobacter lactucae (assembly GCF_013122135.1). NCBI lineage: Bacteria > Pseudomonadati > Pseudomonadota > Gammaproteobacteria > Moraxellales > Moraxellaceae > Acinetobacter > Acinetobacter lactucae. The sequence goes on from NZ_CP053391.1 coordinate 989,240, forward strand.
ATGCTGAAATGCCGGTTATTTTGGTCATTAATAAGGCGGACACTTTTGAAGATAAAAGAGAGATTCTTCCTCTCATTCAAGAACGTGCCAAACTTATGAATTTTGCTGAGATTGTTCCTGTTTCTGCATTACGTGGTGCAAACTTGGAACATTTGAGTGAAACGATTGAGAAGTATCTTCCTTATCAGCCACCTTTGTATTCATTTGATCAGATTACTGACCGCTCTGAGCGTTTCTTGGCGAGTGAAATTATTCGCGAAAAAATCATGCGTCAGTTGGGTGAAGAGCTTCCTTATGATTTAACAGTACAAATTGAATCTTTCAAAACGGAAGAAGCGACTGTTAATGAAAAAACTGGTCGTTTAAAACCAGCCTGTACCTATATCGATGCAACGATTTTTGTGGACCGTGCTGGTCAAAAAGCCATTGTAATTGGTGAGAAAGGAACCAAGCTTAAAACGATTGGTATGGATGCTCGAAAAGACATGGAAAAAATGTTTGAGCAAAAAATTATGCTCACACTTTGGGTAAAAGTGAAGGGTGGCTGGTCTGATGATGAGCGTGCTCTAAAAAGCTTAGGATACAGTGATATCTAAAGGATAAGGATGCTGGTATGAAAACAATTACATCATTAATCGCTATAGTTGGATGTACATTGATGTTACAAGGTTGTGTATATAAACTTGTAACCGTACCAGTAGGTATCGCCTATAAAACTACTAAAGGTGTAGTTAAAGGTACAGCAGCTGTTGTAGGTGCTGTTATTCCTGACGGTGATGATGAGGATGATAAAAAAGAAAAAGAATCTGAGGAATAGATTCTTTTTATGATGCGCAATGAAGTCCTCCATGGATATATGATTCATCACCGTAAATACCGTGAAAAAAGTCATATTGTGCATCTTTTTACTCAGGAATATGGGCGAGTCGATGGCATCTTAAGGCAGACTCCTCCCCCTCAATATCAGCCTATTCGGCTACAAGCCACGGGTAAAAGTGAACTCAAAAATTTTGCTAAGCTGGAAATATTAAATCAGCCTGTTTTCTTTTTTGGTGATGCTTTTTTTGCCGGATTTTATTTAAATGAAATTGTTCTTAGACTTTGCCCCTTAGAAGAGGCAATGCCGCAATCTTTTGAACAATATCAGTTAACACTGCTTCAATTACAGCAATTGTCTTCTCACGAAAATCCTGATCTTTTTCTGAGACAAATTTTACGCCAGTTCGAACATGTTTTACTTCCTGAGCTTGGTTACGCGATTGATTTCTCAATCGATACTCAACAACAGCCAATACAAGCTCATCAGTTTTATCAATTTCAGGTGACTGAAGGTTTTGCGCCCGTTGTTCAGGCAAGTCGTTCTTCATTGTCAGGTAAAGCAATTTTATCTATGTTGGATTATGAGCAAGGTCAGGATTTTTCTCACGAACAATTGCAATTATTAGGTAAACTATACCGCCAAATGATTACATCGCTTTTAGGAGATCGTCCCCTAAAAAGTCGACAATTGTGGATTCAAAATACTCAAACTCAATCGTAATTAGGATTTATTTATGGCTGCATTGCTTGGTGTAAACATAGACCATGTTGCTACTTTGAGACAGGCGCGCGGTACTACTTATCCAGACCCTGTGGAAGCTGCTCTTATTTGTGAACAAGCTGGTGCAGAGGGGATTACTTTGCATTTGCGTGAAGACCGTCGCCATATTCAAGATGACGATGTGCGTCGCATGCGTCCATTATTAAAAACGCGTATGAACCTAGAGTTGGCTGTTACTGATGAAATGGTCGAGTTTGCGAAAGAAATTCAGCCACAGCACGTGTGTTTTGTGCCAGAAAGACGCCAAGAAGTAACAACTGAAGGTGGTTTGGATGTAGTGGGTAACTTTGAAAAAGTTAAAGCTGCAACTCAAACTTTAGCGGCTATTGGTTGCGACGTATCATTATTTATTGATGCTGATTTGGCTCAAATTGATGCAGCAGTTGCGTGTGGCGCACCTACGATTGAGTTGCATACGGGTGCATATGCAGATGCGGAAACAAAGCAAGATCAACAAGCCGAGTTAGAGCGCATTATCAAAGGTGTTGAATATGCAGCTTCAAAAGGTTTGGTTGTAAATGCAGGTCATGGCCTTAACCTTAAAAATATTGCGCCAATTGCAGCTATTCCACAAATTCATGAATTAAACATTGGTCATTCAATTATTGCTGAAAGTGTTTTTGTAGGTCTGGTTCAAGCTGTTAAAGATATGAAAACAGCGATTCAGGCAGCAGGATAGTTGGTTATGTCGAGTATCAATTACGATGAATTAATGCAACCTGTGGTGGCCTTTTTAGGATGTCAAACACCAAATGCATGGTTGGATGAAGCAATCAATAATTTAGATATCTTGATGCAAGATCATGCTAATTGTGAAAAGAAAGCTGCTAGTACAGCAATGAATTTAATGTTCCGCTATAGCTTCTTTCCTGACTTACAAGTAAAACTTGCTCAACTTGTACGAGAAGAAATGCTTCACTACGAACAAGTGCTTGAGCTTATGGCTAAGCGTGGTCAAGAGTGGACGGGTTTAAGTGCCGGACGTTATGCAGGTGGGTTGCGTAAAGAGATCCGTACGTATGAGCCTGAAGCTTTAATTGATGTGCTGGTGATTGGTGCATTCGTAGAGGCTCGTTCATGTGAGCGTTTTTATGCACTTGCACCGCGTGTAGATGATGAGTTAGGACGTTATTATCGATACTTGCTTAAGTCAGAGTCTCGTCATTTTGAAGACTATCTGGCTCTTGCACTTGATGTGGCAAAAACTGCAAAAATGAAAGATCCCAAAGAGGATATTCAGCAGCGAATTGATCATATTCGTGAGGTTGAAAAGAATTTGATTTTAACACCAGATGATACTTTCCGTTTTCATAGTGGCGTACCAGTCTAATCTTAGATGATTGAAATAAAAAAGTTTATCTCTCTAGATAAACTTTTTTATTATAACTATATAATTCTTTAAAATTAATTTTTCAAAAAAATCTTTTATTTTTTAAAGTAATAACGAATATTATGTAAATATAAAGATAAATCTGTTCAAGATCGGTTTAGCTAAAATAGTTGATTATTTCTAAGGATATAAGAATGTTAGCATTAGTTACAGGTGCCTCAGCGGGCTTTGGTTATAGTATTTCAAAAAAACTGATTGAGTTAGGCTATAACGTTATTGGTTGTGGAAGACGAGCAGAAAAGTTAAAAGAATTACAACAAGAGCTCGGTGAAAAATTCTATCCCTTAGTATTTGATATGACAGATACGGCAGAAAATATAAATAAAGTATTGCTTGATTTACCAGCCGAATTTCAAATCAGTCAAATTGATTTATTGGTGAATAATGCTGGATTGGCATTAGGATTGGAATCCGCAGATAAAGCAGAATTAGATGATTGGTACACGATGATTGATACCAATGTGAAGGGGCTTGTTACGATTACCCGATTAATTTTGCCAAGTATGGTAAAGAAAAAATCAGGTTTGATTATTAATATGGGCTCTATTGCAGGTACATACCCGTACCCAGGGGGCAATGTGTATGGGGCAACCAAAGCATTTGTGGAGCAATTTAGTCTAAATCTTCGTGCAGATTTGGCTGGTACTGGTGTGCGCGTAACTAACATTGAACCAGGGCTTTGCGGTGGTACAGAGTTTTCTTTAGTACGTTTTAAAGGTGATGAGAATAAAGTAAACAGTCTATATGATAAAAAGAATCCACTCTTGCCTGAAGATATTGCAAATACAGTAGCTTGGATTGCTTCACAACCTCCACACATTAATATTAATCGTATTGAAATGATGCCGACCACTCAATCTTTTAATCCTTTAAAAGTGGTTGAAGTGGAATAATAATTTGAGAAGAAAATATATTCTTTCGAGTTAGGTTAGAGCGTTAAATCTAACGAAGACTCTAAGAAAAAATAAAATCCTCTATCTGCTGATAGAGGATTTTTTATAAATATTGATAAATTTATAGCAAAAAAAAGCCCACTTTAATGCTGCGGGCTTTTTAGTATTTGGCTCTCCCACCTGGGCTCGAACCAGGGACCTGCGGATTAACAGTCCGTCGCTCTACCGACTGAGCTATGGGAGAATCTGCATGAGATTATAAGGAGATTTTGAGAAGGGTCAAGTCTAAATTGTCATTTTTACTTCATTTTTGTGTCATATGCTTTTTATTTGATCAGTTGAGTGATGGGTTAAGAAATTACTTGCGCTTTAAAAAATCAATTGCTAAATTCAAAAAAGAACAAGCGTTTGGAGAAATCCAAACAGTGTGGATTTAAACCAACTTGCCAGCACTAAAATGGCTAAATCGGAGATAAGTATGAAAACGCTTACGATCGCTTCTATTTTTTCTAATTTTGATTTCTATCAACACAATTATCTGAATATCTTAAATCAATCAGAATCTTATTACACACCTGTAGAAGGTGCATGGATTAATGCTTATCCTTTCAAAAAGCAGGATTTGTATTTAGGCGATTTATTGCAGCTTTGGTTTAGCTCTAAATGGAATGTGCATAATTCACTTAAAGTTTTAAAAAGCTCGCACCAATTAAACTCCTCCAAATCTTTATATATTTTTCAAGTGGAAGGGGAGTTACTGTTCGGTAAAAATAAAGTTTTAGCATGGTCTGCCGAGCATCAAGAAATTATAGAACTTCAACTTAAAAATATTTGGGCACCCTATGTGATTGCACAAACTTGTGAACGTCCAAATAATGAAAATTACTCAATAAAAAAGGCAGCGGTTTAAGGCTGCCTTTAATCCTTAGGGACGAATAATCATGCAGGTTGCTGTTGCATAGGCATACAGTTTACCTTCCTCATCAATAATCTTTCCTTCAGAAATACCTAAATTTTTACTTAAATTAATAACCTTGCCTGTTGCAATTAAAGCCTGATTTTGGGGAATAGGGCGGCACATTTTTACGTTAAGGTCGATTGTGCCGTAACCTACACCCGCAGGTAACATCGTATGTACTGCGCAGCCAGTCACTGAATCTAGGACGGTGGCAGCAAAACCACCATGTACGCCACCGAGTGGATTTAGATGATTATGATCTGCTTGAGCTTTAAAAGTAACAGATCCTTCTGAAATTTCAGTAGGTTGCATAGGTATTGTTTTACTAATACTGGCAGGTGGAATATGGCCTTCAATCATAGCTTGTAAAAATTCAAGGCCAGTCATTTCCATCGGATTTTTCATTTTTTGAGTCCTTTAATTCTTTAAGTTCTAAAATGGAACTTAATATTAGCCTATTATTAAGTTTTAGTTGAGTCAATTCTATAGTTAAAAATTGAACTGATAAGTTGAATCTTCAAAACTTGTCTATTTAATATAAATTTCCTTTATTATAAAAAACGAATTAAATGATTTGCATAATGAATTAGATAGATAAGAAAGACTTCTTTTACACTATAAGAAATAACAGGAGCATAAGGACAATGCTTTTTAAAATTGCACTTGTAATGGCGGCTTTTGCAGCAAATTCTGTATTGTGTCGTTTGGCTCTGGCAGGCGAACATATTGACCCAATGACTTTTAGCCTAGTACGAGTGGGAAGCGGTGCAGTTGTTTTATTGGGGCTGTTTTTATATTCAAAATCGTCTCAAGCCAAAGTCCAATGGAGTTTAAAAAACGCATTTTTTCTAGCAGTTTATATTTTGGCATTTTCATATGCATACCTTCAAATCGATGCTGGTATTGGTGCTTTACTATTGTTTGGGGTTGTACAGCTGACCATGGTGCTTTATGGCTATTCGCAAGGTGAGCAGATTGGCAGATACCGTGGTATAGGCTTAGGTATTGCTTTAGCTGGAATCATTGTTTTGCTATTACCCGGTGCTCAAGCGCCTGATTGGGAATATGCTCTAATTATGGTGATGTCTGGTTTAGCATGGGCTGGATATAGCATTGCTGGTCGCAATATGACGCAACCTATTGGTAGTACGTTGGCAAATTTTACGCTAGCTGTGCCAATCGTTTTGTTGGCGAATATATTACTTGCCGAAGATCGATATATTGACGTGCAAGGATGGACCTTAGCGATTTTGTCTGGTGGTGTCACTTCAAGTGGGGCTTATGTACTTTGGTATGCAATTTTGAAGCATATTGATCGAGTGACAGCGAGTACAGTGCAGCTAAGTGTGCCATGTTTGGCAATTATAGGTGGAAGCCTATTTATAAATGAGGCTGTGACAGGGCGAGTGATTTTATCGAGTTTTATGGTTTTGTTTGGAATTTTATTGGTTATTTATGTAAGACCTCAAAAAACCAAAAATGCATAAGTGAATTAAAAAAGGGGTTCTCTCAAGAGAACCCCTTTTATGCAAAATGCAGATTATTTCGCAGCTTTTTCAGCTTCAATTGAAGCGATAGCAGCATCTACACCTTCAATTGAGTCAGCAGCTTTTTTGATACGTGCTAATGCATCAACAAGTACTTCATCAGCTGTTGCATATGAAATACGCATAAAACCGCCCAAACCAAATGCATCACCAGGAACTACTGCTACGCCAGTTTCTTCTAGTAACCATTCAGAGAACTCTGTGCAAGACTTTAAGCCTTTTGCACGAATAAGAGGGCGAATGTTTGCATAGGCATAGAAAGCGCCATCAGCAGGTAAGCAAGAGATCCCTTTAATATCATTTAAGCCATTTACAACTAAGTCATGACGGCGTTTAAACGCTTCAATCATAGGTTGTAAAACGTCTTGTGGACCATTCAATGCAGCTTCAGCAGCAACTTGCGAAATAGAAGTCGGGTTAGAAGTTGACTGTGATTGGATCTTTTTCATTGCGCCAATGATTTTTCCTGGACCGGCCGCATAGCCAATACGCCAACCTGTCATTGCATATGCTTTAGACACACCGTTTAAAACAATTGTGCGGTCATATAAATCTGGAGCAACAGTTGCGATGTTATAGAACTCATCTTCCCAACGAATCGGTTCATACATATCGTCAGATGCAACAAATACTTGTGGGTGACGACGTAAAACTTCAGCTAAAGCTTCTAATTCAGCTTTGCTATAAATCATGCCTGTTGGGTTAGATGGACTGTTTAATACCACTAGACGAGTGTTAGGTGTAATCGCAGCTTCTAATTGTTCAGGAGTGATTTTGAAACGTTGGTCTTCGCCACATTTCACAATGACTGGAGTACCTTCAGCAATAATGACCATATCTGGATAGCTTACCCAGAAAGGTGCTGGAATGATCACTTCATCGCCTTTGTTTAATAGAGCAAGCGCCAAGTTAAAGAAGCTTTGCTTACCACCACATGAAACCAAAATCTGATTCGCTTGATAATCAAGATTATTATCACGCTTAAATTTAGCAATAATTGCTTTTTTTAACCCAGGAGTACCATCTACAGCCGTATATTTGGTGAAACCATTATTAATCGCTTCAATTGCAGCATCTTTGATGTGTTGAGGGGTATCAAAATCTGGCTCGCCAGCGCCTAAACCAATCACGTTCTTGCCTGCAGCTTTAAGCTCAGCAGCTTTATTCGTTACAGCAAGTGTAGGGGACGGTTTGATAGCATTGACACGATCAGAAAGACGTACGTCCACGGCAATATTCCTCTTATGGGATTAAAAATAAAAAGCATCCTATCTTATCGCAAAAATTAAGCAATTTGCGGATGTGATCCTGCTCAGATGTAAAAAAGTTTAGTTTAGTAATATTCTTAAGCAAGATTTATACAATTGAAGCTTTTTTGGAAAGAAGTGAGAAAAATCATTTATAATAACTGGCAATCGAAATTTCGAGAATGAATCATGACTGAGCAACAGCCAAAACAGAAAAAGGCTTTGGTGAAATTGCCATTCCCAATGCCGAATGAAAGCAATCAAGCCGACGATGCGGTACACAACCAAGTGCGTCCAAAGCCAGAGCAATACGCAGATAGAACTTGGATGCCTCCACGTGGTACACGTCGTTCTATGGGAAAACGCTAATTTTGAAAAACAGGCAATATGCCTGTTTTTTTTATGGATTGAGTAAAATTTCCTGATAATAACTTTTTTTCTTTTGGTACATGTGGTGGTCGGCTCGCTTTAACATGTCCTCAATTTGTTCATTTGTTTGAGTGGTTGCATGTCCAATTGCAATACTAACTGGATGGCTTGAATAATATTGATTGTCGATATTAAAAAGCTCTTGAATCGTTTGAAGCATAATTTGAACATTCGCTTCATCTGCCCCCGGCATTAAAATCACGAACTCATCACCACCGATTCTAGATGCTGTATAGGCTGTATTTGAAATAGCCTGACTTAAAATATTTCCAACACGACGTAATAAACCATCTCCAATATCATGTCCAAACTGGTCATTTGTTTCCTTTAAACCATTCATATCTAAAAAAATTGAAGAAACAGGACGAATAATACTTCGGTTTAAACGATTAAGTTCCTCTGTAAAAAAAGCACGGTTATAGAGTTTGGTAAGGACATCATGTTGTCCTAAATATTCAAGATAGTTTTCTGCTTTTTTCCGAGCCGTAATATCTGTCAATGCAACTTGTACCAATCCCCATGTATCTTCATATCCGGGAAAAACGGTAAATTGAAGCAACACATTTCTTATTTGGCCATCTAAAGCGTAGTTAATAGCTTCACGTTTATGATGAATATTACCTTGCCATAATTCAATGAGTTGCTCCCGAAAGGTTTCAATCATTTCTTCAGCAAAAATCTTGTGTGTATTTCTTAAAAGTGTCGACTTATCAGGAGCTTTAAATAAATCAAGAGTCGCCTGATTAACATCTAAAATTAAAATATCTTCTATACATTGGCGGACAAATTCAGGATGGACATCTAAAAAAGTTCTAAAGTCCTCAATTCCCAATAGCCTAAGTTGATCAATTCTATTCTTTATACGGCTGAAATCCTCGACCCAAAGAGATGTAGGTGAGTAAATAAACATAGATTCAGCTAAGCGACGATTTTTCTCTTCCTGACGAAGTGCATTTTGATATGGGGTGATATCTTCGGTAGTAATTAATACCCGTTCAAAAGTGGATTCAGAATCAGGTAAAATGGACCCTCTTAACTGAACATCAATACGTTTTCCTGATAAGGTGTAATTTACAGTAGTGCTTGAAAAATGGGTTTTACCATTCCATAACGCTTCAAGCTCATAAATATGTGATTCGAACATTTCCTTTTTAAAAATAAGATTCAAATTCGAATATAGTTCTTCGTGTGTTGTTGCTTCAAAAAGTTCTAAGGTTTTTTGATTAACACGAACTATTTTAATTTTATGGGCGCATTCGATAACTAAATGTTTATTTTGATTTAAAAAATCATAAAGGTTTTCAATACCTTGATTTCTCCATAAATCAAATTGTTGTTTAACTTCACTGAAATCCTCAATCCACATTGGAATGGGGCTAAGGTCAAAAATCGAAGAATCTAAAGTTTCCATGTGTTTCTTTAAGTATTCAGTTTGCCTTGAAGTATAATGAGAAAAATTAATATTTGGGAGGATAAAGAGTTTAAATCTATTAGAATAATTAAAAATAAAAAGATTAAATGTAAGTAAAAATAAATAAGGAGAAAGCAGAGATTATCTGCTTAGCTCATAAATTTATAAGAAAACTTAACGATTAATAGGGTGATCAATGTTTTTTTCGCCACGCCATAGTTTAATAAAGTCTTGTTCATCAAAATCGTAAAGTTCCATGAGTGCAACGACAGCACTCACAAAAATCATGGCACCCTCAGAATTTCCATGAAGATTGAAAATTTTACCATTGAGCTTACCTAAAATATCATTAAGCTCATGGTCACGGCCTCGTCCATAACGATCTCGCGGATACAACTCTTCATTTAAAACAATAAGCGCTATGGCTTTTTCAGCATCTGATAAATCAGTTTTATCTAAAGCTTCTTCAAAAGATTCACTGCCATAATTAAAGTAAAAAATAACTTCATCGTTTATGAAACTTTGTACCATCTTTTGAGTTAAAGTCGGAAACTGAGATACCGCATTATCTTCAACATAAGGTTTAAAAGATTCTGGAAAAATAACGTTGTGATAAATACCTTTAAAAAGTGGAGCAATTTCGGAAACTTTATAACCCGCAATACCACAACCTAAAGCAGTAACAAAATATTTCATTTTAGGATGGTTTTTTGCATAAATTTTGAAGTCTTCAACATAGTGCTCAATTTGGGAAAGTGGCATTTGTTGAATGTGTTCATTTAAAGTTGGAATTGCAAAGCTTTGTCCAGCCCAGCCACGACCTACACCTTCAACTGCTCCGAAGTGCTGACTTGCCACACGTGCTGCACCGCTACTGTGTTGTCCGGCAAGATTACTTCCAAATACAAAAACTGTATCTTCGGGAAGTTCGGTTACAATACTTTCATCATGATATTGATAGGTCATGGTTATACTTTTTGTTTAATGGATAGCTTCATGTTGCAACCGATTAGGGTATTGGTCAAGTGTTAAGATGCTTAATCTTTTACATTGAATTTCCAGCCCAATTTAGACTTTAAATTAAGATAAAAATCCCCATTAAAAGGGAAGACGTTAAATTCAATTTTTTCATAAAGAGAGATAACTTTGAACGAAAATCAACCTTTTGATTTGGTCACTCATTATCAGCCAGCAGGTGATCAGCCACAGGCCATTGAAAAGCTGGTAAATGGTATCGAGCATGGTTTTCGTAATCAGTTATTACTGGGTGTAACTGGCTCGGGTAAAACCTATACCATGGCAAATGTAATCGCTCAAACACAGCGACCTACAATTGTGATGGCCCATAACAAAACTTTAGCTGCCCAGCTTTATGGAGAGTTTAAAGCGTTTTTCCCAAATAATGCGGTTGAGTATTTCGTAAGCTATTATGATTACTATCAACCTGAGGCTTACGTTCCATCCTCAGATACATTTATTGAAAAAGATGCAGCCATTAATGATCACATCGACCAGATGCGATTGTCAGCAACACGAGCTTTATTAGAGCGTCGTGATGCAATTATTGTGGCTTCGGTATCTGCAATTTATGGTTTGGGCGACCCAAATGCCTATATGCAAATGTTACTGCATGTGGTTGAGGGTGATCGTGTAAGTCGTGATGAAATTATTCGTCGTTTAGTTGAAATGCAATATACGCGTAATGAACTTGAGTTCTTACGTGGTACATATCGAATTCGCGGCGAAATTATTGATATTTTCCCTGCCGAATCTGATCAACATGCGATTCGTATTGAACTATTTGATGACGAGGTTGATTCCATCCGTTGGTTTGATCCGCTAACCGGTAAAATGGTTCGTAAAGTTCCACGTGTTACGATTTATCCAAAAAGTCACTATGTAACGCCAAAAGATCATCTGACTCGTGCCATTGATACGATTAAAGATGAGTTGCAAGATCAACTTAAATTCTTCCGTGAACATGACAAATTGTTGGAAGCCCAGCGTATTGAGCAGCGCACCCGCTATGATTTGGAAATGATGCAACAGTTGGGCTATACCAATGGTATCGAAAACTATTCGAGACATTTGTCTGGTCGTCCAGCTGGTGAAGCGCCTCCAACTTTATTTGATTATGTACCAGAAGATGCATTGTTGATTATTGATGAATCACACGTTACTGTTCCGCAAATTGGGGCGATGTATAAAGGTGATCGATCACGTAAAGAAAATTTAGTGAATTACGGGTTCCGTTTGCCAAGTGCACTTGATAATCGACCAATGAAATTTGAAGAGTGGGAGCGTATTGTACCGACGACCATTTTTGTAAGTGCGACACCAGCTAAATATGAGCTGGAAAAGTCTGACCAAGTGGTTGAGCAAGTGGTACGTCCAACAGGACTAATCGATCCTGAAATTGAAGTTCGTCCTGTATTAACTCAAGTTGATGATGTTCTTTCTGAGATTAATATTCGTAAGAACCTAAATGAACGTGTGTTGGTAACCACTTTAACAAAACGTATGGCAGAAGACCTCACTTCTTATTTAAAAGAATACGGGGTTAAAGTCGCTTATTTACACTCAGATATTGATACGGTTGAACGTGTCAAAATTATTCATGAGTTACGTACAGGTGTCTTCGACGTTCTCGTTGGTATTAACTTACTACGTGAAGGTCTCGACATGCCAGAAGTCTCTTTAGTTGCTATTTTAGATGCAGATAAAGAAGGTTTTTTACGTTCAGAGCGTTCACTCATTCAAACGATTGGCCGAGCTGCGCGTAACATAAAAGGTAAAGCAATTTTATATGCTGACCGAATTACTGATTCTATGCAAAAAGCAATAGATGAGACTGAGCGCCGTAGAGCTAAACAAATCGAGTTCAACGAGTTGCATGGTATTACGCCACGTAGTGCTGTTCGTCAGGTCATCAAAGAAATTGATTCAGGCGAAGTGCTTTCAGATGATGAAATTGATGAGAAGGTGCTTGAACAAGCACAAGCTTTAAGTGCCGATGAAAGGCATATTCTCTCTGATCCAAAATTGTTTAGTAAGCATATTACTAAGCTTGAAAAAGAGATGTTAAAAGCTTCGAAAGATTTGCAGTTTGAACAGGCAGCACGGATACGTGATGAAATCATTCGACTAAAAGCGCAAATGTTGCAATAAACGAATACATAACGCTACATAATGTGTTTAAAAAACAAGCTACTGTAGATATTTGAGTTCTTTTGCATTCACAACTAATCGTTGAGGGCAACAATGGCATTTCGAAATAATGTTCCGCAAGCCAGTTGGCGTCTGGCTAAAATTGCGTTGGGCGGTGTCGTTTTGGCTGGTTTAGCTGTTGGAACCTATGTCTATGCTCAGCCGAAACCGTTGCAAACTGTTTATAAAGTTGAACTGGACCGATATTTAGGTGTCTGGTATGAAGTCGCTCGTAAGCCTGCATTTTTCCAGAAAAAATGTGCTTATAACGTATCAGCAACTTACACCTTAAACGAAAATGGAAATGTAGTTGTAGATAATCGCTGTTACGATAATCGAAAACAATTACAGCAATCTATCGGGGAAGCCTTTGTGGTTAACCCACCATATAACACTAAATTGAAAGTTAGTTTTTTACCTGAAGCGGTAAGGTGGATTCCAGTAATTCGCGGGGACTACTGGATTTTAAAACTTGATGAAGACTATCAGACGGTCTTAGTAGGCGAGCCTTCACGTAAATATCTTTGGGTTCTATCAAGAACTCCTCATCCTGAGCAAGAAGTGGTAGATGAATATCTAAATTATGCAAAAACATTAGGTTTTGATATCCGAGATGTTATCCGTACAGAACATAAAGAATAATGGTGTATGTCGGGTTAAGAAGAATCCATGTTTTTACATGGTTTTTTCTTTTTTATAGTGGATAAATCAAGTATTGTAGGGAGCTATTTTTACTAAAGTCTAAGAGGTTGATGATGTTTAAGGGCGTGATCTTGTCTGTCATGGCATCATTCACTTTTGGTGTACTTTATTTTTATACTCAATTATTAAGCCAGCTAGATAGTGAGCAAACTTTTGGATGGCGGATTATTGCAACATTACCGTTCCTTACTTTATTTATGTGGTGGAGTGGTGATTTAGCGTATATCAAAAATATCTATCAGCGTATTTTGGCTAAGCCATCTTTATTATTGTTGTTAATCATCACCTCCGTTTTAACTTCAGTACAACTTTGGCTTTTTTTGTGGGGGCCTATGCATGGGCGAGGCCTACAAGTATCTTTAGGATATTTTCTATTGCCGCTTGTTCTAGTATTGGCTGGAAGTGTGCTGTATGGCGAAAAAATATCAAAATTTCAATGGGTCGCAATTATTCTTGCAGTCATTGGAGTTAGTCATGAGATATGGCGTTTAGGAAGCATTGCTTGGGAAACTGCATTGGTAGCAGTTGGCTATTCAGCTTATTTTTTATTACGTAAGAAAATTAAAACAGACAACTTAGGTGGCTTCTGGTGGGATTTGGTCATTATCATGCCAGTTGCGGTTTATTTAACACATACAGGTTTACTGCCATATAGTAAATTTTTTGATCAGCCTACGCTTGGCTTGGTCATTGTAGGCCTTGGAATTCTAAGTGCTATTGGGCTGGGAAGTTATATTCTCGCGAGTCGTTTTCTACCTTTAGTTGTGTTTGGCCTGTTGGGATATTTAGAGCCAGTATTACTTGCTTTAGCTTCTTTAGTTTTAGGGGAGAGTATTGGTCAGGAAGAATGGTTCACTTATATTCCGATTTGGTGTGCTGTTTTTGTACTCGTTTTAGAAGGGGCAATTCATCTTTATCAACAACGGCAAAAAGCCCAAAATCTGCAACTTAATATCACGAAATATCAAAAAAGATTAAAAAATGATGAGTTCAATTAGTTCGTTACAATCTAAAAAGTAAGAAAAAGCAAAAATTTAGCTGATTTAAACAATAAGATAATAAAAAATAATTATAGGTATTTTATGAATTTATGATGAATTTTAGGAAAATCTAGTCACTAACGTCAGCTTTTGATTCATTCTTGCCAATAATTCCATTACAATTACGGGGTTTTAAAAATCACGCCTAGATATAATTAATTAGAGGACGTATCTGTGAGCAAAGACACTATCATCGCCCTGCACGCTGAACACCAAGGCCGTTGGAAAAACCGTGAAGAAATCGCGGAACGTATGATTGCATTAATCGGTCAATTATACCGTGAAAAAAATATTGTCGTATCTGTTTACGGTCGCTCTTTAATTAACCGTTCTGTTATCCAAATTTTGAAAACTCACCGTCGTACACGTGTTGTAGACGTTGAGCTTTCTGTTGTAAACACATTCCCAATTTTAGAAGCTTTAGCAAAAGTTGAAAATATTGGTTCTGCAGAAGTTGATATCGGTAAACTTGCTGTTGAATACAAAGAAAAAGGCGGTGATGTTGATGCTTTTGTTGCTCAATCAGTTGAGTCAATCAAAGGTAGCGCAACTTCTGAACAACCTAAAGATGTAGTTCTTTACGGTTTTGGTCGTATTGGTCGTATCTTGGCTCGTTTAATCATTAGTCAATCAGGTTTAGGTCGTGGTTTAAGCCTTAAAGCAATCGTTGTACGTAAGTCTTCTGACGGTGACTTGGCAAAACGTGCTTCTTTACTTCGTCGTGACTCTATTCACGGTACTTTCGCTGGTACAATTTCTGTTGATGAAGAAAACGAAGCAATCATTGCTAACGGTAACTTCATTAAAGTAATTTATGCGTCTAGCCCAAGTGAAGTTGACTATACTGAATACGGTATTGAAAATGCACTTTTAATCGACAACACTGGTAAATGGCGTGATGCTGAAGGTCTAAGCCAACACTTGAAATGCCCAGGCGTTGCACGTGTTGTATTGACTGCACCAAGTAAAGGCGAAATGAAAAACGTTGTATTTGGTGTAAACAACACAGATATCTTAGATGAAGACAAAATCATCTCTGCTGCAAGTTGTACAACAAATGCAATTACTCCAATTCTTAAAGTATTGGATGACAAATATAAAGTTCTTAACGGTCATGTTGAAACTGTTCACTCATTTACAAATGACCAGAACTTAATCGATAACTACCATAAAGCAGATCGTCGTGGCCGTGCTGCTACTTTGAACATGGTAATTACAGAGACTGGTGCAGCTAAAGCAGTTGCTAAAGCATTACCTGCATTGAAAGGTAAGTTAACTGGTAACTCTGTACGTGTTCCTACACCAAACGTATCTCTTGCAATCTTGAACTTAACGCTTGATAAAGAAGTTGATCGTGAAGAAGTCAACGAATACATTCGTCAAATCTCGATTAACTCTAGCCTTCAAGGTCAAATTGGTTATACCAACTCGACTGAAGTTGTATCGAGTGACTTTATCGGTTCTCGTACAGCAGGCGTATACGACGCTCAAGCAACGATTACTTCTGGTAACCGTTTAACGGCTTATGTTTGGTACGATAACGAAGTTGGTTATAGCTGCCAAGTATTACGTATCGCTGAACAAATGTGCGGCGTAAGCTATAAAAAAATTCCAGCAGAATTGAATGCTTAAGATCATTTAACGATCTATAAAATATTTTCACAAAAAGACCCAGTTTAGACTGGGTTTTTTTATAACCGTACAAAATATATGCTGACTATTTTTTGTAAATAAATGAGAATACAAATTAAGGAAAAAAAGAAAATAGTAAGGGAAAGGAATTGTCGCAGTTTAAACGTTTATTGGTCGTTTTTATATTCATCATTATTGCCAATTTATGTGGTGTTCTGATTGCAATATGGGTATTCAAACATTTTAATATTTATATTCCACTGAAAAATCAGGCTGTTGCTATTGATTTGCAAGAACCATTACAGGTTAAAGTTAAAGTACAAGATGCTTTAAATGTGGATGTAAAAGGGCGGGTGAATGCCAGCATTCCAATTGATGAGCAACTGAATATTCCATTAACACAAACATTAACTCCGCGTGTTTACTTCGATAATATGGTGCCGATTAGCACAACCATTCCTGTCAAAGAAACTTTAAAAGTTGAGCAAAATTTACCAATTGATACTAAGGTTCAAGTGAGAGTTTTGGGACGTGATATTACGTTGCCATTGAAAGGAACAATTCCATTAAAACTTGATGTGCCAATTGATATTAGTGTCCCGCTTGAGCAAAACGTTCATTTAAAATTTGATGCGCCGGTACGCACAGTATTAAAAGAAAATCTACATATTCCTTTAAAAGCAAGATTAGATACGAATATCCCAATTGAGGGGAATTTAAATGTACCTGTCAAAACAGCGTTAGATGCTTCGGTTGATGTGAAAAATACGTTGCCTGTTAAAATTGCAAATGGTGAGTTAAAAATTCCTTTGTCCACTATGCGATTAAATCGAGTATTAGGCTCAGAAAAATCTCAAACGACAGCTGATCAATAGGGTGGATGCTAATGTTTCGTTCACTCAAGAGTATGTTAATCAGTTTCTTTTTAATGATGATTCTTGCGGCTATTATGTTTTGGGTTTATCTCAACATTCAGGCAAATTTAGTCGTCTCGGCTCATAATGCTGATATTAGTTTACCTGATTCTTTAGAAACAAAGATTCAAGTTGGCAATACGTTACAAGTTCAGTCGATTGGTAAACTTGATACAACATTAGATATAGACCGCCAATTAACTTTACCTTTAAAAGGAAAATATTTGGCAGATTTAAATTTTGCTGTAGAAACACCAATTACAGTAAGTGTTGACTATTCAACGACTCTAAAAATTGATCAGGTTATGCCTTTAGAAACTACTACGGATTTGGTTTATCAAAGTAAATTCTTGCCAAAATTTCCACTTAAATTAGATATTCCTATTAAGTTGGATGTGCCTTTTAATTTAAAACGTAGTTATACCGTGCCCGTTAAAATTGTTTTTGATGGGCCTGTTTATTTTGAATTCGATGAGCCTGTAAATTTATCGGTGAAACATCAGTTTAAACCAAGCCTAGATGTGAATGATCCTATGGAAATGGGGAATATCTCATCATTTAATGCCATCATGTATAATTCTGTGACAAAAACAAAAGCCAATCTTGATATGCAAATGACTTTACCTCTGCGCAATGTGCATCCTTGATAATTAAATAAAATTGGTTAAATTTTATTTTTTATAAGAATCCTATTTGCAAATCCAAAAGTATCTTGTGGATTAAAGATAAAACAGATCGTTATAAATGGAATAGTTCCATTTTATATTCGAGAATTTTATGAAAATATGGCAGAATAGGCGGTTTTAGAGTTTTTAGAGGATTGGCAGATGCGCTTTGTTGATGAAGCAGTCATTACCGTAGAGGCTGGCGACGGTGGCAATGGCGTAGCCAGTTTTCGCCGTGAAAAATTTGTACCATTTGGTGGCCCAGATGGTGGTGATGGCGGACGTGGTGGAAGTATCTATATTCAAGCTGATGACGATACAAGTACGCTAGTCGATTACCGTTACACACGTAAATTCCGTGCTGAGCGTGGAAAAAACGGTGCAGGTGCTAACTGTACTGGACGTGGTGGTGAAGATGTGGTTTTAAAAGTACCCGTTGGTACAACAATTGTTGATACAGATTCAGGCGATATTATTGGCGATTTGGTTGAAGACGGCCAAAGAATTCTGGTTGCTGGTGGTGGTGAAGGTGGTTTAGGTAACACTCACTTTAAATCATCAACTAACCGCGCGCCGCGTAAATGTACGACTGGTACAAAAGGTGAGTTCCGCGAAATTCGTCTTGAATTAAAAGTATTGGCAGATGTTGGTTTATTGGGTATGCCAAATGCCGGTAAATCTACTTTCATTCGTGCTGTAAGTGCTGCAAAACCAAAAGTAGCAGATTATCCATTTACAACCATGGTTCCAAACTTGGGTGTAGTCGATGCTGACCGCCATCGTTCATTTGTAATGGCCGATATCCCCGGATTAATCGAGGGTGCGGCAGAGGGTGCAGGTTTAGGAATTCGCTTCCTTAAGCATTTGGCACGTACTCGTATTCTTTTACACATTATTGATGTACAACCAATCGATGGTTCAGATCCAGCGCATAATGCAAAAGCAATTATGAACGAGTTGGCTAAGTTTTCACCTACTTTGGCGAAATTACCAGTTGTTTTAGTACTCAATAAACTTGATCAGATTGCTGAAGAAAGCCGTGAAGAGTGGTGTCAGCATATTCTAGATGAACTAGAGTGGACTGGACCTGTCTTTAAGACATCAGGCTTATTAAGCGAAGGTACAAAAGAAGTTGTGTATTACCTGATGGATCAGATTGAACAACAACGCGAACGCGAAGTTGAAGATCCTGAATATGCAGCAGAAGTAAGAGCTTTCCGTGAACAACTAGAAGTTGAAACACGTGAACAAACCATTGCGGCAAAAGAAGCATATCGTGCAATGCGTCGAGCACAACGTCTCGAAAGCATGATGGACGACGATGACGATTTTGACGATGATGAAGACGACAATGATGTAGAAGTCATCTACGTTCGTGACTAGAAAACCGAGGGAAACATGATAGAAGTGGTCGATGGGCAACGTCAGCTCAGTGAGTGTAAACGAATCGTTGTTAAAATCGGATCATCTTTACTTACAGCTAATGGGCAAGGTTTAGATCTGGATGCTATTTCGCATTGGGCGAAACAGATTGCAGATCTACACAATGCAGGACACGAAATTATTTTAGTGTCATCAGGAGCTGTAGCAGAAGGTATGGTTCGTATGAAGCTTGCGAGTCGACCCACCGATCTACCCAGTCTACAAGCCTGTGCTGCAATTGGGCAGATGGGCTTAATTCATACTTGGTCTAGTGTGCTTGAAAATCATGGTATTCGTACTGCTCAGGTCTTATTGACTCATGATGATTTGGCAGATCGCCGTCGTTATCTGAACTCGTGTGATGCTTTGCAAAACTTGATTGATTGGCGTGTGATTCCGGTCATTAATGAAAATGACACGGTGTCTACCGATGAGATCCGGTTTGGTGACAATGATACCTTAGCTGCGATGGTTGCAGGTCAGGTTCACGCAGAATTGCTGATTATTTTAACGGATCAGCAAGGTATGTTTGACTCAGATCCACGTCATAATCCTGATGCTAAATTAATGTCTACCGTTCGTGCTATGGATGATGATTTATTCGACATGGCTGGTGGTGGTGGTGTACTCGGGCGTGGTGGAATGGTCACTAAAGTTCGTGCTGCACGTTTAGCTGCTAAATCGGGTTGCCCAACGCTCATCGCGAGTGGTGAAAGTGATAATGTCCTGTCACGTGCGATGGCAGGTGAGATGCTTGGTACTTTGTTTACTACTGATAAAGACCGCATGACTGCTCATCAACAGTGGCTTGCTGCTCATTTACAAACAGCAGGTCGTCTTGTGATTGATGATGGTGCTGTTGAAGCGATTAAATTGAAGCATCGCAGTTTGCTCCCTGTTGGAGTTAAGACTGTAGAAGGGCATTTTGATCGTGGTGATGTGGTTGAATGTGTTGATAAACAAGGTAAACGTATTGCAGTGGGTCGAGTGAATTTTAGCTCGCGATCTGCTGAAATTATTAAAGGCTTAGCCTCTGATAAGGTTTATCAAGTGCTTGGTGAAGCCCGTTCACTTGAAATGATTCATCGTGATCATATGGCAATTTATTAAGTTATATTCAAATAAAAAGCTCGCTTTATGCGAGCTTTTTTTCTGGTGTTAAGCGAGGTAAATCACGATCTTCACCTACCATATAGGGATGTGTGGCGAGACTGAGCATGTCTAGGTCTTCTGAACTATTGCCATAAGCATAAATCTGATGGTAATGTTGTAGCGTATATTGCTGATGTATTCTTAACTTCTTTTGTTCACTACTACAATCCGGAGTGGAATAGTAACCCGTCATCATGCCGTTTTTAATTTGAGTTTCGGTACAAATCAACTCGATATCTAATAACTTGCAAAGTGGAGCAAGATAGACATCAATTGAAGCCGAAACTAATACTACTCGATCACCACGCAACTGATGGTGTTGTAACTGAGTGAAAATTTCAGGCGAAAGCGCAGAAACTAACTCTTGGGCGTATTCTTCACCTAATCTTTGTAATTCAATTGCAGGGGTATCTTTAAACATGCTGCGAAATAACTTGGCACGCATGGCATGAGCTGGATAAAAGTTAAGATAGTAGGCTTGAATCCATGGCAGAATTTTCAAGCCTTGCTTAACAATGTGACGCTTAGATAAAGCATAAAAGATGAACCCTGTAAAACTATCTTTACTACACAAGGTTCCATCAAAATCGAATAGGGCGAGATTATTTATAGTCTTATTCTTTTCGCTCTTTGCATACATGATTCATATCGTCCGTTTACGCGGGTTGCAAACCAGTTAGTATTATAGTCACGACTTAATTTTGGCCCAGAAATAACTACTTGGGGCATAATCGCATAGATAGGTTCTTTACCTGTCTTAGCTTTATAAAGTTTAGTCAGGGCAATATAGGTTTGTGTACTTTCAAACTTTTTCTCTTTTTCTAATTTAAGATCATCACGAATTTGTCTTGGGGTAACCAAAATATTATTTTTTGCAAATACAGTAATGAGTTCTTTTTCGGACTGACTTGGAGCTGATCGTACATCACCATCTTTTGTGTAAAGAAGTAAATCACCATCTAATCCTAGTTCAACATCCGTTAAATCATTCAACATACTCTGAAATGCTGAATTTCGGCTGGAATACATACCTGAATTATAATCAGCAAAACGATAAATAGCCTTATCATAATTAGCTGGATAACTCATTAAACGATGAATACCGTAATATAAACCGCCATATTGGGTGTATAAATCATTACGAAGTTCTGCGATATTCATGCTAGAGCGTTTATTGGCTTTGGCATAATTAATATGCACTTGCATAGAACCTAAAGTCGTAATAGGGTTCATTTTTTCGCCAATATCTTGCCCAACTAGTTTAGCAGCGCCTGTTAAAGCGCTGACATGATAATGCTTGGCCATAAAATCGAAAATTTCACGATAAAGTAAATCGAGTTCTTTCTCGGTTTTAACTTTACGCATCCGACTCATATAATTGTCGTCTGGTGATGGCTGGGTTTTAAGAACTTCTTCAAAATAGCCTGCAACTGTACCACCAATTTTTTGACCTAGTTTAGCTTCGAATTTTTCTTGTAAACGAGTATTTACTTCTTGAACTGCTTTTGTGCCTAACCCAGGGACTTGGGGGTCTGCTACAAAATTCGACTCTTGATCCACCACGGCAATAATGCTGCATACATTTTTTTTAGTTTTAGGTACATCTAAGTCTTGCATAATATCATCGATATCATTAGCCCAAGACTCACGATCATTCACACGCGATGGGATTAGACGTTTAATCTGTTGGCTTTCTAGTTCAGGCTCATCATTGTTTGACCACCAAGCTTTATCACCACAAGCAGCTAAACTCATGCATACGGCAGCCATGCCGAATGATTTTAATAAAAAACGGGAAGACAACGGTTTGTTCATGGCGAGGAAAGCACCTGCATAAAAAGATGAGCCGATTAAGCGGATGAAGTATACTATGTTGATCATCAATTGTATGAATATATATGTATATTGGTCCCTATCAACTGTCAAATAATTTAATTGTTGCTCCTATGGCCGGAGTCACTGACCGTCCATTTAGAACACTCTGCAAGTATTTTGGCGCCGGCCATGCCGTCAGTGAAATGATGACTGCCGATAAAACTTTGCGGATGAGCAAGAAGAGCCTCTACCGTGCAAATTTTGATGGTGAACTCGCCCCAATCTCTGCTCAAATTGCAGGTTCTGATCCTGAACAGTTAGCAGAGGCTGCACGTTATCAAGTCGCAAATGGCGCACAAATTGTTGATATCAATATGGGATGTCCAGCCAAGAAAGTATGTAACAAACTTGCCGGCTCAGCATTATTACAAGATGAAGACTTGGTGGCGCGAATTCTTGATGCGGTTGTCGCAGCTGTTGATGTTCCTGTGACTTTAAAAACCCGTTTGGGCTTTTTAAATGGTCAAGAAAATATTTTAAGAGTCGCAAAGAGAGCAGAAGAAGCAGGAATTGCTGCGCTAGCGTTACATGGCCGTACCCGTGAAGATATGTATTTAAATACGGCACGCTATGATTTAATCAAACATGTTAAAGAATTAATCAATATTCCACTTATTGCGAACGGTGATATTGATAGTCCTGAAAAAGCGAAATATGTGCTCGACTATACAGGAGCTGATGCAATCATGATTGGTCGTGCTGCTCAAGGCCGACCATGGATTTTCCGTGAAATTGCTCATTATTTAAAAACTGGAGAGTACTTAGCTGCACCTAATATTGAAGAGGTGAAACAGGTATTACTTGGGCATTTATCAGAACTTTATCAATTTTATGGTGAATATTCTGGATGCCGTATTGCTCGTAAACACATTGCTTGGTACACCAAAGGATTACGTTCAAGTAACGAATTCCGCCAAAATATGTATAAAGTTGAAAGTACTGCTGAACAAGCAGTAGTAGTCGAAAACTATTTTAATCAGCTATTGGCTGAAGGAAATTTGATGAGTGATGTACAAGTTGAGCAAGTTAATTTACTAGAAACTCATTAAATAAAAGCCAGTATACGGTTACTGGCTTTTTTAGATTTACTCATCTTCTAACATTTCTACGACTAACTGGTTAACCAGATCAGCAGCATCTAGCTCTCTTATTTGCGAAACATTACTACCTGCCCAAAAAGCACCGAAGCCATAGTCTTTATTCTTGCTTGCAATTGCATTGAGTTGCTTAGCCAAATCATAGGTATATGGATATTCTGGTTGAGGAGGGCGATCGGGTAGATCAATTTGAGTATGCCAATGGTTGAGCAGGCCACGTGCAGGACGTCCAGAAAGACTGGCGCTGATTTGCGTCACAGACTCATTAAATAAAGCTTTACGATATTCGGCAGATGCATTTGAAGTTGGGCATTGAACAAATGCTGTTCCGAGTTGAACAGCAGTAGCTCCTAAGCTCAACATATGTCGTGCTTGTGCTCCGTTCATAATTCCACCAGCAGCTACCACAGGGCGTTTGCAATGTTGGACAATTAGATGTACTAAATCACTTGTTTTGATTGCTGCATCAAAGGTCTTATTAAAGATTCCACGATGGCCGCCTGCTTCAATACCTTGAGCAATAATAATATCAATACCGGCCGCTTCAATGGCTTGAGCTTCAACTAAATTGGTAGCAGACACCATAGTGATAATTCCAGCATCTTTTAATGCCTGAATTTGATGGGGATGAGGAATTCCAAAATGAAAACTGACAGCTTTAGGTTTGGTTTCTAATACGACATTTAGAAAATCATCGTTATCAAGAAAACTTGGATAAATACAGTTTAAGTTTTGAGGTGGCTGTTCTCCAAACTTTTCAAATTGTGGACGTAAATATTCAATCCATTGTGTTGAGGTTTGAGAATTCAGTTGTTCGGGGTGATGGCAGAAAAAATTAACCTGAAATGATTTTTCTGTAAGTGTTTGAGTTTTTAAAATCAGTTCACGTGCACTTTGCGCCGTATTTGCACCTAAACCTAAGGACCCAAGACCACCCTGATTAGAAACTTCTGCTGCAAGTTCAGGTGTAGATACACCTGCCATAGGCGCAAGAAAAATCGGATGTTTAATTTCAAGTTGTTGTAATAGGGTCATTTTATTCACCTCATTTCTTTGTGTTCACCATAACGTGAAATCAGAACCAAGCGCAAATAATATTGGGCATTTAGTTTTTAAATATTTAGTTCTTCAATATTAATAAGTTCTGATTTTTTAAAGTGGAGTAACTTGAAATAAAGACCCGATCCAGCTTGAAAAAGCCATCGCTAAAATTCCCCACAAGGTAATACGTAAACTTCCTTTAAGCTTAGAAGTGCCCGCAAAATGACTTGATAGCGCTCCTAAAAAAGCCAATGAAATAATGCCGAATATTAAGACGGTTTTTTCGATCCAAACTTCCGGGCTGAGTAAAATAGCCAGCATAGGAAACAAAGCACCAAATGAAAATGAGCCAGCTGAAGCTAACGCGGCTTGGATAGGATTTGCTGCGGTATTTTCATGAATGCCAATTTCATCGCGTGCGTGAGCCCCTAATGCATCATGATTTGTAAGTTGAGTAGCAACTTGTAGAGCTAAATCAGGTTCTAAACCTCTTGATATATAAATTTGGGTGAGTTCATCCAGTTCACGTTGTGGATGCTTTTTGAGTTCTTGTGCCTCAAACTTTAAGTCTGCTTTTTCAATATCTTCTTGTGATTTTACAGAAATATACTCTCCAGCAGCCATAGAAGTTGCACCGGAAATTAAACCAGCAATACAAGTAATAAGAAGGGTATGAGCAGTGGCCCCACTTGCAGCCATTCCCATAATTAGGCTAGTAACGGAAATAATTCCATCGTTAGCGCCTAATACGGCTGCCCTTAACCAACCTGAGCGATGAATAAAATGATGTTCTGGATGTTGAGAAAAGGACATATTTTCCCCTATTTGTAGTTATAAATTTTTATCTTATCCTATAAGATTATTTACAATAAAACGATTAAAAAATGTGTCATTATAGGAAAAACAATCAGATAAGTACTTTCTAAAACATAATATAAAAGGAGATAAAATGAACGGCTTATGGAATCCTTCTACAGACTTAAACAGTGTAATTTATAAGTTTAATTATAATACTTATTGATTAAATTTTAATTTTATTTCTACGCAAACATTCTATTCACTTTACTCTAGAGGTCTCAATGAATAGCAAAACAATAAAATCTCTAACCCGTTCTTTTATCGTTATTGGTTCGATCTGTCCAGCTTTAGGCCTGTTAAGTATTGAGACTACATTTGCCCAAGAGATTGTGAATCAAGACTATAAACCGGGTAATCCGATTTATGATAAATGGGACCAATTTTATAAAATTGAGAAAACTCAACCTGAAAATGCTGAGAAGTTATTATTAGAACTTGGAGAGATGACACCACAAGATATTAAAGTCTGGAAAAGTCTAACTTATTTACAGATTAGGATGGGGAAACAAGAAGCAGCTTTACAAAGTTTAAGAAAAGCAGAGGCACTAGATCCAGCAGATGATAATTTAAAACTCCAAGAAGCTTATCTACTAAATTCTCAAAAAAATAATAAAGAGGCGTTGGTAGTTTTTAAAGAGCTTACCCAATCTAAAGACGCTGATATTGCGACTAAAGCGACACAGGCTGTAAAAAATCTAAGTGGAGGAGAGGTCAAAACTTATTTCCGTGATGTGTATTTTGCCCCTTCATATGAGTCACGTTATGACGATGTAATTTTCCCACTTAAAGCCCGTTATGGTAAGAACCTCGATAATGGTCGAGCACAGGTGTATGGCTTTTTAAATTTAAACCGCGATACTCAATCTCAGGGCGGAGTACGACCTGAAATTATTGATGAAAATGCAGTAACTCTAGGTGTAGGCGCTAATTATCAACCTTGGACTTCTATACCTGTGCGCATGTATTTAGAAGTGGGGGGAAGCTACGATCTGATTGATCGAAATAGAGATAAGTTTCGTGAAAGTGTTGTCGGTGGGGTGACAGGTTATCAAGAGTGGTATTCTCAAAGTAGTTGTAATCAGTCACTTTGTTTTAATGATTACTTCACTGATTTATATGGCAATGCAGCAACTTATTCTAGAGAAGATTATAACGTTATTGGTGATTTGAGATTACGCACGGGTTTGAATGTCTATAAAGGAGAAGCGGGCACTGTACAGGCTTATTTGAAATTGCATGGTTTAGCTGATACTAAAGATGAATATTACAATAATTTATTTGAATATGGTCCAGGTATTTCATGGCAGCCTTTTAATTATCAACCTATAAAATTACGTGTAGAACGATTATATGGCAATTACTTTAAAGATGTGCCAGTAAATACGAAAGATCATTACAACAATACCCGAGTAGAACTCGTTTTTTATAAGGATTTTTAATAATTAAGGGTTTTTACTGTTTGATTCGATGTATGGTGGTAGGAATACCACCATAAGTGAGACGGTACCATAAGCTCACAATATTAACGCACCAGCGGCTCATGTAATGAGGACCATCAAAAATATAAACAGTTTTGCCTTCATATGCTTTTAGCTGAGAAATAATTTCCCAAGGATATGCGGCTCTAAATTGCCCATTCTTTTTTACCCTAAAAGCTTCTAACACTATAATTACTTTGTCTTTTCCAAGTTTATGTTCAAGTTGTTCCAAAATATGTTTGGCTTGTTTAGGTGAGCGAACACCAACACCAACGCCATCTTGAAAAAAAACTCCAGTATGGTCAGGTAGCCAGCTTTTAACCCACAAATCATAATTTTCAGGCTCACTTTCGCCACTATAAATACTCACCCAGACTGGTGAAGGAAGTTTCGATAGCACCTGACCTAAAGCACTGACTCGTAGCCAAGTTGGATCAGCTTCTACTGGAAAGTAATAACCTTTAGGTGCTATTTCTTGTTCTTTTATAATTTGGGTAGATTTTTCACCTAACTCAATAACATTAGCTCGAGCTTTAGGTTCATTATATTCACCTGCCAGGCCCAATATAACGTTTTTTGCCCATGGCTCTTGTTTAATTTTTTCTAAATTAATTGCTTTTTCCCATTGAGGAAAATTTGATTCTTTCCACCACGATTTAGATTCAACCACAGACCATTGAGGAACAAATGTATCGACACCCAAGTAGTGCCAATTCCCCTCAGGTGGCGTTGTATTATTGTCGGGCTGCCAGAAAATTCCTTCAATATGAGGGGCTTGACCTTGATGTTTGAAAAGCCCCGCATATACGACAACACTACATATAATTAAAATAATAAATGCAGCTATTTTAATTGGTATCTGTTTTTTCATTATTTCGTCTTAACCAGTACCACAAGAAGATAATTATTATCATAATTGCAGAGATAATCACAACTAGTAAGAAGAAAGAAGATTGTTGGACTAGAGGTGCCTTTTGATTTCCGACAATGAGTTTTTGTAAAACATAGATATTCCCATTTTCTGAAACCAGCATTTTTGTCACGTTGTTTGGAATTTTATGCTGTATCTTTTCCCAAAGATGCATGAAAGCTTGTGCACCGCCTTGTGAGTCAGTAATCACATCAAAGCGATTATTGTTATAACTGACAATGAAACCATTTTGGGCCGCAGGTGCATAAATAATATCCTGATGCATTAATACCTGTTGTTGATAAATATCTTTATTTACGCGCACATTTATAGATTGAGGTGCACTAGGCAAATAACGAACTAGGTTGAGAGGCATTGGTGCTTGGGTTAAAAGCATTTTTTTCGCTGTTTGACCTAATACAATCGCGATATTTAATGCACCAGATTGATCATCAATCGCAATAGTCGGAGTCGTTGCTAAAGTCATTGAAATTGCAGCTACGCCATTTTTGAGTTTATGAGGTAGCTTTACAGTAGACTTGGCTGTATCAATCCAGAGCGAACCATGAGCAGTGGGTAAACACTGTGAATTAGCAATGACTGAGTTCTCTAGCTTTAGACTAAAATTTGTCGTATTAGAAATGGTTTTTGCAAAAATATTGAACTGACGGTTTACTGGATCGGAAGCAAGATCCGCTGTTTTCATACTTCCTGCAAGCCCACCATCAATCCAAGCCGTAATATTAGAACCTTCTAATAGACCACTTTGGATACGAAGTGCAATTTGTCCTTGTAAAATATCGGTTGGTTGCCATACCGAAGGAAAATCAAGATATAAGTTTTTTTCAGCATGATTTAATCTGAAATCTTCAATACCTAAATCGGCAAGTGTATTAATTTTTTTAAATTGAGCCCAAGTGGGATTGGATATCGTATTTGGAAAAATTGCGTTTCCTGTACTCAATTGTTGTACATAAGAAGGATTAATTAGTCCATTTATTGCACTCGTTAAATCTTGTTGGGAATGGTAAGTAATCGATAGAGTAGGCACACCGTCTACAGGTTTCGTGATTTGTACTAATGCTCCGCCTTTTAATGGCGTCGGTGAGCGAATCACTTCAATAATAAAGTTGGTTTCAGGATTTAAATTGATTTGTCCTGAATCGACCCATTCAACAGGGGTTATTGAGGTCCATGAACTTGCTAATCTAGCGAGCATGGACGCTTCTATAATCTCTTTACGGTTATATTTTAAAATGCCAACAAATGGGGTGGGCCTTCTCGCTTGTGGGTTATATAAAGCATCTGGTAAATCTTTTAACCGGTATTCATTGCGAATAGGTGTAAAGTCGATTTGGGAATTACTTAAATAAGTTAAGTGATCAATATCTTCTGTACAGAATGTTTGTTTGGTTTGATTCAGCGTAGTGGGTTTCGCATATTGTTGAATAATAAAATCTAAACGATGAAAGCCACTCTGACTTACCGGGATGTCAAATTTGAGTTGCCCATCACCACTTAGCGTGGTGTTATAAATGAGTTTATCATCATATTTTACGAGTAAAGTTGTATCACTTTCCGTTGAGTAATCACTTGAAAATTGAATGTTTTGCCACTGAGCACCTTTGCCAATATAGAAAAAATGAGGCTCCACCGTATATTTAGTTGAGGTACTAATATCATCTAATTTCCATGTGTAGGCATGAGTAGACATGGCGAGCATAAGACTGGTGCTGGCAAGGAGCACTTGAGCTGTTTTATAAATATCAAAAGTCTTTTTCATTTATTTTTTCTCCTTGCTACGTTCCGTTTTATACCATTGAAGGGAATTACCCTGAATTTTATTTTTAAGCATGTCATATGCGGCTTTAAATACAATAAAAAGAAAGATTTGTGAGTAACTTACATAAGATATAACAGAGTAAAAGTAGAGTTCTGGTTTGACTTTTTCGAGTGAAAGGGTAAACCACATTTGTGCAACATATAGGCAAAATGAGAGCCCCCACAAAGTGGTAAATGGCCCTGGAACTGAAATACCTGCAATATCCAGTAACCCGAGAGTTAAAGTGATATGACTCCAGAATAAAGCGGGTACAAAAAGTATGTAGCACATAATGTTATTTAGAATTTCAATTCCGATAGGAAAAGGCGTTCTTAATGCTACGGGTAAATATTTACGAGTTACATAAAAGTTACCCTGAGTCCAACGTGAGCGCTGTTTAACAAATACACTTAAAGAGGGTGGATCTTGTTGCCAACCAATCGCATAGGGTACCCATTTAATTCGTTTTTGGCCGATAAAAATCCTAAAACTCATTTCTGTATCATCAACCAATGACTTTTCATCAAAGCCACCTAAGGTTTCTAAAGCATCACGCCAAATGACATAGTTTGTACCCATTAATGTGGATAATTCAAAACGTTGCCAACGACCGCCTTGGAAAATCCATTGGAAAAAAATAAATTCGATTGCGATAAATCGGGTCAAAATACTGTCTTGCCAATTACGCGTTCTTACTTTTCCATTAACGGCTACTAATTTTTTATCGGCAAGCAGGGTTTGAGCGAGCAAGCGAACACAATCGGGTTCAGGCGTACTATCTGCATCATAGACAACAATCAATTCGCCTCTAGCATGAGGTAAGCCATTATTAAGTGTTCTAGATTTACCTTTGCCGCCCATGCCTTTAGGAACATTGACAATCTTTATACAAGGATAAATTTGTGCCAAATTCTCAGCAATTTCTAGTGTGTTATCCTTTGACCCATCATTAATCAGTAACACTTCATATGCTTCGGCTGGATAATCTTGTTGAGCAATTGCATGCAAAGTATCTTCAATCACAACGCCTTCATTATAGGCAGGGATTAAGACACTCAAAACGGGCCATCTCTCTGGTATAGGAAGGTTTTGTAGCTCTTTTTCTGCTGTCTTTGAATATTTCCAAGCTTGATAACTTAGCCACGCCCAAAATGCCTGTGGAATCCAAATTCCCAAAAAGCCAAATAAGAAAAGAATATCAATTGGAGCCATTTTTTCGGACCCTCCTGATAATAGACGAGATAAGTAACAACAATAAAATTAGTCCGACTACCAGTGAAAACCAAGAAATATAGCTGCCAAATGTACCGAGAAGGTTTGGATAATTACTCGTTAAAATAAGATCAAGTGGAACTACAACCGTACTTAATGCAATGAAAATGTAGCCAATCAGGCTCGTCTCTACTTCTTCAGGCGTACTTACATAATTAATCTTATTAAACCTCCAAGAAATGCCGAGTTGAGGGTATCGAATATTTGTTACCGATAGATCTGTAGGAGGATTAACAATAATTTCATAACCCGAAATATGGCCATTAAAACTTTTAACTGAATAAAATAAGTGCTGTTTTTGCTTAATTTCTCTAGAAGGTAGAGGAAGCTGTGACGGATTAAATTGAATGAGATAACTACCCGCAGGTTGTGAAATTAAATTTTCATCCCAACCTTTGCTTACAAAAGCAGCCAGTGGCCGTAAGCCAATTGCAGTCGAAAATGTCGCTTTGGCTGCAAAATATTGAGGTTGCTCAGGTTTAAAAAGTGCAATCGGAATAGCACCTTGGCTGACTGCTTCTTTGAGTAAGAAATAATGAGAAAAGCTGAAAACTTCATCCGGTAATATAATGCCGGGCTTTATTCCTTTATGAATTAGCTGTTGGAAACTATCTGAACTGATTTGGTCAATTGTAAAAACAGGCCACCATGTATCTTGATAGGGGAAAAACATGGAAAGGTCATCTGTACTTTGAACTTCTGTTTTAGTTTGTTCTGCTTTAATTTCACAATGATAATATTGCTGATAAAACTGTTGTAACGTGGCATCAGGATACTGGCTAGATGCAATAATAATTCCACAGATATTAAAGAGATTAGACATTAAGTCATCTCCTCTTCAGGTGGAATTTGAATAATTTTGTATTCTACTTCAAGCCGCAAGGTCATAATTTCTTTTAGCTTTTTAATGAAATCGGGATCTTCATCCGTTTTTTGCTTGCGAATTACAATACTGTATATATTTTCAAGATCATCATCAGCAAACTGGAAAACAATTTCTTGTGGATGATGTTGGCTTAAAATTTTGATCATCTCATTTTGTGTGGTTTTCCAGACATCATCGCCTAACATTTCTTTAATTAAGCTTCGGTTGAGAATTCTAATTTCAAAGACTTCATAGTCTTGTATGTGATGATGATCAAGAAGCTTAAAGAAGCTACGTTGAAAATATTTGAGTGCGCTGAGTGGGAAAATATCACGGCGATAATTCCGGTCATAACTTTGAATATCGCGATATTTTTGAACATTAATTTCAATATTGTGGCGTATAGCACTGAGAAAAAGTGGAATGAGGGGAATAATAAAAAGTAAAAGGAGCTGCCTCTCAATATGTGTCTGAGCTCCTAAATCGAGTAAGAAATATACTGCAACGCCTACGAACGCAATTAAACCAACAATTAAAGATGCACCGACTTGTAAAAAAGCCCCAGAAATTAAAAGAATAAGAATAAAGATCCAGCTTCCTCTAAAACTTACAGGCAACCACTCATAAGCCACTATGCCCATAAATAGATGAGCTGCGATAATCCATAAGACGAGTGTTCTTCCAGGGTTCTTTTGTTGCTGTTGCATGCGAGCTATGGCTACCTTCTTGTAATGTTAATTTTTATACTTTTATTACTAAATGTGAGACATTGCGAAGTTATTGTTGTTTATGGCCTTTTTAAGTAGCTATTATGGTTATTTGTAGATCAAAGTCACTGTTTAGTCAAATATTGTTATTATGTTTTAATTAAAAATAAACAGATAAGACGTAACTCTTATCTAAATACTCTTGAAAGTTTCAATAGCCTTAAGGCGTGTTGCCTTTAAATCAACTATTGATTTTGGATACTTTAACTGCATATTCGTTCTGGTCGAGTAGGGCTCATGAATAGCTTTATTGTCTAAATGAGCTAATTCTTTAACCCATTGACGAATATAATCTCCATTTGGATCAAATTTCTTTGATTGAGTAATAGGATTAAAAATTCTAAAGTAAGGTACAGCATCTGTTCCCGTAGAAGCGCACCATTGCCAACCTCCATTATTTGCTGCTAAATCACCATCGATTAAATGCTCCATAAACCATTGTTCACCTATTCTCCAATCGATAAGCAAATTTTTACATAAAAACATGGCAGTAATCATGCGAACCCGGTTATGCATCCATCCCGTTTTTAAAAGTTGACGCATTCCAGCATCAATAATCGGTATACCCGTCTGGCCAGTTTGCCATGCGGTAAGGTGCTCTGGATTGTGATTCCACTTAATTTTCTGAGTATCCTTTTTAAATGGAATGTGTTTAGAAACATGGGGAAAATCAAATAAAATATGCTGATAAAATTCTCGCCAAAGCAGTTCATCTAACCAAGTCTGCTGGCCTTCATTTGTCAAATGAAAGTTGCCATGTTCAACCCTTAAAAGAGCTTGTAAACATTGACGAATAGATAAAACTCCGATGTTCAGATAAGGGGAAAGTTGGCTAGTACCTTTTACATTTGGAAAGTCACGTTCTAATTTATAATCAGATAAATGATCTTTAATAAATACATCGAGCTGCTCTAGTGCAAAATCTTCTCCAACTGGCCATAAATCATCTTGCTCTTTAGGATCAGATGAGTCAAAAAACGCTTTGATATCTTCTAAAGTTAAGCTGGTTATTTCTGAAAAAGAAGTGGGGTAGTCATTTTGCTTTTCAGGAATTGGATAGCATTGAGGTAAACCACTGATATTCAATTTTGAATAACAGGCCTTTTTGAATGCACCGAAAACCTGATAGGGCTGTTGTGACTGATTGCGAATCGAGCGTAAAGGAAAAATCGTACGGTCATGGAATAAAAAGAGCTCTTTACCTTGCTGATTTAAAACTTCTTGTACAGTTTTATCTCTTTTTAATTCATTAACACCGATTTCTATATTTGAATAGACATTTTCAATATTAAGTTGAGTGCTAAGTTCACCAATATAATGAGCGATATCTTTCCAAAAAGGAATGACTTGGATAATAAGGGGAATATTAAGTTGTTCTAGTTCTTTTTTGAGCTGTTGAAGTTGACGCAAATAGAAATTAATTTTTATAGGTGCATCGTGATGAATTTTCCATTGTTCAGGCGATAAAATAATTAATCCAATACAAGGTCCTTGTTGAGAGGCATGCCATAAAGCAGCATGGTCTCGAACTCTCAAATCTTGACGAAACCAAATTAGCTGATTTACGTTTGACATGAAAATTGACCCTTATAGAGTGAGATGAGTTAAAGAATTAGTATCAAAATATTATATAAAAATAAAGACATAAAAAAAGCAAAGCCGAAGCTTTGCTCTTATCATCTTTAAAGATGAATTAGTGGTGATGACCACCAGCACCGTGTACGTGACCGTGATCTAATTCTTCTTGAGAAGCATCACGGATTTCTACGATTTCAACTTCAAAAGTTAAATCTTGACCAGCAAGTGGGAAGTTAGCATCAACAACAACGTTGTCGCCTTCAACCGCTTTAACAGTAACGATCTGTACGCCGTCATCTGTTTGAGCTTGGAATTGCATACCAGGTTGAATGTTCTCAACACCTTGGAACATTTGAGCTGGAACTTCTTGAACTAGGTCTGGGTTGTATTCGCCATAACCTTCAGCAGCTGGAACGTTAACAGTGAATTTTTCACCAACAGTTTTACCTGTTAATGCATTTTCTAAACCAGGAATGATATTGCCTGCACCGTGCAAATAGGCAAGTGGTTCACCTTGAGATTGATCAAGTGTTTCACCCTCAGCGTTTGTTAATTTGTAGTGGAATGAAACCACGTGGTTATTTGCAATAGCAGTCATGTTTTTGATCCATTCAATCAATTGAAGCGTACATCATAAAGTGAAAAATAAATTTTGTAGACTACAAAATCTTAATCTTTGGCACTTTTTCTGATGCGTTTTTATATAAATAGGGACGAACTTAAAAAATTCAACTTAATACAGCTTAATTTTTGGACGTACACGTCTTGTAAGTAAATCTTTCATTGTGAGTAGTCCAGCTTGAGTATATCCGTGAATCGTTGCTTGATGTAAACGATATAAAGAGACATACATCGTTTTCGCAATATAGCCTTGCACGCTTACGTCCCCGAGTAATTCTCCAACGGCTTTATGACGACTTAAAGACACGAGAGAACCTTTTTCATTAAAGGTAAACATAGGTTGTGATCGGCCATTTAGTCGAGCAGCCATAGCATCGACTAAGAAGCTTGCTTGTTGGCTTGCAACTTGAGCACGTGGGCCAAGTGGAGGATGTCTTGCATCAAGTTGGCAATGAGCACAATCACCAAACGCAAATACATTTGGGTCGGAATAGGTTTGCAACGTTGCATAGACCATTAAACGGTTAATGTTATCGCGTTTAAAGTCTGTAAAACTTTCTAGTACTTTAGGTGCTTTTACGCCTGCTGCCCAAACGGTAATATCACTTTTGAGTTGGTTGCCATTACTAAAGTAGATGCAATGCTCATCAATTTTTTCAACACGGTGTTGAGTTAAAATTTCAACCCCCATTTTTTTGAGTTGCCCAGCACTGTGTTCAGCAGTTTTATCACTTAAAGCAGGTAAAATACGTTCAGAAGCTTCAATCAGTGTGATTTTGACTTGGTTTGGATGAATCTTCTTTAAACCATATCGATAAAAGTTTTTGGTTGTTTCAATTAACTCAGCTGCCAGCTCTACGCCTGTTGCTCCAGCACCAACAATTCCAATATTTAAGGTTCGCTGATTAGGTTGATTTTGCGCTTCAATATAAAGATGTAATAAATCTTGCTGGAAAATATCGGCTTGTTTTCTGCTATCGAGGAAGTGGCAGTTTTCACGCACACCTGTTGTATTAAAGTCATTTGATACTGAACCAAGTGCTAAAATAAGTGTGTCATAACTTAGCTCTTGCGAATGAATCTGTTGATCCTTAGACACTTGAGGGGCAATTAACTCAATTAATTTTTTATCTTTATTGATTCCAACTAATGTTCCGAGCACAAATTCATAATGATGTTTTTCTGAGTGCGCAAAATAGTTAGTTTGTTCTTCGTGAGGATTTAAAGAGCCAGCAGCAATTTCGTGAAGCAAAGGTTTCCAAATATGGGTAAGGTTTTGGTCAACCAGTGTAATCTTCGCTTTATGGTTTTTCCCAAAAGTTTCACCGAGTTGTGTCGCCAGTTCTAAACCACCAGCGCCACCACCAACAATGACAATATGATGTAAATTTTGGGTCATTTTTTCCACCTAATTATTTTTCTATAAAAAAAGATGGCTGAATTATGCCATCTTTTATTTATAAAATTTATTGTGCGTCTGTGCACAATTTGATGTTTTTAGTGCGAATCTACAGGGTAGAGTTTTGCCGCGCTATGTTCACTTGATGAAAAAATAGAGAAGAGGCTAGAAAACCACATTGCGATTTTTTGGAAAATATTGGCTTCTTCAATATGTACGTTATCTTCGATTTGAAGACTACGGATCAGTTGATTATTTTGATAAATTGATACTGTTGCCAAACTTACAACTTTCATTAATGGTGCAGTTAATTGTTTTTCGTTGAGCTCAATGTTTACACGAGTTTGGGTCGTTTCGAGCGGTGCAATAATCTTTGGTTGCATGTTGCTGTCGAGAACTTGGACGCGTTGAGTCACATTGTCGAAATTATTTAAGTCAATTGGTGCTGGGTCTGCATATAAAGAAGTCGTTACAATGGTCGGTTGCTTCGTTTCAACCTTAAACATTTTTAAAGTCGATTTTACAACAGGTAGCTCTGCAATTAATTTTTGCTCAGGAATAATCACTTCATCACGTGTATAGGCATAAGCAAGATTCATTAACTTATCTGCAATCTCAGCGCGTTTTACTGCACTTGGCGTACCTAAAACAATGACCAATAAACGTCTTTGAGTTAAGTCAGATGAGAATGAAGGACGTGAAGCTGTTAAAGCCAAGTTATAACCTGCTGCTTTGGTATATCCCGTTTTTAAGCCATCTACAGATGGATCATATTTCAAAGCAAGGTTAGTCGCGTGGTGGAAACGTTGGTTATAGCTAAAGCTTGGCATTTTTGAATAATGTAAATATTCAGGGGTCTGCTTAATTACAGCCTGACTTAATAAACTAAGGTCGTGTGCTGTAGTGAAATGATCAGGCATCGTGATTCCGGCAGGATTACTAAAATGAGTATCCTTCATACCCAAAGCTTGAGCTTCCTGATTCATACGTTGTACAAAGCGTGGAACATCACCAGAAATTTTTTCAGCTAAAGTCACGGCTGCATCATTAGCAGACATCACAATTAAACCTGCCAATAACTGATCAACTGAAATTTGTTCACCAGCTTTAAGATACATTTGTGATTCATCCCATTGCACAACACTAACCACTGGAGTCGCAGTAATGATTTCTTCTTTTTTCAGTTTGCCGGCTTTAATCTCTTTTAAGGCAATGTAGGCAACCATCATTTTGGTTAAAGATGCTGGTGCACGTTGTACATGGCTATTATGCTCAGCAATAATTTGACCCGATTGAGTATCTACAATAGTCCATGCAGCAGCTTCAACACTTTCAGGTGCAATATTGAGTAATGCAGCATTGGTTAGAGTAGTACAGAAAATACTAAAGAGGGTAAAAAGAGATAGAAAAAATTTCACGGATGACCTTAACTTTCACTGGCAAATACGGGACACAGATGCACAGCATGCTATGCCTTTTTTTCATGGAAGGCTAGTGGGAATTGTTGCCAAAAAATACATCTACGCAAGACGATACAAAAAAGTGATAATCTAATGTGAAGCCGTTCTTATTTTAAATTGAAGAATTTATGTTGCATTATCAAATTGAGTTCGATGATTACAAACAACACCTTGTTCACGTGACAATTCGTTTTTTAGCCAACCCGAATCAGGAACTTTGGTTACCAACGTGGATTCCGGGTAGTTATCTAATTCGAGAGTTCTCAAAACATATTGAATCCGTTAAAGCTTATGATGAAGCTGGTCGTTTGCTGGATATTAAAAAAACGAGCAAGAATCGCTGGCGTTTATTTAATACTGATCATGAATTAATGACGATTGAATATGATGTATATGCATATGATTTGTCTGTCCGTGGTGCGTATGTAGACCAGACTCGTCTATATATCAATCCAGCATGCGTATGTTTAGCTTTAGAGGGGCAGGAGCAGTCTGCTTGTGAAGTCGAAGTTTTCTTGCCAGATGAATTAAAACATTTTCAGTTAGCAACAGGCTTAGCTTCAAAGAGTTTAGTTAAAGGTCGATTTACTTTAAAAGCCGATCATTATGATCAATTGATTGATAGCCCGTTTGAATTGGCTGATCAAACACGCTTTAGTTTTGAAACCCATGGCATTGAACATGAGTTCGTAATTTCTGGTTCGCATAATACGAATATTGATCGTCTAAAAGCCGATATTGAAAAAATTTGTGCAGCTGAGATAAACATGTTCGGTTCAGCACCATTTAAAAACTATACCTTTATGACTATGGCAACAGGGAATAGTTATGGTGGGTTAGAACATTGTAATAGTACAAGTTTGATCACACCACGTGACGATTTGCCAAAGTCGAATGAACCAACTGAACCTTCTAAAGATTATCAACGCTTTTTAGGCTTATGTAGTCATGAATATTTTCATTCATGGTTAGTCAAGTTCATTCGCCCAGAAAACTTTGCAAACTATAATTTGCATCAAGAAGGCTATACTTCTTTACTTTGGATATTTGAAGGCTTTACTTCATATTATGATGACTTGATTTTATTACGTAGCGGCGTGATTTCACAGAAGTCTTATCTTGATTTACTCAAAGCACAAATTGACCGTTATTTGCAAAATCCTGGCCGTTTTGTTCAAACAGTTGCAGAGTCAAGTTTTGACGCGTGGATTAAATTTTATCGTCAAGATGAAAACTCGAATAATGCGGGCACCAGTTACTACAATAAAGGTTCGTTAGTTGCGTTATGTCTAGATTTAGGTTTACGTCTACGTGGTTCTAGTCTTGATGCCTTAATGCGTCGGTTATATGAAAACACTCAAAATGGTATGCAAGTAAATGAAAGAACCATTTTTGATTTATGTAAAGAACTGACGGGTGATAGCTGGATTGAACAAATTAATCATTTGATTAATACCACTGATGAGTTACCACTTGATCAATTGTTCCCTGAGTTTGGCTTAAGTTATAGAGTTAAAACTGACAAATCTTTGCCCCTAGGTTTAAAACTTGTTGATAAGCCAGAAGGTGTACTCGTACAAAGTGCTCGTCGTGATGGCGCAGCAGCTAAAGCAGGTATTTCTGCTAATGATGTAATTATTGCAATTGATGGGTTAAAAACGACCACTAAACTTGTTGAGAAGTATGCAAAGCAGGGTGGTACTTATACAGTGTTCGCTTTCCGCCGCGATGAGTTACTATCTTTTGACGTTGAGTGTGCTACATCTGATTTAACTGAAGTTGAACTTGTCATTGAAGATCAGGCCAAAACCGAAAAATGGTTAAAAGCTTAAATAATAGTTAAATAGTTTATAAAAAACCGATGTTTTGCACATCGGTTTTTCTTTTTTTAATGGTATTAAGAAATAGTAAGACGCGTTATCTTTGAGTTTGTTTTGAATGAAAAGTATAATAATTGTCAGAACTCTGAAAGATATCTCATGTAATTTAAGACTGTTCTATACCTAGAAGGTTGGTAAAGCTGTGTGTATTACTCTAAGTTAGGTATAAGAATATTATTAATAGATTTAAATTATGTATTATTTCACTGCGAAATGTCGTTATCACTGGATATTTCGTTGACTGGAAGACAATGAGAGCCGATACTCTCAGGGTTTTATTTAAGCATATCGGTTCGTAGGCACTGGGCCACAAGCTCGGTCCTCAACACTCAATCAAACGGAAGGGGCTATATATGGCTGGTGAAAAGTCAACTATTATTTACACACTGACTGATGAGGCGCCATTATTGGCGACCTATTCGCTACTGCCGATCATTGAGACCTTTACCAAGCCAGCTGGCATCGAGATTATTAAAAGTGACATCTCTGTAGCTGCACGTGTGCTCGCAGAATTCGCTGATTACCTAAGTGAAGAGCAAAAGGTATCCGACAACCTTGCAGAGCTAGGTCGTCTTACACAAGATCCAGATACAAACATTATCAAACTCCCGAACATTAGTGCGTCTGTTGCGCAATTAACTGCATGTATCAAAGAGCTTCAATCAAAAGGTTACGCAATTCCTGATTATCCGGAAAATCCGACGACTGAAGAAGAAAAATCAATCAAAGCTCGTTATGGTAAGTGCCTTGGTTCAGCAGTAAACCCTGTCCTTCGTGAAGGTAACTCTGACCGCCGTGCTCCTGCAGCAGTTAAAAACTATGCGAAAAAACACCCTCACTCAATGAGCGAGTGGAAACAGTGGTCACAAACTCACGTTTCACATATGGAAGAAGGTGACTTCTACCATGGTGAAAAATCAATGACACTTGATCGCGCGCGTAATGTGAAAATGGAACTTATCACAAATAGTGGTAAGAGCATTGTTCTTAAGCCAAAAGTTGCGCTTCAAGAAGGTGAAATCATTGATTCAATGTTCATGAGCAAGAAAGCACTTTGTGATTTCTATGAAAAAGAACTTGATGATTGTAAAGAAGCGGGAATTTTATTCTCTTTACACGTAAAAGCGACAATGATGAAAGTTTCACACCCGATCGTTTTCGGTCACTGTGTGAAAATTTATTACAAAGAAGCTTTCGAAAAACACGGTAAGTTATTTGACGAATTAGGCATTAACGTAAATAACGGTATGGCTGGGTTATACGAGAAAATCGAAACTCTTCCTACTTCATTACGTGAAGAAATCATTGAAGACTTACATGCTTGTCAAGAACACCGTCCTGCACTTGCAATGGTTGACTCGGCAAAAGGCATCACAAACTTCCACTCACCAAACGACATCATCGTTGATGCTTCTATGCCAGCAATGATCCGTGCTGGTGGTAAAATGTGGGGTGCTGATGGTAAGCAATATGATGCTAAAGCTGTTATGCCAGAATCAACATTTGCCCGTATTTACCAAGAAATGATCAATTTCTGTAAATGGCATGGTAACTTCGATCCGAAGACTATGGGTACAGTACCAAACGTTGGTTTGATGGCTCAAAAAGCTGAAGAATACGGTTCTCACGATAAGACTTTTGAGATTTCAGAAGCGGGTATTGCAAACATTACCGATCTTGACACTGGTGAAGTGTTATTGACTCAAAATGTGGAAGAAGGCGATATCTGGCGTATGTGTCAGGTTAAAGATGCTCCGATTCGTGACTGGGTTAAACTTGCAGTAACTCGTGCACGTAACTCAGGTATGCCTGCAATCTTCTGGCTTGACCCGTACCGTCCACATGAAAACGAATTGATCAAGAAAGTACAAAAGTACTTAAAAGATCATGATACAACTGGTCTTGATATCCAAATCATGTCTCAAGTACGTGCA
Organism: Acinetobacter lactucae; assembly: GCF_013122135.1. Lineage (NCBI taxonomy): Bacteria > Pseudomonadati > Pseudomonadota > Gammaproteobacteria > Moraxellales > Moraxellaceae > Acinetobacter > Acinetobacter lactucae. The sequence goes on from NZ_CP053391.1 coordinate 1,030,306, forward strand.
ATGCGTTACACACTTGAGCGCGTAGTACGTGGCCTAGACACGATTTCTGTGACTGGTAACATTTTACGTGACTACTTAACTGACTTGTTCCCAATTATGGAACTTGGTACTTCTGCAAAAATGTTGTCTATCGTTCCGCTAATGGCGGGCGGTGGTATGTACGAAACTGGTGCTGGTGGTTCAGCGCCAAAACACGTCCAACAACTTGTTGAAGAAAACCACTTGCGTTGGGACTCACTTGGTGAATTCCTTGCGCTTGCAGTATCTTTAGAAGAAATGGGTATTAAAGAAAATAATGCTCGTGCTAAGTTACTTGCGAATACTCTTGATGAAGCGACTGGTAAATTGCTTGACAATGACAAGTCTCCATCACGTCGTACTGGTGAAATCGACAACCGTGGCAGCCACTTCTACTTGTCACTTTACTGGGCTGAAGCACTTGCTGCTCAGAACGAAGATGCTGAGTTGAAAGCTAAATTTGCTCCTCTTGCTAAAGCTTTAGCTGAAAATGAAGAGAAAATTGTTGCTGAACTTGCTCAAGTACAAGGTAAACCAGCGGACATCGGTGGTTACTACGCAATTGATCCGACTAAAGTAAATGCTGTAATGCGTCCAAGTGCTACATTCAATGCAGCTCTTGCGACAGTTGAGGCTTAATTACTAAATCGTTAGTAATTAGCTTAAGAACCGGTGCATATGCACCGGTTTTTTATTGCCTAAAAATAAAAAGACATTAAAAAAGCCCACTGATGTGAGCTTTAAAACTTAAATGTGTTTATCGACTATTATTACGCCCACGACCACGTGGTGCTTTGGTATTTGGACGAGTTGTACCGTTGGTCTTACGACGTGGTTTCTCGCTTTCATCCATTTGCCAAATACGTTTTGTACCAGACTTTTTCGCAGAACCATCTTTGTTTTTGCGAACCATTGGCTTGCCGCCTGTACCGCCTGGTTTTTTCACATATGAACGTGAGCGATAAGGCTGTTCAGCTGGCACATCTTTAAAGTCAGGGTAGAGTAATGGTTCAATTTCTTTAACATCACCTGGTTTTAAGCCAAGTTGAACTAAGTCGATTGAGCCAATTTTAGTACGAATTAAACGTAAAGTTGGAAAACCTACCGCAGAAGTCATACGACGAACTTGACGGTTACGGCCTTCGCAAATTGAAATCTCAATCCAAGATGTAGGAATATTTGCACGGTAACGTACTGGCGGATTACGTTCCCATAACCATTCAGGTTCACTGACCTTAATGGCTTTGGCTGGAAGCGTCATACCATCATTCAGTTCTACACCTTTACGAAGTTGCTCAAGCGCTTCTTCGGTTACATCGCCATCAACTTGAACTAAATAGGTTTTGTATTTTTTATTTGCAGGGTTGGTAATGAACTGATTCAGACCACCATGATCGGTTAAAAAAACTAAACCCTCAGAGTCCATATCAAGACGGCCTGCTAAGCGTAAAGTCGGGTCATCAACAAAGTCAGAGACGGTCATATGTGCTTCGTCTTTACGAAACTGGGAGAGAACGTCATATGGCTTGTTGAGAATCACAATTTTCATAAAAAATGGCTTCTTCTTTCAAATAACTAGAGAAAACATTGAGCTATATTTAAGTGCGAAATTTGCTTATTTCTCACATAAATCTCAAAAAGAATTAAATTCGATTAAGCTATTATGCGTTAATAAAAGTTGAAAGTATTGTTTATCGATAATTATTTTTAGTTAATTAAGTATTATAAAAGGGAGAATCTACACAATGGGTTATCAGAAGATCGTGGTTCCTGCCGACGGCGACAAAATCAAAGTAAATGCAGACCTATCACTGAACGTACCAAATCATCCAATTATTCCTTTCATTGAGGGTGATGGTATTGGTGTGGATATTACACCAACAATGAAAGCAGTCGTAGATGCTGCGATTTTAAAAGCTTACGGTGGCAAACGCTCAATCGAATGGATGGAAGTGTATTGCGGTGAAAAAGCCAATAAAATTTATGGCAATTATATGCCCGAAGAAACGTTCGAAGCACTTCGTGAGTTTGTGGTATCAATCAAAGGTCCTTTAACCACACCAGTAGGTGGGGGCATTCGTTCACTCAACGTGGCTTTGCGCCAAGAATTAGATCTGTATGTTTGCGTACGTCCAGTGCGTTGGTTTGAAGGCGTTCCATCACCCGTTCAACACCCCGAATTAACCGATATGGTGATTTTTCGTGAAAACTCGGAAGATATCTATGCAGGTATTGAATGGAAAGCTGATTCTGAAGAGGCAAAAAAAGTCATTAAGTTCCTTCAAGAAGAAATGGGTGTCACAAAAATTCGCTTTCCTGAAGGATGTGGTATTGGAATTAAACCTGTTTCAAAAGAAGGAACACAGCGTTTAGTCCGTAAAGCCATTCAGTTCGCAATTGAAAATGACAAGCCTTCTGTGACGCTGGTTCACAAGGGCAATATCATGAAATACACCGAAGGCGCATTTAAAGAGTGGGGCTATGAGTTGGCTTTGGATCGTTTCGGTGGGGAGCTAATTGATGGTGGCCCATGGGTTAAAATTAAAAATCCTAGAACTGGTAAAGACATCATTATCAAAGATGTCATTGCAGATGCGTTTTTACAACAGATCCTTATGCGTCCAGCCGATTACTCTGTGATTGCCACCCTAAATTTAAACGGTGATTATATTTCTGATGCTTTAGCAGCAGAAGTAGGCGGCATTGGTATTGCACCAGGTGCAAATATTGGTGGCGCAATTGCAGTTTATGAAGCAACTCATGGCACTGCGCCTAAATATGCAGGTCAGGATAAAGTAAACCCCGGGTCTATCATTCTTTCTGCGGAAATGATGCTACGTGATATGGGGTGGACAGAGGCTGCTGACCTGATCATTAAAGGAATTTCTGGAGCAATTGCTGCCAAAACCGTAACGTATGATTTTGAGCGCTTAATGCCGGGTGCAACCTTGTTACGTTGTTCTGAGTTTGGTGATGCGATTATTAAACATATGGGAGAGTAATCTTCTATTAAAAAGCCCTCAGTTGAGGGCTTTTTTTATTGCATAAATTCGGGATGTTTCGGAGTTTTAATAAAACCAGTTTTCTTTTGATAACTCTGGTCTAGGGCTTGAATAACAAGAACGAAAGCAACTAGAAATAAAGGAAAGAGCAGAGTTTTCACGATTTGGTTTCTCCGAGAGTTGAGGTGAAAGAAGGGCGTATAGGTAGTAAAAGGCAAACCGCAAAAAGAAGAACGATTCCACCCAAAAGAAAGAGATGGGCATAAGACCAATGCAAATGATGCAAAGTACTAATAACAACCCCACCTAAAAGCTGAGTGCTAGCAAACCCAATAGTGGCAAGGCTCCAAAGCTTTTGATAACGTTGCTCATAAATCTGTAGCAGACTATAAGAACTAATAAATACGGTTGCAGGAGTGAGTAAGCCTGTCAGAAGCGAAGATAAGGCCAGTAAAGAAGTCATTTGTGAAAGGAAAGGTAAAACAACAGCGAGGCAGTAAATGGCATATAACCATTTAATAGTCTGTAAATATCCCATTATTCGGCTTAAGCAATAGGCGATGAGTGCACCAATGCAGCTTCCCAATCCATAGAGAACCCAAAATAAATTTCTTTGCTGTAATGGAAAATGCAGAGTTCCAGATAAATAATCCATCCAAAACAAAGAATGTGGAATATAGGCAAAGGCACTACACATATAGGCAATAATAATGACAATGCCTAAACGTGATTTTTGTGAGGCCGGTAAAGTAGTAGATTGCGCTTTAATAATCTGTGCTGTATTACGAGTTAATAATCGATAAAGAGTTAAGCTTCCTAATAGAGAAAGACCCGCAAAAATATCCCAAACATAATGTACGGGCATATTTTTAAGTAGGGGAATAATAATGGTAGCGGATAAAACGCCGACGCCAATCCCGCTAAATCCTAAAAAATTAACTTTTAATCTTTGTGTGTTGGGAATGTATTTCATTGCAAAGCTAGGCGCCAAAATCATAAGTAAACCACCGGCAATACCTGAAATCGTACGCCAGACAATGAACCACACCAGAGGCATATCCATGAATGAACAGCATAGTAGGCTGAGACTGCCAGCTATAGCCGACAGTACGATGAGGGATGGGATGTACTTTTCCTTAATACTCAATAGCGCTAATAAGGCACCCATCAGATATCCCAATAAATTTGCACTGCCTAAGAAACTGGCAAAATCATGGGTCCAGTGATATTGCTCGATTACGATGGGCATGAGCGCAGTATAGGAAAACCTAAAAACGCCAATTCCCAAACAAGTTGCTAAAAAGACAATTAAGCTCATTCGATAAAATGTAGACATGAGAAGATGCTCAATTTTTTTATTATTAAAAGCGAGTTTTGAAATCTTTAAAAATGATTTAATATGATGGTAATTATCTTATTTTGAGATAGGGTTATGTTGCTTAAGTCTCTCGAGTTTTTTTTAGCAGTTGCAGATAGTGGAAGTTTTTCATTAGCTGCGCAAAAAATGTATACCGTTCAATCGAATATCACGAGCCATATAAAAAAACTTGAAGAAGAGTTGGGGGTTATTTTATTCAATCGTAATAACCCAGTGACCTTAACCAATGCCGGTCAACAGCTCCATAGTTATGCTGTTCAAATGATTGCGCTGCATGACAAAGCTAAGAAGATGTTTCAAGAAGGTGATATTGACCCGAATGAAACTATTCGTTTAGGCAGTATGGAAACAACTGCCGCGATACGTTTGCCTCAGCTACTCAATCAATGTATGCAGCGATACCCTACTTTACCCATCGAGCTGCAAACTCATCCAACCCGTTATTTATTAAATGCTGTACATCAGGGAGAAGTGGACTGTGCTTTTGTAGCATCTAAACATTCAATTCCTGAATTATATAGTTTTCCTGTGTGGCACGAAGAACTGGTTCTGGTTTGCCCTAAGCAACAAGTGAGCTTTCCAGACAAGGCAACCCTTGCAAAGACTAGATTTATAGCATTTCGGCAAGGTTGCTCATATCGACATGCTATAGAGCTTTTCTTGAATGATTTTAGTGTTCCGCCTTCACAAATCATGGAAATGGGAAGCCTTGATGGAATCGTGAGCTGTGTAGAGTTGGGTGTTGGTTTTGCTTTATTACCGAAATCATATCTTACAAAAGTTGAAGATAAAGTTTCGGTCAATTGTTTTGGACTGAATACGGAATCTGCTCAGTTTACTACCTACTTGGTTGCCCAGTTACCAGAAACATGGGGCACCAATTTAAAGCAGTTCATTCATTTTATTGAGCAACAATTTGAATTAAAGGTTGCTTAAGTAGAGGCTGATTTTTATACATAAATATCTTACGTAATTTATAAATTAAAAGTGATATATATGTATTTAAAAGTCATTTTATATTCTCACGCAGGTTTGTAATCATCTTGATGCTATAAAATTGTGGAAAAGGGTAGTTTATATAGGCTGGCTATGGTCAAATATGCCCCCTTGAAAGATGACACAAGCAATAATTTGGAGTTTGGGAATGAATATACCCTTAATCATCAATATTGTGGTTTTTGTCGGGTTAATATTTTTACTCGCCCAAACACGTAAAACAGACTGGAGCTTATCGAAAAAAGTTCTGGCTGGCTTAGTTCTAGGTGTAGTGTTTGGTTTAGGACTACATTTGATTTATGGCGGTGGCCATCCGATTCTTGCTGAATCTATTAGCTGGTTTAATATCGTTGGAAACGGCTATGTAAAACTTTTACAAATGGTCGTTATGCCTTTGGTATTTGTGTCTATTTTGGGAGCGGTTGCAAAATTACACCAAGCCTCATCTTTAGGCAAAATCAGTTTTTATACGATTGGTACTTTACTCTTTACAACGCTGATTGCTGCACTGGTAGGCGTATTTGTTACCAACCTGTTTGGCTTAACGGCAAAAGGTTTAGTGCAAGGTGCTGCTGAAACTGCACGCTTAACTGCGATTAATACGGATTATGTAGGTAAAGTTACCGATTTAAGTGTACCGCAGTTTATTCTTTCCTTTATTCCAAGTAATCCATTTGCTGAATTGACTGGTGCAAACCCAACATCAATTATCAGTGTAGTTATTTTCGCCGTCTTTTTAGGTATAGCAGCGCTTAACCTAATGAAGGATGATGCTGAAAAAGGTCAACGTATTCTGACTGCAATTCAGACGTTGCAGTCATGGGTAATGAAGCTTGTGCGCTTAGTGATGACTCTTACACCATATGGCGTATTTGCGCTTATGACAAAAGTCGTGGCAAGTTCAAACGTCGCAGATATTTTAAATCTAGGCGGTTTCTTGGTTGCATCTTATTTAGGCTTGGCGATTATGTTTGTCGTACATGCCATTATTTTGACTATGACGGGTGTTTCTCCTCTTAAATTCTTTAAGAAAGTTGCTCCAGTTTTAACGTTTGCATTCACTAGCCGTTCAAGTGCAGCAAGTATTCCACTGAGTATTGAAACACAAACTCGTCGTTTGGGTGTGCCTGAATCTATTGCAAGTTTCTCTGCTTCTTTTGGTGCCACCATTGGTCAAAATGGTTGTGCGGGTTTGTATCCTGCAATGCTGGCAGTGATGGTTGCACCTACCATGGGTATTAACACCTTAGACCCAATGTGGATTGCATCGTTAGTCGGTATTGTGACTTTAAGTTCAATTGGTGTTGCTGGAGTAGGTGGTGGTGCAACTTTCGCTGCGCTAATCGTGCTTCCTGCTATGGGCTTACCAGTGACTTTGGTTGCACTGCTTATTTCAATCGAGCCACTCATTGATATGGGCCGTACTGCATTAAATGTAAATGGTTCAATGACTGCTGGTGTTGTGACGAGTCAGTTAATGGGCCAGACTGATAAAGAAATATTAAACAGTGAAGATGAAATTGAGTTAACTCAACATCATTAAGAATTAGTATTAAACGGCTCTCCACATTGGATGAGCCGTTTTTTTATATGCATAAATTGCCACTGTGATGTTAATTTTAAAAAAACTGTATCTGTTTTTCTTTTAAATAATTTTCGAAAATGAGCCTATTACAAAAGAGAGCACTATCATGAAAATGTATCAAGTCGATGCTTTTACAAAAGAGTTATTTCGTGGAAATCCAGCCGCTGTTGTTGTTGAAAAAGAGTGGTTAGATGCAAATTTAATGCAAAAGATAGCACTTGAAAACAACTTATCTGAAACTGCTTTTGTAAAAATTATAGACTCTGAAAATTATGAAATCCGTTGGTTTACTCCAACGGTTGAGGTTGATTTTTGTGGGCATGCGACTCTTGCCAGCGCTTTTGTAATATTTAAAGATTTTACCGAGAAAAAGACAATTAATTTCCATGTCCGAAATTTGGGTATTTTTGTGGTTCACCAAGATGAAGATGGCAAAATCAGAATGGATTTTCCAATTCGTAAAGCTCATCAAGTTGAAGATTATCCAACTATTTTACGTCAAGCATTAACAAAGCCTTTTAAAGCAGTTTATCAAAATGTTCAAGCCTACATTGTTGAGTATGAATCAGTGCAAGATGTGGTAGATGAGCAGCCTGACATGAATTTGCTCAAAGCTCTAGGTAAGAGAACTGCAATTACAACTACAGCGATGGATGTTGCAATAACTTCAAAAGCAGACCAGCATTATGATTGTGTATCTCGGTATTTTGCTCCTGTCGCGGGAATTGATGAAGACCCAGTTACAGGTTCAATTCATACGGCAATAGCGCCATTATGGGCAGAGAAACTCGCTAAAAATAATATTATTGCTTATCAGGCATCTAGCCGTGGAGGCATTTTATATTGCAATGTTCTAACGGAAGAGCGTATTGAGATTTCAGGGTATGGGAAGCTTTATATGCAAGCCGAAATTTTTCCTTAAAATATAAGGCCGTTTAAATAAACGGCTTTCTTTTCAAAACTTTACTATGAAAATTAGTTTAAATTTCCTACTATAGTCCCACAACTATTGATTTTTTATTATTCAAATTAATTGGTATTTATATGTTTATGCAGTTTAAACAACTGACACTCTCCCTATGTATTCTTGGTTTAAGTGCTGCGTCTTGGGCACAAACTACATTAGTAAAAAGTAAGCAAAATATTGAGGAATATAAATTAGATAATGGTTTTCGGATTGTGCTTGCACCGAATGACAAAGAAAATAAAATCTTTATTAATACCATTTATTTAACTGGTTCATTAAATGACCCGCAAGGCAAAAGTGGCTTAGCTCATTTGCTTGAGCATTTGGCTTTTAAGGGGACACAAAATGTTAAAGGGGAAGAATTCCAGCGTCGTTTAGATCAATATACATTGATGACAAACGCCAGCACCGATTATTACTCAACAAAATATACCAATATCGTTCGTCCAGAGAAAACTGCGCTTGATCAAGTGTTGTATCTTGAATCTGAGCGTATGGATAAATTAGTTCTTCAAGAAAAATTCGTTCCTTCCGAAATTGAAATTGTAAAGCGCGAACGTGAAGTCCGTATGGATCAGCCTTTTGCTGTACTGATGGATCAAATGTGGAAGTCAGCTTATGGTAATCAATATTTAGGTCGTTTACCGATTGGCGATTTGCCTGAGCTTAAATCTATTAAGATGCCTGAATTGAACCAGTTCTATCGTAGCTGGTATGCGCCAAATAATGCAGTGATGGTGATTTCTGGTAAGTTTAATAAGACAGATGTCTTAAAAACAATTGACCAATATTTTAGTCCAATTGCGGCACGAGAGGTTCCAAAGCCTGTACAGATTCCTGTGCTTGACTCTACAAAAATAAAAAATCGTCAGTTCATGGTGAAAAAGGGCAGTGATTTGGCTAAATTCCATATCTATATGAATGGTAAAAATACCAAAATTCAGCCAACACTCGCTTTAGCCCCTTTGTTATATACCATGCAGCCAAGTGGTCATTTATATCAGGACATGGTTGAAACGGGCATTACCACAAATGTTGAGTCTAGCACTTGGTTAGATCAAGATTTTAATGTGGTGTTTTTAGGCGCGATTTACTCACCAAGTAATGATCCTAAAAAAGTTGAAAGCTCTTTGCTAGCGGGCATTGAAAAAGGGAAGCCATTTACTGAAGTTGAATTAAATCGTGTTAAAAGTTTAATGAAGACCCAAGGCGACTTAATCACGAAAGATGCGGTGGCACTGGGGTCACGTTTAAGTGATTACACCGTTGCTGGTGGGCAGTGGGATCAATATTTTAAAGATTTAGATTCAGTAGAAAAAGTTAAGCTAGATGAAGTAAATCAAACTTTAAAACAGTTCCTTGTGGCTGAGCATCGTATTGATGGTGAAATTCTACCAACGCCTGAAGACCAGAAAAAAGCTCAACAGCAAAATTCAAAAGAGACCCCTAAAACTCTAGATCAGGTAGAAGTAAAGGCCGAGCCTTTAAAAGATCCGAAAGTATATCAACAAGAAGTCGCTGAGTTTTTAAAAACTTCAAAGCAATACGTTGAAGGCAATGAGAAAAAGATTATCCGCGGGAAACTAAAAAATGGAATGAAGTATGCTCTATTCCCAGTTGAAACACGTGATGATCGTACTTATGCAACGATTACCATGGACTTCGGAACAGAAAAATCTTTATTTAATAAAGGTACGGTAGTTGATTTAACTTCCTACTTATTGCTTCGTGGTTCTGATAAATACAGTTTGCAAGATATTGCCGATAAATCAATTGATGCAGGTGGTGCGGCTTATGCAAGTGCTGACGGCAATGGCATGACCATTAATATTCAGTCGAAATCAGAAAAATTTGATGAGTTTTTCAAGTTTGTTCTTGATGTGATGAAAAATCCGAAATTTGAACAATCTCAATTTGATTTAATTAAATCACAAAGTTTATCAAGCCTTGATCGTCCTTATACCGAGCCAGATGTGGTAGCTGGTTTAACACTTTCACGTTTACTTGAAGAATATCAACCGGGTGATTTGCGTTATCACTTTGAACCTGAACTGGCAAAACAGCAGTTGAAAAATGCAACTCAAGAGCAAGTGAAAGAGTTATATGAGCGTTTCTTTGCAATGAACCATGCTCAAATTGCCATTACAGGTGAATTTGATGCGAAAAAGATGCAGAAATTACTGAATCAGGAATTTGGTCGTTGGAATGGTAAGCAGCCATATCAAAAAATCTTGATTGATCACGTTGATTTTCCAGCACAGAAAGTCCATGTTTTATCTGAGCAACGTGAATTTGGTAGTTACCAGAGCGTACTTTCATTGCCAGTTGGGAAAAACCATCCAGATGCATCTGCTCTTATTTTAATGAACTATATTTTAGGCGAATCTCAAATTTCATCACGTTTGGCTCAAGAGCTTCGTGAGAAAAATGCCCTAGTGTATGGTTTTGGAAGTGGACTGCAACTTGACCGTGACACGAATGTAGGGGCTTTGAGTATTAGTGCAAATTATAATTCGGGTCGTTCAGCACAAGTGTCTGCTTCAATACATAAAGTGTTAAATGACTTGGTTAAAAATGGCGTGACTGAGCAAGAGCTTGAAGCTGCTAAAGCAGATATCATGAAGAAACGAGTTACGGCATTAGAAGATGAGCGTAATATTCATGGCATGTTAAATCTACAGCTTGAAACAGGCAAAACCTTGCAAGACCGAATTCGTCATGATCAAGAGTTAACTAAATTGACTGTTGCTGACGTTAATAGAGTAATTAAGAAATATATTAAACCTGAGCATTTGGTCGAGGTAATGGCTGATCAATATGGTCAGGCAGCAAAAAAATAAAGTCTTGTCGCAAATAAAAAGCCACTGAATCGTGGCTTTTTATTTGGGTCTTTAAATCATATTAATGATCGTGTTTATGCGCGTGAAAATCTTCATTTTTACGGAAACGTAAATAATTTTCGAATTGTTCACAATATTCATCGAAGTTATCTTCAAGCATCATTTGAAATTGTTGAAGAAGGTAAGACATGACCTGATCTTTCGCATCACGCATTTCATTACCATCTTTAAAGTTATTTGCAGCTACCCATGTATTAAAGCGGGCAGTAGCAAATAACATTGCAGCACTCACTTGACCACGTAACTCAGCCGGATCTACTTTTTTATCTTTTGGCGGGCGACAAAAATCATTAGCCTGTTTAATAAACTCATCCGCACGCTCAAAGAAAACAGCATTTAACGCTTCTTCTTCAGTAATATCTGTTGCATTAATCTTTTGAGACATGACTTATTCCCGCAAAAATAGAGCTGCTTATTATAGGCAAACGCTTGCGGAAACAAAACCTTTGACTTAGTCTGTAAATAGCCTAAGTATTGGCAGGAGAGCCTAATATGCAAGATGCAATTGCGATTCAAAGTTTAAAAACAGATATTGCTTTATTACGCCAGCATGTTTTCCCACCTCAATATTTAGAACATGTCGAAGGATTGCCGATTTATTATGGCTTGCAAAAAGAAGTCGAAAATTATTACCAACAATGGCAGGGGCTAATTGAAAGGGCACAAGAGCTTTTTCAGCCATTTATGGAAGATGAATTACCAGATGCCATTCATTTACCAAGTCATTTAAATTTACCGCTGTTCTTTTTTCATGTAGACCGAATTCGGATTAATAAAACACGCGCAAAAGAATCTAAAACTTTCCGTGGTGTGGCGAGTCTTATTGAAAAATGCGGGCAGTTTGAAACAGACCAGATATTTACGATGCAAGAATGGTTGCAAAGCGACGATACAGCGGCTCTGGTTGCTCACCGTGAATTCATTGATTTAAGAACCTATGTATTCCAGCACGGGCAAAGTGAATATACCCGTTCGCGTTTTTATACCAATGGTATTGTGCTAGGGGTTGAGCCGCATTTTAAATTGGTCGATGCTCGCGATAAACCAAGAAAGCAGCGCAGTGATAGCTATAGTGACCCGTTAGCAGATAACGGCGTATGGAAAGTATTTGGTAAGTATCGATAAAAGTCGCTGCGTGTTTACAGCGACTTTTTATAACTTACCAGAAAGTTTCAACCTCACTAAAAGTTTGTAAAGCTTTTGCTGAGCGCTTTTGTAATTGAGGCTGTTTGGCTTTGACCCAGCCTAGGGCAAACCAGAAAGATGAGTCATTTTCGACAGCTTTATTGAAAATACCTTCTGCGATAAATAAATCGTTATATTGCCCAAGCGTATTTTGCACAGGTTGTAGCTGTTTTAAATATTGTTGTACCTTTTTATTTGGATAAAGACTCGAAATAAACTCAACACAATAACGTAACTGCTTAGCTTGCTTTCTTATTTTGTGTTGTTCAGTCACTTCAAGCTCAGAGAAGTGTTCAGCATTGTTAATTACTTTATGATGTAACTTATCTAAACTCTTTTTAATGTGTTTTTTTAGCCCACTTGTTTTTTTCTTTGAGTCTTCTTCTGAATAAGCAAATGCTAGTAACCCGAGTAAGAGCTTAATCGTGTCTGCAGAGGTAAAGATTGTTGAGAGTTCTTTTGAGGGCTGGGCTGAAACTGGTAGTAAAAGTTCAGGTGAACCGTGTTGTTGAATGACAGGTAACACTTCGGTACGAATTGCATCTTCATCACGAGTGTCGCCAAGCTTACGGAAAAGCTCAGCAATTTGTTCTTCCCAAAGTGGATTTAGCTCGCCTGACCAGCCTGAAAAATGCTTAAACGCACTACGCAAACGTCGTAGACTTACACGTGCCTGATGGATATGCTCAGCTTCGGCAACCCCATCGGCAATTACAGCCATATTTGGCAAAAATTGTTCTAAACAGTTTTCGACAATCTTTTTGAGAGCCTGTTCAGCAGTAATATCTTTATTTAATGTCAAAGCTTTAGCATGAACAGCAGGCGAGGCTGCTTGCCCTAGTGCTAATAAGTTGCCACGCTCGGCTTTACTTCTTACATCAAGCCAAAGTGCGTAACGATTAATCCATTGCTGGGCAAATTGAATAAGCGTTTTTACTGCACCTTGTTTGAGTTCAAATTCAACTTCACAAATTACACTTTGTGCATCTGCTGTTTTTACCAAACCATCATCTAAGCAAACTTCGATAGCCGTATCGTCTGCTTCAAATACATGAAAGGTACGTTGTACATCAGTTTCAAACTGCAAACTTAGTTTTTCAGCTTGTGTTCCTAAAGCTGTATTAATTAAATCAGTTACCTCTTTATTATCTTTGTATAACTCAAGGTTTAAGTCAGGTTCTTGCTCACACTTACCTAAATGAATTTCTTCTTCAACACGGTGTAGGTGGCTTTGACCTGCGGCTTTAAATGTTTGTACCCATTGATCATCTTCTTTACGTAGACGTAGGGCCATGCCATTTTTAGCAAGCAGTCGATCAGGAGTATCGTAATACTTTGCCTGTAAGTGAATGTTCTTTGCTTTATGTTTTTTTAAGTATTGCTGGACAGTTTTTTTCTTCGATTCAGGTAACTGAAACTTTAGCTCGACTTCGACCATAATATATCTCCCTGAATCAGGTATTTAAACTATCTTGAATAAGTATAATAGCTTAGTACTAAAAGTAATGGTTTTGATAGACAAAGTTACAATCAAACATATGACGCTATACTTTTATTTAGGTGTACAATTAGGTGACGTTTTGATCAAATAAAAATCAGGAAGATGATCGTGAATGCACCAATAAACTTTAGCCATGAAGCTCAGCCAGAGTTTGAATTGCCGATTAAAAACTATCAGGAATTTTATCGTTTTTATTTAACTGAACACCGTAACATCATGAGCAGACGTTTGCATGTGGTGGGTAGCAGTATTGGCATATACTTTTTTTCAAAAGCAGTCCGTAAGAAACAAGCCAAATATGTGCTCTATGGTTTGGTCGCGGGTTACGCAAATGCATGGGTTGGACATTTTGTGTTTGAAAAAAATAAGCCTGCCAGTTTTAAACAGCCTTTTTATAGTTTTATTTCTGATTGGCGAATGTTGTCTGATGTTGTACGTGGCCGTTTGAGTTTGGTTGATCGTAAACACGACAAAATTCCGAGTTAATTTTTATATCTATTCTAAATATACCGATTGGTACTGGTAAGCCTATATCAATCGGTACTTATGATGTTCTATAAATCCGTTATACTAGCCAAGTTTTTTAAAGCGAGACTAGAGTATGCGCGGTTTATATCTCATTACCAATGATGACCCAATCCAACTATTATTAGAAAAATTAGATGCCGCGCTCGCAACTCGTCAGGTCGCCATTTTACAGTACCGCCGTAAAAAAGTAGACAAAGCAGATCAACCTGCTGAAGTTGAACAAATCAAAATATTATGTGAAAAATATCAGGTTCCATTTGTGATTAATGATGATTTAAAACTGGCTGCTCAGTTCGGTTTAGGTGTGCATTTGGGACAAAGTGATGGTGAAATTACCGATGCAAAATCGCAATTACCAGAAGGTGTCATTATTGGTCGTACTTGCCTGAACTCTTTAGAGCTTGCCCAAAAAGCAATTGCAGATGGCGCAACCTATATTGCATTTGGTGCGGTCTATGCGACTTCTACAAAACCTGAAGCGGGTAATGTAGGTATAGAAGTGATTAAGCAAGCAGCAGCTCAATATGATGTACCAATTTGTGCCATTGGTGGCTTAACTGTTGAAAACTCACAACCTGTGATTGAGGCCGGGGCTGACCTGTGTGCAGTCATTAGTGATATATTAGGCCGATCAACTGCTGAAATTCCTGCCCGTGTACAGGCCTGGGCACAATTATTTTCTTAAGCTTTCAAAATTATTTTTTAGATATTTAAGACGAGCATTTCCATGAGTTTATCTCCAAAGCAAGAACAGTTATTTAAACAAGCCAGCAAACACATTCCAGGTGGTGTGAACTCTCCGGTACGTGCCTTTAATGGCGTTGGAGGAACACCTGTTTTCATTGAGAAAGCAAAAGGTGCTTATTTATGGGACGTAGATGGTAAGCGTTATGTTGACTATGTTGGTTCTTGGGGGCCAATGATTTTGGGCCATGCTCATCCAGAAATTATTAAAGCAGTACAAACAGCAGCAGAAGATGGTTTAAGTTTTGGTGCGCCAACCGTACATGAAACAACCTTGGCAGATATTATCTGTGAAATCATGCCATCAATTGAGTTGGTACGTATGACGAACTCTGGTACAGAAGCGACCATGACGGCTATTCGTTTAGCACGTGGTTATACTGGCCGTGACAAGATTGTGAAGTTCGAAGGTTGTTACCACGGCCACTCAGACTCACTTTTAGTAAAAGCAGGTTCGGGCTTACTCACTTTAGGTGAGGGTGAGCCGACTTCGAAAGGTGTGCCTGTTGATTTTGCTAAGCACACTTTAACGCTACCTTACAACGATATTGCTGCATTAAAAGAATGCTTTGCTAAATTTGGTCATGAAATTGCGGGTGTTATTATTGAGCCTGTAGCAGGTAACATGAATATGGTGAAACCGATTGACGGTTTCTTACAAGCCATTCGTGATATTTGTGATGAATATAAATCTGTATTCATTATTGATGAAGTGATGACAGGTTTCCGTGTTGCTTTAGGCGGTGCGCAATCGGTTTATAACGTTAAACCTGATTTAACCACTTTAGGTAAAATTATTGGTGCAGGTCTACCTGTTGGTGCGTTTGGTGGTAAACGTGAAATCATGGAATGTATCGCACCTTTAGGTGGTGTATACCAAGCCGGTACATTATCTGGTAACCCACTTGCTATGCGTGCTGGTATCGAGATGTTCAAACATTTACGCCAACCAGACTTTTATAGCAATTTATCTGTTCAACTTGAAAAGTTACTTGCAGGCTTACAAGCTGCAGCTGATGAAGCGGGTATTCCATTTAAGACTCAACAAGCTGGCGCAATGTTTGGTCTATATTTTACCGACCAAGAAGATATTACAAGCTTTGACTCTATGTTGGCCTGTGACATTGAAGCTTTCAAAAAGTTCTTCCATGGTATGTTAAAACGTGGAGTCAACTTAGCACCTTCAGCATTTGAAGCGGGCTTTATTTCATCTGCTCATTCAGATGAAGATATCGAATTTACGATTCAAGCTGCAAAAGAAACATTCGCTGAAATGAAGTAAGCAAAAAAGCCCGTGTTAAACGGGCTTTTTAATTTGAGCTATTTTTTTATATTTGTAGAGAACAATGTTTTATCCCTTACCTCGAAAAATCCAGTTAGCTACAAGTACTTCAAATTGGTCAATTGAGTCTACGCAAAGTATATTGTTATTGGTTGGGTTAGATGAGCTTAAAGCACGACTAGATTGGTCTGAGCAACCATTGGCAAACCATTTGGAGCTGTTGAGTAAGCGTGCTCAATCACTCGAGATTCCAGTTATTTTTATTGAGACATCTCAACTTCAACAAACCATGTTGGAGCTTGGTCAGCGTTTGTCATCAAATACTAAAGCCCAAGTTATGATGGCAGGTGATTTGTCGCCTCTGTTTAAACAAGTCATGCAGCTTGTTTTATCAATTACAGATCAGGTCAGTATTGTAAATGATGCAATCTTGGCGAGTAGCTTAGAGCAGCATATCCAATGGGTTGAAAAGATCAGTTTTGACTCCATTCAACATGTAAACACAAAGACTTTAATACGCTTATGGTCTTTAAGTGCGCCATCTTCCTATATCTTGTCAGATAAAGGAATTTTATTGGCAATTGCTGAACAGGTGGGGCGACATCCTATGGAGATCCATCCTGAAATTGATTTAAGAAACTACGGACTAGATCAGTCTGCTGTGAATTATCTGGTCGATCTATGGCGTGCAAATGGTGCAAGCTTAAGTGCAGAAGAGTTAATGCAAGCACCGACATTGCAGCATATTATGCAGTTATTGAAGTCTTGACTGACGATACACCTCAAGTGATCCATAATATTTGCAAATTCTGCTGTTAATTTACCCGAACGGCATTGTAATTCGGACGTAAGCTTTTTATTATTGCCCGCTTGTTTTTCATCTTACCTTGGGAATACAACTTTGAGTGATTTTCTAAGTGAACATCTGATCTATCGTGATGATGATTTTATGGTGATTCATAAACCTTCGGACATTTTGAGTGTTCCTGGTAAGGGTGATTTACATGATAGCGTTTTGACAAGGTTGGTTGCGATTGAACCTAAAACCTTGCTCATTCATCGTCTAGACCGAGATACTTCAGGTATTTTAGTATTTGGTTTATCGAAGCGCGGTCAAAGTGCAATTGCACGTCAATTTCAAGATCGTCAGACTTCAAAAATATATGAAGCGCTTGTCGCAGGTCATTTAGAGGGTGAAGGGACTGTAGATATTCCTGTCATCTATGACCCAAGTCGACCGCCTTTACATATTGTCGACGCTTCTCACAACAAACCTGCTTTAACACATTGGCAGGCAATAGAACATTTTCAAATTCAGGGACAGCCTGTAACTCGTGTGAAATTAACACCAATTACGGGTCGATCCCATCAACTCCGTGTACACATGCAATATCTTGGACATCCAATTGTAGGTGACACGCTGTATGCAACACCGGAGCAGCAACTTGTTCCGCGTTTATGTTTGCATGCCAAACAGTTAAGTTTTAATCATCCTGTCACAGCAGAAACATTAACTTTTGACTGTCCTGTACCGTTTTAATGTAAAAACTTTTGATGAGTAATTTTTTGTAGCAAAGCGATTTAATTGTTTTTTGCTTCAAAATTTTGCTTTAAAGACTACATAAAAAGATGCAAAAATAAGCTAATTTGCATCGTACAATATGTAGTGCGAACTTGAGAGAAAGGTGGAAAAATTGCAGCAGTATGCTATTGGTCAACGTTGGCTATCAGACACAGAAACTGAGCTCGGTTTAGGTGTTCTTATTGATGTAGATGAAAGATCTGTCAGCATTTTATTCCCCAAAAGTGATGAGACACGTGTCTATGCACGTAATAATGCTCCACTATCTCGTATCATCTTCAATACGAATGATGAAGTTCAAGATCAAGAAGGTCAGAAGTGGATCGTTGAGTCGATTGAAGATCGTCATGGTGTTTTACGTTACAACGTCGTTCGTACTTTAGAAAGTGGTGAGCAAGAGCGTAAAGCGTTAAATGAAACGCGTATTGGTGCGCAAATTCAGTTGTCAAAACCTTTAGATCGTTTACTTGCAAGTCAAGTTGATTATAAAGAGTGGTATGACCTGCGTATTGAAGCGATGTTGATGCAAGCGCAAATGCAGAATAGCCCTCTACGTGGTATGGTCGGTGCACGCGTTGGCTTGATCCCTCATCAGCTTTATATCGCACATGAAGTTGGTAAACGTTTTGCACCTCGTGTTTTACTTGCCGATGAAGTAGGTTTAGGTAAAACAATTGAAGCTGGTTTAATTATCCACCAACAGCTTAAAACAGGACGTTCAGAACGAATTCTTATTTTAGTCCCTGATTCTCTTCAGTATCAGTGGATGATTGAAATGCGTCGCCGTTTTAACTTGCAATTCTCTCTATTTGATTTAACGCGTACAGCATCTATTAAAGAACATGATCCAGAGCTTAACCCGTTCTTGACTGAGCAATGCATTATTGCCAGTGTTGACTTAATGGTTGACCATGATGATTTGCGTGAGCAAGCCATAGAAGCTGGTTTTGATTTGCTTGTGGTTGATGAAGCACATCATTTGATGTGGAGCGAAGAAGAAGGCGGTAATGATCGCTACGATTTAATTGAAGAGTTAGCTGAAAATACGGCAGGAGTATTATTACTCACTGCAACACCTGAACAATTAGGCGTAGAAAGCCATTTCGCTCGCTTACGTTTACTTGATCCACAACGTTTTAGTAGTTTAGAGCGTTTCTTAGATGAAGAAACTCAGTACCAGCAGACTGCAAAAATTGCTGAAGTGCTCATGTCGGATCAAGCTTTAACGCCAGAGCATTTATCAGCTTTAGAAGGTTTATTAGGTCACAGTATTGAAGACCAGCCTGAACAACGCTTTAGAGCAATTCACGAATTATTAGACCGTCACGGAACTGGACGTATTTTATTCCGTAATACACGTGAAGCGATTCAGGGCTTCCCAGGTCGTGATTGTCAACCAGCACCGTTACCAGCACCAGAAGATTGGTCAAAAGATGGCAAACTGCGTGAGCAGATGTGGCCTGAAGAAGCGCAAATTGATGGTTCATGGATGCAAAATGATCCACGTGTGCCATGGTTAATGGAAGTTTTACGTAAAGATCTTAAGCATAAAAAAGTGCTTTTAATCGCGCGTAGCGGACCAGTGGTTGAGTCTTTAGAAAATGTGTTGCGCTTACATGCAGGTATTCGTACGGCAATGTTCCATGAAGGCATGAGCTTACTTGAACGTGACCAAGCTGCTGCTTATTTTGCTGAGGAAAGCTATGGCGCACAGATTCTACTGTGTTCGGAAATTGGTTCGGAAGGCCGTAATTTCCAATTCGCTAGTGATCTAATTTTATTTGATTTACCAGCTAACCCAGATGTTTTAGAGCAGCGTATTGGGCGTCTAGACCGTATCGGTCAAGAAAACCGTATTCAGATTCATGTGCCATATCTTGTGGGAACAGCTCAAGAACGTATGTTCCGTTGGTATAACGAAGCACTTAATATTTTCAGCAATATTTCTCCAACAGCGCAAACGCTACAAGAGAACTTTATTGTTGAATTAAAAGACTGTTTACTTGCAGACCAAGGTCAAACATTTGAAGATTTGCTTGAAGAAGTAAATGTTCAACGTCAAGCTTTGGAAGCTGAACTTCAAGCTGGTCGAGATCGTTTACTTGAATATAATTCATGTCGTCCTATTGTGGCACAAGAAATTGTTCAGGCACTTGAAGACTATGATGACAATACAACACTACCAATGTTTGTGAAGCGTTTCATGTCATCAACCAATATCGACTTTGATGAGCAAAGTAATGGTACGGTGATTATTAAACCGACTGACCAAATGCAAGTGCAAGGTTTAGCTTTAGACGAAGAGGGGATGACAGCAACCTTCTATCGCGATCAAGCTCAGCTTCGTGAAGATGCTCAATATTTAACTTTAGAGCATCCATTTATTGAAAGTGTTATGGAAATGATCCGTACACAATCATTTGGTAGTACCAATGTTGCTGTGCTCAAATCGAATGCGTTAAAGCAGGGTTCGGTATTAATTGAAGTCTGGTTCAAAGTAGATGTTGTTGCACCGAAGTCACTGAATTTACCATCGAGCTTACCTAAGCAGCTTATTCGTGTATTGTTAAGTGAAAATGGTCAAGATTTGTCTGAAAAAATTGATCCGACAATCTTGAAACCGTATTTACATCACTTAGATGGCAATAGCTGTCGTCAGGTGGTTAAGGCTCGTCGTGATATCATTGAGCAGCGCTATAAACAAGCGTTAGAGATTGCGAAAGTTGATTTACCTCAGCTTCAACAGCAAGCAAAAGAACACTATGGTAATAAATGGCAATATGAAATTGACCGTTTAACTTACTTAAAACAGTTCAACCCAAGTATTCGCCAAGATGAAATTGACCGTTTACAAAAACTGCAAAAAGAAGGGCTCGGCTTGCTTGATGGTTTAACTGTTACACCAGAAGCAATTCAAGTATTAGTTGTGGTTAAGCCATAATCAACTCAAATAAAAAAAGCGCCAATAAGGCGCTTTTTTTATACATCGATTTTAAATTAGATAAGACCAGCATCTTTTAGTTCTAATTTTAAATATGCATAGAAAATTGGAGCTGCGATTAAACCACCTAAGCCAAAAATTGACTCACAGATTAACATTGCCAATAAAATCTCCCACGCACTTGCATTGATTTTATGCCCAATAATTTTAGCATTAATAAAATATTCAAGTTTATGAACCATAACGAGATAAAGTAATGCAACGCTTGCGAGTCCTAGAGAAATTGTAAGAGCGGCAATAAACGTTAAAGTATTTGAAATTAGATTACCTAAAATTGGAATAAGCCCAAACATAAAGGTCAAAATAGTAAGTGTTTTGGCAAATGGAAGGTGAGTTCCCCAAAGCGGTAATAAAATAAAGGCGAATAAAATAAAGAGTAGAGTATTAATTGCTGAAATTTTTATTTGTGCAAAAACCACATTCTTAAATGAAATTGATAATTTTTGAATACGTTGGATAAGTAGGGACTTAAAAACAGGTTGAGGCGTACGGCGGTGAAAACCATGTATCGCGACTAAAATACCAATAATTAAACCCATGACCATAGTTACGAAGTTATGCAAGATATCGGAACTGGTATTTTTTAATGTGGTCACGTTATCTTTCATGAAAGCAAAGATTTCGTCTTTTAGATCTGTCACGCTATCAGGAATATAACCCGGAAGATATTTTCCGATCTCTGCTTGTAAATGTAGGAGTGTTTGGTCAACTTTGCTATTAATACTATGTAATCCGACACCTTTTAGATCATATACAACAAAACTAATCAGGCTCGTAATGAAAAAACCAAGAAGCGAAATGGTAACAATACTAAGTAAAATACTAATAAAAATACGAGCTCTTTGGCCGTCAATATAACGTTCTACCACCGAACTTAAGCTAATAATAATTTCATAAATGAGAAAGCCTGCAAAAAAACTTGCTAATAGATGTAATGGGATAACCGAAAGCAAAAAGATGCCCATAAGAATGTAGCTTGCAATCAGACTTTGACGATTATTCAAATTTTGCATGTGGATCCCTGAGATCGTTGGGAATATAGGAGAAAGAGCAAATGAAGTGATTATTTATACTCTCGCGAGCTTTTAGCTTCAATCAATGAATTATATTTTTATTGGAAAATAGAGGAGTTAGATGTAAAAATGGCCTGTTAATCAACAAGCCATCTCTAAGATAATTTTAGCGAATTTTTGCTTCATCCAGATGACGTGCGCCTTCTAAAATCATTCGAATCATAATCATGGTCTGTTCAGCAACTTCTGTACGTTGATTGATCGGAAGATCAATGACTTTGGCACCCATGTGAAACACAAGTTGAGTAATTGCTTTTGCAACAAGGTCTGGATGATACAGATGATTGTTATTTAGGCGTTCAAGACGAATTAAATCTTCTTGCAACTCTTGCTGAAAAAAGTTGAGCTGGCGGTCTACAGCAGCTTTATAGGAAGCGGAACCTGTAAAACTTTCACGTAGTAATAAACTTAAATTACCTTCATCTGCATCGAGCTGTTGAAGAAAAATATCGACAGAACTACGAATAATACTTTCTTGTAAGGAAGCACGTAGGCGAGCTTGACGGATAATTTTACGTAAAACGATACCTGCACGGTCAATTAAAGAAATTGCTAATTCATCAATATCTTTAAAGTGTCGATAGAAACTATTTGGTGCAATTCCTGCTTCTCGAGCTACTTCACGTAAACTCAATGAAGCAATACTTTTTTGCGGACCAATAAGGTTTAAAGCGGCCTGAAAAAGTTCTTCTTTAGTAATTGTCGCTTTTCTTCCAACAGAACGCGTAGCTGTTTTAATTTCAATGACATCTTGTTGAAGAGGTGTGTCATTCATGTTCTGAGAAAGTGAAGATTGGGTCATGCTGTTCAATATATTTGTAAACTCTCAGGATTATAGCCTTAGAAGCTGAACTTGTGAAATTGTAATTAAAAGTACGGGTGTATATACAAATATATATACATGTGTATAATAATTAAAAAAGAGCGACAGAGCCTTCAGTTATGCAAGCAATCGAAAAGAGAAATTCTCTATTCAATTCATTGACACAAGCCATCTTTGATAAAGAAATGGCGAATTTCTGGCTACAAAAAGTTAATCCTTTATGGTCCGTAAAACATGGCCTTGTTCAAATTGTAAAAAAAGAATTTGTCGCTCATGACATGGTGAGCTTGACGCTAAAATGCAATCGCTTAGTAAAAATGGGCGTTGCAGGCCAGCATCATCCTGTGATTGTAGAAATTGCTGGTCGTCGCTATGAACGTACGTATAGTTTGACGCAAATTGATGCGCAGCACTTACGTTTAACAGTTAAAAAAGTTGCGGATGGTATTGTCAGTAACTGGTTTATTGCTGAAAGCCAAATTGGCGATGTTTTTGAGCTTGGTCGACCTTATGGCGACATGCAACAAAATATCAAAACACCGAATTTAATTATGTTGGCTGCGGGGAGTGGTATTACCCCAATGTTGAGCCTAATTACTGCGATTAAGCAAAGTCAGCAGTTAGATAAAGTTCAAGTACAGCTTTTATATTGGGTAAAGCAACGCTCAGATGCAGCTTTTGTTGAATACTTTGAAAAAGTTGCACAGCAATATCCGAATTTTAGTTATCAGGTTTTCTATACCCAAGAGACCCCAAATGATGAGCGTTTAAATGCAGAGCATTTAGCATTAGTAGACGATTTGGAAAATAGCACCATATATGCATGTGGACCTTCTGGCTTTGTGGCGACAGTTGAGCAACTTTTTGAAAAAGCTCCAGCCGTTTTAACAGAAGCATTTAGCTTAACAAATGAAAGCTCTGCTGATGATATTGGTTATGTGAATGTCACATTAACCCAGTCTAATAAGGTAATTGCAATTCCTAAAGGCCAATCAATTTTGGTCAGCCTCGAACATGAAGGCCTTAAACCGACTCATGGCTGTCGTATGGGAATTTGTAATAAATGTGTTTGTAATAAATCACAAGGTTCAACACGTAATTTACTCAACGGCAGTGAAAACACTGAACCAAGCCAATTACTCAAAATTTGTGTGAACTCCGCACAATCCGATCTAGTTATTGATCTTTAAGAGAGAACTCTTATGAATATGCCAGTGAAAGTCGAATATTTTAAAAATCCTAAAAATCGTGATTTGACTCCAGCAGAACTTGAAGCATTTGCAAAAGAGCTCGATCAGATCAAACAAGAAGTATTGGATGATTTGGGCGAGAAAGATGCTAAATATATCCGTCGTGTTTATGCCGCGATTCGTTATAGTAGCTTTTTAGGCCGAGCATGTTTGTTTGCAGGTTGGTTCCCACCAGCGTGGATTTTAGGAACAGGCCTATTAGGCTTCTCTAAAATCATGGAAAACATGGAACTCGGTCATAACGTGATGCACGGTCAATATGACTGGATGAACGATCCTAAATTTAATGGTCAAACTTACGAGTGGGATACTGTCGGTACTTCTGATAACTGGCGTCAAACTCATAACTATAAACATCACACTTATACCAATATTAAAGGTATTGATGATGACATTGGTTACGGTTTACTTCGTCTATTTCCAGAGCAACGCTGGAAACCGGGTTTCTTACTTCAACCTGTTTATAGCATTCCATTTTGTTTGTTGTTCCAATGGGGCGTAGCCATTCAAAATCTTGAAATTGGACGTGTTCTTTATAAACGTAAGAGCATGGCAAAATTCTTGGAAGAGTTAAAACCTGTTAATAAAAAGATTGGTACGCAACTTTTTAAAGACTACGTTTTCTTTCCTTTAATTGCAGGTCCTGCAGCTTTACCTGTTTTCACTGGTAACCTAGTTGCAAATGGTCTTCGTAATATCTGGACATTTACGATTATTTTCTGTGGTCACTTCACAAAAGATGCAGAAGTATTTCCAAAGTCTGTTTTACAGGATGAAAGTCGTGGTCACTGGTATATGCGCCAGATTCGTGGTTCTTCTAACCTAAAAGGTTCAGAAGCATTACATATTTTAAGCGGACATTTGAGTCATCAGATTGAGCACCATTTGTTCCCTGATATTCCGGCGCGTCGTTATCGCCAAATGGCTCCAAAAGTTGAAGCTGTATGTAAAAAATATGGTCTAAATTATAACAATGCGAGTCTGGCTAAACAGTTTGGACAGGTGGTAGGCCGTATCTTTAAATATGCTTTACCGTTTAAAAAATAAGTCAAAAAAGCCCTGATCAGTTCAGGGCTTTTTATTATTTCTTTTTAGAAATCCACATGGTAATCGTAGCTTGAAAAACTTTATCTTTTTGAGCGTCATGGACTTCTACATTTACTAAATATTCGCCAGCTTTATCCCAGTCATAATTTTTTTCTACAGGCGTTGCAATTGCAATTAGGTCTGTTTCTGCCTTTTTTAAATATTCGACCGTCATGCCCTTGGGGATCCAGCGGTGTGTAGAAGGTACAGTAACTTCTGTCATTGTTCCACCTGCCAGTTCTGCCATATTACACATCGCAATCGCATGTACTGTTCCAATGTGATTGAGTACTGAGCGTTTTTTCTTAATAGATATTTCGCAATAGTTGGGTTTTAACTCGCTAAAGAGCGGGGAAATACTTCCAAAATAAGGGGCTTTCAAACATAGCATACGTGAGAAAGTCCATTTTCCTTTCGGAAAACTAGACACTTTGTTCCAAAGTTCTAAAGTGGTTGCCATGATTTAAGGCTCCATATAATAAAAACAGAATTATGTTCTGTTAAAGAATATAATTCTGTTTACAAAAATGAGTCAAGTCATTCAGAATATCTCCGATAACTGGTTAAGGAATAAATGATGCAATCTGCACAAGCGTTATTGGAGCGGTTATATCCAGGCAGAAGGGCTGCTTTAAAAAGACAGATTTTAATAGATGCCTTGTTTTGTTTTTTAGAAAATGGAATTGAAACCACAAGCATTGAAATGATTCGTTCAAAATCCGACAGTAGTGTAGGGGCTATTTATCATCACTTTAAAAACAAAGAAGGTATTGTTGCGACTTTATTTTTTGCAGCTCTAGATGATCAAGCAGCCTTAAGAGATGACTATCTTGAGTGCACAAAATCGCTTAAAGAAGTTTTATATGCTTTTATCCATAGCTATGTTGATTGGGTAAGTGAACAGCCAGAGTTTGCTAAATTTTTAATCTCTGCTCGTTTTAATGTGATGCAGGGGGGTGAAGACCAAGAACGTCTCGCCCAGAAAAATAAATTAAGAAATCAAAAAATTTTTAATGCAATTTCAAATTATGCTGAATCTGACTTTTTAAAATCTATACCGCATGAGCTATTACTTTCACTTGTGATCGGGTCTACAGAAAATTATTGCCGTGCATGGTTATCTCAAAAAGTTCCTTCAAACCCTAAAGTTTATAAAGATATTTTGGCAAAAGCTGCGTGGGATTCTTTGCAAAATTTGAGTTAAATATCTTTATCACTCGATAAAAAAAGCCGCATCGTTCATGCGGCTTTTTTAGAGATAGAAATTATTTAAACTGAATGGAACCGTTTGCATTTACAGTAATTTTAGACTCACCAGCTGCCATGTCTTGAGCTGGTGCAGCTTCGGCCATAGCGAATTTAGCCATGCTGGCACGCATTACAGGTTGTGGGAAATAATTGTTGGTATTCAAGTTTAGAGTAACCAAGGTATATTGGTTTTTATTCCATGCTTGGGTCAACATTTGAGCACGTTGTTGGAAGTTTTTAGATGCTTCTACCATCAACTCATTCTCAACCTTTTTACGTTGTTCATCAGAAACCGTAAAATTAATCGATTGTGTTTGGAAGTTTTGCTGTAATTCGTTTACTAGCTGGCTAGCAGCTTTAAAGTCTTTACTTTCAAGACGGATTTCAGCGCGACCGCGCCATTCTTTTAGCTTATTGCTATCGTTATCGTAAATTGGATAAGTGCTTTGAGCACCGGTTTCCACTTTGACTTGAGGATATTTACGAGAAACGCTAAGCGCCTGATTCATCAATTGATTAATTTGATTTGAAAGCTCGGCTGGTTGTTTATTACTTTTTTCAATATATAAAGTTGCATGCATTTCATCATTAGAAACTTGGCGAGAAGCTTCAGCTTGTACATTCACAATATTGTAGTTCAAAGCATTATCATCCTGAGCAAAAACTAAAGGGCTAAGGAGGGAACCTAAAAGAAGGGTAGAGAGGGCTAAAGTACGCATAAATTTTTCCTTTAAAAATTAATATAAATTTAATTTTTTTCATTAAGAAATGTTAAACATAACTTATGCATAACTTTTGCAGATTTTGTGGCGTATTTGTAATATTAAAATCTGGTTTTTTTAAATTTTGGTAAATATAAAGTCTTTAAAAATTAAAAACTTAAAATTAAAATGTTTTAATGTAACTTAAAAAATCAAAG
This sequence comes from Acinetobacter lactucae, assembly GCF_013122135.1. Lineage (NCBI taxonomy): Bacteria > Pseudomonadati > Pseudomonadota > Gammaproteobacteria > Moraxellales > Moraxellaceae > Acinetobacter > Acinetobacter lactucae. Next base: position 1,057,374 of record NZ_CP053391.1, read on the forward strand.
TAATATAAAAAAAGAATATTTTCTTTAGGTTGTCACATAGTATGATGATAATTCATCATAACTATTGGGATGATACATTTTTTCAATAAGATTAGATGAGTAAAGTACATAAAAGACGTTTTTTTTCTTGTAAAATTAGGTATCATCGCGCTCCTAGTTACAAGATATAAAATAAGTGTCTTTGCTAGTTCTATAAAGCACCGAGTCAAAGGACCAATCGTCACCAGACTTATTTCTTTCTACCCCTATCAGAGATGGTAATCCGATATGAGCGTTACTTCCGTTAACCCTGCCACTAATGCTACTAACGAATATTATTTGACTCGCCAAAGTCAAATGGAATCAAATGTTCGTAGCTATCCACGTAAATTACCGTTAGCGATAGCGAAAGCACAAGGATGCTGGGTTACTGATGTTGAAGGTACACAATACCTTGATTGTTTAGCTGGGGCAGGTACATTGGCTTTAGGTCATAATCATCCTGCGGTGATTCAAAGTATTCAAGATACATTGGCAAGTGGTTTGCCATTGCATACTTTAGACTTAACCACACCTTTAAAAGATGCATTCACTGAAGCATTGTTAGCATATTTACCTGGTGGTAAAGAAGAATATTGCTTGCAGTTCTGTGGTCCTGCTGGTGCAGACGCAACTGAAGCAGCAATCAAACTTGCTAAAACTTACACTGGCCGTAGTTCAGTGATCAGTTTTTCTGGCGGTTATCATGGTATGACCCATGGTGCACTTGCTATGACTGGTAACTTAAGTGCAAAAAATGCAGTTAATGGTTTAATGCCAGGCGTACAATTCATGCCGTATCCGCATGAATACCGCTGCCCACTTGGTTTAGGTGGTGAAGCAGGTGTTGACGCTTTAACTTACTACTTTGAAAACTTTATTGAAGATGTAGAAAGCGGTGTAACAAAACCGGCTGCTGTTATTCTTGAAGCGATTCAAGGTGAAGGCGGCGTAGTTACAGCTCCAGTAAAATGGTTGCAAAAAATCCGTGAAGTGACTGAAAAGCACAACATCGTTTTAATTTTAGACGAAGTTCAAGCTGGCTTTGCACGTTCAGGCAAAATGTTTGCATTTGAACATGCAGGTATTGAACCTGATGTTGTTGTAATGTCTAAAGCAGTAGGTGGTGGTTTACCACTTGCAGTATTAGGTATTAAACGTAAATTCGATGCTTGGCAGCCTGCTGGCCACACGGGTACTTTCCGTGGTAACCAACTTGCTATGGGTACTGGTCTTGTCGTATTAAAAACGATTAGCGAACAAAATCTTGCTCAAAATGCGCAAGAGCGTGGTGACTTCTTACAAGCTGAATTTAAAAAATTAGCTCAAGAATTCCCATGTATCGGTAACGTACGTGGTCGCGGTTTAATGATCGGTGTTGAGATCGTGGACGAGCGTAAACCAGCTGATCGTATTGGTTCGCATCCTGCCGACTCACAATTAGCTGCTGCAATTCAAACTGCTTGTTTCAACAATAAATTATTGCTTGAAAAAGGTGGTCGTAACGGTACAGTAATTCGTTTACTTTGCCCGCTAATCATCACTCAAGACGAGTGTGTTGAAGTAGTTGCTCGCTTTAAGAAAGCAATTGCAGAAGCATTGGTTGCAGTACGAGGCGCATAAGTATGGTGGATTTTGCAGAACATCGTAAAGCGTTACTCTGCAATGATGCACAATCCATTGCTGACTATGAGTCAGCAATGGGCGAAGCGGTAAAAGCCGTTTCAGCATGGTTGCAAAATGAAAAGATGTACACTGGCGGTAGCATTAAAGAATTGCGTTCAGCAATTTCTTTCCAACCTTCAAAAGAAGGTATGGGTGTACAAGAATCTCTTCAACGTATGATTGAGCTTTTCTTGAATAAAAGCTTGAAAGTACATCATCCACATTCATTAGCACATTTACACTGCCCAACCATGGTGATGAGCCAGATCGCGGAAGTGTTAATCAATGCAACTAACCAATCTATGGACTCATGGGATCAAAGCCCTGCAGGTTCATTAATGGAAGTTCAGCTCATTGATTGGTTGCGTCAAAAAGTAGGTTATGGTTCTGGTCAGGCTGGTGTTTTCACTTCTGGCGGTACTCAATCTAACTTAATGGGTGTGTTACTTGCTCGTGACTGGTGTATCTCGAAAAACTGGAAAGACGAAAACGGTAATCCGTGGTCTGTACAGCGTGATGGTATTCCAGCTGAAGCAATGAAAAACGTCAAAGTTATTTGTTCTGAAAATGCGCATTTCTCTGTGCAAAAGAACATGGCAATGATGGGTATGGGCTTCCAGTCAGTTGTGACTGTTCCTGTGAATGAAAATGCACAGATGGATGTAGATGCTCTCGAAAAAACGATGGCGCATCTTCAGTCTGAAGGTAAAGTTGTTGCTTGTGTTGTTGCTACAGCAGGTACTACTGATGCCGGTGCAATTGATCCATTGAAGAAAATCCGTGAAATTACCAATAAGTATGGTTCATGGATGCACATCGATGCGGCATGGGGCGGTGCATTAATTCTGTCAAATGACTACCGTGCAATGCTTGATGGTATTGAGTTGTCTGACTCGATTACCCTCGACTTCCATAAGCATTATTTCCAAAGCATTAGCTGTGGTGCGTTTTTGTTGAAAGATGAAGCGAACTATCGTTTCATGCACTACGAAGCTGAATACTTGAACTCTGCTTATGACGAAGAGCACGGTGTACCAAACCTTGTTTCTAAGTCATTACAAACGACTCGTCGTTTTGATGCATTGAAATTGTGGATGACAATTGAATCACTAGGTGAAGACCTTTACGGTTCAATGATTGACCATGGTGTAAAACTTACTCGTGAAGTTGCAGATTACATCAAGGCAACTGATGGTTTAGAGCTTTTAGTTGAGCCTCAGTTTGCTTCGGTATTGTTCCGCGTTGTGCCACAAGGCTACCCAGTTGAGTTTATCGATAGCTTGAACCAAAACGTAGCGGACGAATTGTTTGCACGTGGTGAAGCAAATATCGGTGTAACAAAAGTTGGTAATGTACAGTCATTGAAAATGACAACATTAAGTCCTGTTGTGACATTCGAAAATGTTAAAAATCTTTTAGGTCAAGTATTGGCTGAAGCTGACCGCATTAAAGATGCGATTGCCTCTGGTAACTATGTACCACCAATCGACTAATTGAGTTGATACCAAAAAAGGCCCGGTTTATTGCCGGGCTTTTTTTATTGCAGGTTGTTTTTATTTAAAATGTGTATGAAGAAAAGAATACATGCACAAATCATGCATATTTTCACAAAACAAAAATAATTATGCATGATTTATGGGGAGCAAATTTCTTATTGTATTGGTATGTCCCCAATATTTTTGGTCACATTGATATATCAATATCGTACTTACTTTAAATAATCCCGCTTTAACTGAAAAAAAGTAAGTGGCTGTAATTACAATTAAGACAAGGAAGAAGAAATGCAACAAGCGAATATGCTCAATGAATTTAAACTCATTATTGGCGGTCAACTTTGTTCAGGTGAGCAAGGCGAGCTAGAAATTCTTAACCCCGCAACAGGTTTAACTGCTGCACGTTGTGCAAAAGCTTCGGTTGAGCAAGTAAATCAGGCAGTGAGTGCAGCTAAACAAGCATCTAAAGCTTGGCAACAAGTTTCCCATGATGAACGTAAGTCGATCTTAAATAAGATTGCAGATGGCATTGAAAAGCACGCAGAAATACTTGCAGAGCTTGTTGTGCTTGAACAGGGTAAGCCACTCGCACTTGCACAAATGGAAGTGCAGGGCGCAATTGGCTGGACGCGTTACGCGGCTGTTATGGATTTACCTGTTGAAGTGATTGAAGACAGTGAAACCAAGCGTATTGAGCGCCATCGCCAACCATTAGGTGTAGTGGCTTCAATTACTCCTTGGAACTGGCCACTGATGATTGCGGTTTGGCATATCATGCCTGCATTGCGTGCGGGCAATGTGGTCATTAGCAAACCTTCTGAATACACACCACTCTCAACTTTGCGTTTATGTGAAATTATTCAACAAGAAGTTCCAGCAGGCGTGATCTCAATTGTGGTCGGTGCTGGTGAGATTGGTGAAGCATTATCTTCTCATCCAGATGTACAAAAAGTTGTGTTTACGGGGTCAACTCGAACAGGTCAGCACATCATGGCTGGTGCAGCTCAACAGTTAAAACACCTAACCTTAGAGCTTGGTGGTAATGACGCTGGTATTGTATTACCAGATGCAAATATAGATGAAATTGCAGCTAAGATTTTTAATATGGCATTCTTAAATGCAGGCCAAACATGTGCGGCATTAAAACGTTTATATGTCCATGAAAGCCAATATGAAGCTCTATCTCAAAAGTTAGCTGACATTGCCAACGCTCAAGTTGTGGGTGACGGAATGGAATCTTCTACAACATTTGGTCCTGTGCAAAATCAAATGCAATATAACAAGGTGAAAGCCCTTATTGCTGAAGCCATTGAACAAGGTGCAAAAGCACTTTCTGGTCAACAGCAGTTACCAGAGCAAGGCTACTTTATTGCACCCACTATTTTGACTGAAGTTTCTGACTCTTGCCGTGTGGTCCAAGAAGAACAATTTGGTCCTGTATTACCTGTTTTAAAATATACAGATATCAACGATGCTATTGCTCGTGCCAATGACAGTGAATTTGGTTTAGGTGGCTCAATTTGGTCGTCTGATATTAAAGCAGCTCAGACTTATGCTAGTCAGCTTCAATGCGGAACTGTTTGGATTAATACCCATGCGGAGGTTCTGCCTCATGCACCTTTTGGTGGCTGGAAAATGTCTGGCTTAGGTGCTGAGTTTGGTCTGGAAGGCTTGCTTGAAAATACGATTGGACAAACTGTCCATATTAGTAAAGTCTAAATATTCATTTTAAGGCGGATGATAGATCCGCCTTTTTATTTTCACTTTTAAGAGTGAAAACCTGAGCTGTTTATTGGGAGTGATGATAGCTCATGCTTTTAGGTTTGATTAAAAAATGATTCTGTTCTTTAATTTTTTTAAGAACAATGTAAGATTTTATATGACCAATAAAATTATAAGAAAGTAATCTTTCGGTCACAAATTGAGAGAGCTGTTCTAAGTTTTCTGCGACAACTTTTAAAATAAAATCAGCATCACCACTAATTGAAAAAGCATCTTGAATATTATCTTCAGCTTCAATCAGTTCTTGAAAAGCCTGCTGTGATTTTGCCTCGTGTGTCCTTAAATTAATGTGAATCATCGCTGTAACTTCCAGCCCTAGCGCTTGTTGCTGGATGCGTGCGGTGTAGCCTAAAATTATGCCTTTTTGCTCAAGTAGTTGCCTTCTTCTTGAACATTGCGAAGCTGATAAACCAATTAAATCTCCTATTTCCTGATTGGTGAGCCGTCCATTCTTTTGTAGTGCCTGAATGATTTGCCAGTCGAACTTATCCATTGCATAAAATCCTTTTATGATACACAAATCATGTATTTTTATTAAAATGCGTTTTCATTATGCACGAAATCTAAAAGATAGATGAAATATTATTTTTCTATGGAATAAAAATTGGTCTCAAAGGATATAGAGCAATGTTCATAGAAATCGGTGACTTTTTAAATCTTCGTTTAAAACAAATGGGTATCCAACATCTTTTTGGTGTACCTGGTGATTTTAACCTCTCATATCTAGAACAAGTTGAAGCAGACCCACAACTCGAATTTATTGGAAATTGTAATGAATTAAATGCTGCCTATGCAGCAGATGGTTATGCACGAATTAACGGTTTTTCTGCCTTGGCAACCACTTATGGTGTAGGTGACTTAAGTGCGATTAATGGCATCGCAGGTGCCTATGCAGAAAATGTACCTCTTATTCATATCTCTGGTATTCCGCCTTTACATGCAGTTCAAAAGGGCACTTTAATTCACCATACACTTGTCGATGGTAACTACGACAATATTATGAACTGTATGAAAGAGTTCACAGTTGCTCAAACACGTTTAACTCCTGCCAATGCAGCTTTTGAAATTGACCGTGTATTACGTCAGTGTTTCCTTGAACGCCGTCCTGTGCACATTCAACTACCAGGCGATATTACTCACGTTAAAATCGAAGTGTCTGAGCGTCCGCTCGACTTAAGCTATCCAGCTGTTGAACCTGAATTATTGCAAACTGTGGTGAGTAAACTTTGTGACATTATTGAGAATGCACAGAGTCCAGCGCTTTTGATTGATAATGAAGCTTCAGTTTTTGGTGTAACGTCACTTTTAAATGATTTATCTCAAAAATGCTCAATTCCATTTGCAGGTATGAATACTGCAAAAAATATTATGGATGAAGGCTCACCTCGTTACATCGGAACTTATGTAGGTGGAGCAAGCCAACCGCATGTGAAAAATATTATTGAACAATCTGACTGCTTAATTGGTGTTGGTGCACGCTTTACCGATGTTGGTTCGGCTGTATTTACTCATCAAATTGAAACCAAGAACTACATCGAAATTAAATCTTATGGCCTAAATATTTTTGGGCAGGATTTTCCGGGTATTGAGATTGGTCAGTTACTCGTTGAGCTAAATAAAAAAGTTGCACCACGTAAATCGACCACCCCTTTTCTTGAAAAACAACCACAGAAAGTGGTTGAAGCTCCAGCACAACAAAAGTTAAGCCAAGATGTGCTTTGGAATTACATTTCAGGGTTCTTAAAAGAAGATGATGTAATTATTGGTGAAGTGGGAACATCAAACTCTGCTTTGTCAGGAATAAAGCTTCCTGCTACAGCTAAATATATTGCTCAGCCGCTTTGGGGTTCTATTGGTTATACCTTGCCAGCTTTACTTGGTAGCTTGCTGGCAGCTCCTGAACGCCGTCAAATTTTATTTATTGGCGATGGTTCTTTCCAGCTTACGGTACAAGAGCTTTCTACGATTATTCGTCATGGTTTAAAGCCAATCATTTTCTTGCTGAACAATGGCGGTTACACCATTGAGCGCTTAATTATGGGTGAAAACGCAGCCTATAACGACGTGCAAAACTGGAAATACACTGAAATCCCAGCGGTATTTAACGGTAAAAAAGGCCATACAACTTATGTGGTTGAAACTGCAGGACAGCTGAAGAGCGTTTTAGATAACCTTCAGCAAAATGATCAGTTAACTTTTATTGAATTAAAACTACCAGCAATGGATGCGCCGGTAAGTTTGAAAAAATTTGCTTCTGTGATTGCTCGTTTTGACTACGGTGATCGCGGTTATGAAGTTTTAAAGGAGCGTTCCCAACCGATTAAATGTAAGGATGCAATCTCTTTTTAAATAGAAGACAGGACACGTCTTCTCAAAAATTAAATGGACTCACATTACAGCAAACTTATGTCCGAAGGTCGGTTTCTGGTCTTCGGATATGGTGCTGAATAAAGGTGTACAGGAAGTGACACCAACATTGGAGATAATGTTATGGATGCAAACAATAAGCACGAGTTAAAACAAGGCTTATCCAATCGGCATATTCAACTCATCGCACTCGGAGGGGCGATTGGAACAGGTTTATTCTTAGGTCTTTCTCAAACAATTAAACTGGCAGGTCCTTCAATCTTATTAGGATATGCAATTGCAGGTGTGATCGCTTTTTTAATCATGCGTCATTTAGGTGAAATGGTTGTTGAAGAACCAGTCAGTGGTTCTTTTAGTTATTTTGCGAACAAATACTGGGGCAAAATGGCTGGTTTTATGTCTGGCTGGAATTATTGGGTATTATATGTACTCGTCAGCATGGCTGAATTGAGTGCGATTGGGACGTTTATACAGTTTTGGTGGCCTGAAATTCCGACATGGCTAACTGCTTTATTTTTCTTTATTTTAATTAACGGCATTAACTTGGTAAATGTCCGCTTTTTTGGGGAATCCGAGTTCTTATTTTCCTGCATTAAAATTGTTGCGATTTTAAGCATGATTGGCTTTGGTGCTTATCTTTTACTTTCAGGTTCAGCAGGTCCGCAAGCAGGTATTGCAAATTTATGGCAACACGGTGGTTTCTTCCCGCACGGAATTCATGGTTTTGTCATGGCTCTGGCTGTCATTATGTTTGCATTTGGTGGCTTGGAATTAATTGGTATTGCTGCAGCGGAAACGAAGAAACCTGAAACGACTATTCCTAAAGCAGTCAATCAGATTGTGTACCGTATTTTAATTTTCTATATAGGTGCAATTGGTATTCTTTTATGTCTTTATCCATGGAATATGGTGGCAGAAGGTGGCAGTCCATTTGTCATGATTTTCCAGTCATTAAATAGTAACGGTGTTGCGAACGTTCTAAACTTTGTGGTCCTAATTGCTGCTATTTCGGTTTATAACAGTTGTATCTATTGTAATAGTCGTATGTTGCATGGTTTGGCAGAGCAGGGTAATGCTCCTGCAATTCTGAAAAAAGTAAACAGTCGTGGTATTCCCGTTCCAGCAGCAGTTGTTTCTGCATCTATTACAGCAATATGTGTAGTTGTGAATTATTTGATTCCTGGTCAAGCTTTTCAGCTCTTTATGATGTTAGTTGTCGCAGCGCTTGTTATTAACTGGCTTATGATTTCAGTGACTCATTTGAAATTTACTAAAGCGATGAAATTGCAAAAACGTCAAACTAAATTTCAAAGCATTCTTAGCCCATGGAGTAACTATTTAACCATTAGCTTTGTATGCTTTATTCTTATTATTATGGCATTAACGCCAGATATGAGATTAGCTGTTATTTTAGGTCCAATCTGGCTTGCTGTTTTAGCTGTAATGTATTTCTTAAAATATCGTAAAAAAATGGTTGTTCTGCCAGAAGTACAGTCGAATTAATCGTTTAAATTGACAATGATATTGCGGTTACCTGACTTAAGATGGGTAACCCTTTATCTTTTGTCATATTATTTTCATGTTACAAAGAAAATTATTTTTTCTAGAAATTTTTAATAATAATTTTAATGAAAGAAAATATTTAGATTATAAAAGCAAGAAAGACGTAAATTATCGGATTTTAATATATTTATAATATCTTCTGTTTTTATATTTTATGAAAAGTAAAATTTAATATTTTTAGTAAATGTCATAATATAGATTGATATAGAAAGTAAAATAACATCTATATTTAAAATAACTAATTGATAGTACATAAAAAATATTAATGTGACAGTTAACAATATCGAAATCATTAAAGCGTCATCATACTGTAACTTAATTGTCATATTTTCTATTCACAATGCAGCTATCGAAGAGCGTACAAGCACTCAACAAAAAGTGACGTACAACCTATTGCATTAATGAGAGAGAACAGAATGCGCTTAAATCCACGTCAAATCGCAATTGCGTTAGCAGTAACTGGGGCAGCTGTAACAACGACTGCAAATGCAGCTCGTGATACGATTCAAATTGCTGGTTCTTCAACTGTATTACCGTTTGCCAGCGTTGTAGCTGAAGAGTTTGGTAATACTTTCCCTCAATTTAAAACTCCTGTAGTTGGTTCTGGTGGTTCTTCTGCTGGTTTAAAACAATTCTGTCAAGGTGTTGGCGACAATACTATTGATGTTGCAAACTCTTCTCGTAAAATCAAAAGCACAGAAATCGAAGCTTGTAATAAAGCTGGTGTAAAACAAATTCAAGAAATCAAAATCGGTTATGACGGTATTGTATTTGCGTCTAATTCAAACAAAGCAGCTTATAAATTAAAACCTTACCATGTGTTTGCTGCTTTAGCTGCTCAGTTGCCTTCAAAAGGTAAATTGGTTCCAAACCCATATACAAACTGGAACCAAATTGATAAAACACTTCCAAATGAGCCGATTACTCTTGTAATCCCTGCATCTAACCACGGTACTCGTGAAGTTTTCCAAGAGAAAATGGTTGAAGCTGGTTGTGAAGCATATGAATACTTCAAGAGCTTAGATAAAGATGCTCAGAAGAAAGCATGTTCTACTTTCCGTAAAGATGGTCGTGTAATTGAAATCGCTGGCGACTATACAGAAACATTGGCTCGCTTAAAGACTTCTCCAAGCGCAGTAGGCGTGTTTGGTTTAAGTTTCTATGACATGAACCGTGACAAGTTACGTGTAGCAACAGTTAACAACGTAGTTCCATCTGAGAAGACAGTATTGAATGGTACATACCCTGTATCTCGTCCATTGTACTTCTACGTGAAAGGCGAACACTTAAAATCAGTTAAAGGCTTACCGCAATATGTAGAATATTTCGTAAGCAAAAAAGCGACTGGTAAAGGTTCTAAAGCTGAGCGTGATGGTTTAATCGCGATGTCTGATGCTGAACGTGCAAAAGTTTTGGCTGACTTTAAAGCAGGTAAAACTGTTAAATAATTTAGTTTGAATGAAGGCTGGTGATCTTAAGAGTTCATCAGCCTTTTTGTCTAACTTGTTTTTCCAAATTATGACAATTGAGAAAACAGTGGAGAATACATGAATCTGCTACTTATCGGTGTGTTGTTAGCCCTTGTGGCAATCGCATATCAACTTGGGCTGAGAAAGAGCCGTAACATAGCAGGTAAGGGAAGCAACTCAGCGACGTTACATTCTCGTCCTGGTTATTATGGCGCACTGGTTGGTCTTTGGTGCGGTATCCCTGCTTTTTTAATTTTGATCATTTGGAACTTGGTTGAACCAAGTATTTTAAATCATATTATTTTTAATAATATTCCGGCGTCTGTAAGTGCTTCGCTTGATGAAGCGGGCAGAAGTGTATTAGTTGATCGTGTTCAATCAATTGCTTCAGGTTTTGGAGTAAGTGACAAACCAGCTGCTTATGAATTAGCTGCTGCTCAACAGTTTGCAAAATTTCAAACCATTGGCTCTTTTGCCAAATTTGCTGTTGTAATTTGTGCAGCTTTACTAGGTTTAGTATGGGCTAAGAAAAAAATCAATCAACAATACCGTGCTCGTAACCAAGTTGAACGTGCCATTAACGTTGCTTTGATTTTATGTTCTGGCGTTGCGATTTTAACCACCATCGGGATCGTAATGTCGATGTTTGGCGAAGCAATGCACTTCTTCCGTTTTGTTAGTCCAGTAGACTTTTTCTTTGGTACAGAGTGGAATCCGGGCTTTAGTACTTCCGGTAATGCCGAAGGCAGTTATGGTTTATTACCATTGCTATGGGGTACGCTCATGGTCAGTGGTATTGCTCTACTTGTTGCTGTTCCAGTTGGATTAATGATTGCAATTTATTTAGCTGAATATGCTTCACCATGGTTCCGCTCATGGGCAAAACCAACAATTGAAGTTTTAGCTGGTATTCCAACAATTGTTTATGGTGTATTTGCCATGATGATTATTGGACCATTCTTTAAAGCAGCTGGTGCTTCTATTGGTTTAGAGATTAATGCAACGAGTGCTTTAACTGCTGGCTTTGTGATGGGGATTATGATTATCCCGTTTGTTTCATCTTTGTCTGATGACATTATTACTCAAGTCCCGCGTGCACTGCGTGACGGCTCTTTAGGACTTGGCGCGACTAAGTCTGAAACGATTCGTCAAGTTGTATTACCAGCAGCTTTACCGGGTATTACAGGTGCTTTCTTATTGGCAGTCTCTCGTGCTGTTGGGGAAACCATGATTGTGGTTTTAGCAGCAGGGAACAGTCCACTTTTACATGCAAATCCATTTGAAGCTGTTTCGACTGTGACAGTAACTATTGTCAAACAATTGACTGGAGATACAGACTTCTCAAGTCCACAAGCATTGGTTGCATTCGCGCTAGGTTTAACACTATTTGTGATTACCTTGGGATTAAACATTGTAGCACTGTACATTGTGCGTAAATACCGTGAGCAATACGAATGAGTACATCAAATACATCGTCTCCTATGGATCAGAACGTATTTGATCCGAAAGCTGCTGCTGAAACTCGTGAACGACGTAAACAGGTTATTGAAAAATCTTTGGCTAAACGTCATCGCAAAGAAAAAGCTTTCCGCTTTGCGGGTTTCTCGGCAGTCGTCATTGGTCTTGCATTCGTTGCTCTCTTGTTCGGTAGTATTTTGGCAAAAGGCTTACCAGCTTTTTGGCAAACCAGTATGAATGTTCCAATTTACTTTGACCCGAAAGTGATTGATGCAGGTCCTGTGCCTGTGCGCACTCAAGGGGAAACACCTGCGCATTACCAAGAACGTTATGTTGATTGGCAAACTAAGATGGGTATGGTGGATTGGGATGGCATCATTGTAAATGGAATGATTGCTAAAGATCCTGCACTTGCATCACAACGTGATTACTTAAGTAGCTTATATGCAAGCTCAGAAGCTTATCGCTTACGTGATATGGTTTTTGCAGACCCATCACTCATTGGCAAGAAAGAAAATATTACTTTCTTGGGTGATGCGAATGTCGATGTTTGGTTAAAAGGTAATATTGATCGTTCATTACCGGATGATCAGCAACAACTTGATCCAGAAGTGCGTAAGCTTGCCGATGACTTAAAAGCAAAAGGCGTTCTTGAAAGTACATTTAACATGAACTTATTTAAGAACCCTGACTCACGTAGTTCACCAGCAATCAGTGGTCTTGCAGGTGCATTCATGGGTTCATTATTCATGATGCTGATTGTAATCATCATTGCAATTCCAATCGGTGTTGCCAGTGCAATCTATCTTGAAGAGTTTGCTCCAAAAAATGTTCTTACCGACATTATTGAAGTAAATATTAATAACCTTGCTGCTGTTCCTTCAATCGTATTTGGTTTACTCGGTGCTGCAATTTTCATTGGCTGGATGCATTTACCTCTATCAGCTCCGCTGGTGGGTGGTTTGGTTTTAAGCTTAATGACATTACCAACAGTCATTATCACCACGCGTGCTTCATTAAAAGCTGTGCCACCTTCTATTCGACAAGCGGCACTTGGTTTGGGAGCTTCTAAGTTCCAAACTATTTTTCACCATGTTTTACCGTTGGCATTACCGGGCATTATGACAGGTGCAATTATTGGTGTTGCCCATGCACTTGGTGAAACAGCACCTTTACTTTTAATCGGGATGAGTGCATTCGTTGCAAGTATTCCAACAACACCATTTGATCAAGCAACTGCTTTACCTGTCCAAGTTTACTTATGGCAAGGTAATGAGTTGCGTAACTTCTTCGAAGGCCGTACTGCCGCTGCGATTATCGTACTACTTGCATTAATGATTGGTTTAAACAGTCTTGCAATTTGGTTACGTAAAAAGTTCGAAGTGCGTTGGTAATAGAGGATAAATCATGAATACTATTGATATTACGAATTCCTTAGAAAAGGATAAGTTAGTGAATACTGAACAATCGCAATTTACAGATAAACCGCTGAACCATGGCACTTCGTATGTTTCGCATTTTGAACCACATGCTTCAAAAAAGCAGAACTCGACCGAAATCAAGATTAGTGCACAAGATGCCCATGTTTATTATGGTGATTTTGAAGCCATTAAAGGTATTGATCTAGATATTTACCAAAACGAAGTAATCGCGTTTATTGGTCCGTCAGGTTGTGGTAAATCGACTTTCCTTCGTACTTTAAACCGTATGAATGACACCATTGATGGTTGCCGAGTAACAGGTAAAATTACACTCGACAATCACAATATTTATGATCCAAATCTAGACGTTGTATTATTGCGTGCTCAGGTTGGAATGGTATTCCAAAAGCCAAATCCGTTCCCTAAATCTATTTTTGACAACGTGGCTTATGGTCCTAAACTTCATGGTTTAGCACGTGATAAGTACGACCTTGAAGAAATTGTTGAAAACAGTTTACGTAAAGCGGGTTTGTGGGAAGAGGTTAAAGACCGTTTGAACCAACCAGGTACAGGTTTATCAGGTGGTCAGCAACAGCGTTTATGTATTGCACGTACTATTGCGGTCAGTCCTGAAGTGATTTTAATGGATGAGCCGTGTTCTGCACTCGATCCAATCGCAACAGCAAAAGTAGAAGAATTGATTTCTGAATTGTCGAATCAATACACGATTGTAATTGTGACTCACTCAATGCAACAAGCTGCACGTGTTTCTGATCGTACCGCTTATTTCCATTTAGGTGATTTGATTGAAGTCAACTCAACTGAAAAAGTCTTTACTCAGCCTGACCATCAGTTAACAGAAGCGTATATTACTGGACGCTTCGGTTGATTCGTAAGTCATACAAGAAAAAGAGCCATGTGCTCTTTTTTTTATTCTATAAATGAAAATGACTCTATTTTGCAAAAACGCTATTGAATTTTAATCAAAAGGACCACATCTTAAGGCTATAAAAGATAACTTATGAGCTTAGAATTTTATGTTATTCCATTTGCCTAAACTCCCTGCAGAAATACGTGTTAGTCATTTAAATGCACGTGTAAACGAACAGAGAAAAAAAATTGCACAAACAACTGCAAGCCGTTTAGAGTTATTACAATTAGCTCAACAACTTGTGAAAGAAGCAAAAATCCGCCGTAAAAATAATCAGAAAATTTTTGTTTTAGATTTCAAAGGCGATATCCAAGCTTCGGCAGTTGAAAACTTACGTGAAGAAATTACCCTCATTTTAGCAACTGCTAAAGCAGGACGTGACCGTGTTGTCGTTCGTCTTGAAAGCCCTGGCGGTATGGTCCATGGTTATGGTTTAGCAGCAGCTCAATTGGTTCGTTTACGCGATGCAGGCTTCCATTTGACTATCTGTGTTGATAAGGTCGCTGCAAGTGGCGGTTATATGATGGCATGTATTGCAAATGAAATTATTACTGCGCCGTTTGCTATTGTGGGTTCAATTGGTGTGGTTGCTCAAGTTCCAAACTTTAATCGTCTTTTAAAAGAACATAACGTGGACTTTGAGCTTTATACAGCAGGGCAATATAAGCGTACTGTAACTATGTTTGGTGAAAATACGCCTGAAGGTAAAGCGAAGTTTGAAGAAGAGCTACAACAAACTCATGTGTTATTTAAGCACTTTGTAGAAAAGTATCGCCCACAGCTTAATGTTGATAAAGTGGCTACAGGTGAGCATTGGTATGGTGAAGATGCTCTAGATCTAAACCTAGTTGATAAACTGCAAACATCTGATGAATATTTGTTGGGTCTTTTGCCTCAACACGATGTATACGTCATTAATACACGTAAGAAAGCGACCTTGGGTGAAAAGCTAGGTTTGCAAGCAGCGCAAATGGCAGATGGTTTGATTCCGGCTGTGATGAGTAAAGTAATGGAGAGCCTTGCAAAAGCCAATACGACGCTTGTGCAGGTACGTGATCCAAAACTATAAGTTTATATAATTCAAATGTTATAAAAGACCAGCTTAAATGCTGGTTTTTTTATAAAGTTAATATTCACAGTTGCCTTATTAAATACGCTTAGATTTTTAATAGAAAGTAAAAAATAATTATTGATAAATATAATTTTTGAATTGTGATAAACACCTGACTTTGATATTTTAAACAGCAATAAAATAGCTTTTAAATGAAATATTTAAAAAGTTAGACATTTAAAAATATAACTGAAATTTAGGACAGGAAATAATGACAAGAATAATTGTAGCATCCAAAGAGGGTTTGGACGTTCTGCAAGATGGTCAGCTCAATAAAGTTGTTTTAAGTAAACCTTCTATTATTCAAATTGGCGTTAGTCAAAAAGATATAGCATCGGTGGAAAAACAGGGTGGAAGTCTAGTCATCCATTTAAAAAATGGAGAGAGCATTGTTTTAGAAAATTTCTTTAATGAAGCAACGAATACAACAGAACATTCACTTGTTCTTCCGACTGAACATGGAAAATTTGTTGAAGCACAATTTGATGCTCAGGGTAAGGTGATCGACTATACAGGTTTAAACCATGTCACAGATTTAGCCTATACCGGCACCAGTCAACCAGCCTCGACAATGGCAGTTGATGATTCCCCAACTTTTTCGATGGGTAACGTCCTAAAAGCAGGTTTGGCAGTTTTAGCTGCCGAAGGTCTATATCTATGGGCTTTTGATAACGATGACAAAGATGATTCACCTGTTAATGTTCCAACCACTGCGAAACCAACAGAAGTAAAACTTGCAGATGACGCTGTTACGGTCACTGGTAAAGCCGAAGCTAATGCAAAAATTTATATTAAAGATTTAAGTGGAAATGTAATTGCTTCAGGTAACGCAGATGCAAGTGGTAATTTTACGATTAAGCTCGATAAACCTTTGACAGATGGAAATAAATTAAATGTTTCAGCTCAAAGTGAAGGTGGCAGTGAGTCCAGTGCTGCTTCGATTACAGGTACGAAAGACACAATTGGTCCAGATGCTCCCCAAACTCAGCTGAGTGATGATGGCTCATTGGTAACAGGTAAAGCCGAAGCAAATGCAAAAATTACTGTTTATGATGCTAGTGATAAGGTATTAGGTACTGTAACTGCAAATAAAGATGGTATTTTTTCTTTAAAGCTTACTCCTCCATTGACGAGTGACACAGGTGGAAAAGTTATAGCTGAAGATGCTGCAGGCAATAAATCTGAACCAACTAAAATTATTGCCGGAAAGGATACTTTCGCTCCAGATGTTCCTTTAATTGAAGTCAATAAAGAAGGTACCACGGTTGAAGGACAAACTGAGCCTAATGCAAAAGTTCAAATAAAAGATGCTGATGGTAAAGTGATTGGTACGGGTACCGCAAACGCTCAAGGCGAATTTCAAATCACGCTTTCCCCAGCATTAAAAGAATCACAAAAGGCAACCGTTGTTGTTGAAGATGCAGCAGGTAATACGTCAAAGCCCTTAGAAATTTCTCCAAGTTATGATTCTATTGCACCTGATAAACCCGTTGCTCAAATCAATGCTGATGGCACAACGGTAACAGGTACAACCGAAGCAAATGCAAAAGTTGAAATTAAAGATACAACAGGTAAGGTCATTGGTACGGGAACGGCAGATGCAAACGGCAAATTTACAATTACCATTTCGCCAGCTTTAACTGATAACAAACATGCTTCAGTTTCGGCTATGGATAGTGCAGGAAATAAATCTGAGGTTCTTGATATTATTGGTACTAAGGATACCACACCACCTGCAAAACCTGTCTTAAACAGTGTGGATGATGATGTTGGTGCACTAAAGGGCGCCATTACTGCTGGTTCAGAAACTGATGATGCAAGACCAAAGCTCACAGGCTCTGGTGAGGCAAATGCAACTTTAACCATTTATGATAATGGTGTTGCTATTGGGATTGTAAATGTAAGTAGTGGTCGATCATGGAGCTTTACACTCGATAAAGACTTAGCGATTGGTAAACATACCATTACTCTAACTCAGACAGATGCGGCAGGACTTACAAGTGAAGTGAGCTCGCCATTTACGTTTTATGTGGTCGCTCCAAAGACTGCAAGTTTAAGTGATGTAGTAGTTGATACTGCTCATACAGAAACTGTATCTGTTGCTGATAGTGTTGGGTTAAATACATTAAAGTTAGTACATAGCACAATAAATGAAACGGATACTCAGCAGCAGAAATCTGTGCCAGTAGATGATTTGTTAAAAAGCTCTACGTCTAGTGAACCAGACCCAATTGAAACACTTTTGTCTTCAGCGGCATTAAAGCCTACTCAGGTAAATGATCAAAGTGATATACCTACCAACGCTAGCAATACGACAGCCAATCTTGAGCATGTTCTACCTGATACAACTTCTTCAGTTTTACAAAGCCTTTTAGAACAAACCTATCCTGTTGTTTAAAATAGTCTTAAAAAAGCGCTCATTGAGCGCTTTTTTTATTTATGAGTTATTTGTTTTAGATGGAATCATGAGTGCTGGAATTCCATAGAGAATGGCACCAATGGTCGCTAACAGCATATCTTTATGGGCATCCCACATATCACCTTGTTGTCCATTGTAATTCTCAGCTTCTTCCGGAGATAATCCAATAGCAATTGCCCATTCAATAAGTTCATATAAAACACTTGATGCCATTACAAATTGAACCACTAGCAAAAATAGACTAAATGGCTTTGCTGAGGGTAACCACACTTGGAACACGCGATAAGTAAGAGGGTAGAGTAAAACACCACAGGCAAGATGAACCAAACGATCATACATATTACGGGACCAACCCATATATTGATCTAAATTGAAATTGAATGCCTGTTGTATCCAATCATTGTATGGGACGTATGAATACAGGTAGTGTGCACCAACAATATGGATGAGCAAAAACAGCAAATAGAATGTGAAACTTAAAAAATCGAGTCCAATCTTCTTAAAAATAATAAAGAGCAAAATCAGCATAAACACAGTGCCCACTTGGTGAAGTAAATAGGCTTCAAATTCAAGAGGCTGAATAGCTGAAATGACAATCGCAATCAAAAGCAGGCCAAGAGCAATATAGTGTTTAAGTTTGAATTGTTTTTCGATCATTTTATAAAGTCTTTATTGTGATTTATATCAGTGTAATAAAAAAGCGAAGCCTAAGCTCCGCTTTTTGTAAACTTTTTAATTAGATTTTGCTAATTAAATCGTTAATTTGTTTCGCTTGTTCAGCGGCATTACCTGTGTAAGTTGCAGGAGTAAGTTCAGCTAAACGCGCACGTTCTTCGCTTGGTACTTGAGAAAGTTCATCACCATTTACGAAATTAACCATCATGTCACGAGTCATTGCTTGACCACGAGTTAATGCTTTTAATTTTTCGTATGGTTTTTCAATGTTGTAGCGACGCATTACAGTTTGAATTGGTTCAGCTAAAACTTCTTGAGCTTGGTCTAAATCTTCATTTAAACGGTTTGCATTTAACTCAAGTTTACCAACACCTTTTAAGCACGCATCGAAAGCAATCAAGCTTTGCGCAAAACCAACACCCATATTACGTAATACAGTTGAGTCAGTTAAGTCGCGCTGCCAGCGTGAAATTGGTAATTTTTCACCTAAGTGAGCCAATACTGCATTTGCAATACCTAAGTTACCTTCAGAGTTTTCAAAGTCAATTGGGTTAACTTTGTGTGGCATAGTTGATGAACCAACTTCGCCTTCTTTCAGTTTTTGTTTGAAGTAACCTAGAGAGATGTAACCCCATACGTCACGGTTAAAGTCGATTAAAATCGTATTGAAACGACGTAACGCATCAAACAACTCTGCCATGTAGTCATGTGGTTCGATTTGAGTTGTATAAGGGTTGAATGTTAAACCTAAAGATTCAACAAAAGCTTGTGCGTGAGCAGCCCAATCAACATCTGGATAAGCAGAAAGGTGAGCATTGTAGTTACCTACAGCACCATTGATTTTGCCAAGTAACTCAACATTTTCAAATTGTTTGATCTGACGAGCTAAACGGTATGCCACGTTTGCCATTTCTTTACCCAAAGTTGTTGGGCTAGCAGTTTGACCGTGTGTGCGAGACAACATTGGTTGTTCTGCGTGAGTCGTTGCCAAAGCAGAGATTGCATTAAGGATTTGCTTCATGCTTGATACTAAAACTTCACGACCGTTTTTAAGCATAAGCGCGTGAGACAAGTTGTTGATGTCTTCTGAAGTACATGCAAAGTGAATGAATTCACCCGCATTTTGTAATTCAGTAATCCCCGCGATCTTCTCTTTTAAGAAGTACTCAACTGCTTTTACATCATGATTAGTCGTACGTTCAATTTCTTTAATACGGTTAGCATCTTCTTCAGAAAAGTTGCTAACAATTGCATCTAAAGCTGCATTTGTTTCATTTGAGAAAGGAGCAACTTCAACAATTTCCGGACGGTTAGAAAGTGCTTGTAACCAACGCACTTCTACAGTGACACGAGCATGGATTAAACCAAACTCAGAAAGAAAAGGGCGTAGCGCATCACATTTGCTGGCATAACGTCCATCTAATGGTGATAGAGCGGTTAAAGCGTTCATAACGATTCCTTAATGTTGGAATAAACATAAAACTAAAAAAATCTCGTTTATAGTCTTAAACGACTTGGTACTGTAAACGAGCAAGTGCTTGAATATCCTGAAGCAACTTACGTTTGCTAAAAATCATGTTCCACGAACTACCGCCGAGTTGTCGCCATAAATGGGCCATTTGCAAGCCAGTAAACAGACAAGCACGGATGCGGTTAGTATGGTTGGTATCTTTAAAAGCTTCTGCATTGCCACGAACTAAAATGCGGGGGTTAATCTGCCCGGCAGTATCAACATAAGTTTGTGCTAAATTGGCTAAAATGCTTGGGTGTAAATAGTTATTATCAAAAAAAGACAACTGTTTTAAAATTTTCTGCTGAGCTTTTTCAATGATTGCGACATATTCAGGGTTGCTATAAACCTTTTTTTCTAGCTGTAAAAGCGACATCGCGTAGGACATTGGAAGTTTTGCCGTGCCCATTTTGGGGAGGCGCGATTTAGGCATGTTTGTAAAAGGTTGAGTAATACAATTTTCGAGTGTTTTAAGCCCTAAAGAAATATCTGCCAACTGATTAAAAAAATCTAAGGTTTGAACACCATTGTTGGCTGTGGGGCGAATATTTAAACTTGCTTTAATTAACAGCTCAAAATAGAAGTTACCACTTTCACCAATACTTTGCTGACCCGTCATGGCTGTCATATGGGTGAGCTGGGTGGCCTGAAATACCCCAGCCAAGGCAAGGGCACGGTTTTGTCGAACATTCAAGGCTTGTGATTGTTGAAATGGTAACTCCACCATGCCATTCATTCCCTTAAATAAAATTTGGTGTAGGGGCATTTGTGTGGTGAATGACACCCCCGCCTAAGCAAACTTCATCTGAATAAAATACAACGCTTTGACCCGGTGTAACAGCACGCTGAGGTTCATCAAACTCAACGCGAACACCGTGTTCAGTGTTTTCATCAATAAAAATTGTACATGCCTGATCAGGTTGGCGATAGCGTGTTTTCGCTGTACATCGCAATCCTTCAACGGGAATATTTTGCTCACCAGCTACCCAGTCAATTGACTCACTCCAAAGTTGAGTACTTTGCATGAGTGGGTGCTCATGTCCCTGACCAACAACGAGGCGATTATTGGCAAGATCTTTATGTAGTACGAACCATGCACCTTCAGCTGCACCTTTCAAACCACCTAGACCAATTCCGCCACGTTGACCGAGCGTATAGTACATCAGACCGTGATGTTCACCAACTTCTTTACCTGTATCAAGTACGATTTTCCCCGGTTGAGCGGGCAAATATTGTTTAAGGAAGTCATTAAAACGACGTTCCCCAATAAAACAGATTCCTGTTGAGTCTTTTTTCTTGGCTGTAGCAAGATCAAGTTCTTCTGCAATTCGGCGAACTTCAGGTTTTTCGATTTCGCCTACAGGGAATAAAGTTTTATTAATTTCTCTACCATGAACAGCGTGCAAGAAATAAGTTTGGTCTTTATTGTTATCTACACCACGTAATAATGGTGCGTATGCTTCGCCTTTAGAGTTATAGGCAGTTTCACCCCGACGTGCGTAATGACCAGTCGCGATAAAGTCTGCACCTAAAGTCATTGCATGATCTAAAAATGCACGGAATTTAATTTCTTTATTACATAAAATATCTGGGTTTGGTGTGCGACCAGCAGCATATTCAGCTAGGAAAAGCTCAAATACTCGATCCCAATATTCCATAGCAAAGTTTGCTGTATGCAGCTTAATTCCAATTTTATCAGCTACTGCTTGAGCATCGGCTAGGTCTTCCATTGCTGTACAGTATTCCGTGCCGTCGTCTTCCTCCCAGTTCTTCATGAAAAGACCTTCAACCTGATAACCCTGTTGAAGTAAAAGTGCTGCAGAAACAGAAGAGTCTACACCACCAGACATACCGACGATGACACGTTGTTGCATAGGACTAGGCATCCAAATGAGAAGTTAATGAGGGAGAGAAGGGGTGCTCATAAATAAGCGATAGAGGATAATGGTGGCCTTTCATAGCATCTTCAACTGCTTTTAGCACAAGAGGACTACGGGCACGGGCAGATTCTTTGAGTTCATCTGGTGTCATCCACACAGCAGCGACAATATCTGTATCAAGTTGAGGATTACTTTCAACTTGAGTGACATGTGCTAGAAAACAGAAGCGGTAATATGTGCGGTCGGGAAACATGGGTGGGGTATAAGTATAAATACCAAGCAAGGCATCAATTTCAACATGATGACCTGTTTCTTCAAGTGTTTCTCGAATGGCAGCTTCAGTTAATGACTCACCACACTCCACATGACCGGCAGGTTGGTTAAATACTGTGTGCACAAAACCTTCGCTATGCTCTTCAACAAACAGATAGCGTCCGTCTTTTTCTACGACTGTAGCAACGGTGACATGAGGAGTCCATGCGGCCATAAAAAAGCACCATGATTTAAAAGACGTATAATACGAAATTTAGGGGTTTTTGGCTACGGTGATCTGCTAAACGATATGAGCAATACGACAAAACCATATCGTTTAAAAAGCAGAATTTTTATTACTCACAAACAAGGTAGATGATTAATCCTGATTTGCTTGTGCAGCTTTATGATTATTTTGCACTTTTACGTAATGTCTTGCTGAATAAGGAAGAAATGCAAGTTCCTTTTCGGTGAGTGGTCGTACTTGTTGTACAGGACTTCCTACATAGAGATAGCCACTTTTTAAGATTTTGCGTGGCGGAACTAAACTTCCCGCACCAATCATCACATCATCTTCAATCACCACATCATCTAAAATAACGGTATTGATTCCGACTAAAACACGGTTACCGATGGTGCAGCCATGTAAGGTCACATGGTGGCCAACTGTTACATCTTCACCAATAATCAGAGGTGAACCATTCGGTTTAGCGTCATTTTTATGGCTAACGTGCAACATACAATGGTCTTGTACGTTACTGTTTTTGCCAATTTGAATACTATTTACGTCACCACGGATGACTGCAAAAGGCCAGACAGAAACATTTTCAGCTAAGCTAACGTCACCAACCACAACCGCCATATCATCGATATAACAGGTTGAATCTACTTGAGGGTGGTGTTCAAGATAAGGACGAACGTTCTTTGCCATGAGTAGTATCGAAATAAAATTTAGTCGAATTATAAAATAAAAAAGCACTCAGGCTAAATAGCATGAGTGCTTAATTCACCTATTCAAAAATTAGAATAAGTTGCTGAAGAATTGTTTGATATGGTCGATTAAACGAGCAAAGAAGCCTGCTTCTTCAACTGGCTTTAATGCAACTAATGGCTTTTCAGCAATTACTTTGCCATCTAGGCTAGCAACAAGTTTACCCACAACCTGACCTTTTTGAAGGGGTGCATTTAAGTTAGGTTGAACCACCAGTTGAGTTTTAATACCGTTGGCTTTGCCTTTAGGCATAGTCACACTAAAGTTTTCAGCTAAACCAACTTGAACTTCATCTTCTTTACCAAACCAAACTTTTGCTTTTGCAAGAACTTGATTTGCTGGTTGAACATTTGCAGTTTCAAAGTTAGCGAAACCCCAAGCCAGTAATGCACGAGTTTGGTCAGCACGTTCAGACATGCTTGGAGTACCAAAAATCACTGAAACTAAACGCATTGGACCGCGTTTACTTGAAGTGGTTAAGCAGTAACCCGCTTCATCTGTATGACCTGTTTTTAAACCATCTACACTTGGGTCTGTGTAAAGCAAGGCATTACGGTTACCTTGTTTAATACCATTAAAAGTAAATTCTTTTTCAGAATAAATTGGGTAGTATTTTGAACTGTCTTTAATAATATGTTGGGCTAAAACAGCCATATCTTTTGCAGTTGAATAGTGTCCTTCAGCAGGCATACCGGTTGAGTTAATAAACTGAGTGTTTACCATGCCGATACGTTTTGCTTCCTGATTCATCATATGAGCAAACGTGCCTTCATTTCCGGCAATATGTTCAGCCATTGCTTTTGATGCATCATTACCTGACTGGATAATAATACCGCGAAGCATTTCTAGAACAGTTGCTGTGCCATTTAAAGGAACGTACATACACGATTCAGAGCTACTTCCTTTACACCACGCAGACTCGTTCATACGAACCTGTTCATTTTCAGTCAGTTCACCTTTTAATAATTTTTGTTCAATGATGTAACTGGTCATCATTTTTGTCATAGACGCAGGTGCAAGCTTTTCGTTTTCATTTTTAGAAGCGAGAATTTGTCCTGTCTCATAATCCATTAATACATAAGACTTATTATTTAATTCTGGCGGAGCTGATAAGACAGTTGCTGCATAAGAAAAACTTGGTAAGAGGAGTAGTGCAGCAATAGCGCTTTTTCGAGTCATTCTAGGTAATTCCAATATCTTGTATGAAGCAGAAGAGCCTAGCATTTTAGGATAAAGCAAAGCCGACTTCTATGGGGGAAGTCGGCTTTTTCAAACAGTATTGTAACTCAAGAGTTTTTTGCTAATTTAGTTTTGCGATTGATATGCTTTCACGTCTTGGCAAACTAAAGTGTTTTGCTCATCACCCGCAGCTTTTGCATCTTTACGAGCTTCTTTTAAGTATTTTTTGAACCCTTTGTCTTTACTACGTTTTTCTAATGCAGAAACGGCATCAGACTCATTTGGTAGGTAGTCTTTAACTAAACGTTCATAACCTTGAGCAAAATCAGTGTCTTTTTTACCTATAAGATCTGGGCAAATTTCAGAAAGCACTTGGATTGCTGCTAATTCTTCGGGAGTTGTGCCTTGTTGTGGAGTCACTTCAACAACATTTTCATTTTCGGTTTTCTTTTCAGTTGTTTTCTTCTTATCAGCAGCAAAACCAACTGTTGCCATGCTCATAAGTAAAACCAAAGAGAGCGATTGAACTAAGCTTTTCTTCATAAACATTGATAACCCAAAATAAAATTTTCAAATATCCGCTTAGCTTAACCAATTTAGATTTTAAAAAAATGGAAAAAATGTATTGTTATGTTGGTTTTCTGCTTAATGCCAAAACAGAAAACCAAAAATGGCTAAGTCTCTATATCACAAAAGAGTAAGATCTATTCCTTATAATTAACAATCTCTTCGCAGAGCTCATGTTGCTCATGATGGTCCATTTGTTTGGCCGCAAGACGTGCTTCATTTAATAAAGTTTTAAATTCAGCATCGTTTTGTAGAGTCGCTAAGGTCATTGATTTATTTGAATAACCACTTAGATACATTGCAGTAATTTTTTGAGCATTTGACTCAAGTTTTTTATTTGCTCCTACAAAAGCCGGGCAGATTTCCTGCAAAACTTGTGTTGCGGCAATGTCATCTTTAATTAAGCTATCAGCCTCTTGTGTTGAGATATCCTCATCTGCAAAAACCGCTTGCGTACACAATGTGATACTGATCCCCAATACCTGAAAAAAAGGAGCGAAAGTTTTCATTTTTTCACAATTTTATAATGCTATGGAGGCATAAATATATATAATTCAACAAATAATTCAATTGTGAAAACCTTTAGGTTTATTTGTAGAGAAAGATTTTAGTGAATATTTTGATAGCGAATGATGACGGTGTTTTTGCGCCAGGTATACAGGCTTTAGCTGAAGCATTAAGACCACTTGGACGCGTGGTTGTGGTTGCACCAGAAAGTGAAAGAAGTGGTTTTTCAAGTGCATTAACATTGGATCGACCATTACGCCCCATTCAAATTGCCGAAGATGTCTGGGCAGTGAATGGTACACCAGCAGATTGTGTTTATTTATCCATGAATGGTTTGTTTGATTTTGAGTTTGACTTGGTCGTGAGCGGAATCAATAGTGGCGCAAACTTAGGTGATGACGTTTTATATTCGGGAACAGTCGGTGCTGCATTTGAAGGTCGTTTAATGAAACAACCTGCAATCGCTGTGTCTTTAGCAGGTCCTGATGTGCGTGCCTATAACAATAAAGAAGATTATGCTCAGGCTGCTCAGTGGGTACATGATTTTATTGCAAGCGGATTACCAGCTTTGCCTCCGCGACATATCTTTAATATCAATATTCCTGACGTACCGCAGTTAAAAGGGGCGCAGATTACATATCAAGGTCGCCGTGCTCAATCTAAGCCTATTACCAGTCATGTCGATCCACGAGGCCGTCAAGTTTACTGGATTGGACTAGCAGGTGAGGCGGTTACAGATCCGCAACGTGTTTCTAGCCAGATTCAATCTGATTTCTTTGCCGTTGCAAACGGTTATGTAAGTGTTACCCCTATTCAAATGGATGCAACAAATTACGCTGTTTTAGAAGATTTACAGATCAGTTTGAGTCAATAATTTGCCTCGAATGTTATAACTTTGTGAATAAAGAAAAAGAGGAACGTGTTTCCTCTTACTTTTTTGGTACTCTTAGCCGAAATGATTTGTAGCATTTAGTGAGGGAGATCAATGCATTTAATTGGGCAACAAAGCAGAGTGCATATCCAAAAAGACAAAATAATGAAAATTATGTTGTTGTCTGTGGCTGTAGGTTTTACCGTTGCTATGGCAGGGTGTGCTTCTAAACCGCAAATTAATAATAGTTCTCGCTATGCAATGGCTCCTAACTATTACACAGTTCGTTCAGGTGATACTTTAAGTGGTATCGCAATGCGTTATGGCCTCGACTATATTAGTATTGCCGAAATGAATGATATTGCTCCGCCATATCGTATTTATGTTAATCAGTCTTTGCGTTTGAAGAAAGGTTCTTCACCAAGAACAGTATCTACGCAAGTCATGGCACAACCTGAGCAAATCAAACGTCAAACCATTGCTCTACCAACCACACAACCTGTTACACCAGTAACTCAGCCTACAACGACCGCACCGTCAACGAATACGACAGTGACTTCGGTTGCACCAAATTCTAGTTTACGCTGGATAAAACCGAATAATGGGCCAGTGATTCAAGGGTTTAATTTGGCAAATAATGTCAAAGGAATCCGTTATGGTGGAAATCAGGGTGACCCTATTTATGCCGCAGCAGATGGTCAAGTTGTCTACGCAGCTGATGGCTTAAAAGAATACGGCAATCTGGTTTTAATTAAGCATATTGACGGCTATATCAGTGCCTATGCCCACAATAGCAAGATGTTGGTGAAAAGCGGTGACAATGTAACTGCTGGACAAAAAATTGCCGAGATGGGCTCTACTGGGGCTTCTCAGGTCATGCTTGAGTTCCAGATCCGTTTGGATGGAAAACCAATTAATCCTATAAATCTTTTACCAAAATAGCTAATGCATAAAACTTAGGTTTCCTCGTATAATATAATTGGTTGCTTTCATTACAACAATAAGCATTTTTTTATAAATTTAGAATTAGATTTGAGGAAACCTATGTTAGATCAGCTTCGTGCGATGGGTGTTTTTGCTTGTGTGGTTGAAAAAAGTTCATTTAGTGGTGCGGCACGTGAATTAGGAATTACAACAAGTGCGGTGAGCCAGCAGATTCGATCCCTTGAGCATGAAATGGATGTAATTCTATTACATCGCTCCACGCGTAAACTCAGTTTGACAGAAGCCGGACAGGCTTTTTTTTCAAGCTGTCAAGAAATGTTGGCGGCTGCTGAAAGGGGGAAAATCAGAATTAATGAGTTGAGGGATGACTTAATTGGGGATTTGCGTATCGCAACTACTCCTGATTTAGCAGTTCAGCACCTCATTCCTGCGTTATCTCACTGGATGTCAGCTCATCGCGGTTTATCTGTGCATTTTGAAGTTGGGCATCGTTATATCGACTTAATTGAAGAGCGAATTGATATTGCAGTGCGCATGAGTTCTACGCCGGTAGAAGAAAGCAGCTCTGTCATTCCGATGGCTTTTGTCGATCAGATTTTAGTAGCTTCTCCAAGTTATCTGAATCAATCTAGTCCAATTGTGCATCCTAATGATTTAAGAGATCATGAGTTATTATCAATTAATGTCATGAATGACGCGCACCATTTCCATTTTCAACATGTAAAAACGGGCGAAACACTGAATGTTGAAATGCAAAGCCGTTTGCAGAGCAATAATTTACAAGTTGCAAAAGCGTTATGTCAGCAAGGACATGGTATTGCAAGAATTTTATATTTAGATGCTCAAAAAGAGTTAAAAAATGGTTCTTTAATTGAACTCATGCCAGATTGGAAATTACCAACTTTTACTTTGTATGCAGAAGTTGCCAAGCATGACCAACAGCCAATGAAAATTCAGCGCTGTGTTGAAGCACTTAAACAATATTTTAGTCAGTTAGCAGGAGGACGAGCGATCCAAATCGTTCGTTAATTTTGCGCCTCTAAAAGTAAAAAGGGCCTGTATTTGACAGGCCCTTTTTTATTACTTCTGTTTTAGGGTTGCAACTTCTTCTACACTTTCTTGCGGCAGATCTTCTGCCGTAAGCTCTTCATGCTTCTTAATTTTTTTCTTATTTTTCTTTTTCTTCTTTGGCTCCTCTTCAATTTCTGCGCCATCTTCAATGGCTTGCCAATATTCGAGTTGCTCCATTACAGCAGCATAAATAGAGTGTTTACTGTACTTACCTTTTTTGTCGAGTGTACCGACAGGACGGGCCATTAAAATCTCAAGCGCTTGATCAATCGTATCAATCGCATGAATATGGAATTGACCACTTTGTACCGCATCAATCACATCTTGGCGTAACATCAAATGCTGCATGTTTTGACGTGGAATAATGACACCTTGTTTGCCAGTTAAGCCTTGTAATTTACATGCATCATAGAAGCCTTCAATTTTTGCATTTACACCACCAATTGGTTGAACTTGGCCTAACTGGTTCATAGAACCCGTAATTGCCCAAGATTGATCAATTGGTATTTGGCTAATTGCAGAAATTAATGCAGAAAGCTCGGCAACTGTTGCACTGTCGCCGTCTACTTGCCCATAACTTTGTTCAAAGGCTAGAGCAGCAGAGAAATGTAAAATCTGTTCACGACCAAAGTGAGCTTTCAAGAAGCTAGACATGAGCAACACGCCTTTGGCATGCAGTGAACCACCAAGTTCTACACTACGTTCAATATCAAGAATATCGCCGCCACCTTGATAGACTGATGCAGTCAAACGTGAAGGTAAACCAAACTCAACATCTGCATAGTGAATGACAGAGAGGGCATTGATTTGACCTAAACGATGACCTGAAGTTTCGATTAACTGAGTTCCACGTGACAGATCTTGCCAGTAAAGTTCTCTTAAATAGCCTAAGCGATACTGTCTGTGTTGTAGTGCCAAGTTAATGTGCTGGTCGCTTACAATCTTCTCATTGGCTTTAAAAGCATGGTGATGTGCTTCGCGAATGAGGTCGCCCAAAGTAGAAGCATGTAACGACAGTGAGCTTTGGTCTTCTGCCTGACGACTTGAATCGGTAAGTAAAGCTGCTAAAGCACTACGGTCAAACGGAAGTAATTTATCCGCTTGTACATAATCAGCAATTAGCTGCATGTAGGCTTGTTCATTTTCGTCATTACGTTGCAGAGTATCGGTAAAATCTGCACGAATTTTAAATACACTGCCAAGCTCTGGTTCTACTTCTAAAATTTCATAATAAATTTCAGGTTCCGCCATAAGAACCACTTTAATATCAAGCGGAACCGCAGCAGGTTCTATCGAGATAGAGCCTGTTAACGTCAGCATATGTTCAAGAGAAGAAAGCTTGAGCTGACCTGATTTTAAGGCACGTTTTAAACCCTGCCATGCATAAGGCTGTTCGAGTAATTGCTCGGCCTCAAGCATTAAAAAGCCACCATTGGCTTGATGTAGAGCACCTGGGCGAATGAGAGTGAAATCTGTGGTAATTGTGCCGTTGTGAGTAAGTTGTTCAACATGACCAAGCAAGTTGTAGTGCGTTGGGAAATCTTCAAAAATAACCGGTGCGCCACTGTTTGGTTTGTTTGAGACAATTACATTGGCCTGATAACGTGCAGGCACGCGATTGAACATTGCTGGAGCAAAGTCATCTTCTTCTTGCTCTAAAATGAGTTCAACATTATCAATTACATCTTGAGCATATTGTTTTAAATAATCTTCAAGGCCTTTAACTTGACCATATTTATTTAAAATCAAATCCATGCGTGGCCTAACCACTTGGGTCGCGATGTCTCGATTTAACACAGAGACTTTGTCACGTGCGTCATCTTCTAAATCACCTAAATGCAAACCAAGACGCTCAAGCTTCTTATCCATGTAGCGAACATTCGCCGCAATTTCAGCACGTTGCTTAGTGTTTAAAGCATCAATTTCTGTTTGAGTCAGTTCTTGTACCTGATCATCTTTTACTTGCACAGGTACAAAGCCATGCTTTTCATTGCGGGAGATGAGTTTTAAGTCGAGTTCTTCACCTTCTTTGGTTAACTCGACAAGCGCTTGTTGCTGTTCATCTCCAGTTTCCTCACGGATACGCTCAATACGGTTATGATAGGTCTCGGCACTAAAACGGCGTTCAAGCTGTTTTAAAATAATTTGCCAAGTTTGATGAAGGGTATGTTGAAACTTGGTTCCTTGTCCCGCTGGAAAACGTAGGGCAATCGGTTGACGGGCTTGTTTGAAATTATAGACATATACCCAGTCATCAGGTGTTGGCATCGTTTTCGCATGTTGTTGGAGTAAACGCTTAATCATGGTGCGTTTACCCAAGCCTGCTGTTCCTACTGCAAAAATATTATAGCCAGAGTAAGGTAAAGAAATACCGGCTTCTACCGATGCTTTGGCACGGTCTTGCCCTAAAAAGTTATTAAGCGGTTTTATACGTTTTGTAGAAGCTGGAATATTTTCAAAATCTGGAATATGCGTAAGTTGTTCGGGTTTTAAGGCTGTTTTATCCAAAGTCATTTTTATATCAGGTTGCTCAAAAGCTGAAGGAAATGCATTTATTGTGACGTTTGTGGTGTTTGTTTTAGCGAGTGATAAAGTTGAGATGGTCACTTGATCAAGTTTTTGTGTCACTGTTGATATCCAGCAAAAGAAAACGAAGGTTGAAGCTTAAAGGTATACAGGTTTAGCATAAAATATCAAGCAAACTTGCCGTTTTTATCGCCAAAACAAAATTGATTGCATAAAGAATCTTGAAAGGAATTGTAAGAAGGGTTTGAATAGGCACATTTATAATTTATGGAAAATAAAAAACGAATGAGTGCTGAATCAAAAGGGTGGAAAAGTTCCTTTATGGCCTTCTTGGATCGCCGAGCAATTATTATGTTGTTTTTAGGCTTTTCATCAGGAATTCCCATATTTCTAATTTTTTCAACCTTATCATTTTGGTTGACTGAAGCTGGAATTAACAGAAGTACTATCACCATGTTCTCTTGGGCAGCTTTGGCTTATTCGTTCAAGTTTATTTGGGCACCTTTGATAGATAAATTACCACTTCCTTATTTAA
Source organism: Acinetobacter lactucae (assembly GCF_013122135.1). Taxonomy (NCBI): domain Bacteria; kingdom Pseudomonadati; phylum Pseudomonadota; class Gammaproteobacteria; order Moraxellales; family Moraxellaceae; genus Acinetobacter; species Acinetobacter lactucae. The sequence goes on from NZ_CP053391.1 coordinate 1,088,580, forward strand.
CAAGAAAAATGGGGTTAAGACGTAGTTGGCTATTAGTTGCACAAATTTTGGTTATCTGTGCAATTTGCTTAATGGCATTTACAAATCCCTTACCGAATACTTCTGATTTTGGCTCATTTTCAAATCTGACCATTATGGCAGCAGCTGCTATTTTCCTTGGCTTCTCTTCAGCTACTCAAGATATTATTGTTGATGCTTATCGTATTGAATTAACTGAAGATCCTAATGTGCAAACTGTTTTAGCTTCAACGTATAATGCTGGATATCGTACTGCTACAATCATTACACAATTAGGTGCGTTATTATTTGCAGCTTCACTGGGTACAGCTGTTGGTAATTATATATATGAAGCTTGGCGAACTACATATTTATTAATGGCAGGCCTCATGGGTATAGGAATAATTACAACATTATTTATTCATGAGCCTGAAGTTAAACGTATTCAACATCACTATCAAGCTAAAGATTATTTTCAGTTATTCTCGGTTTTTGTTATTTCAACCATCGTTTTTGGGATTAGCTTTTACCAAATTGGTTTAATTTTTGATTCGTTTTCTATCGAAGATGCTTTTTTAAACTTTGTACTTTTAGTCATTAAATTTTTAATTAGTATATCAATTGCGGTTATTGTAATTTTTGGGTTAATTAAGTTTGGTCTAATTAATAAGAAAATTGTTGTAGAAACATGGTTGTCACCTTTACTAGATTTTTTTAAGCGATATGGATTAAAAGTTGCTTTAGCAATTTTATTGCTAATAGGTTTTTATCGTATTTCAGATGTCGTTGCTGGTGTAATGGCTAATTTATTCTATTTAGACTTAAATTTTGATAAAGAGGAAATTGCTTGGTTTAATAAGTTTTTTGCAATCTTCTTTGTCATATTGGGTGGTTTTCTCGGAGGAATGTTAGCGCAACGCTATAATGTAATGAAAATGATGTTGTTAGGAGCAATTTTAGCAAGCACTACCAACTTGATTTTTGTTGGATTAGTTAAATCTGGCGCTACTATGCAAAATGTTCAAGTTCATATAGGGGATCACACTTATACTACAAGCCCTGATGAAGTGGGAAATTGGTCACTAAAATTCCCGAGTAATACATTGACGTCAGCTCAGAATGAAGTCTCAATTAATTCTCAGCCTGTAGGATATGCTGAACCTTTAAAGATAAACCTTCCATTAAAAGTATTTAACTCAGAATCACAACCAGATATTTATGTTCAAGCAATTGGTGGAGATAATCTTTTATATAAAGATGAGCTGAAAAAAGATGTAATTCTTCATGGTAGTTTATTGAATCTACCTAAAAATAGTGAGCTAAAATCGGTTAGCATTTTATTGAATTCACAAAATAAAATAGAAGGTAAGATTAAAGGTAGCGATTGGAATGTTATTATTCCTGGAAATGATCTTGCTAAACTTAACTCAATACAAGTAGAAGCAAACTATGAAGCCAATAAGCAAATACATACTTTAACTTTAAACCATTCTTATCAAAAGCAGCTAGAAGAGAATCAACCTCGTTATCGTATGAGTTTATCCGATATTCCAGCGATTCCGATTGATAAAAATATGGATATCGAATTGAAAGGAAAAGTAGTTGTTCCTTATAGCAAAGTTTGGTTAGTAATGGGCATTATATTTGATAACTTAGCCTCCGGATTAGCTGGGGCAGTTTTTATTGCATTTCTTTCTAGTTTAACTAGTGTGTCATTTACTGCCATGCAATATGCTATTTTTAGCTCGCTAATGCTGTTGTTACCAAAAACGATTGGTGGTTACTCAGGTACAATAGTGAATCATATCGGTTATTCAGGCTTTTTTACGGCTACATTTTTGATGGGATTACCAATTTTATTACTCGTGATTTGGGTGGGTAAGTTGTTGGCTAATCAATCATCAAAATGAAAGTTTCCTAGGAGATAAATATATGCGAATGCTTCATACAATGTTGCGAGTAGGCAATTTAGAACAATCTTTAAAGTTCTATACCGAAGTATTAGGGATGAAGTTACTTCGTAAGCGTGATTATGAAGAAGGGCGCTTTACACTAGCATTTGTTGGCTATGGTGATGAAGAAACCAATACCGTGCTTGAGCTTACCCATAACTGGGATACATCAAGTTATGATTTAGGCAATGCCTATGGTCACATTGCCATTGGTGTTGACGATGCCTATAAAGCGTGTGAAGAAATTAAAGCACGTGGTGGTAAAGTTGTGCGTGAAGCGGGCCCAATGAAAGGTGGTATTACCGTTATCGCATTTGTTGAAGATCCAGATGGCTATAAAGTCGAATTGATTCAACAAGATGCTAATGCGACAAATAACTAAAAATTGACTATGACACTTTAAGATTTAGATCTTAAAAGTCTAGCTTTATTTTTTTAGCCCAGTATGATGAACGCTTGACCAGATGGTCAATTTATCAACTGGGTTTTTATTATCTAAAATAATCATAGGATGTGGCTATGTTGAAGTTATTGGCGCTTGATCGATTTACAGTTTTGTTAGTTGGAATGGTACTACTAGCAACATTTTTTCCAGTCAGTGGTCAAGCAGCTCAATATTTCAATACACTGACCACAGTCGCGATTGCAATCTTATTCTTTTTGCATGGTGCGAAACTATCACGTGAGGCTGTAATTGAAGGTATTTTGCATTGGAAAATGCATTTACTGGTCTTCGCATTTACTTTCTTTATTTTCCCTGTAATTGGTCTGTTGGCTAAGCCAATTTTATTACCTCTGTTAGGTCAACAGCTGTACTGGGGTTTTTTATTTATGTGCTTTTTACCCTCTACAGTTCAATCCTCTATTGCATTTACATCAGTGGCAAAAGGGAACGTGGCGGGAGCGGTATGCAGTGCATCTTTTTCAAACTTGATTGGTATGTTTATTACACCAGTCTTGGTGAGCTTTTTTATTTTAGGCCAAAGCCAACATGGATTTGACCCGACGACTTCAATTATACAAATTACATTATTACTGTTAGTGCCATTTATTTTAGGTCAATTATTACGTCCTTATATTTTCCCTTATATGGCAAAAGTTCCGAGTATTGTTAAAGCATTCGATCAAGGCTCGATTTTGATGGTGGTGTATGGCGCATTTAGTGGAGCAGTAGTTGCAGGGCTTTGGCATCAAGTAAGTTGGAAAACTTTACTGATTCTAACAATTGCGTGCTCAGTACTTTTAACAATTATTATGCTATTAGCACTTTATCTACCACGTGCTTTAGGTTTTAACCGAGCAGATCAAATTACAGTTTTCTTTTGTAGCTCCAAAAAGACCTTGGCAAGTGGTGTTCCGATGGCGCAAATCTTATTTATTGGCCAACCTTTAGGCATGATCGTGTTACCTATTATGATTTTTCACCAAATACAGTTAATGGTGTGTGGGGTGATCGCAAATTACTTGGCTAAATCCCAAGATTAATTCGCAAAAGAAAATTATTTGACGTATAATGTTGCCCACTTGTTGTGCTTAGCTCTAACCCTAGAGGTTTCGGTGGGCCAAAAGAATGGTCTGTTGTGGTGTTGATCTGCTCATTTTGAGCCTGTCCTCAACTTAGTTGAGAGTGATCAATTGCGATGACAGCTTAAGCCTTTCTTCCAATTAGGAGTAATCGACGATGCGCGCCGATATTCACCCAAAATATGAAAAATTAGTTGCAACTTGTTCTTGCGGTAACGTAATCGAAACTCGTTCTGCTTTAGGTAAAGAAACTATCTACCTTGACGTATGTTCAGCTTGCCACCCATTCTACACTGGTAAGCAAAAGAATGTAGACACTGGTGGTCGTATCGACAAATTCAAACAACGTTTTGCTGGTATGTCTCGCTCTATCAAGCGTTAATACTGCAACACGAAACAAAAAACGGGCTTTATGCCCGTTTTTTGTTTTTCAGTACAAAACCATTATTGGTCTTGTACGTCTGTTAGTCGATCAAGTTTTTTCTGGAAATAACGACCTTGTAAGAAACGTGTTTCCACATTCCATGCATTAGCAAATAAGTTCATGTCATCTAGATCACCAAGTAAAATCCCCACAGGTTTTACAGTCAAATAGTTCAAAACCTTTTCTTGTAAGCGTGTTAGACCATCATCTGAGTTTAATAGCTCTGTTTTCTTCGATTGCAGTTTTAAATATTGAACGTCTAGTTGTTGCAATATTGATTCGCTATAAATAGAAGAGCTGAAATCCCGAATCGAAATTTCTGCGCCGTGTTGACGTAAGCGAGCGATGTGTTGCTGGGCAATTGCAAGATGAGGTTGAATCGCTTGTTCTGAAAATTGTAAAACCAGTGGGCTTTCAAGCTTACTCCCAATAATGGTGAGTAGTTTTGAAATTAACTCTGGGAAGGATTTATCTTTAAGCAAGATATCGATATTCAGGTTAATAATCAGTTTAGCTTTAGGGTACTGAGTAATAAAATTATGTAGTTGCTTACATGCCTCAACCAAAATCCAGCGATCTAATTGGATAGAAAGTTCGCTGTCTTCTCTTAATTCAGTCAAGTCATTTATGTCATACCATTGTTCATCGCTAATAAAACCGCTAGTCACCTCATAGTTATGGGTTTCTTGATCGTGCTTATCGTAGATCTGCTGATATTTTAAATGAATTTCACTTCGAGCTAGTTGCTGCTTTAATTGCTGCAATAACGAAGATTGCAAAGGGGCATCGACTTGCTCAAGGCTTAGATCAAGCGATATAGGCGAGTTGGTAGGCTCAGGAGAGATAATATCAATGGTTGGGGCCAACTCAATTTCTGCCTGCGCCTTAGGTAGCTCTTGCTGACTTGTTTGCTCAAGTAGCTTTGCAAAACTATCTTCATTTAAAGGTTCAGTAATTGGAGCATAGCTCAGCTTAAACTGGATTGAGTAGTTAAGCTCATTGATCTTTAATAAATGCTCTTTTTGCAAACTTTGCAGACCAGCCAGTTGAGAGTTAAGGACTGTGCTGTTTTCAGCTTGTAAAACGCCAACATAGGCACCAAGTTCAATATTAAAAATCGGCATTTGTGCCTGTTCTTTTAAGAAACTTTGCAGCTGATTAAAATATTGTGCAGGAGTTTGCCAATCTTGTTGAAATACTCGTTCTGGACACTGAGTTAAGCGAAATAAAATTAACGCGTTGGCTTGAGCAGGGTGTGTCGTTAGCTGACGATTAATCTGTTGCCATGGTGTAATGACATTGTAATTTTTTTCTGAAAAAAGAGTATTTGCAGGTGTTGCTAAATCCAATTGGTAATCAATGGTCAACTGTACCGCATTTTCTTCCTGACTCGGAATAAACTCTAGTTTTAGAGCATTGTTACCTGCAATTGCTGCATGTTGACTTTGAATTTCAAAACGTGCCTGATCAAATTGGCCTAATGAAATTTTCTTAAATCGTTGTTTAAAAAAATTTAAATCATCAGGTTGTAAAACATCTAAGATGGGCAGACCAATAATCTCGTCTTCTTGCTTAAAACCAAAAAGGTTGAGATATTCTGTGTTTGCCTTGACATGCATGCCTTCTTGAAAAAGGGCAACTGCTTTATGGCTGTTATTGACCAATGTTTGTGTATGAGAGTGAATCGTTTCTAACTCATTGGTCAGGCGTTGTTCGGTTTGTAATAACTGGCTATATGACAACGTCCGAATAAGAGTGATATAAAAATAATCTAATGGTTCTAATGGAACTACATCATAAATGCCTTTTTGAATATACGCCTGATATTGCTGAGGTTGATAATCTTCAGGTTGTAATAATAAAACAGGTAAATTTGGCTGTTCAGATGCTTGAATAAGGGAGAGAGTTTGTTCAATTTTTAGGTCATAAGCACGACCAAAAATAATAGCATCCCATGGCGTATTTAACTGTTTTTCAAAACTTTTTAAATCATCAAGTAATAATGCCTGAACTTGATAATCATTCCCCAATAATAAATTTAAAATCTGGTTATAACGTAGCTGGTTGTCATCAATAATGAGTAAACGTGTTTCAGTACGTTTTAACTTTTTAGATAATAAAGAGTTTCTCACTTTAGTGCTTCCCATAAATCTTGAGTGCTAGAGTTATTACCCTTTTTCATCATGAACTGATCAAGCAGACCTTGTTGCTGCTCATTCAAAAGCTCGAAATGAAATTGAATAAAACTTTGCGTAATGAGTTGTGCTTTGAGTAGATACACTTTGATTTCTTCTGTCCCCAATCGTAAATGAATTGTTTGTTGCTCTCTAAAAATTTGAGAGCCCGGTAAAATAAGCGTGTTTTGTATTTCTTCTAGATTTTGTGTTTGTAGTAATAGTGCGGGATGATAATTGCGAGTATGGCGCTCAGCTTGGATATGCACTGAACAAGGGAACATGGCTTGCGACAAAATCTCTAAACCTAACTCTAGGGATTTTTCTGTCGATTGCTTAATCCAGCGAATCACGCCACCGCGCCATTGTCCGTGCAAAGTCTCTTTAACTAAAATGTATTCACCGGTTCTTAAGTTTTTCGGTGCTTCGCCAGACCATTTAATACGGTATCCATTGACACTAATATCAAGAACCGTAGTTTGATAGATGGTTTTGCTCTCACGACTCAAGCGCTGATAAGAGCTGGTTGATTGCTCTTTTTTCTCTAAGTTGGATAAAACTTTAGATTCGCTTTGTAAGTTATAGTTATGGTTAAGCTGTAGCGTTTCTTCAAAGTTTTTTGCTTTCGACAGATAGAAGTGAGCAGTGCTTAATCCAAAACAAATTTGAAGTTCTGCATTGTACTCATAACGTTCATGACGACGTTGAGCCGTGGTTCCTAAAATTGTTTGAACATGAAACTTTAAAGCTGGGCTTAAATAAAACTTTTCATTCTTAGAAATATATTGAGCATTTTTATGCATGGTTGCAGTGACATGCTCAAGCAAAGCTTGCGTACCAATGAAGATGCTAGGATTAAAGTTAGAGCTACGCTTTGTATTATAAACAGGGGGATGGTCTTTATTTGGATCGACCACATATTTCGTTAACGCGGTATCTTTCGGCAAAATATGAATCATTCTTGCCCAGTCAAAACTACATTGAAATAGTGCCTGAATCTCTGACTGGCGAATCTGGTTGGTATTTAAAATATCCAGCAAAATCAGTTGAGCATAGGCCTGAGTGATATTCGCTAGAGGATGTTGAATACCCTGAATATGGTTAATATTGATGAGATGGTATTTATGTTGAACTGCGGTTTCATAAAGCTGATGCGCAATTAACCATTGACCTTTAAGCGGCTCGCTATAGAGCATATGCTGTTGATATAGAAGACTCGTTAACTGCTTTAGAGCATGAAAAGTCGATAAGGTGCGTGCCGTTTGCAAATTCTTTTTTTGTTTATAAGCAAAGAGTGAAAACTTTTGATGCTGGAGTTGCTCATGACTGTTTTGCGCAATATTCAAATAAATACTGGCAAAATAGCAGCGGAGCAACATTGCTAATTCAATAATGTGCTCATTACGGTCTGTACTAATCACGCCTTGGTTAAAGAAGTTTTTCTCTAGGCTGGCGAGTACATTATTAATGGTCGGATGAAGCGTTTGTATGAGATCGAAACGTAGCGTCTCACTACACTTTAACTCGTTGAGCTCTAAAATGGCTGTGAATAATGCTTTTGACGTATCGCCAAGTTGCATAATAGAAAGGGTAGTGACCCATTCATTAAGATCTTTAATATTGGCTTCACAAAAGCTTAACCGTTCACGAGTGAGTTCGGTTTGATTGTGAAAAATGTCCGACAGCGCATTATTCATCATCACTTATTATATAACTCAAAAAGTTGTAGCCCCAAAAAGCGGTGTTTTATTCTTTTCGCCCGCAATTTCCCTGACGAGTTTAGGAACCAAATACCCCGGTAGGTTCGCTAACACGTCACGATAGATCTCATCTATCTTGGATGATTCTAAATCAAAATGTTGTGCACCTTTTACTTTATCTAAAACATGTAAGTAATAAGGCATAACGCGAGCTTCAAATAAACGATAACTTAAATCAACTAAGGTCTGGGCAGAATCATTCACACCTTTCAGCAATACTGCCTGATTCAGTACAGTAATGTGATGGTCAGATAACTGCAACAATTTTGAACAAGTAAAGTCATCGAGTTCAGAAGCGTGATTTGAGTGTACCACCAGAACTATACGCAGCCTACTGTTTTTTAATAAAGAAATTAGCTCTTCGTCGATCCGGTTAGGAATAACAATGGGGACTCGTGAATGAATTCTCAGAATCTGGATTTGTTTGAGAGATGATAGGCGTTCTAACCAAAGTGCCAATTTACGGTTAGAAAGCGTAAGCGGGTCACCACCACTTAAAATGATCTCATTAATATTTGGGTTTGCTTCAATATAATTTTTAATATTTAGCCAGTCTTCATTTTTTGGCAAATTTTCTTGATAGGGGAAATGGCGACGGAAGCAATAACGGCAATGTACGGCGCAAGCACCAGTCAAGGTTAATAAAAAACGCGATTTATATTTATGTAATACACCCGGTAATTGATTTGCTGCTTCTTCACCTAATGGGTCAGTCACAAACTCAGGATGTTCTTCGAGTTCTAAATGATGAGGTAATACTTGTAGCAAAAGCGGGTCAAGCGGGTTTTTAGCGTTCATTTTTCCGACGAACGCGCGAGGAACACGCAATTTAAACTTTTCAGAAGCCAGAATCGCACCCGATAATAGCTGTTCTGAGGATAACTCGAGTAGGCTTAGCAATTCAGAAGGATCAGTAATAAGGTCACTCAGTTGAGATTGCCAGTTTTGCTCTTGGTATAAATAGTTTATCATTTGACACGATTAAGATAATGCAACAACGCATTATATCGCATAGTTGACTTGTTAAGTTTGGAGTGTGCCTTTCATGGCCTATTATTCTACAAATGATTTCAAAGCAGGCCTTAAGGTTATGCTTGATGGTAACCCATGTTCAATCATGGAAAACGAATATGTAAAACCAGGTAAAGGTCAAGCGTTCAACCGTGTAAAATTACGTAACCTTAAAACCGGTAAAGTATTAGAAAAAACTTTCAAATCAGGTGACTCTTTAGAAGCAGCTGACATCGTTGAAGTTGAAATGGAATACCTATACAACGATGGTGAAATGTGGAACTTCATGGATCCTGTATCTTTTGAGCAAATCGCTGCAGACAAAATTGCAATGGGCGATGCTGCTAAATGGTTAAAAGACGATTCAAATGAAAAATGTACAATTATGTTGTTCAACGGCGTACCTTTAACAGTAAGCCCACCGAACTTCGTTGTATTGAAAATCGTTGAAACTGATCCGGGCGTACGTGGTGATACATCTGGCGGCGGCGGTAAACCAGCTAAGCTTGAAACAGGTGCGGTTGTTCGTGTTCCGTTATTTGTTCAGCAAGAAGAAAGCGTTCGTGTAGATACTCGTACTGGCGATTATTTAGAGCGTGCATAATAGTTAAAAAATACACTATTATCGAAGGGATGATGTAAATCATCCCTTTTTTTATGCGAAAGTATAAGAGGAAAAAAATTAAAGGAGGAGTACAGTCACAAGGATTTGTTAGAAAACAGTACATAACAATATAAAAATGCTGTAGTTATTTATTGAGAGGTTAAGAATGGACACAATGCAAGCGAAATCTACGCTTCCCTCCAAGCTGGTCTGGAGCCTAGTGGCAATAATAGGTGCAATTTCTTTTGGGATGCTGGCACTCAGCCGTGGTGAACATGTCAATGCGGTTTGGCTTGTACTCGCTGCAGCATGTGTATATAGCATCGCATATCGATTTTATAGTCTATTCATTGCAACTAAAGTATTTGAATTAAACCCAAGACGTTTAACCCCAGCGCATCGTTTAGCCGATGGTCTGGATTATGTTCCCACCAATAAATATGTGCTTTTCGGTCACCACTTTGCTGCAATTGCAGGAGCGGGGCCATTAGTTGGACCAATTTTGGCTGCACAAATGGGCTTTTTACCCGGAACGATCTGGTTACTGGTCGGTGTGGTACTGGCAGGTGCGGTACAAGACTTTTTAGTTTTATTTATTTCAACACGTCGAGACGGTCGATCGCTTGGTGAAATGGCAAAACAGGAACTCGGTTCTTTTGCGGGGATTGTTGTTATGCTCGGCGCGCTGGGTGTAATGATTATTATCCTTGCGGTACTGGCATTAGTTGTGGTGAAAGCACTTGCCCATAGTCCATGGGGTGTTTTCAGTATTGCAGCGACGATTCCAATTGCATTATTTATGGGCGTTTACATGCGTTTTATTCGCCCGGGACGTATTGCTGAAGTTTCAATTATTGGCTTCGTCTTAATGATGCTTGCGATTGTTTATGGTGGACATGTTGCAGCAGATCCTTACTGGGGTGAATTTTTCACTTTAACAGGTACACAGCTCACATGGTGCTTAATCATTTATGGCTTTATTGCATCAGTTTTACCTGTCTGGTTATTGTTAGCACCACGTGATTATCTATCAACATTCCTTAAAATTGGTGTCATTCTTGGCTTGGCTGTGGGTATTGTGATTGCATTACCTGAATTGAAAATGCCGGCAGTGACTCATTTTATTGATGGTACTGGTCCTGTATTCTCTGGTAGCTTATTTCCATTCCTATTTATTACTATTGCCTGTGGTGCTATTTCTGGCTTCCACGCACTTGTATCAAGTGGTACAACACCAAAACTTGTGAATAACGAAGCTGATATTCGCGTGATTGGCTATGGTGGCATGCTCATGGAATCTTTCGTCGGTATTATGGCGATGATCTGTGCAACTGTCTTAGATCCAGGCGTGTACTTTGCGATTAATGCTCCTGCGGCTGTAATTGGTACAACTGTAGAATCAGCGGCAGAAGCTGTGCGTAATCTAGGATTTGTCGTTACTCCTGAAATGTTAACCGTGTTGGCTCAAGAAGTAGGTGAAAGCTCGATTCTTTCACGTACGGGGGGTGCGCCGACTTTTGCGATTGGTATGGCACATATCATTTCGGAAATTTTTAATAGCCGTGCCATGATGGCGTTCTGGTACCACTTTGCGATTTTATTCGAAGCATTATTCATTTTAACTGCTGTAGATGCGGGTACTCGTGCTTGTCGTTTCATGGTGCAAGACACTGTGGGTATTGTTATTCCTGCGGTTAAATCTTCAAGCTCATTCTTTGGTAATTTGCTAGGTACTGCTGTTGCGGTAGGTGGATGGGGCTTCTTCGTCTATCAAGGTGTGATTGATCCGTTAGGCGGTGTCAATTCACTCTGGCCTTTATTTGGTGTGGGTAACCAGATGTTGGCTTCAATGGCGCTCATTTTGGGTACAGTTATTCTGTTTAAAATGAAAAAAGAAAAATATGTATGGGTAACGATTTTCCCAACAATTTTCTTGTTCATTACCTGTATGACTGCGGGCTGGCAAAAGATTTTCCACGAAAATCCAAAGATTGGTTTCTTAGCGCAAGCGAATAGATTTTCAGATGCGATTGCTCGTGGTGAGATATTAAAACCAGCAAAAACACTCGAAGAAATGCAGACGATTGTGATGTCGAATCAAATCAACGCTGCGCTTTGTGGCTTCTTTATGATCGTTGCGATTGTGATGATCATTGCTGCAATTGGTATTGTGCGCCGTGCATTAGCAAGCCCGACACCAACTGCTCATGAAGCACCAGCTGTATATGCGGACCCAGAAGTGGTAAGCCCACGAGGAGAGTCATGATGAATTTTAAATTTGCAAAAAATGGAACTGTCATTATTGCGAAAATCATCAAAATGACAGTGCTCTCACAAAAAGAGCTATTGCTTTCTCCAAAGAACTGGTCGCGCATTGCAACCTTGTGGCAGCGTTTGCAGCAAAGCTTCCGACTCATGGTTGGGGTTCCAGACTATCAAACTTATCTGGAGCACATGAAAGCTCATCATCCTGATTTAACACCAATGGATGCAAAGACTTTCTACCGTCATTGTGTTGATTCGAGATATCCATCGGCAGGTGGTAATTTAAAGAAATGCCCTTGTTAAGTTGAGATTAATAGTCAGCTAAAGAAACGGTATGTGGTTAAACCATGTACCGTTTTTCTTTTTTGGAAAATGAAAAAGAGTTTGCTTAAAGTCTGCTCATTTGTATTTTTTTCAATTGAAAATCACTTGTTTTGCTTTTGAAAAATGAATATGATGCTTTCCATTCTAGGTGTATAGCTCAGTTGGTTAGAGCGCTACGTTGACATCGTAGAGGTCTCCAGTTCGAGTCTGGATATACCTACCAAGATTTTAAAGTCATATAAACTCGAATAGCTTTACATGACTGAAAAAGCCCTAAACTATAATGGTTTAGGGCTTTTTTGTTGCTTTATATAAACTAACATAAACTCATATAGCAGACAGATTCTTGTATCATCGTGTGTATCATGATTCAATTACTGAACTCATGATACAAGCTTGTTTGCCATAATTTGTATGAAAAGAACCGCAATTAAGAAAAGACCCTTATCTGATACGACTTTGGCCAGTCTTGAGCCAGAAGATAAAGACTATAGAGAACTAGATAGTAATGGGCTGTATTTCCTCGTACAAAAGAAAGGAAATAAATCTTGGCAATTAAGATATAAAAAGGCTGATGGCAAATGGTCATGGATGGGGTTAGGAGCTTATCCAGCTATTAGTGGAGCATTAGCTAGAAAGAAGGCAAATGAAATATTAAATAAGCTCTCTAATGGTGAGATGATAGAAACTAAGGCAGATATAAGAAAACAGGCCACTGAGCAAAAAGCGCTGCTATTCAAAAATCTAATGTATGACTGGTTAAATACTAAAGAGCCAAATTGGGGATTTGATACTTTTGATAAAGCAAAGAAATCTATCGAAAGACATATTATTCCTAAATTTGGAAATAGAGACTTTACTGGTATTTCACCTAAAGAGTGGTTTGATTTCTTCCAAAGTCTACAGCGTGATTTAGGTATTTATACTCAAACTGAAAAGCTGACGTCTTATTGTCGAAATGCATATGATTGGGCAAAGTTCCAAGAGAAAATAAAATTTAATCCGTTAGAAGGCATAACAAAACATCTTGATAAAAATCAGGGTGGAAATATGAAGTTTGTCGATATTGATGAATTTCCTGCTTTGATTAGAGCTATCAGAAGTTATCCTAAACGGGATAAAGCAATTGGTTTGGAATTATTTGCTTTATTGTTTCCACGTCCTGTCGAATTAAGATATGCCACTTGGGATCAATTTGATCTTGATAAAGCTGTGTGGATTAAGCCAGCTGTAATCATGAAAAAAGATATTCCTCATGCTGTACCTTTACCACGTCAGGCCATAGTCCTTTTAAAAGAATTATTAACTTATAAAACTGAATCTAATTTTCTTTTCCCTGGAAGAGGAAGCTTAAGCGAACCTGTTTCAGACAATACATTTAATACAGCATTGAATCGATTGGGATATAAAGATAGACAAAATCCTCATGGCTTTAGACACATTGCAAGTACTCAGCTAAATAATAGATTTAGCGATAAAGAGCAGGTAGTAGAAGCCACACTGGCACATTTAAAGAAAGGTGTTAAAGGTGTCTATGACAAAGGGGCCCATTTTGAAGAGCGTGTAGGAATGATGCAGTGGTGGGCAGATGAGATTGATAGGCTTATTTGTGCGCCTTAATTTGTCGCTAAACTTCAACTCATATGTATTTATATAGTTGAATATAATCTATATTTAGTTTGCTAGGTCTAGGTTTGCTCCCGAAAGTTGAATACCTAATTCGATTGGCTTAGCTATTTTTATTGGGATGCTATGGGAAGGTATACGTGACCATAAAACATGATGATTTAGAACATGAATTGATTCTCTACTTAAAAGAAATATACAATTCTGATAGTGCATTATTGAATGATCTTTTTAATCTTTTTGATTCGATAGGTATTCAAGATATGCAATTATTACATGAATGTATGATTAATATCTGTAAAAATAAAATGACCCCTCAAGTGGTAAGCGTTTTTGAAAAAAATGAGAATGAAATTATAAAAAAAATTAAAGATGCATCTAAAATAAAAATGGAAGATTATGCTTATATTTCTTTAGCCGATGCTTATATGACTTATCAAGCATGTTTCTATATTTTTGATAAAGAAATATTACCAACGGATGAAGACATAAACTTTGCAATAGAGTCGTTTGATAGAATTTATAGCATGATAGGAAGAATTTATTCCCATATAGTAAATGACTCTAATGTTTTTGGAAAAATACAATCATTAGGCGGAAAAAGCAGAGCAAAAAAATATGATTCTTATAAAAGTGAAATTTTTAGAGAATGGGAGCAAGGTACCTTCCACAGCTATTCTAAATGTGCGAGAGATTTTTCTAACAAATTTAATCTAAATCCAAAAACAATAGAACTATGGCTATCAAAAAAATATAGCAAATCTTAAAAGTCACCCAAAATGGAAGCACAATACCCATTGTTCTAGCATAATGGGTATTATGCTAGAACAAATATTTTTCAATATAAAAATCATAAACATACTAGCTCCACAATATAGACCTATGTGGAGCTAAATAAATGCAACCAATTCGAGTTACGTATAACCAAGCATGTGAGTTATTGAGTATTAAACGTAATGCTTTGCGCGAACTCACCTTAAATGATCCAACTTTCCCTAAAGCTTATAAAGCCGGCACGACTCGTCAGGCGCCGGTCTATTTTGATTATGCACAACTAATTGAATGGCATAACAACCAAATCAAAAGCCAAGCCAATGCAGAATTGGAGGCTTAAGAAATGAATCAATTAGTTAATCAATCAATTCTTAAGATGACTAGTTTGGAAATTTCTGAGTTGGTTCAATCTGAGCATAGAAATGTAAAAGTCTCAATTGAGAGACTTATGCAAAAAGGAGTTATTCGAAATACGCCAATGACGAATTTCGAAAGAATCAATAACTTAGGGTTTACTTCAAAAGTTGGTGTATATGTTTTTGAAGGTGAGCAAGGCAAACGAGATAGCATTATTGTTGTTGCTCAGCTTTGTCCAGAGTTCACGGCGAGTTTAGTCGATCGCTGGCGAGAGCTTGAATATAAGGTTAAGGATGAAGTGGTGGTAGATATTTCTAATCCTCATGCTTTACGCCGCGCTCTTTTGGATTATACAGAGCAAGTAATTCATCTTGAAACTCAGAATCAGTCTTTAGAACGAACCATCGACACCATTACTCAAACACCTGCAGGTGTGAAGTTTCAGCAAGCATGCAAAATCTTAAATATTAAAAGAGAAGTATTGGCCAATTGGCTACGTAAACACGCTTGGGATCGCAAGCTTAATGGAGTGCGTGCTTCAACCTACTATAGCCAAGAGCGTGGTTATTGCGAAACCAAGTATGAAGAAGTGGCTCGAATTCGACCTAATGGTGATCCATATACCTTTACTAAAATAGAGTTCTTCATCCTTCCTAAAGGTATGAATGTTCTAGCTAAACATTTTGGTAAGGGGGCTTAAGATGAAGAGTTTTGTTTTAGCTTCTTATGCACCGCTTACTGAAGAAGATGATAGGGCAGATTTGGTTGTGAATGACCACGCCATGAAGTTTATTGAAACCCTCGCCATAAATGGCGAGCTTCAGGAAGTTAAAGATACTCGAGAATTATTATTGCAAAACCCATCTGTGCAGGATGTCTTAGTTCTGCACGCTGGTAGCCTTCAGGTATTACTCACCAGTATTATGGGAGAGCCGCCTTATGGAAAAGCATAAGAATCTGTTATCCATATTTTTAACAATACTTCTTGCAAGCTGTCATGTGCCTAGTTATGCTAAGGACGTTCATCAAAAAGCAGATGAGCTAACCTTGGCCGGTTACAAGTTTTCACTAGGCGCACAGTCCGCTCATAGGACTTTTTTTGTGCGTGAAATCTCTATGCACCTGCATGTTACGGCGGGGCTGGAGAGGGACACCTTCGGGTGTG
This sequence comes from Acinetobacter lactucae, assembly GCF_013122135.1. Classification (NCBI taxonomy): domain Bacteria; kingdom Pseudomonadati; phylum Pseudomonadota; class Gammaproteobacteria; order Moraxellales; family Moraxellaceae; genus Acinetobacter; species Acinetobacter lactucae. The sequence goes on from NZ_CP053391.1 coordinate 1,104,537, forward strand.
CAGGTGACCTAGTGAGCCTGTCGGCCAACCCTTTTCAGCTTCGCCACCCTCATTTGGCCGTGAATGGTGAAGCTTCTAATGAATCGCTAGGAGCGCATTAATCATGCCTAATAACAACTCGTCTTTAAAAAATTCTCATATAGAAATTGCTATAAAAACTTATGACGCCAGTGATGTGTCTGAAGGTTATGCGTTGGCATATGAACAGGTTGCTGACCTCGCCGTAATGCTTGATTCCATTCGTAGTAAATATGAAAAAACAGCAGAGTACTTACAACAAGTCTATAGCGTGCCAGAAAGTGTATTTAAAGATTTAAAACGTCTTTTGAGTATTACAGATAGCATGATTGATGAAAATCTGGAGTTTTCCAAAGCACAAGAAGACAAGTTTCAAAAAGAATATGAGGAGTCACAAGCATGACTAAACGTGACACCTCAAACATGACGTCAAGTGAAGTTTTGACTCATTGTCAGGTATATACACCTGATCAAATTGAATATCTTCAGCATAAAATTATCCAGCGTTTTGGTGGACCTAATCAGGCCATTTACATTGATCGAAATAGAGTTGAGATAGATAAAGTTGAATACTCTAATCCCTTAATTCTGCCGATCTATAACGGCGAATTAAGTATCATCCAATGCGCCGTTCTGGAAAGTGGAAAAACTATTTCTGTCTTTCCTGATGGATTAGCAAGAGGGTTTGCTTGTTATGGTGAATTACAGCATGACAAGCCTGTAATGATTACTTATAGCCTTGAGTCTTTCTTTAAGATTGCTTCTAGTGGGTTATCTGTAGCTCTGGTTGTACTCAATAACTTATGTGCTTCTCGCTTAGCAAAAACGCTTAAGGCTTTTGATTTTGAGCAGATCCAGTTTGTCATTAATCAATTGACACAAGCTGGTTTTAAAAAGCTTTACCTACCTGTAAGACCTGAATATTTCAAAAATGATGCCTTTCAGAAGCTCGAGCAGAATACTTGTGTTCGCTTAATTAACCAGTACCAGAAAATTGATGAGAATGAGTTTCTAATTGAACTGACTAAAGATGAAGATCCGAAAGAAGTTGCAGCATTTTTAAAAGAAGCCATTGCCAGACTTCCTCATACTGAACCTTTACCAAAAGGCCATTTGGCCAAGCCATTTAAATGGGGGGATGGACGCTTTCATCTTTTAGAATCTGGATTGTACTTTTTAGAAACGAATAACAAGGGAGATGACTATAAGCGTTATATTTCTAGTCCAATTAAAGTCGTTGCTCTGACTCGAGATAATTCTAGTACCTCATGGGGACGGTTGCTCGAATGGTACGATCCAGATGGTATTAAGCATCTACAAGCTGTTTCTATGGAGTTCTTCCAGTCTGACGGCGTAGAACTACGTAAAGCACTTTCTTATCAAGGAATGACAATAGCGCCGGACGCTAAAGCAAGAAGTCTATTGCAAAGTTATTTGATGAGTTATCCAGTTGAGCAGAGGGCCTTATGTGTCGATCGCGTAGGCTGGCATGATGCAGTATATGTATTGCCTCATTGTGAAGTTGGCCAAAGTAAAGATAACGATTTAATTGTCTATCAGGCTGTTCACGGTTTAGATAATCGCTATCAACGCAATGGTTCTTTAATTCAATGGAGAGAAGAGGTATCTAAGCTCACACAGAACCATAGCAAGTTAGTTTGTGCTATTAGCACGGCATTTGCTGGCCAGCTTTTAGGTCCACTTGAACAACAGAATGGAGCAGGCGTTCATTTCGTTGGCAAATCATCAAAAGGTAAATCAACAGCATTATTTTTAGGCTGTAGTGTATGGGGTAAACCGAGCCGTTTTTATCGTACATGGAGAGCAACCGGCAATGCTCTGGAGCATACAGCTTATATGCACAATGATAGCTTTTTGGCTTTAGATGAGATTGGAGAAATTGCCAATCCTAAAGAGTTAGGCAACATTGTTTATATGCTAGCCAATGGATTGGGTAAAGCTCGTTTAAACAAGCAAATCACAGCTAAACCTGCTTTTAATTGGAAGCTTATCTTTCTGTCGAGTGGGGAAGAAGGACTTAAAGATATTATGGCCAAGCATGGTCAAAAGGCCAAACTAGGACAAGAGATCCGGTTAATCGATATTGATGTAGATCAGTCAGAGTATGGCGTGTTTGACAGTATTGATTTTGCTTCGGATGGTGCAATTCAATCCAGAATGTTAGTAGAACGTTCGAATATGTATTACGGTGAAGCGGGTATAGCTTGGCTTGAATATCTTTGTAGTGATAAAAATGAAATTATTAAACACGCTCGACAGTTATGGGAGCAATACCGAGAGCCATTGATTGATGGTCATTCAGAAGGACATATTATTCGTGTAGCCAATACATTCGCATTGATTGCTACAGCTGGAGAACTGGCAACACAAGCCGGAATAACGGGTTGGAAAAATGGTACTGCATTTAGTGCTATACAAGCTGTTTTTAAACAATGGTTAGGTAGCTTTGACCGAGTTGGTAATTATGAAGATCTGGAAATTCTGGCTCAAATTAAAGCTTTCTTTGAAGCACATGGTAATAGTCGTTTTGAATGTATGACACCAGATGCGGAACATCTAGATAAAGTTATTAATCGAGTAGGTTATTGGAAGATTGAGAACGGCGAAAAGAAATACTTGGTTTATCCGGAACAGTTCAAGAAAGAACTTTGCAAAGGGCTGAATCCTAAACGTGTCGGCAAGTTACTTATACAACGTAGATGGCTGGATCATCTAAATAATGGCAAGTCTACTAAGCTCACAAGAGGAATTGATGGCATGCCTAAAGCAATTCCTATGTATGTATTTAATGAAAAGGTACTTACAGATGATCTGGATGAACTCTAGGAATGGTGAAAAAACTGAGGTTACAAAGGTTACTGAGGTTACAGCCTTATGGGACAAGGCTTTGAGGGTGTAACCTTTTAAAAAAGAGAAAAGGTTACAGATTTCTGAGGTTACATAGCTCTATCTAATTCATTAATACGGGGGCAATAAAATGGCAATGAGTAAGAAAGAATTTTTGAGGATGCTTGAGCAGCAAGAAGGGTACGCCGTGAATGAGTGGAAGTCTCTTAAGAAAGAGACTCCACCATATGGCCAATCAATAATTACATTAGGCAAAGATGAAGAAGGGTACTTCCATCACACCAATAAGGAGCTCCTAAACGGTGATGAGGAAATCCTTGTTGAAATGGGAGTGACTGATTGGCAAATAAAAAATATAAAAATTCAGAATTAAAGAATAAATGAGTTAATTATCAAGTGGAATTGAAAGCATACTCAAAAAATAATGGAAAGGAACAGGCAGTCTATAGTGCCTACATGCCGTGAGAATTAAAGGAGAAAACTCATACTTTATAGCTGATAAGTCATTTATTTTCTGATTTTCTTTACATTCACTTTTGATTTGTTTGAATGCGGTATCTAATTCTTCAAAGGAAATACCAGTTAAAGTAGTACCATGAATATCAGTATTTTTATAGAAATGTTCTTCTGAGTATTCGTCTGGATTCCATATCTGCATTGTACATTCAGGAATATACTCTTTTACCATAATTTTTAAGATGTTTAATAATTCTGTGTTTTGAAAGTAATAAGAAAAAAAAGCTAATAATGGATAAAGAATTGAACCTTTCGTTACAGACTTTCTATACATTTTAGAGCTACTACTTGGATGTTGAATAAGGCTAAGATATTCATTAAGAGTAGAAGGATATCTTCTATTTGATCTAAATGATTCATAGATAATATGAGTCATATCTGTTAACCAGCTATTTATATCCTTATCATTCTGTTCATTTTCTAAAAGGTATAAAATAGCTAGGGAAATTTCTATAGCTTGCTCATCTTTGTATGGTTGAAATAAAATAGGATTATTTAAAATTAATTGCTTGATCGATTTTGATAATTCTTCATATTGCTCTAAAGCTTTTTCTTGAAAAACCTCTTCCTGTTTGTAAGTGTATAAACGACTATAAAACCAATTTGACCATAAACCAAATAAAGCTGTTTTACCTAAAATATCAAATAGTTTTAAATTTACGTCTACTTCAGAGTTAGGATGTACCGCAGCAGATAATGCATGTAATTTATTGCAATGCTTCAATATTTTATCGAGATATTTTTGATTAATAGAAAAATAAAGCATTAATATTGAATTAAAAATATTTTTAACTTTTTTTGAATTTTGGTTTTTTGATGTCGCATGTAATTTAAAAATAGTCCAACTTAATAGAATTAACCTTTCAGATGATAGGAAAGCTGATTCAAGATTGTTTTCACCTTCACACCATGAATTAAGGATACCTAAAGCTAGATAACATTGTCTAAGAGAAGTGAGATGTTCTTTTACATCTTTCAATTCTAGTCCAGTAAATATAAAAGATAATAAACTTTTAAAATTTGCGAAAGAAACCTCAGGTTGATCGACTAATGCTAGAGATTTTCTAAGTAAAGATTTTACCTCTTCATTTAAGAATAATTGTTCATTAAAAAGATATTTTTCTAAAAAACCTGCAATACGATCGCCGCCCCATCTAGTGAAGCTAACTGTATCTGTTGAATTTAATTTTTCATATTGTGCAATGTTTAGTTCCAATTCTTGTTTTAGATCGCCACCAAATGTGAGACATATCTCGATTGGAAAATTTTTAAACTCAACAGGGATATGGGTTGGAATATACACATCTCTAATTTCATTTAATGACGGGCGTAAATCTTGAGAATTACCACTATCCCAATCTTGTCTTCCGAGGTGACCAGATTTGATAGAAAATAAGTATATTTTTGGGGGACCATCTTCTATTGATCCAAATGCGGAAATATCCACTCCATATTGTCGATTTCCTATACTTGGTGCAGATAAAATTTGCAATCCCATCTGAGAAAGCAGGTCTGGTAAAAGTGCATCTAGTTCATTTCTTTCTTTTAAAGAGGCTAAGTATTCTTTAATAATTAATTTCATTTTAATGCCTCACCTCTGCAATGAATTAAAAAGTTATAAAGAGTAAGAGGATCCAATATTTCCATTGAAGGAAATTCTACACTATGACTAAATTTTTGCATTTGGACTGTTTGACGAAAACTTCCTTGCGACGTATGCACAAGAAAAGCTGAACTATTGCCATATAATAGTGTGCTTGTTGAGAAACTTGATATTAGAGAGTTTTCATTTGGTTCTTCAAATCTTTTTTGCATTAAGTCTTGTTGATATTTTCTATAAGTATAGCTCTCTAATTGAGATGGCCTCAATTCCTTAATTTTATAAGCTTCATTAAGGTTTTTATGATATTCATCTAAATTTTTTAAACATTCATCAATATGTTTTTTAATTTTTTTATCTACTTTTTTTCTTTGTTCTATTATGTAATCATGAACTTTTCCTGGGTAGCTTATAAGAAGAGGGTTGAAAATTAAATTAAAAATCTTTTTTATTATTTTTTGATCTGTACAAGTTTTCAATGTAGAGAAAATTAAACTAATAGCTGTTATTGGATTTGTGAAATACCAGCCACATGCTTTTCTCGCTAAATAGTAAAGATCATTATCATGATTTTCTTGTAATTGGTTTAAGTCAAAATAAATAACTATTTCTTTTTCTAAAATAAGATTTCCTGCTGATCTGCATAGAAAACCATCTTTACTTAGAAACCATCTGGTAATTAAAAATGATAAATCTTCTTTATTTTCTTCACTTAACAAGTAGTAAGATAAGAAAAAATTAAAATTTTTAATGGAAATTTTATGCTCAGATTGTATGAAAATTCTTTCTAGAAATTTTATTACCATTGCAAAATGTTGGGAAGAAATGTTGTATAAAATGTGATCTATTTTTCGTAATGTATTGATTGAATCTAATTCGACGTTTTCTAATTTATCTAATAAAAATTGAATCATTTCAATATCAAATTCTTTTCCATTGCTTTGCAACTCTACGGCTATTGAATGTAAAACAATTTGATTTGATGGATCTAGATTTACTATTTCATTAAGTTTTTTTAAAATTTGGAGTTTGAGATCTTTTTCTCTAATGTAAAATTTAAGTAATGTATATGTAAGACCAGAAAGAACATTTTCATTAGAATTACCAATACTTTTTTCGAGAATTAATTTTGAGACTTCCTCATTAATAGGAATATTTTTAATATTTCCTAAGGCTAATAATGTATTTGCCACTATGTGATTTTTTTCAGATGTCAATAAATTCATGATTCTATCTAAGCAAATTTCTCCACTATTTCTAGAAAGTGCATATAGAGTAGGAGTGATTAGATTGATAGAAATATCTATATTAATTTTTAGAATATAATCTAAAGCTAAAATCGCCTGTTCTAAATCTTGTCCAATTATTGTTTCATATATACCTATAAGATGAGAATATTCAATATTATTTTTTAATGCTAATTTTTCAATGGTTGAGACTAGATCAGCTATAGAGGAATTTTTAATGTACTTAGAAGATTTATTAATAAAATCGATTAACATATATGTGTCTATTTTATCTTCATAAGACTCGAGATTTGATAATTCTTTAAAGATATTTACTTTCCCATTATTGTGTATTTCAGCAAAAAAACATGCTAAATCCTCATTGTTGATATCATCTAAGTATTTGTTATATATGAATGTTAATGGTGGTTTGTTTTCAGTATTCTGTTCCCATAGTTTAGAAAAATCATTTTTTGTCATATCAAACCTCGGAATTTATATCGTTAAATACTAAATCTATCTGCATTGAGTTGTTCTTATTAAATTTTGGATTTCAATATATCTTTTATAATAACATCTCATCTCAATATATCCACCAACCTTATGAATTATTTGAAAATTAATATTCTTTGTATTTTTAGTTTTTGAACTGTACATTTATTACAAATTGTAGAATCTCGCCAGATAATTAACATCTAAAACACAATTCAAATAGCTATAAGATCTTCACAGCGTAAGCCTTACTTCAACTTTTCCTAGCTACATCTAGCAAAATTAGTCTTACGGCACTATATTTTTGGATACTAGTGAGATAGGTTCTAACCTATATAGCACAAGCTTTACGCCTTTTCCGGCAAATACCTTCTCGTAAGACTACGTAAGAGTAAATAACTAAAAATTCATTTTTAAATTTTGTATGACTACGTATAACAAAAGGGAAAACTTTAACTCGAAATCACTTCTCATTTCCTTGATGGCCAACTTATAGAAAGATCATTAAATTGCTCTCAAAGGTACACGAATAATACATCTCATCTATTTTTGATAATTGAAATTTCATCAAGGGACATCAAGGAAACTCTCATTTTTTTTACTTATATAAAGTGCTCGCAATTTACCTTGACAGGTTACTCTCCAAAAGCTAATTAGTTTTCATTTAAATCTTTTATATACCAATGGTTACAGAATATTTTTACAAGCTTTAAAAAATTGAATTTCGTCAAGGTACGTCAAGGAAGCTTCTGCTTTTTGTGTATATGAAGGGTTTGCAAGTTAGGTTGATATAGAACTCCTAAAAACAGAAGACCTGTCTCAAAGTTTTATATAGCAAAGTTTGCAGGCAATTTTAATAGATTAGAAAAGTTGAATTTCATCAACGTACATCAACGTAAAATAGCATTTTAAAATTTAATCTTTAGTTATTTATCCAGTAATAGAGCTTTTAGCTGTACAACAATATTTTTGAAAATAGCATTTATGCTAGGCAGGGCAATGATTTCGGCTTTTTTATAGTTTTGATTTCGTACAGCTACGTACAACAAAAAGCGTGATTTATATTCAATTCTGTCTAAGTACGTCTAAGTAATTTTGCTTTACGTCCATTTATATAAAATACGCCGTAAGCTATGTGCCATAAGGGTTCGTAGCTTTTTTAAATATTCATCTCGTAAAGCTACGTAAAGCAAAAACATGATTTTTATTCAATTCTATCTAAGTACATCTAAGTAATTACTTGGACGACTCAGCTATGGATAATAATTTAAAATGCTCTATAAGCTATGTATATCAATGGATGAAGCAGATTTCTAGAAAGTATATTTATCTAAACCTGTCCAAGTACGTCCAAGTAAATTTTGCTTTACAGCGTTTTATGAAAAATACACCGTACGCTATGGGTCAGTAGGGTTTTAGTTTTTCTAAACCTCCATCTCGTAAAGCCACGTAAAGCAAAAAACTTAGCTTTTTGTTTGACGGCGGTTATCTTTAGTTTCTTTGAAAAACTAGATATAGAAAGGCCTTGACTGAATTTTGAAGCATTGAATTTGTCAAACTACGTCAAACAAAAAAATATTTTCTTTATTGATTAAAATTTTAATTCTTCAGGAGTCACTTCTTTAAAAAAATTCAAATGAGAAAAACTCATAGATCGAATACTTTTACTCACTTTTTATTAAATTATATTTATGAGATTTTAGGGCTTTCCTGAGAAATGGATCATAATTGAAGAAATTCAAACCATTTATGCCGAGAATATCTGGTTTATTCGCTATTAGTATGTTCAAAAGATAATTTTCATAGTAAATAGCGGAATAAAAGAACTCGAATTGGAAAAGAGTTTTTAAGGAAATAGGACAAATTAGGAGTGTCCATGAAAATTAAGCCATTGCCGCCAATGAACAGCTTAATTGTATTCGAGGCAGCCGCACGCCACCTCAGTTTTACAAAAGCTGCAAACGAATTGAATGTTACTCAAGGCGCTATCAGTCGACAAATTCGACAGCTCGAAGAATATTTAGGTAAGGAATTATTCCTAAGAGCTAATCGAAATATTTCCCTAACTCCTACTGGATTGCAATATTATCAAACGATCTATAGTGCTTTATTAGATGTCGCCCAAGCTACTGCTGAAATCAAGAAATGGCAAGGAGAGCATCAAATAACTGTGGCTACGACTAATGCTATGGCTGCTCTTTGGTTACTCCCGAAAGTGGCTGCTTTTCAACAGAATAATGAGGGCGTTGATTTAAGAATTTTAACGACAGACAATATTTCAGATTTGCACAAAATGGACTTCGATCTGGCATTATTTTATTGTCGTGTCCCTCCAGCGGGAATGAGAGTTACTACACTATTTCCTGAAGAGGTTTTTCCTGTTTGTAGTCCAAATTATCTTGCTCAATTTAAAGACGATACCTCTCCCGAAGAGATTTTTGGAAAAGCTCTATTATATTTAGATGACGCTCAAAAAGATTGGATTACTTGGTCTGAGTGGTTTGAAGCGGTAAATTATCCTATTGTAAAACCAAAAAATAGGGTGAATATCAACAACTATCCAATGCTTTTGCAGGCCGCAATTAATGGTCAGGGTGTGGCTTTAGCGTGGGGTTCACTCGTGGATGATTATTTACAAAGTGGTGCTTTAGTTAGACCTGTTGAGACTGTTCTTCGTACTCAAGCAAATTTCAGTATGCTAGAACCAGCAGATAGGGGAGTTATTCCTTCTAGTGTTAAGCATTTCCGCAGTTGGCTGCTAGATCAATTACCAGGGCAAGTTGGACAAAAAGGTCTAAATTAATTTTTAGTAATAATTTTCTCTTGAAAACTAGGAATTTTGATATTTCTAGTTTTCAAGACCTTCAATTAATTTGATAAAAGCTTAGTTTCAAAAGGATATAATGTTAAAATTTCAGGACCCTTTTCTGTAATTAATATCTGATTTTCAAGTTTGACACCTGGTCCACCAGCTTTATGACCTACATAACTTTCTACACACATCACCATTCCTGATTCTAATACGCCATCATAGCCATAGCTATCCCAAGCCTCTTTAAAGTAGATGCCAGGTGCTTCATCACATAATCCAACCCCATGATAAAGGAATGAATAGTGGTTATATTCATTTGGATCATACTGTAGAGCCTTATGAGTAAGCTCTTTATAAGTTATGCCAGCCCGCAATAATTCGGTATTAAAGTGAATTTGATCATATGCCATCTGATAAATTCGTTTTTGCTCATCGGTTGGAGTTTCATCCCCACACAACCAAGTTCGTGAAGTATCAACACAAATACCATAAGCACCGATCATATCCGTATCGAATCCGACCAACTCACCATTCTGAATGATACGGCCGCTGCATTCTTGGTACCATGGATTACAGCGTGGGCCAGATGAGAGTAAACGAGTTTCAATCCATTCACCCCCACGTGCAATATTTTCCGCATGTAAGTATGACCATAGGCGTTGTTCTGAAACACCTGGTTCAAGATGATCATGCATCACTTTTATTGCTGAATCTGTAGCATGTACAGCACAACGCATAGCATTGATTTCATCTTCACCTTTAATTGCACGTGCAAGCTCCATAATAACTTCGCCGTTTTCAATGCTTAAGCCAAGATGTTCAAGTTCTTTGATACCTTCGTCATTACATTTATCAATCGCAATTCGTTTATTGCCTTTACCAAATTGTAAAACAACGTCATAAATTTCGTTTGCCCATTTTTTCACTTGTTCATCAATGCGAGAACCTGCACAAAAATAAAACCATGAAATACAAGGACGAATTTGGGTTACCACCTTAGAATGTTCAGCTAGGAAATCGCAATGGTCAAATTCCCAAAGTACTACCTGTCCCTCTGCAGAAATATAGGTATATCGACCAGCATTATGCAATAACCATACTTGCATATTAGTTGTGCCTGTAGCATAGCGGATATTGATTGGGTCATATAACAATATTCCAGCTAATCCTTGTTGCTTCAGTAGAGCACATATACGGTTTAAACGATATTGATGCATTCGATCAAGGTTAGGAAGAGTGAGGCCTGCTTGCTGCCATTCAGAAATAGCTAAATCACCTGGTCCAATCTGATGCATATTTAAATGTTCAGGGTGACGATTACCAATACGATTTTGATGAAGTTTCATATTTTTCATATTGCTTCCTTGATGAGATTTATCTTCCTATAATTCTTTGTTAGAAATTTATTATGGTTTAACTATTTGTTTTAAATTGAAAATATAAGTTTAGAAGAGAGTTTTAGATTATAACTTTCTTCTAAACTGTGAGATAGAAGTCTAGATTATGCTTCAGGCTCAATCTTCGGATGTTTAGGTACAACGTTAATATTTGCTATATCTTCTTGCCTGAAAGCTTTCATAAGTGCTACAGCCATAATTGTGAGCAAAACAATAATAGGGAACCCAAATAGTGTGACAGCGGCTTGAATCGCTTTGAGACCTCCTACATAAAGCAAACCTAGGCTGATTGCAGTAACAAACACACACCACAAAAGACGAGTACGGATAGGAGTGTCTTTTTCAGATAAGGTATCAAGGAAACATAGAACATGTGTTCCGCCATCTTGTGATGTTACAAGATAAGTAATGAGTAGAAGACAGGTTGCAATACTAAGAATTTGTCCAAAAATACCTCCTCCTCCAACAGCATCAAATAAAGCAAAAACGGCGAGGGTACTGTCTTTTTGTGTCGCTTTTACTATAGGACCACCAGTAAACTCTTCCTGTGGTTCTGCTTTATCTTCAGTTTGAGAAGTAATGGTAGGATGTGTTGTTGCAGTGGTTGATTGCGTATTCTCTACCAAAGCTGATTGCTGTTTTTCAAATGTATGGCGAGAGTCTTGCTCAATTTTTAGAGCTGAACCGCCGAACACTGCAAACCAGAAAAAAGTAACCAAAGTTGGAACAACAAGCACACCTGCAATGAGTTGACGGATAGTACGTCCTTTTGAAATTTTAGCAATGAACATCCCTACAAATGGAGCCCAAGTTGACCACCATAACCAATAGAAAGCTGTCCACCAGTTTTGCCACTCGGAGTCTTTTTGAGTATCGCTCCACAAACTCATGCCTACAAAATTAGATGTATAGTTACCAATACCTTCTAAGTAAGAATTAGTAATGTATCTAGCAGGTCCAATGAGCATAAGGATTACAATCAAAATGATTGATAGGATAATATTAAGTTCAGAAATACGGCGCATTCCTGTACCAATACCGCGCACTACAGAGAAAGTGGCAATACTGGATAAGGTAATCATGAGAATAAATTGAACAGTTGTGTTGGTTTCTAGGCCAAAAACTTTATGTAATCCAGCATTTATTTGTAAAACACCTAAAGCGAGAGTTTGAGAGATACCAAAAGTTGTGACAACAATTACGACAATATCAATAAAATGTCCGATAGGACCATAAATACGATCGCCAATAAGCGGATGTAAAATTGAACGTAAAGAAAAAGGTAGACCTTTACGATAAGAAAAATAACCAATTGCTAACGCTGCTATACAGTAAACAGACCATGCATGTAATCCCCAGTGAAAGTAGGTAATTTGCATTGCCATACTAGCTGCTTCATCCGTGAAGCCTTTTGTAAATGGATTACTCGCATAATGGTTCATTGGTTCAGCAACGCCCCAAAATACTAAACCGACTCCCATGGCACATGAAAACAACATCGAAATCCATGCAAAATAACTGTATTCAGGTTTATCTGTATCTTTTCCCAGTTTTATTAAACCATAACGGCTGCACATGACATAAATTAAGAAAAAGCAGATCGCTGTAACAGATAGCAAAATGAACCATTTCATATTGCGCAGTAAGGCGCTTGATAAATCAGCAAATATTTTCGCTGCTTCGGTTGCATAAATTGCGCAAAAAAGTACAAATGCGACTACTAATATTTTTGAAATAATTGAAACCGCAGAATTGGATTCAGCAACCCTTGTTGTACGCATAACTCCTCCTTGGATGCGTGGCAAACAGCTAGAATCATTAGCTGTTTTATACGAATAATATAGAGTAGTGAGGAGTACTAATTTTGCTCAACCGATTTATTTTCACTCTTGAGTGAGTTTTTATCATAGGTAGTTGGATAGAAGACAATATGAAAAATTACACATTATAAAATTGGCTAGAAGATTTTACTTCTAGCCAATTGGAGATAATAGTTAATTACTCTACAATCAGTTGATCATTTAATTCTTTATCCTCTTTTTTAGGAGTTTGAACTAATTTTTTCTCCAAGGGGGGAGCATCGGCTTGAATATAAACTATTTCATTTTCCTGAAATTTCGGATCTTGTCGTAAGCTTTTTATTAATGAGAAACCCATAATTCCTAATAGAATCGAGATAGGAAAACCCGCAATAATACAAGCTGTTTTTATAGCCGTTAGACCGCCAGCTAGTAGTAGTCCTCCACCAATTAAAGGAATAATAGCACTCCAAATCAGCCGAATTCCGATTGATGGGTCCGTTGCACCAGAAGAATCTAAGAAACAAAGTACTAATATTCCAGAGTTAACTAAGGTAATCACATGAATGGCTAATAGTAAGCAAAGTAAGGCGCTGAGAATGATTTTAGTATCAGAGTTTGGAGTGAGATGGTCAAAGAACACGAATACCGCTCGTGCTGGATCTTGTTGAGTCGCTTCGGTGATAGTGAGTTCGTGAGCTGGAACTTTATCGACTGATGTACTAGAAGGGATATTCGTAACAATTGTTGAAGATGTTTGTTGGTGGGAAGTTTTCTCTATTTTCAGTGCGGCCCCACCAAATGCGGCTATCCAAAGAAAAGTAAGTAAAGTGGGGGCTGCAAGTGAGCCTAAAATAACTTGGCGAATGGTACGCCCTTTTGATATTCGGGCAATAAATAATCCTACAAATGGCGCCCAAGTCATCCACCACGGCCAATAATAAGCGGTCCATGAGTTTTGCCAGCCAGAATCTTTCTGAGCATCACTCCATAAACTCATCCCAATAATATTCTGTAGATAGTCACCAATACCTTCAAAAAAAGTATTCAAAATGTAACTTGATGAACCAATAAAGATAATAGCAAATACTAGAATGTAGGAAAGAACCATATTACCTTCGGCAATAATTTTAAATCCTTTACTTATTGCAGATAAAAGTGAGAGAGTTGCTAGGGCACAAAGTACTAGTACTAGGATTAATTGGATTTTCACATCCATACTAATACCAAAAGTATGATTAAGGCCTGTATTTAGCTCAAGAATCCCCATACTTAATGATTGGGAAATACCAAAAGCGGTAATGATAATAGTTAATGTATCGACTATATCTCCAATTGGACCATATATTTTTTTCCCAATTAGAGGGTATAAGACTGAGCGCATTGCGAAAGGTAAGTCTTTACGATATGCAAAATACCCTAAAGCAACAGCTACTAAACAAAACAGTCCCCATGGGTGTAGTCCCCAATGGAAAAATGTTAACTGCATTGCCATACGGGCTGATTCATCAGATAGCCCTTGAGTAAAAGGATTACTAGCATAGTGACTGATTGGCTCAGCTACAGACCAAAACATTAGGCCAATTCCCATACCGCATGAGAAAAGCATACATATCCAGGCCAAATTACTATATTCAGGCTTTTCGTTATCTTTTCCTAATTTTATTTGTCCAAAACGACTCATACATAAGTAAAGAAGAAATACTAATAAGCTTGTGGCTAGTAACAAGAGATACCATTTTGCATTTTGTAATAAGGTATTAGATATCAGTTGAAAATATTCACCTGCCTGTTTTTCCTTAAAAATGCAAAAAGCAATAAAAATGAAGAGTAATAACTTCGAGACAATAGTAACAGTTGGATTAAGCCCTTTCATGACTCCTGTTGTTGTACGCATAACTACTCCTTCGATGCGTTTCCAACAGCTAAAAAACGATTAGCTGCTTAATACTAATATTACAGAGTAGTAAGGTGGCAGAAGATAGCTCAACTGATTTATTCTCACCAACTAATGAGTTTTAGTCATGAGTAGCAATTGTTTTTATAAAAATTGTAGTAACTAAATCTGTTTCATACGTATGAGAAAAACTCATATATGCCTAGCTAAAAAGTCGTTTGTCGGATGAATCGATATTTAACACAATCTCTAAAGAAATAGCAGAGTGTGCAAATCATCTCAACGCAGGGAGTTCTGCGTTAGTTTTAAATATATGGAGATCATCAGATGAATAGTCGAGTTAGCCAGCAATTAATTACGGTTCAGCAAGTCGATAACGTTTTGAATCCTATTACTGAATCAAATGGTATGCCAAATTTAGCATATACCAGTAACGAATATTTTAATTTTGAACGTGACAATATTTTAAGTAAAACTTGGGTGTGTATTGGTTTTGCTTCAGATTTACCTAAAAAGAGCTATGTGAAGCCTGTTAATTTTATGGGCATGCCTTTGGTAATGATGCGCAATCGCGAAGGAGAAATCCAAGTTTTCCATAACGTTTGTAGCCATCGCGGTATGATTTTGGTGCAAGAAGAAGGCACTATTGAAGGTGTGATTCGTTGCCAATACCACTCTTGGAGTTATGACCTAAATGGTAACTTAAAAGGTACTCCACATGTTGGCGGAATTAACCAACATAAAGATGAACGGTTTAAATGTGAAAAACATGGTTTAAAAGCTCTCCGTTCAGCAATCTGGATGGATATGGTTTTCGTCAATATCTCTGGTGATGCACCAACTTTTGAAGAGCATATTGCGCCGTTGGTTGAACGTTGGAAGCCTTTCTTGGGTGAAAACGGTTTAGAGCTTATTCGTAGCAGTAAAGTAGGTTCAACTTTTGAGTTACCTGTAAAAAGTAACTGGAAACTTACAGTTGAAAACTATTGCGAAGCTTATCACTTACCATGGGTACACCCAGCATTAAATACGTATTCAAAACTTGAAGATCATTACAACATTATGTTCGAAGATCGTTTTGCTGGTCAGGGTAGTTATAAATATAACTTATCAGCTACGGCGGGTACGCATTTACCAAAATTCCCAAGCTGGCCAGAAGATCAACTTCGTCATGCTGAATATGTAGCAGTGTTCCCGAACGTATTGTTAGGTATTCAAGCGGATCATGCATTTGCAATGATGATTGATCCAATCGCTCCAGAACAAACAATTGAAAAATTACGCTTGTATTACGTTGGTGATGAATCACTAGACGCTAAATATGATGCATGCCGTGAAGCAACTTTAGAATCATGGAAAGTTGTATTTGCTGAAGATGTGTTTGCAGTTGAAACCATGCAAAAAGGTCGTCATTCACCTGGTTTTGGTGGTGGAGTTTTCTCACCTGAAATGGATTTACCAACCCACTTCTTCCAAAAATGGTTAGCAAGCCAAGCTAAAAAAGCATTGGAGGCTTAATATGCAACATTACCTCAACTATGTTGATGGACAATGGCGAGATGCTTCTCGCCAATTGGAAGTTATCAACCCTGCAACTGATAAGGTTTTTGCAACAGTTGCTCGTGCAAGTGTAGAAGATGCAGATGCCGCGATGGCAGCCGCTCGACGTTGTGTGAATAGTGGTGCTTTAACTGATGTTCGTCCTGCTAAACGTACAGCGTGGATGTTAAAAGCGGCTGAGGCAATTCGTGAAATTGCTGAAGAGGGTGCATTAATCCTGTGTCGTGAAAATGGCAAAAATGTTGATACGGCACGTGAAGAGTTCGATGAGGCAGCACGCTATTTTGAATATTACGCGGGTATGGCAGATAAAGTTGAAGGAATTTCAGTACCTTTAGGTAAAGATTACATTGATTTTACTTCATATATTCCTATGGGTGTATCAGTTCAAATCGTACCTTGGAACTTTCCTGTCTCAATCTGTGCACGCTCATTAGCACCTGCTTTAGCAGCAGGTAATGCAGTTGTAATTAAGTCACCTGAAGTTTCACCTTTAGGAATGGTTTTACTCATCAAAGCTATTGAGAAAGCTGGTTTTCCGCAAGGTGCAGTGAACTTGCTTTGTGGTAAAGGTTCAGAAGTTGGTACTCATCTTGTTAAGCACCAAGATACCAATCAAATCGTATTTACCGGTTCAGTGCCAACAGGTCAACGCATTTTGAAAGATGCGGCTGAACGTGCGACGCCTTCAGTAATGGAATTAGGCGGTAAGTCAGCTGCAATTGCTTTTGCTGATGTTGATCTTGAGCAATTACTACGTAGCGTTAAAGTTGGGATTTTCTATAACTCAGGTCAAGTTTGCTCAGCGATGTCTCGCTTATTAGTGCACAGCAGTCGCTATGAAGAAGTTAAAGCTGCCGTAGTTAATCTTGCAGAGAGCTTAACTGTAGGTATTGGCGAAAGTAATGCCGAACTTACTCCAGTTGTATCTAAAGAGCAGCAACAACAGATTCTTGCCATGATTGATAAGGCACGTGAAGAAGGTGCCAATGTTTTAACAGGTGGGAAGGCTGCAGATCTAGAAGGTTACTTCGTTCTGCCAACCATTATTGAAGCAAAAGATGATATGTCGATTGCTCAAGAAGAAGTGTTTGGTCCTGTAATGGTGATCATGCCTTTTGATGATGAAGACCAAGCAGTTGCAATCGCAAATGGTACGGACTTTGGACTTGTTGCTGGTGTATTTGGTGAAAATCTGAATCAAACACTTCGAGTAGCAAACCGACTTATTGCTGGTCAAGTCTTTATTAACGAATGGTTTGCTGGCGGTATCGAAACACCATTTGGTGGTGTGGGCTTATCTGGTTTTGGTCGCGAAAAAGGGCAGGAAGCCATCTACAGTTATGTTCAAACTCGCAATATCGGTATCCGTTTGAAACATGGCGTGTAATTTGTAAGAAATAAGGGAAATAGACAAGATGAGAAAGTGGTTATGTATTGTCTGTGGCTGGATCTATGATGAAGCTAAAGGCTGGCCTGATGACGGGATAGCTCCAGGAACAAAATGGGAAGATATTCCAGATGACTGGATGTGTCCAGAGTGTCAAGTTGGTAAAGCTGATTTTGAAATGCTCGATATTACTGATATTGAGGATGAGGAAATTCCTGTAGTAGCTGCAGCTCCAGTGATTGAACCTGTAGTTATTATTGGTAGTGGCCATGCCGGCTATCAAGTGGCTTCAACTTTACGTGCACAATCTCCAGACTTGTCTATTACCGTATTTACTGCTGATGATGGCGCTTTATACAGTAAACCAGCTTTATCTAATGCTTTAGCATTAGGTAAAGACGGAGACAGTTTAGTTCGCGAGACTGCTCTTAGTTGGGAACAACGTTTAAATATCCGCGTTTACCCACATACGAAAGTAACTCATATTGACCGTGCCAATAAAAAGCTTCAAACCACTATTGGTGATTATCCTTACGGCAGACTCGTACTCGCAACTGGGGCAACACCAGTTGTAATTCCAATAGATGGTGATTCGACGGCAACACTAAGCGTAAATGATCTAGCGGATTACCGCCGTTTCCGCCAGCAATTATCAAATAAACAGCATGTCACAATTCTTGGTGACGGTTTGATCGGCTGTGAATTTGCCAATGATTTAGCTGCACATGGCATCAAAGTTACGGTTGTTGGTCTTGGTAAATGGGCAATGGAACGTCTTATTCCAGAACCTTTAGGTCATGCTCTACAAAATGCTCTAAGCCAGTTAGGCGTAGAGTGGAAATTACAAAATAGTATTCGTTCTATTCAATCTGAAAACGGTCGTTACCAGTTAACACTCCAAGATGGTCAATCATTTGAAACCGACTTGGTATTAAGTGCAGTTGGCCTGAGACCAAATATTGCACTTGCTCAAGCAGCGGGTCTTGAGACTGCACGTGGTATTTGTACTGGACTTGATCACCGTAGTAGTGATCCAGCAATTTTTGCTTTAGGTGATTGTGCAGAAGTGAACGGTCAGTGGGCACCTTATATCAATCCAATCACGCAAGCCTTACCAGCTTTAGTTAATAACCTTTTAGGTCAGTCATCTGATGCGGATCTGAAATCAACACCAGTTCTAGTAAAAACACCAATTTTGCCACTTTCTGTCTTGCCAGCAATGGGAACAGGTGAGTGGAAAGTGGAACAACATGACGGCGAATTAGCTGCGGGTTTCTACAATGAACAAGGCAAATTAACAGGCTTTGCCTTACTTGGTCGCCAATTACAGCACCATCGTAGCGAGTGGCTTGAAAAACTAAATTCGTGTCCATCCACAGTTTAAGTTAAGGGAATAACAAAATGATTGCTTTACCAAATGATGATAGTACCTGTGGTTGGTATGCGGCATTACCTCCAGCAGGTCCTGCTAAAAAGTTAATAGGTCCACAAAAAGCTGACTATGCCATTATCGGAGCAGGCTTTGCAGGCTTAGCAGCAGCTCGCAGATTAGCTGAACTCAAACCGAACGCCCGTATTATTTTAGTTGATGCACAACGTGTAGCAGAAGGCGCTTCAGGACGTAACTCAGGGTTTGTAATTGATTTACCGCATAAATTTGCTTTATCACATCCTGATCCTTCGCATAAGCAAAAATTATTGAGTCTGAATCGATCGGCAATTGCTCAATTACAAGGCTTGGTGGAGCGCCATAACATTGATTGCCAATGGTCTGCAGCCGGTAAATATCAAGGTGCTGTAGGTGAGCGTGGTGAAGCGCATCTCAATCATTTTGAGCACCTAATGAAAGATTTAGGTGAACCATATCGTTGGGTCGAAAAAGCAGAACTTAAAAAAGTTTTAGGTACAGATTTTTATAGCCGTGCGATTTTTACTCCTGGTTCATATTTGATGCAACCAGCAGCTTTAGTGCGGGGTATGGGTGATCACTTACCAGACAGCGTTGAGTTATTAGAGCAATCACCAATTCGTAGTTTGCAAAAAACTAATAACCAATGGCTTTTACAAGGTGATCATGGATCAATCACAACACCTAAAGTCCTACTTGCGACGAGTATTTTTACGCGTGAATTTGGTTACTTGAAGAACCGTTTATTACCAGTCATGACTTTTGCGAGCTGGACACGTCCATTAACTGATCAAGAAATGAAAGTTTATCGTGGTGAGTTGGATTGGGGGCTTACTCCAGCCGATCATGCAGGAACAACGTTAAGAATGACAGCTGATCGCCGTATCTTAATTCGTAACACTTATAAACATGTACCTAAATATGGTGCAAACATAAACGATGATAATCGTCGCTGGATACAAGAAGATCATCGCAAAGCATTTTTAGATCGTTATCCAGATTTAGCGAATGTTCCATTTACCCATACATGGGGTGGTGTTTACGCTATTTCTCGTAACTTCACTAACTTCTTTGGTGAGTTAGAAGACGGCGTTTATGCGAGTGCTTGTGACAATGGTGTAGGAGCAGCATGGGGCACAATTTCTGGAACGCTATTGGCTGACCTCGTTGTTGGTTCAGATTCCCAAGCTTTAAAAGATATTCAATATGTCACTGGTATGCCTAGCTTAAATCCACCAGAACCGTTCTTAGGTTTAGGTGTTAGAACACGGATTAGATTTGAAAAATGGCGCAGTCGTAGTGAATTGTAAGCGGGAGAAATAGATGAAAGAAGTAAAATTAGTTGATAGCGCTCAACTTGATTTTAATTTACGTGGCGAAACACCAGACGGCACTGCTTATGTGGCAAGAGCATTAGGAGCTGATGTTTCCCCAAACATGGGTATTGGTTTTGCACGTTGGGAAGGCGCGGAAGTAAGTTGGAAATTACTTTATGACGAAGTCATTTTTGTAATCGAAGGCTGTTTTGAACTCACTGCTAATGGTCATAAATATGAAGTTCGTCCGGGACAAATGTTGTGGATTCCTGAAGGAACCGAACTCATTTATGGTGGACATGCGGTATTTGGTTACGTAGTACATCCAGGTAACTGGAAAGAATTGCACGGAATTGCATAAAAGAAACGACCCATATTGTTCAGGAAAAGAATAATGTGGGTCGTTTTTTTCTTATGAGAACATAGCTCTGAATTAGGGCTAAGGCGAATTAACGAAAATTTTAAATTTCAGGAGCTTCTCCTGAACAGGGAAGTATTGTCTGAAAAAAATAAGCAGAGGACAGGAAAGGTTTTCTGCAAATCTTCATTTAAACAAGGATTTGTAAATGAGCAAAGTCTATTTAACACTTGGATTTGGATTAATTTCGGTTGGAATGGCATTACCTGCTTTTGCCGGAGTAACTTTTGGAGATCCTAAAAGTGATACGGGTGCTTTAACAATTTCAGGTGCTTTACGTGGAAATTATCAAGATAAGGATTACGGCGAGTCTGCATCAGACCAGAAAATAAAATTTGATGCAGCTATTTTAAGACTAGGTTATGAGTCACCCGACTGGTTTGGAAAAGTCGAATATCGTTGTTATCAATACGATAAATTCTGTGATTTCTCGACTCTAGTTTATGGCTATGCTGGTTACCATTTAAACGCAACAGATCATATTACTTTAGGTGTGCAACCCATTCCTTTTGGTCCAGGTCGTTTTTGGGATAGCAGCTTTTACGCTGGTATTAACAACACTATGGGTTTGCAGGATGCTTCTAATCTAGGAGCAAACTATCACTTTGAATTACCGTCTGCGACTAAAGTGGATTTGGCTTATTTCGCAACTGATGGCGGTAACTATCACGGGACTAGTAAAGACTCAGCGCGTTATACGGCTAATGTTGTCACCTCATCTGATCCAATCAAAACCAACCTTAATGAAAAAAACATGTGGATGGCACGTGTAGATCAAGATCTTAAGTTTTTAAGTACAGATGATCTCAAGGTATCGGTTGGGGGAAGTTATTGGTATTCAGACATTGAGAATAAAAAAACTTCTGCTGATGGTACGAGAAATACATGGGCGCTATTTAACCGTATTAAATATAAGAATCTGAATGTCGTGTTAACTGGAGGGCGACAATCGATTAGTAATAAAGATTCATTGAGTTCAGCTAGTTCAACTTTTGGTTCATTTGATGGTGAATATGACATTGCCAACAAGGGTTATTTCTACACAGTAGACACGAGTTACACCTTTAAGAATGTTAAAGATTCGCTCAATGTTACGCCGTATGTTGTTTTTAGTGGTTTTAACAAGAAAGAAAATGGATTTGATGACTCTCAGCGCAACATCGTTGGTGTGGCGTGGGACTATAAAAATATTTCTTTATATACCGAATATGTGATGAGTAAAAACGATCCGTTTGTTGGCGGCAATGGTAGTTCTCTTGCAGCAGGCGATGATGGGAAATGGAACAAACTCTTAAATCTAATGTTGATTTATAGCTTTTAAAAGGATTTAGCAATGGAACGCTTTGAAGGCAAAGTTGCTCTTGTAACAGGTGGTAGTACAGGGATTGGTAGTGCTATTTCTCAACGTTTGGCTAATGAAGGCGCAACGGTATTTACCGTGCAACGTCAAGAAAACAATACTTTCAATAGCATAACAGCTGATTTATCCAATCCTATTATGCCAGCGAAAGTAATTCGTGAGGTTATCCATCGTGCAGGCCGACTTGATCTATTGATTAATAATGCAGGCATGATGAAAGAACTATCTGTTGAGGATATTCCGCTAGAAGTGTGGCAGAAACATCTCAATCTTAATCTTACTGCGCCATTTCTATTAATTAAAGAAGCTATACCTTATTTACGTATTTCACGTGGGAATATAATAAATATTGGATCTATAGAAGGGATGGCTGCGAATCCTTTACACGCAGCTTACTGTGCCAGTAAAGCTGGACTTGCTGGTTTAACACGAGCAATAGCTATTGATCATGGGCATGAAAAAATTCGCTGCAATCTGATTGCTCCAGGGTGGATTGATACGGAACTAAACAATGAATTTATCGGTAATCAACCAGATCCAGAAAGTTTTCGAAATCAAATTAGAAAAATTCATCCTCTAGCACGAATAGGTCTGCCAAGTGAAGTGGCTAATTTAGTGGCTTTTTTAGCTTCTGAAGATGCCTCATTTATTACGGGCCAGACTTATGTAGTTGACGGAGGAAGGATGGCTAAATTATCACTTCCATAAGCATTTTCGAAATAAGGATTTTTTAATTTTTCAGGGAGTTTTTTAAAACTTCCTGAAATCGTTTAAGGATAATAAAAATGTCATCACCATTTATCAGTACATTTATTCTGTTTTTCTCACTACTTAATCCATTCCTCATGAGTATCTATATGATCGGTTTAATTCGTCATACAGAAACCAGAGTGTTTAATAAGGCTTTGATTCAAGGAGGACTGATTGCATATGTGGTTTTTCTCTTATTTGCATGGGGTGGAGAAGCAATTTTTAATCGGTATTTAAATGTAAGGTTTGAATCATTTCAGATTTTTGGTGGCCTGATTTTTCTAGTGATTGGATATCGATATGTATTTCAGGGTGCCGATACTATTGGTGAAATGCGAGGAGCGCCTGAACATTTGGCTGGGACGGTCGCTATGCCTTTTATGATTGGTCCGGGAACAATTAGCGCAGCTGTAGTGACAGGCATGAGTATGTCTCTTGTAGAGGCCGCTATAGTGATCGCCTTAGTACTATTTCTAAGTTGTAGTGTTTTGATAGCAATGAAATTTTCTCATGATCACTTACGTTATAGCCATGCCAAATACATTGATCGTTATTTTGATATTGTAGGCAGGTTAGCCGCTTTATTAATCGGAACAATCGCAGTCGATATGATTGTGAACGGTGTTACACGTTTGATTGATAAAGTTTGATAAGAGTAAACGTCACAGCCATATACGATGGCTGTGACTAAGAAATTAAGAAGCTAATTTCGCTTGGTTATGTTGAACATGGTTTTTTCGAATTGAGTACCAGCAGATTAACGACCCTAAAGTAACCGTTAATGCACCATACCAAAAATTGATTGTTAAATCGGAGTTCAAAACAAAAGCTGAGAATGCTGATGAAAAAATTGGAGAAAAATAAGAAAGCATAATCAAAACGGGCATGTTGCCTTTGATAATACCAATATTCCAAGCCAGATAGCCCATAGAGAAAAAAACAGCATTAATTAAGACGAATATATAGCCGTTAATTCCATTTACATGAGGTAGGTGAAAACCTTGAGTAGAGAGAGTAAGAATCCATAAAGCTATAGCAGTTAAGATAAAATAAAGTGATACAGCATTAGTTCCATTGCTTTGCTTTTTGGTATAGATACAATAAACGGCCCAAAGAATAGCTGCTAAAAAAATGAGTAGGTAACTAATCGGGTTTTTTAAAAAGTTATCAATAAAGTTTAGGTTTGGATGATAGTTAATGATAACTATACCTGCAAAACTTACGATTACTCCTAATATGGTCATTAAGTTTACTTTTTCTTCTTTTAATACTGCCAACATAATAATAATGAGAGTTGGCCACATATTAAAAATAATATTCATCTCAATCGATTTTTCTGATGAATTTGCTAGAGTAATTGAAAAGGCAAAACACAATTCAAAAACGACAAAAAGCAAGCTAGATAAAATAAGAAATTTCTTTGAAACCTTTTTTAAATCGGGTAGACCATATGTTAAGAACAAAATAATAGCACTGATGGTGTATACGTAAGTCACTGTATAGATTGGACCAAAACTTTCTGTAGAAAGCCTGAGTAAGCCGACTAAAGTGGACCAAAGTAATAAAGCTGAAACACCGATTAGGGTTGAGATTTGGCGGCTCATACGATAGACCCGATTAAAAAATTAATCATAATTTTTAAATGGGCACTTTAATAGTTAATCGAGCACGATAAATAATCATGAGTTAATGACTTTTTATCATTATTAAAAATAGATAATAAAAATACTTAAAATATATTTTTTGTAATTTAATTATTAGCTTTATTTTCTTTTAAGCGTAATAAGCATCACACCAAAAATATTAAGAAAACAACCTAGCCATTGGATTGTATTTAAATGCTCGTTTAAAAGGAAGACTGAAAAAAGAATAGTAACAATAGGGCTAATGGATGAAATAATAGCGGACTGTGTTGCTCCTACGTACTCTATACTCAATATCAATAAGAGTGTGGGTAGAACAGTAACGAATAAACCTAAACAGATTCCGTACCAAATAACTTGTACTGGTAAAGAGGTAAGTAGCTGTACAGGATGACTAGTCACAACTATAAAATGTATAAGAGTACCTATACAAGCTGCTGATAAAGATAGTCCCGTTAAGTTCCATGAACCAAATTTTTTGATTAATGGCGGGGTAAGTAAGAGGTAGCAAGCAAAAGCAACTGCACTAGCAAATACTAAACTTGCTCCAAACCAGAAGTTATGTTGATCTGGAAGCGTTTTTTGCTCTTGGAGCATCACAATGACTGTTCCACCGTAACTTAAGATAAGTGCAAATAACGTTTTTGAACTTAATTTTTGCTTGAGGATAAAACTTGATGCCAATACGGTCATGGTTGGATATAAGAATAAAATAATTCGTTCTAGTGATGCCGTAATAAACATGAGTCCATAGAAGTCGAGCCAGCTAGAAATGTAATAGCCTAATAAGCCAACAGAAAGTAAATATAGAATATCTTTTAGCTTGATATTGCGATTTTGATGGCGACAAAACCAACAGATAACTAAAAAGAAGGGTAGAGCAATGCCCATTCGGATAGCCATTAGAGTAATGGCATCTAATGACGGAGTAAGGCTATATGCCTGTTTTATGAAAATAGCTTTACTGCTAAAAAGAAATGCAGAGATAAATGCAAACAAGGCACCAAGTTGAATTAAAGAAATATTGAGCTTCATGGAACCTTGCTGCATGAATAAAGAGTGTTTTTTGGAGAGGGTTTAAGCTTCTGAATTTTCTTTTGATGCTGAAATTTTATAGTAAGCAACATCATATTCTGCTTTCTTGTAAGCCTCATAAGATGCTTTGCTAATAACAACAGCAGATTCTCGACCTCTGCGAGTAATTTCTACAGGATACCCAGCCACAGCTTGATCCATAATCATAGTAAGTTGTGCTCTGGCATTTGAATAATTCCACTGATTCATTTGTAGTTCTCCCTGACTAAATCAGGTTCAAGATAGGTGAAATGTACATTTCGCTTCAATGGATTTATTCTCAAGGATGAATGAATTTTTATCATGGGTGGATGTGGCTTTATGAAGTGTTTCTCGATATAGATTTAAGTTTTTATGAAATTAATATGTAACCTCAGAAATCTGTAACCTTTTCAATTTTCTAAAAGGTTACGCCCTGAAAGCCTTGTCCCATAAGGCTGTAACCTCAGTAACCTTTGTAACCTCTAAAATTTAACTGATTCTTAAATCAGAGTGAGAAGATAGGTATTGGTATAAGGCGACAGTAAAGATAGTAGGAATGTTTTTGTATCATGGTTTGTATCACCGATATATTTTTATCTGTTAAATCAATAATTATCAATGAATTATAAATTTGTTTGGTATTGGATATACCTACCAAGATTTATAAGGGGTTTACATTGTTTTAATAACATGTAAGCCCTTTTTTTATGCATGTTTATCTCATTCTATATTTGGCAGAGTTGGTAATCCGAACTCGATTATTATTCGCTCCTTGATTGAGAATATAACCCCAAGAAGCAAGTGAGAATATAAAGTCCTTTAGGAGGCTTTATTTTTTATAGTTTTTGATTGAAAAGTAAAATAAAATATTTGAAAATAAGGGGAAATAAATGAAAAAACTATTTTTAGTAGCATTATTATTGGGGTTGTCGGGGTGTGGGGATAATAACCAGAGTGATACGTCTCAATCTGATACTCAGACGACACAATTACAAACAATCGAATTAGCAGTACCAACAGTAACTAATTACAATTTAACTGCTTCGTCACTAATGGTAACTCCAACAATATCACCTTTAGGTAATTGGTCTATTACTAATTCGACAGTTATGGGGGCATCGACATTAATTGATGCTGTTAATGATTCTAGAGTTTCAGCTGCATTAGTAACACCGAACGCAAAGCAAGTAGCTGAGGTATTGAGAGGCGGAACCGCAGGAGTTGCTTTAACTATAGCTGTAGATCAATTGCTTGATGCAGTTGATTGGGTGTTAGATCCAGCGAATAATCAAATTCGTTATAAAGTTATTAATTATGATCAACAATATCGTTATAGCAATAGTGAAGTTCTAGAATATACTGGAATTCAATATATTTATACTATAGCTGAAGCAGAAAATGCTTTCAAAAAATTCTTTAGTGTAATTAAGAGAGATTATATTTTTGGTGGTTGCAATATTAACCCTAATATAAATAATCGCATTGATTGTATGTGGGGATACCCTAACGAAACACCTGCCAGAGTTGTTCCTTTTTCACCCTCTAAAAATCCAGACTATGGTGAAAAAAACCTTCCTCTTGAAGCTGTAGCAGAACAAGTCATTACTAACGCAGATACTGGTAGTTCAGATGCTAAAGTAGCAACTAACGCTGCTACGCAGAATATTTTAAATGATGCTGTTCAGGCTGAATCTGTTGTTGAAGAGCTTGAGAACAATGCTGAGAATAGATGCCCAAGTGGTATAACTAATAGCAATGGTGATTGTTGGGTTTGTTCTCGAGAATCTTGGCTACCCATAAGAAGTCGTGTTGTCTACGCAAAAGATGTTACTAATGGGCTAGGAGGATGTAGTGCAGGGATGAATTCAAGTCAATTACTCACCAGATATAATGCATATAATGAGTTGGGTGCTGCTAGAGATGCAGAGAATGCATGCTGGTCTCCACAAGATCAAGAACATTTAATTCAAGCAAGAGCGGCTAAAGCAACCGCTAATGATTGTAAAAGCTATCTAGGGGTTCTAGGACAATAAAATGGACATAGAGACTTTAAAGAAGAAAATAATATTAGAGTATAAAAATGTTACTCTGGGAGATGCTTATACCTTACCTGAGGAAGACTATGCCGATACAAGTTATTGGTACTTTGATAAAAGGCGCACTGATTTAAACTTAACTGAGGAAGAATGGGTAAAGCAGGAACTTTACCTTCTTGAGACTGGTAATTGGTTTATAGAGGACTTTAAAGAGGCTGTAAATGCAATTAAAGAAAAGAGGAAAATGAATAATAGGTACAGTAATCCTTTTGAAATACCTGTTTCATATTTAAACAACTACCATACGGGTTTTAGTTTTTTAAAACCTCAAGGATTTCTGTTTTATACCCCAGCTATTATGAGTTCTGTTTTAAAAGACACCGAAGTTCTATCTTCACCTAGTTTTTTATCTTGGTTTTATCGTTTAAGAAGTTCAAATACTTTTGAAGAAATTTCTAAGTTATTAAATTGTTTTACCAAAGCACAAATAGAAGTGCTAAAAGACTTTCTGTTATTTATTTCCACTCTATCTCGAGAGATGAGAGAAGGAAAAGAAGGAGTAGATAAGTGTTTAAATAACATAAGTTTATTAGGATTATGAATGTGACGATAAAGGGTTTACATCGTTTTAATAACATGTAACCCTTTTTTAATACCTAATTTTGCATTAGACCAATTAGAATTAAAATCAAAAGCGAAGATTGAAGCGGGTAGTGGATTAGATACAAATCTGCCCCCAATTGAGATCAAGTTGTAAAAATGATCACGACAAAAAGCAGGTCATTAAGCTATTCATAAAATGGTTTTGGCAAGTTAGCTTCTCTCAAGTTATCAAAATGTATAGATCAGTCTATTTTATAGAACAAAATTACATACCCAAATCCCCCCTTTATAAACCCCTCTTAAACAATCACTTATTCATTATTTATCCTTACTTTTTAATGATCTATTTTAAAGCAAATGTCATTTTGTGTGCTTGACTGCAAAAGGGCAGAGCACTATCCTTTGCCTGCTGGCCACATTGCCAGCCGGCTTTGACAGGCTGAATAATAACTCCCGCATCAGAGCTTTTCCTTCTGAGGAATAGTTTTGTGTGTGGTGGACCACTCGTCTCTTTCCCGTAGCGGTAGGACGGGAGAGGGACACCTTCGGGTGTGCTAGTTTGAGTTATTACTAGTCTGTCAACCTTCTTCCGTTCTGCCACCATAATTTTTAACGTCTGGCAGAACTCCCTATAAAAAGGAGTTGGCTTTGCACATTCTTAATTTCTTGGCAGCCTTTGCCAAAAGCTATAACGACACAACTTAAATCATATTTATCAGCTTGATGCCCTTTAGGGTTTTCAGGCTTTAAGTCATTACGGCTCAAAAAAACTTGTATCAACAATAAAACTTGAGATGTGCCAAGCACAGTCTTACGGCTTTGCTATGCCTTTTTTTCTCCCAAAAAAGTATCTCGTTTAGAAACAACAAGAATTTATAACGGTAAAAATATGCGAAATTTAGTTCTCCCAACGCGTGCCATAAAAGTTGTAAATAAGTCGATTGATCTCTTTCATCACCAAGGTTTTCATACCGTGGGCATCGACAGAATAGTGAAAGAGTCACAAATTCCAAAAGCGACTTTTTATAACTACTTTCACTCTAAAGAGCGGTTTATTGAAATCTGTTTGATCGTACAAAAAGAGCGCTTAAAAGAAAAAGTAGTTTCAATTGCCGAGCATGTAAACCGCATGAACGTGATTGATCAATTAAAAAAACTTTACTTTCTACATAGCGATGTAGAAGGGCTGTACTATTTATTATTTAAAGCAATTTTTGAAACGAAACTCACTTATCCAAAAGCCTATAAGGTCGCAGTGAGATATAGAACGTGGTTAATGAATGAAATCTATAGCCAGCTTAGAACACTCAAAAACGATGCAACTTTTCAGGATGCTAAATTATTTTTATATATGATTGAAGGCGCAATCATTCAGCTTTTAAGCTCGGATGTGGTAATCGAGCAAGAAAGGGTGGTGGATTGTTTTTTGGCGGGGCTGGTTTAATGCAAATTATATTGATCAAAAAACAACTTGTTTATTAAACATGACGCATATAATAAATGGGAACACAACAAACATCTCTATAGCTTGATCTAGGAGGCCGTTATTTGAAGTTATTTATTATTATATTCATAGTCATTTTTTCTAGTATTGGACTCATTTGTTTAATTGCGCTACTCAGAAATTTAAAAAATTATTCACCATCTGGTGAGCATGATCATTCATCTGCTTCAACACATCATTTTCATGATAATAGTCCGAGTCATCATCATAGCTCTAGTTATTCAAATGACTGTTCATCGTCATCTTCAGATTCAGGAGGATGTGATGGCGGTGGTGGCGGGGGAGATTAAAAAAAGCCCTTTTATGCAAAGGGCTTTTTTATGTTTTAAGGTAAATCGAACCAGATAAATTGACTGTCTTCAATCGCTTGCATTGTCGCTTTATCTTCAAAAACTAAAGCATCGCCTGCTTTAACTTCTTGATCGCCAATACGAACTACACCTGAAATTACGTGCACATAGTTCACTTTTTTAACTGTATCAACAGTTAACTCATGTCCTTTTTCCAATACGGCAGATTTTACTTCTGCATTTTGGCGAATATGCATGGGTGCATTTGCATCAGGCCCTGCAATTAAATGCCATTTGTTTGGATCTTTACGCGGGTCAAGATTAATCTGTTGGTAATTTGGCTCAGCATCTCTTTCATCAGGAATAATCCAGATTTGTAGTAAATGTACAGGCGTATCAGTGTTGTTGATTTCACTGTGCGCAACACCTGTGCCGGCACTCATGAGTTGCCATTCACCCGCTTTAATCTGGCCTTCATTGCCCATGGTGTCACGGTGTGAAATTGCACCATCTAGCACACAAGTTAAGATTTCCATGTTGTCATGGGAGTGCGTACCAAAACCATTATGCGCATCAATCTGGTCGTCATTAATTACGCGTAAAGCGCTTACACCCATATATTTAGGGTCGTACCAACTACCAAATGAAAAGCTGTGATAAGACTCTAACCAACCTGCTTTTACATGACCTCGATCTTCACTACGATGTAGATAAGCATTCATGATCTAATCTCCCAAATTTTTATTTATCTCTTGAGAAATATCTTAATGTTCTATGTGGGGCTAAAAAATAGGTTAACTGCAACATGTCGTTGCATAATTGATATGGTCGTATAGTTTCATATTTATAGATGTATGTTGACTCATAAAAAAACCTGCACAAAGCAGGTTTTAGTCAAATAATTGCTTATCTTAATTCGCTAGATCAAGGTCATCATATTCATTCAAAGTCTTACCTTGCTGAATATGTTTTTGATAATGTTGAGCACGGAGTATGTCTAGTTCTGAACTTGACACGCCATCTCTCCAATAGCCAGCAATACGCACGTCATTTTTATTAAACTGTTTATCTTCTAGAAAAAACTGGCGTAAAGCTCTTGCTTCTTTGCGTTCGCAAGCCGCCCAAATCGTAATATTGTCATAAGTTTTTAGCGCAAATGCTGCTTTTAAAAGAAGACCTTTTTGTGGAGTGTGATGTTCTTTATGGAACGAATGGATTTTGACATGGTCATGATGGGGTAATTGGCTAGCAATATCTTTTTCAAAACTTTCAATAAAAATATCAGCACTTACGCCATTTTCCCATTCATTCAGTATTGAATATAACGCGGGTACAGCCGTATCGTCGGCAAACATGACCACATGTTTTTTATGTATGAAATTGGGAATGAAATGAGGGCGGGGGCCAATAAGCCCGATTTTTGTACCCACTTGAGCCGAATTAAGCCATTCCATTGCTGGGCTTAAATCTTCATGTTTAACAAAATCAATTTCGATTTGACAGTTTACAGGATTGAACGAACGGACTGTATAGACGCGTGAGATGGGTTGTCCCTCTGGCGGATTGCTCACAATTAACCGAATTGCCAAATTGGGAGCTTGCCAAAGCTCTGGCTGTAATGTGTTGATTTTTCCTTGAATTCTTACAATGGATGGATACGGCGTATGGATCGAGACAATAGTCATCTCAAGTTGTTCCATATCTTGTAAATGGTCTTTTTCTTTTAGTAAGTCGCCATATTCTTGTTTCGATTTTTCTGCAATTTTTGTCATACATACAACCTAAGCTTCATGATTACTATAGAGCGTAATAATTGATATAGATGTAGTCTCTCTATTCATTACGATAACCAAGTTGGTTCTAAATGTAAATAATAATCACTATTAATTGTGGTTTTTAGATCACAAATATAGACTTCTATGAGATTAAAATTACTGTCAAAAAATATCTTATTATTTTGATATTTATCATTTTTTATAAATGACTTTTAAAAGGAGAAAATTGATATATCTCTTAATAGTATTTGTAAATGATTATCATTTGTATTATTGTGCTGGGATATCTATTATTCGAACAAACAGCGATAAAGACGACATTTTTATAACTTTGTTTTGAATATTAGGTTGGGTGGTATTGCATAAAGAATAGGGTGAGGACCAAGATAAATGCTAAAAGATTTGAGTCAAAATTTAGGGCAAATGAATGATAAAAATAACAACGTAGAAAATTTCTTAAAGCAAATTTATGAAAATATTTTTGATCAAAATTCCAATCGAACAGCACTTGTTTTTGAAGACCGTAGCATTAGTTATGCTGAGGTAGGGACTCAGGTTGCCAAAGTCATGTATGCGCTAAAAAAGCAAGACTTGGCAACAGGGTCAGTGGTTGCAATTTGCCTGAGAAAAAGTCCTGAACATATTTATACAGCTTTGGCATGTGCGCTTACGGGCATCATTTGGCTACCTGTAGATATGGATTCACCACCGTCGAGACTGAACTATTTATTGACGAATAGTCGGGCAGATGTTGTGGTGAGTGGCTCATCCATTGCAGGTGTTCAAAACCTAAATATTAACGAAATTTTATCGGCCACAACTAAGTATGAACCGAGCTTTAAAGCCGAAATTAACCGACGTCCGGCATATTATTTATATACTTCGGGAAGTACAGGAACTCCGAAATGTGTGGTCCTAAATAATCAAGCCACTGAAAATACGCTACAACAGACGATCTCGGAATGGAGAATTACTGCTGACGATGTGATTATGGCGGTAACCCCGTTTCATCATGATATGTCGGTATTTGATGTATTTGCTTCAATGACAGTGGGCGCAACTTTGGTGGTTCCATCCTTTGAGCAAAGTAAAGATGCTGTTGTCTGGGCCAATTTAGTAGATCGCTACAAGGTTACGCTTTGGAGCAGTGTGCCTGCCATTGTCGATATGTTGTTCAGCGTAGTTCAAAAAGAACAACTACAGTCTTTGCGTTTAATTGCCCAAGGTGGCGACTATATCAAGCCTTCACTCATCTCGAAGTTAAGACAACAATTGCCTAACGCTCGTTTATTTTCATTAGGTGGACCTACCGAGACCACAATTTGGAGTATATGGCATGAAATTGATGAGCAAGATCAGGAAATTATTCCTTATGGAAAAGCTTTAGAAAATAACCGTTATTTTATTTTGGATGAAAATTTGAAGCCTTGCCAAATGGGCGAGGTCGGTACCATGTATATGACCGGCCTGAATTTATCAAATGGTTATTTACTTGATGGGGAAATTAATTATAAAGATTTCGTTGAAATTCAAGTGAGCGAAAATGAAACTCAAACTGCTTTTCGCATGAGTGATCAAGGATATTTTAGGGAAGATGGAAATATTATTTTTGCTGGACGTGAGGAAGGTTATTTAAAGATAAAAGGCGTGAGAATCTCTGCGGCCGAGGTTGAAAATGCTTTAACGAAGAACCCGTATATTCATAATTGTGTGGTGGTCAGTTGTGTACATCCAACGACTGAAACTCAAGAGTTAGTCGCCGTTTACACCTTAGAAAATAAATACAAAACTACTCGCTTAAATAGCGCCGAATTAAAGAACTTTTTAAAAGTGCATTTGCCGAGTTCACATATTCCTTCGAAATATTTGGGCATCGAAACCATACCTTTGACCCGAAATGGAAAAATTGATCGTAAAGCTGTGCAAGAAATCGCTCAGGGGAAAATTTACGTATCTTCTACGTTAGCTACAAATTCCTCTAAAACACTGTCATCAGTCGCTGAGGTGGGAGATTCGGTCTTATCGGTTTTCCGTGAATGCATCGCTGACAGCCAAGCTGAAAGAATGGATATTTTTTATAGAAGTGAAATATTAGCGATAGGAATTCGTCCGAAACAACTCATGAGTATTGCTCAGAAACTTTCTCAGAAGCTCAATACAGAAATTGATTTTTATACACTCATTAGCTGCAAAACAATTCAGGATGTGGTGAATAAAGTAGAGCAGCAAATAAAATAGAAAAATTGAAATGTGCTTAAAAGCCGAGTTGAGCCGTTTGCTTTTAAGCACATGGTTGGTTTTAGGACAACTAGATTTGAGCTAAGGTTGCCTTAATTTTTTCACAGATACTTTGCACTGTTACTATCGGGAAGCGGTGGGCTTGATAAGTAATGATCATGCTTAACTGATGTTGTCCATCAATCACATTTTCCATAATTTCAAAATGTAATCCAAACATCGATTCATCACGTTCGGGCAAGATCTGGCGATAAGGAAGGTCTTGTCCCTGAGGTGTTTTGAGTGCGCCGTTCAAAGCGTTATTTGAATGGATATGAACAAACACATCAAATAACAATCCTTCATCGACGCTCATTCCTAATGCATTTTGAATATGGTTGATTGGAATATCTGCATAGGCCATCGAGGTATTAATCATTGTGCTGATATTATGGAGCAATGATTGGAATGAATCTGAAGGGCTAAACTGTGTGCGATGCGCAACCATGGTCGTAAAGTAACCCACTGTATCAAAAAACTCAGGATCAGTTCGTCCAGAAGCAGAAGTACCAATCACAATATCTTTTAAATTACCTTGTTGCTGTAACGCATTGGCGATAGCAGTATAGAGAACCGCGAAAATAGAAGAGCTGTGTTGTCTCGAAAATGCGAGGAGCTTTTCATACATTTCTGGTGCAAATTTAAGTTCGAGCCATTGGACTGGAGGTTTTTCCTTTTCAGCATTTAATTCATGTTCTGATACAGGGAGGCTTAGACCTTTGGTTGCTCCTCTTAACAGGTTAGTCCAATAATTTAGATGGTCTTGGTTGATCCCTTGCTTTTGCTGGAGTAAAGAAAAATCAAGAATAGATTGGGCAGGTGCCTTCCAGTTTGGTGCTTGAGCATTTGAGCGAGCAAGATAAGCATGCGCAAGGTCAGCCATAATCGTATTTAAAGACCATTCATCAATCACCATGTGATGAACTAAGAACGATAGAGTTTGGCGACCTTTGGCATTTCGAATTAAACGAATTCTTAAGGGAAGTTCGCGGGTTAAATCAAATTTATATGAAGCTTCACTTGCAAGCGTTGCATCTTTACTTTCAGCACTGTTCCAAAACCATTTGAATTGTTGGAGTTCAGACGTAGGAACAACCTGTTGATAGGTTTCACCATTGTCGCTATTAAAAATTGTGCGTAAACCTGCATGGCGCTCAACAATATCTGTAAAGGCTTGAAAGAAAATGTCTTCATTAATTTCTTCAAGGAATTCTACGGCAAATGGCAAGTTATAAATTGGGCTAAAATCGAATGCAGAATAAGCTTGCCACAGGAAATCTTGAGCTAAAGTAAGCGGGGCTTTATTGACACTTTGTAAGGTAGTTTTTTCAGTTTTTGCAGATTTAACAAAAGCATATTGAGCTAAGTCAGCAGCAGATGGAGATTTAAAGAAATCATTAAATTGAATCTCAATTCCATGTTTATTAAGTAGATTTCCAATAATTCGTGTTGCTAATAGTGAATGGCCGCCAAAATCAAAAAAGTCATCATGTTGGCTCATTTCTGGTTCAGCGAGAGTATTTCGGAACTCTTCTAAAATAATTTCTGAAACATAGTTTTGGTTAGGTTGTTCTGACGCTTTTGCGAAACTTGTATCTAGATGATGTGAGATATCAATTTCAGTCAGCACCAATGGCATATTATTTGGTGAATATTGTAGATATCTATTTTGTATAGCCTGAATAAAATCTGACTTTTGATAGCTTTCATCAAGAATCGGGTGGAGCGCTAAAATAAGAAAATAGTCTTGTTCAGTTTCTACGAGACTTGTAAAAAAAGGGGGATGAAATTCTGCATTCCATGATTGCGCTTTTAAGGTAGCTACCTGCTCAAATACTTGTTCTGTATTGCTCTTTTTTAATTCTAGGCAAGCTGAATGATCATCAAATGGATATTTGTATAAATCACCTTCATCACTAAATGTATAGCGAACATTTAAGTCAGGTGTAGTTTTAATAATCTCTTGAATAGCTTTAATGAGCAGTTGAATGTCTAAACCTTGATTAATTTTCCACAGATTAAAACGTCGATTAACTTGTTCAGGCTGCTGTAGTTGCAACATCCAGATGTGTTCTTCGTAATCAGTAACCGAAAGGAGAGAGGGCGATTTGGAAAATTGTTCCAACATAAATGAATCCTGGTTTATCAAATGGCTATTTTCATCAATTTTTATTTCGCAAATTTTTTACATTAGATTAAATTTCAAATAATTCATAATGTTATAGATTTGCTTTTTTGCAAAAATTGACCTTTTTCTAATGAGTTGATGTCCACATGAACTGTACTGATGTAACAGTAGGGTTACATTTTACCTTTAAACATACTATAATTGATTCTCATTTACATCAAGATTATTATTTGCAAGAAGATAATGCCAATTGAGAATGACGAATTTTTAAAATAGAAAATTAATAATAAGTGATTGATTAATATTTATTTAATTTGAAATTGGTTCGGCAAAAAATAATTTAAAGATGAAAAAAACGATCCTAAGAATAG
Source organism: Acinetobacter lactucae (assembly GCF_013122135.1). Classification (NCBI taxonomy): domain Bacteria; kingdom Pseudomonadati; phylum Pseudomonadota; class Gammaproteobacteria; order Moraxellales; family Moraxellaceae; genus Acinetobacter; species Acinetobacter lactucae. The sequence continues at coordinate 1,141,047 of NZ_CP053391.1, forward strand.
GGCTGTGATTTTGCCTATTCAAAAGGAACTTATTTTGTTGTCTCGATAAAATTGAGGAATTTTCATGAGAATATTCAATCATGAAAGGTTAATAAGCCCATCAAATGTTGAACAAATTTTCCCTCGCTTTGGTTTGATGGGACTAAATTTGCAATTTGCATCGGCTTTATTACGCTCAAGTGGGGCACGCCACTGATGCGATTTGGCTTATTCTGTATTTTTATCATTTTATGTATTTGTTCATTATTGCTCGGAGCTGAGCAAATACAGTGGTCTACCTTATTTTCTTTTTCTCATGAGAGTTGGCTCACTCTTACAGCCAGCCGTATCCCTCGTTTAATTACCATTGTGCTCACCGGTATTGGGTTGGCAGTATGTGGTGTCATCTTGCAGCACATTGTGCGTAACAAGTTTGTTGAACCGGAAACTTCGGGCGGTTTAGATGCCGCCAAATTGGGAATTTTAGTGTCATTAACTTTAGTTCCAGTAACCAGCACGCTGAGTAAGATGATATTTGCGATCATTTTTTGTTTTATTGCCAGCTTAATTTATATCGCAATTATTCGTCGGATCCGTTTTAGAAATACGGTGTTAGTACCGGTTATTGGTTTGATGTACGGCAGTGTACTGAGTGCCTTAGCTGAGTTTTATGCCTATCGCTTTAATATTTTACAAAGTATGCAAGGGTGGCTTTTAGGGGATTTTTCAAAAATTGTCCAAGGCCACTATGAAGTTATTTACATTATTTTCCCGATTGTTGTCCTGACTTATCTTTTTGCACACCGCTTTACCGTGATTGGTATGGGTGAAGAGATGGCTTCTAGCTTGGGACTTAGTTATGCAGCTATAGCCGCGATTGGTTTAATACTGGTTGCCATTACAGTTTCAACCACAGTGATTACTGTTGGCGCTATTCCTTTTGTCGGACTCGTGGTCCCCAATTTAGTCGCACTGAAATACGGAGAGAACTTAGCTAAAACCTTGCCTATTGTGGCTTTGGGTGGAGCGTCTCTATTACTGATTTGCGACATTCTTGGTCGTTCAATTATTTATCCATTTGAAGTGCCAATTGGACTTACCGCAGGTGGTGTGGGGGGAATTATTTTCCTCATCCTCATTTTGAGGGAGTTCAGATAATGCGTATTACAAAGCTATGGATGATTTATTTGATTGTCATTGGTCTAGCAATAGGTTTTTTATTTTTAAACTCAGGGTTAGATTTTGATTACGTCATTCCTAACCGACTTCTGCGTCTTGCCACGATTGTTATAGCCGGTATTTGTGTTGCTTTTTCCTCGATTGTTTTTCAGACATTGGTCGGTAATCGTATTTTGACCCCTTCCATTATGGGCTATGAAGCGATTTATCTCTTATGGCAAGTTTTGTTGTTGTTCTTTTGGGGAACGCATGGACTAAGCCAGTTAGGGGTAAATGGTAATTTCTTTATCTCAATCGTTTTAATGCTGCTTTATTCGTGGGTAATCCATAAGTGGTTATTGCCATATGGCAGAAATGATATGTTTCTCCTGTTGCTTTTAGGTTTAGTCCTTACGATGGTCGTCGGGACGGTTACTCAATTTATTCAACTCAAAATTAACCCTGGTGAATTTTCTGTTTTCCAAGGCCTTAGCTATGCTTCGTTTAATCGCTCTCAGCCAGAAACTTTATTTTATGCCAGTGTAGCCGTAGTCATTGTTCTATTCCTCGGCAGAAAAGCACTCCCTGTTCTGGATGTTCTGATTTTAGGACGTGAACAAGCCATTTCATTAGGCATTCATCATCACCGCTATGTCAGCTTCTATTTAGCCCTGATCGCTATTTTGGTTGCGGTATCTACCAGTCTGATTGGCCCGACAGTATTTATGGGCGTATTCATTGCCAATATTACTTATGCACTAGCAAGAAGTTATAAGCATAAATTAACGCTGCCTATGGGTTGTGCCATCACGATTGCCATATTTATTGCTGCTCAAATTTTAGTTGAGCACGTTTTTAATTACAAAACGACCGTCAGCATTTTGGTCAATCTGGTATGTGGCATTTATTTCCTTGCGCTGACGGTTCGTACCCGAGGTGTTGCATGATTCATGTCAAGAATATCAATAAGTCATATGGAAATAAGCCAATACTGACTGACGTAAATGTTGAATTTCCTACAGGTCAGGTGACGTCACTCATTGGTCCAAATGGAGCCGGAAAATCGACTTTACTCATGATGATGGCACGTTTAATTGAGCCGGATAGAGGCGAGATTTTTCTTAATCATCAAAATATTGCGGATGTTAAAACCGCTGTTTATGCGAAGCATGTCGCGACTTTACGTCAAGCACCCGGCTTTAATTTGCGCTTAACCGTAGAAGAGCTGGTGTCATTTGGACGCTTTCCCTATAGCCGTGGTGTTTTAACCGAGCAAGATCGTCAGGTGGTTGATGAGGCGATTGAGTTTCTTTCTTTAGAGCCGCTGCGCAAATCTTACATAGATGAAATTAGTGGTGGTCAAAGGCAAATGGCCTTTTTGGCGATGACGATCGCCCAGCAAACAGACGTACTTTTATTAGATGAACCCTTAAATAACCTTGATATGAAACATGCCGTTCAAATTATGCGCGCACTCAGGCGCTTATGTGATGAACAAGGGCGCACTGTGATTTTAGTCATTCATGACATCAATTTTGCCACGAATTATTCGGACCATATTGTCGCGCTGAAGAACGGCAAGCTTCATTTCAGTGGGTTAACCGAACAAGTGATTACAGAGGCGCAATTAAATGATCTGTACGAGCTTGATTTTGAAATTACATACAGTGAGCGTGGCTGTATGTGTAATTACTTCAACTCATCTGGAGCTTGAATACATATGAACTGGAAGAAAAAGTATGGGGGAGTAGCCCTCATCATAGCGGCAGCTGTCACTCTACAAGCATGTGATCAAAAAGTTGCAGATACCACTCAAGCTTCTCAGAAGCTCGCAGAACCGATTACGGTGAAACATGCGCTTGGAACTACGGTGATAGATCATTTACCGCAACGCGTTGCCGTACTTGATATGAATGAAGCTGACTTTCTAGATCAACTCAATGTCCCGATTATGGGAATGCCAAAAGATTATGTTCCACACTTTTTGGAAAAATATAAAAAAGATACACAAATTCAGGATTTGGGTGCAATTGTGCAGCCCAACATGGAAAGAATATATGCATTAAAACCAGACTTGATTTTGATGACGCCATTACACGTTAATCAGTATCAGGAACTGTCAAAAATTGCCCCGACCATTCACTACGATATTAACTTCAACAATAGTGAGAGTAATCATATTGGTCTGGTTAAAGATCATATGATGACCTTGGGAAAAATATTTAATAAAGAAGATTTAGCCCGCCAGAAAGTTTCTGAACTCGATGAACAGGTGAAGCAAGTACAAGCCGTAACGGCCAATCGCCCAGAAAGAGCGTTAGTTGTTCTTCATAACAATGGGGCATTTAGTAATTTTGGTATTCAGTCACGCTATGGCTTTATTTTTAATGCCTTTGGAGTAAAGCCTGCAAGTGGTGTGATGGATACAAGTCTACATGGACAACCAATTTCGAGTGAATTCATCAAAAAAGCGGACCCAGATATTCTCTATATCGTGGACCGAACTGCTGTGATGGAACATCGCTCAAACATTAATGCTGCCAGTGTTGAAAATCCATTATTACGTCAAACCAAAGCGTGGAAAAACGGTCGTGTCATTTTTGTCGATGCCGATGCGTGGTACACCACTGCTGCAAGCCCAACCTCACTCAAAATAGTGATGGAAGATGTGAAAAAAGGCTACCAATAAATTTTTACTCACATCACTTAATCAAATTTTACAGCATAAATTTTCACTATTTTGCTTTGTATTTTAAGCAGATAGTTAATAAAAAATGAATCACAACATTAAAGGTCTTTCAATGAACAACGTTAGCGATAACCGTAATTTTAAAAGTGGGAATGATCAAAGAATTAATCAACGTTCTTTTGTATTAAATGGTGTTGCATCTGCACAAATGGCCCTTCGATTAGGCTATGCATTAGGCACTGTATTTGTACTATGTGCATCAAATACCTATGCTGCTGTTATTAATAATTCAACAAAAACTCTAGAACAACAAGCTGCTCAAACAAATGTAGCAGCTTTACCAGCAATTACCGTAAAAGCTGAACAAGACGATACTTATGCAGGCGGACAAGTTGCAACATCGAGCAATGTTGGATTTCTCGGTAGTAAAAAATTTCTAGATACGCCATTTAATACGATTAGTTATACCGATAAATATATCGAAGATAAACAGGCAAAAGATATTACAGAAGTGATTGCAGCAACTGATCCATCGATATATACCAACGGTGCAAGTGGTGGTTGGAGTGAAAACTATTATATTCGTGGATATGCTTCGAGCACGAATGATATGTCAATGAACGGACTTTTCGGTATCACACCATTTTATCGAACTTCTCCGGAAATGTTTAGCCGCGTTGAGGTGTTGAAAGGCCCTTCCGCTTTGTTAAATGGGATGCCGCCAGCAGGATCGGTGGGTGGAACGGTAAATCTAGTGACCAAATATGCGGCTGATGAACCGTTTGCACGATTGACCACAACTTATATGTCGGATGCTCAGTTTGGTGGACATGTCGATGTTGGAAGAAGATTTGGTGAAAATAAAGAATTCGGCGTTCGTATCAATGGGATGTATAGAGATGGTGATGCAGCAGTTAATGATCAGTCGAAAGAAAGTCGTTTATTTTCGCTTGGCTTAGATTGGCAAGGTGAAAAAGCACGTGTTTTTGTTGATGCTTACGATGCCTTAGATCATGTTGATGGTGTAACACGTGGTGTTAACGTCTCTACTGCAGTTGGAATTCCGAAACCACCGAAAGCGGATACCTTACTTAGTCCGGATTGGGGCTCTGTTGAAACCAAAGATAAAGGTGCCATGATTCGTGGCGAATATGATTTTTCTGATCAGTTAATGGCATATGCGGCTTATGGACAAAGTACAACCAAATATAAATATAATGGGGCAAGTGCAGGGACGATTACGAGTAGCACTGGAACACTGAGTTCAACACTTGGGCAACTTGCTTTTGAAGTCGATAAAAAATCAGCAGATGCAGGTTTTAAAGGCAAGTTTGAGACGGGGCCTGTGAAACATCAATGGGTCGCCAACGCAACTTACTATAATCATGCACAAGATGATTATGGTTATAGAATTATCCCAGGTTTTGGTGAACCTGTTTTTACGAATATTTATGATCCTAATCCAAATTGGGGGCCTAAACCGGAATTTACACCGCCGTTTCTATTTCATTCGACACTCTCCACCTCTAGCTTCGGTTTAGCCGATACATTGTCGTTTGCTCAAGATAAAGTACAGTTGACTTTAGGACTTCGTCATCAGACTGTAAAAGCAACAAGTTCTGTTAATACATTACCTGAAAATGCTAAATCAGCAACCACCCCTGGTGTCGCCTTACTGATTAAAGCGACTGATAAAATTTCTGTTTATGCAAACTATATTGAAGGTTTGACAAAGGGAGATCAGGCACCTGCAAATGCATCAAATCCAGGGGAAATATTTCCTCCTCAAAAAACCAAACAACAGGAACTTGGTTTGAAGGTTGATTTGGGGACATTTGCGCATACCTTGAGTGCATTCGAAATTACCAAACCAAATAGTTATTTAGACCCTTCAAAGCTTGTGAATAACTTATCTACCTTTGTTTCGGATGGAGAACAACGAAATCGTGGTATTGAATGGTCATTCTTTGGTTCACCGATTGAACATGTACGTTTAATGGGGGGCTTTACTTATCTTGATCCTGAACTTACTAAGACTAAGAGTGGAAAAAACGATGGTCATACAGCAGTTGCTGTGCCAAAAAATCAGGCTAAGCTTGGAGCAGAGTGGGATACTCAAGTAGCACAAGGGATTTTAACCTTATCAGGAAATATCAATGCAGTTTCCAAGCAATATATTAATGCAGAAAATACCTTGTCCGTACCTGGGCGTACGCTCTTAGATGTTGGCGCACGCTATAGCACGAAAGTCGAGAACCACCCAGTGACTTTCCGTGCCAATATCTACAACTTAACCAACAAAGCGTATTGGGCACAGCCACAATTGACGAATTTGGCTTTAGGTGCACCAAGAACATATATGCTATCTGTATCATATGACTTTTAATTTGTTGTAATCTTCAACCGAATAAAAAACCCGCAATCGCGGGTTTTTTATGATATTCATATTTTATTCTGGTAAACCATAGTGCTGGAAAGAAGACTGTTTAGGAATTCGATAAGCATTACGCCCCAGTAATTGATTAATAATCACTGAGTTTCGGGTTGCTCCGATCCCTAAGTCTGGAGAACCTACACCTTGCTGAAAAATCTCGGCATTTTGAATGAAAATTCGACCTTGGCCCTGATCACAACGTAAAGCCGTAAAGTCTTCTTGAACAATACAATCATTTTTATCATCAACCGCTAAAATAGAACCTTTCATATTTTGGAACCATTCTGGCCAATCATGAACATAGCCTGTAGCCGCGACAAGGGCATCAGTTTCTAAATCGCAACGTTGATCGAGTTGGGTATGCAAACAGGTTAAACGCAGAGAACCCGATTCAAGTTCTTCAACCGATACAACTTCACAGCTTGTATATAGACTTAAACCAGATTTCTCACCAGCCACTGAACGCTCATAAAGTACATCATATATATCACCAATGGTTGAGAAACTAATTCCTTTATAGATCAGGCCCTGACTAGCAGCAATATCACGACGTTTATCTCTAGGCAGACTTTGGAAATATTGCATATATGCAGGAGTAAAACATTCTTGTCCAAGCTTAGAATATTCCATCGGGTGAAAGCCGGCAGAACGTGTGATCCAACGAATAGATGCACCTGCTTTTACTTGTTCTGGTGTAAGTGAATTAAATAAAGCAAGTACACATTCTGCTGCACTCTGGCCCGAACCAATAACCGTGACTTGTTTACATTGTTTGAGTTGTTCCTGAATTTTTGCAAACTCCGCAGAATGTTTTACCAAAGGGTGTTTGCATGTTTCTAGCCATTTAGGAATTCGAGGTTTAGTTCCAATACCAATCGCCAGATTTTGGCTTATATATTTTTGTTTTTCGCCCGAGGCTGATTCACTTTCTATAATAAATTTATCGAGTTTGGCGTCATATTCCACATGACTTACGTTTTCTCCAAATTGACAGTCTGGTAACTGTTTTGAAGCCCAACGGCAATAATGGTCATATTCACGGCGTGGAATTAAAAAACTGTCGTAATAATAAAACTGATGTAAACGATCATGTTGATGTAAATAATTAATATAGCCTAATGAATGGCAAGGATTGGCCATAGTAACCAAGTCGGCAAAGAAAGGAACTTGTAATGTCGTGCCTTGCAATAGCAACCCTTCATGCCATCGAAATTCTGGTTTGCGTTCTAAAAATACGCTTTTGATTTCGGGATGATGAGACAAAAGAGCAGCTAAACCTAAGTTGAATGGCCCAATACCAATTCCGGTAATATCTATTTTTTTCATGTTTATACTTTATCTGTTTCCAAAGTTATGAAAGTTAAAAATACGAATTAATGTGGTGTTAGTAGTTTCTCTACATCAGCAATATTGCGACATTGAATAAGTTGAACAGGTGAGAGCTGAATCGCGTATGTTTCATTAATACGTTTTGAAACGACCTTTAAATGATGTGGACGCAGGCCGAGATGAGTAAAATGAGTTGAGTTGTCCACTTCCTTATTTGGCATGTGACCTATTACTTCTAGATAAATGTCGAGTAGTTGATTTTGCTGTTTGGTATTATTTTCAAGTGGTGTAGATGAATGGTCGGACTCAGTATTCTTAAAATATGGCCTTTTATTTTGAAGCTCATTGAAAAAATTGCTGAGATCAAAACTGAATATTTCTGAGCCAATAATTTGCTTGATTGCTAATTGCAGTGCATTCAAGAAATCTTCAATCATATGGGAAGGAAATGCTTCTTGGGCATAATCAATATCGAAAATTAAAGCGCCGTCATTTCTTGTGCTAAAGCGAATATCAATTGCAACTTGAGGTGTTTGAGTAAGGCCATCTTGTTGCTGAATAGGATGAGATTCAGATAATACAGGCCATGACAAACCATTTGTAATTACAATTGGTAGTACTGGAGCAACACCAACTTTTTCAAATAATAGTCGAGCGAGATCAACGCCTGAAAATGAAAGATGCTGTAAACCCTCTAAAACTTCCGTCTGCAAACGGTTTGCTTGTTCAGCAAATTGATCTGAAGTTTTCCACTCAACAGCAATAAACGTAGAGCTATTTGAAAATGGTCCGGCATAGAGGGGAAGTGTAGGAACAGCAACGCATAGAGATTTGTCCGTGCTCCAATGAGATAGCACTTCCAAAATAATCGCCATAATAATTGAGTTTTTAAACAGTGAATGTTTTGCACCAATTTTAGACAACTGTTTAAATTGATCTTTTTCTATAACTAGACTGTTACGTTGGTAACGTGAAGTCGGTAAATGTTGTAAGGGTGTTTTCCAAGGAAGCGCTGGAATAGACGATAATTTAGAAAATTTTCTTTCCCAGTAAGCCATATCTTCCTGATGAACAGGTAAGCTATTTTCAGCTTCATTTTCTTCTATTTGCGTTTGGATATCATGTTGTTGTCCGTCGAATAGCTCTAACATAAGTGAAGCTATAGATCGGCCATCTAAAATTAATGCATCAAAGCGGACAAAAATCGTTAGTAGATTATTTTTTAATAAAAATACGGTGATATTCCAAGGCGACTGATTTAAATCAAATAGCTCATGCGTATAACTATTTTTATAGGACTGGATGTGGTGAGCAGCACGTTCAGGTTCCCATGTCGTTAGGTCTATTTCTTTTAAATTGACACTCACTTGATCGCTTACATATTGTTCTAACCTATTTTTATCAATATAGGTTCGTAAGCTGTCATGCCGCCGTACCATTTCTGTCAATCGTTGTTTTAATAAAACAATATCCATTTTGCCGTGATACTGCCTAAACTCTTGCATGGCAACACCACCTAACGGAAGGGCCTGAGTTCGACCTAATAGGTAGGCTTGCTGTAACGCGTTTAATGGTTTTTGAGACGTACGATCTGACGAGGTATTTTGTACTGGGCTTATAATTTGTGTATTCAGTTGCTCAGGATGTGCGGCAAGATTTTTAAGTAAATGAATGAAAGATTCAAATAAATTCGTGATCCATTCTTTGGGTAGAGCATCTAAACGGATGTCCCAATTAACTAAAATACCGTCATCTACATGAGCAACTTGTGCATCAAGTGCAACTTGCGGTCCTTGTGAAATGACCCAATTCATTGAGCCAAAAACACGGCGGACACGTTCGGAAAGTAAATTATCATTTTCTAAGTCGAGTGCCGCTGTAAATACCACGGGAGCAATCTGTGCACTACCATGATAACGGGACAGGTCACGTAGAACATTCACACCCGAATAATGTGAATGCTCTAATAACTCAAGCATTTGATTTGCTATTTGTTTGCAGAATGCGGCTAAGGTCGTTGTCTCTTTCATATCGACATTTAGAATGACTAAATTAGCGAAATCACCAATAGTGCCTTCGACATTTTTTAAAACCGGTTCACGCCAAAAAGTAGGAATATTCAATCGGAAGCTGTGATCTTTGGTTGCATGACTAAGCGTATAGGCAAATAAACCTAGTATTAGGTTAGTCAGAGTAATGCGTTGTTCTCTAGCAAGTTGTTGTAATGCTGTTCGTTCTTTTGGCGACAACCAAGTTCTTAAACGATCACTTTTTGCTGTTTTAAATTCTTGATTAATGAAAGGTAAAGACGGAGCAGGGCTAATATGAGGCAAACGTTGTTTCCACCATAAGCGGTCTCGTTGGTTTAATTTTTTTAGGTCAGGGTCCGTCCGTATTTTTTGATACCAGTCAAAAAAATTAGGCGGGCGGGAGAATGATATTTCTGGGTCTTCATAAAACAAAGAAAGATCTTCCATTAAATTCAAGAAGCTGGATGGATCTATAGCAATCATGTCCGTATCTATATGAAAACGGAAAATGTTATTTTTAAGAACACTTACAGAAAATCTTGCAGTCTGGCCCTGACTTAAATCAAGTTTTTGATGGGTCCATTGCTCCCGTTTTTGCATGAGCATTTGCTCAATTTGATGATTGCTAAGCTTTGAAAAATCATCGACTTCTAATATCTGTTGAGCCTTCTCAGACATGATATTTGCGATGCCATCTGCGCTCAAACTTAATCTCAAAATAGCGTGTTCTTTATAAAGTCGTTGAAGTGCTAAATGTAATTTTTGTAGATCAATAAATTGACCGTCAAATTCTGCATAGAGGTGGGCAGCAACCCCACCTAAAGTTGCGTTGCCAGAGCGGCCAAACCAGCAGGCCGCTTGCATCGAAGTTAATTCACACATTGAACGATAACTCGGTTGACAAATTAATCTTGTTTCAGCATCATACAAACAAATGAAAATGATTACCAGTTGCATTTGTTAATCATTTTCAATTTTGCTGTGAATATATAGCTTGTCCGTCTTAAGAGTTTTCTTTTGTCGGTATTCAAATTAAATATTTATACCGATATGTAAGAAAATTTAAGAAGAATCAATAGCTTGATAACCATTAAATTAAATTGAATATTTAGAATGTCATGAAAAAACAGTTGATTGAGTTTGTTCACTGGTCTCCAGAGAGAGCGCAACACTATCGAAATAAAGGTTATTGGATTGACCAACCTTTGACGCGCATTTTAACGGTAGGGGTTCAATCGCATCCGCATTCGCCGGCAATTATTTGTGGTGAGCGTCAGTTAAGTTATATCGAGCTGGACCGGCTATCAACGAATTTAGCTTCTCGACTAGCTGAAAAAGGCTTGGGCAAGGGTGATACTGCGTTAGTACAACTTCCCAATGTTACGGAGTTTTATATTGTCTTTTTTGCCTTGCTTAAAGCAGGCGTGGTTGTGCTCAATGCACTATATAGCCATCGCCAATATGAACTAAATGCCTTTATTAAACAGATTCAACCTAAGCTTTTAATTGGTTCGCGTCAGCATGAAGTCTTTAGCAATAATCAATTTATTGACTCACTTCATGAAGTAGATTTAAGTCCTGAAATTATTTTGATGCTCAATCATCAAGCTACCGATTTCGGACTATTAGACTGGATTGAAACACCAGCAGAGACCTTTGTCGATTTTTCATCTACACCTGCTGATGAAGTTGCTTTCTTTCAGTTGTCAGGTGGAAGTACGGGAACACCAAAACTTATTCCACGCACGCATAATGACTATGACTATAGTGTGCGGGCCAGTGCCGAGATTTGCGGTTTAAACACAAATACCCGGTTATTGTGTGCTCTGCCAGCTCCGCATAACTTTATGTTGAGTTCACCCGGTGCATTAGGCGTTTTACATGCAGGTGGATGTGTTGTTATGGCACCAAATCCTGAACCGCTCAATTGCTTCTCTATTATTCAAAGACATCAAGTCAATATGGCATCTTTAGTGCCGAGTGCTGTCATTATGTGGCTAGAAAAAGCCGCTCAATATAAAGATCAAATCCAGTCTTTAGAGTTGCTTCAAGTGGGAGGAGCAAGTTTCCCTGAATCTTTAGCCCGTCAAGTTCCTGAAGTCCTCAATTGTAAATTACAACAAGTATTTGGAATGGCCGAAGGCTTGGTCAATTACACCAGACTCGATGACTCCGATGAGCAAATCTTTACAACCCAAGGGCGTCCTATCAGTTCTGATGATGAAATCAAAATTGTAGATGAGCAGTATAAAGAAGTCCCAGAAGGTGAAATAGGGATGCTTGCGACTCGGGGACCTTATACCTTTTGTGGTTATTACCAAAGCCCTGAACATAATTCACAGGTCTTTGATGAGGACAACTATTACTATTCGGGCGATCTCGTGCAGCGTACCCTTGATGGCAATTTACGTGTGGTAGGAAGAATTAAAGACCAGATTAACCGTGGTGGTGAAAAGATTGCTTCGGAAGAAATAGAAAAACTTATTCTTTTACATCCGGAAGTTATGCACGCAGCTTTGGTCGCAATTGTTGATGAACAATTCGGTGAAAAAAGTTGTGCCTATATTGTCTCTCGCAATCCTGAACTTAAAGCTGTTGTGCTCAGACGCCATCTCATGGAGTTGGGCATTGCACAATACAAACTTCCAGACCAGATCAAATTAATTGAAAGTTTGCCACTGACCGCAGTCGGTAAGGTCGACAAAAAACAACTTCGCAGCATTTTAAATACATCTACAACATCTTAATAAATATTGAGCAGCATATGGCTATTGCAAAAATTTCCACTTATCTCATGCCCAAAAGAGAGAGTTATCCAAATAATAAAACAGACTGGCAGTTAGATCCTTCTCGAGCAGTTTTATTAATTCATGATATGCAACGCTACTTTTTAAATTTTTACGATGCTGAAAGTGAATTAATTAAAACGGTTGTTAATCATTTAGTTCAACTAAGAACTTGGGCACATCAGAACAATGTTCCGGTTGTCTATACAGCACAGCCTTATGAACAACCAGCGGAGGATCGCGCATTACTGAATGCGATGTGGGGACCGGGTTTGCCAGCCTCAACAATCGATCAGCAAAAAATTATTGATCAACTTTCTCCTGCTGAACATGACATTGTCTTAACGAAATGGCGTTATAGCGCGTTTAAACGTTCGGATTTGCTTGAAAGAATGCAAAATTGGAAACGTGATCAGCTCATTATTGGCGGTGTCTATGCCCATATCGGGTGCATGGTTACGGCAATTGAAGCCTTTATGAGTGACATACAACCCTTTCTTGTTGGGGATGCAGTTGCCGATTTTTCAGAAGAAGAACATCGCTTAGCTTTGAAATATGTATCTTCACGTTGCGGTCAAGTTGTGGATACCGAATCTGTAGTGGGGCAGGTGGCAACAGGCATTACACGACCTTGGCTAGAGCAAAAGGTCCAGCAGCTTATTGAAGAAGATGAATTAGATCCAGAAGAAAACCTGATTCTTTATGGATTGGACTCATTACGGATTATGCAGTTTTCTTCGGAACTCAAAGCGCAGGGAATCAATATTAGTTTTGAAGAATTAGGACGCACACCCACTTTATCAAATTGGTGGTCATTGGTGGATGCACGGCAAAGGATTGCAGGGTAGAGGGTTGCCTCATAAGGCATACGACAAATCCTGGTCGCTAAATTTATACATAAAATTTATATCTTTGATAGCGACTCCTTAGACGACTTGTAATCGTCATATTAACGGAGCAAAAAATGATTTTATCGCCTGCTGATCAAGAGAAAATAGAGACATTCTGGAATTACTGTTTAAAACATCAATACTTCAATATTGGGTATCCTGAATCTGCAGATTTTGATTATTCCGCTTTATTCCGTTTTTTCAAATTCTCTATTAATAATTGTGGTGATTGGAAAGACTATAGTAATTACGCATTGAATTCTTTTGATTTTGAAAAAGATGTGATGGCGTATTTTGCTGAAATTTTTCAAATTCCCTTTGAAAAAAGCTGGGGGTACGTAACCAATGGTGGCACAGAAGGTAATATGTTTGGCTGTTATCTGGCGCGTGAGCTATTTCCAGATTCCACATTATATTACTCAAAAGATACGCATTATTCGGTTGGGAAAATCGCCAAATTATTGCAGATGAAATCTTGTGTGATCGAATCATTGGATAATGGTGAAATCGACTATGATGACTTAATCCATAAAATAAAAACTAATAAAGAAAGTCACCCCATTATTTTTGCAAATATTGGTACGACCATGACTGGCGCGATTGATGATATTGAAATGATTCAAGAGCGCTTAGCGCAAATCGGAATCATGCGCAGAGATTATTATATTCATGCCGACGCTGCCTTAAGTGGCATGATTTTACCTTTTGTCGAGCATCCTCAAGCATTTTCTTTTGCTCATGGTATCGACTCGATTTGTGTATCTGGCCATAAAATGATTGGCTCACCGATTCCGTGTGGCATAGTTGTGGCCAAACGCCAAAATGTAGAGCGTATATCGGTAGATGTTGACTATATCTCTACACGTGATCAAACCATTAGTGGTTCACGCAATGGTCATACCGTCTTGTTGATGTGGGCGGCAATACGTAGCCAAACCAATTTACAAAGACGACAGAGAATTCAACATTGCCTAAAAATGGCCCAGTACGCGGTTGATCGTTTTCAGGCAGTGGGTATTCCTGCTTGGCGGAATCTGAATTCAATCACTGTAGTATTTCCGTGTCCTTCTGAGCACGTCTGGAAAAAGCATTATCTGGCTACCTCTGGAAATATGGCTCATTTAATTACTACGGCACATCACCGAGATACACGTCAGATTGATAGCTTAATTGACGACGTTATTTTTGATTTACAAGGTGCCTCTAAACGTACAGTTGGTTTTTAGTCATATCAACCAAGATGATTTAGACAAATCCATATTAATTTTTACAGTCTAGAAAATGATCTAAAAATATTTTGATAGGGTGGTTAGGAAGTTTTTGATGCAATTAAAGTTTTTAAAAAAATACTTTTTATATGATTTTCTTATTCATGCTTTTTTAAAGCCGAAAATGGCAATTCTTGCGGGTCAATTGAAGCGAGATTTTATTTTAAGTACCGCTTTTTCTATGAATATAAAGAGAGATAAGCATGTCTGATTTAAAGTTATCTCATCTGATGACAAACTCTTCCTTGGCACCAGCACTCAAGCCAGCATTTCCTAAATTATTTGCAGGTACGCTTGCTGCCGTATTTTCAGGTTTAGCCATCTTAACTGCCCTGTGGGGCATGATTCAGTTGATTGGTTATTTATCTTCTTATTGGGTAATTTTTTCAGCGGTTTTTTGGATAGTCGGGGCGGCATTGGCAGCACTGGCTTCATGGTTAGTGCATGATGCAGAGGCTGGATTTTCGGCACGATTACGTCGTCAAATTGCTCATCATTTAATTCGGTTACCTAACACAACCCTATCAAAACAGGGTGACCAAAACTTAAAACGACTGGTTTCAGACGATATCGCAACTTTACATCATATGGTGGCGCATTTACCGTCGGAAATTGCGATTTTTGCTGTAATCCCTTTAGTTTCTATTGTTTTATTAGTTGTGTTGGTTGGCCCGATGGCACTTTGGGTGTTATTACCTGGGGCAATTGCTTCACTCTATTATTTAATTATTGTTCCCCATGTATCAAAACGGGATGGCGCTGCGCGTATGCAGGTCATGCTAGATATTATTGGTTCTGCTGATGATTATGCGCGCGGCATTCGTGATAACCGAATATATGGGCAACAATCAGGCGCTTTAACAGCCTATACTCAAGCAGCACAAAATTTCACTCAAAATATGGTGTCTTGGGTGAGTAAAGTCGCCACACTCGCTGCTTTTGCCACTGCACTACTACAAGCTGTTGCAACCTTTGCCATAGCCTATTTTGTAGCTTATCAATACGACAGCATGACCTTGGCTGCAACACTTTTCTTTAGTTTGGCCATCGTGACACCTTCACTACGTTTAGGGCATGGTCTTGATTATGTCGCTGCTGGGCGAGCTGCAGCTACTCGTTTATCTGCATTCTTAGAAGAGCCAGTACTCTCATCCGGCAATCTACAACAGATTGAGGAAGATGCAACACTTGAAATAGTTAATGCAAGCTTTGTAATTGAAAATCAAAAGGTATTGGATCGATTAAGTTATTCATTTCCAAAAAATTCAATTACTGCAATTACAGGGCCGAGTGGAGTTGGAAAAACTACCTTACTGCGAGCACTTGCTGGGTTCGCTGTATTGCAAGAAGGTGTCGTTCAATTAGCAAAAACAGATATTTTGCAATTACATGAAAAGCTAAGACATGAAAAGGTTTTGTTTATTCCCCAAGGTGGAGATGTATTACCGACCACAGTAAGAGAAAACTTGTCCTTATCTGCCATTAATGCAAATGATGAACAACTTGAGCAGGCATTACTCAAGGCCCAACTAAAAGTAGATTTAAATGCAGATGCAACTTTACTTTCAGGCGGTGAAAAACAGCGCATAGGTATAGCGCGTGCTTTTTTATCCTCAGCTCCTATTATTTTATTAGACGAGCCAACGAGCGCACTCGACCAGACCAATGCGACAAAAATAATATTGGAATTAAGCCACTTAGCTAAAAACCAGAATAAAACCATCGTCATGGTCACTCATGATCTCGCCTTAGCTGCTCATGCTGACAACAGGTTAGTGCTTAAAGGCCCAACTGACTCAGGGAAATCTTTATGAATACTCCTGCTAAATTAAATAAAGATCAGATTTTTTCGATGCTTCCTCGTGCGGCCAAACAAAAATTAATTATTGTTGGTATCGGATGGATCATTGTTGCAGCAATTGAAGCAATCGCATATACCGTATTGGCATTTGCAATTGTCAATCAATGGTCACCAAGTTGGGTTCTCATCAGTGCAATTGCAGCAATATTGGTGACGGTGGTAGTTACTCGTGCTGGCTTCCTCACGGGTGTACGTTTAGCAGGGGACCTATTTGCTGAGTTAGGCAAATCTTTAGCTCGTGCTAAGCTCTCTTGGTTTACCAATGAACAGCGTGCTCAGATTAAGACGATTGCTGGACAGGGAATTCCTGGGTTTATGAGTATCCCTGCTCATCAATTGCAAACCTTTTTACATGCCCCATTTATGCCTTTGTTTCTAACAATAGGAATAAGCCTGCTTGCCGGAGCAGGCGTAGCATTTGTCGCTTTAGGCTTACTTTTACTCTCTTTATTTGCTCAATTCCTGGCACAACGTGCACTCATGCATATTGATAAAAAGCGTAATACTGCCGATTTAGCTGCTTCACAAGCAACGCTGGAATTGGTTGATCATGTTGAGTTATTACGTACAGCAGCAGGTCCTGAACGTGCGGTCCAAAGACTAGAACATCGTTGGGAAGAACAAGAAGAGACATTAGTACGAATCAACCGTGCTGCTGCATTTGCAAGTTTTATTGCAACCTTAGCAAGTGTTTTACCGATTGCAGGGATGGCAACATATCTGGTGATCGCTGGTGTCAATCATGCTGCTTTGGTGTTGGCATTACTTGTCTTGATTGGGCGTGCAGCAGCGCCCTTAGGTGAACTCGCTACTGCAGGGTTACATATTAATGATTTGTTTGCTGCACTGCGCAACTTTAATCAGATCACACATCCACCTGAGTTGCTTGAGCCATTACATCCCCAAATTCCTACTGGCCATCATATTTCGGTACAAGGCGTTAGCTATGCGCCAGCACTTGAAAATATGACTCTCGACATCGCATTGGGAAGCAGAGTATGGGTTACCGGACCAAGCGGTAGTGGTAAGAGTACTTTACTTGAATTGCTTACACGGTTTGATGATCCACAAAGAGGAAAAATTACCCTTGGTGGCATAGCTCTTGATCAAATGAAATATGAAGATTTGGTTTCAAATATCGCTTATGTCACACAAGAACCTATTTTGTTCACAGGAACACTAGCTGAAAATATCCGTTTAGGAAAACCTGATGCAACTGCTGATGAAATAGAAAAAGCTGCAAGAGATGCCGCATTAGGGGCAATGATTGACCGTAGTTCAGAAGGAATTAATCAATCGGTTGGTAAACAAGGCACCGCATTGTCGGGTGGTGAACGTCAGCGGGTCGCAATTGCCCGAGCATTACTTAAAAATGCGCCGATTTTAATACTTGATGAAGCCACTTCTGCCTTGGATGAAGAGACTGAGCAGGAAATTGTTACAACGATACGTGCTCTTTCTTCTACGGTTATTTTTGTCACACATCGTGATTCAGCCATTTGGCAGCCGACTCAAACTATCAATTTAGCTTCAACTTCTGTTTAAAAAAATAGAGCAGAAACCTGATTTAAGCATTTTTTATAAAAGAAAAATGCTTAATATTTGGAGAATTCTTAAGTGAATAAACATCAATATAATATGTTTTGTTTACCGCCTGCGGGGAGTAGCGCGAGTATTTATCATCCATGGAAAAAGCAGATCTCTGACAATATTCGCATTATTCCTATTGAATATTCGGGTCATGGTATAAAAATAAATGAACCATTGATTGATGATCCTAATCTATTGGCTATGCAAATTGCCAATGAAATACAAGCTTACTCAGACACGCCGTTTATTTTATTTGGACATAGTGTAGGAAGTGGCTTGATTTGGAAAGTACTCAATTATTTGAATGAAAAACCCATAATTGATCAGTTGAGATTAATTGTTATAAGTAGCCGACCTGAGCATCACTATATTCAACATATGCGGTACAAGCATGAGCTAACTGATGAAAAAATTATTGATGAATTAAAGCGATACAATAATTTTCCTGACGAAATTTTAAATAATCAGGATGCACTCACATTCTTTCTCAAAATCATTCGTAACGACTTCTATCTTAGTGATCAATTGCTTAGCGAGAACATTCATAAGACTGAGGTTCCGATTGTTGCATTTTACGGCAAACAGGACCCTGATATTCCTAACAAAAGAATGATGGATGCATGGCAACAACACACAGAAAATTGGTTAGGAAGTATTGAGTTTGAAGGGGACCATTTCTACTTTCTTAACCCCGAGACCCGACTAAAGATGCTTGAAAACATTGCTGCCATCGTTGAAACATTGACCGTGAATATTGAATAAAGTCCACGCTATGAATACGGAGAAGCAGTTAAGTAGAGGGGCTAATTCATATCTGGATGAAATAAATATTCAATATGAAAAGCTAACAGCTTTCGGGCTAGAGATACATAAAGTCCAGCTCAGCCAAATCAAAGAAATATTTCAACTTGATCATATATATCAGGAGCTGAATATATTTCTTCCACCGAATATAAAAAGCTCACGCTTCATTCGTCAATTAGAGTTCTTGACTGGGCGCTTAGCAGCCAAATATGCATTACAAAGCCTCAATTTACAAGATTCTATTATCTATCAAGGTAAACATGGGGAACCTCTATGGCCAGAAGACGTGATGGGTGGGATTAGCCATGTTGGATCAAAAAAATCATGTCATGCCATCGCATATGCTAGGAATAACACGGTTAAAGAAAAAACATTTGGGATCGATATAGAATCTCAAAAACATTATGTTTTTTTTAAAAAGAAAGATGAATTTTATGATGTTTTTCTAAATAAAAACGAACAAGCAGAAATTGAAAAACTGCAGAAAAAACAAGCATATTTTTATTTGGTAATATTTTCCGCTAAAGAAAGTATCATTAAAGCAATTTATTTGAAATATAAGCAAATTATTGATTTTAAAATTATAAAATTTAAACAACTAGATGGTGAGTTTATTTATTTTCACCTTAGACAAGAAAGTTTAATCGAGATAAATCTAGAAGTTAAAGTTCAATTTTTTTATACAAATAACGAGATAATTACAATTTCTTGCATTGAAAACTAAATTTTTATTGATAATAATAATCATTTGCATTAAGGTGTGTTTCAGTATTTTTATACTCCTATATTTAAAAAGAAGTACTACAGAATTTTCTTGAAAAAAATCAGTGTGAGAGGTGATATTCAGATGATGCAGACTCAAATATCAGTAGAGCAAAATTTAGATCATATCGGTCAAAAGAAATTTTCATGTTTTTCTACGAAGAATTATTATCTCGAAGTGAACGAATTCGTTAAAACGGTAAATACACCTGCAGCAAATACGGCACTATTTAATGAAGAGATTGCAAAATGTTTTGAAGAAATTAAAAAGCAAGGACATCAAAATCCAGTTTTAATTGGTGCTATACCTTTTGATATTACAAAGAAAAGTAGCTTAAATTTTTATGCTGATCATAAAAAAATAACACAAGCATCTTCTACGATTAACTCATTAAAAAATCGTAATAATGTTGAGGTAATTAATAAATCATTACTTATTCAACGCCAAAAATTTGAAGGTACAGTGCAGTTAGCATTAGATGCTTTTGAAAAAAAGAAGGTAGAAAAAGTCGTTCTTTCTCAGGCTGTTGAATATGAGTTTAACCGTCATCAAGAGCCAGAAAATTTATTGGCTGCTTTATTAAAACAAAATCCAAATGCTTATAATTTTGTGATTCCAGTAGAACATAATAATTATATTCTAGGCGCAAGCCCAGAACTGCTTTTATCAAAAGAAGGCCGTATTGTAACCAGTAATCCTTTGGCCGGTTCTAGACCCAAATCTCAGATTTCTGAAATAAATTTCGTCAGTCAACAAGAATTAAATCATTCGGAGAAAGATCAACATGAACATCGAATTGTGGTTGAAAATATTATTAGAAATTTAGCCACTCATTGTGTAGAGCTCAAGGTTTCTGAATTTCCAGATATTTTAGAAACATCAACAATGTTGCATTTATCATCAGAATTCCAAGGTGTGCTCAAACAACAGGCACCGAATGCATTAAACCTCGCATTAGAATTACATCCAACACCAGCAGTCTGTGGCTCACCAACCAATGTTGCTAAGCAGTTTATTTTAGATCATGAAGGTTATGACCGACATTATTACACGGGTTTAGTAGGTTGGATGGATGCCGAGGGTAATGGAGAATGGGTAGTGACGATTCGATGCGGTCTACTCAGTGAAAATAAAATGCGCTTATATGCTGGTGCTGGAATTGTGGAAGGATCAGATGCTGAAGCTGAATGGTTAGAAACAGAAGCCAAAATGCAAACCATGCTGAATATTCTAAATACAAAAATTGCTGTGTAATGAGTAAACCTAGGCTGGTTTTATTTTTATAGTCAAAACAATAACTAAATATCCACTGAGATATATTAAAAATTTAATAAAAAAGCCTGCATAAAGCAGGCTCTTTTATTTAAGAGGATTATTCTAAGAATTTAACAGTTACGCCAGAACGTACTTTACTTCCTAAATCATTTGCATCCCAGTTGGTTAAACGAATACAACCGTGTGAAGCTGTTTTAGAAATTAAAGATGGATTTGGTGTTCCGTGAATACCAAAAGACTTTTTACTTAAACCAATCCAGATATTACCTACAGGAGCATTTGGGCCTGGTGGTAAAGAAAGAGGTTTTAAGTTTTTACCTTGAATAAAGTTTGAAGGTGAGTAGCTATACCAAGGGTTACGAGCTACACCAACTACCTTGTAAGTACCGGTCGGAGAAGGCGTATCAGTACTGCCAATTGTTGCAGGAAATGACGCAATCATTTGGTTGCGGCTATTGAAGAGATACAGTTGTTTTGCACCTTTATGCGCAATAATCAAATGAATATCTTCTGGTAAATCATTGCGTACGTTTGGAACAATGATTTTTTCGCCCGCTTTCTTGAATGTCGCAGTTGGGTTAATTTTCTTTAAGAAAGCTTCATCAATGTGAAACTTCTCGCCCAACATTTCGCTAACACGCGTGTAGTACAGACCTTTCATTTTAGCCTGTAACGCATAGTCAGAAGGAATTGATTGTGCGTATGGGCCTTTTAAATCAGCATCAGTAATGGTGTATTCAATAAATGCTGGCTTGGTTTGTTTAGCAATTAACGCATCCCAAGTTTCTTTAGTGAGTTCACCAGTAGGTGACAAACCATTCATTTGTTGGAATGAAGAAATTGCTTTTAATGTGTTTTTACCGCTCATGCCATCAATCGCACCTGGTGATGCATGTGCATTATTCAGCATAACGTGTGCGCGTGCGTAAACTGGAAGTTGGCCTTTCCCATTATTTTCAGACCATTCTGCCGAGTTTAAGCTATCTAAAGTCCATGATGCAGCGGTTGTCGCAGGAGTCGTAGACGTAGCAGTGGTTTTAGCAACAACTGGAGTCGACGCCGCGATGCCTGATTCAGCATTTGGGTCTTCAGTTTTCTGTAAATTTTGTAATGTTGTTGACGCTCGATTTAAGTCATTTTGTTCTTGAGCGGTAATTTGTGTCGGAGCTTGAGCTTGTACATTAGAAGCTGCTTCTACTGCTAAAGGATCAATCGGATCTTCTACAGGAGCTGATACCTTTTTAGGGTTCAGGGGTTGCTCAGTTGTTGAAGCAGCAAAAGCAACATTAGCAATAATACAACTTAAACTCATAGCGAGTAATGAGCGAACAAACATGTAATTCAACCTTAAGAATTTTCATATAAGCAATAGGAAGATTGATTTGATCTCAAAGTGCATAAAACTACCAATAACTCATCTCTATGAGCCCAAGATTGGCAATTTAGTGATTAAAAGAATATCAATAAACCCAATGTAACATGTTGCAAGTATTGCAGAAAACCCTGCACCTTGCAGTATACTTTTGTGTAAATATGCATTTTTTAGTAGTTTGACAAGCTTTTTGTGTGAAATTGAAATTATAAAAATCTCTATGTTTTTGATATGATGCTGCCACATAAAGAATATAGAGATTGGTAATGACGACTTTGAAAAATGATCGTTTCCTACGAGCTTTGTTACGCGAACCTGTAGATACCACACCGGTATGGATGATGCGTCAAGCAGGACGTTATTTGCCTGAATATCGTGAAACACGCTCAAAAGCAGGTGACTTTCTATCTCTATGTAAAAATACAGAATTTGCTTGTGAAGTGACTTTACAGCCTCTACGCCGCTACGAATTAGATGCAGCGATTTTATTCTCAGATATTTTAACTATTCCTGATGCATTAGGTTTAGGACTTTATTTTGAAACTGGAGAAGGTCCTAAGTTTCAAAAAACGGTACGTACTGAACAAGATGTCGCGAATTTACCAAAGTTAAATGCAAAATCAGATCTTGATTATGTGATGAATGCGGTAAGTACAATTCGTTCAGCTTTAGGCGGTCAAGTTCCACTGATTGGTTTTTCGGGTAGCCCGTGGACGCTTGCAACTTATATGGTTGAAGGTGGTTCAAGTAAAGAATTCCGTTTCACTAAGCAAATGATGTATGCGCAGCCAGAAGTTTTGCATGCTTTACTTGATCATTTAGCAGATTCAGTGATTGACTATTTAAATGCTCAAATTGATGCAGGTGCTCAGGCCATCCAGATCTTTGATAGCTGGGGCGGGGCATTGGCACACCGTGAATATGTCGAATTCTCTTTAAACTACATGAATAAAATCATTGCTGGTTTGCAGCGTGAGAAAGATGGCCGACGCATTCCTGTTATTGTGTTCACCAAAGGTGGCGGTCAATGGCTAGAGCCAATGATTACCACTGGTGCAGATGCATTAGGTTTGGACTGGACCACTCCGCTTAATACAGCTCGTAATGTTGTCTCTGGACGCGTAGCGTTACAGGGTAATCTTGATCCTGCTGTTTTATATGGCTCGGCTGCTTCAATTGAAAAAGCAGTGAAAGCGATGTTAGACGATGCCTACGCAAATGGCGAAAAAACAGGTTACGTTGCTAACTTAGGCCACGGGATTACCCAGTGGGTAGACCCTGCACAGCCAAAAATCTTTGTAGATACAGTGCATGAGTATAGTGCTAAATATCTAGGATAGTTTTTTGTGCGCCATCTGACTTTACCCATTCATTTTATTGGCAAGGCTGTTTCGGCAGCCTTGTTTGGTATTTTGCTTTTAATTGCTTTTGCTTTCACAGCACCGATGGGAAGCCATGAATATATGGGTTTCTATCGCTATGATTATTTACTCATCTATGCAGTGCTGATTCAAATTTGTCTTTTATATTTAAAGCTTGAATCATGGGCAGAAGCCAAAGTTATTGCTTTATTTCATGTCATGGCGATGGTCATGGAAATATTTTTAACACATCCTGCGATTGCATCATGGCAATATCCTCAGCCCGCCGTATTTAAAATCTTAACTGTGCCTCTATTTGCAGGCTTTATGTATTCGGCTGTAGGTAGTTTTTTTGCACGTTCAATTCGGCTGTTTCATGTTTCTTTTGAAAAGCTTCCTAGTTTTGGAACGATGCTTTTACTGGCATTGTTCTCATATATAAACTTTATGAGTAAATTTTTTGTACCTGATATTCGCTATATTTTATTTGCGATCAGTATGTTTATTTTTTGGAAGACTAAGCTTTATTTTCAGTTAAATGAACATAGATTTAAAATCCCGATGTTACCTGTGTTGTTTACCCTCGCTTTTCTCATCTGGATTGCTGAAAATATTAGTACTTTTTATAAAATCTGGCTCTATCCAAGTCAGGTAGATGCTTGGCATATGGTGGGCTGGGGTAAACTGGGGTCATGGTATTTATTATTACTCTTGAGTTTAGTATTGGTACTTAAAATATTAGGTCATCGAGATAATCAAGGTAATTGGAATTTAAGATAAATTTTTCTTTTGCACTTTTTATCATATTGTTTATTTTTTAATTGCTAATTCACAGCCTTCTCGTTATCTTTAATATCGTGTAATAAAAATTACACATAACAATACAAGACATAAGAAACAATCAATAATGATTTTGGAGTTATACATCTATGTTAAAAAAATTAGCTTTAGCTGCTTTATTAGCGGCTGGTTCAAGTGTTGCAATGGCTGACAACGATGTAGGTTGTGGTGTGGGTACACAAGTCTGGGCTGGCAAAAAAGGAGTAGCGCCTAAAATTCTTGCTGCGACAACAAACGGTATTTTTACTAACCAATTACTAGGGATCACTTTTGGTACTTTAGGCTGCCGTCAAGGCGGAACAGTAACTGCGCAAGTGGTTACATTCACAAATGAAAATGCTGAAGCTCTAGCACGTGATATGGCAGTAGGCCAAGGTGAGAGCCTGAACGTACTTGCTGAATTAATGCAAATTAAACCTCAAGATAAAGACCGTTTCTTCAAAGTTTCAAAAGCAAACTTTGGTGAAATCTATTCTGCAAACAACCAAAATACGCTTCAAGTTTTAGCATCATTACAAACTGTAATGGCTAAAGACGATGTTTTAAAAGCTTACGTATAAGTTTGAAACTGAAAACCCTGTCGTATGACAGGGTTTTTCTTATATTTAATGATAAAAATTGATGAGCTTAATGAAGTCAGTTGTTTTAGTTTTTGCCTCTTTGGCAGTGAATATTGCGTATTCAGCAGATATAAATCCAACTATTCAAAAATATTGGTCAATCGCAGAACAACAAAATCTAGATCAAGACATTACATGGCAAAGGCTCATGTATGCCAATAAAAACCAGAAGAGTGAGGTCACTTATTCTGGCTATTTTCTATCAAAAAATGGAAAAAATAATTTAAAAGAAGAACTGAAAACTGACATCTCGGCATTATTTATGCCTGCTCAAGATAATCAGTCGATTCGTTGTAAATTTCCGGCACGTAGTCAATGGCTCATACAAAAATTAGGTATTCAAGAAAATGAATTACCTCAAGTAAAGTGTTCAGAATTTGAAAACTGGATTGGGCAGATTAAGCCCTACAAAGCGACATTAATTTATGCGACCGATTTTATGGGCAATCCGAGCTCCATGTTTGGCCATACGTTATTGCGTTTAGATCCAAAAGATCAGCAACAATTAAATTTAGTTTCCTATGCTGTAAATTATGCAGCAACCGTGGCAGGCAACGACAACTGGTCATACGCATGGAAAGGTTTAACAGGACAATATCCAGGCGAATATTCACTGATGCCTTATTACCGTAAAGTAAAAGAGTACGGCGATTTTGAAAGCCGTGATTTATGGGAATATGAGTTAAATCTATCACCTGAAGAAACTCGGTTTTTAGTAAGTCATATTTGGGAAATGCAACATGTGAGCTTCCCTTATTATTTTGTGAGTGATAACTGCGCCTATCGATTGTTAGGGTTAGTCGATTTAGTAAAACCTGAATCTAACTTACAAGAAAAATTTACTTATGCCTCCATTCCAATGGAAACCATTAAATCGATGCAGCAGCAGAGACTCACCAAAGCTCCTGTATATCGACCTGCATTAGAAACTCAGCTACTAGCCCAAGCTCATCAGCATGTTGCCTCTTTGGCGAAGGTGGCTCATCAAATTACGATGCTGCCTACACAGCAGTCTTCTCAGATTTTAAAATCATTTAGTGAACAGGATCAGGCTAAAATCCTCGAGATGGCTTACGATGATTTATATCTCCAATTTATTAGCCGAAAAATAGAAGAAAGTGTTGCTCAACCGCAGTTACGTCAGCTTTTAGCGCTAAGAAGTCAGATTGATTTAGATAAGCAACGTCAAGAACCTAAAAGACCAGCAAAGGAACCAACTCAAGGTCATAACGCTCGTAACTTTTCCGTGAAAGCTGGAGAGGTGCAGGGTGATAAGTTTATTGAACTTGGTCATCGGCAAGCCTACCATGACTTAATAGACCCTCAAGGCGGATATCGTGCAGGTACTCAATTACTCTTTTTAAATGGTAATGCGCAGTGGCGAGATGACCATTTAAAACTAGAACGTCTTGATTTGCTCGAAGTAAATTCCTATAACCCGATTCAACCTTTTAAAACACCGCTGAGTTGGGGATTTAACTTAGGCTGGCGTCAGGAAGCTATTCATGACGGAAGCTTTAATGAAGACAAACAACACGGCGTCGCGAGCTTTAATGCACAGGTCGGTTACAGTCTTGCAGACTATGAGCGCAGGCATATTTGCTATGGGCAACTGCAAAGCTACGTACAAACTGGTTCAAATCTAGATAAAGGATGGCGTGTGGGAATAGGCCCGACTTTAGGTTGTATGAACCAATGGTTTGAGCGCTTTAACTCTGTCGTGCAAATTGAATTGCCCTATTGGGAAGATCAAAATCAATGGAATTTGAGAGTCAATACGCAGTGGCAATATGTGATTAATCGCAATAATGCTGTTCGATTAAACTGGGATTATGAACAACAAAATCATCAAGACTGGATGAAATCAAGCTTAGGATATGTTTGGTTCTTTTAAAGAATAAGTGCATAAAAAAGAGAAATGAGATTATTCATTTCTCTTTTTTGTTTTTAGAAAAGACGATTATTTCTTAATTGCATTTAACACAGCATAGGCGGCTTTAATACGCTCTTCATTGGGAATACGTTTATTAGTTAACATGACTAAACCAATATTTTCTTTAGGAATGAACACGACATATGTTCCAAAACCGTTGGTTGAGCCAGTTTTGTGGAACATTTTAACTGAAGGTTCTTTTGAAATAGCAGTCACTTTATTAGGTTTCATCACGATTTGTTCTGAATTACTGTCTAATAAAGTTTGTAAAGGCGCTGGATAAGAAAATTCTTCCCAGCCAAGTGCTTGATACATTGTGCCGACTTGATAGAAACCTTGATGTGTTTCATTAATTGCACGTTGAATATCTGCTGGATATTTCTGCGGGTTGAGGTTGGCATTAATAAAAGTCAGCATGTCTGGTAATGTCGATTTGACGCCGTATGCTGGTGCATCGAGTGGGCCGGGGTTAACTCGAATGGGCTGATTTTGTTGGTTATAGCCAAATGCATAGTTTTGCATTTGAAGTTTAGGCACATTGACATAACTATGTTTTAAGCCAAGATCTGGAAAAATTGTTTTTTCTAAGACTTGGTCGAAAGATTGATTCATAGACAAAGCCACAACTTTTCCAAATAAACCAATGCTTGGATTTGAATATTGTCGATATTCACCGATTGAGTTTTTAGGCTTCCAGTCTTTGAAAAAAGTTAAAACTTGTTGGTCTGTTTGTACTTCATCTGGAAATTGCAAAGCAAGGTTGCCGCTGGTATATGTCGCAAGTTGAAGTAAGTTAACTTGATCAATCGGTGTGTTTTTTAGTTCTTTCCAATATTTTCCGGGCGTGTCTTCAAAAGAGAGAGTTCCTTTTGTTTTGGCATATCCACCCGCTGTCGCAGTAAATAATTTACTGACTGAACCTAGCTCAAAAATGGTGCTGCTATTTACAGCTTTTTTATCTTGAACGGATTGTAGACCATAATAGGTTTCATACTTTTTATTATTCTGGATGATGCCAACTGCCATACCGGGCACATTATATTTTTCTAATAACGGTTTAAAGTTTTGATCTACCAGTTTTTTAATTTCTTGTTCTTTTAGTGTATTACCTGCATAAATTGAGGTGCTAAAAATAAAAAGAGGGGATAAAAGTAAGCAAGAAATTTTTTGGAATCGCATGATTAACTCATCAAAAATTTTAAAGTGAAGTCATGTAGTTTTATAACAAAAATCACATAATTTAATTGTTATGTTTTATGGAGTTCGCGAAGCGTTTAGAGGTAAAAAAAAAGCCCAACTTCGTCGGGCTTTAATTAGTTTACTAAATAAAAATTAGTAACTTTCAGGTACGGCACTTAAGAACTCACGACGTGCTTCTTTATCGGTTTTAAAATCTCCAATAAATGAAACAGTACGTGTGGTTGATTCTTGTTTACCTACACCACGCATCATCATACACATATGTGCTGAATCGATGACTACAGCAACACCGCGAGCCTCAGTCACTTCTGTGACAGCTTCTGCGATTTGTTTGGTCAAGTTTTCCTGAATTTGCAAACGGCGTGCAAACATTTCGGTAATACGTGCAAATTTCGATAAGCCGAGAACTTTGCCTTCCGGTAGATAGGCAACATGGACACGACCATAGAACGGGAGGAGATGATGTTCGCAAAGCGAATAGAATTCAATATTCTTCACCAATACCATTTCATGGTTATCTGATGGGAAAACAGCGTTATTGGTGACTTCTTCTAAAGTTTTACTATAGCCAGAAGTTAAATATGAAAAAGCTTTAGCCGCACGCACAGGCGTATCTTTAAGGCCGGGACGATCAAGATCTTCACCGACGGCAGTCAGGATATTTGCGTACGATTGCTGCATTGACATAAGACGTATAAGTTTACTCTATTAGACAAGCTCGGCATTGTATCAGAAACATGACCTGATGTTCATAAATCCTCGCACTATATTTATTTTGGATTTGCGCACGCTTGATAAAAGATGAATAAAATTCATGTTTTTTATCGTTAATAGTCAAGTGTTTGAACATGAAATGTGCATTTAATATAGGTAAGTTCTAAATGGTCGCCTAGTGGCATCATATTTGCAGAGATGCAGTGTTATAGAGCATAAGGATAAAACATGTCAGAACGTCCAATCACCTTTTTTTTCCGTGGTGGTCAGCAGCAAATAGAAAATGTAGTACCTACAATGACGGTTTTGCAATTTCTGCGAGAATATACTCAAACTGGTAAGACTAGGCAGACTGGTACAAAAGAGGGATGTGCTGAGGGCGATTGTGGTGCATGTACAGTAGTGATTGGTGAGTTGGTCAATGACAACCTACAATTGCGCAATGTGAATGCGTGTATTCAGTTTTTACCGACTTTAGATGGTAAAGCACTATTTACAGTGGAAGATCTTCATCACTTATTGCCTGCCCAAGATGGCACACTTCATCCTGTACAACAGGCAATGGTCGATATGCATGGTTCACAATGCGGTTTTTGTACACCCGGTTTTATTATGTCGCTATGGTCAATGTATGAAAATGAACAGCATTCTCCGAGCAAAGATAAAATCAGTGATTATATTTCTGGAAACTTATGCCGCTGTACAGGCTATCGCCCTATTTTAGATGCAGCACAAAAAGCATATGACTATCCGCGTGTTTTATTACAACGTCAAAAAGTAATTGATGTATTAAAAGAGATCAAAGCATTACCTGCATTACATTTGAATAATTATGGTCAGCAATTCTTTGCACCAAAGAGTTTGCAGGATTTTGCCGCATTACGTTTGCAGTTACCTCAAGCGCGTATTGTTGCTGGTAGCACAGATGTCGGTTTGTGGGTAACAAAGCAGGGCCGTGATTTAGGCGATATGCTTTATATTGGTCAAGTGAAAGAACTCAAAAAAATTGTAGTCACAGATCATGCTTTAAAGATTGGGGCAAATGTAAGTTTGAATGATGCACTCATCAAAATTTCAGATTTTTATCCTGACTTACAAGAATTACAGCGCCGTTTTGCTTCCATGCCTATTAAAAATGCAGGAACCCTAGGTGGAAATATTGCCAATGGTTCGCCTATTGGTGACTCAATGCCGGCATTAATTACGCTAGGTACACGATTGATTTTGCGTGTAGGTGAACAAACCCGTGAAATCGCCTTGGAAGACTTTTATCTAGATTATCAAAAAACAGCATTACAGCTTGGTGAGTTTGTTGAGGCAATTATTATTTCGCTTCGTGAGGAGCAGACGCGTTTTAAATTTGCCAGCTATAAAATTGCCAAACGTTTTGAGCAAGATATTTCTGCAGTATGTGCAGCTATTTCATGCGAGTTAGATACTCATTATGTCGCTCACAAAGTGAGAATTGCTTTTGGTGGTATGGCGGCTACTCCCAAACGTGCAAAATATGCAGAAGCTATCTTAGAAGGTCAGCAACTTACAGCAGAATTGATGATTCAGGCACAAGAGGCATTGTCCCAAGACTATCAACCTTTAGATGATGGACGTGCTAGCTCGGCATATCGTTTACAAGTCGCTAAAAACTGTTTACAGCGTTTTTATGTAGAAAAAATCCTGTCTCAAGCGATTACTCGTGTGAATGACTTGATTGCTGTGGTGGAGATCTAATATGAATCAAAACATTGACTTAAGTGTTTCTAAAAAATCTGCTAAAGCAGGCGACTCGATTCCACATGAAAGTGCACATTTACATGTGACTGGGCAGGCAACTTATATCGATGATTTACCCGAGCTTGAAAATACGATGCATCTGGCGGTTGGGTTTTCAAGTTGTGCTAAAGGTAAAATCAGTAAGTTTGATTTGGATGCGGTACGTCAGGCTGATGGTGTCCATGCAGTATTTTTGGCAAAAGATATTGATGTTGAAAATAATTGGGGACCAATTGTAAAAGATGACCCAATTTTTGCCGAAGAGCAGGTCGAATTTTATGGACAAGCTTTGTTTGTAGTTGTTGCCGAGAGTTATCAGCAAGCCCGTCGAGCAGTTCGTTTGGCAAAAATTGAGTATGTGCCCGAAACTCCAATTTTAACGATTCAAGATGCAATTAAAAAAGAATCGTGGGTATTACCGCCTGTTGAATTTAGCCATGGTGAAGTTGAGCAGGCATTTCAAAACGCAGCCCATCAACTTTCAGGTGCTATTGAACTGGGTGGGCAAGAGCATTTTTATTTGGAAGGGCAAATTTCCTATGCGATTCCACAAGAAAATCAGAGCTTAAAAGTCTATTGCTCGACACAACATCCAACAGAAATGCAGCTGCTGATTTGTCATGCATTAGGCATGAATATGCATCAGGTGAGTGTGGAAAGCCGCCGTATGGGGGGAGGTTTTGGCGGTAAAGAGTCACAGTCGGCACAGTGGGCATGTATTGCATCTTTGGCAGCACAAAAAACAGGCCGTCCCTGTAAATTACGCTTAGATCGTGATGATGACATGAGTGCTACAGGCAAACGCCATGGTTTTTCTTATGAGTGGTCTGTAGCCTTTGATGACAACGGTATTTTGCAAGGCTTAAAGGTGCAACTGGCTTCAAACTGTGGTTTTTCGGCTGATCTTTCTGGGCCAGTGAATGAGCGAGCCATTTGCCATATTGGCAATGCCTATTATTTAAATGCAGTTGAGCTCCGTAACTTACGTTGTAAAACCAATACTGTTTCCAATACGGCATATCGTGGTTTTGGTGGACCGCAAGGGATGTTTGTCATTGAAAATATTATTGATGACATTGCTCGTTATTTAAGTTGTGACCCAGTTGAAATTCGTCAGCGTAATTTCTTTGCCGAGCAGCCCGGTGCTGGACGTGACCGTATGCACTATGGGGCAGAGGTCCGTGATAATGTTGCGCCAAAATTAGTAGCCGAATTATTGCAAAGTAGCCATTATGCGAAACGCAAACAGAGTATCCATGTTTTTAATCAGAACAATGACATCATTAAGCGTGGTATTGCGTTAACCCCATTAATGTTCGGTATTTCATTTAATGCCGTGCACTACAATCAGGCGGGTGCACTGGTCTATGTATACATGGATGGGACTGTCGCGATTACGCATGGCGGTACAGAAATGGGACAGGGGTTATATACCAAAGTACGTCAGGTTGCTGCGCATGAGTTGGGTTTACCAATCGATAGCGTTCGTTTAATTGCAACCGATACTTCTCGTGTGCCCAATACTTCGGCAACAGCAGCATCGAGTGGCGCAGATCTAAACGGTAAAGCTGTTCAAAATGCCTGTATTAAAATTCGTGAGCGTCTGGCAAAACTTGCCGCAGAAATAAGTGATAGTGCGGCTCATCAAGTCCAATTTGAAGATAGTATGGTCTCAACAGCGAATGGCTATTCATGGGCATTTCCTGACTTAGTTCAACGGGCATACATGGCGCGTATACAATTATGGGACAGTGGTTTTTATAAAACACCAGAAATTCACTATGATCAGGTCAACCATTTGGGGCGTCCGTTTTTCTATTATGCCTATGGTGCAGCAGTCAGTGAGGTCGCAATAGATACTTTAACTGGAGAAATGAAAGTATTACGTGCTGACATTTTGCATGATGTCGGACGATCGATTAACTCTGCAATTGATATTGGGCAAATTGAAGGTGGTTTTGTTCAAGGAATGGGATGGCTCACGACAGAAGAGTTATATTGGCAGCCGCAGGGACCACACGCAGGCCGCTTATTTACCCATGCACCTTCAACTTATAAAATCCCAACCAGTGTGGATATTCCTCATATTTTTAATGTCAAACTGTTTAACAATCAAAATCAGGCAGACACTATTTATCGCTCTAAAGCGGTAGGTGAACCTCCATTTATGTTGGCATTATCTGTTTTCTCTGCAATTCGTCAGGCAGTACAAGCGGCTATTCCAGAAAATGCACCGCTCGTATTGAATGCTCCGGCAACTGCCGAAGAAATTTTACGTGCAATTGCGATTGGGCGTGGACAAGCTTTGGCTACTCGCCCACAAGCTAAAATGTAGAAGATTATGCAACATTTACAATGGTGGACTGATTTTGTGGCGTGGCAAGTCGATGCTCTGCCTATGCTATTGGTCACAGTGGTACGCGCCGATGGTTCAACACCAAGAGAAGTCGGTGCAACAATGTTATTGCGCTTTAATTTGCAACAGCAATGGCAGCAATCAGATACGATCGGTGGTGGGCATTTAGAGTTTCAAGCGATTGATATTGCTAAAGCAATGTTAAGCGAAACTGAAGCTTGTGTGAGACGTATTGAACGCTTTAACCTCAGTGCACGGCTGGGGCAGTGTTGTGGTGGAGTGATGTGGTTATTATTTGAAAAAATATCACCCGCTGAGATCGCATCGGATTTATCCCATTGTTTGCAAGCATGGCGAGCCGGGCAGCGCATATTGCGTACAGTCTCACATCAACATGCATCCACTTGGCAAACTATGGATATGGAACAGCAACCAAGTTTCGAGTTTCATTCTGGCAGCAGTGAAGAATGGCAATTTGGCCAGCAGATTCAACCTTATGCTATGCAAGTGCTGATTTGTGGCGCGGGGCATGTGGGTGAAGCAATTGTCCGTTGTTTATTACCTATTGGTGTGAGGGTGAAATGGATTGATCCGCGTGATGATATTTTCCCATCCGATTTACTGGAACAGGTGCAATGTTTAACGACTGATACCTTAGAAACTGAGATCGAGCATTTTGACCATTCAGGTGCAATTTTAATTTTAACTCATGATCATCAATTAGATTTGCAATTGTGTTTTACAGCCTTAAAACCTACGGCAAAACCATTTGCTTATGTTGGGATGATTGGCTCAAAAAGTAAAAAGGCTATTTTTGAGAAACGTATGCAAGTACGTGGTTATACTCAGGAAACATTACAACGTTTGGTTTGCCCGATCGGAATAGAAGGGATTTCATCGAAACAACCTGCAATGATTGCCGTTGCAGTGGTTGCTCAATTATTGCAGGTGTTTGATGTAAAAAAATGATCCCAAAGGATCATTTTTTTTGTTCGAACTTTGGATTTTTCTCTGCACGTTTAAGCAGCACGAGAACAGCACCTGTGCCACCTTGATTTTCTGGCGCACTTACAAAGGCCAAAACATCGCGGTGTTGACGTAACCATCCGTTGACGTAGGTTTTTAAGACCGCTTCTGGGCCTTTACCATGCACAATTTTAATGACATTTTGATTTTCATCTTTTGCCATCTGGATGATTTGTAAAACTGCGTCACGTGCTTGTTCAATGGTACAGCCGTGTAAATCTACAGCTTCAAACCAACGCATCTTGCCTGCTTTTAAGTCTTCAAAAACCTTATGCTGGAGGGTAGCAATGCGATAGCTTAACGTTGCTTGGCTTGCGACCGGATTTAAAGCAGCTTGCGTATCTGATAACTCGGCATGTTCAGTATCACGGCCACCTTCGGCGGCTGCCCGTTTCGCTAGCGTTTGTGCATCAACTTTTCTGGCACGAGGTGTTTTTACATCGGCAACATTGCTATTGTTGATGCGTTTAACACCTGAAACAGCCTGTTGAAACAGGTGGGTATCTTCCAATTCTTCAGACTCAGCCTGAGATTTTTTAGACTCAGGCTGATTTGTGATTTTGCTTGAATGAGGATTGGAGATTTGCTTTTTAAATTGCTTCAATAACTTCTGTTGCTCTTTAGAAAGCGATGAATCTTTATTACTCATATATCTTCATTAAACCGTTTGAGGTTGTCCAAAAAGAGCAGTAAAAGCTTGATCTGGACGTGGTTGTTTCATAAAGCTTTCGCCCACCAAGAAGCTGTGAATATCATGCTCTTGCATCATACGCACATCATCTGGTGTCGCAATACCGCTTTCAGTAATTAATAAACGTGAGGCCGGAAGTAATTTTTTCAATCGAATGGATGTATTTAAATCTACATCAAACGTTTTTAAATTACGGTTATTCACGCCTAATAAACATTGCTCAGAAAGCTTTAAAGCGCGTTCCATTTCTTCTTCGTCATGAACTTCAACTAATACATCAAGTTGATGTTCAAACGCAGTTTTAGACATTTCTTCAAGTTGTTGGTCAGATAAGCAAGCAACAATTAATAAAATACAGTCAGCATGCAAAGCACGTGCTTCAACTACATTATATGGATCAATCAGAAAGTCTTTACGTAAAGCCGGTAGGGCACAATGATTGCGAGCAATCGCAATATTTTCATCTGCACCCTGAAAGAAATCAACATCGGTCAATACCGATAAACATGCTGCTCCAGCTTGTTCATATTGCTGAGCAATTTCGGCAGGATTAAAGTCTGCGCGAATGATTCCTTTTGATGGAGATGCTTTTTTAATTTCAGCAATCACGCCCGGACGTTTATGTTGTAAAGCATTTGCAAAGCCTCTTACTGGAGTTGCAGCTTTTGCTAGTTCTTCAACATCTTGCAAATTACGTTGTTTTAAACGCGCAGCAAGTTCCTCATGTTTACGGTCAACAATTTTACCTAAAATGGTATTTTGAATATTAATCATGAGAAATCCTTAATCTGCCTGAGATTGCTTTAATGTTTTGCTAAATTCAGCCAAAACACTCATTTTTTCTAAAGCCTGTCCGCCATAGATAATATCTTGAGCGAATGTAACAGCCTGAGCATAAGTTTTGGTAATGCCCGCCACATAGATGCCTGCGCCTGCATTAAGCGCAATCATGTTTGCTGCTTTTTCACCAATATCGGATTTATTTTTGCTTAAAGCATCTTTAATTAACTTTAGACTTGCTGTTGCATCTGCAACAACTAAACCATTTAAAGTTTGTGATTCAATTCCGACATCTTCAGGGGTAAGTGTCCATTCCGTGATTTCGCCGTCTTTGAGTTCTGCAACAGCAGTAGGAGCAGCAAGACTGATTTCATCGAGCCCATCTCTTGAATGAACAACCATGACGTGTTCAGCACCGAGCTGTTTCATAACCTCTGCAATCGGACGACAAAGCTCATCTGAAAATACCCCAATCACAAAACGTTTTACACCAGCCGGATTCGTAAGCGGGCCAAGTAAATTGAAAATACTGCGAATCCCAAGCTCACGGCGGGGGCCTACAGCATATTTCATGGCTTTATGATGATTTGGAGCAAATAAAAACCCTACACCCATCTCACGAATGCAGCGTTCAGTTTGTTGCATGTCTAAATCAAGATGAATACCTGCTTGTTCAAGTAAGTCAGATGAACCTGATTTACTTGAAACGCCTCGGTTACCATGCTTTGCAATAGTTGCACCTGCTGCTGCAATCACAAAGCTTGAAGCAGTGGAGACATTAAATAAGTTTTGTCCATCGCCGCCTGTACCAACAATATCAACTAAATGTTTGATATCGCTGACATCAATTTTAATAGCGAATTCACGCATAACACGTGCGGCAGCAGTAATTTCGTCAATACTTTCACCTTTCATGCGAAGGCCCATCATCAAAGCACCAATTTGTGCCTCGGTTGCCTCACCTTGCATGATGCTGCGCATAATGTCTTCCATTTGCGGCTGAGTCAGGTGAATATTTTTTGTTATATGGTTAAGTGCTTGTTGAATATTCATAGTGATCACTTATGCATAAATATCTAAAAAGTTTTTAAAGATTTGATAGCCATGTTGACTCAAAATTGATTCAGGATGGAACTGCACGCCTTCAACAGGCAATGTCTTATGTTTAACACCCATGATTTCTTCCATTGAGCCATCTGCTTCATTGGTCCAACACGTTACTTCAAGGCAATCAGGCAGTGTTTGCTGATCAATCACCAAAGAGTGATAACGAGTTGCCGAGAATGGGCTAGGAAGATTACTGAAAATACCTTTATTGCTGTGGTACATATCAGATAAACGTCCGTGCATAACCGTTTTGGCTCTTACAATGTTTCCGCCAAACGCTTGCCCAATACTTTGATGCCCTAAACACACGCCAAGCAAAGGAATTTTTCCGGCAAAGTGATTAATTGCAGGAATTGAAATACCAGCTTCGCTTGGAGAACAAGGACCAGGACCAATAACCAGATATTTAGGTTGCCATCGTTCAATATCCTCTAATGTGACTTGATCATTGCGAACTACTTTTACTTCCTGATTCAACTCGCCAAAATATTGGACGATGTTGTAGGTAAAAGAGTCGTAATTGTCGATCATTAGAAGCATGATGAACTTAACCTCATGATAATTAATATATATTTAATAAGTGACTAGAGTTTTACTCACAATGTTACTTACTTTTTAAAAAGTACCTTTATTTGATCAAATAAAAAGCCGCTTTCTAAGCGGCTAATGTACCAGAATTTCCTTGTCTTGTAATAACTTCATGCTTTATTGCTAGCAAAAG
Organism: Acinetobacter lactucae; assembly: GCF_013122135.1. Lineage (NCBI taxonomy): Bacteria > Pseudomonadati > Pseudomonadota > Gammaproteobacteria > Moraxellales > Moraxellaceae > Acinetobacter > Acinetobacter lactucae. Next base: position 1,178,394 of record NZ_CP053391.1, read on the forward strand.
CATATTAATAATTATAAGTCGATGTATTTTCTAAACTAAAAGAGTGGAGCAAATTGATCATTTAATTTGAAGATATCTCTTTATTATTAGGCAAAATCTGCCATACAAAATTTTCTTGATTCAGTGGAGTAAACCCTATTTTTTCATAGAGCCATGAGGCTGTACTGGTAAGTAACATAATTCTGCGAAGTTTAAGAGACTCCAAGTGTTCTAAGCAACATTCCATTAGCCATCGTCCTAATCCCAATTTTTGAAACTCATTGATGATAAAAACATCTTTTACATAAGCAAAGGTTGCATAGTCTGTAATGATACGAGCAAGACCAATTTGTTGGTTGTTCGGAGCATATAACCCAAAGCACAAACTGTTTTGTATAGCGGTTTGCATTGTTTCTAAATCGATCCCTTTTGCCCATTTTGAATGGTATAGAAACGAATGAATCACTTTTATGTCGAGTTTAGAGGGATCTGTAGAAACGGTATAATGATCATCACGTGTGACTGTGAAATTGGATACCTGCATAGGGAAACCCTTTAATTCAAAGAAATATTGAATACGGTTAAAAATAGCATAGTGCTTAAAAAGTTCTCTTCAAAACTACTTCTTTATAGTTACGATTATGTTTCTTAATCATAAAAATTCTTAATGGCTAAATGGCTAATAGTTGTGTAGTTATCAATGAATAAGGACTTTTTATTTTATTAGTTAAAAACAGGGAGATTTTTTAGAAATTTATTTAACTAAATCAGCTTTAATAGCTTTTAATTAAAAAATAGAGATAAAGACAATAAAGGCAGAACAAGCTTTTCATTGGAAATAAAAAACTATTCTGCCTTAGTCACAAAAAAAATTTAAATCTTACGTGTGTTATAAATTAGCCAATCTAAAACATCGCCAGACAAATGTTCAGCGAGTCTTTCTTGGACAGTTTGATGGTAACCATTTAACCAGTCTTTCTCTTCATTCGTTAGCAGATCTGCAACGATACAATCTAAATGTATTGGGCAAAGCGTGAGTGTTTCAAACTCTAAAAATTCACCATAGGTTTTTTCAAACCCAGAGTGGAGCCTGTTTGCAACCAAATTCTCAATACGAATACCGTATTGCCCTTCATGGTACAGACCTGGTTCATTAGAGAGAATCATACCTTCACGCAATTTACTGTACGCATGAACAGGAGCGTAATAAGAAAGTACTTGCGGTCCTTCGTGTACGTTAAGCGCAAAGCCTACGCCATGACCTGTGCCGTGGCGATAATCTAAACCATGTTGCCATAAAGTATGGCGACAAATTGAATCGAGTAGAGGTGCAGCTAAACCTTCTGGATAAATGGTTTTTGCCAAAGCAATGTGACATTTTAAAACCAGCGTATAGTCACGTTTTTGTTGCTCTGTTGGTATGCCTACAGGAACCACACGAGTAATATCCGTTGTTCCATCTACATATTGCCCACCTGAGTCAATCAACAATAAACCATCGCTTTCAATGAAAGAATATTGTTCTGGAGTTGCACGGTAGTGGGGTAGAGCACCATTGGCATTAAAGCCAGCAATCGTTGAAAAACTTGGGCCTATAAATCCATCTTGCTGAGCGCGGTAGGCAGTAATTTTCTCATCGATAGTCAGTTCTGAAATGCGTTCACCATGATGAAGTGCTTTTTCTAGCCAATGGAAAAAGTGACAAAGCGCGACTCCATCTTTAAGCATTGCGTGGCGGATATGAGCAATTTCGCTTTCATGCTTACGCGATTTAAAAAGCGTACTTGGATTGATGTCGTATACAACCTGAATATCTTTTGCGATGGCTTGTTCATGAAAAATCGATACTTTTGCTGGATCTAAAAGTACAGAAGCATCAGAAATATTCGCTAAAAACTGAGCCGTATCTTCATAATCACGAATTTCGATGCCATCGGCTGCGAAAGCTTGTTGAATGCTTGAATCTAGTTTTCTACTATCAATAAACAGAACAGCTTGTTCTGCATTAATGTAAAAATGAGAAAGAAAAACAGGGTTGTATTCTACGTCTTGTCCACGTGCATTTAAGACCCATGCAATATCATCTAAAGATGAAATGAAATGCCCAGAAATATTCTTGCTATGTAAAGTCTCACGAATCGCCTGAATTTTTTCTTTACGAGATAGGGCATTTAACCCTTCAGGCATTAAATAGATTTTTTCAGATGGTAGTTCTGGGCGGTCTAACCAAATCTCTCCAACTAAATCTTTTTGAGTCTCGAGTTTATAGCTATGAACTCGTGCAGTATGTTCGAGTGCTTTAAATTGTTGAATAGATAAGGTATGTCCATTTACCGCAATGATCGAATCTGCTGCTAAGTTTTGTGCAATCCAAGCTAAATGTGTTGAAGACTCATCACTTGTTAATTTTTGAAGATTAAAGCCAGTTCCAACAAGTTGTTGCTCGGCTTGTACCCAATAGCGACCATCTGCCCATAGGCCAGCAAAGTTTTGCGTCACGACTAACGTACCAACAGAGCCACTAAAACCACTGAGCCATTGTCTCGCCTTCCAATAGTCGGGCAAATATTCTGACATATGCGGATCGGCACTCATCACAACAAATGCATCAATCTGCTGATTGCGCATGAGTTCGCGAAGTTTCTCTAGTTTTTCTGGAACAGTTAAAACGCTCATATAGTTTCCAAGTCAGGTTGAACTTTACTGGTACTTTTGTTCATTAATCTATTAATAGGTTTCTTTAATAAAAATAACACGATTGCGCCAATTACTAATGCCAAAACACATCGCATAAAAAGAGTAGGTAAATGGTCAATACTATCTGATGACACGTGCCCACCAATGAGACCAGCGATGAGATTACCTAACGCTGACCCAGTAAACCATAGGCCCATGATTTGACCACGTATAACATCAGGTGCAAGTTTGGTCATAGTTGATAAGCCAATCGGGCTTAAACAAAGTTCACCTATGGTAAGTAAAAATATAGTACCTACTAACCAAAATGGTGAAACTAAGCCGCCAGAAATTGCAAAACGACTGGCAAAAGACATAACGAGAAAGCCGCCTGCTGCAAGCAACAATGCAATGATAAATTTACTGATATAATTCGGATCTTTATTCGATTTACCTAGTCTCGCCCATAGCCAAGCTGCAATTGGAGCGAAGATAATAATAAACAGGGCATTGATTGATTGGAACCATACAGTTGGTATTTCAAAACCGTAAACCATACGATCTGTATAATCTTGTGCAAACAAATTAAAAGATGTCGGTTTTTGCTCAAAAGCAGACCAGAACAATGCGGATGTGGCTAATAAAACGAAGCAAATAATAATTTTAAATTTATCGTGTTGTTCTAAATTCAAGAAAAATAATAAATAAGCAAAGTAAGCGATAATACCAACGCCGATTCCAACTGTTAAATAAGTTGCTACCGCGACTGGATTAATATGAATGACATCAAACAAAGTAAGGACAATAATAACTCCGACAGAAAGTAAAAAAGAGAAAGCAATTTTTGGCGCATTTTTATTTTCTACGACGGGTTTGTTCCAATTGTCATTTTCTTGACGTAACTCATTGAAAGTTTGTAGCTGTGGAATAGCAAATGCTCGGAAAATAAGTAAAGCAACTAACATTCCAAGGCCGCCAATTCCAAAACCTAAGTGCCAGCCATGTTCACGAGCTAATATACCCGTAATGAGTGGGGCGATAAACGAACCCATATTAATCCCCATATAAAAAATGGAGAAACCGGCATCTCGTCTACTATCCTGAGCCTTATATAATGTTCCGACAATGACTGAAATACAGGTTTTAAATAATCCTGAACCAATAACAATAAGAACTAAACCGAAATAAAAGAAGAATTGATCAAAGAGTGCGGTTAGGGCAATCGATAAATGGCCTAGCGCAATAATAATGGAACCATACCAGACCGATCGCGCCTGACCTAACCAATTATCGGCAATCCAACCACCGAAAACGGTCATTAAATACATGGAACCTGCAAATAACCCAACAATTGCTGCTGCGGTTGGACGGTCAAGGCCTAAACCGCCGTCATTGACCATTGCAACCATATAAAGAACCAATAAGGGCCGAATTCCATAGTAAGAAAAGCGTTCCCATAGCTCTGTAAAAAATAAAGTTTTTAGTGGTTTTGGGTGGCCGAAAAAAGCTCTGTCATATTGTTCGATTTCATGCTTCATTTCAAATCCTTTGAACATATTTGTAATTTAGATAAAAACAAAACTTTTAGTTTGTTTAATTATAAAAAAAAGTTATGTTTTATTTTTTAGATTTTTTAAAGTGAAAAAGCAAGTTGGTCATGTATAAAAAAGGTATATAACAAATGGTAAAAATTAGAAGGGGAAATTATCAGCGAAAAAGATTCTTCTTGGCGCACCAAAGCTGACCAAGTCTTGCTTTAGTACAAACAGTTCTATAAGAAAAATTAGAATAATATTTTAAAGCTTTAGAGTTCCTATGGATGAATATGAACTATTAGATTACTCCATTTTCAAAATCTCTATTTAGAAGTCGTTTTTTTCTAGAACCTTTCTTGGCAAAGCTTGGAGTAGGCAACATGGTCTTAGCTCTAGCTTAAAAATTTTATATAAAATAGATTATTATTTTCATGCATTGCAGTAACAAAGTCAGCTTTCTATATAAGAAAGTATTATGATCATGATTAACTGGTAGATATTGATGCGATGATTCATATTGGCGCAACAATTTTGCACTAAATTAGGGCGATTGCGAGCTATTCTTGTATGCCATAATTTGAAAATGTCTGAATATGGTGCATTTAACTATGCAAACAGTATAATGGGTTCGAGACAAGGGGCCTAAATCATGGATAGTTATAAGCAATTCAATGTTTTAGGTAAGTCTTATAAAGTTGGTATGAGAATTGCTATATAAATACCAGCAACTAACACGCACTTAACAAGTGCAACAAAATTTCATTGGAGCAAAATGAGCATGGCGAACAAGGTCCTTCAACTCATACAAGAAAGTGGCGCAAAATGGGTCGATTTTCGCTTTACTGATACTAAGGGTAAAGAACAGCACGTAACTTACCCAGCTGATTCTATTGATGAAGATACTTTTGAAGACGGTAAAATGTTTGATGGTTCTTCAATCGCTGGTTGGAAAGGCATTGAAGCATCTGACATGATTTTACGTCCAGATGCAGAAACTGGTTTTATCGACCCGTTCTTTGCTGAACCAACTGTAGTTGTGACTTGTGACGTTATTGAACCTTCAACAGGTCAAGGTTATGAGCGTGACCCACGTTCGATTGCTCGTCGTGCAGAAGAATACTTAAAATCTACAGGTATCGGTGATACTGCATTCTTCGGTCCAGAACCAGAATTCTTTGTTTTTGACGAAGTGAAATGGGACATCGATATGTCTGGCGCTCGTCATACATTAATCGCTGAAGAAGCTGCTTGGTCTACTGGTAAAGATTACGAGTCTGGTAACTCTGGTCACCGTCCACGTGTTAAAGGTGGTTACTTCCCAGTTCCTCCAGTTGATTCTTCACAAGATATGCGTGCAGAAATGTGTGCAAAAATCGAAGACATCATGGGCCCAGGTCGTGTAGAAGTACATCACCACGAAGTTGCTTCTTGCCAGTTAGAAATTGGTGTGAGCTTCAATACTCTTGTTCGTAAAGCTGACGAAGTTCAACAGTTCAAATATGCAGTTTGGAACGTTGCTCACCAATATGCAAAAACAGCTACGTTTATGCCTAAACCAATGGTAGGTGATAACGGTTCTGGTATGCACGTTCATATGTCTATCTCTAAAGATGGCAAGAACTTGTTTGCTGGTGATGAATATGCAGGCCTTTCAGAAATGGCGTTGTACTTCATCGGTGGTATCATCAAGCACGCTCGTGCATTGAATGCAATCACAAACCCATCTACAAACTCATACAAGCGTTTGGTTCCTCACTTCGAAGCACCAATTATGCTTGCTTACTCAGCGCGTAACCGTTCTGCTTCTATCCGTATTCCATACGTTTCTAGCCCTAAAGGTAAGCGTATCGAAGCTCGTTTTCCAGACCCAATGATGAACCCGTACCTAGGTTTCGCTGCATTATTAATGGCTGGTATCGACGGTATCCAAAACAAGATCCATCCGGGCGAAGCTGCTGATAAGAACTTGTATGATCTTCCTCCAGAAGAAGAAGCAAAAATCCCAACAGTTGCTCATAGCTTAGATATGGCTCTTGAAGCACTTCAAGCAGATCACGAATTCTTGTTAAAAGGCGGCGTGTTCACTAAAGAAATGCTTGATGCATACATCGAACTTAAAACTGAAGATGTACGTCGTCTTAACACGACTACTCACCCAGTTGAATTTGATATGTACTACAGCTTGTAATACGTATTTCATAAAAAAGCCTGCATATGCAGGCTTTTTTATTGCTCAAAATGTTGATTGAATTCTCTACGTTTTTTATCAAAAAATTGGAGTAAACTAGGTGCGAGTTTTCATGTGAGCAGATTATGCGTAAACGGCAACCAGTACTTAAACAGGAAAAGACTTTAAATCCTGAGTTGAAAACATGGTTGTATGCGTCTGGTTCTCTGACCCAACAATTAACTGAACTTGGTGGTGGCCAGTTCAGTGTAAAGCCCTTTAAAGAACACTTTCAGCGTTTAACTTTTGCAGATAGTCAATGGATGAATATGTCTCATGCTCACACCTCGTGGGTAAGGGAAACTTATTTATATGGCTGTGAGGCAGAGCCGTGGGTGAAGGCAAAAAGTATTTTTCCAATTCAAAGCTTACAAAAAAAGGCCCGTATATTTCAGCATATTGGTTCTAAGCCGATTGGCTTTTTTCTATTTCAAAGAACAACTCCACTTTGTGACCGCCGTGTCATTCTTTTGTCAGAAGGTTGGACGCGACAAAGTTGCTATACTTGGCATGGATGTAAATTTATCGTCCAAGAAACATTCTTACCGGCTTTTGAAGCTTTTTTAAATCAGCAGCACGACAAGGAATTACTATGACGACTGCAACAGGTACAACATGGCGTCAGCGTTTAGAAGCTTATTATTATCTATGTCGATTTGATAAGCCTGTTGGAACAGAACTGGTGTTTTGGCCAACCATGTGGGCACTTTGGATTGCAGCAGAGGGAATGCCACCTCTACATATTCTTTTGGCGATGGTATTAGGTACAATTTTTATGCGTGCCGCTGGCTGTGCAATTAATGACTTCGCTGATCGAAAAGTGGATGGACATGTAGAGCGTACAAAAACACGCCCTTTGGCAACAGGTGTAATTAGTCCAAGAGAAGCGGTGTATGTATTTTTAGCATTAGTATTTGCCAGTGCTTGTACGTTGTTCTTTTTACCTATCGCGACGTTCTACTGTGCATTAGGGGGCTTGGCTTTAGCATTTATATATCCTTTTATGAAACGTTATACCCATTTACCGCAAGTAGTGTTAGGTATGGCATTTTCTTGGGGTATTCCAATGTCATTTACAGCAATGGGTAAGCCTTTAGATATAACGTGTTGGCTCATTTATTTTGGTAATTTGGCTTGGACAGTGGCTTTTGACACTCAATATGCAATTACAGATCGTGAGTATGATTTAAAGATTGGTGTGAAATCTACCGCTATTCTTTTTGGTCGATATGACATCCAGATTATTGCTCTTTTACAAGCAACTAGTCTTATTTTGATTGGTACTGCACTATATTTAGAAAATATTTTATTCCCATGGGCAATTATTGCTTTAGTTGTAGTGGCATTTGATTTTGTATATCAAACAATTAAAACGAAAGACCGCAACCCTCAAGTATGTTTTTGGGCATTCCGTCACAATCGCTGGGTAGGATTAATCATTTTTCTAGGAATATTTTTAAATTTCATATAGTAAAAATGACCGTGAGGTTGAAAAGTGTTCTATGCAGAGCACTTTTTTTATGTCTTAATATTTGTGCATAAAAAAATATGCGGAATAAATAACACATAAAAAGGATATTCTATGAAACGGTCAAACATTGCTTTAGCTATAACATTATCAATTTCAGCACTATTTCTCACAGCGTGTAATGACGATGATGATGACTACACAGGGATAGACACAAATAAAGCTTATGTCTCAGAAAGTAATTACGCGATTGATAAAGTTGATAATGCTTCAACGATCAAAGTAATGACTTATAACATGGCAAATGTTCAAGGAAAAACAGCAACTGCTACAGCAATGGTATTGTTTCCAAAAGCAACACAACCGAAAGATGGCTATCGGGTAGTGGTATGGGAACACGGAACTGTTGGGGTGGGTGACGGTTGTGCGCCAAGTAAAAATGCAATTAATCCGCGATTTAAAATCCTTGCTGAGTCTTTATTGGCAGCAGGTTATGTGATTGTGGCACCCGATTATGAAGGTTTAGGTACACAAGGGGTGCATCCGTACTTAAACTTATCTAGTGAGGCAAAATCAGCATTAGCTGCAGTTAAAGCAATAAAAGAACATTATGGTGCTCAGTTAAAAGGTGATTGGATGTCGATTGGTCAGTCTCAAGGGGGGCATGCATCTTTGGGTACTGCTGAATTTGCTAATACAGATGTAAGTTACAAAGGTGCAGTAGCAGGGGCGCCTGCTTCAAGTTTAGGAACAATCATTCAAATTTATATTGACCCTGCAATGAATCAAGATAGTAATTTTGCAGTTAGTAAGCTAGATCAGGCGATTACAGCGCGTAGACAGATTGATGCAGCGATTGCTGCAGGGCAAATGTCTCCAAATGATCCACTAGCACTTGCTGTACCTACAATTGATAAAACTGCAGAAGGATATGCCGAATTATTAGCATATGCAGCATTCGCAAGTGCAGGGATTAAAGCACAGCAACCAGACTATGACTTGAAGGCAATTTTTACATCGGGGGCAGCTGATATTGCAGAATTGGCTTATGGTCGTACAGGTGATGATGGTGCATGTTTAAGCTATCCTGTGCCTGATACTGCAAACGGCCTGCAAGAGAAATTTAAAGCGGGAATCTTAGCTTTCTTGGCTGACCCTACACATCAAATTACCCAGTACGGTATCGATCTGAATAAATTTAAAACAGATCAGGTCGTTCAAAACTTTTTAAAAGCGACTCAACCTGCTACCAATGCTACAGCCGAGAAAGTTATTAAAACGCCTGTATTTATTATTCAAGGTGAAAAAGATCAAGCAGTATTGCCAGTCGTTACACAAGGCTTATTTGCCAATATGAAAGCGAATGCTGTGAAACTCTTCCCACAAGCAGGCTACGATAAGGGTTATAAACTAACTATTGTACCGAATGCAACTCATACACAAGCAATCATATGTGAAAATGCCAATGCTGTAGATTTCATTCAAGCTAATATGTCGGCAGGTACAGGTATTGTGCTAACTGATGCTCAAAAAGATGCCAGCCAAAGTCCACATTGCACAGGTAAATTCTAAAATTTATTTGTTTAATTTGAAATTAGTTTAAAAAAAGAGCCACTTTATAGCGGCTCTTTTTTGTTATATTGTTACGCGGTCTGAAATTGATACTATCTGAGTTTAAAGCGTTTATGAGCCAGCAACCTGTTGAAAAAAAATCTGTTCCTTGGTTATTAATGGGATTAGGCTTACTCATACCTTTTCTGATTATAGGAATTCTTTTCTTTGCTGCAAAAAGTGATGCGAAGAATAAAAAACAATACGAACAGCAGCGTTTAGAAATGGCAAAAAGAATCGCTGAAAAAGAAGCTGCAAATTCTGAAACGAAATAGCTTATTAATGAATATCCTTTTGTAATTGGCGTACGGTAGGAATATTCGTGTAGCGCTTTACAAGGTAGCCTGCCTCAGTGAGCATTTGATCACGAACACGGTCTTCTTCTACTTTTTCAAGATGGGTAGGGTCATCTAGCTCAATAATGGCCATTACTTCCATCTTGTCGTTTAGCACGACAAAGTCAGTAACTTTACGATTGAACTGACTACGAATTTTATAGTCATTACTGGTAATTAAAGCGCTAAAAGCCACTTGTGCTAACACATGATAATTTGGAAAACTTTGTTTTAAACGGATGAACATTTGAGTTTCAAAGTTTGTAATGACAGGACGAGCAAAGAATTTTTGTTTTGGAAATAAATAAGGACGTAAGCAAACAAGAAGAAAAATACAGGTGCTTACGCAACCTAAAACAATAAAAAATAAGTGACTCGATTCGAACATGGTAAGCATCATACAAATAAAAACCCACTCAAAATGAGTGGGTTTTTAAAAATCTTGGCTCTCCCACCTGGGCTCGAACCAGGGACCTGCGGATTAACAGTCCGTCGCTCTACCGACTGAGCTATGGGAGAATCTGGAAAAGGATTTTAGGCAGGAAAGGGGGCTGGGTCAAGCCTTAATAGCAGAATTAGAGAGAATATCTAATCATTTGTTCTAAAAATATTCGAATCGTTGATTTTATTAAAAATAATAAAAGTATTAAATGATAAAAAAGAAAAAGCCCACAATAAATGCGGGCTTTTAGAATCTTGGCTCTCCCACCTGGGCTCGAACCAGGGACCTGCGGATTAACAGTCCGTCGCTCTACCGACTGAGCTATGGGAGATTAGTAGATGGCTCTCCAACCTGGGCTCGAACCAGGGACCTGCGGATTAACAGTCCGTCGCTCTACCGACTGAGCTATTGGAGAATCTGATGCGCATTTTATGGATGAAATCTAAAACCGTCAATAAGAATATTAAAGAAAATGAATCGTTTGCTTGATTAATATGCTTTTGTTGTATTAAAAATAAAAAAACCACCCAAAACAGGGTGGTTTTTCATAAAGAAATAAAATTATTTCTCTACGCCTGCTGGTTGACCTGCAAGTTTTGCATTTGCATAGTCCCAGTTCACAAGGCTTTCTAAGAAAGTTGCGATGTATTTAGGACGTAAGTTACGGAAATCGATGTAGTAAGCGTGTTCCCATACGTCAATTGTTAATACAGCAATTTGACCATGTGCAAGTGGAGTGTCTGCATTAGAAGTTTTAGTAATAGAAAGTTTACCATTTACTTCATCAGCAACTAACCAAGCCCAACCTGAACCGAATTGAGTTGTTGCAGCAGCAGTAAATTCTTCTGCAAATTTTTCGTAGCTACCAAAAGCTTCGTCAATTTTAGCAGCGATTGCGCCAGTAGGCTTACCACCACCGTTTGGCTTCATAGAATTCCAATAGAATGTGTGGTTCCAAACTTGAGCAGCATTGTTGAAAATACCAGCTTTAGATGCATCACCAGCAGTTGCTTGGATGATTTCTTCTAAAGTTTTACCTTCAAGGTCAGTCCCTTTGATTAAGTTGTTTAAGTTAACAACATAGGTATTGTGGTGTTTATCGTGATGGTATTCTAAAGTTTCTTTACTAATATGTGGCGCTAAATCATCATAGCCATATGGAAGTGCAGGTAAAGTAATGGTTGTCATGTTCCTATTCCTTGCATTTGCTGGGTTATACAATTAAGTGGCTCTATTGTAAATGATTCTGTTACCAATAGGGCATCGTTTTAAAGAACTATACACAATAAAGATCTAATTAATACGCATAACACAGATTGAAAAAAAGACTTAATTAAATCGGATTATTCAATTCAAAATATTCAGTTTCAATTGAAAACTGTTTTGAGATCGCTTGTGCCAAACGCTGAACTCCATAACGCTCAGTTGCATGGTGACCACAGGCAAAATAATGAACACCTAACTCTTTTGCTTCATAAAAAGTTCGTTCACTGACTTCACCTGAGATATAAGCATCACAATTTTGCAAAGCCGCTTTAGCAATAAAATCTTGAGCCCCACCTGTGCAGAAGCCCACTTTTTGAATGCTTTGTTTTTCTGCTGGCAAATGAATGACCTTAAAATCAAAACTGTTTTGTAGTTTTGCTTTAAATTCATCAACAGAAAGCGCTTGTTCTAAATAACCAATATTGCCAATTGGATGTTTCTCGGCTAAATCGAGTGGTTCTAAATTCTGCAAGTCTAGTTTTTCTGCAATAGCTACATTGTTGCCCAAAGTTGGGTGGGCATCTAAAGGTAGGTGGTAAGCGACTAATGAAATATTATTTTGAATGAGTTTTTTAATGCGGTTGCCGCGCATTCCTGTAATTGGGTACGGTTCGCCTTTCCAAAAGTAACCATGATGTACGAGTAATAGATCTGCATTTTGAGCAATTGCTGCATCAATCGCATCTTCGGAAGCAGTAACCGCACAAACGATACGCTTTACTTCAGTTGAACCTTCAATTTGCAGGCCATTAGGTGCGTAATCTTTAAATTCTGCTGTTTTTAAGGTTTGGTCGCACCACTGAATAATTTCATGCAAATTCGCCATGATATTTCCTGAATTGATTAGTAAATAATTGCTAAAGCTATAGAAACATATTTTGTTGTGTAACTAAAGCTAGACAAATCTTTTTTGACTTTTTTATGTATATCGACATATTTAATTTAAAATGCTTAACTGAAAAGTCTTTTTGTTCAATATATTAATTTAATTAAAAACTTCTTTGCGTAGAGGATATGAACGTGCGCCGCACCTTTACATGGTTACCTTGGGTGTTACTTATTATTGTAATTGCCAGTTTTATTGCATGGCAAAAATACCATCAGCCGAAACCAACTGTTGCAGTTGATGGGGTGCAAATGCCTGCTGAGAAAGTTGAACCATTGGTTGATACTTCACGAACGGGCGGGGTGGTATCTTATAGCGCTGCGGTAAAAGTTGCAGCTCCAGCCGTTGTTAATATTTTTACGACCCAGAAAGTTAAACAAAATCATCCATTATTAAGTGATCCTGTTTTCCGCGAATTTTTTGGAAATCAGGTTCCTGAACAACAACAGCAAAATGAAAATAGCTTAGGCTCTGGGGTTATTGTACGAGCTGACGGTTATATTCTTACGAATAATCATGTGATTGCTCAAGCTGATCAAATTGTAGTGGCCTTACATGATGGACGTCGTGCAGAAGCAACGATTGTGGGAACAGACCCTGATACTGATTTAGCTGTAATTAAAATCGATCTAGATAAATTACCTGTATTGCCATTTAAGCTAAGTGGTAATGAAGTAGGTGATGTCGTCTTAGCAATCGGTAACCCATTTGGCGTTGGACAAACGGTAACTCAGGGTATTATTTCGGCGACTGAACGTTCTGATTTAGGTATTAATACCTATGAAGACTTTATTCAAACAGATGCTGCAATTAACCCAGGTAACTCTGGTGGAGCATTAATTGATGTTGCTGGGAATTTAATTGGTGTAAATACGGCTATTTTTTCTCAGTCAGGTGGTTCTTTAGGTATTGGTTTTGCTATTCCTGCTAAAGTTTGCCAGCAAGTTTTAAACTCAATTTTGAAAGATGGTCGTGTCGTGCGTGGATGGTTAGGTATTAGTTTACTACCGCCTACCCAAGAAGATGTGTTAGCACCGAAACAGCAAATTGGGGTTGTGGTTGCAGATGTCTTGAAAAATGGTCCCGCTGCATCAGCAGGAATTAAGATTGGTGATAAAATTATTCAGGTGAATAATCAGGCAATCACTTCGGCATCTCATTTGATCAATTATGTCGCATTACAAGCGCCTAATAGCGAAATTAATGTCATGGTTGAGCGAGATGGGAAGCAACAAAACTTTGTGGTAACAGTTGGCGAAAGAAAAAACCAAAATACTCAATCACAATTTATACCACTGCCTAAACAGTAAAGATAAAAAAGCCTCTTAGTGAGGCTTTTTTATTAGCTTTAATTAAGAATGAGAGGGTGCTTGATGTTGATGTTTAAACTCAGTTAAAGCATCAATGCGGTACTGAATTAGCATCTCACCAATCTCAGCACCTTTAATATTCTCAGGTAAATCCTGAACTTTAATAGAGCGAACGATTTGCATCGCATCTAACATGTACTGAGCTTGAGGGTAAGGCCGATCTTCTAAACCTAATCTTCCTTTAGCATCACATTCACATGCTTGTACAAAAGCTTCCACTCTTTCAGGGCGGCGCAATACATCTAGGCGCTGTAATAGACGCCATACAGTTCCAGGTTTTAACGACATAATCTGATGACATTTTAGATGTTCTTTACATACTGATAAGGCCAACTGTCGAGTTTGAGTTGGAACTTTTAAACGTTCACATAGCTCGGTAACGGGTTTCACTCCACGTTCTTCATGCATGATATGGCGAGGAAGTTCATTAACTGGAGTTAATGCTTTACCCAAATCATGCACTAACACAGCAAATCTAACATCAAGTGAATAGTTTGATTTACAAGCTTGCTGTAACGACATTAAGGTGTGTATGCCGCAGTCCACTTCTGGATGATATTCAGGGCGCTGCGGTACACCAAACAATGCATCAATTTCAGGGAAAAGATGTTTTAAGGCGCCACAATCACGTAATGTTTGGAAATAAATATCTGCGTGATCTTCTAAAAGTGCACGTGAAGTCTCTTTCCATACGCGTTCTGGTGTTAATGCATCAAGTTCACCTGACTCGGCCATTGTTTGCATGAGTTCTAAGGTTTCAGGTGCAATATGAAAACCATATGAAGAATAACGCGCTGCAAAGCGTGCAACACGTAAAACACGTAAAGGATCTTCAGCAAAAGCTTCTGAAACATGACGTAAAGTTTTATTTTCTAAATCTGTTTGACCGCCATATGGGTCATATAGTTTGCCATCCTGATCCATTGCTATGGCATTGATGGTTAAATCACGGCGGATTAAATCTTCTTCTAAACTTACTGTGGTATCTGTAAAAAATTGAAAGCCGTGGTAGCCATTACCAGATTTTCTTTCAGTACGTGCAAGTGCATATTCTTCTTTCGTTTCAGGATGAAGAAACACAGGAAAATCTCTGCCTACAGGTTGAAAACCTTGGGCGAGCATGTGTTCCGGCGTTGCACCGACCACAACATAATCTTTTTCTTGATAGGGGTGCCCAAGTAAAAAATCACGGACGGCACCGCCTACTAAATACACTTGCATGAAAAAACCTCTATTCTTCAAGCAATCATGCTACAGAATAGAGGTTTTCTCAAGTCATTAGAGATGCTTTTCGTAAAAAGCAGTTTCTAAATTACTTTTCTTGTTGTTGGATTTCAGCAACAGTTAAAGCAGTCATATTGATAAGACGACGAGTTGTTGCAGTCGGAGTTAAAATATGAACAGGTTTTGCTGCACCAAGCAAAATTGGGCCAATCGTAACGTTGTTACCAGAAGTCGCTTTCAACAAGTTAAATGAAATATTTGCTGCATCTAGGTTTGGCATAATGAGCAAGTTTGCTGAACCTTTGAAACGTGAACCAGGGAATGCAAATTGACGAATGTTTTCGTCTAATGCTGCATCACCGTGCATTTCACCTTCAACTTCAAGCTCAGGAGCTTGCTCAGATAAAATACGATAAACTTCACGCATTTTTTGAGCACTTGAGTCAGTCTGGTCACTACCAAAGCTTGAATGAGAAAGTAGGGCTACACGTGGAGTAATACCAAAACGACGTACTTCTTCAGCTGCTAAAATAGTCATTTCAGCAAGTTGTTCAGCAGTCGGGTTTGTATTTACGTAGGTATCTGCAATAAACAAATTACGATCTTCAAGCATTAATGCATTTAAGGTGAAGAAGTTATTCATACCTTCTTTCAGGCCAATCACATTGCGTACAAAGTCAAGGTGAATGTTATAGCTACTGTAAGTACCACATAACATACCGTCTGCCTTACCGAATTTAACCAGTAAAGATGCAATTAAAGTTGAACGGCGACGAGCTTCGCGTTGAGCATATTCAACAGTAATGCCTTTGCGTTGCATGGTTTGATAGTAGTCTTTCCAAAACTCTTCATACATCGGGTTTTGTTCTTGATCTACAATCTCAATATTTACGCCGTGTTGTAAACGCAAGCCTAATTTTTTGATGTTAGCTTCAATTACAGCAGTACGACCAACTAAAATTGGTTTAGCTAAATCTTCATCAACTGCAATTTGCACTGCACGTAATACGCGCTCATCTTCACCTTCAGCATATGCAATGCGTTTAGGATCAGTTTTTGCTTGAGCAAAAATCGGTTTCATCAAGAATGCAGAGTTATAAACAAACTCAGATAATTTTTGACGGTATGCAGAGAAATCTTCGATCGGACGAGTTGCAACACCTGAATCCATTGCAGCTTTAGCAACCGCAGGAGCAATCTCTAAAATTAAACGTTGGTCAAGTGGACGTGGAATTAAATAGTCACGGCCAAATGAAGCAGATTTTTCACCATAAGTAGCTGCATCAGCTTCTACGTGTGCCATACGTGCAATTGCATGTACACATGCAATTTTCATGTCTTCATTAATCGTCGTTGCGCCAACGTCAAGTGCACCACGGAAAATGTAAGGGAAACATAATGCGTTGTTTACTTGGTTTGGATAGTCAGAACGACCTGTTGCCATGATCACATCAGGACGTACTTCATGTGCATGTTCAGGTAAAATTTCTGGATCTGGGTTTGCCAAAGCAAAAATAATAGGGTTCTCAGCCATCTGTTTCACCATTTCTTTGGTGAGAATACCAGCAGCAGAAAGACCCAAGAACATATCAGCACCAGCCATTACTTCATGTAACTGAGTCGCTTTAATGTCTTGAACATAACGCTTTTTCGATTCATCCAAGCCTTCACGTGAAGTAGTGAGTAGACCGCGAGAATCGGCAACAATGATATTTTCTTTATTTACACCTAAAGCACAAAGCAAGTCTAAACAAGAAAGGGCAGCAGCACCTGCACCTGACGCTACAATTTTGATTTCATCAATTTTCTTATTTACAAGTTGCAATGCATTGAGCAAAGCTGAACCTACAATAATACTTGTACCGTGTTGATCATCATGGAATACAGGGATTTTCATGCGTTCACGAAGTTTCTTTTCGATATAGAAACATTCTGGCGCTTTAATATCTTCGAGGTTAATACCACCGAAAGTTGGCTCAAGAGAGGCAACAATATCTACAATTTTATCTGGATCGTTTTCTGCAATTTCAATGTCAAATACGTCAACACCAGCAAACTTCTTGAATAGAACGCCTTTACCTTCCATTACAGGTTTAGAAGCTAATGGTCCAATATTACCTAAACCAAGAACAGCTGTACCGTTACTGACTACAGCAACCAAGTTTCCGCGAGCTGTATATTTCGCAGCAGCTGATGGATCACGTTCAATCTCTAAACATGGCGCAGCAACTCCTGGTGAGTAGGCTAGAGCCAAATCTCGTTGGTTGACAAGTTGCTTACTTGGGGTGACGCTGATTTTCCCTGGGTTTGGATATTCATGGTAATTTAAAGCGGCCTGTTTTAAAGATTGATCGTCCATCTGAGTCTCTATTTGATACAAAAAAGCAAACTAGTCAAATTGCTCATTTAGGGAGAGGCAACTCTGCTCTTTAACTATGCTTTAATTTTTACCAATTAAGAGAATAGTAGACGAATTGCCAATAGCCCCGTGGTGAGCTAAATGCTAAAGAATATAACACTACTTCTTTATTTCTCACAGTCAAAAACGCTCATTTTTGGAAAAAGCAGCATGGGTAAAATAGATGACTGAAACAGTTAAGAAATGTGTGGATTTGTTTGTAGATAAGGGATGACCTGCTCGGCAGGGATAGGGCGACTAAAGAAATAGCCTTGTAAAAAATCACATTGTTGTTTTTGTAGATAGGTCACCTGCTCTTTTGTTTCTACACCTTCTGCAACCAGTTTAAGTCCCATACTTTTACCCATCGCAATCATCGCATTAACAATTGCTTCTTGTTTGTGGTCACCAATTTTAGAAATAAAAGCACGATCAATTTTTAATACATCAATTGGGTACTCAGTCAGGTACGCCAAAGAAGAATAACCCGTACCAAAGTCATCTAGGGCAATAGAAATATCTCGTTGTTTTATAGAGTGTAATAGTTTTTTTACATTGTCAGTGTTGTCTAAAAGGGCTGATTCAGTAATTTCAAGTTCGAGATCTGAACCCTGTATATTATATTTTTGCAAAACTTCATCTAGATCATTGAGTAATAAGCCTCTATGTATTTGTTGTGCAACAATATTTACCGAGACTTGAATATTGATATAACCTGCGTTTTTCCATTCTTGTAATTGCTTTCCAACTTTATCTAAAACAACTTTACCAATGTCTGAAATTAGGCTACTACGCTCAGCAAAAGGTATAAACATATTCGGCATGACTAATCCTTTTTCGGGATGTTGCCAACGAATGAGTGCTTCAAAACCAATAATGGATTGGTCATGTAAACTAATTTTAGGTTGGTAATAAACTACAAATTCATTATTTTGAATGGCTTTGCGTAATTCTTGTTCTAAATCGGCAGTTTTATAAGGATGATCTGTTTTATTGCAGTAATAAGAAATGGTATTGCCCCCTAAACGTTTTGCCTCTGAAAGTGCTTGTTCTGCATGATTGTTGAGATGGTCAATTTGTCTGCCATGTTCAGGGAAGCATGCCACTCCGATAGAAGCGGTAATAAAATATTCCTGATTATCAATATAAAATGGTGCGTTTAACGCTTGCAAAATATTTTGGCAATATTGCTCAATATTTGGATGGATTGGTGAAATTTCATAAATAATTGCGAAATCATCGCTATTTAAATAGGCGACTAAAATTGCGTTGATATTAATTAAGCGTAATCTTTGTGCGAACTGTTTAAGTAATTCATCACCACTATCATTATTTAAAAATTCATTGAAAGCTCGGAAACGGTCAATGTTTACCCGTATTAAAGCTAAACTTTTAATGTTATATGAGGGATTTACAAGATATTGGTGTAATTGATTGTAATAGTAAAGACGGTTAGGTAAGTGGGTGAGACTATCATAATTTTTTAAATAAGATAGGTGTTGCTCTTGTCGTTTTTGTTCAGTGAGATCGCGTGCAAATCCAATATAATTGGTGATTTGATTGAACTCATCTTTGACTACATTGATATGCAACCATAAATATGCGCTTTTGCCAGAATTAAACTTTTCGTCAAACTGCCCCATGTATTCTCCTGTCTCGAGGAGTTGTTGCTTTATTGATGTATGAAACTGTTGTTGTAATTCTTTTTGATTAATTGTAATGCTAAATAACTCTTTATTCAAAAGTTCTGATTTAGAAAATCCGGTTAATTTTTCATAGTAAGGATTAATATCAATATAATTTAGGTGTTCATCTAAAATAAATATTCCTTCAGCAGCTTGCTCGAGCACAATTGCAGATAGTCTTAGATGTTCTTGATCCTTCTTCTCTTGATGTATATCTCTGGTCATTCCAACCATGCGAAGCGCTTTTTGTGTTTTAGGATCTCGCGTAATGACGCGGCCTACATCATGAATCCATCGCCAAGAACCATCTCGGCGTAAAATCCGAAAGTTGATATTAAAATGATCTGTAATACCTTCTAAATGTTGTTTTAAGCGTTCGTCAAAAAGCTTTTTATCACTTGGATGGATTCGATCTAATATTGTATTGAGATGAATAACGGCGGTCTGACTTTGTTTTTGCTGATCAAAAAACGTAATTTCTAACTTTTGATTTTCAATATCCCAATCCCAAGGCCGGATACCCGCAGTTTCATGTGCAAAAGCTAAATTGTAGTGATGGCTTTCGAGTTGTTCATTCATTTTAGTGAGATCATAAGTACGTTCACGTACTTTTTGCTCAAGTAAATGATTATTAAACTGCAGTTGGGCTTCAATATCTTTGGACTTATTCACTTCTTGTTGGAGTTGTACACATAGTTCTTCAGCCCATTGAGTATGTTGGTCTGAAATTTGAACAAGCTGTTTATTTTTTAATAATAGTTGAGAAATCTTTTGGTAATTACGTTGAGTTGCGTAGGCACAAAGTACAGTTGCTACAAAGGTGAGGTTATAGGCAAAATAAAATGGTAATTCAGTAATTGGGTTATGTGTGAATTGAGCGAACAGTAACGGCAAAGTACTGGGAATAAATAAGAGATAAAAGTATCGAGGTTGTTGTGTTAAAAACGTAAGTCCAATGATATGAGCTGAGGTAATAAATAAAGCAATTAAAATATGAGTATCTGGCAGTGCAACTAACTCTGGAGGAAGATAAAAATGAATAACCGTGACATTTATTCCAATTAAAATTCCTGAGAACAAACAAATACTTTGTAAGACACGATCTGCTTTTTTTGTGAAATCGATAGTACGATAGTGAGTTAAAATGTTTGGAATAAATAATAAGCAGATAAAAGAAGCGATGGTCAGTCCCATAGACCAGCTAAAAGGTGTTATTGAAGATGAAAAATAATAAGAAAAAATACCATATGAAATGAGGCACAATAATATCAGGCTAAACAAATACCAGCGTATATATTGAGTTGAAAGTTTTAGTTGTTCAATTTTTGTTTGATGCTGTAGATATTCTTCCTGAAGCCCAGACATAAGATTTTTCTATCCTATTTTTTTACATATATACAGAAAGAATCTGATTTATCAGTGAAAAAGAATTTGAAATTTTATTCATACAATAAAAGTAAATTAACTTTAAATCACGATTTAATCAATGTTCAGAGAACTTAGGTGGATAAAAATCGATAATTTAAGATAGACAAGGCAACAACTGGGGCTGTTTCTGTACGTAAAACACGGTCACCAATGCACCAGTTCACGAAACCAGCTCGATTGGCTTGGGTAATTTCATTTTCACTTAGCCCACCTTCTGGGCCAATTAATAGGGCAAGTTCAGGTTGTATCCCTGCCAATACATCTTTTTGTTCTTTTTCGGGAGCTAAAACAAATTTAGATTGAGGAAGTTTAGGAGAACTTAACCATTCATGAAGGGAAATAGGTGCTAACACTTCTGGGACTAAGTTCAAGCCACATTGTTCACATGCTGCAATTGCAACAGCTTGCCAATGATCTAATTTTTTTTGATCTCGATCGTATTTTAATCGCATTTCACAACGCTCACTGGTCAGTAATTGAATTTGGCTTACACCCAGTTCAGTGGCTTTCTGAATGGCATAATCCATTCGATCACCTTTACTCATGACCTGACCCAAGATAGCTTTAAAAGGTGCATTACGGTTTGCTGGATTAAAATTCTCAATCGTGACAAAGGCATTTTTTTTATTAATTTCGGTTAATGTTGCGAGATATTCGCCACCTTGTCCATTAAATAGAGTTGCTTGTTCTTGTAGTTGTGCACGTAAAACACGCACCCAATGATGGAATACTGATTCTATCAGTTGAATTGTTGAGCCAACTGTAAGTTCAGTTTCGATAAAAAAACGGTTCATTGGGTACGCCTTACAAAATTAATTTAAACCAAGATCAACAACGAGTTGACGAGTTGGTTCGATTTGATTCATTGAATAGAAGTGCAAGCTTGGTGCGCCACCTGCAATGAGGCGTTCACATAGCTTAACAACAACGTCATGACCGAAAGCTTTAATACTTTCACTGTCATCGCCATAGGCTTGTAATTGTTTACGAATCCAGCGAGGAATTTCAGCACCAGTACCGTCTGCAAAGCGAATTAAGTTGCTTGCATTGGTAATTGGCATGATGCCCGGAGCCACTGGAATGTTAATTCCAGCTTTCTCTAAACGCTCTATAAAATAAAAATATGAATCTGGATTGAAGAAGAATTGAGTAATTCCTGCATTGGCCCCAGCTTGTACTTTTTCAATAAAACGTTGGATATCTGAATCAAGGTCTTCAGCTTGAGGATGCATTTCTGGATAAGCTGCAACTTCAATATGAAAATGATCACCTGAGTGTTCACGAATAAAACGTACTAAATCCTGTGCGTAAGGAAGTTCCCCAAGTCCAACCTGACCAGAGGGTAAATCACCGCGTAAAGCAACAATACGGTTAATGCCTTGAGCTTTATATAAATCCAGTAACTCAGCAATGCGAGCTTTATCATCACCAATACAAGAAAGGTGAGGTGCAACTGGCGTACCTTTACCGTTAAAATCTTCAATAGCGGCAAGAGTACGTTCGCGAGTAGAACCACCAGCCCCATAAGTAATTGAGAAAAACTCAGGGTTTAATAGCTGTAATTCTTGGTGAACAATACGAAGTTTTTCAGCACCAGCATCAGTTTTTGGCGGAAAAAACTCAAAAGAAATAGGTGTACGTCTAGTCATGTCAAATCCTTGTAAACAGCGAAACATTTTAGAAAAAAGGGCAGTCGGTTCACCGTCTGCCCTTAAATTCTTAGTATTTGTAAGCGTCAGACTTGAATGGTCCCTCAACAGCAACACCTAAGTAATCGGCTTGCTCTTGAGTTAACTGAGTAAGTACACCACCGAAACCTGCAACCATTGCAGCAGCAACTTCTTCGTCAAGTTTCTTAGGAAGAACTTCTACGCGAATTTTTGCAGCTTTTTCATTTGCAGGAAGGTCAGCAAATTTCTCTTGGAATAAGTGAATTTGACCTAAGACTTGGTTGGCAAAAGAACCGTCCATCACACGTGATGGATGACCAGTTGCATTACCAAGGTTTACAAGGCGACCTTCAGAAAGAAGAATAAGGTAGTTGTTTTCGTCTTCTGAACGATAAACTTGGTGAACTTGTGGCTTAACTTCAACCCACTTGTAACCACGTAAATAAGCCGTGTCGATTTCTGTGTCGAAGTGACCAATGTTACATACAACTGCGCCAGCTTTTAAGCTATCTAACATCGCTGCATCACACACGTGGTAGTTACCAGTAGTGGTTACAACAAGGTCAGTGTTGCCAAGAAGATCCTGGTTAATATCTTCTTTTTTGCCTGTTTGCACGCCGTTTTTGTATGGAGATACAACTTCATAGCCGTCCATACATGCTTGCATTGCACAAATTGGGTCAACTTCAGTTACACGAACGATCATGCCTTCTTGACGTAAAGATTGAGCAGAACCTTTACCTACGTCACCATAACCAACTACAAGCGCACGGCGGCCAGACAAAAGCATGTCAGTTGCACGTTTGATTGCGTCATTTAATGAGTGGCGGCAACCGTATTTGTTGTCGTTTTTAGATTTAGTAACAGAGTCATTTACGTTGATTGCAGGAACTTTCAAAGAACCGTCTTTCCACATTTCGATAAGACGTTGAACACCTGTAGTTGTTTCTTCGGTAATACCGTGAATACGTTCTAAAAGAGCAGGGTATTTTTCATGAACAAGAGCAGTTAAGTCACCACCATCGTCCAAGATCATGTTGGCATCCCAAGGTTGACCATTTACATTGATCTGTTGTTCTAAGCACCACACATATTCTTCTTCAGTTTCGCCTTTCCAAGCAAAAACTGGAATACCGCGAGCAGCAATTGCAGCAGCAGCATGATCTTGAGTCGAGAAAATGTTACATGATGTCCAGCGTACTTCAGCACCTAATTCAACAAGCGTTTCAATAAGAACCGCTGTTTGAATGGTCATATGAATACAACCAAGAATTTTTGCGCCAGCAAGTGGTTTAGACGCTGCATAGCGTTTACGTAAGCCAATCAAAGCTGGCATTTCTGCTTCAGCAAGTTTGATTTCTTTACGGCCGTAGTCAGCAAGAGAGATGTCAGCAACTTTGTAATCTGTAAATGAAGCATTAACCGCGTTCATTACGATCTCCTTAATTAAAAATAAAAATTGATCATTATGTTCGCGGATGCCGTTGTTGGTTAAAACGAGTGTTTAACCGATTGTCGAGCCTGGCAAACTGATCTTTAGTGCCGATCATTTGTCGCAGCATCCCTCGACTAGCGGAACATTGTACTTGGAAAAGCTTTTAGTGCCAATCCAGTTTTGTTTATTATCTGCCTAATTATCCTTATAGATTCAAATTATGGCAGTAAATATTCCCCAAGTTCTAGCAAACCTCGAAGCAAACTGTGGTGTTTTTGCCGTTTGGATGGTACTTCAACATCATGGGGTACAAATTGATGTTGCTGAGTTGATTAAAGTTTGCCGACACGACGAAGGGGGCACCTATACGATTGCCTTAGCTGTTGCATTAAAGAAACTAGGATTTCAAGTGTCATTTCATTCAGATGAAGATCCTAATATTAGCCCTAGCGAACGAATGAGCTATAAAGAAGCAAAGGTATTAAAAATACCGACAGGACCCGCACTGAGCTATCAAGATATTCAAGCGGCGATTCAAAACGGAAAAATGGTGATTGTCTATTACGATACTTTAGCAGGGGTCGGAAATCAGTCACTTATCTATTCTATTGACTCAAATGAAATCTGCTTTTTTGATAGTTTTGAACCGATGTCAGTAACTGTTTTTGAAAAGCAACGTCAACTAGATGGGATTTGTCGTCAGGCTATCGTGATTGATGATCGTAATTTTCAGATGCATTCAACCAAAGTGAGTTAGATTAAAAAGAGCCAGTAGACTGGCTCATTTGCAATTATTTTTGTTGATATTCTTGAATCACTTCTAAAGCAGCACGAAAAGCTTCTTGAGTAGCGGGTGCGCCGCAATATGGCAGACTATGCAATAAAGTTTCTTGAATCTCTTCAACTGTACAGCCATTGTTGAGTGCACCACGAACATGGCCTTTGAGTTCGGTTGGTGATTTGAGTGCAGTTAACATTGCCAAAGTAATTAATGAACGATATTTACGTGGTAGCACACCTTCACGTTGCCAAGTCGATCCCCATGCATGTTCATTAATCCAGTCTTGTAAAGGCTGGGTAAAGGGTACGGTATTTTCTTGGGCACGTTTTACAAAAGCTTCTCCCATCACTTCTGTGCGTACTTTTAATCCATTTTCGTAATCTTGTTTAGACATTAATTTCTCCTAAAAATAAAAGCGTCGATTGACGCTTTTATGGCTATTTATTAATTAATGCGAATCAAACATGATTGCAATAGTGAATTAGTGGAGGCATCAGTCACTAAATTTGATGAGGGTTCGATAAAGGAAGATCTTTATTTAAATCTTCATCAAATACATCTGTAAGCATGCTGTCGAATCTAATTGCGTTGTATTGCAATAATTGTTGAGCTTCACTTTCAGAAATAAAACCTTCTTTTATTGCTTGTTCAATATTTTCTTCAAAAGTAAGTCCTGTAAATTTACCTTTGGATTCAGCTTTTTTAAACTTATCCCAAAGCGGTTCAAGTGTTCGTAGAATTTGGAAGGTGTGTTCTAAACGACCAGTCACATCATCGGCTTTGGTTGAATAAAATACGTGATGTTTAAGCTGCTCTCTAAAAGGATGCTCTTGCATCATGAGTTCAGCGACTTGTTGTTTTAACTCATCATCTGGTTTTGAAATGACACGACCAAAAGGGAAGCAGATCCATTTTACAAATGCTGCAGGAAGTTTAGCTGGGAAGTTTTCAAATAATCCCCAAAATGCTTCCTGAATATTCAAGAAAGCTTTTTGTAGTGCTAATTTAGCGTGAAGTTGCTCGGCTTCAGTTTTTTGTCCAGCTTCATAAAATTTTAAAATCGCAGTAGAAATAAAGAGATGCGCATGAATATCAGCCAAGCGGCCTGATAACATTTCTTTGCGCTTTAAATCCCCTGCAAGTAAACCAAGAGACATATCCGAAACAAGTGCGAAGTTGGCACTAAAACGGTTAATCGTTTTATAGTAACTTGTGGTGAATTGATCTGCTGACTGAGGCGCATCGCTTGAGCCACCTGTCCAACCATAAGCAAATGATCTAGCACCGCGGTTAAAGGTATAGGCTAAATGTTTAAATAACAAATCATCGAATTTTTTGACTGAGTTTTTTTTATCTTCAGATTGAAGGAGTTGTAACTCTTCAAATAGATAAGGATGACAACGCATTGAGCCTTGACCAAAAATCATCAACGAACGGGTCAAAATATTTGCACCTTCTACCGTAATAGCAATTGGAATTGCTTGATAGGTAAGGGCAAGGAAATTACGTGGCCCAAGTTGAATTGCACGTCCTCCAGCTATATCCATTCCGTGATTGACCACTTTACGCATCGTTTCAGTTGCATAATATTTTGCCATGGCAGTCATCACGGCAGGTGTTCCACCTTGGTTTAGGCCACATGTCACTAAATAACGGAATGCTTCAAGCATATAGGCATCGCTGGCAATTTCACTGGTCGCTTCTTGCACGCCTTCAAATTTACCTACTGAAATATTGAACTGTTGACGAATTTTCGCAAAAGCACCAATGGTTAAATAGCTCATTTCACCTGCTGCTGTTGCTAAAGCTGGAAGGGAAATACCACGGCCAACGCCTAAGCATTCCATCAGCATACGCCAGCCTTTACCGGCATTTTCTTGACCACCAATAATCCAATCGATAGGAATGAAAACATCTTCACCCTCTACTGTTCCATTCATAAATGGAGAGCCCGGATAATGACGTGCTCCTATTTTTACACCTGCATGACTGGCAGGAATGAGGGCACAGGTAATACCGTACTCTGTTTTATTTTTATCGCCGAGTAAGCTGTCTGGGTCATAAAGTTTAAATGCAAGACCTACTACTGTGGCAATTGGCGCAAGGGTAATCCAGCGTTTAGAGAAATTCATGCGCAGTCCAAGAACTTGAGCACCTTCATATTCGCCGTAGCAAACAACGCCCGAATCTGGAATGGCACCAGCATCTGAACCCGCTTCTGGACTGGTTAAACCAAAACATGGAATTTCTTCACCTTTGGCAAGGCCCGGTAAATATTGTTGCTTTTGAGCATCTGTACCGTAATGCATGAGTAGCTCACCCGGTCCTAATGAGTTAGGAACCATACAGCTCACAGCAGTGGTGAGTGAGCGTGAAGCAATTTTGCTCATAATACGGCTTTGGGCAAATGAGCTAAATTCTTTACCTCCAAACGACTTTGGAATAATGAGACCTAAAAAACCTTTGTCTTTAATAAATTGCCAAACTTCAGGTGGTAGATCTTTTAAGTGATGATGAATTTCCCACTCATCTAGCATGCTGCAAAGTAGCTCAACTTCATTGTCGATAAAACTTTGTTCTTCTGCTGACAACGTTGGGTAGGGATATTTCTCAAATTGCGACCAATCAGGTGCCCCCATAAACAATTCTTTTTCCCACCAACTGGTACCTGCTTCTAAAGCTTCTTGTTCAGTCGTGCTGATGCTTGGCATTGAGTTTGCTAATGTTTTATATGCAGGTTTGGTAATCAGGTTAAAGCGTAATGGTGCAAATAAAATAATGATACTAAGGGCAATGAGAGGGATACCTAAAATGAGAGCCCATGGCGTTAATAGGAGTGCAGTAAATATTGCTACAGCAATCGTAATAACACTGCCAATGGTTCTGTTTAGATTAAAAAAGAAAATTGCCCATATTGAAAAAAGCTGAATGACAATGCTTAAAACAAAGAGTAGGAAAATCATACTTGCTCCTTGCTAGATAAGCCCTCAAGTTAGAAGTTGCGAAAAAGCGAGGAGAGATTTAAGGCTTAACTAGCTAATTTTTAATGCTGTTTGAATTTAATTTTTTATGTCGCAATTGATGTATATGCTAGAGCAGGGATATATCGTTCTTTTAGGTATAAGATATTTTTAAGTGAAAGTGTAATGGCTTGTTTTATCGATTTGTCAAGAAATGTTATTGATTTTCTTATACAAATAAAAAGCCCTCTGAGGTAGAGGGCTTTCGTAGATATTTAACTTTTAAGCTTCGACAACTTGAACGGCAATTTTTTTAGCTGGATCTACTTTACGACGAACTTCTGGTACTGGTTCACCGTGGTATTGACGATCAGCAAAATAACTTGAGCGAACCATTGGTGCAGACCAAATATTTCTAAAGCCAAGTTTACGGCCATGCTCTGCATAACGTTCGAACTCTTCTGGCGTTACAAAGCGGTCAATTGGTGCATGTTGTTTAGATGGCTGTAAATATTGACCAATAGTCACATAGTCAACATCGTGAGCACGTAAGTCATCAAGCAAGGCAATAACTTCTTCTTCAGTTTCACCAATACCCACCATCAAACCACATTTCGTTGGAATGTCTGGGCAATATTCTTTAAACATTTTTAATAAGTTTAAAGAGTGTTGATAGTCTGAACCTGGGCGCATTGCTTTATATAGACGTGGCACAGTCTCGATGTTGTGGTTAAATACGTCAGGCGGACATTCAGTCATAATGCGTAAAGCAATGTCCATACGTCCACGGAAATCTGGTACCAAAATCTCAAGCAATGTATTTGGGCTTAGTGCGCGCGCTTCTTTGATACAGTCCACAAAGTGTTGTGCACCACCATCAAGTAAGTCATCACGGTCAACCGAAGTAATTACTGCATACTTAAGTTTAAGATTAGCAATTGTCTCTGCCATATGGCGAGGTTCATCTGCATCGAGTGCATTTGGACGACCATGTGCAACATCACAGAAAGGGCAACGACGTGTACAAATATCACCCATGATCATGAATGTTGCTGTACCACCACCAAAACATTCTGGCAGGTTTGGACAAGCAGCTTCTTCACAAACGGTATGGAGTTTTTGAGCACGTAAAGTGGTTTTAATACGCTGAACTTCTTCTGGTGCCGTCATCTTGACACGAATCCAGTCAGGTTTACGCGGCACTTCAACCGTAGGTACAACTTTTACAGGAATTCTTGCGACTTTTTCTGCGCCACGAAGTTTTACACCCTGTTCAGGTTTACGGTGTTCTGACATATTTAACTTTTCCACTCGTTTATAGAGACATTGACATTGTATTATAGCGAACTTCTGTGGTTAATAGCGGAAAATAACTATTCATATAATAAATGTGGTTATTCAGAAATATAGGGTTGAGAAATACATAAATTCACCGCATATTAGCCATAATTTATTATAAAATATGGTCATTCAAGTGAGGAAGGAGCTTTCAATGCCACGTAAAAAAGAGGTCGTTAGTGGGAATTTCGTTAAATACGATGCGGTAGTTCTCGGTTCTGGACCTGCAGGTGAAGGCGCGGCAATGAAGCTTGCAAAAGCGGGTAAGCGTGTTGCAATTGTAGATGTACGTGATCAACTCGGTGGTAACTGTGCACACGTAGGTACTATTCCAAGTAAAGCATTGCGTCAAACAGTTTCTAGTATTATTCGCTACCAGCGTGATCCAATGTTTCAAAAAGTAGGTGAATGGAAACAATTTACCATGAAACAGGTGTTGCGTAATGCACATAAAGTGATTCAACAACAAGTTGATACGCACACACGTTTTTACGATCGCAACAAAATCGGCGTATTTCATGGCCGTGCATATATTCAAGATAAAAATACAGTTTTAGTTTTTAGCCATGAAGGCATTAAAGAAACCATTATTTGTAAACAAATCGTGATTGCGACAGGTAGCCGTCCTTATCATCCGCAAGGTCTAGACTTTGATCACCCTCGCGTATTCGATTCGGACAAAATCCTTGATCTTGATTACTCAATTCAAAAAATCATTATTTACGGCGCAGGCGTTATTGGCTGTGAATATGCCTCAATCTTTATTGGTCTAGATCATAAAGTTGACTTGATCAATACTCAGCAAAAACTCTTAAGCTATTTAGATGATGAAATTGCTGATGCTTTGTCTTATCACTTACGTGAACAAGGCGTATTAATTCGCCACAATGAACAAATGGATCACCTAGAAACGTTTGATGACCATGTTGTGTTACATCTACAAAGTGGTAAAAAGATTAAAGCCGATGCGATTCTTTGGTGTAACGGTCGTTCAGGAAACACAGAAGGTTTAGGTCTTGAGAACGTTGGCTTAGTTCCAAACAATCGCGGTCAGCTTTCAGTAAATGATCAGTACCAAACCGAAGTTGAAAATATCTATGCTGCTGGTGATGTGATTGGTTGGCCATCACTTGCTTCTGCTGCTTATGACCAAGGGCGCTGTGCGGGCGCAAACATGAGTGGTGAAGATGCGAAGCCAGTACGTGATATCCCGACGGGTATCTATACCATTCCGGAAATCTCAT
The DNA here is from genome assembly GCF_013122135.1 of Acinetobacter lactucae. Classification (NCBI taxonomy): domain Bacteria; kingdom Pseudomonadati; phylum Pseudomonadota; class Gammaproteobacteria; order Moraxellales; family Moraxellaceae; genus Acinetobacter; species Acinetobacter lactucae. Next base: position 1,208,352 of record NZ_CP053391.1, read on the forward strand.
CAATTGGTAAAAATGAACAGGAATTAACGGAAGAGAAAATTCCGTATGAAGTGGGTCAAGCTTCTTTCCGTCATTTGGCTCGTGCACAAATTACTGGTGATACAGTAGGTGAGTTAAAAATTCTTTTCCATCGCGACACTATGGAAATTTTGGGTATTCACTGTTTTGGTAATAATGCTGCCGAAATTATCCACATTGGGCAAGCAGTTATGCACAGTCCAAACAATACTCTGAAATATTTCGTTGAAACGACCTTTAACTATCCAACAATGGCTGAAGCATACCGTGTAGCTGCACTTAATGGTATGAACCGTTTGTTTTGATTTTAAATAAGTTTTCCATAAAAAAGCCCGCAAACTTGCGGGCTTTTTTATTTTCATTAGACCATAGGTTTTTTATATTTTTATGACAATTCACAGTATGCGTCTGACTGCTTAGATTTCTAGTGAGCACAAAATGCTTGATTAAAATATACAAATAAATCAGGAGTTTGTTTCCATAAAATGATTGAACAGGCCAGCAGGGTAATCACAAGCAAAGTCATAATTGTTTTCAAAAGTAAGGCATTATGCGTCATGAATAACAGCCTCCTCATTTACAAAGAAATGTACGATTACCCCTAATATACTCAAAGCTATTGAACATAGCCAAATCGCATTGTAATTACCTGTTAAGTCATGGTTAACACCGCCGAGCCAACCGCCAAAGAAAGAGCCGACTTGATGAGTGAAAAACACAATACCACTGAGCATTGAAAGGTATTTAACGCCAAACATATTTGCCACAATGCCGTTTGTGAGAGGAACTGTAGAGAGCCATAGTAGCCCCATAATGACGCCAAAAGCATATACCGTATAAGTGCTTAGAGGTAATAGTAAAAAGGCAATGATTGCGATGCCACGGCTACCGTAAAGTGCCATTAATAATTTAGGTTTTGAGAATCGATCTCCCAGCCAACCTGCTCCATAAGTTCCCACAATATTAAATAACCCAACTAAAGCAAGAAATACGGTACCAGTAGCTGCATCAAAGCCGTGGTCAATTAAATAGCCAGGTAAATGCACACCCAAGAATACAACTTGGAATCCACATACTAAAAAGCCTAAAGCTAACCACCAGAAGGGCTTATGTTTTCTGGCAATATTCAGTACTTGTTTAAAGGTGAGCTGAGGTTGTGCAATTGCTTTTGGTGTTTGAGTGCTAGGGCCTTTTAACATCCAAGCCAAGGGAATGATAAGAGCAATTAATAGCGCACTTACCATTAAAGCTGCTGACCATCCCACTGTTTTAAGTAAGAGGAGAGTGGAAGGTAGCATAATAAACTGACCAAAAGAGCCTGCTGCACTAGCAATACCCATTGCCATACTTCTTTTTTCTGGAGGAGCAGCTCGGCCTACTGCACTAAGTAATACCGTGAAAGAAGTTGCTGATAAAGCCAAACCAATAATAAGACCTAGGCTCAAATTCAAAATGAGTACACTTGAGCTAAAAGCCATTAAGAGTAAACCTAGGGTATAAAGTAGTCCGCCAACAGCAACTACAATTTTGCTGCCATACTTATCTGCGATTGCTCCAGTAAAAGGTTGAACCGCACCCCAGATTAGATTTTGCATGGCGATTGCTAGACTAAAAACATGTTGTCCCCAGCCAAACTCATGGCTCATGGGTACAAGGTAAAGACCGAAACCATGTCGTACACCCAAAGAAAGTGCCAGAATAATTGCACTGCCAATCAGCATGTAGATGAGTGACTGAGAAAATTGATTACCAGTTTTAGTCATGAGTAATGGAAAATTATAATAATATGATCATTTATTGTAGAAGATATATCGAACAATATCGATATAGCTGAGGGAATATTTAAGCAAAATTAAAAAGTTCTTAAGACGTATATTGCGTTATAAGGACAGTAAAGAAGCAGACATCATTTTGATCTCTGCTTCTTGTAGAAATTAAGCTGCAGAATTACGTTCAAGTAATGCTTGTTCAAAAAGGACTTGTTCCTTTTCTTTATGTTCAGTTGTAAAGCGAATCAAAATTACGCTACAGCCAGCTACGATAACTAATCCACCTAAAATAAATAGACAGGTTTGAATATCTAGTACACCTTTTAATAAGAAGCCTGCTGCAACAGCACCAACGTTACCACCCGCACCAATAATGCCTGCAACACCACCTAATGCATTACGATCAATAAATGGCACGAGAGCATATGTCGCACCACAAGCCATGTGTGTAAACAGTGCAAAAATCGTCATGGAAATAATTGCAAGGGTAACCACATTCATTTGAGAGAAGAGTAGTAAGAACAAACCTTCACCCAAAATCATAAGCACCAGTACTTTAGTACGGCCATCCAACCCTTTTTTGAGTGCGACTTTATCAGAAATAATACCGCCAAGTGCACGAGCAAATAATGCAAGAAGACCAAATATTCCTGCAGTTAGACCAGCAGTTTTTAAATCCATTTTGAAATGATCAACATAATACATAGCTGCAACGTTATGGATAAAAATTTCGATTCCGAAACATGCTCCGTAAGCCACAAATAAAATCCAGACACGGTAGTTACGAGCAGCTTGCATTAAAATTGCCATGCCACCTTTTTTACCACTACCAACTTCAATGCCTTGTGCGCGAACTTCTTTAAAGTTTCCTTGAGGGCAGTCTTGGGTGAGTTTCCAGTAAAGAATACCCACAATGACCATCATGATGCCCGGTACGATTAATGCAACACGCCAGCCCATAGTTTGCTCGACACCGAACATGACAATTGCACCGAGTAATAAAGGCATGAGAGCTTGGGTTGCACCTCCACCAGCGTTACCCCAACCAGCAGCAGCTGCATTTGCTGTGCCTACAACATTAGGCGCGAACATAATGCTTGTGTGATATTGCGTAATTACAAAGCTTGCACCAATTGCACCAATAAGTAAGCGGAAAAAAAGGAAAGACTCATAACTGTTTGCAGCTGCTACACCAAATACTGGAATACTACCTAATAGTAATAGTGCAGTGTAGGTGATGCGTGGACCATATTTATCACAAAGTGGACCGACGGCGAGTCGTACTAAAATCGTAATCGCAACGGCAGCAATATTAATATTAGCAATTTGATCTTTGGTTAAGCCGAACTCACCTTTAATCACTGGCATGAGTGGAGCGCAGGCAAACCATGCGAAGAAGCACACAAAGAATGCGAGCCAAGTCATATGGAAGGCACGCATCGCTGGAGTAGAAAAACTGAATAATTTAATCTCAGTTGCTTTTTTTGCATCTAGATTGATATTTGAAGACATACGCCGTCCCCCTGAACTGAACGAAATTTTAATTTGCATGGCAAGTTATTGCCTATCTGCATACCGATCAGAGCGGACATCATTGGCCGTCTTGGTTTATTCATTGAATCAACGTTGACTCATCTTGCTATGAATAAAGCAAAGCTTGTGCCAAAAAAATAATTTTACTAAAAAGAAAAAATTAGTGTTTAATTTTCCTAATTTAGTTTCTCTATCTAAAAAATGGATACAAAAATAAAATTGGAGAATAAGAAAGGGCGAAAGTTAAATTTATCAATATTGTTATTAAAAAATGCTCATTTTTTTAGCATTTTGATTTAAAAAGAAGCAAAGTGTAGATGAGCTTAGATTAAAGAAAGCTATAAAAACGTGCATAAGTTTTTATAGCTTTGCATGAAACAAAAGTTAAAAGCGGTAACCAACACCAACATATGTAATGAGTGGGTCAATATCAATTTTGGTATTCGCTTTAATTAGTTCTTTGCCTGTATTTTGATCAGTTACATAGATTTTTGCTTCATTATTCATTTTGGCGTAGGAAACTGAACCAACAGCAAACCAGTTCGGGTTAAAGTCATAAGTTGCACCTAAAGTCACAATAGGTGCAAAAGTATCGGTCGCTTCTAGTTTCACGATAGGATTTGCTGATGATGTTTTGCGATCTAATGCTGCCCCAGCTTTACCATCATGTATATTCTGGATCATGTGACCCGCTTGAATTAAATCGGCTTCAATACTGGAATTCATTTCTAAATCATTAAAGTATGCATACATTACGCCAGCTCCGATATAAGGACGGAACTTATTTACCCCTGATTTACCAAATTGATAATGTAGTTCAACGGCTGGTAACCATGCACGTGCGGTCGCAGCCTTCCCCCCCTGAGAAAGATCAGTAATATGCAGGTCTTGTTTTAAAGGAATATCTCCACCAGCCTTGCTAATACCATCTCCTATGATTCCTCCAATCAAAGAACCATCTTTTAGGGGAGTTGCTTTCCCTGAAAGGGGGGCGTAAATATTACCTTTTCCATTAATATCTACTTTAGGGGGAATACCACCTTTAATTTCTAAAGATAAATTGTCCGTAAAGTTGTAGTTAAACATAAGACCAACAGTATCAACATCAGCGGCTTCTAAGCCAGAACCTTGTTGTTCCCATTGAGAAAGGCCATTGATTTCTGCTGTACCTGCAAGGGTTGAGGGAAGAGTGTCTGTAAACTTATCAAGAAGGCTAATAGTGCTATACCAGAATTTTCCTGAATCTTTACTTTGGTCGATTGCATCTAAAACGGCTTTTGTAGATACATCTCCAACTTTAGATGTTGTACCTTCTGCAACACTAGTATTGATATTGACAGGGTTTCCTGAGCCTTGAGGCATGGCATGCAGCCAACCAGCAGAGACAGAAAAACGTTTGAAGCCATCGCCATCTTTTAAACTAAAGTATGGAGAAGCGGCGGAAGTGACTGTTGGTAGAGCAAAAAGGGCAGCTGTCATACAAAATAATGACTTTTTCATCATAAAAGGACTCCATGTCCGGCATTTGTTTACTGATTTTTATTGAGCCCACCATACCGTGTTTTATTGAATAGATTGTGTATTAAAAATTAATAATTGTAATTTTTTTGAAATATTTGTTTATATTTAGAAAGATTTATTAATAAAAAGTACATAATAAATAATAAAAGACTACACAAAGTAGCCTTTTATTTAAGATTGTTAAAATATTAGTTGAAGCGAGATAGGTCTTCTTCAGGACGAGCAGTTAAGACTTCAATGCCTGTTTGGGTAACTAAAATAGTATGTTCATATTGAGCTGAAAGTTTATGGTCTTTCGTTACGACAGTCCATTTGTCACCTAACAATTTGGTTTGCCATACGCCAGCATTTACCATAGGTTCAATCGTAAAAGTCATACCTGCTTCTAAGCGCATGCCTGTACCAGCTTGACCATAATGGAGTACTTGAGGTTCATCATGAAAAACGGTTCCAATACCGTGGCCACAATATTCACGTACTACACTAAAACGTTCTGATTCGACATACTTCTGGATTGCGTGGCCGATATCACCTAAATATGAACCATCTCTAACAGTTGCCATCCCACGATACATCGCTTCTTGAGCAACTTTGCATAGGCGGTTGGCTAAAATAGAAGTTTCACCACCAACGATATACATCATGTTGGTGTCGCCGTGATAACCATCTTTAATGACAGTGACATCAATATTAAGGATGTCACCATTTTTTAAAATTTTATTTTCAGAGGGAATACCATGGCAGACAACATGGTTAACCGAAGTACAAATAGAGTGCTGAAAAGCAGGGCGGCCAGGAGCTCCACCATAGCCGACACATGCAGGTATAGCATGCTGCACATTTTCAATGTGATTACGACAAATGGTATCAAGTTCAAGTGTACTTACACCTGCCTTGATATGGGGCTTGATCATCTCTAGAACTTCAGCCGCCAGTCGTCCTGCAATGCGCATTTTTTCAATTTCATCTGGAGTTTTGATTAATCGACGTGGAGCTGTATAAGTACTGTTCATGATCTCTAAAAACTTTTGGTAATTTACAAGTGTCTATGGTATAAATAGCCGCCCATTTTATCAAATGCTTTTCGTGAATATCTTTTACGAACAATTTTGATAGATGGAGTAAAAAATCCGCACATATATCGTCACATTACTCTGGGTGCCTGTAAAAGGGTGGAGAATGCGGATATATGGAGGCCTAACCCAACTTTTAAGGTAAAGAAAATGGCAGATTACAACGTAAGCATGCGCGACCTTCTTCAAGCAGGTGCGCACTTTGGTCACCAAACTCGTTTCTGGAACCCAAAAATGCGTCAATACATTTTTGGCGCGCGCAACAAAATTCACATCATCAACCTTGAGCACACTGTTCCTGCGTTAAATGATGCTTTGAACTTCGCTAACCAATTAGCAAGCAAAAAGAACAAAGTTTTGTTCGTTGGTACAAAACGTGCTGCTTCTAACATCATCCGTGAACAAGCTCAACGCGCTGGTCAACCATATGTAGATCACCGTTGGTTAGGTGGTATGTTGACGAACTGGAAAACACTTCGCCAATCTATCAACCGTTTAAAAGATCTTCAAACTCAATCTCAAGATGGTACTTTTGCTAAGCTTACTAAACGTGAAGCTTTAGAACGTGCTCGTGAGATGGAAAAACTTGAGCGCTCTTTAGGCGGCGTTAAAAACATGGGTGGTTTACCTGACGCATTATTTGTAATCGACGTTGATCACGAAGCGATTGCAATCAAAGAAGCGAAGAACTTAGGTATTCCTGTTATCGGTATCGTTGATACAAACTCTAACCCGGATAACGTTGATTACGTTATTCCTGGTAACGACGATGCGATCCGTGCAGTAACTCTATATGCTTCAGCTATGGCTGACGCAATTCTTGCTGGTAAAGAATACGCTCAATCTCAAGCGAACGCTCAAGCAAAAGGCGATGACGCTGCGAAAGACGCTTCTGAGGCTTAATGCGTTTTGACGCAGGCTTGTCATTTTTGCGACATGTAATGGTGGCAAATTAAGCGTCGAGAGTGCAAACGGCCCAGAGTTTCTTTGGGCCGTTTTTGTTGAAAAGATTTATTTTCTACCGATTTTAGGAGATCAACATGACTGCAATTACTGCAAGCATGGTAAAAGAATTACGTGACCGTACTGGTCTTGCAATGATGGAATGCAAAAAAGCATTAACAGAAGCGAACGGTGACATCGAGCTTGCTATTGATAACCTTCGTAAATCTGGTCAAGCTAAAGCTGCTAAAAAAGCTGGTAACATTGCTGCTGACGGTGCAATCACAATCGTTCAAGAAGGCAACAAAGCAATTTTAGTTGAAGTTAACTGTCAAACTGACTTCGTTGCTAAAGACGAAAACTTCTCTAACTTCTCTAAAGCTGTTGCTACTGCTGCTTTAGCTGCTGGTGAAACTGATGCTGCTAAAATCGCTGAATTAAAATTAGCAGATGGTCAATCAGTTGAAGAAGCTCGTATTGCACTTGTTCAAAAAATCGGTGAAAACATCCAAGTTCGTCGCGCGAAAATCGTTGAAGGCGAAAACTTGGCTATCTACAAACACGGTTTAAAAATCGGTGTTGTAGTTTCTTATACTGGTGATGCTGATACTGGTAAAGGTATTGCAATGCACGTTGCTGCATTCAACCCAGTAGCTGTAAATGCTGAAGCAGTTCCTGCTGACCTTATCGCTAAAGAAAAAGAAATTGCTGAAGCGAAAGCGTTAGAATCTGGTAAGCCAGCTAACATCGTTGAGAAAATGGTAACTGGTTCAGTTGATAAATACTTGAACGAAGTTGCTCTTGATCGTCAAATGTATGTAATCGACAACGACAAAAAAGTTGCTGATGTATTAAAAGCAACTGGTACTACTGTTGCTGAATTCGTACGTTTCGAAGTCGGTGAAGGTATTGAGAAGAAAGCAGAACTTAGCTTCGCTGAAGAAGTTGCTGCTGCTCAAGCTGCTGCGAAGTAATTCGTATCACAATAAAAAAAAGCCCCATTGGGGCTTTTTTTATCTCGGTTAAAATAGGGGTATACAATGACAAATAAAAAAAATCTCAGTATTGGTGGTGTCATTATTTTATTGATGGCTGCATATTTTGGTCTGGATTTATCTGGACATAAGCAAAGTCAATCAACATCATCAACTATACCCGCAGCTCAGCGTAATGAAACTACACTTTTAAATAATGGGGTGGACACTGTAAAAGCTGCTTATGAGCAGAAAAAAAGTAATGTTCAGGTGCAGGGAAGTGGTCGAGTCAAAGCAATTTTAAGAGATGATAATGATGGGGCAAGACATCAGAAATTCATTCTTGTATTAAAAAGTGGTGTTTCAATTTTGGTCGCACATAATATTGATTTGGCGCCTAAAATTTCTAATTTAAACAAAGGTGATATTGTTGAGTTTTACGGTGAATATGAATACAACCAAAAAGGTGGGGTATTACATTGGACTCACCATGATCCACAAGGTCGTCATGAAGCTGGTTGGCTTAAACATGATGGACAGATCTATCAATAAAACCTAAGTGGACGTTTAATCAGATTATTTTTTATAGAGCAATTTTGTTCTATTCAGTTTGTTAAAACATGCTATGGTTTTTTTATTGAATAGATGAGACGTATTTATGCAGCGGGAGCAAGCCGATTATCTGCATGTGCGAGAGTTGGGCGGTTTAGAGTTATTAAAAGCACATTATCACCAAACACAATTTTCAAAGCATACTCATGAAGGGTATTGTATTGGTGTAATTGAAGAAGGGGCACAGTCTTTTTTTAGGACCGGACAGCTACATGTAGCTCCTAAAGGCGATATTATTTTAGTCAATGCTGACGAGATTCATACTGGTTCATCTGCTGTTGAATCAGGGTGGCGTTATCGAGCGATCTATCCAACACCTGAAATGTTAGCAGAAGTTAGCCAGGATTTTTTTGAAAATCCACATGGAGCACCATGGTTTCCTCAAGCTGTGATTCGCGATCTAGGTTTGGCTCAACAGCTTTGCTTACTTTTTGATTTATTAGAACAAAAAGATAATTTTCTACTCAAAGAAACGATGTATTTAACAACGTTAGCTTGTCTTATGAAGAGACATGGTAAATCAAATCATACTTTTTGTGAGTTGCCAGAAGCATATTCAAAAATATTAAGAGTTAAAGAATTACTAATAGAAATGCCTGAAACGAATTTTTCTTTACAGGATTTAGCAGACATGGTCGGCTTGAGTGCTTGGCATTTTTTAAGACAATTTAAAAAATATGTGGGTTTGCCACCCCATGCTTGGCTTGTTCAAGCGCGCTTACAAAAAGCAAGACAGTTATTAAAACAGGGGGACCAAATTGCGATGGTGGCACAACAATGTGGTTTTTCTGACCAAAGCCATTTTAACCGTCACTTTAAAAAAGCAATGGGCGTCACACCCACTCAATATGTAGCAAGTTTGAATATATAAATAAATTAGTTTTAAAGCAATTTTATCCAATATAAGTCGGCACTCATCAAGCATGGTATAGAGATGTTTCTTATATTGGATTTTATATATGAATATTCAGCTTAATCAGCCAGTTGGGTTTTCAAAAAATAAGCCATCTTATTTGTTTTTACGTGGTGCAATGGACATTTTGCCCTTGTCAATTTCTGTTATTCCATGGGCAATCTTAGCTGGGTCTATGGCAATTCATGCAGGATTATCTTTCTATAAAGCACTTGCAATGTCTGGGCTTGTCTTTGCTGGCGCTGCGCAATTAGTCAGTTTAAGCATGGCTATGGAAGGTGCATCTGTTTTTACAATTTATTCGACTATTTTCTTTTTAACCGCTCAGCATTTTATTTATGCATTAACTTTAAGAAATGATATTTCTATTTTGTCCCTACCGAAACGATTGAGTTTAGGCTTTTTATTAACAGATGAATTATTTGCGGTGAGTGCTCCCTCTGAAAAGAGAAGTTCAGAATATCTGTTGGGAGCTGGCCTGTGTTTTTATTTATTTTGGGTTGCTTTTAGTTTGGTGGGGATACTACTGGCAACCGTGATACCTGATCTTTTAAATTATCATTTGGATTTTTCGATCGTTGCTATTTTTATTGCCATGATTGTGCCTTTATGTAAAGGATTTCCAGTCATAGCTGGTGTGCTAACAACTTGTATAAGTGGGTTTTTATTTAAATTTTATCAAATCGAGGGCGCGATTTTACTTTCAGGATTAATAGGGATGTTGCTTGCTGTGTTAACTGAAAAAATAGGTAAGGAGAAATAGCATGTCTTGGTTTATGATTCTAGGCTTGGCAGCAATCGTCTTTTTTAATCGATATTATTTTTTAGAGCCTAAAGTAAAAATTAAACTGCCGCTTATTTTGAATAAGATGCTTAACTATTCTGTACCCTGTTTGTTAACTGCAATCTGCATTCCAGTTATTTTTTTCGATGGTGATCATTTAAGAGGTGTGATAAATAACCCTTATATTTATGCAGCAATATTTTGTATTGTAATCGCTATTTACCTAAAAAAAATTCTTTTAAGTGTGATAGCAAGTTTAGGATTTTTTTATTTTATAAATTTTCTAATAAATTACTAATATGCAAAAGCTGAATCGAAAGGATTCAGCTTTAACTTAATCTTTAAGCAAGAACTTGTTTTTGTCTGCTTTTCCATTTAGGCAAGATTTTTGAGAGATAAGCATCCATACACCAAACTGGTCCAATCAGTAGGAATTGTAAATCTTTAAAGAAAGACGGTTTTTTGCCTTCGACTTTATGTCCGTAAAATTGACCAACCCAAGCAATCACAAAAATAGCGATATAAAATCCGACTCCTACAGGGAGGGTGTAAATGAGCCATGCCATAACAACAAGTAAAGCAGCCATCGCAACAGCAAGTACAAGATCTAAACGTGCATAAAATACTAGGGTCAACACAAGTAATAAGGCAGTTAGCAATATGCTGAAATGCGCAATGATTCCAATAATAGAAAATAAAATTGCGGGAACGCAAAGCCAGTGAATTTGTTTATTGGTTGGATTTTGATGACTTTCGCTATATTCATCAAACCACTCAGTAATGGATTTCATTAGTAGCACACTCCTTGTTTTAACTTTGATTTATTTTTGTGAGTATATTTTAGCTTGTTCTTCATGATCTCGACAAGAAACTAACACTATTCAACTATAGGGAGCGTTGTATTAAAAAACCTAAGAAAGGGCAAACGAAAAAATAATGTGACTGTAATTGAAAAAGACGTCAATTTGACCTCAAAAATGGGGCAATTTTTCATAATATTTTTTCTGTGTTGCTCAATGATGAAATCATCTAAAAAAGTGTGATTTTGAGATTGATGGGAAAATTGTATGAAAAAGCTCTACTCATCTACTCTAAAAACGCCATAAATAGCCTTTATTTTGGAAAAATGGTACTAGGGTAGCGCAAATTTAATAAAGTCGCTCTAAACGCAAATTAGGGGTAAAATTGACTTGTACTAAATAAACATGGTTTTTTGTTTAAAAAATATTCAAATTCAGAGCTGGATAAAGGGCAAAAAAAGAGGATTTTTTAACTTTAAGTTAGGAATTATTTTGATAACTTAAAATATAAAAAAGCCGCAGAAAAAATTGCGGCTTTTTACATGAACTCGAGAGGCTATAACTTATGAAGTTGGGCCATCAACACGCTCAATATTTACCTTAGCAGTTCCAGCATTGGTAATACCAAGTCGTTTAGCTGCACCGTATGATAGGTCAAGTACACGGTTGCCATGGAAAGGACCACGGTCATTTACTTTTACAACCACACTTTTACCATTGTCTTTATTCGTTACTCGAATGTAACAGTTCAACGGTAGGCTACGGTGGGCAGCAGTTAACGCATTCATGTCGAATGTTTCACCACTTGCAGTTTTTCGACCATGGAATTGGCGGCCATACCAAGATGCCATACCAGTTTGGCTAAACTTACGAACAGTATTTGAAGCTACTGTGTTAAGTTTTTCAATCACTGAAGGCTCATCTTCAGGGATTTCAATTTTTGCTGCGATCGCTTGACGACGGATTTGATCGCCAGAACGTTCAGTGATTGAAAGACTGTTAATGTTAGAAAAACGAGAATTAAAGTTTTGAGTATCTTTACTCAATACACGTGCTGCTAGATTAGGACCATCTACATCACTGTTTAATGATGATGACTGCACCATTTCAGCGTGCAGTGGGGCCATACTTAAACTAGCCGTCAGTGCAAGAACGTATTTCAGCGATAACTGCATTTGTATAAACTCCTGAGAACATGTACTTTTTTCTTTCAGCCATTGGCTGAAATTTAAAGTGAACATGCCTTATTATTCACTTTTGCAATTGCTATATTGGGGTGGATAATATTCATCGGTTACGGAGAGTGTCTAGTCTTTAACGAGAAATCTTTACAAAAAGGGCAAAAACTTACAGTTTTGGGTTAAAAAATAATCAATAATGTAACAAGTTATTAAAGATGTATGTATTGTGATCTATTTAACAAAAATATTTATTGACTTCTACATAAAGTATAAAAAAGCTAGCCTATCGGCTAGCTACTTCGGTGCCTAATAACCATACAGCAGTAGCGTACATGCGGCTCTTGTTATAAGTCGTAATCACTTGAAAATTCGGGTAAGTTAAATAGTAAATTGGACCGTTATAGTCTTGTAATTGAATAACATTCACCATATCGAGATCATCAATTTTAACTAAAGGATTCAATGGAGAAATACCGAGTGTCTTTAATGCACCATATGGGAAAGGTTGCGTTAAATCTTTAGCAATAATACTTTCTGGATTTGACCCAGTGTAACGTGCCATAAACCCGATAGGCTGATCTCGTTGCCATCCTTGCTTTGCTAGGTAGTTGGCAATTGAACCGATTGCATCTTCTGCTGAGTTTCTTAAGTCGATATGGCCATTACCATCATAATCCACTCCAAATTTACTAATATTGCTTGGCATAAATTGCGGATAGCCAATCGCACCAGCATAGGAACCTACAATACTATTTGTTGGGTAACCTTCTTTATACGTCCATGCGATAAGAGCAGCTAACTCATCACCAAAATATTCAGCACGGCGAGGGTAGCCAAAAGCAAGGGTAGCTAAAGCATCACGTGTAATAAAAGAACCTTTATTTGCGCCATAACCTGTTTCAACGCCCAAAATACCTAAAATGACAGATTGAGGTACGCCATATTGCTGTTCAGCACGATTTAAAGCATCTGCATATTGGTTTTTAAAACGGACGCCGCGCTGAATTGTCCCTTCAACCAAAAACATAGACCGATAATCATACCAAGGCTTACTTTCACCTGGACGAGTCATAATATTTAGAATGTTTGGTAAATTTTTTGCGCCACTCATGGCTGCGTCGACTTGGGCGCTACTTAAGCCATAAGCATTCATAGTTTTTTGTTTAAAATTCAAATAATCAGGATGTGTGGCAAAATCGTTGGCCTGAGCGAAATGACTTGTACTGATTAAGCCAGTACACAAAGCAAGCATTTTTAAAGTTTTATTTAAGTGTTGAGACAACATATCGTTTTAAAATTCCAGATTATCGATGTGTATGAATGGACATGACTAAACCAAAGGTGGCCATTAAAGTAATAATAGCTGTTCCGCCATAGCTCATAAAAGGTAAAGGAACACCTACTACAGGTAAAATACCACTGACCATTCCCGCATTTACAAATACATAAACAAAAAAAGACAAACCAAAGGCGCCAGCAACTAAACGTCCATAGTTATGGAAGCTTTGTAAACCGATCTGGAATGTTCTAAAAATAATAGCAAAATAAAGGATTACTAAAATAAGTACACCGATGAGTCCAAATTCTTCGGAGTAAGCAGCAATAATAAAGTCAGTATGTCCTTCGGGTAAAAAGTGTAAGTGTGATTGAGTACCTTCAAGGAAACCTTTACCTGAAAAACCACCGGAACCAATTGCAGTTTTAGATTGAATAATATTCCAACCTGTACCAAGTGCATCTGCTTCTGGATCAAGTAAAGTTAAAACCCTTTGACGCTGATAGTCGTGCAAAAGAAATTCCCACGCAATCGGAATTATGACCGCTGCACATGCAGCAGCTGCACCAATCATCCGCCATGATAGTCCACTTAAAAATAAGACAAATATACCGCTTGCTAGTACTAAAAGTGATGTGCCTAAATCAGGTTGTTCTGCAATCAGTAAAAAAGGAATACCAATTAACATTAATGATAAAACAACCTGTGAAAAGCTAGGGGGGAGAGGTTTGCGTGCTAAAAACCATGCAATCATCATTGGCATGCCGATTTTCATGAACTCACTGGGTTGGACACTTCCGAAACCGGGAATATCAATCCAGCGCTGAGCACCCATTCGGACTTCACCGAATACCATAACTGCCACAAGCGAAAATAGGCCAAACAAATAAAAGTAGGGGGAAAACGCTTGATAGACCTTAGGCGGAATTTGGGCTAGGCCAAACATTACTAAAAAGCCAATACCAAAACTCATGGCCTGTTTACTCACCAACCCTACATCCTGTGCCGAAGCACTATATAGTACAGTTAAACCTAGTAGCGCATTTAACAGCAAAAATAGACATAACCACGGGTCAATGTGGAGTTGTTGCCACCTTGATGGTTGCATAGCGGTGCTAAGACCATCTCGAGGAGCTTGGCGTAAAAACTTATATTGTGGGCTAGGAGACATGCGGCGTTAACTAGGTCAATCAGTGCTTGGCGCATGCTAACATAAACCTGATTAATGGCAATGTATATCAATATTTTGCAATAAAAAAACCTAGCTCTCGCTAGGTTTCCGATAGGCTATTTTTTATTAATTAAAGAATAGACTTTCATGATATTCAGCCATCGCTTTTAATTCAGTACGATTTAAGCTAGGAATGAGTTTATCGATCGCAATATGAACTGCTTTTGTTACAGCTGCTGCGCCGATATCAGCTGCTTTACGTTTGATCATGCCAAGATCTAATGTCTTGTTAAAATCAGACATAAAATGTTTAACCATAGCATCACCAAACTGTTTATATAGTTCAGCTAATGCAGCTTTATTTATATCGTTGCCAGCTTTAAGCTCAGTGAAGTTATGCTTAAGGTTAGTGACTAAACTAGGATCTAAAGTTACACCTACTTTATATTGACCTTGTGGATCTTTAAATAAGCTTTTTTCAGAGAACTCTACAGACTGTTTAACAACATCGTTTGGCGCTTTGCTTAACAATTGTTTTAAAAGAACAGCAACTGTTGATTTGACATAGCCTGCTAGTTTTTCGGCAGTATCGCGCTTTTCACTTGCAGGGAAGTGCTGAACTAACTGAATTAAGACATTATCAATAATCTCTTCATTGAGTTGTAAAGCAATTTTATCGCGAAGTGGATATAAATGCTCACTAGAATTTTTGTTCGCAATTCCAGTTTGTATATCGTTCAATAAGCCTTCAGAAGGGGTAAAACCAAAAAACGGCATGGTGTATCCTCAAATTATTCGTTTTATTGTCGTGCCAATCGAATCGGTTTTGGCATCCATGAAAGATCCGATACTCGGCAAGGGTTAATATCAAGTCCGCCGCGACGAGTATAAGTTGCATAAACCATCAACTTTTCAGGCTGCAAATTTTGCCAAATATCAGCAAAAATCTGCTCAACACACTGTTCGTGAAAGCCGTTATGCTGACGGTACGAGATAATATAAGCTAAAACACTACGATAACAAGGTTTTTTGCCCTTAAAACGGATAAAAACTGTACCCCAATCCGGTTGTCCCGTGACTGGGCAGTTACTTCTTAAAAGATGAGAATACAGTTCAATTTCGACTTCTTCTTCAGACGCATCTCGTTTTAAAAGAGTCGCATCAGGATGTTGCTCTAAACGCTCTGGATCTAAGTCATCAATACAAATGCCTTGAGGCCTAGAAATCTCTAAATCATCTACTTGAAATAACGTTAACTCAACTTTTGCACCTGCCGCAGCAGATAGATCTTTTTCAACCGTTTCAATAAACGACTGTTTAGAGTCAAACTGAGTGAAGTTAAGGCTATTGAAGTAAAGTTTTAATGACTTTGATTCAATCAAATTTGGTGAAGAAGCTGGCAGTGTAATTCTGCCAATAGCAACTTGCGGGATGGCATGAGCATTTAACCATGAAATTTCAAAAACATGCCACCAATCTTTACCTTGCGTAATACCTTCAATATGCGAGTAGGCTTCACGAGACTGAGCACGAGCAATTGGAAATAAAACATCAGGTTGATAGTTAGTTGGATATTGAGTTTCTTTACCCAATAAAGACTGTTCGACACTCATTCACGCATTCCTGAACCACGAGCAAGTAAATAGTAAGCAATTCCGTAAAGTACAACACAGCATAATGTCACAATGATTAAAGAGAACGTAACGTTCACGTCACTATGACCTAAAATGCCGAAACGGAAAGCATTGACCATATACACAATAGGATTAATTAAAGAAAGTTTTTGCCAAAAAGGGCCAAGCGCACTAATGGCATAGAACACACCACCTAAATAGGTTAAAGGTGTAAGGACAAAGGTTGGAATAATAGAAATATCATCAAATGATTTTGCATAAACTGCATTAATAAAACCACCTAATGAGAAAAGAACTGAGGTAATTAAGACTGTATATATAGTCACAAACCAGTTATGTATAAAGAGGTCTGTAAAGAACATGCTCATTGTCGTCACAATTGCTCCGACCAATACACCACGGCAAATTCCACCAATCACATAGCCCCACAAAATAATATGTAGTGGCACAGGACTCATAATCAGTTCTTCAATGCTCTTTTGGAATTTCACACTAAAGAAACTTGAAGATACGTTCGCATAACTGTTGGTAATAACCGCCATCATGATGAGGCCGGGGACAATAAACTGCATATAGCTCACGCCGCCCATTTGTCCAATGCGCGAACCAACCAAATTACCAAAAATGACAAAGTACAAACTCATCGTGATCGCAGGGGGTAATAAGGTTTGTGGCCAAATACGTAGAAATCGGCGTACTTCTTTACGAACTAGAGTCCAGAGGGCAATTTGCAGTTGGCTAAAATTCATTTTGCCTCTCCTTCAAGATTTTTCTCAACCATTTTGACGAATAGCTCTTCTAGACGGTTCGATTTGTTTCGCATACTACGAACACGAATACCTTGTGATTCTAAAAGTTGGAATAGGTCATTTAATGCATGGGCCTTATCCATTGTCACTTCTAAAGTGCTGCTATCAATTAAGTTGAACTTCACACCAATAATATTTAACTGGAGTGGGGCAATGGGTTCTGCCAAATCGAAAATAAAAGATTCTTCACTCAGCTGGTTTAAGAAACTTTTCATGCTGGTGTCTTCTTTAATGACACCGCGGTCAATAATGGCAATTTGACGGCACAACATTTCTGCTTCTTCGAGATAATGTGTAGTCAAAATAATAGAAGTCCCGCTTTCGTTCATTTCGGTGAGAAAATCCCACATAGAACGGCGTAATTCAATATCTACACCCGCGGTAGGCTCATCTAGAATAAGAAGTTTAGGCTCATGCATCATGGCACGTGCAATCATGAGGCGGCGTTTCATACCACCAGACAGCATGCGTGCTTGTATATTGCGCTTTTCCCAAAGGCCTAGTTTTTCTAAATAATGTTCGGCACGTTTTTCTGCAATCTTTTTATGAATGCCGTAATAACCCGCTTGGGTAACTAAGATATCGAACGCTTTTTCAAACTGTCCAAAGTTAAATTCTTGAGGGACGACGCCAAGCTGCTGTTTTGCCAAGGATGGATGAGTGTCGAGATTATGCCCAAAAATCTCAACTGTTCCTTCGGTTTTTTTCGTGAGGGAACTGATAATACCAATGGTTGTTGATTTGCCGGCACCATTTGGGCCTAACAACGCATAAAATTCACCTTCAGGCACAGTGAGGTTAATACCTTTTAACGCCTGAAAACCATTACGATATGTTTTGGACAAATCTCTTAAAACCAAAGCATCAGTCATGAAATTCTCACATTATGAAAGAGGGGTATATTTTGAGCGATAATGATTAATAAACCAAGTAAAATAGTCGGAATTTTATAAAATTAGAATAAATGTGTGAGATAGCTAAGTGGGATAAGTTCGCTATTTTTGATATAAAAATATTGATTTATATGAATTAATTTTCCATAAAGTCTATACATATTATAAAACTTAAAATGCCTAAAATTACACCAGTGATGTTTAAATCAACAAGTAAATTTGAAATCTAGAAAATAGAAAAGGAACTGAAAAGATTTCAGCACCTTTTAAATAGAGAGGAATTATACATTGATACAGAACAAAAAGAGATAGTAGGGTTGTAATCTCAGGGGGGGGGAATATCAGTTTTTTTAGAAGAAAGTCAATCAATTGTTAGATGATGGTAATAAATTTCACTGTAATAACAGCTGCAATAAACCAAACAATAAATCCTATTGATAAGAAGCCTAACATTTTTATTGTAATCAAAATATTAGTTTTAAAATTTAAGGACCATAAATTGTGTTCGTGGCTAGACCTGTGAGGAGAGTTCAAGTTGTGTTCATGTGTTATATTTTCTTTCATAATTACCTCTTGTTAAGTTGCGGTTGGACTTGTTGTGAATATGCTTCAAAGAATATATAGCTAAATATAGTTTTATCTATTAATTAAGTCAATAGTTAAAACTATTAAAATAATAGTTTTAACTTTTAATTTCTTACTACTAATAAAAAAGCCACATTAATTGTGGCTTTTTTATTAAACTTGATGTGTATAGAGGTTTATCCAGCTCTCCAGAACTGTCGACCCATAACTCTAAAGTTTTTACCATTTTCTTCTGTTACGCGCCGATCTCTAAATTTTTCGTTAAGACTATGAAGAATTAAAGAGCCATCTTCTTCTTTGAATATCTGTTTGAGCATGCCTTCACCAGCAAAATATACAGCATATATTTCACCATCGATAATTTGTGTTTGAGATATATCTATACCTACAAGATCGCCATCTTTTATATAGTCCATCATGCTATCGCCTTTAGCCTTGATAATGCGCATACAATCTTGAGCTACATGTTTTTCCTTAAAAAAAGAAGATGGAAAAGGAATTTTTCCATTAATCGCATCAAAATGAAATTCAATTGATTCACCTGTGCCGCATGAAAAATTAGCTTCAACTACTTCTATCCATACGTATTGATTATTTTCTTTATCTATTACAACTGGTTTAACTAAATCATCTTCACTAAATGAGTCTTCAGTTTCCCCAGTTGTTAGCCAATAGGCATCTACTCCTAAGTATTTTGCAATCAAAGGAAGAAAGGCTGACTTTAAACTTTTTCCTGTTTCTAAGGCTTGATATGTCGGTTGTTTAATACCAACCGCTTCAGCCACTTCATACTGGCTCTTTCCTGCTTTTAAGCGAGCCGCTTTTAAACGAGTTGCTAAATCAGACATGATATTAACCTTAAAATCGTTGAGCCTAAGTTTATAGTTAAAACTATTAAAATCAAATAACCTTAACTATTGACTTGTGATAGTTAAAACTATAAATTAACTATTAAGATAGGAGTTTGATAGTTATGAGTATAGGTAACATTCCAATCTACATCCAACTGGTGAGCTTTTTTGGGAGTCAAACAAAAACGGCACAAGCTCTTTCAATTAAGCAGCCTTCGGTTAATGCTTGGTTAACGGGTAAAAGTCAAATGTCTGAAAAAATTGCTTTACGGGCTGAGTATGTAACTAATGAGAGATTTAAAGCATATCAACTTTGCCCAACACTAAAAGAGTTCGAGAAGAAAGTTGCGAGTTAAACTTCACAGTAAAGGTGTAGGTAGAGACTAATTTTTTTAAGGATTTATAAATGGTTGAGATTAGTTTTAAGGAGAGATTTTTTAAATAAGTTTTATCAAAAATGTGAAAAGAAAATTTGGATACTTGGTTTATAAAGCAAAAAGCCTGATCGGCAAATCAGACTTTTTAGTTAATTCATTTAATTAGGAAATCACAATGAATTTGAAAATAAATTTATCACAATGTTGTGGCGAAAACAAATCGATTAATTGTAAGGGTAAGGAAAATAAAATCTTTTACCATTCAAATTCCTTTAAAGCTCTTTTAAAGGAGTTAAATTCCAATGCGTGATTATGGGAAGGTTTCTCCACACTTCTGGACAGGTATAACTGGTAAACAATTACGAGAGTGTCCCGAGTCAATTATCGTGGCTATGTATTTAATCAC
This sequence comes from Acinetobacter lactucae, assembly GCF_013122135.1. Lineage (NCBI taxonomy): Bacteria > Pseudomonadati > Pseudomonadota > Gammaproteobacteria > Moraxellales > Moraxellaceae > Acinetobacter > Acinetobacter lactucae. The sequence continues at coordinate 1,228,474 of NZ_CP053391.1, forward strand.
CAGTCCACATGCAAATATGCTTGGTCTTTATTATATGCCTCTTTTATATATAGCTCATGAAACTGGTTTGGGGCTAGAAGGAGCAGAGAAGGGGCTTGAATGGGCATGTAAAGTAGGTTTCTGTAGTTATGACAACGTTTCAGAAATGATCTGGGTACATGAAATGGCTCGTTTTCAGGTTGCTGAATCTTTGAAGGAAAGTGATAACCGTTGTAAAGGTATTCAAAAGGATTATGACTCATTACCGTCAAATCCATTTCTAGAAGATTTTTATAATAAATACTTTGAAGCTTTTTGTATGACGCATCGACGTGAAGGAAAGAATAATAGTTATCTTGAGAAAGAAGCCCCTAACAAGGTTCTTTTAAGCCAAGAACAGAAGCAAGAACAGGAACAGGAAAAAATTCTCTCTCAAGTAATTTTAACGAACGTTATGAAATCAGAAGATTGGAGACCTGATTTAAACCATCTCGCTACTTATTTGAAAAAGACTAAATATTCTCAGCAAGTGCAAGAAATCTTATCTATGGATGATTTTGAATTTCATTTGAGTAATTTCAATGCTCACCATGAAACTTCACGATATCTAACTGATAGTCAAAGACACAGCAAGTTTGCTCAATGGATATTTGAAAAGTTTGAAAAGTTAAAAGCTTCAAAAACTAAATCAACGAAGTCAATTTATTTAAATTCAAGAATACATGGAAATGTAAATCAAGCTTTTGAATACCAACAGCCAGAATATGACGAAAGTATTAAGCCATTGGAGTTGGGAGGAAAATTTGTATGAATGTAATGACAAAAATTAATCACTCTTTCGAACCAGGGTTAAATATTTGCTCTATTCATTTGGAGAAAAAGGTCAAGATTGCTGGTTTAGAAATCTGTCCAACGTGTGCTGTCAATAAAGTAACGGAGTCTAATCTCAAGCATAGTAAAACCGTTAGAAAAATGGTTTATGAAAATCATTTAGCAGGTGGAATGTTACCTATACGTCATAAAAACTCTGGGTTTCATAATTATCGCTGTGAATTACCAGGACAAATTATTGCTTTTAATAGTTGTGCAGCTTACGCCGAACGAATTATGAAAGGACAGGTAACGAATCTGGTTATGGTGGGGAAAACTGGGACAGGTAAAACACATCTTGCATGTGCGACGGCTAGAACATTACTTAAGAATGGCAAAACAGCTCGTTATATCACCAGTGAAGAGTTGGCAAATGACATCATGGGAGCTTGGTATCGTCAGGGTGATAGTGAAAAAAATACTATTTATCGTTATACAGAATATGACTTACTCATTATTGATGAGTATGGATTGCATGATCGTGAAAAACGTAAAGAAGTGGTTCATAAGGTCTTATATGCGCGTTATGACGCAGATAAAGCAACAATGCTTATTTCAAATTTTGCGCTTAATGATACTAAGGATCGGATAGGCACAATTATTCATGGCTTGATTTCTGATTTAGGTGATCGCCTTTGGTCTCGATTTCAACATGGGGGATTAACTCAAATTGAATGTGTATGGGCAGATACTCGTTTAGGAGCAAAACTATGAATGCTAAATTGGAACTTACTAAGCATGATTATTCAATGAGTTATTCAAATGTTTTTCTTAAGTCTAAACAGCGTAATGAGCTCGCTATCCAATTAGCAGAATGGGTAGCTCAAGGTAATCAGATTACCTTAGTTGAAAACAATATTGAGAATCAAGCCTATATTAAACAGGGCATGGGGAAGTTTACTAAAGATGAGTATAACAGCAGAAGTTATATGGAACATGGCGTAACATCAAAAATCTTATTGACTCATTCACTAATTAAAGAAACGACGGCGTATCCAAATTACCAACAAGCTTTATTAAAAATATTTGTTAACAAGTTCGGACAATCTTGGGATTTCTTGGCAGCTAATTCTGGCTATGCATTAACAGACCATCAGCTTCGTCGGATTTATTATGGACGATCAGAAGCCTCATTACTTGATTGGAATATTTTAAAACAGTCACTAGAAGCTTTAGGGGTGAATAATGAATCATCTTGTTGAACAGCGTTATTGTCAAACTCGAAGTGTTGGAATTATTCAGAAAAAAATTCTAAGTAATTTGAGCGATTTGAAGAATGTGGAATTGCCTATCCAGAGTAATAAAGATTTTGCTCATGAACGGAAATTACAGAAAAAGCACTTTAAATGCTTATTTAGTACAGAACTTTATAGGCGCTTATTAATAACTAAATGTACTGAGGGCTTAATGTAATGAAAACTGATCAAATTATTTTAGTAATAGTTACCTCATTTGCCTTCTATTTTGCTGTTAAGTTTTTGATGCAATGGTTGGTCGGTGAATATAACCATGGGGCAGTGATTGAATGGATGCGAAGAGGCTTCGCCTTTGGATTGGGTTTTATTTTTTCGATATTAGTAATGATCGTGATTGTGTATATTTTGAGAGGGTTAATGAATGAATATTGATATTAGTATTATGAATCAGTTTACTCAGTTTCAATGGTTATCCCGAGGCTTAACAGCACAATCATTGGACTTTTCAAGAGTTGGACATACCCCTAGTAAGGACGCTATTAATTATCAAGATAGGTTAGGGGCAATTGCTAAAATGGAGACTCAATTAGCTAAATCAGTATCTTCATTAATTATTTATAATGGAAAATCAGAAGAGGACTATAAGTTTATAAGAAATCATTTAGCTTTAATTATGTTAAAAGAGGCTGAAAAAGATAAAAAAAGAGAACCTGAATATATTGCTATTCACCATTTAGCATGGCTTATTGCTCGCATGGTTATCGATTTTTCTCTAAATCCTGATCTTGAAAAAAACTTTACTGCTCAAGGTAGACTTTATTATGCAGGTATTACGGCTTATAAGATGTCCGCAGATGTTTATAGAATGAGTTGGAAGCCATATGAGAAGTTGATGCAGCTTGCGCTTGAATCTGCTATTGCAGAAGCTGAGGATACTATCCGTGAATATCGGAAAGATACTTACAAAGAGTTACAATTATAGGGTTTTCATTATTGTGAAAAAAAGTGTATAGTTTTTATAAGATGGTCGTATTGCAAATTTTGTTTGTGGTGCGACTTTTTTGTTTAAATTGTTTTTTAATTTTTATTGTCGTATCTATAAGAATAATTCATATATTAAATTTTTACATAGATAATAATTTTTAGAGAAATTGTTCTTTATTTATGGAAAATCTAAAAATCAACGTTCTTTAATTATTTTATATGAATTTAAATTTTTAAAGCGTTATTTGAGTTTTGCTGTAAAAATGCAGCATATAAAGCCATATCAAATTAAGTTGATATGGCTTTATTTTTTATTAGTAATAAATCTGGAAGGGTATTTATTATGAGTTGTATAGGTTGTGCTAAAAGACGTAAATGGTTAGAGAGTAAATATAATGAACTTGAACGAAGAACAAAATTACTGTTGCTCAAAGTTACTCGAAGTGATGGAAGAGTTGGTAAAGCAGAACAACACATTGATTCAAAAGGTTGAAAATAAAGATACTCTTATTTATTCTGCTATCGAGCAAAATAATAAATTACTTCAAAAGTATTTTGAAGATCAAACAGTTGATCAAAATATTATTTCTTACTTAGATTCAAAGCCAAAAGAAAAATAATTTTATATCAACTGGTAAAAGTATTTTATATTATCTTAGTCATTAGAAGAGCAAGATTTAAAGTCTAGCTCTTTTTTTATTGGAAAAAATATGTCAAACGTAAAAGTCCAGTTTTTAACTACATGTATGCATAATCGAATTGTTTATATAGCCAATGAGATTATTGAGCTTGAAAAAAGAGATGTAGATGATTTACTCAAGCTCAATTTAGTTAAGGTTATTAATTCAGATGTGCTGAGAAAATCTAATAAATTAACCAATCAAGATAAGCCAAGGCGTACACGTAGTAAATCTCATCAAAATAATATTTTTAAATAACGTGTTTTTTAATGATTTTATTTTTTATCAATAGATAATGTAGTGATTTTTACTTGTTTAGGTAATTTTATGTCTGCAAATATGAGTGGTTTGACTAATCTACAAAACAAATTAAAGAAATTATCAGATGATAAGAGAATTAATCAAATTGTAGAGGATGTTGAAAAGAAAGCAACTTCTCAAAAAAATGCTAAAGAATTAATGATTAAAATGCTTAAAAGTGAATTAATAAATAAATTGTAATACAGTTTATTAGAGAGCTGTTGGTAATTAAGACAGAATTTATATATTAGAGCTATATAGTATTTCACAAATTCTAAAATTTTATTGCCTCGCAAACGCGAGGTTTTTTTCGTCGTTAAAAAAGGAGTCCAATCATGGGCGTATTAACACAAGGTACTGAAACATGGGTGAAACATGGTTCACCAGCTGTATTAACTAAAATTGAATGTATTACTGAATTGTCGGTAGGCGATGATAGTGTTACTGAAATTGAAACAACATGTATGGAAGAACGTGAATCTTCAACTTCAGAATATGGTTTGGTTAAACCAGGTGAAGGTAGTTTGAAAATCAATACTGATCCTGAAAATGAAACCCATGTTACGATTTTGAATTTGGCACAAAACAAAGCAAAAGTTGATGTTTTCGTGGGATGGGCGGATGGTACGGTTGCACCTACTTTACAGGGCGATGTTGTTACAGTGCCACAAGGTCGTTCTTGGACACAATTTCAAGCCCAATTACGAAAAGGCCCACCAATTTTCGATAAAGATTCATTGGTAAACCATACTATTCCAATGAAGCGCCAAACCCCAGCTTTCGATACATTGAAAACCGTTTAAGGTTTTTTTAGCATTATTAATAAGCCTGCTTAGCAGGCTTATTTTCTTTTGGAAAATTAAAAATGAAGAAACTAAGTGCGGATCAAATCAAATCAGGCATTTTGCTTGGTAAGCCAGAACAAGTAACAGTTCAAGTTCTGGTAAATGGTGAAGAATCAGAGTTTACAACCTATATTAAACCTTTTAACTATCAATCTGCTGTAGCAAATATGAAAGCATACGGAGAAAATAAAGAGGCTTTAGCAGGTATTTTAGCAAGTTGTATTACAGATGAGCATGGTGTTCCTACTTTCACTGAGGATGAAGTACGATTACACTTTAGCCAAGCATTAGTTGATATCATTTGGGTTAAAATTGTTGAAATTAATGTCATGGGAAAGCAGACATTGAAATCGACGACAGAGAAGAACTCCTCATCGAAATCGCAATCGCAACCTCAAGATCAATTGAAGAAGTCAAAACCACCTTCACCCACAAAGAAATTAGAACCTGGGCCGCTTACCGACAAAAAAGAGGTAGCCTCAACATAGGTTTACGTTTAGAAGAAGTAATGGCAGAAATGAAACTCATGTTTGCATCATCTAAGGGTGTAAAAGGGCTTCAAATTTATGATTATTTACCACACTTTGATAAACCACCCGCGCTTACTTTTGAGCAAGAACGTATGAAAAAAATGAAAAATTTACTTTAATTATAAAACATAAAAAAGCACTTTGAGAAAAGTGCTTTTTTAAAATAAATTAATAAATTTTTTCTGATGTAATACTGTATGTATTTTTAGAATTATTAAATTGATATGTTTTGATTTTATTATATTTAATAAATTTATCTGTTTTTTCATCTAAAATATCTCTTTTGAATTTAATTTAAATAGGGTAATTGTTTAAATCAGGTTGATCCGTTTTAATTTTATATTCACTCTTGAAGCTATAATTTAAAGGTGAGTTTTGGTCGTAAGTGCCTTCATTACTTCCTTCAATAATATCAATATTGTATCCTTGAATAGCATCATTCCCTAATTTAATAAGATGCAGTAAAGTATCTGATCCGCCATAATTTGAATAGGTATATGATTCGTCGAAGAAACCGACATCATTTTTACCTATTTTGACAATTCTTGATGCTAGATTTTCAATATTTAAATTATTAATTCCATATTGACTTGGTGGAGTGTATGAATCTCTATTTTTAGAGACTAAATCAAAATTATCTTGATTATTTTTCTTAAAAATCATGAGGTCAGCATTACCTTCACAGGCATGACAACCTTCACTAAACTCATAGAAATTTGAACTTTTTTCGACAAGCTTTCCGTTTTTAATTTCACTTACTGCTTTACCAATTTCATGTTTTTCAACAAAAATTAAATATCTATTTTCACCAGAGTTATTTTTAAAGACTTCCGCGGGATGGAGTATGGCTAAATATTCTTGGTTATTTTCTTCGATTCCAATATGGGGAAATTTAATTTCCTCTTCATCTTTACTTTCAAACATAGCATGAAACATAGATGGGTAAAATGTACGGAATATCGATTTTGTTTCCAAATCATCTACTGTTATTGCAAAAGAATGGTTAATTAAAAAAAAGAAGATAGCAGTAATAATTTTTGTTTCATTGCCTTGATTAACTCTAGTATTTGTAAAGTATACCCAATTTAGTAAAGCAGTAACTTGAAATCTAGTTAAATCATAATTTAATCATTGACGACCGAAAGGTCGTTTTTTTTGCCTGGAGATAAGTATGGCTACAACTAACTTAGGAAGTCTAAGCATAGACCTAGTTGTTAATATTGGTAATTTTGTTGAGCCTATTAACCAGGCAGAACGTAAAGCGAAATCAGCTAGTGAAACTATTGCTCAAAGTTTCAAAACTATAGGTTCTACCATGAAATCTGTCAGTGATTTCATGAATAACCAGATTGTTGCCGGACTCACGTCAACCGTAACACGCGTAATTGATACAGGTAGTGAAATCAAAAAATTGGCTCAGCTAGCCAACACAAGTACTTCGTCTTTTCAGTACTACGCAAAGGGTGCTGAAACTGTAGGAATTAGCATGGATAAGTTTGCAAACCACTTGAAAGGCATGCAACAAAATATCGGCAATTTCCAACAGACAGGAGGTGGTCCATTAGCTAATTTCTTTAAAAATATTGCACCTCAAGTTGGGGTAACAATTTCTCAATTCCAAAAACTTTCAGGCCCAGATGCGTTACAGCTTTATTATGATTCTCTTGTTAAAGCAAATGTTAGTCAGGAAAGCATGCGGTTTTATATGGAAGCCCTTATTTCAGACTCGACTGCGTTAATTCCTTTACTGGAAAATGGTGGGGCTGGATTTAAAAAATGGGGAGATACAGCACAAAAAGCTGGCATCATTATGGATGATGCGATGATAAAAAAACTAACACAAGCCAAAGAAAACTTACAAATCATGGATTTGAAATGGCAGGGTCTTCAAGCCACGATGGTCAATGGAATTATGCCTGTATTTATTGCTGTCACTTCTCATATGGACACCATTACTGCAGCAGCAGTTGGTTTGGGGGCTGCTCTAAGCGTTAAACTTGCAGTACAAGCTGCTATGGTAGCCAAAGAGTTTGCTATGTGGGCAATTGAAGGTGTACGCACTGTTGCAACTTTTGCAAGTGTTACAGTAGCTTCATTAGAGACTACAACTGCAATGGGTGTATTAAGAGGGGCTATGGCATTTCTTGGAGGACCTGTCGGTTTAGGTCTTCTGGCTGTACAAGCTCTTGCTGCCGGTGCAGCTTTTCTCTTTATGAAAAATAGTAATGATGAGGCTGCTAAATCTTTAAATGAACAGGGCGTTTCAATTGCTGAAATAATTAAAAAATATCAAGAGTTAGATACGGCCTCGCAAAGAACTCAGATGCGTGCTGAAAAAAAATCATTAGAAGAATTAAATCAAGAGTATGAAAAATCGAAGGGTACGTTAATTAGTATGGCTATTGCTATTGGACGTCTGGATGGTTCTACTACTGAGGCATCTCGAACTGCTAGTGAATTAGCTATGAAGTTTAAAGAAGGGCAAATGACAACTAGTCAATTTGCTTTTGAAATTAATAAATTATCTGGCGTATCTGAAAAATCAAAAGCAAGAATTGATGAGCAAGCAGCAGCTTCAATTAAAGTCGGTCAAGAATTTACAAAACAAAAAGAAGTAATCAACTCTTTATTAAAGTCAACCGATGAAGCAACAAAAAAACAAGGGAATTTAAATAAAGAGTTTTATGCTGCTGAACTAGCTTCAAATAGAGCTAAAGTCGGTTATGAACAATATCAAAAAACTTTTAATACTGAATATAAGGATGTTAAAGGTCAGCAAGCACTTTTCGACAAGTATGGCAAAAAGTTTTCTTCAGAACAAATGGAAAAAGTTTATGAGTGGGGGAAACGATATAATTATGACTTTGCGCAGATGGCAACCCCAACAGCCCAAAAAGATTTGAAAGCCTCTTTAGACTTATTAAATTTAAATAAACAATTTAAAAGCCAGCAAGAAGACAAATTAAAACTAGAACAAAGATCAACTGAAGAAGCGAAAAAACAAGCAGAGTTAGCAAAAAAGCAAGCTATGACTAGTGCTGTTATGGATCCTGTAAATAAAAATATGCTGAGCGTTTATCAAGCCTTTATGAGCACAGGTGTGTTGAATGAGAAACAGGCTAAATATTTTACTGCGGAGGTTGGAAGGGAAAATGATTTCCGTAGTTCGAAAATGTTTGGTAGTCATAAAGATCACAATAATGGTTTTACTAACGTAGGAATTTTTTCTTGGCAAAAGGATAGAGCGACAGACCTAATAAGTCTTTTATCAAAAAAAGGACTCCTTGATAGCTCTGGTAATATTAAACAAACACAAGAAGCTCTAAATGCTCAGGCAAAATATGCTATCAGTGAGATATTAGGAAATAAGCGATTTGCTAAATCTAAAAAGGCATTAATGAAAAATGCTGATTATAAAGAATTAGAGAATACGGTGGGTAATAACTTTATTCGTTGGGATTATGACGGTAATAAAATCAACGCCCGACCTCATCACAAGAAACGAGATAATTATTACAATAAAATTAACTTATTGCTTGGGAAAAATGGAGATGAAAGTTATGCATTAGAGGCTTTAAAAAATGTACAAAATTCTGATGATGAGCAGTATCAAGCATCCCTTACTCAAGCTGCGAATGAAAAAGCTTTAAAAAGAAAATATTATACTGAGCTGGAGAGAATCTTAGCAGATAGTGACGATGACAAGGCTGAGATTATTAAAACTATTCCAGAAGGACCTGAACGAACAAGATTATTAGATCTTCGTCAGAAGGAATATGACAAAGCAATAGAGAGTTATATAGCTGCAGAAGATGAAAAAATAAAGATTCAAAATCAGGCGATTCAAAGTACTAAAGATAGAATTGATCAAATGAATCAATCTAGTACTGAAACTTGGGCGAGAACAACTCTTACTCCAGATGAGTTAAAAAATTGGAATTTTCAAAATGAATTTGAAACTAAACAGACTAATTTGTGGGATGGATACCAAAATATAAATGAATCAATTAATAGTAATGAAAACTTATCAGAGACTGATAAATATCAAATGCTTGAAGATGCACATCAAGCATATGTCGATGCAAAATTCGCAATGGATGTTGAATATGATACAAAGTCTCGAGAGTTACAAAATAGTTTAAATGTAGAAAATTTAAATAATTATGCAACCATGTTTGGAGATATGGCTGGGTTAGCTAAAGCTTTCGGTGGAGAGCAATCTAATACATATAGAACGCTGTTTGCCATGCAAAAAGGTTTTTCATTGGCAAGTGTAATTTTATCTAGTTCTGAAGCAATTGGTAAAGCATGGGCATCAGCAGCTTTTCCTTATAACATACCCGCAGTGGCTATGGCTGTAGCTCAAACAGGTGTATTGAAAGCGGCTGTGTCTGCTGTTACCCCGCAAGGCTTTGCAACTGGTGGACAAATTAGAGGCTTGGGAAATGGTTTAAGTGATAGTATTCCTATTTGGGCTTCCAATGAAGAGTTCATGATTAAGCAATCTTCAGCTAAAAAGATTGGCTTGGATAATCTTCATTATATGAACCAGACAGGTGAGTTGCCTCAAACAGAATCAAGTCAAATTATCGTGCCTCAACTTGCTGAACTACCTCCAACGGGAAATGCAATTAATGCTCCTGTTTCAGTAAATGTGACAGTAAACTCAGATGGTAGTAGTCAGGTCGACTCATCTGGGCAATATAAATTAGTTGGAGAAGTGCTTGGGAATACAATTCGACAAGTATTACTTCAGGAATTACGCCAAGGTCGGATTTTATATAATGCGATTCGTGGTTAAAAAGTATCAACTTAGTGCTAAAAAATAATAGCTTAATGAGATTATTAAATTTGACATAATTTGAACTAAATATTTTAAATAAAATTTATTAATTTATAGTTTCTTTCTTCTGAAAACTAAAGTATAGTGTAACTAAGATGGTCGAAATGTGATTTCGATGCAAAGATTAAAAGCTAACTTTAGAATTAAAGTTAGCTTTTTTATTTCTAATACTCTTATTTTGAAATTTTCAGCTTTTTATGAAATGTAAGCTTAATATTTGGTTTGAATTATTTTAATAAATCTCATTTAGTCTTTTATTTTTAATTTGTATTTTAATAGAGCAAATAATAAATTATTTATCATTTAAATATTGTGTGAATAAGTATTTATATAGCTGCTCTGTATATTTTAGGAATATTTTATGAGTACACTTAAGTTTATTTGGACTCAAGATTTAGATGGTAACTCCCAAAAAAATACATTTAATGTCTTAAATACGAATTTTGGGGATGGTTATGAACAAACCGTAAGTATTGGTATTAATAATTGTTCTCGGCAGTGGCAATACACTAAAACTGATGTCGAAAAAAATATTATAGAGATCAAAAACTTTTTTGACCTACATAAGGGTTCAAAATCATTCCTTTGGGATTCGCCATTAGATGGTGAAGTACGTGTAAAAGTGGGTGAATATCAACCTGTCCATTTAGGTGGTGGTTGGTGGCGTATTACTACAACGTTTACCCAAGTTTATTATCCTTAAATATTTATTCACTTATGAGCCCCTTAAAAGGGGCTTTTTTATGGAAATTAAAATGTCTCTCGTCAGTGATTTTCAAAAACTTGAAGTAGATGGACTAATTACTCTTTATGAATTAGATGCAAGGAATCTTGGAGCGGGTATTTTGCGATTTCATGGCCATGCTAGTTTTAAAGATAATGGTGAATGGAAGCCAAATATTATTTGGCAAGGTGAAACTTATGAACCATTAGCAATTAAAGTATCTGAATTAGAATTGCGTTCAGATGGAAAAGCATCTAGTCCAACTTTAGCAATTGCAAATAATATTAATGGTATTCAAGGAGCTGTTTCAGCTTATTGTTTACAATTTAAAGATTTCGCTGATGCTAAATTAAAAGTCATTACCACAATGGCTAAATATTTAGATGCTTCAAACTTTTCTTCTGGTAATACAAATGCAGCAAATGAATCAAAAGAACAGATTTGGTACATAGAACAGAAAACGTCTGAAAATGCTCAGCAAGTCACATTTGAACTTTCTAATCCGATAGATAATGAAGGGCGAGAAATCCCTGTTAGGCAGATTACTTCACTTTGCGAATGGGCTTGTAAAGGACGTTATCGAGGTGAAGAGTGTGGCTATACAGGCACGGCAATGTATACAGAAAAAGGTGAACTCACTGATGACCCAGCCCAAGATAAGTGTGGAGGTCGTTTACGAGATTGTCGGTTGCATTTTGGTGAAAATCAGCCTTTATCTTACGGCGGCTTTCCAGCTTCAAACTTGATGTAAAGCAGGTCCATTATGAAACTTTCAGCAAAAATTAAAAAAGCAATTATGGTGCATGCTGATGAATGCTATCCACTTGAATGCTGTGGCGTGATTGTAGATCGCCAATATATTCCTTGTCGTAATATTTCTACTCAAAATGATCAATTTGAAATTCATCCTGAAGATTTATCTATGATTGAAGATCAAGGTGAAATTCAGGCGTATGTTCATAGTCATCCAGATGGGACTACACGTGCTTCGGAATTAGACTTAACACAAATTGAATTACATAAAAAACCTTGGGTGATTTGTTCATATCCAAATATCGATTTTCAAATATATGAACCATCTGGCTATAAAGCACCGCTTGTAGGACGCAATTATTACCATGGCTGGCAAGATTGTTATTCACTAATCCGTGATTTTTATAGCCGTGAACTCGATATTTCATTAATTGATTTTGATCGCGATGATGCTTGGTGGGAACAAAAAGATCACCCTTCACTCTATTTAGAAAATTATGAACAAGCTGGTTTTTATGAAGTATCACAACCTAAATATGGTGACATGCTTATTTGTAGAGTAGGGCGCACAGAGCATCCTAATCATGCATTAATCTGGCTGGGTGACCAAGGACGATTTAAATCTGAACAAACAGAATCATGTATTGGTTCATCTCTAATTCTTCATCATCCTTATGGGCGTAAGTCTGTAAGAGAGATTTATGGGCCACAATGGTTAGATCGAACCGTGAAGATTTTAAGACACAAAAAAATGAATTAAACCGCCGCAAGGCAAAATCCCTAAAACCTGCATTCGCAGGTTTTTTATTTTCTAAAGAGGTAATTTCAATGGCAACTCAAGCAGCAAAACAAGTTTCAGTACTGGAAGCAGAACTCGTAACTCAATTTAGTAATCAGGTGAATGCTATTCAATTCAATAAAGGTATGACGCTTGAAAATTTAGTCCTAACTTATAATCGAGAAACAGGGTTCTCTATTTTAATTGAAGAAGCTCAAGCTCCAACAGAAGCTCTCTAATTTTAAATTTAAGGAGATATTCGATTGAATATCTCCTTTATTAAATCCAGGATAATCTCATGTTAAAAACAATCAAACTATATGGTGTATTAGCAGAAAAATTTGGAAAGCAATTTCAATTAGATATTGTGAATACTCGTGAAGCTATGCGTGCATTATCAGTTCAAGTTCCGGGTTTTGAAAGTTTTATGTTACGTGCTCATGAGTCTGGACTTAAATTTGCCGTATTTTTAAATAATAAAAATTCTAGATATAAAAAGAATCATTCCTCAATTTATGATGCAGATTCAAAACAGCAGATTACAGGAGATAATATCTCTGAAGATCAGTTAGATATGAATACCCAAGCCGACACCATTCATATTGTGCCTCGTGTGGTAGGTGCTGGTGGTGGAGTTGTTCAAACTATTTTAGGTGTAGCTCTTATTGTTGCAGGTTTTTGGACAGGTGGGGCGACAACAAATATGGGGATCGCTTTAATTGGCGCTGGTGCAGGCATGGCAATAGGTGGGATTTCAAGCATGTTAATGCCCGCGGTGTCAACTACTCAGGACCAAAACCAAGATGGTAACCGAGCAAATAAAGGTTTTGGTAGTGCTGTAACAACAGTAGCTCAAGGAAATCCTGTACCTGTTCTTTATGGTCAGCGTGAAATTGGTGGATTTATTATCAGTGCAGGACAGTACCCTGAAGACCAACTTTAATCAAAAAATAGATTTTGTTATAGGCGCTTATCAGCGCCTTTTTTATGCGTGAGATTTATTATGTCAATTGTAAAAGGTTCAAAAAAAGGAAGCGGACAAGCGCGACAACCAAATATCGCTCCTGATTCTGCACAGTCAAAAACTCGCATAAATATTCTATATGGCCTTGCTGAGGGGGAGATTGAAGGATTAGCAAACGGTAATAAGTCTATCTTGCTTGAAAATACTCCCCTTGAAGATAACAATGGCAAATTAAATTTTGAAAGTGTAAAAGTTGATTTTCGTTCAGGAACAAATGACCAAGACTATATTGAAGGTTTTCCTGCTGTTGAGAGCGAAACTGCAGTTGATGTTGAATTAAAAGCAGGCACTCCATGGGTTAAGTCCTTTAAAAATTTAGATTTAGATGCTTTACGTATTCGACTTAAATGGGGGCCTTTACGAACTCAAGATGCTACGAGTGGAGATGTTTCAGGAGTAACCATTGAGTACGCAGTAGAGTTACAAACTGATGGTGGGCCTTGGACTGAAGTTTTAAAAACAAAAATCTCTGATAAAACTTCCGCAAATTATGAACGTGCTCATCGGATTAATTTACCAAAAGCTGATTCAGATTGGCTTATTCGTGTGCGCCGTATTACACCAAACTCAACCTCTGAGTATGTCAGTGACAAAATGTATATTGAGGCTGTTACTGAAATTATTGATGCAAAATTACGCTATCCGAATACAGCACTATTAGGTCTGCAATATGATGCAGAGACCTTTAACAATGTTGCTAAAATTGCAGTTGAATGTAAGGGTACAAAAATTAAACTCCCTTCCAACTATAATCCGGTTTCTAGAACATATGCTGGAATGTGGGATGGTACATTTATTAGTGCATATTCAAATAACCCAGCTTGGGTTTATTACGATATTTGTACCTCAGATCGATATGGTTTAGGTGATCGACTTACACCATTTATGATTGATAAATGGTCTTTATACCGTCTTGGTCAATATTGTGATGAATCTGTAAATGATGGCCAAGGAGGACAAGAGCCACGTTTTACTTGTAATGTATATTTGCAAAGAGCAGAAGAAGCTTATGAAATTCTAAAAAAATTAGCTGGAGTTTTTAGAGCAATTTCTTATTGGGATGGAAACAGTATTATCTGTGATGCAGATATTCCACAAGATACATATTTTACGTATACCCGCGCGAACGTGATTGGAGAATTTGAATATTCAGGTACACGTGCTCGTGATCGCCACAATGTTGTAAAAGTCGCATTTGATAATCCAGCAAATCATTATAAAACTGAATATGAATATGTTCGAGATGAGCAGGCAATTTCAGACTCTGGTCAAGTACGCATTTTAGATTTAAATGCGTGGGGGTGTACTTCACGTGGACAAGCACAACGTGCTGGTTTGTGGGCTTTAAAGTCTGAACAGTCTGAAACAAGAACTGTAACTTTTAAAGTTGGTCTAGATGGATGGATTCCACAACCTGGTCGAGTTATTGAAATTGCAGATGAATTGTTTGCAGGACGTGCTAATGGCGGACGTGTATCTACAATTTCTGAAGATAGAGTTAATCTAACAATTGATCGCGATGACGTTGTAGCTAAGCCAGGCGATCGTTTGGTTGTTAATGGTGAAAACGGAAAAGCTCAAACTAGAATTATTCAATCTATAAATGGTCGTGTAATTACAGTCACTTTACCATTCGATTTAGGTTCAATTGCTGCGGAAAATATTTGGGTAATCGATGCTCAAGATTTAGCAACAATGAAATTTAGGGTTATTTCAATTCGTCAGGAAGAGAAAAACAAATTTACGATTAATGCTATTCAATATAACTCTAAGAAATTTGATGAAATAGATAGTGGGGCCTATTTTGAAGAAGTACCAATTTCAGTTATTAATCCAACTATTCAGGATCCCGTAAGTGATATTTTAATTACAAGTGAAAATAAAGTTAATCAAGGTATTAATATTACAACAATGATTTTGTCTTGGAAACAGGCAAAAGGTGCTGTTAAATATTTTGTTGAATGGCGTAAAGACAATGGTTCTTGGCTTCGTTTACCGCTCACAGGAAATAACTCTTTAGAAGTGCAGGGGGTTTATTCAGGAAATTATCAAGCACGAGTTACTGCAATTTCAGCATTTGAAGTTTCTTCATTACCGGTTTACTCATCAATTACTGAATTAATAGGTAAAAAGGGTTTACCTCCTAAACTGGAATTTATCCGTGCTACTGGTATTTTGTTTGGTATGCAGTTGGATTGGAGTTTTCCTAATGTAGGGGCTCAAGATGCAGCATATGTTGAAATTCGCGTTTCTCCGGATGGTGTAAGTAATATCGCGCCATTAGGTCAGTTCGCTTATCCAACTAATACTCATAAAGTTCAAGGCTTACAGCCAAATCTAATTCAATATTATAGTGGTCGAATTGTAGATAAAATTGGTAATGTTGGAGCATGGTCGGAATGGGTTAATGGAACAACTATTGCTAACCCTGAAGCTGTATTAGATCTTATCTCTGGACATATTGCTGAAAGTGATCTTGCCCAAGAGCTTCAAGGTAAAATCGAAAATACGGTCAATGTAGCAGAAGCAGCAGAGCAAGCGGCTACTAATGCACAAACTGCGGCAAATAGCGCTCAAACGGCAGCAAGTAACGCTCAGACAGCAGCCACAGAGGCAAAAACAGCAGCTACCAATGCTCAAACAGCAGCAAGCACTGCACAAACACAAGCGACAAATGCTCAACAGGTTGCTAATGAAGCAAGCGCAACAGCGGCCAATGCCAAGAATGCTGCCGAGCAAGCAGCAAGCACAGCTTTAACCGCCAGCAATGTAGCGACAAATGCCAAAAATGCTGCTGATACAGCAAAATCTATGGCTGAAAGCGCAACAACGGCTGCTGCCAATGCAAATACTGCTGCAACTAATGCACAAACAACCGCTACCAACGCGCAAAAAACGGCAACCGATGCAGCAACGGCTGCATCAAAAGTGGCTTCCGATTTAACTACCTCTACAAATCAGTTAAATCAAAAGATTGCAGACGAAACAAGTACTCGTACAACTGCAATTTCTCAAATGAAAGACGGCCTCACTACTGAAACGACACAACGTAAGTCAGAAGATGCGGCGCTGTTAAGTAATATCGAGACTTATAAATCAAGCACCAATAACTCGTTAGCTAGTTTGCAAACGCAAATT
Source organism: Acinetobacter lactucae (assembly GCF_013122135.1). Classification (NCBI taxonomy): domain Bacteria; kingdom Pseudomonadati; phylum Pseudomonadota; class Gammaproteobacteria; order Moraxellales; family Moraxellaceae; genus Acinetobacter; species Acinetobacter lactucae. The sequence continues at coordinate 1,245,118 of NZ_CP053391.1, forward strand.
ACCACTAACGCCACTAATACAAGCGCAAATACCTCAAAAATTAGTTCGCTTGATTCTCGTTTAACGACCAATGAAGGCAAAACGGCAGATGCCATCACTTCGGCTGCAACGGCTCAACAAACTGCTAATACAGCAGTTACAAATGCAGCAGCAGCGGCTTCGGCTGTAACTTCCCTAAAATCAGAATTGAGCACTGGCAAAGGTATTAACAATATCGTTGCGCCTTATTCTGATCCACAAGAGCTATCTGCAAATATTCTTGGTGCTTCCAGAACAGTCGCATTAGTGAATTCATTAATGCGCGTAAAAGGCAAAGCTTACGATGTCACATTTACGGCAGCAGCGGGAAATATCTATTTTGGCTCCGCTTCAACGAGCACTGTAAATACAACGGCAGCAGGATCAATTACTGGCGGTAAGGGCTATATGCTTAGCGCTTATTTCAAAAATCTTGATGTGGCAAAGCAAGCGGACGTTTACATTTCTTTGCTTTGGTTTAGACGCGCGGCGGACGGTACTGTCTCAACGGCTCAGGCTACTCTGCAAAATCAAGCAACTGGCAATTTAAGAGTTACGCCAACAAATGACGGCGGAACGATTTCTTTTAAAGCGGTAACTGCGCCTGCTGACGCTTTTGCATTTAGTTTTATTTGTACAGGAAACGGTACGTACAACGTTGTAGGCTCACGTATTCTCATTGATATGTTGATGCTAGAAGAGTACATCGGCGATGACAAACCCGCTTCAACTTGGACAGCAGGACCAGCAGATTTAGGCGCTATTAAATCAGCCCTTGATGCTAATGCTTCTGCCATCAGTACCTTAACAACACGCGTAACAAACGATGAAGGAGTTATTACAAGTCAGGGTAATTCAATTACTCAGCTAAATAACAGCATCACTACAATCAATGGCACCCTGACTAATAAAGCCGATGGCACTGCTTTAAACGCGTTGACAAATCGCGTATCCAATGCAGAGGGAGTAATCACTAGCCAAGGCAATTCGATTACACAATTGAATAACAGCGTTAACTCAATTAATGGAACGCTTTCAGACAAAGCAGACGCTACAGCTTTAAATTCCTTAACGAACCGTGTTACGACGGCGGAAGGACAAATCACAGCTCAAGGCTCGGCCATTGTCTCGATTAAAAATGATTTGGTCGCAACAAATAACGCCCTTTCTACAAAAGCCGATTCAAGCGCTTTAAATACTCTTGATTCAAAAGTCACTAGCATTGATGGAAGAGTAACAAGTAATGCGGGCGCGATTACTTCGCTTAAGTCGGAACTTAGTGCAGGCAAAGGGTCTAACCTTCTTATTGCTCCTTTCTCTGACCCTCAAGTTGTGCCATATACAGCAACTAAGTCAGGTGTTGAAGTTAGCTTAGCTGACTCGACGTTAAGAACAGGAAAAGCTTATAACTTTAAAAACCTAACTGCCAATATCAGCAACTACGTTTACATCGGTAACTATAGCGATGGGAGACAAGCCCCTGTAGCGGTACGCGGTGGAACTAAATTGTTATTTAGCTTCTACGCAAAAGCAGATGTGGCTGGGTTTATTGGTCGTTTTGCATTGCGCGTATTTAACCAAAGTGGTGCAAGTGTTCAAGTTGTCACTTTGTTATGGACGTCAACTCAAACGCAGAACGTTTCATTCACGACTGACTTAGTTAAATATACTTTATACCTATCTTCCCCAATTCATGCGGATGGGGTAACTGCTTCGATTCTGCTGTATACGGGCGGCGCTTCATCTGCCGCGTTGACGCCTGCTGGCGCGATCTTAACTATGGATAAGTTAATGATCGAAGAGTACGTGGGAGACAATAAGGATGGATCACCATGGGTAGCGGGTTCGGCCGACCTTAATGGCATTTACGCATCATTAGATGCAAGCGCAACAGCAGTTAGCAACCTAACTACACGCGTTACCAATGCAGAAGGCACCCTTACAAGCCAAGGTAATTCAATTACCTCATTGCGTAATGATCTAACCACCACAAACAGCAACGTTTCTAAAAAAGCTGATGCATCCGCACTAACGTCTCTTGATACAAAAGTAACTAGCATTGATGGTCGCGTTACAACCAACACCAATGTTGTTACTGCTCTTCAAGGGCGCGTTACAACTGTAGAAGGCGGGCTTTCAACCAAAGCAGATGCATCTGCATTAAACAACTTCTACACAAAAACAGAAGCGGATTCAGCAACTTCTGGCGCTATCGACGCTTTCAATAGCCAATTGACCATTGGTGGCGTAAACGCCGTTGCAAATTCAGAAGCACCACGTACATCAACGGCAGCATCGAATAAGGAATACTTGCTATACGAACGTAGTGCGGAACTAAAAGCGTTCTACGATGAGAACCTTGATAAGCCAGTAACGATTTCGTTTGAAATGAGCGTGCCTATTGCAGGGGCAGTTCAAGTTTACTCTTCCAACGGCTCAGCTCACCACTTCGTAACTTCGGTTGTTGCTGTAATTCCGAATCAATTCATTAAGTATTCGGTAACTGTCAACCCTCGAACAAACACAGCAAGCACGACTGTTTCCACTATTGAATTTTACGGCACATATGGCACTGGCCGTATTCCAACGATTCGTAAATTGCAAATCGAGGCGGGCAATAAGGCGACGGCTTGGAGTCCAAGTCCGCGTGACACTCAGGCTGCGCTTGATGCAAACGCTTCTGCAATTCAAACCACTCAAACGAAAGTTGACAATATTGATGGGCGTTTAACAACAGCCACAGAATCGATTACTTCTTTAAGTTCTCGCATGGCTACTGCCGAAGGAAATATTACAAGCACAAATGGAGCTGTTAGTGGTCTTTCAACACGCATGGCAACTGCGGAAGGCAAAATCACAAATCAGAGTGATTCAATTACATCGCTTCAAAATAGCGTTAACTCAATTAACGGAACGCTTGCGAACAAAGCTGATTCCAGTGCGGTTACGAATTTAACCAGTCGTGTTTCGACTGCTGAAGGGAATATCACAAGTCAGGGTAATTCAATTACTTCGTTGAATAACTCATTGGCTGTGAGCGGAAAGGGCGGAACGAACCTTCTCATCAAATCCAATGTAGTTGGCACTTACAATGGCGTGGCTTATCCGCACCATGTATATCAGCTAGGCGAAGACTGGGAAGTGGGTGCCAAATATACTTTATTGTGGTGCGCGGATCATACCCGTGGGGCTGGCGACAATAGCTCTTACCTAGCGGTGTACGCGGGTGGAGGTAATCAGTACGTACAAGAGGTCGCTAATTCAAACGGCAAAGTGGTACGCAAAATTACTTTTACAAAAAGTAGTTCTGGCGTTGGCAAAGTAATCAACTTCTACATGATCAACCGTCCAACTGCCGATAAAAATACAGTAGGTACAATCTATTGGGCTGTTTTGGTCAAAGGCGATGTAATCACTACGGATGCATGGATTCCAAGCTCTTACGATTACTTGCCGGATGTTACCGCCAATGCTTCTGCTATCTCGAATTTAACGAATACTGTTACGCAACAGGGCAATACGATTACTTCTCATAGTAATTCTATTACTTCGCTAAATAACAGCATCACAAGTATTAACGGCTCTCTTGCCAATAAAGCTGAATCTAGCGCTCTACAGTCACTAGATTCTAAAGTTACGACGATTGATGGAAAAGTTACATCTAACACATCGGCGCTTACAGCTTTACAAAGCAGCTTTGATGGATTGCCAAACCAAGGTGTAAACCTTCTTGGTCCTGAAATTTCAAACCCTGTCGAAAAGCCAACTAATTGGGTATCAGGTTTGCCTTATGAGGTTGTTTCGTCAACTGATACAGTTAACGTTCGAGTATTCCAGTTCACAATGCCCGCAGCAAGCGGCAGTGGAATGTACTTCAATATTGGCGGTGGGCAAGTGCCTCGCCAATGGTTAACTGAAGGCAAATACATCTTTAGTTTTGTTGCTAAAACAGTTGATGGTACGCCACCTCACCCGATTGACTGGTTGATGTACAACGTAAGCGCCACTCGTCTACGTTTCAACATTACAGCAACACTAACCCGCTATAGCGGAGTCTTTACGGTGCCTGCTGGCGGTGCTGCTGCTTGTATGTTGTTAATCGGCAACCCTACTGCGAAGGCTGCTGGTCAAGTTGTCGTTATTGAAAGAATGATGCTTGAGAGACAAGTTGGCAGCAACACAACACCTTCAACTTGGATTGCGGGTTCTGACCCAAGTGGAATGATTATTTCGACGCAAGCCAAAGCGACGGATTTATTCAACACAGCCACTAACCAAAACAGCGCTACTGCGGGACGTGTAACAAGTCTTGAAAGTCGAATGACTTCAACAGAAGGAGCTTTATCAACTAAAGCTGATGCGTCAGCACTTCAAACCCTTGATACCAAAGTTACGAATGTGGATGGCAAAGTAACATCAAATACCAATGCCATCACGTCACTTAACTCTGCTTTAACGAATGCAACATCCACAATTAGCATGAATGCTGGAAGTCCACTCGCTGATTGGACAACTTATGCAGCTACAGGCGAGTTCAATGTTATTGCGGAAGCAACAGGACAAAGCGGTAAAGTAATTCAGCTCGGTAACAATGCTGGCAACGATACTATTTGGTTGCATGCAAATAATTTGATCCCGTTTGATCAAACCAAAACCTACCGTATCCGTGCTCGTTATCGCCGTCGTGCTGGCAGTGGCACAATTTACCTAGGCATTGCACAAAAAACCTCTGATAAGGCTTGGTATGTAACTACTGGCAATACCCAAGCGGCCAACATGGCTTCATCCAACTATGTTGTAAATGCCCATGCGCCTGTGATTGATGAATGGCAAGAGATTGTCGGGTACTACAAAGGGCGTTCAGCAGGCGCTGCGACTGGTTCAGGTTCATTAGCAAGCCCTCGCACGGCATCGCAAATGACAGGCTTTATTTCGCCTTTGTTTATTGCTAACTATCAAAATCAAGCGGGTATCGTTGAGCTTGATTATTTAATTCTTGAAGATGCGGAAGCCATTGCTGGTAACCAAGCGAATGCAACTGCTTTAAATACTTTGGATACCAAAGTGACAGAAGTAGATGGGCGTTTGGCTACAGCGACAAATTCAATTACATCGCTTGGCTCGCGCATGAGTACGGCCGAAGGAAATATTTCAGCAGCGAATACTGCGTTAAGCGGTCTTTCAACCAGAATGACGGCGGCTGAAGGTGGGTTGACCAATCAAAGTAACTCAATCACTTCGCTAACCAACTCGATTAACTCATTTGACAGTGATTCGTTAATTCCGGATTACAACTTAGCGAACCCTGAAAAGTGGATTAGCCATTATGGCTATGACATGAAGCAATACTTCAAAACCACCACAACGGGGAAAGTTGGGAATACTGTATTCCGTAAAGATACATCGGTTCCAGTGAACTGCTTTAACTACAGTTTAAGTGCAGTTCCAAATGATCGCACCTACCGCATTTCATTCTGGGTACGTTGTTCTTCTGACTCGAATGGCTCACTTAGCATTCCTGTAATGTATGGATATGCAGATGGTTTATGGACTACTTCGCGATATACGGCTTTAGGCATTCCTGCGGCTATGATGCCTACAAAGGATGGTAATTGGTATTTCGTATCTGTTATTTGCAATTTAACGTCCAATACAACTATTCAGCAAATGCGTTTTGGTATTGCACCGGGGCATACAGGCACTGCCGGATGGTGGGAAGTTCAAGGCTATAAAGTTTCACCAGTTTTAACGACTGCGGATGCTGATAGTAGTTTTGCAACCTCTGCGGCACTTAGCTCTTTAACATCTACAGTCAGCCAACAAGGCAGCACTATTACAAGTCAAAGTACTGACATTACCAACTTGAAAAACAGTGTTACCTCAATCAACGGAACGCTTACTAACAAAGCGGATGCATCCGCAGTCAATACTCTTTCTAACCGAGTAACGGCAGCAGAAGGAAACATCACAAGCCAAGGCAACTCCATTACAAGCTTGAATAACACACTTGCGAATAATGATTTGTCGAATCTTATTCTTAATCCAGACTTTATCGACCCGAAAAGTGGTTGGACCGCAGGTGTAATTGTTGATGCAACAGATGCAGCACCTAATCCACCATCTCCAAAGGCATTGAAGCTTACCAATCGCGACAGTTACTACGGACCATTCGTAAAATGTAATGTTGGTGACATGTTCTATGTCTCAGGTTGGTTTGCTACTCCTAATACGTCTGCAACTGCTACAGCAGTTATTGGGTTAAATACTCGTAATGCTTCGGCAGTAAATGGTTGGTATACGGTTGCAGCGAAATCTACAGACAAAACCACTTGGACGATGGTTGAAGGTTATTTCACTATTCCTGCTGGCGCAGTAGAAGTGCGCCCTTGGTTACAAGTAAGCATTGCAGCAGCAGATGCAGCGGCTCAATTGTGGCACGTAACTAATATCCAAGTTCGTAACATCACAGGCAATAAAAAATTAGCTAGTGATTTGCAAGCAACTTCATCTGCATTAAGTACGCTTGATTCTAAAGTTACCAATATTGATGGTCGTGTTACTTCTTCATCTAACAATATTGTTACTTTAAACAATAGCGTTACCAACATTAATACCGCGCTTTCACAGAAAGCAGATGCATCGGCTATAAGCTCATTATCAAATCGAGTGACAACAGCAGAAGGTAATATTAGCTCTCAAGGTAGCTCGATCACTTCTTTGACTAATAACCTAGCGGTGACTACTAATACAGCGAACGCTGCATTGCCTAAAATTCAGGGCGGCACTGGTGCAGCTAAGTTATTTAGAGGAGTGTTGGTTTTCCAGCAAAACGGCGCAAATGTCGTCGGTAACATCGTAATTCAGACGCCAATTACCTTTACAAGTAAGATGTTTAGATTGGCGCTTACTGGTTACAACTATTTGGCTGGCAAGACCGATATTAATTTGAATATCGGAGGTTATGCTTATACCGGCACTTCCATTATTCAACACGGGGTAGTGAACTCAGGTACGCTACCAACTCGTGTGCGTTTAGGTGTTCGTAACGGTACAGTAGTAGTCATCTTAACTTCTCAAGCGCCAAACGCTTACTGGCAGTATCCTAATTTTAATATTGATGCGGAAATCGGTTATACAACTCCGCCAGATGATTGGATTAATGGTTGGTCAGCAAGTTTAGTTGCAGAAGCCGACCTTGCATCTAGTGGTATTTCAGCAATTGTAGAGCCGTCATTGTTAGATGTTTCTACAGAGATTACTGCCAATGCTTCGGCTATCTCTAATCTGACAAATACAGTTACGCAGCAAGGCGGCACTATTACTTCGCATAGCAATAGTATTACTTCGCTAAACAACAGTATTACAAGTATCAACGGGGCTTTAAACACCAAAGCGAGCACTTCTGCCGTTACTGATCTTGATAGTCGTGTAACAACTGCTGAAGGCAAAATCACGGCAAATACATCATCAATCACTAGCTTAACTGCGAATCTAAAAAATGTAGCCAATGGCATCACCATGTCTGCATCGCTTGATGTAGATCCTGATAGCGAGTGGATTTACTGGACAAAGAATGGTGAAGTTGCGAGAGCTGACGATACTTCTGCACTTGGAGGCAAGGTTTACCGTTTCGGTAACAACGCAGGTAACGATCACGTAAACGCGAGATCAAAAGCAAAACTACCATTTGATCAAACTAAAACTTATCGTATCCGCGCGCGTTATCGTCGTCTTAGTGGAACTGGAACAGTTTATTGTGCAGTTTGTTGTTTGGCGCTTGACGGCATTTCACACGTAAACTCAAGCAATACTGTGTCTACGGACTTTGGTTCTTCAAACTACTTTGTGATCAATCAAAGCCCTACAAACAACGTATGGCAAGAAGTGACAGTATACGTCAAAGGGCGTTCAACAGGAGCGGCGACAGGAAGTTGGACATTAGCAGCTCCTCGCCAGATGCCAAATGCAACTGCATTTTTGAGCGTCCAATTCCTTGCTAACTACTCGAACGCAGCAGGCATGACAGAGCTTGATTACATCATCATTGAAGATGCCGATGCGATTGCCGCCAACGATGCCACAGCTAATGCTTTATCGTCACTTGATACGCGAGTAACTACAGCAGAAGGAAAGATTACTTCACAAGGTAGCTCAATTACTTCCCTTAACAACAGCATTACAACCATTAATGGCACTTTATCAACGAAGGCGGATAGTTCGGCGCTTACAAACTTAGCCAACCGAGTAACTGTAACCGAGAACTCAATTACCACTCAGGGTTCTAGCATTACCTCGCTCAATGCATCTGTGAGCGGCTTATTGAAAGATGTTGAAGTAACCGACACTCGCTCAACTAACCAACCGCCATCATGGTATTGGACAAATTACCCTAAACGTATCGTTCGTGAGTTCAAACAGGCTTCAACAATCGGTCTAACTGGAATGGGCACTTATGTCTCATTAGAGACTTACGTTTATTACGGCGACGCTACTGGCGGCCCAATCATTCAAATTGCACGTGGTACTGATTCTAAGCTTACCGCGGAACGCCGTAGTGCTAGTGCTTCAACTTGGGGCACATGGTCACAAGACATCAAAACTTTGAGTGACGGACTTGCCAACAAAGCAGAAGCGTCAGCCTTATCAACTTTGGATGCCAAAGTAACTACGATCGATGGAAAGGTTTCAACTCAAGCCACAAGCATCACAAACCTAACAACCACTGTAGGTGGACACACAGCCTCAATTCAATCTCAACAGGAATCAATTGATGGCTTGAAAGCAAGAGCAACTTTGAAATTGCAGTCAGGTAACTTAGTCGGTGGCGTTGGCATTGAGAATGACAGTAAGACTGTCGATTTCATTATTCAAGCAAACAGATTTGCAATCGGCGCGCCGTCTACTGTCACTGGGACCGTAACCCCTAAATATGCGTTTAGTTATCAGTCTACTCCGATGACATTACCAAATGGCACAGTTATTCCTGCCGGTTTGTATTTAGACAACGCATCCATTGGCTATATCAATGCAAATAAGATCAATGCGGATAGCTTGAGTGCAATTAGTGCAACGCTTGGAACCCTTACTACCTATAGGGACCCTGCAAATCCTAATGGTGCTCGAATGGTTCTTACAGGTAGTTTATTAGAAGTGTACGACGACAATAACGTTATGCGAGTTAGGTTAGGACTATGGGATTAATTATTGGTTTAATTATAGTTGGAATACTATTTGTAAGTTGGTTTGTGCTTCGTATGAAGCGCAAGTCAAAGGAGGCAAAAGTGGCGCAGGGTTTACAGGTATTTAATGAAAACGCTGAACTGATTTTAGATGTTACAGATACCCTAGGAAAAATTATGGGGTATATCGATGTAGATAGAAAGGAAAGGGTGACAGACGAATACGTAATTCAGGACCCTAAATTTTTAGGGGGTACTCCTTTTATTTTTAGTAATGAAAATTCTTTCTGTGGTTTTCAGACATGGACAACTCGTGAATACAATAACGGGTATACTGACAGTGGGGGTAGGGCCACTTTCAGATGGAATAAATATTTTATTTGGATCAGTAAAATTGAAGGGGATACGATAACCATCTCTGTTACAGGGTATGGTTGGGATGATTCTAAGATTCGTGTTTATTATGGGATTTATTAATTATGCCTGCCGGAATATTAGTTAAAACACTTAATGGTGATTTACAGATTGATGGGGAATCCTCTGCAATTACCTTATATAAGAAGACTTCATATACTACAGATAAATTAGAGTATGTATGTGGTTCTTCTAAATCTTTAATTGCTGTACGTCTAGATGACTATAAAAATAACCGATTAAGATTCGATTTAGTTGATAACTTACCTATAGGTGATATTCGTAAATATTCTATTGAATGTATGTCTACAAACCATTGGCCTACAATTGGTACATTCACTGTTTATGAGTTCATGTCTGTAGGTGAATTCCCTGCAGATGTAGATCTATTTAAATACGGTTTAGAAATTTACGATGCTAATAGTAAAGTTATTTTTAATTCTAACTACCCTACAATTAAACCAGTAGCCTATATTCAAAGGGCTAACGGGTCTCCGCATAACTTACCTTTACGTCATCCAGCAGAAACGTATTCTGCGCCTTTAAGGGGTGGTGCTACAGGTAAGAAATTAGCTATTGTAGTTAATCAACTTGGTTACCAAGCTAAAGAATGGTACAACGGTCGGCAGTCTTTAAACTATGCTATTGCAGGTTTTTATATAGATGAAGTTGCAGGTACATTAAATTTAGATTACAGATGGATTAGTGTTGCTAGTACATCAGGCACTACCCAAACAGCATCAGTTGGTGATCCTTTCTCTGCAGGTATGGCTATTGATGTTACTAATTTTTAGCATTGGTGAGATAAAAGTAAGACACCTTAATTGGAAATATTAAGCAACTCCTAATTTACAGTTTTTTATTACAGCACCCTTCAGGGTGTTTTTTTATGCCCATGATCTGGAGGAAGGCATGCATGAACGGTCACACAAATAATGTGTTTGAGGCAGCAGCAAGTACTGCTGCAGCTACAACAACGAAATTCACTTACGGTTATGCACTAGGGGGTAGCTTGGTCGGAGTAGTCGGAAAAATTGACTGGGCTGTAGCCTTTTCAATTCTGCTTGGGGTAGCAACCTACTTAACAAATCTCTACTTTAAGCGCCGTGATGAAAAACGTTCAGAAGAGATTCATGAATTGCGTAAAAAACAGTATGAGCAAGCCAAATTAGGCATCAAAGAGGATAAAGATGAAAAGTGAAAATACTCGGACATATTTAGCGTACATGGTTATTGCAATGTCATTCCTCTGTGTTCTTGGGTTGTTCTTTATTGAATATCCAGACAAAAACCGTGATCTATTAAACGTATCACTAGGGACGTTACTTGGTTTATCTAGTGCTGTGATTGCCTTCTATTTTGGATCTAACAATAAACAAAAAAAGGAAGCTGAAGATTCAAATCAACAGTAATGATTCAAATTTACGTGCTACCTCTGAGTAGTTTTCAACTCTAAAGGAAAGTGGAATGAATATTGAAAAATATCTAGATGAGTTAATTAAGCGCGAAGGCGGCTATGTAAATAATCCAGCGGATCGGGGAGGGGCAACAAAGTACGGAATTACTGAAGCAGTTGCTCGAGCAAACGGATTCAAAGGTAATATGCGAGATTTGCCTATTGAAATTGCAAAGTCTATTTATAAAAAACAATACTGGACAGCTCCACGCTTTGATCAAGTAAATTTAATTTCTCCTATAGTAGCTGAAGAACTTTTAGATACAGGTGTTAATTGCGGCATAGGATTTGCAAAACCTCTTTTACAGCGTGCCTTAAATTTGCTGAATAACCAAGGCAAGGCAGGTTGGTCAGATCTTGTATTGGATGGAATTTATGGTTTAGCTACGTTGGGTGCTTTAAAAATCTATTTGGCTAAACGTGGGAAAGATGGTGAAAAAGTTCTAGTGCGTGTACTAAATATCATGCAAGGCCAACGGTACATCGAAATCTGTGAGCGTAATCCAAGCCAAGAACAATTTTTTTATGGCTGGATTGCTCATAGAATCTCATTTAACTAACAAAAAATTTAACTAAATACGGTACAAATAAAGATTTTTATTCTTAAATTTTGATTTTATTCATTTAAGTTATTAATTGTATAAAATAATTTGGCGCGCTCGGCGGGGATCGAACCCACGACCCCAGGCTTCGGAAACCTGTACTCTATCCAACTGAGCTACGAGCGCACATGTGTGGGCCACATCATAGGAAAAAAACACCAATAGGTAAAGCAGGAAATAGGTAACAAGTGAGTTTAATGCTTAATTAAACAGCAGCTTGTTGTTTTTTTTAGATGCGCTGTTGGATAAGTTGAATTGAATAATTAATAGAATGAAGCGTATGTGCTAGCTCATGAGGTGGAATACGTGACTCCTGTAAGTGGGTAATCCATTGCATTTGGCACATCTTAAGCTCTTGAAGCGTTTTTATTTGCTCTATTTTTTGAATAAGTGGTTTTGCCATAAGTCCACAGTACTGATTCAAATTTTGCTTCATCAGCTGTTGTATTTCTTCAAAAGAAAGTTGTTGAACAGGAATTTGTGGCTGACTATTTTCAATATTTGTAGATTGCAAAGATTGGGGAACCTGAATTTCACCAACTATATCGTCGTTTTTATGATCATCTGTAGGTTTTTTCTGATGTGCTTCTACAGTAGTTATAGGTCTTTCTGGAAAAGATATTTGTTCATTTAATTCTGAATGGTTTACGTTTGAAGGAGCAATAAGTTTTAAGTCGATAAGCTGTTGAATAAGTTCTGGAGACGCAATACGTTTTTTAAATTCGCTATTTAAATTTTGAAAATCTTCATGGTCTATTAATAGTAGTAAACGTCTTTGTTTTGCATTTAACGCAATGTTACGTTGTTGAAGCGCGACTCTTCCCAAATTGGTTCGATAAAAACCAGCCATCATTTTTCCCCAAATAAAAAATAAATCAGACTGTTCAATCTTCTCAGTTGAACAGTACTGTTTTTAATAAAATATAAATGGGGTTAACGATAAAACTCAAAAATGACAATATGATGAAGAATTTATGAATATCATTTATTTAAGTCTTTAAAATGCGCCTTCTAACGCTTTACGTAAATAGACATCTAGTTCGTCTTGACGTAGAAGCCATTGAATATAGTCTTTAGGAAGTTCAGCAATTGCCGTACCTTTGTGCTTTCCAAAGTTAATAGTTGTGGGGATACGTGCTTCTTCAGAAACTCGGTAAAGCTCTTCAATGTCTTGAATATTTAAATGATAGACAATATGCATCAAAATATTAGCAGTCAAAATAATATCCGCGTCGGCACGGTGTGCACCTTTGAGTAATTCTCTAGCTTTACCGCTGCCTTGAGAAATCATATAGATGAGTGCAGAAATATTATGTGCTTCTGCATCAGGCCAAGTTTTACGCGCTAAAGCTAGAGTACAAATCGGTTTGATATTCGATACATCCACACCACAACGCGCAATCGCGGCAATATCATAATCAATATTGTGACCAATAATATAAGTTGTAGTTTCTGGTAATTTAAAGGTTTTATAGTGGGGCTGGTTTTCTAAATCTGACTCTAATATATGGTGTACTGCCATAGCAGCGTAAGAGATAGGGGTTCCGACTTGATACAATTGATCAAACAATTTGCTTTTATCTAAGGTGAGTTTACCTGCATTAATCTCAATCGGGGCATACGCAATTTCAATTGGCAAACCATTTAGTGTATGTGTTTCTGTATCTAAAATAATGGTTTGCATAACTGGCCCTTTAAACAATCACGAGTAATTGTGAATGTTAACAGTTGACTACCTACTTTAAAACATGAAGTGAAGCTATAAAGTAGCGATAACGTCAATTTATATTAAAAATAGAGTTTTCAGAGATTAATTTCATCCAATAGAACTTGCGGAAAATAAAGATTAGGCGTAAATCTTTTTAAGACATTAGGAAATGTTGATTAAAAAACTAAAGCAAAACAAAAATGGAATTTAAGGGAAGATATACCAATGAAAATGAACCTATTAATGACGAGCGTTCTCAGTACGAGTTTATTTTTAGTCGCTTGTGGAGGAGGGAGTAGTGATGACAGTTCAGCCATTGTCGACCCATCAGGTACTCCAACCAATAATATTCAAAACCCGGTTGTTAAAGTTGAGGCTTACACAAGTACCAACTTGGGAAGTGTGGCAGCAGAAAGTAGTATTTTGACTTATAAAATGTTGGGTCAAAGTGGCCAAGAAGTACAGGCAACCAGTTTGGTATTTACGCCAAATACACCGCCACCAGCAGGCGGTTGGCCAATTGTAGTCTGGGCGCATGGCACTACTGGTGTGGCAGATGCTTGTGCACCAAGTAAAGCAGCTTTAGCAGATAGTACAAAAGATTTAATGAGTAAATTACTAGCAGCAGGTTATGTAGTTGTAGCACCTGACTATGAGGGTTTAGGTACATCAGGTATACATCCTTTTTTAAATGTTAAAAGTGAGGCTTTTTCAATTACAGATGCGGTCGTTGCAACACGCAATTATTTATTACAGCGTAACTTATTAACTTCGAAAAAATGGGTCACTGTAGGGCATTCGCAAGGTGGGCATGCTGCATTAGGTGCTGCACAATATGCGAGCCGTGCACAACTAGACTATAAAGGTACAGTAGCGGTAGCACCTGCTTCTAATTTAGGAAGTATTCTTTTAAATGGAGAATTAAAAGCTGCAAGTGCATCAGTATATGAAAAAAAGGCAATCTATGCGCAGCTTGATGCATTTACAGCCCTTGTTGTAGCAGGAATTCGTAATACCCATCCAGACTTTAATTATCTTCAAGTATTTACTGAATCTACTGCAAGGATTGCACAAGATGCTGAAGGTTTTTGTTATGAACCTTTACTCGCGGATTTTAGCTCTACTATGCAAGTTTATATTGCAACTCATGGGGAAACATTAGATGGTTATATGCGTACACAACCTAATTTTATGGCTGTGCCGCTAGTTAAGACGTTTTTGGAAAAAGATTCTCAACCTTTACAGACCAAAGTCACTACACCAATCATTATTTATCAAGGGATAGCAGATTCGACAGTACCTAAATTGGCAACTGATCTATTGATATCTAATGCCACTGTCGTAGGCACTAAAATTAATAGCTATGTGACGGGTAACTGGGATCATGGCACGGTGATGAGCAGTAATGTGGATAACATCGTTGGAAATGTTCAGACTTTGCTGTCAGCTCAATAGAGTTATTGATATCTAATACTTTTTTAATATTAGAGAGAGCTAAAATTAATGGTAGAGAAATTTAAAATATAAGCTTTAAACAAGCTTTTTATTTGATTTATAAACAATGGCTCATTTTTTATAAAACTTGAGCCATTTTTATTTAAAACTGAGCTAACTTCATTCTGTTTAATTATAAAGTTCATGCTACAATATGCCGCAATCTTAGCACGGCTTAAAAGCCCTAATTTATAGGACCCCCGCTAATGTTTGCCAATATTTCCATTTCTGAATTTGATCCAGAATTAGCTCAAGCAATTGCTTCTGAAGGTGAGCGTCAAGAAGCACATATCGAGTTAATTGCATCTGAAAACTATTGCTCTCCTGCTGTGATGGAAGCGCAAGGATCAAAACTTACGAACAAATATGCAGAAGGTTATCCAGGCAAACGCTATTATGGCGGTTGCGAGTATGTGGATATCATCGAGCAAATGGCGATTGATCGTGCTAAAGAACTTTTTGGTGCAGATTACGCAAACGTTCAACCACACGCTGGTTCACAAGCTAACTCTGCTGTTTATTTAGCACTTCTTAACCCAGGCGATACCGTTTTAGGTATGAGCTTGGCTCACGGTGGTCACTTGACTCACGGTGCAAAAGTAAGCTTCTCTGGTAAAACTTATAATGCGGTTCAATACGGTCTAAACGCTGAAACTGGCGAGATCGATTACGAAGAAGTTGAACGTTTAGCGTTAGAGCACAAGCCACGTATGATCGTTGCTGGTTTCTCTGCTTACAGCCGTGTTGTAGATTGGCAACGTTTCCGTGACATCGCGGACAAAGTTGGCGCTTACCTTTTTGTTGATATGGCTCACGTTGCAGGTCTTGTTGCTGCTGGCGTATATCCAAACCCAGTTCAAATTGCTGACGTAACGACAACTACGACTCATAAAACACTTCGTGGTCCACGTTCTGGTTTAATCCTTGCGAAAGCGAATGAAGAAATCGAGAAAAAACTTCAATCAGCTGTATTCCCTGGTAACCAAGGCGGTCCATTAATGCATGCGATTGCTGCTAAAGCAATCTGCTTCAAAGAAGCAATGTCTGATGAGTTCAAAGCTTACCAACAACAAGTTGTGAAAAATGCTCAAGCAATGGCTGAAGTATTCATCGCTCGTGGTTATGATGTTGTTTCTGGTGGTACAGAAAACCACTTATTCTTATTATCTTTAATCAAGCAAGATGTAACTGGTAAAGATGCAGATGCTTGGTTAGGTGCTGCTCACATTACTGTGAACAAAAACTCAGTTCCAAATGACCCGCGTTCTCCATTCGTGACTTCTGGTATCCGTATCGGTACTCCAGCAGTAACAACTCGTGGTTTTGGTGAAGCTGAAGTTCGTGAACTTGCTGGTTGGATCGCTGACGTGATTGACAGCAAAGGTGACGAAAAAGTTATTGCTGACGTAAAAGCAAAAGTTGAAGCTGTTTGTGCAAAATTCCCTGTATATGCACAATAAGTTGTAGATATAAAAAAAGCGCCGTATGGCGCTTTTTTTATATTAGGTTAATTATATGACAATTAACTTTTAGATTTTACCGATGACTCGGCACCATGCCATCCACCACCTAATGCGCGGATTAAATCTACACTCGCCATCATTCTACTGCCGTTAAGCTGTGCGGAAAGTTGCTCTTGTTGCAAAATTGTCCGGTCAGAGTCAATCACATCAAGATAGCTAATCGCACCTTCTTTATAGCGTAGATGAGAAAGCTGGTTTGCATGACGAGAAGAGGAGAGCGCTTGATTTTGAGCCTGAATTTGCTGATCGAGAATTCTTTGATCAGATAAACCATTTTCAACTTCGCGAAATGCATTCAGTACAGTTTGGCGATAGTTTGCGACGCTTTCTTCATAGGCAGCTCGTGCTTGCGCAACGCCAGCCTTCCGTTGTCCGCCATCAAATAATGGCAAAGATAAAATAGTGCCTGCGACCGGACCAAGTAAAAATGTACGGCTCGACCATTTACCTAAATCACCTAAAGTTGATGATTCATAACCGAGTGCACCTGTTAGGTCCAGTTTAGGGAAGAAGGCAGCACGCGCAATTCCAATACGCGCATTATCTGCTGCCATAGCACGTTCAGCCGCAGCAATGTCCGGTCGTCTTTCAAGTAAAGCCGACGGTAAACCCGCTGGGAGACGGAGGCTGTTTGCAGTTAAAGGCTGAACTGCCAAGCTAAAATCAGCAGGTGTTTTGCCCAATAATACTGCAAGTGCGTGTTCAGCATTGGCTCTGTTACGAGCAATATTCAATGCGCTCGTTTGTGCTGTAGCAAGTTCGGTCTGGGCACGAGAAACATCTAATTCACTGACTAAACCATTTCTAAACCGTGTTTGAACGAGATCTCGTGTTTCACCAAGTAGCTTAATGGTGCGATTATAAATTGCTTGTTCAGCATCAAGCTGACGAATGAGAAAGTAACCTTGCGCAACATCTGCTTGTAAGGCTAAAAGTGCTGACTGATATAGGGCTTCTTGTTGTTGTACATTAGCTGTTGCTGCATTGACACTACTGGCGATACGGCCAAATAAATCGAGCTCATATGAAACATTCGCTTGAGCACGCCATAAGGTTTGTGCAGATGTATGAGCATTTTCATCTAAACCGAGTGAAGCTGGGGATGGCTTTTGACGAGTTGGGCCAAAGCCAGCACCAATACTAGGCAAGCGTTCAGCTTGTGCTGCTGAACGTATTGCACGTGAAGCCTGAATATTAGCTGCCGCCGCTTTAAGGGACTGGTTTCCGGAAATGGCTTGTTGTTCAAGCTCATTCAATTGAGCATCATTAAAAACACGCCACCATTCACCTCGAACCTGCTGATCAGCAGGTTGGGCAATTTTCCAGTTATTGTCCTCAAGTTGAGGATCGGACTCTTTAAATTTGACTGGAACAATCACCTTTGCAGGTTGATATTCCGGAGCCAAAGAGCAGCCTGCAAGGAGCAGGCTTCCCATGAGTGAGGACAATAATAAGCTTTGTTTTGCTGTAGCCATCAAATATCCTCCTTAATGATCATGTGGGGTAGATAAAGGTGCTTCATGAACGGCTGCCGAATGCAATTTATGTTTACTGTTCAGGGTACGAATCAGCACATAAAAGGCAGGAGTCAGGAATAAACCAAACAGTGTTACACCAATCATGCCGAAGAACACGGCAATACCCATGGCATGACGCATTTCAGAACCTGCACCTGTTGAGGTAACCAGTGGTACGACCCCCATAATGAATGCAATAGAAGTCATTAGAATTGGACGTAAACGTAGTCGACTTGCTTCAACAGCTGCTTTAAAGGCAGTTGCACCTTGCATTTCAAGTTCCCGCGCAAATTCAACAATCAAAATGGCATTTTTACAGGCCAGTCCGACCAGTACCATCAGACCAATTTGAGTAAAGATGTTGTTATCTCCACCTGTCAGCCAAACACCCGTCAGAGCCGCCAAGATTCCCATTGGTACAATTAAAATTACAGCTAAAGGCAAAGTTAGACTTTCATATTGAGCGGCTAAAACTAAGAACACGAGCAATACACTAATTGGAAATACCCAGAGCCCTGCATTACCGGCCAAGATTTTTTGGTAAGTTAAATCTGTCCATTCAAACTTGATGCCACGCGGTAAAGTCTGTGTGGCAATACGTTCAACCGCAGCTTCTGCTTGGCTAGATGAATAACCCGGTGCAGGGCCGCCGTTAATATCTGCTGAGGTATAGCCGTTATAACGCACGACCATTTCTGGACCATAAGTTTGAGTTACATTTACCAGTGAAGATAACGGCACCATTTGTCCGGCACTGTTGCGGGTTTTTAGTTGCAAAATATCTTCAGGGTTTGCACGGAAAGGAGCATCGGCTTGAGCACGAACCTGATAAACACGACCAAAGCGGTTAAAGTCGTTGACGTACTGAGAACCTAAATAAATCTGCATAGTGTTGAAAACATCTGTCACAGCAACACCTTGCTGTTTAGCTTTTACACGGTCCAGATCCACGTTCAGTTGAGGTACGTTAATTTGATAACTTGAGAACATTGGACCAAGCTCAGGAGCTGATTGAGCTGCTTTCATAAAGTTTTGTGCAGCATCATTCAACGCTGAATAGCCTAAGGCACCTCGGTCTTCAAGTTGGAGTTTAAAGCCGCCCATCGTACCTAAGCCCATCACGGGTGGCGGTGGGAAAACTGCAATATAGGCATCTTGAATGGCTGAATATTTCTGATTGAGTGCACCTGCAATTACATTGGCAGATAGGTCTTTCGCCTTGCGTTCATCGAATGGCTTTAAGGTTACAAAGACAATACCGGCGCTTGAGCTGTTGGTAAAACCGTTAATTGAGAGGCCAGGGAAGGCAACAGCACTTTCTACACCAGGTTGTTTAAGAGCTGTATCACTCATTTTACGAATGACAGCTTCGGTACGATCTAATGAAGCGCCGTTTGGTAGTTGAGCAAAGCTAATCAAATATTGCTTGTCCTGTGCAGGAACGAAACCACCCGGAACAATATAAGAAATACCAACGGTTAAGCCTAAAAGTGCTGCATAGACACCCATTGCTGATGCTTTATGGGAAATAACACGACTCACACCTTTACCATAGTTATCTGACGCACGGGTAAATACACGGTTAAACAGAGCAAAGAAACGTCCGAATACACGGTTCATAATGCGTGTTAATGCATCAGGTTTAGCGTCATGTCCTTTAAGTAACATGGCTGCTAGAGCAGGAGATAGAGTAAGCGAGTTAAATGCCGAAATGACTGTTGAAATGGCAATGGTCATGGCAAATTGTTTATAAAATTGCCCTGTTAAGCCTGTCATAAAAGCAAGTGGAACGAACACGGCAACGAGCGTTAAAGCAATCGCAATAATCGGCCCACTCACTTCTCGCATGGCACGATAAGTTGCATCTCTTGGGCTTAAGCCAGCTTCAATATTCCTCTCGACATTTTCGACGACGACAATGGCGTCATCGACCACAATTCCGATGGCAAGTACCATCCCGAACAGTGACAGTGCATTGATGGAATAACCAAAAGCAAGCATGAGTGCAAATGTACCAATAATTGAAACCGGTACGGCAAGCAATGGAATGATTGAGGCACGCCATGTTTGTAAGAATAAAATAACAACCACAACAACCAGTGCAATTGCTTCAAGTAAGGTATGAACGACCGCTTTAATACTGGCACGTACGAACTGAGTCGGGTCATACACAATGTCGTATTTAATTGAAGATGGAAAATCTTTTGAAAGCTCCTTCATCGTGCTACGCACTTGATCGGAAACTTGCAAAGCATTAGCACCCGGTGCTTGGAAAATTGGAATCGCGACTGCTTGTTTATTATCAAGCAATGAACGCAAACCATATTGTGAGGCTGCAAGTTCAACACGAGCCACATCACCCAATCGTGTGACCGCGCCATCTGGTGCAGTTTTTAAAATAATATCGGCAAATTCTTGCTCGGTGGTTAAACGACCTTGAGCATTGACCGAAAGCTGTAAAGGTGAATTACTTGGTGATGCACCAATGGTACCCGCTGCTACTTGAATGTTTTGTTCACGGATTGCTGTCACAATTTCAGTTGCTGTAAGGTTACGCTGTGCCACTTTTTGTGGGTCGAGCCACACACGCATCGCGTAGTCACCAGAACCAAATAAACCAACTTCACCAACCCCTTGTAAACGTGCTAAACGGTCTTTCACGTTCAATACTGCATAGTTACGTAAGTAGGTCATGTCATAGCGACTATCTGGTGAGGTCAGATGCACAACCATGGTTAAAGTCGGTGAGCTTTTTAATGTGGTGACACCTAAACGTTGCACATCTTCAGGCAAACGAGGTAAGGCCTGAGACACACGGTTTTGAACCAATTGTTGCGCTTTGTCTGGGTCAATGCCGAGCTTAAAGTTCACCGTAATGGTGAGGTTACCGTCGCTGTTTGCTTGAGATTGCATATACAGCATGTCTTCGACGCCGTTGATTGATTCTTCAAGCGGAGAGGCAACGGTTTCAGCAATCACTTTCGGGTTTGCACCCGGATATTGAGCACGAACCACCACAGACGGAGGAACAACTTCCGGATATTCAGAAATCGGTAACTGGAATACCGAAAGCAGACCGGCGAGTAAAATCAATACTGATAACACACCAGCAAAGATCGGCCGATCAATAAAAAATTTAGAGATATTCATATGTGATTAACCTTTTGCCGGAGTTGATGTTTTATCTGTTGGCTGAGGTTGAGGAGTAGTGCTGTTAGCTGTGATTTGTGCATTCGGCATAGGAACGAGGTGTGGTGTAACAGGGTCACCTGGACGAATCCGTTGTAAACCATTCACCACAATACGATCACCCGCTTGTAATCCACTATTTACGATTTGCAAGCCATCTTGTTGTGCTCCGATTTTTACTTCACGGTAAGCCGTTTGGTTTTTAGCATCGACGACCACAACAAAGCGTTTATCTTGATCGACCCCAATCGCGGTTGGGCTAATCAGAATTGCTGAGCGAGGTTGACCACCGCCTAAACGAATTCGTGCATATAAACCCGGTAATAAAACTCCGTTTGGATTATCAAACGTCGCGCGGACACGAATCGTACCTGAGGTTGCATCTAGGTTATTGTCGATTGAATTAATAGTACCTTCACGAGTAAAGCCTGTTTCATTGGCAAGTCCCATATAGACAGGAACTTGTGCTGAATTACGCTGGTTACTGATGTATTTCAGGTAAGTTTGCTCATCAACATCGAAAGATGCATAGAGACGAGAGACAGATACTAGACTTGTTAAGACCTGTGCGCCGTTACCTGCAGAAACTACATTGCCGACGGTGACTTCAGCTCGTGAAATTCTGCCGCTGACTGGTGCAGTAATACGAGTGTATTCAAGATTTAAGCGGGCAGATTGAACGGCTGCTCTAGCGGCTTGCAGGTTAGCACTGGCTGAACGCGCATCATTTTCAGCTAAATCTAGCTCTTGACGTGATACAGCATTACTTTGAATTAAACGTTGAATACGAGAAAGATTAGAACTCGTATAAGTCACTTGTGCCTCAGCCGAAGCGAGTTGTGCTTGGGCACGATTGAGTTCTGCTTCGAAAGGGCGCGGGTCAATAGTAAAAAGTAAGTCGCCTTTTCTAACCAGACTTCCATCTTTGAAGTGAACGGCAATGAGTTTACCGGAAACTTGAGGACGAATATCGACTTGATCAATTGCTTCTAAACGACCGGAGTATTCTTGCCAATCGGTAATGGTTTTGCTAATGACATTCGAGATATCAACAGTTGCAGCTTGTTGGGCAGTGGTCGGTGCAGCTTTTGCATCGGCATTTTCGTGTAAAAACATAAAGCTGCCTCCTGTTGCCAAAATGGCGACAAAGATGGCAGACAGTGTGAACTGTTTGCGAGAAAATGACATGAGGTGCTCCTAGTTATTTGGATACCTGTTTTCAGACTTTTAGTTTTGGTCCGTATGGGAGAACAGGGTTTATGGGATGGACGGAGCATAAAAGTTTGTCAATCACGAATAAATATATTAAATTTGATAACACTATTCGTATTTTTATAACAATTGATGTGTTTGATTAAAAAATGCATTGATTGATAGGAGTGTGCGTGTGGATCTATTTCATGCCATGAGAGTCTTTAATAAAGTTGTCGAAACAAATAGTTTCAGTTTAGCAGCTGATAGTTTAGGTTTACCGCGGGCTTCTGTGACCACAACCATTCAGGGTTTAGAGAAACATTTACAAGTTAGGTTGCTTAACCGAACGACTCGTAAACTTAGTTTGACACCAGATGGCGCTGTTTATTATGAACGTTCTTCGCGAATTTTAGCTGATGTTGAAGATGTAGAGTCTACTTTTCATGATTCGGAGCGTGGGCCAAGAGGCCGACTGCGTATTGATGTTAAAGCTTCGATTGGGCGCATGATCTTAATTCCAATGCTCTGTGATTTCCATACACGTTATCCAGATATTGATTTGGTGATTGGAATGAGTGATCGCCCAGTCGATTTGGTACAAGATGCGGTGGACTGTGTCATCCGTATTGGCCAGTTGAAAGATTCAAGTTTGGTTGCACGTCGTATTGGAACAATTCAGTGTGTGACGGTTGCCGCACCACGTTATTTAGCAGAGCATGGCGAACCCAAAATTATTGATGACCTAAAAAAACATCAGGTTGTGCATTACTTTAACAGTCGTACCGGACGTAATATCGACTGGGATTTTATGGTGGATGGTGAGATTCATAGCGTCGGCGTGAAAGGACGTGTTTCTGTCAATGATGGTGATTCATATGTGGGTCTTGCAGTTCAAGGTTTTGGTTTAATTCAGTGTCCACGTTTCATGGTTGCCGACCATCTGGAGTCGGGAGCTTTGAAAGAGGTTCTTACAGAGTGGCGTCCAGCACCAATGCCAATTTCTGTTGTTTATTTACAGAATCGACATTTGTCACCCAAAGTTCGTGTGTTTGTAGATTGGGTAGCTGAATTATTTGCGGGTTGCCATCTATTAAGTGGTTGTTCAATGTCATTGGATCAAAAATGTGAATTTGCCAGTGCAAAAGAGCATAACCACGAATATACCATTCGGACATTGGTCGAAAATGAGAATATGGCAGAAGCCTATGCACTCAAAAATTAGCTTCATATTTTGAGTGATTTTTCAATAATTAATCAGTTAATACAATCCACTGTTTAGTCATCTTCATAAATCCTTAATTTATGGTATAGAAATTGCAATTATTTCGGCAGAAGAGTAATTTAGAAATACTCAAATTTTTATCACCTTATTTGGATTTTAAGGAGAAGCTTCAAGATGGCAAGCTTTATGAAAAAAATGTTCGTTTCAACAACCTTAGTTTTGGCTGCTGTTGCAACGAATGTACAAGCAAAGGATTGGAAGGTGATTCGTTTTGGGACTGAGTCCTCTTATGCGCCGTTTGAATATAAAACACCGGATGGTAAGTTAACTGGTTTTGATGTTGATTTAGGTAATGCAATTTGCGCAAAACTCAAAGCTAAATGTGTTTGGGTTGAGAACTCTTTTGACGGGATGATTCCGGCACTTAAAGCGAAAAAGTTTGATGGCATTCTTTCATCAATGACAGTCACTGATGAACGTGCAAAACAAATTGCTTTTACTAGCAAAATCTACAATACGCCAACGCGTATGGTTGCAAAAAAAGGTTCGCCGTTATTGCCTACCGCTGCCTCATTGAAAGGTAAACGTGTGGGTGTACAACAGGGCACAATTCAAGAAACTTATGCTAAAACCTATTGGGCACCAAAAGGTGTAACGGTTGTACCTTATCCAGTCCAAGATTTGATTTATCAAGACATGATGTCAGGACGTTTGGATGCAACTTTACAAGATGCAATTATGGTTGATGGTGCTTTCTTAAAACAACCAAAAGGCAAAAACTTCGCTTTTGCTGGTGGCAATGTGGTTGATGCAAAAACGCTGGGTGTAGGCGCAGCGATTGGTTTACGCAAAGAAGATGCAGATTTGAAAGCCAATATTAATAAAGCACTCGCTGCAATCATTGCAGATGGTACATACAAGAAACTCGAGAAAAAATATTTCTCCTTTAGCATTTACTAATGATGTGAAAAATGTCGGCTTTAAGCCGACATTTTTAGATCTATTCTCATCTCATCAATATTAGATATTGTTTTTAAGGAGAAGATGAGTCATGTTTTTATCTGGCTATGGGCCACTCCTTCTCAGCGGGACATGGATGACCCTACAGCTCGCGCTGTTGTCACTTTTCCTTTCTGTGATTATCGGCTTAATTGGTGCGAGCTCAAAACTCTCTAATATTAAAATTTTACGTTATATAGCGACGGCTTACACCACGCTCATTCGTAGTGTGCCTGACTTGGTCATTATGCTGTTGTTATTTTATAGCTTGCAGTTGGGTCTCAACCAGATTACTGAAGCACTGCAAATGGACCAAATTGATATCAACCCATTTGTGGCGGGTGTGATTACTTTAGCGTTCATTTATGGTGCATATTTTACCGAGACCTTTCGTGGTGCATTTCAATCGGTTCCAAAAGGCCAAATTGAAGCAGCAATGGCTTATGGTATGACCCCTTGGCAGGTTTTTCACCGTGTATTATTCCCTCAAATGATGCGTTTTGCTTTACCTGGCATTGGTAATAACTGGCAAGTTTTGATTAAGGCAACTGCACTGGTTTCAATTATTGGCCTGACTGATATTGTAAAAATTACGCAAGATGCGGGTAGAAGTACCATGCAACTGTTCTTTTTCAGCATCGTGGCTGCTGCGATCTATTTGGCAATTACCACCGTGTCGAACCTGATTTTAATGTGGCTTGAACGTCGTTATTCTGCTGGTGTGAGGAAGGGACAATTATGATTGAAATCCTTCAACAATATTGGCAGGCATACCTTTGGACAGATGGTTTTCAAATGACTGGCGTAGCGATGACGACGTGGTTATTGGTACTTTCTATTGCTATTGGTTTTGTGCTTGCTGTGCCTTTATCACTTGCACGAGTATCAGAGAATCTTTGGTTACGTGGTCCAGTCTGGTTATTTACCTATGTTTTTCGTGGTACTCCACTTTACATTCAATTGCTGATTATTTACTCAGGTATTTATAGCTTTGATTATGTTCATGAACATCAGACGCTTGATGCATTTTTTCGAGAGGGCTTAAATTGCACCATTTTGGCATTCGCGCTCAATACTAGTGCATATACCACTGAAATCTTCGCTGGGGCGATCCGTTCTATTCCACATGGCGAGATAGAGGCTGCACAAGCTTTCGGTATGTCGAAGTGGAAACGCTATACTCGTATTATCATTCCGTCGATGTTGCGCCGTGCTTTACCATTTTACGGCAATGAAGTCATTTTAATGTTGCATGCGACAACCATTGCATTTACAGCCACTGTTCCTGACATTTTAAAAATTGCGCGTGATGTGAATGCAGCAACCTATGAAACCTTCAATGCTTTTGGAATTGCCGCGGTGTTATATGCAGTATTAGCATTTATTTTAATTTGGATATTTCGCCAGCTTGAAAAACGTTGGTTGGCATTTTTAAAACCATCGAATCATTAGGAGACATAAATGGAACACGTTGCAAAACTAGTGATTCGCGATTTACATAAAACATTTGGCGATCATGAAGTACTTAAAGGAATATCACTTGATGCAAATGCCGGTGATGTCATTAGTATCATCGGTTCATCTGGTTCAGGTAAAAGTACCTTGCTGCGTTGTATTAACTTTTTGGAACAACCAAGTAATGGCACCATTAAACTCAATGGTGAAAAACTGCGCACTGTCTTTGATAAAAAAGGCAATTTAAAAGTCGTTGAACCAAAGCAACTACAAAAAATGCGTACCCAGCTCATGATGGTGTTTCAGCATTTTAATTTGTGGTCTCACATGACAGTACTTGAAAATGTCATTGAAGGGCCGATTCACGTACTCGGGGTAAAACGTGCTGAAGCTGAAGAGCGCGCGCGGAAATATCTACGCAAAGTTGGATTACCTGAAAGTGTTGAAAGTAAATATCCGGCATTTTTATCGGGTGGTCAGCAGCAACGCGTAGCAATTGCCCGTGCTTTGGCTATGGAGCCGGAAGTGATGTTGTTTGACGAACCCACTAGCGCGCTTGACCCTGAGTTGGTGGGTGAAGTACTAAAGGTAATGCAAGGCTTGGCTGAAGAAGGGCGTACCATGATTGTGGTGACACATGAGATGGGCTTTGCACGTCATGTGTCTAATCAAGTGATTTTTTTGCATCAAGGGAAAATTGAAGAGCAAGGTCATCCTGATGAAGTACTCAATAACCCGAAAAGTGAGCGTTTAAAGCAATTTTTAATAGGCAGTTTAAAATAAGCCATTGATACCGAGTAAGATGAAATTTTTTATAAAAAGATTTTCATCGTACTCGGTTTCTTTTTGGTTATATTTTATAGATGGGTATTTTTAGAAAACACATTAATAATCACAATACCAGCGATCATTAAAGTAAGACCAATGCACGCTGCTAAGTCTAAATGCTGTTTGTAAAATATCCAGCCAATTGCAGAAATTAAAATAATACCCGCGCCCGACCAAATGGCGTATGCAATCCCGATTGGAATTGTTTTTAGCGTCAGGGACAATAAATAAAAAGCAATTGCATAGCCCACAACTGTAATGATGGACGGAATAGGAACAGTGAAACCTTGAGATGCTTTTAAAGCTGAAGTTGCAATGACTTCACAAGCAATCGCAATTGCTAAATAAAGATAAGACATGGAAGTTACGCCAGAAAGGGTTTTAATCAATCTATATGAAATGTTGAAATGGTTTAGCAGTTTTAACGATTGTGCAATTTTTTGGGTACAAAATTACCAGTAAATCAAACTAAATTGATCATTTGATTTTATCATTAGCTAGGTAGTTTCAGCTATTTATTCGTTTATTTTATTACTGATCAATATTGTTATAAAGAGGATCAGTGACTTTAGCTTGATCCTCTATAGACCTTTTAAGAATTATATTAGCTGAGCAAATTTAATCCCTTAAATTTCTCTAATAGTTGTTCTTTGTCTTCAATATGCGCAGGGTCTGGTTTAATGCAATCGATAGGGCAAACAGCTTTACAAGTTGGCACATCATAAAAGCCGACACACTCGGTACAACGAAGTGGATCAATCTTATAAACTTTGCTTCCTTCAAAAATAGCAATATTGGGGCATTCTGGTAAGCACATATCACAATTGATACAGTCATTTGTAATCAAAAGGGCCATTTTCAACTCGCTGAATAAGCTAGTGTTGAAGCAGTAATACTTTCTTTCGCATGCGGTAAATTGCGTACGAGTAGGGCATAACTGATATCAATATCTTGTGAGAGTAGTATTTCAACAAAATGCCCCGAACCTTTAGCATCTGTAATCGGGTTACCTTTTAAATCGCGCATTTCGGTTAAAGTAAAAGTGATATTGCCTTGAGGCGTCATCAGCTCAAGTGAGTCGCCAACTACAAAACGGTTTTTAACCTCAATGCGAATATAATTGCCGTGGCGTTCTAAAATCTCTCCACAAAATTGTTGATAGTCGAAATGCGATGAACCATCAGCATAGTTTTGATATTCACTATGCACATGACGTCTTAAAAAGCCTTCGGTATAACCACGGTTTGCTAAACCTTCAAGTTGGGTCAATAAACTTGAGTCAAATGGTTTACCTGCTAAAGCATCATCAATAGCTTTTCGATAAATTTGGGCGGTACGGGCACAATAAAAATACGATTTAGTACGCCCTTCAATTTTCAGAGAGGCGATGCCCATTTTTATTAAACGATCTACATGTTGGACAGCACGTAAATCTTTGGAGTTCATAAAATAGGTGCCGTGTTCATCTTCTTCGGCAGCAAACATTTCTTCATCATTGCGTTGTACGAGCAAAGTTTGAGCTGAAGTTGGTTCTGATTGTGTAGATGAACAGCAAGACTTTTCTGGTGTATTCAGCTGAGTAACTGGAATCACATCGCCGTTTGCATCTTCTTGGGCTTCATGCAACTTATAGTCCCAACGGCAAGCATTGGTACAAGCACCTTGATTGGCATCTCGCTTGTTCATATATCCAGAAAGTAAACAGCGGCCTGAGTAGGCCATGCATAGAGCGCCATGTACAAAAACTTCGAGTTCAATATCTGGTACGTATTGTTGGATTTCTTCTATCTCTTCTAAAGACAACTCACGCGATAAAATCACACGGCTTAGACCGTAATCTTTCCAAAATTTAACAGTTGCCCAGTTAATTGCGTTGGCTTGAACCGATAAATGAATTTGTACATCAGGAAAATGCTCTCTCACCATCATAATTAAGCCCGGATCAGACATAATCAGAGCGTCCGGTTTCATCGCTACAATCGGTTCAAGATCACGAATAAAGTTTTTTAATTTGCTGTTATGTGGCTGAATATTCACTACAACATAAAACTTTTTACCCAAAGCATGAGCTTCATCAATCCCAATTTTTAAGTTGTCATGATCAAAAGCATTATTACGTACACGTAAGCTATAACGTGGTTGGCCGGCATATACAGCATCTGCACCATAGGCAAAAGCATAGCGCATGTTTTTAAGTGAACCTGCGGGAGAGAGAAGCTCAGTTTTCATAAAATAAAAGGCATAAAAAATATATGGTTTTATTTTATTAACTCCGTATTTGGGATTCAACCTACTGAATTAGTAGGGATTTGATCATTATCCTTTTGTACAGGCAGTATATTTTTTGCCAACTCTCCTAAGCGCATCAAAGCATTTAACATTTTGGGATTTAACTCAAAACAAGCTGCTATACGTAAACAATGACTAAAACGTTTATCAGCTGAACACAAAATTCCCGGCATACATAAGATTTTTTCATCCATTGCCTGATGAAACAGTTCTAGCGTATCGATAGATTCGGGCAGCTCTAACCATAAAATAAATCCCGCTTGCGGACGACTCACTCGGGTACCGAGTGGAAAATAACGACAAATATAAGACTTAATGGTGTCAATTTGTTGTTGATAGCGTTTTTTGAGTTGACGTAAATGCAGGTCATAACCGCCATTCTCTAAGAAAAGACCTAAAGTTTCTGTGAGTAAAGCTGGTTCCGCAACAGTGGTTGTAAATTTAAGCTGCTGCACAATATTACGGAAGCGCCCAGCTTCTAACCAACCAATTCGATAGTCGGGTGCTACAGTTTTAGTATAGCTACCACATACGAGTACCCATCCATTTTGATCAAACGCTTTAATGTTGGGTAAGAGCGGTTCAGTCAGTTGCAATTCGGCATACATCGCATCTTCAATGACAGGAACTTGGAACTGATTAGCTAACTCTGCCAAGCGACGACGGTTACTTTCAGGCATGCTAAAACCAAGTGGATTATGTCCTGTTGGAATGGTTAATATGGCTTGTACACTTTTAGATTTTAAGAGTTCTTCAAGTGCATCTAGACACATCCCTGTATGCGGCGAAGTAGGCACTTCTAAAATTTTTCGACCTAAATTATGAAGAAGCGGGTACAGGTTGTGAAAGGTAGGAATTTCAAGCGCAATGCTATCACCTGCTTGAGTGGTTGCCATGATCGCGAGACTTAAAGCCTCCATGGTGCCATGAGTGAGCACAATATCATCTGCTGAAAGAAACATACCAAGCTGTAAGCTTCGCCTAGCAATTTGAGTACGTAAACGTATAGAGCCGGGCGGTAAAGTATAGCTTTTAAAAATACCTGATTGAGAGCGCAGTACCTGAGCAGTTAAGCGTTTTAAGCGTTCAACTGGATAGAAATTTTCACCAGAAGGGCAAGCTAAAGCTAAATTGACATAGTCGGGATCCATCTGCTTTTTTACAATTTGTGCGAGAAAACAACTAATTCCTGAAAGGGATACTTTTTCTTCACTGACATAACGCTCTTCGAGTTCTAATAAGTTCGAAGGTGCATGACAAACATAATAGCCAGACTGTGGGCGAACTGAAATTAAACCTTGATCTTCAAGCTGGCGATAAGCTTCTTTTACGGTGTTAATGCTGACTTGATAATGTTGGGCACAATCTCGAATTGAGGGTAAGCGAGAACCAATAGGTTGCCTGCCATTTTGAATTTGCAGGGTGAGGTCATCACTTACTTTTTTATATTTGTACATATCAATTCATTAAAAAGCCAAAGCAATGGATACACTTTATAGTGATCTCTTAATTATCTCAAATATTGTTAGTTTTATAGATTTATCCATTTAATCTGAATCTATTTTTAATAACTGTGTCTATTATTTTTAATATTAACTGATACTGTGACCATTAAAAATAAATCAGTAAGATCAAGAAATGGTGAGGATTTAAAGCCATATTTTTTAATATTAAAATCAGTAGGAGAGGTCTATGTCTGTTGTTGCATTTAAACAAGTTGATGTTTTTACTTCACAAGCATTTAAAGGAAATCCTGTTGCGGTCATTATGGACGCCAGCACCTTAACGTCTGAGCAGATGCAAGCCATTGCGAACTGGACCAATCTTTCTGAAACCACATTTGTACTCCCTGCGAATGATTCACAAGCTGACTATCAGGTTCGAATCTTTACTCCGCAAAATGAATTGCCATTTGCAGGCCATCCTACAATTGGTACTGCCTATGCTTTACTTGAGGCGGGTCTAATTAAAGCGAAAGAAGGTAAGCTGGTACAGCAGTGCGGTGCTGGTTTGGTGACTCTGACCGTGAGTGAATCAAGTCATATTTCATTTGAACTACCTAAGCCTAAAATTACTCCACTAGATGCTATGCATACTGAGAAATTAGCAGAAATTTTAAAATGTGAAATTAATACTCAATGGAACGCTGCATTGGTTGATGTAGGGGCGCGCTGGATTGTATTGCAAGCTGTTAATGCTGAGGCTGTTCTAGATAGCCAACCAGACTTTGCCGCTTTAAAAGAACATGATTTAGAAATGAAAGTTACGGGTGCGACAGTTTTTGGTTTTCATGAAAATAATGATGAACAAAAACACATAGAAGTTCGTTCATTTGCCCCTTCATGTGGAATAAATGAAGATCCGGTTTGTGGTAGTGGTAATGGTAGCGTAGCTTCATTTATTCGTTATTATGGGATTCTTCCTGCACAAAATGATGTCGTAGTTTCTTCACAAGGTGGGGCGGTAGGTCGAGATGGACAACTTCAACTTGAATTATATCAAGATAAAATTTTAGTGGGTGGAACCGCTGTCACCTGTATCGATGGCACAATTAAGTTGTAAAACAGACATAAAAAAACCGAGGACTTTGCCTCGGTTTTTTTATGTCTAGAAAAAATTATTTTTCTACGAACGCACGTTCAATGACGTAGTCGCCCATTTCACCCATACGAGGTGATTCAACTAAACCGTGTTGGTCAAGTAATGCAGCCACGTCTTTTAGGAATGCAGGGCTGCCGCAAAGCATTGCACGGTCAGTTTCACGGTTGAAGCGTGGTAAACCGATTTTTTCGAATAAAGCGCCAGTTTCAATTGCAGTTGTTACACGGCCTTGAGTGTGGAAAGGTTCACGAGTAACAGTAGGGTAGTAAACAAGCTTGTCTTTAATACCTAACTCTTCAAAGAATTCGTGGTTTGGTAATTCGTTTAAGATAAGGTCTTGATAAGCTAATTCAGAAATATAGCGTGTACCATGAACAACGATGACTTTTTCAAAGCGTTCGTAAGTTTCTGGGTCACGAATAATTGATAAGAATGGTGCAAGACCAGTACCAGAAGATAAAAGGTATAAGTTTTTACCTGGTAAAAGATCATCATGAACCAAAGTACCTGTTGGTTTTCTAGAAACTAAAATTTCATCGCCAACTTGTACTTTTTGCAAAATCGAAGTTAAAGGACCGTCTTGTACTTTAATTGAGAAGAACTCTAATTCTTCTTCGTAGTTTGCACTTGCAATCGAATACGCACGCATTAACGGTTTGCCATTCACTTCAAGTCCGATCATTACGAACTGACCATTTTTAAAACGTAAGCTAGTGTCGCGTGTAGTTTTAAAACTGAAAAGAGTGTCATTCCAGTGGTGAACATGAGTAATGCGTTCAACGTTAAAAGCAGCCATTAAAGGTCTCGATCACGATTAAAAGAAAACAGATTGCTATTCTAATCTAATTTCATTCCCGATAAACTGAATATATTTAATTGTGTTTATAAGAAAAAGTGATGATCAATTCTATCACCTTCCCCATCATTGGCCATATGTGTTCTCCCTATCGTGAAAAATTTGGTATTCCACGCCAGCCTAATTTGGTCAATATCGAGTCTTATATTGATATGGTAGAACCATATAATGACTTGTTAGCATTTGAGGGAATTGAGCAGTTCAGTCATCTCTGGTTAGTTTGGCAGTTTCATGACAATAAAAATCAAGGCAGTGCAGATAAGTTCCGTCCACAAGTTCGTCCGCCACGTTTAGGTGGTAATGAAAAAATTGGCGTATTTGCTACACGTAGCATGTATCGACCTTCTCCAATAGGTCTTTCAGTTGTAAAACTTCATAAAGTGGAAAAGGTGGGGAAGTCCGTCCGTGTCTATGTCACAGGAAGTGATTTATTAAATGGCACTCCAATTTTAGACATCAAACCCTATATTCAATATTCTGATGCAATTGCGGAGGCTCAAAGTGGTTATGCACATGCTGAACCTGAACGAAAGGCAGTCATTTGGAATGAAACTGCTTTAACAGCGCAAAAATATTTTCTGCAAAATAAAGAAATAGATTCACAGTACATTGATGAGCTTGAGCAAGTATTAGCTTTAGACCCTCGACCTGCCTATCAAGAAGACCCTGAAAGAATCTATAAAATGAAATTTTCAAACTTTGATATTCATTTTAGGGTTGATCAGTTTGTAGTTACCATCATTGATGTGGTGAAGACTTCTTTGGTTGCCGAATAGGTATTTTAAAACCAGTGGATGTTGAGCCAAAGTAAACTAATAAATATAGCCATATGAATGAGTTGGGCGGGAACAAAAGCAACAGCATAGCGTAGCCCGCCCGAAATTGCAGAGTTCACACTTTTAGCAAGAGCGTGAACTGCAAAACCTCCTAAAAAGGCAATGAGTAAAGGTGTCATATGTGCGCTATCAGGTTCACCTTGCACAATAACTGCCGCAATTGCTGCATGTATTTCAAACAAAGAGGCGAGTAAGGTCCCCGCGATTAATCCAGCATCGCCTAAAGATAGACTTAAACCATAAACACCTGCCTGAATAAGCGTAAGTGTACCTGCAATAATAATGGCTTCTTTTAAGCTGAACATTCTTGAGTCAAGCTCGGGCGAAGCCGTACTAGGTTCTGCTTTACGCAATAAAATAAAGGCCCATACTGATAAAACTGCTAATGCAATAAGTGTCGGAAAGATAATTAGCTTAAACCAAGCAAAGCTAATACCAATCACAATAATTAAGGTTTGAATCAGTGTGGAGACGCATGACATTAACGCAGCACCTGCATTTGTCGTTGCATTGGCTTTGCCAGAGCGTACTTCTAAACCTAAACTGGCAATCGTCGCTGTACTAGAAACAAATCCTGAAGCTAGAGAAGAAAGTAATAGGGCATTTTTAGAGGACAAAAGTCGCTTTGCTATATGGGCGAGGGCTTGTACAAATAAGATTAAAGTCAGTAGTTTTAAAATCACATGCGGATTTAAAACAGGGCCCCAAAAGGGTTTGTTAGGCACTAAAGGCAGAGCAATTAAAAGTAAGGCAAGTAGAAAAATGCCATCACGCAATTCCGATTCGGTAATCCATTGACTGGCAATGCCATGCA
Source organism: Acinetobacter lactucae (assembly GCF_013122135.1). Lineage (NCBI taxonomy): Bacteria > Pseudomonadati > Pseudomonadota > Gammaproteobacteria > Moraxellales > Moraxellaceae > Acinetobacter > Acinetobacter lactucae. Next base: position 1,279,312 of record NZ_CP053391.1, read on the forward strand.
TAGACTGTTTTGCAAATAAAATAATGGTCATGATCACGGCTAGGCCAGCAGCGAGCGAAATATTCCAGATACAAAGTGCCCCAATGAAATAAGTCATAATAAAGGCAAGTTCGGTGGTCACACCTGGGTCATTGGGCTGATTTTTGAGGGAAACAATACTAATAGCGCCAATAATTAAAGCACCGACAATTCCAATTTCAATACCGAATAAAAAACAGATTGCTCCTAATAACGCACTAATCGCAAAAGATCGAAAACCGGCAAAAGTTTTATATTCATGCTTAAGCTTGCTTCGTTCACGTTCTAAACCAATTAATAAGCCACAACCGAGCGCCGCAGCAATCACTGTAATGAATTCTTCAAAGGATGCTGTTTGTAATGACATTGTCATTGGAAGTTCCATATTACTTCCTCTTTGGCTTATTGTTATATGTAGATTTGAATCATTCTAAAAGCATGTGTTCATGTTCAGTTTATGCTTTTTATTACAGTGAGAATAGTGTCTTTTTTAGACAAAAAATATGCAAAATATCTTTATAAATATGATCTGTGACACAAAAAAATATTAAGTTGAGAATTGGTTTAATTAATTGAAGTTGAAGGATATTTAAATCTAAACCATCTCTGTTATATTATAAAAATATATTGGGGATAACGCATGAATGCACATGTCGAAATAGATACCTATTGGTGTCTAGAACAACTATTACAAGAAGGCCGTATAACAGAAAGAGATAAATTACTGGTACAGTCAAGCCACCGCCAAAAAGACCAGTTAAAGTGGCATCCATTACAGTGGATTGCCCATTTTAATTTAAAAGATCAGCAACACACACATGCCCATTTGAGTTTAAACCGCTTATGTTTATGGTTTGCAGATCGAGTGCAGCTCCCTCTATTTGTGATAGATCCTTTAAAGGCAGATGTCAGCGCCTTAACACAGGTCATGTCACAAGAGTTTGCCATTCGCAACCATATTTTAGCTGTTGAAATTCATGCTGACCGAATTGTGATTGGAACAGATCAGCCATTTCAAACAGATTGGTTAAACAATCTGGAGCGGAGTCTGGCACCTAAGAAAATTGAGCGGGTAATACTCAATCCTGAACAGTTACAGCGTTATTTGCGAGAATATTATCAGGTGAGTCGTGCGGTAAACTCAGCTCAAAAAGATGCAGCGCATGACCGCGACACTAAAAATGTTGAAGCGCTTTTGCAGCTTGGTGATAGTCAAAACCCAGATGCCAATGATCAGCATATCGTGAAATTGGTCGACTGGATTTTGCAGTTTGCATTTGAGCAGAGTGCCAGTGATATTCACATGGAACCGCGCAAAGATAACGGTAAAGTTAGATTCCGCATAGATGGCGTGCTGCACACCATTTATAACATGCCTTCAAATACGCTGACCGCAGTGATTTCTCGAATTAAAATTTTAGGCCGTTTGAATGTAGCGGAAAAGCGTAAACCGCAAGATGGGCGATTAAAAACTCGTACACCGAAAGGTCAAGAAACCGAATTACGTTTATCGACCTTACCAACAGCATTTGGTGAAAAACTAGTTATGCGTATTTTCGATCCTGATGTGCTGGTGCGTTCTTTTCAGCAATTAGGTTTTGAGGAGCGTTTATTACAACAGTGGCAGCAATTAACAAAAAATAGCCACGGCATTATTTTAGTCACTGGCCCTACAGGTTCCGGTAAAACAACCACGCTATATTCTTCTTTAAAGCAGCTTGCAACCGAGCAAGTCAATGTATGCACCATTGAAGATCCAATTGAAATGCTAGAGCCTAGTTTTAACCAAATGCAGGTGAATAATGCAATTGAATTAGGCTTTGCAGACGGTGTGCGTGCGCTGATGAGACAAGACCCTGACATTATTATGATTGGGGAAATCCGTGACCAAGACACGGCGAATATGGCGATTCAGGCAGCATTAACAGGGCATTTAGTATTATCAACTTTACATACCAATGATGCACCGTCTAGTTTGACTCGATTGCATGATTTAGGTGTGCAGCCATTTCTGACAGCTGCAACAATTTTGGGTGTTCTCGCGCAGCGCTTAGTCCGCCAGCTTTGTCCACATTGTAAACAACAAACTCACATTAATGAGGATGAATGGGAGCACCTCACATTTGACTATATTATGGAAATGCCTGAAACAGTTTTTCAGGCAGTAGGCTGCGAAGAATGTCGTCATACAGGCTATAAAGGGCGAATTGGTATTTATGAATTTATGCCAGTCAGTCTTGAGCTTAAGCATCTTATTAGTAGTCATGGGATGTTAAATGATTTGAGAACTCAAACTAAAAAAGAAGGTATAGAACCTTTAAGAATTGCTGGTGCTCGTAAAGTGATTGAGGGGCTTACGACATTAGAAGAGGTATTGCGGGTTGTGCCATTAAATTAAGTTTTTCTTAAGATTCACCTCATTTATGCTTGATTTAATTGCTTTATCCCAAGAGGGAACCATAAACAGAGGGTAAGAATATGAATATGCTTAAAGTAATGTTGATGACTGCTGGTATGACTGCTGCTGGCGTAGTTGTGGCAAATACACCAGTGAATCAAGCTGCAATTGCTCCGGCAACTGTCACCACAGTAAAACAGGCATTAACCTCAAAAGACAATACACCGATCAAATTACATGGTCAGGTTGTAAAGTCTTTAGGCGATGAAAAATATCAATTTCGTGACAAGACAGGTAGTATTACAGTTGATGTAGATGATGAACTTTGGCAAGGTCGTCCTATTTCAGCCAATACAAATGTAACTTTAATTGGTGAAGTAGATATTGATTATAAACCTTTAAAACGCGTAGAAATTGATGTAGATCAAGTTCAGTTCTAATGAATCTCTAGATTTACTACTTTTAGCCGCATTTAAATAATGCGGCTTTGCTTTTTTTATAAAGGCTTGGCAAGATCAAATCAGGATATAACAGGAAAAAGAGATGAGAATTTTGCTTGCAGAAGATGATCGCTCTCAAGCTGAAAGCATTCAATCATGGTTAGAGTTAGATGGTTATCAGGTCGATTGGGTCGAAAGAGGTGATTATGCACTTACGGCAATCGAACAGCACGACTATGACTGTATTTTACTTGATCGGGGCTTACCGCAACTGGCTGGTGAAAAGGTTCTAACAACGATCCGCCATAAACAAAAAAATGTTCCTGTTATTTTTATTACTGCACGTGACAGCATTCATGATCGGGTAGAGGGGCTAGATTTAGGCGCAAATGATTATTTGGTTAAGCCTTTTAGTTTAGAAGAGTTATCGGCCCGCATCCGTGCTCAATTACGCAAACAAACTTTGAGTCAGCAATCCATCTTAACGTGGGGTGACCTACAACTCGACACACAAGCGAAAGTCGTATTAAGCGCGGGAAAATCTATCGATTTAACGGCAAAAGAATTCCAAATATTGCGTAAGCTGATGGTGCATCCTGAGCACATTATTACTCGTGATCAATTAGAAGAAGCACTTTATTCATGGGGTGAGGAAATTGAAAGTAACGCGATCGAAGTATTTATTTATCAGCTTCGAAAAAAAATCGGAAGTAGCAGTATTAAAACCATACGGGGGCTAGGCTACCGTATGGGAGATTTAAAATGAAATCGAACCCCTCATCCTTGCAGTCGCAATTGGTTAAAACCACGATGTGGAGCAGCGTTGTGGTGGGGCTGTTGGCATTAAGTTTACTCACCATATTTTCGATCTATCACAACATGTCAGTGCAAGACGAAATCATGGATGAAATTTCAGATACTTTGCTGGTTTCCGATCTTTCTGGACACTCTATGAAACAGTTTGATGAGCTGAGCGATGAATTTGATATTCAGTATGAGTTATTAGATACAGGCCAAGTGCTAACTCATTCTCATAGTTATCAGCATGAACTTTTTGAACAAGGTAACTTGTCAGAAGGTTTTTCGTATTTTTGGTTTGATGGTCAATTGTGGCGTAGTCTGGCTGCACAACAAGAAGACTCTCAACTACAAGTTGAAGTTTTTCAGCCAATGAGTACACGTGTTGAAGAAGTACTCAAAGCACTTGCTGGATATAGCGGTCTTATGGTGTTGTTCTGGCTATTGCAATGGGTCATTGTAAGTTGGCGTACCGAGCATCAATTGGCTGCGCTAAATTTGCTTTCTAGACGGATTGCTCAAAAAACTGCATCAAATTTAGAACCAATTCAAGAACCGGATGTCATTACAGAAATTCAGCCTGTTATAGATGCTTTAAATCAATTACTTGCAAGGTTGCAAAGGGCTCTTGTAGCTGAACAGCGTTTTACTGCAGATGCTTCGCATGAGTTACGTTCTCCATTATCTGCCATACAAATGCGTCTTCAGGTTTTGCAGCGTAAATATCAACATCTTCCAGAACTTCATCAAGATTTTGAACGTATACAAGAAGACGTTTCTAGAAGTACAAAAATACTTGAAAATTTATTACTTCTTGCACGCTTGGAACCTAATGAAGCTGAGCAGCCAGAACTTCCTAAGACGGTTATCGATTTAAATTACTTACTGGCAAGAGTCATTGAAACTATAGATTTAGATGCGAAAGCTAAACAGATGTTGATAGAGGTAAATACCTTATCGACAGAAACAAAAACATATGCGAATGAAGAATTACTGTTTATTGCTTTTAGAAATTTATTTGATAACGCCATTCGTTATAGCCCGACTTTAGGCTCTATTCATGTTGAGATTAGTCGTCATGAACAGCAAATTAAGGTCTCTATTGAAGATACGGGGAATGGGGTAGATGATGAGGTATTGCAACGTTTAGGGCAGCGTTTTTTTCGGGTACTCGGTACTCAGCAGCAAGGTTCTGGATTAGGCATTTCAATTACGCGAAAAATTATTGAATTACATAATGGCAAGTTACGTTTTATGCATGCTGAACAAGGTGGTTTGAGAGTAGAGATTATTCTTCCTTCATAAAAAATAGCATGGTTACCCATGCTATCCATTTTTTGTTTTCCCACGAATATTATTGAAACGCGAGTATATTTTTTATTTAGTTAAAATTAGACGATTGTTGCGAGTGAGGCGTAAACGATATTCCTCGCCAGCATGCATAATGCGGATTTCACGGCCTAATGCAAAGAGGTTGTTAGAATGTAACATTGGTAAGGCGTGAGCTGTGTCATTGTTACGAGTAAATAAGCTAAAAGGTGCGTTCATTTGTTGTGCTCCGTGGTATGTTCTTGAACGATTTAAATGATAATCATTATCGAATAGATCTGTCAATGGAATTTTTAAGATTTTATAAATTGATAAAATTTGCTTACACTTGAGAAAAGTTTTAGAGAGTAAAAAAATGCCCAAACCGATTGTTGATGTCGCAATAGCCATCTTAATTCATCGTGGAAAAATATTAGTAGGATGGCGCCAAGAAGAGCAGCATCAAGGTGGAAAGCATGAGTTTCCAGGGGGGAAAGTTGAGCAGGGTGAAACACCAGAAGATGCCTGCCGCCGTGAAATCTATGAAGAAGTGGGCATTGGTTTAAAAGATTGGTATCAGTTTGATTATATTCATCATGAGTATGACGATATTATCGTCAATTTACATTTATTCCATAGTTATGTGCCTGATGAACTATTAAATCTTATTCATCAACCATGGGCATGGTACACACGTGAACAATTACTTCACTTAAACTTTCCAAAAGCGAATAAAGACATTATAAAACGACTCTATTGGCCTCATCTCATCAAAATTAGCAATACGCTTTCAACGGTAGAAAGCAGTGATGCTTTATTGTACTGGCGTATCGAAGAATTTGAGCAGCAATATATAGAGCAATTAACTGCTTTAGATGAAGAGCAACGATCAAATTTAATTATTAATGTAGATATGTGGCAGCAATTAAGCTCTGAATTACAAAAACAGATTAAGACTGTTCATTTAAAACAATCTCAGCTCATGAATTTGCATAAAGGTGACTTGGAAGTGGGAGTACGTTTTATTGCCGCTTGTCATGATGCTGTTTCTTTAAAACAGGCTCAGCAGATTGGTTGTGATGCTGTTTTTATTAGCCCTGTAAAGCCAACTACAACTCATTCAGAGGCTATAGCATTGGGTTGGGAACGTTTTAGTGATCTTGCTCAAAATAGCCAGATTCCGGTTTTTGCTTTGGGTGGAGTACATCCTGACGATTTAACTATTGCACAGCAGCATGGTGCATATGGTTTAGCCGGTATTCGTAATTTCTAATAAGAAAATAAATAAGCATTAAAAGCTAGAGAGCTTTTAATGCTTGCTGGGCTTCTTGAACAGTTTTTTGATTATTGCGTTGTTGCCCAGCTTTTAAGATGACCAACCAAAGCTGTTTTTTCATAGCCTGACTTTGAGCAAAACTTAAACCACGTCGTGCTAAAGACTCAGCATTAGAATATTGCTGTTTATGATTTGCCGTAAGTGCAAGAAACAAATAGGTCTCCGCCGCTTGTGGTGCTAAACGCTGGGCTTGAAGTGCATAGCGCTCAGCCTCTGACCATTGTTGATTTTTATAAGCCTGCTGTGTTTTCTGCATTAAAATTTTAAATGCAGGTAACTGACTGCCATCATCACTAAAATGTTGAGGCTTTTTTTGCTGAGGAACAATGACCTGTAAATTTTTGCGTTGAATTTCCGGATGGTCATAAGGCGTAATTTTTACGCCTGATGAATTTTCTGTCTTTTTGGCTGGAGGAGTAGGTGTTTTCTCTTTGGAGTCAGAACGATCTGGCAAAGTTGTACAGCCGACCATAAGAATAGCACCAATATAAAAAACACCTTTCTTCAACATATCCTAATTTCCTGTTAACGCTTAGTTGTTATAACTACCACTTGAAATTACACGTGAGTTATTTGCCAGATCTTGTTCCATCTGGTTTTCACTTTCACGAATATAGCTGTCGGTATTATCATCCTGAGAGTCAGGAATTGTGTTATCACTTTGTGGCGTATATGTTGGATCAACTTGATAATAAGGCGCTCCACATGGCGTAGCACGATGCGGAACCGTATGTGTTAGCATCGGGATATACATTGCACCATCACAAGCTTGTGCAGATAAATCACCCGTTGCACGGTCAATCCATTGCCACTGTACAGTGTCTGGTTGACGTAGATTTACAGGCGTTTGACGTAATTGTTTCATCACATTAATCCATACTGGCAATGCACCAGATGAACCCGTTAAGCCAGTCACTTTGTTATCATCTAAACCTAACCACACTACAGCAACGTGATTACCAGAGTAACCCGCAAACCATGAGTCACGTGTATCGTTAGTTGTACCTGATTTACCTGCCAACTTTAAAGCTGGAGATAAGCTGTTGTAAGCTGCACGACCAGTACCTGAAGACATGACCTGTTGTAGACCATAATTCATGATGTAGCCGACAGACGGATCAATCGTTTGTTGAACATTCAGGCCATAACGGTCAAGGAGGCGACCATTGGCATCTACGACAGATCGGATCGCACGTGTTGGATATTTAAAACCACCCGTAGCAAAGTTCTCATAAATTCCTAATACTTCCATTGGTGACATATTGACTGCCCCAAGGAAAATAGAAGGGTAGGCAGGAATCGTTGATTCAACACCAAACTTTCTTAAATTATTAGTAAAAGTTGATAAACCAAATTCTTGACCCATGCGTACAGCAGATAGGTTATATGAGTTTGCTAATGCTTCACTCAAGCTGACTACACCATGTCCACCACCACTATAGTTTTTAGGTGTCCAACTTTTGCCACCATCTACAGGAATACTAATTGGTGCGTCTTCAATTTGACTTGCCCAGTTGTAGCGTCCAGATTCAATAGCGCTTAAATAAATCACAGGTTTCAGTAAAGAACCGACTTGGCGTTTTGCATCCACAGCACGGTTAAAACCAGTAAAGTCTTGAGTAGAACCAACTGCAGCAACTAGCTCGCCGTTTTCTGGATGGGCAATCAGTACAGCACCTTGTAAATTTTTCAAACGTGCTGGGTTGCTGTTTGCTAGGCGGTCTACTGAAGCTTTAAAAGCATTTTGAACTTGTGTTTGAGTAATCGGATCTAAAGTCGTAAAAATACGTAAGCCCTGATTGGTTAAATCACTTTCTTGATATTCTGTACGTAATTGACGACGCACAATATCTAAAAAGTCAGGGAATTTTGCAGGACCTAAACTTGGCTTACTTAACACATTTAAAGGACGCGCAATTTCATCTTCATATTCAGCCTGAGTTAAATAACCCATAACACGCATATTATTTAACACGGTATCGCGGCGTTTTTTTGCACCTTCTGGATTTTTCCAAGGATTATACAAAGAAGGACCTTGTACTAAACCGACTAAATAAGCTTGTTGTGCAACGCTAAGCTCACGTAGTGGTAAGCCAAAATAAAATTGAGAAGCCAAACCATAGCCATTAATTGAGTAGCTACCATTTTGGCCTAGATTCACTTCATTTAAATAGGCTTCTAAAATTTCATCTTTGCTGTAATGCAGCTCGATGAGTAAAGCCATTAATGCTTCATTAACTTTACGTTTTAACGTGCGTTCAGGTGTGAGGTAGAAGTTTTTAACTAATTGTTGAGTCAGGGTTGAGCCACCTTGGCGCTTTCCGCCTGTAACATTACTCACTAATGCGCGGGCAGTACCACGAATCGAAACCCCATGATGATGATAGAAATTACGATCTTCTGTTGAAATTAAGGCTTCAATAAGTGGTTTAGGAACGTTATTTAATTTAATAAGCACACGGTCTTCATTGTGTTGAGGATAGATTCCTCCAATGAGAAGGGGCTCTAATCGTGCAACACCTGTTGAGGATGGCTTTGTACTTCGAACTTCAACCACCTGATCGTTCGCAAAACTTAACTCTAGTACTTGTTCGGGCTCAACACTGTCGCCGTAATCAAAACCACGCGTATGGATATACATATTGCTACCCTGAGCAACATAAGTTCCAGACTTGTCATAATTACTTGAAGTTTTGTAACCCAAGAGTTTTAATTCTTGAGTGAAATTTGCTTGGGTAATAGGCGCGTTATTATAAATTTCTAAAGGACGTGCAAACACTTTGGCGGGGATATCCCACCGTTGTCCTTCAAATTTTTCACGGATAATATTATCTAAACGAATCAGATAGATACTAAGAGCAATAAAAGCACCAATGACCAAAATGGAAAAGATTAGTGCAAAGAAACCGATACCACGTTCAAACTTCATAAAGATGAGATAAAACCCTAACAATGCCTGTAATGATGCGATAGCTTGTCATCAATTTGCAATGATAAAACTGTGAATAATTGGAAAACTTAGATTGAATTTTACAGCATCTTGTTGTTATGTTTTTTTAAATTAATCAGGTTAATGTTATTATAGCCCAGTATCGCAGCGGAGCTTACTCATTCGTGCAAATTTCACATAAGTCCTTCAGAAACGTCGGGTTAATCGGTCGACCAGATAAATCATCAGTAGTAGAAACACTATGTTTAATTCATGATCATTTGTTGAACCTAGGCTTAAACCCCATTTTTGATCAGGAAACTGCTGAATTAGTGCCTTATGATCATGCACAGGTAGTAAGCCGTCATTTACTGGGGGAAGTTGCGGATTTAGTAATAGTTGTAGGGGGGGATGGTTCTTTACTCCATGCTGCTAGAGCTTTAGTTCGCTATAATACGCCTGTTATTGGCATTAACCGTGGGCGATTAGGTTTTTTAACTGATATCAAACCTTCAGAAGCTATTTTCAAACTTGACCAAGTACTTCAAGGGCATTTTCAACTTGATCGTCGTTTCTTACTGGAAATGGAAGTAAGAACAAATGGTGAAGTCATTTATGATGCGATTGCATTAAACGATGTCGTTTTACACTCGGGCAAATCGGTACACATGATTGATTTCGAGCTTAACATTGATGGTCAATATGTTTATCGCCAACATAGTGACGGTTTAATTGTTTCTACTCCAACTGGATCAACGGCTTATGCATTGTCAGGTGGTGGACCAATTTTACATCCAAGTATGGATGCGATTGCATTAGTTCCAATGCATCCCCATACATTGTCATCACGTCCTATCGTAGTCGGTGGTCAAAGCGAAATTAAAATCGTTATTCGCGAAAATAGGGTGTTACCAATGGTGAGTGCAGATGGTCAACATAGTGTCTCGCTCAATGTTGGAGACAGTTTACACATTCGTAAACACCCATTTAAACTAAGTTTATTGCATCCACCAGGTTATGATTTCTATATGGCCTGCCGTACCAAACTTGGTTGGAACCAAGATTTTGAATCTTTTCAAAGAGATGAATCATGAATATTGAACAAATGCTATCTGTTTTAAACCCTGAAATTGTAGAGCGTTTAAAAACAGCAGTAGAAATTGGTAAATGGCCAAATGGCGTTGTTTTAACAAAAGAGCAGCGTGAGACTTGTATGCAAGCTGTGATTGCTTGGGAGTTAAAGAACTTACCAGAAGATCAGCGTAGCGGTTATATTGACCGTGGAACAAAAGAAGAAGGTGAAGAATGTGATGATGATCATCACAAGCATGAACCAGAGTTTAAACCGATTCGTTTTGTTTAAAACTTATAAGACAGAAAAATTATTTTTGGTTATTCCATACAGCCTTATATAGGATGTTTTTCATAAGTTATAGCATATAGGCTTTTATTACTTTTGAAGGATCAAAAGTAACCAAAAATCCTCTGTATCACTGACGATACTTCCTGTATCGCAGTGATACGGTCGACATCCATGTCGACCTTCACGATAGCATTTGTTAACTACGAATTAAGATTGCTTAAATTTCGTGTATCCCATAACACTTTTGCTTTTTGCATCGCTTCTTCAAAATTAGCAACAACTCCCATGGTATATAGCGCGATTCCGATGGTTTCTGTTACGGCCATTTCTCCATATTCATGGTGCTGTTGACCAAGCCATACTGCCTTAAAAGTAGCTAAATCTAGCTCTTCTTCAATTGGGCTTCGCTCAGGTGTGAGCTTTGGCAACTCATGTTCATAGAGCTCACCATTTTTAATACCACAAATGAGTGTTTTGGCATCTGGGTTTCGCTCAAATTCACCACCTTCACCTTTAATGACGGCACTATTTTGATAGCCTAAGCGCAATGCACTATGTTGATGAGAGGTTCTATAAGCTGGATGGAATATCGCCTGTAAAGTGGCTTTAGCATTAAAAGGATTAATTAAACGGGCCAAAGTATGAATAGGCGAACGCAATCCCATGACATTTCTTAGAGATATCAATTCGCTTAAAACTGGTGAAATCACGTCTAGCGGTAAGTAAGCAAAATTTTGCTCTGCTAACTGTGTACGAACTTCTTGTTCAGAATGGCAAATTTGATAATCAAGATATTCTAAAACTTGCTCGGTATAAACACGGTTAAGCGTATGACCTGACGCGCCATGCATAACAATCTTATGACCATGCTGGGCAAGTGTAAGAGCGGCTAACAAAAACCATGGATAGTGTTTTCGTTTACCTGCATAAGATGACCAATCTAAGTCAACGTCTAAAGGTCCAAAATGAAGCTGGTCTTTAGTCGCTTGAACGAAACCTGCGAGTTCTTCGATAGATTCCTCTTTAACCCGAAGTAGCATTAAAAATGCGCCCAGTTGAACGTCTAATACTTCACCTTTTAAAATCATAGTGAATGCTTGATAGGCTTCTTCATAACTTAAAGAGCGCGATCCGGTTTTCCCCTTACCTAAAATGCGGACATATTGAGCAAAGGGGTGTTCAGCATCTTTATAGATATTACGTTTAGTATTCATCGTAGTTCAAAAACAATAAAAATGATGGGATGTAGGCAGCTCAAAATGAAATGTCCACAAGTATTTAATCAATATGACATAAAAAGCTGCTGAAAAAATATCAAAAGTGTTTCTTATACTAAAGTCTTAGGGCTGCCTGAGTGTTTTTTATGCATATTAGCCAAAAAATTAACCGAATCGTTATTTAATTCGAGTAAACTTTCCCGTGCTTTTTTGAGCATTCATATCATAATTTTATGTGATTCTCCTATATCTTCAGCTTTTTATTGAAAAAGTAAGAGGTTATTTCTAGCTACTCAAAGTGGTTAGAAACTTCAGGTATTCTCCTGTTTTAGAAAGCATCTATTTTGTTTTCATTGAGGTAGTAGGAAGGTTTTTTGTTCACAAAAAACCATTTCCCTTTTGCGGTGTTAATGTGAAAGGTTAGGGCTGTGTATTCGTAAAGAATAGACGTTTCATTTTGGTATTTCCAACGGACTTGGAAATATAGATTGAAGTAAAGTTATGGCTAAAAAACCGATTTATAAATCACTTTATTTTCAGGTGATTATTGCGATTATTGCGGGTATCTTGGTAGGACATTTTTCTCCAAGCTCCACGCAAATTGTCAATGGTGTTGAACAACATATCCCAGGTTTAGGTGAGAAACTCAAGCCATTAGGTGATGCCTTTATCCGTTTGATCAAGATGATCATCGCTCCAGTTATTTTCTGTACCGTTGTAAGCGGTATTGCTGGCATGGAAAGCATGAAGTCAGTCGGAAAAACTGGTGGCGTTGCATTGTTATACTTTGAAATCGTTTCAACAATTGCACTTCTAATTGGCCTTGTTGTAATTAACATTGCTAAACCGGGTGTAGGGATGAATGTTGACCCTACTACTCTTGATACTTCGGGCATTCAAAAATACGTCAGTTCTGGTGAGTCACAATCTACCATTGATTTCTTAATGCACATTATCCCTGATACGGTGGTTGGTGCATTTGCAAATGGTGAAATCTTACAAGTCCTTCTTTTTGCAATTCTGTTTGGTTTTGCTTTACATAAGTTAGGTGATGCAGGACGCCCAGTTTTAAAATTTATTGATCAAGTTGCACATGTTTTCTTTAACATTGTGAATATGGTCATGAAATTGGCTCCGATTGGTGCATTCGGTGCGATGGCATTCACTATCGGTAAATATGGCGTTGGTTCACTTGTACAATTAGGGCAGCTCATTATCTGCTTCTATATCACGTGCTTACTCTTTATCTTCTTAATTTTGGGTACAATCAGCCGTATTAGTGGATTCAGTATCCTTAAGATGATTCGCCTGATTCGTGAAGAGTTGTTAATTGTACTTGGTACATCTTCTTCTGAATCTGTTTTGCCTCGCATGTTACGTAAACTTGAAATTGCAGGTTGTGAAAAGTCTGTAGTTGGTTTGGTTATTCCAACAGGTTATTCGTTTAACCTTGATGGTACATCAATTTATTTGACTATGGCCGCAATCTTTATTGCTCAAGCAACAAATACGCAGCTTGATGTTCAGCATCAGATTACTTTATTGTTGGTACTCTTAATTTCATCTAAGGGTGCTGCGGGTGTAACTGGTTCTGGTTTTATTGTTATGGCAGCAACTTTATCTGCTGTAGGACATATTCCTGTTGCAGGCTTGGCATTAATTTTAGGTATTGACCGTTTCATGTCAGAAGCACGTGCATTAACCAATCTTGTTGGTAACTCATTAGCAACGATTGTTGTTGCAAAATGGGTCGGGGCTTTAGATAAAGATAAGCTAAATGAGGCTTTAAATAATCCAGATGAAGTCGACAGAAAAATGATGGAACAAAAAACTCCTCAAGTCGCTGAAGGTTTAGATTAATTCAAATAAACCTATATAAAAAAGGAAGCTTTGGCTTCCTTTTTTTATTGGCTGACTGAAAAGTACAGTTTTAATGAGCGGCTATGTCATGACAGTAGCTTAAAAAATGATTAGCATGCACAGCACTGAGATTCGATAAAACAATAAAGCTGAAGGAAAATATTATGTTGGCATACGATGCAGATTTAGAATTATTCCGGGATAATTTTAAACGTTTTATGAATGAGCATATTGCACCGCAATACGACCAATGGGAACGCGAAGGAATTATGCCTCGCTCTGTCTGGAATCAACTGGGCGAAAATGGCTTTTTATGTGTGGATGTTCCAGAAGAATACGGTGGTTATGGTGTGCCAACCTATTATTCATTGATGTTAGTTGAAGAATCGGCACGTGCTGGATTCTGTGCATTATCAACAGCGATTTCTTGTCACTCTGAAATTGCAGCACCGTATATTTTGCACATCGGTACAGAAGAGCAAAAACAATATTGGTTACCAAAAATGGTAACAGGTGAGGTGGTTGGTGCAATAGGTATGACGGAACCAGGAGCGGGTTCGGATTTACAATCAATGCGTACTAGCGCCATTTTGCAAGACGACCATTATTTATTAAATGGTTCAAAAACCTTTATTTCAAATGGACAGCATGCTGATCTTGTTGTGCTTGCAGTGAAAACTGATCCTCAAGCGCGTGCAAAAGGCGTGTCATTATTATTGGCAGATACTCATCTGGAAGGCTTTAAAAAAGGCACAAATCTCGACAAAATCGGTCTGCATTCTCAAGATACTTCTGAACTATTTTTTGACAATGTAAAAGTGCCTAAAGACCAGTTACTCGGTCAAGCTGGGCAAGGTTTTGCTTACTTAATGCAAGAGTTACCTCGTGAACGTACAGCCATTGCATCTACTGCAATTGGTGCTATTCGTGGTGCAATTGATTTGGCAACTGCTTATGTAAAAGAACGTCATGCATTTGGCCAACCCATTTCACAGTTCCAAAATACTCGTTTTGTTTTAGCACAAGCAAAAATTGATGAGCTTGCTACAGCGGCTTTTTATGAGAGAAATGTTGCTCTATATCAAGAAGGTAAGCTAGATGTTGAGACAGCTGCAGCACTTAAAAGTTTCAGCACTGACATGCAAATGAAAGTCGCCGATAACTTGCTGCAACTCTTTGGTGGTTATGGTTATATGACTGAATATCCAATTTCACGTTTCTTTGTAGATGCCCGTATCCAACGTATTTACGGTGGTACAAATGAAATTATGAAAGAAATCGTAGCACGTGGATTAATTGGCAAAGCCTAATTAAGCAGATTAAAAACAGCCTGTCTTAGAACAGGTTGTTTTTAACTATTTAGTCTTCTGTTGAATGATAGGATAGTCTTGTTGTTTTGGTAATTGCTGTAATGCATGATTTATCTTTCTTAAAAACTCATCTGCTTCATCTTGATGAAATGAATCTTCAGTGTATGCACTACGTTCTTGAAAGACGACACCACAACCAGTTATTTTCATATTTTCAGGATTAAATGACCAGTCATTTGGATTCTTTAAGTTAATGTTTAAATCACTTTCACAGCTTTTCCATAAACGTAAAAACTCATTTGATAATTCTGCTTTAAATCCTCGTGCTGGATAGACTGAGAAGCCTTTCATTTCGGGATTAGAAAACTGTATAAACATGTCTACTGGCATACCGCCCCAAATGATTGCTGTATCTTCTGGTAAAGTAATGCCTGATAAATTTTTCTCTTTTAAAGCATGTGTTTGCTCAAATTTCTGTCTGAAATTTTGGGACTGATAAGTCAGCTTGGTTTGGGGTGGGACTGGAATACCACGAACTTGATTACTGACAGTCGTCCTATAGTACGGAGAATTATCAGTACCATTGCATCCTGCGATTAAGGGACAACCGCCACAACCCGTTAAACTAAAACTTGTAAGACCCAGTAGGCCTAAAACAATAATTTTATTCATTCTATTTTACTATTGTTATGACGTCTTTAGGTAGTATAGCTAATCTAGACATTGAGACGAACTGAGCTTTTAAGAATCGAGTAAGTTTTTATTGGGCTGTCTTCTGCTTCTGCTCATCAAATAAAGATTTACAGCTTTCTAAATTTTGACATGAAGCAAACATAAGCGCTTTGGGTAAACTCGCATACAAATTTGTAATGTGTTGTTCAGCCGGGTTATAAAAATGCCAATAACTAAATTGATCTGAACGCTTTTCTTCTAAAGCTTTAAAGAAATCTGTTTCATTAAATTTATTGTTGAGTTGAGTGCGAGGGCCGCCTTGCTCATGTGTACCGACTGTAGTCATGAGCAAAGGGAAATGATTTGGCTTCTGACTTTGCCAATGATTTAACTGCTGAAATAACATGCCTTGGTCAAACCAGAGAGAAGGGCTTGCAGCAAAGTAACGCTGAAATGCATCTGGCTTTTGAAAAAAATGATAAAGCACAAACAAGCCACCAAAAGAGTGCCCATAGAGGCTTTGTTGCTGGCTATTAATTGGAAATTGTTTTGCAATAGCAGGTTTGAGTTCGCTATTTAAAAAAGCAATAAACTGATCAGCACCACCATATTTATATTTACCTTGTGCTTGAAATTCAGCAGAAGATTTTGGAGTGTAATCATAAGCACGTTTTTGCACATCAAAAGTTTTTTGCTGAGGGTAACCAACCGCGACGATCATGAGTGGGTCTAGGCCTAATTTTGCAGAACCAGCGCCAATCGATTGAGCAATATTGGCAGCATTTGGAAATGTGGCATTGCCATCTAAAATATAAAGTACTGGATAACCATGTTGGGGCGGGGTGACAGGTGGTTTATAAATTTGAATAAGATAATCATGGCCTGTATTTTTAGATTTAATTTGAAATTGTGCCTGATTATTTTGAAAAACGATTTTTGATTGATTTTGTACAGACGTTTGAGCCAAAACAGAACAGCTTATTAAAGTACTCAATAAAAAACTAGTAGATAAAAGGAAAAATGATCTTTGCATAATGGGCGATAATAAAATTTATTATACAAATGATAAATGAAAATCATTATCAAATAAAGTAATCAAGAAATGGGAGTAAAAAAGGTTAATGAAAAAAGCTCTTACAGCTATATTGCCTAACAAATCAAAGCAGACTATTGTTATACTCTCGTTCAAAAGATGATTTTACTGAGGCTGCATTCTAATGATCAACGATGATCAAAACAAAACGACTTCTCTTAGTTTGGAACAAATTCGCGAAGATATTGATAGTGTAGATCAACAGATTCAAGAATTATTAAATCGCCGCGCAAGCCTTGCTGAAGCTGTTGCAAAAGCTAAATTTGCTTCCGAAGAGAATCCTTTGTTTTATCGTCCTGAACGTGAAGCACAAGTCTTACGTAAAGTTATGGAACGCAATCAAGGTCCTTTGTCTGATGTAACCATGGCGCGTTTATTCCGTGAAATTATGTCTGCTTGTCTCGCTTTAGAAGCGCCGCAAAGCATTGCGTTTTTAGGGCCAGAAGGTACTTTTACTCAATCTGCTGTACTTAAACACTTTGGTAAAGATGCAGTTGTTCGTCCATTACCCACAATTGATGAAGTGTTTCGTGAAGTAGAAGCGGGAAGTGCACATTACGGCGTGGTTCCAGTCGAAAACTCATCTGAAGGTATTGTGAACCATACTTTAGATTGTTTTAAAACATCGAATTTAAATGTGATTGGTGAAGTTGAATTACGTATTCATCATCAATTCCTAGTCTCTGAAAATACACGTAAAGATAGTATTAAACAGATTTATGCACACCAGCAAACTTTGGCTCAATGTCGTCAATGGTTAGACGCGCATTATCCGGGTGTTGAACGTGTTGCTTTAAATTCAAATGCAGAAGCTGCACGTCGTATTCGCAACGAATGGCACTCAGCAGCGATTGCATCTGATATTGCAGCAGGCATGTATAACCTTGAAATCTTACATAGCAATATTGAAGATAATCCCGAAAATACCACTCGTTTCTTAGTGATTGGTCGTGAAAAGATTCCACAAAGTGGTAATGATAAAACTTCATTATTAATTTCAGCGCATGACCGCGCAGGTGCTTTATTAGAAATTTTAGCGCCTTTTGCAAAACATAATATTAGCTTAACAAGTATTGAGACGCGTCCAGCATTACCTGAAAAATGGGCCTATGTATTCTTTATCGATTTAGAAGGCCATATCGATCAAGAGAATGTTGCTGCGGCAATCAATGATATTCGTCCAATGGTAAAAGAGCTGCGTATTTTAGGTTCTTATCCTGCTGCTGTTCTCTAATTACTCATGTTGGAATAATGACATGTATCAAATAAAACATGTCATTATGCTTAAAAACAAATTGCTCAAAGGTCTAAATAACTTTGAGCAAAAGCAAAGTTGAAGTTATGTCACAACCCCTATTTAAAAAAGTTGCATTTATTGGTTTAGGACTCATCGGGTCGAGTTTAGCTCGCGTTATTGTTGCAGAAAAGTTGGCAACAACTGTTGTTGCATCTACACGCTCACAGAAAACTTTAGAAGATGCAAAATCACTTGGCTTAATACAAGAAGGACTTTCCGATCCTATTGAAGCCGTGAAAGGGGCAGATTTAGTTGTTTTAGCCTTGCCAGTGCGTGCGACACAAAAAGTACTTGAGCAAATTAAACCTTATTTGTCAGAAACCACGATCTTAACCGATGTGGGAAGTACAAAAGGCAATGTGGTTGATGCAGCGAAAGCTGTATTTGGTGAGGACTTACCAGCAGGTTTTGTACCGGGACATCCTATTGCAGGTAGTGAACATACTGGTGTTCATGCAGGTAAAGTTGATCTATTTGCAAATCACAAAGTGATTTTAACGCCGTTACCAACAAGTGCAGAATGGGCAGTTGAGAAACTCATTCAACTTTGGTCAGCAGCGAAAGCTGAAGTTATTTGTATGGATGTTGCCAAGCACGATGAGGTTTTGGCGCATACCAGTCATTTACCGCACTTAATGGCATTTAATTTGGTCGAGCAACTTGCAAACCGTGAAGATAATCTTGATATTTTCCGTTATGCAGCCGGTGGTTTTCGTGATTTTTCGCGTATTGCTGCCAGTGATCCTCAAATGTGGCATGACATTTTCTTTGCCAATAAAACAGCGATATTAAATGCTGTAGATGGCTTCGAAAAACAACTTACCGTACTTAGAAAATTGATTGAAAACGAAGATTCTCATGCATTAATGGGTTTACTCGGTCATGCTCAGGCAGCACGTCAGCATTTCAATCATATGTTAGCCAAAAAACCTTTAATGGAGAAAAATAAGGTGACACAGCAATTCAGTATCTTACCGGGAAATAAGACCTTTAAAGGTAAATTTACCGTACCGGGTGACAAATCTGTGTCACATCGCTCCATTATGTTTGGTGCTATTGCCGAAGGCACGACTCATGTCACTGGCTTCCTTGAAGGTGAAGATGCTTTGGCAACTTTGCAAGCTTTCCGTGATATGGGTGTAAGCATTGAAGGCCCTAAAAATGGGGAAGTGACCATTCATGGCGTGGGCATGCATGGTTTAAAAGCGCCAGCAAGTGCCTTGTATATGGGGAACTCTGGAACGAGCATGCGTTTGCTTTCAGGCATGTTGTCAGCACAAAAATTTGATTCAGTGATGACAGGTGATGCTTCACTTTCTAAACGCCCAATGGAGCGTATTGCTAAACCATTACGTTTAATGGGTGCGCAAATTCAAACGACAGGTGAGAAAGGTACACCACCTGTCAGCATTACGGGTAGCCAGCAATTAAAAGGCATTCAATACGACTTGCCGATGGCGTCTGCTCAAGTGAAGTCGGGTATTTTACTTGCTGGTTTATGGGCTGAAGGTGAAACTTCGGTAACTGAGCCAGAACCAACACGTGACCACACAGAGCGCATGCTTCGTGCATTTGGTTATGATGTTAAAACCGAAGGCAACAAGATTTCTCTTGTTGGTGGAGGCAAACTAGTAGGTACTGATATTCAGGTTCCATCTGATATTTCATCTGCTGCTTTCTTTATGGTGGGTGCTGCAATTACCGAAGGCTCCGATGTTGTTTTGGAAGCTGTAGGTATTAACCCTACACGTACTGGTGTAATTGAAATTTTAAAACAGATGGGTGCCGACCTCACTGTTGAAAATGAACGTATTGCTGGTGGTGAACCTATTGCTGATATCCATATTAAAGGTTCACGCACACTTAAAGGCATTCATATGCCTGAAGACCAAGTACCTTTAGCAATCGATGAATTCCCCGCTCTATTTATTGCAGCAGCTTGTGCCGAAGGTCAAACTGTACTCACTGGTGCAGCAGAGCTTCGGGTGAAAGAATCTGACCGTATTCAAGTTATGGCAGACGGCTTAAAAATCATGGGTATTGACTGTACGCCAACTGATGACGGCATCATTATCGAAGGTAAAGGCAAATCTGGCGATTGGTCACCAATCTTTGCTGGCGGTGAAATCGAATCACATCATGACCACCGTATTGCTATGAGTTTTAGTATGGCGGGGCTTCGTACTTCTGGTCCGATTACAATTCACGGTACTGAAACTGTTGCTACAAGCTTCCCAACTTTCACTGAGTTGGCGAATCGTGCAGGCTTAACAATCGAAGTTAGCCAATA
The DNA here is from genome assembly GCF_013122135.1 of Acinetobacter lactucae. NCBI lineage: Bacteria > Pseudomonadati > Pseudomonadota > Gammaproteobacteria > Moraxellales > Moraxellaceae > Acinetobacter > Acinetobacter lactucae. The sequence goes on from NZ_CP053391.1 coordinate 1,299,641, forward strand.
ACTTTTTACCTAACACATTTTATAATTGCTAACACAATAGCAACGGCAGCAGCGGGCTAAAGGCTTGGCTGCTGTTTGTTTATTGCTTATGCTAAGCGCAGATAATGATAAAAGTGTTAGGACAAAGGATGAAAAAATTACAATTTATTGCCAGTTGCCCACAACATGGGGTGCTTGATCATCCACCAAATGAATGCCATATCACACAAGAATATGTAGCGGCTTTATTGTTTAAACAATTGGGACATTATGGCTTTGATGCACAACATATTGTGCATGAACATGAAAAAGTAGAAGTCAGTATTGATAATCATCTTTTACCCTTATCTATTACTTGCCAAAAAACAGATCATGAAGGGCATTTGATGTGTGAAATCTCTGCCAATCCTGATGAAGAACAAGACTGGTTTGAGAAAATCGAAACACAAAGCATTATTCGTCAGCTTGCACAGGCCGTTGAAAATAGTTTAAAGGCCGATCACAGCTTTTCAGCATTTGAATGGAAAAACTAAGCACACGATTGTTAAGACTTATTCATGAAGTACGGCTTTTTAGAAAAGTCGTACTATCTCTTTAGATTAAAGATAAAAATACAAAATCTTTCCCGAAATCGCTACCTATCTTTAATGCATTGTGTATATTGAAATTATTACGATATTTACATAATTAGAGTGTGGTTTTCATGACACAAGTTGATATTGCAGCGTTATCTCCTCAAGTGGTTTGGCAGCATTTTCAAACACTTTGCACTATTCCGCGTCCTTCAAAGCATGAGCAGCAACTTCGCCAATTTTTACAGAACTGGGCACAAAGTCGGAATTTAGAAACCTATGTAGATGAGGTCGGTAATTTAATTATCCGTAAGGATGCGACTGCTGGTAAAGAACATGTAGTTGGGGTCATTCTCCAAGGCCATTTAGATATGGTCACGCAAGCTAACACTAGCACGGTACATGACTTCTTTGAAGACCCGATTCGTCCAGTTCTTGAAGATGGCTGGTTAGTTGCCAAAGACACTACATTAGGTGCTGATAATGGCATTGGGGTCGCTTTAGCTTTGGCAGTTTTAGACTCAAATGATATTTCTCATGGGCCAATTGAAGTTCTATTAACAGTTGACGAAGAAGCAGGGATGAGTGGGGCGCGGCTTTTACAGGCAGGTGTGCTAAAAGGAAAATGGTTATTTAATATTGATACGGAAGAGTGGGGTGAATTATATCTGGGTTGTGCTGGCAGTATTGATGTTGAAGTCGAACAAGCACTTACTTATGAACTAATTCCTGAAAATTTGACGGTAGTGAATATTCAGGTTGCTGGTCTTAAAGGGGGCCATTCTGGTGTAGATATTCATTTAGGACGTGGTAATGCCAACGTTATTTTGGCTCGTTTTTTAAATCAGCATTTAGCAAAGCTTGGTGGACACCTTGTTGAATTTACAGGTGGTACCGCTCGTAATGCTTTACCGCGAGAAGCACTAGCAACTATTGCAATTTCGTCTAACCAATTACCTGAATTAGAACAATTACTCTCTGAATATCAAACGACATGGAACAACCAATTACAGGGTATTGATGACAACCTTCAATTAACTATTCAGCCTAATAGTGCTGAAGTAACTGAAGTGATTACTCAACAACAGCAAAACGAATGGTTGCAAGCTTTGGCAACAAGCCCATACGGCGTTGCAAGTATGAGTCAAGCTTTACCGGACGTAGTTGAAACCTCAAACAATATTGGGGTCGTAAAACTAAATCGAGAGGGTGGAAAAGCTGTCTTAATGGTCCGCTCAATGGTGAATCATGAAGCTCAAGATTTTGCAGAAAAAATTCAGACCCATTTTAGTCAATTTAATATCGGCTCTACACTTACTCCGTTAGTATCGGGTTGGACACCAAATCCAGATTCGGCTGCTCTAAAGTGCTTACAGCAAGCATATCAACATGCTTTTAATATTGAACCAAATCTCAAAGTGATTCATGCAGGCTTGGAATGTGGGATTATTGCTGAGCATTATCCACATTTACAGATGGTTTCTTTTGGACCAGATATTCAAGGTGCACATGCACCAGGTGAACGAGTCAAAGTTGATACTGTAGAGAAATGCTGGAAGTTGTTGGTAACAGCTTTAGCATCTGTAGAGTAATTTTTTTATAAATAAGAAGCTCAGTCATGAGCTTCTTAAACTTCGACCTTTACATGAAAATGATTTGGACTTAACTCGGCAAACTCGATTTCACAATTAATAAATTTTTCAATCATGGCTGCTTGAGTACGAGTGTGTTCGCTAATACATTGTGCGGTGAATTCACCACCTTGACCTAAAGCTAAAGGTAGAAGCAATTGATCTGCCAAATACTCATCTACAACAGCCTGCGAAGATAAATATAGATTTACATCTTTTGCTAAATGATCAGCTATTTGCTCTGCACTTTTGCGCATCTCACCTAAAGCTGTAAACAGTTGAGTGTGATATTGATGAGCAACTTTCACATACATTGTATTGCCTTGGCTAATTCCATTTAAATGAAATTGCTGCTGAGAGCTTAAGTTTAGTTTTTTACTTAATGTGGTTAATTCACGTTGTACTATCTGTGCTTCTTCTGAAAGATTTAATACAGCTGCAAAAGCTTCATTGCCTTGCAAAGCACCACGATCTAATAAATTTAAGCTGTTTCGATCTTGCCATGGCTGAACGGTAAACTGAATTTCACCTGCACCAATTGGAAAGAAGCCAGCTTTATTTAGTCTAAAATCGACGTTAATCCCAATCTTCGCTAAAACAGGTAAAAAACAGTGTTCAATAAAATCTGCTGTTGGTGCAAATGGGTTGTGTGTACCCCCCGAAATGGTGAGTTCGGTGGCTTCATTTTGTAATAACAAAACAGGTAGAAGCGTTTGTAAAACCAGTGTGGTACTACCCGCAGAACCGATTTGAAATTGATATTTACCACTTTGAACATGCTGAGGTACGAAATATAGACGTTGGCTATGTAATTCAGCACCCTCTACATAAGCTTGGCTAATTTGTTGAGATGCTTGTACACAAACTAAATGTTGACGCATTAACCCTGGTTTTTTACGTCCTGCACGTATATTAATTAATTCAAACGGCTGGCCTGTAATCATTGAAAGGGCAAGGGCGGTTCTTAAAATCTGTCCACCACCTTCACCTTGTGAGCCATCAATTTGAATGGCTTTTGGCATATTTGCCAAAACTTTATTCACTTCTGTTTTCCTTATTTTCTAATTTAATGAACATACTGTCAGTACATGGTAATGCGAAGTAACGTGTGACTTTGTTTTCGACAAAGGTTTGCTAGGTGCATATTGCTGAGCCTGATAAGTGAATATCGATGCACGGCTCACATGCTGCCATAGTCGCCTGAATTATTTTCAATCCCTCAGATCGGAGTAATGCAGGATCTTGTACTCGCCCGGTATGTCCAAACTTTGATTGTGAAAATGATTTCACAAAATCTATTGTTTAATCGATTAGATCAATTTGCCAATTAGCAGCCTGAATTTTAACGTTTAAGTCACGGAGTTTCGCACTGATATCGTCCGCCTGCTTTTGTAAGCTAGAAACCGGAATGACTTTCTTCCACTTAATTTCACGTGAGCTATAACGATCAGGTTCTCGATGTGTATTGGCAATCGCATCTATTAAAATTTTATGCTGTTCAGCATAACTATCGCGCAAGCTTAATAGGGACAACAATACTTTGCCATCTTCCAGTTTTGCTTGTGCATTGGTCAAATGAATACGACAAATCAATTGATTGCTTTCCTGAGTTAAAGCGAATACTTGTTTGATGAGCTCATTTGGATCTTCACTAGGTTCATCACCTTCTTGTACCAATACATTGGCATTAATTCGTTGTTTTAACGAAGCGAGCTTTTTTTGTTGATCGCTTCGAAGTAAAAGTGCTTCTGCGAGTTTCATTTTTATTCCTTTAGTACCAGAAATACCCATGCATAATAGGTTTAAGCCAATCAAAGTAATCTGTATCTTTTATTGATTTAATTAAATGTTCATCTTGGCCGGGAAAACGCATATCCAAGTTCCCCTTTTCAAGTTCTACCTCTATAGAAATCCATCTTGGAAGAGTTTTATAAAGTTCAGTATTATCAACACTTTCAACTATAAAAAACTCATAAATGGTCGGATAGTTTTTGATAAAAACACTAGTCGCAACTAGAAAAAGTTCAATTATATCTACATAATTTTCTGCTTCAGTATAGTTGGGTGCTTCATAATCATGTTCTAGTTTATTTCTGATGTAATTTAAACGCCTAATTATTTGAGGGGTGAAGAATCCACATTTCTCTAAGAAATCTAACTTACTAGGAAAATTATTTCTTTTAGCAATATAAGTTTCATATCCTGCTAATGAACATAAAATATCTACTCTTCTATGAAGGGCACGTTTAGCATTTGATACAGCATTATAAATAGCATGTAAGTTCTGTGAGGTGCTTAAGTCATTTCTTGCAAACTCTATAAAAGTTGCGCAATGCGGAGTATCTTCAAGTTTATGAGTCGTACAAGTAGTAACTCCTTCATAATATTTTAAATATTCAGGTTTAAGTATTTTGTGAAACATTTTTTTCTTACCCTTTAACACACACCACTTGTCTTAATGTATAAACCACTTCAACCAAATCACCTTGTGCTTTCATTACATCTTCAATCGGTTTATATGCCGATGGAATTTCATCAATAACTGCTGCATCTTTACGGCATTCCACACCTTCAGTTTGGGCAATTTGATCTTCAACAGTAAAGCGTCGTTTTGCTTCAGTACGGCTCATAACACGGCCTGCACCATGCGAACATGAACAAAAAGCCTCCTGATTTCCAAGCCCGCGGACAATAAACGATTTCGCACCCATTGAGCCTGGAATAATTCCATATTCACCTAAGCGCGCACGGACTGCACCTTTACGGGTGACCATCACTTCTTCACCGTAGTGTTCTTCCTTTTCCACATAGTTATGGTGACAGTTCACTGCTTCCAAACGTGCTTGAAAAGGCTTTGGTACAATAGTAGCCAAGGCTTTAATCGCAGATTGCATCATGATTTCTCGGTTCTTCATCGCAAAGCGTTGAGCCCAACCTACCGCAAACCAGTAATCATCAAAGTGTTCAGTTCCTTCTACTAGGTATGCTAAATCTTTATTTGGCAAATTAATGAAATGTTTCTGCATGTCTTTACGTGCAAGTTCAATAAAATGATTACCGATAGCATTTCCTACACCACGAGAACCTGAGTGCAACATAATCCAAACATGATCATGCTCATCTAAACAGATTTCGACAAAATGGTTTCCAGTACCTAAAGTTCCCAAATGCTTACGGTTGTTAGTATTTTTCAAACGTGGGTGTTTTGCGCAAATGTATTCAAAATCTGCAACCAGATCGGTCCAAGCTTGATCTACCATTTCTGGTGGAGTTTCCCATGACCCACGATCACGTCCGCGCTTAGTCATTCCATGGGGAATTAATCGTTCAAGTTCAGTACGTAGTGCATGTAAGTGATCTGGTAAATCTGAAGCAGTTAAGCTTGTACGGGTTGCCATCATTCCACAACCAATATCTACACCCACAGCTGCAGGAATAATTGCCCCTTTAGTTGGAATTACGCTACCAATAGTTGCTCCTAAACCGAAGTGTACATCTGGCATAACAGCCATCCATTTATAAATAAAAGGCATTTGAGCTGTTTGTAATAATTGTTGTTTTGAGTTGTCATCAACAAGCACGCCTTTAGTCCACATTTTGACTGGCATACTTTTTTCATTTTGCAGAACTTCATAAGTACGTTGTTGCTGCTTTTGTTCAAACTGAGCTTGTTGATTAATTTCTTCAATGACAGACATTTTCTTTTCCTTTCAAAGCCTGCCTGCCAAGCGTTTGCAGGCAGGTGTTAGTCACAATATCCGAATGATGTTGTGTGCTTTGTACTATTGCACTGAGTGTGCCAACTTTTTAAAAAGAATATAATTAAAATATAAGTTATTGAAAATAATGTATAAAAATAATTATCTTTTCAGCTTGAATAATTTCTATTGAAAATTTTAATATTTACAAGATATCTAAAAATATATTTAAATATCTTTTTGGATATATATTTAATAGGCCTTACCGTTTTTATCGACTTTTAAAAGCTGTCCAGCTTCACTTAAAGTAAATTCATCAAAATCATTCGCTAAATAAAAATGACCTTTATAAAATTGGCGAACTTCTTCGGTAATAGCTTGCTGCCCAATTTTATCCTGATGCCTAGGACTAAAATGTGTCAGAATTAAATTACTTAAAGATTGCTGTTCCGCAAACTCAGCGACCATTTTTGCTGAGCTATGCATTGGTCCTTTACCAACTTTATCCAAAACCGTTTGTAAATAAGTCGATTCATGAATAAGTAATTGAGCATCTTTGCAAGCATCTGCTAATAGTTCAGGTTGATCATTATCACCACCTATAATTGCATGAACCTGTTGATTTTGAATTTTGATAAAGTCTTGAGCTTTTAAAGTTTGTCCCTCAAATTCAATATTGTAGCCTCGTTTCAAATGGCCCCATATATCACCTTGAGGTACGCCAAGCTGAGTTAGAGCTTGGGTATCTAACTTCTTCTGAATAGATTTGATATAAATGCTAAAAGCAAAACTTGGAACACGATGGCTTAGAGGGTGTGCCTGAACAATGAATTCATTAGTGATCTGTTGTGGCTGCATTGCTTCATTCACATCAATAAATTGAAGGGAATAGGGCAAATATAAATCTGTAAGTTGGGTAGTGATTTCAAACCATTGCTGAATTTCTTTCGGTGCAATCACGATTAAGGGTTTGCTACGGGAATTCATACCTGCACTTGCCAATAAACCAATTAAACCATAACAATGGTCACCGTGAACATGTGTAATACAAATGGCAACTAGGTTTTGTAGTGAAAGTTTAGCTTGTTGAATGCGGTGCTGTGTCCCTTCGCCGGCATCAATTAAAATCCAGTCCTTATTTTTGCTGTTACGAACTGCTAATCCTGAAACATTACGTGTCAGGGTAGGTACACCCGAAGATGTACCTAAAAAAGTAAAATGAAGCATATTCTTTGAATTTTTTGGTCAAATGCGTATTGTATATTATAGACACTTATAAAATTTTATAGAAATTATGGCAGATGCAAAGAAAACAGTCGTTATTGGCTTTGTCGGTTCTACACTTGATCAGGGGGGAAAGCCAGATCGCTGGCAGCGTTGGCGTCCTACAATTAGCCTGTTAATGCATGAAGATTTGCTTGTAGATAAATTGGTACTTTTACATGACAGGCAGCATCATAATTTAGTTAAATCTATAGCAGCAGATGCTAAAGAGATTTCTCCACAAACTGAGGTTTCTGGACATAGGGTCAGTATTAAAGATCCTTGGGATTTTGCTGAAGTTTATGGTGCACTCTATGACTTTGTAAAAACCTATCCGTTTGATGTCGAAAAAAATAACTATTTACTGCATATCACGACAGGAACGCATGTTGCTCAAATTTGTTGGTACTTATTGGTAGATGCGCATTATTTGCCAGCTCAACTCATTCAAAGTTCACCTAACCAACACAAGACATCAGAAGGTGAATACAGAATTATTGATTTGGACTTATCTCGATACGATGTTTTAAAACAGCGCTTCGATGATGAGCAAAAGCAAAATTGGCAACAACTTAAAGCCAATATTTCTACTCATAATAAAGCGTTTAATCAACTTATTGAGGAAGTTGAATTAGTTGCAACCCGCTCTAGTGCACCTATTTTAATTATGGGGGCAACAGGTGTTGGTAAGTCTCATTTGGCTAAACAAATTTTTCAATTAAAGAAAGATAAATTTCAATTAAGCGGCCGTTTTATTGATGTTAATTGTGCAACCTTACGTGGTGATAGCGCGATGTCGACCTTATTTGGTCATATAAAAGGTGCATTCACAGGAGCAGCAGCTTCTCGTGCTGGTTTATTAAAAAGTGCTGACCAAGGCATTTTATTTTTAGATGAAATTGGTGAATTGGGACTTGATGAACAAGCTATGCTGCTAAAAGCGCTCGAAGATAAAAGCTTTTTTCCTGTTGGAAGTGATAAGGAAATTCAGGCCGATTTTCAGCTAATAGCGGGTACTAACCGTGATTTGCGTAATGAAGTTCAAGCTGGGCGTTTTCGTGAAGATTTGTGGGCTCGTTTGAATACGTGGACATTCTTCTTACCAAATTTAAAAGACCGTGTAGAAGATATTGCACCCAATATTGATTTTGAGCTACAACGTTTTGCTGCAATTCATCAAAGACAATTACGTTTTCAACGTGATGCCTTAGAAATATATTTAAAGTTTGCTAAATCGGCAGAAGCATCGTGGCAAGGGAATTTTAGAGATTTAGCAGCTAGCGTAACTCGTTTGGCAACTTTATCGCAAGGTGAGTTAATTCGTCGTGATGCTGTAGAAAAAGAAATTCAACGCCTAAAGCAAATTTGGCTTATTCAGGATGAATCTCACAAAGATAAAGATGCAGATATTCTGTTGAGCTATTTAAGGCCTGAGCAGCTAGAACAAATAGATGAATTTGATCAGATTCAATTGCGAGGTGTGCTGAAGGTTTGTGAAAATTCAAAATCAATGGCAGAGGCTGGAAGACAACTCTTTTCGATATCTCGCCAACAACGTAATACAACAAATGATAGCGACCGAGTGAAAAAATATTTAGCCCGTTTTGGGTTAAGTTGGAATAATTTTTAGTAGTTACAGTGCTCATAAGATGATGGACATAGACACAATCTATGCCCATCAAATACATTTCATTTCATGATAATAAAACGTGTAATGATTTGGCGAAGCTGTTTTAAATAACCTGTAAAAAAGTGGTTGGCGCCCGGTAATATTGTAATTGGATGCTTCTGCGGTTTTGCCCATTCAATCGCATCTGAAAGCAAGGTAATGTCATCTTGCTCACCATGAATGAGTAGAATATCACCTTGAATTTCAGGAGTTTTATAGTGACGTAAACCTACTACAGTGGCCGTTGGTAAACCACATAGAATTAACTGTACAGGTCTTAATTCAGGGGTAAGCTGTGCAAAGCATTTTGCCAAAACATGTGAACCGAAACTAAAACCACCTGCATAAAACGGCAAGCCTTCATGAAGCTTACGGACATGTTTAATTACAGCTAAAATATCTTCAGTTTCACCATGACCTTCATCATGAATACCTTCACTGCCACCTAGGCCACGGAAGCTCGGGCGGTAAACAATGCAACCATATTCATTAAAGATTTGGGTTAAAAGGGCAGGGACTTTATGTTGAGGGGTTCCACCTTGCAATGGGTGCGGATGACAAACCACCGCAAAGCCTTTGATTTCACCTTCAGGGCGGTCAACGAAAAGTTCAATTTTACCTACTGGACCCTGGATGAAAGTTTGCTCAGACATATAAGAACCGCTAAATAACAATACGTGATGCTATTTTACCGATAGTCGTCATTGAAAACACGAGTTAGCATTAAAAAATATCTACTGTTATAGTTGGCATTAATAATAATTTTTTCAGGTTGTCTATGCTTGCTTTAATTTCTCCTGCAAAAACTTTAGATTATGAAACAGCGTTACCTACAGATGAGTTTACTCAGCCTCGCTTGTTAGAACATTCAGCACAATTAATTGATGTTTGCCGTAAGCTTTCTGCTTCGGAAATTGCCAATTTAATGAGTGTAAGTGAAAAAATTGCCACACTAAATGCAGACCGATTTAGAGATTGGAAGGCCGAGTTTGATTTTTCAAATGCTCGTCAGGCGATTTATGCATTTAAGGGTGATGTTTATACTGGATTAGATGCTTATCACTTAAAAGACAAAGATATTGATTTTGCACAACAGCATTTACGTATGTTGTCTGGGCTATACGGCTTATTACGTCCTTTAGATTTAATGATGCCATATCGTTTAGAGATGGGTACTAAATTAAAGAATACACGCGGTCATAGTTTGTATGAGTTTTGGGGTGACATCATCACTAACCAAATTAATGAAGACTTAGCAGAAATTAAATCTGAATTGCTGGTAAATCTAGCTTCAGATGAATATTACAAATCTGTCAATGAAAAGAAAATTAAGGCTGAAATTGTGAAGCCAGTTTTTCTTGACCAGAAAAATGGCAAATATAAAGTCATTAGTTTCTATGCGAAAAAAGCACGCGGTTTAATGGCTCGTTTTATTGTTGAAAACCAACTAAATAAAGCTGAAGACATCAAAGCATTTAATACCGAAGGTTACTACTTTGATGCTGAGAATTCATCAGCAAAAGAGTTAGTGTTTAAGCGTGATGAGCAAGTGGCTTAGTCTTACTCAACGTAAATTCTCGTAAACGATGACTATCGTGAGGTGGCAGGGATGCCACCGTTTCGCTGTATTACATGGGTGTAATATCAGCGAAACAGAAGATTTTTGTTACTTTTCATCTTTGAAAAGTAAAATGCCTATACAAGTCGCATGAGCGTTATAACGGCAATTAAAGGTTGTGTTATCACAAGAAATAAATTACTTAAAAAAATAACCTGTTTCAGGTGAGCTTGCATTTGCCATGCGCTTACGTGGCATACGACCAGCTAAAAATGCTTCACGTCCAGCTTCAACAGCTTTTTTCATTGCAGAAGCCATCAAAATAGGATTTTGAGCAGCTGCAATAGCAGTATTCATGAGTACGCCGTCACATCCAAGTTCCATTGCAATAGCGGCATCACTTGCTGTACCAACACCTGCATCTACTAACACCGGAACTTTCGCATTTTCTTTAATAATTGAAATAGTATGTGGGTTCAAAATGCCTAAACCTGAACCAATCAGACTGCCTAATGGCATAATCGCAACACAGCCCATACTTTCAAGTTCTTGAGCGATGATCGGATCATCAGAGGTGTAGACCATGATTTCAAAACCGTCATCAATTAAAGTACGTGCTGCTTTTAAAGTTTCGGTCACATTTGGATATAAGGTTTTCTCATCGCCCAAAACTTCAAGTTTTACTAGGTTATGACCATCAAGTAGCTCACGCGCTAACATACAAGTACGTACTGCGCTGTCAGCATCAAAACACCCTGCGGTATTTGGCAAGATTGTATATTTTTCTGGCGGAATAACTGAGAGTAAGTTTGGTTGATCCGGATTTTGTCCAATATTCACACGGCGGATTGCGACGGTTACGATTTCTGCACCACTGGCTTGAATAGCTAAATCCGTTTCATTTAAGTCTTTATATTTGCCAGTTCCAACCAATAAACGAGATTGGAAAGAACGTGAACCAATAATGAGAGGGGTGTCTTGCATGGATAACTCCGACTTAGCCGCCGCCAACAGCGTGAATAATTTCGATACGGTCATGTTGAGCAATAGAAATTTGCTCTAATTTGCTTTTAGAAACGATTTGCTGATTGTACTCAACAGCAAAACGTTTTCCTTCAAGTGCCAACTCCTGAATGAGTTGCAACAGGTTTTGGCTAGGCGTGTCCGTTAATTCGCCATTTAAATAAATTTGCATGATCACATTCCGATTATTTTGCGTATTTGAAAGCATTCCAAGCCAAGACTAGCCATCCCACAATCATTAAAGCTCCACCGATTGGCGTAATAGCACCTAATATTCGTGGTAAACCTAGCGCCATGATGTAAAGCGAACCACAAAAAAATAGAATACCAATCTGGAGAAGTAGAAAAGATAACTTGATTGGGAAATGAGGAAGAACCTTACTTAAAATACCAAGCGCTAATAGACCTAATGCATGATAAAAAAAGTAGTCGGTTGCAGTCTGCCACCAAGCAAGTTGCTCGGGACCTGCGTGAGCTTTAAGACCATGTGCTCCAAAAGCACCCAACATGACTGCAAAGGCAAGATTAAGGGCTGAAATGGCGATCCACATAACAAAAAACGCAACTGAATAATGAAAGGCAACGTTAACATAGATTGGGTTGGCTAAACATAGCCAGATAAAACAAAAGGGCGAATCGCCCTTTTATTTTTTAATTTTTCTAGCTTGCTGACATCGCGGTTTTAATCTTTTCCATCGCATTTTTTTCAAGCTGACGAATACGCTCTGCCGAAACATTGTATTCAGCCGCTAACTCGTGAAGAGTAGATTTATCATCATCTAACCAGCGGCGTTGTAAAATATTACGTGAACGGTCATCTAACTGGTCCATTGCATCATGCAAGGCAGAAGTACTTTGCTCTTCCCAGTCTTCATTTTCGACTAAACGAGCAGGGTCGTAGCGGTTATCTTCAAGATACAATGCAGGGGCAGTATGTGGTGTGTCGTCGTCGTCATCGCCTTGCGCTTCAAAAGCAGCATCATAGGCAGTTAAACGACCTTCCATTTCCAAGACTTGTTCTGGCGTTACATTTAAGTCATTAGCAATCGATTGAGCTTCTTCGAGGGTAAGTTTTTTACTCGATTTTTTTAGACTACGTAAATTGAAAAATAATTTACGCTGAGCTTTCGTCGTTGCAATTTTGACAATACGCCAGTTGCGAATAACATATTCATGAATTTCTGCCTTAATCCAATGGACGGCAAAAGATACTAAACGTACGCCCATATTTGGGTCGAAACGTTTCACGGCTTTCATTAAGCCTAAATTACCTTCTTGAATAAGGTCGCCTTGTGGTAGGCCATAACCTGCATAGCTGCGCGCAATATGAACGACAAAGCGTAAATGCGACATTACCAGCATTTTTGCGGCATCAAGATCTTGGTCATAATAATAACGCTCAGCAAGTTCTTTTTCTTGCTCGGCCGTTAAAATAGGAATCTGATTGACAGTACTGATATATGCACCAAGGTTTACACCGGGCGCAGACAATGACAGGGGCATCAATTGATTGCTGCTGTCACTCATGAGTTCTCCTTATAGGATCGAATGGAATAACCAATAAATTCATCTTAATTTGAATCAGCTTCATAATTAAGGAAAATTGGGTATAGAAATGTAAAATTTTATGCAATTTCTAATCTTTTAGTTTAGCAAAGAATTATTGAGTTTCAATTAAATAGTGAAATTCTCTCTCTGATACGTATGTAGTTTGACACATAAAATGATGTAAACCACAGTAACGAGTTACATCAATTTCGCTATGTGGATCTGACGATTTTAATAAAAATTGTTGTTTGCCTGACGCTTTTTTAAGTTCACGCTTTAGCATTAACAGCGGCATTGGGCAGGGCTGCCCAAGAGCATTAATTTCAATGGGTGCTGTATTAGAAGAAGTATTGCTCATTCATCATCAAAACAACTAAAAAAAATATTCTAACAAATTTTTAGTAAATACAGCATATTTTATAGAACTGGATACGGATAATTTCTATAAAAAATATTGTAATAAGCTGTTTAAAAAAAGAACTAAAAATAGGGGAAATAATTGAAAAAAATTCTATTAATTGTCATAAACCCGTGTTAAGCTCGAACCGTTTTAGGATTTACCACACAATCAAATTGATTTAACAACCCTATAACAAATGGATGTAACCGGAAATTGTTGATAGTTTTACAGAATGATTACAAGCTTTAAGATTATAAATATTTTAAAACCTTGTTTGCTCTGCTGTTTGCAACACCGGAAGGTCCTTTTTTCAACATCTGAGGATTGACTTATGACAGCTCGTGAACAAGGCGTAGTAAAGTGGTTTAATGACACTAAAGGCTTTGGTTTTATTCAACGTAACGGCGGCGACGATGTATTCGTTCACTTCCGTGCAATCGTAGGTGACGGTCACCGTTCTCTACGTGATGGTCAACGTGTAGAGTTTAGCGTTGTACAAGGTCAAAAAGGTTTTCAAGCTGAAAACGTTCAGCCTTTAGACTAAGACTAATTCATCTTTTTGATGAATGATGGACGCTCCAATTTTTGAATTGGGGCGTTTTTGTTTATAATGATCTTCTCATTCGAGAGATTGTTTGTTAGAGCACGTATTTATGACATCTGGTTTTGAAACCTTGAATTTACATCCGCAACTTAAAAAGGCGATTGATGCTTTAGGGTTTACTCAAATGACCCCAATTCAGCAAAAGGTTTTAAAATATACATTAGCCGGGCATGATGCAATTGGGCGAGCACAGACAGGAACTGGTAAAACAGCTGCCTTTCTGATTAGTGTAATTAATGATTTGCTCAATAATCCGGTTCAAGAGCAGCGTTTCCGTGGCGAGCCTCGTGCCTTAATTTTGGCACCCACTCGTGAATTGGCGTTGCAAATTGAAAGTGATGCAAAGCTACTCACGAAATTTTCAGATTTGCACCTTGTAACATTATTAGGTGGTGTAGATTTTGATAAGCAAAAGAAACAGTTAGATGCTAATTTTGTCGATATCATGGTCGCTACCCCTGGGCGTTTAATTGATTTTGTAGAACAAAAAGAAGTTTGGCTCGATCAAATTGAATTTTTAGTGATTGATGAAGCTGACCGTTTACTGGACATGGGTTTTATTCCTTCTGTAAAACGTATTGTCCGTTACTCTCCGCGTAAGGAACAACGTCAAACGCTGATGTTCTCTGCGACGTTTAGTTATGACGTTTTGAATTTGGCAAGACAATGGTTGTTCGAACCCATCACTGTTGAAATTGAGCCTGAGCAAAAAACCAATAACGATGTAGAGCAACGAGTATATGTTGTGGCTAAACAAGATAAATATCGTTTACTACAAGATATCTTGCGTGAAGAGCCGATTGATAAGGTCATGATTTTTGCTAATCGACGTGATCAGGTACGCCGTCTCTATGATCATTTAAAGAAAGATGGATACAGAGTCGGTATGCTTTCGGGTGAGATTGCTCAAGATAAACGTTTAAAAATGTTAGAGCAATTTAAGCAAGGTAAACATAATATTATGATTGCGACGGATGTTGCTGGCCGCGGTATTCATGTAGATGGCGTATCGCATGTCATTAACTTTACCTTGCCTGAACAGTCTGATGATTATGTGCACCGTATTGGACGTACAGGTCGCGCTGGGTCACAAGGGGTAAGTATTAGTTTTCTTTCGGAAGACGATGCCTTTTATTTACCCGAAATTGAAAAAGCAATTGGTAAGAAATTACCACTGACCAGATTAGATGGTTACTGCTAATAAAAAAATCCCAATCAAATGATTGGGATTTTTTTGATTAATTAATTTTACAATAGAAAGTAAGCGTTGTTTGATAGTCATCATCTTTTGCTAAAGACGCATTTTTACCAGTTAATGTGCCAATGACACCTGCAGCAGCTTCAACCATTTGACCAGTTTTTTCACTTACAACATCTTTTAATACACCGTTATATGTTGTTTTTTCATCTACAACGACTGGTGTGGTGTTTTTTGAACAAGTTTTTTGAGCTGCTGTAATCGCATTGTTTTTCGCAATTAAATTGGTTTTGCCAATACCCGTAACTTCAAACTGATTATTTTCTTTCTGAACTGCTAGAGTGTTTTTAGGAGTAGTTGCACAAGCACCAAGTAATAAAACAACACCGCTCATTGCGCTCGCTAAAATTATTTTTTTCATAATTCACCTAAAGTTAATCGCTAAAAGATATTGCCATTTGAACACAGGTTTTCTAATTGATTTTGAATACGTTGTATGAGTTTTGATGTTTTGTATTAAAAAATGTCAAAGTGAGAGTTCGTTAATTTTATAAGCTAGATTCAATGGTGGATTAACGGTAGATTATGCTAATCTATTTTGAATTTTTGAGTTAGATCAATATTAATGACGGATTCAGCAATACAAATAATTCACCAAAATATTCATCAGCGTCAGTCTATTGGCCAATTAGTTGAGCCAGCTCCAAATACAGAGCAATTAGAGTTAGCTTTCCAAGCAGCTTTGACAGCTCCAGATCATCATAGACTTAAGCCAACACGTTTTGTCGTTGTTTCAGGCGAACAACGTGCTGCTTTTGGAGAAGTGCTAGCAAAGGCTTTGGCAGATTTGGGTGAAACTGATCCCGCTCAACTTGAACGAGTTAAACAACATCCTTTTCGCGCCCCGCTACTCATTTTGGCGCTTACACAATTACAAGATCATCCAAAAGTACCGCATTTTGAACAAATCTTAAGTACAGGGGCCGCAGTACAAAATCTTTTGTTATCTTTGCAAGCTCAAGGTTTTTCGACCATGTGGCGTAGTGGTGCAGTTGTCGAATCAAATTGGTTAAAACAGCATTTAGGCCTGCAAGCCCGTGATTTAATTTCAGGTATTATTTACGTCGGCACGGCAGCTAAAGTAATTGCACCGCGTGCTGATATTGAAAGTAAAGAATTCGTAAAAGTTTGGCAGGCTTAAAAGTCTGTAAAAGTAAGAAATAGGATAATAAAAGATGGCTGAATTTAAGTTTACAGATTTGGTAGAACCTGTTGCGGTTGATAAAAAAACCGCTTTACGTATTACCGTTCTAGGGGGAGGAAGCTTTGGAACGGCTATGGCAAATTTAGCTGCACGTAATGGTTGCGATACCATGATCTGGATTCGTGATGCCGAAACAGCTGAGGAAATTAATAAAACTCACATTAATAAACGTTATTTGCCGGACTTTATTTTAGAGTCATCATTACGTGCCGTATCTGATCTTGAGCAAGCCGTATGTGATCGAGATATTATTTTAGTCGCAATTCCAAGTCACTCATTCCGTGATGTCTTAAAACAAATTGCTCCATATATTACTGCACAAGCGGTTGTCTCTTTAACTAAAGGCGTTGAAGCTAAGACTTTTAGCTTTATGAGCGATATTATTCGTGAAGAATTGCCTGAAGTTCCCTATGGCGTACTATCAGGTCCAAATCTTGCAAAAGAAATTATGGCGGGTATGCCGTCGGGTACCGTTATTGCTAGTGATTCGGAATTAGTTCGTTATGCTGTGCAACATGCTCTGCATAGTGCTTTATTCCGTGTTTTCGGTAGTGATGATGTGCACGGTGTGGAGTTGGGTGGTGCGCTTAAAAATATTTATGCGGTTGCAATGGGAATTGGGGCAGCTTACAAGATTGGTGAAAATACCAAGAGTATGATTTTAACCCGTGCTTTGGCTGAGATGAGCCGTTTTGCAGTAAAACAAGGTGCAAATCCGCTTACATTCTTGGGGTTGTCAGGTGTGGGTGATTTATTCGCGACCTGTAATAGTCCTTTAAGTCGTAATTATCAGA
The DNA here is from genome assembly GCF_013122135.1 of Acinetobacter lactucae. NCBI lineage: Bacteria > Pseudomonadati > Pseudomonadota > Gammaproteobacteria > Moraxellales > Moraxellaceae > Acinetobacter > Acinetobacter lactucae. The sequence goes on from NZ_CP053391.1 coordinate 1,316,842, forward strand.
TTGGTTATGCTTTAGGTTCGGGTAAAACGCTAGATCAGGCAAGTAAAGAGTTGGGGCAAACAGCAGAAGGCATCAATACCATTGTTCAGGTGCGTGGTAAAGCAGAAGAACTAGATGTTTATATGCCAATTACTAATGCTTTATATGAAGTTATTTTTGAAGGGGCACCTCCTTTAAATATTGCATTATCTCTTATGAAAAACGGACACCGTAGTGATGTAGAATTTGTTTTACCTCATCATGAAGTCTGAAGAAGAAATGTCATAAATTGTGGTTATAATGCAAGAATTATTAACAAGGAAAATTTATGCAACTAACATTGGTTCGCCACGGGGAAGCTGCTCCACCAGTAAATGGTAATGATACTAAACGTCCTCTTACTGCTCGTGGACATGCTCAAGCTGAACAGACAGCAACATTTTTAAAAGATATTGTTAAGCCTGATATTTTTGTGGTCAGTCCTTTGCTACGTGCTCAAGAGACATTAGCTCATATTCAAGCGTATTTTAAAGATGTGCCTGTGTTGTTATGCGATAAAATTAAGCCAGATGATAATGCTAAAGAAGCAGTTGAGTGGTTGTCTCAGGTTCCTTATGAGTCAATTGTAGTAGTTTGTCATATGAATGTAGTAGGGCATATTGCTGAGCTACTGACTCATGAAAACTTTAATCCATTTGCGTTGGCTGAAGCTCGAATTTATGATCAGGCTGTGATTGCAACTGGTTTATCAACACAAAAAAATAGTTTTATACCCACAATATAATTAAAAAGGTTATTTAGCCCATTATGCTGTATTTATGGATGCCTGAAACCAATGGAATATGGCATTGGTCTAACGGAGAAAACTGGTTGCAGGCTGAAAGCCTCGATCAATTAATACAAGACCTACAATTGCATCAAGGAAAAGAGGCTGTTGTCTTTTTTCCTAGTCGTCATGCTCAGGTACTCCAGCAACAAATAGCAAAGTCTCATTACAAGCAACTAGGGGCAGAAGGTGTTAAATATCTGCTTGAAGAGTTTGTAACTTTGCCTATTGATCACATGAAAGTAGTCCATCATTTTCATGCTGATCAATTAACAGTATTGGGCGTTGCGAAAACTACTGTGGAAACATGGCAACATGCGATGAATTTGTTGCCAATCAAGCTGGTTGCTTTGTTACCAGACTTTTTGATTTTGCCGGAACCCCAAGATCAACAAGTGATTTTGTGTAATATTGATCAAAAATTACTAGCACGTGAAAGTAAATGGGTGGGTAATTCACTAGATGATTTGGGATTATTTTTGGAGTTCCAGACAGTTGAAACACATTATCAATATAGTGGGCTGACTGTAGAGCAGTTAGAAAGCTTAGAAGCGGCTTCTAGTGTAGAGCAGCGTTCAGAATTTTTTTATCAGTTTCAGGGCTTAGATAAACCTAAACAGCATCCTTTTAATGTTTTACCAAAAGCCAAAGGTCAAGAACAAGCTGTTTCTGGTTACTGGAAAGCATGTGCTGTTCTTCTTTTAGCAATAATTGTGGTTCAGTTTAGCTATGATTTGTTACGTTGGGTGAAATTAAGAAATGTAGCAAATCAAACAGCTGAGCAAACGATTGAGCAATATAAATACTGGTTTGGTCCATCTAGTCGTGTAAATGAACAAAATATAAAAAGCCAATTTGAAAGTCATTTAAGAATGAGTAAGCAGGGCGATACACAAGCAATTTCTCTGTTGAGTCGTGTTGGACCTATTTTAATGCAAAGACAAATTTTAGCTCAGCAATTAAATTATGATGCTTCTACACTAACTATGGCTTTAAAAGCGAAATCTGGAGATGATTTGCAAGCTTTAACACAGCAGCTTAATCAGCAAGGATTTAAGGCGGAGTTAGGTAATGTTCAAGCCGATGGTGCTGGGGCAATTGGGGTGGTGAAAATACAATAATGAAAATGTTAGCTCAATTGCAAAACCGCTTTGATCAGTGGGTTGAACAAGTTAATCAATATTTAGACCGTTTAACTGTCCGTGAACGTATCATGGTGGTCTTTACTACAATTTTTGTAGTCTTGGCTATTATTGGAGCTTCACTTTGGAAAATGCATTCCTTAGCAGAACAACAGCAACAACGCTTAAATGATTTAAAAGATTTGATGGTGTGGATGCAAAGTAATGCAGTCACTATGAAACCTGCGAGTGAGCTTGAGTTGGGTCAAGCAGAAAAAATACAACGTGTAGCTCAACAACAAGGCTTAACTGTTACTTCTCAGCAAAATGGTGAGCAGTTACAAATTATTGTTACGCATCAGAATTACGCAATTTTAGCTAACTTTTTAACCCAACTGGCACAAATGGGCTTAAGTATTGAAAAAATGGAAATGGTTTCAACTGAAGGGCAGATTAAATTAACAGCGACGGTTCAATAACATATTAAAATATGCTGGTCTTAAGCATGGTGTTTTGTGCTCCCTGTGCCTATAATATGCCTACCTAAAATCAGTAGATTGTGATTGGTATGTTATATTCACTTGCTCGCCCGATGTTGTTTAGTTTAGCACCAGAGCGTGCCCATGAATTAACATTATCTATGCTTGATAAAGCACATAAGTTCGGCCTATTACGTCAGAGCGTAGAAGCGAAACCAACGACTTGTATGGGAATTGAATTTCCAAATCCGGTAGGTTTAGCAGCTGGACTTGATAAAAATGGTGCACACATTGATGCACTGGCAGGACTAGGCTTTGGTTTTATTGAAATTGGAACCATTACACCTCGCCCTCAGTCTGGTAATCCACAGCCCCGCTTATTTCGTATTCCTGAAGCTCAAGCTATTATTAACCGTATGGGGTTTAATAATGATGGCGTTGATAAGCTAATTGAAAATGTCAAAGCTTCAAAATTTAAAGGAATTTTAGGCATCAATATTGGTAAGAATGCTGATACGCCTGTAGAAAAGGCTGTCGAAGATTACCTAATTTGTCTTGAGAAAGTGTATAACTACGCTTCTTATATTACTGTTAATATTTCATCTCCCAACACCAAGAACCTAAGAAGTTTACAAAGTGGAGATGCATTAACTGAATTATTGCAAACCTTAAAAGAAAGACAACTTGAGCTTGCTGAACAATACAACCATTATGTTCCTTTGGTTTTAAAAGTTGCACCTGATTTAACACCTGAAGATGTTGAGTTTATTGCAGCACAATTATTGCATTTTAAAATTGATGGCTTAATTGTTACCAATACGACTCTATCAAGAGAAGGTGTAGAAAATCTTCCTCATGGTAACGAGTCTGGTGGCTTATCAGGCGCACCTGTTTTTGAAAAAAGTACCGAATGCTTACGTTTGTTTGCCCAAACATTAAAAGGTCAAATCCCGTTAATTGGTGTGGGTGGAATTTTGTCGGGTGAACAAGCAGCAGTCAAACAGCAAGCTGGAGCAACATTAGTACAGATCTATAGTGGGCTGATTTATACCGGTCCTATTTTAGTGAAACAATGTGTTGCAGCTATGTCTTAAGTGAATATGAACACAATTGATATCATTATTCTGATACTTTTGCTCATTGGGGGGCTAAACGGTTTGCGACAAGGATTTATTAAAGCCTTTGCGAACTTGGTAGGATGGATCATTGCATTAATTATGGGTGCAAAATATGCTGTCCTTCTTGCTCCGTCTATGTCAGGTTTAAGCCATGATCCAGTTGTTCAAAAAATTGCAGCTTTTGCATTTATAGCACTTTTGATCATTGTTTTAACATGGATCGTCTCTGCATTTTTAAATGGTCTCTTGAAAAGTCTGAAATTGGGGCCATTAAATCGTTTAGCAGGTGGTGCTTTTGGTTCTTTAAAGGGCTTGTTGGTTGTGCTGATTACAATGCAGGGCGTAGGGCCTTGGGTTGAAAGTTCACCACACTGGAAGCAATCCAAGTTTATACAGTATTTATTGCCTTATGCACCTTTAGCTACAGAGTTATCTAAAGATGCAGCAAGTGAGGCACTTCATCAAATAACATCTGGAGGCAGTGCATCAGGTGCTCCTTCAAAAACAATGGACGAATCGGAAGATATAGAGAACCGATCCGACCATTCGACAAAGAATCCTTTTTATTAATTCCTAGCTTGTCTGCGAGGTTGCTATGTGTGGAGTTGTTGGTATAGCCGGTAAATCGCCAGTGAACCAAATGTTGTTTGATGCTTTAACGATGTTGCAACATCGTGGGCAAGATGCAGCTGGAATAGTAACCTGCCATGAAGGCCGTCTTTTCCTGCGTAAGGATAACGGCATGGTGCGTGATGTCTTTCATACTCGTCATATGAGAGCACTACTTGGTAATTATGGTATTGGCCATGTACGTTACCCAACTGCTGGTTCTGCGAGCAGTGCTGAAGCACAACCATTTTATGTGAACTCACCTTACGGTATTACGCTTGCACATAATGGTAACTTGACCAATGCAGAAGAAATTCATGATGACCTGTTTAAAACAGATTTACGTCATATGAATACAGATTCTGACTCAGAAGTTCTTTTAAACGTATTCGCACATGAATTGCAGAAAAAAGGCACTTTAAACCCTACAGCTGATGATATTTTTCACACCGTTTCTCGTGTGCATGAGCGTTGCCAAGGTGCATACGGTGTCGTGGCCATGATTACTGGTCATGGTTTAGTAGGTTTCCGTGATCCAAATGGTATTCGTCCACTTATTTATGGTTCACGTGTAACTGAACAAGGTGAGATGGAATATATCATTGCTTCTGAATCGGTTGCTATTACTGCGCTTGGTTTTAAAATTGAGCGTGATATTGAGCCAGGTGAAGCAATTTTCATTGATGCAAATGGTCAATTATTCTCTAAACAGTGTGCGGCTAATCCAAAATACCGCCCGTGTATTTTTGAATATGTTTATTTTGCTCGTCCTGATGCAATTATTGACGGAATTTCAGTTTATAAAGCACGTTTAAAAATGGGTGAAAAGCTTGCTCATAAAATTTTACGTGACTGGGGTGAGGACCATGATATTGATGTGGTTATTCCAATTCCAGATACGAGCCGTACTTCAGCTTTAGAGCTTGCAAATATTCTAGGTGTGAAGTTCCGTGAAGGTTTTATGAAAAACCGTTATATCGGCCGTACCTTTATTATGCCGGGTCAACAGCAACGTAAAAAATCTGTACGTCAGAAATTAAACCCTGTTGAGCTAGAATTTAAAGGCAAGAACGTTCTATTGGTTGATGACTCTATTGTACGTGGTACAACGTGTAATGAGATTATTCAAATGGCACGTGATTCTGGTGCAAAAAAAGTATACTTTGCGTCAGCAGCACCAAAAGTAATGTATCCAAACGTTTACGGTATCGATATGCCTGCTAAAGCTGAGCTTATTGCTTCAGAGCGCAGTGTAGAAGAGATCCAAGAAATTATTGGTGCTGATCGTTTAGTTTTCCAAGAATTGGAAGACTTGAAAAATGCTGTACGTACTAGCAAAGTACCTGACTTAACTGAGTTTGATTGCTCAGTATTTGATGGAATTTATGTAACAGGTGATATTGACGGTAACTATCTAAACAACTTGGAGCAGAAGCGTAATGATTCTGCGAAAAAGAAAAAAGATGGTTATATTGATGTGAATGTCGATGCTGCTTCTGTAGATTTAACAGGCATTAAAGAAGAATAGAAATAGCCGAAAAAAGCGGGTGTTTCCCGCTTTTTTCTTTTATGATGAAACCTAACAATGTAATTGGGAATATTTACATTGAAAGAAGTAAGCCACTATCTAATCGAAAATAAAAATATGGCATGGTCCATCACTATGTGTTTGGTTGCCGTGTTGCTTACTATTTTTATCTTAAACTTAATTTTAGGTTTACTCGTCCATTTTTTTGATTATAGTCAGCCAATTTGGTGGCATACTTTAAGTCCTTACTTCGTTGCGCTATTACTTTTTATTATGGTTTGGTCGGTTGTTACTGAACTTTATATCTTGCGTAAAGGTGGGCATTCTTTAGCAAAACAACTTAAAGCACGTCGTTTGGTGAAAGAAGAAAGTACTCCTGAAGAACTGGCGGCATTAAAAATTACAGAACAATTAGCACAAACTTTCTCTCTAAAAGTACCGACTGTATATGTTTTACCTGATGAAGTCGGTGTGAATGCACTTACGGCAGGTTTTCATCCTAAGGATATCGTTATTATCCTGACATGGGGTGCTTTGCAAAATCTGGATAAACTTGAGTTATATGGTTTATTGGGCCATGAGTTTAATCAGATTTTATCGGGTGAGGCTGTTGAGAATACTAAATTAAAGATTTTATATAGTGGCTTAACAACTTTTAGTCAATGGGGTAGTAAATTAGCCAAACAAGGTTTTAAGCGTTATAGCCCAGGCTATAAACATAAATTTGAAACAGTTTTTGTTGCAGTGGGTGGGGTCATTTGGTTGGCTGGAAGCCTAGGTGTATTGATTACTCGTTTTATTAAATATTTGACTTTGAGTGGGCGTACATTCCGTAATGACCAAAAAACAGTACGGCTATTAAAAAATAATGCGAACACCCAAACCTTGTTACGTATTTATGTTCACCATTCCGGCTCGCAAATTCATAGCGCTTATTCTGAATCAATCGCACATATGTGTTTTGCTAACTCACTTAGTCCGCAAAGCTGGATGAATATTCACCCGAGTATTCGTGAGCGTATTTATGAGTTAAATCCGACTTTGCTACAAGATTTACAATTAGAAAATTTAAAGAAACTTCGCAATCGTCCGTTATTTAGTTTATTTCACTTCTTAGAAGAATCTGAGAAAGAAATTTATATACCGTGGTCATCTCCGCAGCCTCTACCGTTATTAAGGCTATCACCGATTAGTTTTGCATTAAATGATGCTATTAAACCGTTGAGTAGTGATGTACGTAGAAATAAAAAGCGTCCTGAATTAATTCAACGTGCATTACAAACTGCTACGGGTTCACGTGAGGTGATGGTCGCTATTTTGATGATCCGCCAATATCGAGAATTTATTCCTAAAGATGCGCCTGTTAGTCATGCCATTATCGATGCATTATTGAATCTGGATGGACGTATTCATATTCAGATATTTCATGATGCTTGTAAAAATATTGGACATATACCTGCAAGTATTGCGCGTCAATTTCTAACTAAGTTAGCACTCATTATTCAAGAAGATGGTGAGATTGGGTTGTTAGATGCACTTTTATTAGAGCGGGTTAAATATGAATTGAATTTGATGCCGCTACATTTGCCGACTGCATTTGAAGAAGTAAAACCTCAAATTGTTCGTTTGATTGATGCATTGCTTCATGTTCAGCAAATTAATAGCCCAAATCAGTTAGAAGTACGTGAGCGTATTTTACGTTCACTGCTCAACCCTGATGAAATGTATATCTATGATGAAATTTCAGATGAGCCATTAGATCTGGCTGAAATTTTAAATGATATTGCTGGTTTACTATTGCGCGACCGTCTAAGTATTCTGGCAATTGCAGAAATGTGCTTGTGGAGCGACCGTATTATCACGCAAGATGAACTAGATGTGCTTGAATTGCTTTATTGGCGTTTTGGCTTTGAGACAGAAGAAATTGTCGATCAAATGCAGAAGAGAAATAGCGTAATGATTATTTAAAAGACATATGCGATTATAAAAACATCTGAATGAAATAAAACACTGAAAAAAAAACTCAAGCCCGTTAGAATGTAGACAGAATAGAGGTATTGATTTACAGATGATTGGGCAGCAAAGAAATATATTGGCAACTTTGGGAATTGATGTATGGATTCCTAAGACACAGGTGTGCCAAAAAAATAATGCTCAAAGCCTCTGGCGAGATCATGCTGCGGAAGAAGGCGAGCCAATTATATTGCCTTCTAAGAATGATCTGGTTCTTGAACAGCCAACAAAACCACAAGTCAACGAAATTCCAAAAGTTGAACCTGAAATTGTGGCCCAACTTTCAGTTGAAGTTACGCCTGTTGTACCACCTCGCATTGAGGTACAAGCTTCAGCGGTTACGATTGCTTCATTTGAGTTGCAAGCATTTGCACTTGAAAAATGTGTCATTTTTTTAGATGTTACCAATTTAGCTGATGAAGAAAAGCAGCTCTGGAGTAACATTCAAAAAGCAAAAATAGGGCAATATGCTGAACTAAAATGGCCGTTCCCTTTGGCTAGCTATCAAGACCAACGTGGTGCAGGTTCATATATTCAAGGATTTTTAGATGCTGTTGCAGCAGATAAGAAAATTTTGTGTTTGGGTGAATGTTCTTATATTCAACATGCCAATATTATTCACTTGGCAAGTTTAAAAGAGATGTTGGAGAAACCGCTCCTTAAAAAAAGATTATGGCAATTGATGCAAGATAACAACGAGTAGTAGGGATTTACATGAAAAAAGTTGTAGTTTTTAGTCAAATTGATGAAGAAATTTTGTCTCGATTACACCAGGATTATCAGGTTGTGCTTCTTAACCCAAAATTGGGTGATATTAATGAGCAAATACGCCAACACGTTGTAGATGCTGATGGAATGATTGGCGCTGGGCGACTTCTTAATGAAAGTAATCTTGCGCCTGCTCAAAAACTAAAAATTATTTCATCTGTAACGGTAGGCTATGACAATTATGATGTGGCTTATTTAAATCAAAGAAAAATCTGGTTATCAAACACACCTCACGTTTTAACTGAAACAACTGCTGATCTTGCTTTTACATTATTACTAAGCGCCGCTAGAAAAGTTCCTTTTCTTGACCAGTGGACTAAACAAGGTGAATGGAAAAGAACTGTTGGGCCTCAGCAGTTTGGTTTAGATGTTTTTGGAAAAACCTTAGGAATTATTGGGCTTGGTAACATCGGTGCTGCAATTGCTCGCCGTGGTTTTTATGGATTTAATATGAATATTGTTTACCATAATCGCCGTGAAAAGCCCGAATTGGCAGAGCCTTTAAAAGCACAATATCTTGGTTTGGATGAATTGCTGCAACAGTCTGATTTTGTAGTAACCGCAGTTGATTTAAATAATGAATCGAAAGCTTTGATGGGGAAAGCTCAATTTGAGCTTATGCAAAAGCACGCTATTTTTATAAATATTGCGCGTGGTTCAGTAGTTGACGAGCAAGCATTGATTGAGGCCTTACAAAGCGGGGAAATCTTTGCAGCCGGTTTAGATGTATACGAAAAAGAACCTTTACAAGATTCAGAGCTTTTTAAATTGCCTAATGCTGTTACTTTGCCTCACGTAGGGTCGGCTACTGCAGAGACCCGCAAAAAAATGGCAAACCTTGCTTATAAAAATCTAGTTGAAGCCTTAGAAGATAAAACTCCTAGATATTTGGTAAATCCAAATTTTGTATAAGTGATAAATAACACTTCATTGCAAAACTAAACTATCTCGAGTGTTATAGTAAAAGTCTATTGATCGAACATAATTTTTTATGTTTTATATCAATAGACTTTTTTGATGGTTTAATTTTAATAGAGAAAAACTTTTGAGATTTTTGCCAATTATTTTAAGTACGACTTTGACGGCAACTGTATCGTACGCGCAGCCTTTTGACTCTCAACCATCTGCAAATCAGGTGGAAATTCCAAATATTGGTAGTGGGATTGGTCTGCTTGATCAACAAAAAGAAAAGTTTATTGGTGAAAAAGTTTTCCGTGAAGTTCATAAACAAATGCCAATTATTCAAGATGTTTGGCTGGAAGGTCAATTTTTTCAGGTATTTTCAGGTATTTTAAGTGAAACTCAGCTTGGGCAGCCGATTGGGTTAGTTGTTATTAAAGATCCACAAATTAATGCATTTGCTGTTCCGGGTGGATTATTTGCACTGAATACTGGACTTATTGCCTCAGCGCGGAACATTGATGAAATTGCTGGGGTGATGGCGCATGAAGTTGCACATGTATCACAAAGACATTTTAGTCGCTCAGAAGAAGCCTTTAAAGGTCAAACATTGCTAAGTCTAGCTGGGCTTTTAGCAGGGGTGGCTATAGCTGCACAGGGTGGTGGTGATGCAGGTGCAGCAGTAATGTTGGGTACGCAAGCTGCACTGATGGACAAGCAATTAACATATAGTCGAAATCAAGAGCGTGAAGCAGACCGTATCGGCATGCAATATATGTATGCGGCAGGTTATAACCCTCAAAGTATGGCAGATTACTTTGAAACAATGCATAGAGCTACAAGTCGAGTGAGCTTTTTACCGGATTTTTGGCTGACTCATCCATTGACGACTGAACGTATGAGCGAGGCTCGCCTTCGTGCAAACCAGATGCCTAGAGTTAAAAACCGAATATATGATGCTGATTTTGAGATTTTAAAATGGTACACCATGGTGGTTGCAAATCAGGCAACTGAAAACCAACTACAAAGTTTAGCGTCCCAAAAAAATATTGCTGGCCTGATTGCTTTGGCAGCATTTTATACAAGGCAAGGTGATTATGTGCAGGCACAGTCTACTTTAGATCAAGTGAAATCTAGTGGAAAGCCTCTTGTGACATTATTGCAGACAGATATTTATCTGGGTCAAAACAAGCTAGATCAAGCTTATACCACGATTGCTGCTACCCAAATGACAATGCCTGAAAATAGGGCTTTTAGTTATAAGTTAGCTGAGGTTTTGCTACGCCAAGGGAAATTTGCGCAAGTTCAAACCCTAGTCCAAAGATTTATTAATAAGAATCCAAGAGATATACAAGGTTGGCAATTTTTACAGCAAGCCGCAAATTTGGATAAGAACGGACCTTTAAGAGCGGTTAATGTTCTACGCTATCGGGCTGAAGCGGAATATTGGTCAGGTAGTGAAGAAAATGCAATTAAATCAATGCTTCACGCTCAGCGATTGGCAAAAGATAATCAAGCAATGTCGGCTAGAATAGACAGTCGTTTGAAACAAATGCAAGATGAGCGACGAATGAAAATTTAGGATCTTTTAGTTTGATCTTATGATTTTCGCAGACACAGATCTTTTAAAACTTACAAGTAAATGAAAGTCTGAACTAAAAAGATATAAGAGAAGAAGGGGATTAAGCTAATTTAGCTTTAATTTTTGCTGAAACTTGAGCAGGATCGGCACGCCCGGCTATGATCGGACGTAGAGAATTCATCACCTTACCCATATCTTTCATGCTAGTTGCTTCTTGAGCAGCAATCGTTTGCTCAATGATAGAATCAAGCTCTTCCTCAGTCATAGCTTCTGGTAGAAACTGAGAAATAATCTCAGCTTCGGCTTGTTCTTTACTAGCTAAATCATTACGACCAGCACCTTCAAAGGCTTTGATCGATTCTTTACGTTGTTTAATTTGCTTTTCAATGACCGCAAGAACCTGAGCGTCGTCAAGCTCTTTGCGCTCATCGACTTCGATTTGCTTAATTGCCGCTTGTAGACTACGCAAAACCGTCACTGTTGCCATATCTTTGGCACGCATAGAAGTTTTTAATGCATCAGTAATTTGGTTTTTTAAAGTAGTCATAATTCAGCAGTCAATCACAAATTAATTAGTAAAGGCGAGTAGTACGTACAGATTCGCGAGCCAATTTCTTTTGGTAGCGTTTAACTGCTGCAGCTTTTTTGCGCTTACGTTCTTGAGTTGGTTTTTCGTAGAATTCGCGTTTACGAACGTCAGCCAAAACACCAGCTTTTTCGCATGAACGTTTGAAACGACGGATAGCTACGTCAACTGGTTCGCCTTCTTTCAACTTAACTTGTGGCATGTAAAATCCTCTAGATTATGGATAAGATCAGGCACACTATTGCGCCGGATCACAAGTGAAGGTCAGTATTTTACTCATTTACAACTCATATCACAAGTCTATAATAGCGATTGCAATATTTTGACTCATATAAAAGGCAGTTTTGATGATTGTTTTAGGCTTGGAAACTTCTTGTGATGAAACAGGGTTGGCACTTTATGATAGCGAACTCGGCTTACGGGGACAGGTTCTTTATAGCCAGATTAAACTTCATGCTGAATATGGTGGGGTAGTACCTGAACTTGCTTCACGCGACCATGTTCGTAAATTAATTCCTTTAATGAATCAATTGCTTGAGCAAAGCGGGGTAAAAAAACAAGAGATTGATGCAGTTGCTTATACACGTGGTCCTGGCTTAATGGGAGCCTTAATGACAGGGGCACTGTTTGGCAGAACTTTAGCTTTTTCTTTAAATAAGCCTGCTATTGGTGTGCACCATATGGAAGGGCATATGTTGGCACCATTACTTTCAAGTCAACCACCTGAATTTCCGTTTGTAGCATTGTTAGTTTCAGGTGGACATACACAATTGATGGCAGCTCACGCTATTGGTCAATATGAGTTATTGGGTGAGTCTATTGATGATGCTGCGGGCGAAGCTTTTGATAAAGTTGCAAAAATGATGAGTCTGCCATATCCAGGTGGGCCAAATATCGCAAAACTTGCATTATCTGGTGATCCATTAGCGTTTGAATTTCCAAGACCTATGCTTCATCAAGGCCTAGATTTTTCTTTTAGTGGTTTAAAAACAGCCGTTTCTGTTCAATTGAAAAAATTGAATGGTGAAAATCGAGACGCTGACATTGCTGCTTCATTCCAAGAAGCAATTGTAGATACTTTAGTAAAAAAATCGGTAAAAGCTTTAAAACAAACTGGACTTAAACGTTTAGTGATTGCAGGCGGCGTAAGTGCAAATTTACGATTACGTGAACAGTTGGAAACTTCTTTGGCGAAAATTAAAGCGCAAGTTTATTATGCCGAACCCGCTTTATGTACTGATAATGGGGCAATGATTGCTTTTGCAGGTTATCAGCGTTTAAAAGCAGGACAGCATGATGGTTTAGCTGTAACCACCACGCCTCGCTGGCCAATGACTGAACTTACTGTTCCTGAGTAAAATTATTCATCTTCAAAGGCTTGTTGATTTTCGATATCAATATATTCGATGTAACCACGGCCTTGCACTTCATTACCAAAATAATTACCCGTAAACATATAACTACTTGCATAACCTCGCCCATGACCATAGCGGAATGGGCAGTCAATTTCTGCCTGAATGTTTAAGATAATTTGTTTTGCATCATTTCGAGCGATCCAAGAAAAATATTTTGGAAGCCGCATTTTTTGCCCTGTAGGTGAAATGAAGTCATCAACTTGATGCGAAATAATATCAAAGCTTACATCAGTGTAGATTTCAGCTGGCTGGTCCAAATGTCTAATATGCAGGGTATATGCAGCTGTTTGCCCTACGATATCCGCTTTGGTAAGAAGAAGCTGAGTGGCCTCGTTTAAATTGATGATTTGATAAGTAAAAAAATCAAGTGGCAGTTTATGTGCATCAGGAATAAGTTTATTTATAAAAGAGTGAGGGCCAACTGCTCGCGCATATTCGTAAGTACAAAGTCCTTCACTTTCAATGCGTTTTTCTTGATAGTTTAAAAAACCTTTAAACTTTGCCAATAAACTAAAATGATCATAGATTGGTGTTTTTATAAACCATGAAACATGTGAAGTCATATCGATCTCAAAGTCAAAATCAAATCCATCATAATGTCCATTAATGTGAATTTGAGGGAATTTTCCTTGAATTGAAATTTCTTGACCTAGTTCTAGTAAGCTTCCGTCTTTATTAATTTTTGTATCTTCAGGAATGATATAAGCCTTCAGTAAAGCTTGCTCAAGAGCGGCTGTACTTGAAAAGAAAGTAGCTGTTTTTCTAGGATTTCCAGTAATGATGTCATCATGGTCAAAAGCAAGCGCACCTGGTGTACCGATTAAAATCATAAGATTGAGGTAACGATGCGGTTCTGGTAAAAGTGGGAAAAAGATACCGTAATGTGACCAGCTATAATATTTTTCGTTAACTCGTGGGCAGATGATACGAGCTTGAGTAAAAGGAAGAGTTGAATATTTTTTTGCTTGGTCTAAAACGCCTTGTGCAAGTAATAAACTTTTACCAAGCGCTTTACTGACTGTAGAAATTTTTGGCAATTGCTTTTTCATATATAAACCTAAAGAAGGACTATCTTTATTTTAGGTTATGAAAAACAACTGCCAAAGCTAAGCGGTTTATAGGCCAAAGCTAAGGCTTTGCGGGACATTTTATTTAATTGTTAGACAACTCTTTTAAAGCATTTAAACCAATCCAATGCTTTGAAAACTGATAAGCAGCTCGACCAGAGCGCTGCCCCCGCATTTGACACCAACGTAGACTTTCTGCACGAACTTCCTCATTAAAAGGCATGTTCGCTTTATCAAGATAATGCTCAACGATTTCTAAATATAGATTTTGATCCATTGGATAAAAAGATAGCCATAGACCAAAACGATCTGACAAAGAAATCTTTTCTTCAATCGCTTCTTGTGGATGTAGTTCAGTATATTGAGGAACATCGACCTTGGTTACGGGTGTGTTTTCATGCATGAATTCTGGTAACAAGTGGCGACGATTACTGGTTGCATAAATAATAAAATTACTTGAACCTGACTGTAATGAACCATCTAATACACTTTTTAAACTACGATAATTTTCATCTTCAGCATTAAAAGCTAAATCATCACAATAGACGATATATTTTTCAGGTCGATTTTGAATGAGTTTTTGAATTTTAGGTAAGTCTGCTAAATCATCACGTTCAATTTCAATTAAACGTAACCCCTGAGCGGCGTACTCAGTTAATAAAGCACGAACGATAGATGATTTTCCTGTACCACGTGACCCAGTTAAAAGTACATCGTTTGCTGGTAGGCCATTTAAAAATTGCAAAGTATTTTGAATGATTTTTTCTTTTTGACGCTCAATGCCTTTTAGGTCATCAAGATAAATATTTTTTGGTGTGTAGATGGCTTTAAGTTGCTGATTTTCCCATCTAAAAGCAGGTGCAGTAAAATCTGTTTCTTGTCGAGGTTCAGGTAAGACTTGCTGTAGCTGATTTAATACAAGTGATAATGTTTGAACTAAATTATCCGGTAAATCAATGGTAGCCATGGTTAATCAATCATGTTAAACAGTAATTTACTAGGATACTAACACCGAAATTAACAGGCTGACAAAACTTATTGCCTATACAGTTTATCGGTTTTGCAATTGATTGAAATGGTCAGACCGAGCATAGTGTTGCAATGTCTATTCAGTAAAATCATCTGAGAAGATGAGGACGAAATATGTTTGAAAAATTACGAAGTGATATGAATCCACATCAGGCTTACCGTATCAAAAAATTACAACGTCAATTAGACATGGCTGAATCTTACGAAGAGTGGAAGTCTTTTGCATTAAAATTAGATGAAGAAACAGGTGTGCAAGAGTGGAAGTTTGATAATAGTTCACCTTACTTCGATGCCGAGCTCATTTCTTATCGCTACACCTTGCTCAAAAGGTATCGTCAGCAACATCGAACACTAGACCTCATCTATTTACTTAAAGAAGGTCTAACCTACGATATTGCAAATATTGGACACCCGATGCTTTTTGCTGCAACGCATGTGGGTACAAAAAAGTTAATTGAAGACTATATTGAAGAAGTTAGTCAAAGCTTGGCTTACATTGCTTCAAGTGAATGCATCACCTTTCAAAGAAAAGAAAAAATTGAGTTTTTTGAAAATTGTGAAAAGGCATATGGTCAACCTGCACTAATGTTCTCGGGTGGAGCGACTTTAGGTCTTTTTCATACAGGTGTGTGTAAAGCTTTAATTGAACAAGACTTAATGCCTAAAGTGCTCTCTGGCTCAAGTGCTGGGGCAATTATGACAGGCATGCTGGGAACCTCTGCCAGTGAAGATATTCAAAACTTATTAAATGGCGAACAATTCTTTAGTGATGCTTTTCATTTTAGAAAACTTCGTGAACTCATTAAAGGCAATGGTGGAATTGCCGATGTTCATTATTTAAAAAAATTCCTTATTGAAAATTTAGGCGATCTTACGTTTGAAGAGGCTTTTAAAAAATCAGGTTTGAACATTAATGTTGCTGTGGCGCCGTATGATGCTACAGAAAATCCAAGAATTATGAATGCCATTATGACGCCAAATGTTTTGGTCTGGAGTGCGGTATTGGCTTCGTGTGCGGTGCCAATTTTATTCCCGCCAGTACGTCTAACCAGTAAACGTTATGATGGTGAACATACGCCGTATATGGCAAATACAAAATGGGTAGATGGAAGCGTAAGAAGCGATTTCCCTCAAGAAAGAATGGCACGGCTTTATAATTTAAACTACACGATTGCGAGTCAGGTTAACCCACATATTGTTCCATTTATGCAAAGTGATGCGGACCGCTTTCGTAAAGACGTATTAAGTTGGCCTGAAAGAATTCTAAGACGCCAAGGTAAAGTGTTATCAATGGGCATGATGGATTTTACGCGTCAACGACTTGGGTCTATTTCTCCAGTCAGAAGATTGTTAGATCATGGATATGGCGTAATGGGGCAGCGTTATTATGGGGATGTAAATATTATTGCCAAATATAGCCTAAGCCATTATGCCTATACACTACAAAACCCCCGTCCACATTTGTTTAAACGTTTGCAAAGAGAAGGGGAGCGCGCGACTTGGCCAAAAATTTCTTCAATTGAGACACATGCTCGTATTGGCAAGACGATTCAGCATTGTCTAGAAGTTTTGCGTTTTGAAGAAAAGAAACAACAGCCTGAGTCTTATTATGCTGAAGCATGATTTTGCTTCTCAAATAGAAAACTTAACCTGTGTGACAAAACCAGTAAGTGCGGCGTTAGGACGGCGTCTATGGACATGTTCCATAGACGCCAAGAATTACTGGTTAAAATATCATTTGCCTGAAACTTATGCTCAAAGCGAGCAAGATTTCTTGCATGAGCAATTATTTTACGAAGAAATTAATCTTAAAAAATCTCCATGGCTCTTACCTTATAAACTGATCGAGGTCGGTTCAATTCCTCAGTTAGACCAGTCTTTAGGTAAAGTTCTGATTTTACCTGATAGTGATATGTGGTTTGGTGTATTGAATGATGAAACTGATTTAACCGATGTATATCTTAAGATTTGGTTAGCAATAAACAAACTTGCTGAACTGCATGAATTTGGCTGGATTCATGGAGATATTAAGGCAGAACATTTTAGAAAGTTTCAGCAAAAGCCTTATTTGATTGATTTTGAGAAAACGAGGCCCATCTCAAGTCAAGATTCAAGCATAGATGCAACACCTCGTTATATGGCTCCTGAACTATTTCGAGGAGGGTATAAGAGCATACAAAGCGATTTATATGCATTGGGTATCGTTTTATATGAATGGTTAACCCAAACTCGTTTAGAAGCAACCAGTTATCTCGAATGGGCAATACTACATTGCCAAAATTTAAGCATTCGATTGCCTCCGCAGTTCCTCAATTTTTATCCATTGCTCACAGGTTTATTACAAAAACAGCATCAAAATCGGTTTTCAAATGCCGATGAAGCAATAAATTGCTTAAAGCAGATTCAAATTGATAAAAATCATTGATCTAGTATCTGTATACAATTTACACGGTTAGTTTTTTTTAGAAAAAAAACACTTGTCACTGTTAGATCTTATCGCTAATATACACAGCCATCGGGGGCGTGGCGAAATTGGTAGACGCACTGGATTTAGGTTCCAGCGCCGCAAGGTGTAAGAGTTCGAGTCTCTTCGCCCCCACCACTTTAAGTTAAAAGCTTAAAGTTCGATGTAGATGTTAAGTCATCTAGATCTTGGAAGAGGATTGGTGTAATGGTAGCATGACGGTCTCCAAAACCGTTCGTCAAGGTTCGAGTCCTTGATCCTCTGCCACATTTATTTTAAATAAATGTCCCAGATGGGGGCGTGGCGAAATTGGTAGACGCACTGGATTTAGGTTCCAGCGCCGCAAGGTGTAAGAGTTCGAGTCTCTTCGCCCCCACCATTGAAAGAAGCAAGACAATGATCTTGCTTTTTTTATGATTAAATCTAATGGGTTTAGTCATGAATATAGAGGATTGATGTAATGGTAGCATGACGGTCTCCAAAACCGTTCGTCAAGGTTCGAGTCCTTGATCCTCTGCCATTTAATAAAAGATGAAGCTCCTATTTAGGAGTTTTTTATTATCTATAGTTTTTAAAAATAACTTTTTATTGTGGTTTAAACAATTTTATAAATAAATATTTCAATCTTTTTTGTTTTACAATATTTTATTGAATGATAGATTATTCTTTAATCAAGCAATATCTTGAATTTCTTAATATTTTTTTAAGCTATTGTTTTATATTTATTTAACTCACTTTTTGGAAATTATTTAAATAAAAGCCTTGAATACAAATTTATTTCCTGTATGATTTAGTTAACTAGAAAAAAGTCTTGTTAGTAAATCTTCTTTTAAGTATCGTAGTTTTAGTCATAATCCTTCGTTTTTTAAGATATTAAGCTCAATTTGTTATTCTTTTTTCAAAGTTATGATAGGGTCATTATTTGTTTAATGATTCTAAAATATTAGAAATCAGTAGGATATATCATGTCTAATACAGTAAGTGGTACAGTAAAGTGGTTTAACGAAACTAAAGGTTTCGGTTTCATTCAACAAGATAATGGTCCAGATGTGTTTGCTCACTTCAAAGAAATTTCTGGTTCAGGTTTCAAAACTTTGCACGAAGGTCAACGTGTAACGTTTACTGTTACTCAAGGGCAAAAAGGCCCAAATGCTGTAAATATTATTCCACAATAATATTCAGCAAACAAAAAAAGCACTTTTTAGTGCTTTTTTTTATTTTAGCTTTTAAAGAAATTTATAGTTCTTTTAGAGCTTTAAAAGCCCTCAATAGGAGGGCTTTTTATTTTCTTGTTAATATAAATCATTAGTTATTAAGCTTTTATAGTTAATAGTCGAACATATTTTTAACTTAAACTTTAGAATATGTGTGAAATATAAATTATTAGTAAGAAATGTATGTTAGATTAAAAAATCTTTAAATGAAGAAATTTTATATTTCACGGAATTGCTAATGAACGTTCGCCTGTGCTACGCCAGTCAACGAAACGAAAAAAATGAAGATTTATTGCAAGATTTACGTGATATTTTGACAGAAGCTAGAGATTTCAATGATTTGAATCAGATCTGTGGAGTGCTCTATTATGCCGATAATGCTTTCTTTCAATGTTTAGAAGGTGAGCAGGAGGTGGTGGAAAGATTATTTGAAAAAATTGCAAATGATGAAAGACATCATAATGTTAAATGGTTGTGTACATATTCCATTGAACAAAACTCTTTTCAAAGATGGTCAATGAAATATGTACAACGTAATACTAATATTGAATCTTTCTTTCTAAAAATGGGAGAAAGTACTTTTAATCCGATTCGTCTCGATGAGCAAAATTTAAAAGCTTTCATCAATGAATTGGTTATTGCTGAGCAAACTAAAATTAAGACAGCTAAGAAAGTGGGTATGGTGAATCGGGGAGTGAACCCATTCTAGCTATTTGGCTATTACACCGATATGGATGGTCTTAAGTTTAGGTAGTATTTTAGTCATCACTAGGTATACGATTACTGAAGTTGCGAGCATCCATATCACTTCTAAGCTTTGACTAATGACGAACATTGCCCAATAAAAAAAACTAAATAAAGCAAGGCATAGTCCACTACCTTTGTAGTACCAGGTAATAAATATCCCAAAAAGCGCGGAAGAGAGAAGAAGATTAATCGTCTCGTTCATTCCGAGATAGTTAAAAAAAATAATCAGTAAGCATAAAGCTAACATTGATAGTAAATATACAAATATATTTTTTGCAATAAACATTTTCTATACCCTATCTGATGATTAAAAAGGAATCTTTCCTCTGTTTCCAGAGGAAAGATAGTACATATTAATTTTTGAGATTCTTTTTCTATTATTAAGAGTTTTTCTATTAATAAAGATGACTTTATCATTTTCTCCAGATCTCTTTATTAATATTAAGCTTTCTATTTAATAGTAAAGAGTGCTTATATGTACTGAAATTAATTATAAGAAAAACAATGAGTTGTGCTGTAAGTTTTGGCTTACATAATTGTGAGAAATTACCTACATTTGATTAAAAAATATACAAATTTTACAAAGTTGCCTTAGGTTTAAAATTATATATTTCATATATTTGTTTAAAATTAATATTGGATTGAGCTTTACATAAATAACAAAAAGTAACATCCAATTAGGAGGGTGTGTTTTTTTATATAAAAAATTGAAATTTTGAAATCTTCTTATTAAAAAAGAGTTGATAGAAATATAATTATTAGATTTTTTTAATTAATAATTTAAGGCTATATACTTAAAATATATTGATTAAAAAAGACTTCCTTATCTATTTTTTATTAAATTTTGATAATTAAGATATAGATAGAATTGGCCACCAGATAGAGATTAATAGCATCAATGCCATCAATTTATTAAACATGTTCACATGCTTTGGTTTTGAAAGTAATCGATTGCTTAAACTGCCTATTAAAGCCCATATATAGAGGCAAGGAAATGCTACAAGTAAAAAAATAAAGGACAAAATGGAAACATTCAATATGATGTCCTGACCATGTTCGGTGTATACACTAATTACGGCAAAAGCCATCATCCATGTTTTAGGATTAATTGCTTGCATTAAAAAAGCGGCAATAAAGCCAATGGATGGTTGTTCTTCATTGGGTTTTAAAGAAATAACAGGATTGTAGTTATATAATTTCCATGCTAGTAAAGTGAGCCAGATTAAACCACTCCATGTCATTATTTTTTGAATTAGGGGGTATGCAAGAATGGTCGTACCTAGACCTACTCCAACAACTAACACAAGTAAAGATGCGCCAATACAAGAACCAAAAATGACAGGAAGTGTTTTGGAAATTTTATGATGACTGCTTAAACTTAAAATTAAAAAGTTTGTTGGGCCAGGGGTAATTGAGGCCACAATAGCAAATAACGAAAATGCAGTGAGATTTTCCATCTTATCGGCTCGAGTAAAAAGGAGGTATAAGATGAAATACTTTGGACCTTTAATCTTGAAGATTTGTGCAGATTTTTCTATAGGCTGCTGGTGTTAATCCATAACAACGTTTAAACCAACGACTTAAATGGCTCTGATCAGAAAAACATAAGTCAGAAGCAACTTGTGCAGGCGAGATACTTCTAGCAAGTAACTCTCTTGCTCGAGCTAGTCTGAGTTGAATGAGGTATTGGTGGGGGAGCTAAGTGAAAGCTTGCTTTAAAAATACGATGAATATGATATCGGTCTAATCCCATCATATGGGATATATCTTCTAATCCAATATCCTCAAATAAATGGTCATACAGAATATCTCGGATTTGATGGGCGACTCGAGGGACATGTATAGATGATGATTGCTGAGCTCTTTTTAACCACTTTCCTTGGGAGATATATTGTATGAGTACATCTAAACTATTGTCTTTTACAATATTCATTTCTTTATAATGCAAATGTCGAAATGCTTGTGAAGTGATGATTGCGAGTTGTTCATCGGACTTTAATGGTGCATCAATAACTAACTCGTAGTGATCGGGGCTGTTATGAAACAAGCCCTGAATGCGTTGTTTTAACCATTCTGGATGTAGATAAAGCATTTGATAGGTAAATCCATCAGATGCAGGTGCATGCCCATCATGAATTTCTTCTGGCTCAAGCATAAAAACCTGTCCAGCATGACTATTGATTTGCTTTTTACGACAATGAAATTGTTGAACGCCAGATTCAGTTACACCAATTAAATAACTTGAATGCCAATGTGGATCATAAGCATGACCGGTAAAATGGGCGCGGATTGTCTCAATACCTGTATTGGTATCTTTTGAAATATCCACCCAGTTACTCATAATCTTTGACCCATAAATTTTTAACTTTAGCCTCTAGAACGTTACAAAAGAGATCAATGCAGTTCTAGAAGATTTGTGCAAAACTTTAAAAATTTAGTGGCAATTAAAACCAGCCTAAGGTTGATTAGAATGGTTTTCGCTAATATTTTAATGGATTAACCTGAGCGCTCAACTAACCATTGACTCACTTCTGGCCAAACTGTAGTCGGTGCTTGGCTACCAGAAACTACACCCATATGCCCACCGGGTACGACTTTAAAGGTTTTGTCTTGGCTACTAATTAAATCCATAAGTGGCTTAACAGCATCAGCGGTCACAATAATATCTGTGCTGCCACCCACTGCGAGTACCGAACATTCAATATCTTTTAGATAGGCTGTAAGCTCACCAAATTTAATTACACCTTTCGACAGTTCGTTATCAATCCAGAAGCGGAGGATAATGTCGCGCATGACTCCACCCGGATAGGCCAGCATATTATCGATAAATGAACTAGAGGTTGCATGGTCGACAATAAATTCTCTATTATCCAGATTTTTAAAAAGTTCCCAATATGTTTTCAAATTTCCAATCGGGTCTGTTAATTTAAAACCAAGCGTGTTTTGCCAGCCATGAATATGAAATGCTTCACTTGGTACATGATGGCGAATACGAAACGGTGTATGTTTACGAACCCATTCGGCGGGTTTGGTAAGACTGCCATAGAGTTTCCCCATGTAACCTGCTTTATGTGTATCGATAGGGGAAGCAAGAATAATTAGATTTTTAATATCTTTATCTTTAAATAATGCGGTATAGCAGAGCGAAAGTGCGCCACCTAAACTCCAACCATGTAAAGAAAGCTGTTGCTGACCACTGTGCAGGCGAACTTGCTTTAACATTTCTGGCATAAAAACTTTAATGTAGGTGCCGAAGTTATATTTTGCTTGGTGTCGGGTTGGTATACCCCAGTCAATTAGATAGACATCAAAACCCTGTGCTAGAAAGAAGCGCACAAAACTGCGAGTAGGAAACAAATCATAAATGAGCATGTTCACTGCTAGCGGTGGAACGATCACTAACGGTACGCGGTGTTTAGGTGTGGCCGTATCAGTCTCATTTCTATAATGGCGTAAGCTAATAATTTCATGCTTGTAAATTACATCAAAAGGTGTTTTTCCTGACAGGGCAATTTGAGGACCTCGGAAAAAGAGATCTGATGCATTGATCAGCATGTGAGGTATTTTTTGACCAGCACGTGTCTGAAGAGATTTTTTAATAGATTGTAGCTGTGGAACGTTCTGACGAACTTTAAGCAATAAACTCATTGAATATAAAACCTATAAAGATGTTGCCCAGAGCAGTGACGAGCTGGTCTCTTACGGATAGTAAATGGAATGAAAGATGAGTTCAGTGACCTAAAAGACAGGATTTTGCTTTAAAGGTATCAAAAAGAATTATTCTTAAATAAGAAAACACAGCTTGGATTTAGTTCATAACTTGATTATGTATACATTTAATTTTAAATGTCCAACCCTAGTAGATTGGACATTTAAGCTGAAAAAACTGATGAATTAGGTTCTTTCAGAATCTAGCATTTCATTGTTTTTAATAACGTCTTGTGCTTTTTGATAGCTTTCGATGAGCATTTGGTATGGTGGGAAAATTGCACTATAGGCTGCTGCAAAATCTGCCGCATCACTACGATGCCAAGTTTTTTGCAGCTCTGAACAAACACCCGCTGTATCAATTGGCACCACACCAGCTTGTACAACTCGAGCTAATGTAATTTCTTGGGCCATTTTTGAATATGTTCCAGATGCATCAATCACCGCAAAGACTTGGAAACCTTCAGCAACAGCACTGATACTTGGGAAAGCCATACATACGCTGGTAATTGTACCTGCAATAATGAGTTGTTTTTTACCTGTTGCTTTGACTGCCTCAACAAAGTCGGGGTTATCCCAAGCATTAATTTGACCTTTACGGGCAACATATTGTGCATGAGGAGCAAATTGGTGAATTTCTGGAATTAAGGGACCATTTGGACCTTGAGGAACAGAAGCAGTGGTAATCACTGGCACATTACATAGCGTTGCAACTTTAGCCAGTGTAACTACATTTGCACGTAACTCAGGAATTGTAAGATCTTTTACCGTTTGAAATAAGCCACTTTGATGGTCGATTAGTAACATCGCGACATTGTTTGGGTCGATTACGGGTGCTTGACCGTTAAAATTTGCTGGTGTACTCATTTTATGCTCCACTTTATTTCGATAAATTTAAAGTTGGAAGGATGACTAAATAAAACAGGGGGATAACTGCTTTTGTATAGTTATTCACTTCTTGTTTAATTAAGATATAACGAAAATATGAGCCTAGAAGCTGCCGAAATTTGATTTCAGTGTTCTATTATTTGAACAACAAGAGGTAGGAAATGCAGGATTTAAACGATCTATATTACTTTGCGAAGATTGTTGAATATGGTGGTTATTCTGCTGCAGCTAGGGCACTGGATATTCCAAAATCTAAACTTAGCCGAAGAGTTGCACTTTTAGAAGAAAGGCTGGGTGTGCGATTATTACATCGTTCTACCAGACAATTTAGCGTCACAGAACTCGGCCAACAATATTATCAATATTGTCACGCCATTTTAATTGATGCTGAAAATGCCCAAGAATTTATTGATTTAAATCAGTCAGAACCGCGTGGAACGATTCGAGTGTCTTGTCCACCTGCCTTATTGCATCATCACATGGGTGAGTTTCTGACTAAATTTATGCTGCAATTCCCAAAAATAAAAATCTATATTGATGTGACCAATCGAAATGTCGATGTTTTAAATGAAGGAATCGATATTGCTTTTCGTGTTCGCTATCCGCCACTCAAAGATAGTGGTTTGGTAATGAAAAAATTTGTGACCAGTGATCAGTGTTTAGTTGCACACCCTCGAGTTTTGTCTAAGCAGCCCATACCTCAAACTTTAGATGAATTGCATCAGTTCAGAACCATTGGGCTTGGTAATGCAGAACAACAAAGTGTGTGGGTACTTCACCATCAGGAGCATGGAACAACTCACTTCCAGCATGACCCTGATTTAATTGTGAATGACATGACTGGGGTGTTGCAGGCCGTTATTCATGGTTTAGGTATTGCTCCTTTGCCGATCATGATGGCTCACGAATATCTTTTGCGTAAAGAACTGATTGTGGTTTTACCTGAATGGAAACCTACAAGCGGTATTGTCCACGCAGCTTATGCTTCAAGAAAAGGATTATTGCCTGCCATTAAACGGTTATTGGATTTTTTAGAAGAACAGTTTAATCAACTGAATAAGGGCTTATTAGGATATCGATAACTAAATTTAATGAAGTGAAAAAACTTATCAAATTGAAGTGAAGTAGTTTATGTTTAATCAGAAGGACTTACAGCGCCAGTTGGCTAAAGAAGGGGTTACTTTGCAGGCTTTGCTGGATCAAGTGAGAGAACGTTATGCAAAAAATTATTGAATCAATATAAGAAGTTTGGGAGAGAATGCATCATGATTTTTACCCAATACTCAAAATAATATTTTGATTTATTTAAATATTCTTAAATAAAGAGGGATTTTGTAAAGTTTGTTTGTGTTTTTTTTAAATAATAAAAAATAAAATATAATTATTTTACAATCCGTTAGGAATGTAATCAGAAAGTAGTATATATGGAATTTGTTTTTAATGGTTTTTATACACTAATTTCGGCGGTTATCGTCTTGTTATTAGGCCGCTTTCTTGTTAATCGTATTGATTTTTTAAAACGCTACAATATTCCCGAACCTGTAGCCGGTGGTTTGGTGGCAGCCATAGTTTCTTTACTCATCCACACTTTGTGGGGGTACAGCATTGTTTTTAGTAGTGAATTACAAACCAGCTTTATGCTCGTTTTCTTCGCTTCAATTGGTTTAAGTGCCAATTTTATGAAGCTTAAAGAAGGTGGTATGGCTTTAGTCATCTTCTTGGTTTGTGTAGCTTCATTTATTGTTGTGCAAAATGCTGTAGGTATGAGTCTTGCGACTTTACTCGGTCTTGATCCACTTATTGGTTTAATTGCGGGTTCAATTACTTTAACAGGTGGTCATGGTACAGCTGGTGCATGGGGTGAAATTTTAGAAACCCAACATGGTATTCAAGGTGCTTTAGCATTAGGCATGGCGAGTGCGACTTTTGGTTTGATTATTGGTGGTGTGATTGGTGGTCCTTTAGCCAAATTACTCATCAACCGTTATGGCCTTGCTCAAGCAAAAACCAATGCTGAAATTCAAAATCGTGATACGCATCTTGAACAAAATTCAGATGACCTTGCTCCGTTTGAAAACCCGCATCAAGTTCGTTTAATTACTGCCGATAATGCAATTACTACACTGGGTATGTTTGCAGCCTGTTTAGCATTTGCTGAATTTATGACTGGCTTTAGTAAGGGAACATGGTTTGAGTTACCAACTTTCGTTTGGGCGCTCGGTGGCGGTGTTATCTTAAGAAATATTTTAGAGAGCGTGTTGAAAATTGATATTTTCGACCGTGCGATTGATGTATTTGGTAATGCGTCGTTGTCACTCTATCTAGCAATGGCATTGCTTTCATTAAAGCTTTGGCAACTTGCCGACTTAGCTGGCCCATTAGTTGTAATTTTGGGTGCTCAAACGATTACGATGGCGCTATATGCAGCATTTGTGACATTCCGTGTTATGGGCAAAAACTATGATGCAGCAGTGTTATCAGCAGGTCATTGTGGTTTCGGTATGGGGGCGACACCAACCGCCGTTGCAAACATGCAAGCCATTACCAACATGTATGGTCCATCGCATAAGGCCTTTTTGATTGTTCCACTTTGTGGGGCATTCTTTGTCGACTTAATTAATGCAACGGTTATTCAGCTCATGTTGAAATTTATTGCTTAATTAAAAAAAAGCCCGTAAGGGCTTTTTTTATGGGTGTTTGTCTATGAATATTTGATTTGTATCTCTAGGCTCAATTTTTATTTTCGGATGATTTAAGCCATTTTATTTTTAGGATACTTTTTCTCAAAACTAGTAATCGCCCTTACACCAAGTTTCACTTAGAATAATTCGCAGATAAATAAAATGAGAAATGTATGAGCTCAGAAGCACATTCAATTAGCTTGGTTGCCCCCGTGGTTTTATTGGCAGCGGCTGTCATTGCAGTCCCTATTTTTAAACGTATTGGTTTAGGTTCAGTATTAGGTTATTTAATTGCGGGTCTAATTATTGGCCCATTCGGTTTTGCTTTTTTTCAAGATTCTGTTGCAATTTTGCATATTGCCGAGTTAGGAATTGTGATGTACCTCTTTGTGATTGGTTTAGAAATGCAACCCTCACATTTGTGGAGTCTTAGACGCGAAATTTTTGGCCTTGGTACGCTACAGATCATTATTTGTGCACTGGTTTTGACTGGTGTAGGGCTATTATTTGGGTTTACGTGGCAAGTGGCATTTATTGGGGCAGCAGGGTTCGTACTAACTTCGACTGCGATTGTGATGCAGTTGTTGGGTGACCGCGGCGATTTGACTCAGCCACGTGGGCAAAAGATTGTAGCCATCTTACTATTTGAAGATTTATTAATTGTGCCATTGCTGGCTATTGTTGCTTTTATGGCACCGAATCATGTGGTCGAAAGCACATCGGTACGTCTACAAAACATAGGAGTTGGTTTAGTCGCAATCGCAGGTCTTATTGCGGCAGGGTATTGGTTACTTAACCCGTTATTTAGACTCTTGGCTGCTGCCAAAGCCCGAGAAGTCATGACTGCCGCCGCATTATTGGTGGTGTTGGGCGCAGCATTACTCATGCAAGTCAGCGGTTTGTCCATGGCGATGGGGGCTTTCTTAGCGGGTGTACTTTTATCTGAATCAACATTTAGACATCAAATTGAAGCGGATATTGAACCATTCCGAGGAATCTTGTTAGGCCTATTCTTCCTTGGCGTGGGTATGTCATTGGATTTATCAGTTGTCGCTCAAAACTGGCAGCTCATTGTGAGTGGGGTAATTGCTCTAATGTTTGTCAAAGCGCTCATGATTTATATAGTGGCCCGAATAACTAAAAGTCCACACACGGAAGCATTGGACCGCGCATTACTTATGGCTCAAGGAGGCGAGTTTGCCTTTGTACTTTTCTCTGCCGCCCTCAGTGCACAAGTCATCGATAGTACTGTTAAATCTAACCTCACCGCTATTGTTGTACTTTCAATGGTGTTGACGCCAATTGTAGGTATTATTTTTAAACGTTTTACTCAAACTAAAGCCAATGTTTCACTAGAAAACGTAAATGTTGCCGATGGTTTAAGCGGTAGCGTTTTAATGATTGGATTTGGACGCTTTGGGCAGGTCACTAGTCAACTCTTATTGGCAAGAGGCGTAGATGTCACCATTATTGATAATAATATTGACATGATTCAAAACGCAGAAAAATTTGGTTTTAAAATTTATTATGGCGACGGTTGCCGCTTAGATATTTTACATACTTCGGGTGCAGCAACAGCCCAAGCGATTGTGGTGTGTGTAGACAGTAAGGAAACGACCAATCGAATTGTTGAACTTGTTACCCATGAATTTCCTTTAGCGAAATTATTAGTGCGTTCATATGACCGTGAGCATTCATTGCATTTAGTCAAACAAAAAGTAGACTTTATGATCCGTGAAACGTTTGAGTCTGCGATTAAGTTTGGTGAAGTGATTTTACAAGAACTGGGTGTAGATGAAGACGAAGTCGTAAGAATTAGCGAGGAAATTCGAGATCTTGATAATGAGCGATTTGAAACTGAAATTGCGGCAGACGATGTATATGCTGGAGTTGGTATGCAATATACACATGCTCATCATCCAAGACCAACTGCACCGTTAATTCGTCCGAAACAAGAAGGGCGGATTTTAAATAAAGAAGATGCCTCAGATAACGAGAGCGTTAATTAGTATAAAAATATCTGTAAAAGTTCTGTTTAGAAGAGCTTTTACAGAATGACTATAAGTGTTCTAAGGCTGTGCCTTTAACTGAGTTTCTACCCCAAAGAATTCGAACAAGTAGAGTTGAAACTTTGCTAATTTAAAATCTTATAAACTTATTCTAGTTCTAATTGATGATCATCTTTGGTAATTTTAATTTTTAACTTCTTATATTTTCGCTTATTTGGATCTAGGGCTGAGTTCATTACTTCATCAGCAAAAGGCGGGCACTGCATCAATTTTGCATAAGCCCTATAGCCGATGCGGATTCGAGTAGGTGGGCAATCGGTTCTTTTTGAGTAGTATTCAATGAGTGAATTCAGTTCTTGTAATAAAGTTTGCTGTTCCATCATACATACTTAACAATTAGATAACTCAAGCATAGTAGATTTAAACCTTGCGCTGTGTAGGTGTTTATAATAACCACCTCTTTAAATTGTGATCGACTTCTCGAAAAAATATCTTTTATGTATCAAGTTTGTTTTTGAGCAGATTCTGGAATTTTTTTAATTGAATTGTCATAAAGAAAGGCTAATTTAAACTCATAACAAAAATTGATGAAGATTGTTGCGAATAATAAAATCAAAAGCAATTTTCACAGACGTGGTCGTGAGGTAATTAGGGCTAATTCGAAAGAGTTGGCTTTTTTGTTTTAATGCCTTCTATTTAATTTTTTTATTCTTTAGACGTCTAGACGTCATGTGGCGAAAATATTTTCTTTAATAAAAATTGTCATTTGCTTAGATCAAGATGTCCTTTATTAACATTCAATTGCAAATAATCAGGTTCTAATATGGAACTCTGTTTTAAGCAAATTAAAATAAAGGATTTTAAAACAATGCTGATCTCAAGCCATAGATTACCAAAGAGTTTTAAGGATAAAGCCAATCAAAAAGTTGCAAAGATTTCTGGCTCATTGTTGGGAGCTGTTACATCTGAGCGGCAGCCAACATTGCCAAAAGAGTTTGAACTCAGTCCTCATACGCTTTATAAACGTTTTGGTAGTACACATTACGGGGTGATGATACCTGACTTACCTGAGCCATTTCGATACTTATCTTGGGCTTCCGTTCTAGGTTATGTCGGATTTACGATTACAGACACTAACTATCAAATGTCTAAAGATGGGAAAGGTGATACAGCTTCGTTGGTACATGGAACGGCTTTATCAACAACATCTGAAGCCTACAGAACATTTTCTATTAAAAATGATATTAAGTTTAGCCAAACTCCTTTTGGGATTAATTTTGATAATCAAACTGTCCTGCATGAGGACGGTGATGGATTTATATTAATTACCAAAAGAGAAGACTTGGAGTTAGAACTTTATTTAAAACCTACAAAAGCTATTTCATGGTTTGCCTACAGTGACTTTTATAAGCACTTTAGTGTGCTCATGCAGTATGAAGGTCATATCAAACAGAAGGGGAATAGTGAGACAGTTCAAGGACTTTGCACGTTGGAGTCTTGGAAAGCTATAGCAACCTCAATGCTAAAGAACAAATGGTTAGTTGAAAATATACAATTCCCTGTGAAAGTTTTTAGCTATCAAGTCATCAATATTGATCATGAACAGCAGTTGTTGTTAGCTTTTATTTGCTATGAAGATCAACCGATTATGACTTCTGTTTACTACCGTCATATAGATGGAACGTCAATTCAATACAACGGAGATACCCTTTTTGAAGTAACGAGTCTTCAAGAGGAGCCACAAATTACTCCTGATAATTTTTCAATGAATGTACCAAATACTTTTCGCTGGGTTGCGTATCACAACAATCAAAAAGTTTTAGATATTTCAGCACATGTAGACACTCCATATTGTTTTGGACTGGCTGCTGGTTTCGTTTCTTCGTATGCATGGCAAGGCGAATTCTATGATCAGCCATTAGTAGGAAGGGGCTATCTGGAATATATTGACCGAAGATAAAATCGTTTTAAAGCTTGGTTGTTTATCTACAGTTTTAAACGAACTGGAAAATATCTGTTTTATAACTCAATTTAACAATAGATTTTAATTATTTATCCTTACTTTTTAATGATCTATTTTAAAACAGATGTCATTTTGTGTGCTTGACTGTAATAGGGTTGGGCACTATCCTTTGCCTGCTGGCCTACATTGCCAGCCGGCTTTGACAGGCTGATTTAGACCGCATCAGAATTATTTCATCTGAGGAATAGTTCTGTGTGTAAGCTCCTCGTCTCCTCCCGTAGAGGTAGGACGGGAGAGGGACACTTTCGGGTGTGCTGGCGTCTAACCAGTCTGTCAACCTTCTCTCGTTCTGCCACCATAATTATTTGACAGTAATTCGGTAGAACTTCTTTAGACATGAGGAGTCCTCTATGCGTACTAATTCTTTTTCTTTATTGGTCTTTGCCAAATTCTCTCTATCCATACCGCTTAAACAGTCTTTAAAACGGCTTAATCGACTCTAGGTTTTGCACCTTAAGAATCGTTACGACTAAAACATAGCAACAATAAACCCGAGATAGGCGAGCACACTATTATTGTGCGGCTTTTGCATGCCTGTTTTTAGCACTCATTTTAGGAGTGGCGGCATTTCTGTCTCTTTTATATACAACAAAAAATTATTTTAAGCGGTATACATGAAAAATTTAGAAATTTCATTTAGAGCAACGCGAGCGCTTTACATAGCCGCGGACTTATTTAAACAATATGGTTTCAATAAGGTTGGGGTGGACCGAATTATTCTTGAGACTAAAATGTCTAAAGCCACCTTTTACAACTACTTTCATTCAAAAGAAAGATTAATTGAAATGTGTTTGTTAGTTCAAAAAGAGCACTTAAAAGCAAAAGTGAGGGCGGTGAGCGAATCTCGTCAATATCCAGATTTAGTTCTTAAGCTCAGACAAATTTATCTTTTACATGCCGACTTAAATGGTGCCTATTACCTGTTATTTAAAGCGATTTTTGAAACTAAAAAGCTTTATCCAAACGCCTATCAAACCGCCATTCGCTATAGGCGATGGCTTAAAAATGAAATTTTCTGGGTTTTGCGAGAATCTAAAAAAAGGGCCACATATGAAGAATCGGATATTTTTGTATTTATGATTGATGGTGCGATTTTTGGGCTTTTAAGTTCAAGTCAAAATGAAGAGCCTGATCAGTTGCTGGATTACTTTTTAAAGATAAATGTTTAAATTGAACCCGTTAAATTAAAAAGCTGAAATAGCAAATTAAAGAACAGAAAGAAAAAAGTGAGGCTGCTAGAGCCTCACTTTATATAGGGGCTTATTTGCCTTTTTTAGTTTTTAAATACTCTGCATAAGCTTCATCTGCAAAACGTCTTAGAGAATCACCAATTGCAGCATATTGGTATTCATTCAGGTTAGCTAATGATGCACGGGCAGAAGGGTGCTGCACACCGAAGCCAGAACCCGGTAATAAAACCACTCCCGTTTCATCGGCAACTCTAAACAATAGCTCGGTTGGATTTTTATTTTTCATGACCCAATCTGCAAACTCATCTCCATAGAGAGTTCGTGAAGTATTTTCAAGGTTGACTAGGGTGTAGTAGTCCACAGCATTTGGATCTGTTGGAACTTCGACGCCAAGCTGTCTATAAAGTGCTGCATCGCGTTCACGAACAACAGATTTAACTGCTTTTTTATAGCTTTGGCGTGAGTCCATCATGTTAAACAAGGCAAATAAAACCATTTGAACTTGCTGCGGGGTAGACAGACCAGCGGTATGGTTCAAAGCAACATTTCGGCTATCGGCAACTAAGCGGTCAATAAACTTAATGCTTGCTGGATCAGTGGTTAAAGATGAATAGCGTTCTTCAAGTTCTTTCTTTTCTTTTTTCGATAAATTCGCAATTTGTTTATCAAGCACATTGTTATTTGAAAGTGCAATGACACCAAGTCGCCAACCAGTCGCACCAAAGTATTTAGAGAATGAGTAAACCAAAATTGTATTATCAGGACAGATCGCGAAAAGTGATTTGAAGTTATCGGCAAACGTACCGTAAACGTCATCGGTTAAAATGATGAGATCGGGGCGTTTTTTGACGATATCAGCCAAAATCGCAAGTCCTTCATCACTCATTTTTACTGATGGCGGGTTACTTGGGTTGACTAAAAAGAACGCTTTAATAGACGGATCTTCTAGCTTTCTAAGTTCCGACTCTGGATATTGCCAATCGAGTTTAGGGTCTGCCGCAATTAATACTTCTTCAAGCTGGTAGTCATTAAGTTTTGGAATTTCAAGATATGGCGTGAAAATAGGGCTACCAATGGCAATACGGTCGCCATTTTTGATAATTTTATTTTCTTTTAATGAGTTAAAAATATAGGCCATTGCGGCTGTTCCACCCTCAACCGCAAACAAATCTAAGTCTCTTTTTTGCATGCCTTGTACGCCCATTTCTCGTAAGACGTACTCTTTAATAATCGTTTCACTGACTCTGAGCATTCGGTCTGGAACTGGATAGTTACAGCCTAAAATCCCTTCAACCATTTCAAGTAAAAAAAGGTCTGGGTCTAAACCTAACTGGTCGCGTACATAAGACACGGCTTTGCCTAAAAAGACAACGCCAGGTTTGTCACGGTTTTCCAAAATGAAGTTATCAAAACGTGACTGGAGTCCAACGGGGCGTGGGAAGCCACCTAGACCTTCCGGCATATAAGAAAATGAAAATTCGGATTCGGTTGCAGAAAACAGACCCAGTTGAAAGAATGCTCTACGTGGGATCGTCGCAAGAAAGTTCGGATTACCACGCCCAGCATTTAACATCATTCTGTCAGTTCTGCTTTGAGCTAATTCTATTAAATTATCTTTTAGTTCAAATGGGCTGAGTTTTGCATATTTAGAATAATCGACTTTCCCCATGGGACGTCTCCTTAATTATAGTGAGATGAATAAAATTTCTAATTCAATGTATAAAATCAGGCCAAGCCTACGATCAGTGGTCCGAGTAAGGTTAAAAACACATTTGCTAGGGCATAGGTAATTGCAAATGGAACGGTCGGAATCGAGTTTCCTGCTTTGTCTAAGATTGCCCCAAATGCAGGGTTTGCACTGCGTGAACCAGATAGTGCACCTGCCATGATTGCAACGTTGTTATAACGTAGAACATAACGAGCAAAGAGCATGGAAAGTAGGAGAGGAACCAGTGTGACCACAACTCCAATCATAAAGAGTGAAAGACCACTTTCTTTAATGGTTTGAATTGCCTGTAAACCTGATTGTAGGCCGACGGCAGCAACGAAGCCTGCAAGTCCCAAATCTTTAAGAAGCTGTGAAGCTGCTAAAGGCATATTGCCATGCACTTGATTTCGACTTCGAATCCAACCAAACAGAAGACCTGATAGTAAAGCGCCACCACCAGCACCAAGTGTTAATGGCACATCACCCAAACGAATTACAAAAAGACCAATCACCAAACCGACCACAAGGCCAGCACCATGGAAAATCCAGTCCGTTTTTAAGCTTTCAGGTAGGGCTTTACCTGCTTCTTTCACCAAGCGGTCGAGGTCGCTTTTTGTACCGTATACGGTGACCACATCGCCTTGGCGTAAAACGGTGTCATCACTTAAAGGTTGTGGCTCATCCTTACGTTTAATCGCAAGCACATAAATACCGTGCTTTAAATACGCAGGCGTATTGGTCTTAATGTCTCCTAAAGTACGGTTGAGGTATTTGGAGTTTCTAAGGATGACATCGCTGGTATCCATAATCATTTCCATACCTTGCGATGACTGTAATTCGCTCCCAATTTGCTCGGCAACTGAAACTACATTGGCACGGCGACCAACCAGTAAAATGACATCGTCTGTTTGTAAAGTTAGCTCGGGAGCAACATCAATAAACTGATCTTTACGTTTTAAACGTTCAATCGTAATACTCGATTCTTTTGCTTCAATCTCCGCAATAGTGTGCCCATTGGCTTGTTTCACTTTATAAATACGGCCCACAATTTCTGGCATTGCCAGTTCTTGGCCCGGTGCGAGTTCAAAAGCACCTTTGAGTCGCTCACTTTGAGCTTTTAAAGCATCGTCGTGAATTTCTTTACCCATAAACTTAGGCAAGATATTCACACACACAATAATTGCTCCCAATGAACCGAAAATGTAAGTGACCGCATAGCCAATCGCGACATTTGCTTGAAGTCTTTGAATTTCTGCGAGTGGGAGATCGAGTCTAGAAATTGCATCTCCCGCAGTCCCAATAATGGCTGATTGAGTCATGCCACCCGCAGCGAGACCCGCAGCCAAGCCTTTATCGAGATGAAAAATTTTAGCCATTACTAAAACAGTGACTAAACCACACACTGCCATAAATACTGCTAAAAGAATTTCTTTTATGGACTGTGGCCCAAGCGATTTAAAAAACTGAGGGCCGCTTTCAAAGCCTACAGCGTAAATGAAGAGGGCAAATAAAATTGCTTTAACGCCATTATCGACAGGTACGCCAATAAGACTTAAAACGACTGCAACAAGTAAGGAGCCTGCGACTCCGCCAAATTGAAATTTTCCAAACTGGAATTGTCCAATCCAGAAGCCTATTGCGAGTGATAAGAACAATAATATTTCGGGGCTGTGTTTTAAGACACTTTGTAACCATTCAATCATTTTGATCTCACTTTTATTATTAGATCTATCTTTAATATATAAATTTATTTATTTTTCATTTTTAAAATACAGTATGAAAATTACTTAAGCAAACCTTCAAGTCTGGTGTTTTTCTTAAGGTTAATTATATAAAATAATGTGCTTAAAATACGTGTGACCCAAGGTTTGGCAGTAATTCTGAGTGTTTAAATCAACTATTAATTTTTAATGGAAGGTAAAATTTATTTACAATAATATAAAGAATATTTTATGAAATTAAAGAGTCTTTCTTATATCTAATTTTGAAAATAAATTGTTAGTATATTGATATTTAAGTAATTAATTTTTAATTGCTAGGCTGGTCCTAATTTTTTTATAAATTAAAAAATAATCTACTTAAAATTGAATTTTTGATAATTGTGTCGCATAAATTAATTTTTAATATATTTAAATTAATCTTCATAATGACATTTATTTTAAAAGGAAAATAGAAGATTTGAAATTGACGTTCTTGAATGGAATGTATATTTGAAGATAAAAGTGGTTAATGTTTTGTTTTTATATTCTAATTAAAATTATCATATTGAAAAGAGAGGGTTAAGGGTATTAAAAAACTTTAGAACTACTCTGTGAGCCTCATATTTTTAATTAAATCTTTGTCTGTATGTATGTCTAATACGTTATTTTTTCGTACTGTTTTCTCAAGAACTCACATGCCGTACTGTTCAGGAATGCTAAATTCTGGATGGAGCTATCCTCTGAGATGCTGATCTTGAATATTTTGGCCATAAAAACTGTGTTATCTCAGCTTAAGCTTTTGACTTTTAGGTTCTATTTTTAAATTTAACTATACAGTTTTTATAGGTTATTCAGAACTTTCAATAATATATTGAATAATATCCGGTAATTTTCATCTCAAAATTTATGATGACTTGGATAGTTTTTCGATTGATTTATATTTTAATTTACCTTAGTAATAAAAAGAGTTTTGTGTGACACAGTTAAAACTATAAATTTCAGAGTATGACTATGCGGCTTAAAGAATTAGCAGGTTGTGAGGAGTGCGATACAGTCTATCGCAGAACCCCGCTTGCTTATGGAAAAAGAGCTTATTGCGTATGCTGCGGTGCTGAACTCTATCGGCACACCAAACCTTTTTCGACCTTGTTGGCTTTAATCTTAACAGCCCTAATTGTATTTATTCTTGCCAATAGCTTTCCTATCGTAAAAATTGAATTGCAGGGAAATATCTCTGAAACCACTTTACTTGGTGCGGTTTGGGTGATGTTTCATTATGATCGGGCTTTCGTTGGCGTGCTCATCTTAATTACTACTTTTATTGTGCCGCTTTCCTATCTTTTATTACTTTCCTATGTGTTAGGTACAGTGAGTATATTGAAGAGAAGACCCGCATTTTTGGTGTTTGCCTTACGCACACTTTATTTTATGAGAGTGTGGGGAATGGTTGAGGTGTTCTTAATCGGGATTTTGGTTACGCTTGTGAAGTTAATCGGAATGGTGTTGGTGATTCCCGAGATTGCGTTATGGGCATTTGCGATCTTGAGTGTCTTGTTGGTTTATATTACTTCCATAAAGGTGAGTGATATATGGAACGAAATTGATAGGTCACTGCCATGAAAACGATAAAAAATGTGACCCAAGTACAAAGTGCACAGCAAGGTTCGGTGCTTAAGCAATATCCGAGAGCCAAAGATCTTTCATTAATTGTGTGTCACTGCTGTGGCATTGTAAATTCTGCACATAGTGAAAAAAGGCGACTCAACCAAAGCCATCAAGTTTTACGTTGTATTCGTTGTAATAGCGTACTGCATTCACGTAAGCCAGCGAGTTTAAACCGAACTTTTGCCTTAGTGGTGGCTGCAACCATTCTTTATATTCCAGCCAATGTACTTCCAATGACGGTGACCGACTCACTTTTGGGTAGTCAGCAAGATACCATCATGAGTGGTGTCATTTACTTTTGGAAAAGCGGAGACTATCTGGTGTCCGTGGTCATTTTCATGGCCAGTATTTTTATTCCCATGTTGAAGCTACTAATTTTGTATTTTTTATTGGTAGCAGTATATCTTCAACAATCGTCAGCTTGGAAATTTTTACCTGAGCAGTGCGTTAAATTATATCGAGTTGTCGAGTTTATTGGTCGTTGGTCAATGATTGATGTTTTTGTGGTAGCGCTCTTAACAGCGCTTATTCAGATTCAATCGCTTGCTACGATTTTAGCAGGGCCGGGTTCGATTGCTTTTGGTGCGGTTGTGGTGTTAACCATGTTTGCATCCTTAAGTTTCGACCCTCGACTGATTTGGGATAACTTCTATGCATCTCAAAATACAAATAAACCTTCTTCTTTTGCTTCAAAAAAACCAAAGATTATTCAGGCAGAACATCCGCCGTTGAATAATGATTCCATTAATCCCAGTCAATAAAAGAACAATGAGTATGTCTGAAAATGAAATAACCCCTGGTAACTCAGATCGTCGTGATACCGATGTTGAACTGGATAGCATGAATGATTTACCAGAACCCCAAGAAAAGAAAAGTCGGTGGAAGCCTCTTTTAATTTGGCTTATCCCATTGATCGCTCTTTTAATTGCGCTTTCATTAGCTGTAAAAGCGCTCTTGTCTCACGGCCCTACAATTGACGTATCTTTTAGGACGGCTGAGGGACTGGTCGCTGGTAAAACAACAGTTCGTTATAAACAGGTGGATATTGGCGTAGTACGCCAGATTGATCTTTCAGAAGACCGTTCACACGTGATTGCCCGAATTGATTTGCGTAAAGATGCGAGTAACTTTGCAGCAAAAGATTCACGGTTTTGGGTCGTGCGACCACGTATTGGGACGAGTGGGGTTTCAGGAATAGACACATTATTGTCAGGTTCATATATTGAAGTGGACGGTGGTAAGTCGGAAGAGAAAAAACTCGAATTTACTGGCTTAGAGACACCGCCAGTAATTACTTCCGATGTGCCGGGCAAAGAATTTTTCTTAAATGCAGATGATTTGGGGTCTTTAGATGTAGGTTCTCCAATTTATTATCGTCGAATTAATGTGGGGCAAATTACGGCCTATAAATTGTCCGATGATGGTAAAAGTGTAGAGCTGCAAACGTTTATTCGAGCACCTTATGACAAGTTTGTGACCACCGATGCACGTTTCTGGCAGGCAAGTGGGATTGATGTGACCTTAAATGCTTCTGGCTTTAATTTAGATACCCAGTCGCTTGCAAGTATTGTTGCGGGTGGTATTGCTTTTGGATACCCTGAAAACTCACATGCGACCACAGCAGCAAATCATAGCCGCTTTAATCTTTGGGATTCAAAATCTGATGCATTGAAAGATCCGGATGGACAACCTCGTGGTGTGATTATGTACTTTGATCATTCATTACGTGGACTATCTGTAGGTGCGCCAATTGACTTCATGGGCATTGAAGTTGGTAATGTTAAAGCGATTAATGCCGAATTTACTAACGACTATAAGCAGATGCGTATGCGTGTTGATGCGGTCTTTTATCCTTCACGTGTTGAAAAAGGTTTGGCACTTAATCCGAATAGTGAAATCTTCAAAGACTTTGTTGAACATGGATGGCGTGCTCAAATGAGAACAGGCAACTTACTCACGGGTCAAAACTATATTGCCCTAGATAAGTTCCCTAAAGCTAAACCAGCCAAATTACAAATTTTGAGTGATGACCGTGTAGTGATTCCAACTACACAGACCGAACTCAGTGGCTTACAAGCACAAGTTTCTCAGATTGCTGACAAGTTAACGAAATTCCCGTTGGTTGAGATTGGGCAAGATGTACGTAAAACGCTCAACAATATGAACACAGCCATTGCCTCTACCGATAAACTGGTTAAACAGTTAGATGGAAAAGTTGCACCTGGTTTACAAGCAACGCTAGACGATGTCCGTAAAACCGTAAGATCATCTGAGTCTATTTTGTCGAGTGATGCGCCGTTACAACAAGACGTACGCAAAGCTTTACAGCAAATGACACGTGCGGCAGCTTCATTACAGTTAATGGCAGACTATATTGAACAACATCCTGAATCAATTATTCGTGGTAAGACACCAGAGACCGATGATGAAAAATAAAAATACTCTATCTTTTCAACATCCCAAAGCAGTCAAATGGCTGCTTGGGAGCGGCCTGTTTTTAACGACAGTTGCCATGACGGCATGTTCGAGTTCGCCAACGCCAAACTATTACACCATGTCCCCTAAAATTACTGCGGCTACAAAATCAACTGTGCAGGTGATTGAGGTATTACCCGTCGGCATTCCAGACCGATTGGACCGTGCACCTCTGGTGCTCCAAGACAGTAGTGGTAAGTCTACGGTTTTAAATAACGAACGCTGGACATCGACTATGGGCACGCAATTACGCGATACCTTGTCGGCGGGTTTACAGCAAAAATTAGGGGCAATTGATAGTTATAGCAGTGGTCTTGCTGGAAACAACCAACCTTTATATCGAGTTTCTACAGACTTTTCTCATTTTGATATTGTAGATAAAAGCTATATTAATATTGCTGTGTCTTGGGTAGTGAAGCGTCAAATACCGCCAACTCAATTAGAGTCAAATAATGCAAAAGTCATTACGAATGCAGGATCTCAGTTAAATTGTCGAATTGCATTTAAACAGCCGATTGATCAAAAAGCTAAAAAGATGGATGCGATTGTGAATGCTTCAAGTGAGGCGATGACTCAAATTATTAATACGGTTTCTGCTTCAATTGTGGCGCTGGATTCAAACAAAAAATCGGTTATTAGCAATGGGGTTTGTTCGTAAAACCCATTGTTTTTAATCAACCCCTTTATTTGTGCACAACAGATAAAGGGGTTTTTATTTTAGTTGCCGCGATAGGTTGAATAACCGTAAGGGCTAAGTAGTAAAGGAATATGGTAGTGGTTTACGCTTCCATCTACTTTAAAAATTACAGGTACTTCGGCAAAAAAAGTTTGTTGTTTGTTCTTTTTAAACCAGTCTTCAGTTTTAAAGGTAACTTTATAAACACCTTGCTCTAGTTTTTTATTTTGTGGATAGAGCGCAGTAATACGACCATTTGAATCGGTCACTTGCTGGTTGAGTTTTACCCACTGGTTATTGGTGTTTTTTTCTAAAACCACTTCAACTTGTGAAGAGGGCAAACCCGTTTCTAGATTTAACACATGCACACTTAGCGGATTAGTTTGAGCAAACGTAGCCGAAGCCGAAGCCATAAATAACGAAGATAAAGCAATAAATGATTTAGTCATGATGAACTCCTTATGAATGAAAAACAGTTTCAATGGCTTTACTTGCACATTGATTGTCATTTTGTGCGCCGCCAGCACCCGCAACTCCAATCGCGCCGATCACTTGGTTCTCAAAACGAACAGGTACGCCGCCGCCTAACAAAAGTAAATTTGCTACTGTGGTTAAATTTTTTGCATCAGGATTTTGGTTACTGTTTTGGCTTAAAACTAAGGTCGATGTTTTAGTAGATAACGCGGTATAAGCTTTTTTCTCGGCAGCCATTAAATTATGCGGACCCACCATCTCATGCCGTTCGGCAGTTAAAGGATTACCGCCACGATCTACCACAACGACAGCAATATTTTGATTTAGTTTTTTACATGCCTCTTTAGCACTGTCGGCTAACAGATGCGCAGTTTTTAGATCTAAGGAATAAACTTGATTCAAAGCAGGGGGCTGTGCAAAAGTACTATTACCGAATAGCACGGCTGCTAACATCAGCCAGTTCAATTTTTTCATAATGATTGCCTCTATGTCGCTTTGAAAATCTTAAACAAATTGCTTAATTTCAAGCATGACAATCACATTACAAAGTTGTCATCTTTCTAATGAGTCTCTACAAAATGCGTATCCTTATTATTGAAGACGAGAGCAAGATTGCCACTTATTTGGTCAAAGGATTAAAAGAGTCTGGATATCAAGCGGAGTGTGTTCACTTGGGGCTGCAAGGTTTAGAAATGCTAAAGACAGATCAATATGACTTGCTTATTCTGGATGTCATGTTGCCCGACATAGATGGCTGGAGCGTATTACAGGTCCTACGCCAGTTTTCAAAAATTCCGGTGATTTTTTTAACGGCAAAAGATCAGGTGATGGATAGAGTGAAAGGGTTAGAGTTGGGTGCAGATGATTACTTGGCTAAGCCATTTTCTTATATTGAGCTGTTGGCACGTATTAAAAGTTTGTTAAGAAGACAGCAATATCTGCAAGAAAATGAACTGTCTATTAGTGATTTAAAAATGGATTTGGTCGGTCATAAAGTATGGCGTAATGGCAACTTGATTGAGCTGAGTAAAACCGAATTTAATTTGTTGCGTTATCTGTTGCTCAACAAAGAGCAAATCGTGACGCGTAGGCAAATTGGTTCCGAAGTTTGGAATATTAACTTTGACACCGATACCAACTTTATTGATGTTGCGGTACGCCGTTTACGAAGCAAAATTGATGAAGGATATGAGTTAAAACTTATTCATACCATACGTGGCTTGGGCTATAAAATTTCGGTTAGCTTATGAACTTTAAATTTCTGCGTTCTCTTGAAGTCCGTATTACCTTTCTGGTCACGCTTTGTTCTGCCTTAATTTTATGTTCAGTCGTCTTTATGACCTATTTAGGTATTAATCAGATTTTATTAAAGCAGCAAGATAAAGCTTTAGCAGACAGAATTAATCGTTTGGAAATTTTGCTGCAAGATAGCGAAAATGTAGAGCAAATCATTGCGCGGCCTAAGCTGTATCAAAACATGCTTGGTAATCAAGACAACTTGTTTCTGCTCATCCATAAAGACAAAACTTTAATTAATATCAATCCGCTCCACATTCAGTTACCTGAGCTTGCACAGCGCAACAGTCTTCAGTTTCAAGATTTAACCAACAACTCATATCCAACACGAATTGCTTGGAAAACTATAAAAATTAATAACGAGCCTTATCTGCTTATTGCAGGTAAACAGTGGTCGGAACGTATCAATATTCTTTTACCTTTTCAAGAAAGCCTCTTGATGTATGTATTAGGGGGCGTGTTTGCGATCTTTGTGCTTTGCATTTTAGCGTGTCATTTAGGTTTAAGGTCGCTGCAACAGCTTCGTAAGCAAACTCATTCTATTAACGTAAATCAGCTCCAGAAACGGTTAAACCTCCCAAATTCACCTTTAGAAGTTGAGCTGCTATCTAAAGATATAAACCACATGCTTGAGCGTATCGAAAAAGGCTATACGCAGCTCAACCGTTTTTCTGAAGATATCGCTCATGAGTTCCGTACGCCTTTAAATAATCTGATTGGGCAAACCGAGATCGCTTTAACTGGCGAACTTTCGGTTGAGCAATATGAAGATTTGCTGGTGTCTCATTTAGACGATTACCATAGATTAAAACGCATGATTGATAGCATGCTTTTCTTGGCAAGAGCCGATCAGAAAATGGTTCTTGTCAATAAACAAGA
Organism: Acinetobacter lactucae; assembly: GCF_013122135.1. Taxonomy (NCBI): domain Bacteria; kingdom Pseudomonadati; phylum Pseudomonadota; class Gammaproteobacteria; order Moraxellales; family Moraxellaceae; genus Acinetobacter; species Acinetobacter lactucae. Next base: position 1,359,659 of record NZ_CP053391.1, read on the forward strand.
AATAAATATTCGCGATGTTATAGATGGGCTATGCCAGATTTTTGAATATCAGGCTGAGGAACAAGACTGTCATTTTAATTTTAACCTAGAAGCTCAAAAGCTATTCGCAGATCCAGATTTATTTCAAAGAGCCGTTTATAACCTGATTTTAAATGCGCTGGTTCACGGCGGTGAAAAGCGAACGATTTATATCGCATCTAAACATAAGAATATTAATCATATGCAATGGGTGAGTCTTACTGTGGTAACGGGAGGTGTTTCAATTGCTGAACATCAACTTGAGCATCTTTTTGAAAGATTCTACCAATGCCATTCAAGCCGAAGTGATGAGAATCAAACAGGTGGATTAGGTTTGTCGATTGTTGCTTCTATTATGGATTTACATCATGGCCGTTATCGGGCTTATAACACGGTCGAGGGTGTATGCTTTGAGCTTGATTTTCCAGTTGTAGATGCTGCAAAGAAATACAATTAAATCCTTATTAATGTTCCTTAATTTTTAAAATTCACACTTTGTTCACAGCCCTCTGGCGTATGTTTAAACATATGAAACAAACAGAAGAGGGTAGTCATGAAATTATTATTTAAGTCACTTGTCATCGGCACTGGCCTTGCAGCGGTTAGCTTAATGCTTCCTTTGAGTACCTTTGCTGACACCAATACTAAACCTGTCGCTGTTGATTCTATCGATATTAATAAATATGCAGGTAAGTGGTATGAAATTGCGCATTTACCGATGTTTTTTCAGCGTAATTGTGTAGCCAATACAACTGCAAACTATTCTATTAACGCGGACAAAACCGTTGGTGTTTTAAACAGTTGTACTAATAAAAAAGGTGAAATGATTTCATCTGAAGGCGTTGCCTATCCGCAAAATCAAGGCAACAGTAAATTGAAGGTGAGCTTTTTACCATCAGGCCTTAGATGGATTCCTTTTACAAAAGGCGATTACTGGGTTTTAAGAGTTGACCCAAATTATCAAGTCGCTTTAGTGGGTGGTCCAAGCCATAAATATTTATGGATTCTTTCACGTAGCCCGCAACTTGACGAGGCGACATATCAGTCTTATCTGCAAACAGCAAAAAGCTATGGCTACGACGTTTCTAAACTCGTTAAAACAACCCAGTCAAAATAGAAAAATGACTGATGAAGAAGGTCTTAAATTTAATCTGTAATTTTAAGATCTTCACATAAAATTCATTGCGCATTTTCTAAATTAGAACCAAAAGAAATGCTTTAGATCAGGAAGAATCAATGTCTAAATTTTTTCTGCGCTGGATCGATAGCTGGTCAGATTCAGAAAATGCGCAAGTGGGTGCTTCTAGCGAATATGTCATTGAAAAGAAAATTCAATGGTTAAGAATTATTCCTTTTATTTTATTACATATCGCTTGTTTAGCTGTGTTTTGGGTGGGCGTATCTGGGTTTGCTGTGATCTTCATGCTGGGGTTTTATTTTCTTCGCATGTTTGCAATTACCGCTTTTTTTCACCGCTACCTTTCGCATAAAACTTTTCAGACATCACGTATTGTTCATTTTGTTTTTATACTCATCGGAACCATGAGTGCGCAGCGTGGACCGTTATGGTGGGCAGCACATCACCGTTATCACCATCACTTTACCGACACCGATCAAGACCCGCACTCAGCGAAAGCAGGCTTTTGGTATTCGCATGTAGGCTGGTTTTTAAACGAGCAGAATTTTGCTACTCGGAAAAAAGTTATTAAAGACTGGTTGAAATATCCAGAGCTGATCTGGTTAGACCGATTTAGTTTACCTATTGTGATTTTAACGGCCTTAGCAATTTATGGTTTGGGCTCATGGCTTGCGCAAAACTTTCCTGAGTTAGGCACCAATGGTTTACAGCTTTTAGTGTGGGGATTTGTGATTTCCACTGTTCTATTAACGCATGCAACCTTGTGTATTAATTCACTCGCTCATCGTTATGGCTCACGTGAGTTTAATACTCCAGATGACAGTCGTAATAACTTCCTACTTTCTTTAATTACCTTGGGTGAAGGATGGCACAACAACCACCACTTTTACGCAGGCAGTGTGCGTCAAGGTTTTTATTGGTGGCAGATTGATATCACCTTTTATGTACTTAAACTAATGTCCTTATTTGGTTTGGTATGGGGCCTAAAGCCAGTACCAGATAAGGTTTATCAATATAAAAAGATTAAAAACCTATCGATAGAAAAAATTGAAAACGGTGAAGTGTTATGAAAATTGCCATTATTGGTTCAGGTATATCTGGACTTTACGCAGCTTGGAGATTGTCAAAACAACATGAGGTCACCGTGTATGAAAAAAATAACTATTTTGGTGGTCATACTGACACTCACGAGCTAGAGATAGAAGGCACTAAAGTCGCGGTAGATAGTGGTTTTATTGTGTTTAATGACTATAACTATCCGTTATTTACCGACATGCTTAAAAAATTAGGTGTAGAAACTCAAAGTAGCGATATGAGTTTTTCGGTGAATAATCTGGTCAGTGGACTTCAATATAACCCTTCAAAAAAATGGTCGCTCTTTGCCCGTCCGCAGAACTTTTTAAACCGAAAATTTCTGCAAATGCTCTCAGATTTGCTGCGCTTTTATGATGACAATAAAGATATAGATGTTGCAGATATTGATCCTAATTTATCGATTGAAGAATATTTAGACCTCCATAAATATAGTCATGAGTTTCGTTATGAGCATCTTTATCCGATGTGCGGTGCGTTATGGTCGGCTCCGGTTGAGCAGGTAGGCCAGATTCCATATCGATTTGTGGTGAGCTTTTTTCAGCATCACCGCATGTTACAGCTAAAAGAGCGGCCGCAATGGCAAACGGTTAAACACGGTTCAGCAAGTTATATTCATGCTATTCAAAAGAATTGCCCATCCATTGAGTGGAAGTTTGCAAAAGTAAAAGCTGTGAGCCGTTCACCAGAAACAGTTTTGATCGAAACTGTTGAAGGACAAGCCCAATACGACTGGGTAATTTTTGCAAGCCATGCTGACGATAGCCTAAGTCTATTAAAAGATCCTTCTTCACTTGAACGGGAAATATTAAGCCAATTTGGTTATCAAGATAATCGAATGGTGGTTCACCGCGATATTTCGATTATGCCTAAAAGTCGTTTGCAGTGGGCAAGCTGGCATGTACATGTAACGCCAACATCCCAAGTTCAAAATGATGCATCTGACATCCATTATGGTTTTACCTACTGGATGAACAATTTGCAGAATTTATCCTGCGCTACTCAGGTTTTTTGCACTCTAAATCCGAATATGAAAATTAAAGCCGAAGATATCTTGGTGGAGCGGGAATATCGTCATCCCGTATTCGATGCAAAAGCGATTCAAGCTCAATCTCGTTGGCACGACATTAATGGACAAAATCGGACTTCGTTTTGTGGAGCATATTGGGGGTGGGGCTTTCACGAAGACGGCGCCCGCAGTGCAGCACGTGTTGTTGAGCAACTCTTAGCGTTATGAAAATAAGTAAGGAGCTTTCAAATGTTATTAAATAAACTTGCTATCGCTCCTGCACTTATTCGTCACAGACGCTATAGCCCGAAATCGCATCAGTTTACATCGACTTTAAATTATTTATGGTTTGATCCAGACCAATTACTTGATATTACAAAAGATTGTTCACTCTGGTCGGTGAATCATTGGAATGTATTAAAACTATCCGAAAATGATTTTTTGAGCATGTATTATGGTTCTATAAGGGAAAAAGTAGAGAAAGCGATACTACAAAATAACCACTTGCATCTTCGACCAGACTGGCAAATCCGAGTGTTGGCTTTGCCTCGTTGTTTGGGGTTTCGCTTTAATTCGGTCGTATTTTATTTTGTTTTAAATAAATTTGGAAAACCTCTATTTATTCTTAGTGAAATCACCAACACCCCGTGGAATGAACGAAAAGTTTACACACACGACTGCATAAAACAGCAGGGTCAGGCGGGTGATTATCAGACTTACGATTTTAACTTTGAAAAGTCATTTCATGTTTCGCCGTTCATGCCGATGCAGTTGACTTACCGTTGGCGATTTAGTTTCTCTGACCAACAGAATGTCATTCATATGCAGCTCTTTGAAGAGCAAAAACAAGTCTTTGACGCGACTATGCGTTTTGAGCTTGAGCCCATCACATTTCCTTCACAGCAATATCGATATGCTCTTATCAACAGCTTAGCGCCTTTTAAAATGCTGTTTTCAATATATTTAGAGGCATTTAAGTTGTGGCGAAAAAAAGTTCCATTTTATCGTCATCCTAAAAAGATCAAGGTAGATAAGACATGATAAAAACATTTCTTTATGGTGAAGATGACTCACTACCGTTACTGCTCAAGAGTCTTCTCAAACTACGTCATGGACAGATCACTTTTCAGGGCGCGTGGAATGGGACGGTCGGTGAAGTTTCAGACTTACATGCTGTGATTGAAGTTCACAATCCTTTGTTGATGGATCTCATTTTAAAAAATGGTGTTTTAGGAGCAGCAGAAGGCTATATCCGTGGTGACTGGAGCAGCGAACACCTTGTCGAGTTGATTCAGATCTTGGCACGTAATCGAGCCGTGTTAGACCAACTTAACCAGAATGTTATTGCGCAAGCGAGCCAGTTTTTTCTAAAAGCTTGGTATCAAAATCGAAAGAACTCTATAAGTGGTAGCCGTAAAAATATTGCCGAGCATTACGACTTAAGTAACGACTTTTTCAAATTATTTTTAGATCCATCTTTAATGTATTCAAGTGCCGTTTTTGAAAATGAAAACATGACTCTTGAAGAAGCATCTGATTTAAAAAAAGAGATCATTTGTAAAAAGCTAGATTTAAAACCACTCGATCATTTGGTTGAAATTGGAAGTGGGTGGGGTGGTTTTGCCATTTATGCAGCACAGCATTATGGCTGTAGAGTAACCACCATTACCATTTCACAAGCTCAATATGATGAAGCGGTTACTCGTGTAAATGAGGCTGGTTTGGCACATCGAATTGATGTGCAACTCAAAGACTACCGCTTGCTCGAAGGTAAGTTCGATAAGCTGGTTTCAATTGAAATGGTTGAGGCAGTGGGTGCGCAATATTTATCGACATACTTTGATCGGTGTAAAGCCCTCTTAAAACCGAAAGGTTTAGCTTTTATTCAAGCTATTACCATCGAAGATTTTCGCTATAAAAAAGCATTAAATACAGTTGATTATATTAAGCGCTATATTTTTCCTGGTAGCTTCATTCCTAGTGTGAGTGTATTAACTCAAACCGCTTCTGAGAGCGGTTTAAGGTTAAAGCATTTAAATGATATCGGTTTAAGTTATGCGCAAACACTTCATCACTGGCGAGCGCAGTTTTTAGCAGCGCGGGAACAAGTGTTGGCTCTCGGTTTTGATGAAAACTTCATTCGCATGTGGGATTTCTATTTATGTTATTGCGAAGGCGGTTTTAAAGAAGGCGTGATAAGCAATGTTCACTTGTTGTTTGAAAGTACCAGTTACTAACTCAAACAGCTCAAGTAAGGAGACTGCTCATGTTTTGGAATTTACTGATTCTAGATTTAATGATCATGTTGCTAAGCTGGTTACTTGCCACAGCAAATGGCCGAGCTGGAATAGTAGATGCTGCATGGAGTTTTTGTCTGGCAGTCAACATTATTGTATCTTCTTTACTGATTTCATTTGCTCCGGTTGAAGTGCGCCTTTTTATTGGTGTTTTTAGCGGCTTATGGTTTTTAAGACTATTTTGGCACCTGTTAAGACGTTATCAATCTGAACAAAAAGAAGATGGCCGTTACGCGAACATGCGTAAGGCCATGGGTAAGTTTCAGCATATTGGCTTTTTATTATTTTTTATTTTTCAAACACTTTTAGTGCTTTTATTCTTTTTACCAATGTGGACGCTGCTCAATGTAGAGGCAACTCTGTGGAGTAGTGGATACAAATTTGCTTTAGTGATTGCAGCTGTAATTATGGCGATTGCTTTCATTGGAGAGCAGATTGCTGATCAGCAGCTATACCGATTTAAATTAAATCCAGATCATCGTGGCAAAACGATGGATCAGGGTTTATGGCGTTATTCACGTCATCCAAATTATTTTTTTGAATGGTTGCACTGGTTTGCCTATCCAATCATTGGTTTAGCAGTGGGCCAATATTTATTGTGGATTTATCCGTTACTGATGTGGCTATTTTTATATTACGTCACGGGTATTCCATTCAGTGAAAAACAAGCAATTAAAAGTCGTGGTCAAAATTATCTTGATTATCAACAAAAAACGTCAATGTTTATTCCGCGAAAACCCAAAAAATAGGTGCGCATATGGATTTTATTGTTCATCAGTCTTTGAAAATTGTTGAAAGTGGTGTGATTCCAGATCATGCAATTCGAGCTGCAATTCGTGCTTTAAGTAAAAAGCGCTTAATCCAAGAAGGCCGTTATGACCCTGAGCAAAGCGCACAGCGTTACATCGATGTGCTTAATATGCTAAAACGGAGCGAAATCGCGGTTGAAACCGATAAGGCAAATGAGCAGCACTATGAATTGCCGACCGAGTTTTTTCAAGCGGTGCTTGGAAAAAGACTCAAATATAGTGCATGTTATTTTCCAACTAAAACAACAACTTTAGATCAGGCAGAAGAGTTGGCTCTTCAGCTTTATTGTGAACGAGCACAACTTAAAAACGGTCAACACATTTTAGAGTTGGGCTGTGGCTGGGGTTCTTTAACTTTGTGGATGGCAGAAAACTATCCGCGCTCACAGATTACAGCTGTTTCAAATTCTGCAACGCAAAAAAAGCACATTCTTCGGCAAGCAGAATTGAGAGGTTTAACTAATGTTGAAGTGCTCACTTGTGATGTGAATGTGCTGGAATTAGACCAGAGTAAGTTTGATCGAGTTGTATCGGTTGAAATGTTTGAACATGTCCGTAATTACCAACGTCTTTTTGAAAAAATTCAGCGATGGCTAAAGGCAGATGGCTTACTCTGGTGTCATATTTTTTGTCATCGCTTTTTACATTATCCTTTTGAAGTAAAATCAGATTATGATTGGATGTCTAAGTATTTCTTTACTGGCGGTTTAATGCCTTCGACTTCCACTTTTTTGCATTTCCAAGAGCATTTAGAGTTGGCTCAACAGTGGCAGTGGTCGGGTGAGCACTATATGAGAACGGCAAATGCTTGGCTTGATAATATGGATAACCATGAAGTCGAACTGAAACCGCTGTTTAAAAAAATCTATGGAAAAGATGCCAATATTTGGTGGCAACGCTGGCGTATTTTCTTCATGGCTTGTGCTGAGTTATTTGGTTTTGAGCAAGGTCAAGAATGGGTTGTTGGTCACTTTTTATTTAAAAAGAGATCATAGTAATTTCTATAGCCTATCCCGGCGATAAAGATATGATAAGAACTCGACATGATGGTAAAGTTAGTCATCCATTAGCCCAAATGTTCAATCGATATTATTGGTTGCAGATTGGTCTGATTGCACTATCGATCGTGGTCGGGTTGGCTTGTAGTGCTTGGGTCATTAAAGGTTCCTTACTTAAAACTGCTTTAGAGCAGGAAATGGAACATTATTGGACACGCATAGAACGTAACCCGGATGCAGATTTACCTGATACCAAAAATTTATATGGATATCGGTGGAATACTCAGGTCGCGCCTCAACCTTTTCGCGGCATGCATTTAGAAAGTGGCGTGCACCGAGTATTCGTTGATGGTAAAGAGCGGATGACGGTATACGGTGAACGTAATGGTCAGCATGTTCTGTTGGTATTTGGTGAAAGCAATGTCAACAAGCTGATCTGGTTATTTGGCCTTGCACCGCTGATGTTCAGTTTGTCGGTTTTATATAGCTTTTTGTGGTGGTCAAATCGAAGAGCAAGACGCTATTTTTCCCCGATTACACGCTTAGCGAATGCTTTAGAAAATATTGATTGGGCCCATCAAGACACTCAAGCTTCTCCATTTAAAGATATTAATACCAATGGCAATATGGAAGCCGAATATCTCAAACAAGCTTTGGAAAAATATCATCAAGTTTTAAGTGATTTTATTCGACGCGAAAGAGAATTTACGGGAGATGTGAGCCATGAGTTGCGTACTCCGCTCACCATTTTAAAAGGGAATGTACAACTGTGTCAGGCGAAGTATGGAGATGATAAATCTTTAGTTCGTCTTCATAATACAATTGAAGATATGCAGTTGCTCGTCGATACCTTGCTTGCAATTGCACGTAATACGGTAAAAAGCTTACCGTCTGAGAAAAATTTATTATCCAAAACGGTGAAGGACTTAGTTGAAAGTTTAGAAGCGGTAAGCGTGAGTAAAGGAATACATATTAATATTCAACCTGATGGTTCTGAACAGCCACGCTGGTTATATCCCTCTATGACAAAAATGGTTTTAAGTAATATTTTACGTAATGCACTGAACTACTCACAGGGTTCACAAATTGACATCATTCAACAGAAAAACAGCCTGATTATTGCAGATAATGGAATTGGAATTTCTTTACCTAATGATGTGAAGGTACAAGAGCTTAATGACTCCCAACTCTCTTTAAAAGTTAAAGGACATGGTATTGGGCTCCAATTGGTACAGAAGCTTTGTAAACAATTAGGATGGCGAGTGGAGTTGTTTGATCGACAATATTATTTAACCACTCATCCTGAACTTGATTTGGAACCGACCACGGGATTAATTGTTGTGGTCTATTTAAGTTAACTCGTAGAACTGTCTAAAGCTATTTTTAAACCGACACCCGCTACTGTATGTAATAGTTTTGGGTCAAAAGGTTTATCCACCATTTTTCTTAAGTTATAGATGTGACTACGTAACGCATCGCTTTCTGGTTCTTCGTCTCCCCATAGCTCCATCATGAGTTCTTGTTTAGTTACCACTTTAGGAGACTGGCGCATCAAAATTTTTAATAGTTTAAATTGAATAGGGGGTAACTCGATATTATTGCCGGCACGAACCACGGTTTGAGTTGCACTATCAAGAATTAAATCATGAATCTGAATTTTATGATGAGTGACCTCACCAGCAGCTCTTTTTATTAAGGCACGAATCCGCATTACTAATTCATTAAAATCAAAAGGTTTTACCAAATAATCATCAGTTCCAGCAGTAAAGCCTTTAAGTTTGTCATCTAAAGTGTCTCTTGCTGTCAGCATAAGGACGGGAATATCAACGCCTTGTTCGGTGCGTAGCCAGTTGCATAGATCATAACCCGAGCCATCGGGCAAATTTATATCGAGTAGCAAAAGGTGATAATGCTGCGATTTTAGAAAAGTCCGAGCAGCATCTAAATTACGTGCATGATCGACGACATAACCATGCACTTCAAGAAATTCGCAGACCGTTGCTGCGAGTTCAAAATGGTCCTCAACCATGAGGATAAAGTGATTACCCATGAGATTTTATTAAGCCATTAATTTAGTAGTTGTTGTTTTAATTTAGCATTAAAAGGTTCTTGACCAAACCAGATTTTAAAATATTGATTTGCATTCGGATTGTTTAAAGAACCGAGTAGCTTTTGGTTTAATTTCAGTTCTAGTTTTTGGTTCTCATGTTGATAGTAGAGACTGTAAAGATCTCCACTCTTAATTGGCCTATATAGCTCATTAATATGATTCAGTGGAGATTTAGCATCAAAGCCATTAACATTTTTCTTTAAAAAATGGCTTGCTGCACGTTTAAATGCCCACTCGGGAATATCTCGGTTGTAGCTAAAGTCCATTTTGATGCTTTGAGTTTGCCAATTTTTTTGACAATCTTCAGCAAAGTAACTGACATTTCCTACCTTCTTACTCGTGACCATTAACGGCGCTGAACTGCATTTTTTCAGTTCAGCCGCGTTCGCTTGAGATACGATTAAGATTCCCAGAAATATTAAGATTCGACTTTTTTGAACGGCAATACCCATTTATATACTCCTCCAAATATTGGTAAAGAACGGTAGAGGCCATTCGCTGGATCCCAATAATCTTGCTGGAAAATAATTTTTTGTTGGTCATTAATCTTAATTTGACTAATTCCATAAGAAGCCATGGTTTTTGATCGCCCTAGCATTTTAAAGTCATAAGTCATATACCAATGAATATAGGCGGTATCTTCGTGATGAGTTGCACTAATGAGTTTTACTGTGACATTACTCACTCGAGCATTCATACCTTCAAAATGCTTAATGAGATCTTTCTTTTGAGTGAACTGCGAGAGTGTGTCATTGATATACAGCTGATCAGCGTAAAGATTGCTGGCATTATTCACAAAAGAAGGGGTACCAAGCGTATTAAATGCGGCAACAAAACGATTACCGATATCTAGTGCCTGTTGGTCATTTAATGCTATTCCATTAATTTTTTGTTCAGCTTTGCCATAGTCACCTGAGTAACTAGGCACACTTTTACACGCGGTTAAACCTACTAGGGTTATCAGTCCTAGGGCTGTAGTTATAATTTTCATGTCGATATCCAAGCCAACGTTATAAGATTAAATTAAAGAGCTAGTCGTGAAGTTTGCGTGAATTCTTATGCTTTATGATTTGGGTTTAAGCTAAGCTAAATTTTCTAGAATAGATAAGTTTTCTTCAAGAAATGGTCGTGACATTAAACGTTCTGTCTCTAACATAGAGTTCTTATTAAATAGTTTCAAAAGTAGATCCTATCAATTTAAAAAAATTTGTTTGTATAGCTTAAACGCTATTTTTGAAGGCGCTTCATTAGTTAAGATTTTTTGACATTTTAAATTTATATATAAAGGGAAGCGATTTCTAATCTTATGTTCTTCACTTGTGGCGGATCCGTTTAAATACTTACGTTGTAACTGTCTATTTACAATTTCCTTTACACAAATTTCTAACCCAAAAGAAGGTAAGACTAAAAACGTTAAATAATGATCTTCAATGTGAGTCTTTATTTCGCGGTAATTAGTTGTGAGTTCATTTGGATAAGTCATGAATCCTGATGAACACACAACAATATTAATTAAATTATGGTCTATATTTTTGACTAAATTTTGGTACAACTCAATATTTTGAATTGCATATTCTTTATATCCATATATGTTTATAAATTGAGAAATATTTCCTATTTTAAGTATAAAGTGCTCATCTAAATCATAATAAATAGCACCGAAATCTTTAGAAAATTGCTTAGCTAGAGTTGTTTTTCCAGCACCTCCTGGTCCTATGAAATATATAAGCATCAATAAATTTCCTTTATAAATCGACTTTGAATTTACCAATAAATGTTGTTTGTATTTTCGCCGGAAATTTGTCTTGTAGCTGCGATGAGCAATCTCTCAATTATTTTATCAATAGCTAAATAATTTGGAGGAAAGTCTTTTAACGTAATGGTTTTGGTACTTACTTCCCATAAGTCTTCTTTAGTTTTAATATTCTGTTTTATTTGTAGTGTATTAACTTTATGTTGGAGTAAATCAATACAATCATATATTTGGACTTCTGCAAATCCTACTACCTCTTTATCTTTCGGCTTTAGCTCGGATAATTCAATATTTAGAGGTAGTAAGAAGATATGTTGAAATTCATTTGCAATGTAATTATCTGCAATATGGCAAGCAGTCTGCCTAATTCCTATAGGGATAAGTTGGTTGAATTCCACCTTAATTCCTAACTCTTCCTCGCATTCTCTTATGCCTTGTTCAATGGTTTCACCTGCCTCGTAGTGTCCACCAACAGAGATATCAAGAAAACGTTCTCTGTCAAAAGTATAATTATCACAATTTTTTAGCTGAAAATAAGCATATTGAGTTGATGGGTTATATACAAGACAAGTAAATACCCTATGCCATAGTCCCAATTGATGGGCTAATTTTTTATCAGCAATCCCAATGTATTCATAATTATCATTAAATATATCAATATTCATGTCTTTTTTATCAAGTATAAATTCAATCTAAATATTTTAACTTCATTTAAAGTTTTAAGTATCAAAAAAGCAATTTTATTCTAGCTGCGCTTTACTCATAAGAGATATAGATAAGTTTTGCATAAATAGAAGGACTAAATAATGAAAACAATCGGCTTATTAGGCGGAATGAGTTGGGAATCTACAGCACTTTATTATCAACAAATCAATAAAATGGTTCATCATAAATTAGGAAAATTGCATTCAGCTAAGGTCATTATTAATAGTCTTGATTTTGAAGAAATTGTAGCCTTGCAAGCGAAGGGTTTATGGCAAGAGGCAGGTGCATATTTAGCTGAGCAAGCACAAAATTTAGAAAAAGCAGGCGCAGATTGTATTTTGGTGTGTACTAATACTATGCATAAAGTTGCTGCACAAATTGAAGAGTCAATTACGGTCCCTTTTATACACATTGCCGATGCGACAGCAAAAGAAATTGTGAGTCAAGACATTCGTAGAGTCGCACTCTTGGGAACAGCTTTTACAATGGAGCAAGATTTTTATAAAACTCGATTGCAGGATTATGGAATTGATGTCGTTATTCCAAATGAAGCTGAACGAAAGATCGTTCATCGCATCATTTATGAGGAACTTTGTTTAGGTGTGATCAACCCAGAGTCTCGGCAAAAGTACATGGCTATCGTAGAGAGACTCATAGCTGAAGGCGCCCAAGGAATTATCTTAGGTTGTACCGAAATTTGTATGTTGATTGGTGAGCTTAAATTCTCGGTTCCTTTATTTGATACGACTGCCATTCATGCCAAAGAAGCGGTGAGTTTTAGCTTGAATGAAAATAAAATTTCTAATAGCGCCAATCTACATATATCTACGGCAACGGTTGGCAACAGGGTTTAGCAATATTTCAAATAATCTGCCTGTCATTAAACGTTAAGCCTGTGTCGTCAAATGTAAAGTGGCCCATATCCTATCTGTTGTAATTTTGGTTATTGCTTTTATAGGCACTCAATAAAAAACCAAAATATGGAATAGGACATGACGTTGACGAAAGCTATACGTTTCTATGGAACAGGAACGCCAGAAGTAATGCGCTATGAAGATGTAGAAGTAGGAGATCCCAAAGCTGGAGAAGTACGCCTACGTCATGTGGCAGTCGGTTTAAATTATGCCGATACATATTTTCGTAATGGAACTTATAAAATTCCAATGCCCAACGGCATGGGCGTCGAAGCTTCAGGTGTAGTTGAGGCTTTAGGTGAAGGGGTCACTCAGCTTAAAGTAGGTGATCGAGTTACTTATACTGGTTTTTTAAATACCTTAGGTGCATATAGTACCCACCGTCTAATTCCAGCAAATGCTTTAATTAAATTACCCGAAGAAATTTCTTGTGAAACAGCGGCAGCCATGACCATGCGAGGACTGACCGCTGCTTATCTGATGCGCCGTATTTATGACTTTAAAGCGGGCGATTCAATTTTACTACATGCAGCCGCAGGCGGTGTTGGGCTGATTGTTTCTCAATGGGCCAAATTACTTGGCTTGACTGTTATCGGGACCACATCTTCAGAAGAAAAAGCTGCCGTAGCACGAGCTCATGGTTGTGATCATGTCATTAACTACAGCCATGAAAATGTTGCTGAACGTGTACGCGAGTTAACAGGTGGCGTTGGTGTAAATGTCGTTTTCGATAGTGTTGGTCAAGCCACTTTTATGAGTTCATTAGACTCCCTCAAACGCCGTGGTTTGTTGGTCTGCGTAGGAACAGCGTCTGGTCCAATCCCTGCTTTTGATCCGGTATTACTCGCCGTGAAAGGCTCATTGTTTGTCACACGTCCAGCTTTGGCAGATTACATTGCAGATCCTGCCGAGAAGAAAGAACTGGCAAATGAATTATTTGAGCATGTTCGACATGGACGAATCAAAATTGAAATTAATCAGCGCTATGAGTTAAAGGATGCCGTGCAAGCTCATCGTGATTTGGAAGCACGTAAAACAATAGGTTCATCAATCTTTGTAATTTGAAGGGATTTCTTATGCAAATTGAACAGTTAACTTGCAATATTGGTGCAGAGCTCAGTGGCGTCAAACTTGCTGATGCGATTTATGATGATGGATTATTTGCTGAAATTCGCACACAACTACTTAAACACCGTGTGTTGTTTTTACGAGATCAGCACTTAACCCGTCAGGATCATGTTGCATTTGCAGAAAAATTTGGACAGTTAGAAGATCATCCTGCGGTAGGCAGCCATCCTGATCATCCGGGTTTGGTACAGATTTATAAACATCCCGAAAGTCCTGTCGATCGTTATGAAAATGCTTGGCACAGCGATGCAAGCTGGCGCAAGGTTCCACCGATGGGATGTGTGCTGCATTGTGTCGAATGCCCACCAGTGGGTGGTGACACGATGTGGACCAATATGGTTATGGCCTATGAGTCTTTACCCGACGATATTAAGGCTAAGATTGCAGATTTACGTGCTTATCACAGCATAGAAGCAAGTTTTGGGGCGGCAATGCCACCTGAAAAGCGCTTAGACTTAAAAGCAAAGTTTCCCGATGCTGAGCACCCAGTAGTGCGTACTCATCCTGAAACGGGAGAGAAAATTTTATACGTCAACGCGTTTACGACCCACTTCAGTAACTATCACACCAAAGAACGGGTCAGATTTGGCCAAGATGCCAATCCGGGTGCAGCTGAATTACTGCGTTACTTAATTTCTCAAGCGTATATTCCAGAGTTTCAAGTGCGCTGGCGTTGGAAGCCTAACAGTATTGCCATTTGGGATAACCGAAGTACACAACATTATGCAGTCATGGATTACCCACCTTGCCACCGAAAAATGGAGCGGGCTGGCATTATTGGTGACGCAACCTATTAAGTCTATTGGCTAAATAATTTTATCTAATTGAAAATTCTAAAAATATATGAGGAGATGCATATGCAATTCTTTGACGACTCATTGCACCCAGAAAATATGGAAAAAGTGGTAATCACGGTTGCGCCGTATGGACCTGAATGGATGCCAGAAGACTTTCCCGAAGATATTCCTGTGACCATGGATGAGCAAATACAAAAAGCGGTTGAGTGCTATGAAGCGGGCGCGACAGTGCTGCATTTACATGTCCGTGAGCTTGATGGCAAAGGCTCTAAACGCTTGTCAAAATTTAATGAACTCATCGCAGGTGTTCGTGAAGCTGTACCTGACATGATTATTCAGGTAGGCGGTTCGATTTCATTTGCACCAGAGAGTGAAGGTGAAGCGGCCCTATGGTTAAGTGATGACACCCGACATATGTTGGCCGAACTCACTCCAAAGCCCGATCAGGTCACGGTGGCAATTAACACCACACAAATGAATATTATGGAATTGCTCTATCCAGAATATTTAGAAGGGACATCATTGGCACATCAAGCGACTCAGGCAGCATATGCAGAAATGACTGTGCCTGCAGGACCTGCATGGGTCACCGAACACATCAAGCGCTTATGTAAAAACAATATTCAACCGCACTTTCAATTAACGGGTATGCATGGTCTTGAGACGCTAGAACGTATGGTGCGCAAAGGATTGTACATGGGGCCGTTAAACTTAACGTGGATTGGAATTGGTGGAGGTTTTGATGGTCCAAACCCATTTAATTTCTTTAATTTTATTCATCGCGTACCTGATGGATGTACGTTGACATCAGAATCTCTGCTCAAAAATGTATTGCCTTTTAATACGATGTCGATGGCAATGGGTTTACATGCTCGTGTGGGTAACGAAGACACGATCATTGATCATCACGGGCGCCGTTTTTCATCTGTAGAGCAAATTAAACAAACTGTTCGTATTGCTCATGAACTAGGACGCGAAATTGCCTCAGGAAAAGAAGCCCGCGAAATTTATCGTATAGGGGTGCAATACAACAGTATCGAAGAAACCCTAATCGCAAATGGTATGGCACCCAATCGTAAAGCAGGGCAAAAGGGCGTTCCACAGCGTAATTAATGTGACAAGGTCTAACGGAATTTAGACCTCAATTGTAGTGCAGCTGATTCGCTTTGACTTTAAAAGTGCGCTGCTGCACTAGCTAAATAGAAATTATAAAAAATACAAGGAGGTCGTATGAATGCACATCAGTATTCAGATCAGATGAGCGATGTTGATACGTCAATCAGTATACCTCGTCGTTATGCATGGCTTGTTTTTGCTTTGACATTCGGTTTGCTCATTTCAGATTACATGTCACGACAAGTCTTAAACGCAGTTTTTCCTTTACTTAAAAATGAGTGGTTACTCAGCGACAGTCAGTTAGGTTTGCTCAGTGGCATTGTCGCTTTAATGGTGGGTTTATTGACTCTGCCGTTATCTTTATTGGCAGACCGTTTTGGGCGAGTGAAAAGCTTGGCCATTATGGCGACGTTATGGAGTTTGGCGACTTTAGGATGTGCACTGGCTGAAAATTATGAGCAAATGTTTATTGCTCGTTTTATGGTTGGTGTGGGTGAAGCAGCTTATGGCAGCGTTGGAATCGCCGTGGTTGTGGCTGTTTTTCCAAGAGAAATGCGTGCAACACTCGCCAGTGCTTTTATGGCGGGTGGCGTATTTGGCTCGTTTTTGGGTGTGGCTTTAGGTGGTGTACTCGCACAGTATTTCGGTTGGCGTTGGGCTTTTGGCGCCATTGCTTTGTTTGGTCTCATTTTGGCTTTTCTATATCCAATTTTAGTGAAAGAAAACAGAATAAACGCAGCACCTCAAAATAAAATTCGTAGTAAAGCCCAGCACATTAAAAGCCCTTTAAAAACTTTATATTCAAGTCGTTCAGTCATTGCCACTTATATTGGTAGTGGCCTGCAATTATTTGTTGGTGGCACAGTGATTGTCTGGATGCCGAGTTATCTCAATCGCTATTACGGCATGACTACTGACAAAGCAGGTGTGATGGCAGCGGTCATTTTGCTATGTAGTGCAGTAGGCACAATTCTATGCGGCATGTTGTGTGATTATTTGGGCCGTAACTGTCCAGATCGTAAAGTCAGTTTAGCGATTACATACTGCTTGCTCGGTTGTGTTCTTTTATTAATTGCTTTTGCTGTACCTGCGGGACGTAACCAGTTACTTCTCATCTGCCTCGGAATGTTTATTGCCCTAGGAACCAATGGGCCATCTAGTGCCATGGTGGCCAATCTTACACACAACTCAGTTCATGGCTCTGCGTTTGCAACCCTTACTCTTGCTAACAATTTTCTTGGTTTAGCTCTTGGTCCTTTAGTCGTTGGCAAAGTATCTGATGTGATTGGATTACATAGCGCATTTCAACTCATGCCATTGGTCAGTATTGCAGCTGCAGCCGTATTTTTTTATGCCAAACGCCATTATCACAAAGATATTGCACGCTTTGAGCAGCAAGGAATAACTGAGCTTAAAAATCATTTAGGTAACCAAATACAAAAATGCGGGATGAATAACAAATGATGATTCGGCAATTACATATTGATGTATTTTTTGACTTTATTTGTCCTTGGTGTTTGATCGGCAAACGTCAGTTACTGATCGCTATAAATAGATTTTATCAGCTTCACCCCAAAGTCAAAGTGGTCGTACACTGGCGAGGTGTTCAGCTCATACCCGACTTAGCTGTTGAAGGTGTACAGTTTCAAACGTTTTATTTGAAACGGTTAGGTAGCTTGACAGCAGTTCGTATGAGACAAGAACAGGTCAATAAAGCTGCAAATAAAGTTGGGCTCAAGATCGATTTTGAGCAAATTAAACGAATGCCAAATACGGCCAAAGCTCATCGCTTATTTGATAAAGCTTTAAAGATAGGAACTCCTGAGCAGTGCAATGTGTTGTTAGAACAACTCTTTGCTGCATATTTTTATGATGGCTTAGACATCGGAAATACCACCACTTTATACAAAATCGCCAAACGCTGTGGTTTCCCGCGTGAAATGATCAAAGATTTACTGATTCAAGATCATCAAGATTTTATCTCTGCAAGTACAGGAGGTAATGGCGTGCCTTATTTTATTTTTGATCGGGCTTCAGCCTTAGTGGGTGCGCAATCAGCAGATGCACTTTATCAAGCGATGCAAGAGGCAATGCTGGCACAAGGAGAGTTGATATGACCAACCGATTTCAAGTGCCTTTTGAAAAAATTCCAAATTCAGGTGAGCGGGCTTTTTTTAAAATTGGAGATAAAACTCTCGCACTATTTAACGTTGCGGCTCAATTTTATGCAATCGATGACAGTTGTCCTCATCAGGGCGCATCGCTATTTAGCGGACGTCTAGAAGGACGAGTGATTCAGTGCTGTGCCCATGGTCTACGTTTTGATTTAACAAATGGCTGTTTAGTTAATTCTTCTTTGCTCAAAGTTGCAACCTATCCCGTAGAAGTGATTGAGGACAAGGTATTTATTGTGATGGGCTGTGGGGGAAATCATGAGTAGTTTAGTTTTGAAAAATTTTTCCCAGCGTACAAGAGAATTAGCACCAGGCTTTGTGGTCAGTTCGGTCGTTGCTGCGGCTGCCTGTTTTTTATCAGAGCACTATGGTGCGCCAGTGATGTTGTTTGCACTGTTACTCGGTATGAGCCTAAATTTTTTAGCGGCTGAAAGTAAATGTAAGGTAGGTATCGAATTTACTGCACGTAACGTACTCCGAATAGGCATCGCGTTACTCGGCATGCGTATCACTTTAGGACAAATCACTGCACTAGGATGGCAGCCTGTAGCCTTAGTCATAACTCTGGTTATTGTTACAATCGCCGTTTCAGTGATTGCAGCTAAAATTTTAGGTTTCCAAAAACTATTTGGCATGCTCACTGGTGGATCAACAGCAATTTGTGGTGCTTCAGCTGCGCTAGCATTGTCAGCTGCCTTTCCGAATCATCCCCAAAAAGAAAAAGCGACCTTGTTTACTGTCATTGGGGTCTCTGCACTTTCAACATTAGCAATGATTGTTTATCCAATGATTGCGAAGTGGTTAGATCTATCGCCACAGGCTGCCGGTGTCTTTCTCGGAGCTACCATTCATGATGTAGCGCAAGTGGTGGGAGCTGGTTATAGCATGTCTACTGAAACAGGTGATACAGCCACTGTAGTTAAACTTATGCGTGTAGCAATGTTGCTTCCAGTAATTGTTTGTGCAGCCATGATTACCCGCATGCAAGGTGCAGATTCAACGGGAGAACGACCACCATTATTGCCATGGTTTGCTGTTGGCTTTTTAATACTCGCTTGTATTAACAGTACAGGATGGGTGCCCATGATGGTACAAAATGGAATTAATGATTTATCACGCTGGTTTTTAGTCATTGCAATTAGTGCTTTAGGAATGAAAACTCAGTTAAAAGAATTAGCATCTGTTGGAATTAAACCGATTCTTCTAATGATTGGCGAAAGTATCTTTTTAGTGGTATTGGTTCTTGGGCTTATGCGCTTGTGGTTTTAATTTTAAAAATTAAATTCTTAAGGAAGTTCTGAAGTGGTTCTCCCATAACTTCCTTATATTCTAAATGATTTCATTTGGCATCAAATAAAGAGAAATTAATTGAGCAGGGCTTTATTGTGACTACGCCACATGTTCGGTGACATACCAAATTGACTAATGAACCAGCGCGTAAAAGAACTCGGCATTGAGTAACCTAAAATATCAGACACCTGAGCAAGTGAATAATTTAGATTTTTTAAATAACGAAATACGAGGTCTTTGCGTACTTCATTGATTAAATCACTAAAACTCGTTTGAGCTTCTTCTAATCGGCGCTGTAAGGTCCGAACATGAATCCCATGTGTTTGAGCGACTTGATCAATTGTAGCGCGGCCCATTGGCAAAAGAAGATAAATACTTTTTCGAATATCAAAAATCATGGTCGATTCATTACTATTCTGCAAAATATCTAAATAACGCTGTGCATGGTTGGCCATAGCCAGATTTGCTTGAGGGTTGGTTGTATCAAGTTCAGCCGCTGTACAAACAATGCCATTAAAGTCACTACCAAACTCTAGTGCACAGCCAAAAATCCGCCGATGCAAAGTTAGATCACTCGGTGGGTTATGAGTGAAATGTACACTTAATGGCCGCCATTTTTGCATCATGAGTGCTGCACAAAAACGATGGGTGATTCCTAAAGCAAGTTCTGTGGCTTGGCGGCTATACCCACAAGTTGTGGTTACCACTTCCTCTCGAATAACAACCGTATCGTCAATTTCTTCAATATATATTTCAAGTGAGTTATTGAGTAAATTTCTATAACGAACAATCGTTTGTAGTGCTTCTCTCAAGGTATATTGGTAACTTAATAATAAGCTCAGTTCACCAAAATCCGCGATTTCACGTTGCTCTGCCATATGTAAACCGAAAACATCACAATTACTCATCTGGGCTGAGTCTTCAAGCAAGGTAATGGCTTTATCTACAGGAATACGTTGTTTAAGATCATTCAATTGAATTTGGCTAAGCCCAACACGTGATAATAAATGGTAGGGATTTAGATCTAATTGCTGAGCAACTGCCAAATAATTTTTTAAAGAGGCGGTATGCGCAAGAGGCACCATTTTATTATCTCCTGTTCTTAATCAGCCATATTCCTTACAGCTCATATCTAGTTATAACTAAAATATCTACATTACAAAAGCTTTTATTTAAGAGCCCAATCGTGATGTCGAATCAATTTTAAATCTGTTCTTTTGGCTTATTTGTAATTACAAAAACTATTTTAATTAATTTAAGAAATTTTAAAAATATGTGTCATCAAATGAAAAGTCCGTGACGTCTTATGTACACCACTAACTGAAATGAGTCTTTATTGTGAATGGAGTTTTATAAAAATTCTTAGGCATCCTAGATGGCAAAGTTCACAGGCGTCGAAATGGAAAAAATACAAACCAACGCAACAATTTTAATTATTCCGGGCTTACGCGATCATGTTTCCGAACATTGGCAAACGATCTTGGAAACAAAGCTAGCAAAGGTTCACTCTGTACCACCTGTGCAAATTAATAAACTCAATTGTGAAAATAGAGTTGCTGCTATTCAGGCACAACTCGAACAAATACAAGGATCTGTCATTTTGGTTGCGCACAGTGCAGGCGTGCTGATGACACTACACTGGGCTGCAAAATACCAACGAGCAATTCAGGGCGCTTTACTTGTGGCTCCACCTGACTTAAACCAAAGCTGGCCAGAAAATTATCCAAGCCCAACTGCACTTCATCAAGAAGGATGGAGTCCTTTACCAGATCAAACATTACCTTTTCCCAGCATTTTGGTTGCAAGTACCAATGACCATTTAGCTCGTTATGAAGCTGTCAGTGAAATGGCAGAAAAGTGGGGCAGTCAACTCGTAAATTTGGGTGATGTGGGACATTTAAATCCTGCATCTGGCTTTGGCTATTGGCCTTTAGCTGAAAAATTTATTCAACAGTTAGATCAAGTTGAACAACCTGCCTAGTTAAAAATACCTGCTTGTGTAAACCATTTAAAAGCCAAAGGATGGCTTTGAGTAATAAGCAATAAATAAGAAAAATCATATTTATAGGAAGATAATATGATGGGTCATTACCTATATTTAAATCAAAGAAATAATCACGTTTTATATATTCAAAAAATAGGTGTTTCATTCAGCCTAATTTTATTTATGTCTAAAGCAAATGCAGCCAGTTTTGATATTGATAAAGACTGGAAGTTCGAGACAAAAACCACATTAAGCCTAGGTGCGAGTTGGAGTACACAAGACCCATCCGTTTCATTACTTTACCGTCCCGACGCAAACAAAATAGGGAAACAAGGCGCTAGCATTGATGTGAATGGTGATGATGGACGTATGAATTTTAGTAAATATGATGCCATTTCACAGATTATCAGAGGCATAACTGAAGTTAAGCTAAATGGAAAACAGCAGGGTGCGGTCATTAGCACTAAATATTGGTATGACCATGCCTATGAGACAGGACAAGGAGACTTTAAACCTTTTAATGATTCAGCGTGGCCAAGGCTCGCAAAGTTCAAAGGTATTGATTTATGGAATGCCTATATATGGAAAAATTTTGAACTAGGCGATGGAAAAAGCATAAATTTAAAACTAGGCAAACAAACATTAAATTGGGGGAAATCTCAGTTTTTCCAAAACGGGTTAAATTCGGTAAGTGCATTTGATTTTGCTGCAATCAACCGACCGGGTGGTGATGCAAAAGAAAGAATCATTCCAACCGAAATGTTTTCATTCGACACAAGTATTAATAAAAATTTGAAAATAGAAGGGTTCTATCAATTTAAATTTAGACCTTCAGTTGTTGATGGTAGTGGAACTTTCTTTGAGATTTCAGACTTTGTGCCTGAAAACGCAGGACCAGTTCTGATTGCTGGAGGGGGAGATAAATTATCAGATACCGCAATTCGTTTACGTACCTATATTCCACGCGCAGAAAGTAGAAAAGCAAAGGATAACGGCCAATATGGTATTGCTTTAAAACAGACATTACCAAGTTTAAATAATGCTGAGTTAGGTATTTACTATGCCAACTTCCATAGCCGTAATGCAAACTTTGATGGAACGGCAGTAACAGCGCGCGGGCCAGAGCACTTTAATACCGCAAGTTATTTTTCTATTTATCCTGAAAATATCAAAATGTTTGGATTAAGTCTGACTGGTAAAGTTGGCACAACGATGGTTTTTAGTGAATTAACCCACAAGCCTAATCAACCTTTGCAATTAAACGGCACAGATATTGTCTATGCTCAAGTGCTATCGGAAGGTACACCATTTGCTCCCCCGGGAAAAACTGTTGGATTGGGTCAATATATTCAAGGATATGTACGTTTACCCGTAACACAATTTTCGGTTGGAGCAACTGATAGCATATTCAATATTTGGGGTGCAAATTCGATGACATGGTCTACAGAGTTTGCCTTAAACCATATTGCAGATATTGGTAATCATCGGATTGGCCGGACAGGCGCATTTGGCCGTAGTGAGCTTTCAACAGGTGCTTATAATCCTGAAACAGGCGACTTTAAATGTACGCCGTATGGTACAGCTCATCTTACAAATACAGAAATAGACAATTTAAATGAACGCTTTTGTAATAAAAAAGGATTTTTTAATGAATGGTCATTTGGCTACCGATTACGTGGCGCATTAAATTATCAAGATATTTTACCCTCTACAGTGATTACGCCAAGTCTTAGTTTTAGACATGATGTTTATGGATATAGCCAAAACTTTCAAGAAGGGCAAATGAGTGTAAGCGCAGCGTTATCTATGACTTATCAGCAAAAATATACAACAGAGATTGCCTATAATAACTTTTTTGGTTCTAATGAATTTAGCACGATAGATGATCGAGATTTTGTATCATTAACATTTAAAGCTAATTTTTAGTTCAACTATTTTATAAAAAAAATATAGAAAGACTCGTTATCAATGAGTTTTAGACGTGGAGGATGACTTTTGAAATTTAGATCAAAAATTGATTGGTGGCTTTTATTAATATTTGTGGTTATTACTGCCAATATCCTTATGAAAATTTATGAAGCAAATCATCATTATTCTTTAGCTTCAAATTTTCCACATCTCGTCATTTATAGTTTAATTATTTTTCTTATTTGGCTCCCCATCTTTAATACTTATTATGTGGTAGAAAACAACACTTTAATGATTAAGAGTTTGGTATTCCGATGGAAAATTAATATTAATGATATTACCCAAATAGAGCCTACTCATAATCCACTTTCATCTCCAGCACTCTCATTAGATCGACTCAAAATTTATTATATGAAAAATGGAAAAATTAGTTCAGTGATGATTTCGCCAAAAGATAAAGAAACTTTTTTGCAAGCGATAAACAAAAGACTCCATTAAAGTTGCTTGTTTAATTGCAAACATAAATTACGCTATTTCCAAGACGACAAAAAATAAATGGTGATAAATCATGACTAAATTTTTTTTACTGCCAGTTTTAGGCACTACGGTTTTAATTACATTAGCTGGATGCGCTTCATCCTCGCAATATCCAATTACTGAGAGTTATGGTCCAGATCCAAAGTTACCTGAACCTAAATCAAGTTTATTTCCGACCGTTAATATTGCACCTGCAAAAGGCTGGCCAAGTGGAGTTATGCCAACCCCAGCGGAAGGTTTAAAGGTAAAAGCATTTGCAAAAGGACTTGAACATCCACGCTGGCTTTATGTATTACCAAATGGCGATGTATTAGTTGCTGAAACGGATGCCCCGCCTAAACCAGAAGACAGCAAAGGGATTAAAGGTAAAATTATGTCTTTTGTGATGAGACGTGCAGGCTCATCTCATCCAAGTGCAAACCGTATTAGCTTACTTCGTGATACCAATGGGGATGGCGTCGCTGACCAGAAAACAGTATTTCTTCAAAACTTAAATTCTCCATTTGGTATGGCATTGGTCGGTAATAACTTATATATCGCCAATACAGATGCATTGGTGCGTTTTCCTTATCAAGAAGGTGAAACTCAAATTACAGCCAGTGGAACCAAAGTATTGGACTTACCAGGTGGCCTTTTAAACCACCATTGGACCAAAAATGTGATTGCTAACCCAGCTGGTACCAAGCTGTACATTACCGTTGGTTCTAACAGTAACATTGCTGAAAATGGTTTAGATCAAGAAAAAGGCCGGGCACAAATTACGGAGTTTGACATCGCAAGTGGTCAGTCACGCCCATTTGCAACGGGCCTACGTAATCCAAATGGTATGGCTTGGCAACCTCAAAGTGGAAAACTCTGGACGGTGGTTAATGAGCGCGATGAAATTGGGAGTGACCTAGTACCCGATTATATGACGTCAGTTCAAGATGGAGCTTTTTATGGCTGGCCTTACAGCTACTATGGTCAACATGTTGATGTACGAGTTAAACCACAAAATCCAGCAATGGTTGCCCGTGCAATTAAACCAGACTATGCACTAGGCAACCATACGGCTTCTTTAGGCCTCACATTTTATGCAGCCGAACTCATGCCACAATTTAGAGGAGGTGCATTGATCGGTCAGCATGGCTCTTGGAACCGTAAGCCTCACAGTGGTTATAAAGTCATTTTTGTACCATTTAGAAGTGGTCAACCTTCTGGTCCACCGCAAGATATTTTGACTGGATTCCTCAGCGATAAAGGCAAAGCGTATGGTCGCCCTGTGGGTGTAGCAATTGATTTTTCAGGTGCTGTGTTAGTTGCAGATGATGTGGGCAATACGATTTGGCGTGTTTCGCCAGTTGCAGAGACAACTTATGAAGCTCCAATGAAATATGCTATTGGAACCCCGCCAGGCACACCATAAAGTGTTTTAACAATCATTTATTAGCATGGGGGACCTTTAGACTTTATAGAGGCTCGCCCAAATGACGATTATTTAATTTTTAAATAATTGAACAAAAAAAATACTAATTGGACTTTATAAGCCAACTTCTCAAAAATGAATATGTGAAAACGATAATGATGTTTAAGGAACAAACACATGAATACACATATTCGAATTGCCGTGGTCGGTGGTGGTATTGCTGGTCTGGCTTTAGCAAGTAATTTAAGTAAACACGCCCATTTAGATGTCCAAATGTTTGAATCTGCACCTCAGTTTTCTGAAATTGGGGCAGGGATTTCTTTTGGTGCCAATGCTGTCAAAGCCATTGAACTGTTAGGTTTAGCCAACGAATATCATGCAATTGCAGATAAAGTATCGCCACCATTTCAAGATGTTTGGTTTCAATGGCGCAATGGTTATACCGATGAATATTTATCTGCATCGATCGCAACAGGTGTAGGGCAGTCATCTGTTCATCGTGCTGACTTTCTTGATGCCATTATTCCTCACATGCCTACACAAAATGTCCACTTTTCTAAACGCCTAGAGACGATTGAAGAACAAGATGATCAGGTGATTTTGTATTTTAATGATGGTAGTCAGCATGAATGTGACTATTTGATAGGGGCTGACGGTATCCGCTCCATGGCTCGCCAATATGTTTTAGCTTCTCATCATTTATCACCAGTTCATCCACGTTTTTCAGGAACTTGGGCATATCGTGGCATTATTTCTCACGCTTCATTTAAAGAAGCTTTGCAGCAAATAAATGGCGATACAGATTTAGCAGATATTCCCCAAATGTTATTGGGCAAAGATAAACATATTTTAACGTTCCCAATTCGTAAGGGGGAGCAAATTAATATCGTTGCTTTCTGCTCAAACCGCGAAGATACAGTACTACCAGCAGATACACCGTGGACTAAGCCTGTCGATAAAGCTCAAATGCTTTCCGATTTTTCAGACTGGAGCGAAAGCTGCCAAACATTACTCAGTTTAATTGAACAGCCTACCATTTGGGCCTTACATGAAATTGAAGAACTTTCGACTTATCAAAGTACCTCAGGTCATGTCATTGTCATGGGTGACGCTGCACATGCCATGTTACCTCACCAAGGTGCAGGAGCAGGCCAAGGTCTTGAAGATGCATTAATCCTTGCGGCCTTATTGTCGACAAAAAACTTACAAGCAGATCAATTAACCGATGTGTCTTCGATATATGAAAAGCTCCGTTTAAAACGTGCTTGTCGTGTTCAACAAACTTCTCGTGAGTCTGGCGAAATTTATGAATGTTATTCGACTCAGTACCCAACGTTTGCCGAAATTGGAGAACATCTTGAGCATCGCTTTGATTGGTTATGGCAACACGATCTAGAACAGGATGTTGCAGAAGCACAGCAACAATTACATCAGCTAGGAATGGCAACCATTTAAATAAATTTTTGTTTTACACACAATTTGCTAAGGAAAGCAATTATGGAAAAACTAAATGCAAATCAATTGATTGATGATGCAAGATTAACACTATTACATTGGCGGGTGATTTTGCTGAGTGCGCTCATTATTATTTTTGATGGCTATGATTTGGTCATTTATGGTGTGGCATTGCCTAAGCTCATGCAACATTGGCAGTTAGATAGTATGACTGCTGGATTGCTGGGTAGTGTTGCATTATTTGGCATGATGTTTGGTGCCGTGATTTTCGGTAGTTTGGCCGACAAATTAGAGTCATATGGCTTTAGCCGTAAGCGTTTAATTATGCTTTGTGTCTTCATTTTTAGTGGTTTTACGGTGTTATGTGGTTTTGCCAACAGTCCTAAAGAGTTTGCCATTTATCGATTTATTGCCGGCCTCGGTTTGGGCGGCGTAATGCCAAATGTCATTGCCATAATGACCGAGTTTGCCCCAAAGAAATTACGATCAACTTTAGTATCGCTCATGTTTAGCGGCTATGCGATTGGTGGGATGAGTTCAGCACTTTTAGGCATGTGGTTGGTTCCTAAATTTGGTTGGCAAATCATGTTTATTTTGGCGGGTATTCCACTCATTTCATTACCGATTATTTGGAAATTTTTACCCGAATCAATTGATTATCTGGTTCGCCAAAAAAAATGGAATGAGGTACGTGATTTACTTAAACAGTTAGCGCCAGAAAAAAACATAGCTGATCATACAAACATCGTATTACATCAAGAAAATCAACAAACTGCGGCTCGACCTTTGGTTGCTCTTTTTACCGAAAACCGTGCTTTAGCCACTGTGTTTTTCTGGCTGAGTGTATTTATGGCTTTACTGATGGTGTATGCGCTCGGTAACTGGATACCAAAACTCATGGTCGAGGCCGGATATGATTTATCAACCAGTCTGGTCTTTTTATTGGCGCTAAACTTGGGTGGGATGCTGGGCGCAATTGGTGGCGGTTACTTTGCTGATCGTTTTCATTTAGGTAAAGTTATTTGTTCACTCTTCTTAGCGGGTGCAATTTCACTTTACTTGCTGAGCTATGCTTTACCTATGGTCATTTTATATCTTTGTGTTGCCATTGCTGGAGCCGCGTCTATCGGCGGGCAAATTTTATTACTCGCTTATATGGCTCAGTTTTATCCTTCACCAATTCGCAGTACTGGCATTGGTATGGCTTTGGGGGTAGGCCGTATTGGAGCGATTTTAGGTCCAATTTTATGCGGCTGGCTTTTAAGTTTGCATTTACCAATTGAATATAACTTTATCGCGCTAGCCATTCCTTGTGTGCTGGCAACTTTAAGTGTTATTGCCATAAGTATTTGTAATCGAACCAAACGTGTAATGCTAAATTCAAGTATATCTCCATAAGAATTAAGCATTTTTATTCCTGTAAAAGGAACTAAATTCTAAGCAAAGTAGTTAAAGTCTTTGTTTAGAGTATTTAAAGGATCAGAACCATGGATTTAGGTTTGATTAAAGTTTTTGTCTGTATTTATGAGTCTCGTCATATTAGTAAAGCTGCTGATAAATTAAATTTGAGTCAGCCTTCTGTGACTTATAATTTGAACCGTTTACGCCGTCAGTTAAATGACGAGTTGTTTACCCGAAGCCGAGGTGGCGTCGAACCGACAAAAGTTGCACATGAGCTTTATCCCATTTTTCATCAAGCAATTTTTAATATTGAATCGGCGATTGCTCAAGCACAGGAATTTCATCCTGAAAACTCCAATAAAACTTTCCGAATTGGACTGTCCGACGCAGGGGAGATTTGCCTATTGCCTAGTCTTATGGCTTTTTTGCAGAAAACAGCGCCCTATATTCAAATTGAGATTGAAGAGATTCAGTCATCTAAGGTTGAACAGTGGCTTATTGATGGCTTTTTAGATCTAGCTGTATTTAATAGTACACAGACCATAATGCCTAAAATAGAAACACGTACTTTATTTGAAGAAAGATATGTATGCATTGCTAGAGCTGACCACCCGAGGCTACATCAACAACTGACGTTAGAGCAATATTTGCAAGAAGATCATGTTGCTATCAAGTCATCCACAGGACATATCCAAGTTGAGCAATATTTAAAAACAATGGATTTGAAGCGACGCATTCGCTTAGAAGTTCCACATTTTAGTGTTTTACAAGGTGTTTTGCAGAGTTCAGATATGTTGGTGACATTACCGTCGCGAGCAGCCCGGCATTATCTAGCTCATGGTAATGTCCAAATGTTTGAATTACCTTTTGCCATGGATTCTTTTAAAGTGAGCTTGAACTGGTTTAATCGTAGTGATGATATTATTGCCAGAAAATGGCTGATTCAATCTGTCGGTCAAATATTTGAAGTTTTATAAGCTATTTAAATTTCATTTTCAGATTAAGGGCTTTGATCTGAGAAGTTAAAGTTCTTTCCAATTTATTATTAAATTTTGATAGCATTCGCATTATACACAATAAGAATTGTATATGAATTATGACCGATCAATTAAGAGCAAAATTTGAAAATTTAGAACTTAACGCAGGTTTAGGGAAAATCAGCGCTTTTATTTCAATGTCACTCAGCTTACTTTGTTTGTTTGGTGCATTATGTTTTTTATTTCCCAGTGTATTAACGACCCCAGAACTCCGACCTCTTTACGCAAAACATTATCATCTTTTTTATTATGGCCTGATTACAGGCATTGTGATTAGTGCTGGTTTTGGTGCATTTAGTGCAATTTTCCGTCAAAACCGATATGGTTTTTACGGACTATGTTTTTCACTTGTAGCAGCAGTTTTGGGCTGTGGTGTAATTGAAGCACCCGTTTTACCAAGTGTACCGTTTTATGCGGGTATCGATTATTTTGTACTGACCTTATTCATTTTAGCGTTCATTTTTATTCCGCTTGAAGGTTTTTTTGCTAAAAATCCTGAACAGAAAATATTAAGGGTGGGCTGGGTGACCGATATGAAATATTTCATGGTCAGTCATATTGGCATTCAATTATTCAGCTTTTTAACGGTCATGCCGATTCAATATTGGATTACGCATCTACCTGATAATCCAATTGTGCCTTATGTACAAGCTCAGCCGATTTGGCTGCAATTTATTGAATTACTAATTGTGGTCGATTTTACGGTGTATTGGTTACATCGTGCCATGCATGAAGTTAATTTCTTATGGCGTTTTCACGCGATTCATCATTCGACTGAATATATGGATTGGTTAGCCTCTTCTCGTTTGCATGTCATTGAAGTACTAATGACTCGCTTTATTGCGACTTTACCGATTTTCCTGTTAGGTTTTCATACTTCAGCTGTTTTTGCTTATTTAATTTTTATTTCATTTCACGCTATTTTTATTCATTCTAATGTGCGTTTTCGTTTTCCATATTTGCGCTGGATTATCGCAACGCCAGAATTTCATCATTGGCATCATTCTTCAGAAAAACCTGCCATTGATAAGAATTACGCTGCGTTTATTCCACTCTATGATGTCATTTTTAAAACCGTCTATATGCCTAAACATTTGGCAAGTGTGTATGGAACAGTAGGCTATAAAATCCCAAATAGTTTTGTAAAACAGTTTACTTGGCCTTTTAAAAAGTATGTAAAGCGTTTTTTGAAGCTTTGGCGTGATCAGTAAAGTAAAAAAACAGCCTTGATGGAGGCTGTTTTTTTTAATCCTTATTTACTTTTAATATTTTTAAAAATCATTAGAAGGGCAATCAGTGCAAGACCAATAATTAAACTCATATAAATATTGGCGCTGTTCATAAGTCCGATTTTACCCACAAAGTAACCCGCCAGAATTGCTGGAACACTAAAAGCCAAATAGCTTTCAACAAAGAATGCAGCCATTAAACCTGCACGTTCTTCGGGTAAAGCGAGAGGCATGACAGTACGAATTGCTCCCATGAAAGCTGTACCAAAACCCACTCCGGTAATAATAGAACCAATAAGTAGAACCACGGCACTTGTAAAATTGATCGCTAAAAATAAAACGGTTGCACCAATAATGATGGATAAGGTGCCTGTGAGCAAAATACGAAAATTGGTAGATTTTCTAAGCGTCAGAATCCCTGCCGCACCTGAAAGGGCGAGCGCCATAAACATACTGCCGTTTAGCCAAGCTGAAGATGTTTGAAAAATTTTTGCCAGTAAAGAGGGCATAAGTGATAAGAAAAAACCACTCACCATCCAGAGCGCAATATTAATAGGGCTAATACTTAATAGTGCACCTCTTGCTTGATGAGGAATAGCCATGTTGGGTTTTAATGAAGCCAAAGCTCCTGATCTTTTGCGTACAGTCTCAGGGTTAAAGAAACTTAGAATAAGTTCAAATGCAAACAAAACACATAAGAGTTCAAAAACCAAATGTAAGGGTTGAGCTGAAAATTGCAGAATAAGACATGTAATAAAAATACCTGCTGCCATGCCGACCATGGGAGCAATACTATTAATTAGGGAGCCATGATGCTTACTGAAATCTAAAATTGCAGCTCCAATTGCAGAAACGGCAAGACCTGTTGCGATACCTTGTAAGCCACGTGCGATAAATAACATCGAAACATCTGAGGCAAAAAGAAAAAAGCTCATTGAAGCAATTTGCAGAAAAATTGCTGTAATAATGACAGGCCGACGTCCGATATAATCAGATAAAGAACCAATAATGAGTAGAGACGCAAGTAAGGTAAACGCGTAGGTCGCAAAAATCAAAGTTAGAGTAACAGGCGAAAATTGCCATGTCTGCTGATACAGACGATATAGAGGTGTAGGGGCACTAGACGCCGCCATAAAGGTCATGAGCGTGATTGTATTTAAGGTCAACGCCACTTTTGGATCTAACTGAAAAACTGATCCAGACCGTTTTGAACTTGAATTGTTCATATAAGATGAATAACATTAAAGCGAATATTTAGCTTTTATACATTATTTTTACACTAAAGCAAATCATTAGCTTTAGTGTATTTTGTATATACAAATAATATTTTAATTGTTTCTTCTTGAAGTAGAGCTGATTAATGGCAAAAGTTGTTACTGGGTTACGTCCAGGTGGTCGTAGTGAAAGAATTCAAACTGCGGTACATCAAGCAGTAAAAGGACTACAAAAAAATTTGGAGCAAAGCCAAATTACTATCCCTATGATTGCTCAAAAAGCAGGAGTAACACCTTCAACTATTTACCGCCGTTGGGGTGATATCAATCAGCTATTTTCAGATGTAGCCTTAAATGAACTGAAGCCAGATATGGAACCGAAAGATTTAGGTTCATTTCAGCTTGATGTTACTGCATGGATTGAACAATATTTCGAGGAGTACTCTTCTGAAGTAGGGCAAACATTGCTACGTGATGTGCTACATACAAACGATTCTTCCAACGCTCGAAAATGCGAAACTTTAATTATTCAACAACTTGACATTATTCAAGCCAGAGCGAAATCACGTAATGAATTAACCATCGACAATCAGGAAATTATCGAAGCTGTGATTGCACCTATGCTGTTCAGAATTTTATTCACCGATCGAGTATTAGATTTAGATTACGTGCAAACTTTATTGGCACGTTTATTTAAAGCACATGCTGATGTCATTTAAATGAAAAGAATTATTTGAGCAGAATATTGATCGAAATAGATAATTTCTTCTGTGGTTATAAATTTATATATCAATATTTCTTATTATTTTTAAATTAAATTTTCATAATTTACAATTTACATGTTTTTTATAAAATCATTTATTTAATAAATGGTAGGCTTATTTGATCTAATTAAGCCTAGATAGCTATTTTTATGCTTAATTTTATTGAAATATAGAATTTAAATAATAACTTAGGAAGTATTTTATTTATTTTTCTATGTTTGAAAACAGAAAAATTATAATGATTTTATATAATTTATTGCATGACTATTGGATTTAACATTTTTTAAATTTATAACACAGGCCGTTTTTTATTCTTTACAATGGCTTTTCCTTGATAAAGCAGCTTGTGGTGCACGCTTTATATTTATTTTTTTTATCCCCATCGAAAAGGTATTTAGATAATGGATTTCAATACCCTTGACCAAGAAACAGTGCAGAAAAAACAGAAGTTTCACCAAATTTTGTATGTACAGGTCATCTTTGCAATTATTTTGGGCATTTTAATAGGTCATTTTTACCCAGAACTTGGCGAAAGTTTAAAACCGCTTGGTGATGCATTCATCAAGATTGTTAAAATGATTATTGCTCCCGTAATCTTTTTAACTGTTGTGACAGGCATTGCCAGTATGACAAACATGAGACGAGTTGGCCGTGTAACTGGTAAAGCGATGCTTTATTTCCTTACCTTCTCAAGCTTGGCTCTTGTGGTTGGTATGATTGTGGCAAATATTATCCAACCGGGTAAAGGTCTTAATATTGATCCTGCTACCTTAGTGAACGATAAAGTAAATACTTACGTTGAAAAGGCGCACGCAACAAATATTACCGACTTTTTCATGAATATTATCCCGCAAACACTAGTCAGCCCTCTGGCAGGTGGCGAAATTTTGCAGGTTCTATTTGTAGCGGTGTTATTTGGTATTTCTTTAGCTGCATTGGGTGACCGTGCGCGTCCAATTACAGATTTCTTAAATAACTTAACGGCTCCAGTTTTCTATCTGGTTGGTATGTTAATGAAGCTAGCTCCAATCGGTGCTTTTGGTGCAATGGCTTTTACCATCGGTGCGTATGGAATCGAATCAATTGGTAATTTATTACTATTAATTATGACGTTCTATATTACAGCGGTACTATTTGTCATAGTGATCTTAGGAGCAGTAGCGCGTTACAACGGCTTCTCAATTATTCATTTAATCCGTTATATCAAAGATGAACTTTGGTTGGTTTTAGGAACAAGTTCTTCTGAAGCAGCTTTACCATCTTTAATGGATAAAATGCAAAAAGCAGGTTGTGAAAAATCGGTAGTCGGTTTGGTAATTCCAACAGGTTATTCATTTAACTTAGATGGTACAAATATCTACATGACTATGGCCGCTCTGTTTATTGCGCAAGCGTGTAACGTAGACTTATCAATTAGTGAACAAATTGCATTGCTTCTTGTTGCGATGGTAAGTTCTAAAGGTGCAGCAGGGGTGACTGGTGCAGGCTTTATTACTCTGGCTGCAACTCTATCGGTTGTACCGGCGGTTCCTGTTGCAGGTATGGCATTAATTCTTGGTATTGATCGTTTTATGTCTGAATGTCGTGCATTAACAAACTTAGTAGGTAATGCTTGTGCAACAATTGTTGTAGCAAGATGGGATAAGGCTTTAGATAAAGATCTTTTAGATAAAGCATTAAAGAACCCTAAAGCACAATAATTTTATAAAAAAATCTGTAGCTAAGGGCAATTTGGGAGAGTAGCCCCGCTACAGATTTTTTGTTTAATGTCTAACAATATATTTTAATTAAACCATTCTAAAGTTCTGCAAGATTCATGTCTTTTTCAAAAAAACATAGTAATTAAATTAAGTCGTAAAATTAAGCTTTTAAGTGATCCTCAAACTCTTCACCTAATTGCATCGCTAATGAATTTCCTGCTAAATCACAGGTCACTAAACCATATTCTTTTTTAAAACTAAAAGTAAAACCTTTCCCATCAGCAAGATTTTTAACTGAATACCCTAACTTTTCTAACCAAATACGAAACGCAATCAAATTTTTAGCTTTAACAACCTTTTTCACGTGAGAACTCCTTCTATCCGTGGCATTACATCTTATTTATTAATAGGGTTTTAATTAGATTTTTTAAAGGGGGAAAACTTTGTTTTATTTTGCAAGTTGTAAAAAAAGTAAGATAGAGAAAGGAAATTTTTGTTTTTTATAAAATTGTGAGGATGTTATGTAACTAAAAAATAAAACTTTTTTATTTAAAATATTATTCCTTGGCATGTTTTAAAAAAAGTATAAATTTGGCGAAATTTTCAAAAAATTTGAATAAATAAGAATAAAGTAAATGTAAAAAATAATTACGATCAAAAAGCCTTATGCAAAAAGATACAGTTTTTAAAATGAAACTGTATCTTTTATTGAAAATTAATTTTAGAAATTATCTTTAAGGGCGCGTAGGTGAGTAAAGTCTTCAACACTTTCTGCACGAAGAAAAGGATTGGTTGCTAATTCAAGTTCAATCGTACTCGGGAGGGTGATTGATCCTTGTTTACGTCGCTCACGGACTTCTTCTGCTCGTTCAGATAAAGCATGGTTATGAGGCTCTACCGTTAAGGCAAATTCAGCATTTGAAAGTGTGTATTCATGCGTACAATAAACTTTGGTTTGTGTAGGTAATGCTGCTAGACGGCTCAGTGAGTGATACATTTGTTCAGCCGTACCTTCAAATAATCGACCACATCCCATTGCAAACAAAGTGTCGCCGCAGAATACAGCTTCTAATTCCTCAATGAAATACACAATATGTCCTAAAGTGTGGCCAGGGGTCGCAATAATCTCTACTTTTAAATCATTAAACTTTAGATGATCATTATGTTGTAAGGGGTGGGTGATTCCTGGAATTTTTGTAAGCTCATCACGTGGACCATACACTGTAATATTTTGAGCAGCAGTAAGATCAGCCACACCTCCAATATGGTCTTTGTGCCAATGGGTGAGCCAGATCTGTGTTAAAGTGAGTTGATGATTTTGACAAAATTGAGTAACAAGTTCTGCTTCTGTTGGATCAACTGCAACGGCTTGTTGGGTTTCAGTATCTTCTAAAATCCAGATATAGTTTTGGAGGGCATTCTGCACATCAATAAAATGAATTCTATAACGCATTGTTTTATCCTAAAACCAAATCCAAAAAGTAAATAAATAATCACTGATTTTGATCATAACAGAAAATGGTATTAACTCACGCACTCAACTGTTGGATAAAAAAGATTCATATCAAACAAAAAAGCCCCCTGAAGGGAGCTTTTTATAATCGATAATTTAACGTATCTTCGCGAGCCAGTTGCCTAGTGTCTGTACAATCTGTACTAAGAGCAATAGAACAATCACTGTTAAAATTACAACGCTTGTATCAAAACGTTGGTAACCATACGAAATAGCTAAATCACCAATACCACCGGCACCAACTGCACCAGCCATTGCTGTTGCGCCAATCAAACTGATGGTTGCTGTGGTTAGGTTTAAAATGAGTGAACTGCGTGCTTCTGGCAAAACAAAGCGAGAGATAATTTGCCAAGGTGTAGCACCCATTGCTTGAGCAGATTCAATAATTCCTTCATTTACTTCAAGCAGGGAAGTCTCAATCAGACGTCCCATATAGGGCCCAACGTAAATCGTTAAAGGAACGATCGCTGCCCATGTACCAATTGAAGTGCCTACCAATAACTTGGTAAGAGGAATCACTGCAATAAGTAAAATAATAAATGGCAGAGAGCGTAACGCATTTACAATCGGGTTGAGTAAATGATAAATGAATCTATTCGGCAAAATACCTTCTGGACGAGTTACAAGCAGGATAATCCCTTGAATGAATCCCCAAATACCACCAAATAAAAGCGCAAAGAACACCATGTGAAATGTTTCTTGCAATGCTGT
Organism: Acinetobacter lactucae; assembly: GCF_013122135.1. Taxonomy (NCBI): domain Bacteria; kingdom Pseudomonadati; phylum Pseudomonadota; class Gammaproteobacteria; order Moraxellales; family Moraxellaceae; genus Acinetobacter; species Acinetobacter lactucae. The sequence goes on from NZ_CP053391.1 coordinate 1,395,865, forward strand.
TACAAACTGGTCAATTGAAAGGGAGCTGTGCCAGAACGGCTGAGTAAGTTCAGTTAACCACTGTACGATTAAATCTCTCATACTTGATCTCCTGATTGAACTACACTCACTTCATTTTTCTCTAAAAACTCGATAGCCTGCTGAATCAACTCAGGCTCACCTAGAAGCTGTACAAACATTTGACCAATTACAGTGCCGTTAATTTCAGTCATGTTAGCGAACAAGATATTTAAGCTAATATCAAATTGTTTAATCAATGACTGAATTACAGGTTCCTGAGCAGAGCGACCTAAAAACTGTAAACAGTAGATGCTGTGGTGATGCTGATTTTCGAGTTGATTTAAAATATTCACAGGCAACTGTTGATGTAAAACAGTCTGAATAAAGTTCTTAGTCGTCGGATGTTGAGGATTACTAAAGATATCAATCGTTGAGCCTTGTTCAATGACTTTACCTGCTTCCATCACAGCTACATGATCACAAACGGTTTCAATGACATCCATTTCATGGGTCACCATAACAATTGTGATTTTTTGCTCTTGATTGATTTTCTTGAGTAACTCTAAAACAGACTTGGTTGTTTGCGGGTCTAGGGCAGAGGTTGCTTCATCACACAAAAGAATTTTTGGATGATTTGCCAAAGCACGAGCAATACCGACACGTTGCTTTTGGCCGCCAGAAAGTTCATCAGGATAAGCATCTTTTTTATGCTTAAGATCAATGAACTCCAATAACTCATTTAAGCGCTTTTCACGTTCTGCCTTATTGTAATTCAGCAGACGCATTGGCATTTCGATATTTTCAGCAACCGTCTTGGTTTGTAGCAAATTGAAGTGCTGAAAAATCATACCAATATTTGCACGTTCCTGACGTAATGAACGCGCATCCAAAGCAGTGAAGTCCTTTTGATTAATGATAACCTGACCTTCATTTGGTCGTTCAAGTAAGTTAATCAGGCGGATTAAAGTACTTTTACCTGCACCACTATAGCCAATAATCCCAAAAATACTTCCTTCTGGAATTTCCAAATTAATTTGGTCCAGAGCTCGTATGGTTTGGCCTTTAAGCTGATAGTGCTTTGAAATGTTTTTAAATTGAATCATGTCGTCAAAAACTATGCTAAAAAGAAAAAACAGGCAAAGAGTCTTTGCCTGTTTCGCGTTGCAGCTATTATATTACTATTTAGCTTCCGTGAGGTAGCTGATTGGCTGATTCACGTCAACTTTTGTACCACCAAAGTGTTGTTCAACGTATTTTTTAACAGCTTCAGTGTGGTATAGCTGACCAACCTTCTGAAGAGTTGGGTCATCTTTACGAGATTCAGCTGTTGCAAGAATGTTTACATTCAGTTTAGTACTCTGGTCAACAGGCTCGTAGTAGATAGAATCTTTAAGTACGTTCAGGCCACCTTCTAAAGCTAACGTATTACCCAAAACAATTGCATCAACTTCATCTTTTACGCGTACAGCTGTCGCCATTTGAATTGGTTTAATATCAATTTTTTTGCTGTTATCGATAATATCGCTTGGTGTACCTTTAGCAGGATCGAAGTCAGCTTTAAGTTTGATTAAGCCAGCACTTTGTAATAACAATAACGCGCGAGCTTCATTCGCTGCATCATTAGGAATTGCAATGCTTGCACCTTGAGGGAATTCTTCTACTTTTTTATGTTTACTTGAGTAGATACCCATTGGTTCAAGATAAGTTGTAGCAACTGGAGCAATTTTATCTTTATTTGATGCATTGAAAGCAACCAAATATGCATAAGATTGGAATGCATTTAGGTCAACTTCTTTATTTGCTACAGCTGTATTCATTGCAACATAATCAGTGAAGTTTTTCACTTCAAGCTTAATACCAGCAGCTTTAGTTTCTGGTAGAGTCGAAATATAACGCCAGATATCAGCGTCAGAACCAGTTGAGGCAATAACCACAGTTTGAAGTTGTGATGAATCACCACTCTTTCCAGCTTGTGGTTCACTTTGTTGTTTACCGCAGGCTGCAAGTAATAGCACAGACACGCTTAAAAAAAGACTGATCAGCTTTTTCATGTAAAAAAAGTCCTGATTAAGTGAGAAATCAACTATTCGAGTTGGCTCTCAACTAGAAAAGAAATAAGTTTTGTTGCAACATCACAAAGTCTTCAATACTAAAAGTTATCACTTATAGCTCTTTTCTAATTCTTCAGATACTTGATTTGCCGTCATAAGCTGAGCTAAATAAAACTATTTTCATAACAGTTTTATTTTGTGTTATCAGTCTTAAACGATCTCTAAAAGTATTCAATGTTAAAAATAACTATTATCCCTAACAGAATTAGATGATGAGCTCTAATATTTAGAGGCACAATAACTTTGTGGAAAGTTCCAACGCTTTGACTAATCATATCAATAAAAACATATTCAATATAGTGGACATGTTTCGATCTGATTGATTGGAAGTGAATAAAAATTGGGATTTATATGAAATCTTTTGATAAGTGAAAATAAAATAGAAAGCCCTCTTTCATAGAGGACTTTCTATAAATGAGTTTTTACTCAGCTTTTTCACGTGCAATTGCGCGGTAACCAATGTCACTACGATATTGCATACCTGTGAATGTAACTTGTCCACATACTTCAAGCGCATTAATCTGTGCTTCAAGAACGCTGTCACCCAACGCAGTTACACAAAGAACTCGACCACCAGAAGTCACGATGTGACCATCTTCACGAGTTGCAGTACCTGCGTGGAAAATTTTAGTATCTTCAGGTGATTGTCCAATACCTGAAATTACATCGCCTTTGCGTACGCTATCAGGATAGCCTTCGGCTGCAAGTACGATACCGATTGACTTACGTTCATCCCATTCAGCTTCTTTTGGTAAATTGCCAGCAATACCAGCTTCTACCAATTCAACAAGAGATGACTTTAAGCGCATCATGATTGGCTGAGTTTCAGGATCACCAAAACGACAGTTAAACTCGATCACACGTGGTTGACCTTGTTCATCAATCATTAAGCCAGCATATAAGAAACCAGTGTAGACATGTCCGTCAGCAGCCATACCTTCAACAGTCGGACGCATGATTTCAGTCATAACGCGTTCGAAAATCTCAGAAGTTACCACTGGGGCAGGAGAGTAGGCACCCATACCACCCGTATTAGGACCTTGGTCACCTTCAAAAATACGCTTGTGATCTTGTGAAGTTGCCATTGGTAAAATATTTTTACCATCAATCATACAAATGAAAGAAGCTTCTTCGCCTGCAAGGAACTGTTCAATTACCACACGTGAACCAGCATCACCGAATTTGTTGCCAGCAAGCATGTCATCAATTGCTGCAAAAGCTTCTTCGTTGGTCATTGCAACGATTACACCTTTACCAGCAGCAAGACCATCGGCCTTAATTACAATCGGTGCACCATTTTTTTCAACATAAGCTTTAGCTGCATCAACTTCCGTAAATACTTCGTAAAAAGCAGTTGGAATGTTATGACGCTTTAAAAAATGTTTAGCAAATGCTTTTGAGCCTTCAAGCTGAGCAGCATATTGAGTTGGTCCCCAAATTTTTAGACCTGCTTCACGTGCAGCATCTACTACACCATTCACTAAAGGTGCTTCTGGGCCAACAATAACCAGCTCAACATTATTTTCTTTAGCAAAAGCAATAATTGCAGGGTTGTCTAAAATATCAAGTTGAACATTTACACATTTGTCTTCTGTTGCTGTACCAGCATTACCAGGAGCAACGAAAACTTGAGTAACTTTGATATCTTGCGCGATTTTCCATGCTAAAGCATGTTCACGACCACCACTACCTAAAACTAAAATATTCATTTTTAATTTGTTCCTTAACTTTAATCCTTTTCATCCCCCTCTATCCCTCAAGGTGGAGTTTAGCTCCATTATTGTGGAAAACCCTCCTGAATAAAAGGAGGGTTAGGGAGGACTAAATTTAAATCAGTGGCGGAAATGGCGCATACCAGTGAAGACCATTGCAATACCAGCTTCATCTGCTGCTGCGATTACTTCTTCATCACGCATAGAACCACCTGGTTGAATGATACATTTAATGCCAGCTTTAGCCGCATTATCAATACCGTCACGGAATGGGAAGAATGCGTCAGAAGCCATTACAGCACCTTCAACAACTAACCCCGCATGTTCAGCTTTAATGGCAGCAATACGAGCTGAGTTAACACGGCTCATTTGACCTGCACCTACACCAATAGTTTGGCGGTTTTTAGCATAAACAATTGCGTTTGATTTTACGTATTTTGCAACTTTCCAAGCAAAGATAAGATCATCAATTTCTTGCTCAGTTGGCGCACGCTTCGTAACTACTTTAAGATCATCTTTAGTAATCATGCCTAAGTCTTGATCTTGAACAAGTAAGCCGCCATTAACGCGTTTGTAGTCAAGTTGCGGTGCGCGTGCATCAATTGCAGGTAACTCGCCACATACTAAAACACGAACGTTTTTCTTAGCGCCAGTTACTTCAAGTACGCCATCAGCAATACTTGGAGCAATAATCACTTCAACGAATTGACGCTCTACAATTGCTTGAGCAGTTGCAACATCTAATTCACGGTTGAATGCAATAATGCCGCCGAAAGCAGATTCTGGATCAGTCGCATAAGCTAAATCGTAAGCAGCTTTAATGCCGTCTAAAGAAACAGCAACACCACAAGGGTTAGCATGTTTTACGATAACACAAGCAGGTTTTGCGAATGATTTAACACATTCAAGTGCTGCATCTGTATCTGCAATGTTGTTATAAGACAATTCTTTGCCTTGTAACTGTTTTGCAGTAGAAACTGATGCTTCTTTTGCATTAGCTTCAACATAAAAAGCAGCTGATTGATGTGGGTTTTCACCGTAACGTAAATCTTGTGCTTTGTTCAATTGAGTATTGAACGTACGAGGGAATAAGTCAGCTTCACCTTCGATCTTACCAACGCGAGCGCCTAAGTAAGAAGCGATCATGCCGTCGTATTGAGCTGTATGTTCAAATGCTTTAACTGCTAAATCGAAACGCGTTTCATAAGAAAGTGAACCAGCAGTTTTTAATTCATTAATTACAGTGTCGTAATCAGAAGCATTTACAACGATACCTACTGAAGCATGGTTTTTAGCAGCCGCACGAACCATTGTAGGACCACCGATGTCGATATTTTCGATAGCATCAGGAAGAGTACAGTCTGGTTTTGCAACAGTTGCAGCAAATGGATAAAGGTTTACAACAACAAGATCAATCGGATCGATGTTGTGCTCTTGCATAACTGCTTCATCTAAACCGCGACGAGCAAGAATACCGCCATGAATTTTTGGATGTAATGTCTTAACACGACCATCCATCATTTCAGGGAAACCAGTATGTTCAGATACTTCTACAACCGCGATATTATTATCTTTAAGCAACTTGTATGTGCCGCCTGTAGATAATAGTTCTACCCCTAGAGCTGCAAGGTTTTGAGCAAATTCGACAATTCCTGTCTTATCAGATACAGAAATCAAAGCACGTTTAATAGTCATGATGTTTAATTCAACAATTTCAAGTCTACGGATTAAAACCAATAAGCATAAAAAAATGCCCACGACGTCGTGAGCATTTTATCATTTATTCACTCATTAAACCGTGAGCTTTTAACTTTTTACGTAAAGTGCCACGGTTGAGTCCAAGAATCTCTGCAGCACGTGTTTGATTACCACGTGTATATTCAAGAACTACAGATAAAAGAGGTTTCTCCATTTCTGCTAGCACCATGTCATATACCTGAGATGGTTGCTCACCTTGCAATTGTGCAAAATAATGGCGAACTGCGCGATCCACGTGGATGCGAAGAGCAACATCAGATTGTGCAGTAAAAATAGGAGATTTGCTATTCATGCGAGTTAATCCGAAAATCAAATACTAACTTGGGTAAAGTAGTATATAAATGTGGTCTAAAAATACGGAGTCCTGTTTTAGATCCTAAAACAGTGACTCTAAAACATAAGAACAATTAGCTTGCCATATTTCTTCGTATTGAATAAAAAATAAGCGTAACAATAGTTAAATATTTGTTACAGCCCCCTCAAAAACAAAAAAAGTTAGGCTATGCGCTTAAAGTAGAAAAGCACACATGCTTAACAGTATTTTTTTTGGATTGAGAGCGAGGAGTATATGAGTCAAAGCTTTCGTGGCGCGTATCATACCATTGTCTAGGAAAAAGTGAGCAAATTAACTGCATTTTTTTTTATTTTTTTTTCACTTTTTTTACATTTTAGGGGTGGACAATTTCTAATCGATAATTTACTAGCCTTTTTTTGCTTTTGTTTAGCTCAAATTGGAATCGGAAAGGAGTGTTTGATGGAATGCGTTGAATGCCCCGTAAATTTTCAACTAGATATTGTTGAGGAGTTAATATGATTTCCTCTGTTTTGTCTGGTTCTGTTGCAAAAATCAACTTTAGGTTAGGAAGCTCAATACTTTTATTATTCTGATTGAGCAATATGCCTGAGAACTGAGTATGGCTTGCGTCAATTTTGCGAACTTTTAACCTTTCTATATAGATAAGTTGATAGAGTTCTGCTGATTTGTTGCAATGTAGTATTTGGCAAACATAATTAAATGCATGGCTCACTGTTGGGCTTGCATGCATGAGTTTAGGATTAAACCAAAGAATCTGGAAAGTAAAAACTAAAATCAAAATAAGGTTGGCAGAGCTCCAAAGTGTATAGTACAGCCAGCTATGCTTTTTATTATTGTCTTGCTCTTGTGGGGATGCTTGCTCAGCTAAATTAAGGTTGGGTAGAGCATTAATAGGTTCGTTGTGAAAATAATTTAAGTTATTGAGATAAGTTAATAGATCAATATTAGAGTTCTCAACTTTTTGATCAAAGATATCTAACACGTGAGAATGTGTCATATACCTAGTTTGCATTGAACCATTGGTTAACGCTGTTGAATTGACCATGACTGGCTGTTCAATATTAATCAGATTGGTTAATGCATTAAAGCTCAAATCACATTTAGGGCAACAAACCATACCCTGAGCAACAGTCAATTGAGTAAGAGATACTTTATAGACTGTTAAACACTTAGGGCAGCGGGTTTGTTTTTCATTCATGAGTTAAAAATCTCAATTTATTTTTTTACGTTTTCCTGAAATGCGACACCAGTTTTCTTCGCGCTTTTCGACATCTAATATATCAAAAAATTCAGAATAAACACGTGAGACATCAGTAACTTGCTCTTCGATTACACCGGCAAGTGCGAACTCGCCCTCAGATTTAATTAAATTTGCAAATTCAGGCGCAAGTGCCATCAATGGACCCGCTAAAATATTTGCAACTAAAACATCAGCCTGTTGAGGTTTGAATTCTTGATCAAATTCTTCTGGAAGACCTACATATAGGCGATCTAATACACCGTTGAGTTCTGCATTTTGCTTTGTGGCTAAAACAGCTTGAGGGTCGATATCAGTAGCGTATACTTTTTTAGCACCTAATAATAAAGCTGCTACGCCCAAAATGCCTGAACCACAGCCATAATCAATCACGATTTTATCTTTAACGTCAGTTTTACCCAGCCATTGTAAGCATAGGAAAGTACTTGCGTGATTACCTGTACCAAACGCAAGACCTGGATCTAACTTAATATTAGTTGCGTCTGCTTCTGGTGGTTCTAACCATTCAGGTACGATCCAGAACTTTTCCCCAATCTGAATTGGTTCATAATAATCCATCCATGCACGTTCCCACACTTGATCTTCAAGTTCTTCATGGCGCATAGGAACATCTGGAAGTTGAGCTTTTAAGAAAGCTTCTAAAGTGTCGACATCAATTGGGTCTTGTTCGTCTTGTTGATAGATGCCTGTCACAATCACTTTGTTCCATAAAGGTGTTTCACCTGGTAATGGTTCAAGTAAAGCCTGATCTTCAGCATCATCCAGCGTTACGCTTACCGCACCTAGAGACATTAAAAGTGTTTCTGTGAACTCAACTTGTTCTTGATCAACGGTAATGTGTATTTGTAACCACTTCACGAAAAGGACCTAAAAATTTTATTTAAAGGCGTATTGTAGCGGACTAGACCATTTTAAAAAAGAAAGCGGCCCATCTTTAATGGACCGCCTTTGAAAATATTGATGAGATATAGCAGAAAATAAGTAATCTCTTCTATACCTTGGGTCAAAACAAATTAAGGAGCAGGGGCTTTAAATTGTAACTTGCCATTTTCATTTGGTTGGCAAGTACCGTTAAAGATCACACCATTGTGATTGTAAGAAACCCATTCACCTTGCTGTTTTTTTGCACAGACTCGAATTTGTTTTTGCATTTCGGCTTTGCTCGTGTCAGCAGCATGGGTAAAAGTTACGCCTGAAAAACAAATTAGAGATGCAGTTAAGATTTTTAACATGGTCGTTTTCATTTTGTATTCCTTCTCGTTGCGTTAATTTTAAAGTCATAGAAGTGCTGTACATTTTTTATTCTAAGATGAATTAATTTTAAAAACATTCACTTTGTATTGAATTCATGAAACAAAATGTCAAATCATGTGGCGTACCGTAAATTATGTGAAGACAATTTTGTAATTATGTACATCAATAACCAGATAATTTTGCTATAATGTTCCGTCTTTTTTTTCTGGTGTTTTTGTACTCATGCACTATCCTAAAGTTTATGATGTTATCGTTATCGGTGGCGGTCACGCAGGTACGGAAGCGGCCCTTGCTGCTGCGCGTATGGGACGACAGACTTTGCTTTTGACCCATAACATTGAGACTTTGGGCCAAATGAGTTGTAACCCAGCAATCGGTGGTATTGGTAAGTCTCACTTAGTACGTGAAATTGATGCACTTGGTGGTGCAATGGCTTTAGCTGCCGATAAAGGTGGTATTCAGTTCCGTATTTTAAATTCACGTAAAGGTGCAGCTGTGCGTGCAACACGTGCTCAAGCAGACCGTGTGCGTTATAAAGCTGCCATCCGTGAGACTTTGGAAAATCAAGCGAATCTTGATATTTTCCAGCAAGCAGCTGATGACCTAATTGTTGAAGGCGATACCGTTAAAGGTGTTGTGACTCAAATGGGTATCCGTTTTGATACGAAAACGGTTGTGTTGACTACAGGTACATTCTTGGGTGGTGTGATCCACGTTGGTTTAGAAAAATCAAGTGGCGGTCGCGCGGGGGATCCTCCTTCTATCGCTCTTGCTCAGCGTTTACGTGAATTAAAACTACCTGTTGGTCGTTTAAAAACTGGGACTCCACCACGTATTGATGCACGTTCAGTTGATTTTTCAGTCATGATTCCGCAGCCGGGTGATTTCCCGTCTCCAGTGATGTCCTTCATGGGTGATGCTTCTATGCACCCTGAACAAGTAAACTGTTATATCACTCATACAAACGAAAAAACTCACGATATTATTCGCGGTGGTTTAGATCGTTCACCAATGTATACAGGTGTTATTGAAGGTGTTGGACCACGTTACTGTCCATCAATCGAAGATAAGATTCACCGTTTCGCTGATAAAGATTCACATCAAGTATTCTTGGAGCCAGAAGGTCTAGATACACATGAGCTTTATCCTAATGGTATTTCGACTTCTTTACCGTTCGATGTTCAGTTTGAGCTTGTACGCTCAATTCGTGGTATGGAAAACGCTCATATCTTACGTCCGGGCTATGCAATTGAATATGATTATTTCAACCCGCAAGCGTTGAAATTTACCCTCGAAACTAAAGCGATTAATGGCTTGTATTTCGCTGGTCAAATTAATGGTACAACAGGTTACGAAGAAGCTGGTGCACAAGGTTTACTTGCAGGTTTAAATGCTGCACGCCGTGCGTGGGAGCAAGAAGAGTGGACACCTAAACGTGACCAAGCTTATATGGGTGTGCTAGTTGATGACCTGATTACGTTGGGTACTAAAGAACCGTATCGTATGTTTACCTCACGTGCTGAATATCGTTTGATGTTGCGTGAAGATAATGCGGATCAGCGCTTGACAACTATTGGTCGTGAACTTGGTTTGGTTGATGATATACGTTGGGCTGCTTATTGTGAAAAAATGGAAGCAGTTGAGCGTGAAACCTCTCGTTTACAACATTTATGGGCAGCACCAAATAACCCTATGGGTAAAAAATTTGTTGAAATGACGGGTGCTGATTTGAGTAAAGAATGCAGCGCAATTGATTTGCTTAAGCGTCCTAACATCAACTTTGGTCAAATTGCAGAACTTACTGGTTCTGAAGTTTCAGAGCAAGTGGGCGAGCAAATCGAAATTGCTGTGAAATATGAAGGTTATATTAACCGTCAGCATGAAGATGTAGCTCAATTAAAACGCCTTGAAGAAACCAAAATTCCTGCCGATTTTGACTATGATGTCGTGTCTGGTTTATCTCGCGAAATTACCCAGAAATTAAAAACAGTTCTTCCGGAAACATTAGCTCAAGCAAGCCGTATTCCTGGTGTTACGCCAGCAGCTGTTCAGCTTGTAATGATCACAATTCGTAAGAACAATATGATTAAGAAAACAGCTTAATCATTTGAATGTAGAAAAAGCCCAGTTAAGACTGGGCTTTTTTATGAGTCAAAATTTATAAAAATAAGTGATTTGTATTGTAAAAGTATGTAAATCATTAAGACAGAATTATAATTTAATATGAAATTTTTAAGTTTTTATAATTAATGTTAAAAATTTGTTATTTTTAAATATTTGAAAATTAATATTATTTTTAATTATTTGGTAATGATTATTATTTTCTTCATTTTTTATCCATTTTTTCATGCTTATAGATGAGTAAAATGTATGCGACAAAATTGATAGACATTTGGAATGATTGAGAATGAATCATCTATGAAGGGCGACAATGGTGCGGGTTGAGCTTTCAAAATATGTGGAAGGGTGATCAACATTGCGAGTATTGTGATTAACATAACAGTAAGGACTATTAAACTTACATAGTAAAAGGAGCATGTGTTAAACGTGCTATTAGTGTGAAGTCTAATATTACTGAAACTGTTATTAACAACAATCCTAAATAATATATCTGATTTTCTTTTTCTTATTTAAGAGCAGAAATAATGATAAAAGAAGCGGGCTTATAAATTATTAAGCTTGCTATTTTTGTTTTGATTTTAAAAATATAAGTTTTTATAAATTAAATTATTGAATTTTAATAATTAAACAAAATAAATGAGAACGATTATCTATTTTATTTGTATTTATATTTTTATTTGTTACTATGTGTTAACTCATTATTTGCAGTTGCAACTCATCATTAATCTCTGAGGGGAGGCATAGTATGTCCGCGTTCAATATTCCACGTTCTGTTTTGGCTGCTTCAATTTTATTTAGTATGTGCTCCATGGCTGAGTCGGCAGAGACAACGGACAAGGAGGTAGAAACGGAAACTGTCAAGTTGAATACAATTGTTGTGACTGCTGAAGAGCAGGTGAAGCAATCTCTAGGCGTATCGGTAGTCACATCTGAAGATTTAGAAAAAACACCTGTTGTAAATGATATCTCTGAGATTTTACGTCGCATGCCTGGTGTTAATCTCACTGGAAACAGTTCTACAGGCCAACGTGGCAATAATCGTCAAATTGATATTCGGGGAATGGGGCCAGAAAACACACTCATTTTAATTGATGGCAAACCAGCGACTTCACGTAATTCAGTACGTTACGGTTGGCGTGGAGAGCGTGATACTCGTGGTGATTCTAATTGGGTGCCTGCCGATGCGATTGAGTCGATAGAAGTTTTACGTGGTCCTGCTGCTGCCCGTTATGGGAATGGTGCAATGGGCGGTGTGGTTAATATTATTACCAAAAAAGTTACGAATGAAACCCATGGCTCAGTCGAGGTATATACCAATCAACCTGAAGACAGCAAAGAAGGTAGTAGTAGCCGTGTGAGTGCAACGCTGAGTGGCCCAATTATTAAAGATGTTTTGTCCTATCGTGTATATGGTAATTTCAATAAAACTGATTCGGACGATCCAGATATTAATCCTATAACTGAGAGTGGTACTCGAGCAGGGGCGCGTGAAGGGGTAGAAAATAAAGATATTAATGCACGTTTAGCGTGGCAGATGACAGATCAGCAAACTGTTTTATTAGATGTCGCATCAAGTCGCCAAGGTAATGAGTATACTGGTGATACTCAAAATAGTAATGTTGATGCAACAGATCCAGAAGCGAATGCTTTATTAAATTCACTATTAGGTACCGAAACCAACACGATGTATCGTGATAGTTATGCATTAACGCATGAAGGGGATTGGACTTGGGGTAAGAGCAAGTTTGTAGCTTCGTATGATCAAACGAAAAACAAACGTTTGACAGAGGGGCTTGCGGGCGGACCGGAAGGGCGTATTAACAGTACTGATCGCTCAACTTCACTTCTGGAAACATTGCGTTTTAATGCCGAGGCAAATATTCCTTTTGAAGTTTGGCGCCCACAAAATCTAACTGTCGGTGCTGAGTGGGTTGAAGACGATTTTACCGATTCGGCTAATACTACGCAAACCGATGCATCTGGCATTATTAATTTGCCAGCAGATCGTACAAAGATGAATTCGCGGATTGCTTCGGCATATGTTGAAGATAATGTACAGCTGACTGATAGTACCAATGCGGTATTGGCGGTACGTTTTGATGACCATAGTAAATCTGGCAGTAACTGGAGCCCTAGCTTAAACCTTACTCAAAAGCTGGGTGAGTATTTCACTTTAAAAGGTGGTATTGCAAAAGCATACAAAACTCCAAATTTATATCAAACAGCTGAAGGATATTTATTATTTACCCGAGGAAATGGTTGCCCCGTATCTGTAGATAGTGGCAGTTGCTATTTATTAGGTAATCCTGATCTAAAACCTGAAACATCTATTAATAAAGAGCTTGGAATCCAGTTTGAGAAAGATATTGTTAATGCTAGCTTGGCATGGTTCCGTAATGACTATAAAGATAAGATTACCTCTGGTACAACTGTATTAGATTCTGTTGAAGTTGGAAGTTCAACATATCGACTTCTACAATGGACAAATATTCCTAAAGCGTTGGTGCAAGGTCTTGAAGGAAGTATTGGCCTAGATTGGGGGAATATTCGTTGGACAAACAACTTTACTTGGATGAAAGACTCAATTAACAAAGAAACCGGGAATCCATTATCGATTGTACCGAGCTATACCATTAATTCTATTCTTAACTATGACATTACCGATGCTTTGGATGTCAATTTCGTATATACCCAATACGGCCGTCAAAAACCAATGCAATATGAAGAAACTCGTAATGCTTCGCTGAACCGTGAAACAATTAAAAGTTACAGTATTGCTGGTATTAATTTTGGTTATAAATTTAATCAAAATCTAAGCGGTCGTCTTGGTATAAGCAACTTGTTTGATGAGCAAAAGTTGCGCGATACGTCTATAAATCAAACTTATAATGAACCAGGGCGTGCTTATTATGCATCCTTGAAGTATTCATTCTAAACTTATAAAAGCTAGCTATATGTTCTAGCTAGCTTTTTATATCAAATTGCAAAATGAATATTGCCTCAAAACTAAGATCAAATGGATTAGCTGCTACACGTACCCGTGTTGTACTTTTCCATTTGCTTATAGAAAATCCACAAGGTTTAACAGCAGAAGATATTTATGTGCTGCTTGCTGGAAAAGAAAAGATCAGTATAGGTTCTATTTATCGTATTTTAGTCGACCTAGAAAATCATGGCTTAATCAAGCGAATATTCTACGGTAAAAACAAAAGTATTTATAAATCTGCAGATGAACGAGTAGGTATTAATATTTTTGATTCAAAAACAGGCTTATCTGTTTTATTTCATGATGAAAATATTAATAAGAAACTTGAAAAAATACTTGAAGATTTACCTCCGGATATTATAGGTCTAGAACTGACTTTATATAAGCAATAGTTTTAAATTAAAGTTATCTCGGTGTCTCATATGTTAACGACTGAACCATGCAATTTAATTGCAGAAGAACGTTCGATTAAAAGAAAAGTAAAACATAAAGTAGTTCCTGCAAAATATAGATGGATGATTTTTTATCGATTTATTTTAGCTGGTATCGGTGGATATATTCTTTCTGCTTTAGCCTGTGTTGTATTGAGTTATTTATTCAAAGCTCATCCTGTAGATGCTGTTTTATCTGCAACAATGTTAGCCTTTATTATTTATATTTCTGTATTTATATGGGTTTTTATAAATCATAGTACTCAAAGAGCAACATGGGGAGTTGTGATTCCATCGGTACTTTTATTTATATTCTATTGGGGACTGAAAGGAATAATATAATGCGTATTGATGGAAATGCAGAAAGCCCGCGTCAGTCGATGTCATGGTTACATACATGGGCGAGTTTAGTTCTAGGTTGGTTGCTATATGCAATTTTTGTGACGGGAACATTAAGCTTTTTTCAAAATGAGATTTCCATTTGGATGAAGCCTGAACTACATCAGTCCATAAATCGTAAAGATCAGTCTCAGCAATTACAATCAGCTATCGCTTATTTACAGCAAAATGCTCCAAATGCTTCGGCATGGAATATCAATTTACCAAATGCACGCAGTACCACGACTGATATTACGATTCGTGGTGAAAACGAAGATCCAAGAGCACGTCGAGGTGGTGAACGTGTCATATTGGATTCAGTCACTGGTGAAAAACTTCAGCCACGTGAAACTCGTGGAGGTGGTTTTCTTTACCGTTTTCATTTTGAGCTTTATGGCCTGCCTCGTGGCTGGGCACGTTGGATTGTAGGTATCGCGACAGTACTTATGTTTGTCGCGATTATCAGTGGTGTGATTACACATAAAAAAATTTTTAAGGATTTCTTTACATTTCGTTCGGGCAAAGGGCAGCGTTCTTGGTTGGATGGCCATAATGCAACAGCAGTACTAGCTTTGCCATTTCATATTATGATTATGTTTAGTGGCTTACTATTATTGATGTACTCATTAATGCCTTACGGTGTTTCTGCTTTATTTCCAGAGGGAAGGCTGCATTTTTTACAAGCACAGCGCGCGCAGCTGAATGGAGAAACTATCCGATCTGCTGAACTCGCTTCTAGTTCACAAAAACTTGATAGCAGTAAACGCACTGGACATGGTGAAGGGGAAAAGGGTCGATTAAATAAAGAAAGAAGTCGTTTGGAGGTTGAAAAGGCACCTCTTGCTGATTTAACACCAATGTTAGCTCAAGCACAAAAATTATGGGGCGATAATCCAGTTGCGTCCTTCAATATCATTTCACCAAACCGTCAAAACAGTGAGGTAGAAATCCGTGCTACATACTCAGAAAGTATTTTAAATCGAGCGATTGTTCCAACACTAATTTTTAATGGTGTTACAGGTGAGTTAATCTCTCAGCCTCAACAGCTCAAAATTAGTGTTCCTATCGGTATTTATAATACCGTTACTGTATTACACGAAGCCCGTGGTGTTGATTTGGGACTACGTTGGCTATTATTCTTTTCGGGTATTTTAGGAACAGTAATGGTTGCATCAGGATTAGTTCTCTGGTGTATCAAACGTGCACCTCAGCAACAAAAGCAGGGCTATAAAAATTTTGGCTATCGTTTGGTTGAGGTTTTAAATATTGCATCAATTTCTGGTTTATTAATTGCAACAGCTGGTTATTTTTACGCAAACCGTTTAATTCCAGTTGCCACTGAAAATCGTAGTTTTTTAGAAATTAAAATATTCTTTATTGTATGGCTGTTAACTTTGCTACATGCGGCTTTACGCACACATCGAAATGCTTGGTTAGAGCAACTTTTGTTCGGTGCTATTTTATTTTGTGCTATTCCTCTCTTAAATGCTTTAACAGGTGGGCGAGTAATCTGGAGCAGTATTGCAGAGGCTCAATGGGTAGTAGCAACTTTTGATTTGATGAGTTTGGCTCTTGGAATGATTTTGTTGTTTATTTTTTATAAAGTAAAAAAACACAAAGTAGCTGGTATCCACAAAACTAAAAAAAATATAAACCTTGAAAGTGTTGTTGCGAGAGGAGAAGGTCAATGATTGATTTTTTCCTTATTTATTTTTTGTGTCTGCTTGGTTTTTTACACATTTGTTTTTCTATGTCTCGTCATCAACAACAAGTGTTTCAAAAAGTTTTGCAAGCAAAATACAATATTTGGTATTTGATCACTGGTTATAGCATTTTAGTAATCGCATTGGCTCTTTCAATTTATCATTGGGGGGAGTCTATCGGTATATGTTATTGGATTGGTATACTCAGTTTTGCTGCTTTATTAATTATTTGGTTATTAAGTTATTATCCTCTTCAATTGAAACTAGTGAATCAGTTCTTAAGAGTGATCATATTGGTTTTATTCGTGTTTGATCTTTTAGCGTAATTTTCTAGCCCAGTTAAGACTGGGCCTTTTTATTTTCTGTTCAAAAAATATATGGAAACTTCCTAAGGAGGAAAAGAGATTTTGCTTCCTTTTTTTCTTATTTCACATATTTTAAGCCGCCAGTTATATTGAATTCACGTTCAAACAAGAGGGCTTTAATCATGACAATGAAATCAATTCGCTACAATGGATATGAAATGGCATGCCAATGTTCATGTTCAAAATAGCGCAAAAGAAAGAGCAGATCAGTTTTGGTGGGGGAGAACATCTTGATCTGAACACAAGTAAAATTATAAGAAGAATATAAAATTAAGAAAATTATAATTCAAAATCTAAAGAGAACCTTATGGTTCTCTTTTTTTACATCTACTTACTATCAGTTTCAATCTCTCGTACAGCATTGTGTACTTGAACTGGTTCAATATGGAGCAGTTTTTTACCGAAACTCCGTAACCACCACACCAGTTGGGATGTAAATGGAACGGTCGCCGTAACTTCGACAATATTTTCTTCAATTGGGGTAATGGTTTGATCTTTACTCAACTGACTTTCATAAAAAGTTTTAGCAGTTTGCTCGGTCATGGTTAAGGTGAGCTGAATTGATTCAGTTGGTTGGTTATAGTCCACTCTAAAGCCTAAAGCCCCTGAGTCAATATAATGATCAATATCAAAATTGACTGGATGCAGTGCTCGACTATCTAATACTTTTGCTGATTTAAAACGGTGCAAGGCAAATGTTTGTACTTCGGTTTTGTCATGTCGTGTGCAAATTAAATAAATGACTGCACCTTTTTGTACCAAAGCCAAAGGGTTTAAAACATAGGTTCTGTCTTCTCCCTGATTTATCCGTGCTTTATAAATACATTCAATTTGCTTGTCTTGAAGCAAGCCTTCATAAATTGCTTGTTGAGCATTTCGATCAACTACAGGCGGAATAAGAGGTTGGCTTGCAGGAACAATACGTACACGGTTAATCCACTGTCTCACATTATTTTGAGTAGAAAGACTACGTTTGGCCAAATCAAACCATGGCCCCATCTCATCAAGCAGACTCGGGGGAAGTAAGTGCTTAAGGTGCTCCTCAACCATCATAAATGTCACTGCTTGAGAACTTGTCATGTGAGGTAAGCTTTGAATAGGCGCATCGGATTGCCACCGCCAGCCTTGAGGTACGGCTTTGTTGCTCTCTATCGGAAAACGCTGAGCAATTTGATTTAAGTCACGCTGAATAGTCCTTAAACTGATTTCAATACCTTCTCGCTCAAGCATTTCTTGTAATTCTCGAGTCCCGATCCATTTACCGGTCGGTAGGCGAGACAAGATCTGCCATTGGCGATATAAACTATTCGAAGTTTCTTTTTCTATTACAGACATAAGCGTAATACATCTATATCCAATTGCTTTGGTGTCAACACAATAAAAAATCTTTACAGATTTAGCAAGTTTGTCAGATTCAGTTTATAGCCCATTGGGCAAACGATGATAAGATTTAGAAGAAAGTTATAACAATGATGCCGAACAAGTATTAGAGATATATAAGTGGCACTGAAATTGCTTATTTAAAAATGAAATATAGATAAATGATAAGACGAGGTGGTTATGTCAGAACAAGAGCATGAATTACATCTAGATAATGATTTTTTTATACAAGAGCAGACAACAACAGCACTCATTAACCCAACCTCTTTTTTAGAACATATTTCTGTGCAAACCAATCTCTTTGAGCAACTTAAATCACAGTTCTTTAATGAGATGCTTGATGATGTCACATCGAATGGTGCAGCTTCTAAAAAAATTGAACAATGGTTAAGCATCCGTACTTTAGATGAGTTAAAGGAGTTAAATACCCAAGCAAAACAGCATTTTCTTTATCATGGGATTACTTTTAATGTTTATGGCGATAAAGAAGGAACGGAGCGCACCATACCTTTCGATTTAATTCCAAGAGTAATTGAGAAAAAGCAATGGGAAAAAATTGCCTCGGGATGTGCACAGCGTGTTAAGGCATTAAATTATTTCCTAGATGACATTTATCATGGACAACATATTTTAAAAGAACAAATCATTCCCGAAGAACAAATTATGGGAAATGATGCTTTCCAGCCCCATATGCTTAAACATTCTTTAAAAGGAAAAATCTATTCACAAATTAGCGGGATCGATATTATCCGTGATGGTGAAGGGGAGTTTTTTGTATTAGAAGATAATTTGAGAACACCTTCTGGGGTGTCTTATATGATTGAGAGCCGAAATATTAGCCAGAAATTAATGCCTGAGCTATGTACAGCCAATAATTTACAAGGAATTGAGCATTATCCAAAACTTTTAAAAGAAATATTGCAAGAAAATTCTTCTGCAGATCAACCTTTTATTGTGGTGCTAACACCAGGGCGTTTTAATAGTGCTTATTATGAGCACGCTTTTCTAGCACGTGAAATGGATGTGCCACTGGTTACAAATCGAGATTTATTTGTAGAAAATGATCAGGTATTTGTCAAAACTATTCGTGGGCGTCAAAAAGTAGACGTAATTTATCGCCGTTTAGATGATGACTTTCTAGATCCTTTAGCATTTCGACCAGACAGTGCGTTGGGTGTAGCAGGCCTTATGTCTGCTTATTTGCAGAAAAATGTGGTGATTGCAAATGCACCTGGAACAGGTGTGGCTGATGACAAATCTATTTATCCTTATGTAGACCAAATGATCCAATATTATTTGGATGAAACACCAATTCTAAAAAATGTACCTACTTATCAATGTCGTAAAGACGAACATTTAGATTACGTGCTTTCTAATCTTGATCAATTAGTCGTGAAGGAAGCACAAGGTTCGGGTGGATATGGCATGTTGATTGGGCCTAAAGCAAGCTCGAGTGAAATTGATGAGTTTAGAAAAAAATTGATTGCGATGCCTCATATGTACATTGCACAACCAACTCTAGCTTTATCTGTTGCCCCAACTTTAACGACAGGCGGGGTGGCTGAGCGCCATATTGACCTACGTCCATTTGTACTAAGTTCACCATATCGTACAGAGATTGTACCTGGTGGCTTAACACGCGTGGCCATGAAGCCTGGTTCTTTAGTTGTAAATTCGTCCCAAGGTGGCGGTATAAAAGATACATGGGTTGTCGAAACATTACATTCCTGATTGTGGGTTAAAGAGGAACTTTATGGTTTTACTCAATTCGAGTGCGCATCAAATATATTGGTTGGGTCGATATTTGATGCGAGTTAAATTTGCAGCTTCTCATTTACCCTTTACAGAAGATGAGAAAGCAACAAAATTTGCAGCAGCATTTGGTTTGGTCATAGAAAATGCTGAATTACTAAATCACTATATGTTAGACAAGAAGCAAACATTTTCATTACTGAACCAGCTCATTATTGCTAAAGATAATATTCAGGAACTAAGAGGTATTTTGTCATCACACGCTTATGCAGAATTAAATAATGTGATCAACACGCTTCTACCCGAACCTAATGCATTGAATAAAGCTGTCAAACAATGCACTCAAATATTAGAAGCGGAACATGAAGATGTTCGTTTATTTTTGCATTTAGGCCAAAAAATAGAGCAATTTGATATAGAACTTCGTTTTGGACAAGATTTATCTGTTCTCATATCAGAGCTAGATATTGTGGTGCAACAGCTCGCTAATTTGAATTGGGAAAATATAGATGAAAATTGGCAAGTACTGAAGCAGCAACTTACATGGGACGCTTACTATACTTTTACACAGCAGTTGGAAAATATGTTTGAGGGCTGATTATGAAATTGATGGTTAATCATCAAACGCATTATAGCTATACTGAAACTGCTCGAAATAGTATTCAGTATATTAAAATGATGCCTCAGACATCGCCTCATCAACATGTTATGAATTGGGCAATTAGCGTGCCGGGCGATAAAACGATAAAAAGAGATATATTTAACAATGTATGGATGACGGCTAGTCAACGTTATTCATACCAACATCTTACTTTTATGGCCCAAGGAATTATTGAGCTTCAAGATGTAGAGCTGGGTTATGTAAATCTCTCGACACCAACTAATTTGTTTTTGCAGATGACAGGTGCAACTCGATGTGATTCGGAAATGTTGGACTTTGCCAAAAATATTGTAGTGGTCAAAGATCGACAGCATATAGCGCTATTAAGCGAATATATTTTGCAAAAAATACTTTATCAGCCTGAAAGTACTTCGGTTCAGACAACTGCGATTGAAGCATTTCATACGGGGCAAGGTGTATGCCAAGATCATGCTCACATTTTAATTGCAATGTGTCGTGCGCTACAATTACCTGCACGTTATGTCTCTGGTTATCTATTTGATCAAAACTATCCGCACCTTGCCAGTCACGCTTGGGCGGAGGTATTTTTAGAAAATCAGTGGTATTGTTTTGATGTAAGCAATCAGTTGTTTACACCCAAACATCACATCTACCTTGCTGTGGGTCGTGACTATCTCGATGTAGCACCTATTCGTGGTGTAAGAGAGCAAGGTGGAGTTGAGAGTATGATGTCTGTGGTTCAAGTGTTGGCATGTTGAATGTAAAGAGAATGAAATGACCTATTGTTGTGCGCTAAGATTGGAACAAGGTTTAGTGTTTATTAGTGACACGAGGACCAATGCAGGAGTTGACCATATTTCTGTGTTCCGAAAACTGCATACTTTTGGCGTTACCGGAGAACGTTTTATTGCTTTGCAAACCGCAGGTAACTTAGCAACAACGCAAGCCGTTATTGGTCATTTGCAAAATGCGCTCACTTTGCAGCAAGAACCTAATTTATATAGTGTTAATACGATGTTTGAGGCGGCTGAACTAATTGGCAAAACCTTAAAAACTGTTTTAGAAGATATTAGCTCAGACACTCAAGAACAAATGAATTATGCCTGTAGTATTTTGGTGGGGGGACAGATTAAAGGTGGTGACATGCAACTTTATAATGTCTATCCTCAGGGCAATTTTATTTGTGCAACGACAGATACACCTTATTTTCAAATAGGTGAAAGTAAATACGGAAAGCCTATTCTGGATCGAGCTTTATATTATGCAATGCCACTAGATGATGCATTGCGTTGTAGCCTGATTTCTTTTGATTCGACTTTACGCTCAAATGTTTCTGTTGGCTTGCCACTTGATGCATTGGTGTACATCAAAGATAGTTTTGTGATTCCAATGGGAAAACGAATTACCGAAGATGATCCTTATTTTTCACAGATTAGTAAACAATGGTCGGATACTTTACGTCGTGGATTACAGGAAATGCCAAAACCTACTGATGATTATTGGCGATAAAATTTTGAATATTTAAATAAAAAAATCCAAGCATGCTTGGATTTTTTTATATTTTATTATTTAACTGCTTTTACGAGTAGGACGATTACTTAAGCGACAGAGTAATTCATATCCTATGGTTCCATTTGCGTCCGCGACATCATCAACTAAACGATGTTGGCCCCAGAGCTCGACTTGGGTACCTAATTTTACTTGCATACCTGTCACATCGATTGCAAGCATATCCATACTCACTCGTCCTACAACCGCACAGAGCTGTTTATCAATAGCGACATAGTTCTGTTTAATATAAGCCCGTGGATAACCATCACCATAACCTATAGAAACAATCGCGATATCCATTGCTTGCTTAGCACAGAAAGTAGAGCCATAACCGACATGTTCATTCGTTTGAATGTGATTTAGTGCAATTACTTCTGTTGAGAAAGTCATTACTGGTTTTAGGTCAAGTTCGTGAACCGTTTTATCGGCAAAAGGTGAGGCGCCATAAAGCATGATACCGGGACGAACATAATCAAAATGTAATTCTGGCCACTTATAAATAGCAGCAGAGTTACAGCAAGATGCTAAAACTGGATCACACGCTTGTTTAACTTGTAAGAATTGTTGTTTTTGCTGTTCGTTAAGCGGGTGGTCTACATCTGCATTTGCGAAATGCATTGCAAGTACACAAGTAAATCCTTCAGATTTTAAAGTCTTAATAACTTCAATAATTTCTGGATTTTTAAAACCTAAACGGTTCATGCCGCTGTTAAGTTTAACCCAGACTTTTAAACCTTGGGCGATGTAAGCTTGTTTGTGTTTAATTAACCATTCAAATTGTTGTTGATGGTGAATCACACATTCAAATTGTTGTTCAATTGCAGTCGGCATTTCATCTTCAGAAAATACCCCTTCAATTAAAGTGACAGGTTGTTGAAATCCGAGTTCACGAATTTCCAAACCTTCTTGTAGGCAGGCGACACCAAAGGCATCTGATGCATTTAAGGCTGCTAAACAGTCTTTGATTCCATGTCCATAAGCATTAGCTTTCACCATACTTACAATTTTTGAATTTTTTGCGAGTTGTTTGACACGGTTTAAATTATATTGAAGTGCATTGCGGTCAATATAAACTGTTGCTTGGCGCACCCTCATTTACTCCTTTGGGCTAGAGATAGAGTTTATTCTTCATCATCATATTGGCTGTAATACTCAGGAGAGAGATTACTAAATCGAGTATATTGACCTTCAAAAGCAAGACGAACTGAACCAATTGGACCGTTACGCTGCTTACCAATAATGATCTCTGCGGTGCCGGCTTCTTTGGACTCTTTGTTATAAACCTCATCACGGTAAATAAACATAATTAAGTCGGCATCCTGCTCGATCGCACCAGATTCACGTAAGTCAGACATTACAGGGCGTTTATTTGGACGGTTTTCCAGACTTCGGTTAAGCTGGGAAAGTGCGATAACAGGACATTGCATTTCTTTCGCTAATGCTTTCAAGCTACGTGAAATTTCTGAAATCTCGCCTACACGGTTATCACCCATGCCTGGAACTTTCATGAGCTGCAAGTAATCGACCATGATACAACCGATTTTACCATCATGCATTTTGGCAACACGACGCGCACGGGCACGCAGTTCGGTTGGAGGTAAGGCAGAAGAGTCATCAATATACAAATGCATTTGTTGAAGCTGCAAAATTGTGCCCGTCACCTTGGTCCATTCATCTGCATCTAAGTTACCCGAACGTAAATGTCCTTGATGGACTTTACCCATTGCAGAAATAAGACGCATTGCAATCGAGTCTGCTGGCATCTCCATTGAAAAGACCAGGGCAGGTAACTTGTTATATTGCAAAACGCTCTCAACCAAGTTCATGGCAAAAGTAGTTTTACCCATTGATGGACGTGCAGCAACAATAATTAGGTCACCCGGCTGCATACCAGATGTTTTATTATCAAGTTCTAAGAAGCCAGTCGTCAAACCTGTAATATTGCCATCTAATTTTGAAAGCTCATCCAATTTACTAATTACGTCTGCGGTAACAGAACTGATAGATTTGGGTCCTGCATCTTTTTTATTGTTATTGTGTTGTTCTGCTAGAGAGAAAATGCTCGTTTCGGCCAAGTCTAAAATTTCACTAACACCACGACCTTTTGTGTCATAAGCATTTTGTAAAATTTCAGTACTAACTTTAATCATGCTGCGTAGCGTAGAAAATTCTTTAATTTTAGTCGCATAAGTTTCTAAGTTATAGAAACTTGAAGGTGAATCAGCCATAAGCTGCATTAAATATTCTTCACCACCAATAGCATCAAGTAAATTTTGTTTTAAGAGCCAGTCACTTACCAAGACAGCATCATAGGGTGAGTTTTCCTGCGCTAATTTCTCAATTGCGCGAAAAATATATTTATGACGAGTTGCATAAAAATCATTTTCTTTGAGTACATCGTTGACTTGCTCAAAAGATTCGGCAACTGTCATGAGAGCAGCAAGAACGGCTTGTTCAATGGCTAAATTGTGTGGGGGAGTGCGAAACTCTTTAAGTTGGCCTGATTCACTCGTTTTATTTTCTGTTGGAGATGAAAGCGCTAAAGAAGTGGCATTCGCCTGAGACATAATTAGACCTGATGATAAAGAAGGTGTACACAAAGAGGCTGTAAAGCCGAGAACTATCTTAAAACAAAATTAAATAAACTACCTAATTAAAAAACCAATTAAACTAAAGAACTGATCAGGAATTAATATATCTTGTTTTAAAATTCTAAACATAAAAAAAGAGCATGCAAAAGCATGCTCTTTTTTTGATGAGAAATTACTCAGATACGATAGTAACGAGAACTTCTGCAACAACATCATGGTGCAATTGGATTGCGATGTTGAATTCACCAGTGTGACGAAGCGCGCCATTTGGTAAACGAACTTCTGCACGGTCAACTGTAAGACCAGCATTCGTTAATGCGTCAGCGATGTCACGAGTACCGATAGAACCGAAGAGTTTACCTTCGTCACCAGCTTTAGCAGTGATAACGATGTTAACTTCATTCAATTGTTCAGCACGTGCTTGAGCAGCAGCTAAAACTTCAGCTTCTTGCTTCTCAAGTTCAGCACGACGAGCTTCAAAAGCAGCAGTGTTAGCTTCAGTAGCTGCAACTGCTTTACCTTGAGGGATAAGGAAGTTACGGCCGTAACCAGCTTTAACTGATACTTTATCGCCTAATTTACCAAGGTTCTTAATGCGTTGTAATAAGATAACGTCCACAGATCACCTCACTTATGGTTGTCAGTGTACGGAATCAAAGACAAATAGCGAGCTTGTTTGATAGCAAGTGCTAATTGACGTTGATAACGAGCTTTAGTACCAGTGATACGGCTAGGAACAATCTTGCCGTTTTCAGTGATGTACTGTTTTAAAGTGTCGATATCTTTGTAGTCGATGTACGCAACATTCTCAGCTGTAAAGCGGCAGAACTTGCGACGACGGTAAAAACGTGCCATTGATGTTCTCCTTATTCAGCTTCTTGAGCAACTTGCTGTGCTTCTTCGCGTTGAGCTTTACGCGCACGCTTTTCTTCAGCACTCTTAGCAAGCAATGACTCTTCAGTGATTGCGTGTTCACGACGGATGATAAGGTTACGAATGATCGCGTCGTTATAACGGAATAATTCTTCTAACTCATCAAGCGTAGTTTGACCACATTCAACATTCATAAGAATGTAGTGCGCTTTGTGAATTTTGTTAATTGGGTAAGCCAATTGACGACGGCCCCAATCTTCTAAACGGTGAATTTGACCTTCAGCTTCTTTGATCTGAGAGATATAGCGTTCAACCATACCTACAACTTGATCGCTTTGGTCTGGGTGTACCAAAAGTACGATTTCGTAATGACGCATTGTCAGCTCCTTACGGTTTAAACAGCCCCTAATAAAAAAATTAGAAGCAAGGAGTCATAACTTAATAAGTTATGTCGCAAAATTTGCGAAGGCTGAATTATAGGTAAAAGTTCGACTAAAAACAAATCTTTTGATCAGAAAAGTAAAACTTCTTTACTATAAAGAGGAAATCCTCTCTTGTTTAAAAGAGAGGAAGATTTGGAGCAGGGGATTGATAGGTAAAGCTAAAGCTCAAACTTAACAAGGTAATTAATATGACCGAGTAGAGAAAAAAACGTTTAGCCCACAATTGATCATTTTCGGCTTTAAATCCAACAACTGATAAATATAACCAATATGCAGTCAAAGCATTAAAGGTAATTAAAAAGAATATATTGGTATAGCCAAAACAATATAGCCCATTCAAAACAGATGCAAATAACAGGATATAGATTACACATTCAATTTTCGTACGATAAATAGAACGTGCTACAGGTAAAATTGGAATTCCCGCATTTTTGTAATCATCAAAACGATAAATTGCAATTGCCCAAGAATGAGGCATTTGCCATAAAGCGTATGCTAAAAACAAAAGCAAGGCTGCCACATCAAATTGATGAGTTACTGCTGTATAACCAATAACAGGAGGGCTCGCCCCGGAGATACTACCAATGACGGTTTGATGGATTGAGGTACGTTTAGTCCACAAACTATAAAAACCGACGTAGACAATAAAACCAATCATTGCAAACAAAAATGCGTAGCCATTTACACCGAACCACAGAATGCTAAAACCAATTACCCCAAGTACGAATGCATATATCAACGCAATAGTAGGAGAGATTGTTTTTTTAACAAGTGCGCGGTTTTGCGTGCGCTGCATCTTTGTATCAATATCTTGATCTATAACATTATTAACAACGCAACCAGAGGCTACAACTAAAGTTGTTCCGAGTAGGGTTAGAAGTAATAATAAGATGTCTATAGAGCCTTGGGCGGCTAAGAAAAAGCCGCCCAAGGTGGTAATGAAATTACCGAAGAGAATTCCTGGTTTAGTCAGGAATAGATATTTTTTCAACATGACAATCAGTTTAGATCATCATATTGTAGTGAAGGTAATTCATAATCCACACAGAACCGATTAAAAGTACAGCGATACAAAGGATTGTGTAGATGAATGCAATCATATTCCAACGTTGTTCAGATGATGTATTCATGTGTAAGAAATACACAAGTTGTACAAGGACCTGAGCAACCGCAGTGATTGCAATCACTGTAACTAAAAGACCACGACTGAAACCACCCGCCATCACCATCCCGAAAGGGATGATGGTGAGGATAACAGAAAGGATAAATCCAACAGTGTATTGCTTAAAGTTACCGTGTGACGCACCAGCAGCATTATGCTCATGACTACTCATTAGAGAACTCCCATTAAGTAAACGACGCTGAATACACAGATCCAAACGATGTCAAGGAAGTGCCAGAACAAGCTTAAGCAAGCAAGACGACGTGTATTCGGTAAAGTCAAACCTTTAGTCTTGATTTGATACATTAATACAAGCATCCATACGAGACCAGAGGTTACGTGGATACCGTGTGTACCAACCAAAGTAAAGAACGATGATAAGAATGCACTATGAGTTGGACCATGACCTTCATGTACAAGGTGATGGAATTCGTAGATTTCCATCCCAATGAACGTTGCACCAAAAAGGAATGTGATAAATAACCAAGTGATGACTTGATTCACATTCTTTTTATAAGATGCAAGTACAGCAAAACCAAAAGTTACCGATGAAATCAATAAGGCGAATGTTTCAGTTAACACGTAGCCTAGTGAGTCATGGAATAGGTCATATGCACTTGGAGTTCCTGGTGGGATATGACTGCTTAATACAGCGAACGCAATGAAGAGTGATCCGAAAAGAATCAAGTCACTCATCAAGTATGTCCAAAAACCAAAGACCGTTAAATCAGTATCATCATGTTCATGATGACCGTCATGGCCGTGGTTGTCGTGATGAAGTACTTCAGCCATTTCCTTAGTCCTTCTTCAAGTGTTTTTCAAGTAAAGCATAGCGTTCGTTTTCAATACGCTCAACTTCCGCAGCAGGAACGTAGTAATCAACATTCTTAGTGAATGAGCTTACGATCAAGCTAACAACAGCTGCAACGAATGAAACAACAACGAGCCACCAAATATGCCAGATGAGTGCAAAGCCAAGAAGAGTAATGAACATTGCAATGACAAAACCAGCTGCACGATCAGTCGGCATGTGGATGTCTTCATATTTAGTGTTACGTGCGTATGCTACACCATTTTCTTTGTCAGTCCAGAAACGGTCGATACCGCTTGCATCTGGTTCATGCGCAAAGTTGTAGAACGGAGCAGGGGAAGAGGTCGCCCATTCAAGCGTACGAGCATCCCATGGATCGCCAGTAAGGTCCATGTTGTCTTTACGTTGTAAGAAACCAACGATGATTTGCATTAAGAAACATGCAATACCAATCGCAACAAGAACAGCACCAAATAATGCAATCGCAAGGTACGGATCCCATTCAGGGTTGTCATATGTATTCAAACGACGAGTCATACCCATGAAACCAAGGATATAAAGTGGCATGAATGCAAAATAGAAACCGAAGAACCAGAACCAGAACGCAGCTTTACCCCATGCTTCGTTGAGCTTCCAACCAAACATTTTTGGCCAGTAGTAAATGATGCCGGCAAACATACCAAACACCACACCACCGATAATTACGTTATGGAAGTGAGCGATCAAGAATAATGAGTTGTGTACCAAGAAGTCCGCAGGTGGAACTGCCATAAGTACACCAGTTAAACCACCGATACCGAATGTTACAAGGAAGCCAAGCGTCCATAACATTGGAGTAGTAAAGGTGATGCGACCTTTATACATGGTGAATAACCAAGAGAAGATTTTCACACCAGTAGGAATCGCAATAACCATGGTCATGATACCGAAGAACGCGTTAACGTTTGCACCAGCACCCATGGTGAAGAAGTGGTGAAGCCATACAACAAACGCAAGAACAGTAATCGCGATAGTTGCATACACCATAGACTTGTAACCAAACAACGCTTTACGAGAGAAGGTTGCAACGATTTCTGAGTATAAACCAAATGCTGGTAATACCAAGATATATACTTCAGGGTGACCCCATGTCCAGATCAAGTTCACATAAAGCATTGGGCTACCGCCAAGCTCATTTGTGAAGAAATGGAAGCCGAAGTAACGGTCAAGAGTAAGCATTGCAAGAGTACCTGTTAATACAGGGAATGATGCAATGATTAATACAGCCGTACAAAGTGAAGTCCACGTGAAAATAGGCATGTCCATTAATTTCATGCCAGGTGCACGCATTTTGATGATGGTAACGAAGAAGTTAACACCAGATAAAAGCGTACCTAGACCAGAAACCTGAAGTGCCCAGATATAGTAGTCAACACCTACACCAGGAGAATATTGAATGCCAGATAGAGGAGGGTAAGCCATCCAACCAGTCGCAGCAAATTCACCTAATACAAGTGAAAGCATCATCAAACCAGCAGCACCAGCGAATAACCAGAAGCTTAAAGAGTTCAATAATGGGAAAGCAACGTCACGAGCACCAATCTGTAAAGGTACAGAGATGTTCATCATACCTACAACGAGACCCATTGCTACGAAGAAGATCATGATTACACCATGTGCGGTGAAGATCTGGTCGTAATGGTCAGGATGTAGATAACCTTCACCACCGCCTTTAGCGAGGAAAAGTTGTAAACGCATCATGATCGCATCGGCGAAACCACGCAGAAGCATGATAACTGATACGATGATATACATGATACCAATCTTTTTATGGTCTACCGTAATAAACCACTCTTTCCACAAATATCCCCATTTTTTGAAATAGGTGATACCGCCAAGCACTGCAATTGCACCAATTGCCATAAGGACCATGGTGACAAGTACGATTGGCTCTGTCGGGATAGAATCCCAACCCAGTTTACCAAAAATCATATCCATGTATTATTCCCCTTGAGCAGCGTGTTCAGCTGCAGCATGAGTGTCAGCTGTTGCGTGTGCAGCAGAGTGGTCAACACCATGATAGTTACTCATATAGTGGTTGATAATTGTTTCAAACAATTTTGGTTCAACTGTAGAGTAATAAGTCACAGGGTGTGGCTTAGTCGGGAACGGTTTCATAGCTTCAGCTTCAGCAACTGCTTTTTCATCACCAGCAGCTTTAGCACGATTTACTAAATGCTCGATCTGATGCTTAGAACGGTTACCATCACGTAAGGTTGCCAATTCAGCTTGGTCAAGCGTAGTTTTTTGAACTGCTTCTGGGTTAATGGTTGAACCATTACCTGCTTTAACCGCTGCTACCCATTCGTTGAATTGTTGCTCTGTAACACTATGCGCCTTGAAACGCATTTGAGAGAAACCGTAACCTGAGTAGTTAGAAGAGAAACCACGATATACACCAGTTTCATTTGCTAACAAATGAAGGTGAGTTTGCATACCTGCCATTGCATAAATCTGGCCGCCTAACTGTGGAATGAAGAATGAGTTCATTGTAAAGTTAGAAGTGATTTTAAAGCTTAACGGAGTTTTTTCAGGGAAACGTACTTCGTTAACTGTTGCAATGTTTTGTTCAGGATAAATAAAGATCCACTTGAACTGTTCAGCAATAACTTGAATAGTTAAAGGTGCTTTATCTGATTCTAAAGGACGGTATGGGTCATACTTGTGGGAACCCCACCAAGTTAACCAAGCTAAAATACCAATAATAATGAC
Organism: Acinetobacter lactucae; assembly: GCF_013122135.1. NCBI lineage: Bacteria > Pseudomonadati > Pseudomonadota > Gammaproteobacteria > Moraxellales > Moraxellaceae > Acinetobacter > Acinetobacter lactucae. Next base: position 1,426,194 of record NZ_CP053391.1, read on the forward strand.
AGGGATACCCCATACTACAACTTCAATTGCAGTTGAGTGTGCCCATGTAGGTTTATAGTCTGCATCTTTATTTGACGCGCGATATTTCCAACCAAACCATAATGCCATGATGATTGAAGGAATCACCACAAGTAACATTAAATAGATCGCAGTCATCATAAGGTCACTTTGACCTTGACCAACTGGACCTTTAGAGTTTAGAAGTACCATATCACCACCACACCCAGTCAAAAGTGCGGCAAGCGTTGATAAAGACAATACAGCTAAAATCGTTTGTCTCATTTTACAACCTCGGTGAAGAGTCCCATTCCCTAATTAAATATGGGATAGCGATTAAAGTGTCGCATGATTGAGAACGCTAATCCTAAAATTTAGACTTCTCAATTATATGACACCGCTACGTTGTAGGGCATTATGCCTCATATCGACAAACTAAGCTATACATAAAGTAGGCTGAAATAATTGTTTTAAAACCCGATTTTTTTTGTAGGGTATTTAATTTCAATAGAGCTTTTATTTAAATATCAACTCTCTATAGAAAAAAGGAGGCGGGGTGCCTCCTCTTTTTTTAGACATTAAATGAATGAGTCATTCACTATCATTTGATCACTTTTGTTCTTGCAATTTTGTCATGTAAAGCTTGTCGCTTTTGTCCTAATGCAAAAGCGTAGTCAATAATTGTACTGATCGGCATAAACAGTAAGTTTAATATGATAAAAACAATACTTCTTAATAAGAAGATACGGGTTAAATTAACCTTGCTATTATCCTCAGCATCTACAATTTTAATTCCAACGATTTTTTTACCTATGCTTTGCCCAAACTTCGTTAAAAGAATGGCTTGAATAGCAAGCATAATTACGACGTAAAGCAGCATTGAGTGCCAAGCTTCTATCGGAATTAAGGTAAAAAGTTGCTGTTGTAACTCTGCCGCTTTAGTCGATGCGATTTCGGCGGATTGCATCTGTTTTTGCAGCTCGAATAATTGCTTATATTGAGCTTCATTAAAGAAAAAGGAAGGAATTGCAGCGATTGGTAACCAAAGCAATAAATCAATAATTTTTGCTAAAGCCCGAGCTGGAATAGACGCAAGTTCATGAACTTTAGGTTCTACACGAATTTGACGAATAGTTTCATTAGTTGATGTATTCGTGTTTATTGTAGGTACAGAATAACCGATAGGTTGATATACAAGTTTACCTTGGGTTAATTCTCCTAAAGCTTTCCATTCTGTCATGCCTTCATGCCAAGCTAAATCAGTTAACAAAATTTGTTGGCTCGCCAACATTTGATTTACTTGTTCTAAAGTGTAAGGCCCAGCTTGTTGATTATTACGTGCCAAGTAAATTTGCATAAATAAAAATTCTCTATTCTAAAGATGAAAAAAGACCCACGGATGGGCCTTTTTTTATAACATATTAGATTTGCTTGATTTTTTCTTCAGCAAGGAAGAACCATGTATCTAAAACTGAGTCTGGGTTAAGAGAGACAGATTCAATACCTTGTTCCATTAACCATTTTGCAAGATCTGGATGGTCTGAAGGACCCTGACCACAGATACCTACATATTTACCTGCTTTGCGACAGGCATGGATTGCCATTGAAAGAAGTGCTTTAACAGCTGCATCACGTTCATCAAATAAGTGTGAAACAATACCTGAGTCACGGTCAAGACCTAACGTTAACTGAGTTAAGTCATTTGAACCAATTGAGAAACCATCGAAGTGCTCTAGGAACTGTTCAGCTAACAAAGCGTTAGTTGGTAATTCGCACATCATGATTACTTTTAAGCCATTCTCACCACGTTTTAAACCATTTTGTGCAAGTAATTCAATAACGCGTTTCGCTTCAGATACTGTGCGTACAAAAGGAATCATGATTTGAATATTGGTTAGACCCATTTCATCACGAACTTTCTTAAGTGCACGGCATTCTAATTCAAAACAATCACGGAAGTTATCGGATACATAACGGCTTGCACCCCGGAAACCGAGCATCGGATTTTCTTCTTCAGGCTCGTATAACTTACCGCCAATTAAGTTTGCATATTCGTTTGACTTGAAGTCAGACATACGAACGATCACTGGCTTGTCACCAAATGCAGCAGCAAGAGTTGCAATACCTTCAACTAATTTTTCAACATAGAAGTCTACAGGTGATGCATAACCCGCGGTACGAGTTAAAACCGCAGCACGAGTTTCACGAGGTAGACTGTCAATGTTTAGTAGGGCTTTAGGATGCACACCGATCATACGGTTAATGATGAACTCAAGACGAGCAAGACCAATACCTTCGTTTGGAATTTGAGCAAAGTCAAATGCACGGTCAGGGTTACCTACGTTCATCATAATTTTGAACGAAAGTTTAGGCATAGATTCAATTGAGTTACGTTGAACTTCGAAATCTAAAGCACCTTCATAAATGAAACCTGTATCACCTTCAGCACAAGAAACAGTTACTTCTTGACCGTCAGTTAATACTTCTGTTGCGTTACCGCAACCAACAATAGCCGGTACACCAAGTTCACGTGCAATAATTGCTGCGTGACATGTACGACCACCACGGTTAGTGATAATTGCAGCAGCACGTTTCATTACCGGTTCCCAGTCAGGATCGGTCATATCTGATACAAGAACGTCGCCTTCTTGAACTTTGTCCATTTCTTTAATTGAGTTAACGATACGGACTTTGCCAGAACCAATACGTTGACCAATTGAACGACCTTCACAAAGAACAGTACCTCTTTGTTTGAGAAGGTAGCGTTCCATCGTGCCTACATTTTGGCGGCTTTTTACAGTTTCAGGACGAGCTTGAACAATATAAATTTGACCATCATCACCGTCTTTTGCCCATTCAATGTCCATTGGAGCACCGTAATGTTGTTCGATGATAAGTGCTTGTTTAGCTAGCTCTTGTAGTTCATGGTCATTTAAAGCGAATTGTTGGCGCTCTTGTTTTTCAACGTCAACAACAACAACAGATTTACCAGCAGAACCTTCTTCACCATAAATCATTTTTTGGTGTTTAGAACCAAGGTTACGGCGTAAAACAGAATGTCTACCAGCATTTAATAATGGTTTAGATAGGTAGAATTCATCAGGGTTAACGGCACCTTGTACAACCATTTCACCTAAACCGTAAGATGCAGTGATAAATACAACATCACGGAAACCAGATTCTGTATCAAGTGTAAACATTACACCCGCAGCGCCAGTTTCAGAACGAACCATACGCTGAACACCCGCTGATAATGCCACAACGTCATGATCAAAGCCTTGGTGTACACGGTAAGAAATTGCACGGTCATTATATAAAGAAGCAAATACTTCTTTGATCGCAATAAGTACGTTATCAATACCGCGAATATTCAAGAAAGTTTCTTGTTGACCCGCGAAAGAAGCATCTGGTAAATCTTCAGCAGTTGCAGATGAACGAACGGCAACCGCGATATCAGGGTTGCCGTTAGAAAGTGCTGTAAAAGCGGCGCGAATTTCTTGTTCTAAGGTTGCAGTGAGTGGAGTCTCTACAATCCATTGACGAATTTTAGCGCCTGTTTCTGCAAGAGCATTTACGTCATCGACGTTGAGTTGAGCAAGTTCTGCTTGAATTCGAGCGTTAAGACCACTTTGGTCTAAGAACTCACGATAGGCAGCAGCAGTAGTTGCAAAGCCACCAGGTACCGATACACCAGCATTTGATAAATGGCTGATCATTTCACCCAAAGATGAGTTTTTCCCACCTACGAGTTCGACATCGTGTTTCCCTAATTTTTCTAGACCGATTACGCGCGCTTCCAAAGTTTTCACTCCACTTTTGCAGTATTAATGTCTATCTTGGCATGAAATTATAAAAATAAAGTGCTTAGTTGAGAATTATACTAAGCGACAGTCATGTAAGATCAGTTTACTATAAAGATTATATAGCACTAAGACAAATGTTTAAGGAGAATTTTAATGTCAGAAAGTAAACAATTTAAGCGGAGTGTTTTTTTTATTTCTGATGGAACTGCAATTACTGCCGAGACTCTTGGACATTCGTTATTAGCACAATTTCCCAATGTAGATTTTGATATTCACATCATGCCGTATATTACAACTGAAGAGGCGGCAATGGATGTGGTAGTTGAGATTAATCGATGCCAAACCAAAGACGGTTGCCTACCTTTAGTATTTGATACTTTAGTTGATCCGCATGTGCGAGAGATTATTAATACAGCTAAAGCAGTTAACCTAGATGTGTTTGAAGGTTTAATTAGCAAACTTGAGCAAGAGCTTGGAACACCACCAACAACATTGGTGGGGCAGACCCATGCGGTAACCGATTCTGAATACTATAAAGCCCGTATTGATGCCGTTCATTTTGCACTTGATAATGATGATGGAGCTCGTACTCGTCATTATGATAAAGCAGATTTAATTTTAATTGGAGTTTCTCGTTCAGGTAAAACACCGACTTCTATTTACTTATCTCTTCAATTCGGTATTCGGGTTGCAAACTATCCATTAACTGAAGAAGATTTAGATGATAACCGTTTACCAGCAGTATTAAGAGCTCATCGTAATAAATTATTTGGTTTAATGATTGATGCTGAGCGATTGGTCGCGATTCGTAGTGAACGTAAAGCCAATAGTCGTTATGCGAGTTTTAGCCAATGCCAAATGGAGCTTAGAGCAATTGAAGGAATTTATATTTCTGAAGGCATTAAATATTTAAATGTGACTGAAATGTCAATTGAAGAGATTTCAACTCGTATTTTACAAATGACAGGATTAAAACGACGTATTGGTTAATTTAATCAAGTGCTTATTTTAACCATTCAATTATTTATATTAATTTATAGATAAGTTGAATGGTTTTTAATATATTTCATAGTGAAAAATAAAAGTTTTATATATAAAACCAGATATTATTAAATAGTTTTTATTGGTTATAAACCCGTAGTTATTTTGAAACTCATTTGTAAATTTAAATAATACTATTGAAAAGAAGTGTATATGTTTTATTACGCTGAAAAATAGTAATTATTTAATTTTACTAAATATTTTAGAAAAGCATTCATAAAAAATCCATAATTTATAAAATGTTAAATAGATCACACTTTTTTGGAGTTGTGTGATTAATTTTTAATTTTATTTATACTTTCCCACCTCGATATGGGACTATCCGATTATCAAAATGCTAAAAAAATGTGTTTTTTCATTGGTATATATCTTGCCACTTAATTTATATGCCGCTCAAGTAGATGAATTGCGAGAGCAAGCTATTCACACTTACAAAACTGGACAAACTCAACAAGCAATATCGCAACTAGAACAATTGTTGAATAAATACCCGCATGACCAAAAATTGCTAGCCGATTATTTAGTTGTAATGTCTAGTGAGAAAAAAGATCTAATGACTTTTTCTCAGCATTTAGCAAATGTTAATTATGTGACTTTTCCAGAATATGGGCAATTCCCTTTATTACGTAATTTTCGTGATTTTAAACACTTTAAAAATGCGATTGAGTTGTCGAATAAATTTAATATTCAAAAAACGCCTGATGGCCAGATTTTGTTAGCAGTTTTATATGCAGAGGCTCAAGATCCTGTAAATGCAAAAATACACTTAAAAAATATTAAGAGTAAAAACCTTACAGTTGATCAACTTGTTCAAATTGCTTATGCGTATCGACTCATTAATTCGCCTGTAGATGCTTTATCTACAATTGAGCGAGCTTATCAACAGCAGCCAAAGTCTTTTGCGGTTTTGCAAGAATATACTTACGACTTAGCGGCTGTAGGTGCCTATAAAAAAGCTCAGCAGTTATTACTTGCCAGCGATAAAAATGTACAAACTGAATCGTTAAAACACTGGTTACAAGTCAGCGAGTTTTCTCAACGTGTAAATAACGCAATTACTCGCTATAAATATCTGAATCGGGAAGGCATGTCGGACAGTGAAGGCTTTGCCGAGCTTGATGCTGTGTTGAAACAAGGTGAGCAAATACAGCCTTTGATTCAACCGTCAGACCCTAATTATTTAAGATTTCATTATGACTATTTATATGCTTTGGACTTTCGTGGGCGTAGCCGTACGGTATTAGATGAATTTACTAAATTAAATGTACCTTTAGAAAAACTACCGGCTTATGTCCGTCATGCGATTGCTGATAGTTATTTAGCTGAAAGACAACCGCAGCAGGCTGAACTTGCATTTAAAACCTTACTTACCGAAAAAAACTACTCAGATATGACGGTATATACGGGGCTTTATTATTCTTATATTGAACAAGAAAAATATAAACAAGCTGAACAACTTTTGAATGAAGTGGATCGATTGATTCCTACGTATAGATATAGTCAAGCTAAAGGAGTAGATAAGTCAAGCCATCCTGATCGTGATGATTATATCGCTTTACAGGGTATGCATTTAGCTTATGCAAATCATTTGGATCAATCAGAAAAGCATTTTCAGAAACAAGTAGATCTTGCACCTGCTAACGAAAGTTTAATTAATAACCTTGCTCGTGTTGAGCGCTGGAGAGATAAACCGTTACAGGCAAAACAAACAATTGACCGTTTAAATGGTTTAACACCCGTTGCGAAAGATACCCGAATTAACCAAATGCAAAATGCTCAGGCTTTAGGGAATATTCCTGAGTGGCGCAAAAGCACAGAAAGTCTTTTGCAATATTATCCTGAAGATAGTGGCGTGGTTAAGAGTCGAAAAGAGTTGGATGATCGTGATAGAGCAACGATTTCACACTCAACAACTTGGGGGCAGAGTAAAGCAGAAAATAGTGATTCTGTGAGTGGGCAAAATGGTTTAAAAGACCGCGAAATGGAAACTCGTATTAATAGCCCATGGATCAAAGATAACTATCGTCTATTTGCTTGGCATCAAGATCGTTATGGTGAATACCGTTTTGGTGATGTACATGACCAACGTTATGGTGTGGGTGCTGAGTGGCAAGCAAACCGTAAGGCCTTGTCGGCAATCTTGTCGCAGAGTACGGATGGTGGACAAGGAGGTATTCGTCTTGACTGGTCGCAATGGTTAAACGACCACTGGCAATATCAATTGCAATATGACAGTCAGGCTAATATTCCATTACAAGCAATTGATGCTGGTGAGGATGGACAAGCTTACCGTGCTGCTTTGACATGGCAAAAAGATGAGTCACGCCAAATTGGGGCGAGTTATGGCTTAACCGATATAAGTGACGGTAACAAACAACAAGAATTTTCGACTTTTTGGCGCGAGCGATTATTTGATGCGCCTCATCATATTACTTACGGAACCATTCGTGGATTTTATGGCAGCAATAGCCAAGATCAGACCTCTTACTTTAGCCCAAGTAATCATTACAGTGCTGAGTTGAGTTTAAGCCATGACTGGGTCACTTGGCGAGAATATGAGCGCTCATTTAAACAGCATTTTGAAGCTGGAGTAGGGCTTTATAAACAAGCAGATTACTCTGCGCGACCAACATACTCTTTGCAATATCAACATCAATGGCAGCTCTCACGGACTTGGCAACTTAATTATGGAATTGGTTGGCAAAACCATCCATACGATGGTCATGATGAACAACATACCTATGGTATTTTTGGATTTGAAGGGCGTTTTTAATGAATAATATGATGTCAAAAATGTTGAGCTGCGTGTTTGCCTCAACATTATTACCCGTACAATTTTCTCATGCCCGCATTGAAACTGAACTACCAAAAAATCATACGGTTTCTTTAACTTTTCATGATGTGCGTGATGATGTGCTCAAAGAAGGTGATCGTGATGTTTATGCGATTCAGACCAATAATTTGGCACAGTTTCTTGACTGGCTCAGTCAGTCGGACTGGAAACCGATTCGTCTAAAAGACATTGAAGAGGCGCGTAAGCAAGGTAAAGAATTACCTCATAACTCTATTCTACTTACCTTCGATGATGGTGCTTTAAGTAGCTATAGCCGAGTATTTCCTTTGCTGAAGCAGTATAAAATCCCAGCAGTTTTTGCGCTTCCAACAAGTTGGTTAAATGGTAATACAAAAGCGGGTTATGAAGCCTATGGCCAAGGTAACTTGGTGAACTGGGCTCAAGTTCGTGAAATGCAAGCATCTGGGTTAGCCGAGTTTGCAAGCCATAGTGATGATTTGCATCATGGTGTATTAGCCAATCCTCAAGGTAATGAGCAACCTGCTGCAACTTCTTATGCCTATTTAAAATCGCAATCACGTTATGAAACCGATGTGGAATATCAACAACGCATTTTGCAGGACTTAAAAAAATCTTATGCAGTTTTAAAAAAAGAAGTAGGGGTTAATCCTAAAGCAATTATTTGGCCTTATGGCGCCGTGAATGAACAGTTAGAAAAGCTAGCACAACAGGCGGGTTTCCAGTTTTCATTCAGTTTGGGACGTGATGGTATGAATCGCGTGAGTGACTCAACTTTTAAGCGTAGCTTAGTCATTGATAACCCTACAGCCGAACAACTGACAGAAGGCATGTTAAATATTCTGAATTTCGAAGAGTCAGATTTATTTAAGCAATCGCGTCATTTTGTGAGTATGGATTTAAAGCATTTGGCAGCACAACAAAATGCTCAAACTGATGAAAAACTTGGGCAGTTGTTATCAAAACTGTATAGCTTAAAAAACAACGCTTTAATCTTAAAGCCTTTGGAAGATAAAGATGGAGATGGGCAATATGATGTTGCTTATTTTCCTACAAATAAAATGTCTGTTCAACAAGATATTTTAAATCGTAGTTTATGGCAGGCTCAAACTCGTGCAGGCCAATCTGTAATATTAGAATTGCCTGCTTATCCGCAAAAAGATAAGCCATTTTTAGCAGTAGATTTGGCTAAAGATATTGCACGCTTTAACAGTAATTTAAGTGGTGTTCAACTGAATGCGGGAACATCTTTAAATTGCGCAATGCAAATAAGAATGGCGCAGGAAAACAATTGTATTGAACAATCAAAACAGCTAGCCCAACTCAGCCAGCTGACTAAAAAAGCAGTTAAACCTTATTTAAATATGAGTAATCAGGCACAGTTTAGTTTATTGCTTACACCTGATTTAGATCATATCGAAAATCTACCTGAGCTTATAAAAACACTTTTAGTGCAACATGAATTAGTCAATTTAAAGTTCGATGTAATTGGCAAGAAAAAACAATTTAATCAGTTGTTAACGCTTTTAAAAACACTTGATGCAAATGATAAGCAAAGAATAATGCTGACTTTAGTATTACCGGAAAACTCGCAAAAAACTGCATGGGAAGAAGTTCAGCAAGCACTCTTTTCGATTCAACGGGTAGGGATCCAGAAATTCGGTGTTGATGACTATAATTTTGAAAAATCAAAAGATGTCCATCAATATTTATATAATCCGATTAGTTTGAATTATAGCCCTGTGATGTATCAGCCTTTTGCTGGATTGGTAGAGGGGAAAAAGTAATGAGAGTATTACTCGATATTCTATTTGCTTTTGCCTTTTTATATCCCTTGCTAATGGCTTGGACATGGATGGTAGGGGGACTTTGGTTCTTCTTTAAAAGAGAATACCGTGAACAAGCACTTCCTGAACCTACAGATGAAGGATGCAGTATCATCATTCCGTGTTTTAACGAAGAAGCGCAAGTACGCCAAACAATTCGTTATGCGCTACAAACCAAATATCCTAATTTTGAAGTGATCGCCGTTAATGATGGAAGTAGTGACAGAACAGCTGAAATTCTCGATGAATTGTCAGCGCAAGATTCACGACTTCGGGTTGTACACTTAGCAGAAAATCAGGGTAAGGCCGTAGCTTTAAGATCGGGCGTATTGGTGAGTAAATACGAATATCTTGTTTGTATTGATGGTGATGCATTATTACATCCGCATGCCGTACTTTGGTTAATGCAACCATTTATTAATTTCCCGCGAATTGGTGCTGTAACAGGTAATCCGCGAATTTTAAACCGATCTAGTATTTTAGGAAAATTACAGGTAGGTGAATTTTCTTCGATTATTGGTTTGATTAAACGTGCACAGCGTACATATGGTCGTATTTTTACCGTATCTGGAGTGATTGCAGCATTTCGTAAAACCGCACTCGTTCGAGTCGGGTTTTGGTCTGACGATAAAATTACCGAAGATATTGATATTTCATGGAAGTTACAGCTCGACCATTGGGATATTCAGTATATTCCACAAGCGCTTTGTTATATCTATATGCCTGAGACATTTAAAGGTCTGTGGAAACAGCGTCTTCGCTGGGCGCAAGGTGGGGTAGAGGTTCTTATAGAATATATTCCACAAATGTTCAAACTGCGTGTTCGAAGAATGTGGCCAGTCATGATTGAGGCGCTAGTCAGTATTATCTGGTCTTATGTGATGATCATGATATTCACATTATTTTTTGTTGGATTATTTGTTGAGTTGCCTCAGCAATGGCAGATCAAAACCCTTATGCCACAGTGGTACGGTGTAATACTCGGCGGAACATGTTTGATCCAGTTTTTAGTAAGTTTGTGGATTGACCAACGTTATGACCGCGGGCGTTTCTTTAGAAATTACTTCTGGGTGATTTGGTATCCGTTGTTTTTCTGGTTATTGACTTTGTTTACAAGTGTTGTGGCGGTACCAAAAACTTTATTTAACACTAAAAAACGTGCTCGCTGGGTAAGCCCAGACCGTGGCTTCCGTGGAGATAACCCATGAAACCTGAGGAAAATAAGGATATAGAGACCTTAGATATCCCTGAATATATTGATCAGCCGGAATATGTCAAAAATAAAACGGCAAACTATACATTACAAACCATCGGTTGGTTTTGCTTAATGTGGTTGCTTTTTCCATTAGTCTCACTGTTTTTATGGGTCTTTGAAGGTCACTTAATTTATGATTACGTCTGGGTTGATCATATATCAGAAGTTAAGACCTTATTACATTTAGCGTTATTGATCGGAATTAGCGCGCTCATTTTAATTTTATGGGCAAGTTATAACTGGATTAGGTTTAGTGGTGAGGACCGAAGAGCTAAGGCACCTAATAGTTCTGTTGAGCTGTTAGCGGCCCAATTTTCAGTTACTTCCGACATGCTAAATGATTTGCAAAAAAAACAACGCATCATTTTGCATTACGATGATCACGGTAATTTGCAAAAATATGAATAAATAAAAAAGCATGGTCTAAAAACCATGCTTTTTTATTTTTATGCACTGGTTCTAATAATGATGTCAATAGGGTGTTCTATACCGTCCATACTATGAATAGAAGTAGGGGTAATCTTAACAATGGGCCAAGTTTGTAATTTACAGTTAGGTTTTTGAAGTGCAGCATAATAGCTATCAGATTTAAAAAACACTTTTTTGGTGGTTGCAATATTGGGAGTTAAAAGGCGTTTAAGCCATGTTTCACTCACTTGCGTGTCAAGAAAACGTAAGGCCAAAAGACTTTTTACTCGATTATTAAATAATCTCCGGTTTTTGATAATGAGTGGATGGGTAATTAACTTATTTGTGCCCATTTGACTGTGGGGCAAAATAAAGTGAGGGGTGATTTGAAATACAGTCACAGATTTTGCTTGTTGACAGATTTTTTCAAGATGGGTCACGCTATCTTGATTAGTACCAATAATTGCGACAGTTGAATGTGAAAAGTCAAATTCTTTAATTGAACTTGATGAAATCACTTGTCCAGTAAAACCTTCAAAATCTTGAGAAGTATTCTGAAAAATTACTGATTTTGAAGTGTTATTTTTAATATTAATACTCATTTTCCAAAAGTCCTTTTGGTTTTTAAATCATGATGTTTTTATCGTTTTAATATAAATAACCAAGCAGCAAGTCGGGGTAAAGTCTTTTCAGATAGATGGTCGTCCCATACTCAAAATCAATTCAAGTATGGGAGGGTGAAGCGGAGTTTTAATGTTCTGTTTTTACATTCATGAGCTGGGTAAAGCTTTCTAAACGTTTAGCTGTATCGTATACATCACATGTAAAAATAAACTCATCAACATCGTATGTTGCTATAAGCTTTTGTAAACCAGTGCGAACTGTATCGACAGAACCAATTTGTGCCATTGCATAGAAGTTTTCGACAGACAGTTGTTCTGCTGTATTCCATAATCCCTGCATTGATTCAACTGGAGGCTTAAGCTTTAAGCTTTCTCCGCGGATTAAGCCTAATACGCGTTGGTAAGCACTTGTTGCTAAATATTGTGCTTCTTCATCTGTATTTGCTACAACAACAGGAACACCCATTGAAACATACGGCTTATCTAGGTATTCAGAAGGTTCAAAGTTCTCTCGATAGAGTTGAATCGCTTGACCTAACATACGTGGTGCGAAATGTGACGCAAATGAGTAAGGGAGTCCAAGTTTTGCCGCAAGTTGTGCACTAAATAGGCTAGATCCAAGTAGCCAAACAGGAACATGGGTGCTTTGCCCTGGCGTTGCAATAATCTTTTGCCCTGCTTGAGGTACATCGAAATATTTTAGGATTTCGACAACATCTCTAGGAAACTGATCTTCTGTTTCTTGATGACCACGACGTAAAGCTCGCATGGTGAGTTGATCTGTGCCTGGAGCACGACCTAACCCAAGTTCAATACGATTTGGATAGAGTGTAGCAAGCGTCCCGAATTGTTCTGCGACAACTAAAGGGGCATGGTTAGGCAGCATAATTCCGCCTGAACCTAAACGAATACGCTGTGTATGTGCAGCAATAAAACCGAGTAAGACAGCGGTAGCAGAACTTGCGATACCATCCATGTTGTGATGTTCGGCAAGCCAGAAACGTTCATAACCTAGCTTTTCTGCATGTTGTGCCAATTCTAGTGCGTGACGTAATGAGAATTCGATGGTTTTATCATTACGAATGGGAGCAAGTTCCAAAATAGAGAACTTGGTATCTTGAAGTGATCGCATGCGATATTCTCGAATAAGGGTATATCGGAATAATACGATATATAAAGTTTGATGTATATCGTTTTTTTTCGATATTAAATTTTATCTATCAATAAAAAAAGCACCCGAAGGTGCTCTTTTGATTCATATATGAATTAGCGGTTTTTATACCAACCGCGGTGTAAGCCATTGTCATGGCGACGGCTACCACCTTTATAATAACGACGATCACCATCGTAATATCTACGGTCATCACGATCATAACGGCCACGGTAATAACGATCATCGTAGTTACGGTCTTCAGCAACTTTACGTCCAAGTGCCGAACCACCAGCAGCACCTACTGCTGCACCGATGTAACCACCATTTGTACCGCCCATATTTTTGCCGACTGTATAACCAGCACCACCACCTAAAGCACCACCAATTGCAGCTTCTGTACGATTACGACGATCACTTGCTGCCGCTGCACCACCAGCTCCACCTAGAGCAGCACCGATTGTTGCACCTGAGGTACCACCAATACTTTTACCAATTGCAGTACCCACTACACTACCTAAAGCAGAGGTTGCAGCAACACGTGTACCATTGTCAGCATGTGCAACTGTTACCATAGAAGATGTTGCAAGTACTGCACCAGCCAACCAAATATTCATTTTCATCGTAGAACTCCATGTCCTTTTTACTGAAAGGACGGTATTTTTGTCTTGAGGTAAATGTAATAAAAAATTTCGTGATAATTATGGAGAAGCCAAAAGGAGATACGAGTGTTTTGTGTCGGATTGTATGGTTTATATTAATATGTGGATAAATCATGAGCATACGACATAATAGCTTGTAGATTTATCAAAATAAAAAAGCACCCGAAGGTGCTTAAATATCTGTGCGTCAAATTTGATTAGTGATGACGACGGTGTTTTTTCTTCCAGTACTTAGAAGATCTGTCTGCATCGCGATCTTTAGAGATTTTGTTACCTAAAGCAGAACCACCCGCAGCGCCTAATGCAGCACCTACATAACCACCGTTTGTACCACCCATGCTTTTACCAACTGTATAACCAGCGCCACCACCTAAAGCACCGCCAATTGCAGATTCAGTACGGTTACGACGATCGCTTGCAACAGCTGCACCACCAGCACCCCCTAAAGCAGCGCCAATTGTCGCACCAGATGTACCGCCCATGCTTTTACCAATTGCAGTACCTGCTACGCTACCTAAAGCAGAAGCAGCTGCTACATGTGTTGTATTGTCAGCGTGTGCCACAGTAACCATAGAAGTTGCTAAAACAGCGCTACATAACCAAGCATTTAATTTCATTTTTGACTCCGTGTCCCTAGCCGCAGGACCCTATATCTTTGTTACGGCAAATGTAACAAAACACTTCTCCGAAAATATGGAGAACTATCTTTTGATTATTGTAGTTTAGTGTCTGGTTTGTATGCTTTCTATTAAAATAGAATATTTAATACTCATATAGAAAGAACTGATCCTCACTTAATGTTCGTAAGTTTCTTTACGGTCAGTTGAACACAAGAAATCAATAAAAGATCGTGTGGCAGAAGACATATGTTTATGTTGTGCATATAGTAAAGAGAAAGGGCGTGTGTGGCCTGCATACGTCTCAAGTAAAGGCTGTAGCTTTCCTTGTTGAATCTTTTCATTAACAATAAATTCGTAACTCTGGCATATCCCTAACCCATTTTCAGCAAGAGACACGACTCCTAAAATATCTTCTTTTACTAAAATCCGATTTGTTGGTATCCACTGAATTTCATTATCACCATTTTTTAAAAACCATGGCGTGACCTTACCCGTGCTTGGTAATTCAAAGGCAATACATTGGTGATGGTTTAAGTCTTCCACGGTTTTAGGAACACCCATACGTTTTAAATAATCGGGTGAGGCAACAAGTTGAAGAGGGGCAAGCTCCAAAGGTCTGGCAACGAGAGTACTATTGGGAAGCTGACCTTGACGAATAGCTAAATCAAATCCTTCAGCAATTAAATCGACGTTTCGATTAGAAATACTGATTTCAATTTGAATGTCCGGATATTGAAAAAGAAATTTTTGTAGTAATTCTGGAAGACGATAATGCCCATAGGTGGTGGGTACGCTTAATTTAATTTTGCCAGAAATTTGCAGTTGCTCACCTTGAATAGCACGCTCTGCATGGTCAATTAACTGAAAAGCATGTTGCATTTTTTCATAATAAAGCTGACCTGCTTCCGTCAAGCTCAGATGGCGAGTTGTTCTTCTAAAAAACTGAATACCAAGTTTTTTCTCTAGCCGCGTAATTGTTCTACTAATGACTGAAGGAGTGGTTGCTAAATAAATTGCAGCTGCACTAATAGAAAGCTTCTCAGCCACAATTAAAAACACTTCAATATCGGCAAGATGGTCAAATTGACGTGACATTTAGTCCTCAAACGCAAAAAAGATTTGCAAAGGTGATTGTTTATCTACCTCATTGGCAAAAATAGAATATATCCATCCAAAATATAAATCCAGCAAATGGTTGGAATGAAGGTCTAATGATGAAATCTCTAAATAAAATAATGCTTGCAGTAGTTACCGCTTCAGCAGCATTCAGTGCAAATGCTGCTCATGTTTTGGTTGTATTGTCTGATGAAGGGCAGTTAGAGCTAAAAAATAATCAGGTTTTTAAAACAGGTTTTTACCTTAATGAATTGATGCAGCCTACCAAAATGCTTTTAGATGCGGGTCACACCGTAACATTTGCCACTCCAAAAGGGAAAGCCCCAACCTTAGATGAGTCATCGAACAGTGCGATGTACTTTAATCAAGATGAAAAAGCGTTAAAGCAATATGCAGGTTTATTGCGTGATCTAAAATTAACATCTGCTCAAGATTCTCCGGTTGTGAGCCTATCGCGTATTGAGCAAATTGGTATAGAACAATTTGATGCCATTTATATTCCGGGTGGGCATGCACCAATGCAAGATTTATTAAAAGATAAACAGCTTGGTAAAGTTCTTACGGCTTTTCATAAAGCTGGAAAACCTACTGCCTTGGTTTGCCATGGTCCTATTGCTTTAATGTCAACTTTACCTAATGCCTCAGAAGTAGCTGGTCAACTAGAACAAGGTAAAACAGTCAAAACTGGCGAATGGATTTATAAAAATTATCGGATGACGGTGATTAGCAATCAGGAAGAAGAGCAAGCAAAAGCTTTGTTAAAAGGTGGTGAAATGAAGTTCTATCCGCAAACGGCTCTACAGTCTATAGGAGGTAAATATCAAAGTAATACAACTGCGTGGACTCCAAATGTGGTGGTAGACCGTGAACTGATTACAGGACAAAATCCAGCATCGGCTGTTTTAGTGGGCAAAACTTTATTAGAAAAATTAAAATAAGTAAGCTGGGCAAAGAGGTTTTTAAAACAAAGCCTCTATTGTCATATAAAGAGGAAATATAACTTATTATTTCCTACAGAAAAGCCAAATTATAGGTAAGTAAATAAATCTTATTCGAAATCATTATATTTATACACCTCTACTTATTGGGAAAGTTGATGAATTGGCTGATTATATATGTCATTTAAGCGCCATAATCTGTAAACTATGCGCTATTTTTACGATTTTGCTTATCTTCTATACTTACATAGCGTTCGATAAGCTTTTTGGACTTTTGAGATATTTCCTCTTATGAAAGCGTCACTCCGTTTACGACTTGATCAGCTCTGTGATCGACATGAAGAACTTACTGCATTGCTTGCAGATGCTGAAGTGATCTCCGATAACAAACGTTTCCGTAAATTGTCTCGTGAACATAGTGATTTATCTGAAATTACCGAGGTTTGGGGTAAATACCGTCAAGCAGAAGAAGATATTGAAACTGCTGAGCTGATGAAGTCTGACCCAGACTTCAAAGATATGGCAGAAGAAGAAATTCAAGCCAATAAAACATTGCTTGAAGAATTAGAAAGCCAGCTCAATATTTTAATGATTCCAAAAGATCCAAATGATTCTAATGCGGCTTATTTAGAAATTCGCGCTGGAACAGGTGGTGATGAGGCCGCAATTTTCTCTGGTGATTTATTCCGCATGTACAGTAAATATGCCGAGACACAAGGTTGGCGTATTGAAGTTCTTTCTGAAAATGAAGGCGAGCATGGTGGTTTTAAAGAAGTTATTTGCCGCGTAGATGGTGATGGTGTTTACGGTCGCTTAAAATTTGAAAGTGGTGCTCACCGAGTGCAACGTGTTCCTGCAACTGAATCACAAGGGCGCGTTCACACTTCAGCATGTACAGTTGCGATCTTGCCTGAAATTGATGTTGATACCAATGTTGAAATTAATCCGGCAGATTTGCGTATTGATACTTACCGTGCTTCGGGTGCGGGTGGTCAGCACATTAACAAAACAGACTCGGCAGTGCGTATTACTCACATCCCAACAGGTACAGTGGTTGAGTGTCAAGAAGAGCGTTCACAGCATAAAAACAAAGCTAAGGCGATGGCATTGTTAGTATCGCGTTTAGAAAATGCTAAACGTGCAGCAGCAGATGCAGCAACTTCTGAAATGCGCCGTGATTTGGTTGGTTCTGGTGACCGTTCTGAACGTATCCGTACTTATAACTACCCACAAGGTCGTATGACGGACCATCGTATTAACCTAACTTTATATAAGTTAGACGCGATTATGGAAGGTGATTTAACTGAATTGCTTGATAGCTTACATCGTGAATATCAGGCAGATCAGTTGGCGATGCTTGCACAGGAAAATGGCGGCTAATGAATATTGCTCAAGCGCTTGCAATTCGTGGTGAACCTGATAGTTATGAACGACAAGAAAATGCTTGGTTACTTGAGCATTTTCTAAAAATCAATTCGCTTGAATTAAAGTTTAGACTTGAGCAAGAATTAACAGCCCAACAAGAGCAAGACTATCTAGCTGGTCTTGAACGTATTCAAAAAGGTGAACCTTTAGCTTATGTAACGGGTTCACAGCCATTTTGGACGCTCGATTTAAAAGTAACATCTGATACTTTAGTGCCACGACCAGATACTGAAGTTTTAGTTGAAACCGTTTTAAATCTAAATTTACCAAATACTGCAAATATTGTTGATTTGGGAACGGGAACAGGTGCAATTGCGCTTGCATTAGCGAGTGAACGCCCAGATTGGTTCGTCACAGCAACTGATATCTATGCGCCTACATTGGAAGTTGCGAAAGAAAACGCACAAACACATGATTTACAACGTGTGAAATTTGCCTGCGGCGCTTGGTTTGAGGCACTGCACCCACAACAATTTGATTTAATTGTTTCTAATCCGCCGTATATCGACCCTGAAGATGAGCACATGCAAGCTTTGGCAACAGAACCGCGCCGTGCATTGGTTGCAGATCATCAGGGACTGGCTGATATTGAAATTATTATTGCTCAAGGTAAGAGCTGGTTAAACCCAAAAGGCTGGATTGCTCTGGAACATGGTTATGATCAGGGGCAAGCTGTTCGAACTATATTTGCTGAGCATGGTTTTAGTGAGATAAGAACCATTCAAGATTATGGCCAAAATGATCGAGTCACTTTGGCATGCTGGATTTAAAATTACTTTTGTAGTGTATCCCGCCAACGTAACAACCAGTTTTCTATAAGTTTCATTAAGGTATCGGTTAATTTACCCAATAGCGCCAATAAAATAATTGCAATGATAACAATATCAGGTCGAGACGTTTCTCGGCCATCGCTAAGTAAATAGCCAATCCCTTGTGTGGCTGCAATCAGTTCAGCTGCAATCATAAACATCCAAGATAAGCTTAAGCTGTTGCGTAAGCCAATTAAAATGCCCGGAGAGGCTGCTGGTAAAATAATAGATATAATCCGCTGAAAAGCATTAAGCCGATAAACTTTTCCAACTTCAATGAGCTTTTTATCTACATTATGAATTGCTGCAACTGTATTAGTGTAAGTTGGAAAGAATGCTCCGATTGCAATCAATGTAATTTTAGAACCTTCGTCAATTCCTAACCAAAGTAATAGAAGAGGAATCCAAGCAAGACTTGGGATCGACTTAATTGCTGAAAAAGTTGGTTCTAAATATGCTTCTGCCTCTTTACTTAAGCCAACCCAAATCGCAAAAATTAAACCTAAACCGCTTCCTATAATAAAGCCGAATAGAACACGCCATGTACTAATATAAATATGGGCAAATAGGTCGCTATGAGCTAAATCTAAAAAAGATTGCCATAAACTCGACGGTGCAGGGAGTAGATAAGCATCGATATAGCCATTTCTGACTAAAAACTCACAAGCTACTAAAAAGATGAGTGGAATGAGTAGCGCTTTAAACCAACGTGTAAATTTGTGGTTTAGATGCTTTTTCTGAGATTTTAAAGCCTGCTGAGCTAAGAAGTGATTTAGCTCAGCTTTGTTAAGTGAATCACTCATATACTATTTCACGACTTTTTGAGCAAAACGTGGGTCTAACAACTGATCAACCACTTGATTGACGTTAGTACCTTTTCTAACCAAGTCTTCTTCTGTCAAAATTTTCCCAGAACGTTTTAGCGCTTGTGCTTGAGTTGCTGATGGAATGCTTTGATCGAAGTTGGTTCGGCTCAGTTGTAGTTTAGCCACAGGTAGAGGAAGTTTTGATTCTTGAGCTAAAAGTGCTGCCACTTTATCTGGATTGGCTTTTGCCCATTTTCGGGCTTGTTCGTAGGCTTTAATAACAGCCTCAACCGCTTCAGGGCTTTGCTTTGCAAAATCTTCTTTAACGCTCAGTACGCTATAGCTATTAAATCCAACATTACGATAAAGCAATTTGGCACCCGATTGAATTTGAGCAGAAGCCATTAATGGATCAAGTCCAGCCCAAGCATCTACTTGACCACGCTCTAATGCAGTCTTGCCGTCTGGATGTTGTAAATGAACCAGTTGTACATCACGTTTACTCAAACCGACAGTGTCTAGTGCTTGTAGTGTAAATAAGAAAGGATCTGTTCCTTTAGTAGCTGCAATTTTCTTACCTTTTAAATCTTTTAGGTTTTTAATTGGTGAATTTTTTGCGACAACAAGCGCGGTCCACTCCGGTTGGCTTTGTACATAAACCGTTTTAATTGGACTACCATTCGCTCGACTTAATACAGCAGCTAATCCAGCGGTAGAAGCAAAATCGATACTATTACTGTTGAGATATTCTAATGAGCGATTACTACCTTGACTAAAAACCCATTTAATTTGGGTATTTGGCAGTGCTTTTTCGAGAAGTTTTTGATCTTTGACGACTAAACTAGTTGGTGCATAGTAAGCATAATCAAGCTTAAGCGTAGTCGGAATTGCTGCAAAAGCAGATGAAGTAAATACAAACCCCAATGTTGATGCCAACAAAGTCTTTGGTAGAGAAAATTTTGATTTTAAAGACATGATAAAAATAAAACCGAAATGAAATAGGAGATCATCCTTTCACGTGTTTGGAGGCTTATGAACTTAGTTATTTTGATTTATAAATCAGTTTGAAAGATAAAAGTTTGAATAAAACTATAAAACACTGTTTTTATGAATATTATTAAGTTTTAAATAAAGCGTTTATCTGAAATACTGAATTTAAAAGACATAAATATCATAAGCTTAAGCTCTAATGCCTTAAGCTTATGATATTTATGTTATTGCTTGTGTCCAGTTAAATTATCTCGATATGCACCTGGGCTGACGCCAGTCCACTTTTTAAAGGCACGGTGAAATGCACTTGGGTCATGAAAATTTAAGTCTTCACTAATATCTTGAATTGAGTCATTCGTTTTGCTTAAGCGTTCAACAGCAATATCACAGCGGATTTCATTTTTAATTTGTTGATAGCTTACACCTTCATGTTTCAGTCGGCGCTGAACTGTTGCTTCTGAAATATTGAGTTGTTGTGCCACATCTTTGAGTTCGGGCCATTGTGCAGGATGGAGTTTCAATAAATGACGACGAATAAGTACACTCAAGGCATTTTCATTTTTAAAACGAACTAAAAGATTTTGTGGAGTTTGTTCTAAAAAATCATAAAGCGCTTTTTTATCTTTTTTAATTTTAATATCTAAGTAATGAGCATCGAATTCAACTCGATTTATCTCACTATTAAATTGAATATCTTCACCAAAACGTACGAGATAGTCCTGAATATCCTGAGGTTTAGAGCAGCGTACCATAATATTATTTAAGCTAATTCGTTGGTCTACTAGCCAACACATCAGCCCATGTACTAATATTAAAAAGGTTGCATAGGTAAACATGCGTTTAGGTTGTTCATGATCATGAATCACTAAATAAGCTTTTTGTTGTTCTCGAATGAGTTCTCCATGCATATCATCTAAAACAAAGTTAAAAAACTTCAAAATATCGTAGAGTGCTTTTTCTAAAGTTTCAGCCGTACTGACGAGTTTAGTCAGTAATTTATAGCTTCCACGACGCATGGGGTGGCTATCCATCCCAAAAAACTCATCGTTCATGGCATTGGCAAGCTCTATCCACAATTGGCCATATGTCGTAACAGGGACACGTGCCTTTGGAGACATCAGTAATTCAGTGGGGATGCCTGCTTTATTTAGAATTATTTGTGTATTTAGGCCTTTAGCATAAGCCGCACTCAGTGCTTCATGTACTAGTGCAATCGAAATTGTGCCTTTACTTAAAGAAGATTGGACAACCATGTCAAAGACTCATATTTTCTTCATATATTTCAAGTGAAATATTTCATATTTAAAATTTGGATTGATCAAAAGCTGCAAACATTTTGAGGCTTTTTGAAATTGTATCGGAAAACAACAACTTTTACTCTCACTACTAAGTTTAAAGAATATTTCTATAGGACATTACATAATGAAAATTCAAGGGAAACATTTCGTGATTACTGGTGGTGGCTCTGGCTTAGGTGCTGCTACAGCTGAGTATTTGGTAAAGCAAGGAGCTTCAGTTACCTTGGTAGACATGAATGTAGAAGCAGGCGAGCAACAAGCAAAACAGTTAGGGCCAAAAGCTGACTTTGTAAAACTTGATGTAACCGATGAGCAGGCTGCTGAACAGTTCTTTAAAGATGTGTTGGTCAAACATGGTCATTTGCATGGTTTGGTGAATTGTGCGGGTATTGGCCCTTCTGCAAAAGTGGTTGGTCGTGAAGGCGTACATGATTTGGGGCTATTTTCAAAGACTCTGCAAATTAATGTCACTGGTACATTTAACATGCTGCGCTTTGCAGCTGATGCGATGAGTAAAAACACGGTTGAAGAAGGTGAAGAAGACCGTGGTGTGATTGTAAACACTGCGTCTGTGGCGGCATTTGATGGTCAAATTGGTCAGGCTGCGTATTCTGCATCAAAAGGCGCTATTGTTGCGATGACATTGCCGATTGCTCGTGAGCTTGCGCGACATGCCATTCGTATTATGACCATCGCCCCAGGAATTATGGAAACCCCAATGCTTAAAGGTATGCCACAGAATGTACAGGATGCTTTGGGACAAATGGTGCCATATCCATCGCGGTTAGGAAAGCCAGAAGAATTTGCTCGTTTGGTCGCACACATTGCTGAAAACTCATATTTAAATGGTGAAGTTATTCGTTTGGATGGTGCAATTCGTATGGCAGCAAAATAATAAAAATAAGGATGCTGAAATGATCTTAAATGCTGAACAAAGTATGGTTCAGGAGATGATGCGTAACTACTCGCAGAATCAGTTAAAACCAACAGCCGCACATCGCGATAAAACCCATGAATTTCCTGCTCAAGAATTAAAAGATTTAGGTGCACTAGGTGCTATGGGGATGACCGTTCCAAATGAATGGGGCGGTGCGGGAATGGATTATGTATCTTTAGTGCTTGCAATTGAAGAGATTGCTGCGGGTGATGGTGCTATTTCGACTATTGTAAGTGTTCAAAATTCATTGATTTGTGGTATTACACTGGCGTACGGTTCGGAGCAGCAAAAACAAACCTATTTACCAAAATTTGCTTCTGGTGAATGGCTAGGATGTTTTTGTTTAACTGAACCTCATGTCGGTTCTGATGCGAGCGCGATTTTATGTAAAGCCGAGCGAGATGGTGACCATTGGGTTTTAAATGGCGTAAAACAATTTATTACCAGCGGTAAAAACGCCCAAGTGGCTTTGGTATTTGCGGTTACAGATAAACAAGCTGGCAAAAAAGGCATTTCGTGTTTTCTTGTGCCGACGAACACACAAGGTTATTTTGTGACTCGAATTGAAGACAAAATGGGCCAACATGCTTCAGACACAGCGACCATTACTTTTGAGGACTGTCGAATTCCGTTAGAAAATTTGGTAGGGCAACAAGGTGAAGGTTATAAAATTGCACTTTCTAATTTAGCGGCTGGCCGTATTGGGATTGCTGCTCAATCCGTCGGTATGGCAAGAGCTGCTTTT
Source organism: Acinetobacter lactucae (assembly GCF_013122135.1). Classification (NCBI taxonomy): domain Bacteria; kingdom Pseudomonadati; phylum Pseudomonadota; class Gammaproteobacteria; order Moraxellales; family Moraxellaceae; genus Acinetobacter; species Acinetobacter lactucae. The sequence continues at coordinate 1,449,455 of NZ_CP053391.1, forward strand.
GATGCGGCTGTGCAATATGCAAATGAACGAAAAGCCTTTGGGGTAGAATTGGTTCAGCATCAGGCGGTTGGTTTTCGCTTAGCAGATATGGCAACCCAGATTGAAGCTGCACATCAGTTGGTTTTACATGCTGCAACTTTAAAAGATGTGGGGCTACCTTGTTTAAAAGAAGCCTCGATGGCAAAGTTATTTGCGTCTACTATGGCTGAACGAGTTTGTTCGGATGCGATTCAAATTCATGGTGGGTATGGCTATGTCAGTGATTTCCCTGTTGAGAGAATTTATAGGGATGTTCGTGTAAGTCAGATTTATGAAGGTGCTTCTGACATTCAACGTTTAGTGATTGCTCGCGAAGTAACCCAAGTTTAAGTATTAGATTTTAAAAATAGTCACTGAATGCAAAAAACCGCAATTGTTATGCGGTTTTTTGCCATTGAGCAGAAATTTTCTAATTTGAATCCGATTTAATGAAATTTAAAAAGTTAAGTAAAGCTAGCTTTTTTGATGATTAAATCTGAGCTTTGACTTCCTCACCAATCAAATAAAAAGTTCCACCTGCAATATAGTGCAGGCTGCGAAGTTCTTTCGGTGCATCTTGAAAATGCCAGTGCCCATCTCTAAAAATGCGGCTATCTGCCCATGCACCTACAACAGAACCAATAAATAAATCATGAGCTGATTGGTTATGCGGTTCAGGAATAAGTTTACATACCAGCCATGCGATGCAACCTGATACAAGTGGGCTAGGAAGTTCTTCTTGATAGAATAGTTCAACACCACAATGCTCAAGCTTTTGTGGATCATCTAATTTGCTAATTGTGCCAAGTTGATGAGTCAGATCGAGCTGTGCATAGCAAGGAACTTGTAAGGTGAAATAGCCACTTTGCTCAACCAGCTGTCGTGTTTTAGTGCTTTTGTCGAGAACCACAGACACTTTGGCTGGTTTAAACTCTAAGGCACATGCCCAAGCAGCAGCCATTACATTACGGTCGTCACCATGTTGCGCGGAAACAAGGACAGTAGGACCATGATTTAACAAGCGATAAGCTTTTTCTAACTCTACAGGTGCAATATATGATTGCGTCATATTTAGCCTAAGTAACACAGAAAACAGATAGCCTTATTGTTGCAGAAAGTATGAGAGAAGTAATGTGATAGGGTATTAACCGAATAAAAAAGTTGTTTCCATTTTATAGCTTTCATAATGACTAACTTAGTCATAAAATCACTTGGCTTCTAAGTGAAAGGATTAACGCGTGACCGAGCTTCAAGATATCGATTTTGTAGAGTTAAGTGATGAAGAAATGCATCTCTATAGCCGTCAGATTTTACTTGATGGATGGGATATTGAAGCTCAGGAAAAACTCAAACTTGCTAATGTGCTGATTGTAGGTGCTGGTGGAATAGGCTGTAGCAGTGCAGAGCTACTTGCAAGAGCAGGGGTTGGGAAAATTACACTGATTGATGCAGATACTATTGAGATAAGTAATTTACAGCGCCAAATTGCATTTGGTCATGAAGATATCGGACGTTATAAAGCAGAAATTCTAGCTAAACGTTTACAGAAAATTAACCCTTATATCTGTGTTGAATACTATAACGAATGTTTAGACGAACATAACATTGATAGACTTGTTGAACACCAAGATGTGGTTTTAGATGGATGTGATAATTTTACAACTCGCTATCTGGTAAATGCAGCTTGTAAGAAGCATCAGGTCGCCCTAATTAGTGCTTCAGCAATTGGTTTTCAGGCACAAATGTTTATGGTTGAAGGAGATTCAGCTTGCTATGAATGCCTTTTTCCGAAAGAACAACATAGTAATGAAGGACTACGCTGTGCTGAGTCTGGGGTACTTGCAACTACACCTGTAATGATAGCGTCATTACAAGCACATCACACTTTACTGTATTTAGGTTTAAATCGTGTACCTTTAAAGCAGAAACTATTATTGTGGGATGGTTTAAATATGACACAACGTATTGTTAGTTTTGATAAAGATGTAAATTGCCCACTTTGTCAGGCAAGCTAATCAGTAAATGAAACAAAATTTGCTACACTCAACCTGAATGATTCGGTTTTGAAGAAATATGAAAAAAAATATTTTGTTTGATGGGCTACGTTCAGTCGCCCGTATTGGTGAAACAGCAGTGGTTGCCGCCAAAGCTGGAATTAAATACGCAACTGAAAAACCAAGTAATGCCAAACTCATGCGAGAGACTTTTGAGTCGCTTGGTTCAACTTATATTAAGCTTGGTCAGTTTATTGCGAGTACTCCATCGCTTTTCCCACGCGAATATGTAGAAGAATTTCAAGGTTGTCTAGACCAGACACCAACACTCCCATTTAGTTATATTCAAGGTGTGCTTGCGTCTGAATTTGAAGGACGCGATTTAAGTCAGATTTTTAGCTATATCGATGAAAAGCCATTAGCTTCTGCATCAATTGCTCAGGTTCATGCCGCTAAACTGACTACAGGTGAAGATGTGGTTATTAAAGTACAAAAGCCTGGTGTTGAAACCATTTTATATACTGACTTAAGTGTAGTGCATTGGGCTGCTAAGTTGCTTGAGCGTGCAGTACCAAAGATTAAATTTGCTGCTCTTTCTGAAATTGTTGATGAAATTAAAAGCCGTATGGTTCGTGAAGTCGATTTCATTGAAGAAGCACAAAACTTAGATGATTTTGTGGAGTATCTTAATATTTCACAAAATAAAGCAGCGACAGCGCCTAAAGTTTATCATCAGTTTTCTACACGCCGTGTTTTGACCATGCAACGCTTATATGGTGTGTCTTTGACAGACTTTAGTGTTGTAAAACAATATGCTAAAGATCCATCACAAGTACTGATTACCGCCATGAATACATGGTTTGGTAGTCTTATGCTGTGTAAGAGTTTCCATGCGGACTTACATGCTGGGAATCTAATGTTGCTTGAAGATGGCCGAATTGGTTTTATCGATTTTGGTATCGTGGGTCAGTTAAAGCCAGAAGTTTGGACAGCATGTATTGCTTTTATGGATGCCTTACAAAAGACTGATTATCAGGCAATGGCTGAAAATATGCTAAAAATGGGTATGACCCATAACAAGGTCGATGTTGATGTATTGGCACAAGATTTAGAGCGTTTGTTTAATGGCGTATTAATGGCCGATCCACAGCAGATCTTGTCTTCAAATCCAGCCGATTTAAATGACATTATGATGGATATGGTAGGTGTAGGCGAACGCCACGGTATTAAATTCCCACGTGATTTTGCTTTATTATTTAAGCAAATGCTTTATTTCGATCGTTTTATGCGCGTACTCGCACCATATACTGATATTTATGCAGACCAACGTTTGAAAATGGTTCAAAATATGGAACCTGCTTCGTTATTAAAGCACTAAGGTCAGTTTAAATTTATGGATGCCATTATTATTGAAGGATTGAAGGTTGAGACAGTGATTGGCTGTTTCAACTGGGAAAGACAAATCATTCAACCTTTAATGTTGGATTTAACCATCCATAATGATTTGAGCCGAGCAGCGCAGTCTGACAAACTTGAGGACACACTCAACTATGCCCAGATTTGTGAGTTATCGGCTCAAACCATTCAGCAAGCCAAACCTGAATTAATCGAACATGCAGCTCAGTTGGTTTTGCAATGTTTATTTGAAACCTTTCCAACAATTGAAAAAATTACCATAACCATCCGTAAGCCAGCCATCATTGCAGAAGCTAATGCTGTAGGAATTCGTCTTGAACGCACCAGAAACAATTTTTGCGCTCGCTCTAGCGAGTAATTTAGACGCAGATCAGCACTTTACTTTTGCTTATAAGCAATTGGCAACTTTGGGGAAAGTGCAGTTTTCATCTGTTTATCAAATTCCATGCCGAGATGGTATTGGAGATGATTATTGGAATTCAGCATGTCTATTAAAAAGCACTTTATCGTGTGACCAAATTGAATCCTTTCTAAAGCAACTTGAGTCAGATTCGGGGCGCGTTCGTCCGTCGCATCATATTTCTTTAGATGTAGATTTGATTGCATGGGGAAGTGATCTGGACCATATGCAATTTAATTCTAAAAAATTGCCCTTAGCACTCGATGTAAAAATTCCTTTATATGAACTTTGGCATTGTGAAACCTTAAAGGCTGATAGCATGATTTATCCAGTCGTTAATTTTAAAGTTTAATACCCTTCAAACTAAATTTTACGCAAACTTTACGCGGGCTTTAACTTCCTCAATAGAGAATTTACGGGCATTTTATCGATACTGAAATTCACTAAATTAATGTTATTTCAGGACAATAAAGATGCTTATAAATTCTCAAATGCGCATCTTGCATCAGTCTGGCATTGTCTTATGCGGACTTAAAACAAATGATATTTCTCCATCTCTCCTCATTTCCAGTTTGGCAAATCAAGCCAAGGGGTATAGAGGAGAATAGCTATGTTAGAACTTATACTTGTTTTATTTATTGCTATTTTTCTAGCATGGTGCCTCAGTAAATATCTATCCAAAGTGATGGCAAATCAGCCGATGTTGGGTGATGGATTATTTGGTTGGATTGAAAATCCTGTTTACCGCTTATTAGGTGTATCTCCACAGCAACAAATGAACTGGAAACACTATTCTCTAGCATTTGTTGTGAGCTGTATTTTTCTTGCAGTGGCTATTCTAGCTATTTTTATGACGCAAGCATGGCTACCATTAAATCCTAACCATGCACCAAATATGAGTTGGGATTTAGCGTTACACACAGTTATTTCATTTTTAACCAATACCAACCAACAGCATTATTCTGGTCAAGCTCAATTATCTTATTTGTCGCAAATGACAGGTATTGTGGGGTTGCAAGTTATTACTCCAATGATGGGGCTGGCTTTAGTTGTCGCGACCTTAAGAGCTTTTTTTTATCAGCGTCCAAGCCATATTGCAGCCAATGTGGCCGAGCAACCAGACCAAATTTTAATTGGTAACTATTGGGCAGATGTAATTCGCCCTACAGTACGCTTTTTGCTTCCACTGTGTTTTGTCTGGTCGTTGTTGCTTAACAGCCAAGGCGTACCAGCAACTTTCCAAGGTGGACCAGAAGTACAGCTTATTGATAAAGCCAATAGTGTTGAAACTCAAAAAATTCCTTTAGGGCCAGTTGCGCCAATGGTGGCGATTAAGCAATTGGGTAGTAACGGTGGTGGCTGGTATGGTCCAAATAGTTCTGTACCTTTAGAAAATCCAACACCACTTTCTAATTTACTAGAAATGATTGCAATCTTACTCATTCCAATCACAGTTATATGTATGGTCGGGCATTTTACTCAGCGTAAAAAGTTTGCCTATTTTGTGTTTGGTAGCATGCTTTTCATGTCGATTATTTCAGGTGCAGCGGCTGTCTGGTCTGAGAGTATGTCATCGACAGCATCTCAGCTTGCCGTAATGGAAGGTAAGGAACAACGATTTGGACCAGCAGCATCAGTAGTTTGGGCAGCGATCACTACGCAGGTGAATAACGGCTCAGTCAATATGATGCATGATTCTTCTGCGCCGCTTACTGGTATGGTCGAACTCATTAACATGCTGATTAATGCGATTTGGGGCGGTGTGGGCTGTGGTCTACAACAGTTTATGATTTATCTATTACTCGCCGTATTTATTGCAGGTTTAATGACAGGCCGTACTCCAGAGTTGTTTGGACGCAAGATTGAAGCCGCAGAAATTAAGTTACTCGCGATTATTATCTTGATTCAACCTTTAGTCATTCTTGCATTTACCGCATTAAGCCTCAGCATTCCAGGCATATCTGGAATTAGTAATCCGGGACCACATGGTATTAGCCAAGTGTTCTACGAATATGTCTCTGCATTTGCCAACAATGGTTCAGGTTTTGAAGGTCTTGGAGACAACACTGTATGGTGGAATGTCACTTGTAGTATCGCTCTACTGTTAGGACGTTTTCCGACATTAATTTTGCCATTAATGATTGCGACACGTTTAGCAGCAAAAAGAAAAGCACCCGAAACAGCAGGTAGTCTTCAAGTTGAAACTCCAACCTTTGCTTTAACGCTGATTACGATTGTTGTGTTGCTTACCTTATTACAATTTATGCCAGTTCTTGTCCTTGGGCCTATTGCCGATCAACTTTTGTTGGTTAAAGGCTAAGGAGGCGAGTGAAAATGAATACACAAACTCATGTAAATAGCCATAAACAAACCATGGCAGTGCCAAATTTTGAAGTTTGGAAAAATGCATTTGTGAAACTGCTACCGCAGCATGCAATTAAAAACCCTGTGATGGCAATTGTATGGCTTGGAACAGTGGTTACAGGCATTAGTACAATCTTAGGTTACACCACGCTGTTATTTGGTTTAGTGGTTACAGCAATTCTGTTTATTACCATTTTATTTGCTAACTATGCCGAAGCAGTTGCAGAGGCTAGAGGCCGTGGGCAGGCATCTTCATTACGTGCAGCAAGAGAAAATTTAACGGCTCGAAGACTCAACTCTTTGACAGACCGTCAAACCACTCAAATCGCAGCTACTGAACTTCATTTAAATGATTTTATTGAAGTACATGCAGGTGAGCTTGTTCCTGCCGACGGTGAGATTGTAGAAGGCTTTGCAACTATTAATGAATCGGCTGTTACAGGTGAGTCAGCACCTGTGTTACGTGAAGCTGGAACAGACCGTTCAGGTGTTATTGGCGGAACCAAAGTACTTACAGATCGTATTGTTGTGCAAGTGACTGCTGAATCTGGTCAAAGTTTCTTAGACCGTATGATTGCTTTGGTTGAAGGCTCAAATCGCCAGAAAACTCCGAATGAGATTGCACTTGGCTTCTTGTTAATGGTGATGACAATCACGTTTTTAATTGTCGTGATTAGCTTGCCATTTATTGCCAAGTATTTGCATATTGAACTTGATCCAGTTGTGCTCGTGGCATTATTGGTCTGCCTGATTCCTACAACCATTGGTGGCTTGTTACCTGCGATTGGTATTGCAGGGATGAACCGTGCCCTCAAAGCCAATGTTTTGGCGAAATCAGGTAAAGCGGTAGAAGTCGCGGGTGATATTGATGTGCTTTTACTCGATAAAACAGGAACCATTACTTATGGTGACCGTCAAGCAACTTCTTTTTATCCTTTAACTTCGGTAACCGAGTCTGAGTTGAGAGCTGCTGCTTGGGTAAGTTCACTTGCTGACCCAACACCAGAAGGGAAGTCGATTGTTAAGTTAGCAAAAGAGCAAGGTTTAAAACAGCAAGAACCTGAGCAAGCCGAATTTATCTCTTTTAGTGCTTCGACTCGAATTTCTGGTGTGAATTTACCGAATGGTGAGCAAATTCGTAAAGGTGCTTTAGATGCAATCTTAAAGTTTGTAGATGAAGATTATTCTCAAGATTTAGAGTTAAAAGCACGTGTTGAACAAGTTGCTAAAAAAGGTGCAACACCATTAGTGGTAGCAAATCAACATCATGTATTGGGTGTGATTGAGCTTTCAGATGTAATTAAACACGGCATTAAAGAACGTTTTGCCCGTTTAAGAGAAATGGGTATTAAAACTGTCATGGTTACAGGTGATAACCCATTAACTGCGGCCGCGATTGCTGCTGAAGCTGGTGTAGATGATTATATTGCCGAAGCAAAACCAGAAGACAAATTGGCTTGTATTCGCACCGAACAACAGCAAGGTCGTTTAGTTGCAATGGTCGGTGACGGAACCAACGATGCGCCAGCATTAGCACAAGCCGATATCGGTTTAGCCATGAACTCGGGTACACAAGCTGCAAAAGAAGCCGGCAATATGGTCGATTTAGACTCTGACCCGACCAAACTACTCGCTGTAGTTGAGATTGGGAAACAGCAACTGATTACCCGTGGTGCTTTAACAACATTTTCGTTAGCAAACGACGTCTCTAAATACTTTGCCATCTTGCCTGCATTGTTCGCTGCTGCGATTCCACAAATGCAAGTATTGAATGTAATGCACTTAGCAAGTCCAAGCAGTGCGATTTTATCTGCATTAATTTTTAACGCGATTATTATTCCGCTATTAATTCCAATCGCACTCCGAGGCGTGAAATTTAAACCGTCAACGGCAACTCAGTTACTACGTCGAAATATGTTGATTTATGGTGTGGGTGGCGTGGTTCTACCATTCATTGCCATTAAAGCGATTGATGTTGTGATTGTTCAATTATTTGGTTTGTAATCTGGAGTTTGAAATGAAAACTTATGCACAAAATTCAGAAGCAAATTTGGGTCAGACCTTAAGAGCATCTTTGGGATTATTAATTTTTACCTTAGTTGGCTGTGGTGCTGTTTATAGTGCGATTGCTACAGGTGCGGGACAGGTGCTATTTAACAATCAAGCAAATGGTAGTTTGATTGAAATAGATCATAAAGTTTTAGGGTCAAAATTAGTCGCTCAGCCATTTGTGGGAGAGGCTTATTTTCATCCACGTCCTTCAGCAGTCGCTTATGACCCGATGGCTATGGCGGGTACAAATTTAGCTCGTACTAATCCTGAACTACAGCAACAAATTGATGCTCAGAGTCTTGTGGTGAAAAAACAAGATCACACAGGTAATACACCAATTCCAAGTGATTTGGTGACTAAATCGGGGAGTGGTATTGATCCGCATATTAGTCCTGAATCTGCTCAGTTACAGGTTGCTCGAGTGGCGCAAGCGCGTCATTTAGACCCTAAGATTGTGGAAGAGCTTTTGCAAAAGCATATTGAACCGAAGCAGTTTGGTGTATTGGGGCAAGCTCGTGTTAATGTATTACAGCTCAATATTGCTTTAGATCAATTACAATCTACACATTAACTTAAAAATAAAGTTGTTAGTTTACCGGATGATATCAAGTGCAAAGCAATCGCGAAAATCAGGCTGAGGCCTTATTAAATCATGTCAACAGATATCAAGCTGGTCGACTAACGGTCTTTTTAGGTGCGGCACCTGGTGTTGGAAAAACCTATGCCATGCTTGCCCGTGCCAAAGAGTTATTTCAACAGGGCACAGATGTGGTTGTGGGTATAGTTGAAACCCACGGAAGAATAGAAACTCTAAAAATTTTGGAAGGCTTACCTGAAATTGCTAGAAAGGAAATGCAATATCAGGGGCATACATTAGAAGAAATGGACTTGGATGCTATTCTGCTTCGGCATCCAGAAATTGTTTTGGTCGATGAGTTGGCTCATCGCAACGTCCCAAATAGTCGTCATGAACGACGGTGGCAAGATGTTAATGAGTTGCTAGACGCTGGTATTGATGTATTCACCACCATAAATATTCAACATTTAGAAAGCCTAAATGATGTGGTTTACCAGATTACCGGGATTCGAGTAAATGAAACGGTACCAGATCGGGTATTTGATCGTATCCGAGACATTCGCTTAATTGATTTACCTGTCAGTGAGCTTATTGAAAGGCTCCATCAAGGGAAAGTCTATGTACCAGAGCAAGCAAACCTAGCATTACAAGGCTTTTTTAGCATTTCAAATTTAACGGCATTACGTGAACTGGCAATGCAATGCGTTGCTGAGCATGTCGATTCAGACTTAAAAGAGAGCTATGCCTCTAAAGGTTTGAAGTCTATCTCGCTGCAAAATGAATTGATGATTGCGATAGATGGGCAAGGTTCCTCTGAGTATTTAGTACGGGCAGGCTGCCGTTTAGCAGAACGTAATGGCGCTACATGGACTGTAGTGAATGTTGCTAAAAGCTTGGACTTTGGGCAGAGTTCAGGAACTTCTTATAAAAAAGAATATATCGAGATTGACCGTGCATTTGAATTGGCTCGGCAACTCGGTGGTCGAACAGAAGTTTTATATGGGCCGCGAGTTGCTTCAGTGTTAATGGATGCCGCAGTTGACCGAGGAATTTCAAATCTGGTCATTGGTAAAAGTATTTCGCCTTGGTGGTTAAAGTTATTTAAGAAAAATTTAGCTCAGCAATTATTAAATCAAGAAAACTCAATTGCTTTAACCATTTTGCACCCAGAACAGGGTACCAAAAAGATCAATCAAATTGAAAAGCCTTCATTTTTATCATTAAAAGAAAGTATTTTTGTTTTAGCTGTGACGTGTGGCAGCATTTTTCTAGCTCATTTCGCGGAAGTTCTATTTGGTATTGAAGACTTCTCTGTCATTTTCATTATTTCAGTTTTAATTGTTGCAACTAAAACCCGAATGCTTGCTGCCGTAGTGGCAGCCTTAATCTGCTTCTTAGCTTATAATTTTTTCTTTATCGCACCACGTTTTACTTTTCAGATTTCAGCACACCAAGGGGTCGTTACTGTTGTTGCTTTTTTTGCAGCAGCGTTAATCGCTGGACGTTTGGCCTCTCAGTTACGCCAGCAAGTTTTGTCTTTAAAAGCAGCAAATGCCTACACTACGGTAATGCAAGATTTGGCACGTAAGCTTTCTAGTGCCGTTAACCTTGAAGATGTCATGCAAACAGGTCGAATGACTTTAGAAACACAGCTTCAAACAAAGGTATGGATTTCTATTCAAGATAAGGTCATTTCATCTGATATTGAGCTAAATGATAAAGAAAAAGTAGCTGCAGAATGGTGTTTGAAACACAGGCAGCCGTGTGGGCGTTTTACAGATACACTCAGTCAGTCAAACTGGTGGTTTTTACCTCTTTTAGAACAGAAAAATAGCCTAGGTATAGTAGGAATTTATTTTAAGGATGATGTAGTTTCCTTAAATTTTGAGCAGAAGAAACTAACGGAAAGTGTGGTCGAGTATATTGCTCAGGCAGTACTTCGGACTCAATTGGTTAATGAGCTTGAACAAGCAAAAGTCACCAGCGAAACAGAGCGCTTACGTTCAGCTTTATTATCGTCGGTATCGCATGATTTACGCTCGCCACTTGCTTCTATTATTGGGGCGGCAGACACGCTTGCCAATTTTAAAGCTGATATGTCAGAACAAGACCAGCAAGATTTACTTGAAACAATTCATTTAGAAGGTGAGCGCTTAGACCGTTATATTCAGAACTTGCTTGATATGACCCGTTTGGGACACGAAGGTCTAACTTTAAAAAGAGACTGGATTGGCGTAGATGAATTAATCGGCTCCGCAACCCGCCGTTTAAAGCGCTACAAACCTGATACTCAAGTGATCGTTCAGTTGCCTGAACAAACTATTAGTTTATATGTCCACCCAGCACTAGTAGAGCAAGCTATTTTTAATGTTTTAGAAAATGCCGCAAACTTTTCACCTCCAGATGAACCAGTTATGATTCGTACTCATCTTTTGTCAGACGATGAAGTAAAAATAGAAATTGAAGATAAAGGTGCAGGAATCCCTGAAGACGAAAGACACCGCATTTTCGATATGTTTTACACCATGGAACGTGGAGATCGTGGGAAATTCGGTACGGGTTTAGGGCTAACCATCGTAAAAGCGATTATTGGTGCTCATATGGGTACAATAGAAGCATTTTCAGGGCGCCAAAATAGAGGTACTTTAATTCAAATCAAATTACCCATTCATCCAGTAAAAGAATAAGTTGTAAATTCATGATAAGTCCAGAAACATCACCTGTAGAAACACGTATTGTGATTATTGATGATGAGCCTCAAATCCGTAAATTTCTAGACATTGCTTTAAGAACTCAAAAATACAAAACCACGCTCTGTGAAACGGGTTACAAAGGCCTAGAGGCATTGGCAACCCAAGGGGCTGATTTGGTTATTTTAGACTTAGGCTTACCCGATTTAGATGGAAAAGAAGTGCTTCAAGAATTACGTAGCTGGTCGAATGTTCCCGTTATTGTGTTATCTGTCCGTGCCGATGAATATGAAAAAGTTGCCTTGCTAGATGCAGGTGCAAATGACTACATGACCAAGCCTTTTAGTGTGCAAGAGCTTTTGGCGCGCATACGTGTCATTCTAAGAAATCAACCGATTCAGCAAGAAGCTCATGTGTATGACGATGGCTATCTCAAGGTTGATGTCATGCAACGATTAGTTTGGATCGAGCAACAGCCAATTACTTTAACTCGAAAAGAGTTTCAACTTTTGACGCTATTAATGCGCTATCAAGGGCAGCTTTTAACACAGCCTCAGCTCTTAAAAGAACTGTGGGGCCCAACCCATCAGGAAGATACGCACTATTTACGTATTTTAGTGGGCAAGCTACGCAGTAAACTGGGGGATAACGCGATTCAGCCACGTTATATTGCAACTGAGCCAGGTGTTGGATTACGTTTTTTAGCTAAGCAGAAAAATCATTAATAGATATAAAAAAAACCTTAGGGTATTTCTCCCTAAGGGTTCGCTGAATACAGTGTTTCTTTATTTTTTATGTCATAGTGTTTTTTGAGTTATATATCCCAATGTTGTTCTGCTTCGGTCATTTGACTGTAAATATTTTGATATTCAGCCTGTTTAACCGTGTACCAATGCTCTACAAAGTCTGCTCCTAAATATCCTTTTAAAATAAGACTTCCTTTAAATATTTTTAAGGCTTCCGGTTGATTGTTGGCTAATAAAATGTGCTCGTCTGGAAACTTTAAAAGATGTGCAGGTTTTGGTAGCGGTAATTTATGAGATAAGCCATAAGATACACCCGCTAAAATTGTTGCTGTAACGAGATAGGGATTACAGTCGGCTCCAGCAACGCGATATTCTAAGCGTTGATTTTGTACATCTGAGCATGGAATCCGGATTGCTACGTTACGGTTATTGGTGTCCCAATTGGCTTCTAATGGCACATGATGTCCAATTTTAAAACGTCTATAAGAATTAATATTAGGCGCTAAAATAGCCATAGATGCAGGCATTAATTCAATAAGTCCGCTAATTGCGCTGAGTAATTTGATGGAAAGCTTATCTTTTTCTTCTTCTGAGCTAAATATATTTTCATGGTACTGATTGAGCAGGCTCATATGAAAATGCATACCACTACCAGCTTTTGCCAAGTTTGGCTTTGCCATGAAACAAGCAGTTAAGTCATGTTTTTTTGCGACTTGTTTTACAATTCTTTTTAAAGCATTAATTTGATCGCAGAGTTTTAAAATATCATGGCTGTGTTGAAGATTTAATTCATATTGTCCAGGGGATGACTCTGCAACAATAGCGGTAATTTCAATAGACTGTAATAGAGCGGCTTTTTCAACTTCTTCTAGGACTTGTTGGTAGTTATTTGGCGCATCTATATCAAAACATTGGTTTTCTGAACATGTTTCAGATTGAGGGTAAGGTGAGAAAAGGTAAAATTCTAGTTCGGCAGCCATGACAGGGAAATAATTATTAGCATGTAACTGATTTAATAATTTTTTTAATATGTTGCGTGGTTCATAGTGACAGTCTGAACCATCTTCTTCTTGCATTGTGAGGAAAAGCTGAGCATTGAATTCTGGGGATAAGGCACTTGGTTGCAAGCTGCCTAAAATGGGCAGACAAAGTCTATCTGGTTCACCAATGTATTTTCCTAGGCCTGTCTCTTCAATCACTTTTCCATCAAGACTCATTGCATAAACAGAAAGTGGAAAATAACATCCATTAGATAGATTTTTCAGACCCTTAACGTCAATACGTTTACCACGAATATGCCCGTTTAAGTCATGCAAGCAAATATCAATGTGCTGAGTGTGGGGATATAAACTTAAATATTCATCAACTTCTTTCAGAAAAAGCTCTGAGTTGAAAGTGCTAGGTTGTACTGGAGGATTAAAATCATCTGATATTTTAAATGCCTTAAAAAGAGGATTTTGTAAGTTTAAATTAGGATAAATAAGCGTACTCATTATAAAAACCTTGGTGGTTATTTAGCTAAAATCCTACCGTAGCCTTTGACGTTAATCTCGTAAAAAAAGAGTAAAATGATGAAAGATTCTGTTGTAAATAATTTTGATTTTTTATTATAATAATCAATATTTTGATGCTTAATTTGATAAGCAATTTTTAAAGTAAAATTAGCGTATAAGAGCACTCGGCGCATTATAAAAATCTTTGGATTTCTCTTTTTTAAACTAAACAAAGCTAGAAATTTAAGCTTCTTATTTGGTGAGATGGTCAAACTGTTTTAAACTTAAATGCTTATCCAGTTAAACATTTATTTATAAATCTTGAATTGAGCAAGGCTTATATAGCACATGTACTGGAATTTTATTTTTTGCGTTTTTTAATTTTATTTTTGAGTTTTCTTAATATGAAAAATATCGGTTTAGCCATTTTAGCAATCAGCCTTTCAGGTTGTGCTGCAATGAGCGTAGAAGAATGTAAGACTGCGAATTGGTCATTAGTGGGTGAGAAAGATGGTTCAAAGGGATCTTCGCCACGTTTAGATCAATATTATAAAGCGTGCGGAAAAGCCAATATTGTTCCAGATCAAAAGTCATATGAGCGCGGGTACAAAGAGGGGCTAGGATATTATTGTCAGCCTGCAAATATTTTTTATAACGCTTTAGAGGGCAATGGCAATATTAATGTGTGCCCAGTTGAGCAGCGCAATCGTTTAAGACCTTATTATCAAGCAGCTTCCGATTACTATAATGCAAAAGCTGAATACGATCGTTATGACGAAAAGTTTAAGCAATATTCTGATAATGCCTACAACGAAAAATTAAAGCCAGAAGAGCGTGAACGTTATCGTAAGCTTTTAAGAGAATTACAAATTGATCGTGACCGCATTAACAGAAACTATTGGAACTCAATTCGAGATATCGAACGTTTCAAATATGATCACGGGTTAAAATAATATTTTAAAAAAGGATTGATCGGAATGAGATCAATCCTTTGTTTTTTTTCAAAGATAATAACTAGTTTTCGTCATTAACTTTGAAATCGCAGTCATCGTAATTTTTACTGCATATGGTAACTCAACACCGCCTGCTTCAAGTGCAGTATGACGGTGATGTAATTCATCCTCATTCATTTGCTCTAAAATTTTACGAGAGCGCTCATCTTGAGCTGGTAATTGGTTTAAGTGATCTTGTAAATGCAGACTAACCTGACGCTCAGTTTCGGCCACAAAACCTAAGCTATATTTATCACCTGCAATACCAGCAAGGGCACCCATGCCATATGACAACCCATACCAGATTGGGTTTAACAAACTTGTATGACTGTTTAATTCTTTTAAACGGTCTTCGCACCAAGCTAAATGATCTTGTTCTTCAATCGCTGCTTGTTGCATTTCCTGACGTACATTTGGCAATTTCGCTGTTAATGCTTGCCCATGGTAAAGTGCTTGAGCACACACTTCACCACTATGATTAACACGCATTAAGCCTGCGACATGGCGAGCATCTTCTACGCCAAGTTTTGTTTCTACTGTTTCAGCTGGATTTTGACGCTGTGCTGCTGTTGCACCCGGAACAAGACTACGCAATGCCTGATCAAATGAGTTAATAAGTTGATCAATTCCAGTATAGTGGCGCATAAATTAGTCCTCTAAAGAAAGGTGGGCTGTGGCAAGCATTGGTTTTAGTCGGGCAAGAAGCCAGATACTAAAGATTGCACTAAGTACAGCTGTAATAATAAATAGTATTTTAATATCAATTTTTAAAACACTTAAGATTAAGATTGAAAAAATTGCAGAAGAAACCATAAAAACGGCATTTAAGATGTTATTCGCTGCAACAACTCGAGCACGATGTGAGCGTGGTGAGTAAGCCTGCATCATGGCATACAAAGGAACTATATAAAAACCGCCACTAATACCCAGTAAAGTCACAGCAATCATGACATGGTAGTAAACCCAGCCCTGAGTAAAAACATCTTTTAAAGTCAGTAATGCCCCAGTTCTTTCGGGTACAAAAGCTAAACTGGCAGCAAGGTAGAGCGCAAAAACAGTAAGGCCAACTGCACCAATCGGCACCATTTTAATATTAATTTCTGAGCCACCAATTTTACGGCAAAGAAGAGAACCCACACCAATACCGACTGAAAAGAAAGTCAGTAACAGACTAACGACATTTTCTGATGCATGCAGATTTTGTTGGGTCAGCTGCGGAATTTGAGTTAAATAAGTTGCTCCATAAAACCAATACCATGAGTTGCCTAGCAAAATTGTGAATACTAACGGTAAGCTTTTTGCATATTTAATGGTTTGGAAACTGGTACGGATAAAATTCCAGTCAATCTTTAAGTCAGGCGCAGCAATTTTTTGTGGCAGAATGAAACGACTAAATAAATAGCCTATGCAAGCAATAGCAACGACGGTGATACTAATCCACAATAAATTTCCATCTGATGAGGCAATAACGGCACCACCTAAGATCATTCCGAACAAGATTGCCATGGATGTGCCGGATTGAAATAGCGCATTACCCGACATTAACTCGTTCGGTTTTAAGATTTCAGGCAAAATTGCGTATTTAATCGGACCGAAGAATGTCGAATGTGTACCCATCAAAAATAAAGCAAAAAGAAGTAGCCATAAGTTTCCTAACAGGAAACCCGCAGTACCGATGAGCATAATGATGATTTCTAAAATTTTAATACCACGGACGAGTTGAGATCGTTCGTATTTGTCGGCGATTTGTCCAGCTGTGGCTGAAAAAAAGAAATATGGCAGTATAAACAAGAGGGCTGCCAAATTATTAAGCGTGCTTACCGGAGCAGATTGTTGCTGAATCCATCCATAAGTAATCACCAATAATAAAGCTTGCTTAAAAACATTATCATTTAATGCGCCAAAAAACTGGGTAAAAAACATCGGTACAAACCGACGTGAGGTCATCAGGTGCTCATCTTGTTTCATCATGTGCAAACTTCATTGTGTTTTATAAAAAAATGTGACCGAGTGTTAATTTGCATCGAAAACCATGTATGATATTTTTAACGCTTGATTAAATGAAAAATCAATGGTTTTGAGTGAGTTTTACACTCGCATTGGTGCGTTTTATTAAAAAATAAGTCTAGAGTTTTCTATGCCTTCTAAAATTAAGTTTAAACAGTCAACTCTCTCTCATTCTATGCATTTAATTTTAAAAATGCAGGGGATTCCTAAACTTATTTGTAGCAGCTTGTTGTTAAGTGTTTGTGTAACGCCAAGTTTTGCTCAAACTTCTTCTGTAGTAGCTGATTCATCAAGTTTAAATCAAACTGTATCTGATGAGTCAACTGAACAATCAGCCCAAGTTAATCAGCAATACACTGCTCCAGTGACAGATGTGGCTACACTTGTGACTCAAGCTCAGCAACAACAAGATAGCTTGGCTATATTGCAACAACAAGAACAATTTCCAAATCAAATTGATGAATTTAAGCCAATTGCTCTTGATAATCTTGAAGATTTACCTGAGATGCCTGTTGATCAAAACATGGCAAATGAAATTTATAGGGTAGCAGAAGAAGCTAAAAGTGAAGCGCAGAACTTTCAAAATGGGACGCAGAAGCAGTCTGAAGTTACTGTAAGCGATGCAACTCAATCTGAGTTGAATCAGATTAATCAGGCGCCTGTTAATATTGATCAGCTCATGCAAGAGATTAAATCTGATAGTAAGATTGTTGTCGAAGCCAATGAGACTGGGAAAACACTGCCTGAATTAACACCAGAGGTCGAAGAACCACCTGAGCAAGCTGGCTTCTTTAAGCGTATTTTAAATAAAGTACGTCCACCGCGTGCAATTCCGATGGAGCAAGTGCCGCGTATTAGCGCAGAGGTAGAAGGCGCTTCAGATGAGTTGGCTAAAAATATTAAAGGTAAATTATCAACATTTACTCAAGAATCATTTGAAGACTTCAATGCTGCTTTACCTCAGCTTAGAACATTGAGTAATCAAGCTGCTCAAGCGGTTGGTTATTATAATGCTGAGTTTCGATTTGAAAAATTAAGTCCGAGTCGGGTACGTGTCCGAGTAACACCAAATGAGCCAGTACGGATTAATGAGCAAAATATTGAATTTACAGGTCCTGGTGAAAAGCAGCCACAATTTCAGGTTATTCGTTTAGTCCCTGATCAAGATGTGGGTGATATCTTTAACCACGGTTTATATGAAACGACCAAAAGCCGTATTGTGGATGCGGCATCTGATAACGGTTATTTTGATGCTTATTGGCGACTGCACGATGTGAAAGTGAGTCAACCGGAAAATAAGGCCGATATCAATTTACGCTATGAAACAGGTGAGCGTTATAAATTAGATAAAGTTGAGTTTCGTATGAGTGATCCATCGAAACCTTTGCCATTAAATCAAAATATATTAGAAAGTATGGCGCCTTGGAAAGAGGGTGATGACTATGCCTTCTGGCGTGTAAATGTGTTAGCAAATAACCTAACTAACTCACGTTATTTTAATTACACTTTGGTTGATAGCATTAAACCAGATCCAATTGAAAAACCACTTGAGCTACCACCAGATTTACAAGCTTTGGTCGATGAGCAAAACATTGATGTTGATGAGTCTGATTTACTTTCACCTGAACAACGACAACTTGCGAAAGCGCGTCAACTAGCGACCTCTAATAAAGAAGTTACGCAAAACGTAGTAGATGAAAAGCAGTTTGCTGGGACACAAAGTGCAAAAGAGGCAGAGCCTCAAACTGCAATGTTGAAAAGCGCCTCAGTTCAACAAAATGAACAAGAAACTGAACAGGACCGTTTGCAAGCTCAAGCAAGAGAAACAAAAAGAATTCCAGTTATTGTGACTTTAAATGCAGATAAGCTAAATAGTTTGGAAACAGGTATTGGTTATGGAACCGATACAGGTGCGCGTTTACGTACCCAGTATCGCCGCGCTATTGTAAATAAATACGGTCATTCTTTTGATTCTAACTTAGAGGTTTCAGAAATTCGTCAATCTATTGATGGGCGATATAGTATTCCTTATAAACACCCATTAAATGACTATTTTAATATTGTGGGTGGATATGAACGTGAAACACGTGATGATATTGGTCCAGATGTAAGTTTATTAACTGAATCGGCTGTTTTTGGTGGTGAACGGGTAATCAAGCGTCCACTAGGAAACTGGCAACATACAATTGGTGTCCGCTATCGTTTAGACCGTCTTACACAACAAGGTGATGTTGATATTTCTGAGTTACCGGATGCGTTTAAAACTGCGGCATCTGAGCAGGAAGCATTATTATTTAGTTATGAAACATCTAAAACTTCAAGTAATACACGTTTAAACCCAACTAAAGCTTTTAAACAAACTTATAAATTAGAATTAGGTAGTGAGAGTTTACTGTCTGATGCCAATATGGCAATTGCAAGTGCGGGTTGGAGATTTATTTATTCTCTAGGTGAAAATGATGATCATCAATTTGTTGGCAGATCTGACCTTAGCTACATTTTTACCGATGACTTTGACAAAGTGCCATACAATCTTAGATTCTTTACGGGTGGTGATCAAACTATTCGAGGATTTGACTATAAAAGTCTTTCTCCAGAAGTAGATGGATATAAAATTGGAGGCCAGGCTTTAGCTGTAGGTTCTTTAGAATATAACTATCAGTTCAAAGATGGATGGCGCGCAGCTATTTTCTCTGACTTTGGTAATGCTTACGATAAAGACTTCAGCAATCCAGCAGCTTATAGCGTTGGGGTCGGAATTCGCTGGAAGTCTCCAATCGGTCCAATCCGTTTAGATGTCGCTTCGGGTATTTCAGATGAAAACCATCCGATTCGTTTACATTTCTTTATAGGCCCACAACTTTAAAAATAAAATTTTATTAGGTTTATTTTATGGCGGAAGTAGAACAGCAGCCCACTTCGGCACCTAGCTCTCCTAAGAAGAAGCGTCGCATTTTGCGTAGCTTCTTGCTGATGATATTGATCATATTGTTATTATTGGCTTCTTCGTTGGTCATTATGATGTCAACAGATCGCGGTAGCCGTTTTTTATTAGATCGGGTTTTAGAAGCTCAGAAAATAATTAAATATGAATATGAAGGCGGCAACTTACTGCGGGGCATCATTCTTAAAAATGTGTTGGTGCAATTAAAAGACGTTGATGTTTCATTGGATCGAGCTGATGTAGGCTTGGGATGGCGCTCTTTATTATTAGAAAAAGAAGTGCATTTGAGCCATGCAGATGTGCGCAACTTACGTATTATTAATAAAACTCCGCCTTCTGGTAAACCGTTTGAATTTAAACCCATTAAATTGCCATTTGTTTTACGCGTAGATGAGGGAGATGTTGACCATTTAGAGCTTAAATTATCGAGCTCAGATGTAAGTTTCTATAATGTCCATTTACAAGATGCGCTCTGGTCAGAGACCAAACTAGAGTTTGAAAAATCTAGTATGGATATGGGATATCTTTCAGTCCATAACGCGACAGGTAAAATGGACTTTAGTGGTAAATATCCATTAAATGCCACAGCAGATTTAAGAATTCCGTCTTTAAAAAGTCTAAATATTCAGAATATTAAAGTTGCAGCTCGCGGAAGTTTAGATACTTTAAAAGCTGGCGTGGCTACAACAACTCCAGATTTATTAACGGGTTGGGTAATCTTACATCCTGTTCGCGATGAAGTTCCGATGCAGGGTGAATTATTACTAAGAAACTACCACTTGCCTTTATTACAAGAACAAAAACTCTTTGCAAAAAATGGTGTGATCAAGTTTCAAGGTGATATTAAACAACTTAATTTAGCACTTGATACAGATTTAAAAGGTGAGAATTTACCTGAAGGTCAATACAATGCTTTAATGAATACTGATTTGGTTAATCAGTTGAATATCACTGATTTTAATGGCCAAGTTATGAAAGGTGCCGTTAACCTTAAAGGTTTGGTAAGTTGGAAAGATCATGTCACTTGGGATATCAAAGGTCGTTTAGATCACATTAATCCTAAAGACAAAGCGATTCCTCAGGTGGTTCAAGACTTTTTGCCACCAAGTTTAGATGCAGCTGTTGCTTCAACTGGGTCATTAGAAAAAGGCACAGAAGTATTTGCTAATATTGACTTTGATCGTTATGAGTCTTGGAAACTCAAACTTAATCAGGCACCTGAAAAGAATAATAAACCTCAGCCGATGCTCATGAATGTGGCTTGGGCAAATATAGATCGTGCAATGCCTTATATTGGCTGGTTAAGTAGTGACAATGGTCAAGTTGATTTAACATTACGCGACGGTCAACAAGATATTAAAGTTGCAACAAAAGTATATCAGCATGAAAAAACTTTATTGCCAGCAGGACAATATCTAGCCAACCTGAATGTTAAAGATAATATCTTAAATGTTCCTAATTTTAGTTTTGCTGCTGAAAAAGGCAACTTAACAGGACAGGCTAAAGTTTTATTACCTACTGAAAAACGTCAGCTGGCTTGGAATGCATTATTAAATGCGAAAGATTTTAATCCACAAAGTATTCATGCAGCAGCACCAGTAAACCTATTAAACGGTTCGATTAAGGCAAATGGTTTTGCTAAACCAAACCAGCAAATTATCCAATTTGAGAAAATTGATTTAACGGGTCGATTGGCTCAAGCTGGTCAAGAAACGGTAAGTTTAGGCGGAAAAAGTACAGCAGCCCTTTTATTTCATGATGTAAAAGCTGGTGGGGGCTTTAAAGGCTTTGCAGTTAATTATGATGGGTCTTTAAAAGCCTTAAAACAGGCGAATGGTTTGTTGAAATTTGCTATAGCCGGTACACCAGATTATATTCGAATTAGCCAATTACAACATGATGGTGTGGCAGGAAAAATCTATGCGACAGGTTCTGTAAATTTAAAAGACCGTATTGCATGGGATATTAATAGCTCATTAGTACGCTTTAAACCTCAATATTTTGCCTCAACTGTTAAAGGTGAAATTTCAGGGAATCTGAAAACCCAAGGGGTTTGGTCTGATCACTTGAAGCGAATTAATATTCAACAATTGAATCTTGCTGGCTTTTTGAATAATAAACCTGTTCGAGGTAAGGGGAATTTATCTTTATTGATGGATTCCAACCAAAATGGCTTTTTACCTCAGCAGTTTGAAGCAAATAACTTATTTTTAGTGTATGGGCAGAACCAGCTACAAGCTACAGGTAATGCACAAAATCTAAAAATTAAGCTCAATGCACCAGCACTCTACGAATTATATCCAGGGTTACGTGGTCGAGCTTATGGTAATCTTAATGTTCAATCACAGCCACGTTTAAAAGCAACAGCAAATATTGCAGTAGATAATTTTGCTTTTAATACACTTGTCAGTGTGAAGAGATTAAGTATTCAGGGTGAGCTTCCAACATCAGAAACAACACCGACTCAATTAACCGCAAAATTAGATAATTTACGAAGCGGAAATAGAGAAATCCAGTCTGCAGAAGTGAATTTGACGGGTACAAGAAAAGCACATTTATTGAAAGTACTCGGTAATAATAAAATTTCGAAGTTCTATGTTCAGTTGGCAGGCGGGTTTAACCAAAACAATGACTGGTTAGGACAGATTCAAAAAGGAAGCTTTGATTCACGACGAATTCGTTTGGCACAAAATCAAAATGCGCCAATAATTTTTACTTCTGCACGATCTGAGTTATATGTAGGTCAACATTGTTGGCAAAGCACCAATAGTCAGCTTTGTTTTGATCAGCCTGTACGGGTGAGTAAAGCACGAGGTAATGTTTCCTTTGTAACTCAGAACATGGACTTAAGCGACTTCGCTGCATTTATGCCAGAAGGCTTAGCAATGACTGGACAATTAAATGGTTACGCTAAGGCATCATGGGTAAATGGAAGTAATCCAAAAATTGACGCACGTTTAATTACGCGTAAAGGTGAAATCGGTTTAGCTGCTGAAGATCCACAAGACCCTGCAACGACTTTGGCTTATGATGAGTTAGGGGTGATTGCAAAAAGTGTATCAGAGGGTCTGCTATTCCGTGTTGATGTTAAAACACCAGATATTGGTACGGGTTATGCGAACGTTATTATCAACCCATTCCAGTCATCAATGCCAATGCATGGCGAGGTGGCCTTTAATGATGTTCAATTAAAAGTCTTAAAACCATTTATTCAAGATGTTCGTTCAATGAGTGGTACTTTAGCCTTGGCAGGTAAAATCAACGGTACATTAACCCAGCCTCAGTTTACTGGTGAAATGCGTCTGAAAAATGGTGCCATCAGTATGATTTCTCTACCGGTAAATTTAACCAACGTTCAGGTGTATTCATCAATTCGTCAAGATATGGCAACCATTGATGGAGCATTTAATAGTGGACAAGGTGTAGGGTTACTTAAGGGTAGTTTTGAATGGAAAGATGCGCCACGCCTTCAATTAAATCTTAAAGGTGATAATTTATTAGTGCGCCAAGCTCCATTAATTACCGCAATTGCCAATCCGAACTTGACACTTGATATGTATCCTTTCGATAAGCGCTTAAGCTTAAAAGGATCTGTAGATGTTCCTCGCGCACGTATTTCAATGCCAGAAACATCTGCTCCAGTGATTAATACCTCATCAGATGTTCGTATTGTACGCCAAGGCCAAGATCCACTTGCAATTTTACGGGCCGCTAAACCTTGGGATATTCGAGCTGACATTGCTGTTAATATTGGAAAACAAGTTATCTTCCAAGGCTTTAACAGTAATATTCCATTAGTTGGTCGTCTAAACTTAAGCCAACGTGGCTATGAGACTGCAATGAGAGCTAATGGGGCAATTGGTGTTAGTCAAAAAGTGAAAATCGAAGCCTATGGACAAAGTCTAGACTTGAACCGAGCAATTGCCCGTTTTAATGGACCACTCGCTAACCCGACTTTAGACATTGATGCAAATAAAAATGTTCAAGGTAGTATGGTTGGGGTACGTGTTACGGGTACTGCGACATCGCCAAACATTCAGGTCTATAACGATGCAGGTCTATCTGAGCAAGAAGCATTAAATGCGCTTGTTACTGGTCGTATTAATGAAGGTTCGAGTGGTTTGAGTAATGCAGAAGGTTTTAAATCTGATGTAAACAACACCATTGCTGCTGCTGGTATTAGTATGGGCTTGGGTGGTACACGAGCTTTAACTAATCAGATTGGACGTACGTTTGGTTTGAGTGGCCTAGCTTTAGATGCACAAGGTACAGGTGATGATACGCAAGTGAGTTTAACGGGTTATATCACACCGGATCTGTTTATTCGTTATGGTGTTGGGGTGTTTACTCCTGTAAATAAACTCACACTACGTTATCAAATGAATCGCCGTTTATACTTAGAAGCGAGTCAATCTTTAGAAAGAGCGATCGACCTTTTCTACAATTGGCGCTTTTAGTTGATTGAAACCAATAATGAATGAATTAAAAGCTCACTATCGTGGGCTTTTATTTTAATAACACCTTCATAAAATTTAAAAAAAGTTGGATATTGATTAAATAAACATCAGTTTCTTAAAAGTAATCAAACCCTGAGTAGGTTCTGATTAAAGAAAATTCACTTGAAAATTGCTCTTTTATAAATTAGCTTTCAGAAGCATTAAATGAAATTAAATTAAATTGATAAGACCTTGTTGATAAGTGCAAATAAGGTGGTTCTTTCAAGGATATAGCAGTGAAAATAAATACTTGTGTTGAAATTAAATATGGCAAGGAAAATGATACGAATATTAAATATCGTGGGCTAATTCAAAAGTTAACAGCAACATTGTCATTGACGCTTTTGTCATTTGGATGGGGCTCCACCGTAAATGCCGCACAACAACAAATCGCTTTAGTGGGAACATGGACATCGATTCCAAATGCACCACTTGTGCAAAAACCAAAAAAAGCCAGTGAAGGTTTATACCAGCTTCAAGTAAATAGCGATGGAACTTTAACCCCAGTTAATGTGTTGAAAATGAAAAGTCCTTCTTGGATTGTGAAATCAAAAGATGGCCGTTTTGCATATACCACGAATGAAGAAAATGAAGGAGCGGTGACCGCATTATCAATTCAGAATGGAAAGATGGAAGTATTGAACACAGTGGATAGCCATGGCGGGCATCCAACGCACGCATCGATTAGTTTAGATGGTAAATTCCTGTTTGTATCGAACTACTCAGCATTTGATAAAGGTCGCGGTGGTGTGGCTGTTTTACCAATTCTGCCAAACGGTCATTTGGGCGAAAAAGTACAAAATATTGTTTTTGAAGAAGGTTCGGGCCATGTCAAAGGCCGCCAAGATAGTGGTCATGCTCATTCGACAACTTTCAGCCCAGACGGTAAGTATTTGTATGCTAGTGATCTTGGCAATGACAAAGTCTATGCGTTTCGTTATAACCCGAACAAGCCTCAACCACTCGAGGCGGATAGCAGCAGAGATGTGACTTTTACGCATGGTTCTGGTCCACGTCATATGGTCTTTTCACCAAATGGCAAACATGCGTATGTTACCGCAGAAATGCGAAGTGAAATTGTGACATTTAACGTGCAAGATGGTCATTTGAAAAAAGTAGCTGAGCTAAAACTGGTACACGAGGACAAAACACCTGAATTTAAGAGCGCGAGTGGAATTATCCTTAGCCCAAAAGGTAAATATGTGATTGCTGCCAATCGAGGTGCAGACAACAAACTTTTAGTATTTAAAATCCAACAGAATGGATTGTTAGCTAAGCCAGTTGTTTATAAAGCGAATGGTATTGAACCACGTGCTTTCTCATTCGATGCATCTGGTAAATATCTATATGTAACCAATGTTTACAGTAATAATATTAGTTTATTCCGTTTTGATGAAAAAAATGGGACCTTAAAACCTGCTGGTGATGCAGCAAAAATATCAACACCTACGGATATCAAATTCTTTAATTAATTTGAATCACTAAACTGGTATTTTTAATATTTCATATAAAAAACCGAGATTTTGTTGTCTCGGTTTTTTATGGCAGTTTTGGCAAAAACGATGATTTTCCGTATGATATGGACAGCAATAATTAGTGTAGTGAAATGATGAAAAAGATTTTATTGATTGCAATGAGTTTGCTCTTTGTTGGTTGTTCAGAAAAGAAACCATTAACACCAGAAGAGCAGTGGCATGGCTTTTGTACTAGCGTAGGAAATGCTGCAAGAAGTATTGTTTTTGATCGTCAACAAGCAATTGAAAAAACGCAGGCAGTTGAGCATGCAAACAAGATTGAAGATGAGATAACTAAAAAATTCATTCTTAATGTTATTGAAAAAGTTTATGCAATTCCAAAAGAAGAACTGACCAAAGATTCTCAAGCAATTCAAGAAAAAGTTAGAAAGCAAATGATGGATGAATGTTTGGCAACCCCTCATGACAAAATGCCAAAATATAAATCGTTCTAATTGTGGATGAAGTTATCGAATTTCTATCCAATAAAGCTTAATTTGTTCGAAAAAAACTCAATTTAGCCCAATATGCTCATTATTTGGACACAGGTATTTAGATACAAAATAATGGGCATCACGGAGAAACACCCCGCGCTCATTAACTTTTACCTTGAACTCTAGTAAACTTTTGTAGTCCATATTGCTTGTGAAGCTTTTAAGAAAGCTGGAATTTGCAAGTAATTTTTCAAAAAAAGAGGAATGAACACCGTGCTAGAAGCTTACCGCCAACACGTTGAAGAACGTGCCGCACTCGGAGTCCCACCGAAGCCACTTGATGACGCTCAAACAGCTCAGCTTGTTGAACTATTAAAAAATCCACCAGCAGGCGAAGAAGCGTTCTTGGTAGATTTGCTTGAAAACCGTGTTCCTGCAGGTGTTGACCAAGCAGCTTACGTAAAGGCAGCGTTCTTGGCAGCGATTGCAAAAGGCGAAGCAACTTCACCACTCGTTTCTAAAGAGCGTGCAGTTTACTTACTTGGTACTATGTTAGGTGGTTATAACGTAGCCCCACTTGTTGAACTCCTTGACAATGCTGAACTTGCAGGCTTAGCTGCTGAAGCATTAAAGAAAACTCTTCTTGTATTTGATGCATTCCATGACGTAGCAGATAAAGCAAAAGCTGGTAATGAAGCTGCTAAAGCTGTTTTACAATCTTGGGCTGAAGCAGAATGGTTCACTAGCCGTCCTGACGTTCCAGAAGAAATCAAAATCACTGTGTTCAAAGTAACTGGTGAAACAAACACTGATGATTTGTCTCCAGCTCAAGATGCTTGGAGCCGTCCAGACATCCCATTACACGCAAATGCAATGTTGAAAAACGAGCGTGATGGTATCAACCCTGAAAAACCAGGTGAAGTTGGTCCATTAAGCCAAATTAAAGAACTTATCGCGAAAGGCAATCAAGTTGCTTACGTTGGTGACGTTGTTGGTACAGGTTCAAGTCGTAAGTCTGCAACTAACTCTGTTCTTTGGTTCTTTGGTGATGAACTTCCACACATTCCAAACAAAAAAGATGGTGGTGTGTGCTTAGGTTCTAAGATCGCTCCAATTTTCTTCAACACTATGGAAGATGCAGGTGCATTACCTGTAGAAATCGACGTTGCTAACATGAACATGGGCGACGAAGTAGTATTGAAAATTGACCATGCTGCTGCAAAAGTAACTGCTTTTAAAGATGGCGTACAAATTTCTGAAGCAGAACTTAAAACTCCTGTACTTTTAGACGAAGTACGTGCTGGTGGTCGTATTAACTTGATCATTGGTCGTGGTTTAACTGCTAAAGCGCGTGAAGAACTAGGTCTTGAACCTTCTACATTGTTCCGTACTCCAGTACAACCTGCTGACACTGGCAAAGGCTTCACTCAAGCTCAAAAAATGGTTGGCCGCGCATGTGGTTTACCAGAAGGCCAAGGTATCCGTCCAGGAACTTACTGTGAACCTAAAATGACAACTGTTGGTTCTCAAGATACAACAGGTCCAATGACTCGTGACGAGTTAAAAGACTTAGCGTGCTTGGGCTTCTCAGCTGACTTAGTGATGCAGTCTTTCTGTCACACTGCTGCGTATCCAAAACCAGTTGACGTAACAACTCACCATACATTACCTGACTTCATTATGAACCGTGGTGGTGTATCTCTACGTCCAGGTGACGGTATTATCCACTCTTGGTTAAACCGTATGTTACTTCCAGATACAGTAGGTACTGGTGGTGACTCACATACTCGTTTCCCAATCGGTATTTCATTCCCAGCGGGTTCAGGTCTTGTTGCGTTCGCAGCTGCAACTGGTGTTATGCCACTTGATATGCCTGAGTCTGTACTTGTTAAGTTCAAAGGTAAAATGCAACCTGGTATCACTTTACGTGACCTTGTACATGCAATTCCTTACTATGCAATTCAAGCGGGTGATTTAACTGTAGAGAAGAAAGGTAAGAAAAACATCTTCTCTGGTCGTATCCTTGAAATCGATTTATCAGAAATGGAAAATGACTTGACTGTTGAGCAAGCTTTCGAACTTTCTGATGCATCTGCTGAACGTTCTGCGGCTGGTTGTTCAATCACACTTTCTGAAGAGAAAGTTGCTGAATACTTACGTTCTAACATCACTATGTTGAAGTGGATGATCGCAGAAGGTTATGGCGATGCACGTACACTTGCTCGTCGTGCTGAAAACATGCAGAAGTGGTTAGATAACCCAAGCTTGTTAAAAGCTGATGCTGATGCTGAATACTTAAAAGTTTACGAAATCGATCTAGCTGACATCAAAGAACCAATTCTTTGCTGCCCGAATGATCCAGATGACGCTAAACTTCTTTCTGATGTTCAAGGCGACAAGATTGATGAAGTATTCATCGGTTCTTGTATGACGAATATCGGTCACTTCCGTGCAGCTGGTCAGTTACTTGACAAAGTACCTGGTGGTTCATTGTCTACTCGTTTATGGTTGGCTCCTCCAACTCGTATGGACGAGCACCAATTAATGGAAGAAGGCTTGTACAACATCTATGGCCGTGCTGGTGCACGTACAGAGATGCCTGGTTGTTCATTATGTATGGGTAACCAAGCACGTGTAGCACCGAACACAACTTGTGTATCGACTTCTACTCGTAACTTCCCGAACCGTTTAGGTCAAGGTGCAAACGTTTACTTAGCGTCTGCTGAGCTTGCATCTGTAGCTGCGGTTCTTGGTAAATTACCAAGCCCAGAAGAATATCAACAGTACGCGTCTCAAATCGACAGCGCTTCTGCTGACATCTACAAATACTTAAACTTCGACAAGATGAGCGAATATACTAAAGAAGCTGATCAAGTTGATACTAAGAAAATCCAAGCTGCTCAATTGACTTAATTTGTTGGTTTAGCTAAAAATAAGGGCTGATTAATCAGCCCTTATTTTTTTATAATGAAAAGCATTTTAAATATAGAAAAAAATATTTTTGAATTAGAAAATATTTTGAATAAAAAACAAAAAATTGAAGAGTTGGAAAGCTCAATTCAGCAATTATTCTCCATAATATTAAAAGATTATCCTTATCTAAAATTACCGACGTTTTCAATAATTCCAACAAGGGCTCTAGAGTTTATGGTTTGGTATCAAGACCCAAATGCCATTACTGAAACCTTATTAATTAAGCAAAATAGTTTTACTGCCTATTTATGGAGATGTGATGATGAAAAATGGTATTTAGATGATTTATATTCTGAACCACGCGAAATCGCCTCTAAATTAATCAAAAATATACCTGTCTTTTATTCAATTCCTGAGAATCCTAAAGAGGTTAAGCATTTACTTGAAATTGGAATAATGCATTTTAACGAGATTTTATTTCCCATTTTTTCAAACAGAACGTTAGAGGACAGTAGAGAAGTATTGACATGGGATGATCACTTTTTATTAGTAGGTACCCAATTGACCAATCTTAAACTTTATAGTCATGAAGAGTGGAATGCCTTGATCGATAGAGAGAATTCTTATTTAAATTAAAATTAGGCAAAAGATTTTTAAGATTAAGAGATATCTATACTGATGGTAATATTATTTATACATTGGCATTTAAATTTAGAGAAACATTCCTATTAACATAAGAATGTTCCTCCATATTTATAAAATCACCAATACCCCAACACTTTCCACCAAAGTCCGCCAATCACCACAAAAATAATGATATTAACCACGCTCATGACAAAGCCAGCTTTCCACCATTCACCAAGTGTGGTGTAGCCCGAGCCGAACACAACAGGGGAAGTGCCAGTCGCATAATGGGTTAATGTCATCATAATGCTAGAAGCTGCTGCCATCATTAAAACAAAGAGCATGGGCGGTGCACCAAGTGCAATTCCTGCTGTATAAAAGGCTGCAAACATTGCAGTAATATGTGCCGTTGTACTAGCAAATATATAATGTGCATACAAATAAGTAACCAAACAAAAATAGTTATGATTTAAGGAGTAATTTCTTGGATAAAAATCAATATTTTTATTCTATTATTAGGGTTAAAAAGTTAACAGGTTCTTTTTTTTATTAAAAAATAACAAATAGATCAAATTTTGTTTAATGAAAATGTAAAAATAAATATTATGCTAGATATTAAAGCGTTTTTTGCTTTAAAATAATTGAACGAACTTAATAATAATTAAAAAAATATGAGTATTTTATATAGGGAACTTAAGAATGCTAAAGACAATTGTTGAATTTAAATTTGATGATTATCAATTATATGGTCAAAAAACGTATGCTGATGAAGGCGGTATATTAATTCAAAAAACTGAAGATATTGCGCAGTATATCTTTAGTATATTAAAGAATAGATATCATTTGAATGTAGAGCTATATAGCGAGAAATGGGGATGGCAAATTGAGATTCCACTACCTGAAATAACAATGTATCTTGGAATCAGCGTTTATGAAGAATATAGCAATGGATTCGCAATTTTTATTTCCCCAAATACGCCGATTTTAAGAAAGTTTCTATTTAGAAAACTTGATATTACTCATCATATTATGGTGCTGCAAAACTATATAAATATTATTTTAAAATCCCATCCCGGCATCTACGATGTGATGTGGTGGGAAGAAAATGAATTCCGATGTGTAGCCGCGGATTGATGCAAGAAGTAAAGTTTAAGACTTAAATTTTGGCATAAGTAAAACAAAATTGTTAGAGACTATATTGGTGAATAGAGGCGATGAGCTTACTATATCTTCAATATCAAGTGGTCAGTGCAATATGCAAAATTCAGCTTGGAAAGGATTGCGTAAATTTTTTTATAATAATCTCCATAACCATGACTATGAAACTACGGTAAGTAAATGCATTAACTATTTTTTAGTTGTTTTAATTATTGGTAATGTCGCTGCGGTCTTATTGGAAACAGTAAATGATCTGTACACAAGTTATCGTATTTGGTTTGACTACTTTGAAAATATTTCAATCGCAATTTTTAGTATCGAATATTTATTAAGATTGTGGAGTATTGCTGATCGAGATACGACACAGCCCTCATGGAAAATCCGCTTGAATTGGATGAAAAGCGGTGAAGCTATAATTGATTTGATGGCAATTTTGCCAGCTTACCTGAATTTCTTTGTACGAATCGATCTTCGTATGCTTCGGATTTTGCGTTTACTTCGTTTATTAAAATTAACACGCTATTTTATCTCGCTACAAATACTGTTATGCGTGATTAAACGTGAGAAAGGATCTTTTCAAGCCGTTATCTTTATTTTAATTATCATGATTATTATGACTGCTTCCGGAATTTATGTGGTTGAAAACAAGGCTCAGCCAGAAGCTTTTAGTTCAATACCTAAATCTATGTGGTGGGCAGTGGTTACCTTAACTACAGTAGGCTATGGCGATGTCACTCCGGTAACTAGCCTAGGAAAGTTATTAGGGGCTCTTATTACTATTTTGGGTGTGGGTATTGCAGCATTGCCAGCTGGTATTTTGGCTTCTGGACTTGCAAATGAGCTTAATCAACGTAATCAGAGACTAGAGCAAGAGTTTCGTGAGTTACTTCAAGCACGAGGTATTGATATTCTACATGATGAAATTGAAATAGAGCGGGTACGCCAAAAAGTCGGATTGCCAAAAGAGCAGGCGCATAACCTGATTATTCAAATTATGCGTGAAAAAGTATTAGAGGAAGAGGAGTCGGTTCGAGAGAAAAAATGTTATTGCCCACACTGTGGTGGAAAGCTAACTGATTAGAAAAATAAGTTAGCCTCACTCTTGATTAAGCTTTTTTGCTAGCTTTTTCTACTGCAAATGCAATAAGTAAAATGATTAGACCACCGAGGCTTAAAACAAAACCTACCCAGATTGGTGCGATCCAACCCATTTGGTGACTGAGCACCCAACCTCCTAAAAATGCACCTAATGCATTGGCCATATTAAAGGCAGAGTGATTGAGTGAGGCAGCTAATGTTTGTGCATCACCAGCGACATCCATTAGACGAGTTTGTAATGCTCCGCCTAAACCCATTACCGTGAGACCAATTAAGAATAAAGAGGCAATAGCAGTATAAATATTATTCATTAAGAAGCTAGCAACCACAAAAGCGATCGCTGAACTAATTAATACACCTATAATCGTTTTGTTAAGGTTTTTATCTGCAAGCCATCCTGCTGCTAAACCACCAATAACCATACCAATACCCCAAATAGCCAAGGCGATAGGAACGATTTGGATATTAACTTGTGTGTATTCAGTCAAAATTGGTGAGACATAGCTATAAACTGAAAATATGCCTCCAAAACCGATGGCGCCTACCGCTAGTGTTAACCACATATTGATATTTTTAAGGCCAGCTAACTCAGTTTTTATACTGGCAGTAGCTTGAACTGGGATATTGGGTACAAAGAAGCCAACAGCAATTAAAGTGACGAAAGCAATAGTTGCTGAAAACTCAAAACCTGCTCTCCAACCAAAGTTTTGACCTAACCAAGTTGCTAGAGGAACACCAATCACAGTTGCAACAGTAAGTCCCATCATCATTTGAGCAACGGCAGAGGCTCTTCGCGAGGGACCTGCTAGTTCAGCGGCAACTAAGGCACCTACTCCAAAATATGCTCCGTGTGGTAAACCTGCAATGAAACGTGAAATTAAAACAGTTTCGGGAGTATGAGCTAAAGCAGTACAGGCATTCGCAACTCCATAAAAAAGCATTAAGCCGAGCAATAAAGTTTTTCTAGGTACTTTGGCTCCAAGAATAGCGATGATAGGAGCACCAATAACTACACCTAATGCATAGGCACTAATAAAATGGCCAGCTTCAGGTACTGTAATACTTAAATTATTTGCAATTTCCTGAATCAGGCCCATTGCGACAAATTCAGTGGTTCCAATACAAAAACCACCTACAGCGAGTGAGAAAATTGCTAAAAAGAGAGAATAGTGTTGAGGGGTAGATAGGGGAGATTGCGGGGACGCCATAATAATTTAAAGGAAGACACAAAAAAGAGAAGTATAAGGGAAAAGAGAACAGAATAATAAAAAACTAAAATATTGAGAAAATGATTACGTATTTCTTCTATTATAAAAATTAAATTCATTAATGATAATAAGAATTATTTTTATTTGTGTATACTGTATGCGCTTATATTTTGTCTGAAATTTTTTAACTTTACATACAACAGGATTTTGTAATAATGAATAGATTTCTAATGACGTCACTTGCATTGATATGTACAACTGGTTTTGCTCATGAACCTTATGTGGCACCTGTGGCTTATAAAACTGAACAAACTCAAGTGCCTGTAATTGCTGGTTATGCGGAAGAAGCATTAAATAGTGAATATGCTTTAA
The DNA here is from genome assembly GCF_013122135.1 of Acinetobacter lactucae. Lineage (NCBI taxonomy): Bacteria > Pseudomonadati > Pseudomonadota > Gammaproteobacteria > Moraxellales > Moraxellaceae > Acinetobacter > Acinetobacter lactucae. The sequence continues at coordinate 1,482,965 of NZ_CP053391.1, forward strand.
AGGATGCCAAACTTACTGTAATCACACCAAAAAAAGAGCTTAAAACCGTCAACTCAGACGCATTGCATAAGTCTGTAACTGTGTTTGATGTAGATCTACCTGAAGAAGGCACCTACATTGTTCAAACTCAAGCAAGTTATCCTTTAAAATATGTATATGACCAAAAAGCATGGCATCTATTTTTTGATATGCCAGCTGACAAAGCTCCACCTAAAGCAGAACGTGAATATTTGATTCCAGCTGATCTTAAAACAAAAACAATAAAAACAGAGCAAGTAACACGTGAGTGGATATTGCAGAGCTATCTTTCTAAAGGGAAAGTTTCAGATATTCAACTTCCAAATACACCGATTAAAGTTGATTTCTCTGTGCACCCAAACCAGATTAAAGTTGCTCAACCTGTTAAATTAACCATAACTGAAAAAGGACAACCTTTAGCTTATGCTGAAGTTAATTTAAGAGAAAAAGGTGCAACTGACAAACAAGTCCAGCAGTTTAAAGCAGAAAGCAATGGTCAGGTTGTGCTTAGCTTTCCAAAAGCTGGAGAGTATCTTGTAGAAGTAACAGCTCCTTTAAATTTAAAGGTAAAACCTAAAAATCAAAGCTATACGATTATTAGCTTAAATGTGTTAGCACAGTAATTATTACTTTTCATAAGAAATAGACCTAGATCGGGTCTATTTTTTGTTTTTATAAGATTCTTTTCATCTTCAATTAAGTGAGAATTACAATTACAAACTTTTCTAAAGCCTACATAATTGTATCTACCGCTCTAAATTAAAAAATCATTTGCCAGAATAATTTTGAAGAACATTTTATGTTGAGGAAAACTAATTAATTTTATGTTAAGATGAATCTTGTTCATTAATGAAGATTTATCTAGAGTTTTCCTATTTGTTGAAAGGCAAAGATCAGATTAAGACATTCATAGATAAATCTATTGTTCAGGCTTAGCCCATGTTAGAAATTCGTCACCTTAAAACCTTAGTTGCCTTACGTGAACACGGTTCATTAGTTTCAGCAGCTAACGACCTTTGTTTAACACCATCTGCTATTTCTCATCAATTGAAAGAATTAGACCATTGGTATGGGGTAGAGGTAGTTAACCGTCGAAGCAGACCTGTTAGTTTTTCTAATGTTGGACAGCGCTTATTAAAGTTAGCCGATGATGTCTTGCCACAAATTCAGATTACACATAGTGATATCACACGTATTGTGCATGGACAGACAGGTAGAATTATTTTTTCATCGGAATGCCATAGTTGCTTTGATTGGTTAATGCCTTTATTAAATCAGTATCGTCAGCAATACCCAGATGTCGATTTAGACTTTGCTTCGGGTTTTGAAGCTAATCCACATGAACTCTTACAAAATGCGGAATTTGATTTACTGATTACAGCCGACCCAATTGCATTAAAAGGAATTGAGTATTTTCCGATTTTTGAATATGAATCACGTTTAGTCTTATCAAACACCCATCCTTTGGTGCGGGCTGAAAATATTACAGTTCAAGAGTTGGCCGAAGAAGTTTTAATTACTTATCCAGTTGATAAGCATCGTTTAGATATTATGTCTAAACTTTTCATTCCTGCGAATATTCAGCCTAAGCAAATACGAACAACAGATTTAACCCAAATGCTTATTCAACTTGTTGCAAGTGGACGAGGTATTGCTGCTTTACCTGATTGGGTAGTGAATGAGTATGAACAAAAGGGATGGGTCACAAGTCGTCGTTTAGATTGTGTTTCTCCTACAGGTTTAAGACGAACTTTATATGCAGGTTATCGAACTGAAGAAAAAGAGAAAAGTTATTTTGAAGGATTTTTAAAGCAGTTAGAAAAGTTCTCTTTAAAACGAAACGCCTATTATTCTGGTTAAAACAAATAATTTAGCCTAAGTATTAAAAAAGGTGCTTAATCGCACCTTTTTATTTACCAATAAATAAAGAGAGTAAGCCTGCTGCAATCAGAGGACCGACTGGTACACCACGGAGTAAAGCAACACCAGCAACCGTACCAATAAGTAAGCCTGCAACCACATCAGGTTGGCTCGACATTAGTTTTACTCCGCGACCACCCAACCATGCGACTAATAGGCCGATTGCGATAGCCATAAGCGATTTAACACTAATAAAGGACTTTAAAATACTCTCACCGCTGAGCTTGCCACTTGCAATAGGGGTCAGTACGCCAATGGTTAAAATAAGAATTCCTAAATTAAGACCATGAGCTTGAATATAAGGGAAAAACTCATTTAATGGCGTAATTTTAACGACAATCAGCACACCTGCTGCAATAGTTACAGCCGCATTTTGACTTAATAAGCCGCAGACAAGCAGAACGAGTAGAACAACTAAATTAACATCAAATTGGGCGAGCATGGCGAGCTGAGAGAAATGTAAAATAAATGGAATTGTATAATATTTAAGTGTTGGAATGTGAAAGCTTTAAAAGATATAGCTGATTTTCAGCACTTCTTAGTTAAAAATTGATTGTATATCTCTCAATGATAAGGAATTTTAATTTCTATTTACGCTTGGAAACAATGTTATATAAATTAACAAGTTAAAAAATTTAGTTTTTTAAAATTGTGATATAAAAATAGTCATTACTCATGAGAGCAGGATATTTTATGGACATTATAGATATCAAGATCAAAGATCAGTTTGATAAGATTCATGATGCAAAAGCACAACTAAAGAAAAATTTAGTGGAACATGAAAATGAATCTTTAAAACTAAGCCAACGTATTGAGCATATTATTGTTGATAATGAAATTATTTTGCCTACTACCGAATTATTATTTGAAAGCGAACAGAACGAAAATATTTATCGTGTCGTTGAGGAGTAAGGGTGCGAGTTAGTTCGAGTAGATGAAAACAGTGGCGAGTAGTATTTAGAAAAAAATGGAAATTACGTTAAAATAACAGCTTAGTTCTAATGAGAAAACTTCATGCTGCTGGAAAAAATTTTACAATCACAAGGGTTTGGTTCACGTAAATATTGTCAGCAGTTAATAAAAAATGGATCTGTAAGTATTGATGGAGAGGTTGTAAGTGATCTTAAAAAGCAATTCTCTGCAGAAAATTTAGAATTTTCCCTTTTTGGGGAAACTTATCAATATCGAGAAAAAGTTTACCTTGCTTTAAGAAAACCAAAAGGTTTTGAATGTTCACATCAGCCTCACCATCATCAAAGCGTATTTAGTCTTTTACCGGAAATCCTGATTCAACGTGGCGTGCAAGCCATTGGTCGTCTAGATCAAGATACCACAGGCTTACTTTTACTGACTGATGATGGTAAATATCTTCAAGCTTTAACTCATCCGCGTAAACATGTTCCAAAGGTTTATCATGTTACGACTACAGATCCAGTTACACCTGAGCAAATTGAAATGCTGAGCCAAGGTGTGAGCTTACATCAAGAAAAAGGTGTTTTTGCAGCAACGGATGTAGAGATATTAGAAACTCATCAATTAACCATGACGATTCATCAGGGTGTTTATCATCAAGTAAAAAGAATGATTGCAGCTGTAGGAAACAAAGTAGAAGCATTACATCGTCATCAAGTAGGGCAATTGGTTTTACCTGAACTTGAAGATGGAGAATGGGTTTATTTATCTGAACAACAAAAACAGCTTGCTCAAAATATTATTTAAGAAAACAATGGAAGGTTTGGAACTCACTATCTCGAATAAATCCCATTTGTTCATATAAGCGATGAGATTCATGGTTGTTGCTTTGAGTTTCCAAACTAATCCGTAAAGCATTCTCTTGTTTTGCAAATAAGATTGCTGTATCGATTAACTGTTTAGCAGAACCTTGACGCCGGAAAACGGGCGTAACATAGACATCATCTAAAATATAGTAAGTTGAACAAGCAACTGAAGAAAAACCTAAATAGAGTAAAATGAAACCCGTAATTTTATCGTCTTTAATATGAATGAAGAACACACTTTCTCTATTTTCAAAACGTTGTTTAAGGAAGTGAAGTGATTCATTAAAATTAGAAGAGGCCCCATAAAATTGGCGGTATTCATCAAATAAAACGGCGAGTTGCTCTAAATCTTCAAAAGTCGCTCGTCTAACGATCATTTGGCACTCCTTGTAACTTATCATTATGTTTTTACAAAGAGAGCATAACGAAAAAAAAAGCTTTTTGACGTTAAAACTTGTTTATAAATGCAACAGTGTTAAGTTTTGTCGCTTTCGCCAAGAAGTGCATTCAGTTCTTCAAATAAATCTTCATGGTCATCATCTTCAGCTAATGTTGATGAATTTTGGTTCAATGAAGATGCTTTTGCTTTTCTCAGCTTTAATAATTGTTCCATATTAATATTCTGATTTTCGATCGCAAAAGGAATCGATTTAGTGAGTACGACCTGTTTAAAAAAAAGTCGTACTGCTTGAGCAGGGGTAATTCCAAGTTGTTTAAAAACAGCAAAAGCCTGTTTTTTTTCTTGGGAGTCAAGTCGAACCTGATAAACTTCTGTTTTTCGCATGAATAACAAAACCAAATGATTTTTAATTTTTAGGAATTCATTTTAAACCATCGCAATGTAATTTCAATGTTTTTTGGCATAAAAAATAATCTTTTTGTCATTACGGTTACATTACAATGTCAATTCAGACTCGGAATTAAAAGACATTCCCTGTTTTGTTAAGGGATCTATAAATGAAATATGCTTAGCTAGCAGCTGTAATGGTTCCGAGAAATCATCTTCAGCCTTGTGTTGAACTACAGGATAAAATGGATCATTTTTAATCGGAATGTCTAAGTAATTAAGATGCACGCGAAGTTGGTGCTGTTTCCCTGTTGTAGGGGTTAAGCGATATTTTGCCCACATCTGATTGTGTTCGATCAGCTCAATATAAGTCTCGGTATTTGTTTTTGCATTTTCTATAACCTGCATGGTGTAAAAAGGATTACCTTTATCTAAATGTAAATGTAAGGTTTGAGGAAAATTTAAATCTTTTTTATAAGGTGCAACAGCGTGATAAATTTTATTAACTTGGCGCTCTGCGAATAATTGTTGGTAAATGCCGCGCGATTCAACTCGCTTGCAAAATAAAACAACGCCAGCAGTTTCACGATCTAGGCGATGGATAGGAGTTAAAAATTCATTGCCTGTTTGTTTTTTTAGACGAACTAAAAGCGTTTCTTGAACATATTGTCCAGTCGGGCTAATCGTTAAAAAATGGGGTTTATCGACCACCAGTAAATCATCATTTTCGAATAAAATTTGATGTTCAAAAGGAACATGCGGTTCATAGGTAAGAAAGCGATAATAAAAAATATGGGTGTTGCTTACATATGGACTAGTTAAAGTTAATTTATCCCCATTTGCTGCATATATAAGACCGTCTTGAAATCTCTGTTTCCACTCATCTGTTTTAATATGTGCAAAGTGGCCACATAGATACTCATAAATCGTTTGAGTATCTTTTTGCGGAGGAAGATAGACTTGACTCGCACTTACTCCATCAATCATGGGTGGCAAAAAATCGTTTGGACTAGACATAAGAAAGTATGAATATTTAAGAAAATTGATATAAAAAAAGCCAACTTCTAGGGCTTAAGTAGGCTTTTAAGGCAGGGCAATGTTATCATATCGATTATTTCGAATCATGTTATGTGTGCTATGTCGTATTCATTGAAATTGGTCTTAAATCATGAAGAAGATACTGAGCGTTTAGCTCAAGCTTTGGCGCAGCATGTTCAGTCGGGTGTAATTTATTTAATTGGGGACTTAGGTGCGGGTAAAACCACACTTACGCGCTATTTCTTACAGGCTTTAGGCCACAAAGGCTCTGTTAAAAGTCCAACTTATACACTCGTTGAGCCATATAAAATTAATGATAAAGAAATTTTTCATTTTGACTTGTATCGCTTGAATGATCCGTACGAACTTGAATTAATGGGAATCCGTGACTATTTAGATATCACAGATGCATTATTTTTATTTGAATGGCCGTCTAAAGGTGGTGATGAAATTCCACAAGCGGATATCATCATTGACATTCAAAAGTCAGACGATGAGTTGAGCAGGTTCGTAACTTTAACATTACCAACAGAAAATTTGTACCAGACTTTGCAGGAACAGCTTCATGACTGATGAAAAGCTAACACAACGTCGTATCCATACATTAGACGCAGCGTTAGCGAACCAGATTGCAGCGGGTGAGGTGATTGAGCGACCTTCTTCTGTGGTCAAAGAATTATTAGAAAACTCTATCGATGCCGGTGCAACTGAGCTGATTGTGCGGATTGCTCAAGGTGGTTCGACCCTAATAGAAATTATTGATAACGGGCATGGTATTCATCCGGATGATTTGGCACTTGCTGTCATGCGTCATGCTACAAGTAAGATTAAAACCGCTGAAGATTTACATGCGATTGTGAGTTTGGGTTTTCGTGGGGAAGCTCTAGCTTCGATTGCTGCTGTCTCAAGATTGACTTTGACCAGTAGCCAAGATGAAAGTGGTATCGGCCATCAAGTTGAAGTAAACGGTACAGCATTTGATCATCAAGAGGTACAAGCTGTTGCAGCGCAAAAGGGTACCCATATTCGAGTTCAAGACTTATTTTTTAATGTTCCTGCTCGCCGTAAATTCTTAAAAAAACCAACTACAGAATTTGGTCATATTGAAGAGATTGTTCGTCGTTTGGCTCTAACGCATTTCGATATACGTTTTGTGCTTGAACATAATGATAATATAAGAATTAATTTACCTATAGCGGATAGCGGAGAGCTACGTTTTCAGCGAGTTCAGCAATTATTAGGCTCGCAATTCGTACAAAATGCATATTGGATTGATGCTGAAAGTATTAGTATGCGTTTATCAGGTTGGCTTGGTCATCCTTCAGATGCACGTGCACAGGCTGATATGCAATATGTCTATGTAAATGGTCGTATTGTCAAAGATAAAACGATTTCGCATGCGCTACGCATGGCCTATGACGGTATTTTACATGGTCATCAGCATTCATCTTATTTACTTTTCTTAGAAGTTGATCCTGAAAATATTGATGTCAATGTCCATCCGACTAAACATGAAATTCGCTTTTTAAATCAAAGAGAAGTACATGAGTTTGTAAGACATTATGCAAAAGAAACTCTCGCACAATTTCAGACAGCGAGTGCTGATCTAGCTCAAGCGATGAAAGCGGATGAAAGCTCAGATTATTCAGTACAACCTCAGCCCAAATATCAAGAACAATTTTCGTTGCACCGCGCAAATGAAACTTTAAATTCAAACAGTGAAGCACAAACTCAGCATGCACCGACAGAATTATTAACTGATTTTAACGCTAGTCGTCCGCAAGCTGTTCACTATGCAGATCAAACACCCAAATATAATGGTTCTGCTCAATTAAATAATGCTTTAAAAACTTATTTAGCGCCTCTGCGTGACCAGCCTGCTAGTTTTTCAGTAAATGAAGATGTTGAGCCAGTTGCTAAAGTAGATGAATTTCCATTAGGGATCGCAATAGCTCAACTTCATGGAATTTATATTTTAGCGCAGAATACCGAAGGGCTTATTATTGTTGATATGCATGCGGCACATGAACGTATTTTATTACAGCAAATGAAAAATGCTTGGGAGAGACCGGAATTTTGGACATCTCAGCAGTTACTTATACCTAAAGTCATCTCTATTAGTCGTATGCAAGCCGTTAGGGTCGAAGAGCTAAAACCTCAGCTTGAGCGCTTAGGTTTGGAAATTGACTTATATGGTGATGAGCAAGTTATTGTTCGCGGCGTGCCAGCCATTTTACAAAAAGCTGATTTTGAAAATCTCATTCCAGAGCTTTTAAATGATTTAGATCCAAATGATGAAGCACAAGGATTACTTCAAAAAAGAGATGAATTACTCGCTGGAATGGCATGTCATGGGGCAGTGCGTGCACATCGGCAACTCAGCCTTTCAGAAATGAATGCTTTACTTCGTCAAATGGAACAAACCGAATTTGCGAGCCAATGTAACCATGGGCGTCCAACTTGGCGTGCATTCCCATTATCTCAATTAGATAAATTATTTGCTCGAGGAGAGTAGTTTTACATGTCAAATCAATTGCCCGTCATCAATTTAATGGGACCAACTGCGAGCGGGAAAACCGCTTTGGCATGTGAATTATATGAGCGTGGAAATTTTGAGCTAATTTCTGTTGATTCTGCACTTGTCTATAAAGATATGGATATCGGCACGGCTAAACCAACGCGTGAAGAGCAAGCACTCTATCCTCATCAGCTCATTGATATTATTACTCCTCTGGAAGTCTATTCTGCTGCTCAGTTTGTTGAAGATGCATGTAAATTGATTGATGAGATGCATTCACGTGGGAAAACTCCTATTTTAGTGGGAGGAACCATGTTGTACTTTAAAGCATTATTGGAGGGGCTGTCTGGTAATTTACCCAGTGCTGATGCTGAAGTTCGGGCCGCAATTGAAGAAAAAGCCCTAAATGAAGGATGGCAAGCAGTTTATGATGAGTTGGTTTCTGTAGACCCAGCCGCAGCTATAAAGTTTAATGTGACTGATAAGCAACGGATTATTCGGGCTTTAGAAGTTTATAAAATTACGGGCCAACCAATTACTAAATTACAGGCAGAACAACCAAAAAACGTACCATATCGATACATATTTCATAACTATGCTTTGCTTCCAGATCGAGTAGAATTACATCAACGCATTGAGCAAAGATTAAGCAAAATGTGGGATATCGGTTTTTTGAGTGAAGTTGAAGCTCTAATTGAAAAATACGATTTAGATGAAAATTTGCCCTCAATGCGTTCGGTGGGTTATCGACAAGCACTAGAATTTCTATTAAAAAGTGACTTAAGTCTCAAAAGTAAACGTGAAATGGAGGATAAAGCTTTATTTGCAACACGACAACTTGCCAAACGTCAATATACGTGGTTACGTTCTTTGCAAGAAATACACGATTTTAAAACTTACTTGACGATAAAGCAGGCGAAAGAAGACTTGCGAAACTCTTATGGATAAAGCAAAATTTGCACACTGTCTTTTTATAATTTTTAGTTGAAAAATAAAGATAGTTTTTTTGCGCTGATTTAAAAATTTTTTTTGGAGTTAAAAATGTCTAAAGGTCAAACTTTACAAGATCCGTTCTTAAATTCTCTCCGTAAAGAACGTATCCCTGTTTCTATTTTCCTTGTGAACGGTATTAAATTACAGGGTCATATTGAATCTTTTGACCAATATGTTGTTTTATTAAAAAATACTGTAAGTCAAATGGTTTACAAACACGCAATTTCAACTGTTGTTCCAGCACGTAACCCACGTCCAGCAGGCGCTCAAGGTACAGGCTTCCCAGCACAAGGCGGCACTCAAGGCGGTTTTGGTGGTCAAGGTAGCGGCTTTGGCGGCGGTCAAGGCGGTGGCTTCGGTGGTGCTCAAGGCGGCTTCGGTGGCGCTCAAGGCGGCTTCGGTGGTCAAGGCGGCTTCGGTGGTCAAGGTGGCGGCTTCGGTGGTCAAGGTGGCTTCGGTGGTCAAGGCGGCTTCGGTGGTCAAGGCGGTTTCGGCGGTCATCAAGGTGGTTTTGACAACGACACTAAATTTGAAGATGGACAAGACGACGAAAATAATCGTTAATTGAAATCTCAAAAAGAAACCAGTCAGATAATGGCTGGTTTTTTTATGTGTATTTAAAAGTTAATTCTAAATATTTAATTGGCTGTGGATATGATTTGACCATGGTGACTAATATATTTAAATAATTAGGGCTTTAACAAATGATATTGATATTAGCTGCTGCTTTAAGCAGTGTCTTGGTGTCTATCCTATTAAAAACTTTAAAGAGAAAAGGTTATCAACCGCTACAAATGATTGCATGGAACTATGCAAGCGCAAGTCTGCTTTGTTTTTTATGGTTTCAGCCTGATATTCAACATGTTTCAATACAACATACACCTTGGTGGCTAATTATTGCATTGGGCGTAATTTTACCTAGTATTTTTTTATGCCTTGCCAAATCATTGGAATATGCAGGTATTGTTAAGACGGAACTTGCCCAAAGACTTTCGGTTGTTCTTTCTTTGCTTGCAGCATATTTCTTTTTTCATGAGCAATTTAATGCATTAAAACTGTGGGGAATAGGTCTAGGAATTTTTGCAGTCTTACTTGTCTTATTTGGACAAATAAATTCTTTCTCAAATAACCAATCTCGAAAAGCGATCTTTGCTCTGTTAAGTGTATGGTGTGGTTATGCAGCAGTAGACATTCTTTTAAAATATACAAGTAGTTTAGGACTTCAGTTTACTCTTACTTTAAATCTTATTTTTATTACTGCTTTTATATTGTCGATTTCATATTTATTACTACAAAAGACTCAAAAGTGGCAGTTTAAAAGTACGATAGCTGGGCTAGTATTAGGCTCACTTAATTTTTTGAATATTGCTTTATATGTAAAGGCTCATATTCTTTTAAAAGATTCACCTGCAATTGTTTTTGCAAGCATGAATATTCTTGTGGTGTTATTAGGAATTCTAAGCGGAGTGATTTTATATAAAGAAAAATTAAAATGGCCTACTATTTGGGGGATTCTTTTAGGAATAAGTGGGGTAGTTTGTTTAGGTAGCGCAATGGCTTGATAGTTCAAGAGAGGCGAGTCTCTTGAACTATAGAGATTTTTATAAATATGTGAAAATCACTTCATCTGGCAGGCGTGATTTAGGAAGCTTAGCATTAAAGTCATTTTCACTGCGATAGCCTAGAGAAACAATCACAGAGCTTCGTAAGCCTTTTTCTGTTAAACCGAGCTCGGCATTTAAAATTTCCTCATCAAAACCACCCATCGGAGTCGCATCAATACCCTCTAAACCGGCAGCAAACAGTAACTGTCCTAAAGCAATGAATGTTTGGTTTTCCATCCATCCAAATAAATTTTTCTGCTCATTTCGATAGAATTCAACATAGCCATGGCGAGTATCTTTTTGGCCTAGTTTAGCTTTTTCATCTTTAAAACGGCCACTTAAATCATCTTGTTCAAGTAGTTGATTTAAATATTCAGAGGAAATATCTGTTTTTGTGCAGAATACAATTGTATGTGATGACTCAAGCACTTTGGGTGCATTGTAAGCATATTTCCCTGTTAATGCTTTTGCGATTCGTTCTTTCGCTGCAAGATTGTCTGCAACTACGAAATGCCAAGGCTGAATATTTACTGAAGAAGGAGTAAAACGTAAAATTTCTAATAATTTATTAAGTTTGTCTTGAGGAATTTTCTTATCTGGATCATAGGCTTTTGTTGTGTAGCGGCTTTTAACTGTATTTAATAAATCCATTCTGTACTCCATATCAATCTTATTGCAATTGAGAGAATTTAATCGTTTGAATCATACGCTATTTTATTCAAAGATATTTGCTCTTTAATTTGATAAAAATTTATAGCAGTAATGTCGCAATTAAATAATATTTTTTATAAATATATACTTCTAAATTAGTATTTCCATTCAATTAACTTTAGCTGCGGTGCATGATCAGTAGGATCAATTTCCAAAATCTGAGCTTGATGCTCTCGCCAATCGCCAAGGACGATACGCTGTTTATGTTGTAATTGATGAATTGAAGGGCGATGAGTATGCCCATGAATAAGTTTGTCTACATCTGTTAAAGCAGAGAGTACAGCTTGTTCATTTACATCCATAATTTCATAGCTTTTTTGCTGTTTATCAGCGGAGCTTCTTTTACGAAAACCATTCACCAGTTTGGTACGAAAACTCAGTGGTGTACGGCGTAAAAGAGCAACTAAGATCGGGTTTCGAATAATTTTTTTAAATCTTTGATAAGAAATATCATCTGTACATAAGGCATCACCGTGTTCTAGGCGGTACTGATGTCCAGCAATGTTGAGATAATAAATGTCGGGTAGTAATACACCGTTAAATTTATTGAGGAAAACCTGATTCAAAGCAAAATCACGGTTGCCCACTTGAAAGTAAACCCGATTTCCTTTTTTGTTGAAGTCTTTTAATGCTTCAACAATTTCATCGAGCCATGGTGCTGAGTAATCATCACCAATCCAAGCGTTAAACCAGTCACCTAAAATATAGAGCTGTGTTTGTTTATCTTGATAATGCACCAATAAATCTAAAAACCCTCGAACGAGTCGAGGGTGTTCAGGTGACAAGTGTAGATCTGAAATAAACAGATAAGTCACAGCTTATTCCTAAAATTATTCAGAAATAATTTTAGCAGATTCGATTACAACGTTTTCTAAAGGAACGTCAGCGTGGTAACCACGGTTGCCAGTACGAACACCTTTGATCGCATCAACAACATCCATACCTTCAACAACTTTACCAAATACGGCATAACCCCAACCTTGAGCAGTTTTAGAGGTATGGTTTAAGAAAGAGTTGTTTTTTACGTTAATGAAGAACTGTGCAGAAGCAGAGTGAGGTGCTTGAGTACGTGCCATAGCAATCGTACCAACATCATTGCTTAAACCGTTGTCAGCTTCGTTTTCGATAGAATCACGAGTCGCTTTTTCTTTGAAGTTTTCGTCCATCCCGCCACCTTGGATCATGAAACCATCAATGACACGGTGGAAAATAACGCCGTCATAAAAACCGTCACGTACATATTCTAAAAAGTTTGCTACTGTTTTTGGTGCTTTTTCAGTATTTAGTTCAAGAACAATACGACCTTTATTGGTGTTTAATTCGACTTGAGGAAAACTCATTACATTAATCTCCTAAACATGGGCTTATGACCATGGGTTTTTGGTTGAGAGAAGCATAAGCAAACTGTAAACTACAAGGCAAGTAAAAAACGTTAAAATCTTTGTGAAAAATGAAGATAGCGTTTAAATTTTTCGAAATTTATCTACAAAGAAGTGATTGATACACTATGAAGCCTAATGATGTTGTCTCGAGCCTGCCAAATAACCCGACACCGAATACTCATGCCTCTGTCGATTCTGCGCAGCAAGAACAACAGGCTGGCTTAGATTTTGTTCGCCAAGTCATTACTGATGATTTGGCTACAGGACGTGCAAAGCAGATCGTAACGCGTTTTCCACCAGAACCAAATGGCTATTTACATATTGGCCATGTAAAAGCAATTTGCTTGAACTTTGGTGTGGCTGAAGAGTTTGATGGTTTGTGTAATTTGCGTTTTGACGATACAAATCCTGATGCTGAAGAACAAGAGTATGTTGATGGTATTGCGAATGATGTGAAATGGCTTGGTTTTAACTGGAATGGTGAACCACGCTATGCATCAGGTTATTTTGATCAATTATATGCATGGGCAGTTCAACTTATTGAACAAGGTGATGCATATGTAGATTTGCAATCTCCAGAAGAAATTAAGTTAAACCGCGGTAGTTTTGTTGAGCCAGGTAAAAACTCTCCATACCGTGATGCATCTATTGAAGAGAATCTTACTCGCTTTGAAAAAATGCGTAGTGGTGAGTTTAAAGAGGGTGAAGCAGTTTTACGTGCCAAGATCGATATGGCAAGTACAAATGTACATATGCGTGATCCGATTTTATATCGCGTATTGCATTCAGAGCATCACCAAACCGGCGATAAATGGAAAATCTACCCGATGTATGACTATGCTCATCCATTGTCTGATGCCATTGAAGGGATTACCCATTCGCTTTGTACATTAGAATTCCAAGATCACCGTCCGTTTTATGACTGGATTGTAGAAAAAGTAAAATCTAAAGCTGTTCCACATCAGTATGAATCTTCACGTTTAAACGTGGACTACACCATTACATCAAAACGTAAATTACGTAAATTGGTGGAAGGTGGCTATGTAAATGGTTGGGATGACCCACGTATGCCGACTGTGGTAGGAATGCGCCGCCGTGGTTTTACTCCTGAAGGTTTACGTGATTTCTGTAAGCGTGTAGGCGTGTCAAAAACTGATGGTATTGTAGATGTTGCAATGCTTGAGTTCTGTATTCGTCAATCTTTAGAAAATACTGCTGCGCGTGGTATGGCTGTTTTAAGCCCACTTAAAGTGACTTTAACCAATTTACCAGAAGATATGGATCTGACACATGCTCGCCATCCTAATGTAGATATGGGTGATCGTGTGATTCCTTTAACCAAGGAAATCTATATTGACCGTAAAGACTTTGAAGAAGTACCGCCAAAAGGCTTTAAACGTTTAGTTCCTGATGGTGAAGTGCGTTTACGTCATGCTTACGTCATTAAATGTGATGAAGTCATTAAAGATGCAAATGGTGAAGTGATTGAGCTGAAATGTTCAATTGACCCTGAAACTTTAGGTAAGAATCCTGAAGGTCGTAAAGTTAAAGGTGTGATTCACTGGGTATCTGCAACTAAAGGTATTCCTGCTGAAGTACGTATTTATGATCGATTATTTACAGAAGCTGACCCTGAAACTGGTGATGACTACTTGGCAAATCTTAATCCTGAATCATTAAAAATCGTACAAGCTGTCATTGAGCCAGCTTTAGCACAAGCAACTCCTGAAGATCGTTTCCAATTTGAGCGCGAAGGCTATTTTGTCGCTGATCAATATGATCATTCACCAGAGAAACCAGTTTTCAACCGTATTCTTGACTTAAAAGACAGCTTCAAACCTGAGAAAAAGTAAGAGATTGATTATCTCTTACTTTTTCGCAAGACGAACAACATGTTGTGAGTAAACAACAGAAATAAAAAAGCCCAACTTTCAGTTGGGCTTTTTTATTTAGATGTCTTCTCATATTTTCTTTTTCTTTATGATTAATATCCTTGGCAAATTAGCTTAGGCTGGATTAATCACATAAAAATAAAGAACCAAGATTATAAGGAGAATACATGAAAGCAATAAATAAGTATTGACCGTATTAAAGCTTTTAATAAATTTCCAGATATCCATAGTAAATCAACGTATATTTTGTGTTACAAATTAATAATACACTGAAAATTTTATTAAATGTTTGTTAAAGCCGAATATCGTATTCCCTTTGTTTGAAAAATAAGCAAATAATAATACCAAATGGTAAAATTTAGTATTTGCACGCATTAGAATTTTTATAGTTTAACCACTATAACCAATTCTTTTTAAAAATTTTTGAATAACCTCAAATGCAGCATGTTCGAGTGCTTGGGCATATTGTAAGTTTTGTTCACGAAGTTTCGGAATTGAAATATTGGCATTACGAAGTTCGCATGTATGGCCAATTAACCATTTCTCAAAATTTTCTTCTGTCGTTTCAATATGAAACTGCAATGCGAGAATATTATTTCCAACTTCAAATGCTTGATTGGTATAAATCTCTGAGCTAGCTAATAACACAGCATTTTCGGGAAGGTCGAAAGTATCGCCATGCCAATGTAAAACATGTACATTATTAAGCAAAGGAGATAACACCTGATTGGCACGTAAACTTAAGCTTAGTGGACCCCAGCCAATTTCTTTTTGATGTCCTGCATATACTTTTGCACCAAGCGCATGAGCAATAAGCTGTGCACCCAAACAAATACCAAGTGTAGGTTTATCTGCTGCTAAACGTTGTTTAAGTAGAGCAATTTCATCTTTTAAAAATGGATAATCTTCAGTTTCATAAACCCCGATTGGGCCACCTAAAATAATAGTTAATCCATCGTGTGAGAAAGCAGGAGTTAAATCATCTACGCCTGCTTCAAAATAACGCACGCGAAATCCATGTTGATAAAACACATCTTCTAATGAACCTAAGTCTTCGAAAGCAAGATGCTGAATGGCATAAATAGTTTTAGGGAAGGCGTTTGTTGTGTTCATACAAATGATTCATAGAAGATCAATAGTTGGAGTATAGCGATAAATATAAAGAAGAAAATATCTGTATAAATCGTCAATACCTGAAAATTGATATTTTTCGTTAAGATAATAGTGTTATGCAAAGGTTTATCTATTTTTCAATAAATCTCTTTGCATATTCCACTGCTTAAAATAATAGCTTTTGAGTTTGTTCAATGCCTATATCTGAAAGTTGATGTTCATCTTTTAAATTAACTCCTGAAAAACCAAGTTGTTTTGATTTTTTCATTAATGCCATTAAACGTTGTGCCGCAACTGGAATACTTAAACCTGCTGAGCGAACATTTGAAATACAGTTGCGCTTAGCATCGAGGCAACCCGAATATGCATTCCATGTGTAGTAAATTCCCATACTATCCGGAGAGCTTAAACCAGGGCGCTCACCAATGAGCATAACAAGCATAGATGCTTTAAAGATTTCTGCGACTTCATCACCCAAAGCAACTCGGCTACCTGTGGCAAGTACAATTGGTGCGAGGTTCCAGTTTTCTTGCTGAATTTGTTCATTTAGCTCTGTAATGAATGGGATAGCATTCGCTTCAATCGCTCTTGCAGAGAGACCGTCACCTACAACAATACAAACGTCGTATAGCTTCGGATTTTCTGCATATTTCTTACTTAAGGCACCTTTTGATGGGGTTGAAAGCTGGCGCCCCAAATCTGGACGTTTGAGGTAAATTTCCTTATTAGGAGCATTGCTTTGAACATGAAGACTTTGCAACTGCCTTTGTGCTAATTGCTCTGATAAATAGAAAACATCCAGAGTTTGATAAACCGCATCTTTTGCTTGGGCATGCGACAACTGGAACTCAAGTAAAGCACGTGTTGGGATGCTACAACCAGCGCGTCCTAATGCAATGCGAGCATCAGTAAATTGTTTAAGTTTTTCCCACTGATCTTGATGCGTGCTTGATGGGTATTTAATATCACGATTAAGTTTCATGGTGTTCTCCCTAATTCATCAGCAGACGAGAGAATTGATCCGGCATGTGGTCTGCCCAGCAAATTTGAGAGTTTTGTTGTTTGAAAATACCTTGTTGTTCAAGCCAAGCAGAAAACTCAGGAGCGGGTTTTAAACCTAAAAGTTGTCTTAAATAGAGAGCATCATGGAATGAAGTCGTTTGATAGTTGAGCATGACATCGTCTGAACCCGGAATTCCCATAATAAAGTTAATGCCCGCGGCGCCAAATAAAGTGAGGAGAACATCCATATCATTCTGGTCTGCATCGGCATGGTTGGTGTAACAAATATCGCAGCCCATTGGCACGCCAAGTAACTTACCGCAGAAGTGATCTTCTAGTCCTGCACGTATAATTTGTTTACCGTTAAAAAGGTACTCAGGGCCAATAAAACCAACGACTGTATTTACTAAAAGTGGGTTATATTTTCGGGCTACAGCATAGGCACGAGTTTCTAAGGTTTGTTGGTCCACGCCGTGATGAGCATTACTTGATAGGGCACTCCCTTGACCCGTTTCAAAGTACATAACATTTTGTCCAAGAGTTCCGCGCTTAAGTGCGAGCGTGGCTTCATATCCTTCTTGTAGTAAGTCGAGTGAAATTCCAAAGCCTTCATTGGCTAGCTGCGTACCCGCAATCGATTGAAACATTAAATCAATTGGCACATTTTTTTCAGCGAGTTGAATGCCTGAGCTGATATGCGTGAGTACACAAGATTGCGTCGGAATTTGATATTCCTGAATGACATGATCAAGTAATTTTAGTAGCTCTGACAAATTATGCAGGTTATCCGTCGCTGGGTTAATGCCAATCACGGCATCGCCGTTGCCATACATCAAACCGTCTAAAATACTGGCAGAAATACCAAGTACATCGTCGGTAGGATGGTTCGGTTGTAAACGGGTAGAAAGATGACCTTTTAAACCAATGGTGTTGCGAAATTGGGTAATTACTTCGCATTTACTGGCGACATATATTAAATCTTGATTGCGCATAATTTTGCTAACGGCAGCCACCATTTCTGGAGTTAAACCTGATGCTAATACTTTTAAGGTTTGGGCATTGGCTTCTTCTCCCAGTAACCAATTTCGGAAATCACCTACTGTAAAGTGTGAAATAGGGGCAAAGGCTGCCAGATCATGTTCATCAATAATCAGTTGTGTAATTTCATCGGTTTCATAATCGACCACAACTTCGTTTAAAAAGGTTTTAAGCGGTACATCGGCCAAAGTCATTTGTGCCGCAACATGTTCGGTTGCATCTCTGGCCGCTACACCTGCTAATTCATCGCCTGAACGTAACGGTGTTGCTTTTGCCATCAAGGTCTTCAAGTCAGCAAAGTGATATTGTTGATTGGCGATAATATTGCGATAACTCATAGTTGCTTCCTTTTATTTATAGTTCTTGTTCTGCGGCTTTAATATTTGCAAACTCTTCTTCTGGTGTACCTTTAACTAAATGATAGCGGCTATAGAATAAAAAGTAAGCAATAAATACGATATAAATGGCGGCAGCAATAAACCAAACTTTAGGATTAACAACAAAGCCCGCAACTACAGCAGCGACTGCTAGGACTAAGGCAATACTTGAAGTGAAAATTCCTCCGGGAGTTTTATAAGGACGAGGCATGTCGGGTTTAGATAGGCGTAGTTTGATGTGGGATAAAAGAATCAACACATAAGAAATGGTTGCACCAAAAACCGCAATTAAAATCAGTGAATCGCCTTCTTTGGTCAGTGAAAGTAAGAACCCAATAATGCCCGGAATAATAATTGCCAAATAAGGCGCTTTATTTTTATTAGTTAAAGAGAGTGAAGTTGGTAAATAGCCAGCACGAGAGAGTGCAAAGATTTGACGTGAATAGGCATAGATAATTGAAAAGAAACTTGCGATTAAACCTGCTAAACCGACAAAGTTAACAAAAGTCGCAAGCCAAGTGTTGGTACCATAAACTTTAACCAGAGCATCGACGAGAGGAGCGCCTGAGTTTTGTAAAGTACTTGCACCTGCTGCGCCCGCACCTAAGAATAAAATGAGCATGGCAAACGCCGTTAATATAAGCATTGCTCCGATTAAACCTCGTGGGAGAGATTTGGCTGGATTTTTTGCTTCTTCGGCGGCTAATGGAACACCTTCAACTGCGAGGAAAAACCAGATTGCAAAAGGAACAGCGGCCCAGATGCCTAAATAGCCATGAGGTAGAAAACGACTTGCGCCAGCTGCTGTTCCAACAGGAATATCTAACAAATTTTGCGTATTAAAATGTGGAATCATTGCGACAATAAACACAACCAGAGCAACTGCTGCGACAAGTGTAATCGCAAACATAATTTTTAAGGCTTCTCCAGCACCTTTAAGATGTATGCCCATAAAAATGGCGTAGCAGGCGAGATAAATCATCCAGCCATTAATGCCAAATAGAGATTCACAATAACCGCCAATAAATACAGCAATTGCCGCAGGTGCAATTGCGTATTCAATTAAAATGGCTGTGCCTGTTAAATAGCCCCCAAAAGGACCAAAAGCAGCACGTGCAAAACTATAACCGCCACCTGCTGTTGGCATCATGGTGGACATTTCTGACATAGAAAGACACAGGCACAGATACATGATTGCAGCGAGAGCAGTGGCAATAAACATACCACCCCAACCACCTTGAGCAATACCAAAGTTCCAACCGGCAAAATCACCCGATATTACATAAGCTACGCCTAAACCAATTAGGAGTAACCAACCAACCGTACCTTGTTTAAGTTGACGCTGAGCAAAATATTCTGCTGATGAGATTTCTGTATCTGAAGAAATGACGGAAGCTGTTTCTGGTTGATTCATACAATACTCCTGCGAGTTGGTTTGTATTTATCAATGCAAAAGCAGTGCCTAAATGAAAAACTTTAGTTAATAGATGGCACTTTTTTATTCCAAATAGTAAGAACTTAAGAATTAACAATATAAAATAAAGAAGCCAGCAATCTAAATTACTGGCTTCTTATATGATTAGTCATCTTACTTCTTGCTGGTGTTGATAGTGTGGCATCAACTTGGTGCGAAACTTAGAAGAAGCCCATTGGTTTAGTTGAATAACTCACCAACAAGTTTTTAGTTTGTTGATAATGATCTAGCATCATCTTATGGTTTTCGCGCCCAATACCAGACTTCTTGTAACCACCAAATGCAGCATGTGCAGGGTAGATGTTGTAGCAGTTTGTCCAAACACGGCCCGCTTCAATAGCACGACCAGCACGATAAGAAATATGAGCTGAACGTGACCAAACGCCTGCACCTAAGCCGTACATGGTGTCATTGGCAATTTTAATTGCATCATCAAAGTCTTTAAATGTTGTCACAGCAAGTACAGGTCCAAAAATTTCTTCTTGGAAAACTTGCATACTGTTGTGACCTTTAAAAATAGTCGGATCAACATAATAACCATCGCCTACTTCTTTACGGCCGCTACCACCAAGCAAGAGTTCTGCACCTTCTTCACGACCAGTATTAATACAACGTAAGATTTTCTCTTGTTGTTGTAGAGATGCTTGAGCACCAATCATGGTTTCAGTATCAAGTGGATGACCAGTTTTAATACGCTTTACACGTTCGACAGCCATCTCCAAGAACTGATCAGCAATGCTTTCTTGTACTAAAGCACGAGAAGGGCAAGTACATACTTCACCTTGGTTTAAAGCAAACATCGCAAAACCTTCAAGTGTTTTTTCTAAGAAGTCATCTTCTTTATCCATTATGTCTTCAAAGAAAAGATTTGGTGACTTACCGCCAAGCTCTAAGGTGACTGGAATAATATTTTCAGTCGCATATTGCATCACCATTTGTCCAGTTTGAGTTGACCCTGTAAACGCAATTTTGGCAATACGTGGATTTGTTGCTAACGGGCGGCCAACTTCTGCACCAAAACCATTGACGATATTCAGGACACCCGGCGGTAAAATGTCTTGGATCAGTTCAGCAACTAGCAAAATACCCACTGGAGTTTGCTCAGCTGGTTTAATTACCACACAGTTACCAGCTGCTAAAGCAGGTGCCAGTTTCCATGCTGCCATCAAAATTGGGAAATTCCATGGAATGATTTGACCAACCACACCGAGTGGTTCATGGAAATGGTAGGCGATGGTATCTTCATCAATTTCAGAGATGCCACCTTCTTGAGCCCGAATACATCCAGCGAAATAACGGAAATGGTCAATCGCAAGTGGAAGGTCTGCTGCTAAAGTTTCACGGACTGCTTTACCGTTATCCCAAGTTTCTGCAACAGCAAGCATTTCAAGATTTGCTTCTAAACGATCAGCAATTTTTAAAAGTATATTTGAGCGTACCATTGGAGAGGCTTTATTCCATGTTGCTTTCGCTTTGTGCGCTGCATCTAGCGCGAGTTCGATATCTTCGGCACTAGAGCGGGGAATACGTGTGAAAGCTTTTCCATCAACAGGAGATACATTGTCAAAATATGCACCCTTTAAAGGTGCAACCCATTCACCGCCAATAAAATTTTCGTATTGTGATTTAAATTGAACTTTTGAGCCTGGTTGATTTGGATCGATATAGCGCATATAAATATTCCTTTGCTTTTTAGGACTAAAGACTAACAAGAACCCTGTCAGTAGGTACTTTCGTACTTTGTATAATTAGGATATAAAGAAGAAGGTTGGAGAAAGGTTGGAATAGAAATGTGGATATATAAGGAATTTACAAATGTTCACAAAAAAGGATTTATTGCAGCAACGGACGTTGATTGATCAACTGCGCACGCAAAATAGTCTCTCTCCTCAGAACGCTGCCAAACTCGGCCAAAGTATTGCAAGCTCGTGGGAACGATCAGCCTCTGCTGCGATTCCTAAGGAGCGTTTTGCGGCTCCACTAGTCGAGAAAAAAACTGCTTCACAGAATGCTTTAGATATGGCTTTAAGCCAATGTGCCGATGACTTGCGTCATATTGCAGAGCAATCTTCAATGGTGATTGCCGTCGGTGATATCGGCAGTACCATTATTTGGACTGCACCAAGTGCTCAAATGCAAAGTGCTGCTGAACGTGTGCATTTTGTACAAGGTGGTCAATGGCGTGAAGAATTTGTTGGCACCAATGCCTTGGCTTTATCTTTAAAAACTCAACAATCAAGCTGTGTTTTTTCAAATGAACATTACATGGAGTCGATTCATGATTGGGTATGTTATGCCGCACCGATTATCGATCCATATTCGAAACAAACGCTAGGTGTTGTTGATTTATCAACCACATGGAAGAACCATAATAGTTTAGGAATTCTGGCTGCTGAACGTTGTGCATCCATTATTCAATCTGCTTTGCTAGAGCAACAGCGTCAACAGTTACATATTCGTGCATTTTCGACGCCACAAGTTAAATTTAATGGCAAGAGTCTGTTATTAACGCCGCGTCAAATTGAAATTTTAACCATATTGGCTTTATGTCCACATGGCTTAACTTTAGAGCATCTTTATCAGGCGCTCTATGGCGAACGTAAAGTTAGTATGGGTACGCTTAAAGCTGAAATGTCTCAACTACGAGATATTTTGGGTGGTTTACTTGGTTCACGCCCATATCGTTTGCTGGTACATGTTGAGGCCGATTTTTTACAAGCTGAACAAGCGCTTGATGCAGGATATGCAGCCTCGGCTTTGCAGCTTTACACAGGTGTATTTCTGGCAAAAACTGAAAGTCCGTTTTTATGTGCATGGCGCGACTGCCTTGAATCACGCTTGAGCGATGCAATTTTTAAAACCCAAGAAACAGATTTACTGTTAAAGCATCTAGCTCATTTCCCTGAAGCAATTGATGCGGTAGAACGCCTTATGGAGTTAGTTCCGAGCGAACATCCTGCGCATCAATTGCTGATGAAATACCTTGATTCACCTAAGCTTAGTTAAGTGATTTTTTGATCCAGCCACTGGAACAGTTGTTGATAGACTTGTTCTCGTACTGGCTGGGCCGAAAGGACTAAGTCGTGCAATCCATTTTGAATAGAGACAACCGAGACATCGCCTTGAATTTTTTTACCATGTTTTTCAATATCTTTAACATCTAAAATTACGTCACTTTGAGTCGCATCTGGCCCCCATTTGCGTGGGTTTTTAGTCTGATGAGAATGCATAATGAGTGCAGAAACGTTCAGTTTAAGCCCGCGGTGAATCTCTTTTTGTGCCGTATGAATTGCATGTACAAAGCTGAGTTGAACTGTAGGGGCAGAGGTCGGTTTCCAGTCAAGATTAAAGTCCCATTCACCTTTGAGCTGCTTGTGAAGACTGGTGGTGTACCATTTGTTTAATTGGCTTGGGAATTTAACTTTTGGCAGATATTTTCCTACTCGACTGAGCATTGGAATACCAAATTTCTTTTCGACTAAACTTAAATTAAAATCGTAAAATGGACTATTCGCCCAGAGCGCTTTAATAAGAGGATGATCTGCATGATGGGCAGCATAAAGCGTTGCTGTCAACCCACCAGTTGAATGCCCTGCGAGTAAAACCTGAGTGTGTTGCTCTGCGCCAATAATCTCTAATGCTTGAGTAATTTCGGCATCATATTCTTTTAAATCAAGCACATTATAGAAAATTTGATGAGGCAGTTTTGAGCGGCCATATTTTCTTAAATCGAGTGCATAGAAGTCGTAACCATGAGCATTGAATTGCTCAGCCATTTCGGTTTGAAAGAAATAATCTAAAAAACCATGAATATAAAGTACGGCTTTTTGAGTAGATTGAGCGGCTTTTTTACGCACTAAAGTGGCTACAACTTTACCTTCATAATCACTAGGAAAGTTGAGTGTGAGCTGTTCGTAACCTGTGCCTAAAATATCTGGAACATAAGTTTGATTAGCTAAAGATGTATTCATTTTTATCGAGCTATTGTAATTAAGACATGCAGAGTATCCTTCAATGAAATGGGCGAATTGTCAATCAGGTTTGGAAAAGGTTGGAGTAAAGGTTCTAAAAAAAGGGAATACCGCTGGAGCTAAGTATTCCCCAAAAAAGTAAGTCAACGGTCGGAGGGATTTGACTTACTAGAGGGATATGCCATTACATCAGTATTACAGTGCTGCTTTGAAAATCTCCACAACTTGTGCATGATTTGCTTTGCGAGGGTTGGTGAGCATACATGCATCTTTTTGAGCGTTATCGGCCATGACGGCAAGGTCTTCAGTTTTCACCCCAAGCTCGGTTAAACCAGATGGGATACCAATCGATGAAGACAGTTTGCGAATGGCATCAATTGCAGCATACGCAGCTTCTGTTACGGTCAGCCCTTGAGTATTTACACCCATTAACTCAGCGATTTTTGCATAACGATCTGGGCAAGCAATTAAGTTAAATTCGCATACGTGTGGTAACAAGATTGCATTACACACGCCGTGAGGTAGATTATAAAAACCGCCCAACTGGTGAGCCATTGCGTGAACATAACCTAAAGATGCATTGTTAAATGCCATGCCAGCCAAATATTGTGCATAGCTCATCGCATCACGTGCTTCGATGTTTTCACCATTTGCAACAGCAGGTTGTAACCACTGACTAATCATTGTAATCGCTTTTTCTGCACAGGCATCGGTAATTGGGTTTGCTGCCGTAGAAACATATGCTTCAACTGCATGGGTTAATGCATCCATACCTGTTGCAGCGGTTAAACCAGCTGGTTTTGCAATCATGAGTTTCGGGTCATCAATCGCAATAAGTGGGGTACAACGCCAGTCAACAATCGCCATTTTTACGTGAGTATCGGTATTGGTGATAATACAGAAACGAGTCATTTCAGATGCAGTACCAGCCGTTGTATTCACTGCAATCAATGGCGTCATCGGGACTTTACTTTTATCGATGCCTTCGTAGTCACGAATATGACCACCACCCGCAGTGACTAAACCAATTCCTTTCGCACAGTCGTGAGATGAACCGCCACCTAGTGAGACAATAAAGTCACAGCCATTTTCGTTATAGGCATTTACCCCGTTATGAACGTTAATATCGGTTGGGTTGGGTTCTGCGCCTGGGAAGATATGGCTTGCAACGCCTGCTTCGGTTAAATAGTTTGCGATAAGGTCTGCAACACCAAATTTAAATAAGCCTTCATCGGTCACAATTAATGCTTTTTTTGCGCCGAGGTTTTGAGCCTTGGTCCCAATTTCTTTAGCACATCCTGGTCCAAAGAGTGATACACAAGGAATATAAAAACCGTTTGTTTGATCTGCAATATTTTTAAAAGCCATGGAGTGATTCCTTCTTCCATAAATCCATTGTTTGTTATTACAGGTGAGCCTCACCATGGCCTTAGTATTGTGATGTGAAGATTATTTTCCTACCTACCAAAAACCTACCAAATATTATTTTGTTTTTAATTTTTGATTTATAAGTACTTTTTAGAAAGTTTGGCACATTCATTTAATTTTTTCGGGAAAATCGTTAAGCTATGGGCTGTTGAAGATGTACATATGAGATTATGAAACAGGAAACTGCGCTTAAACTGCTTAAAGCAGGTGAAAATGTCTTTTTAACCGGTTCGGCTGGTGCAGGGAAAACCTATACACTTAATCAGTACATCCAATACCTAAAAGCACGTAAAGTGCCTGTGGCGATTACGGCATCTACAGGTATTGCTGCAACGCATATGAACGGTATGACCATTCATACATGGGCTGGCATTGGTATTAAAGATCTGTTAACTGACGATGATCTAAAACGCATGAAAGAGCGTAAATATCTCAAGGAACATCTTGAAAATGCGCAAGTTCTCGTAATTGATGAAATCTCGATGCTACATGCGAAACAGCTTAATTTGGTTAACCAGGTTCTAAAATAT
Source organism: Acinetobacter lactucae (assembly GCF_013122135.1). Lineage (NCBI taxonomy): Bacteria > Pseudomonadati > Pseudomonadota > Gammaproteobacteria > Moraxellales > Moraxellaceae > Acinetobacter > Acinetobacter lactucae. The sequence continues at coordinate 1,508,539 of NZ_CP053391.1, forward strand.
TTTAAAGAAAGCGATGAAGCTTTTGGTGGTATTCAAGTCATCGTGGCTGGAGATTTCTTCCAGTTGCCGCCTGTAGGTCGTAATGGTGAAGCCAACCGTGACAAGTTCTGCTTTATGTCAGATGCATGGGTCGAAGCCAAATTCCGTGTATGTTATTTAACGGAACAACACCGTCAAGACGACGAAATTCTGAACCAGATTCTAAACGCTATTCGCGCGCAAAATATTCAAGCAGATCATTTACAAGCACTGCGTCAATCACGCTCACACGATATTGGTGAGACCTTTACGCGTCTTTATACGCACAATATGGATGTCGACAATATCAATTATCAGCACTTAAATGAAATTGATAACGAAGGGCATCAATTCAATGCTGTTTTAGATGGGAATGAAAAATTATTAGAAACTTTAAAATCTTCGGTTCGTGCGCCAGAAGAACTCACACTTAAAAAACATGCCAAAGTGATGTTTGTAAAAAACAACTTTGATATGGGCTATATCAACGGAAGTTTGGGTGAAGTCATCGGCTTTGAGGAAGATGACGAAAATGGCTTACTGCCGAAAGTAAAACTCACTGATGGCACGACTTTGCTAGTTGCCCCTGAAACTTGGTCCGTTGAAAATGAAGCAGGTAAGGTCATTGCAAGTTTTCAGCAAATTCCGCTTCGTTTAGCATGGGCGATTACTATTCATAAAAGCCAAGGGATGACTTTAGAAGCCGCTGAAATTAACCTCATGAACACTTTTGAAAAAGGTCAGGGTTATGTTGCGCTTTCGCGCTTGAAATCTTTAACGGGGTTAAAGCTATTAGGGATTAATGAGCAAGCTTTAGAATTAGACAGTTTAGCTGTAAAAGCCGATCGCCGTTTTCAAGAGCTTTCAAAAGAAGCCGAAGATAACTTTGCAGATGTAGATTTAACGGCTCAGCATAAAGCGTTTATTCGTCACTGTGGCGGCACCTTAAATGAAACTGAGATTTCTCGTAATGAGAAAAAACTCGCAAAAGATGGCAAGCAAAATTACGCTACGGCAACGCTAGACGAGACACGTGTCTTGTTTGAAGAAGGCTATGAAATTGAAGATATCGCGCATGAACGTGGTCTAACCCCAGCGACGATTATTAACCATTTGGCTCGACTTCATAAAGAACAAAAGCTAGATATTTCGGTTGCCCATCCGGGTGAAGAAGTGGTCGAAGAAATTCGTAAAATTTATAAGAAGCTGAAAAAGCGCCAAAATCCAGATCATTTTTCTGATGATGGTTCGATCAAACTAAGACCAATTGTTGAGGCAACTAGTCCTCGGATGGGATATGATCAGGTTCGATTAGCTTTATTATTTATTGAGTAAAGTTTAATTCGCTTAATGACTTATTATATAAATTGAGGTGGCTATGCCGCACGTTGTAGTTGATTATTCAGAAAATTTAACTGGATTAAACGCAAAACAATTACTTGAAGAAATTAATACTACGCTTATTGAGACAGAGCTATTCAGCCCAGAAGATATTAAAAGCCGTGCGCGTAAAGATGACGTTTTCCTCATTGGCTTAGGGGGCTCTGATCAAGCTTATATTCATGTAAAAGTTTATATTTTGTCAGGAAGAACCGCCGAACAAAAACAGCTTATGGGTGAGCAGTTATTAGCGGCACTCAGCAACAAAAAATATCTACAACCAGATTTTAATAAAGAAATTCAATTGTGCGTTGAGCTTGTCGATATGCCAAGAGAAGATTATTTCAAGCAAGTTGTATAAGCGCTAAAAAGCGCAATTTCGATCAAGAATAGAGATGAGCACTATGTAAAAGTAGTGCTATCGAATGAACAGACATAAATGTATGGCTGTATATACACAAAAGCTGCAACTGGTTTGCGATTATATTCAACGACATTTAGATGAAGATTTAGATGTTGATCGATTGAGCCAGATTGCGGCCTTATCCAAGTTTCATTTTCATCGAATTTTTGCCATTCATATTGGCCTAAATGTGATGAAGTTTATTCAACTTTCTCGTTTAAAGCGGGCCTCTTTTCAACTGACATTTGAACCTGATCTCAAAATTATTGAGATTGCATTGCAAGCAGGGTTCGAGAGTCCAGAGGCTTTTACTCGTGCATTTAAGCGTTCATTTGATCAAACTCCTCGGGCTTTTAGAGAGAAACCAGACTGGGAATCTTGGCACCAGAAGTTTGTTTTTACGATTCCAAAATGTGAGCTAGAAATGAATGTAAATATTGTTGAGCGGCCTGCTGAAAAGATTGCCTATCTGTCGCATTTAGGCAGTCCAGATAAAGTCTTTGAAACGGCTGCACGTTTTATTGCTTGGCGTAAAGAAACGGGTTTATCACCTGTGACCAAATCTAGAACTTATGGTATTCCGTTTGCTGACCCTGAACAGACCCCATCTGACGAGTTTCGATTCGATATTGCGTGTTCAATTGAAAAGGCTGTACCCGAAAATAGTTACGACATACAAACAGGAGAAATTCCTGCGGGTCGTTATGCAACCGTAAGACATTTTGGTAGTCATGACCAGATTAAAGATAGTGTGTATTACATCTTTAGAAACTGGTTACCCGATCAAACAGAAGAAGCGGGGGATTATCCTGTTTTCTTTCACTATCACAACTTTGTACATGAGGTGAAAGAATCCGAGCTTATTACAGATATCTACTTACTTTTAAAATGATTGCAAGTCATACAGGCCTAACTTGGGTTATGCCTGTAGGTTTAAAAGTTTGATATCAGCATATTGCTCAATTAAGTTGGCATCTAACATATGGATATAATCCATAAAGATAGTACTAAAACTTCCCATAGTTTGCGCTTGATTTGCAGCAAGTTTACCTGCAATTGCGAAGTGAACATGAGCTGAAAGTGCGGCAATGCTTGGGGTACTCACAGCGCTATATGCTGCGATTAAAGCACCCAATGCACAGCCCGTTGCGGTAATTTTAGGTTGTAACGGACTTCCGCCATTTACCTGAATAACGATGTCTAATTCTTTAGATAAAATGTAATCTGACTCGCCCGAAATAGCGATACATTCTCCATGCGTTAATAGGGAGTAAGCCTGTTGATAGGCTTGATCACTGCTTAAAGTACTATCGACACCTTTAGATTGAACTTGGTTGCCTGCAAGCGTACTGATTTCTGAGGCATTACCACGAATAACGCTTGGTTTGAACTGTAAAAGTTCGTCTGTCATTTGACTACGCCAAGCTAAAATTGGTCCATATCCAACTGGGTCGAGTACCCAAGGAACATTGTTAAGCTGAGCGGTCTTGGCAGAGATTTGCATGGCTTGCATTTGCTCTGAAGTTGGTGTGCCCAAATTAATGCTTAAAGCAGATGAAATCTTGGTAAAACTTTCAGCTTCATAAGGATTATCAATCATGGCAGGTGAGGCACCAGAAGCAAGTAACACATTGGCTGTATAGTTCGCTGCAACGCTATTGGTAATACATTGCACAAGAGGTGTTTTTGCCTGCACGTTTTGCCAAGCTTCAATTACTTGCTCAATTAAAGTCGATGCTGATGTCATATTATTATCCTTATCAAGCCAAAGTGATTATAGATTTAGTGGGTGAAATAGTGATCTTGATGCTTACATTTTTGGCAAATTAAAGAAACATAATCGGCCGCATCATAATCAACAGTTAAATCATTTGAACCACAATGCATACAACGTTTAACCGAATAAAAGTTTAAACGCGGTTCAATTTTACGCCATGCTTTCCAGACAGGTTGTACGAATATCTGTTCGTCGTAGCCCAAGAAACGGTTAAGCAAAATATAGCTCATTTTACTGTAGGGAATATTATGAGGACGAGGCAGCATGGAGGTTTCCCACTTTTCGGCTAAAGCTCTCTCTCGATACTGCTCTAAGGTTTTCTTTAATAAATTGGTGTTAATAAATTTCTCATTGCGAGGCTGCAATGCTTTTTGTTTATAAAGATATTCGAGCGCGGTTTGAATCAAATAGTAAATTTGTCCAATCGCCAATGAATCCATTAAACGATAACAAAAAGTTTGGAAATTAGTGCTTCCTGCAATTTGAACGCCCCATGTTCTGCAGTAGAACTGCATAAACTGGATAATTTCTTGATAGAGCACCTGAAATAGTACATCTTTCACTTCATCGGCACTGCGAAATGGTATACCGAGACTTAAGTTTTCATAAAACCAATGGCGTAGTTGCTGGGCAACACTAAATAAACTTGGGTCGCTATAACCATCTAAGCGAATGTTTAAATAAAAACATTGAGGTTCATCCGCTTGGTCTTGAGCGTTTAAAATTCCATCTTTATGAAGTTGTTTAATTAGATGGTTTTGAAACATCCAGTTCGGAGTAATGTGATGGGATTTAATGCGGTCCCAGTGAATGTATTCATCATGTGCAATATCATCACGGGCATAGTCATCAAGTACACTGAGTAAAAATAGTTTATGTAAAAAACTCAGTTGTTCCAGACTTCGCTGTGGTTGATCTTTTGACTTAAATTGGCGTTGTTCTTGTAAGCGTGTTTGCTGTAAAAGCTTTTTACGTTGTTTAGTACAGGTTTCACAGTGGCACGTCATTTTTTCATCTTTAAATATGCGGTGCTGACAATGACTGCATTCATGAAATTGAATGTCTTGTTCAAATTGCTCGGCATCTACCCAGTACATCGAAGCTTGGCAGAGAGGACAATGGCTACTTTCATCTAGCTGTTTTTGTAGAATTTGTAAGGCCATTTTGCTCCGAACATAAAATAAAAAATGAAAGGGCTATTATACACAGCAACGCTGTAGATGGCTGAGATTGTCTTTTTGTTTGCTGCTAAAATAGGAAGACCTAAAATCTACGTTTGGATTTTAGGTCTTCATCATAATTCGAAGTTTAATTAAACAGGGCACGGCAAACTCTCATCATTTTGTCCAAGTTTTTTGGCATTGATGAGTGCCTGTACTTTTTTACTTGGTAATTTGACTTTACCTAATGCATCGTAAGTGTTTACGATGGTCGTTACTTCTTGGGCAGTCATTGAAATACCTTCAGCAGATAAAAATACTGCAATCACATGGTGGTCAAGTCCTGCTGCGTCTAGATCATGGATCGCTTTAATATTTTCTAAGCGATGTAAATGTGCTTTTAATTCCATAGTGGATACCTCTTGTTCTGATTGAAATAGTTATATTGGTGTATTAGATAAGGCAAGAACCATGCCCAAAATGTAAGCTAGGCCTAAAAAATGTTAAAAGCCGAAGGTGTTTTATTTTTATTGTATAGATTGATTATATAAGCAACGATTATCGTAAATTTGGTCTAATCTGTGCTAATAAAAGACGATTCTAATTTGAAAAGTATAAATGAAGTCCCATTAATTTTATAAAGGTAAGTAAACACAGTATGTATGATTGAATATGGTCAACTCATAACAATTCGTACTATGGTTTCCGAAAAGTATATAAGGAATAAAGATGAATATTGCGGCACAGCCTCCAGTTCAGGCAGATCAAACTGTTTATTTAAAAGATTATCAAAAACCTTCGTTCTTGGTTGAATCCATTAATCTTGATATTCAAGTTTATGACGATAAAACAATTGTTGATTCAACATTGGTGATGAAGCGCCAAACTGCTGGAGACTTGGTGTTATTAGGCCGTGATCTTGAATTGCAATCGATTCAGCTAAATGGTCAAGTTCTCACTCCTGCACAATATTCACTCGATAGTGAGCAACTGGTGATCACTGATGCACCAGATGAAGTCATTTTACAAACTCAAGTGATTATTCATCCTGAAACAAATACTCAGTTAGAAGGTTTATATAAAGCAGATGAGTTGTTTGTAACGCAGAATGAACCAGAAGGTTTCCGCAAAATTACGTTCTATCCAGATCGTCCGGACGTACTTTCAGTCTTTACGACTCGTGTAGAAGCAGACAAAAAATATCCTGTGTTACTTGCCAATGGTAACTTGCTTGAAACTGGTGAGGTGGGTGAAAACCGTCACTTTGCAATCTGGCAAGATCCGACCAAAAAGCCAAGCTATTTATTTGCTTGTGTCATTGGTGATTTAGCTGTACTTAATGATCGTTATACGACTTCTGAAGGGCGTGATGTTGCTTTAGAAATTTATGCAATCGAGAAAGACATTCCAAAATGCCATATCGCGATGGAAGCATTAAAGCATTCTATGCGTTGGGATGAAGAACACTATGGCCGCGCATATGACCTCGACAACTATATGATTGTTGCAGTGAGCCAGTTCAACATGGGTGCAATGGAAAATAAAGGTTTAAATATCTTTAATACTTCATGCGTGCTTGCTGATGAAGAATACACCACTGACGCTGCAATCATGCGTGTAAAGTCTGTAATTGCCCATGAGTATTTCCACAACTGGACAGGAAACCGTATTACTTGCCGTGACTGGTTCCAACTCTGCTTAAAAGAAGGTTTAACGGTATTCCGTGATCAGTCTTTCTCGGAAGATTTACAATCTGCTGCGGTTCAACGTATTGATGACATCGCTGTACTTAAATCGCATCAATTCCCTGAAGATGCAGGTCCTTTGTCGCATCCACCACGTCCAGATCACTTTGTAGAAATTAATAACTTCTATACCGCAACTGTTTATGAAAAAGGTGCGGAAATTAACCGCATGATGTCGACTTTGTTGGGTAAAGAAAAATACCGTAAGGGTACGGATGAATATTTCCGCCGTCATGATGGCCAAGCCGTAACGGTAGAAGACTGGGTTGCTGCATTATCTGCGGGTTCAGGTGTCGATTTATCTGCATTTTTAACTTGGTACAACCAACCAGGTACGCCAAAGCTTGAAGCAAAAGGTGAGTACGATGCAGCGACACAAACTTATCGTTTAAGTTTTAAACAAAGCCTAAAAGCACACCCTAAATATCCAAATTTAAAAGCTGTACCGATTCCTGTAGCGTTGGCACTATTCAATGCTAAATCAGGTGAGCAATATACATTGCACAGTGACAGCCTATTCGTAAATGATGTTAAAGATGGCGTATATCTGTTTGATCAAGATGAAGCAACTATTGAATTTACACGGGTAACTGAGCAACCAGTAGTGTCGCTACTTCGTAATTTCTCTGCGCCTGTAAATCTTGTGTTTGATTATACTAATGCAGAATTAGCATTCTTAATTCAGCACGAAACAAATGGTTTTAACCAGTGGCAAGCAACACAAACCTTGCTCGAGCGTATTTTGCTAGAAGACCATTCTGCAGATGCGTACATTCAAGCTATTCAAAGTACTTTACCTGAGTTAGTGGGGCGTGATCCACTTTTAGCATCACGTTTGTTTGATGTACCAAGTGAAGGTTATTTGGGTAGCCGTATCGATCATGATTATGCACCTACTGATATTCACGTAAAACGTGAGGCCTTACTCAATCGTTTGGCACAAGAGCTGGGTTCATTCTGGAAAGATACTTACCTTACACTTGACCCAGACTTGCAAAAAGAATTTTCTTTAGCGATGGGTGTACGTGCTTTAAAGAATATTATGCTCATGATGATGGCACGTCAGGGTGATCAAACTGCATTTGAATTGGCACATGTGCAGTACCAAAACACAGGTAATATGTCTGAGCGTTTAGGTGCGTTACGTGTATTGGTTTGGCAAAGTGCGCCTCAAGCTCAAGATGCTCTTGCTGATTTCTATGACCGCTTTAAAGATGAAGCTTTGTCTTTAGATCAGTGGTTTATGATTCAAGCTGCAAACCCAAATGCAACCACTGAAACAATCGAGTACTTAACTCAACATCCTGACTATGACTTAACGACTCCAAACCGTATTCGTGCGGTAAGCGGCGGCTTGTCAAATAACCCTGAAAATACTTGGGGCTTTGGTGTAGCTCACTTTATTAACCTCGCACAATATCTGGATGAAAAGAACCCAATTTTAGGTTCACGTCTATTACAAGTATTGTCACGTTGGTATACGCTTGCAGAGCCTCAACGTACTCAAGTGCAGCAAGCCTTGCAAGCATTGCAGCCTAAAGTGAAATCGAAAAACGTGTCTGAAACTTTAAATAGTATGTTAAGCGTTTAATTAGGTTTAAATACACTAAATAAAGGTCTCATATGAGGCCTTTATTTTTATATTTCCAAATACAAATATAGCAGTCAAAAATTAACTTTATAGTTGTTTTCTAGCTTTATGATTTTTTAGTTTTATTTTAGATAAATTATAATTTTTAATGATTTATTTTAAATACATCTTTAAGTAAAGATATAAAATCAAAAATTATTAGAATAATAAACTAAAAAATAGAATAATTGACGCTGAAAATCGTTTTTGTTTATAGGTAATTAAGCTCAATAGACTGACATATTTATTTAAATTTTCTCCAATAAAATTTATAGTCTTTTTATTAAGTTAAATAAAATCAGCAATTTATTTTTTTAAATGTTAATGAATTGTTAATTGAGGTTAATTTGAGTAATTGTATTTTATTAATTGAAATTCTAAATAAAAATGTTGTCATGCAGTTTAACTTTTTTTATGTATTATGACCAAAATAGGGTAAAAAATATAAGCTTTAAAAGAGCAGTCAAATTAAAAGAGATTGTAATAGTAAGGGTTAATTTTTTTACATCTATTAATGCCAACAATTTAATGTAAAAAGGTTTAGACCATGAAAAAGACTTTTTATTATTTATCAGCAATTGCTGCAGGATTATTTTCTCTCAATACAGCAAATGCCGCTACAGCAACTGGAACATTGACTGTTAGAGCGACAGTTACAAATAGCTGTGTTCTAAATACCTCAGCTACAGGTACTACATCAAATGCGGTCTTAGACTTTGGGACATTAAGTTCACTTGCGAGCAACGTAGACGCAGATACTACGACCACAGGTGGTACTCCAATCAGAGTACTTTGTAACAACACTGTACCGTGGACTTTGTCTTTTGATGGTGGCCAGAATGTTTTATCAACTCAACGTCGTATGATTGGTGGAGCAACCACTACAGAATATATTCCTTATAACCTTTTCTCAGACACTAACCGTGCAACAGCAATTGGTATTGCAACAACAGCATACACCGGAACAGGAACGGGTAATGTTCAAACTGTAAATGTGTATGGCCGTATTCCTGCCGGAACGACCTTACCAAGTGCAGGTAGTTATTTAGATACAGTGACCGTGACCGTAACTTACTAATTTTTATAAATAAGAAATACTGTTAGCCCTTTAAGAGGGCTAATACATTAAAAGATTTATTTTGAGCAACTCATGAAAAAAAACATCTTTATTATTACGAGTTTATTGTTATCTCTATCTAGCACGTTGAGTGCGGCTACAATCCGAATTTCACCCGTGAATGTGGAAATATTGAGTAATCAAAGTGCTTCTTCGATTAGTTTATTTAACCAGTCGAATGAAAGTACTGATTTACAGATTCGCGTGTTTGAATGGGTGCAGAAGAATGGGCAGGATGAATTAATTCCTACTGATGAGATCGCAATTAGTCCGCCATTTTTAAAATTAAAGCCTAATGACTCGTATAACTTACGTGTAGTCAGAATTAATCCGTCAGCGATTGCTGGTGAAAAAACCTATCGTATTATTATTGATGAGTTACCAAAACCAGTTGATAGTCGTAAAGCAGCTCAAGGAATAAATGTATTACTTCGCTCATCTTTGCCTGTATTTGTAGTCAATAAAGACGCGATTACTAAATTGAATTGGAAAATTGATTCTAATCAGAAGGCACCTTCTTTAAATATTAGTAATATTGGTAATCGACATGCACTTTTAAATAATTTAACGCTTGTTGATACTACAGCAAATAAAAGTTATCCGATCCAAGTAAACACTGTGAATGGTTATATTCTTGGACAGCAGACCCGAAGTTACTCTATTAATAATTTCACATATCAGCCAAATCATAAATACAGCGTATCTCTGACAGTTAATGGTAAGAAAACCACACTTTAAGAGGCTTATATGAAATACATTATAGGTGTCTTATGTGTTGCATATCTTCCTGCATATTCTTTTGCTGAGCAACTTCAAGATCATACGAACACAGCAACTCCGCGTGTTCCCGATGCTATAAATAGCAAGAATAAATATGCAGGGGTGAAGGTCGATAAACAGGAGCAAAATCTTAGCTTTACTCAGCTTTTTTTAAACGTTTCTGTGAATGCAAATGCTTCTGAAGATTTGGTTTCGGTAAAGCAAGCTCAAGATGGCAAGCTCTATATCCGTGCGCGTGATTTAAAAGCTCTAAGACTGAAAATGGATGAGCACATATCAGATAGCCAATGGGTATGTATTAACGATCTAAACGAAATCCAGTTTAAATATCTGGAAAATGAGCAATCCCTCAACCTAAATGTTCCGTCAAACATGCTGACAGGATATGCAGTTGACCTTAATGGTCAGCAGATTACTAGCCCGCATTTGCTCAAGATGAAACCCTTAAACGCGGCTATTCTCAACTATAGCCTGTATAACAGCATAACCAGTGATGAAAATACCTTTTCAGGTTCAGCTGAAGGGATTTTTAACAGCGCGATCGGTAACTTTTCATCAGGCGTTTTATATAACGGCAGTAATGAAAATAGTTATAGCCATGAAAAGTGGGTACGCCTAGAAAGTAAGTGGCAATATGTCGACCCTGAAAAGATCAGGATCTATACCTTAGGGGACTTTATTTCTAACAGCCCTGACTGGGGCAGTAGTGTACGGCTTGCCGGTTTCCAGTGGTCGAGTGCCTACACCCAGCGCGGTGATATTGTCACCTCAGCACTCCCGCAATTCTCCGGTTCGGCTGCACTGCCTTCAACTTTAGATTTATACGTCAACCAGCAAAAGATTTATTCAGGGCTAGTACCTTCAGGTCCTTTTGATATTAAGCAACTGCCGTTTATTTCCGGAAATGAAGTCACGCTGGTGACCACCGATGCAACAGGCCAGCAGAGCATTACCAAAAAGCCTTACTATTTTTCTTCCAAGATTCTGGCAAAAGGCATTAATGAGTTTTCAGTAGACGTGGGGGTGCCACGCTATAACTATGGACTGTACTCAAACGATTATGACGATGCCACCTTTGCATCAGGTGCGATCCGATACGGCTACAGCAACTCACTGACTTTAAGCGGTGGAGCAGAAGCGTCAACAGATGGCCTGTCGAATCTCGGCACAGGCTTTGCCAAGAATCTGTTTGGTCTTGGAGTGATTAATGCCGATATTGCAGCAAGCCAGTATAAAGATGAAAACGGCTATTCTGCCTTGCTGGGTTTAGAAGGACGCATCAGTAAGAATATTTCGTTCAACACCAGTTACCGCAAAGTCTTTGATAACTATTTTGACCTTGCCCGTGTATCTCAAGTCAGATATTTAAAAGATAACCAGACCGATGCCGAGCCACACAACTATCTGAGCTACAGTGCACTGGCCGATGAGATTTTTAGGGCAGGGATTAACTACAACTTTTACGCAGGCTACGGGGCTTATCTGGGCTATAACCAGATCAAATATAGCGATAACTCCTATAAATTACTGTCTGCCAACTTAAGTGGAAGTCTTAACAAGAATTGGGGATTTTATACCTCAGCCTATAAAGATTATGAAAATAACAAGGACTATGGTCTTTACTTTGCCCTGCGTTATACACCGTCCAGTAAGCTTAATGCGATTACGAGTGTTTCTAGTGACAGTGGCAGCCTGAGTTACCGTGAGGAAATCTTCGGCTTATCAGAACCGAAAATCGGATCATTTGGCTGGGGTGGTTATGTTGAGCGAGATCAGGATGCGAATGAAAACAATGCTTCAATCTATGCCTCTTATCGAGCACGGGCTGCTTACCTGACAGGACGCTATAACCGATTTGGAGACAACGATCAGGTTGCACTATCAGCGACGGGTTCCTTGGTTGCAGCCGCAGGGCGAATCTTTGCGGCCAATGAAATTGGAGAGGGTTATGCGGTTGTCACCAATGCTGGACCGAAAAGCCAAATTATAAATGGCGGGGTAAATCTAGGAGAAACTGATAAGTCTGGAAGATTTTTAATTCCAAGCCTCATGCCATATCAAGAGAACCATATTTATTTGGATCCGTCTTATCTGCCCCTTAACTGGAGCGTTAAAGCGACTGAACAAAAAACAGTGGTCGGTTATCGCCAAGGAACCTTAATTGATTTTGGTGCTCATCAAGTTAATTCAGGATTAGTAAAACTTGTTGATGCGAACAACTCACCGTTATTGCCGGGTTATACGGTTCGAATTAATGGACAGCAAGAGGGTGTAGTTGGTTATGACGGCGAAGTATTTATTCAAAACTTATTAAAGCAAAACAAACTTGAAGTCGATCTTACGGATCGTGGTTCCTGCCAAGTTAACTTCAGCTATAACGGGAATCAGTACTCAACTAAAAAATTGGGACCTTATATATGTCATTAAATATTATGAATAAGGCTCAAATACAGAGCTATAAATTTTTCTCTTTGTCTTTAAAATACTTTATAGGCATTTGCTTATTTTATCTTGTTTATGCATTTTTTAGTCCAGCACAAGCTGCTTGTACAGTAAGCGGTACCACAAATAATACTTTTACATATACGGCAGCAAATATTAATAGTGATGCAACTGTAAACCTTTCAGGAACCATTACTTGCACGAATTTAGGGCTTCCCCAGATTTCTAATTTCATGTGTATGAAAACCGTATTTACGGGAACTACAAATGCAATTAACAATGTTTCATTACCTTACACCGTCACAGCAACTGTAGGTGGAGCTGGGTCTTCTACCACTAATCAAACCTCTAATGTGTGGTATGGTCCAGTAGCAACAGTCGCATCAAATAATATTGTGAGTTACTCGGTAAATATAAAAGTACCAGCTCGAACGGGGTCGCTCATTGCATATCCTAAAGGAACATATACGGCTTCGGTTCGGTTGTATTGGGATATGGATCTTTTGGGTTTATCATGTGGTGATTTACTTGGTGGTTGGGATTCGGGTGATACATTACTAACAGCAAACTTTGTGGTACCAAGTCTGTGCCAACTAAACTCAACATCAAATGTTGATTTTGGAAACATTAATGATATCAGTATTACAAAACGAGACTACACAACTCAAGGCGCTGTGAATACGACTTGTAACTTTGGAACACCCTATAGTATTTATTTAGGAGACGGTAATAACCGTATAAGTGGTGGATTCAGGCGTATGGTGAATAGTAATAATGAATTTATTCCCTATCAACTCTATAAAGACTCTAACTATAGTACGGTATGGGATGCTACAGGAGGCGTAACCAGTGTTGGGGGAGCAGGAGGAGTCTCAAAAACCGGTACAGGTAGCGCGCAAAGTACACCTGTCTATGGGAAAATTCCGCAAGGTACTTCCATCGCAAGTAGGCCGGGGACTTATTCTGATAGTGTTGTTGTGACAGTGACCTATTAATTTTTAAAATCTACGCGCGGATCTTTTTTAGTTGAATGGTTCCGCGTATTTCCCATAATTTTGTCTAAAATGGTTCAGATATAAAAAATAAAATTTAAATATTTTTAATCCTTGAAACTTGATCGTCATTAAAAACAGTTTGACTTGGAAATACATACTGTATATTTATTGATTGGTTCCAAAAAAGAACTAGATAGTAAAATAGGCAACTAAAATAAAGGTGAACAAATGTCGGATATCATTTTACATCAATGGGAAATTTCTCCATTTTGTCAAAAAATTTCAAGGGCACTGAAATTTAAAGGAATTGCATTTGAAACAATCAATTATAACGGCCTTCTAGGGGCCAAAGTTCCTTTACTGAGTAAAGTAGGTAAGGTGCCTGTAATTGACCATAACGGTCAGCGGATTCAAGACAGTACTCGAATTGCTCGCTATCTAGACGACACCTATCCAGATACACCTCGACTTTATCCAGAAGACCCCAACCAAAGAGCTCTTGCCGAGCTTTGGGAAGATTGGGCAGATGAATCTCTTTATTTTTTTGAAGTTTATTTACGAGTCAATGACCCTGAAGCTTTAAAAGAAGCCATCCGTATTAGTAGCGTTGGCCGCCCAGCCTATGAAAAGCCTATGGTAAAAGGTTTTATTTTGGCCGAATTGAAGACACAGCTTTTCTTTCAAGGACTTGGTCGAATGAAAGCTGAACATGTTGAAGAAGAGTTTATAAGGCATCTAGATCGTATTGAGCAGGTTTTATCACAAAATGAATGGTTGGTTGGAGACAGCCAAACCATTGCAGACATTGCTGTAGTTGCTCAACTCGGTGAAGTGGTCCGTACCAGTAAAAAATTTAGTAAAGAAATTTTGAATCGTCCGTTTATTGCATTATGGTATAAAAAACAAACAGGGTGAAATGTCTATGACATCGGCAACACTAGATAAAACACAAGATTGTGCAGTTGTTATTGGGGTCGGGGCATCACAGGGGATTGGTGCAGCTGTGTGCCGTCTTTTCGCCAAAGAAGGCTTAAAAGTTTATGTTGCTGGACGTACTTTCCAAAAAATTGAAGCAGTCGCTGCCGAAATCCATGCCAATGGTGGCAATGCTGTAGCGTTCCGTTTGGATGCAGAAGATATAAAACAAGTACAGGCCTTGTTTGACACTATTACCAGTCAAAATGAGCGGATTACTGCTGTTATTCATAATGTTGGAGGGAATATTCCTTCGATCTTTTTACGTAGTCCATTGTCGTTTTTTACTAAAATGTGGCAATCCACTTTTTTATCGGCTTATTTGGTTTCTCAAAGCTGTCTAAAAATCTTTAAAGACCAAAACCACGGTACGCTTATTTTTACGGGGGCGAGTGCTTCTTTGCGCGGCAAACCTTTTTTTGCAGCTTTTACCATGGGTAAATCCGCTTTAAGAGCGTATGCCTTAAATTTAGCTCAAATTTATAAATCACAAGGCATCCATATTGCTCATGTGATTATTGATGGAATGGTCGATGGCGATAGAGTGAATAAAGCATTATTTGGTTTGGGGCGTTTAGCTCGTCTTACGCGAGGTACAGGGGGGCTTAATATTGATGCAATTGCAGAAAACTATTGGATGCTTTATCAACAAACTCCGAAGCTTTGGACACATGAGCTGGATTTACGCCCTTATCAAGAAAAATTTTGAGAGACTAAAATGCTAAAAAAAATATTTCAGAGGTTTAAAAAGAAGCAGGGCTGTGTTGTGGTCGCAGGTCATGACCTACAATTGATCGAGCGTGATTTTGTCATTCTAGATAAAAATGCGCACTTTCCATTACATCTTTATCAAGTTGTACATGATTCAGCCGCACAAAAAATGAAAACTCATTCTATCAATGATGGCGTGACAGCAGTCCATTTAAATTTGGTGAATGCAAATCATTTAAAATGTTTGGTTCGTTATATTTCTAGCCACGGACACACGATTGAGCTCTGTGTATTTCAGCCAAGTTTCTCATCTTCACCAAATATCCAAGCTTTATCTCTAGAAGAAATTGAACACAATTGGCAGGCCACAGGTTTAAGTGCTGTGAGTGTAGCGCAAGCTGTGATTAAACCGATGTTGAAACAGCAGCGGGGCACCGTTATTTTTCTTGGCGCACCTTCCATTCATTCGACTCAGTATGATGTGTTAAGCCAAAGCATGTTTGCGGGTGTTCGTGCTTTATCTCAGTCATTAGCAAGAGAGTTCCAACCTAAAGGCATTCATGTCGCCTATTGCATGATTGAAAAATGGGAAGGGCATAACCAGCACTTTACCTCATCTCTTAAGCAAGTCTGCCAGCATATCTATCACCAGCCTGATTCGGCATGGAGCCAAGAACTTAGCCTATCTTAAAATTTTACTTTCGTATGTTCTTGAAATACAGTACTGGGCTGGAATGATGATAGAACAATAATTTCGATAGGTTTTAAATGAAAAAAATTAAAAGTGCTCAGCCAGCAGTTAAAGTGGTTTGTACGTTAGCAGCTGTCGTGTGTGTTTCTTCAATAGCTCAAGCTGCACAATACACTCAAACTGCCCGTTTAGTTAACGAGCGCTTATCTTATATGAAAGATGTCGCGGGTTATAAAGCAGAGCAGCATTTACCGATTGAAGATTTAACTCAAGAAAAGAAAGTTCTGGATCAATCACTTTCGGAAGCCGAATCTTTTGGCTTAAATAGTGAAACAGTGAAGCCATTTATTGCGACGCAAATGAATGTTGCCAAGGCAATTCAGTATCGCTATCGCGCAGACTGGTTGTCGAGTCCGGAAACCAATTGGAAACCGCAAGATTTAGCAGAAGTACGTTTAAAAATTAGTACGCTAAACACGGAACTTCTAAAAAATATTGCCGATGAACTCAAGAAAAACAACAAAGCACCTCATGGCTGTAGCTATATGCGATCAGTTCAACACCCTCAACTTAAAGAAGCCGATAAAAAAGCCTTATGTATGACACTAAATAAAATTAAGTTAAGAAAGCCGTAAAACTCTTGCATTTGAAACTTAAGTTATCATCTTCCACTTGTCTGATTTCATAATTAACATTGTCCCACTGATTTTTGTGCTTTTCGATAATTAAGGTCGGGAATTGTTGAAAATTATTTCTAAAACTATCATTCAGACTTAAATCTGAAATATAGTTAAAGCATACATTGAATTTTGGGGCTGAAGGATCATGTAAATCCTTAGATAGAATCAAAACAAGGTTGTAGCAATTCATTATATGGTCGTATTCTATTTTGAATGTATCTACATGATCAAAATTAAAAAAATTTCCATTCATTTCGTCTAGGTCTAGCATAATTATCCTTATTTTAAAGTAGTTGAAGAAATATATTATTAATTAGTGGTTAATATTAACTAAATATGAGCTAATAATGAATTTTTAACTAAGTAATTAAATAGTCTAATACAATGAAAAACAATAATTATTTAACTGTTTTCTAGCCAATATCACATTGACACCCAAAACCGCTCCGATTATCCTTTGCCTGCTGGCCACATTGCCAGTCGGCTTTGACAGGCTGTATACCCAAAGCACACGAAAAAGTCTTTCTTTTTTGTGGGCATCCCTGCGTGCCCCCTCTGCGGCGGAACGGGAGGGGGACACCCTCGGGTGTGCTGATCTTTTGGGTATCAGTCTGTCAACCCTCTCTCGTTTCGCCACCATTATTTGACAGTAATGTGGTGAAGCTTCTTTATTACCCAAAGGAGTTCGCTCATGCGTACTAATTCTTTTTCTTTATTGGCCTTTGCCAAAGTCTCTCTATTCATACCATCCAACAGAACTTTAAAAAGGTTTAATCGACTATAGGTTTTAATCTCTAGATCAATTACGACTAAAAATCATAGCGACAATAAACTTGAGATAGGCGAGCACACCTTTTTCGTGCGGCTTTTGCATGCCTGTTTTTAGCACTCATGTTAAGAGTGATGGCATTTTTATCTCTTTTTATAAACAACAAAAAATTATTTTAAACGGTATATATATGCCAAATTTAGAATCTTCATTTAGAGCATTACGCGTGCTCCACGCGGCAAAAGATTTATTTAATCAACATGGGTTTTACATCGGGGTTGACCGAATTGTTGAGGAAGCCAAAATTCCTAAAGCCACTTTTTATAACTATTTTCACTCCAAAGAAAGGCTCATTCAAATGAGCTTAACTTTTCAAACAGATGCATTAAAACATGAGGTGTTTTCGATTATTCATTCGTACCGTGAACTCATGGCATTCGATCAGCTCAAGAAAATCTACTTTTTACATGCAAACTTAGAGGGCTTCTATCGATTGCCATTTAAAGCGATCTTTGAAATTGAAAAGCTTTATCCAACGGCCTATAAACTCGTGATTGACTATCGGAACTGGTTTATTAAAGAAATTTATAAGCTGCTTTTAACCGTAAAAGCGACCGCTACAGTTGAAGATGCTTACATGTTTTTGTTTGTGATTGATGGGGCGATGGTTCAACTTTTAAGTGCAAATAAGATCGATGGAAGAGATAAGTTGTTAGAATATTTTATGTCGACGCTTGTGTAGATTGATCAATATTCTAGTGTTGAATGCCTATAGAAAAGCCCTCCGAAGAGGGCTTTTTGTTCAATTTAATTGAGCTTTAAAAGTCAAAAGAGGTTTGTAGATAGAAAGTACGTGGCAATCCTACATATTTACCGCCAGTAGAGTCTGTTGAGCGAGTAAAATATTGCTTATCAAAGACGTTTTTGATTCCGCCAGCAATTTTTAAACCTTTAACTTGTGAACTTAAGTCATAAGAGGTACGGATCGCAAAAGTGGTATAACCCGGAATATCTCCATATTTACCATCTGCAGTTTCTTCTGTTTGATAGACAGTGCTTTTAGGTAGATCAGGCGAATGTTGCTTAGACTGCGCAAACATGTCAGCATTTAAAGACCATTTGTCCACGGTATAACCTAACCCAACATTACCGACATGACGCGAGTAAAACGGTAGGTCTTTATCTTTAAACTTTCCTGCTTCAGCAACTGCTTTGGTGAAAGTATAGTTACCATATACTTTTAAGCCTTCCAGTGCATCAGACAATTGACCGAAATCATAGCTAATACCCGTTTCGACACCTTTATGGCTGGTTGCCCCTAAGTCTGTCCAGATCCCGTTATTGGCAGCATCACGTACCAATGAAAGCTCTTTATCAAAATCTAGGTAGAACACCGTAAATTCGGCATTTAACCCATTACCGAGATATTTTGTTCCAATTTCATAGTTATTCGACTTTTCTGGATGTAAGCCATCGGTCGTAGCAGCTGCAAAGATTTCTTTAGTATCAGCATTTTCTTCGAGGCGTGCCATTTGGCTGTATTGCTGTGGGCCGAATGATACACCAGCATTTGCGAATATGTTCCATTTTTCGTTTGCAGAATACACTACAGACAAACTTGGTAAAAATTCATCTGAATCAATTTTTGGATGAACTGTATTTACTAGACCATTCTTGTCATAAACCGAAAAATTATTATGAGCTTCAATTGATTCGAAACGAACACCCGGTGTGATGGTCCAACGTCCGAGTTCCATGCGGTTGTCGATATATATAGCATGTGCTTTGGTACCACCATCACTAATCGTACGCGGGGCAAAATCTGGCACTGATGAACCTGCTGCATAGGATGCAGTACGTCCGGCAAATTCAGAGCTTTCTTCTTTTAAGTAGCGATAACCAACCGTCACTTCATTTTGAGTATTACCTAGTTGATAAATACGAGAGTAACGCGGTTCAATCGCATAGACTTTGTAGTCGCGTGGCGCAGAGTCGAGGCGCTTGTCACCACTTGCTAACACGGTCTCAAGATTACTTGTGCGGAAAGAGTCGATGTAGTAACTGAGGACTTCGAAGTTATTTTTTTCATCTTTATGGTTATAACGTAAAGAGACATCAGTACGTCGACCTGCAAAATAGTTTTTTTCACCAGAAGATTGATACGGGTTTTCTGCGTATTGGGCTTGAGTTAAACCCTCTGGCATTTCGCCTCGACCTTCATAGTGATGCAGATTTAAAGCGACCGAGTCTTTATCATTAAATTGATAAGCAGACTTTAACATTACATCATCGATGTCAATCTTGTTATTTGCTTCGCGATATCCATTCCCTTTAGTCCCTGAATACAAGAGGGCAAGGCCTAAGCCATTATCTAAAGTTCCACCTACAAATAGATTAGGGCTGAGCTTTACTTGGTCAGTACCAGATGCATATTCTGAAGTTAGGCTAACAGTTCCACTAAAATCTTGAGGAATTGATCGAGTCGCAAAGTTAATAATTCCGCCTACGTTTTGAGGCCCAAAACGAACGGATCCAGCACCACGTACAACGTCAACTGATTCAATATTACCAATTGAAACAGGAGCTAAAGATAGCTGTGGCTGACCATAAGGTGCAAATGAAAGCGGAACACCGTCTACTAAAACTGTTGAACGAGGTGACAGGCGAGAGGCTAACCCACGGACCCCAATATTGAGTGAAACATCACTACCACCCGTGCCGCTACTATCTTGAGCCTGAACTCCGGGAATTTGTTTTAACGCTTCTCGGATTGAAGTTGCAGCTGTTTCATCCAAACGTTTGCGGTCAACAATAGTTCGAGCACCAGCATGTTGGTGAACAGTTTCAGCATTTGCTTCTTCTAACCAGTTACCTTGTGCCTTAATGGTAATGGTTGGTAATGCACTAGCAGCTGTATCTTCGGCATGTGCAGGAACTACTAAATAAGTACAAGCGAGTCCAATTGCATAGCTAAGTGTAGAAACTTTGAACTTAAAATTTGGGAGTGAAAGAGAAGATGAGCGGTCCATGTTGATGTATCGAAGTCCTAAACGATAATTATAATCATTATAGCGAAAAAGTAACAAAATTTTATAAAATGGTTTATGTTTTTTTCTAAGAATTTTAAACTTTTTCTAAATGGTTGGTTTTGATAATGATTTCAAAGAACTGGCTATAATTTAGATATAAATAATAACGTTTTAGCTAGACAATGGAGCTAAAAAAATTGAATCTCTCTTGTGTACAGCTATGTAAAATTCTTGTTTAAAGACACAGTAAGTATAAAAATATAAGAGTGTTGAAAAGGAAATTATTATTCTCTTTGCATACATAAGTTTGTAATAACTTGAGTTTAAAAGCTATTTGTGTGAAATGGAAAATAATTTAGTAAATATTTTTAATGAAAATCAAAGGATTATTAATTTTTTCTGAACGTGTGTTATAGGATTTTTATATTAAATTATTGTTTTAATAATCAATAATCATTATTATTCGCGCTAATATTTACATGAACACACAAAATACATATGGAATTTATTAAGTCTCGTAAGAAGATTGCTAAATCAGCAATAGCGTCTTCATTATCAATTGTAGCTACAACTGCAATGGCTGCTCAGGAAAACTCTGTACCACTTCCATTGATTCATGTGCAAGCAGATGCAGAAGTTGCACAGAGCCTTAAAGTTGATAAATCGGCTAACTCTAAGTTCGTAGCACCTTTATTAAATACTCCAAAATCAGTTTCAGTAATTTCAAAGCAACTTATTGAAGATACGAAAGTAAATACATTAAGTGATGCACTTCGTACTGTCCCAGGCATTACTTTAGGTGCAGGTGAAGGCGGTAACCCAAATGGTGATCGACCATTTATTCGTGGTTATAACTCTGAAAGTTCAATGTACGTTGATGGTATTCGTAACTCATCATCACAAAACCGTGAAATGTTTGCTATCGAGCAAGTTGAAGTGACTAAAGGGTCTGCTTCTTCTATGGGCGGGGCAGGTTCTGTTGGTGGTAGCATCAATATGATTTCTAAAGTTGCTAAAAAAGGTGACTTTTTAGAAGGTTCTGTTCAAGCAGGTACCGATAATTATCAACGTATCACGTTAGATGGTAATAAAGACTTTGGTAATGGTACTGCTGGTCGCATTGTCCTTATGGGGCATAAAAATGAAAAAGCGGGTCAAAGTGATGGTGCTGAATACAAGCGTGTAGGTATCGCACCTAGTATTACATTTGGATTGGATACACCAACACGTGCAACTTTAAGTTATTACTACTTAAGATCTGATGACACTCCGGACTCAGGTGTTCCATATAATTACGATCCGACTAAGAAGGCAACTGTTGGTAAACCTGTTGATGTTAAACAGGGTATTTACTATGGTTTAAAAGGTCGTGATTTCCAAAAACAAGAAAATCATATTGGTACTTTTAAAGTAGAGCATGATTTAAATGAAAATCTTACTCTTGCTAACACTGTACTCTATAGCAAATCAAAAAATGATTACCTTTGGACTCAGCCAGATGATTCAAAAGGTAATGTAGCAAACGGTAAAGTTTGGCGTCGTATTAACTCTCGAATTACAGACACTGATATTTTTACAGATCAATTATCTTTAAGAGGTAAGTTTAATACTGGCGCTATCAAGCATAGTTTCAATGTTGGTGCGGAATATAGTGATCAAGAATCGGATAAAGGTAGCTACTCGACAACATATCCGGGCTATGCAGGTTCTACAACAGGCGGTTTTAATAGTGACTGTGCTATTAATGATGCGTGGTGTACTTCATTAACTAATCCTAATTCTAAAGATGCTTGGTTAGGTGGTCGTATCGCCAATAAAGCAACAACGACAACGACTACAAAAAATACCTCTGTCTATTTATTAGATAATATTGAGTTTAATCCTCAGTGGTTACTTGATTTAGGTGTTCGTTGGGACAAGTTTGATACAGAACAGGTTACAAATGCCACTGGCGCTAAAATCGAGAGTAATAAAGACTTTGTTACTTACAATGCCGGCGTAACTTTCAAACCTACTGAAAATGGTAGTATTTATGCAAGTTATGCAACTTCTGCTAACCCGGTAGGTGTAGATGGCGGTGATGGTTCTGAGTCAATCGGTCAAGCTTATATGGACCTTAAACCAGAAGAAAGCCAAACCATTGAATTGGGTACAAAGTGGAACGTTCTAAACGAAAAACTTAATTTGACTGCTGCTATTTTCCGTACAGAGAAGCAAAATACACGTATTCAAGTTGACTCAAGCACTTATACGAATGGCGGCGATAGTAAAGTTGACGGTATTGAACTTTCAGCAAACGGAAATATCACTGATAAATGGGCTGTGAGCGCAGGTTACACCTATTTAGATAGTGAAAATACTGATCCAGGACCAAGTTGTAGTCGTGCTGGTGTATGTAATCCTGAAAATGCAGCTAAAGGTAAGCAACTTCCAAACGTACCTAAAAACTCTGCAACTTTATGGACTACATATAAAGTATTGCCTCAAGTTACTGTGGGTGCTGGCGCTTTCTATACTGATAAAGTATATGGTGATGCAGCTAATACAAAATGGGTTCCATCGTATGTTCGTTATGATGCGATGGCTCGTTATGACGTTAACAAGAATGTTAACTTACAACTTAACTTAAATAACCTTTCTGATAAGCGTTACTTTACTAAAGCGTATGCTTCACACTATGCAACTGAAGCAGAAGGACGTAGTGCAGTATTATCAGTTAACTTTAAATACTAATAAGTTTAAAAATTTATTAGTCTTAAGAAGTAATCTAAAATAGCCTCAATTTGAGGCTATTTTATTAATTAAAACTATTTTTAAAGGTATCATCGTGATTCACCATATTCCAAATGTACTGAGTAAAGAACAAGTCCAGTTTTTCCGTCAGGAAATGGACAAAGTAGAATGGGTTAATGGAAAAGTCACGGCTGGTACACTTTCAGCTACAGTAAAACATAATCAGCAATTGCCTGAAGATCATCCTCTAACTCATCAACTGAGTAATATCATCCTTGATGCATTAGGAAAACATCCATTATTCTTATCTGCTGCAATCCCATTAGATATCATACCGCCTTTATTTAATCGTTATGAAAATCATGAATCTTTTGGTTTTCACGTAGATAATTCAATACGCCTAATACGTGGTAGTAATCAGCGTTTAAGAACGGATTTATCTTGTACGGTTTTTTTAAGTGAGCCTGAAGAGTACGAGGGTGGGGAACTCGTCGTTGAAGATACGTATGGATATCATGAAATTAAATTGCCTGCGGGTGATATGATTTTGTATCCATCTACCAGTCTGCATGAAGTGACTGCTATTACTTCAGGCTGTCGTATAGCATCTTTTTTCTGGGTACAGAGCATGATTCGTGATGATGCCGAGCGACATATGTTATTTAATCTAGACCAAACTATTCAAAACTTACGTATGCAACTAGGTGATGATCATAAAGAAGTTTTGAACTTAACAAATACTTATCACAACTTAATTCGTAAGTGGGCCGAGGTCTAAATAACAAGGCGAGTAGTTAAGTAGCGTAAATTACTAATACGCTACTTATAAACATTTACTTCAATGTTCAAAGCTTTTTCATCAATATTTTTTAGCAGAGATTCTAATAATTCTTCTACTTTTTCATCATATTCAAAAGGATGTGATTTTCCAGTTTTGGTATTAATAAGATTTAAACTAATTTTATTAGTGGCTAGTCGATAAATTCCTCTATTACTTTTACCCAAAACCACTCTTTTAATTAATTTTCTATGTTCAAGCTCCGCTAAAGTACGATATGTAGTAGCTAGACTAATTTTTAGGTTTTTCTTTTGAGATAACAGATATATTTCTTCTGCAGTTATTCCCTTATCGTTCTCATGTAAAAAACGGAAAATTGCAACGCGTGAAGGTGTCGCTGATAAACCATTTTCAATTAACTCTTGATGATAATCCATTTAGTTCCTCTGCTAATGGCTTATTTACATTTAAATTGATTACTAAGGCTTTTTTAGTAGTAGGTAAAAAAATCTATTTGAAAACCAATGATATTACTTTCATTGTAAACCATTTGGTACAAAAAGTATTATGATAAAAAGTAAAAATACTTGATAGAAATAACAAAAGTTAGCAGTCGATTCTTTTTTAGAAGCTCATATTTACCATATCATTAAATTTTTAGACTCTCATGACTGAGCCCTATTTTACTCAATGATCTCTGTTAACTTTTCACATGATTGATTAACTTTTGCTATAGGTGAGGTTGCAATACCTATGAATTGAAAGTTGTAAAGGTGGAGAGAGTGACACTCCTAAAAGTAACATTTAAAAAGCCCTCTAGAGAGGGCTTTAAATCTATTTAAAAGTAGGTTGATTTAAGATTTTATAGACCTTTTCTTTATATACATCATTAGAAATAACACCTTTATCCCGCTGTTGTTTGAGCGATCTAAACTGCTGGCCGCGAATCTCTCTTTGAATCCCCATATGATCCTGATGTCTAATGTAGTAAAGACTACGTTCATGATCACTCATATTTACTGTCTCATCGGTAAACGAAGAAGGCTTTGCTTCGTTTCCTTGATATTGTTTTGCAATTTCAAAAAAATCTACATTTTGATGAGTAGAACTAAAAGAATCTTGTTGTTCATTAAATTTAAGGTCTTGAGAGTTTGCGCTCAATTCAAGCATACTTTTATGCTGATTAAATTTAGGGTGGTTATATTCTTGTTTCGTTTGAAATGTGTTTGCCTCAGCAAATGTGGAAGAAGAAAAAAACCCAATATTTAAAAATAAAAAAGTTAATAAAAATCTATTCATTTCTTTTGAGGTCCAATTGAAATTGAGTAAATCACTGTATTATAACATTAAAGTTAATTTTTTGGAGGTTTGGATTTAACAGTACTTAATCAACTGGTAAATAATAAGGTAACGTATAGTGCTGTGCGTGAAGGTCTATTGATGGCTTCTGATAATTATTAAAATTAAAACTAAAACTTTTAATTCAAAGTATCTGATTATTATTTAATTTAATATTTATCTATCAATAATTTATTGTTTTTTAAAACTTCTAAGTAGTTAATTATTAAGTAAATCTAAACTATTCCGGTGTGACAAAGGTTTTCTAATTTGTTAGATTGTTTGGTTTTTATAAAAGCGGGCGGAATTTATGAAGACATTTTTAATTATTTCTTTAATAGGTTTTGGGCTAATTGGTTGTGCCTCATCTACATATAATTCTCAAGAAAATTATTTAAATAAACCTCCAATTGTACCAGTGAATAAAGCTTTCAATAGTTTTAAAACACCGGAGCATGGACTTTTTACCGATCAAGACACCTATAATATGCCAGAAAATTCTAATATGAATTTCCGTTATGAAATCCCTTTTTAAAGAAAATAGATTATTAAGTTAAGAAAAGGATCAGTAAAGGTGGCTTAACAGCTTTGCTGATTCAAGATAATAAATAATGGACATCACCTTTAGGTAGTTTTTTGAATTTTAAACTGTTAAATTTTAATGATTGAAAAAAGGTACTTTATATGAAAAATTTTACTATTATTGCTTCTTTATTTTTGTTAGTTGGTTGTACTACAGGTCATAAACAGACTACTTCTGTTCAAGTGTCTGATAATAAAATTATCTCAGAGGCCGAGAAATATAAAAAACAATATCAAAAGAAAATTTATAAAATATGGGATATCCCCAAGTCTTCTACAGGCATGAGTGCAAGTGTAAAAGTTTTTTTAACGGATAGTGGAGAAATTGAACAAATTATCTTTTTAGATAAAGAAGAGCAGAAATTTAAAACCAGTATAGAAAAAGCGATATGGCGTGCGAGTCCATTTGTTTTACCTTCTCATCCTGAAGCAAGAAAGCAAGCTAGAAGATTCAATATGAAATTTCAAGTAAAGTAAATTAGTTCTCCTTAAACATGAAGAGCAGATTTATAATTATTGATAGAAATTAAATTTGCTCTTTAAGTCCTTATAGTCTTGATGTGGTAGGTTTCAGCTAAATAGAAAATATCTTTATTAAATAAATTTAGCTTTAGAAGAAATGAGCTAACATTTCAGTTTAAATAGAAAATAAGACATTTTATTTATAAATTAAAAAAATATAAAAATTAGTTACATTACTATCAAAAGGCAACATAAACAAAACTTTAAAAAAGTAAGAAATTGATATAAAAAATAAATACATCTACAAGAGTGTAAAGAACAAATATGAGTGAATTAATGAAGCCTCATAATGAAAGTAAGTCTACAAAAGTTGTAGCTTGGTGTGTAATTTTATTTGGAATTGTTTTGGGAGTAGCCTTTATTTTGTCATATGGGCAAGTCGAAACAAGAAATGATAATTTAGACATTATTCAAGTATGGTCTACAGAAATGATTACAATTGGTCTGTTTATTATATTTAATGGGCTGTTGTTTGGTTATTTGCTTTTAAAAATTAGTAGTATTTTAAGTCATTTAGAAAATAATAAAAATTCTAGTGAATAAAATTTAAAAGATTAGCCTTTACTTATTAAAATGAGAATCGTAACTCTTATTTAGGCTATAACGAAATTGTTAAAATAGATTGAAAGCAAATTTTTCAAAAATCTCATTTTACAAGTAAATTAATGTGAGATGGTTTGCATTTTCATGTGTTTTTGTGATGAGTTTTAATGGTGGCTTTCAGATGACTTATACTTTTTACATTTGGTTTATGAGTTTTACCCTATATTACATAAAAAAATAATATTTTAAAAAGTGTATGAATATATTCATTCATAAGAAAATAGGAGGCTATGATGCCAAAATATCTAGCTATAGCAGAGAAGGTTTATAAAAAAATTAAAAATGACAACTTGTTTTCTGATGAGGTGATTGAAAATCTAAATTGTTTGATTGGCCTTATTCGTAATGCGATAAAAGGTACTGAATTTAAATTAAAGTATAACTTTATCAATTTTGAAGATTGTCTAACCAAACCTAGTGAACAATGCTCGGTAAAAATTGATTTTAGCCTTATACCTAAGTTTGAAAATGAAGGTGAATTTATTTTATGGCTTGCTGGATTTGTTGAAAGAGTTACCGAAGGAGGAAAACCTAAGTTTCCTCCAATTTCACAATTGATTCCTCAAGGTTTTAGTATGGGGAATGAAAGTATCCCAGTAACTACTTTACCTGTAAAAGAAGAAAATGCAGAAATGATTGTTAATTATTTTAAATCAGATGATTACCTTAAAAATAATAAATTACCTACTTAAAATATTTAAAAAGAAATAATATTGTTTGATTTCTCCATAACAGGATTTTATTAACCGCCTTTTGGGGCGGTTTTTTTATATAAATGTATCTTAAAGTGTCTGTTACACAAATGATGATTGTTTAGGGTTGAATGTATCTCGTAATTAATTAAGCATGGAATAACACAAGTTAAGTCAAGGATAACTCTCATGATAGATGAAGAAAAACCCTTAAATTTTGACGATGATGAAGAACCTCTTGATTTTGCAGATGAAGAATTTATCGATGATAAAAAAGAGGATGAGTTATATAACAGCATTACCAAAGATGGCTCTAGTGTCGATCCGGCAGATGATGGTGAGCGTCATATTCGTCCTGAAGATGGCGATCCGATCGAAGTCGAAGAATAAAGCATAGCCCAATTCAACATTGGGCATTTTAAATTTTTGAGTGATATTTTTAGGTTTAACTAGCCCGAATGGTGGTTAAATCATTCTCCCTCAATGATTTAGAAATAAAAAATTAGTCTTGATATATGTGGTTATATATTTATACAAGAAGTAATACAACAGGGCTTTAAATGCAAAAAATATTGGATTATTTCCTTAAGATTTTTACTGCTAGGTCTAGACCAAATGACGTTTCAAATCGCCATATTGCTACAGCAACTGATAATGGTACTGCGGAAATTGGTTTTGCAGTTGATGAGATGATTCTCAGTTTGGAGGGAATAAATCAGATTTGTAATTTTGAAGGATTACGTTTAAAGGCCTATGATGATGGTACAGGCATCTGGAGTATTGGTTATGGTACAACTCGATATCCAAATGGTTCGAGCGTTCAAAAAGGTGATACATGTACCCTTGAGCAGGCCAAAGCATATATGCAGCATGATTTGAAAATATTTGAACGTGCCGTAAATAGCGCTGTAAAAGTTCCTCTAAAACAAACTCAATTTGATGCATTAGTATCTCTAACTTATAACATTGGTGTAGGCGCCTTTAAAAAATCGACCTTACTAAAAAAGTTAAACTCAGGTGATTACAAAGGGGCCGCAAATCAGTTTGATGTATGGGTAAACGCAGGAGGTAAGCGTTTGGCTGGATTAGTTAGACGTCGTGCAGTTGAAAAACAATTATTTTTAGCTTCTTAGCGTTTTAATTCTTTATTGATTCCTATTAGAAAAGCCATTCCGATCAATATTTATAAAATTTTAAGCATAAAAAAGCCTGATGCTACGAATCAGGCTTCAGTATTCATCGACAATAGGAGTTGATGAACAAGACCAATCTAACAGACCTGATGAGTAAAGGCAAACTGAGGCGTGAATCGGCGAGTCAGCTAAAATTAATTTTTCCAAAAATATGCATTAAAAAAGCCCTTGCTCGAAAGCGAAGGGCTTAGTCATTCATTGATCTACCAATGAACTATATAAGGCTCATCTCATACTAAGGCTAGTATAACTGAAATTGGAGTAACTGAGAAGAAAACCTTCTACATAGCTTCTTATTCTACTTAACCTTTATTTATTTACGCATATAACAAGTTACATCATTGGTAAATCAATATACAAAACTTGCACTTTGCTTTTTTAAGGGTGTGGTATTTGTGTGTAGGCCAGACTGGCTTGGGAAATAGAACCATAGCCGTCTTTAAATTATTCAAGATAAAGTTTGGATGAATATTTTGAAGAGTCAGTTGGCAGGTGTAAGCAAGGAAGTAAATATGAATTTAATTAGATTAGAAGAACTTTCATTAATGAGTAACGCTGTTTTGACACCTCACTTAAACAATTGGCCATGTCCGCATTCTGGAAATAAGAGTTGTGCTTATAGCAATAATCATAGAGATATTTTTTCGGAACAATCTGATAAAAAATTTCATAAAGAATGGAGAAAACAACAAAAGAAAATACTTAAAAGTATTCCAAGTAACGCTGTTTTACTCAGCATTAAAGAGATTGTGTAGTTTAGACACGAGACAAGTTTATAAAGATATAAATTACAAGGATAAGCTGTTAGCTAAATAACTTTACGTAGGTACACTTGTTAGTCATCACTTATTCTAGAGATATTAATAGTAAGCAAATTACATAAGGTGATGCAAACAAATAGAAAATAACAAAAAGGGCAATTCTGTAGAGGTAATTTTTATGATTAATCTTCATCAGAAATCACTTTTTGATGTTCTGACTCAACATCAAGCTTATCTATATCGAGCATCTTCAAGATCGGTCAATGAACTTCTTAATTTATTTAATTACGAAACAGTTAACATGCTGACTAAACTAAGTAATCTGTTAGATGAGCTAAATGAAAAGGAAAAAACCGCATTGGCGGGTGGGCTTTACTCAACAGCCCCATTAAAAGAGATACGTGCACTAATTTCTCAGTGGTTTGATACCACCAATGCTGTGCTCATTGAAACTTTTACAATCTCTGCTGTGGCATTGGCTATTTATGAAGCCAAATATATGTCAAAAGTTTTTGGTGGCAAACATAAAGAATTAAAAGGTGAACAGCTCTATAAAGCTGCTAAACGTGTTCCTTTAGCAGGTGGAGCATTGGTGGACGAATTACTTTCTACAATTGCCGAGGTCGCCCGTCAAAGAGTTGAGTATGCAATTCGAGATGGCCTCAATACTGGAGCAACAAATCAGCAAATTATTCAAAGGATCCGAGGGACTAAACGCCTTAAATATGAAGATGGACTATTAAATAGTTCTAAGATTGATATTGAACGGACTGTGCGTACGATTCGAAGTCATATATCCAATCAGGCCTATTTAAACAGCTATAAACAGTTAAAGTTTGAATATGTCAGATTTGTAAGTGTTCTTGATGGCAGAACCTCAAAAGTATGTGCAGCCCTGGACAGCAGTGTGTGGAATATCAATGATCCTACAAAAAAAGTTCCGCCTTTGCATCCTCATTGCCGCAGTATTCTAGTTCCAACTCATGAGGATGGTCAGCTAGTTGGCAGTCGAGCCTTCATTATGGATGAGAGAAAATTTAAGAATATTCCTAAAAATGAACGTGAACAGTTAATTGGCCAATTAGATGCAAATATGTCATTTAGAGAGTTTTTTAAACTAACAGATGATTTCTTTCAAAAAGAGTGGTTAGGGCCTAAAAGATATCAACTATATAAAGAAGGACAATTCGACTTTGATAAGTTTTTTGATCCAGAAGGACGGTTGTATACACTTGAGGAGCTTAAAGAACTTGATGAGCGAGGTTTTAAAGGATTGGGATTGTGACTTTGAGAAGAAGCATTTGAAATAGAATTTTATCTTGAAGAACCATTTTGAGTTTTAACTAAATATACACACTTAAACAATTAGTTGAAAAAAGTTTCCATAATCTGGTCAGATAGCATGTTAAGTTTTTTTCAATCATAAAAATTTAAAAAGGATGAGAATATGAAATTTTCCTACCAAGATCTTGCTGGAAATAATGTTGAAGTGGAATGTGAAAGTTATATCCATATCCCATCAGGAACGGCTGTAAAGTCTACAGAAGCCGGCAATTATCATATTACTGAAAACTTCAGTTTCTATAAAAAAACTGAAGCTGATTCTGTGCCCATTTATCGATTTGCTATTGATCGTAATTCTAATGTTTTTAATAGTGATGAACTTCCAGCATTAGCTCAAATCGGTAAGGACTGGAAAAATTTAGACTAGTCTTTGACTCGATATAAAGCCCTCGATCGAGGGTTTTATACTAAATTCTAAATAAGTTATTTCTTTTTAAATACAATTATTAAACCGAGTATGATGGCGATCATTCCCAATAAACCTGAGATGGGTAACTTGTTTCCTAGAATGAGATAGTCTAGAAGTGCGGTAACAACAGGAACTAAATAGAACAGGCTTGTCACATTTACAATATTGCCCTGATTTAAAAGTCGATAAAGCAAAAGCTGAGCAATCACAGAAATTAAAATACCAAGAAATAGAATTGAAATGATTAACTGTGAATTCCACTCTATTTCAAAATTCTCAAACGGAACAAACAATATGCACACCATAAGGGTGACTAAATATTGAAGAGGGAGCACATCTGTAGGTGGCTGTTGAATATTTTTTTGCATGATTGCTCCAAATGTCATACATAACAGGGCAGCTAAGGCAAATAACATTCCAATTGGAGCAATAAAAGAAGTCGTTAAACTCTTCCACACTAAAAGTACGAGTCCAGCTAAAGCGATACATAGACCTAAAAGCCTTTCTTTTTTCAAATTTTTTTCGATAAGGCAAAGTGTTAAAATGGGTTGTATGCCCATAATTGTTGCAATCAAGCCCGGCGTAACGCCATGAGCCATAGCTTTAAAATAGAAGATTGAATAACCAGCAATAATAAGGAGTCCAGTAATAAGAACTTGTTTTCTCGTGCCCCGTTTCGGTAACAGTCTTTGTCTAAAAGCAGCAAGAACAATTAGTATAATTAAAGCGATTGAAAAACGAAGAATTAAGAATGCGAGTGGAGAAGCACTATCGAGTCCCCATCGAGTAAAAATTGCAGCACTTCCCCAGAGTAGGACAAAAGCTGAAGTTGCACTTTGTGAAGCGAGCAGCTCTTTATTTAGGCGCATACGAATCCCTCCTAGGTATAATTTCTAAGAAATATAAAGTGATAAAGTTGTTAAAAAAGGCTGCTATTTAAGCTCTTATTTTATTAAGTTAATAAGAACACAATCTCATGACTTAAAATGATAATAAAAACTGGTTAAATCGCTTTTAATTCCGAATTAAGAGCATATCTATAAAGATCACTATTCAATTTCAGATATTCTCCCTTTAAAAATGTATCGTTTAGCTTGTCTAATTTTTAGTATGGGAGAGATAACAAATAAAGAAAAGCGCATAATTCTTTTATATACTATTTGAAAATCGAATAGATAAATCGTGATGAATTTAAAAAATTTACAGATTGATTGGCTAAAGTGTTTTGTCACGGTGGTAGATACAGGATCACTGTCTAATGCAGCACCTGAGTTGTATCGATCTCAATCTGCTGTGAGTATGCAACTTAAAAAATTAGAAGAAGCTTTGCAATGCCAACTTTTAATACGAACACACCGACAAATTGAGTTAACGTCGCAAGGACAACTACTTTTAGGTTATGCACGCCGTATTCTCGACTTACATGCTGAAGCTCAAATGGCATTTCATGGAGATGAACTGAAGGGGCGTATACGCCTTGGTGTACCCGATGATTATGCAGCAAAATATTTAACACCCGTGCTTAAGCGCTTTGCGCCACGTTACGGAGGCGTTGAAATCGAATTGATCTGTGAGCAGTCCACTTCCTTAATACCACGGGTAGAAAGCGGTGATATAGACTTAGCATTAATTTCAAGAGATAACGCTCGTCAAGGAACACTTTTATTTCATGAACCGATGGTGTGGGTAGGTTCTCCGCAGTTTGAACTCTGGCGAGAAGATCCACTCCCAATTGCAGTTTATGAAAGTACCAGCCAAGCCAAAAAGAGTGCTATTAATTCCTTAGCATTACAAGGACGCCGTTATCGTGTGGTATACAACAGTTCAAGTTTAGCAGGTCAAATTGCTGCAGTTGAAAGTGGTTTAGCAATTGCCGTGTTTACTCAATGTAGTGCACCCGAACATTTAACAATATTAGGTGCTGATCATGGTCTTGGGCCTTTAGAACCTATGGAGACTGCTGTTTATCGCAGTAGAGTATCTCTAGAATCGAAAGCTGTAGATCATTTATATGATTTACTTATCAAAACCTTGAGGCACTCGGTTAATGTTTAATTTTTACTTTAATTTAACTCAGCAATATTAGTATTAAATTGCATAGTTTTGAGTTGAAATATAACTAAAGAGCTTTACATTTTTGCGCTAAATCTACAAAAAAGCCTAAAAACCTATGCTGATCGTAAAACTAATTAAAAGTATTTATTAACTCATCAATCTGAAAAATTCATGAGGTGAAACATGACAAAAATTATAGCAACTTTGGGTTTAGCCGCCTTTATTTCTTTAAGTGTGAGTGCCTGCCAAGGTGAAAATGATACAGAACAGCAAGATAAAACCACAACTCCTCATTCAATAGATAAAGATTCATAATCTAGTTAAATATCCAGAACCCATCATAAGATGGGTTTTTTATATCTATTTATTTTTGTCTTAAAGTGTGATTTGTAACTCAGAATATTTATTTTTAATGGCTCTGTTCAAAATATGTTGACTATTATGCTAGGTTTTCAATATATTTAAATTCACAACCATTTACTTTAAATATAACTCTATATTTAAATTAATTTGGTTCAAATACCATCAGATCAGAAATTTAACCTTTAATTTTGATTATAAAAAATACAAATTAATCAAGGAGGTGGGTATGGATGCTAAATTTCACTCTGAAAATGAATATGGATTTATCTTAAATATATTGAACACTTACGTCGTGATAAAGAAGACATTAAAAGATGATCATTATCCTTATGACTCATTTGGTTATCTGCTTGCGCTTTATCAACCTTTAAAAGTCTATATTCCCCAGCTTCCACATCCAAAAATTTATATTGAAATTGGTGGAATTTCATACGATAGATTGATTGTTATGCAAACTGAAGATGAAGTGGAAGCAGTAAAGAGTCTACAGTGCTTAGCTCATATTATTGCCTAAGAATAGTTATATTCAGTCATATTTCATTATATGTAAGCACTTTTTTCTTTGTAAGTTTCGTGTATATATACGTTTATATTCTCAATTTTATAACAATTGCTGTTTATAATAGAGTTTCAGTCAAACAATAATAATGAACAGTTGAGTCAGTTAAAATGCTGAAAATTGATAAATTTCCTAAAAAAAAGCCTACTGATTATCGAGAAATACGTAGCAGTTTGCAAAATGGCGATATCTTACTTTGTTCGGGTAATGGAATATTTTCTACAATGATTCAACAGGCAACACAGAGTGTCTGGAGTCATGTGGCATTTATACTGCGGTTAGATGCTATTGATCGTATAATGTTGCTAGAAAGTGTCGAACCTATTGGCGTGCGTACTGTAAGGTTATCCAAATATTTAGAAGATTACACAAACGATGGACAACCTTATCCCGGTGGAATGATTGTAATTCGCCATAAACAGTTTGCAAAATTGGTAAACAAAGATTCATTGGTTGCTCTTACACAATATGCAATCAATTTCTTTGGCTATCCCTATGATAATGACGAAATTGCAAAAATTGCAGCAAGAATTCTTTCATCAAAAATACCTTTTACACCCAAACAGCTAAAAAGAATTGAGGCTGACCGTGAATTTATATGTTCTGAATATGTGGCTCAATGCTATGAAAAGGTGGGTCTAACTATAAAGTGGAATCAATTGGGTTTTATTGCTCCTTCTGATTTTGCTGCCGATGCTAACTTTGAGTTAGTTACAGTTCTTAAGCAAATATAAAAAAAGCCCTGTTTTATAGGGCTTTTAAATTATTAAAAATCAAATGTTAGGCCCACCTTATAGGTTCTTGCTCCTCCAATAACAGCATAGTTGTCATTGAATACACCTTCCCAATATTTTTTATTCGCCACATTATCCACATTTGCTAAAAATGTTGTACTTACTCCGCCTAATACTGTTTTATAACGGGCACCAATATCTACAATAGTATAGCTAGGGAGCTCTAATGTATTAGCACTATTTAAATATTGTTCACCTACATATGTTGCTCTTGTCGTTAAATTCAAACCTTCAATTTGTGGAACTTGATAATCTAAACCTAATGACCCTGTTAATTTAGGTACTCCATAAATATCATTGCCAACATTTATCTGAGCTTTGGTAATTTCAGCTTTGATATAAGCCAAGTTACCTAATAAATTTAAGCCGTCCAATACTTCACCTGAGAAACCCCATTCAATGCCACGCGAACGTGTTTCCGCTCCATCAACCGTAATTTGAGTAATATTCTTATCTTGAGGATCAGAGAAAGGGAGAGCCATCGTGTTTGGTTTTTCAATTTGGTATATTGCTAAAGTATTTAACCAAGTCCCCACCTGATATTTTGCCCCAACTTCATATTGTTTAGTCTGAAATGGCTCAAAAGTTCGTCTATTATTTGCATCTTTATTATTATCAACAGTAGTACCTTCTGATAATCCTTCTACATAACTTGCATAAAAAGAAAGACTCTCACCAAACGGTTTAATCACAATACCTAAACTCGGGGATACTTTATCTTTGCTATAAGAGATATTTTTAACTAAATTTTTAGTATCGATATTTTGATAACGTGCCCCTAAAATTAACTGTAATTTATCATCTAGCATCGATAACTGATCGGTTAAGGTGTAACTGATATATTCATTATCACCAAAAGGAACGATGTCTGGAAGGGTAGTAGGCATACCACCATTTGCAG
Source organism: Acinetobacter lactucae (assembly GCF_013122135.1). Taxonomy (NCBI): domain Bacteria; kingdom Pseudomonadati; phylum Pseudomonadota; class Gammaproteobacteria; order Moraxellales; family Moraxellaceae; genus Acinetobacter; species Acinetobacter lactucae. Next base: position 1,544,468 of record NZ_CP053391.1, read on the forward strand.
AGGGCTGATAAAGATTTGTATTGAAGGCCGCGGTAGTAGCAGCTTTATGTTGAGTATATTTCCGTTTTAGATAGTCTGCTCTTAAACCGACCGTATGTTTAACCGAACCCGTATTAAACTTATTTTCAAATCCTACATTTGCTGCTTTGTTATGTTCTTTTGAACCCACTTGATAGTATTGTGAGGTTGCTGAACCATTCGTATCGGTAATAATCATTCGTGTACCGAATAAATGGCCCTGATATTCTTTTTCTATATAGCCGATCCCAGCAAAAGCTTTGAAATCTGGTGTAAATTTATATTCACTAGATAATCCTACAAATTTACTTTCCGTGTTTCCCCTAAGATGTGGAAAGAAGTTACTATTTCCTTTAGGTGGTGTAATAACTTGATTGATTGAATTATTCCCACCCATAGCCACCATGGCTGGAGATCCTCCTTTACGATTTTCTTTAATCGCATAAGAGTCGAAATTAATTTTGAGCTTATCTGTTGTGTAGTCAGCTGCTAAAGCACCTGAGATATGGCGGTCATTCATTTCTTCAATAATATGCTCGCCGTCTCCATAGACCCCATTTAATCGAATACCAAATTCTTTTTGTTGACCAAATCGGCGTGAAATATCAAAACCAGATTGATAATAATTTTGATCCTCAAATGAGCTAAAGAGTCGGGTAAGTTCCTTATCTGCACGCTTTGAATGGGCAATAATTACACCACCGACACTTCCTGTTGGTGCTACACCTGAAACTAAGGCATTTGGCCCTTTTAATAACGTAATAGATTCTAAAAATTCAGTCGGAACCCGGCCATAAGGAGCCACACCATATAATCCGTTATAAGCCATATCCTCATGGTTTAAATCAAAGCCGCGTACTTTAAAGTTTTCATTTAAATGCCCTTGATTTGTTGTTATACGAATTGCTGGGTCATTTTTGAGAACTTCTCCTACAGTAGAGGCTTGTTGCTCTTCAATAATTCCTGAGGTGTATTCAGTAATACTAAATGGTGTATCTATAATTTTTTTATTACCTAAAACGCCTAAATTGGCTTGTGAAGCAAGATTTCCTTTAGCAAAACTTTCAGGCTTTTGTTCGGCCTGTACCTTAATAGTAGGCAACATGGATACTTCAGCAGCAAATAAACTTTGATTTGCACTTAATCCCAAAAAAGCTAAAGAAATTGAATTTACTAATCTTTTTTTTGAAAAATGTTTCATTGTGTTATAAGGGTAAAGATAATGATAATCGTTATTATATGTGTTTATGAATCGTTAACAAGTGTAATTGTTAATAAATAATTAAATATCTATTTGTATATCCAATAAAGATTTAAAAAATAATTTTATTTAGAGAAGAGAAATCTCAAGAAGATTAAAAACGCGACCATGGGCAAAGAAAGTGTAAAGAAAAATACTCATAAGATACAAAAACTCACTAAACCTAACTCTATAACTTTAAAAGAATTTGTTTATATAACTATGAATATTAAAAATAGGTAATCGTAATGAAAAAAATACTTTTAACAGCGTTGGCTGGATTTGCCTTATTAGGTAGTAATGCTGTGATGGCTAAACCAGATGCTGCTTTATTAAAAGAAGCCACAAAAAATGTAGTCACAGTATCTAAAGTACAAACTTTGGCTGATGAAGCTGGGGTAACTCTAACCGGTACCATCGTAAAGCATATTGCTGGTGATCATTTTGAACTAAAAGATGCAACAGGTACCATAGTAATTGATATTGATGATGACTTATGGAAGCCTTTACAGTTAAAAGCAGGGGATAAAGTACGTGTTGTTGGAGAGGTAGATAAGCATAGAATTAAACCTACCGATATTGAAGTTTTTCAGATTGAGCGTGTTAAATAAACGCTGATGATTTAAGTAATTATTATTCAAAATTAACGAAAAAGAATACTCCTATTTTTAGGAGTTTTCTTTTAAAGATAATAAGTTTTTATTATTGCGTCGCATTAAATGCTTCATGATATTTGACACTAGCTTTTGGAATATTGCCCGAGAAAGTTACAGCCTGAAAATATTCACTCGGTACATTCGGCAAAATTAGCTCAGGATAATTTTTAAAACCAAATCGGCTGTAATAGCTTGGTTCGCCCAATAAAACACATCCTTGGGCTCCGAGTTGTTTCAATTTTTGTAGTGATTTATTCATGAGGAGTGAGCCAATACCACAGCCTTGTTTATCTGGATGAACTGAAATAGGGCCTAAACCATACCAACCTATTTCACCTGAGCTCATTTCAACGGGAGAAATAGCAACATGTCCAATAATAGAGCCATCTTCAATTGCCACTAGCGAAATAGTGAGTTGACCGTGAGTTCTTAAACTATTAACAATGAAATGCTCGGTATGGCTACTGTGTTCAGCATTTTGAAAAACTGCTTTTGTTAATTTTTCAATTGCTTCAATGTCTGTGATTTCTTCATCACGAACAATAATATTCATTAAAATACTTCCAGATATATTGATTAGCTATTACGCTTTAACTTTGTAATTAAATATAAAAAAGTAAAAGTAATTTATGTTTATAATATATCTTATTTGTTACTAATTATAAAAAGCAACTAATACTCATTAAACTCGTACATAAAGTAAAATTTTATAAAATTATTTTTTAATATAATAATTTGAAATTAATTTTGAGGTTAGTAAATTGAAAAAAGTTATTAAAACTTTATTATTGTCTACATTGATTTCAACTACTTCATTCACTATCTACGCGAAAAATATTGAGCAAAAAGTTAATTTTTTACAAGGTTCACCACATACCACTTTAACTGGAAAATTTCAGGGCTACGATGATGTGCGGTATAGAGTTTATGCAAAAAAGGGTCAAATATTAAAATTTAATATTAATAGCCTTGGTAATTTAGCATACGTTAATATTTTTGCACCTGGTACAAAGCCCGGTAAAGATAACGCATTATTGATTGGCTCAACCGTAGGTTTTAAAGGAGAGCTTATTTTACCAGCCGATGGTGATTATATTATTCAGGTTTATCAAATGCGTAATAGTGCTCGTAAAAATAAAACTGTGAAATATAATTTAGACCTAGAACTCTTAAATAACGTAAAAAAATAAAAATTGATAAAATTTACTAGCTCTCAAATGAGAACTAGTAAATTTGAAGAAATAGTCTGAATAAACCTATTCAGCTAACGAAAATGACTCATTTATACCGCAATTTTCTACAAACTGTGGGTCGTGTGAAATGAGTAATACAGCACCTTCATAACTCTGAATTGCATGAGCGAGTAGCTTTCTAGATTCAATATCTAAATGATTTTCTGGTTCGTCTAATAACAGAAGTTCAGGGGGAGGGCTTATCTGGCTAAGGGCTAATAAAGCTACTTTTAGTTTTTCACCCCCACTGAGCTGAGACAGTAGTTGTGTACCTTTATCACCGCGGATTCGGAGTTGCCCTAATAAATTCCGCCACTCGACTTCTGAAAGCTCATGATTCAGTTGGGTGAGATTGTCAATAACAGTCATCTCATCAGTTAAAAAGCTAAAGTTCTGGTCGAGATAGAAACACCCTACAGATAAGTGAATACTGTCACATGGCTGCTTGTCCTGTTCATAAATTGCTTTAAGCAAAGTTGACTTTCCAATGCCATTTTGTCCAGTTATGTGAATTTTTTGAGCAGCTTGTACAGCGAGATCAATGGGTCTTTGAGTTCCATGTTTCAGTTTAAGTTTTTTAATACGAAGAATTTCACCTGATTTCTTCTGAAAAGTTGGGAACACAAACTGTTGAGGTTTGACACTTTCAAGAAGCATTTTCTTGTCTTTCAAATCATTTTGACTGTTCGAAATTTGTCGTTGATGTTGAGTTTGTATAGCGGCAATACTTTGGCTTGCTTGTTCCTTTTTAAAGTCGAGCAAAATTTTGGCTTGAGAATTTGATTCTCTTAACTTATTGCCAGCACGCTCACGTTTTTGAGCTTTCATTAATACATCATGTTGCTTTTGCTTCATGTGTTTAACTTCGCGTTGCTTTTGTTGAATAGATTGCTCTAGAGCTGTGATATTGGTTTGATATTGCCCATAAAATTTTTCATAGTTTCCGGTTGTATGATGTAGGCCATGTTCATTTAAATGATAAATATGATCTACTTCATTTAATAAAGTCCGATCATGGCTAATAATAAGACTACCTGCTGGGTGCTTTTTCAAATGACTAATTAGCCATTGTCTAGATTCCTGATCTAGATGATTGCTAGGCTCATCAAGTAATAGATAGTGATCTGATTTTAGAAATAAACGGCTTAAAGCCAACTTGGTTTTTTGACCTTCGCTTAAATTTTTAACTGGAAAATCTAAATCTGTTGGTAAGCCAGCAGATTCTAAGATGTTATTCCATAAGGTAGGTAACTCCCATTTACCTTCTAATAAATCATAATCGTCAAAGCTTGCATCACCTTGTTCAACTCTTTTAAAAGCTCGATAAATATCTAAGATATTTAAAGCTTCGGCAATGGTCTGCGCCGTCAAACGATGTAATTGAGGTAAATATGCATACTTTACATGCCAAGATATTTGCCCTGATATATAAGTTGAATCTGCTGCAAATGTCTCATTTAACATTTGCATAAGCAAAGATTTGCCTTGGCCATTACGACCAATTAAGGCAGATAGCTCATTCGATTCAAGACTAAAATTTAGGTGCTTAAACATTACCTTTGAAGGAAACTCTAGGGTAAGTTGCGATATTACACATGCCTGCTGAGTCATAAAAAACCTCATAAATACAGGATGTACAAAATAGGATAATGATAATTTTTAATAGAGACGGTAAATCACACAAATAGTCTATTTTGCACATCAAAAAAAGAAAAAATTGATGAGAAAAAAGACTTACTTCATTGGCGTGACTCACGAAATTGATGGAAGAATGAACTATTCTATAGCGATTTTAGGTAAGTGTAAAATTTCTAGAAGTTATTCTGTTAAAAAACCCAATCATTAGATTGGGCTTTTGTCTTTGTAGAGCTTTACTCTTTTACTACTAAAACTTGAATTTTAGTGCTATTTAAAACATCTTGAGCAAAACTACCTAAAATTAGTTTTTGGAAGCCTTTACGACCATGGGAACCAATCACAATTAAATCAGAACCTAAGTCTTCTACCGCTTTCAAAATACCATCTGAAGAAATTTCACCTTGAATAATTTGAGTCTCTGCATCGATACCTTCCTCTGCGCATAAAGCTTTTACAGTTGCGAGTGTCTTTTCTGCATTGGCTCGTGCTTCAACAAAATAATCTTTTACAACAGGTGAGATGTAATAAAAATCTACGCCACTAAAAGGGTCTACCGCAACCAAACTAATGGCGGTCAATTTACTACCAAATGCTTTTGCAATGTGAGCGGCCTGTCTAGCTGCCGCTAAAGAAATTTCAGAACCATCTACAGGTACAATAATATGTTGGTAATTCATAATGTTATTCCTCTTATTTACAGTTGTTATATATATGAAGCATTTATTAATTAAAGATTAACATATTTCATTCTTTGGAGACATCCATTCAGTTAAAGTAATTGAAATTAAATAAAATAATTATAAATCAGTAACTTGATTTGTTTTTTTGAGTTAATATGCTAGAGATGAGAGTCACTAATATTTACATGGAAATTACAAAAAATTACGGTTCATATTTCTGTCATATATAGGCCGTATAACAAAATAGTAAATTAAGGGGGAGCAGAGGAATATGGCAGATTTAACAGCAAAGAAGGTCAATAAACTCATTGAAGAGTTTAGTCAAACAGGTAAAGAACCCCAAAAGTTAATCATTGGCTATAAAACTTACGCAAGACTCATGACTGAAGATAAATTTGCAGAAAAAGTAGTTCCTTCACTTGAAGATGCAAAAGAGCGTTTATATAAAAATTTAAAAATTAAACTTGTGACTGAAAAGCATTATTTTGAAATTAAATAAAGTTATGTGAAGTACATCACTATTAATTAAACTAAATTAACATTAAATAAGTTTAATAACATTATTATTGTATGATGATACAAATTAATAGTGTAGTCAACATTTGAAAACAGCAATCGTTTATAAACTCGATAGAATAAATTGCTTTTATTTTAAGTAGTGGAATAAATTGAAATGCCAACATTCAGCGTAATTATATTTTATATTTTAGCTATATTGGGCACGGTAGCTGTTATTTATGGAGTAATCAGTTTAAGTATTTTTTTAATTGTCATTGGGTTAAGTCTATTATTTGCAGCATTGCTATTAAAAAAAGAGTTTAAAATAGATATTTTATTTTGGAGATAAATATAATATTTATTTTTAATTTATTTAGGCAAGTATTTCAATATAACTGACATAAAAGTGTCAGTTTTAAAATATTTTATTTTTTAGGCAGATAAGGATGTTTTTTGATCGAAATAATTACAATAAAATATAAAAGTAGAAAATTTAAAGTTTATTTAAGTATTTAAAACTAAAAAAGTTTCCTTTAGGATAAAAGTAAAATTGTAAGAACGTTTTAGCTATTAAACAATAACAAAGTGAGGTGAGCATGACTTATAAGTATGAGTATGCAGGGTTCTGGTTAAGATTTGGCGCAATGATTATTGATAGTCTTATTCTTTTTTTAGCAATTATTCCAGCAGCATGGATTTTTTATCGGGGAGATTACGACCTAGTGTTTGCTACTGGATTAAGCAGTAAACCACAAAATTACTTGTTCGATCTCATTGTGAACTATGCATTTCCTTTCTTGTATTCAGTTTTATGTTGGTTGTATTTTGCAGGTACACCAGGCAAACGTTTGATGCGACTAAAAGTTTTAGATGAAAAAACAGGCAATAAGCTTACAGTCATGCAGAGCATTATTCGCTATATTGGTTATATTCCATCAATTCTAGTGTTTGGTATTGGTCTTTTTTGGGTGGCATTTGACGCTAAAAAACAAGGTTGGCATGACAAAATGGCAAAATCAGTTGTAGTTAGAGAGCTATAAGAATTATGGCAAAAAAGCGTTCATAGCATTGAAAATAGGGGGCTATGAACGCTTTTTTATTAATTTCTTTTGGTTTTAAATTTAAGTATTACAAATACAATAATACCAACAATCAAACCCCAAAATGCTGAACCAATACCGAAAAATTGAATACCCGAAGCACTACATAAAAAGGTAAATAATGCAGCTTCACGTTCTTCAACTTGAGCAAAGGCGATCGCAATGTTGTGGCTGATTGTACCAAGTAAAGCTATGCCCGCCAAAGCTACAATAAAAATGTGAGGAAATGACATCAGCAAACTTGTGAGTGTTGCAGCAAACAAGCCCATTAAGATGTAGAAAAATCCGCAGCTCATGCCCGCAATATAGCGTTTGTTAGGGTCAGGATGTACTTGGTCGTCTAAGCTTACCGCTGCACTAATCGCAGCAATATTTACTGTGTAACAACCAAAAGGGGAAAGCAAAGCTTGGGTTAAACCTGTCCAGCCAATGAGTTGGTTAACGTGTGGTTTATAGCCATAACTTTTGATCATGGCAATTCCCGGTAAATATTGCGAGGCCATATTAATCACAAACAGTGGTAGAGCTAAACCCAACAGTGCCGACCAACTAAACTCTGGACTAATCCAAACAGGTTTTGCTAAAGACCACTGAAGTGTAGGCATATGAAATTCTAAAAAAACGGGGCAGAGAACAATCCCTGCAACTGCGGTAAATACAATGCTGTAACGCGGCCACAATCTTTTTGTAATGACATATATGCTAAGTAAGGACAAAATAAATGCCCAATCATTTTGTAAACTTGCGAAAAGTGAGATACCAAATTTGAGTAAAACGCCTGCAAGCATGGCACTGGTTAGGCTTTGAGGAATATATGAAAGTGCTTTTTGGAATACCCCTGAAAATCCTAAAATAGCAGTCAGCAAACCACCAACTAAAAAAGCACCAATCGCTTCATTTAAGCTATATCCACTGCCTGTTGCCATAATTAAAGCAAGACCAGCGGTTGACCATGAAGTCGCTACGGGATATTTAAATTTCCAAGAAAGAATGAGTCCCGATAAGCCAATTCCTAGACCTAAAGCCCAAAACCAAGAGGTGATCTGTTCAGGTGAAGCACCTAAAATTTGTGCTGCCTGAATCACTAAAACGGCCGAAACACTAATACCGATTAAAAAAGTAATAAAACCAGCAAATACTGCCGGGATTGAAAAATCTTGAAGAATCTTTTGCATAATACGTGTTCTAAATCCAAGAAAAGTTTATAGGCTTCTGCCATTGCTTCCAGTTGGGGTGAATTTAACAATTTTTTTTAAGAAGGTGCTTTCTATTTTGAGGCTAAAAAAGAAATAATATTTTTAAAATATGGAATAATGCTATTATTTATTTCAGATCGAATAATTAATTTGGGATATTATTTTATGGAAGATCAGGCTGAAAATTTGACACCACTAGAACTGAAAATTATGCGCTGTTTACAAGAAAATGGACGCTTAAGTAATGCGGAGCTGGCAAAACTTGTAGGGATCAGTACATCATCTTGTTGGAATCATACTCAGCGCCTTTTTAAGATTGGGGCCATCTTGGATGTTCGTGCTCGGATTAATCCCAATGCGGTTCAACGTGGTACTGTGGTATTAGTCGGTGTAGTTTTAGACCGTTCAACCCCTGATAGTTTTCAAGCATTTGAGCAAGCATCGGGTGATTTGGAAAATGTTTTAGAATGTTATCTGGTAGCAGGAGAAGTCGATTATTTTCTCAAAATCCGTGTTAAAGATTTAGCTGCGTTTAATCGATTTCATAGTGAAAAAATTATTGCTTTACCCGGAGTAAGACAAGTAAGAACATTTTTTGTGCTTAATGAAGTTAAAACAGATGGCATGCTGGACTTTTAGCAGTTCATTATATTTTAACTTTTTAATGCAAAAACTTAATTAGATTAAAAATAATTAAATTGTTGAAGTTGCTAGTTTTAAACCAAACCCAAAAAATAGAATTCCTACTAGAAAGATTCCGCTCGCTGCAATTTTATGGTTCTCTTTAAAAAATGCCGAGAGTTTAATTCCAGAGAAGATTAATGCAGTTAAATAACTAAAACTAATGATCTGTAAAATAATCGCTAAAATTAAAAAGCTCAGAGCAGGATATGCATAATCTGGTTCAACAAATTGAACAAAGAAAGAAAGGAAAAATAAGATCGCTTTTGGGTTGAGTAAACTAATACTGAGTGCTGTTTTATAAGGATGAACTTTATCTAAAGCTGGTAAATCGGCCATTTCTGGTTGATTTTGATTACGTTGTTTCCAGCGTTGAATACTACCTTGTAATAGTTTAAAGCCTAAATAAGATAAATAAAGTGCACCTGTTAATTTAAGAATAACAAATACCCACGGAAAGGCTTTAAGTAAAGAAGCAGCACCAAGTACTGTACACAGCATTAAAATAAGGTCACCAGTAAAAATACCAAATGCACCCATATATCCAGTCTTAACGCCGTAACGTGAAGCAATTGACATCACATAAAGAGAATTGGGCCCGGGCAATAACACAATTAGGAATGTACCAATAATATATGTTGTTAAATCTGTTATGCCGAACACAATAAACCCAATAAAAAACCGATTTTTGTCATGATAACAAAAATCGGCAATTTTGTATGAAAAGTGCAGTTTTTTAAGATTTTATTTCCGCATCAATTCCAAAAGACTGACGCAATAAAAGACTTAATTGGTCACGTGCTTTGATAAAGCCATCAACACCACCTTGTAAAAGTTGGAATGCCATTAAGTCATGGTTGAGTTCATCTTTAAAGCTTTGCTCATCTTGCGCTGGTCGAACAATGGCTTCTGCTTGTTTTGCTTGAGATGAATCAAGTGCCGCATCAACTGTACGGGTATCTTGCTCTAGCTGGGTAAGTAAGCTTGGTGAGATCGTAAGTAAATCACACCCAGCAAGACCAAGTACTTGGTCGATACTACGGAAGCTTGCACCCATTACTTGAGTTGGAATGTTTTGCTGTTTGTAGTAGGTATAGATTTTTTTAACTGAAACCACACCTGGGTCTTTTTCGATTGGGTAAGTATCTACACCTTCCGCTTTTTTGTACCAGTCTAAGATGCGGCCTACAAACGGTGAGATTAAAGTGACTTTTGCATCTGCACATGCTTGAGCTTGATGTAAACCGAAAAGAAGAGTGAGGTTACAAGCAATTCCTTCAGCTTCTAATACTTTAGCAGCTTGAATGCCTTCCCAAGTCGAAGCAATTTTAATCAGAATGCGTGACTGATCAATCCCATAACCTTTGTAAAGTTCACATAATTCATGTGCTTTTTGAATGGTTGCTTCAGTGTCATATGAAAGTGCAGCATCCACTTCTGTTGAAACTCGACCTTCGATCAGTTTTAAAATTTCTACACCAAATTTTACAGTTAAAATATCAATGGTTCTTTCGATTAACTCATCGTTGCTATAGCCTTCTTCTTTGGCTTGAAAATAAGCATCTTCAATGAGCTCTTTACTTTCTGGTTGTTCTGCTGCTGCCGTAATCAATGAAGGATTAGTCGTCGCGTCTAAGGGACGGAATTTACGAATTGCATCAAGGTCACTACTGTCGGCAACAACGGTCGTTAATGTTTTTAATTGGTCAAGTGCTGTATGAGTCATTGATATTCAACATCTTCAGTAATAAATCTTATGTTTTCTTTATAGCACAAAGTCTATTCATGCTGTCGATATATCAATTGTTATCTTTCAAAGAAAAACGTTTAGGTTCTGCATCTCAATTGAAATAATTTTAAGGCAGTGGTTGCATTCGTTGTTTACGGATATGTTCAATCAAAAATCTAGCAGCGGCACCAAGTTCACTTTCTCGACTCCAAACCAAGTCAACGTAGTATTCAAATCGTGGAGTGAAATCTAATAAATCCAATACTTTAAGCTTATTTTTTAATTCAGGGTTTTCTTTAAACATTTCTTGAGGAAGAACACCCCAACCCAGATTACGTAAAATCATTAAACAAGCAGAGTGGTGGTTGTCTGTACGCCAGTAATGTTTCGAAAAAAGTAATTCGGGTTTTAATGTCTCATCTCGACTTGCCACAACAATTTGTCGTGTTGTGAGGATCTGCTCATAAGAAACCTGATTTTGGCTTGCTAGAGGATGGTTATTTGAAATAACTGGAATTAGAGCCTCACGTTTAAGTTCTACAAATTGTTCTCTGTTATCTAGGTGCTCGCGTTCAAACATCAGTGCAAGTTGGGCAGAGCCGTCTAATAACATTTGGAGCGCATCTTCTTGAGGGGCAGACACAATATTAATTTGTAGGTCTGGAAAGCGGCTCTCTAAAAGACAAATATAGTCAGTCCAATTGGTATGTAAGAGTTCAGAGACAATCACTATAGTTAAATTAGCTTCTAACCCTGTACTTAATGCATGAGCATGTTGTTTCCATTGATTCATCTCAATCAACAGCTGAGAGGTCTTTTCATACAAAACTCGTGCTTCGTCAGTAGGGATAGGTTCACGGCCTTTGCGGTCAAATAATGTTAAGTTCAGATCAATTTCTAAGTTGGCAATAGACATGCTTACAGCCGAAGGAACTTTGCCAAGTTTACGGGCTGCTGCAGAAAAAGAGCCAGTTTCAATCACGGCTTGAAACATGAGTAGTTGTTCTTGATTAATATTCATCTGTCAAAAAAACTGAAAGAACCTGATTGGATTAATCAATATTATAAAAATAAAATGCACATTATCCAAGTAATTATTGAGTATTTAAAAATGTTGATTTCCAAGAGAAGACTCATTCATGCAATCAGTTATGAAGGAATTTTATTGGTCATCATTGCGATTGCATTAAGTTTTATTTTTGATATGCCGATGGAAGTGACCGGAACACTCGGCGTGTTTATGGCAGTGGTTTCAGTTTTCTGGAATATGATTTTTAACCATTATTTCGAAAAAGTAGAGCATAAATATAATTGGGAAAGAACGATCCCTGTGCGGATTTTACATGCGATTGGTTTTGAGGGCGGTTTGCTGATTGCGACTGTACCGATGATTGCATATATGCTTCAGATGAGTGTTATTGATGCACTTATTTTAGATATTGGCTTAACCTTATGTATTTTGGTTTATACCTTTATTTTCCAGTGGTGCTATGACCATATTGAAGATAAATTTTTCCCAAATGCTAAAGCTGCATCACTTCATTAATTGGCTATATTGGAATGAAATAAGCACCCAGAAGGGTGCTTATTTTGTTAGTTCGTTATAGAAATTACTTTTCTACAATCGCAACCACACCTTCACCACCTGCTGTACAGATCGAGATTAAAGCGCGGCCTGAACCTTTTTGATTAATCAATTTAGCGGCTGTAGCTAAGATACGACCACCAGTTGCAGCAAATGGATGGCCTGCACCTAAAGATGAACCATTTACGTTCAGTTTAGAGCGATCGATTGAACCCAAAGGTGCATCTAAACCAAGACGTTCTTTACAGAATTTTTCATCTTCCCAAGCTTTCAAAGTAGATAACACTTGAGATGCGAATGCTTCATGGATTTCGTAGAAATCAAAATCTTGAAGTTTAAGATTTGCACGTTTAAGCATACGAGGTACTGCATAAGCAGGAGCCATCAATAAGCCTTCTTTAGGACCGTTCTTGCCAATGAAGTCAACAGCTGCTGTTTCAGAGAAAGAAAGATAAGCTAAAACTTCATGACCGTTTTCTTTTGCCCATTCTTCAGAAGCAAGCAAGACAACAGAAGCACCGTCAGTTAACGGAGTTGAGTTACCAGCTGTCATTGTTGCAGTTTCGCCTTTGCCGAAAACTGGTTTTAATTTAGCTAGTTTTTCAACTGTGCTGTCTGCACGTAAGTTGTTGTCACGGTTAAGACCTAAGAATGGAGTGATTAAGTCGTCAAAAAAACCACGTTCATAAGCAGCAGCAAGTTTTTGATGGCTGCTTGCAGCTAACTCGTCTTGCGCTTCGCGAGTAATACCCCATTCTAAAGCAGTGATTGCTTGGTGCTCACCCATTGAAAGGCCAGTACGTGGTTCACCATTGCTTGGTGCATCAAGAAGCTTTTTAAAATCAATTTTTGTTAAGGCTTTAAGACGGTCTTTACCAGTTTTAGCTACATTGAGCTCAAGTAAAACTTTACGTAAACCATCCCCTACAGCGATCGGCGCGTCAGAAGTAGTATCAACGCCACCTGCAATACCTACATCGATTTGACCAAGCGCAATTTTGTTTGCAACAACAAAAGCTGCTTGTAAACCTGTACCACAAGCAATTTGAATGTCATAAGCAGGAGTTTCAGGAGCAAGATCTGTACTTAATACAACTTCACGAGTCATATTAAAGTCACGGCTGTGTTTTAAAACAGCACCAGCAACGACTTCACCAATACGCTTACCTTGTAAGTTAAAGCGTTCAACCAAACCGTTTAATGCTGCTGTCAGCATGTCAGAATTTGACGCCTTGAAATAAGCAGTATTTGAACGTGCAAATGGAATACGGTTGCCACCAATAATTGCAACGCGGCGAACAGTGTTTTGGCTCATGGTTTTATCCTGTTGAACAGAAGTTTTGGTTTTTGTTGCTTTTGGTTCTGCAGCTACATTTGAAGATGTAGCAGTGGTTGCTGTAGTCGCGCTCTTAGTACGAGGGCTACGTGCAGATGCAGTCGTTGAACGAGTACGTGTCGTTTTTGGAGTATTAGTTGCTGCTTTAGGAGTGGTGCTGTTACGCTTAGCCGTGTTAGAAGCCGGCTTTGATGTATTTGACACTTTTTCCTCAGCAGAATTTTCGACTGCTGGATTTTCTTGAGTGGGTTTGCTCATAAGGCTTTTCCAAGCATATTAACGATATTCTTATAAGCTACCTTAACACAATTCAAATAGACCTGTATTGACTAGAATGACATTGTAGATAGCATTCAGGTCAAGACATCCAAAGATGAAGTCAAGTATGATTTGGAGTAACTCTAATGAACGACTGCTTTCATATTGTTTCTATCCATCTCATAACATAATGAAGCCTGTCGTAGAAAATTCATTTCTTTGAGAGATAATAATCATGACTGATCAATACCAAGCATTTACACAATCTCCTATTGGTAAATTCGTTGTTAAAAATCTGGGTTTACCATCACCAGTTGCATTAGAGCGTTTTGAAAGTGCTCAGCCAGTAGTGAATGGTGCAGTATTGGTTGGCGCGGCGCCGTCAAGTGTATTGTCTGGTGCGATTGCACAAGTACTTAGCAATATTCATGCTGATAGTTATGCAGGCAATAACGTTGCTTTACAACAAGAAGCTGCAAAAGTTGGCTTAAATTTACGTCCATTCAATGCAGGCGATAAAGAATCAAAATTCAAAGCAGTGGTATTTGATGCGTCTGGTATCCAAAACTCAGAACAGTTAAACGAACTTTATAAATTCTTTAACCCGATTGCACGTCAAGTTGCGACTTCTGGTCGTGTAATTGTGATTGGTACAACTCCTGAAACGGCAAAAACTGTAAAACAGGCGATTGCTCAGCGTGCACTTGAAGGCTTTATCAAATCTGTAGGTAAAGAATTTAAAAAGGGTATTACCGCTCAAGTTGTCTATGTTGACGAAGGTGCTGCTGCAAACCTTGAATCAACTTTACGTTTCTTGCTTTCTCCACGTTCAGCTTATGTATCTGGTCAAGTTGTTCGTGTGTCTAAAGCAGATGTGGTTGATGTTGATTGGGCAAAACCGCTTGCTGGTAAAACTGCATTAGTAACTGGTGCGAGCCGTGGTATTGGTGAAGCAATTGCACATGTGTTGGCGCGTGACGGTGCTCATGTTATTTGTTTAGACGTACCACAACAACAAGCTGATCTTGACCGTGTAGCTGCTGACATCGGTGGTTCTACATTAGCAATTGATATTACAGCTGCTGATGCGGGCGAAAAAATTAAAACTGCTGCGGCAAAACAAGGCGGTTTAGATATTATTGTTCATAACGCAGGTATTACACGTGACAAAACTTTGGCAAACATGAAGCCAGAGCTTTGGGACTTGGTCATTAACATTAACTTGTCTGCTGCTGAACGCGTAAACGACTACTTGTTAGAAAACGATGGTCTAAATGCAAATGGCCGCATTGTTTGTGTATCATCAATCAGTGGTATTGCTGGTAACCTTGGTCAAACCAACTATGCTGCATCGAAAGCAGGTGTAATTGGTCTGGTGAAATTTACTGCACCTATCTTAAAAAATGGTATTACCATTAACGCAGTAGCACCTGGCTTTATCGAAACTCAAATGACTGCTGCGATTCCATTTGCAATCCGTGAAGCTGGTCGCCGTATGAACTCAATGCAACAAGGTGGTTTACCTGTTGATGTAGCAGAAACAATTGCATGGTTCGCATCAACTGCTTCTACAGGCGTAAATGGCAACGTTGTGCGTGTATGTGGTCAAAGCTTGTTGGGCGCTTAAGCACTTTTAGCTAAATAGGGGTGCTTGTGCATCCCTTTTTTATTCAAGAATCTATAAATTATAAAAGGTTAGGTATGAATACTCGTCATTTTAGCCAGCTACCAAAAGCGGCATTGGCTTATCCAAAAGTAGTGCAAGGTTTAATTTTTAAAAAGCCTAAAGGTCCAAAAATATTACCGCAAGTTGAATATGTGGTAGATACTTTAGAAATTGATCAGAACCACCTCAAAGCTTATAACGAAGTATGTGGCTTTCAAAATAATGGCTTTGTACCAGCAATTTATTTGGCGGTGCTTTCTCAAAGTTTGCAAATGCACATGATGACAGCAGAAGCCTTTCCATTTCCAATTTTAGGTTTAGTTCATATCCGTAACCAGATTAAACAAACCAGACCAATTGGTGTGACTGAAAAATTAACGTTGTCATGCAAATTTGGGGAACTAAAACCGCATGATAAAGGTGTTCAGTTTGACTTTATTACCACGGCAAAAGTTGGTAATGAAGTGGTTATGGAAGGCTTAACGACTTATCTATCTCGCCAAAAAGTCGACAAAAGAGTGGGTGAGAAAGCCAAAGAAGAACAAGCTCCAGCTTATGTTCCCAAGGCTGAGTGGAATATTTTAGAAAACACAGGCCGCCGTTATGCGAAAGTGTCTGGTGATTTTAACTTAATTCATATTCATGCCATTACTGCAAAAGCATTTGGCTTTAAACACGCCATTGCGCATGGTATGTGGAGCAAAGCTAAAGCATTAGCAAACCTTGAATTACCGAATGCTTATGAAGCAGATGTGTGGTTTAAGCTACCAATGTTCTTACCGTCAAAAGTTGAGTTCTTAACTGCAAATGCAGATAAAAAGACTGATTTCTTGATTCGTAATGCCAAATCACAAAAACCACATGTTGCAGGAACTGTAAAAGCATTATAAAAATATCAGCAGCCTGAACAGAGGTTTGGGCTGCTTTTGAGCAAAATAACAAAAAAATGCAAGGAACTTCATGTGATTAAAGAGATTTTACTGGCCGATACCCATAACTATCACGGTATTTTGGATGAACGTTTTATTGATTTAGCTCACCAATTTAGCCGTCTTCAATATGCTAGAACAGGACAAGGTGGAGCTGCATTAGCGGTTTATTTTAGAGGCCAGAAAGTTGTAGATATTTACACCGGTTTAAAATCACAAAATGAAGCTTGGCAGCCAGATACTTTGGCAGTTTCCTACTCTACAGGTAAAGGTGTACTTGCAACCTTAGCGCATATTTTAGTAAGTGAAGGTTTTCTAGAATACGACAAACCGATTGCGACTTATTGGCCTGAGTTTGCACAAAATGGAAAAGTGCAAATGACATTGCGTCATGTGCTAAGCCATCAAAGCGGTATGTTTGATGTTCGAAATATTATCGAAAGTGCAAGAGAAATGCTCGACTGGTCTCATATGTTAAATGTGATTGCAGCGACTAAGCCTAGATTCCTTGCCGGAGAGGGCAATGCTTATCAAGCTTTAACATTTGGCTGGCTTGTCGGTGGAGTACTTGAAAAAGCAACTGGTCAATCTTTAGATCAGCTCATGCAAAAATATCTCGTTGAGCCTTTGCAGTTAGACGGCGCTTATTTTGGTACGCCTGCAAGTGAGCTAGACCGTGTAGCACGTTTAATTGTTCAACCCAAACCTGAAAAACCAGCGGCTCCCCAAGTTGAAAAACCTAAAAAGCCTCAAGCACGCAAGAGTTCACTCTCTGAAAAAATGATTACGTGGACGGGGCAAGATCCGCAAGATTTTCAGGATGCCATGATTCCAAAAGGAATGAAGCATTTTAGTTTCTTTAGTGATGAAGGGTTACAAGCAGTCATTCCAGCGGCGAACGGCACGTTTACTGCAAATAGTCTTGCTAAAATTTATGCGATGCTGGCAAATCACGGTGAATGGGATGGACAGCAAGTTATTCGCCCAGAAATATTTAAAGAGCTCAGTACCATTCAAAGTTATGCACGTGATCGTGTCATGCCAATTCCGATGAATTGGCGCTTAGGATATCACCGCATTATTACTATGGGTAAACGCGCTAAAAATGGCTTTGGACATATTGGTTACAATGGTTCAGGGGCGTGGTGCGATCCTGAGCGTGACCTGAGTTTTGCCTATACTCATAACTTCCAAATTGGTTCAATCACGGGTGATTATCGTTTGTGGGGGCTGACTCAAGAAGCCTTACGTTGCACTGATCAAATTTTAAAAGGCCGTAAAGGCTGGTTCTAATTTTAGTGTTGTAAAGCTGGTATTTTAATTAATGCCAGCTTCTATATTTATAATAATTCTAGGCGAATAATTGCTTCGGTATGGCGCTTAAAGTCTTCTTCAGCTAAACCGTGTAAACCAAGTTGATAAATACCTTCTAATCCGCACACAAAAGCAATGAGTCGCCAAGCTATGTCTGTTGAATTAGATATATTTTTAAATTCACCTTCTTTTTTACCAGATTCAATTGCTTGCACAATTGTTTGATGCCAATTCTGCATGGCAAGGTTATAAGCCTTTCGTATTTCAACATCTTGTTCAATCAAGAGTTCAGCTTCATTCCATAAGCGTAAGTAGGGCTGAAGTCTCTCTATGTTTTCTGCGCCTAATAAGATGAATAGCCTTTGAAATTGGCTAGTTGTTTTTAAGGTTTGTTCAATTTCATCAAGCTGTTCCATCAGCTTTAAAAAGGCTTCAGCTTTTAAATGAGATGCTGAAGAAAAGTGGTGGTGAACTTGTCCGGTAGAGGTTTGTGCTTCTGTTGCGATTCGACGTACTGTCATGGCTGCAAAACCTTCAGCCAAAGCAACTTGCATGGCGGCTTGCAGAATCATTTCTCTGCGTTGATCGCGATTAAGATAGGCCATGTTTGTTTCACCTGACTGAATTCGACACAAATTACATTAAATTTAAAAGTTGGACAAGTGTCCAATTGTGTATATAATAACCGCAATTTGAACACATGTCCAAGTTTTGGATATTGAAGAGCGTTATGCAAAAAAAATGGTTAATCCTGACAATTATCGTCCTTATTTATTTACCAGTTACGATTGATGCAACGGTGATGCATGTTGCAACACCATCTTTAAGTGCCGCATTGAATTTAACTGCCAATCAGCTTTTATGGATCATTGATATTTATTCGCTGATTATGGCAGGTTTGATTTTGCCAATGGGGGCACTCGGCGATCGTATTGGCTTTAAAAAATTACTATTTATTGGAACCGCAGTTTTTGGCGTGGGTTCGCTAGCTGCTGCTTTTTCTCCAACCGCTTATGCCTTAATTGCTTCACGTGCTGTTTTGGGGTTAGGTGCAGCGATGCTTATTCCTGCCACTTTATCCGGCATTCGTAATGCCTTTACCGAAGAAAAGCAGAGGAATTTTGCACTTGGTGTTTGGTCTACAGTGGGTGGTGGCGGAGCCGCTTTTGGTCCATTAGTGGGTGGATTTGTACTAGAACATTTTCATTGGGGAGCAGTATTCCTCATTAACATCCCGATTATTTTAGTGGTTCTGGTCATGATCGTGATGATCATTCCTAAACAACAAGAGAAAACCGATCAGCCAATTAACTTAGGGCAAGCTTTAATCTTGGTTGTAGCTATTTTAAGTCTTATCTATTCAATCAAATCGGTTATGTATAACTTCTCGGTACTCACGGTTGTGATGTTTGTAATTGGTATAAGTACTTTAATTCACTTCATACGAAGCCAAAAAAGAGCTACCACACCAATGATTGATCTGGAATTGTTTAAACATCCTGTGATTTCTACCAGCATTGTCATGGCTGTTGTTTCCATGATTGCTTTGGTTGGCTTTGAATTACTCTTGTCTCAAGAGTTGCAGTTTGTACATGGGTTTTCTCCCTTACAGGCAGCTATGTTTATTATTCCATTTATGATTGCGATTAGTTTAGGTGGTCCATTAGCCGGAATTTGTTTAAATAAATGGGGACTTAGACTTGTATCTACTGTTGGTATTTTAATAAGTGGATTTAGTCTATGGGGGCTTGCCCAGCTTAACTTTTCGACTGATCACTTTTTAGCGTGGACGTGTATGGTCTTTTTAGGCTTTAGCATTGAGATTGCCTTACTAGCTTCAACTGCTGCGATTATGTCATCTGTACCTCCGCAAAAGGCGAGTGCAGCAGGTGCCATAGAAGGGATGGCTTACGAGCTTGGGGCTGGTTTGGGCGTTGCTATATTTGGGTTAATGTTATCTTGGTTTTATAGTCGTTCAATTATTTTGCCAGAACAGCTCCCAACGGACTTAATTGAAAAAGCGAGTATCTCGATTGGAGAAACCATGCAATTAGCGTCTAACCTTGAAAATCCTTTGGGAGGACAATTAATTGCAGTTGCGCAGCAAGCTTTTAGCTATGCCCATAGTTGGGTGCTTACCATTTCAGCTATTTGTTTCTTCCTTTTAACTGTATTTGTCTGGTTGAGTTTTCCAAAGAAAGTAAATTAAAACTAAAGGATAAAAAGAGAGACTACCTTTCTTTTTATCCTTAAATATCTTTTTAATATTTTCTACATATTAAAAATTGGTTATTTAATTCTCATAAATAAACTATTCTTTAAAAAGCTTCATATTTTTATTTCAAAATGATTCAATGGTCATGTAATTGAAATTTAATAAAAAATTAATTGTAGTGAAATTGACTGTGTAAAAATGGTTTGCTAACCTGCTATTCGAAAAATCTAAAAACAAATAAAAGAGGCTGCTGTGAATTTTAAATTAAAAACATCACTCATTATTGGAGCAATTGTTGCATCTTCACTTGTATATGCTGCAACTGTACTTTCACCAAATCAGAATAATAATAGTGGATCAATTCCATCCGGTTATTCAGATTTAGAATTTAATCTAGCAAATGGGAATTGGGTCAAAAACCTCACTTTACCCACAAGCGCTAATAATTTGGACAAAATTACAATTCGTTCTAGTGCTGCCTATAGTAGTTATTTAGATACTTCTAATACGAATATTCCGTTAGAAGTATTAAAGATAAATAGTGGTGATGTTTATCAATTCATCTTTAATAGTAGTCAAAATAAATGGATCGCACAGTTAGCGACAGTGAGTCCTACCAATGGTGCGACCTATGAAATCGTTCCATTAACAACTGCATCAATGCAAAAAGTACTTATTCAAAATGACAAATGGGCACAAACCATTGCATTACCGAGTGATGTGCGTGACGGAACAACCGTACAAGTTGTTTCTACAGCAAGTGCAAGTTCGGACATTGATAAAACAAATTTACTATTTCCGAGCAGTTTTACATTAAAAAATGGCTCTGAATATTGGTTTAAATATTATTCTGCTTTAGGAAAATGGGTTCCAGAGTATATAAAACCTCAGAAGCTAAATGTTCAGCAAATCGGAACAACTTTAGCCGCTGTAAATAGCCCACTTACCGAAGTTTCATTTGGAGATGGAAACTGGGTTTCCAATTTCACTTTGCCTACCACTGCAAGTGATCGAGATAGAATTATTATTAAGTCTACAGCGACTTGGTCTGCAAAAATTAATAATACCAATATTAATAGCCAAGCGACTTTAACGCTTAAAACAGGCGATCAATATGAGTTTATGTATGTAAGCGACAAAGGATATTGGCAGCTGATCTCTTCACCAACAAAGGTGATTGACTCAACGGCAACAATCCCTGCAACTTTACCGAATATGACTCAGCCCACTTTAAAGGTGAAATTGTCTACATCAAATTGGCAGCCAACCTTGCAACTACCCGCTAAAGCTCAAATCGGAGATAAGGTTTTTATTGTGTCGAATGCATCGGCCGACACCTATATTAATGCCGCTAATGGTTTGTTTACTGCAATTAAAAATGGTGAAAATCGCCGTTTTATTTACACTGCTCAAGGCTGGATAGTAGATAGTTATACAATTGATATGTTGTTGGTTTCTAGTCCAGAAGTAAATTCAATTTTAGGAGAGAGCGCTGCAAAACTTAGAATGATAGAAGGCGTAAATTTAACGAATTTAACCGCTGAAAATTCAAATGCACGCTTTTACTTAAGAGATGTAGGTTACCTAACTTATAAGATTCCTGCTGCCACTTTAAAAGAAGCGATTTCTTTTGGACGAGATGACACCACGGTACAAAATGAGCGTAAACGTGTATTGGCAGACGGTGTCTATTATCAAGGTAATGAACCAGGTGATGGCGGTTGTGGTTGGGCTTGGATTAATGCTTCTGCATATAACATGATTGGCGCAAATGATATTGCAGGTTGTTCTTTCGCCGCTATGCGTCATGAAGTTGGGCATAATCTCGGTCTGTACCATAATGGCTCAACTAATATTGGCTCAGGCTTTGCTCATCCGTTAGGAAGTACTGCAATGGGAGGCAATAATATTAATTTTTATTCGAGTCCATACCTATACAATCCTAAATATGGTGTGCGTTTAGGCCTAGAAGGTAAAATTGATGCGGTCAGTGTCATTAATCTGAATGCACAGAAAATTTCTCTATATAACTAATCTCTATTTTTAGCTGTAAATAATGAAGAAAAATAAATTGTTAATAGGAACTGCTATCGCTTGTGTGGCGTTAGCAGTTTTAATCTGGTTTGCCTTTTCACAACAAAGCTCTTCTGCTTTAACGTTGTCTGCAGAAAATGGGCAAGGTGTTGGGCAAAAAATGGCAGAGAATCAGAATGAATTTGCTCGTCAAAATATACTGAATTTAAGTCCGTCCGAAAAAGAAAGATTGTCTCAGCAACAGATTGTTTTTAGTGAGATAGAAAAGGATCAACTGCCTTCTAATGTTAATTTTCCACTAATTAAAAATGCAGAAGGTATGGTCATTAAATATGATCCAAATGTGATTGAACTTAAAAAAGTGGGTGACACTGTTAAGTTTCAAATGTTGGAATATGGCATTAATCGTACAGGCAAAATTGTAGAGATCGAACCTGTTGACCAAGATATTGTTCAATGGACGGGTAAATTTGATCAGGGCGATCCGAATCAGAATTTCTTTACCATTACTCAAAGTCAAAAAGACCATTATACGATCATGCAAATTTTTACCGAGAAAGGAAATTATTCGGCTGAAATTAAAGATGGTGTGGGACTGGTGCAAACGATGGATGAGGGTGTAACTGATCAAGAGCTTCAGCATGATCATCCTTAGACAAATAAATGGTTCTGGTAGAGAAAAGAAGCCAGTTCGCAGTTTATCTGTACGGATATGAGCTTTATGCGTTCACACTCTTTTAAAAACAAAGTATGCTTATGCCTGTAACAAGGAGCATACATGTATCAAGTACTTGCTAGAAAATACCGTCCACGTAATTTCAATGAGTTAGTGGGACAAAACCACGTTTCTCGTGCATTAAGTAGTGCATTGGAACGCGGTCGTCTACACCATGCTTATTTATTTACAGGAACGCGCGGTGTAGGTAAAACTACAATTGCACGTATTTTAGCCAAGTGTTTGAACTGTGAAACGGGTGTGACTTCCACGCCATGTGAAGTCTGTGCAACGTGTAAAGCGGTAAACGAAGGCCGCTTTATTGACCTGATTGAAATTGATGCTGCTTCAAGAACAAAAGTAGAAGATACGCGTGAACTTTTAGATAACGTTCCTTATGCGCCAACGCAAGGTCGTTTTAAAGTTTACCTGATTGACGAAGTACATATGCTATCGACGCATTCTTTTAATGCGTTATTAAAAACACTAGAAGAACCACCAGAACACGTTAAATTTCTGTTTGCTACGACTGACCCACAAAAGCTACCGATTACGGTTATTTCACGTTGTTTGCAATTTACTCTACGACCTTTAGCTGTCGATGAAATTACTAAGCACCTTGGTGCTATTCTTGAAAAAGAGCAAATTAATGCCGATCAGGATGCAATTTGGCAAATTGCTGAATCTGCTCAAGGTTCATTACGTGATGCATTATCTTTAACTGACCAAGCGATTGCTTATGGTCAAGGTTCTGTACATCACCAAGATGTTAAAGAAATGCTTGGCTTGATTGACCGTACGATTATTTATGATTTGATTTTAGCGATTCATCAGAACCAACGTGAGAAAGTTAGTCAGCTTTTATTGCAATTTAGACATCAAGCGTTAGATGTTTCACTTGTGCTTGATCAGTTGATTTCGACATTGCATGAATTGGCAATTTTGCAATATCTACCTGATTTGAGTTTGAAATATAGCGATGAAATCAATCGCAAAATCATGCAATTGTCTAAGCTGATTTCTGCTCAAGATTTGCAGCTTTATTACCAAATCGCTTGTAAAGGTCGTTCAGACTTGCAACTTGCCGTAACGCAAGAGCAAGGCTTTGAAATGTGTGTTTTACGCTTATTGGCATTCCGTCCTTTAGCGCCTAATGAAATTTTAGTATCAGAGCCTGTTCAACAAAATGGACAAGCAGTAGTAGGGCTAAATCACCAAGTCCAGCAACAAGTTCAAGATATTGCTCCTGTAAATGCTGTTCAGCCTGTTGAAGTTATTAGTCAACCCGCTATGGTTGAACCTGAACCTGAACCTGAACCTGAACCTGAACCTGAACCTGAACCTGAACCTGAACCTGAACCTGAACCTGAACCTGAACCTCAGTCTAATCAGGATTTAATGATATTTGACCCAAATCATCATGAGCTGATTGGGCTTGAGTCAGCAGTTGTTCAAGAAACAATTAGTGTTCTAGAGGAAGATTTCATTCCAGTACCAGAACAAAAGTTAGTACAACTTCAGGCAGAAACACAAACTAAAAATATTGAACCTGAACCAGCTTTCACTGCTGAACCTATGGGTTTATTTGAAACGCCTAACGCTGAATTTTCGCTGGCCCAAGATACGTCTGATCTTGCTTCTGAACCGATTATTGAACAACAGTCATTTGTACAAGCCGAAGTAATGGTTCAAACAGAAACAGTTGTAGTTGTGAAAGAGTCTAGCGAAACTGATAACGGGCAGCTGATGCCACAAGATATCTTGAAGCTGGCTCCTCAAGTTTTGGAAGGTGAGTGGTCACTTGAAAAATGGGAATACTGGTTTAGAAATAGTCAGCTTTCACCAGCCGTCCAAGAACTTGCGCAACATGGTGTAATGACCGGTGAAATTGGCGGCAATACTATTTTCCATATCCCTCAAGAATATGAAAATATGCTGACCCAATTGCAGCAAGGCCTTATTGATGCATTAAATGAGCAATGGCCGAATACTCAATTTACAGTTGAATATGGTGCTTTGAATACATCTACACCCTATACCATTCAAAGTGCACGTAAAGAAAGGGCCTTTCACCGAGCAGCTGAGCTATTACAGCAACAGCCAGTCATTAAAAGTCTCATAGAAACTTTTGATGGCGAACTGCAAAATATTCAATTAAAGCCTTAAATTCATCTAAGTTTTGATCTGGTGCAGAATATGAAAATAATAGAATTTTCATATTCTTCATTGGATTGAAATATTCAGGTCATGTCACTGTCATTGTACTTTTCTATGTTAGCCATTTTAGATTTTAAATGGATTGTACATAGCAATGAAAAGGCAATGCACTGGAATAAATTGTTTTAAATATTCTTATCTTTTATTAATCGGCGCGATTCTACTGAGTGGTTGTAACGACTCATCAAATGATAATTCAAATACGCCAGATACAGGTAAAAAGCCTGTAATGCGCTGTGCTCCATAAACTTAAATAATAAAAAGAACCTGATCATGATTACACGTCGTAAATTTTTAAATTACTCTTTAAATATGGGTTTTGGTGCTGCGGCATTGGCAACTTTCCCATCTAGTATTCAAAAAGCTTTAGCAATTCCTGCAAATAATAAAACTGGCACCATTCAGGATGTCGAACACGTTATTATTTTAATGCAGGAAAACCGATCTTTTGACCACTACTTTGGAACATTAAAAGGTGTTCGGGGTTTTGCCGATCGTTTTACGATTCCTCTACCAAGTGGCCGCCGTGTCTGGGAGCAACTTAGAAGTAATGGGCAAGTTCTAACACCTTTTCATTTAGATGGTACAGCCAATAATGCACAGCGTGCGGATGGGACACCACATACTTGGAATGATAGTCAGTTGGCTTGGGACAATGGGCGTATGGCGAACTGGCCAACCCACAAAACTGATATATCCATGGGTTATTTTAAAGAAAAAGAAATTCCATATCAGTTTGCACTTGCCAATGCCTTTACGATCTGTGATGCCTACCATTGCTCTATGCACACTGGAACAGATGCAAACCGTTCTTATCACTTAACGGGTACGAATGGAGCAACACCGACCAAGCGTTCATTTGTAAACAATGAATGGGACTGGATTGATGGTAATCCTGCTACAGCAGATCGTGGTTATACATGGAAAACCTATGCCGAGCGTTTAGAAGAAGCAGGGGTAAGCTGGATTTGTTATCAAAATATGCCAGATGAATGGGGCGATAATATGCTTGGTGCATTTCGTACGTTTAGAAAGGCGAACATTGCATCTGGTTATCCCGTTTCAAGTGGCGGCGAACCGAATAAACCGTATGCCGATACGGGTCAAAAACTACCATATAAAGCCTATGATGCTGCGACTGATAATGCCAAAAATCCACTTTATAAGGGCATTGCCAATACATTGCCAGGCAATAAACCAGAAGAATATCTTGACGCTTTTAAACGAGACATTCGTGAAGGTAAATTACCACAAGTCTCTTGGATTAATGCGCCATCAATTTATTGTGAACATCCAGACCCTTCAAGCCCAGTTCAAGGGGCATGGTTTATTCAAGAAATTATTGATGCTTTAACTGCTGTACCAGAAGTTTGGAGTAAAACCGCGCTACTTATCAACTTTGATGAAAATGATGGTTACTTTGACCATGTGCCATCGCCATCAGCACCATCTCGACTTAAAAACGGTCAATACGCGGGTAAATCGACATTAAGCAGTACTGATATGCAGGACGAATATTTTGATCATGCTGCACCTGAGGGAAGCCATTCTCAGCCTACACCTGATGGACGAGTTTATGGTCCGGGTCCTCGTGTTCCATTATATGTGATTTCCCCATGGAGCCGTGGTGGTTGGGTGAACTCGCAAGTGTTTGATCATACTTCTGTGCTCATGTTTTTAGAAAAACGTTTTGGGGTTAAAGAGCTGAATATCAGTCCATACCGCCGTGCGGTGTGTGGCGATTTAACCAGTGCATTTAACTTTAAAACACCAAATGCAGATGTTTTACCGCAGTTGAACGGGAAACAAACTCGTGTGCAGGCCGATGAGTTAAGAGAAAATCAAGAAGCTCTGCCAGCTGTACCTGTACCAATGGATATTAAGTTACCGATTCAGCAAAGTGGCATACGTCTGTCACGTGCGCTACCTTACGAGCTGCACACCAGCGCGCACTGTAAAGCGGATGGTAAGGTGCAATTGATATTCTCTAATACGGGTACGCAAGCAGCGGTTTTCCACGTATATGACAAGCTCAACTTAGACCGTATTCCAAAGCGTTATATTGTAGAGCCGAATAAAAATTTAGATGATGAGTGGGATGCTTTAAAAGATAATTTAGGTCGTTACGATTTATGGGTACTCGGTCCAAATGGCTACCATCGTCATTTTAAAGGGGATACTCAACGTATTGTCGATAGTGGTGTTAAGCCTGAGATTAGAGTGTGTTATGACATTGCCAACGGTGATGTGTATGTAGAACTCATGAATGAAGGAACCAAGGATACAATATTGACGGTAAAACCTTGTGCATACCGACAAGACGCACCGTTACAACTTATCGTAAAAGCGGGTCAAGTCGTTAAACAACATTGGGCTTTGGCTGACGTAGGACATTGGTATGATTTTGAAATCACCAGTCAGAGTGATCCATATTATTACCGACGTTTTGCTGGTCGAGTTGAAACGGGTGAAGACTCTTTTAGTGATCCTGCAATGATGTAAGTTTAGGTGGGCAAAAAGAAAAGATCATTTTCTTTTTGCCCCGTTTTTTTATAATAAATAACTCTTTAAAACTTCACGAACTGTCTCAGAAATAGGTACAGTTTTACGCGTTTCGCGATCAACAAACACATGAACAAAATGTCCTTGAGCTGATGCCTGGTCTTGACCTTGTTTAAAGATTGCCAATTCATAGCGTAAAGATGTCGTGCCGATTTTCCCAATCGCAACACCCACTTGAATAATTTCTGGAAATGACAATTCCTGATTAAAGCTACAAGCTGAATCGACGACTAACCCAATTGATTTTGCTTCATGAATATCAAAACCTGTTTTTTGAATGAGCAATGCATTGGCTGCCGTATCAAAATAGCTATAGTAAGTCACATTATTCACATGACCATAAATATCGTTATCTGCCCAACGAGTTTGAATGTCTAAAAAGAACTTAAATTGATCACGAGTTTTTAAAATGGGTTTAGTCATCAATGAATCGCCTGATAAATTGCCAAAGCAGCGGCTTCTGTCATGTCACGTGGGTTATTTTGTAGTAAGCGGGTTTGCAACATGGCATCTTGAGCAAGTCTAGGTAAGCTAGATTCATCAATACCCAGATCTCTAAGTTTTAAAGTCAAACCACTACGGTCTAAATGGTTTTGCATATGATCAATAAACAGATCACATAGACCATCGGTGCTGCCATTACTATATGGATCCAACCACTGCATAAGCTCTGCATAATATTGTTTAGCATGTGGTGCATTAAATTTTAATACTTCAACCAATACTAAGGCATTGGTATGACCATGCGAAAGATGAAAATGTCCACCCAGTGGATAAGCTAAAGCATGTACCGCAGCAACGGGCGAGTTTGCAAATGCCTGACCTGCAAGCATTGAGCCGAACAGCATATTTTGCCTTGCTTCCAAATCATTGCCGTTCTTAAGAACTTTCGGTAAGTTATGATTTAGTAGCTTGAGTGCATGTTTGGCTAAAATATCGGTATATATATTTTTTTTGTGCTTAGAGGTATATGCCTCAATGGCATGCACCATCGCATCAATACCAGTTGCAGCAGTAATATGGGCTGGAAGGTTTTGAGTAAAGGTTGCATCTAAAATAGCTGTATCCGCATACAGTACTGGAGAAACAATCCCCATTTTTGTCGCTTCACCCGTAGTCACAATTGAGATTGGCGTTACTTCTGAGCCTGTACCAGCTGTAGTAGGAATTAAAATAAGCGGAAGGCGAGCTGTAGTGACTTGGTTTACGCCGTACATTTCTTGCAAACTTTGGGTCTGGTTAGGGTGGGCGAGTAAAGCAATAACTTTTGCCACATCCAAAGAACTCCCACCACCAAAACCAATAATGACATCTACATTTTGCTGTTTTGCATAGTTGGTTGCATCTAAAACGACTTGTTCAGGCGGATCAGCTTGCACATCCGCATAAATGACATATTCAATATTGAGGGCATCTAAAATTTGCACGATGGGACGGTGTAATTGATTTTTAACCATGCCTGCATCTGTAACTAGCAATAACTTGCGGTAAGCTTTTGATGACAAAACATTCTGTAATTCTTGTATAGAGCCTAAGCCAGAGATGATATTTGGAACGGTTTGAAATTGAAAATGGCTCATATACATTATTTCCTTATTTTTGAAAATTATTGTTGAACGGTTCTATAAGACTCAATCTACAAATAAGTTAGCATAAGACACTTTAAAATAAAGCATTCTCGGAAGGTGATTTTATAGCTCAGCATTTAAACCAGCAAAACCAAATTTAGACTACAAAAAACTCCGCTAACTATCGACTAATGGCGGGGTTTTTTATTATTAAGTATTTCTGTAATATCAATTTAATAGTATAGGGTGAAAAAAATACTAAATGATCAGGGTTAATCATCACTAAGGGAGGGGTAGTTTTCGCTAGGACCTTTTCTGATTGAGAAGGGAAAAAAGGATCTTTTTTATTATTAAGAAAAAACATAATTTTTGAGGTGGAATTTAACTAGTGATGTACACAATTAGATATGTTCATCGGAACAACACTTACTATATTGCTTCGAACAACGAAGGAAATTTTATTATTCTTGAGTCACTTGATTCAGAGTTTCGTATGGGCCATCAAATTTCATATGATGGTGAAAAAGTATTTAACCTAACACTAAATGACGAAACAGATGCAGTCATTAAACTGCAGAGTAATGAAAAAGGAGCCTATGAGTACTTACATTCAGTTAAGTAAATAAGCTTTTTTATTCTTAAGTATTTCTGTAAGATCCTTCCGTTGCTTTAAACAACAATAAACCTTAATGATCAGCGCAAAAGTCATAAGGGGAAAGCCTACTTGAAAGAGTAGGCTTTTTTTATTTATCTATCAAAGCCACTTGGAGTGGGGCAAGCTCTAAAAAGTATAAACTTAGCCACTTTTTCGCCTGTTTTATCAACTTTTAATCTATTGATAAACATTATTTTCCTTTTCAACCCAAGTGAGTTTTGACAAAATGCAACAAGTCACAATGGTCAATTCAGTTCTCACAAACTCATAGTCTGTTAAGATTGTGCATGAACCTGTTTATTTTTATGTAATTCAAATGTTTGGACGTAATTTCTAATGGAAACACAATATAAGGTGTTATGTGTCTGTTTAGGAAATATTTGCCGTTCTCCCACGGCTGAAGTGGTTTTCAGACATTATTGTGACGCGCATAAACTCAAAGTGATTGTCGATTCAGCTGGAACGAGTAATTATCATCCAAATAAAGCACCTGATCAGCGCAGTCAGTTGCATGCCAAGAAAAGGGGCTATGACTTATCATCTTTACGTGCAAGGCAACTTTCAACCCAAGACTTTTTAGAGTTTGATTTGATTTTGGCAATGGATCATCAAAATTTTGAAGATATTCATGACGTGTTGCAAAGGGCCATTTCTCAATTTGGCGCACATCAAATTCGTGCAAAAGTAGCTTTAATGAGTGAGCATGATCCTGAATACCCACAACAAGCGTTGCCAGATCCTTATTATGGCGGTGCGGATGGCTTTGAACGTGTACTTAATCAATGCGAATCTAGTAGTTTGGCGTGGGTTAATATTTTAAAAAAACAATTGAATGTTTAAGAAAATGTTTAAGAATAGGTTTTTCAACACAATGCAAATTCAGAATCAAGTACAGCTTAAGCCATTCAATACTTTAAGTTTAGATGCAACTGTTTCTCACTATACTAAAGTTGCCAATATTCACGATATTGAAGAAGCTTTAGATTTTGCAGAGCAGCATCAGTTAAATGTACTTGTATTATCGGGCGGTAGTAATATGTTATTGCCGCAGCAGATCAATGCTTTAGTGATTCATCTTGATATTCAGGGAATTGAAGTTTTATCAAACGATCATGATTTTGTTCGGGTTAAAGTAGGTGCAGGCCAAGTCTGGCATGATTTTGTTTTATATAGCACCGAACAGAAGTGGTTTGGTTTGCAAAATTTAGCCCTTATTCCAGGTTTAGTTGGTGCTTCACCTGTACAAAACATCGGGGCGTATGGGGTAGAGGTAGGTGAGTTTATTGAGTCAGTACAAGTGTATGACCGTAAATTAAAGCAAACTCAGACAATTTTAGTGGCTGACTGCCATTTTGCCTATCGCCATAGTATTTTTAAAGATGATCCAAACCGTTACATTATCACGCATGTCACTTTTAAATTGCTTAAACAGCCGCATTTAAAACTTAACTACGGCGATTTGAAACAAGCAGTTGGAGACAATCAGACAGCCGAAAATTTACAAAATCAAGTCATCCAGATTCGTCAAAGTAAGCTCCCTGATCCAAAAGAATATCCAAATGTAGGTAGTTTCTTTAAAAATCCGATTGTTAGTCCTCAAGAATTTGAACGCTTAGTCACACAATTCTCAACAATTCCTCATTATCCTCAAGCTAATGGAAACGTTAAAATTGCAGCAGGATGGTTAATTGATCAGGCAGGTTGGAAAGGGAAACAACTTGATATGGTCGGGATGTTCCATAAACAGGCATTAGTTTTGGTGAATTATGCCAATGCATCTCTTACTGATGTAAAGAAAACTTATCAGGCTGTACAACATGATGTTGATCAGCGTTTCCATATTATGTTAGAACCAGAGCCTGTGCTTTATAACAGTTTAGGTTTAATTGAAAATCATACGGAATAGTTTTATGCCAAAAGTACACTTAATGGTACGTTTAGTACAAGTAGTCACCGTGCTATTTGTACTATTAGGCTGTTTCGTGGTTTTTTTATATTCACCATTTTATTCAAAACTTATTGTAGCTGGGCTTAATTATTTTGTTCCAGTTGACGTTAACCAAGTCGCTGCTGAGAGCCAAAGACAGGCTGCATTAAGTGAACATGATAATTTAGAGCCGGGTTCAAATTTATGGATTGCTCGTCAGGCGTATTTAAAACTGACAGAGCAAGCGTTACGTGAAAAAAAGACATCTGATCTGACCTATATTCAAGAAAATTATAAAGCCTTACAACAAATTATTCTTTTAGAAGAAAAGGAACAAGATTCAGAAGAACAAGCAGCCGCTGTAACGGTGCCTTTAGTCGCTAAGAATTCTGAAATTGATGCTGCAGATGAGGCGAGTAGTCCTGTTGACGAAGCACTCTTTATTAATAGTTCTGAAAACAAAGCACTTACTGAACAATATACAGAGTTTTTAGCAAGAAAACCTGTGGTACCAGAGCCTCAAAAAGCTGTTAGTGAGCCTGAACAAAAAGTCGAATATGTGCGTAAAAATCCATTACCTGTACAACCTAAAAAGTTATCAGAACCTTATGCAATTGTTGTGTTGGGCGGAGGGTTAACTTTAGATAAAAATGGTAAAGATATTGTAGTGAATGGCTATACCCGTTTGCGATTAGAAAAAACTTTAGAAGTTGAAAAACAAAATCATCTACCGATTGTGCTGAGTGGTGTAGAAGCACCTTATATGCAAGCTTGGTTAAAAGAGCGCGGTGTTGATGCAAAGCTATTAGAAAAGCGTAGTATGAATACATGTGAAAATACTCGGTTTAGCTCTTTATTGCTTCAGAAAAAAGGCGGAGCACCAACAGTCATGTTGGTTACAGATGAATATCATATGCCACGTACACGTCGACTGTTTGCTTTAAATGGCATTGAAACTATTCCTGTTGTAGCTCCAATGCCAACTCCACTGACACGCTGGCAACCAAGTGTGCAAAATTACGATCATAGCCGCCGTGCAAACTATGAATTACTTGCGACAATTCGCGACATGTTGTTTGGCTCAAGTGATTGTCGAGAGGTTCCTTAATGTCAGATATTCCATTTCTCAATCCTGCCGTATTAAAACAATTAGATTTACCGGTGCCTAACCGTGACCTTACACCGCAGGTTTTGAGTCCACTCAATTTAAATACCTTAGAAGAACCTTCTCGTGATTTGTTAGCTTACCGTAAATTATATGGTTTACATTTACTTGAATGTGACCATTGGCAAGGCTATGTTCAAATGCCTTTATTCCGTTTGCATGTACAAGTTTTCAAACCTAAAGTAGAAAAAATACAAGGTACTGTCTGTTTATTGCATGGTTACCTTGAGCATAGCGGTATTTATCAGCCAATTATTCGTGAGATTCTTGAGCAGGGTTTTAGTATTATCACTTATGATTTGCCAGGACATGGATTAAGTGATGGTTCACCAGCCAGTATTAAAAATTTTGATCATTATCAGCAAGTCTTGATGGCTGTTTATCAATATGTGAAACATGCAAATCAGCTGCCAAAACCATGGGTTGGTATTGGTCAAAGTACGGGTGGAGCAATTTGGATGCATCACTTATTAGAATATGCTGAAAAACGCCAAGATCCGATTGTAGACCGAGTACTTTTACTTTCTCCGTTAATTCGCCCAGCGAAAACAGCATGGTGGCATAACCCTGTTGGATTGGGCATTATTCGCCGTATTAAACGTCAAGTACCAAGACACTTTAGACGGAACAATCATAATCCTGAATTTTTGCGTTTTATACGTTTAAAAGATCCTTTGCAACCACGCATGATGGGCATGGACTGGATTTTGGCAATGTCAAAATGGATGCAAGAAATGGAGGAGCGGCCTGCTTGCCGTATCCCTGTCTGGCTTGCACAAGGTGCTCTCGATCAGACAGTTGATTGGCGTTATAACATTGAGTTTATTCGTCGTAAATTTAGACTCCAAACGTTGTTAATGCTTGAAGAAGGTTCTCATCAATTAATTAATGAACGTGCGGATATACGTGCCGCATTAACAGGATTGATTCCGGCCTTTTTACATGCAAAGCCAAAACATTTTTATTATTAAAAAATAATGCATCTATCCAAAAAATTGGATAGATGCATAAATTAATGTATAGGGCTTTATTTTGAATTTTGATAAAGCTGCATAAAGTTTTTATAAACCGAAGACTGCTTTTGTGGACTATACATATTACGCTCGATTGTCCCTTTATCCGTTTTGATCAAAACATTTACATTTTGAGCATGTTTAAACTCTTGTAAGAATTGGCTTGGAATAACAAAGTAAGTTGTTGAATGTTTTGGAACTAATCTGCTCACATTTGTTTTTTCAGTGGCTTGAGCTGGTTCATAATTGAATCGTTTACCATCAATATCAAAGGTCAAAGCGTTAATATCATAAAAGTTATAACTACTACTTAAATGAACATCTACTCGAAGCTGATTTTTTTGACTTTCGTTCCATTTAACCAATAAGCTTGGGCATAGTTCTGTTGGCGAGCAGTTTAGCTGACCAGCTGTCTTTACCTCTTTAGGAGCTGTTGTACTAACCTGTGTGGTGCTACAAGCCGCTGTAAGTAGACATGAACCCAATAAGAGTAGAGATTTTTTCATCATATAAATTCCAAGATCGTATGTTTAATATTATTTATGTTAAGAGTAATAAATTTTGACATAAATTAGCGCGTAGTTGGACCTAAAAATACAAATGGTTTTGCAATTTTAAAGGAAGAGGTCGCATCGCCTGCATAGATATGGCTTTGATCGGGTCCTAAATCAAGTCTACGTGTTTTGCCATCTTTAAAGTTAATCTTTTTCAAGTCGACCCAAAATACATTTGGTGAGAGAGCGGATTCAAAAAAGTAGAGCATCTGTTTGTGGTCGGCAACAGTTCGCCAGCGAGTTGAAGAGATATTAGGTTCTTCTTGAGTATTTAGCCCATAAGGAACAGATGCATTTCGAATGACACTGAATACAGAGGCTTGAGCTTGCTTTGCATTATCATTTTTAGGAATTGCATTAATGTAGAATGATGCACGTGCAAAGCGGTCAGATGCTCGGTTTGTGCCGGGAAGCATAACTGTTCCACCAATTTGCTTCCAATATTCGGCAAGTGCCAGTTGTTTGTCGAAAGTAGGTGAGTTAGTCATGACCTGATAGCTCCGGCTATGGTGAATCACTTGTTTTCCACCAATATATTCGATAATCGCGCTATCACCTGTTTTATCAGAAATAGATAAATGCAATGTGGTTAATCTGGTTTCACCAGGAACACTATCTGTAACGATTGTGTAAGGTTCTTTCTCTAGCGCTTTGACAGCCTCATCAACGGTTGTGAAATTATCGAGTACATATTGTGCCCAAGCAGCAATGCTGAGTAGTGGTTTATTAGATTTTTTTACATCGGGGTATTCAGATTCGACTAGCCATAAGACATTAGCAACTAAACCTGCTTCATTCATTCCATCAGTTGTGGAAACTTCATAACCTGTAGCAATAACACTTCCATATTTAGAGGTCCATTTTATTGAGTTAG
Source organism: Acinetobacter lactucae (assembly GCF_013122135.1). Lineage (NCBI taxonomy): Bacteria > Pseudomonadati > Pseudomonadota > Gammaproteobacteria > Moraxellales > Moraxellaceae > Acinetobacter > Acinetobacter lactucae. The sequence continues at coordinate 1,579,723 of NZ_CP053391.1, forward strand.
GACCTGCATTACCTTCACGGCTAACTCCGCTTGGCATAATCCATAAATTTGTACCTGTATCAACTTTCCAATCCATTGAACGAGCTGTAATAACGTGTTGATTATTGCCTAAATATACGGCACGTGTACAAGCAGTAGCGTAGCTACTTAAACCTATAGCGATTGCGACAAAAGAAGAGATGAATGTTTTTTTCAACATGATGAGCTACCTTCTTGTTATAAACATTAAAAAATTTTTATTAAATAAAATTAAAAAGTGTACGTTATTTATACTTTGATATTAGGTGAAAAATCTATTAAATACAAATTAAAAGCAAAAGGAGATTTAATTGAAAATCACATATTCGTTTGAAATATGGAAGAGCATCACACTATAGATGTAATGCTCAAATCATAAAAATTAATATAAATTAAAAATGATTGGCATCTGCCATATTCCACATTCGATAATAGAAATTATCATCGTCGTTATTAAGTTCAGATTGCAAAAGTTCACCTTCTTTTAAGAAAAAATGTAATTGAGCATAGTTCTTAATTTCACGGTCATTTACACGCTGAGCCAAATGATGGGCTTTAATATCAGAAGGATGACGTAAACCCGCCGCAGCGATCATTTCTGATAATGCATGCAATGTATTTTTATGGAAATTAAATACTCGTTCTGATTTAGTCGGTACATCAATTGCCTTCTGACGATCTTTATCTTGAGTCGCAACACCTACCGGGCATTGGTTAGTGTGGCAACTCTGTGCTTGAATACACCCAACCGCAAACATGAAACCACGTGCTGAGTTAACCCAGTCTGCACCGAGCGCAAATGTACTGGCAATATCAAATGCACTAATGATTTTTCCACTCGCGCCAATCTTAACTTGATCTCTTAGTCCTGCACCCACAAGGGTATTATGTACAAAGCGTAAGCCCTCACGTAATGGCGTGCCAATATTGTCACTAAACTCAATTGGTGCTGCGCCTGTACCACCTTCAGAACCATCCACAACAATAAAGTCGGGAACAATTTTTGTTTCAAGCATGGCTTTAACAATACTCATAAACTGCCAAGGTTGGCCAATACACAGTTTAAAACCAACGGGCTTGCCACCCGATAGTGTGCGTAATTTTTGTAAGAAATGCATCATTTCAATTGGGGTAGAAAAACTAGAATGCTTGGCAGGAGAGATACAATCGTGATCGCGAGAAACACCACGTATTTGGGCAATTTCTTCGGTAATTTTATGTTTAGGTAAAATACCGCCATGACCAGGTTTTGCACCTTGTGAAAGCTTTAGCTCGATCATTTTGATCTGTGGTAATTGAGATTGCTTAGCAAACTTTTGTTCGTCAAATTTCCCATCAAGCGTGCGACAACCAAAATAACCGCTGGCAATTTGCCAAACAATATCACCGCCATTTTCTAGATGATAAGGGCTTAAACTTCCTTCGCCAGTATCATGATAAAAACCGCCTAATTGTGCTCCTTTATTTAGAGCACGAATTGCATTCGCACTTAAACTACCAAAGCTCATGGCAGAAATATTCATAATAGATGCGCTATACGGTTGTAGGCATTGTGCATTACCCACCTGAATACGGAAGCTTTTTGGGTCTGCAGGCGGGCAAGGGCTTATTGAGTGAACAATAAAACGGTAATTTTCTTGGTAGACATCAATGATTGAACCAAAAGGTTTATCTGCATTTTCATTTTTAGCACGTTGATAAACTAAGCTTCTTTGCATGCGAGAAAAAGGTAGAGCATCTTGATCCGCTTCAATAAAGTATTGGCGGATTTCAGGACGTATATCTTCAAACAAAAAACGGAAATGCCCCATAATTGGGTAGTTTCTTAGAATTGAATGTTTATTTTGCAAAACATCATATAGTCCTAATAAGCTTAAGACGCCTGTAACCACCCATAAACCGTTAAGGAGAGTGTCAGAAACAAAATAGTAGATACTATGAGGGGTATATACAGTACGAAACCACGTAATACTAAGCGCAGTAAAAATACATAAGAACCAGAGAGAATGACGTGAGAAGAATGTATTGAGAAATTTATGTCGAATGATTTGTGCTGGACTCGCCATATTGGAACAAATTCCTAATGTTTTACTGGTACATACCTTGCCAATAAGCAAGTCAAACTACAAGTATGCAATTGTTGTTAGTGTTATGGCGAGACAAGAGATACATGTGGAAAAGCAAGTTTGATCTAGAATTTACTTTTTGATAGATCGAATCTTATCTACCGAGTTTTGCAATGGTGGGTAGTTTTTTGGGTTTAATTTTCATTTAATTTTTAGGAATAGTTGAGCTAGCAATACGTACTTTTGTTAGTGAGCATCTGTCTTTAATCACTGAAATTTCTAAAAATGTGATAAAACACTTAGATTTCTTATTCATAAATTATTGTTTTCTTATTCATTTTAAATATATAGAACAATCAATAGCTTAATTTTTATTCTGATCTTTTTTGATTAAATTTTAAGAAATTATAAAATATCAAAATTAATGGTAAAATTTAACTAATGAAAAAATATAACTTTTTAGGAAAACTAATCAAAATAAATGGAAGTATCGAAAAACTGAAATAAAAGGTTAGAGAAGACATAAAAATTTTTATAATTGAGAAATCAATCAAAATTTGAATTATTAATTGATATTTAGAATGAAACAGATATTAGTGTTTTTGTTGTTTTTTTGTATTATGCGCGACTAGTAGAGTAAAAAAATAACGCTTTGAAAAAACAGTCAAAAGAACGAGTGATTGTGATGGGGAAGGCTGGTTTTTACATCTATTAATTTTATTGGCGTAATGTAAAAAGGTTTTTAACCATGAATAAGTCTCTCATTTGTTTATCAGCAATTGCTATGGGTTTAATGTCGATGAATGCCGCAAACGCTGCATCAGCTACCGGTACATTAACCGTTAAAGCTACTATTACAAATAGTTGTGTTCTAAATACTTCTGCAACAGGTACTACATCAAATGCAGTTTTGGATTTCGGTACATTAAGTTCACTTGCGAATAACGTCGATGCAGACACCACAACAACAGGTGGTACTGCCATTAAAGTATTATGTAACAACACTGTGCCATGGACTTTGGCTTTTGATGCGGGGAAGAACGCTCAAACGACACAACGCCGTATGATTGGTGGTGCAACTAGCAACGAATATATTCCTTATAACCTTTTCTCAGACACTAACCGTGCAACAGCGATTGGTATTTCAACAACCGCATATAGTGGTACAGGTACGGGTACGGCACAAACTGTAAATGTGTATGGTCGTATCCCGGCTGGCTCAACTTTACCAAGTGCAGGTAGCTATGTTGATACTGTAACTGTAACAGTGACTTATTAATTTTTAAAAAGTTTTATTGTGTTATTGCTAGCTCTTGTTTATGAGAGCTAGCGCATTTTGAGAAAAGTTGTTCTGGGTAAATCATGAGAAAAAATATCTTTGTTGTTACAAGTTTATTGTTGGTTTTGCCTAGTATGCTAAATGCTGCATCAATTCGTCTTTCGCCTGTAAGTGTTGAAATGTTGAGTGATCAGGCAGCATCTTCAATCAGCTTATATAACCAGTCAAATGATAGTGCTGATTTACAGGTACGCGTATTTGAGTGGAGACAAAATGCAGGACAAGATCAACTCATCCCGACAGAAGAGATGGCAATTAGCCCACCATTTTTAAAATTAAAGCCTAATGACTCGTATAATTTACGTGTAGTCAGAATTAATCCGTCAGCGATTTCTGGTGAAAAAACCTATCGTATTATTATTGATGAATTACCAAAACCTATTGATAGTCGTAAAGCAGCTCAAGGGGTTAACGTACTATTACGTTCATCATTGCCTGTATTTGTTGTTAATAAAGATGCAATGACTAAACTAGATTGGTCAATCCAACAAGAACAAAATAATGCTTATCTCACAATAAGTAATGTTGGTAATCGACATGCACTTTTAAATAATTTAACGCTTGTTGATACCACAGCAAATAAAAGCTATTCCATTAAAGTAAATACAGTGAATGGCTATATTCTTGCTGGAAAATCAAGAAATTTTAATATTAGTCCTGATTTTAAATTTCAAGCTGATCACAAATATAATATTTCATTGAATATTAACGGTAAGCAAACATCTCTTTAAAGAGGCACATATGAAGTATCTCGTAAGTGCCTTATGTGTTATGTACTTGCCGATTCATGCGTTTGCTGAATCATTACAAGATAGTACCAATGCTGCGTTACCAAGTATTCCTGAAGTCGCGAATTCTTCTTATCAGGCTTTTAGTTCCGATAAAGAATATATACAGTTATTTTTAAATATTTCGATTAATTCAAATATTTCTAGAGATTTAATATCGGTAAAGCAAGCTCAAGATGGCAAGCTCTATATCCGTGCGCGTGATTTAAAAGCTCTAAGACTGAAAATGGATGAGCACATATCAGATAGCCAATGGGTATGTATTAACGATCTAAACGAAATCCAGTTTAAATATCTGGAAAATGAGCAATCCCTCAACCTAAATGTTCCGTCAAACATGCTGACGGGCTATGCAGTTGACCTTAATGGTCAGCAGATCACTAGCCCGCATTTGCTCAAGATGAAACCCTTAAACGCGGCTATTCTCAACTATAGCCTGTATAACAGCATAACCAATGATGAAAATACCTTTTCAGGTTCAGCTGAGGGGATTTTTAACAGCGCGATCGGTAACTTTTCATCAGGCGTTCTCTATAACGGCAGTAATGAAAATAGTTATAGCCATGAAAAGTGGGTACGACTGGAAAGTAAGTGGCAATATGTCGACCCTGAAAAGATCAGGATCTATACCTTAGGGGACTTTATTTCTAACAGCCCTGACTGGGGCAGTAGTGTACGGCTTGCCGGTTTCCAGTGGTCGAGTGCCTACACCCAGCGCGGTGATATTGTCACCTCAGCACTCCCGCAATTCTCCGGTTCGGCTGCACTGCCTTCAACTTTAGATTTATACGTCAACCAGCAAAAGATTTATTCAGGGCTAGTACCTTCAGGTCCTTTTGATATTAAGCAACTGCCGTTTATTTCCGGAAATGAAGTCACGCTGGTGACCACCGATGCAACAGGCCAGCAGAGCATTACCAAAAAGCCTTACTATTTTTCTTCCAAGATTCTGGCAAAAGGCATTAATGAGTTTTCAGTAGACGTCGGGGTGCCACGCTATAACTATGGACTCTATTCCAACGATTATGACGATGCCACCTTTGCATCAGGTGCGATCCGATACGGCTACAGCAACTCACTGACTTTAAGCGGTGGAGCAGAAGCATCAACAGATGGCCTGTCGAATCTCGGCACAGGCTTTGCCAAGAATCTGTTTGGTCTTGGAGTGATTAATGCCGATATTGCAGCAAGCCAGTATAAAGATGAAAACGGCTATTCTGCCTTGCTGGGTTTAGAAGGACGCATCAGTAAGAATATTTCATTCAACACCAGTTACCGCAAAGTCTTTGATAACTACTTTGACCTTGCCCGTGTATCTCAAGTCAGATATTTAAAAGATAACCAGACCGATGCCGAGCCACACAACTATCTGAGCTACAGTGCACTGGCAGATGAGATTTTCAGGGCAGGGATTAACTACAACTTTTACGCAGGCTATGGGGCTTATCTGGGCTATAACCAGATCAAATATAGCGATAACTCATATAAATTACTGTCTGCCAACTTAAGTGGAAGTCTTAACAAGAATTGGGGATTTTATACCTCAGCCTATAAAGATTATGAAAATAACAAGGACTATGGTCTTTACTTTGCCCTGCGTTATACACCGTCCAGTAAGCTTAATGCGATTACGAGTGTTTCTAGTGACAGTGGCAGCCTGAGTTACCGTGAGGAAATCTTCGGCTTATCAGAACCGAAAATCGGAGCATTTGGCTGGGGTGGTTATGTTGAGCGAGATCAGGATGGGAATGAAAACAATGCTTCGATTTATGCTTCTTACCGAGCGCGAGCTGCTTACCTGACAGGACGCTATAACCGATTTGGAGACAACGATCAGGTTGCACTATCAGCGACGGGTTCCTTGGTTGCAGCCGCAGGGCGTATCTTTGCGGCCAATGAAATTGGAGAGGGTTATGCGGTTGTCACCAATGCTGGACCGAAAAGCCAAATTATAAATGGTGGTGCTAATTTAGGCGCAACCGACAAGTCTGGCCGATTCTTAATTGCGAATTTGAGGCCCTACCTATCTCATCATATCTACCTAGATCCATCATATTTGCCTTTGGAGTGGGATGTTACATCTACAAATCAGATGGTCTTTGTAGGCTACCGTCAAGGGGCCTTAATTGACTTTGGTGCTCATCGGGTTATTTCAGGATTAGTAAAACTTGTTGATCAAAACAATTCACCATTATTGCCGGGTTATACGGTTCGGATTAATGGGCAGCAAGAGGGTGTAGTTGGTTATGACGGCGAAGTGTTTATTCAAAACTTATTAAAGCAAAACACACTCGAAGTGGATCTTTTAGATCGTGGCTTGTGCCAAGTTGATTTCACCTATAACAGTAATCAGTACTCAACTAAAAAATTGGGGCCATATGTATGCCGATAAGTATTGAAAGATATATTCTCTGGATGGTGGGTGGAAAGTTTCCCTTGCTTATAAAATATCTTCTGGTCATGGCTCTAGTTTTTATTCTGTATGCGTTTTTTAGCTCAGCACATGCCAGTTGTACGGTAACGGGAACAACCAATAATACTTACAATTACACAGCGGCCACTATTAATAGTGATGCTGTTCTGACATATACAGGGACAATACGTTGTTATGGGGGACGTTCAACACCAGAAATTTCAGGTTATATGTGCATGAAAACCGTCTTTACGGGCACTACAAATGCAATTAACAATGTTTCATTACCTTATACGGTCACCGCAACTGTAGGTGGAGCAGGGTCTTCTACTACAAGCCACACTTCAAATGTCTGGTACGGCCCAGTGAGAACAGTTACTTCAAATAATAATGTGATTAGTTACTCAGTAAATATAAAAGTACCGGCCCGTACAGGTTCGCTCCTTGCATATCCTAAAGGAACATATACTGGTACGATTCAGCTATTTTGGGACATGCAAGCAAGCTCTAGCACTGTCTGTGAAGGTGATAGTGGTGGAGGATGGGATTCAGGTAGTACCACAATCACTGCTAATTATGTGGTCCCAAGCCTATGCCAATTAGATTCAACATCAAGTGTTGATTTTGGGAATATTAATGATATGGGCACGACTCGTCGTGATTATACAGCTCAAGGCGCTGTGAATACGACCTGTAATAATGGAACGTCATACAGTATTTATTTAGGGGATGGTAATAACCGTATAAGTGGTGGTTTTAGGCGTATGGCGAATAGTAATAATGAATTTATTCCCTATCAACTCTATAAAGACTCTAACTATAGTACGGTATGGGATGCCACAGGAGGCGTGATTATTGTTGGGGGTACAGGTGGTGTTTCTAAAACAGGTTATGGGAGTACCCAAAGCACCACAGTTTATGGAAAAATTCCGCAAGGTACCTCTATTTCAACAGCCCCTGGTAATTACTCAGATGCGATAGTCGTTACAGTGACTTATTAAGGACTTTTTGATTCTAATTTTGAATTTTTTGCTCGTGTTTTAATTAGTAAATATCAATAATGAGAAGTTTTAAATTTGATATTTAAGCTAAGTTCGATTTGAAAACTTAGCTTAAAAAGAGTTTGATCTATAAAATATGATGTTTAATTTTTTTAATTTAAGGAAATATGAATGCTATTTAAAAAATAGGTGTAACAACCAGATTATCGATAATGTTGTTTAAGGATGAGTAAAAACAGAAAAAGACAAATTAAAAAAATAAGAAAAAACATCTGATGATTAAATACCTTATGAATATTAAATGTATTTTTACACAAGTTAACAGGTTGTACAAATTAAATTACAGTTCTCTTTACTTTATTTATTCTTTCTTATCAATAAAAAATTCTTTTAGAGACAAGTAAATGATCAATTATTTAGTTATTTGTATTGCAAAACAAAGTGTTAAAATTGAAGTGTTGGGATATTTTGACATATATGACTATCTCGAATTTTAACCTATTGAAAATGTAAAGGTTTACAACTTGTTCCAACCACTTACCCTCCAAACTCGACTCGGTGGATTTTACTTTTTCTACTATTCTATTGTGGGCACATTTATGCCCTATTGGAATTTATATCTTCAAGATCAAGGGTTTAATTATCAGGAAATTGGTGTTTTATCATCAATTGCGATTGTAACGCGTTTTTTTGCGCCTTTAATTTGGGGATGGATTGCTGATAAATCTGGTAAACGAATGCTACTTGTCCGGCTGGCAACATGGATGGAGTCGTGTATATGGTTGGCCATTTTTATAGTGCCAAATACTTTCCAATCGATTGCTTTACTTATGCTTATTTTTAGCTTCTTTCAAAATGCGATTTTGGCTCAATTTGAAGGGGTTACTTTATTTTGGTTGGGTGATCAAAAAGCTAAACTTTATGGCAAAATTCGTAAGTGGGGATCTGTTGGATTTATTGTCGGGGTATTCACTATTGGTGCAATTTTAGAAATAGTGCCTATTTCAATGCTCCCAATTTTATTGTTAATTATTGCTTCACTGGCATTTATTTGGTCTTTCACAATTCGCGAACCTGATAGTGCACCTACCTCACAAAAACATTTGGAACCTTTACTTCCAGTTCTTAAGCGCCCTACAGTGGCTGCATTTTTTACAATTGAATTTATTCTACTTTTTTCACACGCACCTTTTTATAGTTTCTATAGTAATTTCTTGAAATCTTTAACTTTTAGCACCACGCAAATTGGTTTCTTATGGGCTATGGGCGTTTTTGCTGAAATTTTCATGTTTTCAATTGCTGCAAAAGTTTTTCAATATTTCTCGTGGCGTATTTTGGTAATCGCGTGCTTAATATTGACGAGTATACGCTGGATGTTAGTTGCTATATTTTCACATGATTTTATTGGACAGCTTTTTGCACAGTGTTTGCACGCTTTTAGTTTTGGTTTATTTCATTTAATTGCGATGCGAGTTATTTTCCAAAACTTCTCAGCGGGACAACAGGGACGTGGTCAGGCACTTTACAGCACCATGTGGGGTTTGGGAGTAGCTTTTGGTAGTGTTTTAGCTGGGCATTTCTGGAATATTCTTTCTGGTGAAATCATCTTTATGTGTGCAAGTTTAATTGTGCTATTAGGTTTGGGCTTTGTGATGTGGCTTCCTAAACAAATTGATTTATCAACATAAGTTTGAGTAAGGTAAAATTTCATAACTTTGTATCAAAAAATGCAGATAAATATAAAAATTGTTTGATGAGCTATAGTTGCACGTTACAGTTGAAAAATATTGTTTTTATATGGTTATGGACCAATGATTTTCTAAAAAAATATGCTAACTTAAGTTCATGCGTTTAACGATTAATAAATCTATGAAAAATATTTATATTATTGGATTGTTGTGGGCTTGTTCTGGTTTAGCTGTGGCAGAAACAGCGACAGAGCAGCCAGCCGAACAACCTGTTCGGACTGCAAGTAATCCTAATGCTATACGTATTGTTACGCGTCCTGAAATTATGGGATTATGGGGAATGGAAATTCCAAATAATAAGAAATGTGTGGAATATTATAATTTTCGTAGCAGTAATGATGTAGTAATCAAAAGCGGTCAGGAATGGTCTTATGGTATCTACGAATATCAACCGTCTGATGATCCTAAAGAACAGTTGGCCGCTTTAGTCATGCAAATTAAATTTGATAATAACAAAGTAGATTGTTCTGGCCAAAAGCAAGACCAAACAGGTGATGTCTCGCAATATTTTGTGCAATGGAAAAATGACCATACCATCAATTTCTGTTCAACAGCTAAGGGTGAACAGTGCTTTGCGACTTTGCGTCGAGTATTACCATAAAATTATAGATATAAAAAAGCCTCTTAAAGATAAGAGGCTTTTTTATTATGCAGTTTCAGCTTTCTTTTCTTCCACTTGCTTTAACAAGTGTTTTTCAAGGTAATGGATATCCATTGCTTGAGAGCAGAAATTCTTATCTTGCAAAATAAGATCTTTATGCAAAGGAATATTTGTTTTAATTCCTGTAAGGATCATTTCATCTAATGCTTGACGCATACGTGCAATTGAAGTTTCACGGTCTTTACCATGAGAAATCAATTTAGCAATCATAGAGTCATAATAAGGTGGAATGCTATATTCAGGGTAGATGTGAGAATCTAAACGAATACCTGCACCGCCTGGTGCATAGAAACTTTCGATTTTACCCGGAGAAGGTAAGAACGTTGTTGGATCTTCTGCATTGATACGGCATTCAATTGCATGCCCTTGAACTTTGATATCTTCTTGTTGAAGCTCTAGTCCTAGGCCACCAGCAATACGTAACTGTTGTTCAATAATATCGACACCAGTAACCATTTCAGTTACAGGATGCTCTACCTGAACACGAGTATTCATTTCAATAAAGAAGAATTCACCGTCTTCAAATAAGAATTCAAATGTACCAGCACCGCGATATTGCATTAACTGACATGCATGTACACAAGCTTCTAAAATATCAGCTCGAGCTTGCTCTGGTAGGTTTGGTGCAGGTGCTTCTTCTAGTACTTTTTGATGACGACGTTGTAATGAACAGTCGCGGTCATATAAATGGATTGCATGACCATTACCATCACCAAGAACTTGAACTTCGACATGGCGAGGTTTTTGTAAGAAGCGTTCCATGTAAACGGTATCATCACCGAACCACATTTCTGCATCGCGCTGCGCTGCTTGAACTGATTCAAGTAGTGTATCTACACGCTCAACAATACGCATACCACGACCACCACCACCAGAAGCCGCTTTAACAATAAGCGGGAAGCCGATTTCTTTCGCTTCTGCCAAGGCATTGTGGATGGTTACTGCATGGTCGCAACCTGGTACAGTAGGTACGCCAGCTTTTTTCATGGCAACAATCGCAGAAACTTTATTCCCCATAAGGCGGATATGTTCTGGACGTGGGCCAATAAAAGTAAAGCCTGAGCTTTCTACAATTTCAGCAAACTCAGCATTTTCTGAAAGGAAACCATAACCCGGGTGAATAGCATCAGCACCGGTAATTTCTGCAGCAGTAATAATTGCCGGGATATTTAAATAGCTATCACTACTTGCGCCCGGACCAATACATACTGCTTCATCAACAAAACGTAAATGCATCAAATCCTTGTCGGCATCTGAATAGATACCAACAGTCTTGATTCCTAATGTTTTACAAGCCCGGGTAATACGTAAAGCGATTTCACCACGGTTTGCAATTAAAACTTTTTGCAACATAGACGTCCCCGGGGTAATTACGCGCGATAACGGAATAAAGGTTGACCGAATTGGATAACTTCACCATTTTTCACTAAAATTTCTTCAATCACGCCGCTTTGAGTTGCTTCAATTGGGTTCATGATTTTCATTGCTTCAATAATACCCAAAGTTTCACCAGCAGATACTGTTTGGCCTACTTTAACAAATGGTGCTTCACCTGGGCTTGGAGCAGCGTAGAACACGCCAACCATTGGAGAAGTTTCAACTGCTCCACGCGGTGTTTTTGCAACTGGTGCTTCTGCAACAGGAGCAGCCGGAAGTGCTACACCAGCCGCAGCAACGACAGGATTGCGACGAGTTAAAGCGATTGATTGATCACCTTCTTTAACTTCGATCGCTTGCAAGTCAGACTCAATCATTAAATCGATGAGTTTCTTAATTTTGCGGATATCCATGGGCGACTATTCCTAAACTAGTTTGGGTTAGATGGTTGAATTTTTTCAATAGCGTAATCGAGTGCAAAGCGATAGCCTTTTGCACCTAAACCACAAATCACGCCAATTGCTTTATCAGATAAATAAGAATGATGTCTGAATGTCTCTCTTGCATGGACATTCGACAAATGTACTTCAATAAATGGAATGGCAACGCCAAGTAGGGCATCGCGTAGAGCAACAGATGTATGGGTGAGGGCTGCAGGGTTGATAATAATAAGTTTTACGCCTTCAGTTTGTGCCTGATGAATACGATCAACAATGGCACCTTCCCAGTTGCTTTGAAAAGTATCTAATGTGAGTGAAGCTTGTTGAGCTTGGCTAATAAGTTGTTGGTTAATATCATCTAAGGTAAGATGACCATATACTTCTGGTTCGCGTTTTCCCAGCAAATTCAAATTCGGTCCATGAATCACCAAAATGGTCGAACTCATTCAGATTGCTCCAGCTCTAAAGTTGCAAATATTCTTTGCAAGATGTCTGCAAAGTTTGCTTATTATGGCATATGTTTCTACAATTTTTTTATAATTTGTTTTCATCGTCGCAGAAAGGGTATACCAAATTCGGCTTATATATTGTAAATTTTGCGATGATTTAGCAATGTTAAAAAATGACAAAATTTCAAGTAATTTAATGGAGCTTATTTTAAACTGAATTGACAAAAACAGTTCATGTATTTTGTGTAACGGCTATAGAGTTCTCTCCAATCACTAATAGCTCATTCCATCGAGTTAGATAATTTTTTGAACGGTGACATTGTTTCATGTGCCAAGATGGATTACGGGAATGATAACCGACTTGTAAATAGTGACTACCGAATCGGTTGCGAACTGTGCTGAGTGTTTGCATTAATTGTTGTCTTTGCTGAATCAACTCAAGAGGTTGCCATAAATCATCAATGTGATGTTGACGGGGATGCAAACCACAAAATAAAACTCCAATTTTAATGTATTTTTTATTTTCTTTATATAAAACATCTATTTGCTGCATGGCTGCTTTTGTTAATATACATAAATCATCTGTTGCATAATTTAAGCCTATCGCTTGAGAAGATGCTTTTTTATAAGGTGGTTTATCTATTTTTTCATAAAGCATGACTTGAACGCAGGCACACAGCTGTTCTTGTTTCATTAAGCGGCGGTGAGCTCGGTTAAGATGAAAAATAAGCGCTTGTTTAATAATCTCAATGCTGGACAAAGCTTGAGCAAAACTGCGTGATGCTAAAATTCGTTTGGTGACAATGGCTGGATCGTCGAGTTGAATACAGGATTGGCCTTTTAGCTCACGAATGGTACGTGCCATAACCACAGAAAAAGCTTTTGCTAGATGATGCTCATTGGCAAAAGTTAAGTCTAAGCATGAATAAATCTCATAACTTCGTAATTGTTTGACCAATTGATAGCCAATTCCCCAGACTTCTTTGACCGAAGTATGCTGCATGAGGTCTTCAAGAAGCAAAGGGTCTAAGGTGGTGAAATTGCAAAGTCTATTAAAGCTTGGAATCTTTTTAGCATAGTGATTGGCTAATTTTGCTTGAGTTTTTGAATATCCGATGCCAATACAGCAAGGTAAGCTTAACCAACTTTCTAGAGTTTCTACGACTTTGGCACAGTAAGAGTGGATATCTATAGACTGTAGGTAAGGGGTAAGGCGAATAAAGCATTCGTCAATAGAATAAGCTTCTAAATCATCGGGTGAGAAAAAATCACCAAGAACCGAAAAAAAGCGACGCGACATTTCAGCATATAAAGTGTAGTTACTTGAATAGACGTGTACACCTGCTTGAAGAGCTTCTTGTTCGATTTGATACCATGGGATACCCATTTTGATACCCATATTTTTTGCCTCTTCACTACGTGATACAACACATCCGTCGTTGTTAGAAAGTACTACGACCGGTAGGCCAATAAGTTTGGGATTAAATAGTCGCTCACAACTCACATAACAATTATTAATGTCTACGAGCGCGTAAATTTCGCGGTGTGAGATTTCCATTATGATTTGCCCCATTAAAAATACTGGTAAAACTACATATTGATATTGTTTTCATAAACACAGTGAGGGGAAGTGTAGGATGAAAAAGTTGTATCTTGAATATGTAACAAAATCAAGTTAACAAAATTTCTAGCAGAATGCTAGGGTGGTTCTTTGGGTTTAACTTAGGTTAACCATGGAAAAAATAGATAAGGATTTAATATTTTTAATAAAAAAAGGAGATCGCATAGATCTCCTTTTTTGTGGCACATTTTGAGTCTGTTTTGATTACCACCTATGGCTATAAGAAACTTTCAGCGTTGCACCATTTGCCACTAAATGGCTAGTGTTATTACCAGATCTTAATAATTGGCTATAGAGAGGATAGTACTTGCGGTTAAACATGTTCTCTAAACCAATTGTCACAGTGTCTTTCTTGTTAAGCGCAAAGCTACTGATTAAATCTGCTGTTGTATAAGTTTTTACATCGTAGCGACCAAAACTATTTTTGCCATTTAGGCGGTAGTCTTCTGAACCGAAGTAAGTGGCTTGTAGACGATTTGTCCAAGTTTCAGTTGGGCTATAAGAAATATAACCCGTGAGTTTTAATGGTGGAATACGGAAGCCTGTCATGTCTTGTTCGGTACCGTTTTGCGGTTTTTCACGACCTTTCATCCAAGTAACGCTACCACCAGTTCCCCAAACATTGGCATTATCAAGATAGTCAAAAGTTGCTTCAACACCAGTGACTTTCTCTTTCGTTCTAGTCATATCCAAACTATTACTTACTGGTTGCACAGCACCAAGGTCAGAAGTAGAGTGAAAGACCGCTAAACTTGAAGAGACATTATTGAAGTTTCCTTTCCAGCCCAACTCATAGTTATCAACTTTTACAGGTTCTAAGAATGACGAACCCAGATTAAAACCTGTGCTGGCATTACGAATGACTACACCAACATCAGGTAATTGGAAACCTTGGTTAAACGATGCATAAATCGAGTGTTGGTCATTTGGAGAGAAAGTCACATTAGCATTGTATAACCATGCATCAGCTTTTACTTTTCCGCCCTCAACGGTGTAAGGGTTGGGCTTATATGATTGTGTGTCAGGATCAAGTTGTGATAGTGGAATAAAGCTATCAATTTGAGCGTAGCTGTCTTCATAACGCGTACCAGCTTCAGCCGACCATTGGTCATTAAAGCGGTGTTTTAACTGTATAAAACCGCCGACACTTTGAGTGGTAAGCTCGGGTAAATATGTGAGCTTGCCAGTTTTTACAAACTCTAGGCCACCAGATTGATCATAAATGTCATGATCGAAAATATCTAAAGGCATTTCGCTTTTTTCACGGCTAAAGTCACCGCCCCAAACCAGTGAGGAGTCACCTAAAAACTCAAGCGGTGTGGTCACAGTTAAACGGCTACCGAGTACGTTATTTTCTTGAGATACCTGATCCACTTGTCCACCACGTGGGCTGACTTCATTTTCAGAAACACGTGCATCAAATGGTGAAAAACGGGTAAAGAAATCGCGGTAATAAATTTGAGCTTCAACTTTATTGCCAAAAAAGTCTTTATGGTTATAGGTTAAATTGTAAATCTGGTTTTCGTTTTTAGTCTGGTCTTTAAGCTTTAAGCCTTTAATCGCTTTTGCTGGCACTGTACCAGCTGGAGCTTTTTTAACACTTGGGTCAGATGCATAATCTGAGTCTTGCTCTGCATTATAGTAGTTTGCAGCAAATTGTAGATATTGATTGTCATCAATATGGTAACCAAGTTTACCACCTACGCTGTAAGCATCGGCATCATATAAATCGCCTTGACTTGGTTCTGGTGCAACACGGTCACCACTTGCATCGTACGGACTACCAATACGTTGGTAACCAAAGTCGAGTGCATAGTCAAAAGCGTTAAAGCTGCCTGTGAAATATTGATGAATATCGCCACTTAAAGCATTAGAACGGAAATTTGTTAAAGGTGTTTGAAGCCCAACTACGGTTTTAGCTGTAGGTTCGCCACCAGCCGCTTTTGTGGTAATTGAAATAATACCGCCAGCAGCGCCGCCGCCATAAATCGCGTTACTGCCTCGAATTACTTCGATGTTGGCAATACTTTCAGGGTCAATTGCTGAAAGTCCGCGTGATGTGTCGCGAGTCAGGTTGATTGGCACGCCATCGACCAAGATCAGAGCATTACGACCACGTAAAGTTTGACCGTAATCGGTAATGGTTCGGCTTGAGTCAGACAGACCTGGTACGGCTTTCGCTAGAACGGTTGCAATACTGCCAGATGAACCATTTCTTAAAAGTTCAATTTGTTTTTCATCGAGCTTGGTCACCTGCTTAGCAGAAGTAGAAAGTTCATCTGCGCGTGAAGCGGTAATTGTAATTGTAGGAAGTGCTTCAGGCTTTTTTTCAATATCTGTTGTCTCAGAGGCTGAGGCTGCAAAGGCAGAGTTTGATAGAAAAATGGCCCCACCAAGTGAAAGGAGTGGAATGATATTTTTTACTTCAGAATTCCTCGTAAAAAGTTTGTGACTTTTTATCTTATTTCCCATTGTCTCGCCCTGAGAGTGATTTTAAATTTGTCGAATTATAAGTGAGAATGATTGTAATTCATAATATCGTTGTTGAAAAAATAAAGTCATAGCCTGCAAATGTCATTTGCTATTCGTTTCTTAAGAGCAATCGAATGTTTATTCATATTCGATTTCCTTAATTTAATAAGGCTGGGCGGGCTTGGTGTGGTTTGTACTCTGAATAATTCCACACATTAACAAGGATTTTCACTAGGCTCTATTATAGAGTAGGTTTACATATGATATTCCAAGTAGCTCATTTTTTACTCGGATTTTATCATTTTTTTCAACTGATCCTAGCTAATTGCTTTTTTGTTTTTAGTAATTTGTTTCTCGCTCTATTGGGGAACGAAAAGAAAATATTTTGGGGTACTTTGTTGAAAATTATAAAATAATTGTGATTTATATCACATTTAATTGGGGTGGATTCATCTAATCTAGTTTTGCATTGATCAATATTTTAGGATATTTAAGGCTTAACTTTTTATTATGTTTGATTTTACTTTGTGAATAAAATTGAAATTTGCTGATAAAATGTAATTTTTTATTATTGAATGTTAATAATAATTATTATCATTTGTATTTGCAATTAAATGTGGATATTCTCCGTAGGTATTTATCCCTCCACAGAGTAATCCTGATGAGATCAATCACAAATAAAATTGCCTTGCAGCATTTAGTGAACTCATATTTACAAGAAACAGGTCATGGTCGTTTTCTCTCTTTAACAGAACAATCTCCTCATTTAACAGAAAGAGGTAAGGGTAAAGTTTTACTGAGTATCCCTTTACACGCAATCAATGGGGTTCTTTATGCACCGATTGAATATTTCAGTCAGGTGGGGCGACACCGTTTTGCTGACTTGCCGTGGGTCGAGCGGGAAGGTCAAAATCTGGCACTCAGCCCTGTAAATATTGCGGCAAATTTATTAGAAAATTTAATTGAACAATCTAAAGCCCAGCAAATTGATGCATCTTCATTGCTGGAATGTTGGATTCAGAGTCACAGGGCGCTGCATCAATTTCTTGGTCATCGTGAGCCAGACTTTGATCAGATTATAGCAAAACAGCAAAATTTTATTCAGAGTGAACAGGCATTGGTACTTGGCCATAGCATGCATCCTTCACCAAAAAGTCGTCAGGGTTTTGTACAGGATGACTGGAAGATTTTTTCACCTGAAACACAGAATACCTTCAAAATGCAATTTCTATATGTGCACCCAGAGCATATTGCTTCGGACAATGCACATAAAATTGATATTCCCACCCAGTTCAAACATGATTTAGAACCATATTTCAATTCGTTTCACCGTGCAAAAATAGCTCAATTTCCTGATTATGCCTTGTTGCCTTTACATCCATGGCAGGCACGTTATCTAAAGGATAAGGATTGGTATCAACAGCTTTTACATGAAGAGAAATTGATTGATTTTGGCGCATTAGGCTGGGATGTCAAGGCAACAACTTCAGTACGTACATTGTACAGTGAGCAATCACCTTGGATGTTCAAGGCATCTATGACTGTGGCTGTGACTAATTCAGTTCGGGTCAATCTGTATAAGGAATGCCACCGTGGTTTGTTGAGTTATCAGCTGTGGCATGATGATTGTCTAAGTGAATTTAGGCAGAGAAATCCGAACCTTCAGGCTTTGAGTGATCCTGCTTGGATTGCATTGAAATTTGATGGTCAAGTACTAGATGAAACCATCTGTATTTTGCGTGAAAATCCATTTAAGGTCAGTGATGATGTGACTTGTATTGCTTCATTGTGTCAGGATCATCCTGTATTGGCAAAAAATCGTTTCAGTGAAATTTTTGCAGATATTTCAAAACAAACAGGTCAGTCTCAGTCGCAAGTTGCCTTGCTATGGTTTGATCGCTTCCTAGAAATGACCATTCTGCCATTGATGGAGTTGTATCATGAATATGGAATGGCTTTTGAGGCACACCAACAGAATACCTTGATTGAATTGGAACAGGGTATGCCTAAAACAGTATGGTTTAGGGATAATCAAGGATTTTACTATATCCGTGAGCTTGCCACAGAAATTTTGAAACATTATCCGACATTGGCAACTGATGGTCAGGCAGTGTGCTCGTTGTCACTGGTGGATGAACGTTTTCGTTATTACTTTATTGGTAATACCTTATTCGGTCTAATTAATGCCATAGGTATGACTGGCGCCGTTCAGGAGCAACAATTAATTGAAATGCTGCAATCCTACCTGTTGCAGGCCTATCAAAAATATCCTGAAAGCAATTTATTAAAGACTGTTTTACATCATGAAACTTTTCCTTATAAAGGCAATATGATGACACGTCTGTATGAGTTGGATGAGTTACAAGCTGATATTTCTCAGCAATCAATCTATGTTGATTTAAAAAATCCACTCTATGTTAGACAAGTTATTGAGGAGGCCGACTATGCTTGATTTCATCGGTGTTGGTCTGGGGCCCTTTAATCTAAGTCTTGCTGCGTTGGTGAATCAGCATGCTTCATTGAAGTATTGTTTCTTTGAAAAACGGGAAAATTTTGACTGGCATGCAGGCTTACAGTTGCCAGGTGCGATGTTGCAGGTCCCTTTTATGGCCGATTTGGTCAGTCTGGTTGAGCCGACAAGCCCTTATAGCTTTCTGAACTATTTAAAGGCACAGCAACGCCTCTATAAGTTTTACTTTCGTGAGAATCTGTATATTCCACGCAAAGAATATAACCATTATTGCCAGTGGGTAGTACAGCAGTTGCATGATCTACATTTTGGTCATCGAGTGGTAGACGTTGCCCCAATCTCTGGAGGTTTTCAGGTAATTGCTGAACAGCGTGGGCGATTGTCCATTCATCAGACCCGCAAACTGGTATTAGGGGTGGGAACAGTACCGCGACTACCCAAACCATTACAAACAATTTCAGAACAAACCGTATCTTGTTTGCACTCTTCTAGCTATCTACAGCAGTGTACCGATAATCTTTCTGGCAATGTGGTACTGATTGGCTCTGGTCAATCTGCAGCGGAAATTTTTATTGATTTATTTGATCAGCAGATTTCATCAGAAACAGGCAAGCCCAAATTCCATTTATATTGGTTGACCCGTTCCGCAGGTTTTTCACCCATGGAAAATACACCATTGGGTCTGGAAAGCTTCAGTCCAGATTACATGCGTTATTTCTACCATTTACCAGAAGCTCTCAAGGATACTCTGCCAACTGCACAGGCCCACTTGTACAAGGGAATCAGTAGCAGAACTATTCAGGAAATCTATGAGCGCCTTTATCACCGTAGTATTGGACAAGCGGATACCTGTGTGACTATTGCCGGCAACTATCAGTTGGAGAATGCACAGTTACATGGGCCGAATAATATTCAACTTGAATTTTTACAGACTCAGCAAAAGCAGGTGTTGAAACTTCGGGCAAGTACCGTGATTGCAGCAACCGGTTATCAATATCCTGCACAGACGTTCCTGAATAAGCTAAATGACGGGATTGTATTAGATAGCCAGCAACGCTGGAAAATTAGTGAGCATCATCAACTGCAGTATCAAGGAGATGGTGAGATCTATATACAAAATACCAGTCTCCAACACCATGGCGTTGGGACTCCAGATCTGGGCTTGGGTGCATTTCGTTCCGCACGGATTGCCAATCAGATTCTGAAAGAAAACTATTTTGATGTAGATGGGAAACAAGGCTTTCAGGATTTTCAGCTGGATAGTCAGGCCTTGACGACTGAATTCAAGATAAATAATTCCCGAACAAATACAGTCATGCCGCGTCCCTCTGGGAAAACCGATGATCAGTATTTAAAAGTCATGAGCAAATAACACAGGGGACAGGAGATGGCTGAACAGCCACAACCACTGTTGCAGACAGAAAATCCTGAATCTTCAGGGTTACAACGTTGGGTGATGATCTGTGTGATGTTGGGAACTGGCACGGTCAGTATAAACAACAGTAGTTTTAACCCCGCTATTCCTCAGTTGATGCATGATTTTCAGATCAATGAAACAGCAGTTAGCTGGGTGATGGTTATTTTTCTGCTGAGTATGAGCCTGAGTCTATTACTCACAGGTTATGTAAGTCAGCGATTTGGTAAACGTCAGGTATATCTGACTGCACTGATAGTCTTTGGTTTGAGCTCGCTGTATGGTGCTTTTGCAGGGCATTTTGGAACTGTACTGCTGGTTCGTGCTTTACAAGGCTTTTCAAGTGGATTGATGATCCCATTGTCTCTGGGAATTATATTTATGGTAACTCCGCCTGCGCAGCGGGGTACTGCTACAGGGTTATGGGGTGCCATGATCATGCTGACTTTGGCATGCGGCCCCATGCTGGGTGCACTGGTTTTGGTGTGGTGGAACTGGCAGGTGTTATTTTTATTGAATGTTCCGCTGGCGATCTGTGCATTGGTGATGGGGTTACGGTGGTTGCCGTCACAGCAGACTAATTTGAGATTGTTACGTTTTGACTGGAGTGGTTTTGTACTGCTTGCTGTGGGCATTGTAGCGTTGCTGCTCAGCTTGAGCAAAATCCAGCAGTTGAGTGACATCCAAACGTCTGAGTTTCTGTTGTTGTTCAGTACAGGCATTGCGGCATGTGGTGGCTTTTTCTGGTTCAGTCGTAATAAGCCCAATGCTTTAATTGACTGGCAACTATTTACCAGTAGTGGTTTTAACTACAGTGTCATTATTTCAGTTGTACATACTATCGGACTGTTCATTACCTTACTCCTGATTCCACTGCTGTTACAAAATACTTTAAAGCTCAGTCCAGTGTGGACAGGGCTGATCCTGATGAGTAGTGCGCTGACCACCAGTCTATGTAGTCAATGGGCGGGTAAATATCTCGATCAACATGGCGCCCGACAATTAATTTGTTTTGGTCTTCTGTTGACTGTTGCTGCATTCGCTGGTTTGGCATTGATTCCAGGTACACATGTCATATCCCTGATGTTTTGTATGATCTTGCATGGGCTGGGATTTGGTTTGTCCTATATGCCAGCGACAACAGCTGGGTTAAATAGTCTGGAAGATCAAGAACTGGTGACTCAAGGAGCCGCTGTTAATAACTTACTGCGCCGGATTTGCGCTGCAATTGCTGTCGTGGTTGCTGCACTCTATCTGCAAATTCGTACACACAATATTCCATATTCACCAGAACTCGCAATTGCTCAAATTCATGCGATACGGGAACTATTTTTGATCTGTGCAGGCGTGATGCTGTTGGCATTACCCGCGGCATGGAAGTTTCCGAGTCAAAAGCAAGCGGACGTTTTGGTCCAAAATCAATAAAGGTAAAAATAATGGGCAATTTACATTCAGCACTTTCCACGACCACACATTCTGTGAATACAAGCACTTTGGCGTGGCAGCAACCTGATCAATCCACGATGAAAAAAGTTGAACAGCGTGTAATCAAACAATTGCTACAGGCATTGATTTATGAAGAGGTGATTCCAGCCCAGTTTGAGGATGGTGTTTTTTATATAGATGTGATCAATTCACAAGGGCAATCGGTACGTTATGTAGCTGCAGGACAGCGACATCTCAGTTTTGGCCTAGTACGCATGAATGCTACAGATGTCATCCGTGAGGATCATCAGGGACAGAAAACGGTTGCGCAGTTGAATTTGGTGATTGATGAGGTCATCCGAAGTATTCCACAAGCAGCCCAGATTGATGGTTTTATCAGTGAGTTGAAGCGAACTTTTATTCATGATGTGCAGTCTCAGCACTGCCAGAATGAGTATGCACTACCAGCAGCACAATATAGTTATGATGTGCTGGAAACCTATCTGATGGATGGTCATCCCTATCATCCTTGTTATAAATCCCGAGTGGGTTTTAACCTGCAGGATAATTTGAAATATGGGGTGGAATATGCACAACCTATCCATCTGGTGTGGATTGCAGTACATCAGTCCATATTTTCCCATAATGCATCCAGTCATTTAAATGCGGATGATTTTCTGCAGCAGCAATTGACTGAACAGGATCAGCAAGAGTTTACAAAGGTTTTGGGTCAACAAAAAAATGCAGATGAGTATATTTGGTTACCCGTTCATCCATGGCAATGGGAAAATACTATTGTGCATGTGTTCTTTAAGGAAATTGCTGAACAGAAGATTGTTTATCTGGGACGAGGCGAATATGCCTATATTGCTCAGCAGTCACTGAGAACACTGACCAATTTACAACATCCTGAAAAGCCTTATATCAAATTGTCCATGAGTCTGACAAATACCTCAAGTTCACGGATATTGGCGACACATACAGCAATGAATGGGCCGTTAATTACAGATTGGCTACAGGGTTTAAAAAAGAACAGTGAAATTGCCCAAAAATTGGATTTTGATATTCTTGGTGAAGTACATGCCTCAGCAGTGGATTTCACTCGTCTACCTGAATCACATGCCAAACAGGCATATGGAACTATTGCCAGTTTGTGGCGTGAAAGTGTTCAACAGTATCTAAAATCTGGTGAAGATGCTATTCCTCTGAATGGAATTGGTCATGTCCAGAAGGATGGGAAGTTACTGATCGCACCTTGGCTGGATCAGTATGGTGTGGATGCATGGGTTGGGCAATTGCTGTCTGTGGTCATTCAGCCAATTCTATATTTACTCTTTGCTGAAGGAATTGGAACTGAATCGCATGGGCAAAATATTATTTTGGTTCATCGTAATGGCTGGCCAGTACGAATCATTTTAAAGGATTTTCATGATGGGGTCCGCTTCAGTCCTGATCATCTGACCCATCCAGAAGCTTTTCCGGTCTTGCATGCATTACCCGCAGAACATGCGAAAGCTAATCGTATGTCATTTATTCTCACGGATGACCTAAATGCAGTGCGGGATTTTAGTTGCGCTTGTCTATTCTTTGTTGCATTGAGTGATATTGCCATAACACTAAAACAGCACCTTGACTTTAGTGAACAGGTCTTCTGGCAAAAAGCAGCAGATATTATTCATCATTTTCAGCAGCAATATCCCGAACACCAGTCACGCTATGCTGTGTTTGATGTCTTTGCAGAGCAATATTGTATTGAATCGCTAACCCGCCGCCGCTTATTCGGTGATGGTGATGTACAGATGCGTTATGTAAATAACCCTCTGTTCCATTTCCGTCAGCCTGTTTAGGGGAATAAATAAATGAATACCATGGTGTTTTCACCTGCCGTTTCAGGGCAGGAGATATTGATGGATTTGGTTAATAGTCTACTTGCTGAGCAATATATTTCAGAATCGGAGATCCTAACAAAGGATGAAGCTCAACGACTATGTAGACAAAGGTTTCAGCGTGGACTTGAAACAATTTTTGACAGTTATACAGCTGGAGAGCATTTTGCAGTTTTATTTAATTCTGCACAGACTGAGTGTTTGATTCTACCGCTGAAACAGGGTTTGAAACAGCCTTGGCAAATGTATGTTGGAGCATCAATCTGTAAGCTTAGCTTGGACGAAGCACAGGATTATCATGTTCAGAAACTAAGTGCATTGCAGCTATTTGACTTCATGCAGCAATTACACTGTTTCAACTCTGCTGATACATCAAAACTGGCAGATTTTCGTGCAGATTTAAAACAGGCAATGTTGCATGCAGAATTGTCTCAGCAACATCAATTGTCCTTCTCAGAATGGTTAACGCAGCATCCCGCAGACTTATTTATACAGCTGGAGCAGTATGCTGCTTTGCGGGATCGTCCCTATCATCCGCTGGCCAAATTAAAGGACGGTTTTAGTCCCGATGAATATCAGTATTTCAGTCCTGAATTTGCTCAGGATATGAATGTTCACTGGGTTGCAGTAAATAAAGAAAAGTTGGTCTATGGGAAGGATGTTACTGAGATCAGCAGGCAGCAACCTGCGCGTATTTTTCTGAATGCGGAACAGTTCCTGATATTGAAACAGGAGTGCGATGAAAAAGCGCTGGGGGATAGCTATTTAGCAATTCCCCTACATGCGTGGCAGTTCAAGCATGTGCTGTCCGACAAATTTTCTGAAGAGTTGCACCATAAGGATATTATCCCTTTAGCGTTCCAGTCTAGCGGCTGGTACGCCAGTTCGTCACTAAGAAGTCTTCTTTCAGCGACACAGCCACAGGATAGTCTAAAATTACCACTTGCAGTTAAGTCTTTGGGTTCATTGCGTTTTTTGCCGATTGTAAAAATGATCAATGGGCAAAAGAATCAGCAACTATTGCAGCTTGCTAAGCAAAAAGATGAGGTCTTAAAAAGACGTCTGTGGTTATGCGATGAAAATCAATGGTGGGCTTATCTTCCAGAGCAACAGGATAATTTAACGCCAGATAATTTAATGCTATTCAATGAACGGCCGATGCATCTCGCTGCACAGCGCCGTAGAATTCCTGCTGAGTTGTTACAAGCACCTTATCAGATTATTCCTATGGCTAGCTTAGGGCAGCTGATGGATGGGCAGGGATGTGTATTTGATTTGATTCTCAAATGGCAGAATTTAACGATCACACCACAGCATATCTGCAATACTTTTGCTGCATTATGCCGTGATTTCTTTGAGGTGAATTTGCGCCTGTTCCGTCTTGGTCTTATGGGCGAAATTCATGGCCAAAATATTTGTATTGTACTAGAACACGGGCAATTCGCTGGTTTCATGCTACGTGACCATGATTCTGTCCGTATTTATCAGCCGTGGATGCAGCAGCAGGGTCTGCCTGATCCGGATTACCTGAGTCCACATGATTTTCGTATTACGCTGTATCACGACAGTGTGAAAAGTTTGATTCTCTATCTGCAAACACTCGGTATACAGGTCAATTTGGCGAGTATCTTGGAAACTGTTGCAGAGTTCTATCAGATTGACTCGGCGGATTTATGGCGCGTATTGGCTCAGCAGTTACAGCAAGCGCTGGATGATGTGCCATTTACGGATACAGCCCGCGCTGAATTAAAGCATATCCTGTTTGATAGTGAGTTGTGGCCATATAAGCAACTGATCCGTCCGCTACTTGAGCAAGATAATCGGGTGGGAAGTATGCCAAGCAGTATGGGAAGTGTGCCGAATGTATTCAGGAGTGTTGTTTAACTTCATGAATAGAGAAAACTCAGGTGTGCAGTCACAGATTGCAGTATTGAATATTGAGTCTGATTTTAAAATGACAGAATCTAATATACCAGTACTTAGGCAGTTGCTGGCTGAACGCTTGAATATTCAATTTGATGTGCTACCTGTAGAGGATCAGCAGATACTGAGTTTTACAGATCTGCTAAATCCCTCTGCATGTCTGACAGCATTAAATGATTTTGGTTCCCGCGTGGGTGCAGTAAGTTTAACCTGCACTACATCCATGTTCATTAAATATTGGGCTGTTCCTCTGTTATTTCCATATTTTTATGCCTTGACTTCTGAGGAAATTGATTTGCCATGGGAAATATCCTGTATTTCCACAGTATTGCCTCCTGACTGGTATTGGGACAGAACACTGCATCTGATTAATCTGCCTCAATTACAGCATGGAATCAGTAGAAAACAGCAATCTTTTGAAGGATATGTGCGATTCATACTAGATGACCTGCAAAAGTTGTTTGATGTCCTCGCCCGTATAGGGAAAGTACAGAAATTTTTGTTGTGGGAAAATACTGCATTACGGATTCTGCAATTTTACGACATGATGAACAGAAAAGGAGGGAACCAAGCCTTACTCAGCCGTATCCAGTTTCAACGGCAGTTTTTGATAGATTTACCTGCAGCTGATCTGGGTCTAAAACAGAACCCATTTTATTTACTGGATCAGAGTCGGCAGCAATCGTCCACGACCTACCAACGTAAAAAATGCTGCTTTTATTTTCAGTTACCTGAAGCACAGAAAGAATATTGTGCAAGCTGTCCATTACTGAGACAGGATAAACACAGAGGTAAATACTCATGCAAGACCAGTTAAATAATTTAATCCAGAGCTATGCAGGTATTGCCAGTTCAACCATTGGTCATGTATTGGACCAAGGGCATTTACCACAGATTCATGCGATTAACCAAATTGGGCATGCGGTGGGCCGAGTGCGTACGGCTACATTGCATTCAGTCAATGGTATGGCACTGCGTCAGGCTTTGCTGAACAGCCAACCGGGTGATGTACTGGTCATTGATGCACGTCAGTTGGAACATCGTGCCTGTTGGGGAGAACAGAGACATCGCGCTGCCATATATCATCAGCTTGCCGCTGTAGTGATATTGGGTGCTGTAACGGATGTAACTGCTTTAAGAAACATGAAGGTCCCCGTTTTTGCTTCATCGGTCAGTTGTCTGACTACACGTCAGCAGGGAAAGTGTGTAGTGGAGTTTGACCAGCAAATACAAGTGGGAGATACCTGTATTTCCCCTGGTGACTTAATGGTTGGAGATGCCGATGGTGTGTTTATTTTGAGTCCAGATATTGCCCATCATCATCTTGAGCAATTTCAGCAAATGGAAATCCAAGAACGGCAGAAACGGGACCAGTTTTTTAGCGAACATTCAGCACAAGATTATTACCACTTTACTGCATCTGCATGAAATTGAATTGAGAAAATATTTATGATGACATTATCTTCACAGCTGTTGGATGAGTTCCATTACGAGGAAAGAGGAATAGCCTATGGATTAAGGGCTGTGCAACTCCCGCAGGATTTTCCATTATTGTATAAATGGATGCATGAACCTCATGTCATTCCCCAGTGGCAGCTGAATAAACCG
This sequence comes from Acinetobacter lactucae, assembly GCF_013122135.1. NCBI lineage: Bacteria > Pseudomonadati > Pseudomonadota > Gammaproteobacteria > Moraxellales > Moraxellaceae > Acinetobacter > Acinetobacter lactucae. Next base: position 1,606,842 of record NZ_CP053391.1, read on the forward strand.
GAGCTTGAACTGGCAGTTTACTTTGAAAAGATGATTTGTGATGATCATCAGCGCTTATTTATTATTACGATTGAACATGCTGATGTGGGTTATCTTGAGATATATGAAGCCAAGCGTGATCGACTGGCGCTTTATTATGATGCTGATGACTCTGATCTGGGCTGGCATATTTTATTTGGTGAAAAACATGTGCTTGGGCAAGGGCATTTCAGAGCTGTTATGCGCATGATGAGTTATTTTATTTTTGAAAATTCAACTGCCAGTAGAATAGTAGGTGAGCCGGATGAAAATGTAAAATCTTATGCCTATATTGCAGAAGATATTGCTTATCAAGCGCAGAAAAAAATAAAGATGTTAGAAAAAACAGCAGTTCTATATCATTGTTATCGAAATGAATTTTACTCACGCTGTGGAAGTTATCGGCAACGTGATGGACTAAATGAATTAGAAATGAGAGTACAGTAAAATATAATAAATCAACAACTTAATTTTTTATCTCGAATAGTCAGGACCAGTTTGATATATAGCATCATTTTTCATAATCATATGCTCTTACATACCATCTTAATCCATGATCGATTAAAGAATGATGGGCAAGTTTTTTTGGGAAAACCTAAATCAGACTGTTAAAAAAAGTCGAATTTTAATATCTGTATTTCTCTCTAATAGAATAAGAGAGGCTACATGAAATTGTGAAAGTTGATTGATAATTAACCGTTAAACGTGACAAATCATTAAAAAAAGTCCAGACACTAGGGTTGGACTTTTTATTAAATAATAAGGCATATTACGTTAATTTTAGAAAATTTAGAACAGTCTCTCCCAGTTCTAAATTTAATAATTTATAGTATAACTTAGCACAAAAGTACGACCTTCGGCTGGGATTGCTAACAATGAGTTAGCATTGGTTACTGCTGCTTGTTGAGCGAATACAGTTTTATATTGATTTCCCCATAGATTATAGACACCAAAGTCCACACGACCTTTCGCCACAGGGAAATGTGCTAATACATCCATGGTTGTATAACCTTTAATCTCTGCTGCGCTATTACTATCACTCAGTCCAGCTGATTTTAACTCTAGATCATCTTTATAAGCTTTATCAGTTCCTTTGATCGCAAGCATTTGAGCACGTACACCATAGCCTGCCGTATTATTCCATTCGGCAAACAACGTACCTTTCATTGGTGAAACTGCAAAAGCATTTAACTCATGCCAATTATTGGCTCCATCCTTGTACTGGCCTCTTGTATAACCTAAAGTCCCACCTACCTTATAATTTTCCATGAATGGGTAACTTACTGTTGCTTCAGCCCCATAAATTCGCTGGTCGGTATCAACAACATTTACAGAACGATCCGAGTTAAATTGAACGACTTTATCAGAAGTATTATAAAAACCTGTTACGCCCAAATTCAAACCTTTATCTTGGTTCAAGCGCCAGCCTAGTTCATAGCTATTCACAGTGATTGGAGCAATACCAGAGGTAGTTAAGGTATATGCTGCAACATCACGTAATACACGTTGCACATCTGGATAACTGTAGCCTTGTGAAAAGTTAGCATAGACTTGCTGAGCATCAGTGAGTTTATAGACAGCACCTAGGTTAAACAGGAATTTATCTGAATCTGTAGAGTCTGCAGCCATTAATGTATACGGCTTACGTGCAGTTAAATAGCTGTCTGTGTCCGCTTGAACATATTGGTAACGCACTCCAGCTTGAATATTAAGCTGATCTGTTACTGCATAGTCCCCTTGTATAAAGGTACCAATATTCTGAATTTCAGTATCTGGTCCTGAGCCTTGTTTTTCTCCAGTTGGGGTATAAACTAAACCATTATTGCTTGGAATATAGTAGTCCGCCCACTGATGATCTTTTTCCCAGTCATAGTCTAAGCCATAAGTTAGTTTTAAATCACGGTCAGCAACAACAAGATCAGACTGTAAAGTTGAACGAATACCTGCATAATCCACATTTGATTGACTTTGCTTTACACTAACACCGTCAGTTGAATAACCATAAGGTACAAAGCGTGACTTCTCCTTTCGATAGTACGCTTCCACATTCAGAACTTGACCTAAGAAATCCTGATTTTGGTACTGTGTATTAAAAGCATAACGTTCAGTAAACGGCTGATTATCTAAGCTCCAACCTTTGACAGCTTTGTAAGATGGATCTGTTTTTGTGAGCAAATAAGAATAATCAGGCCCATATTCTGTATCTTGTTCATCTTTATAGTACTGAGCACCAAAACTAAGAGTCTGATTATCTGTTAAATTAAAGTTTACACGACCATTCACATCAACGGTGTCAGTATCCATAGTGCTACCCTGCCAAGGGCTTAATGAAATACGATCCCCATTACCATCAAATTGAGAGCCTCGATTGGTATAGTCTATGCCAAGAAAACCGTCGACTTTATCATTTGCAAATGAAGCCGTTTGGCCAACTTGATAAGCCAGGCTGTCACCGCGGAAATTATCGGCCGATGTCACACCTAATTTTGTTTGAAAGCTAACAGGCTTAGACTTGTCAGCGCGTTTGGTAATAATATTAATAATTCCGCCAGTCGCACCTGAACCATAGATACTGGTCGCACCTGAAACGATCTCAATATGATCAATCATATTTGGGCTAATACTATTCAACTGACGGGCTACATCACGTGAACCCGTTTGTGATACGCCATCAATCATCACTAGTACATTACGTCCACGCATAGTTTGACCATAATTACTGCTCGTTCCACTGCTTGGTGCTAAAGATGGAACTAGTTGTGCCAAAACATCTGCAACTTTACGCCCTGGACCAGCCTGTTGCGCAATTTCATCAGCAGAAATGGTTTGAACTGTTCCTGCAATTTCAGCAATGCTTTTGGGTGTACGTGTCGCTGTTATCACAATTGTCGGAAGTTTAGCTTCAGCATTTTGTGATTCGGTAGTTGTTTTAATTGAACCATCGGCATAAAGATGGGTACAAATTGCTGTTGTAAGTACGCAAAGACTGAAGGGTAACAAGCGCATTTTTATTCCCAATTAGTAAATATTAATATTGGTGCAAATAGTAGTCATTATCATTATAGATGTAAATAGTAGTCATTACTATTATGGGGATAAAATCTTTATTAGTTATTTAACATGGTAATCCCGCTAAAAATAAAGGGTTATGCGATTATGGACGCCCTAGTGAATTTTCCAGCTTATAAGGGGGGAGTGGATTTTGGAATTTATAATGTGTGGAATAAAGACTATCGCACGGTTTATAGCTAGCAGTTAGAAATTACCTTTTCACCAGTGTCTAGTATGCGGGCACAAGGGCATACCTTTGGTTTGAATTATACTTTTAATTATTAATTGATTTTAGCTAAAAGCTGGTGTTAAGTTTTTAACTTTGACTTATCACCAGCTTTTTTATGCTGATTTGACTCTTAGTAAACTTATGAAGAATATCGCTGTTTGGCTTGTTTATAGGCCTCAAGATTAATGCACTGAGCTCCCAAGCTTGTGATTTTTGCTTGATCGATTTGAAGTTCATCCCACTTTTGCATTTGTTCGAGTAGCCAATAAAAGTCTTCTACTTTTGGAAGAGCACTTTCTTTTACTAAATGACGAACAATATTCTGAATCATATAATATTTATCGACATGCACTTCTTCTGAGCAATGAAAACGTACAATTCCAGACTCGACCAATAATTTTAAAATTGGGGAAAAATCTTCTAATTCACCAAGCTCTTGCTGAGCTTTCATAATTGCGGTGGTGAGCGCAACTAATGTTTGTGGATGTTGCTTAGCCCATTCTTGCGTTACGGCTAAAACCTTGTCAGCTACAGATGGAATAATGTTTTGACTGGAGCAAATCATTTTACTTAAACCAAGAAGCTCACCTTGGGTATTCCAAGGTTCACCCACACAAAAACCATTAATAACATGATTATCCAGTGCTTCGACCATATAAGGTGGTGGTAATGTTTTGAGCTGGATCGACTGCGCGAGTTTTAGATTTGCTAAAGCTAACCATTCTCTTAAACAATAATGGTGAATAGAATGCTTAAACACATGCGCTAACGAAATGGAGTGACCTTGTTCAATATAATCGCTCACTTTTTGTGAAGACATTTGTGCGGTGTCATTTTCTTGAATTGCAAGCTGATGAGTAAGCTTTTGGCTTAAGCTAATGAAAGCACGGTTTTCACTTAAAACCAGTGAGGTTTGTAAAGGTGTACCAATTTGATCTGCGCCTACAGCGGCTGCAGGTAACATCGCCGATAAGCAGTGAGCTGCATCTAGTAGTCCAAAAGCAAGACGGTCGCGCAGACTTGCCCAAGATGCTTCTTTAACTAAAGTGACATCTAAACCTTGTTCTTCAAAGAAACCTCTTTGTTTTGCCCAAAGCAATGCAAGACAATCAAGCAAAGGAATATAGCCGAGTTGTAATTGAGTCTTTTCTAATGTGCTCATTTATTCATCCTTAAGTTGATTGCCAAGTAATTTTTGAGCGTCAAGTAAACGCCGTGCCATTTCTCCAATCGTAATCCGGTGGCTCATCGCATTTTTTCTAAGAAGCTGGAATGCAGTTTCTTCAGGTAGGCCATGCAGTTGCATAAGTAACACTTTGGCTTTTTCAACATCTTTACGGTCGGCAAGTTTGGTTTGAGCCTCTTTTAAATCACCTTCAAGTTTTTTGTGCTTTTTATATTGTTCAATTGAGATTTCTAAAATGGTATGCAAGCGGGAAGGGTCAATGCCATCGACAATATAAGCAGTGACTCCCGCATCGATGGCTTGTTTAATGGTGTCTTTATCAGAATTTTTGGTAAATAGAACTGTAGGCAGGTCATAGCTACTGACACAGCTTTCAATAATGTCACGATGAGGATGATCCATATCAAGCAAGATCACATCAGCTTGTAAATGTTCTAGACGAAAGATATTTAAATGATCCAAAGTAAGGCACGCAACTACTTCAAAATCATTTTCAAGCAAACTTTTTCTTATATAGTCGGCTCGCGCATGATCATCATCAATAAGGGCTATTTTGAGTTTTGGCATAAGTTCAGAAAATCAGGCTAAGAAAATGCGCCAATTCGACGCGTTTTTGTTATCAATTATTTAAGCAAGATTAATGCCATAGCAAACTAAAGAAAAAATCGAGCTTTAACGTTAAATTAGCATGCTTAAAGGCATAATTGATCAATCTTGGTGCAAAAATACGATTCATTTTGTAGCAGAGCGTATTTTTATCTGACCATTATAAATGTGCAACATTAGAGCAGTCCTCCATTTTAGAATATTCGCTTCTATATTTTTAAAAATTTTATCTATATGAAAAATAATAATAAAAAATAATTAATTTAATTTTTTTGAAAGCTGGCATGCAAAATGCTTATTTATTAACAGGTCGAAGACGACCATAAGTTTTAAAGACGGCCAAAGATGTCCGTTCTGATCGAGTTTGTGAACATTCAAGTGTGCACAAAGAAGTTACGTTCAGTCGGAGTGAAGGCCATGTCTTTATTTTTATTGCATAAAAAATTTATATCTGAATTATTTAATTTTTCAGTTCCAGCGATGCGAGCCTTCTCTATGAGGGGGCTCGCTTTTTTTATTTATTTTTATGACTTTGCTGTGCATTGGGTGTCATCAACGAGTGAAAGAAATGTATTCCAAGCAGCTACCTGCTTTGTGAGATTGATTCGCTTCTCGGTAGAACTACAAGGCAAAAAACAACGTCTATTTGAGAACGCAATAACGCAGCTTAAAAGCAACGTGATTTGAGGAGAAACATTATGAAATTGGTAATGATTGGTCATGGTATGGTGGGCCACAAATTCATCGAAGCCATTTTAGAAAAAGCAGATGATGAACTGGAAATCACGATTCTCGCGGAAGAGCCTCGTATCGCGTATGACCGCGTACATTTGACAGAATATTTTTCGGGGAAGTCAGCAAAAGATTTATCTTTAGCGCGTTTTGACTTTGCTGATGCTCATGGCATTGACTTACGTCTAAATACCAAAGCAACTGCAATTGATACAGCTGCGCAAACAGTTACAACCAACCATGGTGATGTCATTAGCTATGATAAATTAGTGTTGTCAACTGGTTCGTATGCATTCGTTCCACCAATTCCGGGTAATGACCGTGAAAACTGTTTTGTTTACCGTACGATTGAAGACTTAGACGCGATTCGTGCAGCAAGTCTTAATGCAAAAACAGGTGTAGTGATTGGTGGTGGTTTACTTGGTCTTGAGGCAGCTAAAGCGTTGCGTGATTTAGATCTAGAAACACATGTTGTTGAGTTTGCGCCACGTTTAATGGCAGTTCAAATTGATGACTTGGGCGGTAAAGTTTTACGCCGTAAAATTGAAGACCTTGGTGTAAAAGTTCATACACAAAAAGCGACTCAATCTATTCAATCGGGCAACAGCACTACACATGTAATGAAATTTGCAGATGGTAGTGAACTTGAAGCAGATGTCATTTTATTCTCTGCCGGCATTCGTCCACGTGATGAGCTTGCACGTAATAGTGGTCTCGCGATTGGTGAGCGTGGTGGTATCGTCATTAATGATTACTGCCAAACCTCAGATCAAAACATTTATGCCATTGGTGAATGTGCACTTTGGCAAAATAAAATTTATGGTTTGGTTGCACCGGGCTATGACATGGCACGTATTGCAGCAAAACACATTCTAGATGAAGAGTGTAATTGCTTCGCTGGTGCAGACATGAGCACTAAGTTGAAGTTGATGGGTGTGGATGTTGCCTCTGTAGGTGATGCGCATGCTATGACGCCAGGTGCATTAAGCTATTTCTATGCAGATGAGCATGCGCTGGTTTATAAAAAGATTGTTGTAAATGCAGATAAAACCAAGTTGCTTGGCGCAGTTTTGGTGGGTGATGCCAAAGAATACAACGACCTTTTACAAATGATGTTAAATGGTCTGGCTTTGCCAGAAGTGCCTGAAAGCTTGATTATGCCGGGCTTTGAACAGTCGGCAGGTAAGTCAGGTGGTAGCGGTGTAGATTTGTTGCCAGACAGCGCAACGATTTGTTCATGTAACAACGTATCAAAAGCGGACATTTGCCAAGCGATTTGTGATGGCTCGACTTCTTTGGGTGCATTAAAGAAATGCACCAAAGCAGCAACAGCATGTGGTGGCTGTGCGCCATTAGTGACTCAAGTATTGAAATCCGAATTACAACGTCAAGGTGTGACTGTAAATAACCACATTTGCGAACACTTCCCGTACTCGCGCCAAGAGTTGTATCACTTGGTACGTGTGAATGAAATCAAAACCTTCGATGATTTGATTCATCAACATGGTCATGGTTTAGGGTGTGACATTTGTAAACCTGCTGCGGCAAACATTTTGGCCTCTTGCTGGAATGATTTCGTACTTGAGCCAAGTCATGCAGGCTTACAAGACAGTAACGACTATTACTTGGGTAACATCCAAAAAGATGGTTCTTACTCGGTTGTGCCGCGTATGGCAGGCGGTGAAGTTACCCCAGATGGTTTAATTGCCATTGGTCAAATCGCGAAAAAATATAACCTGTACACCAAAATTACTGGCGGTCAACGTGTTGACATGTTCGGTGCGCAAGTTCACGAGCTTCCATTCATTTGGGAAGAGTTAAATGCTGCTGGTTTCGAGTCTGGTCATGCTTACGGTAAATCATTGCGTACCGTGAAATCATGTGTAGGTAGCACATGGTGCCGTTACGGGGTAGACAACTCGGTTGGTTTGGCGATTGAACTTGAAAACCGCTACAAAGGTTTACGGTCACCACATAAATTAAAAATGGCTGTGTCTGGATGTACACGTGAGTGTGCAGAAGCACAAGGCAAAGACGTCGGTATTATCGCGACCGAAAAAGGTTGGAACCTTTATGTATGTGGTAACGGTGGTATGAAACCACGTCATGCAGAATTGCTTGCGTCTGACCTTGATAAAGCAACGCTCATCCGCTACATCGACCGTTTCTATATGTTCTACATTCAGACCGCAGACCGTTTACAACGTACCAGTGTATGGCGTGACAACATGGAAGGTGGTTTAGATTACCTTAAATCTGTTGTTGTAGATGATTCTCTTGGTTTAGCTGCTGAGCTTGAACGCCGTATGGAACACATTATTGGCACCTACCAAGACGAATGGCGTACTGCGGTAGAAAATCCTGAAGTGCGTAAACGCTTCCAAACCTATATCAATGCAGGCGCGAGTGAACAGGCCGATCCACACATTCAATTTACGACTGAACGTGGTCAAATCCGTCCATTAACTGATGCTGAACGTTCAGAAGATCGCATTCCAATGGTTGAAGCATAAAGGAGAATTTCTATGAATATTGTACAAGACAAAAATATGCTTCCTGATGATCAATGGATTGACGTGTGTGCACTCGATGATTTAACACCGAACACTGGCGCGGGAGCGTTAGTTGGCGGTCAAGCGGTTGCAATCTTTCGTGTGGGTCATGAAAAACGTGTTTATGTGCTCAGCAATAAAGATCCGTTTAGCCAAGCGAATGTGATGAGCCGCGGGATTATTGGTGATTTGCAAGGCGAACGTGTCATTGCATCACCAATCTATAAACAACATTTTAGTTTAGCGACGGGCCGTTGTTTAGAAGATAAAGACCAAAAGCTTTCAGTTTACCCAAGCAAAATTGTTGATGGTCGTGTTTGGATCAATGCAGTGCCGCAAAAAACTTATATTACCAATACAGGTGTGTCTCAAGACAAACTTAAACTGGTACTGATCGGAAATGGCTTGGCAGGTATGCGTTGTCTAGAAGATTTACTTGATATGGCACCAGACCGTTATGAAGTTACAGTAGTTGGTAAGGAACCTTGGGGGAATTATAACCGTATCATGTTATCTCCGGTTTTATCTGGTGAAAAAACCATTGAAGATATCATGCTACATCCACCAAAGTGGTATGACGAGAAAGGCATCAAATTTATTGCGGGTGACAAGGCCGTAAAGATTGATCGTCCGCGTAAAGTAGTTTACACCGAAAAAGGGCAAGCTGTTGACTATGATCGTTTGATCTTGGCAACAGGCTCGGCTCCGTTTATTCCCCCAGTTCAAGGTGTCGATTTAAAGGGTGTTCTAACTTTCCGTGATATTTATGACGTTAACACCATGATTGAATACTGTGGTTCAAAAACTAATGCGGTCGTAATTGGCGGTGGTTTACTGGGTTTAGAGGCAGCATATGGTTTAAAACAACGCGGTATGAATGTCACAGTCCTGCATTTGATGGACCGTATTATGGAACGCCAACTTGATGGTCGTGCAAGTCAATTACTTCGTCATAGCATTGAGCAAAAAGGTATTCAAATCATTACCGAAGCGAATACCGAAGCGTTAATTGGTGATGAAAACGGTCATGTGAAGCAAATCCGTTTGAAAGATGGCACGGTTTTAGAAGCCGATCTTGTGGTATTTGCAGTCGGTATTCGTCCAAATATTAGCTTGGCGCAAAGTGCCGGTTTACGTTGTAACCGCGGTGTGTTGGTCAATGACACCATGCAAACGTTTGACCCAAGTATTTATGCGGTGGGTGAGTGTATTGAACATCGCGGACAAACTTTTGGTTTGGTTGAACCATTATGGGGCCAAGCATTTATTTGCGCGACACATTTAGCAGAGCACGGCAGCTTAACTTTTAAAGCACCTACTGTACCGACTCAGTTAAAAGTCAGTGGTGTCGATGTATTCTCTGCGGGGAATTTTGAGCCGAAAGATGATTATGAAGACATTATCCTGAACGATGAAAAACGCCAGATTTATAAGCGTATTATCATTCAAAGCGATCGAGTAATCGGTGCAGTATTATTTGGAGATACTGAAGATGGCATGTGGTATGCAGAGTTAATTGCAGATCAAACACCTGTTTCTTCATTTAGAAATAAGCTGCTATTTGGTCGAGATTTTGCATTAAAAAATGCAGGCTAAATAGGGAAAGGAGCAGTTATGAATAGTATTCCAAGTGTTGAAATCGATAGCTCCGACCATGTTGCAAAAATCACCAAAACAACATGTCCATATTGTGGGGTAGGTTGTGGTGTCAGTGTAAACGTCCAACAAAAACCTCAAAGACCTCTGGTACAAGTTGAGGGGGATGCTGAGCATCCTTCCAACTTTGGACGCTTGTGTATTAAAGGTAGCCGCTTGGCGGATACTTTGGGGTTGGAAACACGTGTTTTACAGCCGATGATAGGGCGCAAAGCTGATCGGGTGGTAACGACATGGGATGCGGCAATCAATAAAATTGCCGATAAATTCCAATCTTGTATTGACCAATATGGCCGTGACAGCATTGCATTTTATGTTTCAGGTCAGCTTTTGACTGAAGATTATTATGTGGTGAATAAGTTTGTAAAAGGCTATTTGGGCACTGCAAATATCGACACCAACTCGCGCCTTTGCATGTCATCTGCGGTTGCTGGGCATAAACGCAGCTTTGGTGAAGATATTGTGCCTGCAAGTTATGAAGATTTTGAGCATGCAGACATGGTGGTATTAGTTGGTTCTAATACCGCATGGTGCCATCCTGTGCTTTATCAACGGATCATGCAGGCTAAAAGCCAAAATCCAGATATGTTTGTCGTGGTAATTGACCCACGGTTTACCAGTACTTGTGAGCAGGCTGATTTACATTTACCGATTTTGCCGGGTCAAGATGTCGCTTTGTTTAATGGTTTATTTCAATATTTATATGGAAATGGACATGCCGATCAGGCTTTTGTGGATGCTTATACCGAAGGTCTGCAAGAAGTTTTGGCAAGTAGTCAGCCAGAAACTGAAATTGAATATGTGGCAAAGCGTACGGGAATTACGTTCGATAAGTTGCAACAGTTTTTTGAAAAATTTGCTCAAACTGAAAAAGTCATCACCCTATTTTCAATGGGTGTGAATCAATCAAGTCAGGGTGTAAATAAAGCCAACAGTATTATTAATTGTCATTTATTGACTGGAAAAATTGGTAAGCTCGGCGCTGCGCCGTTTTCAATGACAGGTCAGCCAAATGCGATGGGTGGCCGTGAAGTGGGTGGCCTAGCCAATATGTTGGCTGCACATATGGATTTAGATAACCCACTACATCAAAAAGTAGTTCAAACTTTCTGGGACAGTCCATTCATTGCAACTCAAGCGGGTTTAAAAGCAGTTGATTTATTCCGTGCCGTTGAAGCCGGAAAAATTAAAGCCATCTGGATTATGGCGACCAATCCAGTCGTGAGTTTGCCAGATGCCGATCAAGTCAAACGGGCATTAGAGAAGTGCGAGTTAGTTGTCGTGTCAGATATCTGTGCAGATACGGATACTACTGCCTATGCCGATGTTTTGCTTCCAGCTTTAGGGTGGGGAGAAAAAGATGGAACTGTGACGAACTCTGAGCGCCGTATTTCTCGTCAGCGAGCATTCTTACCTTCGCCAGGTGAAGCAAAAGCAGACTGGTGGTCGGTGAGTCAAGTCGCAAAAAAATTAGGCTTTAATGGTTTTGATTTCGCGAGTGCTGTTGATATTTTCAATGAGCATGCAGCGTTATCTGCACAAGACAATGCAGATATGGATGTGCGAGAAGAGAGTAATAATTTCCGTTATTTCAACCTGAAAGGATTAATGAACCTAAGTAATGACGAGTACGATGCTCTACAACCAGTGCAATGGCCAGTGTGGAATAAAAACCAAGACGCTAAAGCCGTTCAACAACTGTTTGGCAAGGGCCAGTTTAGTCATAAAAATGCGAAGGCGAAATTGATTCCAACTGTTGCAATTGATCCAGTTCATGCAATTTCGGAAGACTATCCACTCATTTTAAACACTGGACGTATTCGAGACCAATGGCACACCATGACGCGTACCGGTTTGTCACCAAATTTGACCAGCCATCGCGCTGAACCATTCTGCGAGATTCATCCGAGTGATGCCTTGAAATTTGGTGTACGTGATCAAGGCTTGGTAGAAGTTCGCTCGAAATGGGGCAGTTGTGTACTACGCGTAACGTTCTCATCTGGTGTACGCCGTGGTCAAATTTTTGCGCCGATTCACTGGACTGAACAGGTCGCATCCGATGCCCGTATTGGTAAAGTCGTTAACCCCGAAGTCGATGCAATTTCAGGCGAACCTGAGTTCAAACATACGCCTGTAACCATTCAACCATTCTATACGACTTGGCAAGGCGTGCTCTATATTCGTGAAGGATACGATTCGCATATTCAAGAATCGCTACATCACTGTGCATGGTGGACCAAGGTCAAAATGCTGAAAACCAACCGTTATGAACTTGCAGACCGCCAAACTTTTCATGACACGCAGAAGAATCTGAAAAGCTTTTTGCCATTTGCCGATGAAACTTTTGAATGGTTAAGCATTGAAGATATTTCCTCACAACTGAGTCATAGCATTATTTTGAAAGATGGCATTGTAATTGCAAGCTTATATATTGCACCGCCAGATTTATTACCGGACCGTGACTGGGTAGCAAGTTTGTTTAAACGGGAACGTTTAAGTGCCTTACACCGAAAAGCGTTACTGGCTGGCATGCCAATGTCTGCTACAAATAATGACGGACCTTTAGTCTGTAGTTGTTTTAAAGTAGGTAAGAACAAAATTATAGACGCAATCAAAACTCAAAATATTACTCATGAAAAGCAAGTGACGGCTTGTTTAAAAGCAGGTGGAAACTGTGGTTCATGTTTACCTGAAATCCGTGGTTTGATTAAAGCTTGCCAACAGGAGGTAGAAGTGTGAATAAGGGATATCCCATAACTGATATGGTCATTCTGGCGGGTGGACAAGCTCGCCGTATGAATGGTTTAAATAAGTTATTGCAGCAATTTGATGGTGAAACGCAACTGATTAAAATTCATCAGAAATTAAGATCATCAGTGTCTGAAATTTGGGTGAATAGCCATCGTGATTATTCAATTTATCAAAGTATTGTGCCGGACATTCAATGTTATCAAGATGATGCAGCAGGCTTTTTTGGTCCACTCATGGGAATGAAAAGTGCATGGTCAAATGTAAGCGCAGATTATGTTTTATTTATCCCTTGTGATGTAACTTATATTCCTACCCAAGTCGTTGCAAAATTACACAGCGCACTTCGAAAAAATAAACAGGCTCAGGCAGCCTATGTTTCAATTAATGGAGATGCCTTGTACCCATTTTGTTTATTAAAACGTGAAAGTCTAAATACCATAACAGAGCAAATTGAAAAGCAGCGGTTAAGTTTGAAAGAGTGTTTTAAGCTTTTACATGCTCAAGTGGCTATATTTCAAAAACAAAACCTGTTTTTTCATAGCATTAATTCATTGGATGAACTCCAGCAATACAAACAAATCAAAGCATTTAAAGAGATGTTTTCGACAAATTAAAACTTTAACCATATCGATTTAAAATTTACATTGATAATCTGAAATCATTTTTTAAAATTTTGAGTTATTGACTATTTAGAATTTAAGTTCTATTTTGGAACTTGTTGTTTTCATTCTAGCCAGATGTATAAAAATAAATGGAGCCAGAAAAATGATCGATGCAGTTCAGCAAAATAAAACAGATGTGACCGCATGTATTTTGTGTTCTAGAAACTGCGGTTTAAGTGTTGAAGTTAAAGATAATCAGTTTGTCAAAATTAAAGGCAATCCTGAGCATCCATTTTCTCAAGGGTACATTTGCCAAAAAGCTGCCAGATTACAACACTACCAGAAACATGCAGACCGTTTGAACGCGCCTTTAAAACGCCAGCCAGATGGTTCATTTCAAGAAGTGAGCTGGGATGTCGCCATTCAAGAAATTGCTGATCGATTAGTACAGATTAGAGATAATTTTGGTGGGACAGCTTTTGCATCTGTTGGGGGCGGTGGTCAAGGCAACCATCTAGGTGCAGCTTATGGTCGACAACTTTTACTGGCTATGAAAAGTTATTATGCTTATAACTCGCTTGCACAAGAAAAAACGGGTGATTTCTGGCTCAATGGGCGTTTGTTCGGGAGCCAGGCTTGCCATACCACAGAAGATGTTGAATATGCCGATTATGTTCTTTTTATTGGGACAAATCCTTTTCAGGCCCATGGTATTCCCAACGCACGAGACACGTTAAAACATATTAAGAAAGATCCGAACCGCACCATGGTGGTGTTTGATCCACGTGTTACTGAAACAGCAAAACAAGCAGATATTCATGTGCAATTAAAACCGGGGACAGATGCTTTTTTAATGTCGGCCATGATTGCGATCATTATTAAAGAAAAGCTTTATGATGCAACATTTATCGATCAGCATACGCACGATTTTGAAGACGTGAAAACAGCATTTAGTCATATCCCGATTGAAGACTATATTGCTAAAGCTGATGTTCCAGTCGATTTGATTTATCAGGTTGTTCGAGACTTTGCAAAGGCAAAAAGAGGCTGTGTGCGGATTGATTTAGGTATTCAACATACTTTAAATACGACATTAAATGGATATTTAGAAAAACTACTGTACTTAGTGACGGGAAACTTTGGAAAGCAGGGTACCAATAATTTACATACCATGTTTATTCCAATCTTAAGCGATACAGATGAAAGAAAGCCGAAATATAGACGTAGTGTTTACCATAAAATGTTCCCAATTTCTGGGTTCTTTCCCCCTAATATTTTACCCGATGAAATCTTAAAAGCAGGGGAAAAACGAATTCGTGCTGTGTTTGTAGATAGTTGTAATCCGCTATTAACTTACCCTGATACACCTGCTTTTGAGGAAGCCTTTAAAGCATTAGATTTTTTGGTTGTGGTCGATGTTGCCATGACAGAAACAGCAAGACTAGCGGATTACATTTTGCCTGCTCATACTCAATTTGAGAAATGGGAATTTACTGGCTTTAATCTTGAGTTTCCTAAGAATGGCTTTCACCTGCGACATCCCGTATTGACTGCTCAAGCAAACACTTTACCAGAAGCCGAAATATATACACGATTACTTGAAGCCATGCAGGTGATTCCAAAACGCTTTCCAATTTTAGAAAAAATAGCTTCAGTCGACTCGAAAAAAACAGCCTATTTACCGTACTTGTCGGCATTAGGGCTTACTTTTGCGCGAAATAAAAAATATATCCCTTTTGCTGCTTCTATCATTTATCGAACTCTTGGCAAACGAATTGGCAATTCTGCAGATTCAGTTGCTTTTTTATTGCCGTTATCGATTCAATATGCTGTCTTACATACTAAGGCTGTACGTCGTGCAGGTTACAAAGGTAATCCTTTAACCTTAGGCGTTCGTTTATTTGAACAAATTTTAAAGCAACGTTCAGGTGTGGTGTTATCGCAACATGAATATGACGAAGTCTGGAAATTGGTGGCTTATAAAGATAAGAAAATACGCCTTGCTATTCCAGAGATGTTAACTGAGCTAGCAAATTTAAAAAATCATCAGGTTAATGCTGAAGAGTTTCCATTCATACTTTTATCAGGTGAGCGACGTAGTTATAACGCCAATCAAATTTACCGTGATCCAGCTTGGCGAAAAGTAGATGCTGAAGGGGCTTTACGAATTCATCCTGAAGATGCGAGAAACTTAAATGTAGATGCAGGAGGTCAGCTCAAATGTATCTCACAACATGGAGAAATTCAGGTTACTGTAGATTTTGATGAGGGAATGCGAAAAGGTGTGGTGTCACTTCCACATGGCTATGGCATGCGCTTCCAAGGTGGAGAGCCAATTGGACCACAATTAAATCTGCTAATTTCTGGTGAGCATTGTGATCCTTTATCTAAAACGCCGTACCATAAATATATACCCATACGTTTAGAAAAGTGCTAGAAATAGAGCAGACATATAACAGGTTGACGCCACAAAGGTTTTTTAAAGCTTTAAAACTGAGCTAAAACGGTAAGGCGAATATTTTAATTAAAACCCAAAGAATTATGGATGATAAATAGAATTGGAACAAATTTTGCTATAAAGATTAAAGCACTACTAAGGCGCAATTTTTTAAGTTTAATTGCTCATAATCAGTGCTAGCAATATTTGAACTGTTCTCGACATGAGTGCAAAAGATGAAACAATATCACTCTGAAAATACGCCACCTGTTCTACAAGACCAATATGGGCGTATCAAGCGAAAGTTACGAATTTCGGTAACCGATCGCTGTAATTTTAAGTGTGTATATTGCATGCCTGAACATCCTGAATGGCTAAATAAACAAGATTTGCTTAGTTTTGAGGCGCTTTTTCAGTTTTGCAGTTTTATGGTGCAACATGGTGTTGAAAGCATCCGTATTACGGGCGGAGAGCCATTAATGCGTCAAGGCATTGTCCATTTCGTCCGTGATTTACAAGCTCTAAAAGTATTAGGCTTAAAACGTATTTCAATGACCACTAATGGACATTATCTGGCTAAATACGCTCAGCAATTAAAAGATGCTGGTTTAGATGACTTAAATATTAGTTTAGATAGCTTAGATCCGATTCAATTTAAAGAGCTCACCAAGAAAAAATTAGAACCAGTTCTTGAGGGTATTCAAGCTGCAAAAGATGCAAAACTACCTTTTAAAATCAACTGTGTGTTAATGAAAAATAAAAATGACGATCAAATCTTACCTATGGTGAGATGGTCAATCGCCAACCATATTCCACTACGTTTTATTGAATTCATGCCACTTGATGGTGATGCACTTTGGTCAAATAAAGATGTGGTGAGTGAAGCTGATATTTTACAGGCTTTACAACCGCATTATTCAGTACAAGTTATTGAGCAGCAGCATGAACCAGCGCGCCAATATCTGCTTAACAATAGCTATGCTCTAGGCATCATTTCAACCATTACTCATTCATTTTGCCACCAATGTGATCGCATACGACTAACAGCACAAGGTGAGTTGTATAACTGTCTATTTGCGCAGCAGGGTTTAAATATTAAGCCACAGCTTCAAGCATTATTGCGCGCACAGAACTCAAGCGATCATCTGCTACATAGTCAGCAGTTAAAAGAGAGAGTTATGCCGTATATCTGGAATAAAGCCAAAGGCTTTCATGCCTTACAACATCAACAAACCCGTAAAATCAGTATGCATATGCTTGGGGGATAAATGCAGCAATCTATCCAAATTAAAATCGAATCGTTCGGTGCAATTGAAAAATTGCTTCCCCAAAATCTTTCGATTGTTTGTCCTACCAATACTTTAGTGAAAGATGTCTTAGATCAAATTGTTAGTTTACATCCAGAATGTACACAGGCCATGGAAAAATGTGCGTGTGCGATAGAGGATAACGTTATAACCAGACAATCTGTTTTAAGTCAGCCGTGTACTTTGGTTTTATTATCACCAGTTGCAGGAGGCTAAGCCATGCGAGATTTTGCACGTATACAAGAGCAGGCTTTGAGTTTAGATACTTTTGATCCTATTGAATCATTTCCTGAGTGTGGTGGAATCGATATTTTTATGGGAACGGTTCGTAATCACCATGAAGGGAAAGCGGTAAAAGCGTTGAAATATACCTCGTATAAACCGCTTTCTGAAAAAATGATACGTGAAATTGAACTAGAAATTGAGAAAAAGTATCAGGTATCTTATGTGCGAGTGGTTCACCGGATTGGGCATCTAGATGTCGGTGAAACAGCAATCATTGCAATTGCTTATGCAGCCCATCGCCGTGAAGCGTTTCAAGCATGCGAAGAAGCGGTTGAGCGAGTAAAACATGAAGTGCCTGTGTTTAAAGAAGAGTTCTTTGCAGATGGTACAAGTCACTATGTAGAAGGTTGCTGTATTCGTAAGGATGCACCGCACGAACACAAACATCACCATCATGCCGGCCATGAACACTCACACTGAAATAAGCAAGATTAGGATAAATAATGAAAAACGTAGGAATGAAGCCGGAAAGTTATCGTGTTGCTGAAGCACAAGCCATTTTATACGCACCACCACACTGTATCGAATTATTAAGACAAGGAAATACTGAAAAAGGCGATGCATTAAAAACTGCACGTGTTGCAGGAATCTTGGCAGCAAAACGTACTGATGAGCTGATTCCTTTGTGTCATCCACTGCCGATTTATCGTGCAGATGTTGAATATGAATTAGAACATGATTTTGTGAAGATTATTACCGTGGTTGAAACCATTGGTCCAACTGGCGTAGAAATGGAAGCCTTAACTGCTGCCAGTCTTGCAGGGTTAACCATTTATGACATGTTAAAACCGCATTGTGAACCAGAAGAGCTCTGGATGGATCAATGTAAATTGCTTAAGAAAAAAGGTGGGAAATCACACTTTAAGCGAGTTCTTCGTCAGCCTGTTTCGGCGGCTGTTATTGTGCTGTCCGATACTGTCGCAGCGGGTAGAAAGCCAGATACTGCCGGAAAATCTGTAGTTGAAACTTTAACCGAGGCAGGATTCGACCCAATTCATTACCAGATTTTGCCAGATGAAGCGGATACTTTAAAAAACTTAGTGCTTGAGCTGAGCAAATCATATGCTTGCATTATGACTGTTGGCGGTACGGGAATTGGTAAACGTGATATTACGGTCGATACGTTAGAGCCCCTTTTAGAACGTAAGTTAGATGGCTTAATGGAAGCTGCACGATCTTTTGGACAAAAACGCACGCCATATGCTGCAATGTCGCGTGGAGTAGCCGGTTTTATTGATCGTTCACTGGTGGTGACTTTGCCGGGAAGCCGTGGTGGAGCAAGCGAATCAATGGCTGCTATTTTACCTGCCTTAGTCCATATTTTTGATGTTTGCCGAGATTTACCACATCCGGGAGGCTATGAGTAATGGCTGGTTGTGGTGCAGAACGTGGATTGATTAGCGTAGATGAAGCAATTGAGCTGATTAGTAATCGTCCTAAAAAAATAGGTTCAATTCAGCAAGCGCTTCAAAATAGCCTAAGCAGGTATCTTGCTAAAGAAATTTATTCAGAAATTAATTTGCCAAGCTTTTCTCAAAGTGCTGTAGATGGTTATGCGCTTTGTAGCCATGCAGAAGATTTAAATAATCAAAAATTTCAGGTTACTGGTGAAATTCGTGCTGGAAGCGAAAGTCATGACATTTTGAGTGAAGGTCAGGCAATTCGTATATTTACGGGGGGTAAAATTCCTGAAGGCACAACACATGTTGCGAGGCAAGAAATAGTAGAGGTCATTTCAGCACAAGAAATTTCGTTAACTGAACATATTCGCTCTCAAGCTGATATCCGTTTTACTGGCGAAGAAATCCAGAATGGACAGTTGCTTGCACAAGTTGGACAGTTTCTAAATATTGGAAGCTTAGCTGCCTTAAGTATGGCGGGTGTACAAACGGTTGAGATTTACCGTGCACCGAAAGTCGCTGTTTTAGTTACTGGTGATGAAGTTGCCGAAAAAGCAGAAGATCTTGCCGAAGGTAAAATTTTTGATGCAAATGGTCCATTACTAAAAGCTTGGTTTAAAGATTATGGCTTAGATGTTGAAATTATTCATGTGGCAGATGAGGCAACACAGGTCACACAATATTTCGACCGATTAAAAGATAGTCATGATGTCATCATAACCACAGGCGGAGTGTCAGTAGGTGATTATGACTTTGTTCGACCATGCGCTTTTGAAGTTGGTTTTGAACAGATCTTTTGGAAAGTAAAACAAAAGCCGGGTAAGCCACTCTTTTTTGCTGAATATTCTCAACCTAAAAAAGATCACTATTGTTATTTGCTTGGGTTGCCGGGTAATCCTGCTGCAGTCTATGTCTCTATGCAGGTTTACGGTAAAGTATTGCTCGATACTTTGCAGGGAAAGCAAACTGGGCCAGAGTGGTTTAGTGCAATTTTAGATCATGATTTAAAAGAGGATGCACGCGAGCGTTTTCTACGAATGCATGCTTATTTTGACAATGGACAACTCAAAGTTAAAAGTCTGGCAAAACAACAATCGCACATGCTGAGTAATTTAATGCAAGCCAATTGTCTAGTTCGAATTCCGGCAAATGTAAAGTTGGAAGCGGGTTATATATTGAAAGGCGTATTCATTTCAAACTAATGATAAATATAACTCACTATACAATTGGGTGAGTTATATTTGTTAAGCAAATTTATATAATAACTTTTTATTTTTTTATAATGATAATTCTTTTATAAAATTGATAAGAAGTTATTTTTATAATGAATCTTGCATAAATCGTGGTAAGTGGTTTAGGGTATAAATAATAGGGCCATTAGGCTAGTAAATATCGAGGAACGCATAAAGATGAAATGGGACGACATCGGTGATCAACCTTGTTCGGTTGCTCGTATGCTATCAGTAATTGGCGATCGATGGACGATGCTAATATTACGTAATGCTTTTATGGGAATACGCCGTTTTGACGATTTTCAAAAGTCATTAGGTGTAACTCGTCATGTCCTTTCGGATCGCCTAAAGCGTTTAGTTGAATATGAAATTTTAGTCAAAGCTCCTTATTTTGACCGTCAGGAACGTTTTGAATATAAATTGACTGATAAAGGTTTTGAGCTTTATCCAATTATCTTATCTATGGCAAATTGGGCAGATAAATGGATGGATCAAGGTTTGGGTAAACCTTTAGAATATCGTCATAAAACTTGTGGTCATAAGTTTGAACCAGTCATGGTATGTTCGGTTTGCCGTGAACCTTTACATGCAAAACAAGTTCAGGTTTCAGCTGGGCCGGGTTATTTTGCATATATGCAGCAAAAACAGAAACAAGCCTAATTTATTACTAATTATGAAGACTCTTGTTGAATCGCATCAGCTAGGGTCTTATAGATATGGTCATGATTTGACTGGGTTACATTAAAACGTATGAATTGACCAGCATTAGGAGCTTGGCTAAACGCATTTCCTGGTGCAAGAATAACATGATGGTTAATACAATATTTTGCAATTTTTGAAGCTTCAACTCCCTCTGGCAAATGACACCAAACAAAAATTCCAGCTTGAGGCTTAATCCATGGCTTGATACCTAATGGTTCAAGTTTATTAATCGTATCGTGCATCGCTTTTGTTAAACGAACCTTTAGTAATTCTATATGTTTACGGTAAGATCCATCTGTTAAAGCACTTAATAAAACTTCAGCCGATACTCCATTGTGAGAAAAGCTAGTGGCAATTTTCAGGTCAGTGAGCTGATCAATCCATTCTGGTTTTGCAATAATATAACCACAGCGAATAGATGCTGATAACGTTTTAGAAAAACTTCCAATAAAGATTACACGTGAAAGATTATCCAAAGCAGCAAGCCGAGGAGCAGGGCTATATTCAAAATCTGAAAAAATATCATCTTCAACAACAATCAAATTGGATTGCTCAATAAGCTTTAATAATTGATGCGCCGTAGAAAGAGAAAGTACTGCTCCAGTTGGATTGTGAATTCCTGAGTTGGTGATATAAAGACGCGGATTATAAGTTTCAATTGCTTCTTTAAATGCCTCTAAGTTAGGACCTGTTTGTGTGTAGGGAATACCAATAACCTTGACTTGATGAACTTTAAGTAAAGCATGAAAGTTGAAATAACAAGGATCATCAATCAAAACCACATCATCAGGCCTTAATAAAAATCGGCAAACCAAATCAATCGCTTGAGTCCCTGAGTCTGTTAAAAGCACCTGATTAAGGTTTGCGTTTATCCCTTTTGCTTGAGCGCGTCTTGCCAGTAAGTCACGTAGAGCGGGTAATCCTAACGGTGTTGAATAACCCATTAAACAATCATCAGGGCTTCTTGCAGCTGACCTTAAGGCTTTACGAATACTGTCTAAGGGCATCCAGTCATCAGGTAGCCAACCGCAACCAGGCTTAAAAACATCTGCTTTTGCTTCCAAAGATTGACGTGAAATCCATAATGGATCAACTGAACGATCTAATTTAGGGCCTAATTCACTTAAAGCTAAAGGTGCGAGCGGACCAACAATATAAAAACCAGATCCAGTTCTTGATTCGATTTTTCCCAAAGCAATTAATCTTTCATACGCTTCTACAACTGTTGATACTGAAAATCCCAGATCATTCGCTAACTTACGAACAGAAGGTAAGCGTGCTCCAGGCATTAAAGACCGATTTTTTATTTGTTGCTCAATCTCTGAAATAACAATTTCAATTTTTGTTTTGCTCTGATTCACTGACTTAAAATCCCAACTGTACTGGTTAGTAGTACATAACAGTTCTTTTAAATTGTACTGCTTTGTATCTGGTTTAATCACCTTAGCACAGCTTAAATTCTTCGTATAGTGACGGAGAAAATTATGAATAGGTTTATGAATGGCTGGGTTAATGGTTTTATTGGCGTAGCTATTTTTGCGGGTTCATTGCCAGCAACACGTGTAGCTGTAATGGGTTTCGATCCTGGTTTTTTAACCGCAGCACGTGCGGCAATTGCCGGGATTTTAGGTCTTATTCTGATATTAGTTTTAAAACAAGAGAAACCAGCTAAGCAAGATTGGTGGCCTCTTGCCATCGTTGCTTTAGGCGTGGTGATCGGTTTCCCGTTGTTTACAGCACTTGCCCTACAGTACATGAATGCAGCTCATTCAATCGTTTTTGTTAGCCTTTTACCCCTTGCAACAGCAATATTTGCTGTGTTGAGAGGCGGCGAAAAACCGAATCAATTTTTCTGGATATTTGCAGTCTTGGGGAGTGCGGTTGTCTTCGCTTATATGTTTTTCATCTCTGGTGATACATCACTTGGGATGGGTGACTTTTATATGCTAATGGCAATTATTTTTTGTGGCTTTGGCTATGCAGAAGGCGGTGTTCTTTCAAGAAAAATAGGGGGGTGGCAGGTCATTTGTTGGGCGTTAATTTTGTCATTACCTTTTATGCTATTTCTGACTATTTTTTATATGCCAGCTTCATTTCAGAGCGTGTCTACGTCAGCTTTGGTTGGCCTTATTTATGTGTCTTTATTTAGTATGCTGATTGGCTTTTTCTTTTGGTACAAAGGGCTTGCACAAGGAGGAATTGCTGCAATTAGCCAACTACAACTGTTACAGCCTTTAATAGGGTTAGGTATTGCTGCGGTCTTGTTAAACGAACAAGTAAGTTGGTCAATGTTAGTGGTTACAGCAGCAACTATTTTATGCGTTGCTGCCGCCAAAAAGTTTACTTAATTTTATAAACAATTTGCTGGTTTAGGGATCCCTGCTAAACGACTTAAATGACGCGCCACTAAACCAGTATTAAATTGTTGCTGTAAAACCGCATTATTAATTTCTGGACTGACCGTTTTCATTAAAAATTTAATCAGTGGGCGAGTTGCTGGAGAATGTCCAAACTGTTGATAAAACTGACGTACAGCCGCTAAGACTTCAAAATGCCAATCAGTGAGTTCAAGATCAAGTGATTTGGCAAGTTCTTGTGCAACTTCGGGATTCCAAATTGTGTAATCAACCAAATGACCATCTTGGTCTAATTCTAAATTCATGAAACCAGCCTAAATATATTATTTAAGAGAAATACAGCGATTAAACGTCAAAATCAGATCAGCAAATTGATCATAATCTAATACATTCATCTGAGCTAAAGTATCTGTATCAAGTAAATCTTTTTCGACGCTTAAACATGAAACAGATTCAAATGATTGAATCATTTCAGCAGAAAGCTGTGCAATTGAATCACCCATAAAAACAATCTGGTCACCTGCCTGAATAAGATGACTTAACTCATCAATAATCTTAGGCGTAGCGTGATAAGAAGATTGCACAAGATAAAGCGTTGATGGATTCATTAAACTTACACCTTCATCTACCAATATAGAACATGATCAAAAGATTGAATAAATTCAGCATTCAACTGAACAAATTCAATCTCTTGTTCGGTTTTTTGTACAAGAGGATGTTGCTGATTTTTACTTTCAATCAGAATGGGGCTCAAGTCGTAGAACTCAAAACTTTCGACCATATTTGAAGCCACTTTAAAAGCCTGAGCAAACTGATCAAAGCACAAATCATTTTGCAAAAGACTAAGAGCACCATCTTTCAATAATACTTTGACTGGTGAGCCAAAGGTTGCTAAAACCATAGTAGCGGAAAGGCTTTCATTGATTTGAAGACTGGTTAAATTTGCTTGGCTTAAGATGACGAGTACAGATTTCACACAATATACCTTTTAAAAGCAACAATCTAAGCAAACAAAGTAACTTAAAATTGAATAAGACGAGATGCTGACTGTACTGCATCAGCAAGTTCACCTAACCCGACAAGTTCAAAGTCTTTGGCAAGGTTGTGATGAGTGAGGTGATGGCGACTAGCATTTTCTGCATCTGTAATACCACGAGCGAGGGCAGCACTCACACAAACAGGAAGACGAATCGCAAGCTTTTGCCATTCATGCGTTAAATTACGCTGGTCGTCAGGAACCCATTGAAAATCATTAGCAACCTGCACGCCATCTTGGTAAAAGAATACACGGAAGTCTTCATTTTTACTTTTGAGTGCCTGAGCAAGTCCTAACGCATGCCAAGCATGAATGGAAGTAGGAGCAGAGGTAATTAGTAGTAATGTACTCATTGAGAATTCACTATGGTCATACGTCTAAATGGGCGTAGATACATTAAGAGAAAGGTAAGTATACAATGATTTTAGTGACAGGTGGTTTAGGCTTTATCGGTTCACACATTGCGTTGAGTCTCATGGCTCAAGGGCAAGAAGTGGTAATCGTCGATAATTTGGCTAATTCGACCTTGCAAACGCTTGAACGGCTAGAGTTTATTTCTGGTATGTACGTTCCATTTGTCAAACTTGATGTACGTAATACACCAGCATTAAATAAGGTGTTTGAGCAATACTCAATTGATGCGGTTATTCATACTGCCGGATTCAAATCAATTGAAGAATCTAACCTTAAACCTCTTGAATATTATAATGATAATGTCAGTTGCATCATGAGTTTATTACGCGCCATGCAACGTACAGGTGTTCGTCACTTTATTCACTTGTCTAGTCTTGCAGCTTATGGGAAATCTGGGTTGCAATTAAGTGAAACAGAAGAATTTAATTACGCTTATCCTAATCCCTACATTAAGTCTCAACAGATGATTGAAGAAATTATCCGTGATACTTATAAAATTGACCATGAGTGGAAAATTGCAATCTTGCGCTTATCTAATATTGTAGGTGCATTTGAACATGGTGTACTCGGAGAGTATGTCGCTCAGCTCCCTAAAAATATCGTACCACTTGCGATGCAAGTCGCAGCGATGCAGCGTGATTTGATTGAATTACAAGATCAAGCCGAAACGTCAGATCATACGACTGAACGTAGTTTTCTACATGTTTTAGATTTATGCGAGGCGGTGAGCGCGAGTTTACATTGGCTGCGTGATCAAACACATTGTTGTGAAGCATTTAATATTGCCCATGATCAAGTTCATTCAATTCGTCAATTACTCGATGAAATTTCCCAAGTCACTCAAGCTGAGATTCCGACACAATCAGCAATTTATAAACATGTTGAGTTAGATCAAGTTGGGGCTAATATTGGGAAAGCAAAAACCTTATTGCAATGGTCGCCGAAACGCACGTTAAAACAAATGATCGAAGATGAATGGCGCTTTTATCAAAATACGCTAAATGGAAGATAAGATAATGATTCTTATTTACAATGCTGGTATGGTTGAGTAGGATATTCAAAATTAACTAGCCAGAGCAAATACTTGCTTCAGCCCGTGAGTTCTTTATTGAGATAACCGAGGTTTCTATGCAAACACGAATTGAACATGACACGATGGGTGAGATTGAAGTTCCGAATGAAGCATTGTGGGGGGCACAGACTCAACGCAGCTTGCAGAACTTTAAAATCGGGCAAGAACGATTACCCCGTGCCATGATTCGAGCAATGGGTTTAGTCAAAAAGGCTGCTGCAATAACCAATGCTGAACTTGAACAATTACCACAAGATTTGAGCCAATATATTGTGGGCGCAGCTGAAGAGGTCATTGATGGCAAGTGGGATTCACAGTTTCCTTTAGTTGTCTGGCAAACGGGTTCTGGTACGCAAAGTAACATGAACTGTAATGAAGTGATTGCCAATATTGCAAACCAGAAATTAGGGCAAGCTTTAGGCGCACAAAAACCAGTACATCCAAATGATCATGTCAATCGTGCTCAATCAACAAACGACTCATTTCCAACGGCTATTCATGTTGCAGCAAGTTTGCAAATTAACGAATTACTCATCCCTGCCGTTGAGCAACTTAAAGCGACTTTGCAAAAAAAGTCTGACGAATTTCAAGACATCGTCAAAATTGGCCGTACCCATTTGCAAGATGCCACACCATTAACTTTAGGCCAAGAGTTTAGTGGCTATGTTTCTCAGCTTGAGCATGGATTGGTTCGACTACAACAAGCCTTAAGTGGTTTATATGAGTTGCCATTGGGCGGAACTGCTGTAGGAACCGGGTTAAATGCACATCCTGACTATGCAGTGAAAGCAGCAGCTCAGCTTGCTCTACTTACAGGTTTGCCATTTATAACTGCGCCTAATAAATTTGAAGCACTAGCGGGGCGTGATGCAGCTGTTTTTGCATCAGGTGCATTGAAAACTTTAGCTGTAAGCTTAAATAAAATTGCGAATGATATTCGTTGGTTGGCCAGTGGTCCACGCTGTGGTTTCGGTGAAATCCGTATTCCTGAAAATGAACCTGGTTCAAGCATTATGCCGGGGAAAGTAAATCCGACACAAAGTGAAGCAATGACCATGGTTGTCGCGCAAGTGCTTGGAAATGATACGACCATTAACGTGGCTGGTGCTTCCGGTAACTTTGAGTTAAACGTATTTATGCCTGTAATTGCTTATAACTTATTGCAGTCTATTCAATTGCTTGGTGATGCGTGTAATAGTTTTAACGACCACTGTGCGGTAGGAATTGAGCCTAATCGAGATAAGATTGACCACTTCTTACATAACTCTCTCATGTTGGTCACAGCGTTAAACCCAGTGATTGGTTATGAAAATTCTGCAAAAGTTGCAAAGACTGCTTATAAAGAAAATAAAACGTTGAAGCAGGTTGCTGTTGAGTTTGGTTTGGTTACAGCAGAGCAATTTGATGAAGTGGTAAAACCTGAAAAAATGGTTTCACCAAATAGCAAGTAATCACTAAAACAATGTAAGCGTTAATGTGTATATAAAAGCCCTCATCCGAGGGCTTTTATAGGTAGAGACTAACTTATAGCTTGAGATAGGAAAATATCAAAGTAAGCCTTCTATATATTCCCAACCATGAGATTTCATCGCTTCAAATTTCTTTTTTAGCTCTTCTTTTTCGTGGTCATGAGGATCGCCTGCTAAAAGAACATGGTACGAGTTAGATTCTGGTTCTATGGTCACTTCAATAATTTCTACGGGTTGAATCACTCCACTCTCAGTTAAACCAGAGTCGATAAAACACATTCCTTTTACAGGAATAACAGTACAGTCGTATTCTTTGGAAATAAAATAATTATTTGCTGAGGCGGAATACGTACGTGATGCTCTAACTTTCATGTGTACCTCCTTCAAGCGTAGAAATAGAATGCTTTAGTCTGGCGCGCTTCTAAAGTTAATACTGTTTAATTTATATAGTGATTTTATTTTTTACTTCAATATTCTAGTTATCGATTTTTTTATTAGCATAAAATGCTGTTAGCTATAATTTACAAGTAAGGTATTAAAAAACTTATGAATCAAAAGCCACTTTCAGTTGTTTTAATTCCTGGTTATATGCTTGACGAATCTCTGTGGAATGAAGTCATAAATGAGGTGCCTAAAGAGTGGAATACATATCGAGCTACTTTAAAAGAAGGACAAACAATAAAAGAGATTGCTCAGAATATTGCTAAAAATGCGCCTGAGAGCTTTGTACTAATTGGATTCTCACTTGGAGGATACATTGCGAGATCTATATTGGAGCAATTTCCTCAAAAAGTTAAGGCGCTTGTTTTAATAGCGTCTTCATTACGCTCAGATACAGAAGAGCAGAAAAATCAAAAGTTAACGGCGATTAAACTTAACACGGGGAAAAATTTCCATGGGCTAAGTTCAATATCGATTGAAAAAACACTTCATCCATCGAATGTTCAGAATCGCGCTCTTGTAAAAAGAATCCAAGAGATGGGCAGGACTTTAGGTTATGAAGAGTTCGTTAAACAATCTATGTTAGATAGAAGTTCTTATGATATGAGTAAGATCACATGCCCAACTTTAATTATTTCTGGTGCAGAGGACCAGCTGCGTTCTAAGGAAGAAGCGATAGAATTATTAGATCAGTTGCCACATGCAAAGCTTGAGATAATTAAAAATACGGGCCATATGATTCCGATTGAACAGCCGAAGATATTGGTTTCAGTGATTTCAACTTGGTTAAGTACTTATCTTTTATGAGGGTCTAATTTTCGTTTTCTTTGTAAGGATCTTAATAATTCTGAAAACTTGATTACCAAGTTTGATCTTTTGATGAATAGTTGCATGATCCAGTTGATCCCATAATTCAAATGGAAAAAACTCTGAACTATGATCAAATATCCATAACCATTGGTAACTATTGTTAAGCGTATTTTTATCAAAACGAACATCTTGAACTTTCACAATCTTAAACTGTTTATGATGTTCGTCTTGAAGAATAATTTCATGATTCTCCATTAGACATCCATACATTAAAGATAATTTTCAATTGTACTAAACTTAATGCTGTTAGATTAAGTTATTAAGTTGGCATTAATTTACAAAAGATTTCGGGTTGTTAAAGTTTGTCATTTTTCAAAATGAAAAAAATCTTTACTTTTGAAATACAAGGTTTTAAATAGCTTACATTGTAAGAAGAGAGTGTGGATGTCAGAATATATTCAATCTATTTTCGAGTATCGCTATGAGTTTAATAGGCTTTATGTATGCAAGTAAAACCAATAGTGAACACAGTCAAATAAAACAAGATTTAATTGATATTCTCACAGAGGCAGTTAGCTTTAACTCTCATAATGATATTACAGGGGTGCTTTACTACGGTAATGGATACTTCTTGCAATATTTGGAAGGTGAGAAAGAGCAGGTCGAATCGCTATTTTATAATTTAATTTTGAAAGATTCGAGACACCAGAACTGTGAAATCATTTTTTCAGAACGATCCGAACAACGGCTATTTAAACACTGGAGCATGAAATTTGCTCCTATTAATACGAAAATAAAAGATTTCTTTCATCATCATCATGTTGATGAGTTTAATCCGTATCTGCTTAACACTACTTCTATTCCTTCTTTTATTAAATTGCTTGTAGATCAACCCAATCACAAAGTTGATCAATACCAAGTTTGATCAAAACTAGGGATTAAAGTGGATCTTAAGTTTTCTATTTAAAGTTAAGCTCTCTTCGGAGAGCTTTTTATCACAAAGCTAAACTTTCACTAATTAATAGAGAATTGGCGTTGAATAAGCTGTCATAATTGTTAAAATGCCCACCTTGTCCTGTTTTTATATTGTTTTTTGTTTTGCATTTATTTCGCAAAGTTAGAGATAAAATTATTAAAAACAGCTGCTTAGTTAAGGATTTTTGAATGCTCTCTATTTATTTGACAGATACCCAACAACATGTGCAATTTAATGATTATCCTAGTGATCAGCCAGTTAAGTTTCTGTTAAATCTTAAAAAGATTTTCCCAAGTACAGCGGATTTATTATTACCAGTTTTACCTGAAGATAATAATTTGGAAAATGTTACATGGGAATCAACCTCAAAAGATTTTGGAATCTTTAAAAAGCTATTAGCGGGATGGGGTGTTATTGAGCTTCGTTTAAATGCAATTACTGCTTATAAAGATAAAAACTTTGCAAATGAGCTAGTGAAACAAGCACAGGTAAAACGTAAGAAAACAGCACAAAAAAATCATCAGCTTTCTTTAGTTGCTCTAGATTATATTTTTATGCACGAAGTTCATGCATTGATTGATGCTGAACTGGTCACTATTGGTGAGAAATTCTACTTACCAACCTTGCGTGAGCAATGGAAAGGTACAGTTACAGACCAAGTACTAAACGGAAAACTTTAATTTAAGTACAAAAGGTGAATTTATAAAGATTCACCTTTTTTATTATTAACTAAATCAATATCTTATAATTTTAAGAATGCTTGTACAAAAGTTTACAAGAAAAGAATGCGTTTTTTTCAATGTGGCAGATACATTGCTTATATAAATACAAAATTATTGCGGGAGAGAGGTTCATTAAGAACCCGCCGAAGGAGCAACAAGCCCGGAAACTCTCAGGCAAAAGGACTGTAATAATTAAAAAATCTGGAGAGAAGCTTAGATTTATAAGAATGGAAAACAATAACTTATAAATTATAAACTCACCGAAGGGGAAGATCTAAACGTTAAAAGGTAACGTTGGGGTCAAAACTCTCAGGTACCAATGACAGATGGGCTGTACTGATGAAATGTTTTGCATTTCTGAGGAGTCTGTTATGCCACATGTTATTGTGATAGGTGCGGGAATCACAGGGGTTACCTCTGCTTATGAATTATCGCAACTGGGTTATCAAGTCACAGTGATTGATCGACATTTATATCCTGCAATGGAAACGTCATTTGCCAATGGAGGGCAACTATCGGCTTGTAATGCCGAAGTATGGAACCAAAAAGCCACCGTGATTAAAGGCTTTAAATGGATGAGACAAAAAGATGCTCCTCTATTGTTAAACCCTTC
The DNA here is from genome assembly GCF_013122135.1 of Acinetobacter lactucae. NCBI lineage: Bacteria > Pseudomonadati > Pseudomonadota > Gammaproteobacteria > Moraxellales > Moraxellaceae > Acinetobacter > Acinetobacter lactucae. The sequence continues at coordinate 1,637,498 of NZ_CP053391.1, forward strand.
ATTTAGTTTGCATAAGTATAGTTGGCTAGTTGAATTTCTATCACATATTAAGAACTATGAGGCGAATACGATTGAGACAGTCCGTTTGGCATTACTCGCTCGTAAGCGTCTGTTTGAAGTTGCTGAAAAAGAACAGCTCGAGTTTGACTTGGAGAAGCGTGGAATTCTCCATATGTATCATAGTAAGGCTGACTATGAGATTGCTAAACAGGTCAATAACGTATTGAACAAAGGGACATTGGAACGCTATTCGGTTTCACCTGATGAAATGAAAGCAATAGAACCATCTTTGACAGGTGACTATTTCGGCGGCTATTACACGCCAAGTGATGCAACGGGTGATATTCATAAATATTCAACCTCTTTGGCTGAGAAGACTAAACAATATGGCGTTCAATATAAGTTCGGCCTAGAAGTTATGGATATTAAGTGCAGCGCAGACAAAGTGGTCGTGACTTGTCAGCCAAGTGCGGAGCATCCTTATCTGGTTGAGTCCGATAACATTCAACTTGAGGGTGATGTGCTTGTTGTATGTGGGGGGGTAGGAAGTTATCAACTTGCCGATATGATTGGTGAGCGTGTAAATGTGTATCCAGTAAAAGGTTATTCAATTACAGTGCAATTAAAAGATGAGCACAGTGTAAAGAATGCTCCTTGGGTGAGCTTGCTAGATGAAAGTGCAAAGATCGTGACTTCTCGTTTAGGTAAGGATCGTTTGCGTGTAGCGGGAACTGCTGAGTTTAATGGCTATAACCGCGACATACGGGCTGATCGTATTCAACCATTAGTGAATTGGGTTAATCGTAACTTTGATATTTCAACTGAGCATGTAGTGCCTTGGGCAGGATTAAGACCGATGATGCCAAACATGTTGCCTGTTGTTAAGCAATCTAAACAACCTCGTGTTTTTTATAATACAGGGCATGGGCATTTAGGTTGGACTTTGTCTGCGGCAACCGCAGTTTTAGTCGGTCAGGATATTGCTCAAAAATATCCAGTGTAGAAAGTAAAAAGCCAGTGTTCAAACACTGGCTTTTATTTAAAGAGTTAATCATATAAGCGGTAGATTCCGCTAAAACGTTCACAGCCTTTTTGCTGGGTTTTCACATTAAGTAAGGCTTTTTGAAAATTAAACTGATATTTACAGTTGTGCTCATTGTCTAAAATTTCACTTTTTTGTTCAGGTGAACTATAGGCCATCAATGAAATCGTTTGAGTTTCCTTGCGGTTATTTGGATTGCGGTATGCTATCCCTTCAATTTTGATTTTATCTTTTGCGAGCTGATGGACTTGAATGTGTACAGGCTGAGCTGCTATATGTCCATTTTCAAACTTAAGATAATGCTGGGTAAGCGTTTGCTTAAGCGACGCATAAAAATTTAAGTCATCAGTACGTAAATCAAACTGTTGCTGAATGCATGTATTACTCTTGCATTGCTGAGTATGTTTAGACCATAACTTTTGTGTATCCTGTAAGAGCTGTAAGGGGGCATCAGTAACTAAATATGCAGAAAGATATTTATTATTGAGTTCTTTTCTTGATTCACTAAATGTTTTTGAGCAGATTTTAAGCTCAGCTCCAGTATTGGAGCAGTCTATTGATTCTGCAAAGACAAGAGGTGAACATAAACAACTCAGTGTCACGACAAAACTTAATCTTTTCAATTGATTCATATCAGTATTAGACAGCATGATCGCTTATACTTTCAGTCTACTTTGCTAGGTGTACTATAGCGAAACAGAACGGCTGAATACAAGATTTCTTAAGTTTTTATGGAAGGTAATAATTTATATGGTTGCTCAGATTCGTATTGGACAAGGAATGGATGTACACGCCTTTGAAGAGGGGGACTTCGTTACATTGGCGGGTATTCAAATTCCACATACACATGGTTTGAAAGCACACTCTGACGGTGATGTTGTACTTCATGCGCTATGTGATGCTTTATTAGGTGCTTTAGCGCTTGGAGATATTGGACAACATTTTCCTGATACTGACCCAGAATACAAAGGTGCAGATAGCCGAGTATTGTTAAAGCATGTTTATCAATTGATCTTAGACCGTGGTTATCAGTTAAATAATGCCGATATTACGGTAGCTTGTGAGCGTCCAAAATTAGCTAAGCATAATCTACAAATGCGTCAAAGCATTGCTGATGTTCTAAATGTAGATATTAATCAAATTAGCATTAAAGCAACGACAACCGAAAAACTTGGGTTTACCGGTCGTCAAGAAGGTATTTTGGCTACAGCGACTGTTTTAGTTTCTCATCACACTAAGTGATCAGCCTGCTGTAAAGACTGCTGAAGTTCTAAAGTTGCCTTACGGCCTTGTAGCTGTAAGGTAATACTATGAATGAGTCCTGTCCAAGTTTCATTAGGCTCCCAAATTTCGTGTAGTAAATCTTGAGAAGTGGGCATATCCATATTCATATAAAACTGTCTGTAAACATACATTAGACAGCTTGAACGATCATTTTTGGAACAATGCACCCAAATAATCTCGTTTTGAACTAAGTGATCAATCAGATCAAGCACGAGTAAACATTGCTCTGCTGATGGGGTTTCCCAATCAATTGGAATATGGATGTAATTTAAACCAAGGTCTAAACAAATACGATCTTCATTCTCAATATGATTTGGAGCATTAGTTAAAGCAAGATTAATGACTGTGCTACAGCCATACTCTTTAATCAATTTTAGTTGTTCAACAGAAGGCTGTGCCGAACTAAATAAATGTTCATGAATAATCGAAAATGCGGGAATTTGAGATAATGATTGTTCAAGGGTTGTCATGATCGCACTCTACAAGAGTAGGCTTAGCTTATTGTGTAGAATGTTATACACGATTCTAGTGAATAGTTGAAATACAGCCTGCTTATATATTCGACAACGTTATCAAAATTTTAAAAATAATTAACTGGAAAAGTACAAGTCTTTTAAAATAAAAAAACAGCATCATAAAGATGCTGTTTTCTTTTATTTAAATAGTTAAGCTTTTAGATTTTCATTCAATAAAAATTCAACTAAAGCTTTTTGAGCATGAAGACGATTTTCTGCTTCATCCCATACGACTGCATTTTTATGATCGAGCATGGTTTCAGAAATTTCTTCACCACGATGAGCAGGTAAGCAATGCATGAATAAACAGTCAGGGTGAGCAAGACTCATTAATTTTTCGTTAACCTGAAAATTAGCAAAGGCCTTTTCACGAAGTTTTTGCTCTTCTTCTTGGCCCATGCTTGCCCATACATCTGTCACAATAAGATCAGCATTTACTGCTGCATCTTCTGCATTATCAAAAAGCTCAACACAATGACCAAACTCTGCTAAAAATTCAGGTTTTGGTTCATATCCTTTTGGCGATGCAATTTTAAGTTTGAAACCCATCATATGTGCAGCTTCAATATATGAGTTGCACATATTATTGCCATCACCGATCCAAGCAACCGTTTTGCCTTCAATACTACCGCGATGTTCAATATAAGTCTGTAAATCTGCAAGTAACTGGCATGGATGATGATCATCAGTTAAGCCATTAATCACAGGAACTTTTGAATAAGATGCAAAGCGTTCAACAATGTCATGACCGAAGGTACGAATCATCACGATATCAAGCATACTTGAAATTACACGTGCTGAGTCTTCAATTGGTTCACCGCGGCCCAATTGTGTATCACGAGGCGATAAAAAAATCGCACTACCGCCAAATTGGTTAATACCTGCTTCAAAAGAGATACGTGTACGCGTACTAGATTTCTCAAAAATCATTCCCAATACTTTACCGACAAAAGGTTGGTAGACCTTATTGTCATGTTGCATTTTTTTCAGTTCACTTGCGCGTTCTAAAATGCGATTAAGTTCTAGAGTGGATAGATCACGTAAAGTCAGGAAATGTCTTAGAGCCATGTAGCTACTCCATAATAATTGTTTTGAAATACAACAATTATCTGTTGTTGGCTGGGTGGATGTGGGAAAAAAGAAGTCTACTATACTATAAGCATTTTAAAATGCAAAAGAATTAGACTTTATGATGGCCTTTTAAGAAAATATCTACACAATATTCAATATAATCAAAAGCTTCTTTCTCATCTGGTAGGGCGGGCATGCCCATAATCATACGCCATTCAATATCACGTAAAATTCCAAAGTACATCAGTGAAGAGTAATACGGAGAAGTGCATGTAATTTCGCCTGATTTATCTGCAAACTCTAATGCTTGAGTAAGTGTGTTTTGTAAGTTGTGCACCCATTTGTCATATAAGTATTGTATGAGGACAGTATTACACTCGGTTTGTTCGATAATCAGTCTTAAAAACGCGACATGTTCAGGTTGAATAATATGAACATAGACACGATTGAGTGTTTGAATTAGATATTCTCTTAAAGTGCTTTTCTCTGGTTGAAATGGAATACAAATATCTTTAAAAAACATTTCACGTTTATAGTCACAAATAGCAGTAAAAAGTCCTTCTTTATTACCAAAATATTTATAAATAGAAGCCTTTGAACCGCCTGCATGATTAACTATGTCATCGAGAGATACAGCATCATATCCTTTCTCTAGAAACAGCTCGGTCGCGCTTAACAATAGAGCTAAACGACGTTCAATACCGCGGCGTGTTTGAGGTTTTTCACATGCAAGATGATGTGAATCCAGGACTGAATCATACATAAAATTTAATAACAACAACTGACTTTGCTTATTTAGTATAGCAAAACTATCTTTAAAGATGGCTATTGCTATTTTCTTAGATCATCTGCTGAACAGTAAGTGATTAATTAAAGAAATAAACTAATAGAAAATATGAGCTTAGAGTAGATTGTAGAAGGTTGTAATGATGTAACCTTATGTTTATTTAGAGTTTAATGGAAAATTGCTAATAAAAATAAAGCGGCTAAGAATGACTTAACCGCTCTGAATTTAACTCATAAACTTTTAGGCTTCGGTTTGAGTAACTTTATGCTCATCTTCTTCATCATCATCTGCAGAGTCCATTCCAAGTTCTTTTAACTTTCGAGTTAAGGTATTACGGCCCCAACCCAACAGTTCTGCTGCGTGACGTTTGCGTCCGCGTGTTTGTTGTAATGCAGCATTAATCAACGTGCGTTCAAACATTGGTGTGGCAATATCCAAAATTTTCATTTCACCATTCTTAAGTTTTTGAATGGCCCATTGATTCAATAATTCATCCCAATGGTGTAGAGAAATACGTTCAAATGAAGGAGCCGGTTGTCCAGCGTCACTACTCTTTTGCAATGGAACTTGTTTGAGCTCTGAAGGTAAATCTTCTGGATAAACCTCGCGACCCGTGATCATCACAGTTAACCAACGGCACGTATTTTCAAGTTGTCGAACGTTGCCAGGCCATGGTAACTGTTGCATATAGTCCGTGGTTTCAGTACGTAAGATTTTTGGACTTACACCAAGTTCTTTACCTGCACGCGCAAGAAAATGCTGAGCAAGCATTGGAATATCTTCACTTCGGTGAGCAAGCTTAGGAATGTGAATACGAATCACATTCAAGCGGTGATATAAGTCTTCACGGAAGCGACCTTCATTGACCAGCTTTTCTAAATCCTGATGCGTTGCCGCCACAATTCGAACGTCTACTTTAACTGGGATGTGTCCACCCACACGATAGAACTCACCGTCAGCGAGTACGCGTAGCAGTCGAGTTTGTGTTTCAAATGGCATATCACCAATTTCATCAAGGAACAATGTTCCGCCATTTGCTTGTTCAAAGCGACCTTGATGCTGAGTGTTTGCACCTGTGAAAGCACCTTTTTCATGACCAAATAATTCGGTTTCAATCAAGTCTTTTGGTATGGCAGCCATATTTAAAGCAATAAAAGGCTTGGCACGGCGTGGGGAGTGCTTGTGTAAAGCATGAGCAACTAGTTCTTTACCTGTACCCGATTCACCATTAATTAAAACGGTAATATGAGATTGAGATAAACGACCAATGGCGCGGAAAACCTCCTGCATTGCTGGAGATTCACCAATAATTTCTGTTGATTGAAGCGGTGAAGCTGTTTTTGTAGCTTCTTGCTGTTGCAGTTTATTAATATGCAGAATTGCACGGTTAACTAAAGCTAAAGCTTCATCAATATCAAACGGTTTTGGTAAATATTCAAATGCACCTGTTTGATAGCTCGATACAGCTGACTCTAAGTCAGAATGTGCTGTCATAATAATGACAGGTAAATCGGGGTGAGTGTTTTTGACTTTAGATAAAAAAGTTAAACCATCAATTCCAGGCATGCGGATGTCAGTTAAGATGACATCGGGAGCATCATGATGTAAGCGTTCCAGCGCAGTTTGAGCTTCTTCAAAATTGGTAACATCAAAACCTTCCTCTTTAAAGGTCTTTTCCAATACCCATCGCATGGCGCGATCATCATCAATAACCCATATTTTATTTCGCGACACGGTCTGACTCCCAAGGTAAATATAAGCTAAAAATTGTTTTTCCAGGAACAGATTGGCATTCAATCATTCCGTTATGTTGATGCATAATATTCTGTGCAATACTCAGGCCAAGCCCAGTACCTTTTGCTCGTCCAGTAACCAAAGGGTAAAACACAGACTCTAAAATACTTTCTGGAATGCCTGGTCCATTGTCCTCTATGTCGACCCGTACAGTAGATCGATTCAGTACACCATTAATCGTGACAAGACGTTGTATGCGTGTACGTAGAATTAGTTCTGGTTCATGATCTATAAAGAATGTTTTGTTTTCTGTTATAGCTTGAATTGCATTTACACTAATGTTGAGCATGACTTGGATTAATTGATCACGATCAGCATTAACATCGGGTAAAGACAAATCATAATCCCGTATAATTTTAATTTTTTTCTTTGTCTGGTTGGCGATAAGTGAACGCACTCGTTCCAAAGGTTCGTGTACATTAACATTCTCATAACTTGGGAGTTGTCTAGAACCCAACATGGTATCTGCCAAGTTCGTTAAGCGATCTACTTCATTAATGATGACATCTGTAAATTCGGCATAACTTTTATCGTTTAAACTGCGAGCTAGTAATTGAGTCGCACCGCGAATACCTGCAAGTGGATTCTTAATTTCATGTGCAACGCCGCGTACAAGTTGCCTTGCTACCTGATGCTGTTGTACGAGATTTTCTTCTTTAGAAATCTTTAACATACGATCAATCGGGTTAAGCTCAATTAATAGTAATGGGTGATAACTTTTACCAGCATTTAATTGAGAAACTGTATAATCGACATGGAGATCTTTAAAGTTGACATTAATAATAGCTTCTCTTCGAGTGTAAGGTTGACCAGTTTTTATGGTGTTTAATAAAGCTTCATGAGTATTAAAAGTATCGTCAGGCGCATGAAGTAGGTTTAAAACGGGCTGTCCTGAAGCTCGAAGCAAACTAATATCAAATAGAGCTTCGCAGGCAGAATTTAAATAAAAAATATTCAAGTTACTATCGATCAATAAAATCGCAGTAGTTAGATTGTCTACCAATAGGCGATAGTCGATAGGGTTGTGTTGATCCATTAGCGAATCGTTCCTGTCTTAAAATAGCGCAATGGCATCTTCATTGATTATCGGATTTTCACCGTTATAGAACATGAACGATGCAAAATATACGCCAACTTTGTTTATGGGTTATTTTAAAGTTTTAAAGTATTTAAAAACGCGCTGAAATCGGTCTTTATATCGGTTGATCAAAACTGATGGCTTGAATATAGATAATAACATGATCCAACTTGGTGCAAAGGTGAGTTTTGGTGCAAATGTTGGTCGTATTTTGGTGCATTACACAAAGAGTAGGCTTTCCACCTATGCTTGAAGCAAGAAAAGACATACAATACGCGCATTCAAGTGGAGCGCAGATTCATGAAGACCCCCAAAGTCGGTTTTGTTTCTTTAGGTTGTCCTAAGGCATTGGTAGATTCTGAACGAATTTTAACTCAGTTAAAGACTGAAGGTTATCAAGTTGCATCAGATTATGATGGTGCTGATTTAGTTGTTGTTAATACCTGTGGTTTTATCGAATCTGCGGTACAAGAGTCGCTAGATGCAATTGGCGAGGCCATGAGTGAAAATGGTCGAGTAATCGTTACTGGATGCTTAGGTAAAGACGAAGACAAAATTCGTCAAATGCATCCAAATGTTTTAAAGGTTACTGGTGCAGCAGCTTATCAAGATGTAATGGAAGCTGTACATGAATATGTGCCAGCACCACCTAAACACAACCCGTTTGTTGATTTGGTTCCTGAACAAGGAATTCGCTTAACACCAAAACATTATGCCTATTTAAAAATATCTGAAGGATGTAACCATCGTTGTACCTTCTGTATTATCCCAAGTATGCGTGGTGATCTTGTTTCTCGTCCAGTCGGAAGTGTGCTGGAAGAAGCAGCTGCGCTTAAAAGAGCGGGCGTTAAAGAAATCTTAGTTATTTCTCAAGATACATCAGCTTATGGTGTAGATACCAAATACAAACTTGATTTCTGGAATGGCCAGCCTGTTAAAACAAAATTCTTTGATATGTGTGAAGCACTAGGCCAACTTGGCATCTGGGTGCGCTTACATTATGTTTATCCATACCCACATGTTGATGCAGTTATTGATTTAATGGCACAAGGTAAAATTCTGCCATATCTTGATATTCCATTCCAACATGCAAGCCCGCGTATTCTTAAGTTAATGAAGCGTCCGGCTCACAGTGAAAATACACTCGAAAAGATTAAATTGTGGCGTGAAAAATGCCCGGATCTTGTGATTCGTTCTACATTTGTAGTGGGTTTCCCAGGCGAAACTGAAGAAGATTTTCAAATATTGCTCGATTGGTTAGTTGAAGCTGAACTTGATCGTGTTGGCTGCTTTACCTACTCACCAGTAGAAGGCGCTACGGCAAATGATTTACCCGATCATGTGCCTGAAGAAATTAAGCAAGAGCGTTACGAGCGCTTTATGCAAGTGCAGCAACAAATTTCTGCTGCTAAGTTGCAAAAACGTATTGGTCAAACGATGACTGTATTAATCGATAGTTTGGAAGATGAATATCCTGTTGCTGTTGCACGTTCTTATGCGGATGCTCCGGAAATTGACGGTAATGTCTTTGTAGAAGATATCGATAAGTGCACAATTCAACCAGGCGATATGTTGGAAGTCGAAATCACCGATGCGGATGAATACGACTTATTTGCAAAGTTAATTAAAATTAAGTCGGTCTAATCGATAACGATTCAAAAAGCATTCAGTTTAAGAGGTTTTGGAGCAAACTCATGGCGGAAACAATTAGCCCCCGTTATTCACGCATTTTATTGAAACTATCTGGTGAGGCACTGTCAGGTAATAAAGATATGGGTATTGATGCCCAAGTTCTTGATCAAATGTCCCTTTCAATTGCTCACTTAGTTGGCTTAGGTGTGCAAGTGGGTATCGTTGTTGGTGGCGGTAACTTGTATCGTGGTAGTCAGTTGCAAAAAGATGGCTTGGTTGGTCGTGTAACTGGCGATCAAATGGGGATGCTTGCAACTGTAATGAATGGCTTGGCTATGCGTGATGCATTAGTTCGCCGTAATATCAGAACTCGCCTGATGTCAGCATTACCAATTGGTACAGTTGTAGAGTCTTATTCAAGTCGTGATGCTATTCGTCACTTGAGCCAAGGTGAAGTTTGTGTTTTTGTCGCTGGCACAGGAAATCCATTCTTTACAACAGATACGGCAGCATGCTTACGGGGAATTGAAATTGAAGCCAATTTAATTCTAAAAGCGACTAAAGTAGATGGCGTATATAATAAAGACCCAAGTAAATACGAAGACGCAGTTAAATACGATCATTTAACCTTTGATCAAGTGTTAGACGAAAAACTTGGTGTTATGGATTTGACTGCTATTTGTTTATGTCGTGACCATAATGTGCCACTACAAGTTTTTGATATGAATAAATCAGGTGCGCTATTGTCAGTAGTAATGGGTGAAAAAGAAGGTACACGCGTTACTAAATAATGTACGTGTTGTTGAAAGCTCTTTATACTAGCGCTAAATTAAATTTGTTAAATACATTCTTGAATAAATAAGTAAGGTAGATCATATGATTAACGATCTGAAAAAAGACAGCGAACAGCGTATGTTAAAAACTCTTGATTCTTTGGAACAAGGGTTTGCTAAAGTTCGTACCGGCCGTGCGCACCCATCAATTTTAAATGGTGTGATGGTTCCTTACTACGGTTCTGATGTGCCTTTAAACCAAGTAGCAAACGTAGGTATTGAAGACTCTCGTACACTTCTTGTTCAACCATTTGAACGTACAATGGTATCTGCTATTGATAAGGCAATCCGTGAAAGTGATCTTGGTTTAAACCCGATTACAGCAGATGCGATTCGTGTACCTTTACCAGCATTAACTGAAGAAACACGTCGTGATATGCAAAAAGTTGCACGTAGTGAAGCTGAAAATGCAAAAGTTGCGATTCGTAATATTCGTCGTGATGTTTTAGGTGATATTAAAGCATTATTAAAAGAGAAAGAAATTTCTGAAGATGATGAGCGCCGTGCAGGTGAAGATATCCAGAAAATCACTGATAAATATGTTGCAGAAGTAGACAAGCGTCTTGCAGCGAAAGAAGCAGAATTGATGAAGGTCTAATTTTATGACCGATTCAGAAGAGTATCATCTTCCTAAGCATGTTGCCATCATCATGGATGGCAACAATCGCTTTGCAAAAAAAAATCAAATGCAAAAAGGTGATGGGCATCGAGAGGGTAAAAATGTTCTTGATCCTATCGTTGAACATTGTAAAAAAACTGGTATTCGCGCTTTAACAGTTTTTGCATTTTCAAGTGAAAACTGGAATCGACCACAATTTGAAGTCGATCTGCTTATGAAACTTCTTGAAGAAACTATTCATGAGCAAATACCTCGCATGAAGAAATTTAATATTGCTTTGCGTTTTATAGGTGATCGTTCACGATTACCCTCACACTTAGTTGCCTTAATGGAAGATGCAGAGCAACAAACAGCACATCACGACACTATGACCTTAACTATTGCCGTGAGCTATGGTGGGATGTGGGATATTGCAAATGCAGCAAAACAAGTTGCTGAAGCAGTTTCCCGTGGAGAATTTGGTGCTGATCAAATAAATGTTGATTTGTTCGAAAAATATGTCAGTCTAAACGATCTGCCAGCTGTGGACTTATTGATCCGTACAGGTGGAGATTATCGCATATCTAATTTCTTGTTATGGCAAGCAGCATATGCGGAACTGTATTTTACTGATACTTTATGGCCAGAATTTACAGTACAAGAATTCGATCATGCATTGAATGTTTTTTCAGGACGTGAGCGTCGGTTTGGCAAAACATCTGAACAAATTCAGCAAGAGAAAATAGAGAACTTATAATGTTAGAGCGGATTGTTACCGCATTGGTACTTGTTGCAGTTGTTTTAGGCTGTATGTTTGCTACGCAATCACATTATCCAATGTTGGTTCTTATGATTGTGGCAGCAGGGGTTGCGGGGTATGAATGGTATAAATTAATGCCTCGTGAAACTGTAAATGCTGTAAAGCCTAAAGCTTGGTGCTACGGTCTGCTTGTTGCATTCGTTTCAGGCGTTGCGCTATTTTTTCATGATATTGCATTACTGTTGTGGTCTGCTTCAATTTTAACTTGGCTTGTGAGCGTTTATTGGGTCAAATCTTTTCCTGAGTTTGATGGTTGGTATAACGCGACCTTGTATGTAATTGGCATAATTTTAGTCTGTGCTGCAGTAACTTCAATTTTTGTCGTGTGGCAAAGTTCACCATGGTGGTTAATGTATCTGTTCTTACTCGTGTGGGGTGCAGATAGTGGTGCTTACTTTGTTGGTCGCAAATTTGGTAAAAGAAAACTGGCTCCAACCGTAAGTCCGAACAAATCGGTAGAGGGTTTGTATGGTGGTATTATCACGACCATACTGGTAATGTTGGTTGTGCAATACCAATATCTAAATTTAACTTTAATTCAGCAAATCCTGTTTCTTATATTGTCACTGATTACAGTATTCGGTTCAGTTTTAGGTGATTTATTTGAGTCGATGATTAAACGTCGTGCTGGTATTAAAGATTCTGGACGTGTACTACCTGGTCATGGTGGTGTTTTAGATCGTATTGATTCTTTACTTGCTGCAGCCCCGATCTTTGCAACGGGAATGTATATATTAAAACTTATTGGTGTAGATTTATAAATGACACAATCTGTTTGCATATTGGGTGTAACCGGTTCCATTGGGCAAAGTACCTTAAAAATTTTAAATCAACATCCTGATAAGTATTCAGTATTTGCAATTTCAGCTCATAGTCGAATTTTTGAATTGGTTGATATATGTAAACAATTTCAACCAAAAGTTGTAGTTGTTCCAAAGCAAAAAGTTGACGAATTAGCAGCTTTATTTGCAAAAAATGAATTACAAAATATTGAAATTTTGACTGATCAGGAAGGGCTAGTAAGTATCGCATCTCATCCAGATGTTGATGTAGTTATGGCTGCAATTGTTGGAGCAGCTGGTTTATTACCAACATTAGCGGCTGTAAAAGCTGGTAAACGCGTATTGCTTGCTAATAAAGAAGCTTTGGTCATGTCTGGTGAAATCATGATGCAAGCAGCACGTGATCATCAGGCATTATTATTACCGGTAGATTCAGAACACAACGCTATTTTTCAATCATTACCTCATAATTATTTAGAGGCTGAAAGAAGTGGACAACCGCAACAGGGTGTATCAAGAATCTTATTGACCGCTTCAGGTGGACCATTTTTAAACCATTCGTTAGAACAATTAGAAAAAGTTACTCCTGCACAGGCCTGTAAGCATCCCAATTGGTCTATGGGACAGAAAATCTCAGTTGACTCAGCTACTCTTATGAATAAAGGGTTAGAGTTGATCGAGGCATGTCATTTGTTTTCAATATCTGAACATTTTGTTACAGTTGTTGTTCATCCACAAAGTATTATTCATTCTATGGTGCAATATGTTGACGGTTCAACATTGGCTCAAATGGGTAATCCAGACATGTGTACACCGATTGCCCATGCATTAGCATGGCCAGAGCGTTTACAGACTAATGTTCCTGCTTTAGATTTATTTGAATATTCTCAGCTTAATTTTCAAGCACCGGATATTCAGAAATTTCCAGCACTTGATTTAGCCCGTCAGGCAATGCGTGCGGGAGGGCTGGCACCTACTATTTTAAATGCTGCAAATGAGGTTGCCGTTGCTGCATTTTTAAAGGAACAGATTGGATTTACAAATATCCCACAAGTGGTAGAGCATACTTTGCAAAAATTGGAAAACTCAGTTGCTGATAATATCGAGTCTATTTTGAATAAAGATGAAGTAGCACGACATGTAGCACAGCAGTATATATCAAGTATAGGAGGCTGAAATGAGCGCATTATTTATGATTGCAGCAGCAGCTCTCTTGCTCGGTCCATTAATTGCAATTCATGAGTTCGGTCATTATTGGGTGGCACGAAAACTTGGTGTTAAGGTTCTAGTTTATTCTATTGGTTTTGGTCCGACATTACTTAAGTGGACATCAAAAAAATCTGGAATTAAGTACCAACTTTCAGCTTTGCCTTTAGGCGGTTATGTAAAAATGCTTGATGAGCGCGAAGGTAATGTTGCAGAGCAAGATTTACCTTATGCATTTAACCGTCAAAAACCATGGAAGCGTATAGCAATTGTTGCGGCTGGACCTTTAATTAACTTGATTTTTGCTGTTTTACTTTTTTGGATTTTATTTTTACCAGCACAGGAACAACTAAATACAAGAGTGGGTAAGGTTGTACCCAACTCGCCAGCTGCTACAGCTCAACTACAAGTAGGTGACAAGATTATTGCTGTTGACGGAAAGGAAACGCAAACTTGGGAAAAACTTAACTTTGCTTTGATTGACCGTGTAGGTGAAACTGGTAGCTTGAATATCGATGTAGATCGTGCAGGTACTGAGAAAAATATTGTTTTACCGATTAAAGATTTTTTAAAAAACCAAAATGAATCAGCTTTAGATGTGTTAGGTTTTTTACCATATCGTCCCATTATTCCGGCTGTTGTAACTGAGTTGACTGCAGATGGAGCAGCAATTCGACAAGGTATGAAAGTCGGTGATCATATTGTTTCGATTAATGGACAACCGATGAAAGACTGGTTTGATGTTGTAGAAGTCGTACAGCACTCACCAGAAAAGTTACTTAATATTGATGTGTTGCGTAATGGTCAACTCGTTCATTTGCAAGTCATGCCTCAAGGAAAGCGTGACAATATGGGGCAAGTGAGTGGGGTTTTAGGCGTAAAAAGCGATGCAGGAAAAATTACAATTCCTGACGAATATAAGCAAACAATTCAATATACTCCATTACAAGCTTTCCAGATGTCGCTAGATAAGACTGGCCAAATCTCTAGCATGATATTGAGTTCGATAGTAAAAATGGTTAAGGGTTTAATTGGCTTAGAGAATCTTTCTGGACCAATTACAATCGCGAAAGTAGCGGGACAAAGTGCAGAAATGGGATGGCAGACTTTTATCTCATTTATGGCTTTAATGAGTGTAAGTCTTGGAATTTTAAATTTATTGCCAATTCCAATGCTTGATGGTGGACATCTCGTTTATTACATTATTGAAGCTATTCGTGGGAAGCCTGTTTCTGAACAAATACAAATGTTTGGTCTAAAAATTGGTATGGTACTGCTCGGTAGTATGATGCTTTTAGCTTTATTTAACGATTTTATGCGTTTGTAAACGTATATGGATTTATAACTTACTGGAAAAACTGGCATGCGGCACACACATTTTTTAATGCCTTTGGCACTTGTTAGCGCTATGGCAGCGGTACAACAAGCATATGCAGCTGATGATTTCGTTGTTCGAGATATTCGTATAGATGGTTTGGTCCGTCTTACTCCTGCAAATGTTTCTACCATGTTGCCAATCAACAGTGGCGATCGCGTTAATGAACCGATGATCGCAGAAGCAATTCGAATATTGTATGCCACTGGACTTTTTGACGATATTAAAGCATCACGAGATAACGATACTTTAGTTTTTAATGTTGTAGAGCGCCCAATTATTTCAAAACTTGAATTTAAGGGTAACAAACTTATTCCTAAAGAGGCTTTAGAGCAAGGCCTCAAAAAAATGGGAATTGCTGAAGGCGAAGTTTTTAAGAAGTCAGCTTTACAAACAATTGAAACTGAATTAGAGCAGCAATATACTCAACAAGGCCGTTATGATGCTGATGTAACTGTTGATACTATAGCTCGTCCAAATAACCGTGTTGAACTTAAATTAAATTTTAATGAAGGTACGGCTGCTAAAGTTTTTAATATCAATATTATTGGTAATACTGTTTTTAAAGACAGTGAAATTAAACAAGCTTTTGCAGTTAAAGAAAGTGGTTGGGCGTCTGTTGTAACTCGTAATGACCGTTATGCTAGAGAGAAAATGGCAGCGAGCCTTGAAGCTTTGCGTGCGATGTATCTGAATAAAGGTTATATCAATTTTCATATCAATAACTCACAGCTTAATATTAGTGAAGATAAAAAGAATATCTTTATTGAAGTTGCTGTAGAGGAAGGTAGTCAGTTCAAGTTTGGTCAAACCAAATTCTTAGGTGACGCACTTTATAAACCTGAAGAGCTGCAAGCTTTAAAAATCTATAAAGATGGCGATACTTATTCTCAAGAAAAAGTAAACGCTGTTAAACAATTGTTATTGCGTAAATATGGTAATGCTGGTTATTACTTTGCCGATGTGAACGTTGTTCCGCAAATTAATAACGAAACAGGCGTTGTTGACCTAAATTATTATGTAAACCCAGGTCAGCAAGTGACCGTACGTCGTATTAACTTTACAGGTAATAGTAAAACTGCTGATGAAGTTTTACGTCGTGAAATGCGTCAAATGGAAGGCGCTTTAGCAAGTAATGAAAAAATTGATTTATCTAAAGTCCGTTTAGAACGTACAGGATTCTTTAAGACAGTTGATATCAAACCAGCTCGTATCCCAAATTCACCAGATCAAGTGGACTTAAACGTAAATGTTGAGGAACAACACTCGGGAACTACAACCTTAGCTGTAGGTTACTCACAAAGTGGTGGTATCACCTTCCAGGCAGGTTTAAGCCAAACTAACTTCATGGGAACAGGTAATCGTGTTTCGATTGATTTATCTCGTTCTGAAACTCAAGACTACTATAACTTAAGCGTTACCGACCCTTACTTCACTATTGATGGGGTAAGCCGTGGTTATAACGTTTACTATCGTAAAACGAAACTAAATGATGACTATAACGTTAACAACTATGTTACGGATAGTTTCGGTGGTAGTTTAAGTTTTGGCTATCCAATTGATGAAAACCAAAGTCTAAGTGCCTCTTTAGGTATTGATAATACTAAAGTAACGACTGGCCCTTATGTTTCTACATATGTACGTGACTACTTGTTAGCAAATGGCGGTAAGGCAACAGGTAAAGAGAGTTATTGTCCAATAGATCAGCAAGATCCTGTAAAAGATGAACAGGGTAATATTATCGAAATCAAGTGTAAGACTGATCCAATAACTTATGACAACGCTTTTGAAGGTGAGTTCTTTACTTACAACTTAAATTTAGGTTGGTCATATAACACATTAAACCGTCCAATTTTCCCTACATCAGGGATGTCTCATCGAGTAGGCTTAGAAATTGGTTTACCTGGTAGTGATGTCGACTATCAAAAAGCGACTTATGATGCTCAAGCATTCTTCCCAATCGGTAGTACAGGTTTTGTATTACGTGGCTATGGTAAGCTTGGCTATGGTAATGATTTGCCGTTCTATAAAAACTTCTATGCGGGTGGTTATGGTTCTGTTCGTGGTTATGATAACAGCACCTTGGGGCCGAAATATTCAAGCGTGAATTTACAAGAAGAGCAAAAAAATGATGGTTCTCCTGAAGAAGTGGGTGGTAATGCTTTAGTCCAGTTTGGTACAGAGCTTGCTTTACCATTACCGTTTAAAGGAGATTGGACTCGTCAAGTGAGACCAGTTATTTTTGCTGAAGGCGGTCAAGTATTTGACACCAAGTGCGACGTTGGTTCTTATTCTATGATTATGAATGGGCAGCAAATCGCAGATGCTAAAAAATACTGTGAAGATAACTACGGTTTTGATTTAGGCAACATGCGTTATAGCGTAGGCGTGGGCTTCACATGGATCACTATGATTGGGCCGTTATCTCTTAGCTATGCATTCCCGTTAAATGATAAGCCTGGTGACGAAACTAAAGAGATTCAGTTTGAAATCGGTCGTACTTTCTAAGTACGACTTGACTAAACAATGAAATAAGGACACAAATCAAGATGAAAAAATTAAATATATTAATGTTAGGGTTAGGCCTTACACTTTCTGCTATGACTAATGCAGCTGGTTATGGTGTTATTGATCTTGCTAAAGTTGTTGAAAGCAGTACTTATTTAAAACAACAAAATGCAAGTTTAAATCAATCAGTTAAACCAACAACAACTCGCCTTGAGCAGTTGGGTAAAGAGTTAGAAGGTCTTCAGCGTCAAGCTCAAACTCAAGGACAAAAAATGAAAGAAGACGATATTAAAAAGCTTCAAACTCAATATCAGTCAAAATTAAATGAATTTAATTCAACTCAACAAGGTTTGCAGTCTAAGGTTCAAACTAGTTTGCAAGGAATGAACTCAACTTTTGAGACACGTGTGAAGCAAGCAGCTGAACAATTACGAAAAGAAAATAATCTTGACTTCATTTTGAATAAAAATTCGACCGTTGCCTATGACGCTAAATATGATTTAACTGATAAAATGATACAAAAGGTTAATTCAATGAAATAAATTAATGAAAGTGCAACATTATCGTTTAGATGAACTAGCTCACCTAGTTAATGGTGAGTTAGTTGGTACGGGTAGTCTTCAATTTATAAACTTAGCAAGTTTAGAAAATGCTGAACCTTCTCATATTACTTTTGTGAATGGCGAAAAGTATATTGATCAAGCAAAGGCTAGCCGTGCGGGTGCGTACATTGTTACAAACTCTATTAAAGAACAGCTTACTGATAAACAAAATTTTATTATTGTTGATAATCCTTATTTAGCTTTTGCCATCCTTACCCATGCCTTTGATAAAAAGGTCACATCACTAGGTATTGAAAGTACTGCTCAAATTCATCCTTCTGCAATTATTTCTGAAAAAGCATATATTGGCCATTACGTTGTCATTGGTGAAAATTGTGTAGTAGGAGAGAACACGATTATTCAGTCTCATACTCGTCTGGATGATAATGTAGAAATTGGCAAGGATTGTTTTATTGATTCTCATGTCACCATTACTGGTGGAACTAAATTACTAGATCGTGTTCGAGTTCATGCAAGCACTGTAATTGGTGGTGAAGGTTTTGGCTTTGCACCATATCAAGGCAAATGGCATCGTATTGCACAATTAGGTTCAGTTATCATTGGTAATGATGTCCGCATTGGTTCAAATTGTAGTATTGATCGAGGTGCTTTAGATAATACAATTTTGGAAGATGGGGTAATTATTGATAACCTTGTGCAAATTGCACATAACGTTCATATTGGCTCAAATACTGCTATTGCTGCTAAATGTGGAATTGCAGGAAGTACTAAAATTGGCAAAAACTGTATTCTTGCAGGCGCCTGCGGTGTGTCTGGTCACCTTTCAATCACTGATAATGTGACTTTAACTGGAATGTCAATGGTCACAAAAAATATTTCTGAATCTGGTACCTATTCTTCAGGAATTGGATTATTTGAAAATAATCATTGGAAAAAGACGATTGTACGCTTGCGACAATTAGCAGATGTGCCATTGACCCAAATCACTAAACGACTTGATCATATACAAGCTCAAATAGAGTCTCTTGAATCAACTTTTAATTTGCGTAAATAGAATATTATGACCGAGTCAACTACACCTAAATTTGCCATCCCTGAATTACCAATGCAGATTCAAACGATTCGTCAATATTTGCCGCATCGTTACCCATTCTTATTGGTTGATCGTGTGACTGAAGTAACTGACAATAGTATTGTTGGTTATAAAAATGTTTCTATCAATGAAGAATTCCTACAAGGACATTTCCCAGAATATCCGATTATGCCTGGTGTTCTAATTGTAGAGGCATTAGCTCAAGTTTCGGGCGTTCTAGGTTTTATTATGAACAATGAGACGCCAAAACCAGGTTCTTTATTCCTCTTTGCTGGTGCAGAAAAGGTTAGATTTAAAAAACAAGTAGTTGCGGGCGACCAACTTGTATTAAAATCTGAATTAGTAATGCAAAAACGCGGTATCTACAAATATAACTGTACGGCTACCGTTGACGGTATTGTAGCAACAACCGCTGAAATTATGATTTCACACCAAAAAACAGAGCAGGCATGAGCAATCACGATTTAATTCATTCTACGGCCATTATTGATCCATCTGCAGTGATTGCCCCAGATGTCCAGATTGGACCTTATTGTATTATTGGTCCAAATGTGACGATTGGCGCTGGTACTAAATTACATTCACATGTTGTAGTTGGTGGTTTTACCAAAATTGGTCAAAATAATGAGATTTTCCAGTTTGCAAGTGTTGGTGAAGTTTGCCAAGACTTGAAATATCAAGGTGAAGAAACTTGGTTAGAGATTGGAGATCATAATTTAATTCGTGAGCATTGCAGTTTACATAGAGGAACTGTACAAGATCATGCTTTAACTAAAATAGGTAGTCATAACTTATTGATGGTTAATACGCATATTGCACATGATTGTGTTGTTGGTGATCATAATATTTTTGCAAATAATGTCGGTGTTGCTGGACACGTACATATCGGTGATCATGTCATTATTGGTGGTAATTCAGGAATTCATCAATTCTGTAAAATCGATTCTTACAGTATGGTCGGTGGAGCATCTTTAATCTTAAAAGATGTACCAGCTTATGTTATGGCGTCTGGTAATCCAGCACATGCGTTTGGTATCAATATTGAAGGTATGCGCCGAAAGGGTTGGTCTAAAGATACAATTCAAGGTCTTAGAGAGGCTTATAAATTGATTTTTAAATCAGGCCTGACTTCTGTTCAAGCTGTTGAGCAGATTAAAAATGATATTCTTCCGAATGTTCCAGAAGCTCAATTATTAATTGACTCTGTTGAGCAATCAGAACGTGGTATTGTGCGTTAAGCAAAGATATTCAAAAAAACACCGCATATTGCGGTGTTTTTTTTCTTAAAAACCTTATTTATTAAAGAATTTGGCTTCTTCAGATTTTGGATACTGGCTTAAGATCTTAGCTTTGTATTGGTTTGCTGAAACAGTATTTTTATCGACATCTTTAGCAATGCTGTATAGTTGATAAAGCGCGCGAGGAGCTTTACTTGAGTTTGGATATTGAGTAGCGACCACATTATAGTTCTTTTTAGCTTCATTATAATTCACCGGATCAGTTGCTAAATTAAACTCGGCTAACCAAAAATAGGCATTACCTGTATAGACGCTATTAGGATGATTTTTGATAAAGTTCTGCATTGGAGCAATCGCTTTTTTTGCTCCACCTTGTTTATAGGCATCTAAAGCAACAGTATAAGCTGCTTTTTCAAGTTCTACAGGGTTCGATTGATTTTGCGTAGCAGACGGTGAAGCTGGTTGTGTTACTTGCGTTTGTGGCTGGGAAGTAACTTGACTTGTAGAAGCTATAGCACTTGCTGCTTTATTGTCGGTAGGTGGAACTTCTGAGCTGCCAGTAGCTGTAGCATCACTATTTGCTGTATTGTCTGGTGTTGCACTTTCTGGATCTACTTTTTGATTAAGTAATTCCAAACGCTGGTCTAAATCAGTATAGCGATTAGCTAAATCTTTTTTCAATTGTTCAATATCGTTTGATTGTTCTTCTAACTGTCCGCGTAAGGCGCGTATATCATTTTCTAATTGTTGATTTTTTTGCATCAATTCCCAATTTAAATTACTAGGAACCGAAGCATTATTAGATGAAGTAGTGGTTGAGCTGCCGCCACTTTGACTTAAACCGCGCGATTCAATTGGAATATTGGCATAGAGAGAAGTAGTGCTCATTAAGGCAATAAATAATAAAGAATGCTTCATCAATCGCATGAGTATAGGTCCATAATTTTATGTAAAAGCTAACTTGAGAAGGGAATATATAAACTATTCACATTAGCTATTTAAGGTTTTAATTGATCATTGCAATTAAAACAGCTAACAATATAAATGCAAGAATAGTTTACAATCTTCAAGCATATTTTATTCAAAATAAGCATCAAGAAAGAATATCAGATAAGAGATTCTAGGAAGTTACGTATTTTTGCTGATGAATTAATCAATTGAAACATAAACTTGCTTAAAATTGAGAAGAAGGCTTGCAACTCTTTTAAAAATCTCTATACTCTGTTTTGCAATGGTAGCCCCGCTGGTGGCTTCGCAATTGTACTCTGTGAACCCCGCCAGGACCGGAAGGTAGCAACGGTAACAGATCTATGATGTGCCGAAGTTTTGCTAGTGGGGCTGCCACCATTCTTTAATCCACTTTCCGTTGGATTGCTTTAATAATTACATCTAAATCAAATCCTCTATACTGTAAAAATCTCATTTGTTTTGCTTTCAGTTTGGGATCTTTTTCTACTTCTTCACCAAACTTCTTCACTTTAAGCTGATAAGCCTGTTCTACCCAATCAATATTATGAATTTCGTCTGCAATTAAATCATTTTCGATTTGTTTTGTTTTTAAAGCTTGT
This sequence comes from Acinetobacter lactucae, assembly GCF_013122135.1. NCBI lineage: Bacteria > Pseudomonadati > Pseudomonadota > Gammaproteobacteria > Moraxellales > Moraxellaceae > Acinetobacter > Acinetobacter lactucae. The sequence continues at coordinate 1,659,285 of NZ_CP053391.1, forward strand.
TTAATACGTTTTGGGCCTTTACCTTTTCGAATTTGGCTAGCCAATGTTAGTTCTGCAACGCGTTGGTCGCTTTGATAGTTTTGTTCAGATAATTCTTCAACAAGTTGCTTAACCTCTTCTGGGTTTTGTGCATAACGATTTAATTTTTCGATAAGTTCTGCTTTTGAATAATCTCGACGAGTCAATAATGCGAAAGCATAGGAACGCAAACGCTGACCTGTAAGCAAAGCGCGTTGTTGAGACTGTTCTTCTGATCTTTTGAACATATTAAGATTTCCTTGTAAAAAACGCCCCGAAGGGCGTTTTTAAGACTAATGAGCGATAATGATTAAGACTCTAATAGAAGATCTTCTTCTTCCTCTTCGACCTGTACAGCGCCATTAGTACCCGTAGTTAATAGTTGTTCACGGATAACTTTTTCAATCTCTCCAGCCATTTGAGGGTTTTCTTCGAAGTGGCGGATAACGTTATTTTTACCTTGACCAATTTTATTGCCTTGATACGAATACCAAGCACCTGCTTTTTGCACGATATCTTGTTGTACAGCTAAATCTACCAGTTCGCCAAGCTGGTTTGTACCTTTACCGTATAAGATTTGGAAAATAGCTTCTTTGAAAGGAGGAGCCATTTTGTTTTTAACAACTTTAACTCGAGTTTCAGAGCCGATGATTTCATCACCTTCTTTGACTTGACCAATACGGCGGATATCTAAACGTACAGAAGCATAGAACTTCAATGCGTTACCACCAGTCGTAGTCTCAGGGCTACCAAACATTACACCAATTTTCATACGGATCTGGTTAATGAAAATAACCATACAGTTTGAGCGTTTAGCATTACCCGTAATTTTACGTAGTGCCTGACTCATTAAACGAGCTTGTAAGCCCATGTGAGAGTCGCCCATTTCGCCTTCAATTTCTGCTTTAGGAGTAAGTGCAGCAACTGAGTCGACAACGATTAAATCAATTGCGCCAGAGCGAACTAGCATGTCTGCAATTTCAAGAGCTTGTTCACCGTTGTCAGGTTGCGATACAAGTAGGTTGTCAATGTCTACACCGAGTTTACGTGCATATTGTGGATCTAATGCGTGCTCTGCATCGATAAATGCACAAGTACCACCAGCTTTTTGACATTGTGCAATCGCTTGGAGAGTCATTGTGGTTTTACCAGAAGATTCTGGACCATAAATCTCAACGATACGACCTTTCGGTAAACCGCCAATCCCCAATGCAATATCTAAAGTCAACGAACCTGTAGATACAGCTTCAACTGCTTGAACAGTGTTGTCACCGAGACGCATCACCGTATTTTTGCCAAATTGTTTCTCAATTTGACTTAGCGCGGCTTGTAATGCTTTGCTTTTATTCTCATCCATCTCAAAAACCTCAATACTCTAAGTTCATCACGTTTAACCCAAGTGGATGCATTGAATCTCAACTTGTTTCACAGGGCTAATAGTGACAGATTTTTTCTATAGCTTCTATGTGTTGTCTGTGTCTGTGCGACACAACTCGACGTTTTTATTCATCACCATACGACCAGTGTTGATCATTGTCCTGTTTAAACCGATTAATCTGTCTACGATCCTTTTTACTCGGTCTATGATCAGGTCGAGCAAGATTATGCAATTTTCGTTGGGATGCAATCAACTCCCGTCTGGCAATACTTACTTCTGTTTCTTCATAAAGTTGCTGGGCAACTGATGCTGGACCACGTGTGTTCGAAAGTGCTTTTATTACAACGGTTTTTTTATCAAAACCTTGTTGAATAATAAGTTCCATTCCAACACGAATTTCTTTGGAAACTTTTACACGCTCATTATTGTGATGTACTTTACCTCCTTCGATCGCAGCTTTAGCAATTGAACGAGTTTTAAAAAAACGAGCAGCCCATAACCATTTGTCGACACGCATGGTCTCTACAGCATCGTTTTCAAGCAATTTTGACATCATTATCCTTTCTATCAATTTGATTCAATATAGACAGCAATTCAGTTAGTCGATCTAGCGCTTTATATTCTAAATCTTCATACTTTCTTACATCCTTTAGACTTGAGGGCTGCAAGATAGTAAACAAGTGCTTGATACCAAATTTTTCCGCTGTTTTTAGTACAGGAGCTGTATCATCAATAAAAATTGTTGAGTCTGGATCGAAAGGATGCAATTTTTGGAGCTCTTTCCAAAAATGAATATTTTCTTTTGCATAACCAATTTGTTCACTCGATACGATTACGTCAAAGAAGTGTTCAATTGCAACATTATTGAGCTTTAACCGTAAGCTTGCACGGTCAGCATTTGTAACTAACCAACAATTATATTCTTGTTCTTTCAGTTCCTGCAGAAGCTCAATACAACCAGAGCGAGCTTGAATTTTTGTCTGAAACTCTTGCTGTAATCTGAGTACATCAATGCCTACAGTTTTAGTCCAATAAGCTGATGAATACCAAACAAGTGTATGTCTATGTGATTGATAAAACTGATAGAGTGTTTTTTGGCTCTGGGCGAGTGGGAGTTGATGTATCTCTGCATGTCGCTTAGGAAGGCATTCATTCCAAATAAAATCATCAAAAGCGAGATCTAATAGCGTACCATCCATGTCAAACATTACGATTTTAGACATATCTAAATATCTCCAAAATCATTTAAAGCAAATTTTTTAAGACACATCTACCATATATCCTTTTTAAAATCATTAATTAAAGAAACTTCGAGATATAAAATTAATTTAAAACTCCACCCCTTAATTCTTTCAAAAGGTGTTTTGATTAATGTGATGGGTAGGAGGATAAATGATTTGAAAATTATAGCGTGTAATTTTGCAAAACAGGTAACAATAATAAGAGCTTTTTTAATGGATAAATTTTCCTATATTTGAAGTAAAAATAGTGAGGTAAAGTTTTATAATTAAGAAATCTTAAAAGTCATCTATATTTATGGTTAATTTTGCTTACATAGGATACGTATTGACATACATTTTATAAATTGAAGGATACTTGTTTAAAGTTATATTTAAAATTACCCCTAATAAGAAATTAGAGAAAGCAATGAAAATTGGATTTATTGGCGGAGCCAATGACGGTATTGTAATCAATGCTGCCGATGGCCTTGATACTTATAAGCTTGAATGGCACTACAAAGCAGAAAAGCACTGTGAATCGCAGCCAACATTAGGGCTTAATGGGCCTGAGTATGATTACTACAACCTATTAATACTTAGAAAAAATAAAGAGGCTAAACTCTTTTATGTACTTACTACAATGGGAAAAGATGATATCGCAAGTAAAATCCATGAGTATTGGGAATGCTCTACATCTGTTGGTTATGATTTCGATGATTAAGAAAATATTTATTAATAACTTAAAGTTTTAACTTTAATCAAAAATTAAATGAAGAGCTTGTAATTTCATATAACACATGTGCTTTTAATTGGTGATGGAGAGGAACTTTGGGATGATCAAAGTTTTTAACTTTTTGCATTCAAAGTCTTTTCATGACAGCTTGAGAGGGTGTATTTATGTTAGCGGTAAATGAAACGATTTTATCTAAATTCAGTACATTAAAACCATAGTCTAAAGCCGCTTTTGCTCCTTCAGTTGCATACCCTTGTTTCCAGAATTCTTTTGCAAGTCGCCACCCAATTTCCACACATGGAGAGAAGTCAAATTGTTCAGGTTGGCTATGTAAACCAATAAACCCGATAAATTGATGGGCTTCTTTTAATTCTACTGCCCAGAAGCCCCAACCATTTTCATTAATGAGAGATGAAATTTTTTGGATTAAATTATGGCTTTCTTGAGGTGTTAATAGATTTGGGAAAAATTGCATAACATCTTGATCTAAGCCCATTGTTATAAAAGGCTCGACATCACTTTCTTTCCACTGTCTTAAAATTAAGCGCTGAGTTTCGATCATGAGATAGCTCTTTAATTGAAAATGAAGGTGTCAAAGTGGTTTTTGTACAATCTTTTGTAAAATGATCTTGGAATTAATGCTCACAACACCTTTTATTTTATTTAAGGTATTAATGACGAAATGAGAAAAAGAACTCAAATCTTTGGTCGCAACGTGTAAAACATAATTAGATTCGCCAGTAATAATATATGCATTAATGACTTCATCAAAATTTTTGATCTGACTTAAAAAGAAGTTGTGATCATTTTCTGTGAGTTGGGCAAGTTTTATTTCGACGATTGCCTCAATTTTTATGCCTAGTTTTTCATAATTAACTTTTGCTTGATATTTTTCAATTACACCATTGCTTTCTAAAATTTTAACTCGCCTATGACAAGCTGAAGCCGAAAGGTTAACGAGATCGGCCAGTTCTTGGTTACTTAACCGAGCATTATCTTGTAAATACTTCAGAATTTTTAGGTCGATTGCATCTACATTCATTTTCGAATTTCATCCATGTTTTTTAATTTTAATTCGAATTTTATACGAAAATAGCAAATTTTAATCAAATATTATCGAATAAATCCAAAGAATTGGCGTGATAAAATTCAAATACAAAGGAAATGTTGAAAATAGGTGAAATAACAAATGATTACTCACGAACAATGCCTCTATTGGGATCAGGAAGATGAACTCAAAAAGTTTAAAGACGAATTTGCACTACCAGAAAATATCATTTATTTAGATGGTAATTCTTTGGGTGCAAGACCAAAAAAATCATTAGAGGTTGCTCAGCACATTATTGCAAAAGAGTGGGGTGAGGACCTCATTAATAGTTGGAATAAAGCAGATTGGTGGGGACTACCGACTAGACTCGGAGATAAAGTCGCGCAGCTTATCGGTGCTGAAAAAGGTGAAGTCGTTATTTCAGACTCAACGACCCTAAATTTATTCAAAGTTTTATCAGCAGCGGTAAAAATTCAAGCTGAAAAATTTCCGGAACGTAAAATTATTGTTGCAGAAAAAGATGCCTTTCCAACCGATATTTATATTATTGAAGGCTTTATAGACTTGATTCATCAGGGCTATCAAATTGAATTGATTGATGGTGCGGATGATTTATCTCGTGTTTTAGCAAAAGATGTGGCGGTAGTTGTTCTTTCTCATGTGAATTATCGGACTGGATATTTCTATGATATGGAATTTATTAATCAACAAATTCACGCTAAAGATGCTTTGATTATTTGGGATTTATGTCACTCAGTTGGTGCGGTGCCTATGGATCTTAATCAGAGTAATAGTGATTTTGCCATCGGTTGTACTTACAAATACTTAAACGGCGGCCCAGGTTCTCCAGCATTGTTATGGGTAAATCGAAAGCATCGTGATCAGTTCTGGCAACCTTTATCAGGCTGGTGGGGGCATAAAAAACCATTTGATATGGCTCAGCACTATGAACCAGCTAACAGCATTCGTCGTTATTTGTGTGGAACTCAACCTATCATTTCGATGAGTCTAATCGAATGTGGTATCGATATTTTCTTACAAGCTGATATGCAACAAATACGCGAGAAATCACTCAAATTAACTGATTTGTTTATTCAACTTGTTCAACAAGAATGTGCTCAGTTTGCCTTTGAACTCATTACTCCTTTAAACCATAAATATCGTGGCAGTCATGTCAGTTATAAACATGAGTTTGGCTATGAAATTATTCAGGCGCTTATTGCTCGTGGTGTGATTGGGGATTACCGAGAGCCAGAAGTATTACGTTTTGGAATTACACCTTTATATCTAGGATTTGAAGATATCTGGAATGCCGTACAACAACTTAAGCAAATTATGCTGAATAGTGAATGGAAAAATGATCGTTATCTAGTGCGCAGTGAAGTGACCTGATATTTAGGTCTATATCAGAAGAATGGCTAGGAGGGCTTATGAGCAGTTTTGATGAAATACAAAATCGAGAAGCGGGTTTACATAAAAAATTATCTGCAAAACAGATGGGAATGATTGCAATTGGTGGAGCGATTGGTACAGGGCTGTTCATGGGAAGCAAGTTTGCAATCAGCTTTGCTGGTCCCGCTGTCATTGTGAGTTATGCCATTGGCGGCTTAATCGCATTTGCTATTATGGCTTGTTTGGCTGAGATGACAGTTCAGCATCCTACATCAGGCTCATTTGGAGCATATGCTGAGCATTATGTAAGTCCACTTGCGGGATTTTTAGTCCGTTATTGTTATTGGGCATGTATTGTCTTAGCGGTTGGTACAGAAATTACAGCGGTTGCTGACTATATGAAATTATGGTTTCCAGAGGTAGGTTCTTGGGTCTGGATTGCCTTTTTCTCCCTAACTTTACTTGTTGTTAATGCATATAGCGTTAAAGCTTTTGGATTGGTTGAATATTGGTTTTCGACCATAAAAGTCTTTGCAATTATTGTATTTATTCTTTTAGCAATTGGTATTTTGACTCAAAGTCATGGAGGAGCAGTTCAGGTTGTTTCTAATTTAACCGAGCATGGGGGCTTTTTCCCTCATGGTTTTAGTGGAGTCTGGATTGGGGTAATCATTTCAATATTTAGCTATTTAAGTATTGAAATGATCGCTGTAGCAGCGGGTGAGGCTAAAGATCCGGAAAGAGCGGTTAGGAAAGCTTTTAAAAGTACTGCAATTCGCTTAATCCTATTTTACTTACTGTCTTTATTTCTCATAGTGGCACTTGTGCCTTGGACAACTTTAATTGGAGCAGACGCGACTAGTCCTTTTGTGATGGTGATGAAAATTGTAGGTATTCCATATGCAGATAGTATTTTAAATTTTATTGTAATTGTCGCGGCCTTATCAGCCATGAATAGTATGCTGTATATCTCAACACGTATGCTATTTAGCTTGTCACGAGCAGGTGATGCACCAAAACTATTTGGTCGTATTAGTCACAATGGCGTACCAATTAATGCGTTGTTATTGTCAGCTGTTGGTATTGGTATCGCGAGTATTGTTTATACCATTAATCCGAGCTCTGCTTTCCCGATCATGATTGCTTTATCTATGTTTGGTGCGTTGTTCACTTGGGGCAGTATTTTTGTTACCCATATGTGTTTTAGAAGGCACATGGCACGGAAAGGACAGAAATTAAAATTTAAGGTTCCAGCGATCCAATTAATTTCACTGTTGGGATTAATCGCAATTTTAAGTATCACAGTCACCACATGGTTTACCAATGAATTCAAGTCAACTCTACAGTTTGGAGTGCCATTAGTTGTTGTGCTTACGTTTTTCTATTTTTTAAAACGCTCGTCAACCAAGCTTGCTTTAAATGCTCATGAAGAATCGTTGAAGTGAGTGACCTATGCGACCATATGATAATGCTAGAACTGTGGCCAATGAATATGAAATATTGGCAGAATTTAAAAGAACAAGCTTATTGAGCTATCAAGAATTTACTCATATTGAAGATATCCAATATGGTACGCACTCACGGTCAACTTTAGATTTATTCCCATTAAAGCAAGCCAAAAAGACAGTTATTTTTATTCATGGTGGATATTGGCAATGGTGTGATAAATCAGATTTTGCATTCATCGTACCGTATGTTCTAGCAAAAGGAGTCCAGTGTGTTCTTTTAGAATATGATTTGGCACCACAAAGCAAAATTTCAGATATTTTTTCTCAAGTTAATCAAGCTCTCGATTTTATTCGAGAGCAAGACTGGAGAACCGATGAGGTTGTTCTGGTTGGGCATTCGGCAGGAGCACATCTGGCTGCTTTGTCATTAGGCCATCCAATCATCTCTGAGATGGTGTTGTTAAGTGGAATTTATGATTTGGAGCCTATAAAAAGCACCCATTTAAATCAGGCTCTCAATCTTTCAAGTGAAGATATCTTAAAATACAGTCCTGTTCATCAGTCAAAACGAATTACTGCTCCATGTTCAATTTTATGTGGCGAACTTGAGCTCGAAGAGCTGAAATGGCAAAGCCAAAATTATTTTGAAATGAAGAAAAGACAAGATCAGGATTTTGTTTGTTTCAAGCTTATTCCTGAAATTAACCATTATTCTATTTTAAAGCATTACTTTAATAATCTTTTAAATTAAGTGTTTGAAATGGAATGTAATTGAGTAAAGATAACATATTAAACTTATTAGAAGATAAAATGTGAGATAAATCACAACTCAACCTAATTTTTATAAAAATTAAGTATCCTTATTGACCTGACTATAGAACTTAATTAGATTAAAAAGATAGTGCTTTCTCACTAAGCGGCAAAATGTTTAGCTGTTGTTTAGTTGAGTTTCAAGTCCGTAGCTTCCCAAGATGCGGACTTTTTTATTTGATTTTTAAAAACAATAAGATAAATCGAATTTTGTTCTTGGATATGGCGGTAATATCTATTTAATGATTAATATGAGTTAATCACATAGCCCTCTGCCAAATAAGAAACAAACTAGTATTTGCTTTTCATTATTTAACTGGAATTATCATTTAATTAATAGATCATATAAAATATATTTTACCAAACTAACAAAGAGTGAGATTACACTCGGAACTTCATGAATTTGTCATATAGGTTAGATAAATTAAAAACAGAAAAATAAAAGAGAGAAGGCTATAGCACATAATTTAATAATATATAGCATCTGTAAATAAATGGTTTAGTCGGCTCTTATGAGTTGGCTTTTTTATTTTTAAAGGAGTGTTAATGAAAGTACAGTATTTTGAAGGAGGCATGTATAAACATATGTGTCCTGCTTGCGGATATCTTCATTATATTCCTGTACATTATCCTTTCTCTAACGGCAACCAATGGTTTTTTAATGGTAACTTGGAAAAACCGACATTTGATCCCATCATAAGTATAAATGAATATTGTAATTACTTTATTAAAGATGGCTTTATCGAATATAGCGTTAATTGTAGGCATCATTTAGCTGGTTGTAAGGTTGAGCTACCAGAATTAAAATTAAAAAACTATAGAGCATAATTGATTTTGGTAATTGTTAATTATAAATATTTAAAAAACTGTCCATTCGTTAATTAACAGGTATTTATGTAATATATCTTTACGTATTTGATACTGAACATATATAGTTTAAAAAATTGTAAATCTCTTTTAGTTGAAGGCTATATTAAAATTTGCAAAAATTTTTATAACTTACTGTTTTATATTTTTATTTATGGATATCTGGAAATTTTTAAAAAGCTTTAATACGACAGGAACATATCTCATTATTTCTACATTTATATTATTTTTAATGATTATATATTTTTACATTATACATCCCAACTAAAATAAATTATAGATAAAGTAAGATAATTATTTATTTCAAAATTTTTGATGTATTAATTTCTTTGAATTGGTTCTCACTTTTAATTGAAAAAAGATAATAGCATTGTGTGGACCCAAGTTTTATGAAAACATGACGTGGTCATAATATATGGAGAACATAATAAAAACTCCTTTCCAAAAATTTTAATCCCTAAATATAAAGACTGTACCGATCATAACAATGATGTCTGAAGTAAAAGATATGGAGATTTTCTATGAAGTTTGGCCAAATTTCGATTTTTCTTTTAGCAATAGCGCTAAGCCATTTAACCTATGCTGCACCGGTTACAACAAATTCTGTATTAAGCTCGTCTGGAGCAAAAGGAATTATTAAAAATCAATACATTGTTATCCTTAATAAGGATGTGGGGTCTTCTAATGAGTTTGCACAAGGTATTGCTAAACAACATGGGGGAAAGGTATTACAGGTTTATGATACTGTACTAAAGGGATTTGCTGTTTACCTTCCTGAGGCGGCAGGTAGTGCTTTCGTTGAAGCAATGAATAAAAATCCAAATGTCCTTTCAGTAGAAAATGACACAGTCATGAAAATTGATGCGACTACCCAAAGCAATCCAGATTGGGGACTAGATCGTATTGACCAAAAAACCTTACCTTTAAATTCATCCTATTCGTACTTACAAACAGGTTCAGGCACAACAGCTTATATTGTTGATACAGGGATATTGTCTACACATCAACAGTTCTCTGGACGGGTATTAAGTGGCTATACCGCAATATCTGATGGAAATGGTACAAGCGACTGTCATGGTCATGGTACACATGTAGCAGGAACAGTTGGTGGTAGTACTTATGGGGTTGCCAAGAATGTAAGCTTAGTGCCTATTCGGATTTTAGGGTGTGATGGTTCTGGTGCTTCGAGTAATGTGATTGCTGGTTTAGATTGGATATTGAAAAATGGTAAAAAGCCTGCTGTCGTGAATATGTCATTAGGAGGTGATGTAAGCACATCTTTAGATAGTGCGGTAGACAACTTATTTAATAATGGTTACGTGATGGTTGTGGCTGCAGGAAACTCGAATACAGATGCGTGTAGTTCTTCTCCTGCCAGAGTAAGTAAAGCGATTACTGTTGCTGCTACAGATAATACAGATACTCGAGCCAGTTATTCTAATTATGGAAGCTGTGTTGATATTTTTGCGCCCGGAAGCCAGATTAACTCTTCTTGGATTGGAAGTAATACAGCAACTAAGGTTCTAAATGGCACCTCAATGGCTACCCCACATGCTGCAGGTGTAGTTGCCCAAATGTTGCAAAGTACACCTACCGCAACCCCTCAGACAATCTCGAATAATCTTTTAAACCAAGCAAGTAATAATGTAGTAAAAAATCCTTCAGGTAGCCCAAATCGGTTGCTATATAAATCTCCTCAGTAAAAGCAGTTATTTAAATTAAAAAAGGTCCCGAAGGACCTTTTTTAGATTTTTGCATGAGTACCGTATTTATCAATCATGATTGAGCTGGCTTCATTTAATCCGCGAACTGTTACACTAATACCGTTTTTTTGAAATTTATTCACAACTGAATCTAACATGGCAACTGAAGTCACATCCCAAATATGAGAATGGGTGAGATCAATAATGACTTCTTTAACATCTTCTTTAAAATTAAAACTTTGCATAAATTTTTCAGATGAACTGAAAAATATTTGACCTCTTAATTCATATAGACGAGCTTGATCTTCGAATGAAGTTTCAATGCGAATATCATTTTCAAGTTTATTTGCTAAGAAAAGTGCTGAAAGTAATACGCCAGTTAATACACCTAGCGCCAAGTTATGGGTAGCAACCACTACAATAACCGTAGCGATCATAACGACATTACTACTTTTAGGATTATTTTTAAATTGAGTCAGAGAGCTCCACTCAAAAGTACTGATCGATACCATAATCATGACAGCAACCAGAGCTGCCATAGGAATCACCTTTAACCAATCACGTAAAAATACAACAAGAATAAGTAAGAATATGCCTGCGCAGAAAGTGGATAAACGTGTACGACCACCCGATTTTACATTAATCATTGATTGACCAATCATGGCGCAACCAGCCATGCCGCCCATAAAACCTGAAGCAATATTTGCGATACCTTGACCTTTACATTCTTGAAATTTATCACTAGATGTATCTGTCATTTCATCAACGATTGTTGCAGTCATCATTGATTCAAGTAAGCCAACCGCGGCAAGGGCTAAAGAATATGGAAGAATAATAAGAAGGGTTTCTAAATTTAACGGAATATTCGGAATTAGAAATATAGGTAACGTATCTGGTAATGACCCCATATCACCAACCGTTCGAACATCAAAGCCTAAGAAAATAGCGAGTAGTGTGACTGCCACAATACAGATAAGGGGAGAAGGAAAGAACTTTCCAATTTTTGGAATATAGGGGAAAAGGTAAATAATTCCTAAACCAATTGCTACTAGTAAGTAGACATGCCATGTCACATTTACCAATTCTGGTAATTGAGCCATAAAGATGAGTATGGCGAGGGCATTAACGAATCCAATAACCACCGATTTAGAAACAAAACGCATGAGTTTAGCGAGTTTGAAATATCCAGCTAAAATTTGTATGACACCGGTTAAAACAGTTGCTGCAAATAGGTATTGAAGCCCGTGTTCCTTTACGAGCGTTGTCATAACCAAAGCCATCGCGCCTGTAGCCGCTGAAATCATAGCGGGACGACCGCCTACAAAAGAAATAATAACGGCAATACAAAAGGATGCATATAAACCGACTTTGGGATCTACACCCGCAATAATTGAAAATGCAATTGCTTCTGGAATTAAAGCAAGACCCACAACAAGACCGGAAAGAATATCTGCGCGGACATTAGAGAACCATTCTTCTCGAACATTCGTTAACATGAGAAATAGCCTAAGTTCTAAATTTTGAAAAGGCTAGTGATGTGATATACCAACACAAGCGACTACACCACATCACTAAACAGTGATGAGTTATTTACAGGAGATAAGCGTAAATAAACTTAAGGTGGCGTAAGTGTCATAGGTATAGAGAGTTTGAGGCAGTTAAAAGTGCCCGAAGAATAGCATAAGTTTTTAACGTTAACTAACCTAAGTCGACTAAACTGACTTAATCCTAATTTTTCATTTCGGCTTTTGGCATCGAAGTAAACTCATTCGAAGGCATATCTAAGAAAAACTCTTTTGCTTCAGAATGAGTGCAGTTGAGCCAATCATTTCTGAGATGATCAGGTATCACAATAACTGAACGTTTTTCATCATCTGGTTTATGAAATTGTTTCATGAAAGGGTGGTGATCAGCATTGATTGTTAATAGTGACATTGATCTCTCTTTTTCTTCATCAATAAGTGTTTCCTCACAGATCGCAGCAAGTGTAAAAGGTTGTCCATCTTGCCGGAAAATACCATACCAATGTGCTTTTCCATTGATATATTTAGGTTCATAAATGGCTTCGACAGGGACAAGCGCAAATTGGTTATTTAACCATGCATGTTTAAAGGTGCGCTTTTGTTCTACAGTTTCTGTTCTGGCATTATAAGTTGCATATTTGAATGCGATTTCCTTGGCATAGGGAGGGAGCATTCCAAATTTAGCTTTTCGCCACACAAGCTCATTTTGATTCAATAAAAGGAGTGGACAATCATCACTTGGGAAAATATCCATCTTATATTCAAAAGTGGGTTCAAATAACTTTAATTGATTAGCATGTGTTTTCTTAATAGGTTTAAAGTTTGCACACATAAGACACCTTAGTTATAAAAATAGCTCTCAATTACAGCTTCTAACTTTTATCTTTTTATCATGTATATTTTTCTCATTAGAATTGTCTCTTTAAGTATTAATTTTTAACTATCAATAACTTCGTTAATAAGTGTTTATCTAACTGATGTCTATTTTCAAAAAAATCTAGATATAAAATAGATAGCAAAATAGATAAACTATAAAGTTAAGTTGCTCATCTTAAAGAGAGTTTATTTATTTTTAATAGCTACTTTTATGCAACAGAGCCTTTCAGAAATTTAGATTTTAATAAATTTGCTATTCTTCATAATACAAATCATATAGAGAACTCATACAAAGCCTTTAATAAGGGTTTAAAAATTCTCGAAAAATTTATAGGGTGGACATATGAATAAACATTTATTGGCTAAAATAGCCTTACTGGGCGTTGCTCAGTTAGTTACTCTCAATGCAGCATTTGCTGACGTTCCTCTTACTCCTTCTCAATTTGCTAAAGCAAAAACAGACAAGTTTGATAAGAAAGTTATTCTATCTAATTTAAATAAGCCGCATGCTTTGTTATGGGGCCCTGATAATCAAATTTGGTTAACTGAACGGGCAACAGGCAAGATTCTAAGAGTTAATCCAGAGTCGGGCAGTGTAAAAACAGTCTTTCAGGTGCCGGAGATTGTAAGTGATTCTGATGGGCAAAACGGTTTATTAGGCTTTGCTTTTCATCCTGACTTTGAAAATAATCCTTATATCTATATTTCAGGTACTTTTAAAAACCCGAAATCTACAGATAAAGAATTACCAAATCAAACGATTATCCGTCGTTATACCTATAATAAGGCTACGGATACGCTTGAGAAGCCTGTAGATTTATTAGCAGGATTACCTTCATCGAAAGACCATCAGTCAGGTCGACTTGTCATTGGTCCAGATCAAAAAATTTATTATACGATCGGTGACCAAGGACGTAACCAGCTTGCTTATTTGTTCTTGCCAAATGAAGCACAGCATACACCAACTCAACAAGAGCTGAGTGGTAAAAACTATCATGCCTACATGGGTAAAGTACTACGCTTAAATCTTGACGGAAGTATCCCAAAAGATAACCCAAGTTTTAATGGGGTAGTTAGTCATATTTATACACTTGGGCATCGTAATCCTCAGGGCTTAGCATTCACTCCAAATGGTAAGCTTCTGCAATCTGAACAAGGTCCAAACTCTGACGATGAAATTAATCTCATAGTTAAAGGTGGCAACTATGGTTGGCCAAATGTAGCTGGGTATAAAGACGATAGTGGTTATGCTTATGCAAATTATTCAGCAGCAGCCAATAAGTCAGTTAAGGATCTAGCTCAGAACGGAGTAAAAGTAGCCGCAGGTGTTCCTGTGACGAACGAATCTGAATGGACAGGTAAAAACTTTGTCCCACCATTAAAAACTTTATATACCGTTCAAGATACCTACAACTATAACGATCCAACTTGTGGAGATATGACCTATATTTGTTGGCCAACAGTTGCGCCGTCATCTGCTTACGTCTATAAGGGCGGCAAAAAAGCAATTTCCGGTTGGGAAAATACATTATTGGTTCCATCTTTAAAACGTGGCGTTATTTTCCGTATTAAGCTAGATCCAACTTACAGCACAACTTATGATGATGCTGTGCCGATGTTTAAAAGCAACAACCGTTATCGAGATGTAATTGCAAGCCCAGATGGGAACGTTTTATATGTATTAACTGATACAGCCGGAAATGTTCAAAAGGATGACGGCTCTGTAACAAATACATTAGAGAATTCAGGATCTCTCATTAAGTTTACGTATAAAGCTAAGTAAAACAGCCTATTAAAAAACCGATCTATAAAGATCGGTTTTTTAGCTTCAAAAAGGCTATTCAGTTACGACGAGTACCGGTAAATGAATTTCTCCTAAAAGAGCTTGGGTCACGCTTCCTAAGAAGAATTTTTTAAACCCTTTACGTCCATGGGAGCCAATCACAACAAGATCAGCTTTTGACTCAGTTGCCGCTTTAATAATTTCAGTATGAATTGTTTGACCCTCGACAATTTGTGTATCTACAGAAATCCCATGTTGATTAAACTGTTCTTTGGCTTGATCGAGAATTCCCTGAATTGCAGTTTTTGCTTTATCAAAATAATCCCTTGCTAATTCTGTACTATCAATAAATTCAACAGAAATGAAAGGATCTATTGTGAGGGCATATACTAGAGTTACTTTACTGTTAAAGGCCTTAGCAATTGCTGCTGCATGATTAACTGCAATAAGTGAGGTAGGTGAACCATCAACGGGAACTAAAATATGTTGGTAACTCATATATTGCTCCTTACTGTCCGATGACAATGTATGGTGTGAAAACACCGAATTATTATCCTTGTGTTTATATTATGAACAATTTTTTTTAACGTTATTGTTTATTTTTAGTATGAATGGAACCAAGAAAGTTTACTTAATATTTTATCTTAACCCATTGTAATGACTTTCTAGGTAGGGTCGATTTTGTTTGAGTATTGAAATGACTTGATTAGAATCTATAGCAGATTCAAATAAAAATCCCTGACCTATGCTATAACCAAATTGTCGAAGTAGTTCTTCTTGTTCAGGCGTCTCAATCCCTTCAGCAATAAGCCCGAGTGATAAATTTGGGGCGAGTAAACCAATTGCTTGAACAATCGCATAAATTGATGGGTCATGTTGCATCTTTTGTATAAAGCTACAATCTACTTTTAAACTGTCAATCGGGTAATCGCGAATGTGGGTTAGCGATGAAAAACCAGTACCAAAGTCGTCTAGTGCAATACGTACCCCATGCTGTTTTAATTTATTTAGTGCCCGGATCACATATTCTGAACCTCGGTCACCCAGCATATGTTCGGTGACTTCAATTTCAATATAATGTGTCGGTATTTGAAATTGATTAATCTTCTTCAAAAGCCGTTCAGCATAGTTGTCTCTTAAGAACTCTACAGGTGCGGCATTTAAGGAAACAGGAAGGGGGGTAATACCAAGATTTATCCATTTAGCGATGTCACGCAAAACTTGATGTTGCATCGTTTCACCAATTTTACTCGCTAAATTATAATCCTTAAAAGCTTCTGCAATTTGTGCTGGGTAGCCTCTTTGAGCTGAAGTCGTATGCCATCTTAATAAAGCTTCAAAACCCACCACATGGTGAGTTCTTAAATCTACTTTTGGTTGGTAGTATGGCTGGATTGTATGATGACGAATGAGTTGACGTGCTAAGTTAAGCTGAGAAGCGACTGTCTCGGTCATTTGCATCATGCATGGGTCATACATGCGAATTCCGCCACGACCACGCGCTTTTAAGTCATGTAAGGCCATATCAGCGCAACTAAGTAAACCTGACTGGTCTTCGGCATCTTGCGGGTAAATCGCACAACCAATACTCATACCGCCATTTAGAACATTACCTAAATAGGTAATAGGTTGATTTAGCTGCTGAAGTAAAATTGCTGCAAGGTCACGCACGTCGCTTTCAGAGCTGAGGTTATTAATAATAACCGCAAACTCGTCTCCACCTAGCCGTGCAACAAAACATCGTTCCGCATCTACACAATGGCTAAAGCGTTTGGAGAGAACTTTTAATAGATGATCACCAGCACTATGTCCTAAAGTATCATTAATATGCTTAAAATGATCGAGATCAATTAAAAGCAAACCCACACTTGTTTGAGTGTCTTTTGAATAGGCAAGGGTACGTTTAAGTTGGAATTTAAATGAACGTCGATTACATAAACCCGTCAGTTCATCTCTCTCGCTCATATTCCTAAGCTGGTTTTCTGTTAAATGCTGCTGAGTAACATTACGCGAAACACAAAGTATTTGTCCGATTTCACCATTTTCCCGATGAATCGGGGTAAGCATATTATCCCAATACTCAGGGTCTTGATCTGGTAAACAGCTCATCCCAGCAAATCGGGCAACCTTGCCTTGCAGAGCTTTTTTTAAAGCAATGCGTCCACGTTTACGAATATGGGGCGGCAATAGTTCAAGCCATTTCATTCCAAATTCTGTTTCATCAACAGGGATACCTAAAGCGAGGCATCCTGATTTATTCATATGAGAAACTGTGCCGTCTACATTCAGTACTTTAATGCAATCTACACTGATGTCTAACATTTGATTTTGTATTTCAATGTTCTTCTGCAAGTTTTGTTGTTCTTGAATATCATGATCAATATCTAAAAAACTAACATACCATTCGTTAATCTGAGATGAACCACGATACTTAGAGGCTTGAATAGAGAGTTTGCACCATCTATATTGATTCCCAACTTGTAAAAGTCGACACTTTAATTCTATTCTTTTTTGTAGACGAATTGCTTCGAGCCATCTATTTTTGACTTCATCTAAATCGGCAGGATATATAAAATCTAACCATTGCTGGGGCAGTGGAGAAAAAGTATCCAACCAATATTCTGTACACTCAACATTGCAATATAATATCAAGCCATTTTCATCACTAACCCAAGTTGGTAGTGGAATCTGCTCAACAATAAAATGCTTTTGGGTGTTGTTCGACATTGAAGTCATAACATGCCTAGAAAGATTGCGAGTTGATTAATCTATTTATTAGTCGTTATTGTAATCTTTCTGTAGTATCCAAAACAGTAATAAATAAATTTCATGTGTGTTTTTTTTGAACTAAAATTGAGTTATTAAAATTAATATATACTCAATATTTAATTTATGTTTTTGTTATTTATTGAGTTTTATCGATCTTTTCTTAAAAAAATATTTATGATTCTTTTTGTAAAAAACTTATTAAAACAGAAGCTTATAAATATTTAGTTATATTTATCTTAATCAAAATAAACTTAACAATAAAGAAAGAGTAAACTTGGAAATAAAAATTCTGATAAATTAAATTTTATACATATTATATAACTAAAGAAATTCTAAAAGAGTTTGAATAAATACAATAAACACTATTAAATTTACAAAAGTAACATAAAGTAATGACTTACATTATCGTAAAATTCTCTTTGTCAAAAAGGATATATATTTCCTTTTTGTGCATTTTATAGCCTACATTTTCCCCAAGATGTAGGTTTTTTTTATGCATAATTTTTAGTTTTTATAAAATCACACAATAAAAATAAAAAAAGCCAAAATGGCTTTTTATACAGTTTCTGCTTTATTCAACTCTTGTTGAATGTACAGATTCATATAGTACTGTTCGATATAATCATCAGCATAATTGTTTGCCAAGGTTTTTGTTGCCACTTGCTCATGTTTTAAATAGCAGTTTGATTCAAGATCTTTTTCGAGTACCCACCATTTACGGTTAATACGACGCACCTGAAACTTGTCACTTTTGTATTTTCTTTTAGCCATTTTCCGAAATTTGCTATTCAATTATTGAAAGAGAATTTCTACTGGAGTTAAGAGCTCAAGTCAACAGATGGAAGGTTAATTGATTATTTTATGTTGGCAGTTATGACCTAACCTTTAAAGCTAAAATAATTAAGCTCTCGTAAAGAGAGCTTAATTACTACTTATAAAAAAGTTTTTATTTGATTTTAACGAGAAAGGTTTTTTAAAAGTAATTTTAGACTTTCCATCATTTTTTCTAACTGTAAAGGAGTGATTCCTTCAAAGGACTGCTCAAGTACTACACTGGTTAGATCATTGATCTTGTTGATCATTTCAATACCTTTATCTGTGAGTACTACACGGGTAATTCGACCATCAGTCTGGCAAGAATATGTTTCAACCAAACCTTCATCTTTTAAACGATAAACGATTTTTGTGGTGGTCGACATTTTTGAAATAATCATATCTGAAAGTTCAGAAACACTTGCATGGGGCTTGCTGCTTAAAGCCAACATGATGCGTCGACGTGAGTTATCTAAACCATATTTTTTTAAAGCATTATCAATGTTTTGTACATATTGAGCATGTACTTGAGTAATCCAATAATATGGAAAATCTTCAAGAGTAAAAGATTCTGTTGTAGGTAAAAAACGCGCATACTTCTTTGTCATTGACTTTTCCCCATACCTTGGTGGATCGCATTTCTGGTGAACTATCTTTAATAGTTGAAAAATATAGTTTCATCAAGCAATTTATAGCAGGACTTTACTTGATGAGCAAAAGTTATATAGCTTCATTTAACAATGACATGTTTTAACAGCCATTATCTTTATAGAGCACAACTATAACTTTGCATAAACTTAAAATATTCTTCATCTATCATCAAAGATTATTAGAGTTTAATACTGCTTAACAAAGCAGTATCTAAAGTTCTTTGAGCAGATATGTAAGATTGCATTTAAGCTTGCTTGATCGTTAATTGAACGATATTGCTTGCAAGGGCATCGTAGAAAAAAAATTATGATTTGAACGTGGCATTGAACGAGAAAGTTTTTGTCTCTAAAGTCATAATTATGAAAAATCAAGATATTTAAATAATAAATATACATAAATATCAATATCTTGTATTGTTTTGGTATTGGTGAAATTTACCATACATTTAACATGAAACATCTCTTATTTAGTAAAATAAAAGTATTTCTTTAATTAACTATTTGATTATTATTGAAAAAATAATAAGTTGCTCCAAGACTGTGAGCTTGTGAAATGGTGTTGTTTTTTCTATAAATTATATTTTTTATAAATTTTACTTCAAATGTATCTGCTAAATCACAAAAAAGAATCAACTTTAACTGTAATGCTCGCAAAAGAAGTACCAGCACAAATTATGGCGAGAGCTATTCAGATTAAATGATCCAAACTTTAGAAAATTAATTATTAAATGGTTTTTAATTTTTATTTGAGAAAGGATATTTAATTAAAAAGGGAGAATTTATATTCTCCCTTTTTAATTATGAAATAGCGACAGGTTTTTCTTCTAACTTTTTCTTAACAATCGCATAGCTTATACCTGTAACGATACTACCCGCAGCAATTGCAGCAAGATATAACCAAGCATGATTAATTGCATTAGGAATTAAAAGAACA
Source organism: Acinetobacter lactucae (assembly GCF_013122135.1). Taxonomy (NCBI): domain Bacteria; kingdom Pseudomonadati; phylum Pseudomonadota; class Gammaproteobacteria; order Moraxellales; family Moraxellaceae; genus Acinetobacter; species Acinetobacter lactucae. The sequence goes on from NZ_CP053391.1 coordinate 1,679,250, forward strand.
AATACACCGCCGTGAGGTGTAACCAATTCGCAATGGAAGAGGGCAACAAGTGCTCCAGTCACAGCTCCACCTAAAATACATGTCGGGATTACACGCATTGGGTCCTTAGCTGCAAAGGGAATAGCACCTTCAGAAATAAAACATAAACCTAATACAAAAGCTGCTTTTCCGGCATCTTTCTCTCCTGTACTAAATTTACTTTTAGCGATGAAAGTTGCAATTGCCATACCAATAGCTGGGACCATGCCGCCAGCCATTGTGGCTGCCATAGGCATATAAGTATTTGTTGTCAGTAATCCGACAGTAAAAGCGTAGGCTGCTTTGTTGATTGGACCACCCAAATCAATACACATCATGCTTGCTAATATAATTCCCATTAACACAGCATTTGTTGTACCCATGTTATTTAAGAAGTCTTTCATTAGCTCAAAAACATGTGCTACAGGTTGCCCAACCACATAGAACATAATAAGGCCAACAAATAACGTACCTAATAGAGGAATAATTAAAATCGGTTTAAGTGCCTCTAAACTTGTAGGAAGTTTAAGTTTTTTTGCAATAAAAAGCGCGATATAACCTGCGAGGAAACCTGAAACAATACCACCTAAAAAACCTGCTTGTAGCTGAGATGCGAGTAAGCCCCCAATTAAACCAGGTGCAAGACCAGGACGATCAGCAATCGAGTAGGCAATATAACCAGATAACATTGGAACCATAAGCATAAATGCTGCGGCCCCAATTTGTTTTAATATGGCTGGTAAGCTACCCGCTTGCTCAGCTGCATTGAGACCAAAGCATAAAGAGAGGGCGATTAAAAGACCTCCAGCCACTACCATAGGCAGCATAAAAGAAACACCAGTTAAGAGATGTTTGTATATGCCAACTTTTTCAGTTTTATCTTTGTTTTCTGCAGATGTTTGTTGCTTACCTTGTTCTAAAACTTGTGCATTGCTGATTGCCTCAGCAAAGGCTTTATCTGTTTGCTTTAGTGCAAAACCTGTACTACATCGATAAACACGTTTACCTACAAAACGGTCTGTATTAACTTCAATGTCAGTCGCAAGAATCACAATGTCCGCTTCAGCAATAGCTTGAGCTGATAAAATATTTTTTGCACCAACGGAACCTTGTGTTTCTACCTCAATGTCATAACCGAGTTTTTCTGCGCCTTGCTGTAAAGCTTCAGCGGCCATAAAGGTATGTGCAACACCAGTAGGACATGCAGTGATTGCTACAAACTTTTTAGCAGTAGTTGCCGTCACGTTGTTATCATTTTGCCAGTCATGGGCAAACTTAAAATTGTCTAATGCTGTTTGCAACGCTGTGTGAGCATCATTTTTGATCTCTTCAATGCTAATGAAAGCTAAAGAATGTGTACCAAAAATATGAAGATCTTTCGGCCGTTGTCCAATCACGATGACTTGATCAAAGCTTTCACTCGGATCGAATTCGTTGATCGTGGTAATGCTATTTTGATAACCCTGTTGGGAAGCGACTTGTGCAAGTTTGCGAGCTAAAATCAAAGCATTGACTTGCTGTTGCGGACTATTAATAACAAATAATAAACGTTTAGCAGTTGGCATCAGATTCACTCAATGAATTGATTGTAGTTTGGGCTTTTAATTGGTTTAGCTTTTCAGTATTAGGAATACGAAAGCCTATTTGTGTTACAGCGTGGCTCGCAATAGCCGTGGCTGTTTTTAATGTTTCTTCGGCAGAAAAACCATTTATTAAACCATGAATCATAGCTGCTAAAAGAGAGTCACCCGCACCAACGGTACTTTTAACTATCACTTTAGGGGCTGTAGCATGAAGTGGGTGAGTGTCGTGTAACCAGTTTACACCGTCTTCACCCATTGAAATAACGACATGCTCAATTTTAGCTAACTTTTCAAAAAGCTTTTTTTGTTCAGCATAAGTTGTAGCAGGGAGCTGATAACTTTCTACTAACTCATCTGTATTTGGTTTAATCATCCATGGTTGGCATTCAATGGCGGCAACCAAAGCTTTACCGCTAGTATCAAGTGCAACTTTTTTCCCGTGGTCTTGAATGAGTTTAATAAGTTGTTGTAATTCATCAACACTAAAACCTTGTGGGAGACTTCCAGCAATAGCGACCACATCGATCTGAGGCAATATCATTTCGATTTTTTGGAAGAGGTTTTTTTTATCTAGTTCAGAAACTAAGAAACCTTTTCCATTTAAATCAGTCATCCGTCCGGAATCTTCAGCAATTTTTATATTTTGACGAGTTTCACCTTCAACATAAATAAATTCAGGTTGAAATTGAGCTTTTTTAAAATGCTCATCAAAAATCTGTTTGTTAGTTGTTCCTAAAAAGCCAGAAACAATAACCTCATGCTCCAAATCTTTTAAAACTTGTGCAATATTTAAGCCTTTGCCTGCTGCATGTATTTCTACAGATTCTTGACGATTCACTTGACCTATCTGTAACTCATTGAGTTGTATAGTCACATCAATTGCAGGATTTAAAGTAATTGTTAAAACTTTAGCCATTACCATTCCTAATCTTTACATTTCTTGTTCGGATAACTGACGTACAGCAGGGGCGCTATCACATTCTAGTGCACGATTTGCAAGCATCTGAGCTTTGCTGTAGTTGAGTGTACGAATTTGAGCTTTCACTAAAGGAATGCTATTTGGCGACATACTGAGCTCATCTACACCTAAACCTACAAGGATTGGTACAGCTTTTGGATCAGCAGCAAGTTCACCGCATATACCCACCCATTTGCCATGTTTGTGTGCAGCTTTTACAGTTTGATCAATCAATTGCAAAATACTTGGGTGTAGTCCATCTGCTTCAGCCGAGAGAATAGGGTGGCCACGGTCAATGGCTAAAGTATATTGAGTTAAGTCATTTGTTCCTATGCTAAAGAAGTCCACTTCTTGAGCGAGGATAGGTGCAAGCAAAGCAGCAGAAGGAACTTCTATCATAATACCGACTTGTAAATTATCACATGGATGTTGAACCCTAACTTCATCAAGAATTACTTTCGCAGCACGCCATTCCTCTACACGGCCAATCATTGGAAACATGATTCTTAAAGGGCGGTCATCCGCAGCTTTAAGCAATGCGATAAGTTGTTGACGCAACAGTTCTGGCTGTCTCAGCGTTAAACGAATACCTCTTAATCCTAAAAATGGATTTTCTTCTTCAGCAATAGGAAGGTAAGAGAGTGGTTTGTCACCACCTACATCTAGAGTACGTACTACAAGTGGTCGGCCTGCAAGAGCATCTAAGACAATGCGATAATCTGCTTCTTGGGTAGCTTCACTTGGAGCGCTACTATGAGCCATAAAAACAAGCTCTGTTCTCAGTAGGCCAATTGCTTCGGCACCACATTCTACTGCATGGGCGGTTGCTTGAACTCTTCCGAGATTGGCAGCAATTTCAATTTGATGCTGATCTAGAGTAATCGCAGGCTCTTGGCTATGACGTTCAGCTTCTTCACGAATTTTTTTCTGAAGCTCACGTTCTTGTTTGGCATGTTCAATTTGCTGAGTATTAGGATTTAAGATAAAGGCTCCTGTATCTCCATTAATTAATAGAGAACTTTTTTGCTCAATATCTAGTACTTGATCACCAGCACCAACAATTGCGGGTATACCTAAAGCCCGAGCAACAATAGCACTATGTGCACTTGCACCACCTACAGCTGTCAAAATACCTGCAACTCTATCTTTATTAAGGCGGGCCACATCACTTGGTCCCACATCATACATAATTAAAATATAAGGCTCTTTAGGTTCTTCGATGATAACCTCACCACAAAGTTGAGCCAAAACGCGATCACCAATATCACGTAAATCTGTGGCACGCTCAGCCAGTAATCGGTCTGGTAGAGCTGCTTGCTCTTTGGCTGCTGCTTCAATATGTTCATGCCAAGCAGCAGGAGCAGAAAGGTTTAAGTTAATTTTTTGATATACACCATTAATAAGATCTGGATCGTCAAGCATTTCTAAATGGGCTTGGAAGATCTGCTTAATTTCAGCCACTTCAGATTTTGCAATAACTTGGTGAATGTTGTTTTTAACTGCATGAAGGGCAATATCAAGATTTTCTTTTTCTACTTTGACGCTCAAACCCATACGTTCATATTGATAGACTTTGGGTTTAATGACATGTACAGGGCCAAAAGCTAGACCACTAGAAGCCGGAATACCTGTATTTGAACTAATTCTTTTTGAGGGAGCTTCAATTTTATTTGGTTGTTCTACTGTGATGTCTGAAGATTGAAGAGGTTCAACTTCTTCCCCTAAGCCTTGTTGTACTGCTTGAATAACTTTATCTAAACCTTCAACTGCATCCGTTTCTGGTTCGGCAATAAAACGTAGAGTTTGTCCACGTTTACATCCTAAAGCCAAGAGCCGCGTCAAACTTTTAGCGGAAACAAAATTTCCTTCATCTACTGCGACCTGAATATCACCTTGAAAACTTTTGGTTAAGTTCACTAAATGAGTGGCTGGTCGAGCATGTAATCCATGTGCATTAGCGAGTACAACAGAACGATGAGGCCAATCTGGAATAACATCTGCACCAATGATTTTAGCAATTTCATTTGGTGCTTGTGTTTGGTCTAATTGCGCAACTTGCTCTGGATTAAACAGAATATCAATCAGTCGATTAAATCTCTGGCTATCTAATTGTTCATTGGCAGCTATACATACGAGTGTATTTAATTTTTTTTCACCTAACTCTAATGCATGGTGAGGCTTTACGATACTGATTGCTGGTTGTTGAACGAATTTGGTACTTGAAATAGACCAGATCTGATCTTGTAGTTGAATAACTTGATTAGGGTCAAGTGAACTTAGAAAACCACACTTTACAAAATTGTGTTTTTTTAGAATTTGAGATGCTGACCAAAACAAATCTTCAATATCTTGAGATTCAATTTCAGTTTGAATTAAATTTTCATGTAAATTTAAAGATAACGGCTGAGCTTGTAATATTTCAATAATTTGCTCAGGTTGTTTCGCATTTTTTACCTGTTCACTTACATCATGCATTAAAGCTCTGGTTAATATTTGTAGGACTTGTAAGTGTTCATCTGATTTTGCTGCAATAACAACAGCTAAATAAACTCTGTTTTCACCATCCCATATTATTCCTTCGGGGAAATGAGCTAAACGGATACCTGTTTCTAAAATACATTCACGAGATTGGGGAGTACCGTGGGGAATAGCAATTCCTTGGCCCAAATAGGTTGCACTTTGCTCTTCACGATTAATGAGTCCTGTAATATAGTCAGGTGTGACTAACCCATCTTTCTCCAATATATCTACTAGACACTGTAATGCATGTGTTTTATCAACAGCATGTTGATTCATATGAATATGTCGAGGCTCTAGTGCTAGCATATTTATCCTTGAACGATATCTTTAGGTTTAGCTAAAACAGAAAAAAAGAAGCCGTTTGTATTAAAAATAGGTTAATTTAACCGTTTTTAAACAACAGCTTCGTATAAATTACCATAGCAGAACTTTAAGGCTATATCGACGTATTTACGTAAAAAATGCTTGTTTTTAATACAAAGGAGAATCCATTATTAATATTTTAAATTTTTATGATAACTGTAAAGATAATAAAGCAATTTTATAATAGAAACTGAAGACACATATTAAAAAAATACCTCTACACCGGATTACGGGCATAGAGGCAAAAGTAAAAAGATTAATTAAAATTAGTGTTGAATTTCTTGTTCCAAGAGTGACCACAACTTTTGATGTGATTTTTTAAACATTAACATGTGACCAATTGATTTATATCCATGTTTGATAGGGTTTAGTTCTAGCATTTTTGTGGGTGCATTAGGATAAAGTTTTAATAACTCTTCTACGTTACGCTTGGTTGCAATTTCATCGTCACTTGCCCAAATAGAAGTAATAGGGCAGATAATTTCATTATGAAAATCATGGTGGACTGTTTTACCAATTGCATTTTTCACATAGCCTGGACGACTACAAAACTCGCGCCATTGTTGAGCGACTTTTTTTGGTAAGTTTTCTCCCATTCCAATAAATTGTGTTGCTCCGTATCCTTTTAAGGCACTAGAGATTGGGAAGATAAAATTGAACATGACTGGCGCTAAAAACTTGGTTTTACCTTTGAGACCCCTTACATGGCCCGTAGAGCCTGCGACTGCAACAACTTTTGCGACTTTATGAAAATTAGGCACAATTCCTAGTAATTGCCCACCAGCACTATGGCCAAGAAGGGTAACTTGTTCTGCTTTAGTTTTTTCTAATAATGTATCAATTGCACAAGGAATATCGAGAATTCCCCAATCATTAATACTTGCAGTACTTTGCTTCAGAGACCCGTGTAAGGAGTCTCCAATTCCACGGAAGTCAAAGCTTAATACGTCATATCCTTGTTCGCTTAACCATGTAGCGAAAGAATGATAGAAGTTTTTAGTAATACCTGTGGCTGGGCAAATTAACACAGGAGTGGCTAGTTGTTTTGATTGAGCTGGATAAAAATGTGCAGCAAGTTGATAACCATCTTCGCAGGTCATCCAAAATGATTCAAAAGTGTTATCCATAATATTGCGTAATAGTTAGTTTGTTGATATCTGTAATTTACATGAGTTCTAAAATGATACTTGATTAAAATGTGACTATAAAGTCAATATTTATGTTATACAGCTCATTAAATTTGAATAAAACAAATAATTGGAAAAAAGATGGATTTACCGAAAGCAGTACAACTTGCAATTGTGTTTAGTGGCATATTTTTATGGGTAGGGATGTTAACTGGGGTATGGAAATATTGGCAAATACGCCGTTCAGAATTAAGTCGTGCGCATTATTATGTAGATATCGCTCATCGAAGTAGTTTGTTATATGCAGCTGCTAGTCTCATTCTAGCTGTATTAAGCTATTTTACTGTTTTAAATGAAAATATTGCTTTGTGGTGCGTGTTCGCAAATATTCTATTTTTTAGTTTTTCAATTCTGATTTATATCGTACATGGCTATTTACAGGACACGACAAATCAATTTAAACGTCCACATAAGTTGGGTCATTTTAGTTTGCCTTCATGGTTAATGTCTTTAATGATGATAGGTTTGATTGTGACTGAATTACTAGCTACAGCTATTTTAGTTATTGGAACAATTTTTTTATTTCTAGGTGTGTAAAATAAAAATGGATGATTGCTCATCCATTTTTTAAGTATTCAAATTTTGTTGACTAAGACGTCTTTTAGCTAGTTTTCGCATCTTATGGTCGACAAAGGCCCACACACAAAATATGAAAGAAACAACCATCGCATACATAAAGTATTCGGGTTTCAGATTTCCTTTAATCATACCTTGAAACAGTAAAGTCAGCATAAGAGCAAGCGGTGTTACTCCATAAACAACTGAATCTTTGCTGTTCAGAGTGTTAATGAAGACTTGTTTGTTGAAATGTAATGATAACATCTCCATCCCTCCTTGTGGTTGTGCTAAAACCGTATGTTTTAGTCAAGAATAAGTTTAATGTTGTACTTCTATTTTTAGTGCAATTCAATAGTGAATAGAAAATTTTTTGAGCAGTTTTATAAAAAACTCTATATTTATAAAAGGTTAAGGTATTAAAAAAGTAAATATTAAATATTTTTGTATAAAATACTTAATTTTTTAGAAAAGAGAAATATTTAAGTGAAAAGTGTAATAATTTCTCTTTTCTATAAGTTCAGTTTAGCTATTTTGTTTTTTTAAAAAGGTATCAATTGCATGTTGAGCAATTTCTGCATCTTCAAAAGATTGAACACCAGACACACCAATCGCCCCTAAAATTTGGCCGTCATAAAGAATTGGTTTTCCACCTTCAAGCATTCCTTGAGCACTAGGCATACTTAAAAAACCTAAGCGACCACTTTGCAGAAGTTCTTCATAGAATTTTGAAGGTCTACCTGATATTGAAGAGCATTTTGCTTTTTCTAAACATAAATGGGAGGATAAAGGTGAAGCACCATCTAAACGCTTCATCAACAGTAGAGAACTTGTTTCATCAACAATAGCGATACTGACTTTAAAGTTGTGTTCAATTGCATATTTTTGAGCTTCTTCCATTAAAAACTCTGCATCTGCTTGTGTTAGGTAATATTTACTTTTCATTGTTGCTCTTCTTTCCTAGTAAGTTAAAAATTATTTTAGTGTAATTTTACAGTAAAAAATGATTATATCTATAGTTGATTTGTCATTGAAAGTAGTGTGGAAATAAAATGCCGGTTGGGTAAACTCAGCATTTTATTCAATATATAAAATCATGTTTGGGTAAAACTCGATTTCAAAAGAGACACTAGATTAAATGTTTTTAAATTTAACTTTGTCGATAATTACGGTAATTGCTAGAACAACTAAAGATGGGATCAACCAAGCTAAGTTTTGTTCATTTAAAGGTAAATGTTGAAGAAAATTAGGTAAATAATCACCAAAACCAGCAACTTTAATACCGTCAATAATACCGAAAATTAAAGCAATACTTGTTACTGAACCGACAATAAAAGAAGGTTTGTGCCAAAATTTCCAAAAGAAGCTCAGCATAATCACAACAATTGCTGGTGGATAAATTGCACTTAAAACAGGTACTGATACAGCAATAAGTTTGGTTAATCCAAGATTAGAAATAATGAAAGAGAAACCAACTAAAATGAATACTAAAAGTTTGTAAGGCAACTTAGTTAACTGAGCAAAATACTCACCGCAAGCACAAGTTAAGCCAATCGCTGTCACCATACATGCTAGAAAAATTAGGCCAGTTAAGAATAATGAACCCATATTGCCAAAAGCATGTTGAACATATGCATGTAAAATTACTGCACCATTTGCTGCATTTGGTGCAACTTCATGACTACCTACACCTAATTTGAATAAGCTTAAATAGACTAAAGTCAGGCCTGCACCAGAAATAAGACTGGCAATAATCGCATATTTGGTCACTAATTTTTTATCTGTAACACCACGCGAATAAATCGCTTGAATAATTACGATACCGAATACTAATGCGCCTAAAGTATCCATAGTGAGATAACCATTTACGAAACCTTCCGAAACAGGAGAGGCAACGTAATCGTTGATTGGAGCAGGGACATAACCCGCAGGGATCATCACTGCTGCAATGCCTAAAATTGCTAAAGCAATAATTTTTAGGGGAGCAAGCACATGTCCAACAGTATCCAACAACTTGTTTGGATAAAGTGAAACTACAGTTACAAATGAAAAATAAATTGCGCTGTAGATTAAAAGGCTACTACTTGATGTTCCAAAATAAGAAGAAAAACCAATTTCGTAAGAAACAGTAGCTGTACGTGGAGTAGCAAATAAAGGGCCTACTGATAAATAACAAACAACAGTTAAAATCAGACTTGCTACACGACCTAGAGGAGAGCTAATTATTTCAATGGAACCCTGCATACGAGAGAGTGCCATGATGGTAATTACAGGTAGACCAACTGCAGTAATCAAAAAGCCTATAGCGGCTAGCCATACATGATCACCTGCTTGTTGAGCGACAATGGGAGGAAAGATAATATTGCCAGCCCCAATAAAAAGGGCAAAGGTCATAAAACCTAAGGCAATAATATCTCCAGTACGAAGATGTTGCATAAATTAAAATGAATAAAAAAGAAGGAATTTTAGAGCAAAAGAAAGCATGATCAAGCGGTATTTTATGTGAAAAAGATTTTTTTCGGAGCGTAAAAAGCTTTAGTAGATATTAAAAATATCAACTGGTTAAGGTATCTATTTGAAAAACCATTGAAAGAAATTAGGAAATCATTTTTTGTGTCTGACTTTTTAAAGAAATTATGCAAAAATAAAAGTATAGATTTCTATTATGAATGTTGAATATTTGGGCATTTAACGCTTCCAGCCTATCCTATATCCGTTCTAAAATATTCTAAATTAACTTACATTTTTGTAGGCATTGCAAAAGCAGGGTCTACGAGGATAAAACTGAATGAGAGCTTCTACTGTTACAATAAAAACTGAGCAAGATCTGGAAAAATTAAGAGTTTCTGGTCGCTTGGCTGCGCAAGTTTTAGAAATGATAGGGGCATATATTAAACCAGGTGTATCTACTGAATATTTAGATAACTTGTGTAATGACTATATTGTAAATACTTTAAAAGTTATCCCTGCTAATGTGGGATATCATGGTTTTACGAAAACAATATGTACATCAGTAAATGAAGTTGTTTGTCATGGAATTCCATCCCCGAATAAAATTTTAAAAGATGGCGATATTATTAATATTGATGTTGCAATTATTAAAGATGGCTATTTTGGCGATACGAGCCGCATGTATTTTGTGGGTAATGTAAATCCACAAGCAAAGAAACTTGTTGAAACAACGTATGAAGCGATGGTTGCTGGTATTCATACCGTCAAGCCAGGAGCTACATTAGGTGATATCGGTTACGCTATTCAGTCAGTTGCTCATCGAGAAGGGTATAGCATTGTTCGAGAGTATTGTGGACATGGGATTGGTAAGGTTTATCATGAACAACCCAATATTTTGCATTATGGACAGCGTGGCCAAGGTTTGGTTTTAAAGAAGGGAATGGTTTTTACCATTGAACCGATGATTAATGCAGGTAGACCGCAAGTGAAAGAGTTGAATGATGGATGGACCGTCATTACTCAAGATCTTTCATTATCAGCTCAATGGGAACATATGGTTGCAGTAACCGATACAGGTTTTGAACTATTAACGCCTTGGCCTGAAGGCGTTGGAAATTATCCCGCAATTTGAAAAATATTAAAAAAGTTCGATGATTATCGAACTTTTTTGTTTTAATTCATTTTAATGCTCAGAAAGATGTTCTACTAAATAGTCAATAAATACACGAACAGCAGGTAGCAACCCTCGGCGTGATGGATATACGGCATGTAATATACCGTGAGGAGCTTTCCATTCCGGTAATATTTGTATAAGTTGACCTGATTTTAGAAAATCTTCTGCTGCACTTTCTGGTAATAATGCGATACCACAGTTTTGACTCGCCAATTGTGCCAACATATGGATGTTTGTACCCATTACGATAGGACTAACTTTGATTTTCTTTTGCTGATTATCTGGCCCATGCAAAAGGAATTGCTGATCAAGATGCTCTTCAGATAAGCTTAAAATGCGATGTTCACTCAGCTGCTCAGGCGTTTTTATATCACCAAACTCATTTAAGTAGGCCTGACTTGCGAATAGGCTTTGCTCTATAAGAGCAAATTGTCGAAGAACTAGACTTGGGTCATCATCTAGTTTTGAGCGAACTCGTAAAGCAAGATCAATCCCTTCATTGATAACATCTACTCGACGATTGCTGACCATAAGTTGCAAACGAATTTCTGGATATTTTTTTAGGAAAGCAGGCAGAATTTTAGGAAGTTGATTTTGAGCAATATCAACAGGCACACTAACCTTCACAACGCCTCTAGGTTGAATGCTTAGATGATCAACCAAATCATGAGCGGCTTGTGCGGCATTCATCATGACTTGGGCATGTCTATAAATATCCATTCCAATATCTGTAACAGCAAAATGACGAGAGCTGCGTTGAATCAGGCGCACTCCTAAGTTTTCTTCTAGACTATATACGCGACGACTTAGTTTTGATTTTGGTATATCCGTTACACGCTCAGCAGCACTAAAGCCTCCGTGCTCAACGACGAGAGCGAAACAATAAAAATCATCAAGATCTGTGAGCATTAAAATATCCTATTTCTGCAACACCCATGATTTTACATTATTATTTTTGCAACGATCATTCTTAAAATAAATTTTTTGTAATTAAAACATAGACTAACTGTTTAGTTGGAAATAATAATTTGAAATTATATTGTAATTACGATGTAATTTTAATGTATGTTTTTTTTGGGTAAGTGTTCTTGCCTTTTATAGAACTTTCAATTAATTTCTTTTACACTACAATTTTCTCTAATTCTCCACTCTAATGCATTATCAATTAATTGAACTTAACGATGCTTCTGCGAATATTGAATGTCCTTTGTGCAAACACGCGATAATTAATTGGGCACAAGAACAATATCTTCAGCCATGTGAACATACTTTATTTATTGCTATGGATTTAGGATTCGAATTTATTGCTGATCGATTTGAAGAATGTATGAATCAGAATGTAGATGAGTTACACGAAGATCCGAATATGAATGTATTTGAAGCTTTAACGACAAGCGATTATGAAAATCTAACTATTTTGAAGTCTGATTTAGGCGTAGAAAATTTATTTCGCTATGTGGGGATAAGTGATCGTTAGAATTGAGAGTATAAAAAAGCCAATCGATTGATTGGCTTTTTTATTATTTACGCTTCTGGAGCTGCGCTGTATTGTTCAACTAATGGTTTTAATTCGCCATTTTGGAACATTTCAAGCATGATATCGCTACCGCCAATAAGTTCGCCGTTTACCCAAAGTTGCGGGAATGTAGGCCAGTTCGCAATTTTCGGTAAGATTGCACGAATATCAGGGTTTTCCAAAATATTTACATATGCAAATGGACGACCAATTTGACTGAGCGCCTCTACAGCACGTGCAGAGAAACCACATTGTGGAAACTGTGGAGTGCCTTTCATGTAAAGTAAAACGGGATGCTTCGCAATTTGATCGCGGATTAACGCTTCAGTATCACGTGCTTGTTCAGTCATAAAGAGATCCTCAACTAATCTAGCAGCATTATAGGGCGTGTTCACATCGCTTTGCAAACCACCTGATTACTTAAAGTTGCATTGAATATTCAATATTTTATTGTATAAACCGAAGTCATAGCAAAAAGAGGACGAAATTTTAGATAAATGCGTGATGAGACTTTTCATCAGAGCTAGTTTTTGCTTATATAAACCCTTCTTAAATCCTCATACAGACAGAGTTCGTCATGACTGATATTACCCTAGCTCCAATACAACCTGATCAACCATCACACTTAATGGCTACTTATGGTCGCCAAGCGATCAGTTTTGTACGAGGCCGAGGGGCATATCTATATACCGAAGATGGCACAGAGTATCTAGATGCTTTAACGGGTATCGCCGTATGTGGTTTAGGTCATGCACATCCAGTCATTGCAGAAGCAATTGCTGAACAAGCTGCAACACTTGTACATACGAGTAACTTATTTGAGATTCCTTGGCAAACGGCTGCTGCTCAGAAGCTTGCTGAAGTTTCAGGAATGGAAGAGATCTTCTTTTCAAACAGTGGCGCTGAGTCAAATGAAGGAGCAATTAAAATTGCTCGTAAATTTGGTACTCAACAAGGTGTAACTTCACCAAAGATTATTGTGGCAGAGCAATCATTTCATGGTCGTACTTTAGCAACACTTTCAGCCACTGGTAATAAGAAAGTACAAGATGGTTTTGCTCCTTTAACCAATGATTTTATTCGTGTGCCATTTGGTGATGTAGAAGCAATTCAAGAAGCTGCTTTGCAGCATCCCGATATTGTTGCGATTTTAATTGAACCTATTCAAGGTGAGGGTGGTATTAATACAGCGCCTCAAGGCTTTAGCTATCTTGAAGAAGTCCGCAACATATGTAATCAACATAACTGGCTCATGATGCTAGATGAAATCCAAACTGGTAATGGTCGTACCGGTAAGTATTTTGCTTATCAGCACACCAACATTGTGCCGGATGTTCTTACGACTGCGAAAGGCCTTGGTAATGGCTTTCCAGTAGGTGCTGTAATGACACAAGGTAAAGCTGTAGGTTTATTAGGACCTGGTAGCCATGGCTCTACTTACGGTGGAACTGTGTTAGGTTCTCGTGTGGTTTATACAGTAATTGATACAATCCAAAAAGAAAATGCTGTAGAAAATGCGGCAGTCGTTGGTGGTTATATTGTTGATCAGTTACGTGCTCAATTGGCAGATAAAAATGTACAAGTACGTGGCTTTGGGATGATGATTGGTATTCAATTGCCTAAAGACTGTGGTGAGCTCGTTGCAATTGCTCGTGATCAACATAAACTGATTATTAATGTTACAGCTGGTTCTGTAGTACGTTTATTACCACCAATTAACATGACTCAGGCACAGGCTGATGACTTACTAGAGCGTTTAATTGCTTTAATTAATAATTATCTTTAAGTTTTTAAATCAATAAAAAATGGGCATATAAATGCCCATTTTTTGTGTGAAAGAATTAACCAGAAATGTACTGTTTTAATTGTTCAATGAGGTTTTTCTGATCTTCCATTGCCGCTTTTACTAAGTCACCAATAGAGATAAATCCAACTAATTTTTCATTGTCTAATACTGGTAAGTGACGTAAGTGACGGTCTGTCATAAGTTGCAAACATTCTTCAACCGTATTATTTAGGCTTACCGTAAGTACTTTGGATGTCATAATTTCAGCAACTGTGGTGCTATATGATGAACGTTCCATGAGCGTTACTTTTCGTGTGTAGTCACGTTCAGATAAGATTCCGACAACTTTTTCACCTTCAGCTACGACGAGTGCACCAATTCCTTTATCAGCCATGATCTTAATTGCTTCAAGGACAGTGGCTTCTGGAGAAATTGTAAAAATATTTTGCTCTAATTTGTTCTTGATTACTTGTGCAACAATTGTCATTTCTTCTGTCCTGTGTTTTATCATTTTGATTTAAAGTAGCTCGATTTTATAAAAATGCAAAGACTGAATAGTCATTCAAATACAAGTTTTGTATTCAAGCGTTCAAAAAGCATTCTATATTGATCAATAGCTACCAAAAGAAAAAACCTTATGCTCCTTGCCAATGTGGATGTTTAAAAAAGAAATGCTGCATTTGCTGAGTAGATAGCTTTAATTTTCTATGTGATGAATTAAACAAAGCAGGAGTGACGTTAAGTCGAGTTAAGGTTGGTAACAAAGACTCATGGAAATCTTTAGGGGTAATTCTTCTTGGTTTATAATGCGGCCAATGTTCTTTTGCATAGCGATGTGCTTGTAAACCATTAAGCCAAAAAGGAAAAATAAAATCTTCCTGATCTGATTTAATAGCCCATCCTTGATGAAATAAACCCCAAAGAACGCCGCAGTACATCATAGTTCTTAAAATATAAATCTTAATCATCAAGTCTTTTGAAACCGGTTGTAGATTACTTAAACTTTTCATTGTGAATATAAAGGTTCCTAACTTATCTTGCTTATTATAGAAAAATCAGATGACATTTCAGTTTAAACAGGTATCAAATCGTAAACAAATATTCCAGCTATGAAATTATATTCCTCTACTTAAAGTGTCTAAATTTTTAAATTAATTAATAACTTTAGGTAATTACAGGCATAAAAAAAACGCCACCTGAGCAAGACAAAGCGACTAAAGCTTTGGCGAAGCGCAAGACAAACGAAGTGCGTAGTAAATTATATTTATAGAATGTTTTTACGGGCATAAAAAACGCCGCCTGAACCATGACTGAAGTGGAGAAATTAAGGCTTTAGATAAATTGATAACTTTGGGTTTTTTACAGGCATAAAAAAACGCCACCTAAGTGACGTTTTTTTATGCTTGCATTGTGGCTAACTTTTGCCAGTATTGTGCTTTAAGTGAGTCACGTTCGACACGGAAACCTTGATAATACAATTCTGCTAAAAACAAAGCAGCTTTACCATGCCCAGCGCGAGCAACTTCTTCTAACTGTGCAACTGCATCCTGAAAATTCATTTGAGAATGAATTGTGTTTACTGCAGTTGCGTATACATGTTCTAAATCATGATGAGAGATACGTTGAATCATAGAAAACTCCTTATTGTAATTATGATTACTTTTTCTAAAGGCCTCTGCCTTTAAATTAATTTAACTTAGTAATGTTAAACTAATATTACAAATTAATGGATTTGTCAACTATTGGTGCAAACCACTTTATTCACTATTAGGATACATGATTAAACATTATTCACAAATAATTTTGAGTAAAATCAATATGAGAATAAAAGACAAGGAGAATAAAATATGACAAATACAATCGACGGCTTTGTTTTTGATACTCCACCTAGAGAGGAACAAATCATTGAACTAGCCCATTATCATCGCAAACTATTAGATGAAGCGATCTTCCATCAAGAGATCCATTTAGGGGACTATTGTCTTGCTCAGCGCAAAAGAGTATTTGACTTTGCTCGGCACTTGGAACCTGCACAAAAAAACTGGTTTTATCAAGTCTATGATGGTGAATTGAGAAAAATTGCTGACGAAGACGAGTTGCATCCAGCGGATGCAGAAGAGGGACTAAGTATTTTTGCCATGTTTTTAGTCTTGGTGATTATTGCTGCAATTTTATACTTTTCTGTCATTCGTTCACTAATAAGCTAAGTATTATTATCCAGTAAGGTACGATTCTTGGCCTTACTGGATGTTTGATCTTGTGCTTATGAGTATTGAACCCTACACTACACTAATTCGAGGTAGGTCATGCTCATATTCAAACAAAATTTCCTTAAATTAAAGTCTGAGTTAAAAGTTGATCAATGTTTTAACCTATTTGTGGTTATTGTCATTGGTTGTATTTTTGTGCTGTCATATTTAGCATTACTTCGGCCTATTAGTCCCGAACAATATCAACGAATTATACAACTCTCACATCAGGCAACTTATCCTAGAACTCAAGATATGGCTGAGTTGCTTATAGCTCAATCAGAAATTCATAGAGCAGAGTATTTAAAATTAATGCATGCATATCAATTTGAAGGTGCTCATATTAGACAATATCCAGCACTAGCTCAGGAAGATACTCAGTAAACTAGTGAAATAGCCTAAATCTTGGTTTCCAAAGCTTTTTGAGCAGTATTGTGGCAGGAAAAATTTTGAATTTATGCTAAACTTTATCTTTTTAAACACGCTGCTTTTCAAGGAATCCGCATGGAGCAACAATCGAATATGCAAAATAAATTCTTGATAGATGCTGAGATCGGTGATGACGATGTCACATTACCTAATTTACCTGCTATCGATGTTCCCATCGCTGAATCTCCTGTTAAAACACAAGAAAGTATTGAAGCAGCCAAAGTTGAATTAGCTCCTTCAGAAACAGCGGCTGAGCAACCAAAAACTGGTTTTTTTGGCCGGATGAAAGAGGGTTTAACCAAAACTCGTCGTAATTTCGCTGATGGTATGGTCAATATCTTGATTGGCGGAAAGGAAATTGACGACGAATTATTGGAAGAAGTCGAAGAGCAATTACTCGTTGCAGATATTGGCGTTGAAGCAACAAAAACCATTATTACTAATTTAACGGAGCGTACAGCTCGTGGGGATTTGATCTATTCCCACTCTTTATATAAAGCGTTACAAGAAGAGTTGGTTGCTTTGTTGGCCCCACGTGTAAAACCTTTGCATATTGACCCTAATAAATCTCCTTATGTGATTTTGATGGTTGGGGTAAATGGAGTGGGTAAAACTACAACTATTGGTAAGTTGGCGAAACGTTTGCAAGGGGAAGGTAAAAAGGTGATGTTGGCGGCTGGTGATACCTTCCGTGCCGCAGCAACTGAACAATTACAGATCTGGGGTGAACGTAACGATATCTCAGTGGTAGCCCAAGGTCACGGAGCTGATAGTGCTTCTGTTATTTTTGATGCTATTGAAAGTGCGCGTGCTAAAGGAATTGACGTATTAATCGCAGATACGGCAGGTCGTTTACATAATAAGAGCAATTTAATGGAAGAGCTCAAAAAAGTTAAACGTGTTATGCAAAAAATCGATGCAACTGCGCCTCATGAAATTATGTTGGTGGTAGATGCCGGTACGGGACAAAACGCGATTAACCAAGTGCAAGAGTTTGATCAAGCTGTAGGTTTAACGGGCATTACCATTACGAAGTTGGATGGAACAGCGAAAGGTGGCGTATTGTTTAATATCGCAAGCCGTACCCATGTGCCAATTCGTTTTATTGGTGTTGGTGAAAAAATTGATGATTTAAGACCATTCTCGGCTAAGTCATTTGTTGCTGCACTGTTTGAAACTGATAAGTAAGTAGGTTTTTTTAACCTTAAAAGCTTCACTAAATCGTGAAGCTTTTTTATATCTATATCTTTTTTTATTGTTGCGAAAATAAAACGAACTGTCATATTTTTAATGCTGATTATAAAAAATGAC
The DNA here is from genome assembly GCF_013122135.1 of Acinetobacter lactucae. Lineage (NCBI taxonomy): Bacteria > Pseudomonadati > Pseudomonadota > Gammaproteobacteria > Moraxellales > Moraxellaceae > Acinetobacter > Acinetobacter lactucae. The sequence goes on from NZ_CP053391.1 coordinate 1,697,350, forward strand.
TTTAATAAACTGTATTCATTCCCAAACAACGACCCTTGGTCAAATCAATAGGTAGGAAATAACAAAATGTCTACTTTCTTAGATAAAATTAAAAACCGTCGTACAATTTATGCAATTGGTAAAAACGTTGCATTAGATCGCACAAAAATTGAAGAAACTATCCGTGAAGCTGTTAAACATAGTCCTTCAGCTTTTAACTCACAATCTTCACGAGTAGTGACTCTATATGGTGAGTCACATGCTAAATTCTGGAATTTAGTTCGTGAAGCATTGCGTAAAATTGTTCCTGCAGATGCTTTTGCTGGTACAAATGCAAAAATTGATAGCTTTGTAGCTGGTGTTGGTACGGTTTTATTTTATGAAGACCAAGCTGTTGTTAAAAGCTTACAAGAGCAATTCGAATTATATGCAGACAATTTCCCAGTATGGTCTGAACACTCAAGTGCAATTGCTCAATTTGCAACTTGGACTGCGCTTTCAGAGCTTGGTTTAGGTGCATCTTTACAGCACTATAACCCAATTGTTGATGCAGAAGCAGCTGAAGCATTTGATGTTCCTGCAACTTGGAAATTACGTGCTCAATTAGTATTTGGTTCGGTTGAAGCACCAGCAGGTGAAAAAGCGTTTATTAATGATGCTGATCGTTTCAAAACTTTCAATTAATTTAATTGAAGTTAAAAAGAGCACCTATTTTAGGTGCTCTTTTTATGTTTTTGGAATTAATAGGAGGAATACATAAAGCGAAAATTTATGAAATTCAAATGTATATTTCAAAATAATAAATCAAGAAATTAGCCGATAATTGCATTGTCATAAAATAGTCACAATCATATTGCATATTGCTCATGATTTAATAGCTTATCAAACACAGAGAAAGAGACAGATGACTTTAAGATTAGGTGTTGCTGCAATTGGTTTATTACTCAGCGGTTCGGTATTTTCAGCAGTTACAATTACAGCACCAGAGGAAATTGTAATCCTTGCGGTGAATGGTCAGGAAGTCAACTCTGGGTTATTTCGTTCATCTAAAAATAATTATAAAGTCGATGCTGGTGAAACAAGCTTAAGTGTGCGCTACCAAGAATACTTTGAACATTTAAGTGGGGAGCATGACATTGTTAAATCTGGAGTAGTCACAATTCAAACTCCAGCACTCAAGGATGGGCAAATGTATAAGCTCGCAATGGTTAATGCACCAAAGCAATTTGAACAAGCTAAGAAATATGCTGAGCAACCCACAGTGGCTTTGTACAGTGCAAATAATGAATTAATCGTACAACAAACTGGTGCAAACAATGAGGCAAAACCATGGTTTGCAACAGGTTTATTAGGAAAAGTCACTGACTTTACGACTAAATCATCTAAATCGCAGCCTGAGGCAGTGTATGCCTCTGCTAAACCTACTTCTGCTCAGGTGGCTGTACCAGCTCCAACTTCTATGCCAGTAACGGGTGTAGCCCAAACGAATGATCAACGTTTAGTAGAAACATGGCAGAAAGCTTCTAAAGCTGAGCGTCAAAAATTTATGGCATGGTTAGCTGAACAATCGAATTAATTTAATATGAGTACCTATTAAATTAATCGAAATGAAAAAAGACCTCAGATGAGGTCTTTTTGATTTAGGTTAGAAACCAGATGTAATAACCTAAAAGCATGAGAGGCCAAGCCACCCATGGGCTAAATAGCCATTTCCATAACCAGAAGTTGGGTACGAAACCCACTCCGTAAATAAAGCCACCAGAAATACCAATCATCACCAGCATAAGCTGGCTATGATTGTAGTGTCCATTAGCATCAAGCATGAGTGAAGGGTAAACCAACAAAATTGCAGCAAGAGGCAATGCCAACAGAAAAGAAAGGGCCATTGCAAATGCTTGTGCTTTTCGATGATTTGATGCTGTCATTGCTTTTGCCATCATTTATTCCTCATCTAGATTTTGATGATGTTCGATATACAGCGCACTAAGTACACCTGCAAAACATGCCATCAAAATGCCTAGGATCCATGCGAAATACCACATAGTCTTCTCCTTAATACAAGCTATGCGAGTTTGACTCGATATGTTTGTTAGTGATGACTCCCCACATTTTGTAATAAGACCAGCTGGTATAGATCAAAATAAGAGGAACAAAGATGCAGGCAGCAACCGTCATAACGCCTAAAGTAAGGTGACTTGATACAGCATCCCACATTGTCAAACTAGAATTAGGATTGATACTAGATGGAAGTAGGAAGGGGAATAAGGCAAAACCGGCAGTTAAAATTGCTCCTACAATCATTAAACTTGTACCAGCAAAACTTAAGCCCGCTTTTGCTTTTGAAGATGCAAAAATTGCAATGATCGCGCCTAATATGGCAAGAACAGGGGCAACTTTAGTCACTGGATAGGTGCTGTAATTGTTCATCCAACCTGGATTGTTATTGGTAATCACTTCTTTAGCTAAAGGGTTAAGCGCAGCATTTGGGTCTATAGCAACAGCATAGCTATAACCTGGAACTTGCCCGAAATACAGCCATGCTCCAATTACAAGGAAACAAATTAAAAATATAATCGCCATAATTTGAGTGGCTTTGGCAGAGCGCTGTTTTAAAGTTTCATCAGTACGGAGCATGAGCCATGCACCGCCATGTGCACAAAGCATAGACAGACTTACCACACCGCAAACTAAAGCAAACGGGTTAAGAAGGGCAAAAAAGCTGCCTGTATATTCAGAGCGTAATGTACTATCTAAACTAAAAGGAATACCTAAAAACAAATTACCGAAGGCTACACCAAACACAAGTGCGGGAACAGCACCGCCGATGCACAGACCCCAGTCCCAAGAGTTACGCCATTTAGTATTTTCAAGTTTAGAACGATAATCGAAACCTACTGGTCTTAGGAAAAGTGCAAATAGAACTAACAAGAGTGCCCAGTACATTCCTGAGAAAGCGACTGAGTAAACCATTGGCCATGCAGCGAATAGTGCACCTCCCGCCGTAATAAACCAGACCTGATTACCATCCCAGTGTGGGGCAATCGTATTGATTGCGGCACGGCGTTCGCTATCAGTTTTTCCAACGAAAGGCATGAGAGCCATAGAACCCATATCAAAGCCATCAGTAAGAGCGAAGCCTATTAGCAATACGCCAACTAACACCCACCAAATGATTTTTAATAATTCATATTCAATCATGATAAGGCCTCCCCATTAACAGCTGCTTTTGGTTCTTGCTTTTCAAAATGATATTTGCCAGTGTGTAGAGAGCTTGGTCCTAAGCGAGCAAATTTGATCATTAAATACATTTCAATAATCAAAAGAGCGGTATAGAACGCTGCTAGCGCAATAATCGAACCCCATACGTCACCAGTACTTAAACTAGAAGTAGAGAGATGGGTTGGTAAAATCTCACCAATAGACCATGGTTGACGACCACCTTCAGCTACATACCAACCAGTTTGTGCAGCAATCCAAGGAAGCGGTAGAGCAAACAATGCATATTTAAGTAACCAAGGTTTATTTTCAGCATTTCTTTTTGCTACGGCCCACGTTGCTAAAACGAAAAGTAAGAGCATTAAGAAACCTGAGGCAACCATTGCACGGAAAGAGAAAAATAGTGCTGTAACATTTGGAACAGTATCTTTTACAGCTGCTTTAATATTTTGCTCGCTTGCATCAACTACATTTGGTGCATATTTCTTAAGAAGAAGGCCATAACCTAAATCTTTTTGATTTTTTTCAAAAGAAGCCAATAACTCTGGTGAACGATCACCTGCACGTAATTTTTCAAGTTCAGCATAGGCAAGCATACCGTTGCGAATACGAACTTCGTGCTGTTGCATGAGATCTTTTAGACCAGTAACTTCTTTGGTTGTTGACCGAGTTGCAATTAGACCTAATGCATATGGAATTTTAACTGCGTAATCTGTCCGCATTTCTTCATGGTTTGGTACACCAAATAAAGTAAACGGAGCAGGAGCAGGGTGAGTATCCCATTCGGCTTCGATCGCAGCGAGTTTAGTTTTTTGAACATCGCCTAGCTCATAGCCAGATTCATCACCTAACAAAATCACAGAAAGTGTAGAGGCAAGACCGAAAATGGCAGCAATTGCAAATGAACGACGTGCGAAAGGAAGATCACGTTTTTTAAGTAAGTAATAACTTGAGATGGCAAGTACAAAAACTGCACCAGTTACATAACCTGCAGAAACGGTATGTACGAATTTCACCTGAGCCACAGGGTTAAAGATAAGCGCGCCGAAATCAACTAATTCCATACGCATTGTTTCAAAGTTAAATGCAGCACCTACTGGGTTTTGCATCCATCCATTAGCTACTAAAATCCAAAGCGCTGACATGTTAGAACCTAGAGCGACTAACCACGTTACGCCTAGATGCTGAACCTTACTTAAACGATCCCATCCGAAGAAGAATAAACCAATAAATGTAGACTCAAGAAAGAATGCCATAAGGCCTTCAATTGCTAATGGAGCACCAAAAATATCACCTACATAGTGTGAGTAATAAGCCCAGTTTGTTCCAAATTGGAACTCCATTGTTAAGCCAGTTGTTACCCCTAAAGCAAAGTTAATACCAAATAATTTTCCCCAAAATTTAGTCATATCCTTATAAATTTCTTTACCAGAAATGACATAAGTGGTTTCCATGATGGCAAGAATAAATGCCAAGCCTAGAGTTAAAGGGACGAAAAGAAAGTGATACATTGCGGTCATCGCAAATTGAAACCGCGAAAGATCAACCACGCTTTCAGAAATCATCAACGTGTCTCCTTAATGTGGGAAATGTTATCGCCAGCAATATGCTCGGCGACCTGATTGTCAAAATTTTTGGGGATGGTGGGAGCATCAAACCAAATATGTTTGATCGTTAAGAGGAGCACTATTTTTATTATTAGAATAATAGTGATTTCTTTAACTAAACGACCATTAAGATTCTTAAAATTAAGGCTCATAAATTAAACCTCATTTGATATTAATTTTATTATTAATCAAAATATAATAAAAATAAACATTAAATATATTTTAAATGAATATTTAAATAATTAATTTATGTAAAACAAATACTTGGTATTTTAAAATAAATACTATACTAAAATAGTTTGAATTGATTATTAAATCCTACTAAAACACTTGTAAATAAATTTTTTAAGTTGATTAAAATAGTTTGTTTTTAAATAATACCAACTAAAATGGTTTTATATAATATTTATAAATTTTATTTCAAACTAAATTGGTCGGAATAATAAATAATTAATTAAAAAGAAAATAATAAAATATAGGCGTAATAAAGCCAGTAAAAAGCAATAAGAAAATAGAGGGTTGATTAAAAGTTAATCAGGTGCAAAAAGATCGTTTGATACAGAAATTTTCTTGGCTACATAATGGCTTTTATGCACTCTGACAAGAATCACCTGAGAGTATAATTCGAGTTCGCCGTATTCTGGTTCGACTTGAACGTAGTGGAGCTGGCCAAATTCATCACGGACACGGGCTTGGGCAGAAAATCCAGGTCGAGCATTACCGCTGGAAATCGTCGCTAATCGCCCTAAAAGATTATAGTTGGTATGAGTAAGCTTTGGTTTAATTACTTGGTCTAGGCAGTGAATCATGAACACAGTAAAAAAGATGGCGATCACAAGAGCGGGGACAATTAAATAAAACGGTGAAATAAAATAATGCTGGATTGCAAAAAAAGAGAGCTGTAAAAAATAACCTGCAAAACTAAAATTGATAAGTAAAAAAACGAAAATTAAGGCTTTAGAAAATTTAACGTTAAGTAGTGGTGAGTTAGAAAGCCAAACAGGCGCAATTTTTTTGAGTAATTGACTTGGACGAAGTCCAATATACATACCAATGGTTTCTACCACGCTGAGTAATATCAAAGCCACTACACTTAAGTGAAATGGCATAAGATAATAATTGAAAAAGAAATCAGCCATGGCAGAAACTCTAATGTTGATCACTTCAGTCTACGATGTAGATACCGCCATCTGAATGTACTTTAATCTCAACTTTATTTAAAAAATCACCTAAACATGGTCCGGAAATACATTCACCTGTTTCCACGGTAAATAAAGCACCATGAGTAGAACATTGGATGTATTCTTGATCTTGGTCAAGAAATTGATTTTCTAAATACTCAAGCTCAGTTTGCAAATGAGGGCATAAATTCTGATAAGCATAGAATGCGCCGTCACGTTGCGTAATGAAAATAGTAGTTCCTTGTAAAGTGTCAAAAGCTCTAGCTTCACGCTCAGGAACTTCTTCCGTCATACAGATCCTTTCCATTTCAAGCACATTCCTTCTGAAAATTTTCAAGAAGTTTAGCATAATCATTAATCGCTAAACGTGGGCCAAATTGGGAAACAACTTCACTTGAAATTAACACGGCTAACTGTGCAGCAGCATTCAAATCTTGATGATGGTTTAGGGCATAAAGGAATGCGCCTGCAAATGCATCGCCAGCACCATTGGTATCAACTGCTTCTACATGACGACCTGCAACATGGAAATGTTGAGTAGAGTTAGAGACTAAAGCACCTTTAGCACTTTGTGTAATGACTACTGTATGATTTTTAAAACGTAATTGAGCAAGAGCGTCTTCTACAGTTTTTGTATTGGTATACATTAAGGCTTCTTGTTCATTACAAAATAATAAATCTACGCCATCATCCATAAGTTCTTCTAAGCCATCGCGAGCGTATTGCACCATCGCAGGATCTGAAAGAGATAAAGCAATCTTAACACCATTTGCTTTGGCAATTTCTCTGGCTTGCTTTACAGCTTTACGCGCTGTTTCACTTGTAGAAAGATAACCTTCAATATAAAGCCATTTTGCTGTTTTTAATGGTTCAAAATCGATTTGATCTTGAGAAAGTTCAGCAGTGATACCTAAATAGGTATGCATTGTGCGTTCAGAGTCAGGACTAATGAGTACCATGCAAGTACCTGTCACGCCTTCACTAATCGATTTTGGAGTCGTCTGGATCCCAGCTTCATTTAGACCTTGTAGATAAATTGAACCTAAATCATCATTACCAACACGGCAACCATAAAAAGCACTTCCGCCTAATGCACTAAAGGCCACAGTTGTGTTTGCCGCTGAACCGCCACTCGCTTGACCTTTGTAGTCTTGGTGTTGTCTTAACTCTGCATAAAGAGCAGATTGGGTGTCACAATCGGACAACTGCATTGTGCCTTTTTGCAAGCCTTGCTGACTAAGAAAATCATCAGACACTTTAAATTCTTGGTCGATTAATGCATTACCAATTGCAAAAAGATCTACAGTTGCCATATGTGTTGTCACAAAATAAAAAAATCAGGTAGCTAAGTTTACACCATTGCTTGGATTTGCTGTAGTTTGTTGAATAAAATTCAGTTAAATCAAAAATTAGGGGAGAAATATTGTTGTTAGAAGATTCTTTAGATCAGTGAGATAAACTTGATAAGCTTTTTTATTCAATATCTATCTCATACATAGAATTAAAAGCTTTTGTTCTGTTAGGATAAAACATCGATAGCTATATGCTTGATATCAAAGCCGTGCTAACGAAAACTAATACTCAACAAAAACATAGTGTTTTACTTGGCTTTTGTTCGCCAATCTCAAGCTGACTCAGGCTATAATGAGACTTATTCACTTATCCGATATGTTAGGAGATCACATGACTGTAGATGTCACTGAAACCATTTCTCAAACTGTTCACCCTGCGTTTCAGTTGCTACGTCAGCACCATGTAGAAGCATTAGATATTTTAGTGTCTGAATATAAGCATAAAGTCACAGGTGCGGTGCATTATCACTTGGCAACTGATTATGATGAAAATGTATTTCTTGTTGCTTTTAGAACACAGCCTATGGACTCTAAAGGCACGGCACATATTTTAGAACATACGGCTTTGTGTGGATCTGAAAAGTTTCCGGTACGTGATCCATTCTTTTTAATGATTCGTCGTTCTTTAAATACTTTTATGAACGCGTTTACAGCAGCAGATTGGACTGCATATCCATTTGCTACTCAAAACAAAAAAGATTTCCAAAACTTACTTTCTGTTTATCTTGATGCGGCATTTGCTGCCAATTTGAATCCACTTGATTTTGCTCAAGAAGGTATTCGTATTGAACTTGAAAATGGCCAACCTGTTTATAAAGGTGTTGTTTTTAATGAAATGAAAGGTGCGATGAGTGCGCCGTCTGACCAGCTTTATCATCAGTTGGCTCATCATTTATTCCCTGAAACAACCTATCATTACAACTCAGGTGGTGACCCGAAAGATATTCCTGATTTAACGTATGAGCAGTTAGTCGATTTTTATAAAGTACATTACCACCCAAGTAATGCTGTATTCATGACCTTTGGTAATCAAACCGCATATGAGCTGCAAGAGCAATTTGAAAAACTAGCTCTACATAAGTTTTCTGCGGGTACAACTTTATATTCTAAGCCTGAAAAACGTTTAGCAGCGCCAATTGAAGTGACAGAAAACTATGGTGTTGATAGCGATGATTTAAAAGATAAAACTTATCATGTTCTATCTTGGTTATTGCCAGAAGCAAATGATATTAAATTGCGTTTAGGAATGCGTTTAGTTGAAGGGATTTTGTTAGAAAATTCGGCTTCTCCACTACGTCATTACTTAGAAACTTGTGGTTATGCTCAATCTACAGGTCCATTGATGGGCGTAGACGATAGTAATTTTGAAATGACTTTCTATTGTGGCGTTCAAGGTTCAAATCCTGAACATGCTCAAAGTTTTAGAGATGGTGTTTTAAATATTCTGCGTGATGTTGCTGCAAAACCAATTGATAGTAATTTAGTTGATGCAATTTTGCATCAAATCGAGTTACATCAACGTGAAATTAATGGTGATGGTACACCATATGGTTTAAGTCTAATTTTAAATGGTTTAAGCGGTGCAATTCATCATAATGATCCAATTCAAATTTGGGACGTTGACAGCGCAATTGCACAGGTTAAAGAAGAGTTGAAGGACCCAATGTGGTTATCAAATCTGATTCAAACACATTTGCTCGACAACCCACATCGTGTGCAGATGACTCTAGTTCCAGACCCAACTAAGTCTGTAAAAGAGCAAGAAGCAGAAAAAGCACGTTTAGCTGCTATTGGTGAAAAGTTAACAGATGCTGATAAGGCTGAAATTATCGCTAATACCAAGGCCCTAGAGGAACGTCAAGATACTCCTGATAATCTTGAGTTATTGCCAAAAGTAGGCTTGGAAGATGTACCTGCTGACTTGCATATCGTGCAAGGTCAGTTACGCGAAATTATTTGTAATCGTATGGATACACCGTTGAACTTGTACCATGCGGGTACTAATGGCATTTACTATCAACAAGTACTCATTCAGATTCCTGAAGATATTGTGAAGTCGCCTTATTTCAATTTGCTTTCTATTTTGATGGGTGAAGTTGGTGCAGGTGAGTATGACTATCTTGAACTGCAAAACTTACAAACGGCTGTAAGTGGTGGTTTGGGAATGGGTGCTTCATTACGTAGTAAAGTTGACGATAAAGATAAAATTAGTGCTTGGTTAACTTTAACGACTAAATCGTTGACTCAGAAATTTGATGCAATTCATCTATTAAAATTAGCATTTGAACAGCTTCGCTTTGATGAGAAAGAACGAATTATCGAGTTACTGCAGCAACGTAAAACACGTTGGCAATCTCGTTTATCTGGATCAGGTCATAGCTATGCGATGCAGATTGCATCTCGTAATATGAGTGCCTTGGCTCAACGTGACTATCAAAACACGGGTTTAGGTGCATTGAACTGGTTGGGTGAGCTTGTTGCTAAAATTACTCAAGATGATGCTGCTTATGACGAATTAATTGCAGAATTAAAGCGTATTCATAGCAAATTATTGCAAGCACCTAAACAGTTCTTACTTGTGTGTGAAGAACATCAATCTGAACGTTTGGTTGAAGAAATCCAGAATGTTTGGGATAAATTGAATGTTGATATAGCTACAACTGAGTTAACTCAAGTAGAACAAGCTAATGATAATAATCATGAGGCGTGGTTAATTCAGGCAAATGTCCAATTCTGTGCGTCTGCATATCAAGCGGTAGAAGTGTCGCATCCAGATGCGGCTCCATTAATGGTATTGGCAGCTTATTTACGTAATGGATTCTTGCACAGTGCTATCCGTGAAAAAGGTGGTGCTTATGGTGGCGGTGCTAGTTATGATGGAAATGCATGTTCATTCCGTTTCTTTAGCTACCGTGACCCACGTTTAGCAGAGACTTTTAAAGACTTTGAAGCAAGTGTGCAATGGTTATTAAATACAGAGCAACAACCTCATCAGCTTGAAGAAGCGATTCTTGGTTTAGTAGCAAGTATGGATAAACCAGGTTCTCCAGCCGGGGAAGCGATTACAGCATGTTATGCATTGTTGCATGCGAGAACACCAGCTTTCCGCCGTACTTTGCGTGAAAGATTGTTGCATGTAACATTAGGCGATTTACAGCGCGTTGCTCGTCAATATTTAGTAGAGCAAACACCTGTAAAAGCTGTAGTTGCACCATTTGCGAAACGCGATGAATTGCAACAGTTAGGTTTCACCATTCAACAAGTTAATTAAAATAAAAATTGGAGATGAACATGGCGTTCAGACAATTTGAACGCACATCTTTACAGCTAAGCATGGGAATCGTGCTTAGCTGTTTATGTGCGTCTGTAACATATGCTGATACCTTAGCACCTGCAAACCCTGCCACAGTTGATGCATGTGTTGCTCTTACTTCGAATGCTGATCGTCTGGCTTGTTACGACTCTGTATTTAAACCAGCAGCTTTACCAGTTATTCAAACAGCAGCAGTGCCTGAACCTGTTAAAAAAATTGATCAGCCTGCTGTGCAACCTGAAACATTTAAAGAGAAGGTTGTAGACACGGTAAGTAATATCAAACTTATTGGGAAAGCGCCTAAACTTGAAACGACGACTTCTTTACTTGATCAACGTTGGGAGTTGTCTGAAGAAAGTAAATTAGGTGCTTGGAATATTCGGGCTTATCAACCAGTCTATTTGCTACCTGTATTCTGGACCAGCGACAAAAATGAATTACCTACTAGCCCAAATCCAAACAACGTAGAACATACAGCTCAAAATCTAAAATCAACCGAAAGTAAATTTCAGATTTCTTTTAAAACCAAAGCTTGGGAAAATATTTTTGGAAATAATGGAGATTTATGGGTAGGGTATACGCAATCTTCACGTTGGCAGACATTCAATGCTGAAGAATCTCGCCCTTTCCGTGAAACCAACTATGAGCCAGAAGCAAGTTTGATGTTTAGAACGAACTATGAATTGCTAGGTTTAGATGGGCGTTTGCTTGGGGTGACCTTAAATCATCAGTCAAATGGTCGCTCAGATCCATTATCCCGTAGCTGGAACCGTGTAATTTTTAACGTTGGATTAGAACGAGGTAACTTTGCGTTAATGCTTCGTCCGTGGGTGCGCATTGAAGAAGATAGTAAAGATGATAATAATCCGGATATGGAAGATTACATCGGTCGTGGTGATTTAACAGCGTTTTATAAGTGGAAGCAGAATGACTTCTCTTTAATGCTGCGTCATTCATTGAAAGGTGGTAATGATTCTCATGGTGCTGTGCAATTTGATTGGGCTTTTCCAATCAGTGGCAAGTTGCGTGGACATTTCCAGTTGTTTAACGGTTATGGTGAAAGCTTGATTGATTATAACCATCGAGCAACTTATGCAGGTTTGGGTGTATCACTGTTGAATTGGTACTAAAACGTTATAAAAAAGCCGCTTTGAAAAGCGGCTTTTTTATTATCCAATTTGAATGTTGGCTTGAGGGTGTTTGAGTCGACTCTTTTTAGGAGTAGCAATTAAATAGGCTAGTGTTAAAGGTCCAAGTCGTCCAGCAAACATGAGTAGACTTAAAATGAATAAACTACCATTGTGTAAATCTGGTGTGATTCCACGAGACAGACCCACGGTACACGCTGCTGAAACAACTTCAAAAAGTAAATTCATAAAATCTGCTTTAGGCTCTAAAAGCAAAAGAATAAAGAAGCCCATGAAGATGAGGATGCTCGTAATAGCAGTTACCGCTAATGCTTTATAGGTCGTTTCATGAGATACAGAATGATTAAATATTCTAATTTCATCTGTACGGCGTAAAAATGAAATTACACTCAGCACTAAAATGACAAAGGTTCCAACTTTGATTCCACCCGCTGTACTCAGTGAACCCCCACCAATAAACATCAGTAACATCATCAGTAAAGAGCTACTGTTGGTCATTGCACCCGTATCAATGGTATTAAACCCTGAAGATCGAGGAACTGTTGCTTGAAACCAAGCATTTAATGCTTGTTCACCTGAGTTTAACATCCCTAAAGTTGCAGGATTTTGAGCTTCTAAAGCCCATATTAAAATAAAGGCAACTAGGTTAATAATAGTAATCGTTGTCAGAATAAGCTTGCTATTGGGAGTTAGTTTTTTCCATTTTTTGTTTTGTTTAATATCCATGAGAACTAAAAAACCAAGGCCACCTAAAGTGTAAAGTATGCTAATGGTTATACAAATAATATAGTTACTTTGGAAATTCATTAAACTATTGGAAAATAATGAAAAACCTGCATTATTAAATGAGGAGATACTGTAAAAAACCGCATAATATAAACCACGAGCAAATCCATATGTTGGTGCAAAAGCAGCGGTAAGAATAACTGTACCAATCAGCTCAAAAATAAGGGTGTAGGTGACAACTCCTTTAGCAACAAAAGTAACTTTTGATAGGCTTGTTTGTCCGAGACTATCTTGAGCCATCATTTGCTGTTTAAGACCAACTTTGGGAGATAAACTTAATGCAGCCAATATCGCAAAAGTCATAAAACCCAAACCGCCAGATTGAATCAACAATAAAATAATAGTTTGCCCAAAGAGGGTAAAAGATTCATGAATATTTAAAACAGATAGACCAGTAATTGTAACTGCTGAGGTGGCTGTAAAAAGCGCATCCATCCAGCTGACATTGCCTGTATTCGCAAATGGCAATTTAAGCAATAAAGTACCAAAAGTAATAAAGCCTAAGAACCCTAGCGCTAAAAGTGAAGGAGGGCTTAAATTTAATGTTTTATGAGGCTTGGGATATATAGACATATTCTAGAGTTCGTTTTCTTATATAAAGCAATTAGAAAGTTTCTTTAACTGCGAGAGATGGCCTTCTAAAATAAGAATATCATGTGTTTGCAAAGTAAAATTTTCTTCAGTTTCAAACAAAATCTGCTGTTGTCTTTTTACGAGCAATGTTTTGACCTGAGGAGCTTGCTGCATAATGCCATATAAATTAATGCCGTTAAGTTTATCTGGGATTTCAATTTTTATAATGTAATGGTCGTCTTCTAAAGACATATAGCGACTTACCATCGGATAATTCAGGGCTTGAGCAACTCTTACCCCCATATCTTCTTCAGGATGAATAATTTTATTGATATTGAGATGTGACAAAATGGTGTGATGAGCTTTGGTTTTTGCTTTTACCCAAATTTTATCAATTCCCAAATTTTTTAAATTCAGCACACACAAAATACTGGCTTCAATATCTTCACCAATTGCCACTACAACTGCGTCACAATTTTGGATATTCAATTCGTCAAGCACATGTTCGTCGGTAGCATCAGCAATGACGGCATGAGTTAAAACATCGGCAAGATTCTCGACATTCTTTTTTACCGTATCGATGCCAATAACATCATGATTTAATTTTGAGAGCTCTTGAGCAACTGTTGCTCCAAAACTACCTAAGCCAATGACTGCGAACTGTGCCATGTTGGTCCTTTTTTCCGAGTTAGATCATTATTTTTAAGGATATTTTCTTTAAGATAAAGAGAGGCAATGTAAAGATGATAGAAATATAAAAGAATTGTATAAAAAAGCCGACAACTTTGTCGGCCTCTTCATCAAAATTAAAGATTATTTCAAGAAGCGTTTATAACCGACATTATTAGTAATTTCTGCATATGGATAATTAATCTGCTCAAGCGTTTCAATCAATCCATCAGGGTTTTGTTTCGCATCGGTTGCTTGTAAGCCAACTAAAACACGTCCTTCTGCTGCACCATGATTACGGTAATGGAAGAGGGTAATGTTGTGCGTTGGACCAAGACGAGTTAAGAATGTTAAGAGCGCACCCGGACGTTCAGGGAACTCAACACGGAACAATCTTTCATCATCTAGATTTGCATGACCACCAATTAAATAACGAATATGTAATTTGGCAACTTCATCGTCAGAAAGGTCATCTACAATGTAATCTTGCTGTTTTAATTGTTCCAAAATTTCATGGCGCTCTGCATCTCCACCTTTCAAACTAATACCGACGAATACTTGTGCTTCCTCTGTATTGTTTGCTCGGTAGTTAAACTCAGTGATATTACGACCTTGTAAAGCACGGCAGAAGCCTAAGAATGCACCTTTTTCTTCAGATAGGGTAACCGCGTAAATCGCTTCGCGTTGCTCACCTAACTCGGTACGCTCAGCAATATAACGTAGGCGGTCAAAATTCATATTGGCGCCACAAACAATCGACACCATATTTTTATTGCTGATTTTGTGTTCGTGAATATATTTTTTAATACCCGCTAAAGCCATTGCTCCAGAAGGTTCAACAATGCTGCGGTTTTCATCAAATGTGTCTTTAATTGCTGCACAGATTTCATCTGTATTCACAGTCACAATATCAGGATCAACAATCGGACCTGAGTTATCAGATTTTCGCAAACGAATAATATCAAATGGTAAAGCACCAATTTGTGCAACCGCTGTACCATCTGCAAATAAACCTACATGTGGCAAAATTACACGTTCATTTGCTTCTAAGGCTGCTTTTAAACAAGCAGACTCTTCATATTCAACGCCAATCACTTTTACGTGTGGTGCAACTTCTCCAAGGTAAGCTGCTACGCCTGAAATAAGGCCACCACCACCTACGGCAACAAACACATATTCTACATCACGCCATTGACGTAATATTTCATTGGCTATTGTGCCTTGACCTGCAATGACAAGTTCATCGTCATAAGGCGGAATAAATACAAGACCTTCAACTTCAGCACGTTGTTGAGCATATTTATTTGCGATATCAAAGCTATCGCCATGTAACACAACTTGACCACCTAAACGTTTAACTGCCTGAACTTTAATATCAGGGGTTGTGCTTGGCATAACGATAATTGCAGGAATTCCTAGTCTTTGACCTGACAATGCAACGCCTTGAGCATGATTGCCTGCAGAGGCGCAAATCACCCCACGTTCAAGTTGTTCTTTAGGTAATTGACTAATACGGTTATAGGCACCACGTAATTTAAAAGAAAAAACGGGTTGTAAATCTTCACGCTTAAAACGAATTGTATTATTTAATTTTTGACTAATTCGTGGAGCTGCTTCGAGAGGTGTTTCAATTGCAACATCATAAACCGTTGCTTGTAAAATTTGTCGTACCACACGAGACAGCATGTTCATCTTCCCTATAACAGTTTAAAATAGGAAATTATTGTAGCAAACCCTTGTGCATTTGCGCCGTTTATTGGTGCATAAATGTCAAAAAATAGTTGAGTGATGTCATGAGTCTATATGCAACCCAAGATGAAAAGAAACAAGCTGCTGCGAAAGCTGCTTTAAAACACTTACCCAAAGGTGGCATTTTGGGGGTTGGGACTGGAAGTACCGTAAATTTTCTAATTGATTTATTACCTGAATTACAATTAGAAGCAGCTGTGGCAAGTTCTCAAGCAACTGCTGATCGTCTTAAAAAGCTTGGTATTGAAGTTGTAGACATGAATCATGTGGGTAGCCTAGATGCCTATGTTGATGGTGCAGATGAGATCGACCGTCATATGCATATGATTAAAGGTGGTGGTGCTGCATTAACACGTGAAAAAATCGTGGCATCAATTGCTAAAAAGTTTGTGTGTATTGTTGATGATTCCAAATGGGTTGATCAACTTGGGCGTGATTTCCCATTACCAGTGGAAGTTATTCCGATGGCGCGTTCGGCTGTAGCTCGTAAATTGGTAAGTTTAGGTGGTGACCCAGTTTATCGTGAAGGTGTAGTTACAGATAACGGTAATGTTATTTTAGATGTTTTCAATCTCAATATCTTAAATGCTATTGAGCTCGAAAAAACAATTAACAATATTCCTGGTGTAGTAACTAACGGTATCTTTGCCTTAAATCCAGCAACGATTGCAATTGTTGCAACAAATAATGGTATTGAAGAGCGTACAGCACAGTAATGTCTGCAAAAATGCCAGAGATTAAAATCGTTCGACACGTAAGAGCAAGAAAATTGCGCTTACGTGTTGAGCCTGCTTCAATCCGCCTTACGGTTCCTTTATTTTGTAGTAAGAGGCAAATTCAGCATTTTTTAGCCCAATCTGAACAATGGTTAACCGAAACGTGGAATAAACAACAAAACGTCCAATCGGCATCCATTGATATTCCTTCAGAAATTTATTTTTTTAATAAAGAACAGCTATTTCAAGTGATTGTTCACAAACAGCATCGTGTTTTTCAATTTGATTGGGAAAGTCGTCGATTATTTATTAAAGACACACAGCCATATTTGGCATTGCAAAGTGCAGTTATTGCCTATGCGAAGCAGGAATTACCCGAGCTTTTAAAAGAGTTAAGTGAGAAGACTCATTTAAATTATAGGGAGTGTACAATTCGCCGCCCGAAAACTCGGTGGGGAAGTTGTAGTAGCCAACATAATATTATGCTACATGCAGGGCTGGTACTCATGTCACATGAAATTGCTCGCTATGTGGCTATTCATGAGTTGGCGCATACCAAACATTTTGACCATAGTCCTGCATTTTGGGCAGAAGTTGAAAAATATGATCCAAATTTTCAAAAACACCGCAGACAACTTAAATCAAATCCATTGCCTGCATGGTGGTATGTTTCAGCTTAACTAAAACTACATTCTAGTTGAGGTGTTTGTAAGTTATCGGGTGCTTTCCGACTATCTAAACCTGCTTTAGCACTCATAATCTTATTTGCTTTAATAGATAATTGTATGAAGTTGTATTGTTGCGTCGAGTTATTTGGTTCGGCTGAACTTGAATTGAGTAAATAACTTGAGCTGGCAGCATCTGTTTGCAATAAATTATCGGTACTATCAGCACTTAGAGCAGTGCGATAAATTTGAGAACCTTTACTTAAGTCGATTTGACCGTTCGCACGGAAATTAAGCTGACATCCATTTGAAGTTTCTTCATAGTGACCAATCAAATAGTCTGTAGCAGGTAGGTTTGGATCTGATAGGTTGATGCTGGTTAGGCCTTGTTTGCATGGGTAGGTTGACCCATTACAAGTCGCTGTAGTGGTAAATCCAACAGCTCTACGATAATCTCCAGCACCATCAATACGAATAAAGGTCGTTGAATTTACGGTAGGAACAACACCTGTATATTGTTTCTTTTGCAGAAGTTCATAGCCCGTTTGATCTAAAGACTGCTGGGAATTGGCTGTAGCTAATTGCAAAGTAGATGCTTTTAGGTTGGTTCCAAAGTAATCGCGCGTTACTTTTTGATTGGCAGCAATATCTAACAATGTATTTTTTGCTGGATCAATATTATCAGGAGCAGGGGTGAAAATAGGGGTGAAGGATGTTTGATCGCCATGAAGTTTTTTACCATCTAAAAAGCCATCTTTTAAATCAGTTGCTAAACTTTTAACGAGTTCTTGGTAGGTGCTTGCTTCACCATGAATTGCTGACCAATATTGTAAATAGCCAAAGCTAAGGTAGCTATCTACATATGTACTAGGTTGTTTGGTTGAATACTGCTGTAAATTTAAAATTGTTAATGGATTAGCTGGGCTTAAACTAGGAATAGCGGCGTCTTTAAATGCATTCATTAATGATTTGTAGACATCTTGAGAAGCTAAGTCCACATGTAATTGCTCAATACGAGTTGGGTCGATTGTCTCTTGAGGGAGTTGTCCCGAACGTATGACAGCTCGTTGGTACACCGCTTCACTACTTGGGCTAATGAATTGGGTTCTGCTACTTACCGTATTTGGTGTAATAAATGCATGATAAATACCTGATAAATTTTGGTACTGCGAAGTAAGTGGGTCAAACACTTGAGATGAGCTTTGAGTTGTAATTTCTACGCGATATAAACGATTCAATTTTGCAGTAGGAATTTTGACATTAAAGCTGTTTAAACTTGTAATTGAAGTATCCAACAAAACAGCGTTATTGGTGTTGTCATATACTTTAAGTTGGATATTACGCATTTCTACAGGGGTTTTTAAAGTAACATCAGTTGTTGCTTCAGGTATAGGGTCAACAGGCGTTGGTGTAGTTGGTGAACTGCCTCCACTACTACCTCCACCTCCACAACCAGTAAGGGCCACACTTAAAATTAATGTGCTAAAGCCAAGGTACGTGCGTAATTTTGTTTCTTTTGATTGTTGAAGCATCCTAGCTCTCCAAAAATTAATCTGGTATTTATTTGCTGATATTTATGTGGTTATGACAGTCCAATAAGTACTATCTAATTGTCGCTAAAATTAAAAAATTAAAATTACCAAGCATGAAATGGTTTTGTAAGCTTGGACATCCTGTCATACTACTGCCCAAGTATAGATTCAAAAATTGAGGTAATGCACGTGATTTCTGTCGGAATTGTTGGTGGAACGGGTTATACAGGCGTTGAACTATTACGTATTTTATTACGACATCCTAAAGCGCAGGTTCGAGTTCTTACTTCACGTACAGAAGCGGGCAAACCAGTTGCAGATATGTTCCCTAATTTACGTGGCCATACAGATCTTCAATTTTCAGATTTAAATATTGATGCATTAAAAGAATGTGATGTTGTATTTTTTGCAACTCCACACGGCGTTGCGATGCAGCATGCCAAAGAGTTGATTGCAGCTGGAACTAAAGTAATTGATTTAGCAGCAGACTTTCGCTTACAAGATCTTGAGCAGTTTGAAAAATGGTATGGTATGGAGCATGCTTGCCCTGATGTATTAAAAGATTCTGTATATGGTCTAACTGAGTTAAACCGTGAAAAAATTAAACAAGCTCAAGTTATTGGTAACCCAGGTTGCTATCCGACGACTGTTCAATTAGGTTTAGCGCCACTGTTAAAATCAGCACAAGCACTCATTGAAACAAAAAATATTATTATTGATGCGAAATCTGGTGTTTCTGGTGCTGGCCGTAAAGCAAGCTTAGGCATGATTTATAGTGAAAATGCAGATAACTTTAAAGCATATGGTGTTGCAGGTCATCGTCATCATCCGGAAATTATAGAAGCTCTAGAAAATATTGCAGGCCAAAAGGGTGGCTTTGAAGGGCTCTTGTTTGTTCCCCATTTAGTGCCAATGATTCGCGGTATGTTGAGTACAATTTATGTAGACTTAACGGAAGCGGGAAAGCAGACAGACTTACAAGCTTTATATGAAAACTTCTATGCTAATGAAAAATTTGTAGATGTCATGCCTGCAAATAGTTCACCTGAAACACGTAGTGTACGCGGTGCAAATGAGCTTCGTATTGCTTTGTATAAACCACAACCAAATAAACTGATTATTTTGGCGGCTCAAGATAACCTTGTAAAAGGTGCATCTGGTCAGGCTGTACAAAATATGAACCTTATGTTTGGCTTTAGTGAAGATGAAGGCTTACAAGGGATTGGTTTATTACCATAAAAAACTCTTTTTTGCTTCACACACATTTAAATTTCGATTTAAATGTGTGTCTTGACTCTGATCTTGAACACTGAGATGACGATGCAAAACTCTGGACAGACGACTTCAGTAGAAAGTTCGTTGCAAAAGAAAAAATTTTTAAACACCAATAAGCCTTTGTTTATTGGTGCTGCTATTTTAATGAGTGGTTGTTTTGCGCTCGGCTATACAATTGGGCACCGTCAAGGTTTAACTGTTGTTGGTTACGATGCAGATGCGGAACAATTGGTTGAAGTGGTGCAAAAGCAAAAAACAGCTTTAGATGCAGTTAACAAAAGCTTAAATGCAGCGGTGCAAGAGCGTGATGTGGCTGTGACGAATGCAAATGATTTGTTTGAAGCGCTTAATCAAGCGAACGCTGATAAGACTCAGCAAGAAGGTATGAGTAATATCTACCGTGAGATTTTGAGACAACGTGGTGGTTTAAGCTTAACGGTTCAAAATCTAGCAATTAAGCCTTTACCTGAAAATGCTTATGAATATCAGCTAGATTTAGTCCAAGTAAGTCCAAGTAAGCGCCGTGCTCTAGGATCGGTTGAAATCAGATTGATCAAAGATACAGAAGTTTTAGTCGTGCCGCTTGAAGCGAAGAACTTTAACTTTACTGATTTTGAGCGCTTAACAGGCCGTTGGACGATGCCTAAAGGTTTTACACCTCAATTTATTGAAGTGCGTTTAACAGGTGGCTCTGAAACACCAGTTATTAAACGTTTTAGTTGGCAGCGCGGAAAACCTGTCGAAACATCTTCTGCTTTCGTGGCAGAAATTCCTCAAGCTGAAGCAAATTCACAATAGTAACATCCTATGCGAACAAATAAGCGTCAAACAAACTTAAAAGATATCAAGGCTTCTTTTCAGCAGTCTGGCTATGTCGATTGGCACTTCCATCCACGCTTAAGTGATTCGCAAAACGAAGATCATGATGGAGAGGTTGTTGTACAAACAGCTCCTCCAGAACTCAAGCGTCCCCCATTATATGCAGTCGTATTAATGAATGACGATTACACTCCAATGGACTTTGTAATTGAAATTTTACAACAATACTTTGCAATGAATCTTGACCAAGCAACTCAAGTAATGCTAACAGTACACTATGAAGGTAAAGGTATTGCCGGAGTCTATCCAAGAGACATCGCGGAAACTAAGGCAAACCTTGTTAATAATTACGCTCGATCTCAAGGTCATCCATTACTTTGCCAGATTGAGCCTAAAGCATAAGGGGGTTACATGCTCAGTCGTCAATTAGAAGTATCATTACGTTTGGCTGTTAGCATGGCTCGTCAAAAGAGACATGAGTTTCTTACAGTCGAACACTTATTATTAGCACTACTCGACAACGATTCGGCCGTGAATGCATTAAAAGCATGCGGGGCTGATATAGTTTCTTTGCGTAAAGAATTAGAAGAATATGTAGAACAACATACTCCTAAGCTTGGCGAAAATAGCGAGCAAGCTCCACATCCTACAGAAAGTTTTGACCGCATTCTGCAACGTGCTATTTTCCACGTGCAATCAAGTGGCGGCGATCGTACTGTTGAAGGTGCGGATGTTTTGGTTGCAATGTATTCAGAGCGTGATTCTTTTGCTGTATATTTACTTAAACGTCATCAAATTAATCGTTTGACATTAACTCAATACTTGTCTCATGGGACACGTAAAGACGAAGTGCAAGTTGAAGAAGAAGTTGAAGATATTGAAGGTGAAACTAGCACAGGTAATGCAGGACCATTAGAACTTTATACGTTAAACCTAAACGTTGAAGCGCAAAAAGGCAAAACTGATCCACTGATTGGTCGTGAAAAAGAAATTGAGCGTACAGCACAAATTCTATGCCGCCGTCGTAAAAATAACCCATTACTTGTGGGTGATCCCGGCGTTGGTAAAACCTCGATTGCTGAAGGTTTAGCATGGTTAATTGTGAATGGTAAGGCGCCTAAACCTTTAAGTCAGGCTGAAATTTATAGTCTAGACATTGGTGCATTGGTTGCTGGAACCAAATATCGTGGTGACTTTGAAAAACGTTTAAAACAACTGCTTAATGCATTGAAGAAAAATCCAAATGCGATTTTATTCATTGATGAGATTCATATGATCATTGGTGCAGGCTCAAGTATGGGCAGTACAATGGATGCTTCAAATCTCATTAAGCCAGCTTTAGCTAATGGTACTTTACGTTGTATTGGTTCAACGACTTTCCAAGAATATCGTCAGGTTTTTGAAAAAGACCATGCGTTATCACGTCGTTTCCAAAAAATTGATGTCAATGAGCCAAGTATTTCGGAAACGATTGATATTTTACGTGGATTGAAAACTAAGTTTGAAGATTTCCACCACGTACAATATGACGATAAGGCTTTGGTATCAGCTGTAGAACTTTCTGCTAAGTTCATTAATGATCGTTTCTTGCCAGATAAGGCAATTGATGTCATTGATGAAGCAGGTGCTCAACGCCGTTTGAAAGCTGAAAGTGATGATAGCTTGATTACCGTAGAGAATATCGAAGATATCGTTTCTAAGATTGCTCGTATTCCACCAAAAACTGTGTCTAAAGATGATAAGTCAGTGCTTGAAAATCTTGAGCGTGACTTGAAACGTGTGGTGTTTGGTCAAGACGAAGCAATTACTGCATTAGGTTCAGCGATCAAGTTATCTCGTGCTGGATTAAAATCACCAGATAAACCAGTAGGTAGTTTTGTTTTTGCTGGCCCAACTGGTGTTGGTAAAACTGAGGTTACTAAGCAGTTGGCGAAATTATTGGGTGTAGAGCTTGTACGTTTCGATATGTCTGAATATATGGAACGTCATGCAGTTTCACGCTTAATTGGTGCACCTCCAGGGTATGTGGGTTATGACCAAGGTGGTTTGCTTACTGATGCGATTCATAAAAATCCGCATTGTGTCTTGTTGCTTGATGAAATTGAGAAAGCACATCCGGATGTGTTTAATCTATTGCTACAAATCATGGATCATGGTGCGTTGACGGATAACAATGGACGTAAGTCAGACTTTAGAAATGTGATTATCGTTCTGACTACGAATATTGGCGCGGAAAGTATTTCTCGCGCGAGCATTGGTTTCACGGAACAAGATCATAGTTCTGATAACCAAGAAGCGATGAAACGTGCTTTCTCTCCAGAGTTCCGTAACCGTCTAGATGGTGTTATTCAATTCAAAGCATTACCAACTACTGTGATTGAGTCTGTAGTCGACAAATTCTTAACAGAACTACAAGCGCAATTGGATGAAAAACAAGTTGTTCTTGATGTCGATCAAAGTGCACGAGATTGGTTAGCTACAAATGGTTATGATCGTTTGATGGGTGCCCGTCCAATGCAACGTCTCATTCAAGAGCACTTAAAGAAACCACTCGCTGAAATGATTCTGTTTGGTGAACTTGCAGATCATGGTGGTAATGTAGCTGTATCAGTGAAAAAAGAAGATGGTAAAGCTGTCGGCTTGAAACTTGAAGTTTTTGAAGATCATCATACGGCAGAACCAGCATAACTTATGTTAATTGATAGTCTTGCTATAACCCGAATACTGAGTGTATTTGGGTTATTTATTATCACAGCAATTGCTGAAATTCTTGGTTGTTATTTTCCTTATCTGATTTTAAAAGAGGGTAAGTCAGCTTGGCTGTGGCTACCTACGGTCTTAAGTCTGGCTATCTTTGTATGGCTGCTGACCCTACATCCCGCTGCTTCTGGGCGCATTTATGCTGCATATGGTGGTATCTACATTTTTACTGCGCTCATGTGGCTACGCTTTGTTGATCAGGTGGGATTAACAAGATGGGATATATTAGGTGGTCTAATTGTGCTTTGTGGAGCTGGTTTAATTATTTTGCAACCTCAAGGGTTGATTCGTTAATGCATCATTGAATCAAATCTTAAGCGAGAAAATAAGAAGTTTTTTTCAAAAAAAAGACTTGTCAAACTCATCAACAATGCGTATTTTAGATTTAAGGAACATTTTTTAATATTTGAGATAAAGATGTTAAATCAATCTGTGAACACTAACGCTTATTATTACTTTTGGCAATTTATATAGTTGCCTGAGCGTATTCGGGCATGAGAAAGTTGCCCATCACAGTTAATACCTGATCGGCAACCCCGATCAGGTTTTTTTATGCTTTATCTTTTTAGAATCGAGGAACTTAAAATGAACAACATGACTTATTCGTACTTTAGCAACTTTTATTGGTTTTACTTTTGCTTACCTTTACCAACGAATAGATCCAAAATGCTCAAATAAATGATCGGACTGAGTAGATTGCAGTCCCAAGGAAAAAACCAATGAATGCCCTAAATACTTTACTGACTCAAACCAATACAAAAGAAACACCAGTTAGTTTACCTATCCAGTTAAAAGCGAAATACCCGCTTGCACACACTTTCGCACGTCAAATTGCCGAACATCGCCAAATTATTCAAAATATTCTTAACGGCAACGATCATCGTCTAATGGTAATTACAGGGCCTTGTTCAATTCATGATCCAGTTGCAGTACTTGAATACGCTGAAAAACTGCAAAAATTACAAGAAAAAGTAAAAGATCAGATTTTCATCGTAATGCGCACATACATTGAAAAACCACGTACCACAGTTGGTTGGAAGGGGTTCATGTATGATCCAAATTTAGATGGTTCATCAAATTTACAACTTGGTTTAGAAAAATCTCGTGAACTCTACCTAAAAATCATTGAAAAGGGTTTGCCAATTGCGAGTGAAATTTTAAGTCCAATGGCAACTGGCTATTTTGATGATTTATTGGCTTGGGGTGCAATTGGGGCTCGCACAAGCGAATCTCAGATTCACCGTGAAATTTCAAGTCATATGCCATACAGTATTGGTTTCAAGAATGGTACTGATGGTTCTATTCAGATTGCACTAGATGCGATTCAGTCCGCGCAAAATGAACATCAATTTTTAGGAATGAATCAACAAGGCTTACCTTCAGTGATTCAGAGTGCTGGGAATCCATTACCGCACCTGATCTTGCGTGGTGCAAATCATGGACCAAATTACGATTTGGCTTCAATTCAGGCGATTCGCGAAAAATATAAACAAAATCTACCTGCTCTGGTGATTGATTGTAGTCATGGTAATAGTGGTAAAGATCCATTGCGTCAGCCGGAAGTTTTACAGAAAATCGTTGCTGAACGTTTAAAAACACAAGTTCGAGGTGTCATGATTGAAAGTCATTTGGTTGATGGTAACCAAAAGATTTCTTGTGATATGACTTATGGCCAGTCAGTAACTGATGGTTGTTTAGGGTGGGAAAAAACAGAACAACTTTTGTTAAATGTTTCGGAGCAATTAAAAGCGAAAGAGTTAGCTCATTCCGCTTAATTATTTTTAGATTTAAAAAAGGGATCTGTAAATAGATCCCTTTATTTTTAAGAAGCATGTTTGAGTTCGGATAAGAATGTATTGATTTCATGTCCAAACTTTTTTGGCTCGGTTAATAAAGGTGTATGGCCTGAGCGTTCAAAATATATTGCTTTTGCATGTTCAACACTATGTGCAATCAGTGTCTGCCCAGTTTCTGGATAAAGTGTCGAATTACGACCAATAAAGAAAGTGGTAGGACATGCTAACTGCTGAATTGCTTCGCGATAATCTTCATTGTGATAAAGATAATTTTCGACATACCAAAACAAGTAATCTAAACGTTGAATAGGTAATAAATATTTTTGTAAAAAAGGCTGTTTTAAAGCTGTTTTAAAAACTAGTGGACTAAATGGATTGCTACTTTGTAACTCAATAAAATCTACCCAAAGACGAACGAGTTGTTGTCGATCTGGAAGAGATAGTTCATAAAGATATTTGGCGTTTTTATGCTTTAACAATAATTGATAAATATCATTTAATAATTGTTTGAACTGGGTGTGAAGAGTGCCGAATAAACCATATTCCCAAGTCGAATCTACTGATATTTTTGGTGTTTGATCAATATGTAAATAGGCTTTTAACTGCGGTGCCAGTTGTGCATGTTTCATGCCATGCATAGCAGTTGTCGCACCCATTGAATAACCCATTAAGATAAAGTTATCGAGTTTTAATTGATCTATTAAATGAGCAACATCTTGCCAGTGACTAGAAATTGCATCTTTCTCGGGAATTGCACAATTTTTTGAACCACCGAAACCACGCCAGTCTGGAATAATAAATTCATATTCTTTACGATTTGCATAGATAAATGGTAGCCACTGCCAACTTTGCATACCAAGGCCTGATAAAACTAAAACAGGCTCACCACGACCAACACGGCGTACAAATAAATTTTCCTGATCGGGCATGGTGTAATACGGCATGGCTATTCTCCAGATGGGTTATCTTGGGCAAAGCGTTTTAATTGAGGGATGACTTGTTCCAACCATTTGATCCATTCACTTTCCATCGTAATTCCAAGTTCTAAGATCATTTTGTGGATGTATAACACACGGTCATTTAGATCATCACTGTCTTTAAAATCTTTATCATAAATACTTTGATAAAGTTTGAGCTTCTCTTGATGTAAACCAAGATGCCTTAACAGTTCAGGTAATATCTGATTATTGCTCAATTGTGCTTCTGCACGCAATCTAACCATTAAATCATCACGAAGCTGCGCAGGTTCACTTTGTTGAGTCATCCATGAAGCCAGTTCGATCCGTCCCAGTTGTTCGACCTGATAGGTTTTTTTACGGCCATTATCCATTTCATTTTCTAAAGTGGAAACCCAGCCTTTTTTAAGCATGTTATTGAGTTCACGATAAATTTGCTGGTGAGTGGCATTCCAGAAAAAGCCCATTGAGCGGTCAAAGCGGCGGGCAAGTTCAAACCCTGTACTTGGACGTTCAAGCAAGCTGGTCAATAAAACATGAGGAAGTGACATGGCAATCCAGTTTGTAAGCAAAAGTAAAGTGTGACTCATGAGATTATGCAACATGTTGCATAAAAGTCAAAATTTGATTATAAATTTATGCAACAAGTTGCATTAGCAAGCTTATTGCTAGCCATAGGAGAAAATATGTCAGCTTATCCACATTTATTAAAGCCACTTGATTTAGGCTTTACTACTTTAAAAAATCGTGTGCTTATGGGGTCGATGCACATTGGATTAGAAGAAGCACCGCAAGGATATGAGCGCATGGCTGCGTTTTATGCTGAGCGTGCGAAAGGTGATGTGGGGTTAATTGTAACTGGCGGTGTTTCTCCAAATGATGATGGTGTTGTATTTAGCCACGGGACCAAACTAGATACAGTTGAAGAAGCTGAAAAACATAAAGTGATTACCCAAGCTGTCCATGAAGCTGGGGGTAAAATTGCTATGCAGATTTTACATACGGGTCGTTATTCTTATCAGGCAAATAACGTTGCACCTTCAGCAATTCAAGCACCGATTAACCCGATTAAGCCTAAAGCTTTAAGTTCTGCCGAAGTGCAACAAACCATTGATGACTTTGCTAACTGCGCCAAACTTGCTCAGTATGCGGGCTATGATGGCGTAGAAATCATGGGCTCTGAAGGTTATTTAATTAATGAGTTTATTGCAGCGCGTACGAATCATCGTGATGATGAATGGGGTGGTAGTTACGAAAATCGTATCCGCTTTCCAATTGAAATTGTAAAGCGCACACGGGCTTTAGTTGGTGAAAATTTTATCATCATTTATCGTCTGTCGATGCTTGATTTAGTTGAAGGTGGTTCAAGTTTTGATGAAGTGATTCAGCTTGCAAAAGAAATTGAAAAAGCAGGTGCAACAATTATCAATACAGGTATTGGCTGGCATGAGGCACGTATTCCTACAATTGCAACCAAAGTTCCTCGTGCTGCATTTACTTGGGTGACTGAAAAACTTAAAGGTGAAGTTTCTATTCCTTTAATTACTTCTAACCGAATTAATACGCCTGAAATGGCTGAACATGTATTGGCATCTGGTCATGCTGATATGGTGTCTATGGCACGCCCAATGTTAGCGGATGCTGAATTTGTCTTGAAAGCAAGTGAAGGTCGTAGTGATGAAATTAATACTTGTATTGGATGTAACCAAGCTTGTTTAGATCATATTTTCTCAATGAAAATTGCAACTTGTTTAGTCAATCCTCGTGCGTGTTATGAAACTGAGCTGATTTTTAAAGAAGCTCAGGTTAAAAAGAATATCGCTGTGATTGGCGCGGGTCCAGCAGGGCTGAGTTTTGCAGTATATGCAGCCGATCGCGGGCATCAAGTTAAAGTGTTTGAGGCAAGTCATCAAATTGGTGGCCAATTTAATATTGCAAAAACAGTTCCTGGTAAAGAAGAGTTTTACGAAACATTACGCTACTTTAGCCGTCAAATTGAATTGCGCCCAAACATTGAACTTGTACTAAATCATCAAGCGACTTATGACGAATTAAGCCAAGCAAATTTTGATGAAATTGTAGTTGCAACAGGCGTGACGCCTCGTCAATTACAATTTGAGGGAATTGATCATCCTAAAGTACTGAGCTATTTACAAGTTCTAAAAGAGCGTGTACCAGTAGGACAACGTGTTGCCATTATTGGCGCAGGTGGTATTGGTTTCGACACAGCTGAATATCTTACTCACGAAGGTGAAAGTGGCAGCTTAAATCCAGAAAAGTTCTATGAAGAGTGGGGAATCGATACTCAATATGAACATGTGGGTGGCTTAAAGCAGCCAAAAGTTGAGGCATCTGAACGAGAAATTTATTTATTGCAACGTAAAACTGCTGCTGTAGGCGCTGGTTTAGGTAAAACAACAGGCTGGATTCATCGCACAGGACTAAAAAATCGTCAGGTCAAAATGTTTGCAGGTGTGCAATACGACAAGGTAGATGATCAAGGTTTACATATAACTGTAGACGGGAAACCAAGTGTGCTTGAGGTAGATCATGTTGTGATTTGCGCAGGCCAAGAGTCATTTACTGCAATGTATGAAAAATTAAAAGAAGATGGAAAAAATGTTCATTTAATTGGTGGTGCTAAAGAGGCGGGAGAACTAGATGCAAAACGTGCAATACGCCAAGGCGCTGAATTAGCAGCGACACTATAAATTTTTATGGGCATTTCTTTTAAAGAGAAATGCCCGTTACTTCTTTGGTTAAATTATAGGATATAAAAATAATGACACTTGAAACTACAAAACAGTCTTTAGAAAAATGGCATGAAATGGTTCAGGCTGGGAACTTGTCTGATCTAAATGACTTGCTGGCGGATGAGGTGGTTTTTCGCTCACCAGTTGCTTACAAACCTTATGAAGGAAAGCAGGTTGTTTTCTTCATTCTTACCAATGTGATTCAGGTGTTCGAAAACTTTACCTATCATCGTGAGTTCTATACAGAAGACGGTGAAAATGTAGTGCTTGAGTTCAGTGCCAATGTTAGTGGCAAATCATTAAAAGGTATCGATATGATTCGTTTTAATAAACAAGGCAAAATTGTTGATTTTGAAGTAATGATTCGTCCAATGAGTGGCTTAGCTGCGCTGGCTGAACAAATGGGTATAAGAATTGCTAAGTTTCAACCACAATAATTTTAGTAAATAGCCTAAGTAAGATAGAGATCAATAAAATGTGGTTAAAGCTTTCAACTCTAGCATTGCTTCCTATACTATTTGTACAGGGAACAAAAGTTCGTAAGAATACACCACGCTTGCTAGAAGCCAGTGGCGAAAGAGAAGGCATCGTTGGCAAGGGAAGACCTCTATCATTACTTATTTTAGGGGACTCTGCCGCAGCTGGTGTGGGGGTAGAAACTCAAAAAGATGCTTTATCTGGTGCAATTATTTCTGAGTTGCAAGATCAATATTCGATAAGCTGGAAACTGCATGCAAAAACAGGTGATACAACTAAGCAAGTTTTTCAAGCAGTACAGCATTTAGAGCAACAAAATTACGATGTCGTGGTTACTTCGATTGGTGTTAACGATGTAACAAAACTAACCTCAGCAAGTTCATGGATAAAACAGCAAAAACAATTATTTCAATATATACAGGGACATTTTAAGCCTAAGCTCATTATTGTTTCTGGTGTTCCACCAATGCAGCATTTTCCAGCTTTACCAAATCCATTGGCTTGGTTGTTTGGAAAATATGCGGAACAAATGAATCAGACACTAAATAAATGGTTAGAATCACAAAACCAATTTATATTCATTCAATATGATATTGAGCATTTTCGGGCAATGAATTTGCCTATGGCAAGTGATGGCTTTCATCCGAGTAAAGAAATTTATGCAATTTGGGGACAGCAGGTTGCAGCATTAGTGCGGCAATCATTTAACTCATAATCAGAGGTAGTGATTGGAAATGGGCATATCTACTTTAAATAAAATTAAAGCTTTCGGTTCAGAATTGTTCGATTCGGTATTAGGTGCCGAACAGCCAAAAATCTATTATGACCCAAATGGGAAAATAAAAGATATTCTCGAGAAATTGCCCCAGCTCAAGCAAAAATATCGTCCTACACCATGGTTAAGCAACAATCATGTTCATCTTTTGTATTTTGATATTATTAGAAAAAAAACCATCAAACTTGAATATGATCGTATTGATCAACTCACTATGAAAGATGGTGGTGTAACTGCAATTGCGTGGTATGGCTATCATCTTCCTCCAAATACTCCTACAGTTGTCATTATGCATACTATTACGGGAACACCTGAAAGTATGCGCGAACTTGTAAAAGATATACATCACTATACGGGATGGAGAATCGCACTATGCTTACGCCGTGGGCATGCTGGCTTACCTATGCCTGTACCACAGATCTCTCTTTTTGGGTCAACGAGCGATCTTAAAGAGCAACTTACTCATGTTCAAAACTTGTTTCCAAAGTCAGATTTATACGCCGTAGGTTCCTCTGCGGGAACAGGGTTATTGGTTCGTTATTTGGGTGAGCAAGGCGCAGATACACCATTTAAAGCTGCTTTTGCAATGTGTCCAGGCTATAACACGGAGATTGGCTTTAAAAATGTGCATCCGTTTTATAGCAAAATGATGACCAAAAAATTATTTAAATATTTTATTCATCCTTATCAAAATACATGGAATCAACTTTCTTCTATAGAAAAAGTTCTAGCGACGACAAGTCTGGAAGAGTTTGAAAAAGAATATTTTGAAATGGCTGGCTTTGAGGATTATCAAAGTTATTGCCAAGCCATTAATCCAATTTATGTATTTGAGAATGTCAAAATTCCATTGATGATTCTTAATGCTGAGGATGATCCAGTCTGTTCTATTAAGAATTTGGAACCTTACAAAGAAACGATTCAGCAAATGAGTAATATTGCGGTAATTACTACAAAAAAAGGAAGTCATTGTGGTTTTTACGAAGGTTGGAAAAGTACCTCATGGGCTGCCAAATTAATAGCAAATTATTTTATGGTTGAACATAAGCAATAACGATAACTCTGCAATAAGTTAAATAAAGCCCATTTAACAGATGGGCTTTATCATTTTGTTAGATCAAGATAAAAGCAACGTGGGATCTTTTAGACCAATTTTGATTTTCGTACTAGCAACGAGATCTTTTTCATCAGTTTGGTTGGGGTGAAAATCAAGGCGATAATAATCAAAAAATTTAGGGATCAGTGTTCTATATTGTTTATTCGCAAAACTAAAGAATTTACGCCAAGATTTGAAATTTAGAAGTTGATGATCCCGTTTCATAAGAACAAATTGATAAATTGTTGAGAAGCCCGTAATTAAAATTAAACTTAAAGTGAAGACGGTGATACGTGGGAGATATGCACTTAGCCCACTTCCATATAAATGTTGATAGAGATCAAAAGCGACAGCTTTGTGTTCGGTTTCTTCAATACTGTGCCATAACCATAAATTACGAATAGTTGAGTCTGTCATTAATTCATTAACAGATTGCATCATGCTAACCACGAGTACTGCTGTGTAATGTTCCAAACCTACTGTTACAAGCAAATTCCACTTTTTACTAAAAACTTTTTCAATACTTTTTAAAACGATACCAGTTACCTTTTCTAAAGATTGAGGATCTAATCCATGTTGCTGTGCACTCACATGAAAAGCATGATGCTCTTTAGAGTGCATTGCTTCTTGGCCAATAAAAGCACTGATTTCTCGATCTAGAATCTCGTTCGATTTTGCTTTTTCACGTAAAGCTCTTACGGAACGAACGAAATATGATTCACCTTCAGGAAATAAAGTGGATAAACCCGTAAAATAATGCGTGAAAGTTGGTTCGTTATTACACCAATAGCGAGGTGTGTTTTCAAAATTGTAGTCCATACGACGGACTGGAAATGAGGCGGGGATGCGATTTGATACAATATTCATTCTAAGCTCCAATCTTCTTTTAATTAAAGTTCCAAAAAGGAACTTGATAAAAAACTACAACGTCATATATCTATCGTCAATGCTTTTTTAGGCAGAAAAAGTAGATTGTCCTTAATTGATATCTAGGGAAACTTTAAAGATAAATAGAAAGAAAAAGTAAAATTTATGATTGAATTGATAATTTGAATAATTTTTAAAAAGCCCAAATCGATGGTTCAATTTGGGCATATGTGCGTACGAACTTAGTTTTTCAGCGCAGGGGTAGCAGCAGCAATGGCAGCGGCAACAGCGTCATCTTCACTTTGAGCTGGTTCAGCTGGCTTAGAAGGTTTTGGCTCTGCTTTTGGCTCAGGCTTAGGTTCAGGTTTTGGTTTCGGCTCTACTTTAGGTTGCTCAGAAACAGTTTGTGAACCTTGATCAGGTTGGGCAGGACGAGTTTCACGGCGAATTTCAGTTGTCGTATTCGCTGTTTCTTCGTGGTGAACTTCAACTTGCGGTGGTTCCTGAGTTTGAGCTTCTTCAGTTTGCACACTTTCTAAAGACTCAAATTTTGCAGGTTCAGCAGGTGTAGGTTCTGAAACAGCAGTTTCAACCTTTTCTTGCTCTTCTTCTTTAGGTGTTTCTTTTTTGACACATGCGGTTAACAATAGTCCAGCAGCAATTGCAGCACAGATTAAAAGTTTTTTATTTGCCATTGTCCTAAACAACATTTAATTGAGGAGCTGGCATTATAACAGCAAAAGAGAATGAAAAAATCATGTGAGATTGACCTAAATTTTTATTAAAAATGCTGATAGAATAGCCAGTTGTTTAATGATCTTTGAATTGATGCGGTTTGACTTTGCTTTATAGGGGCAGAGTACAGTAAAATTGCCAAACATTGTAGGCCGATTTCGGCTTGATTGTACGAGAAACTTAATGACCCATTTTATTTTTGTCACTGGTGGTGTAGTTTCATCGCTAGGTAAAGGTATTTCTGCTGCTTCAGTTGCTGCACTTTTGGAAGCCCGTGGCTTAAAAGTCACAATGGTTAAAATGGATCCCTACATTAATGTCGATCCAGGGACAATGAGCCCTTTCCAACATGGTGAAGTTTTTGTCACAGAGGATGGTGCCGAAACTGATCTAGACTTGGGTTATTACGAACGTTTCTTACGTCGTGCGAAAATGACCAAACTTAATAACTTTACTAGTGGTCGTGTATATCAGGACGTTTTAAATAAAGAACGTCGTGGTGACTACCTTGGTGGTACAGTTCAAGTTATTCCTCATATTACTGACAACATTAAAGAACGCGTACTTCGCGCAGGCGAAGGCTACGATGTTGCTATCGTAGAAATTGGCGGTACGGTAGGTGATATCGAATCACTTCCATTTATGGAGTCAGTTCGTCAGTTAATGGTTGAGCTTGGTCATAAAAGAACCATGCTTATGCATTTAACTTTGTTGCCATATATTAAATCTGCAGCAGAGCTTAAGACAAAACCAACTCAACACTCTGTAAAAGAGTTGCTTTCAATTGGTATTCAGCCAGATATTCTTATCTGTCGTACTGAATATGATGTGGATGTTGATACTAAACGCAAAATTGCATTGTTCACTAACGTAGAAGCACGTGCTGTAGTGGTATGTAAAGATGCGAAAACGATTTATCAAATTCCACGTACATTCTATGAACAAAACGTTGATGACTTGATCTGTGAGCGTTTTGGATTTAATGATCTTCCAGAAGCAAATCTAGAAGATTGGGACAATGTCGTCGAAGCATTACTAAATCCTGAATATACTTTACGTGTAGCTATGGTTGGTAAGTATGTTGAATTACCAGATGCTTATAAGTCTGTAAATGAAGCATTGCTACATGCAGGTATTAAAAATCGCGTAAAAGTACAAATTGATTATGTCAACGCTGAAGAACTTGAAAGCCAAGACGTATCTATTTTAAGTACAGCTGACGCAATTTTAGTTCCAGGCGGTTTCGGTGAACGTGGTACTGAAGGCAAAATGAAAGCTATTCAATACGCACGTGAAAACAAAATCCCATTCTTGGGTATTTGTTTAGGCATGCAATTGGCTGTTATTGAATACGCTCGCCATGTTGCAGGTATGCCAGAAGCTTCTTCTACAGAATTTAATCGTTCTACAAAGTATCCACTCATTGGTTTAATTACTGAATGGCTAGATGAGCGCGGTGAATTACAACAACGTAGTCTTGAGTCTGATTTAGGTGGAACTATGCGTTTAGGTGCTCAGAAATCTGAATTGGTTGAAGGCACAAAAACACGTGAAGTCTACGGTAAAGCTGAAATTACAGAGCGTCATCGTCACCGTTATGAAATGAATAACCGTTTCATCGAGTCGATTGAACAAGCTGGTATGAAGATTTCAGGTTACTCTTCAGCACAACATTTAGTTGAAACTGTAGAAATTCCTGAACATCCTTGGTTTATTGCTGTACAATTCCACCCGGAATTTACAAGTTCACCACGTGATGGACATCCATTATTTGCTAGTTTTATTGACGCTGCAAAAACACAGCATCAAAAAAGTAAATAATGCGATTTTAAATAAACTGGGAAAGTTTAAATGTCACAATTAAAACCACAAGAAGTTGTACGTTTAGGCGATATACAAATGGCAAATCATTTGCCATTTGTATTATTTGGCGGAATGAACGTACTTGAATCAAAAGATTTAGCTTTTGAAATTGCAGAAACTTATGTTGATATTTGCAAACGCTTAGATATCCCTTATGTATTTAAAGCGAGTTTCGATAAAGCAAATCGTTCGAGTCTTCATTCATTCCGTGGTCCTGGACTTGAAAAAGGTATCGAATGGTTAGGTGATATTAAAAAGCATTTTAATGTTCCTATCATTACTGATGTGCATGAGCCATATCAAGCTGCACCTGTTGCAGAAGTAGCCGATATTATTCAATTACCCGCTTTCTTAAGTCGTCAGACTGATCTCGTTGAGGCGATGGCGAAAACACAGGCTATTATTAATATTAAGAAAGCCCAGTTTTTAGCACCCCATGAAATGCGTCATATCCTGCATAAATGTTTAGAAGCAGGAAACGACAAACTTATTCTTTGTGAACGTGGTTCAGCATTTGGTTATAACAATCTTGTTGTAGATATGCTTGGCTTTGACATCATGAAAGAAATGAATGTGCCAGTTTTCTTTGACGTGACACATGCGTTGCAAACCCCTGGTGGTCGTGCTGACTCAGCAGGTGGTCGTCGTGCTCAAATTACAACTTTAGCACGCGCTGGAATGGCAACTGGCTTGGCTGGATTGTTCTTGGAAGCTCATCCAGACCCAGAACATGCAAAATGCGATGGACCTTGTGCATTACGCATGTCGCAGCTAGAGCCGTTCTTGGCACAAATAAAAGAATTGGATACTTTAGTTAAAGGATTCAAAAAGTTAGACACCCATTGAGTTGTTTTATAACCCTTACGCTGCTTTAACCGCAGCTCATATTCATTCAAAGAGGAATTGTTCATGAGCCAAATCGTTGACATTCGTGCACGTGAAATTTTGGACTCTCGTGGTAACCCAACCATCGAAGCAGACGTAATTTTAGAATCTGGGGTTGTTGGTCGTGCATGTGCACCATCTGGTGCTTCAACTGGTTCTCGTGAAGCTTTAGAACTACGTGACGGTGATAAATCACGTTACTTAGGTAAAGGCGTTCGTACAGCAGTTAACAACGTTAATACGTTGATTCGTGATGCTTTGTTGGGTAAATCAGTTTTTGAGCAAAAAGACATTGATAATACAATGATCGCGCTTGATGGTACTGAAAACAAAGAGAAATTAGGTGCTAACGCAACTTTGGCTGTGTCATTGGCTGCTGCACGTGCTGCTGCTGAAGAAAAGAAACTTCCTCTTTTCCAATACATCGCAGATCTTCGTGGTCAAACAATTTTGACAATGCCTGTACCGATGATGAACATCTTAAATGGTGGTGAGCATGCGGACAACACTGTTGATATTCAAGAGTTCATGATCGAACCTGTAGGCTTCACTTCATTTGCTGAAGCTTTACGCGCTGGTGCTGAAGTATTCCATTCTTTAAAATCAGTTTTAAAGAAACAAGGTTTGAATACTGCTGTAGGTGATGAGGGTGGTTTTGCTCCTAACTTACGTTCTAACGAAGAAGCAATTCAAATCATTTTACAAGCAATTGAATTGACTGGTTACAAAGCTGGTTCAGACATGATGCTTGCACTTGACTGCGCATCTTCAGAGTTCTACAAAAACGGTCAATACGTTTTAGAAGGCGAAGGTAATCGTGCATTTACAAGCAATCAGTTTGCAGATTACTTAGCTGGTCTTGTAAATCAATATCCAATTATCTCGATCGAAGATGGTCTTGATGAATCTGACTGGGAAGGCTGGAGCTACTTGACTTCAATCCTTGGTGATAAAATCCAATTGGTTGGTGATGACTTGTTCGTAACTAATCCTAAGATTTTACAACGTGGTATTGATGAAAAAGTTGGTAACTCAATCTTAATCAAATACAACCAGATCGGTACTTTAACTGAAACTTTAGATGCGATCTATCTTGCTAAAGCAAATGGTTATTCGACTGTAATTTCTCACCGTTCTGGTGAAACAGAAGATTCTACTATTGCTGACCTGGCAGTAGGTACAGCAGCGGGTCAAATTAAGACTGGTTCACTTTGCCGTTCTGACCGTGTTTCTAAGTACAACCAATTACTTCGTATTGAAGAATTGACTAAAGCTGCTTACCGCGGTAAAGCTGAGTTTAAAGGTTTAAACTAATCTTTAAATAAAAAGTTAAAATTAATTTTTAACATTTGAGGGTGCTATTTTCTGTTTTTAATAGGAAATAGCACCTTTTTTATTATCCTAATCGGCGTGTTTTCAAAGACTCGGCCCAACTATGATGTTTGCATCGAGTACATTCTTGATCAATTGTATTTAAAATTTTAGTTTCACCACATTTCATGCATGAATAAAAAGTATTAGGTTTAAGTATATCTGCTTTGCGGTAAGCATCAGGGAATAGTGGCAAGCCCCACTTTACATCTTCATCTTCAAAATAAAGCAGACTGAGAATACCATCGGACTCTAACAAAGCAGCTCGCACTTGCCCAAGATGCTCAACATGTTGTTGCCGCATTTCAGAGAAAAACTCATCATGAGAATATGATTGCTTTTGGAAATCTTTATAGACTACAAGACCATCTTTAACAATACAAAGTGCTTTTCCTTCTAGCAAATCTTCAATTTTTTTATGCTTTACCATGCTCCATGTAGCAAATCGATAAAGAAAAAGAATAACAACAAATACGACGAAGGCATGGGCAATAGGTATGTCTTCAGTAAACATAGGGTCGCCGGCGGCTGAACCTAAACATAAAATAATTGCGAGTTCAAAAAGGGAGAGCTGACGCACACCTCGTTTACCAGATAGTCTTAAAAAACTAATAATGATGATGAACATCACGCTACAACGAACTAAAACTTCTAAAACAAAGTTCCAAGTCGTGTCACCTATGAAAATATTAATAAAATCCATTTTTTTCTCCTTATTAAAATAGTTAGAAGAAATCCTTATAAAACTATTAACAGAGTAAAAAATAAAAAAATATAATTTTTAGGTAGTTATTGGTTAAAAACTCGAAATATATGTGACTTTTTATGAGTAAACTTACTATTCATCATGTGATCAAAAGTAGACGTTTCAAAATAAGAGAGCAATAAGGGACAGGATTATATGAGATTGTATTCCTAGGATAAGAATGGAAGCATAAAAGTTATATTTCGATACGTACTTTCTTGTTATTAAATAAATTAAAATTAATAAAGATACAGGTTATAAATATGCCTCATAATAGGACTTAAAATTAAAAATAGTTTAACGACATTGAGAGGTATAAGGGATTGCATCTAAACGTTTTTGAAAAATAGAGGAGTTCATAACGTTTTCATACATTTGTTGATATGTTTTTTTGTGATCTTCAATGTTGTGATAGTCGATAATTTCTTGGAGTCTATCTTTATATTCTATATGACCTGCATGGAACATTGCTGCATAATGCCCCCATAAAGCATATTGATATCGCAAAGCAGCTTTAGGTATTAAATTTATTTCATTTAAATAACTATTAGCAGTTCTTTCGTAACATGCTTTTATTTCATGAGCATCTTTTTTCATTTTACTTAAAAAAATACATTGCATCTCTTGTAGCTGTGAACTATCTGTTTTAGCTAATATTTTTTCAGTAACGATATAAGCTTCATTCAGACAACCCAAATGTACAAGTATTTTACGTTTAGTTTTTAAAATGTTTAAGTTGCTATCATGAGATGGCATCTTTTTTAATAAACTTTTTAATCTTATATGAGCAGTAGTTTGGTCTTGTTCAGTGTTTAGTTTATAAATAATATCATTATATTCATATATATAAGTATTAGTCGGTGTATGTTGTTTCTGAGTATCCTCCATATTAATTATTTTTGAAGGACTATCATCTGTATGGTTATTACAAGCACTCAAACCTATGCTTACTAAAGAAAATGCTAAAACTTTATGCACTACAAGCCATACCTTTATTCTCTGTTATGAGATTTAAGAAGAATAATAAAATATAAAAGAAAATAGTATTTAGTTTGTTATTTTTGAGTTAATCGTAAGACTACTGCATAACATTATTATTAATAAGTTGAATAAACAATAAATTAAAAAATTATCTGATAATCAGACAAGTCTAGAAGCGGTTGAAATATATAAGTAATTAGAAAGATTGATAATTTAATCTAAATAAAAAAGAATAATTATTAATATTTTGTTGATAACAATTATCATTCGTGTTAGTTTTTGTGCCGAACTTTTGCTGCTATGTAACAAAGAGCAGAGTAGCAAAAGACTAAGGAATCTCGCACAGCACATTGGTTATTATGGAATTTTCTTATGTACACTCCGCCCTTTAGAAAAGCATTTAAAGCTCATCCTTTAGCATTTGCTATGGCTTTAACTGTTCCTTCAGTTGCTTATGCAGATGAGACAACTGGAACCGCCACTTTAGAAACGATAAAAGTACAAGCACAACAAGAAAATTCTGCAGTTACCGAAGGTTCGGGCAGTTACGCAGCAAAAAGCGCAAATACTTCTACAAAATTAAATTTATCTCTTCGTGAAACACCGCAATCGGTCAAAGTTTTAACTCGTGAATATTTAGATGATCGAAAAATCGATTCTTTTCAGGATTTAATGAACAATATTACGGGAGTTTCAACTTCACGTACTGATGAGCGCCAGAAAGTTTATGCGCGTGGTTTTGAGGTAGATTATTACTTAATAGACGGAATACCGAGCACGATTAATTTAGGTACAGGGGACCTTGATTTAGATATTTATGATCGCGTCGAGGTGGTGAAAGGTGCTAATGGTTTAACTACAGGTGCTGGGAATCCGGCGATGGCACTGAACATGATTCGAAAACATGCAAACTCAAAAGAGCTTACTGGTAATGTCAGCACATCTTTAGGTTCGTGGAATTCTTGGAGTAGTTCGGCAGATATTTCTACACCACTTAACGCTGATGGCTCTTTGCGTGGTCGCATGTTTGTAAAGCATTCTGATGAAAAATCATTTATGGATTTTTATGAAAAAGAACGAAATGTATTTTATGGTGCCCTTGATTATGACTTGAGTGATAAAACAAGCATGTCGCTTGGTGCAACTTATCAAGAGTTACATCGTGATGGTATTCGTTGGGGCGGAACACCTGCTTTTTATACTGATGGGACCCGTACCAATTTTTCTAGAAGCTTAACAGTAAGTGCACCTTGGACATATTGGGATGTGAATACAACAGCAGTATTTGCGAACTTAAAGCAGAATTTATTTAAGGACGTTAATTTAAATATTGCTTATACCTTCCGTAAAGAAGATACAGCTTCTATGTTGTTGTATACAGCTGGAAAAGTAGACAAGGCAACCAATACAAGTCCATTAGAAAATCTAAATGATAATCAGCCGAATAAAACTGATTATGTTTCTGTATATGGCGCAAAAGCTGCAAATGAAGAAAACAATATTGATGTTTTTATCAATGCACCATTTACGTTATTTAATCGCCCTCAGGAAATCATTATTGGCGGATCTTGGAATAAAAATGAAAAAACGAAAGATCTTTCTGGTGGTTCTAATGCAAATAGTGAAATTGAGAAATATTTAGGTGAACCACTTAACTATAATGATATGGCTCAAGAGTTACTTCAGCCACTGGTACTAAATACCAGAGGTGCTCTTAATGAAACCACACAAACTGCTGCATATATTGCGGGTAAATTTCAAATTCTTGATCCTTTAAAAATTATTGCTGGTGCACGTTTATCTAACTGGGAATACAAGTCTGAAAATGATAAAGGTAACCGTGAATTTAACAATGAATTAGCACCATATATTGGCGCTATTTATGATTTTGCCCAAGATCATTCTGTATATGCGAGTTATACAGAAATTTTTAAACCTCAAGAACGTAAAGATGTAAATGATCAATATATAGATCCGATTACAGGTAAGAGTTATGAGGCCGGTTTAAAGAGCGAATGGTTTGGAGGGCGTTTAAATACAGCGCTTTCAGTATTTCGAATAGAACAATCTAATTTTGCTGAATCGATACCTGGAGTATTTATTGTCCGTAATGGTACACAAACTACAGAGCAGGCTTATCGCGCTATAGATGGTGTTGAAAGTAAAGGTTTTGAGTTTGAAGCTGAGGGTGAGATTAACGACAATTGGGGGATTAACTTTGGTATTGCTAATTTTGAAGCAAAAGATGCAAAAGGCACCAAGGTTAATACGACAAACTCTCGAACAACTTCGAATCTATTTGTTAAGTACAAACTTGATCAATGGAGTGCAGGACTTGGTTTAAATTATAAGAGTAAATACTATACGGGTAGTGGAAGCTCTCGTATTGAACAAGATGCTTATGTGTTAGCAAGTGCGATGGTTGGCTATCAGGTAGATAAAAATATTAAACTTCAATTCAACATCGATAATATTTTTGATGAGAAATATTATGAAGGTATTGGTGACAATGGAATGAACTGGGGAACACCAAGAAATGCAACGGTGAGTGTTCGTTATAACTTCTAATTACTGGTTCATTTAAATCTCTATTGAAAAGTCCTCTTCGGAGGACTTTTTTCTATTTATTCAACATAATTTTTTGATACGCAGAATAGCTTTTATATCCATAGAGTGATTTATAAGCAGTTGTACTTATAAATATGATTTCCCTTTCAAATTCCATTCATTTTTGACAAAATGAAACATGTCACAATGGTCAATTTAAAGTAACATGCGCATTAATAGTTTTGCACTGATTTTGCAGGAATTTTGCATGCTCTTTTTAAATTGTTATACAATACAAAAGCTTAATCAAAGTTTTTAATTAAAACTCTTAATGATATGTTAGAAGTATTTCGATCCACTTCAAGCAAACTGATATTGCTACTTGTTATTGTTTTAGTAGCCATACTGCAATATCAATTTTGGTTAGGTGAGGGTGGTTATATCCCTCATCAAGCTCTCATGCAACAAATTCAGCAACAAGCTGAGGTAAATGAAGAGCTTAAAGAACGAAACCGTATTTTGGCAGCAGAGGTTTTTGACTTGAAAAATGGTACAGAAGCAATTGAAGAACATGCACGCCTTGAT
The DNA here is from genome assembly GCF_013122135.1 of Acinetobacter lactucae. NCBI lineage: Bacteria > Pseudomonadati > Pseudomonadota > Gammaproteobacteria > Moraxellales > Moraxellaceae > Acinetobacter > Acinetobacter lactucae. The sequence continues at coordinate 1,739,122 of NZ_CP053391.1, forward strand.
CTTGGTTTGGTTAAACCACATGAGACATTTGTTCAAATGAGTACAATCAGTACCCATTACAAGCCTATTTATATTGACCCGAACGCTAAAGTTGATTTGGAAACGAATGAGACACCTGCATCCCCAGATATCCCAGACTAAATTATGGGCAGTTATTCCCGCTGCAGGATCAGGAAGTCGTTTTTCTAAAACTGAATTGAAGCAGTATCAATATATTCAGAATAGGACTGTTTTAGAACATACGATTGGCCGTATAAGCCAACTTCCATTAAATGGTTATGTTTTGGCAATTGGTACACAAGATACCTTTGCCCAGACTCTAGCATTTCAAAATATAGATAAGGCGCATTTTTGTACGGGTGGGGCTGAACGAGTCCATTCGGTATTAAATGCTTTAAATTATCTTTTAAATTTTGCTGATGAAAATGATTGGGTACTTGTCCATGATGCGGCTCGTCCTTGTGTAACCATTGATTGTTTAAATGCACTTGTGGCAAAGGCAATTGAATCAAATGAGAGTGCTATTTTAGCTATCCCCGTTCGTGACACATTAAAGTATGTTGAATTAAATAATCGTATTAATAAAACGGTAAGCCGAGATTCTTTATGGCAAGCTCAAACTCCTCAAATTGCTAAAATTGGTAAGCTCAAAAAAGCAATTGAATATGCTTTAGAAAATCATATTGCTATTACTGACGAAGCAAGCGCACTTGAATATATGGGTGAAACTGTACAGGTCGTAATGGGACGTTCGGATAATATAAAAATTACCTATCCCGATGATTTAGAACTCGCACGTTTGATTCTTCAATCTCAGTATTAATTCTATTATTTCTAACTTGCTTGGATGATTTGTTCATCTAAGCAAGTTTTCTACATATCTATTTATAACCACTCGTATTCTTTTACATTGATAAGTTTTAGGATTTATCAAGATCGGACAACTACACTAGATAATGTTCGATCATCGAACAAAAAATATTTATACCGAACAAAACCATCGTTTGATAACTAGATCAAATTACAAAAATTATCAAGAATGTTTAAAAGGAAATCTAAGGGAAACACTCGGGATTGAGTGAAATATCTATCTGTTCATTCTGCCTCTGTGTGCCTAACTCTCTTACCTATTTCTTCTTCAATGAGCACAATGGAGTTGTCTAATGATTGACAAAAGTAAGTCCTCACTAAGCGAGGCACTCTCGCAGATTAAAGATGGTGCAACCATTCTGATTGGTGGTTTTGGTACCGCAGGACAACCCGCTGAACTCATTGACGGACTGATTGAACTAGGTATTAAGGACCTGACCATTGTGAGCAACAATGCCGGTAACGGTGATTATGGTCTGGCGAAACTGCTCAAAGCCGGCTCAGTTAAAAAAGTGATTTGTTCTTTTCCACGTCAGGCAGACTCTTACGTGTTTGATGAACTGTACCGTGCCGGAAAAGTTGAACTTGAAGTCGTACCACAAGGTAATCTGGCTTGTCGTATTCAGGCAGCAGGTATGGGACTTGGAGCCGTGTTTACCCCAACTGGCTTTGGAACACTTTTGGCCGAAGGCAAAGAAACCCGTGAGATTGATGGCAAAGATTATGTACTTGAATATCCGATCAAGGCTGACTTTGCCTTGATTAAAGCTTACAAGGGCGACCGCTGGGGCAATCTGGTTTACCGTAAATCTGCACGTAACTTTGGCCCGATCATGGCGATGGCTGCTGATGTCACCATTGCTCAGGTGTCTGAGGTTGTAGAACTGGGTGGATTAGACCCTGAGCACATCATCACGCCAGGTATCTTTGTACAGCATGTTGTACAAGTCGCACCCGCACAGTAAGCAATAAGGAGAAATAACATGAGCTACCAGAAACTCAGCCGTGACCAGATTGCAAAACGTGTGGCACAAGATATTCCAGACGGTGCCTATGTGAATTTGGGTATTGGTTTACCGACCAAGATTGCAAGCTACTTACCTAACGATAAAGATATTTTTCTTCATTCTGAAAATGGCCTGTTGGCATTTGGCCCGCCACCTGCGGCAGGTGAAGAAGACCCAGAACTGATTAATGCGGGTAAAGAGTTTGTGACCATGCTTGAAGGTGGCAGCTTTTTTCACCATGGCGATTCATTTGCCATGATGCGTGGAGGTCACCTTGATATTGCAGTGCTTGGTGCCTTTCAGGTTGCAGCGAATGGTGACTTGGCGAACTGGCACACGGGTGCACCGGATGCGATTCCTGCAGTAGGTGGTGCGATGGATTTAGCGGTTGGTGCTAAAAAAGTATTTATCACTACCGACCATGTGACCAAGCAAGGTGAACCGAAAATTGTGGCTGAGCTAAGCTATCCGGTTACGGGTAAGCAATGTGTGGATCGTATTTACACTGATCTGTGTGTGATTGATGTGACCCAAGACGGTTTAAAGGTGATTGAGAAAGTTGAAGGTCTGAGCTTTGAAGAGTTACAGGCTTTGACTGGTGCAACTTTGTTTGATGCGACTCAAGGGTAAGGAAGTAGGGAAATGACATTAAAAAACGCTTATATCATCGATGCGATCCGTACCCCATTCGGCCGTTATGCCGGTGGCCTTGCACCTGTCCGTGCCGATGACCTTGGCGCTGTGCCGATTAAGGCGCTTATGCAGCGTAACCCGAATGTAGATTGGGAACAGGTCGATGATGTGATCTATGGCTGTGCCAACCAGGCCGGTGAAGATAACCGTAACGTGGGCCGTATGTCAGCACTGCTTGCAGGTTTACCGTATCAAGTACCAGCAACCACCATTAACCGTTTGTGCGGTTCTTCACTCGATGCGATTGCCATTGCTGCCCGTGCTATTAAAGCAGGTGAAGCGAACTTGGTGATTGCAGGCGGTGTGGAAAGCATGAGCCGTGCACCTTATGTGATGGGTAAGTCAGACAGTGCTTTTGGCCGTAGCCAGAAGATCGAAGACACTACCATGGGATGGCGCTTCATTAACCCAAAACTTAAAGAATTGTATGGTGTAGACACCATGCCCCAGACTGCCGAAAACGTGGCTGAACAGTTTAACGTTAATCGTGCAGATCAGGACCAGTTTGCCTTGGTGAGCCAACAACGCACCGCAAGCGCGCAAGCCAAAGGCTTTTTTTCTAAAGAAATCGTCGCAGTTGAAATCCCTCAGCGTAAGGGTGATGCTGTGGTGATTGATACCGATGAGCATCCACGTGCATCAACCACGCTTGAAGGTTTAAGCAAACTGAAGCCTGTGGTTAAAGCAGACGGTACAGTTACGGCAGGCAATGCTTCAGGCATTAACGATGGTGCAGCAGCTCTATTGATTGCTTCTGATGATGCAGTTCAAACTTATAACCTAAAACCGCGTGCCAAGATCATTGCTTCAACAGCAGTAGGTGTAGAACCACGCATTATGGGTTTTGCTCCGGCACCTGCAATCAAAAAGCTTCTTAAACAAGCCAACCTGACTTTAGATCAGATGGATGTGATTGAGCTGAATGAAGCTTTTGCTGCACAAGCTTTGGCCGTGACTCGTGATTTAGGTTTGCCAGACAACTCTGACAAGGTAAATCCAAACGGCGGTGCAATTGCTTTGGGCCATCCGCTTGGTGCATCAGGTGCACGCCTAGTGACCACAGCCTTAAACCAGCTTGAGCAAACAGGCGGTTGTTATGCCTTGTGTTCGATGTGTATTGGTGTAGGCCAAGGTATTGCACTCATTATTGAGAGAGTCTAATCATGAGCCAGTTATATGCCAGCTTGTTTTATCAAAAAGACGTCACTGACATCTTTAGTGACTCATCTTTAATCACATACATGATTCAGGTTGAAGTTGCGTTAGCTCAAGCACAGGCACAAGTTGGCGTGATTCCTCAAAATGCAGCTAATACCATTGCCCAAGTAGCCGAGCAGGCAATAGAAAAGTTTGATTTTTCAGCTTTGGCTGTCGCAACTGGCTTAGCTGGGAATATCGCAATTCCATTTGTAAAACAACTTACAGCAATTGTTAAAGATGTTGATGAAGATGCTTCACGCTATGTGCATTGGGGAGCAACGAGTCAGGATATTTTAGACACAGCATGTATTTTGCAATGCCGAGATGCCTTAAACATTGTGGAAGCTCAACTTCAACAATGCTATGCGACTGCATTACAGCAAGCTAAGCAATATCGTCATCAAGTCATGATTGGGCGTACATGGTTACAGCAAGCTTTACCAATTACCTTAGGACATAAACTTGCTCGTTGGGCTTCTGCATTTAAGCGTGATTTAGATCGTATCCAAGCCATGAAATCACGTGTATTTACTGCTCAGTTAGGTGGTGCTGTGGGTTCACTGGCTTCTTTGCAAGATCAAGGTTCACTTGTGGTTAGGGCATTTGCTCAGCAACTGAATCTGACTGTACCGACAAGCACATGGCATGGCGAGCGAGATCGTATCGTGGAAATTGCAAGTGTGCTTGGCATGATTGTTGGGAATACAGGCAAGATGGCACGTGATTGGTCTCTTATGATGCAAACTGAAATTGCAGAGTTGTTTGAACCAACAGCAAAAGGTCGTGGTGGTTCGTCAACCATGCCTCATAAGCGTAATCCAGTTGCAGCAGCTTCAGTACTTGCAGCAGCAAATCGTGTACCAGCACTTATGTCTAGCATCTATCAAAGCATGGTGCAGGAACATGAGCGTAGCTTAGGTGCATGGCATGCAGAATGGTTGGCAATCCCTGAAATTTTTCAGCTTTGTGCTGGAGCATTAACTCGTACTGGTGAAGTTTTACAAGGTTTTGAAGTTAATGCTGAGCATATGCAGCAGAACCTTGACTGTACCAACGGGTTGATTATGGCAGAAGCTGTGATGATGGCACTTGCTCCAAAAATTGGACGTTTAAATGCTCATCATTTAGTTGAAGCAGCTTGTAAAACCGCTGTGGCTCAAAAGCAGCATTTATCTGAAGTTGTTAGTCAGTTAGATGAAGTAAAAGAACATTTTAGCCCAACAGAAATTTTGGAAATATTTAAAGCAGAAAACTATTTGGGCAACATTCAAGCTCAAATTGATGCTGTTCTGCAAGAAGCACAAGGAGGAGACATAAAGTGAAACAGCTTATAACCAATCGACAAGGTAAACAGCTCGCTGTATATACCGATGGATTAAAAGATGCTCCAGCACTTGTGTTATCTAACTCGTTAGGAACAGATCATGGAATGTGGCAGCCACAAGTAGATGAGCTTAAAAGTCATTTTAATGTCATTACATACGACACACGTGGTCATGGCGAGAGTGATGTGATCGCTGAATCATCTTTACAAAATTTAGGTGAAGATGTTGCTGATATTTTAGATGCCTTAGATATTGAAAAAGCTCATTTTTGTGGAATTTCAATGGGCGGCATTACAGGGCTTTGGTTAGCTATCCATTACCCAGAGCGCTTTCTAAGCATTACTGTCGCAAATTCGGCGGCAAAAATTGGACAGGCTGAAGCGTGGTTGAGTCGCGCAGAATCAGTAGAAGAAAATGGACTAGCTGAATTGGTTAAGACCACGCACACACGTTGGTTTAGCGAAAAATTCGACTATCAACATAATGTGGTTGCACAAACGACGATTCAAAGTCTGGCAAACACACCAGCACAAGGTTATGCCAATGCATGTCGTGCATTAGCACATGCCGATTTAAGAGATGAAATTGCACAAATCCAAGTTCCGGTATTGCTAATTGCAGGAACGGCAGATCCAGTGACAACAGTAGCAGATGCTGAGTTTATGCAGAATGCTATTACGAATAGTCAACTAGCTAAATTGGAAGCATCTCATCTTTCTAATATTGAGCAACCGCAAAGATTTACTCAGGAATTGACTAGGTTTATTCAGCAAATCTAATAGCTTAGTAGTTTAAAAGGAATTGGCCTTAAGGAGGCAAATATGGCGTCTCAGGATTACGCTGCACCAAATAAAAGTATCGATGCTCAAGCACTGATTAATGATGCTCCACTCAGTAAGTATCAATGGATGATCGCAATCATCTGTTTCTTAATTATTTTTACTGATGGAATTGATACTGCAGCGATGGGTTTTATCGCTCCAGCATTGGCTCAGGATTGGGGGGTTGACCGCTCTCAGTTAGGACCAGTAATGAGTGCTGCACTTGGTGGAATGATTATTGGAGCTTTAGTTTCAGGTCCAACAGCTGACCGTTTTGGCCGCAAAATTGTTTTAGCAGTATCAATGCTGATTTTTGGTGGATTTACCTTGGCATCTGCTTATGCAACCAACTTAGATAGCCTTGTCGTTTTACGCTTTTTGACAGGTATTGGGCTTGGTGCAGCAATGCCGAATGCCACCACATTATTTTCTGAGTATTGTCCAACACGCATTCGTTCACTGCTGGTGACATGCATGTTCTGTGGCTACAACTTAGGTATGGCTACAGGCGGTTTTATTAGTAGCTGGCTCATCCCTACCTATGGTTGGCACAGTCTATTTTTACTTGGCGGTTGGTCACCTTTGATTTTAATGGTTTTAGTGATTTTGGTTTTACCTGAGTCTTACCGCTTTTTAATTGTGAAAGGTAAGAACCCTGAAAAAGTACGCAAAATCTTAAATCATATCGCACCAACTCAAGTTCAAAATGCGACTGCATTTCATGTACCAGAAGAGAAAACTGAGACAGCTCAAAAGAAAAATGTCTTTGGAATTATGTTTTCTAAACCATATGCGAAAGGAACGGTTTTGCTTTGGTTGACCTACTTCATGGGATTAGTGGTTGTTTACTTGCTTACAAGCTGGTTACCAACACTGATGCGTGAAACCGGTGCTTCAATGGAGCGCGCTGCATTTATCGGTGGATTATTCCAGTTTGGTGGTGTGGTAAGTGCATTATTCATTGGTTGGGCGATGGACAAATTTAACCCGAACCGAGTCATTGCCATTTTTTACTTTGCTGCAGGTCTATTTGCGATTGCTGTTGGTCAAAGCTTAGGAAACTCAACATTACTTGCAGTATTGGTGCTTTGTGCCGGTATCGCGATTAACGGTGCGCAATCTTCAATGCCAGCTTTAAGTGCACGTTTCTATCCAACGCAGTGCCGTGCAACGGGTGTGTCTTGGATGACGGGTATTGGACGTTTTGGTGCGGTATTTGGTGCTTGGATTGGGGCTGTGTTACTCGGCAATGATTGGTCGTTTACTGCCATTCTTAGTTTATTACTAATTCCGGCGACTGCTGCGGCTGTTGCTGTATTTGTTAAATCACTTGTTGCGCATACCGATGCAACTTAATAGAGGTCTATCACAATGAATGATGAACAACGCTATAAACAAGGCATTGAAGTGCGGACTGAAGTTTTGGGTGAAAAGCATGTTGGTCGGTCTTTGCAAAATTTAAATGACTTTAACCAAGATTTCCAAAATTTTATTAGTCGTTACGCATGGGGTGAGGTGTGGTCTCGTCCGGGCTTACCACGTCATACACGTAGTTTAGTCACTATCGCAATTTTATTGGCGCTTGGCCGTGAAGACGAACTACGTATGCATTTACGTGCTTGCTTCAACAATGGCGTAACCAAAGAAGATTTAAAAGAGTTGATCTTACATAGCTCACTCTATGCAGGTTTACCTGCTGCAAACGCTGCAATGCATATGGCTGAAGAAGTCTTTAAAGAGTTGGGAATAGAAGTCAACTCAGTTGCAGCGAAAGAACAGGATTAAGGAGATAAAGATGTCACAACATAGCTGGGGTGCTTACGCCCAACGTAATACAGATGATCATCCACCAGCGTATACGCCAGGTTATAAAACAAGTGTATTACGTTCGCCAAAAAATGCATTGATCTCTATTAATGAGACTTTAACTGAAGTTACTGCACCGCATTTTTCTTCAAATTTGTTTGGTCCAAAAGATAACGACTTGATTTTGAACTATGCTAAAGATGGTTTGCCAATTGGTGAGCGTGTCATTGTTCATGGTTATGTTCGTGATCAATTTGGTCGTCCTGTAAAAAATGCACTTTTAGAAGTATGGCAAGCCAATGCTTCTGGTCGATATCGCCATCCAAACGATAAATTTATTGGTGCAATGGACCCTAACTTTGGTGGTTGTGGTCGTACCTTAACTGATGAAAATGGTTTTTATATTTTCCGTACCATTAAACCGGGCCCGTATCCGTGGCGTAACCGTATTAATGAGTGGCGTCCAGCTCATATTCACTTCTCTTTAATTGCTGATGGTTGGGCCCAGCGTCTGATTTCGCAGTTTTATTTTGAAGGCGATACGCTCATCGATACTTGTCCGATCCTAAAAACGATTCCTTCTGAAGATCAACGTCGTGCATTGATTGCACTAGAAGATAAAAACAACTTTATCGAAGCTGATAGCCGTTGTTACCGTTTTGACATCACTTTACGTGGACGTCGAGCGACTTACTTCGAAAATGATTTGACTTAATTGGGAGCACGAACATGAATAACTGGAATTTTCAGGAATTAAAAGAAACTGCATCTCAAACGGGTGGTCCTTACGTTCACATTGGTTTGTTACCACAACAAGCAAATATCGAAGTTTTTGAAAACAACTTTAATAACCAGCTTGTACAAGACCAGACTAAAGGTGAGCGCATTCGTCTTGAGGGGCAAGTATTTGACGGATTGGGTTTACCACTACGCGATGTACTGATCGAGATTTGGCAAGCTGATGCGAACGGTATTTATCCAAGTCAGGCAGATACGCGTGAGCAAAAAGCTGATCCTGCATTTCAGGGATGGGGTCGTACAGGCGCCGACTTTGAAACTGGTGTTTGGAGTTTTAATACAATTAAGCCGGGTGCAACAGCAGGTCGTAAAGGTTCAACTCAAGCGCCTCACATTGCTTTAGTGATTTTCGCTCGCGGTATTAATTTAGGTCTTCATACACGTGTTTATTTTGAAGATGAGGCTGAAGCAAATGCCAATGACGCAATTCTAAATAGCATTGAATGGGCACCGCGTCGTCAGACGCTTATTGCAAAACGTTCTGAACAAAATGGTGAAGTTGTTTACCGCTTTGATATTCGTATTCAGGGCGATGACGAAACTGTATTTTTTGATATTTAAGAAACACCTAAGGCTACACATGATCGTCAATGGATGCGTGTAGCCTTTTTAAGGATAAATGATATGAACATGAAAACATTATTAAGCCTAAGTTTGCTTGCCCTCCCATTTTTTTCAGCACAGACAAATGCTGAACCCGTTGCGTTAACTGCTCAAACACAATCAGCGACTACAGCCGTTAAAACGATTGTTCCAATTACAGCAAAAACCAAAGAACAAGCATTCGCGCAAGCTCAAATCATTGCAAATACAGCAGATGCTGATTTGGCAGAGTTTCGTATCGATTTACTCAGTTTTGCGAGTGATACAAAACAAGTGATTGCTTTGGGTCATGAATTGAAAAAGATTTTAGGCAATAAGCCAATGATTGCCACCATTCGTACTAAAAACGAAGGTGGTCAGCTTGAAATTAGTGATGCTGATTATGGCAAGACATATCAGGCTTATTTAAAAAATCCGTTCATGGACTGGTTAGATGTTGAAATGTTCCGTGATCAAAAAATAGTTTCAGAGATTGTTCAAAAAGCACATCAAAAGAAAGTGTTAGTGGTGATGTCTAATCATGACTTCCAAAAAACACCAAGCCAAGATGAAATTGAAAAACGCTTGTTAAAACAAGATCAAATGGGCGCAGATATTCTAAAAATTGCTGTAATGCCAAAATCTAAACAAGACGTTTTCACTTTAATGAACGCAACTTTAAAAGTAAGTCAGCAAACCACTAAACCATTGTTAACGATGTCGATGGGACAACTTGGTACGATTTCTCGTGTTGCGACTGCCAACATGGGCGGAAGTTATAGCTTTGGCATGATTGGTGAGGCGTCAGCACCAGGACAAATTGATGTGACTAAGCTCAAACAGATTTTAAAAACCGTTCAACCAACAAACCCATAAATCATAAGGATATGATCAAATGAATACATTACCTTTAACTACTCTTGCATTAGGTTTGATGGTTTCAGGTGTGACTGCAGCGCAAACTTATGTGGTTGACCGTTATCAAGACGATAGCAATAAAGGCTCTTTACGCTGGGCAATTGAACAAGCCAATGCAAACTCAAGCGAAGCTAGCGACATTTTGATTCAAGCAGTAGGCAAAGCACCTTATGCGATTAAATTAAATAGCGCACTTCCTGAAATTAAAGCACCTGTCAAAATTATTGGTACCCAGTGGGATAAAACGGGTGAATACATCGCAATTGATGGTTCAAATTACATTAAAGGCGAAGGTGCAAAAGCTTGTCCTGGTGCAAACCCTGAACAATACGGAACTAATGTACGTACCATGACTTTACCGGGATTGGTACTACGTGACGTCAACAATGTCACTTTAAAAGGTTTAGACATTCATCGTTTCTGTATCGGTGTTTTGGTTAACCGTTCAAGCAATAACCTCATTCAACACAACCGCATTAGTAATAACTACGGTGGTGCTGGTGTCATGCTGACTGGTGATGATGGGCAAGGTAACCCAACTGCAACGACGACCAATAACAACAAAGTTTTAGACAATATTTTCCAAGACAATGGGGATGGTTTAGAACTGACACGTGGTGCTGCATTTAACTTAATTGCCAATAACCATTTTGTTTCAACGAAAGCAAACCCAGAGCCATCACAAGGTATTGAAATCTTGTGGGGTAATGATAATGCGGTAGTTGGGAACAAGTTTGAAAACTACTCTGATGGCTTACAGATTAACTGGGGTAAGCGTAACTATATTGCCTACAACGAACTGACCAATAACTCGATTGGTTTTAACATGACGGGTGATGGAAACATTCTTGATAGCAATAGAGTGCATGGTAATCGTATTGGTGTTGCTATTCGTTCAGAAAAAGATGCAAATGCAAAAATTACATTGACGAAAAACCTGATTTGGGACAATGGTAAAGATATTAAACGCTGTGAAGCTGGCGGTTCATGTGTACCAGATCAGCGTTTAGGGGCAATTGTATTTGCTGTGCCAGCACTTGAGCACGAAGGATTTGTCGGTTCTCGTGGTGGCGGTGTGGTTGTTGATCCATCTAAACAACAAAAAACATGTACTCAACCAAATCAGCAAAACTGTAATGCTCAACCTAATCAGGGCATTAAAGCACCTAAGTTAACCGCTACTAAAGGCTCAGTGGCTGTAGAAATTAATGGTTTACCAAACCAACGCTATCAAGTGGAGTTCTTTGGAAATCAAAATGCGGCATCAAAAGAAGCTGAGCAATATTTAGGAGCAATAACTGTTGCTACAGATGCGCAAGGTAATGCAAAAGCGAATTGGAAACCAACTGTAAAAGTTGCCTCAATTACAGCAAATATCACTGATCGCTTTGGAGCGACGTCTGAACTCAGTTCGGTCGTACAAACTAAATAATAACAATAAGGAAAGCGCCTCAAACCGAGGCGCAGCATAGAAATGATAAAAGGGACTTAAGATGCCAAATTTAATGAAACTAAGTGTATTAACAATCGCTGTATTAGGCAGTCAATTTGCGCTTGCGAATGAGCCGTGGTCACAAGACCGTCAATGGTTGCTTGGCGACTGGAATGGAAAACGCCAGCAGCTAGAACAACAGGGCTATAAATTTACGGCTTCTATCATGAGCCAAGCTGCTACAAATTTAGATGGTGGTTACAACGACAGCAATACTTTTGAAAATGCTGCGCAACTTTCTTTGGGTGCAAACTTCAATTTAGAAAAAATTGCTGGATGGAAAGATACAACAGCGAACTTAGTCGTGACTAAACGTGACGGGAATGCATTAACTCTTGAGCGTATTAAAGACCCACGCTCAAGCCAATTGGGCAATGCTCAAGAGATTTATGGTCGCGGTAAAATCTGGCGTTTATCTCAAGCATGGGTGAAGAAGGGCTTTGTTGATAATACTGTACAGGTCAAATTTGGTCGTATGGGAATGTCAGAGGACTTCAATAGTTCTCAATGTGAGTTTCAGAACTTATTGCTTTGCGGTGGACAGCTAGGAAAATCAATCGGTTCAATTTGGTATAACTCACCAGTCGGTGTTTGGGCGACAAACGTTAAATATCAGTTTGCACCTGAATGGACTTTGGGATTGGGTGTGTACGAGGTCAATCCAGACAATATTAAAACCGAATCAAATAGTGATGGTTTTAATCTGGATATGAACAACGTGAAGGGCGCAACCATACCAGTTGAGCTCGCATGGAAACCAAAACTTACTGCTTTTAATGGTTTACCGGGTGAGTATAAAGTTGGTGCGTTGTACTCAACCGCAGAAGCGAATGATATTAAAACTGCCGGTAAAGTTCATGATGGAAAGCAAAGTTTCTGGCTGAATGCTCAGCAACAACTGACGAATAAAGGCGAAGATCCGAAACGCGGTTTATATATCAGTTTTAACGGTGTTGTAAATGATAAAGCAACCACCTTTGTTCAAAGCACGCAACAACTTGCTCTTTGGTATAAAGGGCCGTTTGATAGCCGTCCAAATGACTCGATTGGTTTTGGTATAGCCAATTATGTGGTTAATGATCGTGCGAAAGATAAGCAAATCGCAACAAATGAAAGTCGTGGATATTACAGTTATGATCCGATTGCATCTGACTATATTCCAATTCAAGACGACGAGCTAAATGTCGAGTTGAACTATACCTATCAATGGTCTCCGGCCGTCATGTTACGTCCAAACATTCAATATATCCATCAACCTGCGGGTGTTAAAGAAGTGGATGATGCATGGGTGGCTGGACTTAGTGTGAAAGTCAATTTTTAACAATATTGATGGCTGGTTAGACATAGTTTAACTGGCCCAAATGCTTGAACTATTCGGGTTCAGTATATGTGGAGTAGGATCTATGTCTGAGTCAGATTCTAAGTTTCATATCTTATTCAAAATATGGTGTTTTATTTTAGGCCTAGTTTTATTGGCTACAGGTGTTTTTTACATTGTAGGCGGTGGAAAGCTAGTATCTCTTAGTGGTTCTTGGTATTTCCTAGTCGCAGGGCTATTTATTACCATTTCTGCAATTAGTATTTTCCGTAAAAAAGCGCTTGGTGTATGGATTTTTGCGGCTGTTTTTGTGGGTACGGTAATTTGGTCACTCATTGATGCGGGATGGGAATTTTGGCCATTATTCTCGCGTTTAATGTTTCCTGCTGGTCTTTTTGCTGCCTTGCTATTTACTTTGCCTTCAATTCGACGTTACCAATTTCAAACTAGTTTGGCATCTTCAGCCTATGCTGTAGGTGGATTAGTTGTTGTGGGTATGTTGATTGCGCTCTATCAAATGTTCCAACCACATCCAACAGTAGCAAGTTCAGGTGAAAAGCTCCCTTTAGTACCAGTTGACCCTTCTAAAAAACAGGTGAATTGGGAAAATTATGGAAATGATGCGGGAGGAAGCCGTTTTGTTGCTCTCGATCAAATTAACCGAGATAACGTTCATAAATTAAAAGAAGCATGGCGCTTTAGAACGGGTGATTTTACAACAGGTAGTGGTAATGGTGCTGAAGACCAAATGACTCCGCTACAAGTTGGAAATAAAGTCTTCTTATGTACACCACATAACAATATGTTTGCCATAGATGCTGACTCGGGTAAACAACTCTGGAAAGCTGAGGTGAACTCTAAAGCAGATGCTTGGGAACGTTGCCGTGGTGTTGCATATTTTGATTCAACAAAACCACTTGTACAGCCAACTTTAGCGGGTGCAAATGCAGTAACCGCGGTTGCAACAAACACTGCATGTCCACGCCGTGTATATACCAATACACCTGATGGTCGTTTAATTGCAGTGAATGCAGATAATGGTCAGCGCTGTGTTGATTTTGGTGTAAATGGAACTGTTGATTTGTTAGAAGGTCTTGGTGCTGGAACAAAAGCACCACGTTTTGAAGTGACTTCTGCACCGACGATTGCTGGAACAACCATTGTAGTGGGTAGCCGTATTGCCGATAACGTAGCAGCAGATATGCCAGGTGGTGTTATCCGTGGTTATGACGTGATTACAGGTAAACTTCGCTGGGCATTTGACCCGCGTAATCCAAACCCTAACTATGTTCTTAAACCGGGTGAAACCTATAAACGCAGTTCGGCAAACTCTTGGGCAGCAATGTCGTATGATCCACAAATGAATACTGTGTTCTTACCTATGGGTAGCTCATCTGTCGACATTTGGGGCGGTAACCGTAATCCGCTAGATCATAAATACAATACTTCTGTTTTGGCACTTGATGCGACAACGGGTAAAGAAAAGTGGGTATATCAAACTGTTCATAACGATTTATGGGACTTTGACTTACCAATGCAACCAAGTTTAGTCGACTTCCCATTAAAAGACGGTACGACTAAACCAGCTGTTGTTATTGGAACCAAATCAGGCCAATTCTTTGTTCTTGATCGTGTCACGGGTAAACCACTGACTAAAGTGGTTGAACAGCCAGTGAAAGCGGCAAATATTCCAGGTGAACAATACAGCTTAACTCAACCACGTTCTGTTGAAATGCCTCAAATTGGTAATCAGACTTTAACAGAATCGGATATGTGGGGTGCTACGCCGTTTGACCAACTGATGTGCCGTATTAACTTTAAGTCAATGCGTTACGAAGGTCTATTTACTGCACCGGGTACTGACGTTTCATTAAGTTTCCCAGGTTCTTTGGGTGGCATGAACTGGGGTAGCATTGCTTTTGATCCAACTCATCGTTATATGTTCGTGAACGATATGCGCCTTGGCTTATGGATTCAATTAATGGAGCAAACTCCTGAAGACATTAAGATTCAAGCGAATGGTGGGGAAAAAGTAAACACAGGTATGGGCGCTGTACCAATGAAAGGTACGCCGTATAAAGTGAATAAAAACCGCTTTATGTCAGCATTAAGCATTCCTTGTCAGAAACCTCCATTTGGTACCATGACCGCGATTGATTTGAAAACTCGTCAAGTTGCATGGCAAGTACCATTAGGTACAGTAGAGGATACTGGTCCTATGGGTATTAAGATGGGCTTAAAAGCACCGATTGGTATGCCAACCATTGGCGGACCGATGGCAACTCAAGGTGGTTTGGTTTTCTTTGCTGCAACACAAGACTACTACTTACGTGCATTTGATTCATCTACAGGTAAAGAACTGTGGAAATCACGTATGCCAGTAGGTAGTCAGGGAACACCAATAAGCTATGTTTCACCTAAAACAGGTAAACAGTATGTGGTTGTTACCGCAGGCGGAGCACGTCAATCACCTGATCATGGCGATTATGTGATCGCTTATAGTCTAGAACAATAATTAAATGAGGCAAAAGAGAAATTTTCTCTTTTGCCTTTTATCTTTAATATATTTTTTCTATAAAAGAATAAAAGTAAATTCTGTATTTTTAACAAGATAGCTTTACCAAGTAGTAAAAAAGTGCTTGATGTTGTTGCCAAACTTAAAATATCCTACCAGACGCTTCATCCTGAACGCTAGATATAGCCTAACGATTGACCATTTTCTTATAATGTTTTACCTATAAATAAAAGCTTAACTTTTATTAAGTTTTGTTTAACCTAAGGTTGTGAATTTTAATTAGAAATAAACATTATTAAGTTTTTACTCTTAAAAATTAGGTTTTTTTTGTAGGAAAAACGAGCGTAAATATATATTTATATTATATTTATATAATTTATTGGGTTGCGTTAGAATGGTCGACGCAGGTTATTACTATCTAGTAATAATTTGTATTTCAGGAATTTAAGCTCTTATTAGCTTAAGGCTCATCGAAAGATGGGCCTTTTTTTATGAAAAGACGGGAACAATTTTTAATTAATATTTAAATAGCCTAAGCGGGTATGTGAAATAAATATTGTAGAGAATCACAAAAAATAGTCTTTAATGACAAGAAGTGTATGATTTGATAAATTAAAGCCACTTGATAATAATAGGTGATACGATGAGATTTTTGGTTCTTGCAACTTTATCTGGTTTAGCTTTGATGGGTTGTGCTTCTGTTCAGCAAGCACCGAATACACAAGAGACAATTCGTTATGCTTCTAGCCCATGCTTTGGTGCATGTCCAATTTATTCTGTAGAAGTAACACCAACGGGTTTAATTCGCTTTGAAGGTAAACAATACACTAAAGCTATTGGTGTTAAAGAAATTCAAGGTAGCGTAAAAGACTATAAAAAACTTGCAGATGATCTAAAAGCTTATCGTCCTGAAACAGGTACACAATCTAAAACTGCGGGTTGTCTGCAAACGGCAACAGACATGTCTAGCTATTACATTTCATGGATTCAACCAAATGGTACGGAAACAAAATTGAGCCATTACACAGGTTGTATTTCTCCGGCAAATACTAGATTGAATAAAGTCATGGAAAAACTGCCTGAACAATTAGGCATTAAAGATCTAATTTAATGATAAAAGCCCCAAAACCTTGGGGCTTTTTCTTGTTAAGAAGAATTATAAGGTTAGACGTTTTACTTTAAGTATTTCTAAAAGAATCAGCGTATAATACAGATTATAAAAACATATATTGTTAAGAGTGGTTATATGTCAAATATTGTCTATGCATTCTTGGGTGGTTTATTACTCGGCATCGCAACAGTTGGATATTTATATATAAATGGTCGTATAGCCGGAATTAGTGGATTGCTTGCTCAAATCATAAATCCTACTAAAGACACCTTTAAGAGTTCTGCCTTCTGGTTCATTGCCGGACTCATGATTACACCGTTCATATATGGTTATTTTTATCAGCCTGAAATTGAAATTAAAGCGAACACATTTGCACTTATTTTAGCAGGTGTACTTGTTGGCTTTGGAACACGGTTAGGCTCTGGATGTACAAGCGGTCATGGTATTTGTGGTATGAGCAGGTTATCAAAACGCTCAATAGTGGCGACAGCAGTTTTCATGTTTGTTGGCATGTTAACGGTTTATATCATTCGTCATGTGTTGGGGTAATCTTATGAAAAATATTTTTGCTTTTATATTTGGTGCTTTGTTTTCATTAGGCTTAATGATTTCTGGTATGTCTAATCCTGAAAAAGTATTAGGGTTTTTAGATATCTTTGGGCAGTGGGATATTAGCTTAATGTTTGTGATGTTAGGCGCGATTGCTGTGGCATTTATTCCATTTCAAAAGGCTATAAAAAGTCCTAAAACACTCTTTAATGAACAAATTCAATTACCAACAAATACACAGATTGACCAAAGGTTAATTGTTGGAGCTTTTATTTTCGGTATAGGCTGGGGAATAGCAGGGATATGTCCAGCGCCCGCTTTAACCCTTATAGGGTTAGGGCATTTTGAAGCGCTTTATTTTATTGTCGCTATGTTATTAGGAATGTTTATTTACCGAGTCTTAAATAAAGGAAATTAAACCTATGCAACAACCTCTAGTAAAAGATTTTTTTGATGAAAACACCAATACTTTTAGCTATGTTGTTGCGGATTTAGCGACTCGTCAATGCGCAATTATTGATAGTGTGCTTGACTATGACGCAGCTTCGGCAACTACAAAAACAACCAATGCCGATCGTATTATCGATTATGTCTTGGCTCAAAACTTTAAAGTGCAATGGATTTTAGAAACCCATGTACACGCCGACCATATGACCGCGGCTCAATATTTAAAATCTAAATTGGGCGGTACAATTGCGATTAGTCAAAAAATCTCGGTAGTACAAGAAACATTTTCGGCTATCTATAATTTTGATTTTAAGAAATTCAATGAAAATCAGCCCTTTGATTATTTGTTCGAAGATTATGAACATTTCAAAATAGGGGATATAGAAGCTTATAACATTCCTACACCAGGGCATACACCTGCTTGCTTAAGCTATGTGATTGCTGATGCTGTTTTTGTAGGTGATACTTTATTTATGCCCGATTATGGTTCGGCCAGATGCGATTTTCCTAAAGGAAGTGCTGCTGCACTTTATGATTCGGTACAAAAGCTTTACCAACTTCCTGACGAAATGCGTATGTTCTTATGCCACGACTATAAACCCGAAGGTCGTGATGAATATGTATGTCAAACAGATATTAAGACTCAAAAGCAAAGCAACATTCATTTAAATCGACGTGTTTCCAAAGACTCATTCATAAAAATGCGTCAAGAACGAGATGCAACTTTGGCAATCCCAAAATTAATTCTGCCTTCAATTCAAATTAATATGAACGGTGGAAATTTTCCGGAACCAGAATCGAATGGCATCCGTTATTTGAAAATTCCTTTCAACTATTTCTAGAAATAGCCTAAGCATTTATTTTGGATTGTTTTCACTATCCTAAATAGCCTAAGCAAACGATAAAATTATCTTATGAAAATAGCCTAAGTAAGATTTAAAGAACTTGTCTCAAATCCCGCGAAGTTTCTTGCAATAAAGGCAAAATGTGTTGAATTAAATACTCTTCAGTTGTTCTCATGGTCGGAGAGACAATATTCAAGGCTGCAACAACTTTAAAGTCTTGTCCATAAATTGGTACGGCGAGCGCATGAACTCCTAATTCGTGTTCTTCACGTGAATAGCACCAATCTTGTTCTCGAATCTCCTTTAGTAACTCTAAAAATTTATCATTTTCGACATGGGTATATTTGGTTAAACGCTGGAGTGGATATTTTTGAAGCCAATCTAATTGTTCCTCTTGGCTTAAATGCGCTAACAAAATTTTACCCGCCGAGGTCGCATGAGCAGGTAGGCGGTTACCTAAGTGCAAACCGTATGGGTTTACTCTGTCGGTTTGTTGGTGGGCAGCACTACGGGCAATGGTAATGGCTTCATAACCATCAAGTACCATCACTGAATAAATGAGAGAAGTTTGGTTGGTTAACAGATTTAATAAGGGTTGAGATACTTTTGGAAGCTGAGCTGCACCTAAATAAGCACCTGAAAATTTAAGAACTTTAGGAGTTAAATAGTAATAATGACCATCAGATTCAAGATAACCTAAATATTCTAAAGTTAATAAATGACGTCTAGCTGCCGCTCGGGTGAGTCCAGTTTTTTCAGCTGCCATAGAAATATTTAAACGGTGTTGATTACTGCTAAAGCTATCTAAAATCGCCATGCCTTTACCGATGCCAGCAATGTAATCTTCATGACGAATCGTTTTTTTGTTGTCCTGATTCTGGATTATCCGTTCATCTTTACTCATTACTGGTCCTTGTACGATAGAAACTTGGTTGATCAATTTGCTTTACTGAAAAAGTTTAATAATTTCATGTCGCAAAAATTGATGTCTTAAATTATCCCTTAAATCTTCGTGCCAAAACATACCCATTTTAATATTGGTTATCTCAAAAGGTAGGGAATGTAAGCAAATTTCAGAACTATAAGACAAATGCTGCAAAATCATACGTGGCATGGTCAATATTGCGTTGGCTTGAGCACCTAAAACTTGTAACGCCGTTGAGTAGTTTTGACAGCGCATAAATACATTTCTTGAAATTTTTTGATGTTGGTTTAAATAAATATCTTCAAGCAAGGCGCCTGTACGGCGTGATGAAACGCCAATGTGTCGTCCATTAATATAGCTTGATAAATTGACTTCTTTAAGTTGACTGCAAATAACGAACTCATCTGTTACCAAATGATCAAAAGTAATTTTTGGAGATAAGTATTGTTCTAGGTCAATTACGAAATCGAGTTGCTGCGTTGCCAAGTCAGCCATGATGTGTTTTCGATCTAGCTTCATACTGACAAACTGCAAATCTAAATTAAGATTTTGAAAGTGTTGAGCGAGTCTTGGAAGAATAATCGGCTCAATTTCATCATGCACGGCGATTTTTAAATTTTTTAAACTGGTTGGATCAAAGACATGTTTCTGCTGGCTAATATTTTGAATGGTTAAAAGCGCTTGCTTCACAGTTGGGTAAATCTGTTCGGCAAAAGGAGTGGCAGACATTTTATTGCCTACTCGTATAAACACATCATCTTCAAGTTGCTGACGCAATCGTTGTAAAGCATGACTGGCTGCCGACTGCGTAATATTAAGACTACTTGCCGCATTCGAAATACTTTTTTGCTCATAAATCGCAACAAAAAGCGGATATAAATTGATATCAATTCGGTGAAAAAAATTTAAGTCTAGGCCGTGAAGGTTATGAATATTATTCATGAGGCGTTATTTAATAAAATCATTTCATTCATATTAAGTTTCAAGTTATGTTCATGTAAAGACAAGATAGCGATGTAAGGGAAAAAGAATGTTTGAACTCTCAAAAAAAGCTCAAGATTTTGTCGAGCGAACAAGAAAATTTATTTTAGAAGAAATAGAACCTGTCGAAGCAAAATTTTGGGAAGAAGTTCATGAGTTAAATCCGGATGGAAATTGGAAAAAATGGCAGTGGCCAGAGCTCTTAGAAACGCTGAAATCTAAAGCGAAGCAAGCTGGCCTTTGGAATATGTTTTTACCCGATGAAAAGCTGGGTGCTGGATTAACTGTTCAAGAATATGCGCATATAGCTGAATTAACTGGCCGTAGCTTATTGGCACCAACCGTTTTTAACTGTAATGCACCGGATACGGGAAATATGGAATTGTTATGGCGCTATGGTAGTGAACAGCAAAAACAACAATGGTTACAGCCTTTATTAGATGGCAAAATTCGCTCGGTTTTTTGTATGACTGAACCAGAAGTGGCCTCAAGTGATGCGACCAATATGCAAGCGACTGCCTTAATCGACGGTAATGAAATTGTTTTAAATGGCAAAAAGTGGTGGTCGTCTGGTTTAGGTGATCCAAATGCCAAAGTCATTATTTTTATGGCGCACACCCCAGATGAAAGTAAAGACCGTCATCATCAACACTCTATGGTTTTAGTACCGATTGATACGGCGGGTGTCGAAATTCAGCGGATGTTACCTGTGTTTGGTGACTACGATGCACCGCATGGACATGGTGAAGTTCATTTTAATAATGTTCGAGTGCCTATCGAAAACTTTATTGGCGGAGCGGGACAAGGTTTTGAAATTGCCCAAGGCCGTTTAGGACCAGGACGTATTCACCATTGCATGCGCTGTATTGGGGCTGCTGAAAAAGCACTAGAACTCATGATTGATAGAGGCATGTCTAGAACGGCGTTTGGCAAAGAAATTTTAAGACTCGGAGGAAACCTCGAACGTGTAGCCGATGCTCGAGTCGCCATAGATCAAGCCAGACTTTTAACCTTGTATGCTGCTTATAAAATGGATACTTTAGGAAATATGGCTGCTTTAACAGAAATATCTGCAATTAAAGTGGTCGCTCCGAGTGTTTTAGAAAAAGTAGTCGATATGGCGATTCAGCTACATGGTGGTGCGGGTGTTTCAAGAGATACACCATTAACTGGTTTCTTTGCCCAAGCACGCAGTTTACGTTTAGCTGATGGTCCAGATGAAGTACATAAAGGCATGATTGCCAAATTAGAGTTGGCCAAACGTGGTTATGGTCGTCATAAGAAAGTATAAGTTTAAAGGAAGTGAATATGTCGGTAATTGATATAGGTGGTGAAGTACGTGAAGGTGAAGAGCTTGATATTGGGGCAGTTGAAAACTGGTTAAAAAGCCAGGGTGTTGAGTTGGTTGGTCTAGCAGTTGTTACTCAATATACAGGTGGGGCGTCGAATTGGACTTATCGTTTAAAGTATGAAAATACCGATTTAATTTTACGACGTCCCCCAAAAGGAACAAAAGCGAAGTCAGCTCATGATATGGCCCGTGAATATATGGTGCAGAAAAATCTTGCGCCTTATTATCCAGTGCTTCCAAAAATGGTGGCACTTTGTCAGGATGAATCAGTCATTGGCTGTGATTTCTATGTCATGGAACGTATTGAAGGCATTATTCCTCGTGCAAAATTACCGCCTGAACTTGGTTTTCATGAAGATGATGTGCATCAACTTTGTGTAAATGTTATTGATAAGTTGATTGAGCTACATCAAGTTCCTTATGAGAACACGCCTTTAGCTGAACTTGGGAAAGGTACAGGATATTGCCGTAGACAAGTTGAGGGTTGGGATAAGCGTTATGAAAAGGTTCGCACAATTAATGTCCCTTCATTTAAATATGTTCGAAAATGGCTAAACGATAATATCCCTCAAGACTCGACGACTTGTATTATTCACAATGATTGGCGTTTTGATAATGTGATTTTAGATCCAGAGCATCCAACAGAAGTGATTGGTGTGCTTGATTGGGAAATGGCGACCTTGGGTGATCCACTAATGGATTTGGGTAGTGCTTTGGCCTACTGGGTTGAGCCTACGGATAACATGATTTTTAGATCAACACGCCGTCAGCCGACTCACTTAAAGGGAATGTTCTCTCGAAAAGAAGTGGTTGATTATTATTTGCAAAAAACAGGGTTGGAACCTCAAAACTGGGCTTTTTATGAAGTGTTTGGTGTATTCCGCTTAGCAGTGATTGCCCAGCAAATCTATTACCGTTATTACCACAAGCAAACCCGAAATCCTGCTTTTAAAGATTTCTGGATTGTCATTCATGCGCTGCATATCAGAGCTTTAAAACTTATTGGGCAGCAAAAATTGCAAGAATCGGAATTTGCTCAGCAATCTCTACAGAAAATACAGGGTATTTTAAGAAAATGACCACAATTTATCTGGTAAGACATGGACAGGCATCATTTGGTAAAAGTAACTATGATGAGCTGTCTGAAAATGGTGAAGCTCAAGCGACTCTGTTAGGTCGTTATTTTAAGCAAATATTGAAAGAACAGCCTTATGTGGTTGCAGGGACTATGCAGCGTCATGAGCAAACAGCAAAGCTCGCACTCAATGAATGCTTTCCAGATGCAGTGATTCATCATAACAATTTATGGAATGAGTTTAACCATCAACAAGTTTTTGCCCGCTATGAACCACGTTTTGAACAGCCTGAACTTTTAAAAGCTGATGTCGCACAAGAACAGAACCCTCGTGCATATCTTGCCAAAATATTCGAAGGTGCCATTGGACGATGGACTGATGGTGATTTTCATCATGAGTATGATGAGTCTTGGCCGCATTTTAAAAATAGAGTCGAAAAGGCATTACAGCAACTTTGTGATGATTTAGCAAAAACCAAGCCTCGCTATGCAGTTGTTTTTACCTCTGGCGGTGTGATTTCCGTAGCAATTGGCAAACTGCTTGAACTGAGTCCCAATCGAACTTTTGCGTTGAATTGGGCAATTGCTAATACAAGCCTCACCACTTTGCGTTTGGTTGGAAATGAAGCTCAGGTATTAAGTTTAAATGAACATCACTTTATAAAAGCTGAACGTCCAGATTTACTGACATGGATTTAAAATAAGGATAAAACATGGCAAAGACAATTTTAATTACAGGCGCAAGTTCAGGCCTTGGCGCGGGTATGGCCCATGAATTTGCAGCCAAAGGTTATAACTTGGCGATTTGTGCACGCCGTTTAGACAGATTGGAAACTTTAAAACTCGAACTTGAAAATCAGTACGATATTAAAGTCATTGCAAAAAGTCTGGACGTTACCAATTACGATCAAGTTTTTGAAGTATTTCGTGCCTTTAAACAAGAGTTTGGCTATTTAGACCGAATTATTGTTAATGCTGGAGTCGGAAATGGCCGCCGTATTGGTAAAGGCAATTTTGAAATTAACAAAGCCACTGCCGAAACCAACTTTATTTCTGCTTTAGCACAATGTGAGGCAGCAACCGAAATTTTTAGAGAGCAAAATGCAGGTCATTTAGTGGTGATGTCATCCATGAGTGCGATGCGCGGATTACCAAAACATTTATCGACTTATGCAGCAAGTAAAGCTGCGGTTGCTCACTTGGCTGAAGGTATTCGTGCTGAATTATTGGATACCCCAATTAAAGTCTCAACCATTTTCCCGGGCTACATTCGTACTGAAATGAATGAAGGCGCTAAACATTTACCTTTTGAAGTTGATGCCAAAACAGGATGTAAGGCTTTGGTTAAAGCTATCGAAAAACAACCTGTAAAAGCGTATGTACCACAGTGGCCATGGTTACCAATGAGTATTGCTATGAAGGTTTTGCCTTTAAGATTGGTTAATAAATTAGGATAAAAAAATACCCCCTAAATTTTAGGGGGGTATTTTTTATTTAGAATTTTTTGGTGTAATTGACGAATAAACGGTCTTCACCAAAGTCATTGCCGTGTTTAACGTTGTAATCAATCCGAATGTATTGCAGGGCCACGCCTTTTAGGAAAGGTTGCTGAAACGCATAGTTTAAAATCACATTTGACTCAGTTTCGTGGTTTTTCTCACCATTGGCTGCTTTAAAATCATGACCGTAAACATATTTCACCATCGCATTTAAGCCTGGTACATAATCTTTAAAGTCATAGCCGTACATGACATGGTAAGACTTTTCGTCTTCTTTAAAGAAACCTGTTGCGTTCCAATTAATGAAATAAGTTTCTGGTAAAAAACCATCTGGTAGTGGATAAGCTGACTCACCAATAATTTGTTGGTAACCCAAACCAAAGGTATGGTTTTTTACTTTGACGGTTTCAAGTAATCCAATGTTCTCTGCATCAATATCAAAGGTATTACCGTCATCTTTGGCATTAAAGTACTTAAACTTAGAAGTAAGAGCGAAAGTTGGCTGTTTCCAAGTATGTTCAAGCCCAACATAATGCTTGTTATACAGATCTTCTAAATTACCAAAGTAGTATTCACCCTTCAAAGACGGTGTGAATTGATATCGCAGGTCAATATAATTCAATCCATCAGATTCTTTAGTAATTCCATTTGCAGTAAAGGAAAACTTTTTAAAGTCTTCTTCATTACGTGGAGACACTTTTTCAACTCGGCCAATTTCAGCATAGAGTTGATCTGAAAGTTGTGACTTTAGGTTGGTTCCCCAATAAGAAGTGAGTAGCTGACGACTAGCATCTACCGCCGTTACAGGTAAATCGAGCCAGAGTTCACCGACACTTAAAAGGGTTTTGTCATAGCCAAGTTTTAAGGTGGCACCGTATTTAAGATAGTCTGATGCCTGAGATTGCGTTTCTTTATTAAAAGGCAAAACTGTATCTGCGACATGTTTGTCTGAACTCAGGCGCACGGCGTATTGAACAGAAGCATCGGCCCCAATCGTGATAGGCTTGTCTGCAATAACTAGTGGGGTGTCATGCATTTTCGATTTATAAAATAACGATGCTGCCTGAGACCAACTGCCAGTATCTTTTAAGGCATCGTTATCAAAATCACGGTTGATATAGGCATTTTTTAAAGTGAATTTCCATTCATCTTCAGCTTGCTGATTCGGATTTGCGGCCCATGAGCTGCTGCACATCAGTAATAAAGTGGCAACAGCTAAAGTATGTGGTTTAAAACGGTGAAATAATTCCATAATCCATTTCCCAGATGTATGCCAGTCCTCGGCAATACTTAATTTTGAATATTTTGGTACTCTCTATGCATATAGATAGAGAGTACTTTTTTGCAAACGTTGAGAACTATTAATTTAATTTTTCAAGCTTCATGCTTTCACTAAAGAATTTGCAGCCTTTAAAAAGTAGAATTAAAGCCAGTACACATGACAGACCACCCACAATAGATAAAGAAGAACCCACCATTAACGGATTACCAAAAACTTTATCTGTAATAATGGCCACCAATGTTGTACCAATACCGAGTCCAATTAAGTTACTGACCAAAAGAAAGAGGGCAGAAAGTCGTGCTCTAAATTGGTTAGGAGCTAACATCTGTAAAGCAGTTGCCGAAATCACTAAAGGGAAAGAAGCAAAGAACATTGCCGGAATCAGTAAGCTAACTGAAAGCCAAAGCTGGTCTGTTTGGGTAAAAAATGCAA
The DNA here is from genome assembly GCF_013122135.1 of Acinetobacter lactucae. Lineage (NCBI taxonomy): Bacteria > Pseudomonadati > Pseudomonadota > Gammaproteobacteria > Moraxellales > Moraxellaceae > Acinetobacter > Acinetobacter lactucae. The sequence continues at coordinate 1,764,964 of NZ_CP053391.1, forward strand.
TTGGAATAATCAGACCAACAATACCAATAACGCCTGTGAACATCGGTGCATCTTGACGGCCTTTTTTGATAAACCAGTCGTTTAGCCAGCCTGCACAGAACACGCCTAATGTATTTGCGATTAATAGAATGGTACCGAGCATATAGCCTGTTTCAGTCGGCGCAAGTTGAAACTTTCGAATATAAAATGCAGGTGTCCAGCTAGTTAGGCTATAGAGCGCCATTGCATAAAAGGTAAAACCTAAATAATGACAAGTAAATGTTTTCGAATGTTTTTTAATAAACTGAAGACATTGCGTGAATTTAACTTGGTCAACTTGTCCATTTTGGTTGAGTTGTTGGCCTTTACGTGCAGGATCTTTAACGGTCAAAATAAACAGCAAACCAATAATGATGCCGGGTAAACCCACTACTAAAAAGGCAATTTGCCATGCCTTGAGTGCGCCTAATAGTGGAACTTCAATGAGTGTCACGCCTTTAAGCAAGTTAATGACATAACCGCCAACTAAGAAGGCAATACCTCCACCTAAAAAAGCACCAATTGAATAGATCCCGACGGCACGCCCCAGTTTGTCCTTACTAAACATGTCGCTAAACATTGAATAAGCAGCTGGAGATAAGGCAGCTTCACCGACACCTACTGCCATACGGCTTAAAAACAGTTGAATAAAGTTTTTACTTAAACCACAAGTTGCCGTTGCTAGACTCCAAACAATAATCCCGATTGAAATCAGTTTTGGTCGTGAAAAACGATCGGCAATATAGGCTAATGGTAAGCCCATAACTGCGTAAAACAGTGAGAAGGCGAGGCCATGTAACAAGCTAAATTGTGTATCTGAAAGTTGGAGATCTGCTTTGATGGGTTCAATCATCAGCGCCAGAATTTGGCGATCAATAAATGAAAATATATATGCCAACATACAAAGTATGACCACATACCATGCATAGGCATTGCTTTTCTTCTGTGTCCTTTCAACAGCGATATTACTTTGGTTCATACACTTAATCCTTATGTATAAAACGCTTAAAGAAATTGATATCTAACTTTTATTATTCCTCTGAAGTTTTCGATATTTCCCCCTTTTAGATAAGAATAATAAATAGGCTAGAAATGAGTAATTTGGTCTCGTACAGACCGGAAGAGTGTGTCTAAACCCAATTAGGAGTTAATGGGATTTTTAAGATCATGGAATTATTATTTTCTTTTTATATGTAAAATTCCATTACTTATTGAGTATGTTAGAATACCTAAAAAGTATGTTAAGTAATTATATATAGATAAATTTATGATATAAGAATTTGATTTTATTTGTTTTTAGTATTCTAACGAAAGAGCAGCTAAAGGAAAAGAAATTTTAACTGCTCTAAAAGAACTAATTTATTATGATGAGGAATTTTTAACTTGACGGCATCAGGTCAAATAATTTCTTTAACTGATGATTTAAATTGTGTAGCTCATCTTCTGAAAAAGCATTCAGGATGCCTGCTAAGGTGACCACACTAATTTGATTAATCTGTTCAACCAGCTCAATGCCTTTGGCTGTTAATTTCACCATCGAGATTCGTTCATCCGAAGTAGAAGAGTAGACCTCGACAATTCCATCTTCTACCAAGCGATATACAGCTTTGGTTGCTGTCGTTAACTTTAATGTAGAAAGATTGGCAATATCGGTAATACTGGCTTCACCAAGGGCATTCGTACTTAAAATAATTTTACGGCGTGTATTATCAATACCTAGTTTTTTTATTGACTTTTCAATGAGTTGTGAATACTTTCCGTTAACTTGAGAAACCCAAAAAAAAGGAAAATTTTGAATACTCGACGGTTCTTTATTAGGAAGAAATTGTTCTAAATGATCAAGCATAGCTAAGCAATAACTTAGTGAAAAAAGGGTAATCCTATTATAAACAAAATTTTGCATATTTCCTTGAGAACAAATTATAAAAAATACTTGACAATTCCATTAAATTTTCCCATATTTTAATTAATGAATAAAAATACATGGAAAAGTGAATGAATATTGTTAGCCAAAGCGTGCACAAAGGAAGTGGCAAGCTCAAGGTCATGGTCAAGGACACAATTGATATTCAAGGTCTAAAAACCATTGCTGGTAGTCGAGCTTTATTAAATGTTGAACCTGCTCAAGAGGATGCTGAGGTAGTTAAAAACATTTTAAAAGCAGATTGTGAAATTATTGCGAAAACAAATTTGCACGAATTGGCTTTTGGAATTACGGGCATTAATCATGCTTTTGGTACACCCATTAATCCTAAATATTCTGAACTTATTCCTGGTGGGTCTTCGAGTGGTTCGGCCGCAGCCGTTGCTGCAAAGCAAGCTGACTTTACTTTAGGTACAGACACGGGCGGCTCTATCCGTATGCCCGCTGCGTGTTGTGGAGTTTTTGGTTTAAAACCGACTTTCGGGCGCGTCAGCAGAAAAGGCGTATATCCGCCGTCGAGTTCTTTAGATTGTGTTGGCCCTTTTGCAAATTCAGTCGAGATGATTGAAAAAGCGATGCAAATTATTGATCCAACTTTTAAGCCAACTGAATTTACTAGTGCCCCAAAAATTGCTGTTCTCGATGTAAAAGCAGATGAGGTTATTTGGAACTGTATTTATCAAGCACTTCAAAAAGCCAATTTACAGACCACTTTAGAAAAAGTTGAACATTTTGAAGCTGCTTTTGATGCAGGCATGCAGATTATTAATTATGAAAATTGGCAAGCTTTTGGTGAGTTAACTCAGACAGGCTTAGTTGGTTCTGATGTAAATAATCGTTTATTAAAAGCTGCCGCAACAACTTTAGAGCAAGTTAAACAAGCAGAAGTTGTGAAAGTGCAGTTGACCCAAGAACTCGATGCTCTACTAGAAAAATATGATGCATTGGTTTTACCGACACTTCCACAAATTCCACCGAAAGTTTCTGAAGCTGAAAACACGGTCGCTTTTTTAAATCTTACGGGTTTAGTTCGACCATTTAATTTATCAGGGCATCCAGCCATTTCAGTGCCACTTGCAACCAGTGAAGGTTTACCTGTGGGCTTACAGATCGTATCGAAGCATCAAAAAGATGAGCAATTATGCGCAATAGCTAAATTTTGTGTTGATGCAATGCAATAAATTACAAGGAGTTAGATGATGAATAAGTTGTCTAAAATGGAGTTTGCTTCTCAAGACAAAGCAGTTGATTTAGATGCTTTGTGTCAAGAAATACGTGAGCGTGCCTGTACAGGTGAATTTGATAATCAGGCGTATGTGAGCCAAGACATTATCGAAAAACTTAAACAGATTGGGGTTTATCGTGCGTTGGTGCCTAAACGTTTTGGTGGTGAAGAATGGTCTCCTCGGCAATTTTGTGAGTTGATCGAAACTTTATCTAAAGCTGATGGTTCAGTCGGTTGGGTGGCAAGTTTCGGTATGAGCCCTGCCTATTTAGGAAGTTTGCCTGAAGAAACGCTTAAAGAATTGTACCAAAACGGGCCAGATGTTGTATTTGCCGGAGGTATTTTTCCGCCACAACCTGCTGAAATTACCGATGAAGGTGTAGTGGTTCGTGGACGTTGGAAATTTTCCAGCGGCTGTATGGGAGCTGACATTGTTGGCGTGGGGATTTCACCGCTTAAAAACAATGAAATGCAAGGCTTACCACGCATGGCAGTGATGCCTGCCAAAAAAGCCAAAATTGAAATGACATGGGACACCGTTGGCCTAAAAGGCACGGGAAGCCATGATTTAGTGGTCGAAGATGTATTGGTTGAAAAGAAATGGACCTTTGTCCGTGGTGAACCTTCAAAACTAAGCGAGCCATTTTTTAAATATCCGTCACTGTCGTTAGCGACGCAAGTATTAACCGTGGTGGGTATTGGTGTTGCTGCTGCTGCATTAGAAGAATTTGAAAAATTGGCACCGGGTAAAGCATCCATTACTGGCGGGTCAGAAATTGCAAACCGTCCAGTGACTCAATATGAGTTTGCTCAGGCTGATGCAGAGTTTCAGGCTGCAAAGTCTTGGTTTTATCAAACCATGGACATTGTTTGGAATGAAATTATTGCTGGGCATGAAGCAACTGCTGAACAAATTAGTGATATGCGTCTGGCATGTACTCATGCAGCTCGAGTTTGCGCCAAAGTCACCCGAAAAATGCAAATGCTTGCGGGCATGACAGCGATTTATACCAACAATCCATTTAGCCGTTTTGTGAATGACACCAACGTGGTGACTCAGCATGCCTTTATGGGTGATGCAACTTTACAAAATGCAGGCTCAATCAGTTTCGGGTTAAAACCAACCCCAGGTTATTTATAAGTTTAATTTTTAAAAGGATATTGAGATGGAAGCTAAAAAATCATTACGCGTTTTGTTCTGCATGGGTATTAACCAAAACTTTTTTGATGCAGAACCTGCTGAAGCCAAAGCAGTTTGGGCAGCGTTTGGTGAAATGTGGAATGGCATTCATGACTTACCGGGCGTGCATGTTTTTGGAAATCTTGATGATGACCAAAGCATGGTTGGCCCAAGTGCAGGTTGGCCTTGGACAACTTATTTGCTTGCTGATGTTCCGGATATTGAAACCGTACATGCCGCTTGTAACTTGTTTAGAACGACCGTGGTGGGTGAAGGGCCATACAAACTTTGGAAATATTGCAAAGTTGAAGCTCGTGTTGGGCGTGAATTGATTATCCAACGTTAAGGCGATGGCAATGAATGACAAAGTGAATATGGCAGAAATCATAGAGCGGCTAGAACAGTTAGAAGCGCACAACGCGATTCGTAACTGCCTGAACCGTTATATGGAGATCTGCGACGAGCTTAATGCAAATACAGACCTTGATGAGCTAATGAATCTTTTTGATCAGGACTGTATTTGGGAAGGTGTTGGCGAGAAATATGCCAAATCTTTTGGCCGTTATGATTCTTGGCAGTCGATTTACGACATGTTTAAAAGCTATACCCAAAAAGAATCTCACTTTGTTATGAATGCACACTTTGTAAATTCAGAACAAATTTATGTAAATCAAAATGATGCAAATGCTTCATGGCTCATGTTGCAAACTTCAACCTTTAAAGATGGCCGTAGTCATCTGAATACAGCAAAGCTCAATGTGAAGTTTCAAAAGCAAGCAGATGGAACATGGAAAATTAAACATTTCCAAACACAGAATATTTTCAGTCGTCCGGTATCGCATTGGCACAGTGAAGCTGAATTGCCGGTACCTTCCCAGGAATGACCCAGGACATATTTAAAAGGACTATTGATATGAACAGTATTATCCCAACGCATAACATTGGCATTGATTACGATGCTTTGGTTCAAAGTGACCGTGCCCATACTTCTCTTTATAAAGATGAACGCATTTTTGATGAAGAGATGGAAAAAATCTTTTATAGCACTTGGGTGTGGGTTGCGCATGCCAGCGAAATTCCGGAAGGCGGAAGCTATAAAACCATTAATATCGGTAAACAGCCTGTGGTTGTGGTACGTGACCGTAAAAAGAAAGTCCATGTACTTTTAAACCGTTGTCGTCACCGTGCAGCAACCGTATGTGAACATAAAAAAGGAAAAACCAATAGTTTTGTATGTCCGTACCACGGTTGGAGTTATGCACTTGACGGTAGTTTACGTGGTGTTCCATCTCCGGAAAGCTACGGCGATTGTTTAGATAAATCAGAATTACCACTGGTGAGTCTACGGGTAGAAGAATATAACGGCATGATCTTCGCTTCATTTAAAGAAGACATTCAACCGCTTGAAGAGTTCCTTGGGCCTGCAAAAAAATGGATTGACCTATTTATGAAACAGGGCGCGGGTTATCCAATTAAAGTGTTGGGTGAACACCGTTTCCGTTTCCCGGGTAACTGGAAAATCCAGCTTGAAAATACCACCGATGCATATCACTTCCCGTTGGTACATAAGTCATTCTTAAGTTCTGTCGATGAAAAAACAGAAGAACTCTTTAACTTCGAAAACCAACCGGGCTTTGTTGAAGACTTAGGTAATGGTCACAGTGTGATGGTAATGATTCCTGAACTGGTTGATCTAGACGAAGAGCTTATGGAGCGACCAATTCAAGAGCGTTTTGAAGACTTGGCTCAAGCTTTGCGTGATGAAGGTCATGAAGAATTAGAAGTCCGCCGTATTGTTCGCGCAGTGGGTGGTTCTGGCTTTAACTTAAATTTATTCCCAAATATTGCATGTTCAATGGCCTTCTTCCGTGTGTTACAACCAATTTCAGTTGCTGAAACAGAAATTCATCACTCGGTGATTACGATGGATGGCGGTCCGCAAATTGCCAACCAATACCGCTTACGTTTGCATGAACATTTCCAAGGTCCATTTGGTTTTGGTACGCCAGATGACTCAGAAGCTTGGGAGCGCGTACAGCACGGCGCCAATGCGGGTAATGATTTATGGATCATGTTGAACCGTGGTTTACCAGGCGAAGTCAAAACTGAAGATGGCTTAAAAAGTGATGTCAGTGCTGAAACAGGTATGCGTGCAGCCTATCAGCAGTGGAAAAAGATGATGACGGCTTAAGGAGAGAGCAATGAATATAAATCTGCAATTATTAAATGAAGTCACTGCTTTCATCTGGGCTGAAGCAGATATGTTAGATCATAGTGAATACCGTGAATGGCTCAATTTATGGGATGAAAAAGGCGTTTATATCATTCCAATTGACCCAAACCTAACGGACTACGAAAACAACTTAAATTATGCCTATGACGATAATCATATGCGTACTTTACGTGTAGAGCGTCTTGAAAATGGTGAAGCGATTTCTACAGCACCTAAGGCAAATACGGTGCGTAGCGTTTCTCGTGTACGCATTGTTCAGGACCAAGATGATGAAATCGTTTTGCGTTGTGCTCAAAACTTACGTGAATTCCGTAAAGAAAACCTTAAGCATTACACCGCAGATATTACTTACCATCTAACTCGTGATGCGGCTACAGGCTTTAAGATTAACCGTAAAATCATTAACTTGGTTAACTCAACCGATACCTTAGCTGGTATTAGCTACATTCTTTAGGAGCAGTAACATGAAACAAGTTGTTTTAGTGACAGGTGCTGCTTCTGGACTCGGTAATGTCATTGCTGAATATTTTGCGAGCCAAGGTCATCAAGTGATTTTGTCGGCAAGTACGCTTGAAAAAGCCGAAAATGCCAAGGCACAAAGTCAATATGCACAACATATGTTTCCAGTGAAATTAGATATTTCTGTCGAAGCAGATTTTCATGCTGCCGTGCAATGGATTGAAGAGAAATTTTCTAAACTTGATGTGTTGATTAACAATGCCACCGTCACCAAAGCAACGCCAGTATTAGAAATTACCGCAGCCGATTTTGATTGGGTGACCCAAGTCAACCAACGTGGCACCTTTCAGGCTTGTCAAATTATTGGCCAATATATGGCTAAAAAAGGCTATGGACGCATCATTAATATGGCGTCTTTGGCGGGACAAAACGGTGGTACTGCAACGGGTGCACACTATGCGGCAACAAAAGGTGCGATTGTGACATTAACCAAAATTTTTGCCAAAGAGTTTGCGGCAAAAGGGGTGACGGTCAATGCAGTTGCACCGGGTCCAATGGAATCACCAATCGTTCATAGTGTGGTGTCAGACGAAAAAATGGAACAGTTCATCCAGAATATTCCGGTTAAAGCCTTAGGAAGTATGCATTTCATTGCTGAAACTTGTGGCTTGCTCGCGAGTCCAAATGCGGGGTTTGTGACTGGTGCAACATGGGATATTAACGGTGGTTTATTCATGCGTTAAGCCACGAGCTTAACCATGAAAAGGGAGTTGAATCATGACTACACTTTATGATGTTGTCGTTAAAAATCGCCATGTGGAAGGTGGAAATATTGCAGTCATGGAATTTGAATCTGCAACTTCTACAACCTTGCCAAAAGTGGAAGCAGGTGCGCATATTGATGTGCACTTACCAAATGGCATGGTGCGCCAATATTCACTTTGCCAAAATCCAAATGACGAAGGTAAGTTTCGCCTTGGAATTTTACGTGATCCTGAATCACGTGGTGGCTCAATCTCGGCTTTTGATGAAATTAAAGATGGCATGCAAATTCAGGTCAGTGAGCCAAAAAATTTATTTCCACTTTTAAAAGCCAAACACAGTGTATTGATTGGCGGTGGTATCGGGATTACGCCGTTAATTACGATGGCATATCAACTTGCACATGAAGGCGAATCATTTGAGCTTCATTACTGCGGCGCTAGCCCAGAAAACTGTGCTTTTGTTGATGAAATTAAAAATGGTGAGTTAGCCAAGTACACAACCTTCCATTTTAAATCCGAAGGGGCAAGCCACAGGGCATTTTTTGAATCTGCTATTAAAGATATTGACCTTGAGAGCCATATTTACACCTGTGGTCCAGTCGGTTTCATGGACTGGGTGATTAACCTTGCCACGACTCACGATTTTCCTGAGCAGCAAATCCACAAAGAATATTTCCAAGTTGAAACTGACACTTCTGGAGATTCATTTGAGGTGGTGGCTGAGCGTAGCGGAAAAATCATTATGGTTGAAGCAGGTGAAACCATTTTGCAGGCTTTGGCTAAAGAAGGCATCGAGATTGAAATGTCTTGTGAGCAAGGCGTATGCGGAACCTGTATGTGCGATGTGATTGAAGGCGAACCTGACCATCGAGATGTTTACTTTACTGATGAAGAAAAAGCCAGCAATGAGCAAATATTGGTGTGCTGTTCGCGCTCTAAAACACCGAGACTAGTTTTAGATATCTAATGCTCTCGCGATTTATATGGATGTAAGAGAAGGTTTAGGAGAAAGATGATGAATGTATTACAACAAATAGATGAGTTTACGGTCGATCCACTACAGTTCCGACGGGCATTAGGAAATTTTGCAACAGGCGTTACGATTATTACCGCACAGAATGCGCAAGGTGAGAAGGTTGGTGTAACAGCAAATAGCTTTAACTCAGTGTCTCTAGACCCACCACTTATTTTGTGGAGCATTGATAAAAAATCTTCGAGTTTTTCAGTATTTGAAGAAGCAACTCATTTTGCGGTCAATATTTTATCGGGTACGCAAATTGAGCTGTCTAATAAGTTTTCGAGACGCAATATTGATAAATTTGCAGACACAAACTTTCAACTTGGTGTTGGACGCGCACCCATTTTAGAAAATTGTTCTGCGGTGTTTGAGTGTGAACGCTATCAAGTGATTGAAGGTGGTGACCACTGGATTATTATTGGTAAAGTGGTTCGTTTCCATGACCAAGGCCGAAGCCCACTGGTCTACCATCAAGGCGCATATTCTTGTGTCATGCCGCATCCAAGCCTGCAAGTTAAACAAACTGAGCAGAATGGCGTAGACCAAACACATTATGGGCACTTATATAATAATGTCTGCTATTTGATGAGTCGTGCTTTTAAAGCTTATCAAACTGACTATATTCCTAAGCAAATGGCTTCAGGGTTCCGTACCAGTGAATCACGTCTTTTACTCGTTTTAGCCAGTGGTACTGCTTCTAGTAAGGAAGATTTACCGCGCGATATTGCTATGCCAATGCAAGAAGTTGAAAGATCGGCTGAAATTCTAAAATTTGAAGGATTATTGGTCGACCACGATAATTTGTATGCACTGACCGAGAAAGGTAAACAAACGGCGCAGTATTTGTTTGATATTGCCGACAGCCACCAAAATGAAGTGTTTAAAAAATATTCTGATGAGCAAAAGGATATTTTTATTACCATGCTACGAGATTTTGCAGGAGTAGCATAAGCCCCATTAAGCTGATAAATTGAATTGATTTATCAGCTTCTTTACATCTAGCTGACTATCATCAAAACAATTCCAAGGATAAGGAATTTTTGGCACACAATTTGTTTATCAATAAAACATGATTGCAAATAAGCCAAGACAGTGAACTACAGCCAAAGAAAATGTTTCGCTGTAGCACGTGTATAGAGAGGTAAGGGATGAACCAATATGTAAGTGACGCATTGTTGAATTGGACACACCATATCAAGAATGTTTGCGGAAATTTTGAAACAGATTTTGACGGCACCCGTAATTTATTCATTGGAGAAGTTCAATGCTTTTTATTGGGAGATACCGAAATTGCGTTCATTAGAAATAATGCAAATAAGATTGTCCGAAAAGCCGATGAAATCGATCGAGTGAATAATCGTTTTTGCTTTTTGATTTTGCAGTATTCGGGAAAAATGCTGCTCGAATATAAAAATGAAACGCTAAGCCTGAATGAAGGCGATATTGTGTTGGTGGACCCGGTTGAAACCATTTCGATGTACCCGCAAGGCTTAGTCAGCCAGATTTCAGTACACCTGTCGCGTGAAAAATTACTTAAAGAAAATATTAGTACCGAATATTTTGGAAAACTCATTACTCAAAATATGAGCGGTTTTTTACTCAAAAATATTTTGAAAAATATGTCTCCCGAAAACATCAAGCTTTGGTATGCGACCGAAGATGGTAATGCTTTTGAAGATGCGCTGATTGCCTTAATCAAACCCACAATTAATTATAAAAATATTAATAGCTCAAATAACCTGATGGAAAAAGCCGAGCGTTTTATTATTGAGAACTTAGCAAAACCAGATTTAACACCCAAATTAATTGCAGAGCATATTGGTGTATCACTACGACATCTTTACCGTTTATTCCTTCAAGAAAATTTATCTATTAACAAGTATATACAGCTCAAACGCCTAGAAAAAGTCAAAGCAGATTTACTCGATAAAAGAAATAAACAAAGCTCGATTACCCAGATTGCCTTGAAATGGGGGTTTTGGGACGGCGCTCATTTTTCAAAAATCTTTAAAAAGACTTATGGTATTTCTCCTAAAGAATTTAGAGAGGGGATGACAGCTTAAACGCTCCTCTCTTGATGTCATTTTTAGACAAGTTCTAGGTCATTCTTGAACAAGCTAGCCCCATGCAAGTGTGTTGAAATTAAATTAATTAGAACAGGTTAGATGAGCTTAATAAGCATAGAACTATTAAGTTTATTTAATGAATTTCACACATGGGAAAGTGCATTTTAACTGTCTGATTCAGATAGTTCAGGGATAGATGAAAAGGATGAAACCAATGCGTAAACAACGATTATTGAATGACATACAAAAGATATTAGCGCTTAATTTATCAATAGCTGCAAGCTTTTGGGGATTAAATACTCAAGCTTTTGCTCATGGTGGAAAAGCTGAAATGGTATCTCTTTACCAAAACATGAGTGAGCAAGGCGCTAAAGTTGTCAAAGACGATTTTACTAATACTTATATGATTACCAAAGGCTCTATCGTGGTAAGAGCCAAGCCAAACTCAAATCAGGTTTTAGTGAATGGCAAACCTCTAAAATTAAGTGTCCCGCTATTAATTAAAGATAATAAACCTGTTATTGGAAAAGACTTCTTTAATGAAGTATTTCAGTCTGGTTTAGATCAAACTTTTAAAGTTGAAAATACGTTTCATCCACTCAATAGTTTAAATTCTGACGAAATTAAAAAGACATTTGATGTCATTAACCGCTCAAAATATGCCTATAAAAATATGCGTTTTGCCGAGTTAAAGCTAAAAGAACCAGAAAAAGCAAAAGTTTGGGATTACTTTATTAATCACAAAGAATATAAAGACGCTCGAATTGCATCTTTCATTTTGCTAAAAGGCAACCAAGCGATTGAAGGTGAAGTTAACCTTAACACTCAGCAAGTCACAAAATGGAATGTACTTAAAGATACTCATGGAATGGTCTTGCTAGATAACTTTGAAACCGTACAGCGTGTGATTGAAGCGAGTAAAGAATATCAGGATGCTTTACGCAAGCGTGGTGTAACAGATGTTAAGAAAGTCATTACCAATCCATTAACCGTTGGATATTTTGGCGGTAAAGATGGCTTGGATAAACAACTTAATGTTTTAAAAGTTGTGTCGTATCTAGATACTGGTGATGGTAACTATTGGGCACATCCAATTGAAAACTTGGTGGCTGTGGTTGATTTAGATAAAGAAAAAATTATTAAAATCGAAGAAGGAGCCATGATTCCAGTTCCCATGACGGATCGACCTTATGCCACTAAAAATACCAAACCACCAAAAATCAAACCGTTGAATATTAGTGAACCCGAAGGTAAGAACTTTTCTATTACAGGACAAACGGTACATTGGGGTAATTGGTGCTTCCATGTGGCTTTAGATTCTCGTGTTGGCTTACAGCTTTCAACCGTGACATATAAAGATAAAGGCGTAAAACGTAAAGTCATGTATGAAGGTAACCTTGGTGGAATGGTGGTTCCATATGGTGACCCTGACATGGGATGGTACTTTAAGTCTTATCTGGACTCTGGTGAGTACGGAATGGGAACACTCACATCAGCCATTCAACTTGGGACCGATGCGCCAGAAAATGCGGTGTTACTTGATGCAGTGATTGCAGACTATAAAGGCCAGCCACAAGTGATTCCAAATGCGATTGCAATTTTCGAGCGCTATGCTGGCCCTGAATATAAACATCAAGAAATATTTGGTGATCAAGATGCCAGTGAAGCACGCCGTGAACTTGTAGTACGCTGGATTAGCACAGTGGGTAACTACGATTACATGTTTGACTGGGTATTTGCTCAAAATGGCGTGATTGGCATTAATGCAGGTGCTACAGGTATTGAAGCGGTTAAAGGCGTTAAAGCACGCACCATGCATGACAGTACCGCAAAAGAAGACACTAAATATGGCACTTTAATTGACCATAATATTGTGGGTACAACCCATCAACACATCTATAACTTCCGCTTAGACATGGATGTAGATGGTGAGAACAACAGCTTTATGCACATGGATCCTGTGGTTAAGGCCAATGACCGAGGTGGGGTGCGTACAAGTACGATGCAAATTGATAGTAAAGTCATTACCAATGAGCAAAATGCAGCTGAAAAATTTGATCCATCTACCATTCGCTTACTAACTAATTTCAATAAGGAAAATAAATTAGGAAATCCTGTTTCTTACCAGCTCATTCCTTTTGCAGGTGGAACACACCCTGTGGCGAAGGGTGCTAATTTTTCTAAAGATGAATGGTTATTTAAACGTTTGAACTTTATGGATAAGCAAATTTGGGTGACGCAATATAATCAGGATGAACGCTATCCTGAAGGTAAATATTCAAACCGTTCGACTCATGACACAGGCTTAGGTCAGTTTATTAGCAACAATGAAAATATTGAAAATAAAGATCTTGTGGTGTGGATGACAACAGGCACAACCCATGTGGCACGTGCTGAAGAATGGCCAATCATGCCGACAGAGTGGGTGAATACACTGATCAAACCGTGGAACTTCTTTGACAATACGCCGACTTTAAACTTGGGCGAAGAAGAGCAAAACACGCAGCACGACCATCACTAAAGACGTGTATCACGCGAGATGGGTAACGAATCGGTTACCCACTCTTAGCGTCTGGTAGACCATTCACAAAAAAGGAATTTTGTATGAAAACTCTACTTTCTCAAGTTATGAGAGGGACTCTCTTTGTCTCATTTTTTTCAACAGTGCATGCTGGTGAGCTTGAAATTAAGCCGACTTTTGAAGCAACTTTTGGGGCTTTTAGTAGCGGTAAAAGCTATAACGGCGAAAACCTAGATGATGAAAGAGTCAATTGGCAAGAAGGCCATCTTAAATATGGTGCTAAAGGACAATACACCTTTAAAAACAATCAGCTTTATGCAAGCTTGAGCGGTATTAGCTCGGCAACATTTGGTGATGGTGATGCAGGCCAAAATAGTAATGGTAAAGAACGCAAAACAGATGTGAATGAATGGATCTTAGGTTTTAAAGATGGCACCAATAAAGATGAGTTAACGACCTATGATTTAAGTATTGGTCGACAAAATATCATGATTGGTGACGGGTTTTTTATTGCGGGTGATGCATTAAACCTCGGTAAAGTGCCTGCGGATGGCGCACTCGATCGGGGCGGAGCATATTATCTGGCAGCCCGTCGAAGTTTTGATTTTACAAGTTTGCTTCAATACAAACCGCAAGAGAATACCACGCTAAAACTGGCTTATTTAAAATCGGACAATAAAGCACAATTTGCACCTGAACTCTTTGTAACCGATCTGATGTATCAGCTTAAAGATAAAGGTGTTGGATTTACTTACTTAAATGTATTAGACCTTGAAGATGCTGAGCAAGTTTCAGGGCGCGAAGATCTTAAAAATTATGCTTTACGTTTAAATTATCAACCTTTGCCAGAACTACAAGTTAAAACTGAGTTTGTTGTGCAAGATAAAAAAGATAGTCAAGAAAATGCAGGCTACTTGGCGCTGAACTATAACTTTTTATCTTCCAAATATACGCCCTCATTAGGCTATCGTTTTAGCCATTTTTCCGACCAATACGACCCGATGTTTTATGGAAATACAGTCGGGTTCGGCACGTGGTTTCAAGGTGAAGTTGCAGGAAATTATGCTGGCCCATTTAATAAAAATGCAGATATTCACCAAGTTTCTTACAGTATGAATCTAAAAGAAAATTTTATGTTAGGTGCTTTGGCTTATAAGTTCAAAACAGTTAATAAATCTTTAACTAATGTAGATGGACATGAACTAGATGTGTTTTCGGTTTGGTCGGTTAATAAAAAATTCAACGTTATTCCTTTAGTGGGACTCTATAAACCGAAACACGATATCCATAGTGGTGGTACTCAAAACTACGATGACAAAACCAATGTGTATGCACAGTTAATTTTGCAATACATCTATTAAATCAGAGCAAAGGAGACCGTGTTTATTGACGGTGCATTCATAAAAATAAACTTAGGTGAAATCAGATGAATAAACAATATGACTATATCGTGATTGGTGCGGGCTCGGCAGGCTGTGTGGTTGCAGCACGGCTGTTACAGGCCAAAGCAGGGCGCGTTCTTGTTTTAGAGGCAGGAAGCCGAGATAGCAGTATGTTTCATACTATACCTGCCACGGTGGTTAAAGTATTCCAGCAAAAATCATGGCAATACATGACTGTCCCTCAGAAATATTGTAATCATCGTGAAATGATCCTTGCACAAGGAAAAGTGTTGGGAGGCGGAAGCTCGGTCAATGGAATGATCTATTGCCGAGGCCAACGTCAGGATTATGATTTATGGGCCACGGAATGGGGATGCAATCAGTGGTCTTATCAACATGTACTGCCTTTTTTTAAAAAAGCAGAAAAAAATGAAAGTCTTGCTAATGAATATCACGGACAAGATGGCATTTTACCTGTCAGTGAAAACCGCTATCGCCATCCTTTGACACTTGCTTGTATTAAAGCAGGTCAGCAAATGGGCATGAATTACGTCAATGATATTAATGGTTGGGATCAGGCAGGTATAGGGTTTTATCAAACCACCACTCAAAATGGTTCACGGGCGAGTACCTCAAAAACCTATTTAAAGTCAGTCGAAAACCACCCAGACCTCACGGTGATTACTGATGCCTTAGTCCATAAAATTGAAACTCAAGGTGATCAGGTTACTGGGGTGACTTATAGCGTTGGGGGTAAATCACCAATTACTGTACAAGCTCAAAAAGAAGTCATTCTGAGCGCTGGTGCAATTGGTAGTCCTAAGGTTTTATTACTTTCGGGAATTGGTCCAAAACAGCATTTAGATGAGCTCGGCATTGAATGTATCCGTGACCTACCCGTAGGTGAAAATTTTCACGATCATTTGCATATGTCGGTGAATGCAACGGTAACAACCAATAATAGTCTGCTCGGTGAAGACCAAGGTTTAACCGCCGTACGGCACTTTTTACAATGGTGTTTTACACGTTCAGGATTGTTGACCACCAATATTCTAGAAGGTGGTGGTTTTATTGACACCAATAACAATGGTCGACCTGATGTTCAGTTTCATTTTTTACCTGTGCTGGATAATTTCGATAATACCCCTGGTGAAAAATCAGTGGCTCAAGCACATGGCCTTACGATTAAGGTCGGACATGTACAGCCAAAAGCACGTGGGACTTTACGTTTAGGTAGTAAAGATCCTAAAGATTTACCTGTCATTGATCCTAATTATTTAGGTCATCAAGAAGATATTGACGCCAATATCCGTGCGGTACAGGCCGGACTTCGTCTATTACAACAGCCCGCATTAAAAGCAATTGTCAAAGAAGTGATTGAGCCTGCAAATATCGATCCTGATGATATTGAAGCGATTGATAAATGGATGCGCCAGAACATTAAAACGGTTTATCACCCCGCTGGTAGTTGCAAAATGGGCAATGCTCCGCAAGATTCGGTCACAGATCAGACCCTAAAAGTCCATGGTTTTAAAAATTTACGTGTGGTGGATTGTTCTATTTGCCCCCAAGTTCCAAGCGGTAATACCAACGCAATTGCCATCATGATTGGAGAACGTGGTGCAGACTTTATTTTGAATCAGGTCGCGTAGTTGCTGTCATATCAATATTTAGAAATGAAAAGAGGAAAAGAAAATGAGTGAAGTTCAGATTTTAGAAAGCGTACAGCAATTTATGGCGCGACAACATGGACATTTTATTAATGGAAAACTAGTTGCTGCCGAGCTTTTGGATAAAGTGGATATTGTAAATCCATCCACTGAACAAGTTGTTGCTCAAATTAGTGTTGGTAGTCAACAAGATGTCGAAAATGCGGTGAAAAGTGCTGAACATGCTTTTCAAAATGCTTGGGCTGAAACGACACCGTATGAGCGTGGCGTTAAACTGAACAAGCTGGCCGATTTAATTGAGCAATATGGTGAAGAACTTGCACAGCTCGAGACGTTGTCTACCGGAAAACTTATCAATATTTCCCGCCATCTTGAAGTCGCACAATCTGTTATTTTCTTAAGATATTTTGCTGGTTGGGCAACCAAAATTAATGGTCAAACCATGCGACCCTCTATTCCTTCTATGCAAGGTGAGAAATATACGGCCTTTACTTTAAGACAACCGATTGGTGTGGTTGCAGGGATTGTGCCTTGGAATTTTTCACTGATGATTGGCGTTTGGAAAATCGGTTCAGCTTTAACAACGGGTTGTACCATTGTGCTTAAACCGAGTGAGTTTGCCAGCTTATCTTTATTACGCTTAGCTGAACTTGCCATTGAAGCAGGTATTCCAGCGGGTGTGATTAATGTAGTAACAGGTAATGGAGAAACAGGGCAATATTTAATTGAGTCACCGCTCGTTAAGAAAGTCTCATTTACAGGTTCAGTGCCGACAGGCATTGCGATTGGTAAACTCGCGATGAGCAGCGATTTAACCCGTGTAAGTCTGGAGTTAGGCGGTAAAAATGCTATAGCTGTTTTGGCTGATGCAAATGTCGATGAGATTTTACCGACTTTGTTGCAAGCAACTTTTGTACATCAAGGCCAAGTTTGTGCATCCCCAGAGCGGTTTTTTGTACACCGTACAAAATACGATGAATTGGTGGAAAAACTCTCTAAAGCACTCTCTGGTTTCAAAATTGGGTCGGCCATGGATGAGGGAAGTATGTTTGGTCCACTCTCTAATCAGCCACATTTTCATAAAGTAAAACATTATTTAGATATGGCAAAAGCCAACAACCAGATTATTGCAGGTGGTGAGGCTTTAGATCAGACTGGTTATTTTGTACAGCCGACTTTAATTTCCTTTAAAAATACGGATGATCCTTTATTTTCAGAAGAAACCTTTGGTCCAGTGGTCGGGGTAATGTCATTTGAAACTGACGAAGAGCTTATTCAGTTGATGAATCAGTCGCGCTTTGGCTTAACTGCAAGTATTTGGACAAATGACTTATCTAAAGCTTTGCGTTTAATTCCTAAGATTGAAGCAGGCACTCTATGGGTCAATATGCATACGTTCTTAGATCCATCTGTTCCATTTGGTGGGGTGAAAGCTTCAGGAATTGGCAGAGAGTTTTCAGATGCATTTATTGAAGATTACACCGAATTGAAATCGGTCATGATTCGGTATTAAGTTCAAAGATTCTACGAGATATAAAAAATGGCCTATAAAGGCCATTTTTTGAATCATTAAATTAACCTAATAAAAAATCCTTTAAGATTTTATTAAAAGCTTCTGGCTGTTCTACATTGGAAATATGAGAAGCATCTATTTCTGCAAGTTTTGCTTGTGGAATGCGTTGCTGCATAAATTCACCATCTGCAACAGTTGTTACAGGGTCTTGAGTTCCAGCAATTACTAATACTGGAATTTTAATGTCTTTTAACTGCTCACGGACATCCGCTTTAGCCAAAGCCTCACAACAATTGGCATAACCGATTGCGCTGCCAGCACTTAAGTCGTTACACAGGTTGTTGACAATTGAAGTATGACTTTGGATAAAGGGATCTGTAAACCATCGCGAAGCTGCTGTAGCTGCGATTGGTTGTAAACCTTGCTCACGTACTAATTTTGCACGGTCAAGCCATGCCTGTTCTTGTCCAATTTTAGCGGCAGTATTTGCCACAACGACATGACTAAAGCGGTCAGGGTATTGAATTGCAAGCCATTGACCGGTTAAACCGCCCATTGAAATACCACAAAAAGCAGCTTTAGTAATATTCAGATGATCAAGTAAACGTACAACATCTTCACCTAATTGCTCTACAGTGTATGGGCCGTCAGGTGTGGATGATGAACCGTGACCACGAGTGTCATAGCAGATTACAAAAAACTGATCTTTCAATTCATTAAACTGTTTTTGCCACATACCATAATTGGTGCCCAACGAATTGGAAAATACCAGAGCAGGGGAAGATGGCTCACCAAAGGTTTGATAGTTAATTTGTGCATCGGCAGATTGAAAAGATGGCATTTTTTTCTCCTTAAAGTGCTTCAACACGTTCAATAATCAAAGCGATGCCTTGGCCTACACCAATACACATTGAACACAAGGCATAGCGACCACCTGTCTGTTCAAGTTGGTTTAGGGCTGTGGTGACTAGGCGTGCACCTGATGCACCAAGCGGATGACCCAGTGCAATCGCACCACCGTTCGGATTCACTTTGTCAGAATCATCTGGCAAACCTAAATCACGGGTCACAGCCAAAGCTTGTGCAGCAAAGGCTTCATTCAGCTCAATTACATCCATCTGCTCTAAAGTCAGGTTGGCTTGTTTAAGTAATTTTTTAATGGCTGGTGCCGGAGCAAAACCCATAATGCGGGGTTCTACACCCACCGCTGTTGAAGCAATGATCTTGGCACGTGGTTTTAGCTTATAGGCCTGAACTGCCTCATCAGAAGCAATCAGCAGAGCTGCTGCACCATCGTTGATGCCTGAAGCATTACCCGCAGTAACTGAACCATCTGCTTTAACCACTGGTTTAAGTTTGCTTAAAGCTTCAAGCGTGGTTGATGCACGTGGATGCTCATCGGTATCAATCACAACAGCATCACCCTTACGCTGAGGGATTTCAACTGCCACGATTTCTTTAGAAAAAAAGCCTTTGGCTTGCGCGCTTGCGGTGCGTTGTTGGCTCACCAAGGCAAACTGGTCCTGATCTGCACGATTAACGTTAAACTGTTCAGCCACGTTTTCGGCAGTCTGGGGCATAGTGTCTACACCATACAATTCTTTAAGTTTAGGGTTAATGAAACGCCAGCCCATGGTGGTATCTTCGATCTTCTGGCTACGGCCAAAAGCACTGTCTGACTTACCCATCACATAAGGTGCACGGCTCATGCTTTCCACACCGCCTGCAATCACCAAGTTTGCTTCACCGGCTTTAATAGCACGGGCAGCAATGGCAATCGCATCGAGTGAAGAACCACAGAGACGGTTAATGGTGGTTGCTGGTACTTGATACGGTAAACCTGCAAGCAGTGCTGACATACGGCCCACGTTACGGTTATCTTCACCGGCCTGGTTGGCACAGCCATAGATCACATCATCGACCTGTTCCCAATCTACATTCGGGTTACGCTGCATAAGCGCCTTAATCGGCACAGCGCCAAGGTCATCGGCACGGACAGGTGCAAGGCCACCGGCATAACGGCCGAATGGAGTACGGATCGCATCGATGATATAAGCGTTTTTCATTCTTACATTTCCATTTTGAAATCTATTGCTGTCATTGCCACATAGTTAGGCTTTTCCAGAGTTTGCTGGCGATCATCATGGTTACTAAGTTAAAAGTAGTCATGACAGAGTCTTATCGTGTTGAGTCAAATGCCAGTAGCTAATTCTTGTCACTTTTTTAAAAAAGTAACCAAAAACCTTTGTTGAACAGAGGAGGCTTCCTTGCCTCCCTGTCCAACGGGCGACATCCATGTCGCCTGTCACAATAGCGAATTACGGTAAAATCCAAATTAATAAGCAAGAACCGTATTCAAAGAGTTCCATTCAATGTTTCGCGTTGGCGACATGGATGTCGCCTCGTTGCTCAGCACAACAGGGATGTTGTGTCTGAGTAACAAAGGATTTTTGTTACTTTTTATCCTTAAAAAGTAAGGTATTGCCTATACAAAGGGCCTTTGAATATCACCATCATTTATAGGCTGTGGCGCTATTGATTAGCTGCCATACTCAATCAATTTAGAGACTTAATTCGTTGCATCAAACAAAGTTGCACCCGTTAAAGCTTGTAACTCATCAAAGCTAAGACCTTCCACTTTCTCAATCACTTTTAAACCATCTTTAGTCACATCTATTACACACAGGTCAGTGTAAATACGGTCAACACATTGCTTACCCGTAACTGGGTAAGTGAGCTCAGCCACAATCTTCGGTTCACCTTGCTTGGTTACATGGTCTGTGGTGATAAAGACTTTCTTGGCACCTACAGCCAAATCCATCGCACCACCTACTGCAGGAATCGCATCCGGTGCACCAGTGTGCCAGTTCGCCAAGTCACCATTGGCTGCAACCTGAAATGCGCCAAGAACAGCAATATCGAGGTGACCTCCACGCATCATGGCAAATGAATCGCCATGGTGAAAAAAGCTGCCACCTTCAAGCATGGTCACAAACTCTTTACCCGCATTAATCAGTTCTGGGTCTTCTTCACCTGCCGCAGGTGGCGGGCCAAATGCCAACAGGCCATTTTCAGAATGAAGAAAAATATCTTTATCGTTAGGTAAGTAGCTTGCAATCTTGGTCGGTAAACCAATACCCAAATTCACATAGGCACCGTCTGGAATATCTTGTGCCACACGTTTTGCAATCTGGTCACGGCTGAGTTTCTGGTAGCTCATGTTATTTCTCCTTATTGCTTACTGTGCGGGTGCGACTTGTACAACATGCTGTACAAAGATACCTGGCGTGATGATGTGCTCAGGGTCTAATCCACCCAGTTCTACAACCTCAGACACCTGAGCAATGGTGACATCAGCAGCCATCGCCATGATCGGGCCAAAGTTACGTGCAGATTTACGGTAAACCAGATTGCCCCAGCGGTCGCCCTTGTAAGCTTTAATCAAGGCAAAGTCAGCCTTGATCGGATATTCAAGTACATAATCTTTGCCATCAATCTCACGGGTTTCTTTGCCTTCGGCCAAAAGTGTTCCAAAGCCAGTTGGGGTAAACACGGCTCCAAGTCCCATACCTGCTGCCTGAATACGACAAGCCAGATTACCTTGTGGTACGACTTCAAGTTCAACTTTTCCGGCACGGTACAGTTCATCAAACACGTAAGAGTCTGCCTGACGTGGAAAAGAACAAATCACTTTTTTAACTGAGCCGGCTTTAAGTAGTTTAGCCAAGCCATAATCGCCATTACCGGCATTGTTGCTCACAATGGTCAGGTCTTTAACACCCAGTTCAATCAGTCCATCAATGAGTTCAGCGGGTTGTCCTGCGGTACCAAAACCACCAATCAGAATGGTTGCGCCATCTTTAATCTGCGAGAGTGCCTCGCTTAGTGAGGACTTACTTTTGTCAATCATGTGAGAAACCTTAGAGCATGAGGTAACGTGATGTATTACTACCGCTAAAAATTTATTTAAATTCTTAATGGTAGTAATAAATGGAATAAATTTTGTGAGTCAAAAGCGAACTTTTAACTCACATATACTTTCAATTAAGCACTAGCACGACGACGTTCAACTTCAGTTGAAGGAGCAGCAGCGGCATCTTTAACAAGTTCAATGTTAAATGTGATGTGTTTGAAAGCGTGATCTAAACCACGGCGTTGAATTTCAGCTGGGTCTGTTACATCAACTGCTGTTGCAACTAAGCCGTCACGAGTAGCGAAGGCAAAGTCGTCCCATAGGTACTCATCACCCTCAATGTTGAATTGAGTTGTAAGTTTGCGGTAACCCGGTGCAGAAACAAAATAGTGAACGTGAGATGGACGATTACCATGACGGCCTAACTTGTTAAGCAGAGCTTGAGTCGTGCCTTCAGGAGGGCAACCATAACCTACAGGCATAGTCGTTAATGCAACATATTTACCATCAGCATCAGTCAAAATACTACGGCGTAAGTTGAAGTCAGATTGAGACTTATCAAAGAATGAGTAGTTACCCAAACTGTTGGCATGCCAAACTTCAACTTTAGCATTTTCAATGATATTGCCATCAGTATCGGTCACAGTACCTTCAATAATTAAAGTATCGATTTTGCCTGTTTCAGTACCATCATCCATACGCGCAAAACCAACAGATTCAGGCGCACCTGCTACGTAAAGTGGACCTTCGATGGTACGAGGTGTGCCACCCGTAACACCAGCTTTTGCATCAGCTTCATCTGCACGTAAATCAAGATAGTGCTCTAGACCTAAGCCAGCTGCTAAAAGACCAAGTTCATTGGCTTGACCAGCATCGGTAAAATATTCCAGACCTTTCCATACTTCTGAAGGTTGGATGTCTAAGTCTTCGATGGCTTGAAATAAATCCCCGAGAAGGCGCACTACAATTTGTTGAACACGTGCATCAACTTCACCTTTTGCAGTGTCGACATTCATTTGTTTTACAAGCGCATCAATTTGTTGACGGTTCATACTAAAACTCCTTAAGTATGCAATACGGTTTTGGGTGGCAGCGTTGCGGGCATTTTATTTTGCTAGCGAATAGTTGCTACCACGTTCCTTGTTACCTTCTGAATAAAATATGCTTAGTTTTTAAATAGACTTCAGAAATCACATTTAAAAAATTCTTTTGGATTACGAATCATCATCACGAACAGATGAAGGGTGACGATTAAGCGCCATCACTTCGATATCCATGTAAGGATAAAGTGGCAAACCCTGTAAAATGTTATGCAATTCTTCATTGCTCTCGACATCAAAAATACTGATGTTTGAGTACTGGCCTGTAACTCGCCAGATGTGGCGCCATTTACCTTGACGTTGTAAGTCTTGCGAATAAGCCTTTTCAACGGCTTTAATTTCATTCGCTTTGTCGGCTGGCATATCAAGTGGAATATGCACATCCATACGTACATGAAATAACATGGGAAACTCCTTATCCTGTTGCCTTAACGACGTAACTTTTCAACTTTATCTTCATCAATTTCAATGCCTAAGCCTGGTGCCGTTGGCAAGTGCAATTCAAAGTTTTCGTAACGTAGCGGTTCTTTCAAAATTTCTTCGGTAAGTAATAACGGACCAAATAATTCAGTACCAAACGCTAATGTTTCAAAGGTTGCAAATGCATGAGCAGAAGCCATGCTACCTATAGGCCCTTCAAGCATAGTACCGCCATAAAGATCGATTCCAGCTAAGCCTGCAATCTTGGCAACTTCACATGCTTCGATCAGACCACCAGATTGTTCAATCTTCACCGCAAATACATCTGCACCATGACTTTTTGCAATACGGTATGCGCTGTCAGGGCCAGTTAAAGCTTCATCTGCCATGATTGCGACATCAAAACGACGCGTTAAACGAGCAAGTGCTTCAGTATTTTGAATAGCGCAAGGCTGTTCAATTAAATCAATTCCGCCATCTTGTAGCTGTTGAATACCTTGAATACATTCCAGCTCTGACCATGCACGATTTACATCGACACGTACACTAATATCTGCACCTAATGCTTTTTTAATTGCAATCACATGATCAACATCGTGTTGCAAAGGGCGTGAGCCGATTTTGAGTTTGAACGTGTTATGACGTTTTAGCTCAATCATTTTTCGAGCTTCAGCAATGTCTTTTTCTGTGTCGCCAGACGCGAGCGTCCAAAGTACAGGTAAACTATCACGCAGACGGCCGCCTAAAACTTCACTTAACGGCACGCCTAAACGTTTTGCCTGAATATCAAGTAGAGCAGTCTGAATGGCACATTTCGCGAAACGGTTACCATTAATATTTTTTCGAATCAGTTTTAGTGTTTGAGCAACGTTTAAATCTTTAACTGATGCGAGTAATGGTGCAAAGTAAGTATCAATATTGGCTTTGACACTTTCAGGACTTTCTTCACCATAGTTCAGTCCACCAATGGTGGTCGCTTCACCCCAACCTACAATACCATCCGTGGTCGTAATTTTAACGAGCACCAAAGTCTGAGTACGCATGGTAGTCACAGACAACTGGTGAGGACGGATAGTTGGAATATCCACAAGTATGGTTTCTATGGTTCTATACATGAAGTTTCAACTATTTCAAACTTGTTTACATACCATAGAAGAATGTAATAGCCTAAAATAGATATAGAACGGTATTTTAAGATACTAAAAAGGTATATTAATGGAATTAAGACATCTGCGTTATTTTGTTACCGTGGTTGAAGAACAAAGTCTGACTAAAGCCGCAGAAAAGCTTTTTATTGCTCAGCCACCACTCACGCGTCAAATCAAAAAGCTAGAGGAAGAGTTAGGCATTGATTTGTTTGTGAAAGGCTCACGTCCATTAAAGGTGACAGAGGCAGGGCTGTTTTTTTACCAACATGCTGTTCAGATTTTAACGCATACGGCTCAAGCTGCTTCGATGGCTAAAAAAATGAAGCTGGTCGAGAATGTTGTTAAAGTTGGCTATGTGAGTTCGCTTCTTTATGGGCGATTACCGCAGGTCATTTATCTATTTAGACAAAAAAATCCTGACATTCATGTCGAGCTTATTGAATGTGGCACACGAGATCAGGTCGAAGCTTTAAAGTTAGGAAAAATTGATTTAGGTTTTGGTCGCTTACCAATTAGTGACCCAGCCATTAAGCGACTTCTACTTCGAAAAGAAAAATTAAAACTCGCGATTCATAAAAAACATCCTTTAAGTGAGTTCCAAGAATCGGGAATTTATTTATCTCAAATTATCAATGAGACAATTTTTTCTTATCCAACCACACCTAAACCGAACTTTTCGACCACTATTCAAGCTTTATTTACCAAATTAGGTCTTGTTCCTGCCAAACTGACTGAAGTCCGCGAAATTCACATGGCACTCGGTTTAGTGGCATCGGGTGAGGGTATATGTATTATTCCCGAAAGTGCCTGTGACATTGGAATGAAGAATTTAACTTATTTAAATATCTTGGATTTAGAAGCCTATAGTCCCATTTCTCTATCGATGCGCAACATGGACCAAAGTTCATACATTCCTAAAATCTTAGATTGTATTGAAGAGATCTATAGTCAAGAAGAAGTATCTAGAAATCTAAATTTATAACTTTTTAATACGTTTTAAATTGAATTATCATGTTATTTTAAAACTTTAAACCTATAGGTAATATGTAAAAGGAATTATTGAATGAGAAAAATTTTAGGGATAGCTTCACTTATTATGTCTACTGGTGTTGTACATGCTGAACAATTAAATGAACAAGAAAAAATTTCTCCATATAGTGCGAATATTACTTTTGCTAGCCAATACATTTCACGTGGTTTTCAACAAACTTGGGGCAAGCCTGCATTACAAATTGGTCTAGATTATGCAAATCCGAATGGATTATTTGTGGGAACTTGGGCATCGAATGTAAGTTCTAACTATTTGCGAGATGCTTCAGTTGAGTGGGATGTTTATGCAGGTTATATCAAAACTTTCGATAAGTTTTCGGCTGGAATGACGGTTTTTTATTACTACTATCCGGGAGCTGAAAGCACGCCTGAAACGGGGAGTACCAGTTATAACTATGGCGAAATCGTGCCTCAAATTGGTTATGGACCTTTGACTCTTAAATATTATATTACCTATACCCCAGATTATGCAGGCTATAACTCCGATACGATGGGCGGCCCTGAGGGTAAACGTTCACGGGGAACAACTTATTTAGATCTAACTTTTACTCAGCCTATCAATGAGACTTGGACTTTTGGTGCTCATTATGGCTATGAAAGAATTAAAAATTTCTCGGAAGCTAATTTTCAGGATATGAAAGTCGAGCTGATTAAAGATTTAGGTGATGGCTGGACTACTGGCTTAGCCTATACCAAAGCTTGGGACAAAGATGGGTTCTATAAAAAGTATAGTAATGGTGAACCTGATGCACCCATTTCTAACCCGATTGGTTCGACATTGACTGTCTCAGTTAAAAAAGTGTTTTAGTTTATAAATAAAAAAGCCTGATGACTTTATTTTGAGTTGTCAGGCTTTAAGTAATGAATATATAAAAATTATTTTTTAATTAAATCGTAAGCCATTTTGGTGTCGTCCAGCTGAACAAGTGAAGCATGACGAGCAGAAAGCGGGTCTTTATTTTCAATTGCGGTTAAAATTGCTTTATGTCTAGGTAACGAATGGCCTTGTAAATTTGGACGTAAACTGGTGACTTGAATCGATTGTTGTAAAGGTAAAACCAGCATTTTCGACATATACGCCAGCAAGTCATTATGCGTTGCTTTAGCAATTGCTAAGTGAAATTGAATATCTGGCTCTATAAATTCTTCAACTGTTGTCGCTTTTTCCATCCCATCATAGGCATGTTTAATGCGTTCAATATCTTCTTCGTTTGCCGTACTTGCCGCAATATAAGCAAGCTCAGGTTCCAAAACGCGTCGTACGGTAGAAAGTGTTTTGAAAAACTCATGTTCAGGCGTCGTTTGAATCAACCAAAACAATACATCCGGATCGAGCAAATGCCATTCTTCTTTAGGCCTTACTACAGTTCCAATTTTTGGTCTTGAGTAAGTTAAGCCTTTCGCGTTTAAAACACGGATTGCTTCGCGAAAGACAGGGCGGCTGACTTTATATTCCTCACATAAATCAACTTCACTTGGGAGCTTTTCATTTTCTGAGATTTCACCAGAAACAATTTTTAATCCCAATTGTTGAACAATTAATGCATGTTGGCTTTTGCTTGGAATAGGATTTTTATAGTCAGCTTTACTCATATTTCACTATTACGACATGTTGAATATCCTATGGTATAGATGACCTTGTGTTTTAACAAGATCATCTTTTTCAAGAATAAATATTAATGGGAATGGTGTGGAACTTCCGAGCCTCGACAACCGACCAAGAAATCAAAATCACAACCTTCGTCTGCTTGTAGAACATGTTCTACATAGAGTTTGCGATAGCCGCCAATAAAACTTGGTGGTGCTGGAGGCGCTAAATTCTCAAGACGTTGTTTAAGTTCTTCATCACTCACTTCCAGATGAAGTTTTCCTTCATAGGCATCGAGTTCGATAAAGTCACCATTTTGAACTACGGCTAAAGGCCCGCCAGCCATAGCTTCAGGGGCAACATGTAAAACCACGGTGCCATACGCTGTACCGCTCATACGTGCATCGGAAATACGAACCATGTCGGTAATGCCTTTGGCTAAAATCTTTGGTGGTAATCCCATATTTCCAACCTCAGCCATGCCTGGGTAGCCTTTAGGACCAGCGTTTTTCATGACTAGAATACAAGTTTCATCGACATCTAGGTCTGGGTCATTAATACGGGCTTTATAGTCATCAAAGTTTTCAAATACGACTGCACGACCGCGGTGTTTCATCAGTTCTGGTGTTGCAGCAGAAGGTTTAAGCACAGCACCTTTAGGGGCTAAATTACCGCGTAAAATACACATGCCGCCATCTTGTCGAATTGGGTTATCTATTTTTCGAATCACTTCATCGTTATAAATAGGTGACTGCTGGCAATTTTCCCAAATGCCTTGACCATTTACGGTTAAAGCGTGTGGATGTGGTAAGAGATTGGCTTCGCCCATACGACGGATTACGGCTGGTAAGCCACCGCTATAATAGAACTCTTCCATGAGAAAACGACCAGAAGGCTGCAAGTCAACAATCGTTGGCATACCTCGGCCAACACGGTTCCAGTCATCGAGTTGTAAATCCACCCCAATACGTCCAGCAATTGCCTTTAAATGAATCACGGCATTGGTTGAACCACCAATAGCGGCATTAACTTTAATCGCATTTTCAAAGGCTTCTTTGGTTAAGATTTTAGAAAGGCGTAAATCTTCATGAACCATGTCGACAATACGCATGCCAGAAAGGTGAGCTAACACATAACGACGAGAATCTACTGCTGGAATGGCTGCATTGTGTGGTAAAGAAGTGCCTAAGGCTTCTGCCATACACGCCATGGTAGAAGCAGTACCCATGGTATTACATGTACCCGCTGAGCGTGACATACCAGATTCGGCAGAAAGAAATTCATTTAAATCGATTTTGCCTGCTTTTAACTCTTCATGCATTTGCCAAACGATGGTACCAGCACCAATATCTTTACCTTTGTGTTTACCATTCAGCATTGGCCCACCAGTTACTACAATGGCAGGAATATCACAGCTTGCTGCACCCATTAATAATGCAGGTGTAGTTTTGTCACAACCTGTTAGTAACACCACCCCATCAATAGGGTTACCACGAATAGCTTCTTCAACATCCATACTGGCTAAGTTACGGGTAAACATGGCAGTAGGGCGTAAATTCGACTCACCATTTGAAAATACTGGAAACTCAACAGGGTAGCCACCAGCTTCTAAAATCCCTTTTTTTACGTGTTCGGCAATTTTTCGAAAATGGGCATTACATGGTGTGAGTTCAGACCACGTATTACAAATCCCAATGATCGGTTTACCTTGAAACTCATGATCTGGAATTCCTTGATTCTTCATCCAGCTGCGATACATAAAGCCATTTTTATCCGTTGTACCAAACCAGGCAGCCGAACGAAGAACTTGTTTGTTATTCATACAAATTTCCCTATATAGTATTACTATTAGAACCAATTGATTTAAAAATACACCATAAATTTTATTTTTAAAAGGTTTGAAATTTAAATAGTATTACTATATTTTAAATTGAAAGGATAATTTACGAGCAAGATGCTCTATAAGTAAATAATAGGAAATGGAGTCGAAGATGGATTTCGAAAAGGATGTAATACGGACGGTCACGTTTAAGCTCATACCCGCATTAGTCATACTATATCTGGTGGCATACATTGATCGTGCCGCTGTTGGGTTCGCTCATTTGCATATGGGTGCCGACGTCGGAATTGGTGATGCAGCCTATGGTCTAGGAGCAGGCTTATTCTTTATTGGGTACTTTCTTTTTGAAGTACCGAGTAACTTACTTTTAGACAAATTTGGTGCCCGCAAATGGTTTACCCGCATTTTGTTGACGTGGGGTTTAATCACCATGGCTATGGCGCTCATTGAAGGGCCGAAAAGCTTTTATCTCTTACGGTTTTTACTGGGTGTAGCGGAGGCAGGCTTTTTCCCGGGTGTTTTATATCTCATCACTCAGTGGTATCCGGTGCGTCATCGCGGAAAAATTATGGGAATGTTTGTGCTTTCACAACCCATTGCCATGATGATTGCGGGGCCTTTAGCGGGTCTATTACTTGGGATGGATGGCATTGCAAACTTACATGGTTGGCAATGGTTATTCATTGCAGTCGGCTTACCTGCAGTTTTATTGGCTCTACCAACATTCCTGTGGTTACCAGATAATATTGATAAAGTGAAATGGTTAAGCATTGAACAAAAACAATGGCTTAAAAATGAACTTGTTAAAGATGAAGCCGAATACGATCAAACTCGACATGCCAATCCATTACATGCTTTAAAAGACAAACGCGTACTTTTATTAGCATTGTATTACTTACCAGTGACTTTAAGTATTTACGGTTTAAACCTCTGGCTGCCTTCTATTATCAAGCAATTTGGAGGCGGTACTGATCTTCAAATTGGCTTCTTATCTAGCATTCCCTACGTTTTTGGAATTATTGGATTATTAATTATTCCACGTAGTACCGATCGTCTAAATGATCGCTATGGACATTTAAGTTTTCTCTACGCACTAGGCGCTTGCGCAATGTTTTTAAGTGCTTGGCTAAATTCTCCAGTCATGCAGTTGGCTGCTTTGGCTGTTGTTGCATTCTGCCTATTTTCATCAACTGCTGTGTTTTGGACATTACCGGGCCGTTTCTTAACAGGCGCAAGTGCAGCGGCTGGCATTGCCTTAATTAATTCTGTCGGAAATTTAGGTGGCTATGTTGGGCCATTTGGCATCGGACTTTTAAAAGAATACACAGGAAATATGGCTGCAGGTTTGTATTTCTTATCTATCGTCATGCTTTTTGGTCTGATTTTGACTTATATCGTCTATGCCAAGCTCGAACGTCAAAAAACACAAACAGTGAATATTCAAAAGCCTTTGTAAGGATTAAAACATGCAAATTATTCAATTTGAAAATCGTGCAAATCAACGTGCCGTTGCCAAAGTAGAAGGCAACACGGCATATCCGGTTAAAAATATTCAATCGGTTCGTGATTTAGCACTTTTGGCAATTCGTAATAAAGTTTCATTGGAGCAACAAGTTGAGGCGTTAGGGTTTGAATCAGAGACCTATGATTATTCATCTTTATTAGCAGATTTAAAGGTACTGCCGCCTTTAGACCATCCAGATCCAACGCATTGTTTAGTTTCTGGTACAGGTTTAACTCATTTAGGTTCTGCATCAGCACGCGACAAAATGCATCAGCAAAATTTAAGCGATGACAGCTCAGTGACCGACACCATGCGGATATTTCAATGGGGGCTACAAAAGGGCCGTCCACCAGAAGGTCAGGTCGGTGCGCAGCCAGAATGGTTTTATAAAGGCGATGGTTCAATTGTGGTAAGACCGGGAGCGGAGTTGCCTTTACCTCCATTTGCTGAAGACGGTGGCGAAGAGCCTGAAATCGCTGGCCTATATGTGATTGGAGAAGACTTAAAGCCTTACCGAATCGGGTTTGCACTGGGTAATGAATATTCTGACCATGTAATGGAGCGCCGTAATTATTTATATCTGGCCCATTCAAAATTACGTTTTTGTAGTTTTGGTCCAGCTTTACGAACAGGCGAATTACCGAAACATTTAGTGGGAACCAGCCGCTTGCGTCGTGATGGACAAATTATTTGGGAAAAAGAGTTTTTGTCGGGTGAGGACAATATGTGCCATAGCTTGGCAAATCTGGAATATCACCACTTTAAGTATCAACAATTCTTAAAAGCAGGGGATGTTCATATTCATTACTTCGGTACAGCCACTTTATCTTTTGCCGATGGTATTCAGGCACAAGTCAACGATGAGTTTGAAATCGAAATGAAAGAATTCGGTCTTCCCCTTAAAAACAAACTTGCTCATACACAAGCAGAGTTACCGATCGGTTCAGTTATAACACTTTAAGGAATTTAAAATGGTCATCGGACACAACTTTATTGGCGGTTCACGTAGTGCACAAAGTACAACTTTATTGAAAAGTGTGAATGCAACAACGGGTGAGGCTTTGCCTTATGAGTTTCACCATGCAACCGAACAGGAAATTAATCAGGCCTGTGAAGCTGCAAGTCAAGCCTTTAAGACTTACCGCCATACTTCACCTGAACAGCGTGCTACTTTTTTAGAAAACATTGCTGATGAACTCGATGCTTTAGGAACAGATTTTCTAGAAATTGTCTCGCAAGAAACTGCTTTGCCACTTGTACGTTTGCAAGGTGAACGTGGCCGTACCAGTGGACAAATGCGCCTGTTTGCTAAAGTGTTGCGTCGTGGTGACTTCTTAGGGGCTCGTATTGATACAGCTTTGCCTGAGCGTCAGCCTTTACCTCGCCCAGACTTGCGCCAGATTAAAATTGGTATTGGCCCTGTGGCAGTCTTTGGGGCAAGTAACTTTCCACTCGCTTTTTCAACTGCGGGTGGTGACACTGCTTCTGCACTGGCAGCTGGTTGTTCGGTAGTGGTGAAAGCGCATAGTGGTCATATGGCGACAGCAGATTTTGTGGCTCAGGCAATCGAACGTGCTGTCGAAAAATCAAATATGCCTAAAGGCGTATTTAACATGATCTACGGTAATGGTGTGGGTGAACCACTGGTTAAGCATCCTTTAATACAGGCTGTAGGTTTTACAGGCTCTCTTCGCGGTGGCCGTGCTTTATGTGATATGGCCGCAGCCCGTCCACAACCGATTCCTGTCTTTGCGGAAATGAGCAGTATTAACCCGATGCTGATGTTACCGGAAGCCTTGAAAAACCGTGGTGAAAAAATTGCACAGGACTTAGCCGACTCAGTTGTTTTAGGCTGTGGTCAGTTCTGTACCAATCCAGGTTTAATTTTAGGTATTAAATCAGCTGAATTTAGCCAGCTCATTCGTAACCTAACCGAAATTATGGGCGGTAAACCTGCACAGACTATGCTGAATGCAGGCACCTTAAAAAGCTATACCGCTGGTCTTGAGCATTTAACCCAGCATCAAGGTATTAAACACTTGGCAGGTCAAACCCAACAAGGCAATCAGGCACAGCCACAACTATTTAAAGCTGATGTGGAGCTGTTACTTGCAGGTGATCAGCTTTTACAAGAAGAAATCTTTGGTCCAGCGACAGTGGTAATTGAGGTAGCAGATAAAGCTCAACTTGTGCAAGCCCTACAAAGTATGAATGGACAACTGACAGCAACTTTAATTGCCGATGAAGCAGACTTCACCGAGTTTGCAGATGTGGTTCCTGTGCTAGAAGAAAAAGCTGGCCGATTACTTATAAATGGCTACCCAACGGGTGTTGAAGTATGTGATGCCATGGTACACGGCGGGCCATATCCAGCGACTTCTGATGCACGAGGCACCTCGGTTGGAACTTTGGCCATAGACCGTTATTTGCGCCCAGTCTGTTACCAAAACTACCCGCAAAGTTTGTTGCCGGAAGCTTTAAAAGACAGCAACCCATTGCAGATTTTAAGACTGGTCAATGGTAAGATGACCAAAGCAGCGATCTAAAAATGAAAAAGAGACCACTAGCTGGTCTCTTTTCATATCCTAAAAATAAATCTATAGCGGAGTAGGCAAATTAAGCAGGACTTGAGCATCGTTAACTTTTAAAAGAAAACTATTTTAAACATTATAAAAGATAATTTTTGATCTAATTATAATTTACTATACATATTAATATTTATATAAAGTAGATTGTTTATTAAAGGATAGTATTTATATTTTTCTTTAAATTACATAAGAGTATTAAAATTTTAGGACAAACAATTAGTATGTTAAAATAAATTTTTTGTACTCTAAATAGATTGAAATATTACCCATCTTATAACTGATAGAATAAACAACCTATTTAGCCACTACCCCTATGAATAGCGATGAACATGTCGACAGCTGAGCGGCAGTAGGATTTAATTGTGTTATCGTCTTCTGCTTTTGCATCATCGAAACGTGCAATAATCCGGAGGTTGGATCCTTTGAAAAGCGCGACAAACAAGTGGGCGGACTGAAGAGGATAAGGCACGTTTAGAACCTTCTTCATGTGTAACCGACGGAGTAGTGCCTCAATTTGTCTAATGACATGAACGAACACGACTTCGTAATGTAGTTCGCTTAAAAGTTTTTGGTTTGTCCTATCAGCTATGATCATAGTCTCAAGACTACGGAAGTCCGAGCTCAATAGAGTACAAAGTAGAGATGATCCCACTGACATAAGCTGTTCTTCGGCTGAACCATCGAGATCTTTTAGAAAAGCATGAGTTGCAAAATGTTGGCAGCGGGTGGCGACAACCGCGCTGAAAAGGGCTTCTTTATTCTCGAAGTGTCTATAAATACTCAGCTTAGAAATATTTGCACGTTGGGCGACCATGTTCAATGTCGCTGCTTTAAAACCTAATTCTACAAATAGTTCGTATGCTGCATCGATTATCGTTTGGCTAAGTGTTAGATTGGCAGGCCGACCACGTTTGCCTCGATTGTTTTTAGTCACAATAATTACTATCCTTTTTATTCTAATTAATAAATTTTGATATCAAAAAATAACGAATGCGTTGAGTCGAAATCACTGTTTGAATTGATCATGGGTTTAGATAGGGCAATATTTAAAGCTAGGCTTAGAGGAGATTTTTAAAATGGACTACAAGAATGTAGCCCATTAATTATTTACGGCACTAACAAATGCTTAGCCCTATGAATCCTTTTTAGCAGCAAGCGCTTTGCGGTCAGTTAGACGATCATAGAAGGCTGCTCCCTTGAAACCTGTTTTAAATACACACCACTGGAGTGGTTCAGGTAGTGTCGAAGGAGTCTTGTGGTATAAGTTCTTCAGAATAGGATTTTCTACTCCTTTAATTTTCTCGGCAAGGAGCTGTCCCATGAGTGACTGAGTTGCAAGCCCATGTCCCGTACAGCCCGCGGCATAGATAATGTTTTGATGTGGTCCAGTTGATCCAACCACAGGCAAAAAGTCATAAGCCACACTAACGTAACCACTCCAGCAGTGCTTAATGCCAAGACCTTTCAATGTGGGATGACGCTCACGTAAGGTCTGTGCGAGTGCAGCATAGGCGTCGTGATCTGGTACGTTTGGAGTTTTTGAACCGTAAACATAATTCAACTTCTTAACTGTCAACACCATTGTGTTGTGGGCAGTAAGACGATGACTTTCCATCATGAGGTGCGGTGTAATAATACCTTCTCGGCCAGGCCAACCCAGAGATTCCAATTGCTTTGGAGATAATTGGTGGGTTTCAATTGCCGAAACCCGTATTGGCGCAACTTTATCACGCAGCAATCCTAACTGAGGTGTGAAAGCATTTGTAGTTAACACCATGATGGGTGCGCTGGCACTACCGCGTGCGGTTTTGCATGTAATGATTGGTCCTTCGTTATAAGAGAGCACTGGTGTTTTCTCATAAATCTTAACACCTGCTTGTATGGCTGCACGGCGTAAACCACTCACGTATTTACCAGGGTTTAGCGTGCCGCCGCGCTGTTCGCTACCAAACAAAAAAGCTGGTGGAATCCCACGAGCACGCATTTCAGCTTGATCTACAAAGCGAGTATGGGACCCTAGTTCTTCACCAACTCTCATACTACGGCGTAGCCATTTTTCCTGCGAAGGATCTATGACAGCGCGGATAATGCCAGAAGGATTGTAATCACAATCAATGCCTAACTCGACTAGACGCTTTTCAACATAGGTCACACCCTCATCGTAGAAATTAACAAATTGCCTTGCACGGTCAACGCCAAGGCGCTTGGCGAACACTTCGAATTCAATTCCCATACTACCGAGCAGATAGCCAGCATTACGGCCGCTGGCACCGAAACCACCGAACTCTTGCTCAAGTACGATGACTTTTGCACCACGAGCAGTGAGTTCAAGAGCTGTCGACAACCCGGCAAAACCAGCACCGACCACAATAACATCTGCACTAACAGAACCTTCCAGTTCCGGTTGAAGGTCGCTAGGCTGTTCTATCCAGCCACCTAAAAGACGAAATGGCATTGATTCAGGGTTGCCACTCATCACTTGTTTATCTGAATAATTCATTCGTTATCCTTCTATATCATTTCACAGTGCTAGAGCACTGGTTTTAATCCTTTTTAAAAACAATGCATTTGCTATGTTTTTACTGGCGAGCAGGAACAAAAGATTGCATAGAAACATTTTGTGATCGCTCTAGGGCTGTATATGCGTAATACAATTGAATAATAGAGAACCCCCAGGTAATAAAAGCCAAAGTCATAAAAATCATATGGTTGTCATCGCCAGGTATAGGGAAGAAGTCATATACGATAGCTATCGATAGACTGCTTATAACTGTTAATGTAGTAGCCAAAGCATGTACGATCTCTCTGGCACGTACCAAACAAATAATGAAGTAACAAAGGTAAATCACCAGAATTACCCACATAACTATGTAAAAATATGGACGTATTTCGTCAAAGAAATCCGCCAGAAAAACAACAAAAGTGCCGGCAAATGAAAATGCGAATAATAGAAACTCCTTAAGAGGAGAAGGTTTGTAATTATGGGTCAGAGCCATCAGGCCAAGCACGGCAATAATTGGCATACCGAAACTACGTGAGAATGAATCAAGAAACATAGTAATTGAAAGATTAACATTCCAAGCAGTCAACATGTAAGCAACAAAGTTAGTGGCAGAGAAAGCAACGATCCAACATTCTAAGCCGAGCAATATATTCTTTTTCTTGAGAAATTTTGCGCCGTACATCCAGCCAATAAGTGCTAATACAATACAGGCAACCAGCCCGCAAATATTTACAATTTCCAAAATAGCGGCATGTGTCATTTCATTGTTTGTTAGGATTTTTGATGCCGTAGCTTCCGTTTCACTGCCGGCATCTAGACCGAGAATTTTCATAATAGACTTCCTTGTAATTAATTGACTGTCATGTCAGTAAAATAATATGTTATGATTAATTAGTAAACTACTTTTTATTTATGGCGATAATGGAAAACAAAATAGGAAGGCCGAGTAAAGCTCAGGAAAGGTCTTATGAAATTCTTCAAGCGGCTGTTTCTGTAGTGGCGAGGGAAGGACTCGAAGGAATTACTTTTGCCAAAGTAGCTGAAGCTTCAGGCATGCAACGTACTCTAGTACATCATTATTTTTCGTCACGTTCAGAGTTAATGAACGCTTTCATTGAACATTACATTTCGAAAATGGGGACTGAAATTATTCATCGTTTTAGTGGGAAACCATTGAGCGAACGAATCATAATGATGTTCACACCGGAAGTGTATCGGACTCAAGATGATTTAATCGTTTGGTTCGAACTGGTTGCTCAAAGTGCGAGAAATCCGTTTATCCAGCAAATGCTCCATACACTTTGGACAAAGCATTGGCTTCCGGATTTTAAAAATCAATTGGCACAAGAATATACAAAAGCACCTCCAGAGGCGATTAGCTCAGCGGCCTATGTCATTGTTTGTTTATTTGAAGCTTATTGGGCGTTCAGTATTCAAGGCGTCACTGATCAACACAGACAAAAGCAAATGGAGCAAACGGTATTAATGATTTTAAATGGGCTAAGCTAAATTTAATACTTAATAAAAATGTGAATATAGAGGATGTTAAAGCTCTCTATAAATGGCTAGATCTTCTAAGGAGTAGTTGCGTAGTGAACAACAATAGGTAAGATAAAAGATTAGAAAATTTATAAAGTACGGTATCTATGAAGAAAAATTCAAAACTTGATCAAGATACACTTTTTATTAAATTACTATTTAAGTCATCTGCCAAAGTGACAGAAGATGAAGTTGAGTACTATCGAAAATATCCTGACCAAATTGACCAAGTCACAGCGCCTATTAATATCCACAAAATATTTTTATGGACTGGAGCACTTTTAGGAATTGTTGTAGTAGCAATCGCTAAACTCCTTAAATTTTCTGGTACTTTAGACTTTTTGTCAGAAGGCGTTTTAGAGTTCGTCATAGATATTATTTATGAAAGTGGAATTGCTTTAATTGGTGCAGCAGTGACCGCTTATATGCTCGGCGTCCTACTGAATAAACAACAAGAAAACGCCGTAAAATGGCGAGAAGAAATTCGTAAACGGATAGAAGAAACTAAACAATAGATAGAAAAAAAGCTAAAGTGATTTCACTTTAGCTTTTTTATATTTAGTTTTTCTGATCATTTAAACTATGATTTATTAAATGTTGGCTCAATATACGACGAAGTTCTAATACTGTTTCAGGTTTTAGTTGGATTGAATGCCCACCTTTAATGACTTTTTCTGAAATAGCCCCCTCCAAATGAGCGCTCTTATAGGGAACGATACCGTCTGTAATGGTGTTTGGATCATCGCTTTTGGTGATATTGCCCATAATAGAGTGAAAAACTAGACCTTCTTTAGGGGTTATGCCTGAGGTGAGTTCCATAAACTCAGATTTATTACTCAGATCGCTAGGGCCATTTTGAAGTTTATTATTGATAGTTCTTACAAAGTCTTTAAGGTCGTCATCATTACTTATCAATGTATCAGTTAAGGTTTTTAAAAATGTAGAGGGTAATCGAATAATTTTACGTGCAGTTAAAGTGAACCAACGATCGGCATAGTTTGTCCCCCGATGCGGAGCCGCAAGGAAAATGACGCGATCAAAGTTTGGAATGGGTTCCATTTTTAAACGTTCGCCAATTACAGGATGTTTTCTCATACGTGCTTGTTCATAGTTACTCATCATAGGTAAGGCTTCTTTTAAAATATCAGCATTACTCACTAAAAGCCGACTAATAATTCCTCCCATGCTATGACCAATTAAAACAGCATTAGTGGCAGCTGGATCTTGAGGATTAAGAGATCCAAATGCTTGCTTCAATAATGCGTAAATTTGAAAACGACTTTCCAAAATAGGCATATTGGTTGAGTAAAAGATTTGCCAAACTTGATAATTTTCACGTAACGTTTTATCTCCCATAATTTCATTGGTTACTGCAATCCATGCTTCTGGACTACTGGCAAGCCCGTGAACCAATACAATTACTTTTTTATTTGGATTATAGGGTTCAAGCATATATAAATGCGGCATGTTTAATCGTTGATTGCGGTCAATCAGTGTCAAATATGCAGCCGCACCTAGATTATTTTCGGCCAGCCATAAACCATAAGGTGCAGAAAAATTTGCTGCCAGTGAGTATTCTTTGCCCGCAATATTAATTTTTTCGACATTGTAAGGGTCATAGATTTTTATTTTGAAATCTGGACTATTCAATATGTCACTTTGGGTCGTTATTTTATTTTGTGGTTCGGCCACAAGAGTAGAAGCGAGATAATGGGCTTTATGAATATTGGGATTGATGCCATTTGGGTAGTTGTAAGCTAATGGATCAAGAATATAAGGGTTCTCTTTTTGAGATGGGTCTTCATTAGAGTGTAAAACCGCAACAAAATCTGAACCAAAACCATCACGACGGTTAATACTTCTTAAACCAGAAAAATTCATGTTGTAGCTTGAAGTGAATTTTTCAAGTTTTTTGCCTTGTAATTTTTGATAGGACTCAATATCAATCGTATATGTACTTTTACCAATTTTTATCTCGGAAGGAATTGTTGCGGAAGTATTCTTTTCACTATACACATTCACTAATTGATTGAGTGCTTGATTATAAAAATCTCGAATTTGTACTTGTCGATTATCAAAAATACGATCTTGAGGTTCGCGAGACGACTTAAATAAATAAGCATAGCTATAGCGAATAGTTTTATCTAAAGCGTGAAGTTCTTGTTCCAAACAGTCCCCATTGTTTGCTTCTTCAGCTTTAGCATTTACATTATTATTGGTTTTGCAATCATAAGACTCCGAAAGAGCTAAAGCTTTTGAGAGATAGAGTTCACTGGCAGTAGATAATAATTGATCTCCCTGAATTTGAGGAATTTTCTCTAAATCAGC
This sequence comes from Acinetobacter lactucae, assembly GCF_013122135.1. Lineage (NCBI taxonomy): Bacteria > Pseudomonadati > Pseudomonadota > Gammaproteobacteria > Moraxellales > Moraxellaceae > Acinetobacter > Acinetobacter lactucae. Next base: position 1,804,458 of record NZ_CP053391.1, read on the forward strand.
AATACATGCTTCTGGAGTTTGCATGCAAATTTTTGCATCCATACCAGACATATATAAAACATTTAGGCTGGCTTCACTTAATTTTTTTTGGGTGAGAATACTATTACGTTCGTTTGAAATAGTGGTATGAAGTGTCTGTTTTTTCAAGCTCACCAACTGACAGCCACTTGTAATTACTATACTAAATAGGCTGAGAATATATAGGGATTGGCGTAGGGGGAATATTAGTATTTTCATAAATAGACCTCATAAATAAGGCAGGGCAAAATTCAATTCAACTGAATTAAATATGCGAAAAAACAAATTTCTAATCGTCCTTTTTAGAAAAAATATGAAATTTAAAGGCTAATGATGATGCCTAATTAGCCTTTAAAGATTTTTTGAGAATAGATTATTTATTTAACCCTCCACCCAAGGCTTTATAGAGTTCAATTTGATTATTTAATTTGGTTTGTTCGAGAATCAGTAAACCTTGTTGAGCCGAATATGCAGAACGCTGAGCATCCAAAACAGTCAAATAACTATCAATCCCGGCTCTAAAGCGGGCAGTAGAGAGTTTATAATTGGTATCGGTTGCAGACACTAAACGGCGCTGGGCATTTAAACGTTCTTCGATATGAGCATGGGCTGCTAAGGCATCATTGACTTCGCGGAAAGAAGACTGAATCGCTTTTTCATATTCAGAAAGTGCAATCTTTTGGTCGATCTCTGAAACCTTAATATTGGCTTTACGCGTTCCCCAGTCAAAAATAGGCAGGTCTATACTAGGACCAACTGACCATGCAAAGCCGCCAGATTTAAATAAATCTTTCAGTTCCGTTGATGCATATCCAGCTGAACCTGTGAGTGTAATGGTCGGAAACATGCGGGCTTTTGCAGCGCCAATGTTGGCACCAGCTGCACGAAGTTGATATTCAGCTACTTTTAGGTCTGGACGGTTTTGTAGTAAATCGCTACTTAAGCCTGTTGAAAAATTCTTTTCTTGAGTAATCGTTTTAACCGACCGAGTCGGAAGTAGTTTTGATGGAATCGCTTGTCCAGCCAAAAGATTTAACAAGTTCTGTGCTTGTGAAACTTGAGTTCTATAGTTTGCGACATCATTACGTGCTGTTTCGACTGAAATCTGGGCTTGGCGTAAAGGTATTTCACTATCAATCCCGACGTTAAAACGTTTCTGGTTGAGATTGTATGAATCAAGTTGAGCTTTTAAGGTTTGCTGCGCAAGGTTTAAGTTTGCTGTTGCAAACGAATAGTTTAACCAAGCTTGTGCAACTTGGCTCACCAAACTAATTTGAGTTGAGTCTTTAGCACTTTGTGTTGCAAGGTAGTTATTTAATGCCGCATCTTTAAGACTTTTAACACGGCCCCAAAAATCTAGCTCATACGCCGTTACACCTAATCCTACCTGAAATGTAGAATAAGGATTGTTAGGATCTACAGATGGGTTAACTTGCCTAATGGCGTTTGCTGTTGCACCAATAGTTGGAAGTTGATCATATTTAGTAATTTGGTATTGCTGCTGGGCACGCTCAATATTTAACGCTGCTGTACGTAAATCACGGTTATTATTCAAGCTTATTTCAATGACTTCCAATAAACGAGGATCGGAAAAGAAAGTTTTATATCCTTGTTTAGCAATTGAAGGACCAGAATAAGTTTCAGCGAAATTTTGTGGAATATCAGACTTAACAGCCGGTTGAGGCGATTGCATACTTATACATGCAGTTAAGGTAATTGAAAGTGTGGAAATCATAAATCCACGAGATAAAACAGCCGACTTAGACATGCTTTTCTCCAAATAATAGAATAAATTTAGATATAAGAGGAACAAGGGAAATTCTTTAATTTCCCTTGTTTTATTTCATTTAAGATTTAATTTTCTGCTTGGAAGAAAACAGTTTTTCGGCCGCACCTAGTACAAAGATAAAGAACACCGGTACAAAGAAAATTGCCAAAATTGTTGCTGAAATCATGCCGCCAAACACACCAGTTCCAAGCGCATGTTGTGTTTCAGAACTTGCTCCTGATGCAATGACTAAAGGCACAACACCACAAGTAAAGGCAAGGGAAGTCATGAGAATAGGGCGTAAGCGAAGTTTTGCTGCGGCAACAGTAGCTTCAACTAAACTCATTCCTTCTTCTTTGAGCATCTTGGCGAATTCAACAATCAAAATTGCATTCTTGGCGGAAAGACCAATGATCGTAATCAGGCCAATCTTGAAAAACACATCATTCATCAGCCCTTTGCACATAATGGCAATGATCGCTCCAAAAATACCTAATGGCACAACCAGCATGACAGATAGCGGAATTGACCAGCTTTCATAAAGAGCTGCGAGTACAAGGAACACAACGAGCATCGATAATCCAAGTAAGAATGCCATTTGTGATTCTGATTGTTTCTCTTGGAGAGAAATACCAGTCCATTCATAGCCAATCCCTTTTGGTAATTTTGCGATGAGTTGTTCCATTTCACGCATTGCATCACCAGATGAAGTATCGAAGTTAGGAATACCCGCAATACTTAAAGATGGACGTCCGTTGTAGCGGTTGTATTGTTGGGGTGCTTTGTTCCATTGAGGAGTCACAACTTCTGATAAAGACACCAACTGGCCGCTGGCACCCATTACTTTAAGATTCAAAATATCCTTTAATTGCATACGTGATTTTGCTTCAACCTGCACAATCACTTGCTGCATGCGACCTTGATTTGGGAAGTCATTGATATACATCGAACCCATTGATGTTGAGATAATGTCTGAAACATCAGCGAATTTAACACCCAGAGCACTTAATTTTTCTCGGTCAATTTTTAGAGAAATACTATCTCCTTGAGGGAGGCCCTCATTCCAAACCATATAAAACTTTTTATTTTTGGCAGCCATTTCCATTAATTGATCTTGGGCAGCAAGCAATGCAGGCATACCTAAGTTCGCTCGGTCTTGTAATCGAAGACTAAAGCCAGAGAACGTACCTAACTCATCAATGGCTGGAGGTAGAACAGCCATTGATGTTCCTTCTTTACTATGTGCCATTGTTTGATTAATTGAGTTGGTCATTTCAGATGCTGAAGATGTTCTTTCCTTGAAATCTTTTAGTGTTGTAAAGGCAACGGCAACGTTCTGACCTGAACCACCGAAACCCCAACCTAAAATTGACGTATTGCTTTTAATATCCGGATTGTCTTGAATACTTGCTTCAAACTCTTTCACGACACTTTTAGTTCGTTCAGTAGAAGCATCAGATGGAAGTTGGAAGGTTGTTAAAAACCAACCTTGATCTTCTTCGGGCATAAATGCGGTTGGCCAATATTTCATTCCAGCAAAAGTCGCAACTGTAATAATGATAAAGAGCACCATCATTGGAATGGAGTGTTTGATGACCTTAAAGAGAATGATTTCATACTTTTTAGTGAGGTTATCAAAAGTACGGTCAAACCATGCAAAGAATCCTTTTTTCTGATGATGTTCATCAATTGGTTTAAGAATTGTCGCACAAAGTGCGGGGGTTAAAATCAATGCTAACAGTGCAGAGAATAAGATAGACACTGACATGGTCAGCGTAAATTGCTTGTAAATGATTCCGACCGAACCACTGGCAAAAGCCATCGGTAAAAATACAGCAGCGAGTACTAAGGTAATCCCAATAATTGGACTGGTGATTTCTTTCATGGCTTTAGAGGTCGCCTCCTTGGGAGGTAAGCCCTCAGTCGCCATAATTCGTTCGACATTCTCTACGACAACAATCGCATCATCGACGATAATACCGATGGCGAGCACCATACCAAACATGGTGAGTACGTTGATTGAGAAACCTGCAATCAGCATGACTGCAAATGTTCCTAACAATGCAATAGGAGCAACAATTGCCGGAATGAGCGTATAACGGACATTATGAAGAAATAGATACATCACAATGAAGACCAAAACCATGGCTTCAAGTAATGTGTGAATTACCTTTTCAATCGATATTTTGACAAATGGAGCAGTATCGTAAGGAATACTAAATTGCATACCTTCCGGTAAATTAACTTTTAATTCTTCAATTTTAGCTCTGACACCTTCAGCAGTTTTTACAGCATTTGCGCCAGGGCTAAGCTGGATGGCTGCTGCCGTTGCTGGTTTACCATTTTCTAAAATAGCAAAGTTATATGCTTGTGAACCAATTTCAACATTCGCGACATCAGAAAGTCTAATGACACTACCGTTGATCTTACTTTTTAAGCTGATATTTTTGAATTGTTCAACGTCATTCAATTGTCCTTGGGCAGATAAAGGAACCGTAATAAGTTGTCCTTTTTCAGCAGGTAAATCACCTAAACGGCCAGGAGCGATTTCGACATTATTTTCACGAATTGCCGCATTTACATCACTGATTGAAAGACCATATGAAACTAACCTATTTGGATCTACCCAAATACGCATGGCTTTTTCGGCACCAAAAGATTGAACTTTACCAACACCTTCAACACGTTTTAACTCTTCAACGACATTTCGGACAAGGTAATCGCTCAGATCAACTTCAGAATATTGATTGGTAGGTGAATTAATACCCACTAACATTAAGAAGCCAGATGATGTCGCCTCGACTTGTAGACCTTGTTGACGAACAATTTGAGGAAGACGAGCTTCAACGGCTTTAATTTTATTTTGTACATCAACCTGAGCCATATCGACATCTGTACCTGGTTTAAAGGTAGCCGATATTTGAGCCATACCCGAAGTATCGGTGGTTGCGCTGTAATAAAGTAAGTTTTTAACGCCGGATAGTTCTCTTTCAATCAGTGTCACTACACTGTCATTAATTGTTTTCGGAGTAGCACCTGGATAAACAGCACTAATGGTGACCTGTGGAGGCGCGACGCTAGGGAAACGTGCTATGGGGAGTTTGGGAATACTAAGTAGCCCAAACAAGATAATGAAAATCGCAATCACCCATGCAAATACAGGGCGACGAATAAAAAATTGTGACAACATCATTGAGCTCCTTTATTAACAGGTGCTTTCCAATTCGTTATTTCAAGCTTTTGATTAGGTTGAATGCGATCAATTCCCTCAACGATGACTTTGTCACCTACTTTGAGCCCTTTATTCACTAAGTAGAACTGTTCATATTGCTGCCCAAGTTCAATTGGACGAATATCTGCAGAGCCTTTAGCATTGATGACATAAACCTGTGGATCACCATTGTTATTACGCTGGATCGCTTGAGCTGGTACAAGAAGGGCTTGAGGGACTGATGCTCGGTCAATATTGACACGCACATACATTCCAGGAAGTAATTTACGTTCAGGATTGTTTACTACAATACGAATGGTAACATCGCCTGTTTCAGGATCTACATTGATATCCTCAAATAGCATCTTTGCGCTAACATTGTAGAACTGACCTTGGCTATTAGAAATACGAACGGTTTTATCACTATTGGCAGACAACTCACCGCTTTGTAGTGCAGCCTGTAAACGTTCATATTCACCAATAGACTGCTTTACATCCACATAAACTTTGTCAATCTGCTGCACTGTAGCAAGAGTATTTGTGTCACCTTGGCTGACTAGTGCACCTTCGGTCACAAATGATTGCCCAATACGTCCAGAGATGGGAGCACGTACTGTTGCGTATTGTAAATTAAGATTTTGACGTACCAGTAAAGCTTTCATTTGCGCGACATCAGCTAAAGCTTGGCGATATTCAGCCTGAGCATTACTGACTTCCTGTTTACTAATCGCATTACTTGGTAAAAGTTGTTCATAGCGTTCCAACTGGACCTTTAAACGTGCGACTTCAGCTTCGGCTTTATTGAGAGAAGCTTTATTGCTGTTTACATCAGCCTGAAAAGTTTCAGCATTAATTTTGTAGAGGGCTTGACCCGCTCTAACTTCACTACCTTGAGTAAATAATACTTTTTCAATAATACCGCCGACTTGCGGACGAATTTCAGCAGTACGGAAGGCTTGAACGCGAGCTGGGAGATTCTCGCTAAAATTAACGGATTGTGGCTTAAGACTTAATACACTGACTTTCGCCGGTGGTACTTCTGGTTGTTTAGCTTCTTCGGAACTACAACCTTGGACAACCAGTCCAATAGACAAAAATAATGGAAGTAAAAAATGCTTTTGCATACTGTCCAACCTTATGGAGTTTTTGATGTTGTTATTATTTTGGGTAAGTGTGTAATCAAGATCTTTGAAATGTGGAAAAAGTGTGGAGATCAGCACATAAATAAGCGTATTATGATGTTTGTCTGAAATTTTTCGATGATTTATCTATGTTCGAAGCTTCATTTTCTTTTGATTGTCGTGATAAACAAATTCTTGTTGTAGAAGATGAATACGATATTGGTGACATTATTGAACAATATTTAAAACGTGAAGGCATGAGAGTTATTCGGGCAATGAATGGAAAACAGGCGATAGAAATTCATGCGTCACAAACAATTGATTTAATCTTACTTGATATTAAATTACCTGAACTCAATGGTTGGGAAGTACTCAGTAAAATTCGTCAAAAAGCACAAACGCCCGTCATTATGCTGACTGCATTAGATCAAGATATAGATAAAGTGATGGCCTTGCGAATCGGCGCAGATGATTTTGTGGTTAAGCCTTTCAATCCAAATGAAGTGGTTGCACGTGTTCAGGCTGTTCTTAGAAGAACCCATCAGAATAAAAAAACGGTTATCAAAAATCTGATTTATAAAAATATTGAAATCGATACTGAGATTCATAGTGCTTATATCAATCAGATGGAAAAGAAGACCTTACTTAACTTGACATTAACTGAATATAAAATATTACTTTTGATGATTAATCAGCCACATAAAGTATTTACGCGTGGAGAATTGATGAATCAATGTTTGCCAGACAGCGATGCTTTAGAAAGAACAGTGGATAGCCACGTCAGTAAATTAAGAAAAAAATTAGAGGAATATGGGCTTGAACAGATGCTAATTAATGTCCGTGGTGTCGGGTATAGATTAGATCATCCCCAAGAATAATAGGATTGGACAGAAACAAGCCGACATACTGTAAGTTGAGATACGACAATGAAAAATAAATTAGGGATTAATAAGCAATTTTTTATTGCTTTTAGTATGGTGAATTTGAGCATCACTTTATTGTCTGTATTTCTAGGCTATGTAGTTTATAAGTATGCAATTGATCATGACTGGATTTCATTAAGTTCGCTGCAAGGAGACTTTACTGATTTTCATTTTATTGACTGGATTTGGCTAGGTACAGTCATTTTATGTGGTTCAATTATTTCTTTAATTATTGGAATGCAGTTAGCAAAAAGATTTATTGTGCCCATCAATTCATTGGCAGATGCCGCGAATAAAATTAGTGAGGGTGATTTGTCTGCCCGAGCAAATGATCAAAAAGTCCATTCTACAGAGATTTATACATTAATTTTAAATTTTAATGATATGGCTCAAAAGCTTGAAAGTTCTGTACAAAATGCACAAGTATGGAATGCTGCTATTGCTCATGAATTAAGAACGCCTATCACAATTTTACAAGGTAGATTACAAGGTATTGTAGATGGAGTTTTTAAAGCTGAACCAGAGCTAATCCGAAGTTTATTGAATCAAGTAGAGGGGCTGTCACATCTAGTAGAAGACTTGAGAACATTGAGTTTATTTGAAAATAAACAGCTTAGATTAAATATTGAGTCAGTTGATTTTTTAACATGTATTGAAAAAGTAGTACAGATGTTTGAGGAAAAGCTAACACAAGCAAAGATTACTATTGATTACGACATTTCACATGATTTTGTAAGATGCGATTCAAGACGTATAGAACAAGTTTTAATCGCTTTAATTGATAATGCTGTTAGATACTCAAACTCTGGAGTTCTAAAAATTAAGTCGTCAGTTGAACAAGACCAATGGACATTAGAAATACTAGATGAAGGACCGGGAATTCCACTTGAATATCAAAAAGAGTTATTCAATCCTTTTTATAGAGTAGAGCAGTCCAGAAATAAAGCTTTAGGTGGAACGGGGCTGGGCTTAGCAGTCGTGCAAGCCATTGTTTTAGCTCATTCAGGTACAATTGAATATGAAAATAAAGATTCGAGAAGTCTATTTATTATCACAATAAATATAAAAAGTTAGCCTTAATTGATAAATGAGAAAGTAAATCTTTAAAAAAATATAAAGAATAAGAGAGTTATAAATATTAAACTATATTTAATATGGTTTATTTGGCTTTTCATAAAAATTGTTGATATTTTTTTTACAAATAAAACATAATTTATATAATTTAGTGGTAAGAAATATTTAAGGATGAGGAGAGTTACATGGTTATGGAGCTAAAAAAGTAGATTTACAAACAATTTTTGATGCTCTTAACGTAGCCCAACCATTACACCGAGATTTAGAGAATTTCCCCGCTTTTATTGAGATGGGTAAAAAAGGACCCTGTGTTACTGCAAATTGCATGATAGCCTTAACAGATTTTACTGAAGAAAATGGAGCTACGCGTGTAGTTCCAGGTAGTCATGAATGGGATAATTTTGAAATGTCTGATGAAGAACGCTTTAGACACCAAGAGACTATTCCCGCTCTCATGAAAGCAGGCGATATGCTAATTTGGGAAGGTAAGGTTATCCATTCCGGTGGTGAAAATAAAACTGGTAATGAATATAGACGGGGTATTTCATTGCCAATGATTCCAGGATATTTTACTCCTGAAGAAACTTATCCATTTTCAATAGATCTAGAAATTGTCAGAAATTTACCTGCACGTGTTAAAAAAATTATAGGTTTTAGGTCAATTTTTCCGAAAACTGGTAATGGACTTTGGCAACATAATTTCGAAAAATTAGAAGACTATTTAGGCCTAAATTAGAATTCTTTTTGAACTTAAGTGAAGTAGTTTATATGGCTAAACTTGAGATATAAACTACCGCCACTGATCTTAGACACTTTACTTAATGACCGATTTTTAGGTGTTTGAGGAAAGTTTATAAAGCAATTGCGTAGAGATAAAGGCTAGGTCTGTTGAGTTTATAGAAGCTTTTACCGATAAATCTGAACTGAGCCTAAAAGCATCTAGATCATCTTCCCATTTATGACTTCCGAGTAATAAATCAAAATCAAGGCTGTCTAAATTATTAAAATTAGTTATACATTTTACTGAGGAAAGCACTTCAGGCTTATTCATATCCTGTGGGTTAAACCTTTCAATATAACTCATAAATTTTTGAGCATTATTAGAGGTGTGTTTTAAATTGAAATCTTTTATATAAATTGCTGAATTACAATTAGTTTTAATTGACCTTATTAAATCTAACTGTACTTTATATAAAATTAAATTCTTCTCTAAAATTGTATCCATCTCTACTAAGCTACTAATTACATCAAATTTAAAATAATTATTCTTTTTTATATATTTAACTTGATTGTTATCCCAAAAATTACGGATTAATAAAAAGCCATCTTTTTGAAGATGTAGATGTAAATTCTTAGGAAATAAAGTTACAGAGAATTCTGTAACATGTTTGAGTATAAATTCCATTTCTAGCTCCGTATGCATCTTCTAACAGGTGGAAATCTAAATTTTTTATCTAGAGTATTTTTTAGTTCTAAAACAAAAATTACTTAAATTTCCTTTAAAACTCTTAGAGATTATAAAGATTAAACTATTTTTATTATAGTTTAGTTATAAAATGTGCATAATTTTAATTTAAAATATTTATATATATTAAGTATTTAGTGGTTTTAATTTTGATTATTATTTTATTAAGCTATATTTGTTTTTGTTTATTGAGGTGTTAAAATAAGCCCTATATAACTCATGTGAATCATGCTTTTTTAAGAATTACACAGCCAATAGGCTTAAAGGTGAAGAAATTTACTGAAAAGATCTATAAAAAATATTAGTTTGGACAAAGTGTTAATCTAAAGTAGACTTTCATCAGTAGGTTGTGAAGTTTTATATGTGGTGATCTGTAGTGAATAATATTCGTGTAAAACGCATTCGTGCGCCTCAGCAAAGGCAAATAGAAAGAACCAATCAAATTTTAGATTGTATGGAAGCTTTGCTCAAAGAAAAAGAAATAAACGATATTAATCTGGTCGAAATTTCTGACTTAACTGGAATAGCATTACCTTCAATCTACTATCATTTCCCAAATAAAAATAGCATATTGGTTGCTCTTACTGAAAGAGTTCATGAAAATTGGAGACAAAATATTCGTTCAAAAATTAGTCCTGATATTGAATCATGGCAAGAGTTAATTTGCCAGTTTATATCTATTGGTGCGAATCATCTTAGAGAAAACTCATATGTACCTAAACTAATTTTAAATAATAATTCACCAATGGAAACTAGAGAAGTTGATTCAAATCAATGCGCTGCTTTAGCGATGGCAATAATGGATAGTCTAGATAATTACTTTGAAGGGATTAACAAAGCTCGTTATACAGAAAAAATGATTATTGCAGTGTATATCTTAGATGGAATTTGGAAAAATGCTTTTTTTCAGTATGGCTCGTTACCAGATGAAATTGTAAAAGAATCCCAAAGAGCATTGATTTCTTATCTAAGAAGTTATTTCCCAGAAGACTTCGAACCCAAAAAGAAGCTAGAGGCTTAAAAATTAAGCCTCTATGAACTCTTAATTGTTAAGAGTTCATAGAGTGTTTTTTAAATTTTTACTTCAATATTTCACAGCTATAAAATTCATATTTCTCATTTATATATCAATAAAGCATAGACTTAAAAGAGACAAATAAAAAAACAAAGAATTGTTTAGATTACAGAAACTTATAGTAGCGAAGCTAATTTAATAAAATAGCCGAAAATACAATTCAGGCAATAAGTTGATTACTAAAATATATTATTTATAAATACAAATTAATTATTTCTTATCAAAACCTTATGTCTTTTTTAACTTTGCCTAATTAACCTAAATCTCAGAAATTTTTTCAATTAGTCAGTAGCTGATTTATGGGATCAGAAATCCAAAAAATTCTTACTAAACTATAGTAATTATAGTTTATTTTTGATTGGAATAGTTTTATTATTGAAAAATAGCAATTAAGCTATAATAATTGTAGTTTATTATATGTTTGATAGATCCTACAATGGATACAAGTAGCAATATTCTATAGGCATGCTTTTGCAACTTTAAAAGTAAAGCAAAAATGCTTTAAATATTAAATAGTTAAAGAAAAGGACCTCATATGTCATTAATGAAGCTAAGTAAAGACACAGAAATCAATGAAATTGTTTCTACTATCATGAGAGATGGTGGAGTAATTATTGAAAATTTTTTAAATGAAGAACTTACCCAAGAAATTTATCAAGAATTATCTAAACAATTAGATAGTATCCCTGATGGTGAGGATGAGTATTTTGCAGGTACTAAAACACGAAGAATGAGTCGATTATTCTCACGTTTACCACAAATGCAATTAGTGGCAATGAATCCGGTCTTTTTTGAAACGGCAAAAACTATCCTTCAAAAGCCTTTGCATTTTTGGAGTGGTGAAAATAGAGTAGAACTTATCCCAGACGTTCAAATCGGAATGACTCAAGCCATTCAAATTTGGCCAGGTCAAAAAGCTCAACCTCTGCATCGTGATGATGCCGTATGGATGTGGCGACATCCTATATATGGGCGCGAAGCACGTGTACAAATTATGGTTGCTGTTACTGACTTTACTGAAGAAAATGGTGCTACAAAAGTGATCCCTCAAAGCCATTTATGGGATGACCAAAGAGGGCCTCAAATAGATGAAGCAGTTTCTGCAGAAATGAAAGCAGGAGATGCTTTAATCTGGATTGGATCAACTTATCATGGCGGGGGAGAAAATGTTAGCAGTGAACCTCGAATTGGTTTGACTATGTCTTATGATTTAGCTTTTTTAAGACAAGAAGAGAATCATTATCTTTCTATGTCACCTGAATCAATGAGTAATTTTTCAGATGAGCTGAAGGGGCTATTAGGCTGGAACATGAGTAGTACATTTGTAGGGTTTGTGGAGCATGAGGGTAGAATGATGAATCCTCTTGATTTATTAAATGCTCAACAAACTAGTCAGAAAATCTAATATTTATTATTAAATATTTTAGAGCCAAATAGAGTATGAATGATTATACTTTATTTGGTTTTTTAATATATTCTAATCTATTTAAAATTTATTTCTATTTTAAGAATAAGTTAGATTAAGTTGATGCTATTAAAATATTTTCTATAAAAATGCAATTCAACACTGTATTATTGAATTGCATGATATTCAATTTAATTAAAATTATTTTTCAAACTGTACTTAGATGTTTTTCTAAAAAGTTAATTTGATCGGTAAGTAACTTTTCTTGCCATGGTGTAGCGTAAAAATCAAAGTGATCAATTGGGTACTCAATTAATTCGGTAGGACCTTTCATTAAGCTTGCAGTTTTTCTGGCAGCATCTGGTGGAGCAATTTGATCATTGGCTCCTACTTGTACTAACGCAGGGCATTGTATACTTTTAGCAAAAGTGATAGGTCGATTTCTAGTTACTTCTAAGGCTGCTCGAGCACAGACTTCATTACGCCACGTCGGGCCAGCCATTGATTTATAATTCTCTTCTGCGCCAGGCGTACTAATCATTGCAGCCGTTCCAGGTTGTCCCACAATTGGAATGGTGTGAGAGTCTTGAAGCATAATTGCCCTAAATTGATCTTTCAAGCCATGGGCAATAGCGGTGGTTAATTGTTTGAAACCGCCATATTGGTAAACTTGAAAAAGAGCTGCTAAACCATCTGTTGCAGGATTCATAGAAATAACAGCTGAAACTTTTTGATCTTGCGCTGCAACGGTAATAACATGACCACCAGAGTAAGAGGTACCCCAAAGTATTATTCGGTTTCGATCTATATAAGGTAGATTCCGCACAGTTGTAATTGCTGCTTGGTAGTCTTCACGCTGAGCTTTATAGGAAACATTTTGTCTTGGGAAGCCGCCAGATTCTCCAAAACCACGATAATCGAAAATAAATGTATCAAAACCAGCTTTGTTTAAGGGTTCAGCAAAACTTAATAAACCTGTATCTTTAGTACCGCCAAAACCATTCGCCATGACAATGCATGGTCTACCTTTTGAATTCATATGTTTATCGGTACTTGCAGGAATATACCATGCTGAACATGTAACTCCTTTACTTGTAAATTTGATATTTTCCATAATATTTTTCCTTTATATTCAGTCTCTTATTTGAGTAGGTTTATAAGAGACTGAAATTTTTTATATATGATTAAGCTTGTACTTTTGCGCCTTCTGGTGATGGGTCCGTAACTACAGTTAATTTTTTCTTAGGGATGATCTGACTAAACTGTAATTCCTTATCAAATACAGGTCCCTTATCAAGTCTTTCAAGATCAAACTCATAATCCTGTAATAAAGTCCATGGACCTTCGGTACCTGCCTTAGGAAATTGTGCAATACTTCTTTGAATGTACCCAGAATTCAAATCGACAAATGGTACACGGTTCATATTTTTGTTACTGATGACTGGTGTAAAAATTCTATATTGGTTCTTATCCATGTAGTCTAAAAGTCTACAGAAGTGTCTCCAAATAAGATCAATTTTTAAGGTCCAGGCGATGTTGGTATAGCCAAATGCGAACGCAAAATTAGGTACATCTGACAACATCATTGATTTAAATATCGTAGTGTCTGGATAGTTTATTGCTTTACCATCTACAGATAATTGAATGCGACTAAATGGCAGAGCATTTAAGCCGGTAGCTGTAATAATAATATCGGCGTCTAATGTTTTCCCGGATTTTAGTAAAATACCATCTTTGGTAAATTTATCGATATGATCGGTTACAACTGATGCTTTTCCAGAAGAAATTGCTTTAAACATATCTCCATCTGGTACTACGCATAGACGTTCATCCCATGGATTGTACTTTGGCGAAAAATGAGTAGATACATCAAAGTCTTTAGGTAGTTTTCTTCGTACATCTGCAATTAATAAGCGGCGCATAGCACTTGGGAATTGACGACTTAATTTATAAACTGCTCTACTTAACGTAATATTCTTACGTCTAATAAGATCAAAGGCACGTTTAGGAGAAAAAAGTTTATTTATAGTATTGGCGATAGGATCTACACTAGGAAGCGCCATTAAGTAGCTCGGAGATCTTTGAAGCATAGTAATATGCTTAACTTTTTCAGCCATAGCTGGAATTAATGTCACTGCAGTAGCGCCACTACCAATAACAACAACTTTCTTACCCGTATAGTCTAGGTTTTCAGGCCATTGTTGAGGATGGATGATTTGACCTTGAAAGTCTTCGGTTCCTTTAAAATCTGGTGTGTAACCAGTGCTGTAGTCATAATAACCTGTACCTAGGATTAAGAACCTAGAACGCAAAGTGGTGATGTTTTTTTGATTTTTTTGTTTAACTTTGACTAACCAGATACCTTCATCAGATGAAAATTCTGCATTTGTTACAGAGTGGCTAAGACAAATATGCTTTTCAATATCATTCTCTGAAACCGTTTCTTTTAGATAATCACAGATCATTTTTGCACTACCAAAAGTTCTTTCGCTAGTCCAAGGCTTAAAACCAAAAGCAAAACATTGCATATCTGAATCAGAACGGATACCAGGGTAGCGGAATAAACTCCACGTCCCACCAATTTCATCACGTCCTTCTAATATTTTAAATGTCGATTGTGGTCTATATTTCTTTAAATGATAAGCAGCGCTAATACCTGCGATCCCTGCACCAATAATTAAAACATCAGTAATGGCTGATTGATCTGATGAGCTCATATCTTTTTCCTCTTTACATAATTTCAGTAAATTGAGCACCAGTTAGATTTCTAAGATGATGATTTTTAATCTTCATTCTTCCTTGACTCTGATGAACAAAAGCCTAATTCCTATATGTCTATTCAGGTTTATAAGCCTGCTCTGGTAAAGGAAAAGAGGCATTCTTTTATTATTAATTTATCAATTACACTGTGTCAATGACTTGTGGTAGTTATTGAACTCTACAGTTTAATTTTGAAAATTCATGCCCTAAATGTTTGATAAATATTAATTTTAAAAAAATAAATTATTTTTATTGCTTTAAGTTATTGATTTTATCTTGTTAATTTAATTATAGATATGCGCTTATTTTTTATCATATTTATTGGAAAAAATATAAAAAGTAATTGAATCTCATAGTTTATTAGAAATTTTAAGTAACATTAAATAATATCAATTATGGATTAATTTTCATTTTTTATAAAATTATTGCTTTTTTAATTTTATTAAGTCATATTTTCTATAGATTAGTTGTGTTGCACAAAAGGAAGTTGTAAATGGTTATACAAGTCGAAAAAATCATGGCTGAACATGAATTGCATCAGCGTGCAGAACATGAAGAGCAATATTCTTATGGAAGTGCATTTTGTAATGGACAATACGTACCAATACAAGAAGCATCTGTCCCATTAATGGATGCTGGTTTTTTACATGCAGATGCGGCATATGATGTGGTTACGGTTTCTAGAGGTGCTTTTTTCCGTTTAGATGATCACTTGGATCGTATGGAAGCATCATGTCAAAAATTCTTTCTTGAAAATCCGTATAGTCGTGAAGAAGTCAGAGAAATTCTTACAAACCTAGTTAAATTAACAGGTCTAAAAGATGCTTATGTTTGGTGGGCTGTAACAAGAGGACCTTTAAGCAGTGCAAGCAGAAAAAATCCTGTATTGCAACAAAATGCTATGTTCGCTTTTGTATCACCATACTTCTTCCAAGCAGATGATGAACGTAGAACAAATGGCTTAGAAATATTAATTAGTAAACACTACAATCGTATTTCTGAGAAAGCTGTAGATCCAACAGCTAAAAATTTCCATTGGATGGACATGAAACTTGGTCTTTACGAAGCTCGTAGTCAAGACAAAGATTGGGTTGTTTTGACTGATGGAAATGGTTATTTAACTGAAGCTGCTGGCGCCAATATTTTTGCTATAAAAAATAATGAAATTTATACTCCAGATTCAGGGTGTTTAGAAGGTATTACCCGAAGAACTGTCATTGAATTGGCTAATGAATTAGGCGTAAAAACACATATAACAAAAGTGAAAGAGGAAGAACTTCTAGAAGCTGATGAAGCGTTCACTTCAAGCTCAGCAGGTGGAGTTATGCCTATTCAAACAGTTGATGAGGTGGTTTTACCCATTGCACCTACCAACGAAAATTCTTTAGCGGCTAAATTACACGATTTATATTGGACAAAGCGTTGGGACGGTTGGTTAGCGACTAAGGTCAACTATGATTCTTAAAGTTTTATAATATAAAAATAGTTAAGCCTATTTCGATAAATAGGCTTAACTTGTTTATAACTAAAATATCTGAAACTTATTAAAATAATACTTTTAATTTTATATAATTGATTGTTAAAGATAATTTGAAAATCTGTTTATGTATGAACTAAAATAATTTAAGTCTTGTCGAAATTTTTATTAATACCTACAATGGCACCGTGCTCATTAGAACTAGGATAGTATGACAACTGCTCCTCGCCACCGTAGACCAAAACACGACCCAAAAGAATCTGAGCGAGAAATATTGGAAGCTGCTGAACAGTTTTTAAGTGAACATCATTTTCGTGAACTCAATGTTGATGAAGTTATGCGACGCACGGGTTTAAAACGCCCAGCTTTTTATGTCCATTTTCGTGATAAAAATGATCTTACTCTTCGTCTCGTTCAAAATATTAGTAAAGAACTATTTAAGATTTCAGATCGCTGGTTAGAGGGTAATAATCCTAAGGAAGATTTCCATCGGGCGTTAGTCGATTCAGTAAAAGTCTATGTAGAGCATGGTCGTTTATTAAGAGCTTTTGTCGAAGCTGCAAGTGGTGATGAGCGCGTTGATGCTGTCTATCGTGGCTTAATACAGGAATTTATCACCGCTGCTGCTCAGCATATAAGGGCAGAGCAACAAGCTGGAAAAATTAGAAAAGATGTAGAAGTAGAAGAAACAGCAAAAGCTCTAATTTGGCTTGAAGAAAGATATCTTTCAGAAGCTTTTGGATACACTACACAAGTTCAATCAGATGTTGTAATTCGGGTATTAGAAAATATTTGGATTTCAACATTATATGGTGCGAATTAGCAAGAGTGGAGTAATAGAAAGAATTTTTTCTATCTTTAATCAACTTTAAAGTTACATTCCATGTTCATTAATTAAAAATATTGTTAAACCATTCTGTAATTTTTCATAATATTGACACAATGTCATTGACACTGTGTTATTAATTTTGTAGTGTATATTTTGTTCTTTTTTATTATTAAAATTAATTGAAATGGATAGGTAAGTTATTAATTAACTTATGGTTTATAAAGAATTATAACTCAAGGATTAATGATGGAAAAATCTGTAAGCAAAGGGTGTGCTGAGTTAGGATCACACTTAGGAATAGTTAAAAATACGATTGTAAATAACCGAATGAAATATTTCTTAGGCAGAAAATTTCAGTTGAAATCTGGCTCCATTATATTTAGTACAATCGGTGTCTTTTTTAGTGGTTATAGTCATGCTTCAGCACTTGAACAGTCGGGCCAATCGATATTGCCTTTTTTGGAAGCCGGTAATTATGCAGAAGTAAGTGCTTTCGCTATTGATCCTTCTGTTTCTGGTGTAGTCCATGATCGTCCAGATCTTGTTCGACCTAATCAAAGTCGTAATACAGGTGATATTGGGCAAGATAATCAATTCTATACAGCTGCATTAAAGTTGCAACTCACAGACCAATTCAGTTTTGGGTTACTCTACGATCAGCCTTTTGCTGCAAAATCAGCATATCCAGTTCTCCCTAATAATAGTTATTCTGATGAAGCCAGTCGTGAAGGTACATCCGTAAATGTAAAAAGCCAAAATTTAAGTTTTATTTTGGGTTATTCACCTATTAAAAACTTTCAAGTTTATGGTGGACCCGTTTATCAAACTGTAGAAGGTGATGTGTCTTTCAGAGGAATGGCATATACCGAAGCTTTTAATGGATACAATGCTAAATTTAAAAAAGAGGGAGAGCTAGGTTGGCTAGTAGGGGGAAGTTATCAAATTCCGGAAATTGCGCTTAAAGCAGCTGTAACTTATCGTTCAAAAATTAAATATGATTTTCAAGTAGATGAAAATATCTTTGGTGAGCCATTACAATACACTGCACCTGCAAAAACAAGAATAGAAGCACCTCAATCTGTAAATATAGATTTTCAAACAGGTATTGCTGAAAAGACGCTTGCCTATATGAACCTTAGATGGGTGAATTGGAAAAAATTTAATATTCGCCCAACGCAATATGATGCACTTACAGCATTCTATATGGATACATTAACAGGAGGAGCATATAAACAAGGTATTGATTTGGATTCTTACCAAAAAGATCAATATAGTGTAACGCTTGGGTTAGGACAACAGTTAACAGACCGTTGGAGTATTGCATCTGATATTGGTTGGGATTCTGGATCAGGTCATCCTGCTTCAACGCTTGGACCCGTGAACGGTTTTTGGTCTTTTGGGCTTGGCGCTCAATTTAATCCAGCACCTAATTATTTTATTGCTGCTGGCGTAAAATATTTCTGGCTAGGGGATACTAAAGCTGAAGGTGGTGGTTACTTCTTACCAATCGAAGGTATTAAAGAATTTTCAGAGCAGGCTGAGTTTAAAGATAATCGCGCAATTGTATATGCGTTAAAATTTGGATATCGCTTTTAGTCTATGTGGGGTAGCTATTTTTTGAAATTTTTGAAATGTAAGGCAGACTAACTTATTTTTCTGCCTGAGTTTATTTTAATTTAAATTTTTAAAAAATATTAATTAAATCAATGGGGTGATGTTTGTAAGGCTCTAATGATATATATCTCATTAATATTACAAGGGATAAAGTAATGAGAAGTGAAACTGCAATATTAACGAATAAAATTGCTCATATTTTATTAAGCTTAAGTAGTTCTAAAGAAGGTATGCGTTTAAAAGATTTAGTGCTTGAAACGGGTATTGCACATGCTTCTACACATCGTATATTGAATGATTTGATTAAAATTGGGTTTGTTCAGCAGCTAGATAATAAAATATATCAACTTGGTCCAGAAATATTTACTTTAGGACTAAGTGCACCTGTACCAATATCAGACTTAAATACCTTAGAGGAATTTGCGCAAGAGTTGGCAGATGACTGTGGCGATTTAGTTTGTATTGGATTAAAGCAATTTAATGGAGTACGCTATGTCGCTGTTTGTCAAGGTGAAAATCCTATTTTCCCTTACAGCATACATAAAGGTGATTTGAAGCCCTTTACTGCGACTTATTCAGGTATTGCACTTTTAGCTTATTTAAAAGAAGAAGAGCAAAGATACTGGATTCAAAAACCGAAATTAGATGCTCCTATAGAATGGGTTTCAGAGAACCATTTACATTTAAAGAAATCTATACCTGATTTTATAGATAAAATGAAAAAGGATAATTATATATATGCTCAAAATTTAGTCTACCCAAACATTAGTGGAATTACGACTATTATTCCATCCCAAAATGGAGGAATGCCATATATGACGCTTTCCATTTCAGCTAGTACCGAGCGACTTCAACCAGAGTACGCAAAGAAGTTAATACCCAAAATAATGAGTACAGCAAGTAAGATGTCGAGTTTAATTTATTGATTTTATATAAATAATTAGCTATTTGTTTTTTTTAATAAATATCAAAAATATAATAATTTATCGTTATATATGGGCTAATTTTTTCAATGTATATAATAAATAAAAATAGTATGTAAAATAATTTTAAATATATTAATTTCTCTTAAAAATCTATTTAAATTAAGTTGTTTTTATTTAAATTCTATATTTTCTATGAGAATTTTATGTTTTATTTTTAAATTCAATTATTTATTAAAAGATGCTGGGTTGATTTTAAACCTAGTTATGTTTCTTATTTTAAATGATCCATAGAGTGGACTTTAAATAAATTTCAATTGCAGTTATTAATGTTAGAGTTCTAGCGATGACCTATTTATTTTATTATATTTTTAAATAATATTTACATCCTAGGTTATCTATAATAATCAAAATCTTAAATGGAGTTATAAGATGAAAATTAGAGCAGCTGTTGTTAAATCAGTTAATGAGCCATATGAAATAGAAACTCTTGAACTCGCTGAGCCATTAGATGATGAGGTACAAGTCAAAATTGTTGCCTCAGGGATTTGTCATTCTGATGATGCTGTTCGATTAGGCCATGCTGCCTATGAATTTCCAGGCGTATTAGGACATGAAGGTGCTGGTATTGTAGAGAAAGTAGGCAAAAATATTAAAAATTTTAAAATCGGTGATCACGTTGTTTTAGCTTATGCATACTGTAAACAGTGTAATCACTGCATGCATGGATTGCCTGCAGCATGTACAGATTGGATGACTTTAAATTGGGGTAAACATCGTGATGATGGTTCAGCTCCATTTAAAAAAGAAGATGGTACAGAGGTGAATAATTTCTTCTTCCAATCATCTTTTGCGACTCATACAAATGTTAAAGAAACTAACTTAATTGCAGTTCCTAAAGAAGCAGATCTTCGCCTCCTTGGTCCTTTAGGATGCGGTTTGTTAACAGGTTCAGGCACCGTTCTTAATGGCTTGAAGCCAACAACTGGTTCTTCAATTGCGATTTTTGGTACTGGTGCGGTAGGTTTAGCAGCAATGATGACTGCTAAAATTATGGGTTGCTCAACAATTATTGCGGTTGATATCCATGATTCGCGACTGAGTCTAGCTGAAGAGTTAGGGGCGACTCATGTAATTAATAGCAAGTCTGTAGATGCCGTAGAAAAAATTAAAGAAATTACCAAAGGGGTCGGTGTTAATTATTCAATCGATACCACAGGAATATCTGAAGTTATGAAAGCGTCTATTGATGCATTAGCAATTAAAGGGGTAGCTGCTCCCGTTGCTGTGACAAACAAGGATCTTACCGTGAATACACTAGCAGATCTTGTTGTATATAGTCGAAAGATTATTGGTGTCGTTATGGGCGAAGGTATTCCACAAATTAGTATTCCCCAATTATTAGAATTTCATGCTCAAGGAAAATTTCCTTATGAAAAACTAATAAAATTCTATGATTTCGATGATATTAATACGGCATCTTCTGATTCACTAAATGGAACAACGATTAAACCTGTTTTAATTGTTGATCGGAATTATGCTGCATAGTTTAAATGAATGTTAAGTAAAATGGATTGTAGTTCTTAATATGAAACTATTTATAACTAGAATTATATCTTAGTTAAAAATTTATATTCATAAACTATATATTAAATTTAATAATTTTTAAGGAAAATAAGCCTTAAAATAGGAGAAGTTATGCGTAAATATACAGGATTTTACATTGATGGTAACTGGTTGGATGCACAAGGTACATCTAATATTGAAGTAATTAACCCATCTACTGGTGAAGTTGCTGGTATTATTTCTGATGGTAACGAAAAACAAGTTAATAATGCCGTAGAAGCTGCAAAACGTGCCTTTGTCAGTTTTTCACAAACTTCAGTCAATGAGCGGCTTGAACTTCTAAAAGCAATTACGAATGAATATAAACAACGTGAAGCTGAAATAGCGGCTGCAATTAGTGAAGAAATGGGTGCTCCTGATTGGCTTGCTAGTCAATATCAGGCAGCGATGGGATTAGCCCATTTAAATACTACGATTGAAGCACTGTCAAAGTTTCCGTTTGAAGAGCAAAAAGGTACTACGCGTATATTAAGAGAGCCTATAGGTGTGTGTGGGTTTATTACTCCATGGAATTGGCCTATCAATCAAGTGGTTGTAAAGGTTTTGCCAGCTCTAGCTACTGGCTGCACTATGGTATTGAAGCCAGCTGCTCAAACCCCATTTTCAGCATGGCTCCTAACAGAGATTTTTGATAAAGCTGGTGTACCTGCAGGCGTCTTTAATCTAGTAAACGGGCATGGTGGTAAAGTTGGGTCAGCTTTATCACGTCATCCAGATATAGACATGATTAGCTTTACAGGATCTACGGGTGCAGGGATTTCTGTGGCTGTAGATGCTGCTCCTACAGTGAAACGTGTTCATCAAGAATTAGGCGGAAAATCTGCCAATATTATATTAGATGACGCTGATATTGCTCAGGCTGTAGATAATGGGGTCAAAGCAATTATGATGAATACAGGCCAGACCTGTACTGCTCCTACCAGAATGCTTATTCATGAATCAAAATATGAAGCAGCTGTGGAACAGGCTCGTAAAACTGCAGAAAGTATTACGGTGGGTGCTCCATCTAGTAATTCTTATATGGGGCCACTTTCATCTAAAAAACAATTTGATACTGTTCAAAAATATATTCAAATTGGTATTGATGAAGGCGCAGAAATTATTGCCGGTGGTCTAGGTTCACCTGAAGGGTTAGAAAAAGGTTTTTTTGCTAAACCGACTATTTTTGCGAATGTAACGAATTCTATGAGAATTGCTCGGGAAGAGATCTTTGGGCCAGTACTTGTCATGATTCCTTATTCTAATGAGGAGGAGGCGATCGCAATTGCCAATGACTCTCCTTTTGGTTTAGCAGGTTATGTGCAAAGTAGTTCCATAGAACGTGCTCGAAAAGTCGCATCGAAAATTCGGGCAGGACAGATTTATTTAAATTATGCCCCGTTAGATTTTGCTGCTCCATTTGGAGGCTATAAACAATCTGGAAATGGTCGAGAATGGGGAGAACAAGCACTGTATGAATTTGTTGAAATAAAGTCAGTAGTTGGCTTCGGATAATTAAATAAAAAAACAGGGCTTTAAAAGCCCTGTTTTTTATTTAATGAAAGTATTTTTTAGCTTGGGAGGTTAATTTTTTATTTATCAATCATAGTAAAAAATCATATTAGATCTGATCCAATTCTGACAAGTAGGGCTATCTTTTTATTATTTTTATGCATGATTTACTATTAAATTTATTCATTTTATTCATTATGTATTTATATGTACGCTAGATAAATGCTAAACGGAGTTATGAGAATAGATTTTGAGCTTAGTGTTCGTAAACTATTTTTATTAGAGTTTATTTGTAGTAAGAACTTTATTGATAGGAAAAAATAAATGACTACGGAACTAAAAAGGGTAGATAAAAATACAGATTTACAGACAATTTTTGACATTCTACGAAAAGATGGCGCAGTTGTTTATGAAGGATTTGCAAGCCCTGAACAAGTTAAACAAATGAACTTAGATTTTGATCAGCCAATTATTGATACTGGTCCAGGTTCGAAAAGAGGTGATGGATACGAGAGTATTAAAGAATTTCACGGATATCAAACCACGCGTATTAATAATTTAGTCACTCATAGTAAGCTTTTTAGGGAAGAAATATTAGATCATGATTTGATACATGACCTTGGTGAATACTATTTCAGAGAGGAGAGCGGTGATTGGTGGCTATTAGCAACACAACTCATTCAAATTGGTCCCGGTAATACTGCTCAAAGATTACATAGAGATTTAGAGAATTTTCCACCGTTTATTAAAATGGGAAAAAGTGGGCCATGTGTAGCGGCAAATTGTATGCTAGCTTTAACAGACTTTACTGAAGAGAATGGAGCAACACGTATAATTCCTGGAAGTCATGAATGGGATAATTTTGTGATGTCACCAGAAGATCGTCAAAAACATGAAGACACTATTCCAGCCCTAATGAAGGCAGGAGATATGCTAATTTGGGATGGTAAAGTTATTCATTCTGGTGGGGAAAACAAGACAAAAGATGAGTACAGACGGGGTATAGCTATACCATTAACTCCAGCTTATTTTACTCCGGAAGAATCATATGCGTTTTCTATAGATCTAGAAATTGTAAAAACTCTTCCTTCACGTGTTCAAAAAATGATTGGATTTAGATCTGTATTTCCTTCTACAGGCAGTGGGCTTTGGCAACATAATTATGACAAACTAGAAAAGTTTTTAGGTTTGGATTAACCCTTATCTTTATAAAAAATAGTATTTAATTTTTTGATAGTTTTTAACTTACATTTAACCTCTATTCAAATATGGATAGAGGTCATATTTTATTAAATACCCCTTTATATTTTATTTATATGAGTTTTAATTTAATTAGTTTATTTTTTAGCATCAGTTTTTAATTCTTTAAAATAAAAATATGATTTTTTAGACTTTTCGTATCAAGCATTCCTGAACAGTACTGCAGACGAGTTTATTGTTCTGCCATACTTTACCGTAGTTCAAGCTTCTTGCCTGTGAACTAATGTTTGTACTTAAATCATAAAGAGACCATTCATCAACTCTAAAGTCATGATGAAAAAAAATAATATGATCTAAACTTATAGCTTTGATCTTATCATCAAAGTAACTAATTCCATGATTTAAAAGAGAAATAGAAAGTAGGTTGTAATCGGAATAATAGGCCATAATAGCTTGATGTAAAATAACAGAGTCTATTTTTAAGGTTAATTTGTCATAAGTTCGAAAATATTCAGCATAAGAAGACTTACTTTCTGCTTTAAAACCTAAAAATTGAGTTGGTTTAATTTCTAATTGAAAAGGGCGCATAAATATTGATTTATGATTGTCTGGCACTTGTTCAATCACTTGTAACTTATGGTGCTGCTCTGGCTGTAAGGAATCTGGGGAAGGGTAAACTGGAGGAGAAACCTGGAACTCGGGGCCTTGTTCAAAATATGCAAAAGAGATGAGTGCAATAAAAATTAACTGTCCATTTTGTAAAGCTTTTACTTCTCTGCGGCTAAAACTTGAACCATCTTGGAGGTTAGATACTTGAT
Source organism: Acinetobacter lactucae (assembly GCF_013122135.1). Classification (NCBI taxonomy): domain Bacteria; kingdom Pseudomonadati; phylum Pseudomonadota; class Gammaproteobacteria; order Moraxellales; family Moraxellaceae; genus Acinetobacter; species Acinetobacter lactucae. The sequence continues at coordinate 1,829,256 of NZ_CP053391.1, forward strand.
AAAGAATTGGGATATCAGTTCTGCCAGCTTGTATGAAATATGCATGTAATGAATGGGCCGGGCGATCTGTTGTTTTTGCTGCAGCGACTAAGGATTGAGCTAAAAGTTGTCCACCAAATAAATGTGAACCGAAGACTTGTGTACAATTTCCTTGAAATATTAAAGAATCGATTTCTCTTAGCTCAAGTAAATAAAGGAGATCCTGAGTAAGGATGTTCATTATTTATGTCCCTTAATAAATAAAAAGAGACAGATTTGTTTAAATATGTCTCAATAAATGATTAACCTAATCTTATCTCAATTCTTTACGTAAAATTTTACCTACATTTGATTTAGGTAGTTCACTTAAAAACTCAATATATTTAGGTTGCTTGTACGCTGTTAATTTATCTGAAACAAATGCGAAAATATCATTTTCAGTCAAATCATTTTCTTTTTTTACAATGAATAGCTTTGGGACTTCTCCACTTTTTTCATCGATGACGCCAATCGCTGCTGCTTCTAGTACCTTAGGATGTCTACTAACAACTTCTTCTATTTCATTAGGATAAACATTAAAGCCAGATACTAAAATCATATCTTTTTTGCGATCCACAATTTTTGTGAAACCATCTGAGTCCATTACACCTATATCCCCAGTACGGAAAAAACCGTTTTGTGTCATCACATTCGCCGTTTCTTCCGGACGGTTCCAGTATCCTTTCATTACTTGGGGACCTTTAATCGCAATTTCTCCCTCTTGGTTCAATGGAACCTCATGTCCATTATCGTCCAGAATAGCAACCTCAGTGGAAGGTAAAGGTATACCTATTTTTCCATTAAATCCTTTAAGAGTCGGTGGGTTAATCGTGACAACCGGTGAAGTTTCAGATAAACCGTAACCTTCTAGTAGAGGTTTATTTGTTAGTTCATACCAAGCTTTTGCAGTTGATGGCAAGGTGGCCATTCCACCGCTAGTCGATAATTTTAAATGACTAAAATCTACTAATTTAATATTTTCATGGTTGATTAAAGCGTTGGTTAAAGTGTTTACAGAAGGAAATAATACAGGAGGGTATTTAACCATTTCCTCTATCAGACTTGCAGTATCTCTTGGATTTAAAATTAATACACAAGCGAAACCTGCATACTGAGAAATCATGGAAAGTTGAAAAGCGAAAATATGATAAAGCGGTAACGCACAAATCATATTTTGATGATCTTGACTGCCTGTGAGTAAAACTGGGCCATAAACTGCATCATTTTGTAATAAGTTAGCAACCAGATTGCGATGTGTTAATTCGGCTCCTTTAGACACACCAGTTGTACCACCTGTATATTGTAAAACAGCGGTATCATCCAAATTTAATTTTGGTTTAGTATAACAACATGACGGATATCTTAATCCTCTATTAAAAGAATTTAATTTGTCATGAGTATGGTCTGTGAATGGGTGAGTTAAAGAATCTTCTAAATTTACTATAAATACATGTTTTACAAATGTATTTGAGGCAATTTGCTGAAAAATACCTTTTAAATTTTCTAATAAAATAATAGCCTCAGCACCCGAGTCTTTAAGTTGATGCTCAAGTTCTCTTGGAGTGTACAATGGGTTTACATTTACTAGAATTAGTCCTGCCCGCAAAATACCCATAACGGAGATCGGGTATTGTAAAACGTTCGGTAGCATCACCGCGATACGTGTACCTTTTTTTAGTCCTAGAGACTGGAAATAGGCCGCGAACCGTAAAGATAAATTATCTACTTGTTGATAACTTAATTTTTCATTTCTAAAAATATAAGCCGTTTTGTCTGAGAATTTTTGAACATTTCTTTCAAAAATCTCAATCATTGAAGTGTTTACGGGTGGCAATGTAATTTCGTTAGGAATGCCTAATTCATCATATGTCTTTTGCCATTTTTTATTCACTGTTTAATTCCTATCTTCCTTGTATTGCAAAAAGAGTAAGGTTTTTTATTCAATGAATAAAATGAATTAAACAAATATTAAATCATGCATAAAACTAATTTTATTTAGTCACTTTTAAACTGGTTTTGGAGAGTATTCATAATCTCTATTAATTGTGCTTTACACCACACGATTTCTTGTTCTTTTGATTTTTCTTCATCCCAATAAAGGTTCATTTCATACCCTTCAATTTTTGCTGGAATAGAATAAATATTTACATCAGGATAATTTTTTTTATGATACAACGCTTGCGTGTGAGAAATCGTAAGTAAGTACTCTGTTTGAGCCAACATACTAATAGCGGTCTGATACTGTTGGCAACGAAGTTTAATTTCTCTCTTAAATCCATGTTTTGATAAAATAAAATCCTCAAATACTCTACCTGTTGGTCGAGCGGATACCGTAATATGTTTTGCATTTAAATAGCTTTCTATGCTTATACCCGATTGTAAAATTGGATGTTCTTTATGACACATAATGACTAATTTATCTTTCAAACAGGTTTGCTGAGCAATTCCTTCTTCAACTAAATGATTAACGTCTATCGAAAAATCAATTCTTCCCGACACTAACTCTTGACGTAAATTTTTTCTATCAATACGCACGCTATTTATAATTAAATCTTTATTAAACTTTGAAAAATGTTGAGTAATCAAAGGAAGTAGTATGGGTTCAAATTCATCAATCATTGCGATTGTTAATTTTTTTAAGTCTCTTTCTGGTTGAAAATCTAAAGTGCTTTTTATTGCTTCGTTCATTAAAGACAATGATTGTTCAATATTGGGCCATATGCGTTTAGCCAATATAGACGGCATTACGCCGTGACCATCTCTAATAAATAATGGATCATTAAAATGTTCGCGAAGACGTGCAAGCGCATGACTTACCGCAGGTTGGCTTAAGAACAATTGTTCACTAGCACGTGTTAAGTTTTTTTCTTTATAAATCGTGGCAAAAACTCGAAATAAATTGAGATCAATTCTCGCAAGCGATGCTACCTTTTTATTATCTTCGTGCATGATTTACTATTAAATTAATTCATTTTATTCATTATACGATTTTATGTACGCTTGGCAAATACTAAAACAGAGTTATAGATAATGGATTTTGAACTTAGCGCTAAAGGTAAGGCGTATTTAGAAAAAACTAAACAATTCATGGATACAGAGATTATTCCAATAGAAGAAAAATTTTGGAAAGAAGTACACCAAACTTGTGATCCAGAAGATTGGACTACGTGGAAATGGCCAGCAGCTTTAGAAATTCTAAAAGCTAAAGCAAAATCAGCTGGATTGTGGAATATGTTTCTGCCTGATGAAAAGCTTGGAGCCGGATTAAGTATTCAAGAGTATGCTCATATTGCTGAATATACTGGCCGTAGTTTTTTAGCACCTATGGTCTTTAATTGTAATGCGCCTGATACAGGAAATATGGAGCTTTTGTGGAAGTACGGCAGTGAAGCACAAAAGAATCAATGGTTAATGCCATTATTAAATGGTGAAATTCGTTCCGTATTTTGTATGACTGAACCTGATGTAGCTTCAAGTGATGCAACCAATATGCAAGCCACAGCAATAGTCGATGGAAATGAAATTATTTTAAATGGCCGTAAATGGTGGTCATCAGGGTTAGGAGATCCTAATACAAAACTCTTAATTTTTATGGCACATACACCTGATTCATCAAAAGGCCATCATGAGCAACATTCTATGGTTCTTGTTCCTGTTAACACACCAGGAGTAAAAATTGAAAGAATGTTACCAATTTTTGGCGATATTGATGCGCCGCATGGTCATGGAGAAGTTTGTTTTAATAACGTGCGTGTACCTATTGAAAACTTTATTGGTGGCCCAGGTGAAGGTTTTGCAATCGCCCAAGGCAGATTAGGTCCAGGACGAATTCATCATTGTATGCGATGTGTGGGTGCTGCAGAGCGTGCATTGGAGTTAATGATTGACAGGGGAATGACTCGTATTGCTTTTGGTCAACCTATCCTAGAGTTAGGAGGAAATAAAGAAAAAATCGCAGATGCTCGAATTGCTATTGAACAAGCACGTCTAATGACACTTTATGCTGCTTGGAAAATGGATACGGTTGGGAATACTGCTGCAATGACAGAGATTTCGGCGATTAAGGTAATTGCACCAAATATGATGCAACAAGTTATAGATATGGCCATTCAAATGCACGGAGCGATGGGAGTTTCCAATGACACACCTTTAGCACGTTTTATGGGAATTGCTCGCTCATTAAGACTCGCCGATGGTCCTGATGAAGTCCATAAGAGAGTAATTACAAGAATTGAGCTCAAAAAGCGAGGTTACGGACGTAATTACCAGCCATTAAAAGGAAAGATTGCTTAATGAGTACTATAGATGTAGGTGGAGCTGTTCGCCGAGGTGAAGAGTTAGATATTAATAAAGTAAATCAGTGGTTGAAGGAACAAGACATTGTTTTAAAAGGTATACCACAAATTACTCAGTATTCAGGTGGGGCTTCCAATTGGACATATCGAATACAGTATGAAAATCGAGATCTGATTTTAAGGCGTCCACCTGCAGGAACCAAAGCTAAGTCTGCTCATGATATGCAACGTGAATATAACGTTCAAAAAGCGCTTAAGCCACTCTATCCATTGGTGCCAGATATGGTGGCACTTTGCACTGATGCAAATGTTATTGGTTGCGATTTTTATGTTATGGATCGAATTGAGGGCGTAATTACAAGAGCAAATCTTCCGGAAAATTTAGACTTAACACCTGAACAAATGCATCAACTATGTATTAATGCCATAGATGCTCTAATTGCACTTCATAATGTGCCTTATAAAGGCTCTGATTTAGAAACAATCGGTAAAGGTGATGGATATTGTCGTAGACAAGTAGAGGGTTGGATACGACGTTTTGAACAAGCAAAAACACCAGATGTTGCTAGTTTTAAGGGTATACAAGCTTGGTTGTTAGAGCATATACCAGATGATGTGAAAACCTGTGTTATTCATAATGACTGGCGTCTTGATAACGTGATTCTAGATCCCAAATCGCCTACAACACTCATTGGTGTATTAGATTGGGAAATGGCAACTTTAGGTGACCCCTTAATGGATTTAGGTTGTGCGCTAGCTTATTGGATACAAGATGATGACAGCGTTTTATTAAGAACTTTGAGACGACAGCCTACCCATTTGTTTGGAATGCTCACTCGTCAGGAAGTGGTTAAATATTATTTACAAAAGACAGGGTTACACACGGATAACTGGAATTTTTACGAAGTTTTTGGTTTATTTCGTTTAGCCGTAATTTGCCAGCAAATTTATTATCGTTATTACCATAAAGAAACACAAAACCCTGATTTTAAAGAGTTTGGTCGTTTTGTTGAAGCTCTATTTGTTCGTTGTATGCAATTGTCTTGGCAATCGAAATAAAAGAAGGAGATTATCGTGGCTTTAATTACCTTTGTTAGGCATGGGCAAGCTTCATGGGGCACAGATAATTATGATCAACTATCGATAAAAGGAACTGAACAGGCTAGGGTTCTGGGTAAAGTCTTTGATGATCAGGCTAAATCTTTCGATATTGCATGGCGTGGAGAAATGGTTAGGCACTATGAAACCGCACAACATTGTTTAAGCGAGATGCATTCTTCTCTGGTCGCTATACCGCATACAGGTCTAAATGAATTTGATCATGAACAAATTTTGTTGAATTTGGATAAGAAAAAATATGCGAATAAATCTGAGATTATTCAGTTTATTAAAAATTCAACTCATCCAACAAAGACAATGGGAGACATGTTTGCTGAGGCGGTTTACCGTTGGCAGAGTGGAGAATATGACACCAATTATACTGAAACATGGAAGCAATTTCAGAATAGATGTGTAGGTGCTTTTACAGATATTGTAAATAGTTCAAAAGGGAAAAATGTCGTCGTTTTTAGTTCTGGTGGAGTGATCTCCGTGATTATTCAATCTTTACTGGGTTTAAGTGATCGCGCGACATTTAGATTGAATTGGTCACTGGTGAATTGTGGTATTACTCAAATTCTTAGCGATACTAAACGTCATAGTATTTTAAGTATGAATGAACATCAGCACTTTCGTGAACATGGTATAAATTTATTAACTTGGCACTAACTTATTGAAGTGGAAAAATAAGTTTACTAAAGCAATAAAAAATCATTATTAGGATAGATGGAACACAAAGGAACTAGGAGTATAAAAGTATGGCCACAAATCTTTTTGATTTAACTGGAAAAATAGCTTTAGTTACAGGAGCTAGCCGTGGTATTGGTGAAGAAATTGCTAAATTATTAGCACAACAAGGCGCTCATGTCATCGTTTCAAGCCGAAAAATTGAAGACTGTAAGGTCGTGGCAGAAGAAATTATTGCAGCCGGAGGTACTGCGGAGGCATTTGCTTGTCATGTTGGGAAAATGGAAGATATATCATCTATTTTTGAACATATTCGTAGTCAGCATGGCCGATTAGATATTCTGATAAATAATGCTGCAGCAAATCCATATTTTGGTCATGTTCTCGATACGGATTTAGCCGCTTATAACAAAACTGTTGAAGTGAATATTCGTGGTTATTTCTTCATGTCTATTGAAGCCGGTAAATTAATGAAATCACAAGGAAGTGGTGTCATTGTAAATACTGCATCTGTGAATGCTCTGCAGCCGGGAGACCAACAAGGAATATATTCTATTACCAAAGCTGCTGTAGTTAATATGACCAAAGCATTTGCAAAGGAATGTGGACCGCTGGGTATTCGAGTGAATGCTTTGCTACCTGGTCTTACCAAGACCAAATTTGCTTCGGCACTATTTGAAAATGAAGATATCTATAAAAGCTGGATGGACACAATTCCATTACGCCGTCACGCAGAGCCGCGTGAAATGGCTGGAACTGTACTTTATTTAGTGTCAGATGCTGCGAGCTATACGAATGGTGAATGTATTGTGGTTGATGGCGGTTTAACTATTTAGGGAGGAATAGCAATGTACGAACATTATTCAGGTCAAGTGGTCTTAATCACAGGTGCGGCGAGTGGATTTGGTGCATTGCTGGCAGAACAACTGGCAAAGTATGGTGCAAAATTAGTGTTGGGTGACTTGAATATTGAAAGGTTAAATACTGTAGTTGAACCGCTACGCCAAGCAGGAGTGGAAGTGGTTGCGCAAGTGTGTGATGTCAGCTGTGAAGCAGATGTACAGGCTTTGGTGCAAAGTGCAGTTACTCAGTTTGGTAGAATCGATGTCGGGATCAATAATGCAGGTATGAGTCCGCCTATGAAAAGCTTTATTGATACCAATGAAGCAGATCTAGATTTGAGTTTTGCCGTCAATGCCAAAGGTGTGTTCTTTGGAATGAAGCATCAAATTCGTCAGATGTTGCAACAAGGTGGTGGCATTATTCTGAATGTTGCTTCTGTTGCAGGTTTAGGCGCGGCTCCCAAATTGGCTGCCTATGCTGCGGCAAAGCATGCTGTGGTGGGATTAACCAAAACAGCAGCGATTGAATATGCAAATAAAGGTATTCGAGTTAATGCAATTTGTCCATTTTATACAACCACCCCGATGGTGGTCGACAGTGAACTCAAAGAGAAACAAGACTTTTTAGCGCAGGCCTCGCCAATGAAGCGTCTTGGCCATCCAAGCGAAGTGGTGGCAATGATGCTGATGATGTGTGCCAAAGAAAACTCATATCTCACAGGTCAAGCCATTGCAATTGATGGCGGCGTGACAGCTTATTAAAACATTTATTAAATACATCTTATTCATTTATTTAGGAAAAAATCATGACAATTAATTTAAAAAATCGTGTAGCAATTGTGACTGGTGCAGGTGCAGGCCTTGGAAGAGAGCATGCTTTATTATTGGCACGCTTAGGCGCAAAAGTTGTTGTAAATGACCTAGGTAGTGATGTTCATGGTAATGGCGGTTCAACTACTGCTGCTCAAAAAGTAGTAGATGAAATTATTGCTGCAGGCGGTGAAGCAATTGCAAATGGCGCATCTGTAACTGATGCAGCCCAAGTAGAAGAAATGGTAAAGCAAACAATGTCCCGCTGGGGGCGTGTCGATATTTTAATTAATAATGCAGGTATCCTGCGTGATAAAACATTTACCAAGATGTCTTTAGACGATTTTCGAACTGTTATAGATGTGCATTTGATGGGAGCTGTAAATTCCACTAAGGCTGTATGGGATATTATGCGCGAGCAAAAATATGGTCGTATAGTAATGACTACTTCTTCTTCTGGCCTATATGGGAACTTTGGTCAGTCTAATTATAGTGCTGCAAAAATGGCGCTAGTGGGATTAATGCAAACGCTAGCGCTTGAGGGAGAAAAATACAATATTCGGGTTAATTGCCTTGCACCTACGGCAGCAACTCGCATGTTGGAAGGTTTATTACCTGATGAATCTCTTAAAGCACTTGCACCTGCTGCAGTAAGTCCAGCTGCCGCCGTGTTAGTGAGCGAAGATGCTCCAACAAGAATGATTTTATGTGCAGGAGCGGGAAGTTTCGAGGCTGCACATATTACATTGACTCACGGTATTCACATTGGAAACAGCGACGAGACAGCACATAAATTGTTAGAGCGATTAAATGAAGTATCTAATCGTGCAGGTGAAATCGTCCCTACATCTGGTTTTATTCAAGGTAATTTAGAGTTGGATAAAGCGGGTTTAAAAGTAGGGGAATAAAAATGGGTGATACTCTTTCAAATAAAACTCCGATTTCAATTGCTCAACTTTTTGAACTGCAAGGCGAAGTACTTGGAATGTCTGATTGGATTACTATTGATCAAGCAACAATTAATGCGTTTGCAGATGTAACACGAGATTGGCAATACATTCATGTCGATACGGAGGCAGCAAGTAAAAGTCCATTTGGAGGCACAATTGCCCATGGGTTCCTTACCTTATCATTGTTATCTGCTATGGCTTCAGAAGCTTTGCCGCAGATTAAAGAGCTAACGAGTTCTATAAACTATGGAATGAATAATTTACGTTTTATTCATCCAGTTCATAGTGGAAAAAGAGTAAGGGGCCAATTCTTATTAAAATCACTTAAAGAGAAGTCTCTTGGCCGTTATCAAATGGTTGTTGATGTAAGTGTTGAAATTGAAAACGAAACTAAGCCTGCGCTTGTCGCAGAATGGTTATCACTTCTCATTTTATAGTAGGTATTTTCCATGGTAGATGAACTTATTCTGTCTCGTAGCGATTTGGATTTTATATTGTTTGACTGGTTAAAAGTAGACCTATTAAACCAGAGAACACGTTTTTCTGGTCAAGATCGTTTTGACTATACTTCAGTTTTAAATGTTTATGAAAGTTTAGCAACTGATCTATTTGCCCCACACAATAAGAAAAACGATAGTAATGAACCTAGCTTTGATGGAGAAAAGGTCACGGTAAATCCAGAAGTGGGAGTAGCATTACGCGAATTTTCTGAAGCTGGATTAATGAATGCTGCACTTCCGCTAGAATGGGATGGAATGAGTCTTCCTACTACAATTGAACGGGCTGGTATGGCATATCTGCTGGGTGCAAATGCGGGTACAGCAGCTTATGCCTTTTTAACAATTGGGAATGCTAATCTTTTAATAACATATGGGGAGAAAGAAATTATCTCGCCTTATATTACTGCTATGGCAGCAGGAAAATGTTTCGGGACTATGTGTTTATCTGAACCCCAAGCAGGCTCAAGTCTAGCTGATATTCGTACACGTGCTGTTCCTAATGGAGATGGTCGATATCGTCTATTTGGCAATAAAATGTGGATTTCGGGAGGAGATCATGAAATTTCTGAAAATATTCTACACTTAGTACTTGCTAAAATTCCTGATGAAAATGGTCAAATTCCGACAGGAGTTAAAGCTATATCATTATTCGCCGTCCCTCGAAAACTACTTAATAAAGATGGGCAACCAGATGAAAGAAATGATGTAGTTCTGGCTGGAATAAACCATAAAATGGGCTATAGAGGCACAGTTAATTGTGTTTTAAATTTTGGAGAAGGTAAGTTTACTCCTGAAGGTGAAGCTGGAGCCTTAGGACACCTCATAGGTGAACCTGGTAAAGGATTGGCTTATATGTTTCATATGATGAATGAAGCTCGTATTTCTGTGGGATTATCAGCTGCGGCATTAGGTTATACGGGTTATTTGCATGCTCTTGATTATGCAAAAACTCGTCTACAAGGGCGACCAAAAAGTGACAGAAATCTTAATTCTTCTCAAGTCCCAATTATAAAACACCCTGATGTTCGTAGAATGCTATTAGCACAGAAGTCTTATGTATCAGGAGCTTTAGCATTATGTTTGTATGCAGCAAGATTGGTCGATGAGATTAAATCTGTTGAAGATGAAAAAGAACAAAATAATATCAATGCTTTACTAGATCTATTAACACCCGTCGTAAAAAGTTGGTCTTCTGAATGGGGGCTAGTCGCAAATGACTTGGCCATTCAAGTTCATGGTGGATATGGGTATACGCGTGAATATAACGTTGAGCAGTTTTATAGAGACAACCGCCTTAACCCAATTCATGAAGGTACATTTGGTATTCAAGCTCTCGATTTATTAGACCGTAAAACACGTATAAATGATGGTTTATCTATGAGGTTGTTAAATGAACGGATTACTAAAACAGTTCACCAAGCACTTTTAATAGATAAATTACATAATCACGCTACAAAGCTAAATGATCATTGGCAAGAAATTCTTAAAGTTACTGAGCAATTACACGCCTTAGATGATTTAGAAATGCAGTTAGCAAATGCTGCAAATTATTTAGAGGCTTTTGGGCATTTAGTTGTAGGGTGGTTATGGTTAGATCAAGCAATAACTATATATGAAATGATTAAGACATCATCGAGTAGCGATTTCTTAAATGGGAAATTGGCAGCTTGTGATTACTTTTTTGGCTGGGAAATGCCAAAAATATCCAGTTGGTTGGCAGTACTGGATCCAGTGGAGACAACACCACTGAATATGCCTGAGCAATGGTTTTAAGGATTTTAGATATATAAGCAATTATTTTTAGAATGAAAAGTGACTTCTAATTCAAGCCCATTCTAAATTAGGTAGTGATAGATTATTCGATAAAAATATTCTTATTTCAATTTGTAGACTAAGTAAGTAAATAAGTTTCGTTACCTAACGAGGCAATGTATTTGCTTTGCCTAAAATTTATAAAACTTCCTTATAAGCTTAGTGCCACTTTAATAAGTTGGAATATCTTTAATACCTTAATTCCATTGCAATATTTCTATTTATTTCTCTTTTACAAGGAAGATTTATGATTGATGCAGTAATTGTTTCAACAGCTCGTACACCTATTGGGAAAGCATATAGAGGTGCTTTTAATGCTACGCACTCCCCAACGATGTTAGGACATGCTATTAAACATGCCGTTGAACGCGCAGGCATTGAACCTGATCGTATTGAAGATGCTGTTATTGGTTCAGTTTTAAATGCGGGTACGGCAGGAAATAATATCGCTCGAAATGGTTTATTCGCTGCTGGCTTACCAGCGGTGATTGGTGCTCAAACAATTGATCGACAATGTGCATCCGGTTTAATGGCGATTGCTACCGCAGCGAAACAAATTATGTATGACGGTATGCAAACCGTTATTGCTGGAGGTCAGGAAAATATTTCTGCTGTACAAAGCCGATATATGGAATGGGTGAAAGCTGAAATGGACCCTAATGTTTTAGCCCATCAGCCTACAGCTTATATGCCAATGTTAGAAACCGCAGAGTTTGTTTCAAAAAAATATGGCATTTCTCGAGAAGTTCAAGATCAGTATGCCTTAGAGTCACAATTGCGTACAGCTCGCGCACAAGCAGCTGGAATATTTGATAATGAAATTGTTCCAATGACAACTCAGATGATGATAACGGATAAAACTACCGGGATATCTTCATTTAAAGAAGTAACGTTAAGTCAGGATGAAGGTAATCGTCCAAGTACTACGATAGAGTCATTAAATAGTTTATCTCCAGTCATTGAAGGGGGCGTAATTACTGCTGGAAATGCGAGTCAACTATCCGATGGTGCAAGCGCTTGTGTAGTAATGAATGGAAAATTAGTAGAACAGTTGGGGATCGAACCTCTAGGTATTTATCGTGGAATGACTGTTGTTGGAAATGCGCCTGAAGAAATGGGTATTGGTCCTATTTATGCGATTCCTAAACTACTTAAACAACATGGTCTTTCAATAGATGATATTGGATTGTGGGAACTCAATGAGGCTTTTGCTTGCCAAGTACTATATTGCCGTGATCATCTAGGCATCGATCCAAATAAATACAATGTAAATGGAGGGAGTATTTCAATTGGCCATCCATATGGCATGACAGGATCAAGATTAGTGGGACATGCTTTACTTGAAGGTAAACGACGTGGTGTGAAGTTTGTAGTGGTTTCAATGTGTATTGGTGGAGGAATGGGCGCTGCTGGATTATTTGAAGTCGTATAAAGTCAAAAATTACTCAACTACTGTTTGTATTGAAATAGAATAAGGTGCAAACAGTATTTTTATAACAAATTAAATTATTATGAATAAAAAAAGAGAACTTTTCCTATCTAAGAAAAGTTCTCTATCTATTTAATTAAAAAGTCTTTTTTATACCAAATACTACAGTGGATGAACATTTATCTCCATATGCCATGATCTGTGTACATTCTGAATTCGTTAAATCAGTATCAGCATAAGCGAGTGTGTAACTAATATCATTATATTTTTTCCCTAACTCTACCTTGCGTGTACTGTAATTATGACGGATATCACCATTCTCATTTTTTAATTGTATACCTACATCATTATAGCCATAACGCATATCAAGCCAGACGTCATTAGGGAAATTATATTTATAACCTATATAACGATATTGGGCATTTGAGTTTTTTCCCCAGTCATAAAAGTAATTAAAAAAAGCTCCATAAGCATTCGCACTGATAAACCATTCAGTTACGTTGCCATCAGCCCAATTTGGATAGATAGTTTGCCCTAGAGAGGAGTAAACATATACTTTCTCATTAAAGGCATGAAAATAGCCTGCCGTATAAGCGATCTCATATTTTGCTGGTACAACGACTACATCATAATTGGAAATTTGTGCAGAAATATCCCACCCTGATTTATGAGCGAGAGATACTAACCCTTGTACTACTGGTTTACCATCACTCAGATCAAAACCAGAACGGCGATATTCTGACATAGCCGTAGCAGTGAAATTTAGATTTAAATCCTTATTAATTTCAACTGCTTGAACCAATGGTGAAGTTGCGGTAAAGCTTAAAAAAACAATTATAAGTTTTTTATTTAACATGATTTTTTCCTTAAATATCATGAAATTAAGTTGAGTTTTCCTAGCTTGCGATTAATAATCGCAAGATTTTTTAAACTATATGTTTGATTGAGAAGACTATTTGCTTATTCTTTACTGTTGACTACTTCAAGAGAGCGGTTAGTGGTGAGGGGGCCGTATAACATCACAGGAACGGCGAATAGAATATACAATGCTGCGGCAGTGAACATTACTCCTTGTATCCCACCATTGGTAAATAACCAAGCACCAAGAACTCCAGAGACTGCACCTCCAAAGCGACCAATGGAGATAATAATTCCACTTCCTAATGCTCGTAATTTTGTAGGCAATGATTCAGGAATATAAGTGTAATAGCCACTTACAATGATGCCCGTGACTATGCAGGCAATACCGCCAGCAACGATTAATTCCCACATTATATTTGATATTCCTAATATAATAAGAGGGATAGTCGTTAATGCTGACATGGCTAAAATTAATGACTTACGTTCAAAGCGATCAAGTATAAACATAGTTATAAATGGAGTTACGCAGTAGATCACGTTCCATATAAAGAAAATATAATAAGCTTTTTCTTCGGAATATTTTAAACCATAGACGAAAGAGTAGACCGCCCAGTTGCCAAATAAGTAGTATGCTAATGTTGAGCCGAAGTAACCAATACCCATTACAATAATAGTAAGAACAACGGTTTTATTTGTGAAAAGATCGGAAAGTTTTGCCTCTTTATAATGTTCTACAGATGAAATATTTGGCGTTTCTAATATTTTATTTTTTAAAATCGCTTGTCTCTCAAATTCGCTAATAAGGGTTTCTGCTTGTTGATATTTTTTTCTGGCAATGTACCAACGCACAGATTCAGGGATATAAAAACGCATAAAAGGAGCAATGAAAAATCCAATACTGCCTACATAAAAAAGATGACGCCAAGCATTATCACCACTATTGGGTAAATAGAACAGTGCTAAAGCGGATGCGGCTACAGCTGAAAATGCAAAACCGATTGTGACCACCGACATAAAGCGACCACGAGTATTACTAGGAAACATTTCAGACACATATACGAGCAAAACCGAGGTTGCTGCCTGTACGCCAATTCCTGTGATTGTTCTCGAAAACAGCATTATTTCATAGTTGGGTGAAAGGGCTGTCAAAAGTGAGCCGAATGAGTAGAGAAGAGTAGCCCAGACCATGATGGAACGCCGTCCAAATTTATCAGATAACCTTCCACCCACTAAGGCTCCAATAATCATACCAACGAAAAACATACTTCCTATAAGACCAATTTGTTCTGTACTATAATTCGTATGCGCCTTAATCGTTGGAGAAGCATAGGCAAAAATTGCATTATCGTAATATTCCAGCATTAAATTTATTGCTAGCAATAATGCCCAAAAGTAATGCATCCTCATAACCGGTAAACGATCTAAGCGAGCAAGAAGTTGGGCACCACTACTATTATCATTTATTGGGCCTGAATTACTCATATTAAAAACTCCATTTACTATTATTTAATTTAGTCCATTGTTTTATATACAATTAAGCATAAATACCTGTTCTTACTCTATTAAGGAGGTTTATTTAGGCTTATTTGTATGAAAGTGATTATCTACAGCTTTAAGAGCTAAATTTATTTATCTCCACAGCCAATCACCGCTACTACACGTATTTCGATTTTGAATTCTGGCCGAGCTAGTTGAGATACACCTATACTTGTCCAAGCAGGATAATTCTCTGGCAAATACTCATCTTTTACAGACATAAATTCAGCAATTTCTCCTCTTTGATCTGTATGGAATGTGATGATTTCCACGATGTCACTCATTGTTGCACCAGCAGCATTGAGCACTTCTTTTATGTTCTCAAAGGTCTGACGGGCTTGTTTTTCCATAGATGGTTCTAGAACACCAGTTTCAAGATTTTCACCTACACAGCCCGAGACCCAAATCATATTGCCTACACGTACAGCAGCAGAAAAATGAAATGGATCGTAGTGTTTCTCTTTGCGTAAACCGGGGTTAATTAATTGTTTTTGCATTTTTTATTCCATTTTTAAGATTTTATTTATTAAGCAATTTTCTGAAAGATTGGTGATCTAAATAGATCTCCTTCATTCAGTTTTTCCATTTCTTCTCTAAAAAGAAATCCATTACGTGCATGGCTTGGATTTGAAGTAGGTAAACAACGAAACGTAGCATCATCGCCAAAGAAACGTAAAACTAATGTATGTCTAGTTGGACACTGTTCGTCGACAGGAGCTCCGCCATGTAATGCTCTTGGATGAAGAATCACAACATCTCTTGGTTTTAAATCCCATGATAAAACATCGTAAGCATTTGGATCTTTTGATAGTTCTTCATCAATATGTGGTAAGCGAGGGTAAGTTCCATCACCCCATAATGGCTCTGTTGGATCGTCTGGATTGCTGAAACTTGAACCATCATATTGGATACCATTATGAGATCCACGAATAATTTCTAAAGAATTTTTCTTAGGTAAAGATTGAAAAGTAATCCAAGCATTACCCCAATGTTTGCCAGCCCATGGAAGGTTGGCTGTGTCTTGATGCCAAGGTCCTCGACCGCTGTTACCATTTTCTTTTGCAAAAATTTCTTCAGCGAAATACCAAACATTTTCAGATCCCCAAAGTTCTTGAAAAATCTTACCGAAAGGCAAGGTTTTTACTAAATTATCTAACTTATCTTTAGATAATGGATTTGCATTATCTATATGGGTTTGAAGTTTGGTACCATCTAAAGCACGAAAATTACTTGGCCCCGGATGAGCCATATTCCATTTAAATATTTCGTAGCAGTCTGAAATTTGCTTTTCAGTAAGACAATTTTCAAAAAGAAAAGCTCCATCATTACGAAAAGCTTCTATTTGAGTTTTGGTAGGCTTAATTTCCATATCATATTCCTTTGAACTTTTAATAAATAAAATAATTAATTTCCAAATTGTGTGAGGTTTTTTTGGAAAATAACTATTAAATATATAGAGTTATGGGCAGTTATCATCGTGTTAAACCCACATCCTTATAATTCTTATTTATCCCAAATTATGACTATCTTTTGAGCTTAACTAATTTTTTATAATGAATAAAATGAATTAAATAAATGATTAACTATGCACAGTAGTTATTTTTATTCTTATTTTTTTGACTATATTTTCTTTCCAAAATCTATTGTTTCGTATGATGAAATAATTTTTTAAATATCCAATCACATTAGGACCCAATTAGGAATATTGATTCCAAAATTGAAATGTAGGGAATAGTTAATATGCCAATGTATAAAGCACCACTTCGTGACATTAATTTTGTATTAAGCGATTTACTCGATTTTGAATCACTCTATTCACAATATCCTCAGTCAAAAGAAAAAATGACCCGTGAAATAGTCGTCCCATATTTAGAAGTAGCATCTGAATTTTGTGAAAAAGAACTGCATCCGTTAAACCAAATAGGAGATCAACAAGGATGTAAGCTTCAAGATGGAGTGGTCACCACACCCGATGGTTTTAAGGAAGCCTACAAAAAATATATAGAATTAGGATTTCCCTCTTTAACCGGTAAGGAAGCGTTTGGAGGACAAGAGTTCCCAGGATTATTATGGATCGCCATTTCAGAAATTTTGACGTCGACTAACTGGGCTTGGGGAATGTATTCAGGCTTATCCCATGGAGCAATGTATACCATTGAGAATCATGGAACAGATGAGCAAAAAACAAAATTTTTAACTCCTTTAGTTTCTGGAGTGTGGACTGGAACCATGTGCCTTACTGAGTCACATGCAGGTTCAGATTTAGGCCAAATCAGAACTAAAGCTGTCCCAAATAGCGATGGGAGTTATGCTATTACAGGGGAAAAAATATTCATTTCAGCGGGTGAACATGATTTATCTGAAAATATTATTCATATTGTTTTAGCCCGTTTACCGAATGCTCCAAGTGGCACTAAGGGTATATCGTTATTTATTGTGCCAAAATTTAATCTTGATGCTGATGGAAATATTGATAGCCGTAATGGAGTAACCTGTAGTTCTATAGAACACAAAATGGGTATCCATGGAAATGCAACATGTGTATTAAATTTTGAAAATGCTAAAGGTTTTTTAATTGGCCCTGAAAATCGTGGCTTGAATTGCATGTTTACCTTCATGAATTCAGCACGAGTTTTTACGGCGGTACAAGGGTTAGCTGCCTCTGAAGCTTCCTATCAAGGTGCATTGGTATATGCAAAAGAACGGTTGGCTATGCGTTCAATATCCGGTCCTAAATTTCCGGATTTACCTGCTGATCCAATTATTGAACATCCTGCTGTGCGGAACATGCTTTTAACACAAAAAGTTTTTACCGAGGGTTCTCGTGCATTAGCTTATTATCTGTCGACTTATGTGGATATTGCTGAATTAGCTACAGATGAGTCTGAAAAAAAAGTAGCTGAAGATAAATTGGCATTACTGACTCCAATTGCAAAAGCATTTATAACGGAATTGGGAGTAGAAGTTGCTAAACATGGTATGCAGATTTATGGTGGGCATGGTTATATTTCTGAACATGGAATGGAACAAATTGCTAGAGATGTTCGCATTTCAACATTATATGAAGGGACTACTGAAATTCAGGCAATCGATTTATTAATTCGTAAAGTCATTGGTTCAAAGGGAAGCTTATTATTCTTATTAACTGATGAAATTCAGTCTTTTACAAAAGAACATCGCGGTATGGGTCTCACAGAGAATATGCTATCAAAGCTTGATCTACTCGTTAAAGAATGGCTTGATTTATCCACATTTATCCAAAGTAAATATCCAGAAAATCTGGATGAAGTTGGAGGAGTCTCCGTAGACTATCTATATTATTCCGGTTACGTGGTTTTTGCTTATTTGTGGGCAAAGATGGCGATTGTAGCTCAAAATAAAATTGATCAAGGAACCCAAGATGAGTTCTATTCTGCAAAAGTTTCTACGGCGCAATTCTATTTTGATAGAATTCTACCGAGAACTTTAACTCATTCAGCGTTGATTAAATCAAATACAGAATCATTATTTAAACTAAATCCTCAATCATTCAAATTTGATTAATTTCATTTCATACAAAGCTGTTGATAAATACTATCGGCAGCTTTTCGTGAACTCACTAAAAAATAAATCATGATATTTTTAAGCTTAAAAAATTGATCCATCAAAATTTAACTTTTTTACAAAACACTTATTAAAGCTCTAGAATGAAAAACATTTCAAATATGAAATTAATTTCATATTTGAAATGTTTTTGACTTTTTAAGTGTTTGAATTTTAATGTAAAAAATAATGGCATGCAATTTGCTCCACCGCATATAGTTACAAGGAGTGAATAATGAATGCTAACCATATACTGCAATTGAGCGGCCTATTGCAGGAAAATTTGGGGTTAATTCCTCATGAGATTCAGTTGAAAAAGATGAGTGGTGGGGCTATTCAAGAAAATTGGCTCGTTCAAACTCAAGATTTTGCTTTAGTTCTGCGAAAAAATGCTGAGTCGAGCGTAGAGGCCAGTTCAGATCGTGAACAAGAGTATTTACTTTTAAATCGTCTCTATCATTTTGGAATTAAAGTGCCACAGCCGCTTTATTTTGAAAAATCACCTAACTTTTTAAATAGTGATTTCTTCATTATGAAAAAAATTGATGGTGTAACAGAAGGCCATAAATTAGTTCGAATTGCTGAAGAAGAAAAACGAAAAAAAATTACTCAAGAAATGGGTAAACAACTGGCTTTAATACATGCCATTCAATCAGACGAAATATTAGAAAAATTACTTCCTAAGCCAGATAGAGATCAATATTTAGAGAAAAAACTTAAAAGTTTTATAGAGCAGCTAGATAGCTTGAAAAGACATCGTCCAATTCTTGAGTATGCCATTCAATGGATGTTTAACAATATTCCAAAAGTAGATGATCTAGTGTTAGTCCATGGTGATTACCGCATCGGTAACATCATGATTAATGATGATCAGATTTCTGGAATTTTAGATTGGGAGTTTACCCAGTGGGGTGACCGTAGAGAAGATATAGGTTGGTTTACCTCAAAATGCTGGCGTTTTGGTCAAGATAAAAATATAGCAGGGGGTATAGGTTCATATAAAGACTTTGCCAAAGCCTATGCTGAAATTTCCGATATCTATATCCCTGAATTTGAAATGAAGTTCTGGCATGTGCTGTCTCATGTTCGATGGGCAATTATTGCCATGCAGCAGTCTGACCGAAACAATGAAATGACTACTCCATCACTTGAACTAGCCCTAACGGAATTTTTAGTTCCTCGCCTTGAAAAGAATATCTTGGAAATATTGGGAGAAAAAGAATGAAAGAGCAAAAAATGATTGACCTGATCAAAGCAAGTCAAGCAGTGATTAAAAATGAGCTTTTACCGCAATCGGGCAGTCAGAAATATAACTTGTTAATGCTGATGCGAAGCTTTGAAATTTTGCAGGCTTATATTTTGCAAAAGGAAACTTGTTCATTACATAGCTCAGGAATTTTGCAAGATTATTTTTCTTTTCCAATCAAAGATGTTGAAGATGCTATTCAATTGTTTATTGCCGATATACGTGAGGGTAAACAATCTGAGCATACATTTGAAATATTAAAAGCTCTTAATTCTGAAGACCTAAAAATTACTGAAACCAAGGTGACTCATCATGGATAAGCATCGGCTACGTATTTATTTGGTTCGTCATGGGCATGTTTCATATTTTGATGCAGATAATAATCCGATTAATCCTAAATTTGCCCAGTTATCTCAACGTGGAATAGAACAAATACAAGGTTTAGCGCATCAATTACGCGATATTAATTTTGAAAAAATTTATTCGTCTACCATGCCTCGTTCAATACAAACCGCAGAGATTCTGAATAGCTATCAAAGCGAACCTAAAGACATTATGTCATTTGATGATATTCGAGAAATTAAAGCGGGACGTTTAAGAGAAATTTCGTTGGATCGTGCCGAACTGGAAATAAAAAAGGCCTATCAGTTCCATAAAAACAATCTTGAGTTGTTTGTACAAGGTGAAAGTTGGTCTCTTTTTATTGCACGTGTACTGACATGGTTTGAAAAGATAATTTTAACGGCGAACAAAGACCAGAATATTCTTATTTCTTCGCACGATATTGTGAACAGAATACTTATTAATTGGGTATATGGGCATGACTGCAAAGATGTCTATTCGCAGGAACAGGATTATGGCTGTTTAAATATTCTTGATCTAAAGATTGAAAATCAAATTGTTATAAGTAAACGAATCAAACTCCAAAACTTCACTGCATATAATCTGATTAAAAATGAGCTATTTAATAGCGCTATGGATGATGTGTATGAAACGTATATCGCGACCCAAGGTTTTAAATTAAAGGAGCTCAGCTCATGATCACGCTATCTAATGAATTATTAGAACTACAACAGAAAGTTAGAGAATTTATTCAACAAGAGGTAATTCCATTAGAAAATGATCCTCGTCAAGATAGCCATGGCCCTAGTGAAGCTTTACGTAAAGAATTGGTGAGTCGGGCGCGTGGTTGGGGGCTGCTAACTCCCCATGCAAGTCAAGAAATGGGTGGCCTAGGCTGGTCGCATCTGCAAAAGGCTGTAGCTTTCGAAGAAGCAGGATATTCTGCTTTAGGTCCAATTGCTTTAAACATTCATGCACCCGATGAAGGAAATATTCATTTATTAGATGCTGTAGCGAATGATGCGCAAAAAGAAAGATGGTTAAGAAAGCTAGTCGCGGGGGAAATTAGATCTTGCTTTGCTATGACTGAACCTGCACCGGGTGCTGGCTCAGATCCATCTATGCTTCAAACAACCGCAATTGCTGATGGTGATGATTATATTATTAATGGGCATAAATGGTTAATTACAGGAGCAGAAGGAGCAAGCGTCGCTATTATTATGGCAAAGATGGAAGATGGCACTGCTTCTATGTTTTTAACAAATACGGATGTTGATGGCTTTATATTGGAAAAAAGTATGAATGCTATGGATTCATGTTTTTCGGGAGGACATGGCATTTTACGCTTTGAGAACTTACGTATACCTAAAGAAAATGTCTTGGGTGAAATTGGTAAAGGCTTTAAATATGCTCAAGTTCGCCTAGCCCCAGCTCGTTTAACACATTGTATGAGATGGCTGGGACAAGCCAAGAGAGCACATGATATTGCTACACAATATGCACGTGAACGCCAATCTTTTGGTAAGAGATTAGGCGACCATCAAGGTGTAGGTTTTATGCTTGCCGACAATGAAATGGATATCTTAACGACTCGATTAGCTGTTCATTATTGCGCGCAGGTCTTAGATTTGGGCGAGAAAGGAAACTACGAGTCCAGTTTAGTCAAGGTGATCAGTTCTGAAGGTATCTGGCGTGTGGTGGATCGGTCAGTTCAGATTTTAGGTGGTCAGGCCATGACGGATGAGTCAGTAGTCTGCAAAATTTTTAAAGATGCTCGTGGTTTCAGAATCTATGATGGAGCAAATGAAGTTCATCGCATGAGCATTGCTAAAAAGCTATTAGGGAAACAGGCATAATAAAGGGAGGAATAAAAGAATGAATATTTTTGACGTAAAAGATAAATATATTTTAATTACGGGTGCTTCAAGTGGTTTGGGACATCATATGGCTGAATTGTTTGCTCAGGAAGGCGCTCATATTGTCATTTGTGCCAGACGATTAGAACGATTGAAAGAGTTAGAGTCCTATATCAAAAATGAGTTTGGAGTAAAAGTTCATACTTTTTCATTAGATGTAAATGACCGTTTAGCTGTAAAAGATATGCTCACTGCCTTAGAAGTAGAAGGAGTGACCATAGATGTGTTAATTAATAATGCTGGAGTAGGTGATACCAAGCGTTTTCTTGATTATAACGATGAAGACTGGGATAAGATTGTAGATACTAACCTTAAAGCCCCTTGGCAATGTACTCAAGAAGTTGTGCAGCATATGATTAAAGCTGGACAAAAAGGGTCTATCATCAACATTACTTCAATTCTTTCTCAGTCTACTAACCTTGGTGTTAGCCCGTACTGTGCGTCAAAAGCTGGATTACGTCATTTAACAGAAGTAATGGCAGTAGAGTTAGCTAGATTTGGTATAAATGTAAATGCTATAGCTCCAGGTTATATGATTACTGAAATTAATGAGGAATATTTAACGAGTGAAGCAGGGCAACAGCTTTTAAAGAAGATTCCTACAAGGAAGTTTGTAGAATTTGATGATTTAAATGGGCCTCTACTATTACTTGCTTCTCAAGCGGGCCAAGGCATCACAGGCATCGAAATTAAAGTCGACGGTGGTCATAGTTCTGCCCCTATATAAAACGTTTTTTAATGGAGTAAAAAATGCTAAATCGAAAACCAATTAATATTTTGGTCACCTATATTAAAAAACCTAATATTAATGGTTTTCGCTCTTTGGTCGAGCTGGCAATAAATGAAGTAGATTCTGATGAAATTGATTTGGTGGAATGCCATATTTCGGATGTACAAGATGTTGCTCAAACTTTAGTAGAAAATGGCTGTCAGATTCTTCTTTGTACGGGAGCCACAGCAAGTTTTCTACAAAAGAAATTAAATATAGATATTCAGGTTATTCGAACCGGTACTTTTGATGTCATTCAGGCCATATCAAATTTAAAACAATATAAGCGCATTGCTTTGGTTGGGAACACGTCTACAGTTGATCTTGAGAACTATTCGGATATTTTTGCTTTAGATATACAACAATTTAACTATGACTCATATTTAGATGCCAAGAAAACCATTCATTTAATTAAGAAGCAAGGCTTTGATGCCATTATTGGTTCGCCTGTTGCAGTAGAGCTGGCACTGAATGAAAATCTAGTCGGGCATTTAGCCATTAGTGTGCCGTCTTTAAAAGACTTGCTGCAAAATGCTTCGCGTACCCTTGAAAAGATTCGTAGGGAACAGTACTCGACTTTACGTTTGACCGAGATTTTTAATCACTTAAATGAAGGCATTTGTTTTATCACACAACAAAAAAAGATTTCTTTAATTAATAACTCTATGAGTGCTTTACTCGAAAAAGATCCTTCAGATGTATTAAACAAACCAGCATTAGAGATTTTTGAAGGGCTCAACTTTGATATTGATCAAGAAAATAGTCATCAACTCGTTCAATTTAAAAATTTAAAGCTTGCTGTATATATTTCCAAGCTAAAAAATGACTATATAGATGGCTATATCTTAAGAGTGCAGGAGTTAAATGCCTTAGAGCAATCTAATAGCCAATTTAGAAAGGTTTCGTCTAAGAACTTTAATACCAGATATACCTTTGACCAGATTTTCACTCAAAATTCCAATTTCCAGCAGATTATCAAGTTATCAAAAGCATACGCAAAAACCGATAGTACGATTCTCATTACGGGTGAGAGTGGTACGGGCAAGGAAGTGCTGGCACAAAGTATTCATAATCATAGCCGTCGTTATAAAGCGCCGTTTGTCGCAATCAACTGTGCTTCTTTTCCTGAAAGTTTATTAGAAAGTGAATTATTTGGTTATGAAGAAGGAGCTTTTACAGGAGCGAAAAAAAGTGGGCGTATTGGTTTAATTGAGGCGGCGCATACCGGAACACTGTTTTTAGATGAAATTGGCGATATGCCATTACATCTTCAAACGAGATTTTTAAGGGTATTGCAAGAGAGACAGATTAACCGCTTAGGTTCAGTGGTGAGTCATCATTTAGATATACGTGTAATTGCTGCAACCCACGCGAATTTAGAAGAGTTAGTACAAAATGGTACGTTTAGGGCAGATCTCTACTATCGTTTAAACATTCTAAGAGTGTATACACCGTCTTTAAAAGAACGAAAAGAAGATGTTCTGTATTTAGCAAATCTATTTTTAGAGAAGTATAAGAAAACGCTGGATGATTTGCCTAATATTTTACAGCAGGCTTTTTATCATTATTCTTGGCCGGGTAATATTCGTGAACTTGAGAACATTGTTGAAAGAATTAATGTGTTATTGGAGCTTGATCGGGAAATTTTAACTCCAGAATTTTTAAAGCAACAATTACCAGAGCTCTTTCAGACACAAATGAATCAAACTGCACAACCTTTATTGAAAGAGGTAAAGGTAAATCAGGAATTGAGTTTAATTGAACAAATACTTGCAGAAGTAGATGGTGATTTAGACCTTGCTGCACAAAAACTCGGAATTAGCCGAACTACTTTGTGGCGTAGAATGAAGTTAATAAATAATTAATTTCAAAATTGAAATTTTTTCAAAAAAGAAAAATAATAAAACTTAATAAGTTGTTGAAAATAATAATAAAAATATTTGGCACCATAGTTGCATTGACTCATATAAGCATCTGAATCAGTTGCTAAATTGTGTGAGGGAATAAGAATGACGAATGGATTAATGATGCATTGTAATTTAAATATTACTTCAATAATGCAGCATGCTTTGACAGTTTATGCAGATCACGAAATTGTATCCTTAAAGGCAGATGGGGTCACTAAGCATCGATATACATATAAAGATGCTTTCGGGCGAGTTGCTCAGTTTGCCAATGTGTTAGATCGATTAGGTGTAAGTCCTGATGCTAAAGTCGGAACAATGGCATGGAACTCATATCAGCACTTTGAATTACATTATGCCATCCCATGTACGGGAAGAATTTATCATACAATTAATCCTAAATTGGCATCTGAACAATTAATTCAAATTATCAATTCTGCTCAAGATGAAGTACTTATTATTGAGCCTGATTTCTTAGCATTGCTTGATTCTATTTATGAAAATATAAAGCCAGTCATAAAGCATTTTATCGTGCTAGGTGAACCTAATAGAGATCTACAAGCAAAATTTGATTTTATGTTTTATGAAGAGATCATTGCTTCAGAGCAGCCTCAATATGATTGGCCAGATATCCCAGAACAAAGTGCAAGTGGACTTTGCTATACATCTGGTACAACAGGCGATCCCAAAGGTGTTCTTTATTCACATCGTAGTACGGTATTACATGCGTTAATACTCAGCATGCCAAATGCGATTGGGTTAACGCATGACAGTTGTATTATGCCTTTGGTTCCTCTTTATCATATTAGCGCATGGGGAATGCCATTTAACGCCGTTTTATCAGGGGCAAAAATCGTTTGGCCTCATTCATTTGCCGGTCAGACTGAGAAAATTTTCAATTTGATCCAATCGGAGCACGTCGATATTTCTATGGCTGTTCCTACCATCTGGAATTCTTTTAAAAATTATCTTGAAGATCACCATATTTCATCAGTCAGTTTAAAACGTGCGATTTCTGGTGGATCTGCTGCACCATATTCGCTAATTGAGTCTTTAAGCCAATATGGAGTTGCTGTTGAGAATGCTTGGGGAATGACTGAAACCAGTTCAATGGGAACTTGTAATCGACTAGATCAAATCAAAAACAATATTGAAACTCAATCCATTAAGTGCGGTAAACCTATCTTTGGCCTTCAAATGAGATTACGTGATGAGAATCATCAATTACTTCCTCACGATGGTGTTCATGAAGGCATTTTAGAAGTACGAGGACATACGATTGCTGAGCAATATATCAATCAACCCAAAACCTTAGATGAAAATAATACATGGTTTGATACAGGAGATATCGCGTGCATAGATGAATATGGATATATGCATATTACAGACCGTGCCAAAGATATGATTAAGTCAGGAGGAGAGTGGGTAAGTAGTGTTGAAGTCGAAAATGCAGCAATGGGATATGAAAAAGTTGCTGAAGCCGCTGTTATTGCTGCCAATCATCCAAAATGGGGTGAACGCCCACTTTTAATATTGGTACCAAAATCTCCACAACAAATTATTGAACATGAAGAAATTGTAGTTTTCCTATCTTCTAAATTACATAAATGGGCCATTCCTTCGGCAACCATATTAGTAGAAGAAATACCTCATACACCGACTGGAAAAATCAGTAAAAAGATATTGAGAGAACGGTATCACGACTATTTCATCAATAGTGCTTTTGCTGAATGTAAATAATGATCTACATAAAAAAGGAATTTTTATATGAACTACTCTCAGGAAGCAAACATTGTCTTAGATACTAAATTTAAAAAGATGGTGAAGCAAAGAAACCGATTCGCTGTTTTTTTAAGTTTAATCGTACTTAGCATTTATTTTATTTTTATAGGAACAGCCACATTTCGCCCTGAGTTGCTTGCAATGCCATTAGAAGCAAGCAAGGTCACAATTGGTTGGCCTATTGCTGCAATTGTTATTGTATCGAGCTGGCTAATAACAGGCTTATATATCTTCATTACAAATCAATATTTTGACAAACAAAAAGAAAAATTAAGAAAGGAATACCGTTATGAATAAATATATAGCTTTTACTATTCTCGCTTTACTTAGCTCGGGTGCTTGGGCGGCTCCAACTGAACCAAGAAACTGGACTGCAATCATCATGTTTGGATGCGTAGTCGGTATTTCATTGCTTATTACCTTTAAAGCTGCCAAGAAAACCGTATCAAAAGAAGATTTTTATACAGCTGGCAATTCAATTTCTGCTAAACAAAATGGTCTGGCGATTGCTGGTGATTATATGTCGGCATCAACCCTACTTGGTATTTCAAGTATGGTTTTCTTTAAAGGGTATGATGGATTTATCTATGTAACGGGCTTTTTTGTTTGCTGGCCGATTTTAACTTTCTTAATGGCCGAGAGACTTAGAAACCTTGGTAAATACACTTTTGCGGATATTGTTTCGTATCGCTTAGATCCGCAAAGAACGCGTATTTTAGCAACTTGTGGCTCGCTCATCGTGGTGTGTTGCTACTTAATTTTGCAAATGGTGGGAGCAGGCCAGCTTATTAAGTTACTGTTTGGATTAGATTATAAAATTGCAGTCATTCTTGTTGGCTGTTTAATGCTGGTATATGTCATTTTTGGAGGAATGCTTGCTACAACGTGGATACAGATTGTTAAAGCAATTCTTTTACTCTTTGGTGGAACAGTTTTAGTATTTCTGGCATTTAAAGCATTTGGTTTCAGTCTAAATAATATGGCTACGGCCGCCGTTAATGCGCATAAACTTGGACAAAAAGTCTTAGAACCAGGACCAATGCTATCAAACCCAATTAATACCTTATCTATGTCTATTGGTTTAATTTTTGGTTTAGCTGGTTTACCACATATTCTTATGCGCTTTTTTACAGTACCAAATGCTGCTGAAGCACGCCGTTCAGTGTTTTACGCTTCTGGTTACATTGGGTATTTCTTTATTGTAGTCTGTATTTTAGGTTTAGCTTCAATCGCTATAGTAGGCACTAATCCACACTATTTTGTAGGTGGACAATTAGGTGGTGACCTCATTGGTGGTAGTAATATGGTTGCTATGCATCTAGCAAAGGCGCTTGGTGGAAATTTATTACTTGGCTTTTTATCTGCTGTAGCATTTGCAACGATCTTGGCGGTTGTTGCTGGTTTGGCATTGGCTGGAGCTTCAGCAATATCTCATGATCTATTTCAAAAAGTCATTAAGAAAGGTAAAGCAACTGAAAAACAGGAAATGGTCGTATCTCGACTTTCGGTGGTAGTTTTAGGTGTGATCGCAATAGCATGTGGAATCTTATTTGAAAAAATGAACATTGCTTTTTTAATGGGTCTCACGTTCGGTATTGCTGCTTCAGCTAACTTTCCTGTACTCATTCTTTCTATGTATTGGAAAGATTTGACCACTCGAGGAGCTATATATGGTGGTTTTACAGGCATTATTTCTGCAATTGTTTTCGTAGTTTTATCTCCGACAGTTTGGGTTGGAGTATTAGGACATGAAAAAGCGATATTTCCGTTTGATAATCCTGCATTATTTTCGATGCCTTTAGCTTTTTTAGTCAGCATCTTCTTTTCATTAACCGATAAAAGCGCTAGAGCTGTGCTAGATCGACAAGGATTTGAATTGCAGGTTGTGCGTTCTGAGCTAGGAGCTCAGCAAAGTACATTAGATAAAATGCCTTTGCATTAAGTCTATTAAATAATTCGAAAAAATCAGAAAGCATGATGTTTTTATCATGCTTTCTTTATAATAAGATTTACGTTAATAAAATGTACTAAAGCATTATTTTAGATGGTGCATCGCTAACAGATTTGGCTCCATAGTCATGAATTAAATTAGTATGAGGAATTACACGGGTAACTCTTTAATCGCTTTACTAAATTTTAACTGGTAAATTAAGCACCACTTGAGCATCTTCAATAACATCTAAGCGGAGAATTATCTAGCGTGGTTTTTATATATAAATAAGGTCAGAAAAGATGAGATGTTTGGTATTTTTCTAGTTTCTAAAAAACTTATCTAGAGTACTAAGCTTGTATAAATAGTTTCTTAAAAGTAAATAAAGATGAAATCCCCTAAAAGAAGTTACTATTGTTTTTAAAACTAATCTAATAGATGTCTCTATTAGATTAGTAAAAATATCTTATTAAATAATAGAATATCCACCATCAATTGTAATGCATGAGCCATTCATAAAACGGGCTTCATCGGAAGCTAGAAAAATAGCTAACTCGGCAACTTCAGTCGCTTCTCCAAAACGATCCAATGGAATTTTATCAGTCGGACGGGTTTCTAGCATTTTGGCTGTCATTGGCGTACGAATAGTACCTGGGCAAATAGCATTAATTTTGATGCCATGTTTGGCATACACTGCTGCTAGATGTTTTGTATAACCAATTACAGCATGTTTTGAAGCTGTATAAGAAGCGCCACCCATTTGAGCAACTAGACCCGCAATAGATGCAATATTGATAATTGCACCAGTACCTTGTTCAATCATTTTTGGTAGAACCAAATTACTTAAATTAAATACGGCTTTTACATTAATGGCGAACATCGCATCCCAAAGTTCTTCGGTCGTATCTAAGCTATTGGTATATTTGTCGAAAATACCTGCGTTATTAAGTAGTACATCAATTCGTCCAAACTTATCTAATGTGAATTCGACTAACTGCTTGAGCTGATCAAATTGAGTGACATCAACTTGAAAAGCAAAGGCTTCTCCACCTGCATTGATGATCTTCTCGGCAACGTGGTCGGCCTGTTCAAAATTCATGTCGGCAATAATTAATTTTGCTCCTTGTTGTGCAAAAGTAATTGCTTCCGACTCTCCCATACCAGAGGCTGCACCTGTGATAATACAGACTTTATTTTGTAGTCTAGACATAATAAATTTCCTAAATCCTAAGTTTTGATCTAAGCTCTCTTTGTGAAATAGATGCTTAAATATTGAAGTTCTCCTGTAAGACTTAAAATACGTATTTAGCCAAACGAGCTCTAGATACAATCTGGGAATGAAGACGATATTCAGACATACTGAGCGAATATCGGACAGGGAATTTAGAAAAGGGAAAATGATGAGGGATCAGATTATTCAACATCCGCTCTCAGAAGAGACGATTAAATACGATGACTACATTGCAGGTTTAGCAAAGGGCCTCAATATCCTTGAAGCATTTGGCACAGATCGACAGCGTTTAAATGTTACTCAAGTCGCAGAGCGAACTAATATTACCCGTACAGCAGCACGTAGATATTTAAAGACACTCAAGTTTTTAGGCTATCTTGAAACTGATGAATATTATTACTGGTTAACACATAAGGTACTTAAGTTTTCAGGGGCTTTTTTAAGTACAGCACATTTACCAAAAATATCGCAGTCTGTCTTAAATCATTTATCTGAAAAAACGACATTAGTTTTCTCAGTGGTGGTTCAAGATAATTATGAGGTCGTTCCGATTGCTAGAAGTGTCCCGCAAAATGATCATTTCCGGGTAAGTCCTTTTGGTATTCATCTAGGTAACCGAATTCCTGCTCATGCTTCATCAACGGGTAAAGTTTTATTAGCGCATAAATCCTTAGAAGAGCAGAAAAACTGGATTAAGTTATATGGACTCAAACGATTTACTGCATATACATATACAGAAGAAGCCAGTTTTCTAGCTGCATTACAGACCATTAAGGACAATGGTTATTGTATTTCCGCTGAAGAATATGAGCTAGGCGTAACAGCAATTGCGATACCGATTATTAATCAGACTGGTGATATTATTGCCGGATTAAATGCTGTTGCTCCGATTTCTAAAGTAAATGATACCTATCTGATTAATACGGTTTTGCCATTACTAAGAGAGGCAGCCAAAGAAATTCGAGACATGATTTAGTTTATTGTTCTGTGGTTTCAATCAAACGTCCGTAGTGGGCGTTTTTTTATATTTAAAATAATTTTATGAATATTTTAAGACTATTTATTTTGTCTTATATAACCGTTGGAAGAGACGATTTTATAAACAGTGAACGATATAAGATGTGTTTGCGCGATCATCGTTCAATTTAAAAGAAAGTGGTCTAGTCGGAACTGTGATAGCCCCGTAGTTTAATAAAAAGAAAAGCGTTCGATACAACACTATCAGGATGGTGTAGCTAGCTATTTTAGGCAAGTGAACGCATGGATCTGTCGCAAGGAGTGACAACAATGAATACCAAATTACCCCAACAGCTTGAATGCGATTTGGTTGTGGTGGGTGCAGGTGCAGGCGGTTTGTCGACTGCGATTACTGCTAAGAAAAAAGGCTTAAATGTTATTGTCCTCGAAAAAGACGATGTGTTCGGAGGTACAACAGCTTTTTCTGGTGGAGTACTATGGGTTCCAGGAAATCATCATGCAAAACAAAATGGTATACAAGATAGCCGTGAAGCAGCATTGACCTATTTAAAGCATGAAACCAAAGAATTTTTTAATGCGGAGGCTATAAACGCATTTCTGGATTATGCACCTGAAATGCTAAATTTTTTCGAACAATACACCTCGGTTAAATTTATCCCGACACTTTATCCAGACTATCATCCAGATGCTCCTGGTGGGGTTGATATTGGTCGCTCTGTGTTAGCTGCACCCTATGATATTCGTGGTTTGGGCGAGAATATGAAGCGCCTACGTCCGCCTCTTAAAACCATTACCTTTATTGGCATGATGTTTAATTCATCTAATGCGGATTTAAAGCACTTTTTTAATGCCACTAAATCATTTACTTCATTTATCTATGTGGCAAAGCGATTAGCTATTCATTTAAAAGAACTGGCTGTCTATGGTCGTGGTACCAATGTCACAAGCGGTAATGCTTTGGCTGCACGTTTGGCTAAATCTGCATTTGATTTAGATATTCCAATCTATACAGAAGCTGAAGTTAAGCAGTTAAATTTTGAAAATGGCAAAGTTGTTGGTGTACAAGTTCAACAACAAGATCAGCACTGCCAGATTAAATCTAAAAACGGAGTCGTGCTGGCATGTGGTGGTTTTTCACATGATATTGAACGACTCAAACAAGTTTACGCGCACCTGAAACATGGTGGTGAACACATCTCGCCTGTGCCAAAGACTAATACAGGGGATGGTTGTCGCCTTGCAGAGTCGGTTGGTGGTGTAGTGGATATTCAATATGCGGATTCTGCTGCATGGATGCCTGTGTCAAAAGTCCCTTATACAGATGGCTATGGCGTGTTCCCACATTTATTAGACCGTTATAAGCCTGGAATTATTGGTGTGCTTAAAAACGGTAAACGTTTTACCAATGAATCAAACTCTTATCATGATGTAGGTGCAGATTTATTTAGGGCCTGTGAGGAGTTTGATGAAACAGCCATGTGGTTGATATGTGATCATAAAACGATTAGCAAATACGGTTTGGGTTATGCCAAACCAGCCCCAATGCCACTTTCATCTTTAATCAAAAAAGGCTATCTCTTTAAAGGTAATAGTTTAAAAGAACTGGCACAGCAGGTGGGGATTAATGCTGAGCAGTTGGTTAAAACAGTACAGCGTTATAACGAAGGGGCTGTTAAAGGCCAAGATCCAGAATTCCACCGTGGTTCTACTTCATTTAACCGATATTTGGCCGATCCAGATCACAAACCAAATCCATGTGTAGCACCAATTGAGCAAGGCCCATTTTATGCTGTGAAGGTGTTTATGGGCGATTTAGGAACATTTGACGGAATCAGAACAGCTGTTACTGGTGAAGTTTTAAATCAGTTTCATCAACCCATTCAAGGTTTATACGCAGTTGGTAATGACCGTGCGAGTATTATGGGTGGAAACTATCCGGGTGCAGGAATTACTTTAGGGCCAATCATGACTTTTGGTTATATCACAGGATCACATATTGCTGATTTAGCTAAAGGAGGCAACGGTTTTATATCATCTAAAAATTCTAAATCTACCAACTCTCAATCTGTTAAGGAGACTTTTCATGTTTCATAAACCGATTGTTGATCATCGAATTTATAATATTACTCCAAGATGTATGCCTAAATTTCTTGAGGTATTCGATCAGCTGGCGATGCCTATTTTGAAAAAACACTTGGGTGAGCCGCTTGGTTTTTATATTAGTCATATCGGTACGTTAAATCAGGTCGTACATTTATGGGGTTATGACAGTCTGGATGACTATGAAAAGCGTAGTTATGCCCGAGATACAGATCCTGACTTCCAAATTTATTTGAAAGCATCTGAGGGTTTAGTGATGTCACAGGTGAATCAAATTTTAAGGCCAGTGAACTTAGCTTCATTAATTAAGCCTTAGATAGCAGTTTATTTAAAAATTCCCTTAAGGAACGGTGTTTTGAGAAAAACACCGAGGGAAACTTCGTGCTTTTATAAGGAGAAACTCATGAGCACAAGTCAAATACAAAGGAAAGATATAAAAAGCATATTAAATGAAAATAAGATGGGTGGACTACAAAAACTCATTCTATTTTTTTGCTTTGCTATTATTGCCCTAGATGGTCTGGATGTCGTAGTCATGGGACTGATTGCACCTCAGATTATTCAGGAGTGGGGCATTAGTGCAAAAGATCTAGCACCAGTTTTAAGTGCAGCATTGGTTGGATTAGCAATAGGTGCTTTAGTTTCTGGACCTTTA
The DNA here is from genome assembly GCF_013122135.1 of Acinetobacter lactucae. Classification (NCBI taxonomy): domain Bacteria; kingdom Pseudomonadati; phylum Pseudomonadota; class Gammaproteobacteria; order Moraxellales; family Moraxellaceae; genus Acinetobacter; species Acinetobacter lactucae. Next base: position 1,862,529 of record NZ_CP053391.1, read on the forward strand.
TCAGATAAATTTGGCCGAAAACCAGTGCTAATTTTAAGCGTACTTGGCTTTGGTATTTTTACTTTGCTGACAGCATTTTCAACTGATATCACACATCTCTTAATTTATCGCTTTCTTACTGGATTAGGTGCAGGTGCTGCTGCTCCCAATGCAGCAACTTTAGTTTCAGAATATGCAGCAGATCATCGCCGTTCATTTTCAGTTACTGTTGCCTACTGTGGTTTTTCTTTAGGCGCTGCAGCAGGTGGTTTTTTAGCAGCATGGCTGATTCCTGAGTTTGGCTGGCGTAGTATGTTGATATTAGGCGGCGTACTGCCTTTAATTTTGGTACCATTTTTATATTGGAAAATGCCTGAATCAATTACCTATCTAGTCAAGCAATCGTACTCACAAGGTAAAATCAAAGCGATTTTAAAACGCTTATTTCCACAATCTTCTTTTTTAAATCAAGAAATTTATCTGAATGAAGTAAAAACCGAGAAATCTGGTCTAGGTCTAATTTTATCTAGTAAATATCGCTATGGCACGATTATGCTCTGGATCAGTTATTTCATGGCATTATTTTTAATCTATCTATGCAGTAGCTGGTTGCCAACTTTAATTAAGTCGAATCAATTTACGATTTCTCAAGCTGCCATTGTAACCTCGTTCTTTCAAATTGGTGGTCCTGTTGGGAGTATCACTCTTGGTTGGTGTATGGATCATTACCGTCCACGTTTGGTTCTTTTTATTGCCATGTTGATTGGTGCACTTGCGACCTTTGGGTTAGGGCATTTTGGCCATGATATGGTGCTTATGTGTGTTTTTGCATGGATTCTTGGTTTTACCTTTAATGGTGGGGCCGTTGGTTTGAGTGCTTTAGCAACTGGATATTATCCGACTTCTGCTCGCGCAACTGGAGCAAGCTGGATGAATGGTATTGGACGTTTTGGTGCAATATTAAGTGCGTTCGCTGGAGCTGCCATGATCAGTTCGGGTATGTCATTTTCTATGATGTTTTCATTGTTAATGATTCCTGCTGTACTTTCTGGTTTTGCTGTTTTAATTCAGGGTATTAAAACGAAACAGTCTGTTGTGCAAACTAAAACACAGTTGAGTTAAATCAGTAGTAAAGCAAGTTGATTAACAATTTTAAAATCTATCTTTGCTTCTTAAATATTTTCTAGGGCTTTGAATTAGCTTGATCAGCATGCTGGTCAGGTAGGGATAAATACATTTAAAAAATGTATAGCAGTTGATTCAGTTGAAATAATTCAAGGCTTTATGTTCATAATAAACAATGTGCTAAGGAACAGCATTAATGAAATTTTCTATGACTTCGCTTGCGATGATTTCAACTTTTACATTAGCAAGTAGTGCAGTATTCGCCTTGGATCCTTTAGCTCAGGATCAAAAATGGATATTGGGCGATTGGAACGGAAAACGGACTCAACTCGAACAGCAAGGTTATCAATTTACTGCCGCTTTTCAAAATGAAAGTGCTGTTAATTTGAGTGGGGGATATGACGATTCACCACGACTGTTTAATGCAAACCAATGGACATTTGGTACACGTCTAGATTTAGAGAAAATCGCAGGTTGGAAAGATACTCAAGCACAGTTGAGCATCACGAAACGAGATGGACAACCGCTTTCTACTGATCGGATTAGTGATCCTAGAGCGCCGCAATTTAGTAGTGCTCAAGAGATTTATGGTCGTGGACAATGGTGGCGTTTAACCAGTGCATGGGTTAAAAAAGGATTTTTGAATAATGATCTACAAATTAAGGTAGGTCGTATGGGGCTTTCAGATGATTTCAATGCATCGCATTGTGAGTTTCAGAACTTAATGTTATGCGGAGGTCAGTTAGGTAAAACAGTAGGAGATATTTGGTTTAATAGTCCTGTAAGCCAATGGGGAATTAACGCCAAATATCAATTTTTACCTTCGCTCTGGTTTGGAACAGGGATTTATGAGGTCAATCCTGAAAATGCTTTAGAGCAACATGGTTTTAATTTGGATATGGATCAACGTAAAGGTATTTTAATTCCTGTGGAACTATCGTGGAAACCCAATCTTGCATTGTTCAATAGCTTAGGTGGTGAATATAAAGTCGGTGCTTTTTTGTCAACGGCAGATGCACGTAATGTTAGTACAGATGAAAAAGGTAATATTGAGCCAAATGCAGCAGATCGGAAATGGCAAAAAAATAAGCATAGTGTTTGGCTTAATGCGCAGCAACAGGTTTTTGCGCCTGCGGACGATCCTAAGCGTGGTTTATTTATTTCAGCAAACTTTACTTTTAATGATAAATCTACAACTGTTGTTGAAAGCACACAGCAAATAGCGCTTTGGTATAAGGGCATATTCGAGCATCGACCAAATGATACCATTGGTTTAGGTCTGGCACGTTTTGATGTGAATGATCGTGTCCGAGAACGCCAAAATGCATCTAATCAATTGTTGGGATTAACCGAAGCTGACTATGCGAATCCGAAATATACACCGATTCAATATGACGAATTGAATATTGAATTGAACTATAACTTTCAATGGTCACCTAGTATTGCTTTACGACCAAATATTCAATATGTGCATCAAGCTGGTGGTGTAAAACAAGTGGATGATGCTTGGGTCGCAGGTGTGACCATGAAGCTTAATTTTTAAATATGTATGAGTAAAAAGGCAAATAGACATTTGCCTTTTTATTTTCCAAACAAGATTTTTAGATTTTCTTGAAAAAGCGTTTCAAGTGATAAAACTTCATTTGGATTCAGGATGCCATTGTGAATCATACCCATCCACATAGGGCTCACAATAAGCAATGCAAATTGCTGTGGGGAAATCGTGGTTGATAATTCTCCACGTTGAATCGCTAAACTGGTTAATTGCTGAAGCTCATACTGAATAGGTAAAAAAATCTTATTCACGTAAGTTTGACGGATATGCGGAAAATTATTTCCTTCACGTAAAATTAGGAGTGCCATATCAGCACGACCCGTCGTTTCAAGCGTTAAAACGCTGGGAATAATCTTTTTACAAATAAACTCGTAAACGGTTTCATTTTGAGTGATTTCAGAGGCGCGAATAGGACGAAATGAATCGTTGATGAGAGCATCAATTACTGCTTCAAATAGCTGATCTTTAGTTTCAAAATAAGAATAAATCGTACCTTTGCCTAATTCAGCATGTTTTGCAATATCTGAAATTTTTGCTCTTGCAAAACCCACTTCAATAAAATGTTGTAGAGCAGAGTCAATAATTTTCTTTTTAGTTTCTTGCGTCTTTTCTAGACTTGGGCCGCGTGTTTTAGATTTTGTCATATTGAACTAGATTTAATTGTTACCAAGATTATTCTAACATAAATTGACCTGTGGGTCATATTTGAATTAAAATCGACTTAAAAGTCACTTTTGGTTGAATTATGCAGACACCAAAGTCCAGTGTTCAATATTGCATTATTAGTTTTGCGCTGTGCCTTGCTGCTTTAAGCACTGCTCTGGCAAGCCCTCTATATGCAATCTATGAACAAGAGTGGGGAGTTTCAACATCTCAAATAGGTTATATCTTCATTTCCTATATGTTAGGGGTAGTTTTTTCACTCCTATTTTTAAATAAGCTCAATGCGATTTATCACTATAAAAATGTGATTTTGGTCAGTTTGGCTTTAACCATTTTAGGTTTAGTGTTGTCTGCATTGGCAAGTTCTGTTTGGTTACTGGGCTTTTCAAGGTTTCTGATAGGAATTGCTTCAGGACTTATTACCACCGCTGCAATGGTGGGACTCAAAGACCAATATCCGTTTCGTAATAAGGCATTAGCTGAAAAGCTTACTTCTATAATTACTGTTTTGGGTTTTGGTTTGGGTCCTTTGGTCGGTGGTGTATTAGCTGATCATACTGTGCAACCTTTGGCTGATCCTTATTGGATTATTATCTTTTTTTCACTTCTAATATTTATCAGTGTGTTTTGGGTCAAACCCAGATTTAAAATTGAAAAAAAATATCAGTTAAATGAGTTATTAAAGTTACAAGGTTTAGCATTACCGCAGATGGCTTCACGTAAAGTTTTCTGGGTCTGTAGTGTGGCTGCACTTTGTAGTTTCGGGGCCTTCAGCTTATATGCAGCTTTGGCCGGGACTTTTATTAAAGAATTACCCATTAAATCATCAGCCACCTTAACTGGTGTATCAATTTCAATCATTTTATTTGTGTCAGTGCTGAGTCAATTATTTTGTAAATCGTTTAAAGAATTGCATGTGTTGTATGCAGGACTATTCGCTTTATTGCTTGGAACCATTAGTTTGGTGATGGCAGAAGTCGAACACATAGTTTGGTTTTTATTGATCAGTATTTTACTGACGGGTATGGGGCATGGTTTTACCCTAAGTGCTGTCTACCATTTTATTGGCAATATGATGGATCGGGAAAAAAATCCGCTGATCTTTTCTAGTTATTTGTTTATTGCTTATCAAGGTACGATCTGGCCTGTCATCCTTTCCAGTTATTTTATTGAATATTTCGGGGTGGTCATCACATTAGGGCTGATAGCAGCATTATTAATGGTGACTATCGTTTGGTTGATGCATCAACTTAAATTTAAGGTGGGGCCTATATTAGCTTGTCATAAATAATGATTGCTCAGTTTGTGGAGCTTGAAAAATGTTTTTAAAGGGAGTCTAGGCAATCGAAATATGATTTTGATTGCCTTAGAAGCTAAAAATTAGATATGGATTAAATTGATGATGGATGCAATTTTTTCGGAAGTCGCCATGAGTGCTGGTGCTAACTCTTCAATACGTTTGGGACTTAAGCGTACAGAAGGTCCTGCAATACTGACTGTACCGAAAGGTTGGCCTGTCTGTGGATTGAGAATGATTTTAGCCATAGCAGACATGCCTAGCTCATAGGTGTCACTAATCACACCATAACCTCGCTCTCTAGAAGCCTTAATCATTTGCTCTAGTTCTGTAAGGTCTTTTGGTGAGTTTGGTCCAAAGTTCTTGGCTTTATCGAAACCTTCACGTTCCACAATTCGTGAAAAGTCATTTGGGTCAAGGATAGATAAATACGCTAAACCACAAGCTGAAGCTGGCAAATAGGCCACGTTGCCAGAGTCAGGATCATATTTTAGACCTGATTTGGCTCCTTGAGCTTTACCAATCCAGATAATTTTTTCGTCTTCGATTAAACCGAGGCGAACCAGTTCAGAAGAGGTTTCTGCCAACTCATCGAGATAAGGCTGAAATGTTTCGGTAATCGAACGCGATGACAGAAAACTCAAACCCATTGAGGCAATTTTAAGAGTGAGCTTGTAGTGCTGCGTGATTTCATCTTGATAGATGTATCCCATATCTTTCATTGCAGTCAGGATGCGATGCATTGCAGACTTTGGGATATCAAGATCAACAGAAAGCTGACTAAGTGCGCATCCATCCACTTCTTTTAGTAGTGCTTCGAGGATGAGCAAAGAACGATCGGTATTGCTGAGCATAAAAATCCTAATATTATTTTTTGGAACACTGTTCCAAAAAAATTAAAAACAGATTATAGTTGTTTTAGATTCTATCTCAAATGCTGTACAGATGAATCATTCAGATACGGAGTTTCCTAATTATTCAGCTTTTGAGAATAAGTAGGGAGCAAAACTGAATAAGCGATGGAAAACGCATATTTGCTGATACACACTAATGGAGTAAGTGTATGACTCAACAGGTAAATTTAAGGGAGTTTATTGATGAAAATCGTATATCCCCAATACAAAAACTAGTCATCTTTTTATGTTTAATGATTGTCGTTGTTGATGGTATCGATATATCAATCATGGGTTTTGTAGCTCCCGTCATTAAGCAGCAATGGGGAATTACTACAACTGATCTTGCACCTGTAATGAGCGCAGCTTTAATTGGTTTAGCTGTAGGCGCAGTGATTTCAGGACCTTTGGCAGACAAGTTTGGACGTAAAAAACTACTCATTATTAACTTAATTGGTTTTGGTGTATTTACTTTATGTGCAGCAGTTTCTTCCAATGTGACTGAGCTAATGATGTTCCGTTTTATTGCTGGTTTATTTATGGGAGGAGTAATGCCGCAAGCTGTTACGTTGGTAACGGATTACTCACCTATGAAAATGAATGGCCGTATGGTTACCATTATTCTAAGTGGATTCACAATTGGTGCTGCTATTGGAGGTTTTTTGGCTGCATGGGTGATTCCACATTTTAACTGGCATGCCATGATGATTATTGGTGGAGTCTTACCACTTGTTCTAGCCGTTATCGCAGTATTTAAATTACCTGAATCTATTGGTTATAAAGTCCTGAAGGAACATCCAAAAGTAGAGATTGATGCCATTATCCATAAAATGGCACCAGATTTTGATACAACTGACACTGTTTTTGTTTTACCTAAAGCAAAAACCAATACGGTCGATAATCCAGTAAAAGCAGTCCTCAGTCCTTTTTATTTCTTAGGCAGCTTTTTGCTTTGGTGGAGCTATGCATCTGGTTTGTTTGTGGTGTATTTACTTGGAAGTTGGTTACCAATGATGAGCCATGAATTTGGTTTCAGCATTAGTGAAGCTTCAATTATTACTGCGATTTATCAGCTAGGGGGCCCTGTGGGTTGTATCGCATGTGGTTATTTGATGGACAAGTTGAATCCACACCTTGGTTTAGTGATTGCATATCTTTTAGCGATTGGCTTCATGTTCTTTCTAGGTGCAGTGGGCCATAACTTTGTAATGTATAGCATGATGTGTTTCTTCATCGGTATGTGGATGAATGGTGCGAATGCAGGTCTGAACAGTGTTTCAAGTTCATTCTATCCAGTTTTTGCTCGCGCGACCGGCAACAGCTGGATGCATGGGATAGGCCGATTAGGAGCAGTGGGTAGCGCATTTGCCGGAGCATATTTTTTAAGCCTAGGATGGGCGACGAGCAAAATCTTCCTTGTACTTTGCTTACCAACCGCCGGTATGGTCGCAGCATTAATCATTATGAAACTGGTTTATTCGCCAACAAAGATACGTCAGCACGAACTTAAAAAAGTTCAAATCTAAAATTTTCTAACTCATCGATTTTTAAGGAGATTGAATAATGGATATTCAATTGAATGGATCAACTCGTCTTTATTTTGTGGTCGGACATCCGATTGTACAGGTCAAATCACCTGAGGGTGTAACGATGGAACTGCTTAAAAAAGATTTAAATGCGATTGTTGTCCCTGCTGATGTAGCACCAGAACACTTCCCAAATTTTGTTCAGCAAAATTTGTATTTGAATAATAGTGACGGCTTGATTGTCACGGTTCCTCATAAAATTTCGGCTTTGAATTGCTGCCAAAAATTAACTTCACGCGCACAGTTTATTGGGGCGGTAAATACGATTCGCCGCTGTAAAGAAGGGTGGGAAGGAGACATGCTTGATGGTAAAGGCATGGTACAAGCGATACGAAATAAGTTAATCGAGTTAAAAGATAAACGCGCCATTTTGGCAGGAGCTGGTGGAGCAGGTAAAGCGATTGCTTATGAATTACTTCTTGCTGAGGTAGCAGAACTAGCAATTTTTGATGTGGATCAAACACGTCAACAACAACTGGTTGAACAACTTCAACAACTAGGTAAAGGCAAAGTTGTTGCACATAACAATGATCCAACAGGATTCGACGTTGTGGTCAATGCGACACCTATGGGAATGAATGGTGATCCTTCAGCAGCTTTTCAATTAGAAAAAATAACTGCACAAATGTCGGTTGCAGATGTTGTAACTAGTCCTGAAAACACACCATTTATTCAACATGCATCGACTTTGGGATGTAACGCAGTCAAAGGAACGGACATGTTTATTGAGGTTCGCGACTTAATGATTGCTTATTTACTTGAGAAAGAGCAGGAGCAACAAGATGTCGCGTGAATATTCACTTTCATTTTTGACCGTTGCAGATGTGAGTCCTGTAGAAGCAGTCAAAATTGCAGCAAAGTGTGGTTATGCAGCAGTGGGCTTACGCCTGCTGCCAGCAGCACCTAATGAAGTAGATTATCCAATTTTAAATGATAGTAAGCTAATTAAGGAAACAAGGGCTGCTTTGGATGATACAGGTGTTCGTATTGCTGATGTTGAAATTGTACGAATTACTTCTGACTTTGAACCAGATACATATTTACAGTTTTTAAGTACCGCTGAGCAGCTCGGTGCAAGGCATATTTTGGTTGCAGGAAATGATCCTGTTCAGTCACGACTGATACATCACTTCGCACAATTTTGTGAGTTAAGTAAACAGTTTGGCTTGAGTTGTGACCTAGAGTTCATGCCGTGGACCAATGTGAAAACTTTGGCGCAGGCTGAATATATCGTCAATCAATCAGGGCAAGAAAATGCTGCCATTTTAATTGATGCATTACATTTTGACCGATCAGATTCAACACTTGAGCAGATCAAAGCACTTGATCCAAAGCAATTGAACTATGTTCAGCTTTGCGATGGCTTTGCTGAATATGATCCGAGTGATGAAGGCTTAATTAAGATTGCACGTTCTAATCGATTAGTACCAGGGCAAGGCGAAATTGATCTTATAGGGTTAATTCGTGCTTTGCCTAAAGAAATTATGTTAGCTGCAGAAGTCCCCAATTTGGTACTAGCTGAACGTCCAGCTCTCGAACGCGCTGAAATTAATTTGCAAGCAATGAAACAACTCGTTGCGCTCGCTCAATTGGGCACTGTTACGGGGTAAGAAGTATGAACGCAAAAACCCAACAACCATTTCAGATGACACCAATGCCAATTCGTGAATGCTACGAATGTGATGTTTTAGTCATTGGCTCAGGTGCAGGTGGGCTTTCAAGCGCCGTGACCGCAGCATTTGAAGGATTAAAGGTTATTGTCGCAGAGAAAGCATCCGTATTTGGTGGAACTACTGCTGTATCGGGAGGATGGTTATGGATTCCTAATACACCTCATGCTGAACGTGAAGGACAAGCCGAACCAATTGAGATACCTAAGCTATATTTAAAAAATATTTTGGGTGAAAAGTATGATGAAACTAAAATCCATACTTATTTAACTCAAGCACCAAAAATGGTGGAATTTTTCGAAGCTAAAACTGAGGTTAAATTTAACATTGGTGCAGCGGTGCCTGACTTTTTTAATATTGAAGGTGCTAGGGTTGGGTGGCGTTCGATTGTTGCTGCACCTTACGATGGCCGTTTACTTGGTCAGAAACTAAATATCCTACGTCCACCAATTCCTGAAACTACACTTTGGGGAATGGGTATCGCCTCTGGCGCAGATATGAAGCACTTCATTAATACTTTTAATGCAATCCCATCCTTTATTTATGCGACCAAACGTGTGTTACGGCATTTCTTTGACTTAATTTTCACTAAGCGCTCGACTCAAATTGTGAATGGTAATGCTTTAGTGGCGCGCTTACTCAAATCTGCACTCGATTACAATGTAAAACTCTTGGCAAATCATGCCATGACTGAATTAGTTGAAGAAAATGGTCGAGTGATAGGAGCATTATTTAAAACACCAGCTGGCATCGTTAAGGTAATAGCAAAACATGGTGTGGTACTAGCAACAGGCGGTTTTCCACATGATGAAAAACGTAAGCAAGCTTTATTTAAACATGTGAGAGAAGGAACCCCCCATCATTCAGCTGCTCCTGAAACAAATATAGGCGATGGTTTAAGTGCTGCAGAAGCAATTGGTGCAACTGTTGACCAAACATTGCCTTGGTCTGGCGCATGGGCTCCTGTTTCATTAATTCCGCGTTTAGATGGAACTTTAGGTCGTTTTCCGCATTTGGTTGAACGAGGTAAACCAGGATTAATTGCAGTTTTAAAAAATGGATGCCGTTTCACGAATGAAGGTGAATCCTATCCTTTATTTATTAAAGATTTATTGAAAAATACCGCGTACAGTGAGCAAGCACATTGCTGGTTGATTTGTGATCATAAGTTTATTCGCCGTTATGGATTAGGCGCTGTTAAACCTTTTCCAATTTCTCTAGGGCCTTGGCTGGACAACGGGTACTTAAAACAAGGACACACTATTCAAGAGCTGGCTGTGGCATGCGATATAGATCCAGTTCAGTTTTTAAAAACAGTTGAGCAGTACAACCAATATGCCTATTTAGGTCAAGACCCCGAGTTTCAGCGGGGTACTACTCCTTATCAAAAAGCGCAGGGTGATGCCGATCATCATCCGAACCCATGTATTGCTCCAATTGAAAGTGGACCATTTTATGCAGTTGAAGTGGTGCCAGGAAGTCTAGGGACATTTGCAGGACTGGTTACAGATGAATATGCCCAAGTTCTAAATAAAGCAGGGCAACCGATTAATGGATTATTTGCGGCTGGAAATGATCTCAATAGCATCATGGGGGGCCAATATCCAAGTGGTGGAATTACCTTAGGTCCAGCCATGACATTTGGTTATCTTGCTGCAAAAAAAATTGCTGAACAAGCTCGAACTGAAACAGTAGCGTTCACGTCACATAAGCAAGATTAAGGAGAATTGAACATGGATAAAGAAGTTGATTTATTGGTTATTGGCGGTGGTGCAGCTGGCATGTCCGCAGCACTATTTGCCAAGCTTAATGGATTAGATGTTTTACTTTGTGAAAAGGCTTCCCAAGTAGGTGGTACTTCAGCAACATCTGGTGGAACAATTTGGGCACCAGGATCACATTTAAGTGTTCAAGCAGGTGTTCCTGATGATATTGAGCAAGCGCGAATTTTTCTTAAATCTGTAGTGGGTGAACGTGGTGGTGAAGAACTTCGCGAAGCATTTTTAGCCTCATGTGCCGATATGATTCGTGATTTAGATGAGAAAACAACAGTTAAGCTTAATGCTTGTTTAGCGCATCCCGATTATGTGAAAAATCAACCTGGTGAAGCATTTGGCGGTCGTGCGCTTGCACCTGCTGAATTTGATGCAAGTGTTTTAGGTGCTGACTTTAAATATGTACGTCCTCCACGGGCCGAGTTTATGGGCTTAGGCGGCATGATGGTCAATCGTAGTGAGTTAAATGCACTATTAAATCCTATACATAGTTTTCAGAACTTTATGACCACTTTGAAAGTTGTGGTGCCTTATTTGCTTTCAAGGTTACGTTTTAATCGGGGTACACGCCTTGTTATGGGCAACGCTCTGGTGGGTAGTTTATTTTACAACCTTAAACAAAAGAATGTACCAGTTTGGTTTAATGCGCCACTGCAAGAGCTGCTAGTCGAAAAAGGCAAAGTGGTAGGAGCCAAAATTAAAACTGAACAAGGTGTAAAAGTCATTCATGCCCGAAAAGGTGTAGTTTTAGCCACAGGTGGTGTGGGGTGGAATACAAATTTACGTCAACAATTGTTCCCAAATGGTTTAACCGCAGACTCATTGTCTCCCGACTCAAACACAGGTGATGGGCTCAGTAAAGCCCTTGAAAAGGGTGCAAAACTTGACCCATCTGTGGATAGTAGTGTGCTTTATTTTCCATGTTCCATTCATGTTCATGCCAACGGCTATAAAGCTATTTGGCCACACATTATTTTAGATCGGGCTAAACCAGGTGTGATAGCTGTCAATGATGATGGCAAACGCTTTGTCAATGAGTCAGATTCCTACCATGACTTTTGCATGGCGCAGCTTAAAATAAATCAAGGTAAAGCAAAAATTCAGTCCTATTTGATTTGCGACCAAACTGCGATTCAAAAATATGGGTTAGGTTTTGTTCTGCCTGGTGCAAAAAAACTCGATTACTACCTCAAGGCAAAATATTTATTCTCTGCAAATTCACTAGAGGAGCTTGCCCAAAAAGTTGGAATCAATGCTCAAGGATTAGTGAGTACTGTTCAGCGTTTTAATCAATTGGTTGAACAGGGTGCAGACACCGACTTTGGTAAAGGTAGTGGTGTGATGAACCGTTTTAACGGGGATCCTGAGGTAAAACCAAATCCATGTTTGGGCAAACTTGAGCAAGGACCATTTTACGCTTTACCCGTTATTCCAATGGACTGTGCAAGTAGCGGTGGATTAGCTGGTGATATTTATGGTCGAGTGCTTGATCAGAATAATCAGGTGATCACTGGGCTATTTGCCTGTGGCAATGACCTATCTTCAATTTTTAAAGGAACATACCCAGGTCCCGGAACAACGTTAGGGCCAGGCATGGTATTTGCTTGGCGAATTGCTCAATTTGCCGCAGGAAAACTAAATAAACAAGTGACTGAACAACCTACACAAATGACACAACCACGGAGAACCGCATGAAGCTTTATCAACTGATTAATATCACTATCAAAATGGGTACAACCGCAACTGTTGCGACAGGTATTCAAAGTTTTTACCAAAATACGAAAGCTAAAGGTAAGCTACTCGGAGTTTTTTTCTCAGATATAGGTCAACTCAATCAAGTTGTTGTATTACGTAGCTACTCTTCACAACAAGAACTTGACGATGAAAATGCACGTTTAGCCGCACAAGACAACTTATTTGATACATCAGAAAATATCATCAAATATTCAGTTGAAAATTTTGCTGGTTTCGACTTCTTACCAGAAGTTGAGGTAGGTGATTTTGGTCCTGTCTATGAAATTCGTACTTATGAGTTGAAGCATGGCGGTGTTCCTCATGTTCTTGAGGCATGGAAAAATGCAGTGCCAACTCGTACTCAATACTCAAAATTAACAATAGCGATGTATGCTCTTGAGGGCACGCCGCGTATTGTAAGTATTTGGCCATACTCATCATTGAATGAGCGTTCGGAAGTTCGTGCTAAATCGGTTGCAGATGGTATTTGGCCACCCAAAGGCGGTCCACAGTGGTTAACCCATGAGATGCAGTCAATGATTGGTCTGCCAACTTCGGTATCACCACTGAAATAAAGTTTGGTAATAATGTATTGAAAACTAGCCTACTAAATTGGTGGGCTGGTTCTAAAAAAAGAGGTAATAGATAAATGCACGTTATTTTTTAAAAAATTAAACTAAAAAATATTCTAACTAATTGCGTATAAAATTCTCTTGTACAACAATTACTATTAAATTCTCCAAATTGTACAATTAGGAAAACAATATTTCCTAATTTATTAGTTAATCTTAATAGATCATTCTAGCTTAACCGTTTATTTTAATATCATTCAGGCCATTTGTTAATTTATTCGCTAAATGAGTAAATGTAATCATATCGTCTAAAGTGAAACCATTTAAAGCTTGCTTATAAAAATTATAAATATTCTCTTGTAATTGTTCCCATCGAGCTATTCCTTCTTTGGTCAACATGATATTTTTTGCACGGCGATCTGTTGTGTCAATTTGGCGTATTACATAGCCTTCGCGTTCGAGTCGCTTCAAAACACCATCTAAATTTTGTCTACTTACATCTAGGTATTCAGTTAACTCAGTAAATGACATAACCGAATTAGTTTGTGGCCTTGATAATGCACCTAAAACTGCCCAATGTACTGACGAAATTCCTAGCTCATTTACACATTGACGATCTAATGAGTTTCCAAGTTGAAACAATCTGAAGAATAATCTGTTGTGAATTGGATAAAGAGAATGATCATAACTTTGTTGATCTTTTTGGGTCATAATCTAAACTGCTAAGTATTGAGGATTTATCTATATTATATACTTATAACCAGATGCATTTATTGAAAATAAAAAATGGAATATTGATGATTTATGTAATGTTGGTATCGATTTAGATAGTCTGATTTGATAGTTTTTACCGAAAATTATCAAATCAGCTATATATTAGGCAATATTTAAAGTTGGTTTAGTAGCATCATTGATTCGTAAATTCTGCTTTACGCTTTTCAATAAATGCTTGTATACCTTCAGTCGCATCTTTAGTTTGGGTACTAGCAAGAAACATTTCACTTTCCAGTGCTAATCCATCAGTAATATTCAAATCTAATGCAGATTGAACAGCTTTTATGATAAATGCTGTGGATGCAGGAAATGATTCTCCAAAACTTGATAAAAAATCTAAGCCAGCTTGAACTGAATCTTCAGTCGCTGTAATTTGTGTGATTAAACCTATTTCTTTTGCTTCAAGCGCATCAAAAATTCTTCCACTTAGAGTTAACTCTAATGCTTTTGCATAGCCTACGATACGAGGTAAGCGTTGAGTTCCTCCATATCCTGGAAGTAGGCCTAATTTAATTTCAGGTAAACCAAACTTAGAATTAAGACTACAGATACGAAAAGTACAAGCCATTGCTAATTCTAAGCCGCCACCTAGAGCTGCGCCCTTAATTACGGCTAGTGTAGGGAATGATAAATTACTAATCTTATTGAAAACATTTTGCCCTTTACGTGAAAGCTCTAGATATTCTGTAGGGGTTTTATTTTGTAGTTCAGTGATATCTGCTCCAGCACAAAAAGCTTTTTCTCCTTGACCAGTAAAAATGAGAACACGAGGAGGGCTTTGAATGACTCTGTTAAGTAAGTCATCAATATTTTGAATCATCTCCTTATTTAGAGCATTTCTTGCTTCTGGTCGGCAAAGAGTAATTATGGCGATATCGTCCTGATAATTTAGTGTTGCGTTCATCTTTTAAACTCCTTTTTTGATAGTTAAAAGCATATTGAATTATTTATTTGAGTCAACATATTTACATTTTTAATTAATATTTTTTAATTTAAAATCATAGTAAACAGAAAGTTATATATTTTATTATTTAATTTATATCAATATATTGACATAAATTATTGCAATGATTACTCTTGGTCGAAATGAAGTATTACAGCTCCAATCAATAAATAAGGGCAAAAATGTAATTAACAAAATTCAAGAAAATATAAAGAGCCATGAATATCAAGGAGATGATCATGCAGTACATTGATGTACACAAAATTGCTAATGATGCAAAGTTTAATAAGTTCCATGCCAAAGTATTAGTTTGGTGTTTCATTATTATTATCATTGATGGCTATGACATTGCTGTTGCTGGTATAGCTATTCCTTCAATCATGGAAGAAATGGGTGTCAGTGCTTCGACAGCTGGCTTTATGGCTAGTTCAGCATTATTTGGCATGATGGTGGGGGCTATTTTTTTAGGAGCCATATCCGATAAAATTGGCCGACGTCTGACAATTGCAATCTGCGTATTTCTTTTTAGCGTATTCACTGCACTAGCTGGAATGACGAATGATCCTATTAGTTTTAGTATTATGCGTTTTATCGCAGGTTTGGGGATTGGTGGGGTGATGCCAAATGTCGTAGCACAAATGACTGAGTATGCTCCCAAAAAAATACGTAATTTCATGACCGCCTTGATGTTCTCGGGGTACGCTATAGGCGGTATATTGGCAGCTTTACTGGGTAAACAATTTATTGTGGAATTTGGTTGGCAAGTCGTATTTTTTGCGGCTGGTATTCCTGTATTGCTCATACCTTTTATTATGAAATCAATGCCAGAGTCATTGGCATATCTGAGTAAAAACAAGAAAGATCTAGAACTAAAACAGACTATTCGATTGATTGAACCCAATATTCAAATAGATGATGATGTAGCACTGCTCAATATTACAGATCCAACCCATGCGGGCTCTTCTGTTTCTTATTTATTCGCGAATGGACGTGGTTTTAGCACAATCATGTTTTGGGTAGCATTCTTTACTGGGCTATTTATGGTCTATTCACTGAGTACGTGGCTGACTAAGTTAATGGCGATGTCGGGTTATACGCTTGGCTCAGCATTAAGCTTCGTGATTGCTCTCAATTTTGGCGGGATCATTGGTGCCATAGGTGGAGGTTGGTTGGCTGACCGTATGCATATCAAATGGGTATTGGTGTTTATGTACAGTTTGGGAAGCGTATTTTTGTACTTGATGACTTTGCCAATGCCAATACACATGTTGTATATCACTATTGCAGTGGTTGGAGCTTGTTCTACAGGCGCTCAGATTGTTGCTTATTCATATTGTGGTCAGTTTTATCCTAGTGAGATTCGTTCAGCGGGTATAGGTTTGGCATCTGGCATTGGTCGTTTAGGCGCTATAGGAGCACCATTACTGATAGGAATGATTATGGCCTTGAATCTACCGATTGAACAAAACTTTATGGTAATTGCGGCAGCAGGTTTAATCGGTGCAATTGCATTATCACTTATTAATCATAATCGTTCATTTTCAAAATAATTCACTATGGCATGGTCTATCACATGAATATGAAGTAATAGACCATTTTTTATCTTTACTCGAGGATTACATGAAGGCTCTTGTTGCTGTAAAACGCGTGGTTGATGCCAACGTTAAAGTTCGTGTTAAGCCGGACAATAGTGGGGTTGACCTTACCAACGTAAAAATGTCAATTAACCCATTTTGTGAAATCGCAGTGGAAGAAGCGGTTCGCTTAAAAGAAAAAGGAACAGTATCAGAAATCGTTGTTGTTTCTGTAGGTCCTAAAGAAGCTCAAGAACAAATCCGTTCTGCAATGGCTCTAGGCGCAGACCGCGGTATTTTAGTTGAAACTACTGATGAAATTGGCGCTTTAGAAGTTGCTAAAATTTTAAAAGGTGTTGTTGACGCTGAAAAACCAGAACTTATCCTTCTTGGTAAACAAGCAATTGATGATGACTCTAACCAAGTAGGCCAAATGCTTGGTGCATTATTAGGTGCGGGCCAAGGTACATTCGCTTCTGAAGTGAAAGTTGATGGCGGTAAAGTACAAGTAACTCGTGAAGTTGACGGTGGTTTACAAACTGTTGAGCTTACACTTCCTGCAATCATCACGACTGACTTGCGTTTGAACGAGCCACGTTATGCAGCATTGCCTAACATCATGAAAGCTCGTAAGAAGCCACTTGATACCAAATCTCCTGCTGATTATGGCGTTACAGCTGGTACTAAGCTTAAAACTGTTAAAGTTGAAGCTCCGGCAGAACGTAAAGCTGGCGTACAAGTGAAATCTGTAGATGAGCTTGTTGAAAAATTGAAAAATGAAGCGAAAGTGATCTAATACGGAAGGATAAAATCATGAGTATTTTAGTTATCGCTGATCACAACAACCAAGTACTTAACGGTGCTACTTTAAACGTTGTTGCTGCAGCACAAAAAATCGGTGGTGATATTACTGTATTAGTTGCTGGTTCTGGTGCTCAAGCAGTTGCTGATGCTGCTGCTAAAGTTGCTGGTGTAAGCAAAGTTTTACTTGCTGACAACGCCGCTTATGCAAACCAATTAGCTGAAAACGTAGCTGGCTTAGTTGCTGACTTGGCTAAAGGTTACAAATACGTATTAGCTGCTTCTACAACAACTGGTAAGAACATTCTTCCACGTGTTGCTGCTCTTCTTGATGTAAGCATGATCACAGATATTATTTCTGTTGAATCTGCAAACACATTCAAGCGTCCTATCTACGCTGGTAACGCGATTGCAACGGTTCAATCTGACGAAGCAATCATTGTTGGTACTGTTCGTGGTACAGCATTTGATCCAGTTGCTGCGGAAGGTGGTTCAGCTGCTGTTGAAACAGTTGGCGAAGTAAAAGATGCAGGTATCTCTAACTTCGTATCTGAAGAAATCGTTAAACTTGACCGTCCAGAATTAACTGCAGCTCGCATCGTAGTTTCTGGTGGTCGTGGTGTAGGTTCTGGTGAGAACTACCATAAAGTACTTGATCCATTAGCTGACAAGCTTGGTGCAGCACAAGGTGCTTCACGTGCGGCAGTTGATGCGGGCTTCGTACCTAACGACTTCCAAGTTGGTCAAACTGGTAAGATCGTTGCACCTGACCTTTATGTTGCTGTAGGTATTTCTGGTGCGATCCAGCATTTAGCTGGTATGAAAGATTCTAAAGTTATTGTTGCAATCAACAAAGACGAAGAAGCGCCAATCAACAGTGTTGCTGACTACTGGTTAGTTGGTGATTTGAACACTGTAGTTCCTGAGTTGGTATCTAAACTTTAATCTTCATTGATTAAAGTCGAAAAACCCTTAGTAAAAACTAAGGGTTTTTTCATTATTGAACAATTCTTTTATTTTTCAAAGCAGTAAATTCATCTTCGTTAAGATAACGCTGCAAAATTAAATTACTATCCTCTGCTAGAAGAGGAGGAGTTTTTTTATATTCAACAGGTGTTTTTGAAAGCTTAATTGGTGACCCAATCATTTGGTAGTTACTTTGTAGAGGATGGGGGATTTTGACTACCATGTTGCGTGCTATAGCCTGTGGTTCCGAGAGAGCTTGTTGAATATTATTAATCATGCCAACAGGAACTTGAACCGCATGAATTTTAGCAACCCAATTCTCCGCAGTATCACTTAAAAAGTGTGACTGTAATATCTGTATCAAAGCATCTCGATGAATTACACGTTGGGCGTTAGTTGAAAATTTAGGATTATGCAGTAATTCAGCTAAGCCAATACTTTGGCACAATGAAGTAAATTGATTGTCATTACCACAGGCAATAATGAATTCACCTTGAAGAGCTTTGAAAACCTGATAAGGCACAATATTAGCGTGAGCATTTCCATAACGCCCAGGAATTTTTTCTGATACTAAGTAATTTGTTCCAAGCTGGGACATGCAAGCGATTTGAGTATCTAATAATGCCATATCAATATATTGGCCTTCACCTGTTTGATGGCGTGAAAGAAGAGCAGCTTGAATTGCGATATTGGAATATAAGCCAGTAGTTAAATCGGCAAGAGCAATGCCAGCTTTTTGCGGGCCTCCGCCTGGTAAATCATCACGTTCTCCCGTGACACTCATCATTCCTCCCATGCCTTGAATGATAAAATCATATCCAGGTTCTTTAGAACGGGGGCCAGTTTGCCCAAAACCTGTAATAGAACAATATACTAAACGAGGGTTGATTTTGGATAAGCTCTCATAATCTAGTCCATAGCGCTTAAGGGTGCCTGTTTTATAGTTTTCAATGAGAACATCTGTATCTAAAACCATTTTTTTAATCAGGGCTTGGCCTTCAAACGTTGAAATATCAATAGCGACTGAAAATTTATTTCGATTTGCTGATAGATAATAAGCAGCCTCTTGAGTATCTAGTTTTTTATTATCTTTTAACCAAGGTGGTCCCCACTGTCGAGTATCATCTCCACAATAAGGACGTTCAACTTTTATAACCTCTGCACCAAGGTCTGCCAAGATTTGACTGCACCAAGGGCCGGCTAATATACGACTTAAATCTAATACTTTATATCCTGTTAATGCACCCATTAGATTATCCTTTTTTATATCTTGCTTTATTGATCAATTGAAACTCTGCTATATCGTCCGATATTACATATTTGGATATGAGACACGGCTAGCACAGCAATGCTTTGCCGTGTCGCAAGGAATTACATATTAGGGTAATTCGGACCACCGCCGCCTTCCGGCGTTACCCATGTGATGTTCTGAGATGGGTCTTTAATGTCACAAGTCTTACAGTGAACACAGTTTGCTGCGTTAATCTGGAAATGTTTAGAGCCATCATCATTTTCCATGATTTCGTAAACACCAGCAGGGCAGTAACGCTGTGCAGGCTCATCCCATTTCGGTAAGTTTACGTTCACTGGAATTGAAGGATCAGTAAGCTTCAAGTGAGCTGGCTGGTTTTCTTCATGTACAGTGTTTGAGATAAACACAGAAGATAAACGGTCAAATGTAAGCTTGCCATCTGGTTTTGGATAGTTTGGCTTGAAGCTGGTTGCATCAACAGTTTTTAATGCCGCGAAGTCTTGCTTCAAGTCATGTAAAGTGAATGGTACTTTAAAGACATTCTGGTCGATAAAGTTAAATGCACCACCCATCCATTGACCAAATTTATGCATTGCTGGGCCAAAGTTACGAGAGTTATAAAGCTCTTCTTTTAACCAGCTGTTGTTAAATTTGTCAGTGTATGAAGTCAATTCTTTAACGAATAAATCTTCGCCTTCAGTAACACGTGCAATCGCAAGATCACCGCCTTTTTCTACACCGGCAGCAATGGCTTCAAATACAGCTTCACCACATAACATGCCTGATTTCATGGCAGTGTGTGAGCCTTTGATTTTTGCAAAGTTTAAGAAACCTGCATCATCACCAATCAAGCAGCCGCCCGGGAAAGTTAGTTTAGGCAATGAGTTGAAACCGCCTTTCACTACAGCACGTGCGCCGTAAGAAATACGCTTACCACCTTCTAAATACTCTTTAATCAGTGGGTGAGTTTTCCAGCGCTGCATTTCCATAAATGGATACATGTGTGGATTTTCATAAGATAAGTCCACGATCATACCCAAAGTAACTTGGTTGTTTTCAGCGTGGTATAACCACCAGCCACCAGAAGACGCTGTTTCGGCTAAAGGCCAACCTGCACCGTGCATGACTAAGCCCGGTTTATGTTTTGCTGGATCAATTTCCCAAAGCTCTTTAATCCCGATACCGTAATGCTGTGGATCAGCATCTTTATCAAGGTTGTATTTCGCAATCAGGCGTTTACCTAAGTGACCACGGCAACCTTCAGCAAAGAGGGTATATTTAGCGTGAAGTTCATAGCCCGGAGTAAAGTTATGCGTTGGTTCGCCATCTTTACCAACACCCATGTCGCCAGTTTGAATCCCTTTTACAGTACCGTCTTCATGGTAAAGCACTTCAGAAGCAGCAAAGCCAGGGAAGATCGAAACTTCTAGCTCTTCAGCTTTTTGACCTAACCAGCGAACCACATTACCTAACGAGATCACATAGTTACCGTTGTTGTGCATGGTTTTAGGGACCATCCAGTGTGGTACTTCTTTTGATGTGGTGTCTGAAAGTAAGAAGAATGTTTTGTCTTCAGTTACAGGGACATTAAGAGGCGCGCCTTCTTCTTTCCAGTTCGGGAAAAGTTCATTGATGGCACGTGGCTCAAGCACAGCACCAGACAAGATATGCGCACCTACTTCAGAGCCTTTTTCAACTACACAAACAGAAAGATCGGGTAAGTTTTTTTCAATCGCTAATTGACGGATCTTAATCGCAGCAGATAGACCTGCAGGTCCTGCACCTACGATGACAACGTCAAACTCCATCGATTCACGTTCTAAATTTTCCATATTACGAAATCCAGTTTCATTATTAAAATTACTCCCAAAAAAACTGAACTATAGTTCAGTTTTTAATGGTTATTTAGTGCAAAGTGTTCAGAGCATCTTGAATATTTTGAACCATATGAATTAATCTTGGGCCAATTTCGTTTTCAAGTTTTTCTTGATTAACTAAGTAGCTTGGTGCTCCACAGTTAAAGACCAATAAACCGTAAATTGGGTGTATTAAGGGAACGGCAACAGAGTTCACTTCTTTATGCCATTCGCTTAAAGATAAACAATATCCATAGTTTTGATAATCATGAAAGGCTCGATCTAAACTACGTTTAATTGCTGGCCATTCTTCAGCAGTGTGCTTCTTTTCTAATGCTTTTAAAATAAATTCACGTTCATTTTCAGGAAGAGCTGCTAAACAGGCTCTTCCCATAGATGTGTTATGTAAGGGTAAAGTCGAACCAATTGGTCTGCGCATAGTTAAATTGGTTTCGGTTTGGACAACATCTAGATACATCATGTTTAATCGGTCTCTCATTGCCATAGCAACTGGAGCTTGTGCATATCTGGACATTTCTTCCATGTAAGAATGGGCAATTGATCGTATAGATATACTCGATAATGCGGCGTAACCAAGTGCCAGCACCCCAATATCTAAAGTGTATTTGGTAGAATTTGGAAGTTGCTTTAAGTAACCAAGGGACACTAATGTACTCGTAATTCTTGCAATTGTTGGTCTAGGTAAGCCTGTAAGATGAGATAGTTCTTGATTACCTAGAACTTGGTTAGATGCTGAAAAACAACGTAATATCTCTAATCCACGCGCTAAGGAAGCAATAAATTGAGGATTATTTTCGCGGTGAATGTGAGAAATCGGATCTAAACGGATTTCATCAAAGTTCACTTTTTTTTCGACTTGTTCTTTTAGTTGATTATATTCTAAATGCATACCATTCCCGTATTTGATCAAACACTATTCTTGATCATATCAATTATATTTCGCTATACAAAAAAAATTAGAATAGTTGATGCTTTTTTAAATGATTCACCTAGTCAACAGCAATGTTGACTAAAATAAAAACTGAAAAGAAGAATCAACCAATCACAAACTTTAATTTCGTATAACAAAATAAATAGTCATTTAAATTTAGCTTTATTTGAGAGTTAAATCAATATATTTGCACAAATTAATGAACATTAATTCTGTATTGCGAAATTTTAAGCAAAAAATTCTTGTTTGTTTAGAAGTGTGCTGCTATTTTATTTCGTATAACGAAATTACCTGTGGTTTTGTATTACAAAATGGTGCTTTGGATAGCATTGTATAAGGATATAAGGAGAGAAAGATGATTCGTGATCAACAGACATTAGAACAGTTGTTATCTACAATTCGAAGTTTTGTTAAGAATACATTGAGACCTTTAGAGCATGAGGTCGACGAAACTGATGCTATACCAGATCATATTGTCCAACAAATGAAGGAATTAGGCTTATTTGGTTTAACCATTCCAGAAGAATATGGTGGTCTGGGAATTACGATGGAAGAAGAGGTGTTGGTTGCATTTGAGTTAGGGCAAACTTCTGCTGCATTCCGTTCTTTGATTGGTACAAATAATGGCATTGGTTCAAGTGGAATTATTATTGATGGTACTGATGAGCAAAAGCAAAAGTATTTACCAGGTTATGCTAGCGGAGAAATTATTGGTTCTTTCTGCTTAACAGAACCAGACTCAGGTTCAGATGCTGCAGCTTTGAAGACGTCTGCAGTCAAAGATGGTGATTATTATATTTTAAACGGTACCAAGCGTTTTATTACTAACGCACCTCGTGCATCAACTTTTACCGTTATGGCTAGAACTAACCCAGATATTAAAGGTGCTGGAGGCATTTCTGCTTTTTTGGTTGAGGCCGGTACAGTTGGGCTCACTTTAGGAAAAATTGATAAAAAAATGGGACAAAAAGGTTCTTATACCTGTGATGTCATTTTTGATAATTGTCGTGTCCATAAAGACCAATTGATCGGTGGTATTGAAGGTATTGGTTTTAAAACAGCAATGAAAGTACTTGATAAAGGCCGTTTACATATAGCTGCTTATAGTGCAGGAATGGCAGAGCGTATGTTGGAAGATGCTTTGCAATATGCAATAGAACGTAAACAATTTGGTCAATCAATTGCTAATTTTCAGCTTATTCAAGCGATGTTGGCAGATTCAAAAACAGAAATTTATGCTGCGAAATGTATGGTGTTGGATGCAGCACGTCGTCGTGATCTAAGGGAAAATATTAGTACAGAAGCATCGTGTGCAAAAATGTTTGCGACTGAAATGTGTGGCCGAGTAGCTGATCGTTGTTTGCAGATACATGGAGGCGCAGGATATATCAGTGAATATTCAATTGAAAGATTTTATCGAGATGTACGTTTATTCCGTCTTTATGAGGGAACAACACAAATTCAGCAAATCATTATTGCTCGAGACATGATTAAACAAGCTACAACTTAATAGATGGATGTTTTTACCTAAAGGAATGAGAAAATGAGTAGAGTTCAATTTAATTGGCAAGATCCTTTTTTATTAGAAAATCAGTTAACTGAAGAAGAGCGAATGATTCGGGATACTGCATTTAATTATAGTCAAAATAAGTTAATGCCACGTGTATTAGAACAATTTCGTCATGAGCAAACAGATGCTTCTATTTTTCGTGAAATGGGCGAGCTAGGTCTTTTAGGGCCTACAATTCCTGAACAATATGGTGGCTCAGGGTTAAATTATGTGAGTTATGGGTTAATTGCTCGTGAAATTGAACGAGTAGACTCAGGTTATCGTTCAATGGCCAGCGTTCAAAGTTCTTTAGTTATGGTTCCTATTAATGAATTTGGTACTGAAGAGCAAAAGCAAAAATATTTACCTAAACTCGCTACAGGTGAATACATTGGTTGTTTTGGACTAACCGAACCTGACCATGGCTCGGACCCTGGCAGTATGATTACTCGCGCTAAAAAAGTTGAGGGTGGTTATCGTTTAACTGGCGCTAAAATGTGGATTACTAATAGTCCTATTGCTGATGTATTCGTAGTATGGGCAAAAGAAGTTTCACCTGAAGGCAATGTTGGTGATATTCGAGGTTTCATTTTAGAAAAAGGTTGGGATGGTCTTTCTGCACCTGCAATTCATGGAAAAGTAGGATTGAGGGCTTCCATTACTGGTGAAATAGTAATGGATAACGTATTTGTTCCAGAGGAAAATGCATTTCCAGAGATTCGGGGTTTAAAAGGTCCGTTTACATGTTTGAATAGTGCACGATATGGTATTGCCTGGGGTGCAATGGGAGCAGCTGAGTTTTGCTGGCATACAGCACATCAATATACGATGGATCGTAAGCAGTTTGGGCGTCCTTTAGCAGCAAATCAGTTAATTCAAAAGAAACTTGCAGATATGCAAACTGAAATTGCTTTGGGTTTGCAAGTGGCTTTACGTTTTGGACGTATGAAAGATGAAGGCATTGCATCTGTTGAAGGTACATCCCTAATTAAGCGTAATAACTGTGGTAAGGCTCTTGATATTGCTCGGCTAGCTAGGGATATGCTGGGAGGAAATGGAATTAGTGATGAGTTTGGTGTCGCCCGACATCTTGTAAATTTAGAGGTTGTAAATACTTATGAGGGAACACACGATGTCCATGCTCTTATTCTTGGGCGCGCTCAGACGGGTATAGCTGCATTTTCTAATTAAGATTTGACTTTCTGAAGGTCTTATTTCTTAAACCATATATAGTTTAAGAAATAGTGTTTATTACTATCTTCTTCAAAAAATAAAATTGAAAAAAAGCCTTTATTTGTGGATTACACGAATAAGGGCTTTTTTTTGAAAAATTATATCTGCTCAATTTATTAAATAATCTAAAAATTAATATTACTAATTATTCTTTTGGAATATTTCCAATCTTGTATTTTTAATTCTTGAAATTGACGGTTAAGCATCTTGTTTTTGCGCAATAAATGTAACTAATTATTTCATTATTTTTGCAAAAATAAATATATTTTTTTTAAAAAACAAATTGTTATAAAAATATGTCAACTTATTTATATATTTCGCATAGTGAGCTCTGTTATTTAGTAATTGAAATTAATTTTCTTGTTAGCTATTTTGAAATTATCAACATGGAATGAAAAATTTAGCTCACTAAATGGACAAGGAAAACTTATGAAAGGACTAAAAGACAAAGTAATTATCGTGACAGGCGGTGCTGGTGGAATTGGTTCAGCAACTTGTAAACGCTTAGCTGAAGAAGGTGCAAAAGTTGCAGTATTTGATATGAATTTAGAAGCAGCGAAGAGCCTGGTTGCGGAAATTGAAGCAAATAATGGTCAGGCAATTGCAATTGAGTGTGATATTACAGATCGTCAGATTGTTGATTCCGCAGTTAAATCTACCCAAGAACAATTGGGGCCAATTGATGCTTTGGTAAATAATGCAGGTTGGGATGTATTTAAACCATTTTTGAAAACATCTGCGAATGAATGGGAAAAATTAATTCAGATCAATTTAATTGGCATGTTGAACATGCACCATGCTGTTTTACCAGTAATGGTTGAACGAAATCATGGACGTGTAGTGAACATCGCGTCTGATGCTGCAAGAGTTGGTTCATCTGGTGAAGCTGTATATGCAGCATGTAAGGGTGGATTACTTTCTTTTTCTAAAACACTGGCGCGTGAGCATTCACGCAATAACATTACTTTCAATGTTATTTGTCCAGGGCCAACAGATACGGCTTTATTGGCTGGCGTAACCGAAGGCGCTTCGAATCCAGAAAAACTTCGTGAAGCTTTTACACGTGCTATACCACTTGGCCGATTGGGTCAACCAGATGATTTAGCATCGGCTATTACATTCTTCTTAAGTGATGATGCTGGATTTGTTACTGGTCAAGTATTAAGTGTTTCTGGTGGATTAACCATGAATGGTTAATTCCAATTTTGGAATAAATAACGAATAACAGTTCAAGGAAATGAAAAAATGAATTTTGAAGATATTTTATACGAAGTTAGAAATGGTGTGGCATGGATCATCATTAACCGTCCTGAAAAAATGAACGCTTTTCGTGGGCAGACTTGTGATGAAATTATTAAAGCACTAAATAAAGCTGGTTATGATCGAGATGTGGGGGCAATTGTTTTAACTGGTGCCGGTGATCGCGCATTCTGTACAGGTGGAGATCAATCTGCTCATAATGGAAACTATGACGGACGTGGCACAATTGGTTTGCCAATGGAAGAGCTACATACGGCCGTTCGCGATGTTCCTAAGCCTGTAATCGCACGTGTACAAGGTTATGCGATTGGCGGTGGGAATGTTTTGGCAACCATCTGTGATTTAACAATTTGCTCTGATAAAGCAATTTTTGGCCAAGTTGGTCCTAAAATGGGTTCTGTTGATCCAGGTTACGGAACTGCATTCTTGGCTCGAGTTGTTGGTGAGAAAAAAGCTCGTGAAATTTGGTATATGTGTCGCCGTTATACTGGAGAAGAAGCTGTATCAATGGGCTTGGCAAATAAATGTGTTCCAGCTGATCAACTCGATGCTGAAGTTCAAGCATGGGGAGAAGAACTTTGCGAACGTAGTCCAACAGCATTAGCAATCGCAAAGCGTAGTTTCAATATGGATACTGCACATCAAGCCGGAATTGCTGGTATGGGTATGTACGCGTTGAAGCTTTATTATGATACAGAGGAATCTCGTGAAGGGGTAAATGCCCTTAAAGATAAACGTAAGCCAGAATTTCGAAAATATTTCAAATAATTAAGGAGAATGAAATGAGTAAAAATCCTTATATTACAGAAGATTTGGAATATCTAGCTGAAACAGTTGAGAAATTTTCCCAAAAATATATCGCTCCCGGTTTTTTAGAACGTGACCAGACTAGAACTTTTGACCGAGATTTAGTTAAAAAAATGGGAGAGATGGGTTTTATCGCACCTGAGTTGCCTGAAGAATATGGTGGGCAGGGTATGGGACGTCTGGCGGCAGGTGTCATTCATGAAGCGATTGCTAAAGCTGATTTGAGTTTTTCATATATTAATTTACTCGCTTCTTTAAATGGTCAGATTCTAGCTGAACATGGGGAGCCAGAGGTTGTCCGTCCATGGTTGGCAAAACTTACGGCGGGAGAGGCTATTTTTTCAATAGGTTTAACTGAGCCACGAGGTGGATCTGACGCGGCAAATTTACGTTTGAAAATTGAGCGTGATGGAGATGAATATGTTCTTAATGGAGAAAAAACTTCAATTTCAGCCGCTGATCAAGCCGATGCATCTGTTATTTTCGGCCGTACTGGTTCAATTGAGTCTGGTGCACATGGTGTAACTGCTTTATTGGTACCTATGAATTTACCAGGAATTAGTACTACACGATTTGATTGTCATGGTCAGCGTGCTATTGGGCGAGGTTCTATTTTCTTTGATAACGTACGAGTTCCTGTAAATCACCGCTTAGGGGAAGAAAATAAAGGTTTTGTACAAGTCATGCAAGGTTTTGACTTTTCACGTGCACTGATTGGTTTACAAGTCTTAGCTGTGGCAAGGGTTTCACTTGATGAAGCTTGGGAATATGCAGCTCAGCGTGAAGCTTTTGGCAAGCCATTGACTGCATTTCAAGGTGTTTCTCATCCTTTGGCTGATTATGAAACCCAAGTTGAAGCTGCTCGATTATTGTGTTTACAGACTTTATGGTTGAAAGATAATCATCTTCCTCATACTTCTGAAGCTGGAATGTGTAAATGGTGGGGACCTAAACTTGCTTATGATGTGGTACATCAATGCTTATTAACCTTTGGTCATGCTGGATACGATCGTGGAGTTATGGAGCAGCGTCTACGAGATGTACTCGGTTTTCAAATTGGTGATGGTACGGCCCAGATTATGAAAACAATTATTGCCAGACATAAAGCAGGTCGCAAGGCTGTGCCAGCTTAAATTTAATTTATTTATTATTATCAATTGATTATTGAAGGTGACTAAACAAAATGTTTAGTCACTTGGTGGGCTTCAACTTTAAAAAATGATCTTGGTAGTAGTCTATAAATCAAGGAAAGAATATAACAAGGAGTTAAAGAATGGATTTCGATGCAGTACTTTTGCCACAGCGAAGAGCAAGAATGATTCAACAGGGATATTGGTTGGATAAAACCATTCTTCAATCGCTAAATGATGCTGTTCATCAATATCCGGATAAAACAGCATTAGTCAGTATAAAAGATGATCAGCCAGAGAGAAGTTTTACATATCGTGAGTTATTACACACTTCTAATAAGATTGCTCTGGGATTAAGAAAATTAGGCATACAAAAAAATGATATTGTTTCTTGCCAATTGCCTAACTGGTGGGAATTCAGTTTACTTTATATTGCATGCCGACGTATTGGTGCAGTTTTAAATCCGTTAATGCCAATTTTTCGTGAACGTGAACTTACATTTATGTTAAAGCATAGTGAAAGTAAGGTTTTTATTGTTCCCAAAGTATTTCGTAAATTTGATTATGAACAGTTGGCTTATCAACTTCAAAAGAATATCAATAGCTTACAACATGTTATTGTGATTGATGGAAATGGAGAAAATAACTTTGCTGATGTTTTACTCAATCACGGATTAGATAAAGATCCTCAAATCCTAAATACGCTTAATGACATAAAAATTAATGCTGATGATATCGCACAATTAATTTTTACATCTGGAACCACAGGTGAACCGAAAGGTGTAATGCATACCGCAAATACACTGTTTGCAAATATAGTGCCTTATGCGGAACGATTACATTTAAATCATGAGGATGTAATTTTGATGGCGTCACCAATGGCGCATCAGACTGGCTTTATGTATGGCCTTATCATGCCTGTTATTCTAAAAGCTAAGGTTATTCTTCAGGATATTTGGGATGTAGATAAAGCTATAGATTTGATTGATAAATATAAAATTACATTTACGATGGCATCAACTCCCTTTTTAAATGATTTATCCAATGCTGCATCACAAGGCGACAAAAAATTTCATTCATTAAAAACATTCCTTTGCGCAGGCGCACCGATCCCAGGTCCTTTAGTAAAGAAAGCAAGAGAAAATCTTGGAGTAAAAGTAATTTCGGCATGGGGAATGACAGAATGTGGCGCCGTAACCATGACAAGGCCTGAAGATGATGATGAAAGGTCTTTTAATACAGATGGGTTACCGTTACCAGGCGTTGAAATTAAAATCATTGATCATGATGGTAAAGAGAAAGGAATTAATGAACCAGGCTCTTTAATGATTCGGACATGTTCAAATTTTGGGGGATATCTTAAGCGTCCCTATTTGAATGCTACTGATCATGATGATTGGTTTGATACTGGCGATTTAGCATATCAAGATGAGCAAGGTTATATACGAATTTGCGGAAGAAATAAGGACGTTATTATTCGTGGTGGTGAGAATATTCCGGTTGCTGAAATTGAGTCATTACTTTACCAACATCCAGATATCGCTATCGTTGCTTTAGTTTCATATCCAGATGAACGTCTTGGAGAGCGTGCTTGTGCAGTTATCAAATTAAAAGAACATAGGGAATCTATAGAACTTTCAGAAATTGTTGATTTTCTTAAACAGCATAAACTTGCTGTGCAGTATATCCCAGAACGCCTAGAGGTTTGGAATGAGATTCCAATGACACCTTCAGGAAAAATTCAAAAATTTAAATTAAGAGAAATGATTACGTCTAATTCTTAATAACCAACTCATCTTTAATAAATATAAGGAAAACATAAGCTGCTTGTGGTGAGAGGCCTATGTTCCTTATTAAAACCAAAAAGCAATCTCTTAGGCATGATGCCTAAAACTGCTTTACGGATGACTATTCACAAAAAATGGAGTTTAACATGAATAAATCAGTAAGATTATTCTATAGAAGTACACTAAGCCTTGCAATATTTGCTGTGGCTACATCGAGTTATGCAGAAGTGACTCAAGAGCAGATTGCAAAACTTCAGCAGCAAATACAAGAATTACAAGCAAAGTTCGATAAACAAAATGAAGATAAAAAAGTACTAGCTACGTCATCAACTAGCTCATCGGACCTTAAACACCTTGTGACCAAAGGTGGCGCGGAATTTGAGTTGTATGGAAATATTCGTGCCGATGCTTCATATCAAATTAAGGGTCCTAGTGCGATGTATAACAACATCAGTACCGTACCTTTGAAGCATACCGAAGCTGAAACACATAATTCTGATAAACTCCAAAGTACCTTAAATGCGACCCGTTTTGGTTTTAATTTTACTGCGCCTAGTACTTGGGATCACAAAGTAGGTGGTAAGTTAGAGATGGATTTCTTTGGTGGAGCGGGGCGTGATACATTCCGCCTCCGTCATGCTTATATTACCTTTGATGACTGGTTAATCGGTCAAACATGGTCAAACTTTAATGCCATTGAGTATTTCCCGGAAACAGTAGATGCAGCACTTTCTGTAGGTGGTTCTTTAACACGTGTATCTCAAATAAAATATAGTCATCCTGTGGATTCACATTTGAATTTTGCAGTTAGCCTTGAAGATCCTAAGTCTGAAACTGTTACGACTACAGGTACACAGAACTTCAAAACGGATGCTAATGCAAAGTTGAAACTACCTTCAGCAACAGGACGTGTAAATTATAAGTTTGATAATGGATCTGCACTTTCTGGGCGAGTTTTTATAACTCAAAAAGCAACATCAGCAGGTGATCATGATGAGTTTATCGCTTGGGGAGCAGCTTTAGGCGGCAAGTGGCAAGTCACTCCAAATACTTTAATTCGAGCTGATTACAATCATATTAAGGGTGATACTAAAAATTTACTGTGGTCTAACTATGCTTATGTATTTGATGGAAATGGTCATATTAAACCAAATGAATTTGACACAGTAACAGTTGGGTTAACTCAAAAATTTACGCCTAAGATACGATCCTCAGTCGGGTTAGGCTATATGCGTGCTAATAGTAGTAATTCATTTTCTGAACTCGTACAAAATGATTTGACGCAAAATAAAGAGTTGATAGAAGGATGGATTAATGCCTTTTATACACCGGTAAAAGCAATAAATATTGGTTTAGAATATATGTATGGCCAAAGGACAACTTTTAATGATCAAGAAGGAATTGATAATCGTATAAATGCTACAATTATCTACGATTTCTAAAGTGTTTCATACTAAAGGTAGTGTGAGGCTACCTTTAGTTAAATAATTAGTATTCATACACTTTGATTGACACTTTTATATTTTTTATACTTCAATTTATTTAGTTTGGCTTTAAAGTTAAGTTTTTATTCAAATAAATAATCACAACTTATATTTTTATGAAAAAAGCTCTTAGATTGAAATAGATATTTTTGAAATATATTAATTAATATATTTATGGTGTAGATGCAATATCAATCTTCAAAGACCCTCATATCTTGATTATAAATAAAAACTATTGTGTGAAACAAAATAAGTATTGGCATTTAATTAGGGTTTTTTCCATTCTTAAGCTGATTTATGTACACGTTCCAGTAGGTAGCCATCTCGGAAAACACAAGGGATTTGTTGTGTCTAACTTTGCCTGAACTTCGTATTCCGTTTTTATACCTTCAGTAACGCAGTATACGTTCAATTTTGCAGTTTAAGGAAATATTGATGTCGAATTCTGCTGTTGTTGATTCAGTTGCTTTTGCCTTAAGACAAGCTGAACTATCACAAACTGCGATTATTCCTATTCGTGCTGAACTCGGTGGTGAACAGGCAAATGTGGATATCGCTTATGCAGTACAGGAAATCAATACTGTACGTGCACTCTCGGAAGGGCGCCGTTTAGTAGGTCGTAAAATTGGTCTAACTTCTAAAGTGGTACAAGCTCAACTCGGCGTAGATCAACCTGACTTTGGGATGTTATTTGCCGATATGGCATATGGCGATGGTGAAGCTATTCCAGTGGGCAAGATGATTCAGCCCAAAGTTGAAGCTGAAATTGCGCTCATTCTCAAAAAAGATTTAACCCAAACCCGACATACATATGCAGACATTATTAGTGCGACAGACTATGCATTACCAGCTATTGAAATAGTCGATAGTCGCATTGAGAACTGGAAAATCTCATTAATTGACACAGTTGCTGATAATGCTTCGAGTGCAGCTTTTGTGTTGGGTTCACATCCAGTACAGCTTAATCAGCTTGATTTGGTTAACTGCAAAATGGTCATGACTCGTGGTGATGAGATTGTTTCTCAAGGTATTGGTAAAGCGTGTTTAGCTAATCCATTGAATGCAGCAATTTGGTTGGCGGATGAAATGGTACGACGTGGACGTCCGTTACAAGCAGGAGATATTGTCCTGACTGGGGCATTGGGTCCAATGGTGGTGGCTCATCCTGGGGATGAGTTTAAAGTTGAAATTGAAGGCTTCAATTCGGTTGTTGCATGCTTTGCTGCTGAATAAAGGATAGGGAAATGAAAAAGATTAAATGCGCTTTAATCGGTCCAGGAAATATTGGAACAGATTTATTATATAAATTACAACGTAGCGAAGTATTAGAACCAGTTTGGATGGTGGGGATTGATCCCACTTCTGAAGGCTTAGCTCGTGCTGCAAAAATGGGTTTAAAAACGACATCAGACGGAGTTGACGGTTTATTACCTCATATACTTGAAGATGATATCAAAATTGCTTTTGATGCAACTTCTGCTTATGTGCATGCAGAGAACAGCCGTAAGCTTAATGAGCTTGGCGTGTTAATGATTGATTTGACTCCTGCAGCAATAGGTCCATTTTGTGTTCCACCAGTGAACTTGGAAGCTTTGCTAGACGCGGGTGAAGTAC
Organism: Acinetobacter lactucae; assembly: GCF_013122135.1. Classification (NCBI taxonomy): domain Bacteria; kingdom Pseudomonadati; phylum Pseudomonadota; class Gammaproteobacteria; order Moraxellales; family Moraxellaceae; genus Acinetobacter; species Acinetobacter lactucae. The sequence goes on from NZ_CP053391.1 coordinate 1,895,360, forward strand.
CTAATGTGAATATGGTAACTTGTGGTGGGCAAGCAACTATTCCAATGGTTGCTGCAATTTCACGTGTACAAACAGTTGATTATGCTGAAATCATAGCGACTGTATCGACCAAATCGGTTGGCCCTGGTACGCGTAAAAATATTGATGAGTTTACTCGTACTACTGCTGGCGCAATTGAAAAAGTTGGTGGTGCAAAACAAGGTAAAGCCATCATTATTATTAATCCAGCTGAACCACCATTAATGATGCGCGACACAGTACATTGTTTAGTTGAGGGAGAGCCTGACCAAGTAGCAATTACTGAATCTGTCAATGCCATGATCAAAGAAGTGCAAAAGTATGTACCAGGTTACAAACTAGTGAATGGACCTGTTTTTGATGGCTATCGTGTTTCTATGTTTCTTGAAGTAGAAGGCTTAGGGGATTATTTACCTAAATATGCCGGTAACCTTGACATTATGACTGCGGCAGCTGCACGTACAGCAGAAATGTTTGCAGAACGTGTTTTATCTAATCAAAAAGTAGAAGCTGTTTAAGGAGAAACTGTATGTCTAAGATTATTGTGCATGATATGACACTACGTGATGGAATGCATCCTCAACGTCATCAGACTACAGTTGAGCAAATGATTGCTATTTCAACTGCTTTAGATGAGGCGGGTGTACCCTTGATTGAAGTCACTCATGGTGATGGTTTAGGTGGTAGTTCCGTTAACTATGGTTTTGCCGCTGCAACAGATGAAGAATATTTGTCTGCGGTTGTGCCACGTATGAAAAATGCTAAGGTATCCGCTCTTTTATTACCTGGTATTGGAACTGTAGATCATTTGAAAATGGCACACGAGATTGGTGTTTCAACGATTCGTGTTGCGACCCACTGTACAGAAGCGGATGTATCTGAACAGCATATTACTGTTGCCCGTAAATTGGGAATGGATACAGTAGGTTTTCTGATGTTAGCGCATATGGCTACACCAGAGCATTTGCTACAAGAAGCAAAAAAGATGGTGTCTTATGGGGCTAACTGTATTTATGTTACAGACTCTGCTGGTTATATGTTACCGAAAGATGTAACTGATCGGATTGGGTTACTCCGTCAAGAACTTGATAGCAATATTGAGTTAGGTTTCCACGGTCACCATAACTTAGGTATGGGTGTTGCTAATACGGTTGCTGCTGTTGAAGCTGGGGCAATTCGGGTTGACTTAGCTGCAGCTGGACTAGGAGCTGGAGCAGGTAATACACCGCTTGAGCTATTTATTGCAGTTGCAAATCGTATGCAGATAGAAACTGGTGTTGACTTGTTTAAAGTTCAAGACATTGCCGAAGACCTTGTTATACCAATGATGCTAAATCCAATTCGTGCTGATCGCGATGCAGCAACATTAGGTTATGCTGGTGTGTATTCATCTTTCTTACTGTTTGCAAAACGTGCTGAAGCTAAATATGGTGTTTCTGCTCGTGAAATTTTATTAGAACTTGGTCGCCGTGGTACGGTTGGGGGACAGGAGGATATGATTGAAGATCTTGCCTTAACCATGTCAAAAGCGAAAGTAATGAGCGCATAAGTTTTTACAAGTGAAAAAGAGCACTCCGCGAGAGTGCTTTTTTACATCTAATGATTTGATCTAGATGAAATAACTTGGATATAAGCGTTATTTTCTATAAATGGATGGACAGTATTTCAGATTGGATAAGTCTCTATTTAAATAAAAAAACGATTATAAAATTAAAAATAGTGAATTTAAATAATATTATTTTAATAATAAATACATATATAACAAATGCTTGTGTTGGTTTTTAGATAATGATTAATCGTTTTTAGTGATCTGTTAAAAATCCTAATTACTGGAAAAGTAACATTTTTTTAAAGCATTGAGTTTAAAAAGAAAAATATCTTAATACTCTAGTCGAATTTTTCATAAAAATAGAGTTGAGCATGATAGGACTTGGTTTCATGGATTGATTGAAAGGAAGTACGCATGCGTCGTCAAACGTTATGGATCGCAATCGCTTGCGCAATAGCAACAATAGGGGCTACTGGCACATATGCTGGTTTTGTTGAAGATAGTCAGGTTCAGCTGAAATTTAAAAACTTCTATTTAGATCGTCAGTATGATGACACCCCTGCAAAAAACTGGGGGAGTTGGTCGCAAGCTGTGACACTGGATGCAAAATCGGGCTATGTAGAGTTTGGGGCATTACAACTCGGTGTTGATGTGTTAGCACAGTATGCTGTGCGTCTGGATGGTCGTGACCGTAATGCCGATTGGGTTCTTCCATACAATGGAGCTTCTGGTACAGGCACAGGGAAACAAGAGCGACAATTTGGCAAAATAGGAGCAACTCTTAAAGCAAAAATCAGCCAAACTGAATTAAGAGTTGGTGAAATTTTACCAGCAACACCAGTGGTTCACTTTGATCCATCACGTCAATTATTGACTACTTATAATGGGGTGTGGCTAGAGACAAAAGATCTTAAAAACACCAAATTAACGTTAGGTTATTTGGATAGTATCAATGCCCGTTATGAAAATCAGCCAATGGATTTTGGTCTGTGGCCTAAAGCATTAAATAATGATGGTAAAACTGATGGGATGTATGTTGCAGGCATAGATTACCAGTTAAATAAAAACTGGTCTGCAAGTTACTTTTATGGTGATGTAACGAATATCTATCGCCAAAATTACTTGGGTGTGAACTATAAAAACAATTATGACAAGCTAAAAGTCGATTCACACATGCGTTTTTTCGACAATTCAGAGTCGGGAGATGCCTTGTATGGTGATATTGATAATCAGGCATTATCTATAGGCTCAACTTTAACTTATGGCTCACACAGCGTAGGTTTATCCTATCAGCAAATGTTTGGTGACCATGGTAGTAACCCGAGTGCAGCAACTGGTGCTCCATATTTCCCATCCCTCGCAGGTTGGGTACCTCAGCCTTATTTGGATAACTGGTCAGTTGCGAGCTTTATCCGTAAAGATGAAAAATCGGTGGGAGTGGCTTATGGCTATGATTTTAGTGATCTCGGCATTAAAGGTTTAAAAACCACTGCAAAATATTGGCATGGTTGGGGCATTGATTCAGCTTATGAATCAAGTGCATTAACAGGTAAAGGCAAAGAAGATGAATTCAACTTTATTCTGAATTACGTTGTGCCAGACGGGAAGTTAAAAGGCTTAGGTTTTCAGTGGATGTATATTGATGTGAACTTCGACAATATTGCAGGCCAAGCAAGTGATTTGCAGGAACATCGTATTGCAACGATATACACCTATAAATTTTAAATATATTTAAATAACAAATGGTTATTAATATTTTTTTTGTATCACCTCATCGTAAACAAGTATCAGTTTAGGCGCTGTGAACAGGTAAGATGGATGAGTAAAATATTTAAAATTTGGCCTATTAAAAGCAGCTTAATCTTGATTTTAGCTGTATAAATTGTAAGAGGAATGACATGGGCACAGTACAAATCCCCGAATATAAAACAGATCCATTTTTTGGTTTGGAAGATAAATGGATTGAAACAGCGACAGGTGAATTAACTCATTATCATGAGGTTGGAGAAGGTACTCCGATTTTATTTTTGCATGGCTCTGGTACAGGTGTTTCAGCAGCAGCAAATTGGTGGTTAAACTTACCACAAATTGCTGAGCAAGGACGTTGTATCGCAATTGATTCAATTGGTTATGGTCAAACTGTTGTTGTGGACGGGACTGCTTACGGTATCCGTGCGTGGGTAGATCATGCGGTTCGGGTACTAGATGCGCTAGGCATTGAAAAAACTTGGATAGTAGGTAATTCTTTAGGTGGTTGGTTAGCATTCCAGTTTGCTTTAGATTATCCAGAGCGTGTACTTGGTATTGTATCAATGGGTACTGGTGGTGCTAAGCAGACAGCAGCGCTTAAAGCACATGCTAATCCTGAATTGACAGAAGCTGGTATCCGTAAGACTTTAGAAATGTTTGTAGTAAATAAGTCTTTAGTTACGGATGAGCTAGTTAAAGTTCGTTTTGAGGCTGCTAAAAATGACTATGCATCGGATCGATTGATGGAAGTAGTTGGAGCACGAGATCGTGACCGCTTTGAATTTCCTCTCGACTTCGAAAAAATGAAAGATATTCAGATTCCAGTATTACTCATTCATGGTGTGCAAGATGTAGTTATTCCTGTATCACGTACTTGGGATATTTTGAATATTGTACCTAATGCTGATGCACATATTTTTAGTCAATGTGGACATTGGTCACAAGTTGAAAAAGCTGATGAGTTTAATCAGCTTATTAAGCAATATTTAGCAGTACATAATGTTAAATAAGATATAAAAATACAGGAAGAATAATTTATTCTTCCTGTATTTAAATTAATTTTTTTAGTTTTTTGCTGGGCCTCGTCATTTTATCTTAGACTTTTGTATTAAATAAGATAAGTTAGATCTGGTTAATATTTAAGTAAAAAACTTTACTTAATAAATCCATGAATTCTTTGACTCCTGAAGATTCTGCATCTTTGCGGTAGCTTACAAATAAATCTAAAAAAGGTAGATCAACATCTAAGGGGCGAGTGACAATATTGTTTAAAGTTAGCGGCTCTATATAGCTAGGTAAAATTCCACAACCCAATCCCATTCCTATTGAATTAATATTAAATAAAATATTATGAGCAGTTTGTACAATATTAAATTTAATTTTATGAAGTTCAGCAAAATTAAGAATTGTATGATGTAAAATCGACGACTGTTCTGACGATGGGATAATAAAATCAATATTGTTTAAAAGCTTCACTGGAATACGCTCGTACTGAGCAAGTGGATGATCTCTAGGAAGCAAGAGCATTAGAGGTTCACGCAATACAAACTGACTCTGAATTTCATCGTTATTTAAGTTATCTCTCATAAAGGCAATGTCAATTTCACCTTTCTTTAAAGCTTCCATTTGTTCGGTATTATTCATGCTCCGTAATTCAATTTTTAAGTTTGGATTTTGTATGCGTAAACTTGGAAGAACAGACGGGAAAACTTTCATTTCTACTACAGGAACAAAACCAATGGTCAGTTGTTGTTTTTTAAATTTTGAAACTTGACGAGCCATTGCAATTGCTTTGTCCGCCTGAGCTAAAGTCAGGCGGGCTTGATTAAGAAATACAGTACCTTCTTCCGTAAGTTCTACCTTACGTTTGGTGCGGTGTAATAATTTTACGCCGACTTCATCTTCGAGGTCTTTAATTTGTTGACTTAGAGAAGGTTGTGCTGTGTAAAGACGTAGCGCTGCCTTACTAAAGTTGAGCTCTTCTGCGACCATTATAAAGTAGCGTAAATGACGTAATTCCATATCAATTGTGATCCAAAATCTTTTTATTAACTTTGGGGTGTTAATAAAATATGCTAAATGCTTGAAAACTATAAATCCCTTTATAAAACCACTGATCAGTATCAGTCGAACTTAATTTTAATATTTAAAATCTATAATGAATAATTCATAAAAAGTCTAATTTGAAACAAATAAAATATTTCACTTAAAACAGTTAAAAAATCATTATCCATTCAAATTGAATTTTAAGTTGTGCGCTTTTTGGTGGCAGCAGGAGAGCTTCTCATGAATGGAAAAATTGAAGTGTGTGAAATCGATGCTTTAGTCGATGCACAAAATGGACGTATCTCGCCAACTATCTATACAGATCCACAATTATACGAACTAGAGTTAGAACGTGTTTTTGGACGTTGCTGGCTATTTCTTTGCCACGAAAGTCAAATTCCAAAATCAGGAGACTTTTTCAACACATACATGGGAGAAGATCCCATTATTGTTACTCGCCAAAAAGATGGTTCTATTAAGGCATTATTAAATCAATGCCGTCATCGTTCTATGCGTGTGAGCTATGCTGACTGTGGTAATACACGCGCATTCACGTGTCCATATCATGGTTGGTCTTACGGGATTGATGGTTCTCTTAAAGATATTCCATTAGAAGGTATTGCTTTCCCACATGGCGCTTGTAAAGAAGAATGGGGATTGCAAGAAGTTCCACGTGTTGCTAGCTACAAAGGTTTAATTTTTGGTTGCTGGGCTGAAGATACTCCTGAATTACTTGATTATATGGGTGATATTGCATGGTATCTCGATGCAATGATTGACCGCCGCGAAGGTGGCTCTGAAGTGATTGGTGGCATCCATAAATGGGAGATTAACTGTAACTGGAAATTTGCAGCAGAACAGTTCGCTTCTGACCAATACCATGCGCCTTACTCACATGCCTCAGCAGTACAAGTGTTAGGTGGAAAACCAAATGATGATACTTCTAAAGCATTAGGTAGCGCGCAAACTGCACGACCAGTTTGGGAAACTGCAGAAAGCTGTGTGCAATATGGTCAACGTGGCCATGGTTCAGGCTTCTTTCTGACCGAAAAACCAGATGCTAATTTCTGGGTGGATGGTCAGGTGGCAGATTATTTCCGCGAAACTTATGAAGAAACAAAAGAGCGTTTGGGCGACACTCGTGCTTTACGTTTGGCAGGCCATAACACCATGTTCCCAACTTTGTCTTGGCTAAATGGTATGACGACCATGCGTATTTGGCATCCACGTGGACCAGATAAAACTGAAGTTTGGGCTTTCTGTATCACGGACAAAGCAGCGCCACAGCACATCAAAGAAGCGATGGAGTTGAATGCTTGTCGAGCATTTGGTCCGGCTGGTTTTGCGGAAGCCGATGACGGTGAAAACTGGATTGAAATCCAGAAAGTTTTACGGGGATATAAAGCGCGTAAGAGCAAACTCATCATGGAAATGGGCCTTGGTAATGAAAAATACCGTGAAGATGGTATCCCTGGTATTACCAACCATGTTTTCTCTGAAACAGCTGCACGTGGCATGTATCGTCATTGGGCAAACTTGTTGATGCATGAAAAATGGGAAGACGTACAACGGGCAGATGAGGCTTATGAGCAAGAGCTTTTGAAAAAAGCGGCTAAAAAGGATGAGAAGGAGCTTGTGAAATGAACCAGATCATTGACTCATTAAAACCACAGCCAGTATGGCGTTCTATCGGATTAGAACTCCACCACGACATTAGCCAGTTTCTATATGCAGAAGCACAGTTGCTAGATGACTGGAAGTTTCGTGATTGGTTAGACATCTTAAGCGAAGACATTTTATATGTGCTCAAAACGACTACAAATGCGCAAACACGTGATCGTCGTAAATGTATAGCACCACCATCAACATGGATTTATCACGACGATAAATTTGTACTAGAGCGTCGTGTAGCCAAATTAGAAACCGGTATGTCATGGTCAGAAGAACCTCCATCACGTACACGTCACTTGATTACCAATATTCGGGTCGAAGCAACAGAACAGGCGAATGAATATCAGGTTTTTAGTAACTATTTGCTTTATCGCTCACAGAAAGAAAAAGACGTGCTGGTCTATGTGGGTAAACGTGTTGACCTGATTCGAAAAGATGATAGTAGCAGCTTGGGTTGGAAAATTGCTAAACGCGATATCACTCTCGATCAAGCGACTTTGATTTCTCACAATATTACGGTGTTTTTCTAATGAATAAAATTTTCGTTTGTCAGATTGATGAGTTGGATGAAGGCGAAGCGCTGAAAGTAGATTGTAATGTAGGCGATATTGCCGCACTCGCAGTATTTAATTTCAATGGTGAGTTTTTTGCCATGAATGATAAGTGCAGTCATGGTAATGCTTCTATGTCAGAAGGGTATTTGGAGGATGATGGCACGGTTGAATGCCCACTTCATGCATCGCGTTTTTGTTTAAAAACTGGTGTACCACAATGTGTACCAGCGACTGATCCAATTCAGACATTCCCTGTCGTGATTGAAGACGGTGCACTATACGTTGAAATGACAGGAGCATAATGATGGGATGGCTAGAGGGTGAAGTTGCGCTAATTACTGGTGGTGGTTCAGGGCTGGGGCTTGCGTTAGTTGAGCGTTTTTTACAAGAGGGTGCACATGTTGGTGTGTTGCAACGATCTCAATCAAAAGTGGATGAATTGATTGCGCGCTATGGTGACAAAATTGTAGCGGTTACTGGAGACGTAGCTAGTTTTCAGGATAACGTTCGTGCCGTGCAGGCCACAGTGGAGCGCTTTGGAAAGCTAGATTGCTTTATTGGTAACGCTGGTATTTGGGATCATTATGCTGACATCGTCAACATGAGTGGCGAACAGTTAGATAAAGCCTTTGATGAAATCATGAGTATTAACACGAAAGGTTATTTGCTTGGTGCAAAAGCTGCTTTAGATGAGTTACTCAAAACTGAAGGCTCGATGATTTTTACCTTATCTAACTCAGCGTTTTATTCATCTGGTGGTGGTCCAATTTATACCGCATCAAAACATGCTGGTGTGGGTTTAGTACGTGAACTCGCCTATGAGTTGGCACCGAAAGTGCGTGTGAATGCAGTTGCTCCATCTGGCATGAATGTCAATGTGAAAGGCGCCGCATCCCTTGGGCAGGAAAATCTAGGATTACTTGATGCACGCGATCCCCAAAAAATTGGGCAGGGTATGCCATTGAGATTCTTACCAGAACCAGAAGACATGACTGGTTCTTATGTATTGCTCGCATCTCGTCAAAATAACCGTCCATTATCCGGCGTTTTTATTAATGCTGACTGTGGTCTAGGCATTCGTGGCTTACGCCAAGCGAACGCTGGTTTTTTTGATACTTAATTTTAATCCGATATTAATGGACTAATAAGGCAGCTAAAAACTGTCTTATTTCGGAGCTAAACATGACTGTTAAACTTATTTGTGCTTCTCATAGCCCGCTAATGGAATTTGCGTCTCCGGCAGAACAACAGCAAGAACAAACGGTACGTAAGACTTTTGAAAAACTTGCTGCAGAAGTCAAAGCATACAACCCAACCTTAATTATTGCTTTTGGACCAGATCATTTTAATGGCTTCTTTTATGACCTGATGCCTAGTTTCTGTGTTGGTATACGTGCGACAGCAGCAGGTGATTGGAATTATGGTCCTGGTGAGCTTAATGTGCCGGAAAGCACAGCATTAAGCTTAATCCGAAAGGTACTTGATGAAGGCGTAGATGTAGCTTATTCATATCGGATGCAAGCAGATCATGGGGTAACTCAACCGCTTCATTTTTTATGTGATGGTCAACTGAACCGTTATCCAACGATTCCTATATTTATTAATGGCGCTGCTGCACCAATGCCTACCACAAAGCGAACGCTTGCTTTAGGTCGTGCAATTGGAGCGTTCATCAAATCAATTAATCAGGAAAATGAACGTATTCTAATTCTGGGGACAGGTGGGCTTTCACATGATCCACCAACGCCTCAAATGGGTTCAGTGCCACCAGAAGTCGAAGAGTTTCTCATTGCTGGACGTAACCCGACGACTGAAGCTCGAAATGCACGTCAGGCTAAAATCATTTCAGTTGGACAGCGTTTGGCTGCAGGAGACAAAAGTGTAGCTGTTCCACTTAATCCGGAATGGGATGAACAGTTATTGGAAAAATTCAAAAATGCAGACTTCGCTGCACTTGAAGCAATGACCGAAGATGAAATCCGCCGTGAAGGTGGGCGTGGGGGACAAGAAGTCCGTACTTGGATGGCTGCTTTTGCTGCATTACAGACTGTAGGTGATTATGAAATGACCTTGCATTGCTATGAACCAATCAGTGAATGGATTGCGGGCTTTGGCATAGTGTCTGCCGAGTTGAAATAAAGGGTAAGCAATGAATATTCAAACTATTGTCATCATTGGTGCTGGACAAGCTGGTGCAAGTGCTATTTTAGAGTTACGTGGTAATAAATATGAGGGTCGAATCATCCTGATAGGGGATGAACCTCATTTACCTTACGAACGCCCACCATTGTCTAAAGACATGATTCTACGACCAGAACAGACTAAGATTGAAATACTGTCACAACAGAAATTAGAAGACTTAGGCGTAGAGTTTATTAAAGATAATGCTGTTGTAAAGATTGTACCTGAACAATATCAAGTGATTTTGAAAAATGGCGAACATCTCCATTATGACAAATTATTGTTAGCAACAGGTGGTGCACCTCGCCGTCTTCCAGTTTTAGATGCATTGGGTAAAAATGTTTATACCTTACGGAATTTAGAAGATTCGCAGGCATTAATTCCAGTATTACAGCCGGGTAAGCGTATTTTATTGGTCGGCGGTGGCGTGATTGGTCTTGAGTTAGCATCTAGTGCTCGATTTAAAGACTGTCATGTGACTGTGCTAGAACAAACTCCAATGATTATGGGGCGTTCACCAGCAATTATTAGTGAGTTTTTACTTAATCAGCACCGTAGCCGAGGTGTTGATATTCGACTAAATGTGAAAATTTCTGAAACCCAACTGCGCGGTGAAGAGATTGTCATCACTTTGGAAAGCGGTGAGGAACTCATTGCTGATGCAGTTGTTTATGGTATTGGAATTGTACCGAATGCCCAGTTGGCTATAGACGCTGGCTTGGACGTCGATTTCGCTATTAAAGTGAATGAAAATTGTCAGACTTCTCATCCGGATATTTATGCTGCTGGTGATGTAGCAACTCAGTTGCGTGCAGATGGTCAGTATTCTCGTATAGAAACTTGGGAAAATGCCAATAATCAAGCAGGTATTTTTGCTCGTCATGTGATGGGAATAGAACAGCCGAAAACGAATCCCTCATGGTTTTGGACCGACCAATATGATATTAATTTTCAATTCGTTGGTGATATGTCTGCAAAAGAATGGCATATACGAGGCGACATGAATACGCAAGAGGACCAAAATGTTAGTTTCACCTTATTTGGGTTAGATCAAGGCATCATTGTTGCTGGTATTGCAGTTAATCAAGCTAAAAATGTACGGCATTTAAAAAAGTTGGTTTCTAGTTCTATTACCTTTGATAGAGAAAAGCTACTTGATGTATCGATTGAATTACGTAAATTCATTTAATTAGGATTCTTATACTAAAAGCCTATTTAATATTAAAGATAAAAACCGTCATGATTATATGGCGGTTTTTTTATGGGTAATCATACGATTACTATATGAATTTATAAGATTAATACTTATTTTAAACTACATTATAATTTATAACTATTAATAAAAAACATTAAAGTTCGCTATGTAAGATGTTTTTTATATAGTAAAAATTTATTTTGTCTTTGATTGTTAATTAAGTAATTGTAATTTATGTTAATTTTTAAATTTATTATAAAAATTTTATATAACAAGTTAATACATGAGCTGTCTTGTTAAGACATTCATTCATATTTTTATAAATTTATAAAACTTAAGGCTAATTTAGAAAAAGAGACCTTTAATAAAAGATATCAAAGGATTTTTTTAAACTAGTAGAAAAGGATTTTTCTATGGACCGTGCAGGAAATAAGCACTCTATTATTACAATTGTCATTTGTTTTTTAATAGCTGTGATTGAAGGAATTGATATACAGGCTGCAGGTATCGCTGCTGTAGGTATTCGAGAACATTTTGGTTTAAATAGCTCTCAGCTAGGTATTTTTTTTAGTGCAGGCATCTTGGGATTATTACCTGGTGCATTAATGGGCGGTCGTTATGCAGATCGTGTTGGTCGCAAGATGGTGCTGATCGGGGCAGTGACTATTTTTGCAATATTTACCCTTCTTACAGTTTGGGTGAATAGTTTCTACACTTTGTTATTAGTACGTTTTTTAGCCGGGGCGGGATTAGGGGCAGCAATGCCAAATTTAATTGCCTTAGCTTCGGAAGCTGTTTCTAACCAAAATCGTGGGCGTGCAGTAGGTTTGATGTACTGTGGTATGCCAATAGGTGCCATATTAGTATCATTGATTGCGGCTTATGATGTAACTGGAAATTGGAAAACAATTTTTTATGTCGGTGGAGTAGTTCCACTTCTTGTAATTCCACTCATGATTAAATTTTTGCCAGAATCTCGAGAGTTTTTACAAACTAGATTTCGCGATAAGTCTATGGCTCGCATAGAAAGCTCTTTTAAAGATCTATTCCGAAATAACTATGCAGGTCAAACTATCTTGTTATGGGCGAGCTATTTTTTCACTTTGATGGTTGTATACATCATGTTGAGTTGGTTACCGTCTCTATTTATGGAGTTGGGATTCTCTCGTCAACAGGGCAGCTTAGCTCAAGTATTTTTCCAAATGGGAGCTGCTATAGGTACCGTTGTACTGGGTATTTTGATTGACCGCTGGAATAAAGCTTATGTGATTATCCTTATGTATATAGGTATTTTAGCTGGCTTATTTAGTTTGAATGGGGCTGGAAATTTAACTGCAATGTATGCAGCAGCAGCTTTAATGGGAACATTTACTATTGGTGGTCAAGGCGTTTTATATGCTTTTGGCAGTATTGTATATCCAACAGAAATCCGAGCAACTGGCGTAGGGAGTGCAGCAGCCGTTGGACGTATAGGAGCAATGCTGGGTCCTGCAATTGCTGGTCAGTTGCTTGCTATGGGAAGTGGTGCTGCAGGTGTTATTTCTGCTGCTATTCCTGGAATTGTTATTTCAGCATTACTGATGCTTTTGGTGATTCGTCGATTACATCAGGTTAAATAGTCAAATAGAACAATGGAAAAAACTCTTATTCTCGGAGCTTTTTCCATTTTTCCCCTCATTCAAGAAGTCTCAAATCTATCCACTCTAAGCTTAAAGCAAATCGATCATTGTAACTATCATACGAATTTACTTCGTATTTTAAATAAGAATCTAAATTGAGTAAGAGTAATGTACCCAGTTGCCAAGGAAAAGCTTTGGAATCGTTCATTTATCCTCTGTATATTGAACAACCTTTTTTTATTCATGTATTACTATGCTTTGCTCACCATACTACCTCTTTATATTTTAAAAGAATTATCTGGTTCAATTAGTCAGGCAGGTTTAGCATTAACTCTATTCTTGATTTCATCGATTGCCATTCGTCCTTTTGCCGGTCTAATTATTGATCGGTTGGGTGAAAAAAATGCATTACGAGGTTCAGCATTACTGTTTGCATTTTTGGCCTTTGGTTATTTATGGGTCAATCAACTATGGATATTGCTGCTGATTCGGTTCTTGCATGGAATCTGGTTTAGTATTTTAACTACGGTAACAGTACCCATTGTGAATGAATTCATACCAGAGCAGAGAAAGGGTGAAGGTATGGGGTATTTCGTAATGTCTACGAATTTAGCAGTAGTATTTGGCCCGATGATTGCTTTAGCCACTATACGCTACACCAGTTTTTATAACCTATTTATTCTTCTCACTTTAATTGTGTGTTTAGGTTTAGTTTTTTGCTTCCTTATACCGGTGTCTTCGTTAAAAGATAAGCCTTTGGTTCAGACAACCCGAAAGATTACTTTAAACAATATTATCGAAAAAAGAGTGGTACCTATAGGTGTGATTGCATTATTTGTTGCAATGGCTTATTCAAGTATTATGAGTTTTATAAGTATCTATAGTGAAACTAAAAACTTACTCACTGCGACAAGTATCTTTTTTATTATCTTTGCAATATCAATGATTATCGCACGTCCGTGGGTTGGCTATTCATATGATAAAAGAGGGGCTAACTCAGTAGTTTATCCTTCGTTTATTCTTTTTGCGATAGGATTATTCTTGGTGAGTCAAATGCAAACACAGTGGGAATATTGGTTTGCTGCGGCTTTAATCGGTGCAGGGTATGGATCACTTTTTCCTATTTTTCAAACGATGGCTATACAAACGGTTGAGAAAAAAAGAATTGGTTATGCGGTTTCAACATTTTTTACTTTATTTGATTTAGGGATGGCTATTGGTTCGGTTCTGGTAGGATTTATTATTGCCCATATAGGCTATGAAAAAACTTACCAACTGTGTGCATGGGTGACGATAATGACTTTATTTTTATATCGTTGGCTATGTGATCGAGATATAAAGACAAAAATTGGGATATGACATGGAATTACGTCACTTACGTTACTTTGTTGCGGTTGCTGAAGAGCTAAATTTTACAAAAGCTGCACTGCGCATGCATACGGTACAGCCTTCATTAAGTCAACAGATTAAAGATTTAGAAGATGAAGTCGGTGTTCAGCTTTTTATACGTAGCAAGCGAAAAGTGGAGCTTACGAAAGCAGGTGAAGTATTTTTTAAAGAAGCTCTCATTATTTTAGAACACACCGACAAAGCCATTAGTTTGGCTAGACAAACTGCGAAAATTGAACAAGAGCAATTAAATATTGGTTTTGTTCCCGTAGCTGAAATGAAAGTTTTCCCTTACATCATGCCGAATATTAGAGCACATTTCCCCGAGCTTACAATTGATTTTCAAAGCTTAACCGATGATGCTCAACTACAGGCGCTTAAGAAGGGAGAGATAGATATTGCTTTTACACGTTACGGAGCTAATACCGATGAACTGGTTTCTATTCAAATCTTCCAAGAACCGTTGACTTTAATTATTCCTAAAAACTCGCCAGATGTTCAACAGGAACGCATTAGTATAAAAAGTTTTGAGAACCATAACTTTGTGATGTGTAATGAAGATGCTTCACCTGAACTTTATCGAATTATTGATGGTTTTTTTAAAAAATCTAAACTTAATGTCAATGTTGTGCAGTATTCAACTAACATTTTACTGAATGTTAACTTGGTTGGAATGGAAGTTGGATGGAGTCTCGTTCCGCAGTATGTCATCCCCCTTTTGGGAGACAAAATTGTAGTGAAAAAGACCATAGAGCCTTTGCCTATGATAGGTTTATATGTTTCTTATAGAAAAGATCATGTTAACAAAGCGATAGATTTGATATTGGATGTACTCAAAAAACAATTTCATCTAAATTTTGCCTTTTAAAAAAAGCCATTCTAAAGAATGGCTTAATTATTTTTAGTTAACCAAATGTATTTTTTGGAACAACTCTTCACTTATACTGTTTACTGTTTGAGGTATAGCGAGTCCTGCTATAAAACGATCAGGTCTTAAAATCACCATAGATTGATTCGTTTGACTAAACCAAGAGCGAAGTTCAGTATCTATATCGCCAATAGTAATTACATGCTCATGAGAAGAACGGTTCGGCGCATCTAACTGAACAGCAGGTACGACTTGAATAAACTTAATTCCTAACTTGCCCCATTTTTTCATTACATTTGGTGATATCCCCCAAGTAGGATTAACTCCCCAAGCAAGTATGGCAAAATTATTGCCAATCACTTCGTCCAGTAAAACTTTGTCTTTATTTTCAAGCTGAACATGCGGTTGAATGAACATCTTTCCGACAGGGGTATTCTTTTCTGGAAAGGGTGCCAAGATGCCTTGATGATATTTCGGCATAGGTTTAAAACGCATTTCTAATAAATAGCGTTTTATCGGTTGTATGTAATTTAATACATAAGCAATACCATCACGCATGGCACCTTGCCATTTTTTTGGTGGAGCAAGTACATGACCTGCCAGAACAGATAAATTAATCATGGCTTGAGCGTGGTCTTTTCTTTCTAGTTGGTAACTGTCTAGAATTTCTGGTTTTGCAATTTTTTTAATGACCAAAGCCATTTTCCAAGCAAGATTAAAAGCATCGCGCATGCCACTATTGTAACCTTGACCTTGCCATACAGGCATAATATGTGCGGCATCTCCAGCTAATAAAATACGATCTACACGGAAACGGTCTGCAATACGTGCATTGTGGGTATAAACGCGTTGACGAATCACTTCAATGTTGTCGGTATGAGGTAAAACTTTACCTAATAATCGGTTGATACTTTCGGGTTTACTTAGTTCTTCCTGAGTTTCTCCAGGCATTACCATAAACTCAAAACGACGAATACCATGTGGTAAAGCTGCTGATACATAAGGACGAACAGGGTCACAGCATAAATATACATGAGGAGTCGCGAGTGGATCGTTAGCAAGATCAATAACAATCCATTGGTTAGGTGCAGTTTCTCCCTCAAAATTAATGTTAAGCGTGCGCCGTACAAATGAATTTCCACCGTCACAAGCAATTAAATATTGTGCTTGAACAACTTCCTGTTTTTGATCTTTTGTCGTTAGGCTTAACGTCACGTAGTCGTTGTCTTGAGTAAAGCTATTTAATTGACGTGAAAAGCGTACCTCTGTTTTTGGATAGGCCGCTAAACCTTCCAATAAAACACGGTCAACTTGGGGTTGGATAAATGCATTACGACGTGGCCAACCAAATTCGCGAGTCATAGGTTGAATATCTGCAAAACACCGCCCTTTAGGGGTTAAAAAGCGCATTGCATGATTTGGGGTGGTATGCGGTAAAACTTGTTTGATCAGACCTACTGACTGAATTGTTCGTAATGATTCATCATCAATACCAATAGCTCTTGGATAATCAATAAGCTGATCTAATTGTTCAATAACAGTAACTTGTACACCTTGCTTACTTAAGTAATTTGCAATTGTTAATCCAACAGGGCCTGCCCCTAAAATTGCAACTTCCGTGGTGTGATGCTGAGTCTGATTCACAGTAAATATCCCTTACTATCAAGTTTCCTTATTAATAGCAAAATTGAAAGAAGGTGGAATCTAATCAATAGTTTAATAACTCAGATTTTTGACGATTAATATATTCATCTTTTATTTTAATGAACTGTATTTAAAAGATTTTTAATTTTTTTTATAATAGATTTTTTTAATCCAATCATTGTTTTAAATTATATATAATTGTATGGAAATTGGGGAGAATGTTTAATCAACCTCTGATTAATCACAGATTCGGATATTACATTTTTCTTAAGCATGATATTTTTTATAACTCATGAATGGTGAGATGACCAAAGAAGCAATCTAATAAAATAAAAAAAGAGACCACTCGTTGGTCTCTTTTCATATTTTAAAAATAAATCTATAGCGGAGTAGGCAAATTAAGCACCACTTGAGCATCTTCAATAACATCTAAGCGGAGAATTCTTGAGGCACCTAGCTCATTTAGTAATGTAGCTAAAGGTCCCTCATTTTTCTCGAGTTGAACATTCTTTGGAAAAAGCTTTTGTGCAAAAGAAAGAATATTGGATTGAACTTCTGTTTGATGCCATTTTCCATCGACTACATGGAGCATAGTGGCTTTGTTGATATGTGTTTCAGAAGCGACATGTTTTAAAGTTGGTACTAAGGTTTTCAAGCTTAAATCTAATTTTCCATTCACATCGAAAATTTTAGCTTGAACCTCTTTTGAATTAATGTTGACGTCAATTTTAGTCAGCCATTTTGGTAGCTGGTAACCATATACACCACGCACTCTGGCAATTTCTGTATCGACAGGTAAAGCTAAAACATGCGCATGGAAATGACGCTGACGCATCGATTTGATCAATTCTGCAATGTGTGGCCCACGAGCATTAGGTTGACGTACAACAATCGCAATCGACACTTCGTTATAAGGGTCATTATCACAAACTGAATAGTTAAAGAACGTGACGGCGACCAAGCCATAACCCGGAAATGGTTGTAATGGTGTTAAAGCAGCAGGAAGTTTTGCTTTAATGAGCTTAATTGGAGCAAGCATTAAAAGCTGTACATTTGCACTACGATAATAAAAGTTGGGTGCCCAGACAGGACCTACACGTGACTCTACAATTTTTTTAGGAATATGGCGGAAAAAATCGATGTTGCCCGCAGCAGGATCTTGAGCGACTTTTGAGATCAGGGTTCATTCTAAAACGGTCATAATAACCATCTTTGGGTACTTTGACTTTTTGTTGCCCAAACTCAACCTCAGTAAACTGTTGTTTTATATTCATGAGAGTTCACCTTTAATATTTAATGACCGAGTAGCTACTGTTGTCCATATCTAGACATGTTAATTAATAGCCAATGTGGGCACTATAAGATTAAAGCTAACTTTAAAGTCAAGGCTTTAATTTTGACATGTCAAATCTTTGACATTTAAAAGAAATAAAATAAAAACAATTCAAGATTAAAAAGATACAAAGTTGAGTAGAGTCTTCATATAAATTTTATTCTTAAAATATGATTTAAGATGATTGACCTTGAAGTTAACTTCAAGCTTAGTATAAATATTCAAACTTTTATAACGAATCTATAAACGGTTTTCAGCAGGAGAACAAAGATGGGATATGTAACGACAAAAGACGGCGTAGAAATTTTTTATAAGGACTGGGGACCACGCGATGCCCAAGTTTTATTTTTTCATCATGGTTGGCCTTTAAGTTCAGATGATTGGGACACACAATTGCTTTTTTTCCTTAAAGAAGGTTTTCGTGTAGTTGCTCATGACAGACGTGGGCACGGGCGTTCAAGTCAAGTGTGGGATGGTCATGATATGGACCACTATGCAGATGATGTTGCAGAAGTGGTTAAACACCTGAACATTAAAAATGCAATTCACATTGGCCATTCAACGGGTGGTGGTGAAGTAGCTCATTATATTGCGCGTCATGGTGAAGAAAATGTCGCGAAAGCTGTACTTGTCAGTGCAGTACCACCGCTTATGGTTAAAACTGAAAATAATCCTGAAGGTTTACCAAAAGAAGTTTTTGATGACCTGCAAAATCAAGTTCTCACAAACCGTGCGCAATTTTTCCGTGACCTTCCATCAGGTCCATTCTATGGTTTTAACCGACCTGATGCGAAGCCATCTGAAGGCATCATTTCTAACTGGTGGCGTCAAGGCATGACAGGTAGTGCAAAAGCACATTACGATGGTATTGTGGCATTCTCACAAACCGACTTTACTGAAGATTTAAAGAAAATCACGGTTCCTGTTTTGGTATTGCATGGTGATGATGATCAGATCGTGCCTTATAAAACTTCCGGCGTGAAATCTGCTGAATTACTTCAAAACAGCCAACTCAAAATCTATCCAGGTTTTTCACATGGTATGTTAACTGTTAACCATGAAGTGATTAATGCTGACTTATTGGCTTTTATTCGCGAATAATTAAAAGCGTTTAAACTTCGAAAAAGAGGCCTAATGAGTGCCTCTTTTTTTATATAAAAATTAATAAATTCAAAATATTAAATATAGAAATACTAAAAGGTATTGACATTAAAGTTAGCTTTAATCTTAAAGTAAAGCCATATTGAATGAGGTCATTCCAATGAAAGTGTTCGAAAAATTAGTATTTCCAAATGGCTCATATGTTCCTAACCGTATTGCTAAAGCGGCAATGGAAGAAAACATGGCTGATTTAAACCATGCACCGTCAGAAGAGTTGATGCGTCTATATCAAGCTTGGGCTAATGGTGGCGTAGGTTTAATCATTACCGGAAATGTAATGGTAGATCGCCGCGCAATGACTGGACCGGGTGGTGTCGTGCTGGAAGATGAAAAGCATATAGATACTTTCAAAAAATGGGCACAAATTGGTCGTTCAAAAGGCGCTCAGGTTTGGCTTCAAATCAATCATCCTGGTCGTCAAATGCAGTCAAATTTAGGGCAACAAACATGGGCGCCTTCAGCTGTTGCTTTAGATTTAGGAAAAATGTCAGACCGTTTTAATACGCCAATCGAAATGACTGAATCTATGATTGCAGAGGTGATTCAGCGTTTTGCAAACACTGCGCGGTTAGGTGAAAAAGCAGGTTTTACTGGTGTAGAAATTCATGCAGCGCATGGTTATTTATTAAGCCAGTTTCTTTCTCCACTCAGCAATAAACGCCAAGATCAGTGGGGTGGTTCTTTAGAAAACCGCGCTCGTATCTTAATTGAAATTGTGGATGCAGTTCGTAAAGTGGTTTCACCTGAATTTACTGTGGCGGTAAAACTAAATTCAGCTGATTTTCAGCGTGGCGGGTTTAGTGCTGAAGACGCTCAACAAGTGGTTAAAATGTTAAATGAGCATGCAGTCGATTTGGTGGAGCTTTCAGGCGGTAGTTACGAAGCGCCAGCAATGCAAGGTCAAGCGCGTGATGGTCGAACACTTGCCCGTGAAGCTTACTTTTTAGAGTTTGCACAAGAAATCCGAAAAGTTGCCAAAATGCCTGTTATGGTAACAGGTGGCATACGCCGTAAGCAGGTAGCAGAGCAAGTGGTTGAAAGTGGTGTAGATATGGTCGGTATTGCTACAGCACTCGCAATTGAACCTAATTTGCCAAATGCTTGGAAACAAGGCCACAATGTCACACCAGAGCTAAAACCAATTACTTGGAAGAATAAAACACTCGCTTCACTTGCAAATATGGCAGTGGTCAAATTCCAGTTACGTAATTTAAGTTCTGGCAAAAAAACAAAACCAAATGTTTCACCAGCTTGGGCTTTAATTTTGCAACAATCAGCGATGTCATGCCGTACCCGCCAATACAAAAAAGGTATGCGTGATTATTCATTTGCTTCTTAATAAAAGAGTAGTGTTATGACAAATCCTAACGATTCAAATTGGATAATCTATGGAGCAAATGGCTACACGGGTGAGTTAATCGCCCGTGAAGCGGTGCGCCAAGGTCTAAAACCAACTTTGGCTGGTCGTAACAAAGCCAAGGTTGAAACACTCGCTCAAGAGTTGGGGCTCAACTATAAGGCTTTTGGACTTGATAGCGTAGATGCAGTAAGTGAGCAACTCCAAGGCTTTAAACTGGTGATGCACTGTGCAGGACCATTTTCAGCGACCTCGAAACCCATGATGGAAGCTTGTATAAAAGCAGGAGCTCACTATCTCGATATTACTGGTGAAATTGCGGTATTTGAATTAGCGCAGTCACTTAACAGCCAAGCCGAAAAAGCCGATATCGTGCTTTGTCCGGGTGTTGGTTTCGATGTGATTCCGACAGACTGTGTGGCAGCTGCCTTGAAAGAAGCACTGCCAGATGCGACCCATTTAGCACTTGGTTTCGACTCAAGAACTGGACTTTCACCAGGTACGGCCAAGACAAGTATAGAAGGTATGGGTGAAGGTGGAAAAATTCGTAAAAACGGAAAAATTACTACAGTTCCATTAGCGCACTACGTCCGGACTATTGATTTTGGGGATGGTAAAAAAAGTGCTATGAGCGTTCCGTGGGGAGACGTATCTACAGCGTTCTATACAACAGGTATTCCAAACATTGAAGTGTTTGTACCCGCATTTCCCAAAATGATTATGGGCGCGAAAATGATGAACTATGTACGCCCAGTATTAAAACTGAAAGCTGTGCAGAAGTTTATTAAGTCTCGTATTGAAAAAACGGTCGTTGGGCCAAATGAGGAACTCCGTGCGAAAGTACCGACCTATGTGTGGGGTGAAGCGAGAAACTCACGTGGGGAAATAAAAACCGCCCGTATCCAAACAGAAAATGCTTATAGCCTTACCGTAAATGGCTCTCTGACTGTAGTGAATTATTTACTCAAAAATACCGTTAAAGGCGGTACATATACACCAGCAAAACTGATGGGTTATAAGCTAGTGACCGAACTGCCGGGTTCTGGTTCACTGATCATTACTTAAAAAAAAGCCAATTAGAGAGTTAATCTATAATTGGCTTTTCAATTTGAATGTTTTATCAATTTATTGAGTCGTACTTAAACGCTTAACAACTGCCTCAGCAATTTCTTTACTCGACTGCGGATTTTGTCCTGTAATAATTCTGTCGTCTGAAACTACATACGACGTAAATGGAACAAATGCTTGTTTGTAGTTTGCTCCACGTTCAATGAGTCCATTTTGTAGTGAAAACGGAACTTGAGACTTAATACCAGATAGAGTTTCTTCAATATTTGCGAAACCAGTAACGATTCTACCTGCAATTAAAGGTTTGCCGTGTTCATCTTGAAGAGGTAATAAACCACCCACGCCGTGACATACTGCCGAAACAATCCCACCTTGGCGATAGATCTGTTCACTAATGTTTTGCAGAGCTGTATTGGTTGGGAAATCCCACATGGTACCGTGACCACCAGTATAGTAAATGGCTTTGTACTGCGAAGGATTAATCATATTTGGAGCTAATGTTGTTTTTAACCGCTGCATAAATGCTGGGTCAGCTAAGTGATCTTGTGCTGATTTGTCTAAATAAATAGACTTTAAACTACGTTCATCTAACGGCACTTGACCGCCTAGTGGACTTACAAAATCCATATCATAGCCAGCAGCCAAAGCGACATCGTAAAAATGAGTGAGCTCGGTCAGCCAAAGTCCTGTTTTATCTGAACGGGAAGGGTAAGCCGAGTGATTGGTCATCACGACTAAAATTTTTCCATTTGCTTTAGTAGGGCTCTGAGCTTTATCTGACTCTGCGGCATGTGCTACATTGGTAGTCAAAAAAATAGCAAAAATAATTGTTAACCAACGCTGAAAATCCCAAACTTTAAACATCACAGGTTCCTCATCTATCACCTGAGATCCATCGTATGTTTAAAGTGTACTTTAAGGTCAATAGTCGTCTAAGAAATTACGGTGTTTTTGCTTTGTCGTAATAGAGGTTCATGAGTCGTTCTGCATTTTCTTCGCAAGTAATTTCATCTGGTTTGTTATTAATCGCTTCAACCATGGTTCGTAAATTTTGCTTACTCACTTTTAGTTTTTGTTCTAAAAGTTCAATTTCCTGAATTTTGGATTCAAGCGTTTGGATGAGTGCATCATGGTCCCAAGTAGCAACTTTTGAAGGCAAAAAGGCTTTAATTTCTGCTAAAGAAAATCCAACTTGCTGGGCTTGCTGAATTAAAGAAAGTTGCTTTAAATCGTTGTCAGTATATTCACGGTAGCCATTCGATTTTCTTTTGGCTTTAGGCAAGAGTTTGATTTGCTCGTAGTAACGAATGGTAGGGGTACTTAAACCGCTTAGTTTAGATAACTCGCTAATATTCATAACCACATACTCTATTGACTTTCAAGTTAACTTTAGACTTATAGTCATGTAAAAGCAAGGTTCATAACTTTACCAAGCGCACACTTTCAGTAACAGCTTTCTATGTTTTGATAGATGAAAGATAGAATTATAAATATGGAAAAATGAGGTGAGGAAATGGCTAAACGTATATTACATGTCGTGACCAATGTTTCACGCTACAAGGATGTCGATGAACCAACAGGACTATGGCTAGGCGAGCTTACTCATGCCTATGACGAATTTGAAAAGCAAGGTTATGTACAAGATATTGTTAGTCCCAATGGCGGAAAAACTCCGATTGAACCAAAATCATTAGGTGCTTTGGTTTCTGACAAATCTGTAAAAGCGAGAGAAGATGATCAAGCTTTTATGACTTTATTGGCCAATACTTTTAAGCCTTCCGATATTAATTGGCAAGATTATGACGTGATTTATTACACAGGCGGTCACGGTGTTATGTGGGATTTTTTAGATAATCCTGAACTGCAAGAAATCACCAAAAATATTTATGAAAAGGGTGGCATTGTTTCGAGTGTTTGTCATGGGTATTGCGGCTTGCTCAATGTACGGCTTTCAAATGGCGAACGACTGATAAAAGACAAAAAGTTAACGGGCTTTGCATGGAGTGAAGAGGTTCTGGCAGGAGTCGCAAAAAAAGTTCCATATAATGCCGAAGAGTTAGCTAAAGAATATGGTGCACATTATGATAAGGCCTTTATTCCATTTGCACCGCACGTAGTTCAAGACGGCAATTTAATTACAGGACAAAACCCGTTTTCTGCTAAAAAAACGGCTTTAGCGATAATAGAAGAGCTAGAAAAGTCATAACTTAATGACTCAAAAATAAACCCTAAAAGCAAAATCAGTGACGGCTTTGCTTTTAGGGTATCTAAATAAAGTAGTTTGTTCTAGAAAACTAATATTAAGGAACAATCACAAAATCAGGGTTTGCTATGGCAAAAATTGCTTCACGATCTGCAACTGGCGGATAAATCCACACCGTATTAATTTCTTGTTTAATTTTTTTTGCCTCTTCACGCACAAACTGAACTTTTCGATCCCATCCTTCGGTATAAAGTGCGCCCCATGGGCCTAAGTCGACACAAGTCACATACTTTGGTTGGCTATAAGCATGTAATGGTAAATCAACCAATTCTGCGGCAGCATTGTAACCAGCTACACGGCCTAAGCTCATCGCGTGCTGACATGACATCACGTTAAAATTACCTAAATCGTCAGTTGGAACTTTTACCGTATCACCCGTCACAAAAATATTTTTTGCATCAGGTGCATGTAAATAAGCATCACCTAAAATACG
Source organism: Acinetobacter lactucae (assembly GCF_013122135.1). Taxonomy (NCBI): domain Bacteria; kingdom Pseudomonadati; phylum Pseudomonadota; class Gammaproteobacteria; order Moraxellales; family Moraxellaceae; genus Acinetobacter; species Acinetobacter lactucae. The sequence goes on from NZ_CP053391.1 coordinate 1,919,458, forward strand.
GCCTAAATTATCTTTTTCACCTGCAATTTGAGAGGTAAGTGAGTTCGCTCGCATGCCGGCAGTCCAAATGACAGTTTCTGCTTCAATTCTTTCTCCGTTAGAAAGAGTTACACCAGAAGCATCAAGTGCAGTAACACGTAGCCCAGCTTTACCTTCCACACCTAGCTCGTCGAGAGCTTCACGAATGACAGCCGCAGCTTCGTCACCCAAGGCTGCACCAATTTCTGCTGATGAATCGATTAAAACCACACGAATATCAGTTTCACCTAAAATATTACGCAGACGCTCAGGCATTTCAGTCACTGTTTCAAGCCCAGTCAGGCCGCCACCAGCAATAACTACAGTATTACGAGCTGTATTAGCAGGTTTGTTAGCTAGGTTTTTAAGATGCTGGTCTAATTTTTCTGCATCTTCCAATGTACTTACGCTAAATCCATATTCAGTAAGCCCCGGTATAGGTGGCATAAACGTCGTGCTTCCAGTTGCCAGAATAAAACGGTCATAGCTTAAAGTCTGTTTATCACCTTGAGTTGTGGTAATCACAAGATTTTGGGCAGCAGCATCAATTTCATTTACCCAGCCGGCTACATACTTAACGTCAACTACGCTTAATACTTCTGAAATATCAGGGTACATATTTTCAAGTACAGCTTCATAAAGACGAGGACGAATATCCACATTTGGACTAGGGGAAACCATTACCACTTCAATGTTTTGTTCTTGCGACGCTAAGTGAATTGCCCGTTGTGCAGCAAGTGCAGCCCATAAACCAGCAAAGCCAGAACCTGCAATAATAATACGTTTACTCATTTGATTATCCTTTTGATAAGTTTTCGGACAACACATTCCAGCTCATCACAAAATTTAGGGTGAGCGAATCCATTCTCTGATTGTCCGAAAAAATCTGAGAAGGCGTTTAAAACGATTAGGGGGAGTTTACTTTAGGGCGCGGAGCCCTATCAGCTTATTAGTCGGGTGTATCCCGTGATATTTTACTTTTTCGCATTTTTGCTGTTCTTCCTTCAATGCGTTCACTGATCCAACCATTTACATCACTAAAAAATACGTCGGGTGCATAACGGCCAAAACGGTCTGCAATATCACCAAGTGTATGAGCACCTAAAGCGTCTCGCATGGCTTTTTCAGCCTGTAGCATGACTGCATGCACTGCGCACACACCACTGGTTGCCCAATCTGGTGGGGCATTGTTAAAGACCGCGCATTTACCGCGAACTTCTTGACACTCAAAAAGCGGTTTTTCACCCTCAATTGCATTCACGATATCTAAAAAACTAATTTCGTGCGCAGAGCGAGCCAGTAAATATCCGCCGCGAACACCTTCTTGTGCTACAACAAGTCCAGCCTTTTCAAGTTTAGGAAAAATCTTAGCCATAAAACTTGGAGAGACTCCTTGTAATTCGGCAAGATCCTTACTACTTAAAGGTTTATCTTCATTGTTCACAAGAAAAAGAAGACAGTGAATCGCATACTCGACGCTACTAGTGATATAAGCCATTTAATTTCATAATTGATCAACTACAAACACAGACTAATGCAGTCTGTGTTTTAAGTCAATAATAAAACTAAGATAAAGTTAGTCCTAGTTTTAAGTGGGCTTTGTTAAAGTGTTAATTATTAGTCTATCTATTTGAATAATTTAAATTTTAATAAAATAAAAAGATTTTAATAATTTATAAAAATTTATTTATTTCTCTTGAGCGTAAAAATATCTAATAGATGTTTAATGAGGTAGTTCACAACTTATAAGTAAAATAGATGAAAGGGGGATAGGTATTTATCATTTATTTATAGAGTCTTTTAAATTATATTTATGTAGATTGTTTCAATTAAAATATTGAATAGCTTTAGCTGAATAAAAATATTTTTTTAAATAGCATGATGAATAAATAAGAGAGTTGTTTTGAAAACTGAATTTATTATTAGATGTATTTATGCGCTTTGTCTTATAGGTGCAGGGTTCAACCATTTACAAACAGTTCTAATGTACGGTTTGTTTTGGGATTATAACAATGCACCACTATTTACCTGTATTTATTGGACATCTTTAACGTTTATTGATCCAATTGCAGCAATTCTTCTATTTTATAGGCCACGTATTGGCTTAATTCTAACTTTTCTTATTATATTTAGTGATGTCATACACAACACTTGGATTACATTAAAAGTGGGCCGAGACTTGCTCAACTATATGTATATTTCCCAATTTTTATTTCTGGTTTTTGTTTTGTGCACAATTAAGTTTCCTTGGAAAGCACATAAGACAAGTTAAAATTTAAAGATTGGAGAGCAAAAGCATTCTTTTACTCTCCAAATAATTTTTTCAAACTTACGAACGCCACCAATAATTTTCAACATTTGGCTCATTTAAGTTTAAGAGTTCACCCATTTGCGGGGTACTAATTGCTAACTCGTTTTGTTGAGCCAACGCCACGATACGTTCAAACGGGTCGTCCCAAGCATGCAGTGCCAAGTCAAAAGTACCATTATGTACAGGCAGCAAATGGCGACCTTTTAAATCGATATGTGCTTGCAGCGTTTGCTCGGGTTGCATATGAACATCTGGCCATTCGGGGTCGTAAGCACCAGTTTCTAACATGGTCAGATCGAAGGGACCATAACGATGTCCAATCTCTTTAAACCCATCGAAATAGCCTGTGTCACCGCTAAAAAATACACGTAAGTCATTATCAATAATTACCCACGAAGCCCAAAGCGTCGCATTGCTATCGCCCATACCACGGCCTGAAAAATGATGAGCAGGGGTAGCCACCAATTTTAATCCATCCACATGAGTAGTATCCCACCAATCAAGTTGTTGAACTTTTTCTGCTGGAATTCCCCATTTAATGAGCGTATCACCCACACCAAGTGGTGTTAAGAAATGCTCAACTTTATCGTTAAGTTGCATCACTGCATGGTAGTCGAGGTGGTCGTAATGGTTATGCGACAAAATCACGCCTTTAATGGGGGGTAATTCGGCAATGCTAATTGGGGGCTGATGGAAACGTTTTGGTCCAAGCCATTGAAAAGGTGAGGCACGCTCCGAAAAAACAGGGTCGGTTAACCAAAATTCATCTTGCAGTTTTAACAAGATCGTTGAATGCCCCAAACGAAATAGAGAACGGTCAGGCGCACTCAAAAGTTGTTCTTTCGACAAACTTAAAACAGGAATTTCTCGGTTTGGAACGGTGTCTTTTGGTTTGTTAAAAAGAAACTTCCACATGAGTTGAAGCGTTTTGCCAAAAGAAGGCTTGTGTTGGTTTGGACGCGTATTTCTAAATTTGCCATTGTGTTGCTGAGATGACGTTAAGGAAGCAGGCAAGTCAGGTGTGTTTGAAATAGTCATTTTGTTTTTCCTTATGGGAACAAACCTATATGTACAAATAAGAACTTGGGCTAAGTACTTATTTTGATTTATTTAAATGAGTATTTGCTCACTCATTAATTGCTTTAAAAATAAGGACGCCATGCATCCTTACTCTTTAATCTATATTGAAACTGCATGCCAAAACGCTTCAAAACCAGATTTGCGATAACGCTCGGTTTGAGAAGGGTCTTGGGCAATAAAATTGAGTGTGACTTCGGCAAGTGCACCTAAAATTGAAGCAATAAATAACGGTGGGTAATCTCTTAGTTTGCCATCGTTAATTCTTTCTTGAATGTTTTGGGTGAGGTCACAAAAGGTTTGCATACCAATTTGTTTGCTTTGCTCGGTAATTTGTTCCGAGGTTGAAAGCTGTGCCATGACTTTACGTTTCAGAGGAGCTTCTAAACTCCAGTCCAAATAGCTTTGCCAGATATGCGACATTTGTGTTTGTAAGTCGGAGTTAGCAGGGTAACCAAGCATCATCACCTGACGCAGTTCGGCCTTTAGTGAAAGATATAACTGGTTCAGCAGCTCTTCTTTACTACTAAAATAGGTAAATAAAGTACCTTCTGCCACGCCAGCAACTTTAGCAATTTTTGAGGTAGACGCACGCTCGCCGAGCTCAGCTAATGTTTCAATAGCAGCGCTTAAAATCGCATTACGTTTATCTTCACTACGGGGACGAGCCATATACAAACATATTAATTGAGTGATTACTCAATCATACATAAAAATAATGAGAGAGCAATCAAATTTTGAATAAAGCTTAATAATAAGGTGAAAAGAAATATTACGAGTCAAATTGTAAAACGACTTTCCCTTTTGATCGGCCCGTATTTACATATTGAAGCGCTTCTTTAATTTGAACAAAGCCATAGGTCTGGTCTACCACAGGTTTAATTTTTCCAGCCTCTACCAGTTCGGTAATTTTTGAGAGCTGTTGACCATTCGGCTGCATAAATAAAAATGAATAAGTAATATCGCGTTTTTTTGCTTTATGTCGAATTGACCAACTTAACATCGGGATGACACATTTTAGGAACCAGTTTGGATTAATTGCCTCTGCAAAAGCTTGGTCAGGTGGCCCTGAAATACTAATAAGACGTCCACCGCGTTTAAGAGCATTTACTGATTTTTCTAAGATTTTGCCACCTTGTGTATCTAAAACAACATCGTAGTCTTTAAGCTCTTGCTCAAAGTCCATTGTTTTATAGTCAATGATAATGTCAGCGCCTAGCTCTTTCACCCAACCACTGTTTTGGGCACTGGTTGTGGTCGCAACCGTAGCACCAAGAGACTTGGCAAGTTGAATTGCAATTGAACCCACACCACCTGAACCTGCATGAATAAGCACTTTTTGGCCAGCTTTAACTTTTGCAATTTCAACTAGTGCTTGCCATGAAGTTAAGGCAACTAAAGGTAGAGCTGCTGCCTGATCCATCGAAATATTTTGCGGTTTAAGTGCCAGAGAAGATTCTTGAACAACTGTATATTCAGCAAATGCACCGTTTAAATCGGTCTTGGCATAGACTTCATCTCCGACTTTAAACTGGGTAACATTCGAGCCTACTTCTACAACTGTACCTGCAAAATCATTACCCAAGATAAAAGGAAATGAAACGGGCAGAATTGCCTTAAATTCACCTTCTAAAACTCTTAAGTCTAGAGGATTAATACTGGCAGCATGCACTTTAACAAGTACTGAATTTTCGGTTAGAGAGGGTTTGACTTGTTCATTGATTTGTACATCATCAATCTTGCCATAACGGCTTATGTAGGCTGCTTTCATTTTAAACCTCTATTTTTTAATATTTTAATTTTTGGTTCTCACTATATCTTCATGTTTCGCTGAACTAACTTGTCAAAGACTTTTACAGGAGCAAAGCGTCGAAGGGCTTTTAAGTTTCTTGCAGTTTTACCTGCTGTATAACGAGGTACGACGTTTTGGCTGTCAATGACATTTAAAATGGTATGGGCAACTACGCTCGGGTCATCTGACTTATTAATTGAATGAATCATTTGTTTGTGTAGCTTTTCACGCGTTTGATCGTAAAAAGAAACTTTATTGTCTGCTTCGAGTAAGTTTACTCCTAAAGATGTATTGGTATAAGCAGGTTCAATCAAAGACACACGAATACCTTGTGATCTAAGCTCGTGGTCTAAAGATTCAGAATAACCTTCAAGTGCATGTTTAGACGCAGAATAAAGAGCATTAAAAGGCATAGGCACAAGTCCAAGAATTGAACTGATATTTAAAATAAGTCCTGAGTTTTTCTGACGCATGTGCGGAATAACTGCGCGAGTCATTCGAACAGCACCAAAGAAGTTAGTATCAAAAATGGCCTGTGCTTGTTGCATTGAGCTTTCTTCAGCACCAGCAGGTGATATTGCAAACCCGGCATTGTTAATTAAGACATCAATTCGGCCTTCATTCGCAATTACTTTTTCAACGGCTTGAGCAACGGAATCATCTTGATTTACATCTAATTCAATCAGATGAAATTTATGCTGTGATGAGTTTTTTGCTTGGCGGCTTGTGCCATAAACAATAAATCCAGCCTCATGTAAAAGGTTTGCAGTTGCTAAACCAATACCCGAAGATGCGCCTGTAATCAGAACTACTTTGCTGGTCATATGATATTCCTTACTTAAACTTTGTCGCCTGAACCAAATCAATTTCGGCTTGATTTTTTCATCATAATCTAAAAATAAAATAGTTACTACTAAAAAGATAGTTACTATTTGGTCTGTTAGCTTGTTGTTAGTATTTTTTTGATAGTAACTATCTGTTTATGTTGAATATAGGCTTTAGAAAAGATTGAATATAATTTTTAAAAATATTTAGTTTTTGATTTTTAAGAGCTTAATTTGGTAATAAAAATTCATTTTAGAAAACTGAATCTGTATAGACTGTCCGATTTAAAGCACTATAAACATAAAAAAGCACTCCAGTTGAGTGCTTTTTTTCTATTGAGTAATTCGCTATTTTTGACTAATCGGGCGGGTACCAATTTCGGCGCCAGTCATTTGATCAATCACAATAGGCTTAATTTCAGTACCTTGTTCTGCATCAATGAAAGTCACCATTTTCTCAGGCTGTTCATAAGGTTTATATTTTCGACCCCATGCGCCAATCACAAATAAGACAGGTAGAAAATCTTTACCAGCTTGAGTTAATACATATTCTTCACGAGGAGGGTGTTCAGAATATTGTCTTTTTTCGAGTAATCCTTCATCTACTAAAACAGACAAACGTTTTGTTAGCATTGTAGGTGCAATACCCAAACTTTTACGAAACTGATCAAAACGAGTAAAGCCCGCATGGGCATCACGTAAAATCAACATACTCCATGCATCACCTAGAACAGAAAGACTTCTAGCGATGGGGCAGACTTCAAGATTGCTATTTTTACTCATATCGAATTAATAAACTCAATAGTAACTACTAAAAAAATACTAACACAAAGTGGTGAATGAAGCGAGTTTGATCGCGTGATATACGATAATACTTTTATTTCCCCAGTTAATTTTCAACTATTTCTACACTAGATTGGCTCTCTAATAATTTGGATAAATTATTTTCAAGCCAAGTGGTTAAGTCAAAAAGTCGTTCGGAAGCTTCTCGTCCAAAGTCTGTTAATTGATAATCTACACGAGGAGGTATTTCTGCATAATCTTGACGAACGATAAAACCATCTTGCTCAAGCGTTTTTAAGGTTTGTGCCAACATTTTTTCGCTAATGCCATCAATTAGTTTTTTTAATTCACTAAAGCGCAAACGTTGATCTCGCAGTGCAACTAAAATTAAAACACTCCAACGGCTAGTGAGTGTCAACAAAATTTTCCGAGAAGGACAATCTGCTGAAAAAACGTATCCTTTCATCATGCACACCTTAATTACAAAACTTTACATTTGTTTCTAAACTTACTTTTAGGTAAGTACTTACTTTTAGTAAGTTAAGGTACTACGATGATTGAAAGATATCAACTACATCAGATGGAGATCATCATGCGTATTGCAGTTACTGGTGCATCAGGTCAACTTGGCCAACTTGTTATTTCTCAATTACTCGAACGTACTGAGGCAAAAAATATTGTGGCATTAGTCCGCAGCCCTGAAAAAGCATCAGACTTAAGCGCAAAAGGGGTAGAGGTTCGTGCTTTTGATTATGTTCAAGATGCAGATAAACTTTCAGCACAATTGGCTGGTATTGATAAGCTTTTATTAATCTCGTCAAATGAAATTGGTCAACGTACAGTACAACACCAAAATGTGATTAATGCGGCAAAACTTACGCAGATAAAATTTATTGTTTATACGAGTTTATTAAACGCAGATACAACGCCGCTTCTATTAGCAAAAGAACATGTTGAGACTGAACAATATTTAAAAGCCTCGAATATTCCCCATACAATATTACGTAACAACTGGTACAACGAAAACTATGCGATGGGACTTGCCCAAGCAGTTGAGCACGGCAAAATTTTAGGGGCAACGCATCACGGGAAAATTGCTTCTGCTTCACGCTTAGACTATGCGACTGCTGCCGCTGTGGTATTAACTCAAGAAGGACATGAAAATAAAGTTTATGAACTGGCAGGTGACACGAGTTATACCCTTGATGATGTTGCAAAATGGGCAAGTGAACACAGTAAAAAAGAGGTAATTTATCAAGACCTATCAGAAGAAGAATATAAAGCGATTTTGATACAATTGGGTATCCCAGAAGGGTTTGCTAATATCTTGGCAGATTCAGATGAAGGCGTATCTAAGGGCGGCTTATATAGTGATCGCAAAGACCTACACCAGTTAATTGGTCGTGCCACTACGAGTATGCATGAGACGATTAAAGAATTTTTATCTTAAGTCGATGCTATAACTCTTATCTAAAAAACAAAAAGGTTTAAATCATTAGTGTTTAAACCTTTATATTAGTTTTTATATATGTCTTTCGAAATTGGATTGGTGTCATTCCTGTCCATTTCTTAAAAGCCCGTGTGAAATTTGTAGGCTGTATATAGCCGAGATAAAGTGCAATTTCTTGTACATCCATATCACTATGAAGTAACAAATGCTCAGCTTCTTTCTGTTGAACTTCTTCAAGCAATTGCAGATATGAAGAGCCGACTTGGTTTAAGTGGCGCCGTAAGGTTCGGCTAGACATGTTTAAGCGAGTTGCAATTTCATCAAATGAGGGATAACCCACCTGTGGTTTTAGGTTTAATTCCGCTCTTACGGTCAGGCAGATATCCTTAATTTGCTCGGAAAAACGGATTTGTTCAGCTTCACACTGTGCTAGGGCTTGTTTAAAAGCTATTGGATCTGCCATTTTAATGGGTAAATCTAGAAGCTTTTGGTTATATCGAATTTGATTAGTTGCTTGGTTAAATCGAATAGGCGGCAGTAAGTGTTGATACACTTTGTGATAGCTAGGTTCGGGCCAATCTACCCATAACTCAATTTCGGCAAAGTCATGTTCTATCAAAAATTGGCCAGTTTGAATCACGCCAATCATCAAACATTCATAAAAAAATCGTCTAAGTGTTTCCGCTTGTTCTGGTTGGTTGCTGATAATCGGATGAGTTTCGTTAATTTCAATAATAGAAAAATCATTATTTTCATGTAAAGCAATACGATAATCTTTTAATCGCATGTTAAAGAATTGCGTTGAAACCTCAATAGCCTGACGTAAGTTTGGACTACTCATGAGGGCATATCCCATAGGGCCATGAGCGGTTAAACGTAGTTTTAGGCCATATTCATATCCCAAGCCAGAATCTTTTACCAAGATCAAGCTTTCCCACGCCAGTTTAGACCACTGTACAGGGGTAATTCGTGCGTCTAGTTGATCTAAAAGGTTTAAAGGAATTTTACTTTTTTTCAAAATTTCAAGCCCATAAAAACCTTTATCCACCATAATTTCTAATAACAAATGCGCATAAGAAATGGGAATACTGGCTTTGGAAAGCCCATATGGATCTTTCATATTAATTTTTATTGTGGCCGAAAATGATTAGTAGTATGTCTGATCTACACCTCACGCTCAAGTTAAAAGTTCGGAATAATCAATTTAATGTATTTTGAGCATGAATTATGAGCTTACCCATTCCACTACCTTCATCACGAGTTGTGATTACAGGTGCTTCATCAGGCATTGGTGAAGAGTTAGCAAAACAGTTTGCTATACGAGGTTATTCTTTAGTTTTAGTCGCTCGCCGTATAGAAAAATTAGAGATACTCGCTAACAAACTAAAAGCTCAATATCAAATATCAGTAGATTTATATCCATGTGATTTGGGGCATAGAGAAGCCAGAACTGAATTTCGTCATTATTTAGAAAATATTGATGTTGCCATTCTTTGTAATAATGCTGGATTTGCGACTTTTGGTTGCCTGCAAGATTTAGATGCAGACCGTGAACGTGAAGAAGTGGAAGTCAATGCTGTGGCAATTCACGACCTAACCTTAGCTGTGTTGCCACAAATGATTAAAAGAAAAGCTGGGGCAATACTGATTGTAGGGTCTACTTCTGGCCATCAGCCGACACCTGCAAATGCAACTTATGCAGCAACAAAAGCATTTGCAAACTCATTTGCTGAGTCGTTACACAGCGAGCTCATAGGGACGGGTGTGAGCTGTACTTTGCTTGCTCCGGGGCCGACTAAAACTGGTTTTAATGAGGTTGCTGGTATTACAAAAATTGATGGTGTTGGTGGAGGCCTTGTTTGGGTAACAGCAGAACGCGTAGCTAAAGAAGCTATTCAAGGAATGGATCGTAATTGTCGAATTGTGATTCCGGGTTTCGTGGCACAGGCCCAAACTTTGGGAGGACGTTACACGCCGCGCATTATTTTGCTGCCTATTCTTAAGCAAGTATTTTCGAGATTAAGCTCATGAAACAATTGATTAATGACTTACGTGTGCCTGTGGGTTTAGCCAATCTTGGAAATAAGCTTTATCACAATGCCCACTATTTGACTGCTGTAGTTGAAGTCGATGAAAAAGCGATGGCGCGTTGGTTACCCTCTGGAATGACACTCGTTAAACCTGCCAGAGCCGATTTGTTTTGTGCTTATTTCCCCGAAAATGTCTATACGGGCGCTTACCATGAAGCGGGTGTATTTGTTCATATTAAAGTTGGCAACAAAACTGGAATCTTTTGTCCTTGGATGATTTTGGACGATGACCGCGCCATGATTATTGGCCGTGAGTTGTTAGGCTACCCTAAAAAGATGGGTGAAATTAGCTGGGAAAACGATGGCAAACGTATTTTAAGCAAAGCTTCACGCCGAGGCACCACACTTATTGAAATGGAAGCCACGCTGGGTGAAGTCATTCATGATGCGCCTCCAATTTTAGGATTACCGCATCGAAATATTACTGGTGGACTAGGAATTGGTTTACCACGTGAAGTTCGATTTACCCCCAAAGAGCATACTGTTGAAGTGCGTCAGGTTGAAATGAACCTATGCTTTACAGGCACTGCAAACGATCCTTTACACGATATGGGGTTAGGCAAGATTGTTGAGGCCAGATTACATCGCGTTGATTTATCGGGAGGGCTAATTCCACCGATTCAAATACCTAGGTTACGCACGCCGTTATTTTTATTACGTCAGTTTAATCCACGTGTTTTATAACTGGAGAATAAACATGAATACATTCTTTCAGTCACAGCCAACCCAAGACTTTTCTAAAATTTCAGCATCAATTGACATTACAGTGCGTCAATTAGACTTATCTTTTCCAGATGAGATACCAGACTTTTGGTTTAAAGATAACCCTTTGCTGACTATGTTATTTACTGCCTTATCGAGTGCATTTCCAGACGGTGAACGGCAGTTTATTTATAGTGTGCGTAATTATCAGGACAAAATTAGCGACCCTGTTTTGCTTAAACAGGTCCGAGCTTTTATTGGTCAAGAAGCACATCACGGTAAAGAACACGATGCACTAAATGCTGTGATGCTTAAAAAAGGTTATCCAGTTGAACGCATTTATAAACGTTTTAAAAAGATGAACCGTATGTTGCAGCAACGATTTTCTGTAGAACATCAATTGGCTTGCACGGTATGTATGGAACATCTAACAGCAATTTTAGCGGACTATTTTATTCGTATCGCGCCTGAAGATTTAGAGTTGTTTGATGTTCATTTGCGAAAAATTTGGGCTTGGCATGCCATTGAAGAAACAGAACATAAAGCTGTGGCGTTTGATGTTTATCAATCTTTAGTGAATAGACCCTACTTCTTGCGATTGGTGATGTTAGAAACCACGCTTTCTTTTCTCATAATTACCAGCAGAGGAACAAAAGAGCTTTTAAAGGCTTCGGGTAAGAATAAAGATTTTCAAAGTCTATATGAAGGTTTGAAATATTTGCTTGGCAGACAAGGGGTTATTCGAAAAATTAGTCGAGCATATTTAGATTTTTATTCGAAAGATTTTCATCCTTGGCAGCACGATAACCGTGAGCAAATGATGAAATTAAAAGATCAATATCTGCATTAATTATTTTATAAATTTAGGAAGAAAGAAAATGACCAAATCTAATCCAAAGCCCACATTAGCAAGCCCATTAACTTTAGCGTGTGGCATTACCATTCCAAACCGGATCACTAAATCTGCCATGAGTGAGCAACTTGCCGATCGATATGGTTCGCCGACCACTGAATTACAACATTTGTATGCAGCTTGGGCCAAAGGTGGAGCAGGGTTACTGATTACAGGCAATGTCATGATAGACAGTCGTGCCTTGGTAGAACCAAGAAATGTAGTTTTAGAATCGGCAAAGTTTCTACAAGAAAACAAGTTATGGGCTCAGGCTGCTCAAGCACATGGCGCTAAAATTATTATGCAAATTAACCACCCAGGTCGTGTTGCGGTTTTACCTCTTTTGAAAAAACCTATAGCTCCTTCGGCAGTTGGCCTTGATTTACCAGCTATGAACATTATTCGCATACCACGTGCAATGACTGAGGCAGAAATATATGAGCAGATTAATCGATTTGCTCAAACTGCTCGACTTGCAGTTGAGGCTGGTTTTGATGGGGTACAGGTACATGCAGCCCATGGCTATTTACTCTCACAATTTTTGTCACCACTCTCAAATGTTCGAAACGATCAATGGGGAGGTAGTCCTGAAAATCGACGCCGTATGTTGATTGAAACAGTTCGGGCTGTACGAGCTGCAATCGGCAAAGACAAAATATTAAGTGTAAAACTCAACTCTGCCGACTTTCAAAAAGGAGGTTTAAGTCAGGAAGAATCTCTACAAATTGCATTAGCTTTAGAAGCGGAAGGTATCGATCTATTAGAGATTTCAGGAGGGAATTATGAGTCTCCAGCTCAGCTTGGATATGCGCCTGATCGTTCTATTCAGCGAGATGCATATTTTATTGATTATGCCACTGCACTTCGCAAACAAAGCAAATTACCACTCATGTTAACTGGAGGGTTACGTAACACTAGTTTCATGAACCAGATTATATCCGAGGGCATCGTTGACCTAGTAGGCATGGCGCGACCATTTGCAATCGAACCAGATTTGGCAATCAAACTATTGGCTGGAAAATCTATCGCTGAAACAGTAGACGTTCCATCAGTGGGTTATAAACCCGTAGATGCATATTTACAGCTTGCATGGCATTTAGCTCAATTCAGTCGTATTAGCCGAGGGCAACCACCTAAACCAATTAAAGGATTGTTACGGACAGTTATGTCATTTGGCCCGCGAATGGGCTGCAACATTTTAACTCAGAAATCATGAATAAGACCTTTATTCATCTTATTCATGGTCTATAGCCGACGTTTGAGCGGCTATAGTTAGGAATATATAGAAATAAAATACTAATAATCTGGATTAGCTAAGATGTAATTCGTTCTATTATTATAAATATAATTAATTATTTGACGAGTTAGGAAGAATTTTTTTTGTACAGCTTAAAGTAAAGCTAGAAGAGCTAATTATTCTTGAATCTACCTTAATAATTAGGTTAAATACAAACCAATAACACAGAAAACACATAACTTTACTTTTACAATATCGATTTTAAAAATTTAGGAGAAATAGGATATGAAGACATTTTTTATGTGGGTAGGTATTCTATTTACTATTATTTTTGTGTTAGCTCTTATTGTGGGAGGGAACAGTTCAAAAGTATCATCATCTTCCTCAAATAATGCCAGTGAATCAGCAAAGCAAGAAGCTATCACTGCTGCAAGTGAAGCAGTTGAAGCTGCAAAAGAGGCACAAGCAGCAGTTGATGCAGCAAATAAAGCCGACAATCAAAATACGACAGTTGTAATCAACTCTAATCTGACTAATCAACAACGCAATGCTGTTAGAGCGGCAGAGCAATATCTTGATCTGATGGGTTTTTCTCGTAAAGGCTTAATTGATCAATTATCTTCAAGCGCTGGAGATGGCTTTAGTTATGCAGATGCTAAAGCTGCGGTCGATAGCATGGATGTAGATTGGAATCAGGAAGCAGTAGAAGCAGCACAACAATATATAGAACTAACAGGTTTTTCTTGTAGAGGTCTTATTGACCAACTTTCGTCCAGTGCTGGTGACAGATTTACTGAACAACAAGCCCAATACGGAGCACAACAAGTAGGGGCATGTTCGTAAGTTATTACTGGATAAGAAACATCTAAAAATTATGGATGACTAATTCATTATCATTATAACTTTCCGCTACGCCTTTAATATTATTAATAGCCTAGCGGATTTCTTTATCCAGAATATAAAATCTTTAAATAATTATTTACAACTAACAACTTTATTAAGTCAATATTTAAGATATTCCTTAATTATGTAATTAAATGAAAAACAATAATTAATTAAATATTTTCTAGCCAATTTTACATTGACAGCTCAAATATTGAAGATTACCATTTACGGGCTGGCCTACATTGCCAGTCGGTTTTGACGGACCGATGATCGACCACATCAGGATTATTTCTTCTGAGGAATAGTCTTGTGTGCACACCTCGTTCCCTCCCGTAGCGGTAGGACGGGAGTGGGACACTTTCGAGTGTGCTGGATGTCGAACCCAGTCCGTCAACCTGCTTCCGTTCTGCCACCATAATTTATAATGTTTCGGCAGAACTCCCAATAGAAGGAGTTGGCTATGCACATTCATCATTTATTGGCAGACATTGCCAAGGTCTACAACGACACAACTTAAATCACTTTAAAGCAGCTCGATCGCCGTTAGGCTTTTCAGGCTTTAAATCATTACGTCTAAAACTTAGCAACAATAAAACTTGAGATGTGCCAAGCACAGTCTTTACGGCTTTGCTGTGCCTTTTTTTCTCCCAAAAAAGTATCTCATTTATATACAACAAAAATTTATTTATAACGGTAAAACTATGCCAACTTTAGAAAAATCTTCCAAAAAATTACAAGTCATCCATACCGCAATAGAACTGTTCAATAACTATGGATTTCACAATACGGGTGTGGACTTAATTGTCAAAAAATCCAAAATTCCTAAAGCCACTTTTTATAACTACTTTCACTCAAAACAGCGGCTTATTGAAATGTGCGTATCCTTTCAAAAAAGCAAACTCAAAGAAGAAGTTCTAGCAATTATTTACTCAAGCCATTATCGAACTTCAAGCGATAAAATCAAAGAGATTATTGTTTTACATGTCAATTTTAATAGCCTGTACCATCTATTACTGAAAGCCATTTTTGAAATTAAACAGATTTACCCGCAGGCCTACCGTATGGCAATTGAGTATAGAAAATGGCTGCTTCGAGAACTTTTTGATCTGGTTTTTAGTTTGGAAACTCATGCATTAAAACCAAGTGCAGACATGGTTTTAAACTTAATTGATGGTTTGATGTTCCAGATTTTAAGTTCAAATAGTTTGGAGGAGAGGGATGTGGTGGAGGGGAGGTTTTTTGGGGTAACATTTGATAATGCTTAATTCTAAATTTTACTAACTAAAGGTTAGAGATTAATTTAAAGTTATAACTGTAGACCATGAAAACTAAACAAATAATTGAGAGGATTTTAATGCAAGATGTGAGGGATGGTTTATTAATACTTGAAAATAAAGAAGTTGAGAATATAGTTGAAGTCTATTCTTTTGAACAAATTAGAGAAATACTTATTTTTGCTCTATCAGATAGTACTTCAGAATATTGGACAATATTAGCTCTAAACCTATTGAATAAAAAATCCGAGTATATTTCTGATGAAATAATCTTAATACTCAATAAAATAGCAAGTATGCCAAAAAGATATACACAAAAAACTAGACATGAAGCATTAAAAATATTTAAAAAACAACTTGGAAATATTAATTATTGAGTCTATATGAATTAACTTTTCAAAAATATAGTTGTTAATTTAACATAGGAGTGGCTATGTATAGATTGGATATACGACAGTGAAAAGTATGAATGAAAACTACGTTAATCTTTTCATAGTGTTGGAGTTTTATTGTGCAGAATATTAAAATGAAAGATGACTCATGTCATTTTTTTACTGAGCAAGATATTACAAGTAAGCAAGTTATTAAAGTTTGCTTTGATATATCTGATTTTGAAGAAATTCAAGAAGTTTATGATTTTTTTGGTGATAAAATATATGGAAATAATCGGGAGCATTTGAATGACATTCATGCAAATACAAAACATTTTGGAAGTAATTTGTCTGCATTTCATGACTACTTAAGAGGATACCTCATTGGTGTTTTTCTAGAAAAAAGAAATGAAATTTTATCAATAACTATAACCAATAACAACAATAAAAATGTTGATGATGATTGGTTGGATTTCTTCAGTATAATTATGCAAACATTTTTTGATGTACATAAAAATATAAAATATGGAATTTATATGGACTTGAATTTTTCAAGAAGCATTATGGCTAATATGATGGATTATTTTAGTTTTTTAATTTCTGATTATCATAATAGGCCAAAAGACGAGCTGGATGAGAATGGTAATTATGTGTAAAAGTTTTTAATTTGGTATACTAAGTTGTGAATATTTATAGATCTATTTTAAGGCTTCCCAATCTATAAGGTACTTTATATGAGTAATTTGGTGACTATGCTTTCTTCTATTAAAGCTGAAAAAAATTATTTTATTGAAAAATTAGAAAAGGTTAATGGATATTCAGAACAAGAAATCGCTGAAATTGAGAAATTAAATAATATTTCTGTGCATGGTCAATTGAAAGAGTTGCTAACAACTATGGGTAAATGTTCAGGAGGGTTGATTTTTGGTGATGATTTTTACATATACAGATATTATAGAAATGCGGGATTTAATATACAAAGGCAAAAAAATTTAATGGCTGATGAAGAACTTGCTATCAATTATAGAGAGAATAGTGAGAAATTAGATTTAGCTGAAGAACAATATTTTGAGATTTGTGGTGAGAATGAACATGCTAATATTTTCTTTATGTATACAAAGGATGATAATGATTATGTTTATGAGTGGAATGAAAATAGTAATACAGTAAAAAGATTTGGAACACTATTTGAGTACTTAATTCGATACAGAAAGAGATTAGGTTCATATTCATCTCAAGGCACAATTCGAGGTGATGAAGATCCTACTTTATTCGATGAGTTAACAACAGGAAGATTATTGCTTTCTAGCTAAATAGAAATAACACAACTTTATTTTTAAAAAGTTTTGCAACCTATATATTAAAACTATCTTATGAATTTTAAATTATTTTATTCCGAAATATTGGTTTTTAAATTTATAATTATTAAGTTAACTATTCTTAAGGAATATTTTTTTATTGTGAAAACTATTGAGATTGCCTGATGAAAGAAATAAGAGAATTAAATAAATTATTAAAAGCTTATAAAAAATATAGTATTGAAAATTTGGCGTATTCGTTAAAATTTTATGAAAAACATATACTAGATACCATAGATGGGGAAGATATACTTTTTTAAATGAGGATTTGCCAGAATATGCTGTTAATGGTGGTTCTCTTTATCGTAATTATATTGAGAATAATACTAAAAGGTTTTTAAACTCTTTACCTTCATGTCCACATTGCTATCAACAAGCCTATGATTTATTTATAAATAGTATAATTATGCCGAGATATCAAAATGGGGACTACTATTCATTAGAAAGTGATCTAGGTCCTAATGAAGAAATGTCAGCTAAAGTCAAAGATATACCAGTGTGGTGGTATGGTGATGAAGCCGAGGCTAAAAGACTGAGTTTGAAATTGTTATAATATTTTTAAATATATGCTTGATAATCAATAAACTATTACTTGTTAAGATTTTGCACATAGTAGAATTACAGTCTTTTTATTAAGAACCGAGACACAAAGAGATGACGTTGTTTCCAATACCTGCTGATTTTATTGATGAAAAGGTGAACCTTTCATGGTGTGATATCAAATGGGGCTATGAAAATAATCTTCTCACTTCAGAAATACCAATCAAAAAAGCAGAAAATAGTTTATTAACAGGGGACTATACTAAAGCTGAACTTGAGCTGTCATTCCTTATCCCGAGTGAATCAAATGACATCACTCCTTTTATTAATGAACTATGTCCTAACTTTAAAGAAAATGAATATGAGAACATCAGTCAAAAATGGTTATATGTAATTCTTAGTTGGCTCTGGATTAATCGAGAAAGTTTTGAAGATCCTTTAGATGAGGTGGAACGTATTTATACAGATTTTGATTATCCAGCCGAAATCGATAATTTTATTAAATATATGCCTCCTACGGATGGATATAATCCATCATTGTATTCTTATACAGAAAATATTAGTCGCTTAATGAAGAATTGGGAAAATTATTTACAACAGAGTGCTCTAAAGTACAAATAAAGCACTGTGTGATTTATGACACTTAAGAATATTAGGCAAATTTTTTTACTACTGGAGAACCATCAAATGCTACAAGATATTGGGGATCAGTATCCAAATGGCGCAATTAATAAAGAAATTATTGAAAATTTTGCAGCTACCTTAGAGGTAGTATTTCCGCCAGAATATATTGAACTTATTTCTCAGCATGATGGCATTTATCCTGAAATTTCTAGCTTTGATTATGTTGACACTGATGGTGAACTAAATATCAGTACAGTAGAGTTGGGAGGATACTTGCATGAACCTCGAATAGAAGGGATGCAATTTCCCGAAGGTGATGATGACTATGAGGGAAAATTAATTAGCTTTGGATCTACACCTGGTGGGAATTTCATTTGTTTCGATTACAGATTCCCTTGGATAAAAGATCAACCTAAGATCGTGCTTGTTTTACACGATGAATTCTATGATTTTGGAATGAATGAGGGTAAAAGAAAGGTTTTGTATCTAGCAGATAACTTTGCACATTTTATAAATTCATTACATGAATTTATTGAGTATTAGCATTCTATGATAATTTTTTGATTTTTAACTAATACTGTTATTTAACAGAGTGCCAGTAGTTTAAAAAATAGCAGTTTGGAGACGGAGCAGTTGGTACAGTGAATGTTAAAGGTTACTAATGATTTTATATGTTTGTAGTTATGTTTTAAGAAAACCATTTTTTTCAGAAAAAAGAGTTGATCTAAAAGAAATCGGTTGGGAAAAACTATCAAATATAGTCAAGAATGTTTATTCAGTGGGTGGTAGTGTCATTATTCATAAAACAGATGCTAATTATTCCGAAGATTCTGGGCGATTGGCGTATAGTGATATTGATAGCTATAGCATGGTTTGTGATTCTAGATATGGTTATTTGTTTGGATGCAGTATTAGTGAAAATGAAGAATATCCTGAAGGTACTTATTTACACCTTGTGAACAGAAAAGCTAAAAATCCTGAAGAAGTTTATGTTTTTGAGCCACATGAGGATGAATGGCAAGCGAAATATGTTAATCAAGATTTAGAGTTGGCATTAAAATTATTTAAAGATATTTACGAGCATGGCGAATTATCATTTGAGTCAAAAATTATCTTTGAGTAGCTAAATCTGAATATCCTCTCAACGAGGGCTTTTATCGTCATATATCAACAGATTTTTGAACTTAAAGGTATCTAATTTTCTACTGTTTTTAGTGCATTATCGATCATAATATCAAGCTCATCATTATTCAAAATGACTAAATTTCAAGTGTTCAAACCTTTAACTCAGCGCCAAAAGATCTAAAAGTAGGGGCAGGTATAAAACTATATAAAAATGGTTCATTTGATGTACATGAAGATTATAGAAGATATTTGAAAGCTCATCGGAAGATGGGCTTTTTGTATATAGGATATATGTGACTTAGCATAAACGTATTTTCATACTTTTATTCTGTATCTTTTTTATTTAACTCCTCAAACATTTTATATTACTCTTCACTGTCTGTAAGTACTTAACACACTCAGGGCACTTTCCTAAAATTAATTGATGGCTTGATGTTCCAGATTTTAAGCTCAAAGAGTTTGGAGGATCAGGATGTGGTGGTGGAGAGGTTTTTGGGTGGGATGGGCCGTTAATAGTTTTTTATTATCACGTCTGCTATTAAAGATAGTTAAAACTGAGAATTAATGATTTCATATAATAAAATTTTAAATTATTATATTTAAAAGCATTTTATACCAGTCGATAAAAAAGAGTAAATTTGATGACACTTAATAAAACTATTTTTCTTTTGCTACTTTCAGGTCTTATAGTGGGGTGTGGTGGTGGAGGAAGTAGCGATACTGTTGCCACAACAAAAGATGAAATTCTTAATACAGAGTTTGATAATACTACTTCTTACAAATGGGGATCTATTCAGTTTGATACAACATTTGTTGAGATTACAAAGAATTCAAGAAATGGAAATATTTGGTATGCTGATTATCCTAAGTTAGATAAAGGTACTGAACCAGATATTGGACGCTTAATGTTAAGTACAGATGGCCTTTATAGACCTGATGAGACGAAGTATCCATTGGGTTATAGACGTTATATTTTGAGATCTACTTCACAAGATGGAACGACACTTAGAAAAACTCCTTATAACAAAGATGGTCTAAAAAATATTGTTATAGAAGAGAAAGGACGCTGGGTTGATTTAAAAAATGTCAGGATAAGTGACAGAACCGCTGTATATTGGAATCTTCTTGCCGAGAAAATTCCTACAAGTGTATTTTTTCATCCAGAACTTATTGGTGATCAGTTTAAAGATTTTTTAGCTTTAACTAAGAAAAATATATTTCCAGCAGGAGCGAAATGTTTTCAGGTTGAAAGAACAAGCTATTCAGTACCTTATTATGTAATCACAAATACGGACAGCTTGGCTTTTGTTAATGGTGTTAGTGTTAATAACCTTTCAAATTATATTTCCTTAGCCGGAAGTAATGCCGTTACTGGAAAATGGGGCAATGTACAGTGGGCTTATTTAAATACTGAGGCAAATGATCCTAAGTATTATACGATTTCGGTTTATATGAATATAGACAATAAATTAGCTTCAGGTTATTGGCAAAAGAATCCTAATACTTCAATTGAGACTTTAGTTGCAGGTTATGAAAGATCACTTGATTCATTTAATAATAATATTGATGTAATTTCGTTCCAAAGTGCGATTGAAGAAGCAAAGAATGAATGTACTTACTATAATTCAGTTGCTTCTCAAAAAATTGAATCATTGATTAATCAGACTTTATTGAATTAATTTCAGATGTTTTTATTCTCAAAAATGAGAACTTAATTATTGAAATTATATTGTCATTTTTAAACTTTATTGTGCTTAATTATTTTTGAAGATCATTTAAATGAAAAAGACCAAATTAATAACTATTCTGGGCATAGTTTCCTTCATGTTGTCAGGCTGTTTGCAAATGTTTCCGCCTACCGTAGCTGAGATAAATCCTGGAATTTATCAACTTCATGCTCAAAGCAATGCATTTGGTTCAAGAGATGCTTTACGATCAAAGCTCATCAATAAGGCGGAAGAAGTATGCAAGAATAAAGGTTTTGATGAGTTAGATAGTAATAACAAAATTGTAAATCATCACACTGCCTACAATTCAGGAATGATTATTCCAGTGAATACAAAAGCAGCGATTTTGAAAGTTAAGTGTAAAGAATGATGTAAAATGAAGTTAATCTATTTGGAAACATCTTGTTTTGAAAGGATGCTCTCTCATAGAGCCTATTTTCTGTGTAGGTTATTATAGGAGGGGGAATTAATATGGTCTGGAATAATATAAAGATATTCTCATTCTGAAGCTTAAAAAGCTCACAAAGATGTGATTCTTTATATTACACATTGCTTAAAATATATACAGAAACCTCCCTAAAACGAGTTGGAACGCTACAAACGCGAATGATACTTTAAGTTTCACTCTTCCCAATAAGTGAGGTGAACAATGAAATTGTTAGCTTTGGTTAGTATGGGAGTTGCAGCGAGTTATTGGTATAAAACTATAAAAAATAGCAAGCCAGCTCTTCTGAACCCAAACTTCGATGAAATCGTTAAAAAATTTGTATTAGCAGAATTTAAAGCCTAATACATATTAATAATCTTAATTAATAAAAAAGCTCATCGGAAGATGGGCTTTTTTGTTGTGATGGATCCTAAAATTACTTTGTTGAAGATGTCATTTAATTAGATGATCGATTTTTTTAGTCATGAAAAAAATAATACGGCTTAAAGGTCGGCGTGATATGGTATGTGTACACCTCCAAAAATAAGGATTAGATATGTCAGACAATACAACGAAATGGCTTTGTGTAGGTGGTGTACTAAGTGGAGAGTGGAGAGAGCAGCAATTAGAAGCTTTTGATGTTGATCCTCATGATTTAAATACTCATAGTTATGAACCAATGAAACTTATTAATCCTGTTACCAAGGCAGAACAGCATTTCTATGTATATACGGAGTTACAGGAACAGGCATATGATAGGGCCATAAATTTTGCCTTATATAAAAATCAATAAGGATGAGAGAGCACTGAGGTGCTCTTTTTTATGAGAAGATAAGGACTGGTTAAGTGGAAAAACAATTAAAAAAGCCCCTCATATCTGAGAGACTAGTCATATCAATTTTCTGGGATGAATGGCTGCAATTTCTTAAATAACTAAACAAATCAAATTGATAAAAGTAGTTAATAGTATAATAAATCAGTGCACTAATTTATTCTTAATAGTAGCAAAGCCTTAAAACAACTTAAGGCACTGTTAATAAGAAATTATTTGTTGTTCGGATCAGGTTGATCATTATTCTCTGGCAGATCTTTTACGGTGCCAGGAACTTCTGAAGGTTGAGTTTCAGTAGGGGGCGTGGTTGCAGAATGCTTGTTCATTTGAGCTTTAATGATATTAGCGTGGTTAGTTGTATTTTGAGAAAAACTTTTAAAACCTGACATTTTTATCTTCTTATCTTTACTAGGGAAAGCCCATAGTACGCTTTAAATGCCTTTACATTGCGGTAGTTTTAAGACTGATATGTGTTGATATGTCATAGAAATGGGTTTTATTACGACTACATATTTCATAAATAAAATCAATTATATACAACTCGTTGAATCCTTTCCTTTAAAACTTGGAATTATGCTATCCATATTTCAAGTAGGGTACATAAAGCACACATATATAAATTTTTTCAAAGTAGTGAATGCATAAATTTTAAAAAATCACTCAATCTAATTGTCTACAAAATATTGATAGTATAAAAATTTTGTTAAGCATACTATGTCTGATTAAATTGGAGCATATGAATGCTAAAAGACATTACCATTATTGATTATCAAGGAAAGGAACTAAGAGCACAGGCAAGCTATAAAGAGGTAAATACTAATAAAATCAATTATTCATCTAGAGTTCAAAGAACCACTGTTGAATATATTTTGTTAAGAGGGGAATTTATTTACCCTACTTCAAATATGGTTTTCAACAGTTCCGATGGCAACAGCTATTATATAGAATATAAATGACTCACTTAGGTGGGTTTTTTAATAGTTGATTTTAAAAGGATAATGATGCGTTCTACTTTGATCAAAAAACAAATTTGTTTAATTTTGCTCAGTTTTGATAGTTATAGATGAAAACAGTAATGAAAAAGTGTAATAAACCAAGTAGAAGTAAGCATTAGATAGAATAATAATTTCTCTTTTTTAACTCATGATATATTGATAGCAACTGGATAATTAGAAAATTTAAAAGATATGAAAATATATATTTGTGTTGGTCTCTTGATAAGTTTGCTCTCAGCTTGTTCAAATAATAAATTAAATTCTGAGATTCCTAAACAAGTTCAAGGAAAACAACAAGATCAAAAACTTAAGCCACCAGTCACTAGCACAAGTAAAGAATGGGACACGTCTTTTGATTGTGATCCTATTAAAGTTAAAAATCTTATTGGTAAAACTGGCTTAACAGACAAACAAGTTCTGTCGATGACTAATGCGAGAGTTTATCGAAGTGCTTACGTTGGAGAACCAGTTACAGAAGAATTTCGTCCAGACAGAGTCACTATAGTAATCGCCCCAAAAACAAAAAGAATAGTGGCTAGTTCATGTGGTTAATTAATTAAGAATACCTAAAAACTAAAGTATTGATAACAAATTCTTGGTTGAAAAAAGCTCTAACTAATTTTATTTTTGAAGAGAAAAAAGGAGTTAATTATGAAAAATATTTTATTGATTTTGACTGTGTTGAGTGGATTGAGTTTAACAGCTTGTGCTGTACATACTCGTGAAGGAAGTGTTGTGGTTGATCCAGATGGTCGCTTGATTGACGGTGGCTATCATGATGGACGTAGTCATGGCCGTTTTTGTCCTCCTGGACAAGCGAAAAAGGGGAATTGCTAAAACTTATAATAATTACAGTATGAGTTAGGTTTTGCTTGGAACCTCCTTTGGGAGGTTTTTTGTTTTTAAATCAATTAACAATAAAGTTCAGATAGTATTTAGCTGTTAAGCACCCGCTTCTCAAGCATTTCCATAAAGGTTTTTAAAATAATATTATGGTTTTTACCTTTGTGAGTAATTAAGCAAATGGGGGTGCTGTAATGCATTTTTTCCTTTGATACAGCTTGCATAAAACCATCTTCTACCCATTTTTTTGCATAGTGGTCGGGTAAAAAACCTAAGAATTTTCCAGTTAAAATTAGAAATGCGATTCCTTCACGGTCACTTGCTGTCGCTTTACAGTCTAAAAGCTGGTGCAACTTTGCCGCTTCAGGTGTGATTGCATAATTGGGAAGTACCGCTTGCCATTTTTTTAATTCATCTAAATCCATCTTGCTACATTTGCCAAACAAGGGATGGTTTTTGCCGCAATATAAAAACGAACTTTCACTATATAAATCAAAATAGTCTAGGCCAGACAGCGGAGTAACAAGAGGAATTGCTCCCGCATGTAAACGGTTGTCTAATACACGGCACTCAATATCTGAAAGTGTACTCATGCTAATGTTAATAATTACTTCAGAATGTTCTTCGGCGAGTTGTGCCAGCGTATTGGTAATATAGCCACTTGGCATGGTCACAAGGTTATTAATAATACCTATATTAAATTCACCCTTTAGACGGTTATGCATTTGATTGACTTTAGAGCGAAAGTCTTCGATAGAAGCGGTGAGCACTTCTATATATTCTAAAATTTCCCGACCTTCATCAGTTAATGCAAACCCTGCGCGGCCACGTTGGCATAGCCGAATGCCCAGACGATTTTCTAAATCGCTCATATGCAAACTAATTGCAGAACGACTAATACCAAGAATACTTTCGGCAGATGTAAAGCTGTGACAGTCACAAACCGTTTTAAATATTTTAAGTAATTTAATATCAAAATCAGTGACTTGATTTAATTTTTTAGGTTTCATTTAGGTTTGTTTTTTTAAATCTAAACTCAAGATAATTTGAATTTATCAAAACTATATCGCTATGTACACTCAAAAAATAGCCTCAAAACAAGAAGAGTGATTATGTTTGATATCGACAAATTAACTGATGATGATTCTGCATCGGAAACCGTTCAATCAAATGCTCAGATGAGCTTAAATTATCAAGCGCATTGGATGCCATTTTCTGCAAATCGTAATTTCCATAAAGATCCACGCATGATTGTTGGTGCTAAAGGATCTTATTTAATTGATAGCGCAGGCCGCGAAGTCTACGACTCTTTGTCGGGCCTTTGGACTTGTGGTGCTGGGCATACGCTTCCTGAAATCCAACAAGCCGTGAGTACTCAGTTGTCAAAGCTGGATTACTCACCGGCATTTCAGTTTGGTCACCCATTGTCGTTTCAATTGGCTGAACGAATTATTCAGCATATGCCTGAAAAATTGCAGCATGTGTTCTTTACCGACTCAGGTTCAGAATCTGCCGACACCGCAATTAAAATGGCACGTGCCTATTGGCGAATTAAAGGCAAACCAAGCAAAACCAAGCTGATTGGACGTGCACGTGGCTACCACGGTGTAAATGTTGCGGGAACAAGCCTAGGTGGTATCGGTGGCAACCGAAAAATGTTTGGTCAGCTTATGGATGTAGACCACTTACCACATACTTTACAGCCCGATTTAAGTTTTACCAAAGGCTGTGCAGAAACCGGTGGGGTAGAGCTTGCCAATGAAATGCTTAAGTTAATTGAGCTACATGATGCTTCGAATATTGCTGCGGTCATCATAGAGCCTGTTTCTGGTTCGGCAGGATGCATTGTGCCGCCGACTGGTTATTTAAAACGCTTAAGAGAAATTTGCGATCAACACGATATCTTACTTATTTTTGATGAAGTCATTACTGGTTTTGGGCGAATGGGTAAATGGACGGCTTCAGAGTATTTTGACGTTACGCCAGATATTTTAAATTTTGCCAAACAAATTACCAACGGAGCTATTCCGCTGGGTGGCGTGGTGGCCAGCCATGAAATTTATGATGCCTTTATGCAGCAAGATTTACCTGAACATGCGGTTGAGTTTACCCATGGCTATACCTATTCGGCGCATCCGGTAGCTTGTGCGGCGGCCTTAGCGACGCTCGATGTTTTAGAGAAGAAAAACTTAATTCATCAATCGGCTGATTTGGCTCCAAGCTTTGAAAAACTTCTACATGAGTTAAAAGGTGCTCCAAATATTATCGATATACGCAACTGCGGGCTGATTGGTGCTGTGCAATTGGCACCCCGTGATGGCGATGCGACGATTCGTGGTTTTGAAATTGGCATGCAGCTTTGGAAAGCAGGCTTTTATGTGCGTTTTGGGGGAGATACGCTTCAATTTGGCCCAATGTTTAATAGCACAGAGGTGGAGTTGCAACGGCTCATGAATGCCGTGGGTGAGGCAATTTATCAGGTGAAATAACGGTTATTTATTTTGAGATTTAACTGGAAAAGATGAGTAGACACAAGGAATAAAGATGAACACTTTAGAGAATTTTGATAGCAACACTAGTGCTAATACAGATACAGATTCAAGCCAGCAAGCCATTAAAGTGGTAGGGCATTTTATTGATGGTGGACTCGTCACTAAAACCACCAAGAAACAGCCTGTTTATAATCCTGCTACTGGTGAAAGTGCCAAAGAAGTTGCACTTGCAGATGCTGAGTTGGTCAATCAAGTGGTTCAAATTGCAGAACAGGCTTTTCCATCATGGCGTGATACACCAGTGATTAAACGCGCACGTGTCATGTTTAAGTTTAAGCAACTACTCGAAGAAAATGCTGACAAGCTTTGCCAGCTGATTGGCGAGGAACACGGAAAAATTTGCCACGATGCCAAAGGTGAATTACAACGCGGCATTGAAAATGTTGAATATGCATGCGGAGCACCTGAGTTCTTAAAAGGTGAATATTCAAAAAATGTGGGTCCAGATATTGATTCATGGAGCGAGTTCCAACCGCTAGGTGTGGTTGCGGGGATTACACCTTTTAACTTCCCAGCAATGGTTCCGTTGTGGATGTTCCCGATGGCAATTGTTTGCGGTAACTGTTTTATTTTAAAACCTTCAGAAAAAGCGCCTTCTGCTGC
The DNA here is from genome assembly GCF_013122135.1 of Acinetobacter lactucae. Lineage (NCBI taxonomy): Bacteria > Pseudomonadati > Pseudomonadota > Gammaproteobacteria > Moraxellales > Moraxellaceae > Acinetobacter > Acinetobacter lactucae. Next base: position 1,946,790 of record NZ_CP053391.1, read on the forward strand.
CTTATTTTTAGCGGAACTTCTAAAACAAGCTGGATTGCCTGATGGTGTTTTTAGCGTTGTAAATGGCGATAAAGAGGCAGTTGATACATTGCTGCATCATCCTAAAATTCAAGCGGTTAGTTTTGTGGGCTCAACGCCTATTGCAGAGTACATATACCGCACGGCAACGGCAAATGGTAAGCGCTGCCAAGCTTTAGGCGGAGCAAAAAATCATGCGATTATTATGCCTGATGCCGATATTGATAATGTCGTGACTTCTTTGTTAGGTGCAGCGTTTGGCTCATCTGGCGAACGTTGTATGGCGTTATCAGTCGCAGTTGCAATTGGCGATGAAGTTGCCGATGTGGTGATTGAAAAATTAAAACAAGAAATGAAGCAATTGAAGTTTGGGCACTATGCAGATGAAGGTAATGACTTCGGACCGCTCATTACGCAAGCACATAAAGATAAAGTACAAGCTTTTATTCAAAGTGCAGAGCAACAAGGTGCTAAAATTGTTGTAGATGGTCGTGATGCAAAACCAGCAGGTTATGAGAAAGGTTTTTTTGTTGGGCCGACTTTAATTGACCAAGTTTCACCAGACATGACAAGTTACCAGCAAGAAATATTTGGCCCTGTTTTGCAGGTCATTCGTGTACAAACCATGCAAGATGCAATGCAACTCATTAATGACCATGAATATGGCAATGGAACGTGTATCTATACTCGTGATGGTGAAGCAGCACGCTATTTTACCAGCAATATTCAAGTGGGAATGGTTGGGGTCAATGTGCCATTACCTGTACCAGTTGCATATCATAGCTTTGGTGGTTGGAAGCGTTCATTGTTCGGTGATTTATATGCGTATGGCCCAGATGGTGTGCGTTTTTATACACGTCGTAAAACCATTACCCAACGTTGGCCTTCAACGCAGGTCCGTGAAGCCAAACAATTTGCTATGCCTACATTAAATTAATCAATAAAAGGGAAAACTCTGATTTTCCCTTTTTTGTTTTGTACAAGTTGGAGAAGTACATTTTTAAGACGGTTTTGAAATCAGTTTGTCAATTTGAAGGAGTCGAATATGAACAATGAGAAAACAATAAAATTAAGTGAAGGACTTTCTAATCGACATATCACCATGATTAGTATTGGTGGTGTTATTGGTGCAGGTTTATTTGTCGGCTCTTCTGCGGCAATTGCAAAAGCAGGGCCTGCCGCCGTACTCGCTTATATCATTACAAGTATTTTAGTTTTTCTGGTTATGCGCATGCTGGGTGAAATGGCGGTCGCCCAACCTGATACAGGTTCATTTTCTACATATGCCCGTAAAGCCATCGGTCCTTGGGCAGGCTTTACCATTGGATGGTTATATTGGTGGTTTTGGGTGTTGGTGATTCCAATTGAAGCGATTGCGGGAGCTGAAATTTTACACGCATGGTTCCCGCAAATGTCCAGTGCTGTTTATGCGCTTGCCTTTATTATTTTACTTAGCCTAGCCAATTTTTTTAGTACCAAAAGTTTTGGTGAGTTTGAGTTTTGGTTTGCACTCATTAAAGTCATTGCGATTGTAGTGTTTATTATTATTGGAGCAATGGCTGTATTTGGAATGTGGCCTTTAGCAACAAATGTCAGTGGTGTTGGTAACCTATTTTCAAATGGTGGTTTTATGCCACACGGAATGGGCGGTGTTTTATCAGCAATTTTAATCTCGGCATTTTCATTTTTTGGAATAGAAATTCTTTCTATTGCTGCCGCAGAATCTAAAAATCCAGAAGAAAAAATTAAACGTGCTACAAATTTAGTGCTTTACCGAATTATTTTATTCTTTGTAGTTTCGATTTTTCTTGCGGTTGTTTTGGTCGATTGGCGTTCACCAGACTTACAAAAATTTGGCACCTTTCAGTTTGTATTAATGAGTCTGAATGTTCCCGAGACTAAACTCATTATGGACACTGTTGTTTTTATTGCGGTTGCAAGCTGTATGAATGCCGCAGTTTATACCTCGTCTCGAATGTTATTTGCCTTAGGTACACGTCAGGAAGCACCGAGTGTTGTGACAAAAATTAATAGAGCAGGTGTACCGACTTCTGCTGTGTTTTTGTCTACTTTGATTGGTGTGATTTGCTGTGCGGTGAACTATATGTTTCCTGGGCAAGTCTTTGGGTTCTTGTTATCCACCACAGGTTCAATCGCATTACTGGTTTACCTAGTGATTGCATTTTCACAACTACGTTTAAGACATAAATTGGAAAAAGAAAGAGCAGCAATATCTTTTAAAATGTGGTTGTTCCCGTGGTTAACGTGGTTTGTAATTTTAGTGATTATGACTGTTTTAGGTTATATGTTCTTGTCACCAGCCTATAGTTATGAAACCACTTTATCTTTAGGCGTAACTTTATTGGTGGTCATTTGCGGGTTATTTGTCACGCGAAAGCGTAAAGCATCCAGATCGGTTGCCATGAATTTAGATTAACTAAAAAAGATTGTATAAAGACTTTGTGTAGTGAAATCTCGTTCACCTATGCAAAGTCTTTTGTTTTTATTAGATTTTTAATGGTGTCTGTTAAATTTTCTATTCAGAAAAAAGCTCAAAACATACTCTTCTTAACCATTGGTTACTGGGTGTTTGATGAACCCGTGCATGCCAATGCTGCTTTACACTATAAGTTGGAAAATGATAAGGCGGTTCTAAAACTTTTAAACCACCTCTGACTAAAAGCACCTGACTTAAATAATGAGGAATAGTCGCAATCGCGTCTGTGTCTTGAACAACCAAGCCAACTCCTAAATAGCTTGGCAAACGAACCAGGATATTTCGGTTTACTCCCAGTTTTTGTAACTCATGCTCCAGCACATAGTGTCCACCGGTTGCAAAAATATCGACATGTAACTCTTGGCGAAATTCTTGGTCTGAAAGCGTTGTGTCTGTAAGCCTCGGGTGTTCTTTACTGGCAATACAAATATAACGTTGCTGGAAAAGCGTTTGCTGATAAAAACCTGCTTCAAGCTGAGGCAAAAAACCAATAGCTAAATCAATATCACCGTTTGACATCATGACTGGTGTATTGGCATCAATTGGGACAATTTCTAGGCGAATATTGGGGGCATGGGCACGTAAATAATTGATCAGCTTAGGTAATAAAACCAGATGGCTAATATCAGTCATGCTGATTTTAAATTGATAATTTGAAGTCTGTGGATCAAATTCAATATTGTAATTTTGAACAAGTTTTAGTCGGTTCAGAATTTCTACAACTAGCGGATATATTTGTTTAGATAACTCAGTAGGTTGCATTTTATTTTCAATACGGACAAAAAGTGGGTCTTGAAAATGCTCACGTAATTTATTTAACGCAATACTTAAAGTCGGTTGTCCAATTTCAAGCTGTTCGGCAGCTTTAGACACACTGCTATGTTTATAAATTTCAAAGAAAATTTGTAAAAGCCGAGTATCAAGATCAAACACTTTAATTTCCTTGTATTGATTTTATCAATACAGACTATTGTTTTTTGTGCATAGATTCAACAATTTTCGATTGTTACATTGATGATCAAGGAAGAATAGGTCGTAAAAGTACAAAGCATTCTTGTACCAATCGGCCATAAATAGAGGATCTGAAATGGAACAGTTAGCAACGTTAGATGACTTACCGAAACGTTATCTTGGTCAACTTGAAGAATCAAATTTAGTCCCTTTATGGCCAAGTTTACGTAATGTATTGCCCCCGCATAAACCGATGCCGCAGACCGTAGCCACCGCTTGGTATTTCCAGAATATTAAACCTTTATTGCTCGAAGCAGGTGAGTTAACACCGATTGAAAAAGCTGAACGCCGTGTATTGGTTTTAGCAAATCCCGGACATGGTCTGGAAAATATGAAAGCCAGTTCAGTCATGTATCTTGGCATGCAGCTTTTGTTGCCAAAAGAATGGGCACCATCACATCGACATACCCCAAATGCAGTACGTCTGATTGTTGAGGGTGAAGGTGCATATACGACGGTTGAAGGTCAAAAATGCATGATGGAGCATGGGGATTTAATCCTTACACCATCAGGGCTTTGGCATGAACATGGACATGATGGCGATGAGCCTGTCATTTGGTTAGATGTGCTGGATTTACCTTTGGTTTATTACATGGAAGCTTCTTATGTACAACCGGGTGAAATCCAAAAAGTGACCAATGCCGGAAATGCCCATCATTATGGAACGGGCATTGTGCCAACTGCACATTTTACCCGTGAAAATGTCTCGTATCCGATCATACGCTACTCTTGGAAAGAAACCAAAAAAGTTTTGCATGCGCTTGCAGATGATAAAAACCATCAAGCTCCAATTCAGGTGACTTACATCAATCCTGAAACTGGTGATGACTGCCAAAATATTATTGGTTACTCAGCTTTAATGCTCAGACCAAATGAAACTTTACAGCTCCAACCGCGGTCTACTGCCCAAATTTTTCATGTGATTGACGGTCAGCTGCAAGTCAAAATTGATCAGAAAGATTTCAATTTAAACAAAGCTGATACGGCATGTGCGCCATGTTTTTCTCATATTGATTTAATCAATACCTCAGATCAACCATGTTATTTGTTTATTGCAGATGAAGCGCCCTTACAACGGAAACTGGGTTTGTACTCTGTGCGTGAGCGCCAGTAAATAGAAAATTTTATAAGGATATAAATCATGTCAAATACTCAACAACCGATATTAATTGCTGGTGGCGGCATTGGCGGGTTTGCAGCTGCACTCGCTTTGGCAAAACAAGGTTTTAAGGTACAGGTTTTTGAACAGGCACCTGAAATTGGTGAGATCGGCGCAGGAATTCAACTAGGCCCGAATGCATTTCATGCCTTTGATGCGCTAGGAATTGGTGAGATTGCTCGCAGTAAAGCGGTCTATACCGACTATATGGTTATGCATGATGCAATTGACGAATATCAAGTCGGCAAAATTCCAACCGATGAAAAATTCCGTGAACGTTTCGGTAACCCATATGCGGTGATTCACCGTGCCGATATCCATGGTTCATTGGTCGAAGGCGCTAAAAAATACGGCAACTTAGAAATTATCACTAATTGTTATATTCAAAAAGTTGACCAAGATGATGCTGGTGTAACGATTACTGATCAAAACGGGAAGAAATATCATGGTCAGGCAGTTATCGGTGCGGACGGGGTTAAATCTGTTGTGCGTGACACTTATGTAGGTGACCCTGCATTGGTTACAGGTCATGTGGTTTACCGTGCTGTAGTACCTGAACGCGAGTTTCCTGAAGACTTGAAATGGAATGCAGCCAGTATTTGGGTAGGGCCAAATTGCCACCTTGTACATTATCCACTGCGCGGTGGAAAGGAATATAACGTTGTAGTGACGTTCCATAGCCGTGAGCAAGAACAGTGGGGCGTAACCGATGGTTCTAAAGAAGAAGTGCTGTCTTATTTTCAAGGGATTTGCCCGAAAGCCCGGCAATTGATTGAGTTACCTAAAAGTTGGCGTCGCTGGGCAACCGCAGACCGTGAACCGATTGAAACATGGACTTTTGGCCGTGTGACATTACTTGGCGATGCAGCACATCCCACCACGCAATATATGGCGCAGGGTGCATGTATGGCAATGGAAGACGCCGTAACTTTAGGCGAAGCGTTACGTATTACCGACCATGACATTTTAAAAGCTTTTGATCTTTACCAAAAAGCACGTGTGGCACGTACAGCACGCATAGTTTTGTCTTCACGTGAAATGGGCAAAATTTACCATGCCAAAGGTGTGCAACGCTTGGTTCGCAACGATTTGTGGCGTGGACGTCCTACTGAACGTTTTTATGATGCAATGGAATGGTTATATGGCTGGAATGTCAATAACTGCCTTGATGCAGTGAAAAACTATCACGGGAATGTGGCATGAAACTTTATAGTTTTTTCCGTAGCGGTACATCGCATCGAACTCGCATAGTGTTGAACCTAAAGGGTTTGGCCTATGAAGCGACTTATATCTCGCTCGCTAAAAATGAACACCATCAAGCTGCTTTTAAAGCTTTAAATCCGCAAGGGTTTGTACCCGTACTTGAAACTGAGTCGGGAAACTTGTTGCAAAGTCCAGCCATTATCGAATGGCTAGAAGAACAATATCCCGAACCCGCTTTATTACCTACAGATGCGTTGGGTCGTGAAAAAGTCCGTGCCATTGCTGCATTAGTTGGATGTGACGTTCATCCTTTAAACAACAAGCGTGTTCTTGAATATTTACGCCAGACCTTAGGGCTGGATGAAGCACAAATTAATGCATGGTGTGCCAAGTGGATTCAGGATGGATTTGCTGCTTTAGAGCATATTTTGGAACAAGACCAGAGTCGCGAAAAGTTCTGCTATGGCAAGCAACCGACCATTGCAGATGCCTATTTAGTTCCACAAGTAGTTTCTGCCGAGCGCTTTAAAGTCGATTTATCGGCTTATCCAAACATTAATGAAATTTACCAACATTGCATGACCTTAGAAGCATTTCAAAAAGCGGCACCTGAACAGCAGGCCGACGCATTTTGAGTCGTGATTAACTTAATAGAAGGAATTTAACATGTCATTTATTTTTGAACCAATGACCACTGCGGGTCTATTTATTCACGGCTCAGCGCATAAATTTCCAGTACGCCGTGTGTATTGTGTTGGCCGTAACTATGCTGCTCATGCACGTGAAATGGGTTTTGACCCAGACCGTGAACCACCATTTTTCTTTTGTAAGCCAAATGACCTTGAGTCGGTTGTTCCAGTAAATACAGATGCGGTTGATATTCCATATCCATCTGAAACTTCAAATTTTCATTATGAAATCGAGTTGGTTGTTGCGATTGGTAAAGATGCCAAAAATGTTTCGGTTGAAGATGCAGTGAACTATATCTATGGCTATGCCGTTGGTTTAGATATGACTCGCCGTGATTTACAGATGGCAATGCGTGAAAAAGGCCGCCCATGGGAAATCGGTAAGGCTTTTGATTTTTCTGCGCCAATTGGCCCAATTCATCCGATTACTCAAACGGGTGAAATCAATAGTGCCGATATTCATTTAACGGTAAATGGTAAAACTGAACAGCACAGCGATGTCAGTCACCTGATTTGGTCTGTGGCCGAAACGATTGCCAATTTATCGACGCTATTTGAACTAAAAGCAGGTGATTTGATTTTTACAGGAACTCCAGAAGGCGTGGGTGCGGTAGTGAAAGGTGATGTTATGCGAGCAGATATTACCGGACTGACTGGAATTACGGTGAATGTGAAATAAATCAAATTGAACTGATTTATTGAAATAGGTGCTCAACCTAAATAAAAAATACAGTTGGGCATCTTTGCTAAGGATTGCATATACGCCAATGTATTGGCGAAAGGAGCTCTCATGTCTCAAAATTCTATAGACGTACAAAGTTTCATTGATGAAATACCGCTATCGTCTTTGCAAAAATTAATTATGTGGTTGTGTTTTTTGATTGTTGCGATTGATGGTTTTGATACCGCGGCAGTTGGGTTTATTGCACCTGCTTTAAAAGCTGAATGGGGGTTGCAAGCAACCGATTTGGCGCCTTTATTTGGCGCTGGCTTGTTTGGACTGATGGCTGGTGCACTCATTTTTGGACCGTTATCCGATAAATTAGGCCGTAAACCGATTTTGATTGGTTCGGTCATTATGTTTGGAATTGCCAGTGTTTTTGCCTCTTTTTCAGCAGATTTACAAACCCTGATTATTTGGCGATTTCTCACTGGTTTGGGCTTAGGCGGGGCTTTACCCAATGCAATTACTTTAACCTCTGAATATGCGCCAACATCTCGCCGTTCTAATTTAGTGACGATGATGTTTTGTGGTTTTACCATTGGATCTGCTCTTGGCGGTATTCTTTCTGCTCAGTTACTTCCGCATATTGGTTGGCACGGTATTTTGCTCATTGGGGGCGTATTGCCGTTAGCGACCGTACCTTTTTTATATTTCTTATTACCTGAATCTATCCGATTTTTAGTGCTTAAAAAGAAGAGCACCGAGAAAATTGAAAAGATTATTCACCGTATCGCACCGCATTTAAATAGTACTCCTACGTTGGTTCCAACAGTCAATGAAGTCGAAAAATCAAGTTTGAAAGATTTGTTTAATAAAGGCTTTGCTTTAGGCACTTTTTTGATTTGGTTTACCTTTTTTATGAGCCTTCTCATTATTTATATGATTTCAAGTTGGATGCCTACTTTATTAACCAATGAGGGCTTTAATTTATCCAACGCGTCATGGCTGACTTCAATTTTTCAAATAGGTGGAACCATTGGTGCGATTGTCTTAGGCCTACTGATGGACAAGATGGATGCAACCAAAATTTTAAGTACGGCTTATGTTTTTGGTGGTTTTTTCCTGATTTGTTTAGGATTTGGAATTGAACAGGCAAATACGGCTTTATTGATGTTTGCTATGTTTGGTGTGGGTGCCGGAATTAGTGGTTCGCAAGTAGGAGCAAATGCTTTTGCATCTAGTTTTTATCCAACACATTGCCGTGCAACAGGGGTAAGTTGGGCCAATGCAGTAGGGCGCTCAGGGTCGATTGTTGGATCAATTATGGGTGGTTGGTTAATGTCATTAAATCTCTCCAGTTTTGAAATTCTAAGCATTTTAGCGATACCTGCTTTTTGTGCAGCGGTTTCGTTGTTACTCATTAAACACCTCAAAAAAGAACACCACCAAGTTTTAACTAACCTAAGCTGAACAGTCTTATAACTCTATAATTAAAAAAGAGACCGTAAATGGTCTCTTTTTTCTCATATTTTAAAATCAGACTATCTATTTATTCGTATCTATTTATTCGTATCTATTGATACTAAAACCGATAAACCAGGGCGTAATAATTTAACGTCTTTTTGATTTTCAATGAGCTTGATTCGTAAAGGAAGACGCTGAACGATTTTAGTAAAATTACCAGTTGCATTGGTCGCTGATATTGGAGAGAAAAATGCGCCAGTAGAAGGAGAAAAACTATCTACTACGCCTTTTAGCTCAACGTTATAAGCATCTACATAGACATTAACAGGTTGTCCAATTTTTATTTGTTTTAGCTCAATTTCACGGAAGTTTGCTTCTACATAGACTTGGTCTAAAGGTACAACCACCATGAGTGGATTACCAGCACTCACAAAGTTACCTACGTTAGCTGACTTTTGACCAATCATGCCATCAATAGGCGCACGAACCTCTGTATAGCTCAAATTCAGTTTTGCTTTATCAAGTGCTGCTTGTGCTTGTTTAAGAGCAGCTTGTTTGGCTTGTACCTGAATCTTGTATTGATTGAGCTGATACTGTGCATCAATCACTTTTTCTTTACTGCTGTCTAAGTCAGCATATTGTTCAGTCAAAGTAGTCTTAGATTGCTGTGTAATTAATCTAGACTCCGCCCCAAGTGCCTGTAGTTGCTCATAACGCGCCGTGTTGTCTTTGGTAAGTTTAATTCCAGCTTCTACTTTTCTCAGCTGTGCTTCAGTTTCTCGAATAACAGTCGGTTGTCTTTCTACCGCCAGCATTGCTTCACTCACATCAGCTTGTGCTTTTGCGTAATTAGATTCAGCTTCTGCCAAAGCAGCTTGATAATCACGTGCATCAATCCTTGCTAAAAGTTGGCCTTTTTTTACGGTCTGATGATCTTTAATATAAATTTCTTCAATATTGCCAGATACTTTAGGGGCAATGGTTGAATACTCTACATCCACACGCGCATCGTCTGTTTCAACAACCGAAGATGGCAAAAATATAAGTTTTAAAACCCACAAAATAGATGCTAAGACAATAATGAACGCAATAGCCATAACCCAATGCTTTTTGAGAAATTGCACCTTGGTTAACTTGGGTTGTTCAGTGTGGGTGGTGTCTTGGGCTTCGAGAGTACTCATAAAGATTTTCCTGAGTTATGACTATTCATTAACTTAATGAGAGCAATACGTGGCGGATAAGTTCGAACTGGCAAAATCAACATCACAATGAACAAAATAGCGGTAAGGCCAGCTAAGATGAGATATTGATCGCTAATAACTAAAACAGATTGTTGCGCTTGAATCGCAGAATTTAGGGCAGATAAACCACCTGAAATACGATCTGCACCATTTGCGTTAAGCACAGGGGGAGTAAGCGGATTAATAACAGGGCCTTGAATATTTTGGAAAACATGTTGGGCAGTATTTTCAATCAGCCGTGTTGAATGGTATTCACCGCGTACTCGGTTTATCCAATCCAAAATACAAACACCCAGTACACCGCTAATAGCACGCGGGGTGTTAATCATCGGTGATGCATAAATTGCCATAGTTGGGTGAACACTGTTTGTTCCCATCATTAAGAGCGAGAGCACGACACAGGTTTGCCCCAAACATGAGATTGCATGCCAAAAATAAAACTGATCTTGATTCCATGTAGTATCAAGTTGGCTTGCACCTAGGCAGCCCGCAATGACTAGAAGTAAACCAAACCCATGCACATATCGGCTATCCACCCAAGCCTGATTTAAAAGCTTCACAACAATAGGAATATAGATAAATTGCAATGCCGCAATTTGTAAGCCAATCCACATGGTCTGGGTCGGTTTATAGCCATGCACAGCACTGAGATAATTCAGTGGTAATGTGCTGGTAGACATACCAATAATGACAAAGCAAAATAAAGCAAAAATTGCATACGCAAAATTTCGAATTTCGAGCATTTGCGGTTTAATTAATGGTGACGGATAACGCCATTCATGTATGAAAAACCAAGGTAAAGTAATGGCAGTGATTAAAGCCAAGACACAAATTAATTGAGAATGGAACCAGTCTAAATGATTGCCATGCAACAATATTGTACTCAGGCTTGCTAAGCTAATAATCGCTAAAACGGCACCCATCCAATCATAAGTTTTTATTCTTGAATAATTTAATGGGTCTTGTGGAATACCAAAATAAACCAGAGCAGCACTTAGCGCACAAAAAGGAATGGTTTGGAAAAATATCATTTTCCAGCCAATCACATCTAAATAAAAAGCAGCGAGTGCAGCACTTAAGTTCGGAAAGAATGTTGCGGTTAATGCATAGCAAGCTAAGCCCCATAGCCGAATGTCAGGTCCTAAAAATCTAAGTGCACAGGCCATGAGCAAAGGAATGGTTAAACCATTGGCGAGACCTTGTAAGCCACGTAATAGATAAAATATTTCTATATTGGGACTAAATGGAATCAAAACGCTAGAAACAAGGCAAAGTCCTATCGCAAAAAGCAGAACTCTTCGCATAGAAAAAATAACGGCCCAACTCGTGGACAGGATCATGCCAATAATCATGGTGCTGGCATAAATACTGTTGACCCAATAACCGGCGTCAACACTAATTCCCATCGCGCCGCGTATGTCGACTAAGGTAATACTGGTAATTCGGTTGTTAAATTCAACAGTCATTGCAGCAAATATTGCACCTGCTAAACCGATGAGTGGCTTTGTATTCATTTTTTACCTTAAATCTTAAACTTCCATTCATTGCACGGAGCAGATATTTACTGTACTGTACCGATCGGTACTCTACTCTTTAATTAAATTCCCGTCAATTCTCGATTTTTAACTTTTCGATGAGTTACACTTAGGACGAAATCGCTAAAATTTTTATAAGGTCAATATGTCAGGTTCAACTAAAACTAATGAAAAAAATCAAAAAATTCTGGATGCAGCTACCAAATTTTTTCTGACCCATGGTTTTAGTGGCACAACAACAGACATGATTCAAAAGGAAGCGGGCGTTTCAAAAGCAACCATGTATGGTTGTTATAAAAATAAAGAAGTGATGTTTGCTGCCGTCATTGAAAGACAATGCACGAACATGCAAGAGCAAATTATTTTAGTCGAGACAAAAGCTGAAAATTTACGGTCAGCTTTAACCGAGATGGGAAAAACCTATCTGTGTTTTATATTGTCGCATTCAGGCTTGGCATTTTTTAGAGTTTGTATTGCAGAAGCAGTTCGCTTTCCAGAGTTATCTGAAAAATTCTTTGAAGTAGGGCCACAAAAACTTGCAAATATTATTGCAGGTTATCTTGAAAAATCTCAAAAAAATAAAGAAATTGAATTGAATTCTTCTGCCGCTATAGCAGCAAATATATTTTTAGCATTACTGCGAAGTGATGCGCATCTAAAATGTCTAACACATCCTAATTATACAATTTCTGATAATGAAATTAGTACTTGGGTTGAGTATGCAGTTGATTTATTTTTAAAAAATATAAATTACAAACCAAGTTAATTTAGGAAATTTTTTCCTACCAAGTTCTGAATGTAGAAATTTAAAAAAGAGACCAGCTAGCGGTCTCTTTTTTTATTTTATTAGATTACTTCTCTGGTAATTTCACCATTTACAAGTCTTAAAATCTGCAATGGGTTGCTGTCTTTTAAGGCTTCCGGCAATAAACTTTGCGGGTAGTTTTGATAACACACTGGACGTAAGTAACGGTCTATTGCCAAGGTTCCAACTGAGGTACCTCTTGCATCAGAAGTCGCTGGATATGGTCCGCCGTGTACCATGGCATCACATACTTCAACACCCGTTGGGTAGCCATTTATAAGTAATCGACCGGCTTTTTCTTCTAATACTGGAACCACATCTGCAAACTCGGTGAAGTCTGCTTCATCGGCAATTAAAGTTGCTGTCAGTTGTCCATTCATACTTTGTAGGGCTTGCACAAGTTGGGCTTTATCTTCAACTTCAATGATGACAGTTGTTGGCCCAAAGATTTCTTCTTGCAGAAGCTGATCACCTGCCAATAACAACTCAATATCAGCTTTAAACAGTTGTGGCTGTGCCTGATTGCCTTGTTGGGCTTGACCTGCCAAATGTTCAATGCCTTGATGCTGTGTTAAATGCTCAAGACCCGCGGTATAGCTTTTTAAGGTTCCGGCATTCAGCATAGTTTGTGCAGGCTTAGCGCCCATAATTTCGGTTAGGTTACGAATGAGCTGACTAAATTCGGCTGATTTAATACCTAAAATTAAACCCGGATTGGTACAGAACTGACCACAGCCTAAAACAACTGAATCTGCCAAGTCCTGTGCAATTTTATCGCCACGGTTTTTCAAGGCTTCCGGCAACATCAGCATCGGGTTAATACTGCTCATTTCAGCAAATACGGGAATCGGCTGTGGACGGGCTGCTGCCATGTCACATAAAGCACGGCCACCACGTAATGAACCTGTAAAACCCACAGCCTGAATTAAAGGATGTTTCACTAAGGGTTCACCCACGCCATTACCGTAGATCATGTTAAATACACCTTTAGGCATATTTGATTTTTCGACAGCACGTTCGATTGCCTGAGCCACAAAATCTGCTGTCGCCATATGACCACTATGCGCTTTCACCACTACCGAACAACCAGCTGCCAGTGCAGAAGCAGTGTCACCACCCGCAGTTGAAAAAGCGAGTGGAAAGTTACTTGCCCCAAAGACTGCCACAGGGCCAATACCAATTTTAATCTGGCGCAAGTCTGGACGAGGTAAAGGCTGACGCTCAGGCAAAGCTGTATCAATACGGGCACCTAAAAAATCACCACGACGTAACACTTTAGCAAACAGGCGCATTTGCCCACTGGTACGGCCACGTTCACCTTGTAAGCGTGCAAGTGGCAAAGCGGTTTCCTGTGAGACAATCTCTAAAAAATCATTACCCAAGGCATCAAGTTCATCGGCAATGTTTTCTAAAAAGGTAGCACGCTGTTCAGGTGAGGTATGGCGGTAGGTTTTAAAGGCTTGGCTAGCTGCTTCACAGGCCTGATTGATCTCTTGCTCAGTTGCATGGTGAAACTCATAAGGCAAAGCCTCACCGGTTGTTGCATTCACACTTTTCAATAAAGTGGTACTTTGTGCACTACGTGAACCGCCAATAAAGTTGTGTCCGATAATGGTCATAACAAATATCCTGAAATTAATGAGAGTGTCTTGGAAGGTTGTCTTGATTTACGACTCGCATATATAAAGTTGCAGGTTCCAAACAACCGCCAGTAGATAATTGGCCAACCATATTGCGATACATTTCTTGCCAAGGCGTTTGAGAGGCAGAGACCGTCGGTTTCCATTCACGGCGGCGTTGTTCTAACTCTTCGTCAGAAATGAGTACGTTAACGGAGCGTTTATTGAGATCAATGCGTAAACGGTCATTGGTCTTTAATAAAGCAATTCCACCGCCTACCGCCGCTTCGGGTGACATATTTAAAATAGAAGGGCTGGCAGACGTACCACTTTGGCGGCCATCTCCTAAGCAAGGCAGTGAATCGATACCTTTTTTAATTAACTCCGCTGGAGGAGCCATATTCACGACTTCTGCGCTACCTGGATAACCCACCGTACCTGCGCCACGGATGACCAAAATACAATGTTCATCAATGTTTAAAGCAGGGTCATTAATTCGTGCATGATAGTCTTCGGGACCTTCAAAAACGATCGCACGTGCTTCAAAGCTATTTTCACTATTTGGGTCAGATAAATAGGTTTTCTTAAATGCTTCACCCACGACAGACATTTTCATAATGGCGCTGTCAAAGAAATTGCCGCTAAGCACAATAAAACCTGCACCATGTTTCAATGGTTGTTCATAAGGGAAGATGACATCTGCATTTGAAGTTTTTGTATTTTTAGCAATTTCCCCAATTGTTTTACCGCTGACTGATGCACAGTCTTCATGTAAAACGCCTGCTGTTTGTAATTCATGCAAAACAGCAGGAACACCGCCAGCACGGTGGAAACCTTCACCCAAATATTTGCCCGCTGGCATACAGTTTACAATGAGCGGAATGCTTTCCCCAACGCGTTGCCAATCTTCTAAACTCAGCTCAATCCCCATATGACGAGCAATTGCAATGAGGTGAGGAGGGCAATTACTTGATGCACCTAATGCTGAAGCTACCGCAATGGCATTTTCAAATGATTGTTTGTTCATGATTTTAGAAGGGCGTAAATCTTCTAGAACCATTTCACAAATTCTTTTGCCTGTCATATAGGCCATTTGCCCACGTTCACGATACGGCGCTGGAATACTTGCACATGTCGGTAAAGACATGCCCAAAGCTTCTGCCAAGGCATTCATGGAAAGTGCAGTGCCCATAGTGTTGCAATGTCCGACCGAAGGCGATGCTGAAGTGGTCATTTCCATGAACCCTTCATAATCAATTTCACCTGTGGCAAGTAAATTTCTGGCATGCCAAAGCACAGTACCAGAACCAATTAACTCACCTTTAAAATGTCCATCTAGCATTGGTCCACCAGACAAAACAATGGCTGGTATATCTGTTGTTGCGGCAGCCATTAAACAAGCAGGTGTAGTTTTGTCACAACCTGTGGTTAGCACCACACCATCAAGCGGATAGCCATGTAATATTTCAACTAAGCCTAAGTAAGCTAAATTTCTGTCTAAGGCAGCAGTAGGGCGACGGGTTTGTTCTGCAATCGGGTGAACGGGGAATTCCATGGGAATACCACCCGCATCTCGAATACCTGCTTTAACCCGTTCAGCAAGTTCTTTGTGATGACGGTTACATGGAGTTAAATCACTACCCGTTTGTGCAATACCAATAATCGGGCGGCCTGATTGTAGTTCGGCACGGGTCAGGCCATAATTCATATAACGCTCAACATAGAGTGCTGTCATGTCGGCATGTTCAGGATCATCAAACCATTCTTGGCTACGTAAAAAAATCCGTTTATTTTGATCATTCATTTTTTGATCCTTTCACTCATACTTTTTGAAATTTAGTTTATTCACGAGATGAATCTTACAATTCAGCCGATCGATAATACGTGAAAATTACAGTAATTCACGTTGCTTTAAATTACGCATCAAAGCATTTATTCCAAAATTCCACGGCGTTGCTTTGTCGCTGGTCATAACCGTGTTGTATAAAGTACCAAGTTTAGGTGAATGAATACGGACGACATCTCCGACTTTATGGGTAAAGCCAGCCCCAGCTTGTTCACGATCTTGAGTAGGCGCAAATAAAGTTCCCAAAAATAGAACAAAACCATCTGGATATTGGTGATTTTCATTCAGGGTTTGTTGAATTAAATCTTCCGGATCACGGCTAATTTGAGACATAGAACTTACACCATTGAGCACAAAGTTATCTGTACCTTCAATTTTCAGTTCAACATCGCAAGCACGAATGTCATTTAAAGTAAAAGTATGATCAAAAAGGCGAATAAACGGGCCAATTGCACAAGATGCATTGTTATCTTTGGCTTTACTCAACAGTAAGGCGCTACGACCTTCAAAGTCTCGTAAATTAACGTCATTACCTAACGTAGCACCTAAAATTTTACCGTGGCTATTTGCAACCAATACAACTTCTGGTTCCGGATTATTCCATTCAGATTTCGGGTGAATACCAATATTTTGACCAGTTCCCACAGCCGCTAAAACAGGTGCTTTAGTAAAAATTTCTGCGTCGGTACCAATGCCCACCTCAAGATATTGAGACCACATTTTTTGCTCAATTAAATATTCTTTGAGTTGAAGGGCTTTTTCCGAGCCGGGTTCAATTGTTTTTAAATTATCGCCGATTACCCCTTGTACCACTTCACGGATCGATTGAGCTTTTTGTGCATCGCCACCAGCTTGTTCTTCAATCACACGCTCTAACATGCTTGCTGCAAAAGTAACACCAGCCGCTTTAATCACTTGTAAATCAATAGGGGCTAAAAAATATGCCTTGTTTGTATCTGGCTCAGCGACTGTATTGGCAAATAACTCATCAATTGATCCAACTAATTTTCCTTCAATTTCAGATAAAGCTTTTAAAGGATCAGTGCTTTCAAGCAACTGAGAAATCGTGTGGAACTTTTCAGAAATATCAAAAACCTGATCGCCTTTTAAAAGAATCGGAGATGGACCGGAAATTTGATTTGGAATCCACGCACGGCCAATTAAACATCCTTGAGTAGCATCGTCTGGTAATGAGTTCTGGGAATTTAAGGTAAAGTTCATTTAAAGCATCCTTCTTTTATTTGAAATCATGATATGTTTCTTATTTAATAAACACCAATCGTAATAATTTAATTATTAATAACGAAAAGTTATCGAAAAGGATTTTTGAAAATGGCAGATTTGACATACTCAAGCTTAAATAATTGGTTGAAATTCAAACATTTGGTTCTTCTTGAAACTTTGGCAAGAACCAATAACATGCATTCGGCCGCCGAGCAGATGAACTTAAGTCAGCCTGCGGTGAGTAAAATGCTAAAAGAAATTGAGAGTCTTCTGGGGTTTCAGGTCTTTGAGCGACTGCCTCGAAATATGCCAGTAACAGCTTTGGGCGAGCACGTGATTCGATATGCGCAGCGAGTTTTAAATGATGCAAAGCATTTTGTCGAAGACATAGAAATTTTACGGTTGGGCGGTCACGGTTTTTTAAAAGTAGGTGGTATCTTTGCCGCAACCGCAGTGGTGATTCCAAACTCCATCATTGAGATTAAGAAACAATGGCCATTACTTTCTATCGATGTTGTTGAACAAACCAGTGACCATTTAATGGAAATGTTAAGTGAGCATACTCTAGATTTAGCCATAGGCCGTTTTACCGATGTGACACAAAGTCAGTTTTTTGATTTTCAACCTTTAGGCCCGGAGCCGTTTTGTATTGTAGTTAATCATGCTCATCCATGTGCCCAGAAAAAGTTTTGTACATTAGAAGAATTACTAAACTGGCCGTGGGTACTCTATCCTAAAGGAACGCCAATTCGAGAACGTATGGAAGGTGCATTTGCCCGAGCAAAAGTCAAAATTCCTTTAAATACGGTTAATACCATGTCGATGCAGACCTTTTTGCAGATCTTGAAAGGCGCCCCTATGGTGGGAATGTTGCCCGAAGCGATGGTGATTGATCAGGTAAAAGAAGGGCAATTACAGATTTTAGAAACAGATCTAATTTTAGATGCGCAGGATTATGGAATTTTGACGCGTAAAGATGAGCCAGTATCTGATATTGCAGCAGCATTTATTAATATCTTACTTAAAAATGCAAAACGTAAATAAAGTATTCAGTCTCAAGTAGGGGGGAGGTTTGAGGTTTTAAAACTAAAAGACAACTTGCTTGGTTTAGTAAATTTATAAACATAAAACTGATATTAAAAAGTTATCAATATTTAGAAAATATTCATTGGAAATTATTAAAAGGAGTCCTTATCGTTTAATTCACGACAATTACAAAAGTTTTTAAGTGAATAAAAACTAGGAAAGGACCTCTTTATGAATGTGCTAATCACTGGTGGAACAGGTTTTATTGGAAAACAAATTGCCAAAGAGATCTTAAAAACTGGCAGTTTGACTTTAGATAACAATAAACCTGAACCCATCGATAAAATTATTCTGTTTGATGCATTTGCTGGCGATGACTTGCCGCAAGACCCAAGAATTGAAGTGATTGTCGGTGATATTACCGATAAAACGACAGTTGCTCATATTACAGAAAATATTGATGTCGTTTGGCATTTGGCCGCTGTGGTGAGTTCAGCAGCAGAGGCTGATTTTGATTTAGGTATGGATGTTAATTTGTATGGACTCCTAAATTTATTAGAAGAATTAAGAAAGAAACAAACCACGCCTCGAGTCATTTTTGCTAGCGGCTGTGCTGTATTTGGTGGTCAATTACCAGAAGTTGTGACAGATGAGACAGTGGTTACACCAAAGTCTTCTTACGGTATGCAAAAAGCAGTAGGAGAATTACTTGTTTCAGATTACTCAAGAAAAGGCTTTATTGATGGCCGTATTTTAAGACTACCGACTATCGTGGTTCGTCCAGGCAAACCCAATAAAGCGGCATCGACATTTTTTAGCTCAATCATCCGTGAACCGTTAAAAGGTGAAACGGCCGTTTGCCCAGTACCGTCAGATACTCCAGTTTTTGTTACTTCACCGCGACGTTGTGTTGAATCAATGATTAAAGCGGCATCAATTTCTTCAGATGTACTTCAAGACAACCGAATCATTCCTCTACCGGGATTAACAGTCACGGTTAAAGAAATGCTTGAGGCGCTAGAAAAAGTTGCGGGCAAACAAGCAACTGATTTGGTGCAATGGCAAGAAGACAAAACCATTCAACGTATTGTTAAAAGTTGGCCTGTTCAGGTGAAAGCTGAATATGCCGAATCTTTAGGTTTCCAAGCAGATAAAAATTTTGAAAGCGTGATTCAGGCACATATAGAAGATACCCAAAATTAATGGCAGTGATCGCCACTTGATGTGAGAGTTATTATGGAAGATATCAAAAATTTAACTGCTCTCGAAGAGCAGACAATCAAACGTATTTCGAATCGAATTATCCCGTTTCTCATTATTCTTTTCATTATGGCATTTCTAGACAGGACCAATATTGGTTTTGCTGCCCTACACATGAATGATGCACTTGGAATTACTCAAACCATTTTTGGTCTAGGTGCAGGTGTATTTTTTCTAGGTTATTTTATTGCAGAAGTTCCAAGTAATATTTTGCTTCATCGTTTTGGAGCACGAATCTGGATTGCCCGAATTATGATTACTTGGGGCATTATTGCCGCACTGATGGGCTTTATACATAGCGGTACGCAGTTTATTGTTTTACGGTTTTTACTTGGTATTGCAGAAGCGGGTTTCTTTCCGGGCGTTATCTTTTATTTAACCTTGTGGTTTCCTGCAAAATATCGTGCCCGTGTTTTTGCCACGTTTTATCTTGGATTGCCAATTGCTCAAATTATTGGAGCACCAATTTCAGTCGGTCTCATGCAATGGGGTAATAGCATTGGCTATGAAGGCTGGCGTTTGATGTATGTGCTAGAAGGTATTCCATCCATTATTTTGGGCTTAGTTTGTCTTAAATATTTAACCAATAACCCAAAAGAAGCAGAATGGTTAACGGCTGAACAGCGTCAGTGGTTAATGACTACACTAGAGCGTGAAGAAAGAGAAAAAGAGCAATCTGCCGATGCTGCTTTAACCAAAGGTGAACTCATTAAACAAGTGTTTAAAAACCCTTTAGTTTGGATTATGGCAATTGTGTATTTTGGAATTACTTCTGGATCAAATGCAATGTTCTTCTTCTTACCAAGTGTTTTAGAGTCGTTCCGTAATACATTTGGTATGCAAATTAGCCTTATTCAAAATGGTTTACTCACTGCAATTCCATATGCATTTGCAGCAGTAGGGATGGTTTTATGGAGCCGCCGTTCTGACCGTAAACAAGAGCGTTATAAACACGGTGCGTGTGCTGCACTTATGGCTGCATTAGCAATTGCGATTGCACTACTTGTAAATCAACCGTGGGCTATTATTGCGGGCTTTATCTTTCTTGCAATTGGTGTGTTTAGCGCAATTAACATTTTCTGGACCATTCCTGGGCAAACTCTAACGGGAGTGGGGGCCGCAGCCGGAATTGGATTAATTAACTCGGTAGGTAATTTAAGTGGTTTTACTGGCCCATATTTAACTGGATATTTATATACGACCACAGGCACCTATACAGTCGCATTCCTTGCCATTGCAGGCTTTGTAGCGATGGGTGGCTTAGGACTATTGCTATTAGCAAAGTTAAAATCGAATAGCTTAAAAGTAGAACAACAGCAACTTAAAGTTCGAACAGCTACGGAGATGAAATAATGGCGACCATCGGATTTGTGGGAACAGGCATTATGGGCATGCCGATGGCTATGAATTTACTGAAGGCAGGTCATCAACTTAAGGTCTGGAATAGAACTTCCTCTAAAGCAGATAGTTTAAAAGAGGCGGGTGCCCAAGTTTGCTCTGAACTTGAACAAGTCGGAAAAGATGTAGAGTTTCTAATTTGTATGCTTAGCGACGGGAAAACCTGTGATGAAATTCTGTTTAAAGAACACGGTGCAATTTCACAGCTAAAACCTGAAAGCACGATTATTGTCATGAGTTCAATACCGGTTGAAGTTGCAAAGACACAAAGTGAAAAGTGTAAAGAAAACGGACTTAGATACTTAGATGCTCCTGTTTCTGGCGGTGAAAAAGGTGCACAAAATGCAAGTCTCGCCATTATGGTGGGCGGTGACGCTAAAACGTTTTCACAGGCTGAAACTATTTTAAGTGCAATGGGCCGACCAATTTTAGTGGGTGGGACTGGCTGCGGAATGCTCGCAAAACTTGTAAATCAAATGATTGTAGCCACCACCATTGCAACAGTAGGTGAAGGTTTATTGCTTGCCAGTAAAGCGGGCGCCGATCCTATTAAGCTAAAACAGGCACTCACAGGAGGCTTTGCCGACTCCCCAATTTTACAGCAGCATGGCGAGCGTATGTTAAATCGAGATTTTAAACCGGGAGGCACTGCTCGAAACCAGCATAAAGATATTCATACAGCCGTTAGCTATGCTAAATCACTTGAATTGAATTTACCTATCGCCCAACAAGTGAGTCAATTGTTTGAAAATATGCTTGCTGCTGGAGACGGTGAGTTGGATCATTCTGGCCTAATTCGTGAACTTGAGCGAATGAATCCAACTTGATATTGCTTTGATTTAAATTTAGCGGTACTTGATGAATAGACATAATCAAGTATCGTTTTTTTTATTGGGTATTAATTTTTCAAGGCCTGTTACTGCTTTTATATATTCTTAATATCCACCGACGGCGGAACCCCAAAAAAGCGTTTATATTCTCTGGAAAATTGGGACAAGCTTTCATAGCCGACTTGCATGCTTGTAGATGAAATATCATATTCTTCGGTCATTAATAAACGCCGTGCTTCGGTCAACCGCATTCTCTTTTGATACTGTAAGGGGCTCATTGAAGTTATATCCCTAAAATGTTGATGAAAACTAGAAGCACTCATCCCCATTGTGCTTGCCAGTTCTTCAATACTAAATGGTTTTGCAAAATTTATTTTCAGCCATTCAATTGCTTTCACAATTCGATGGCCTGTAGTTCCTGCCGCTACAATACGTTTAAGGCGATCGCCTTGCGGACTCATCAATAAACGATAAAAAATTTCTTTAATAATAAGAGGAGACAAGATAGGGATGTCTTGTGGCGTATCCAGTAGTTTTATTAACCGTATAAAGGCATCATTCAGCTCTGAATTGACTACTCCAACCGCCATTCCTTTTTTCTCAGTATTTACGTCTTTAAAAGGAATATGTGCCTCAAGCATGATTTGGGCGAGTACATACGGGTCTAGGCGTAACACGATCGAAAGATAAGGTCGCTCAACTGAAGCTTCAAGAACTTGGGCAATTACAGGCAGGTCAATTGCGGTAAAAAGGAAATGGTTAGAGTCGTAGGTATAGGTTTCTTCACTAAGAATCACCTGTTTTTTCCCTTGAGCAATCATACATAGACTCGCATCCATCATGCTGCTATTTGGCTGGGTCAGTGTTTCTGCACGAAATAAGGTCAGTCCCATAATAGGTGTTTCGAATGTACCTTTTTCTTTAGTCCATCGATCGACAAGTTGAGCTAATTCTTGATTAGGGTTTAGAGACCTATTCGCCATTCAGATTCCACCGTTTACCCTCTGTGTTTTTATTGTAGGCATTTCAAAACAGAAAAATAGAGAGAAGTGCAACAATTCGGAGGATTAGGCAAATCTGTAAGAGGAATAGAACAACGCCTGTCGACTTTCATTTTTATACTGAGAAACATGGCGAAAAGACGATGAGTTGCAACCTATTGAGCCAACACCTTTTAAAACACATTGATGAGTTTAAAAATCTGTAGCCCTCCCTAAGTATTCAACGAAAAATCATCTTTATTTATAGATTAAACATGAGAGAAAAAATATGACAATTGAAGTTCTAGGATATGCCGCGCTGTCATCAGAAACTCCTTTAGTTCCATTTAAGTTTGAACGTAGAACTCCACGTGAAGATGATGTCGTTATTCAAATTGAATATTGTGGTGTGTGTCATTCAGATCTACATCAAGCTAAAAACGATTGGGGGTTCAGTTCTTATCCATTAGTTCCGGGTCATGAAATTGTAGGGCGCGTAACCTCAATTGGCCCCAAAGTCACAAAGTATAAAGTTGGTGATTTGGTAGGCATTGGCTGTATGGTCGATTCATGCCGTACTTGTTCAGCTTGTCATTCAGGACTAGAACAGTATTGTGAACAAGGCAATATCCAAACTTATGGTGGCGTAGACCGTCATGACCAACGACAGACACAGGGCGGATATTCTCAAACCATTATTTGTAGTGAAGATTTTGTATTAAAAGTACCTGAAAATCTGGATGTGCAAGCTGTACCGCCGTTACTTTGTGCTGGGATTACCACATGGTCGCCACTGCGTCACTGGAATGTTGGAAAGGACAGTAAAGTCGCTGTAGTCGGTTTAGGTGGCTTGGGGCATATGGCCATTAAACTTGCCAATGCTCTAGGTGCTGAAGTGACCTTATTTACTCGCTCAGCCAACAAAGAACAGGATGCAAAACAACTCGGTGCGCATCATGTTGTGCTCTCAACAGATGAAGCTCAAATGAAATCAGTGTTAAATCAATTTGATTTAATTATTGATACTGTGCCTTATGACCACGATCTTAAACCTTATATTCCAACGCTAGCTTTAAATGGAACCATTGTGTTGGTCGGATATTTGGGTGAAATTAGCGCAAATTCAGTACCTATGATTTTGGGTAGAAAATCCATTGCAGGTTCGGTGATTGGTGGAATTAAAGAGACACAAGAATTATTAGATTTCTGTGGTGAACATAATATCGTTTCTGAGGTCGAGATGATTGATATGCAAAATATCAATGGAGCTTTTGAGCGTATGTTAAAGAGTGATGTGAAGTATCGTTTTGTGATTGATATGAAAACTTTATCTGATCATTAAGCTAGTTTGATCTGCGCTGTGCATTCTGCCTTAAGGTGCACAGCTCAAAAAAGTCTCTAAACGGGAAAGTATTATTAAGTTGATATTTAAGAATTTCCTTAATTATGTAATTTAATGAAAAACAATAATTATTTAAATATTTTCTAGCCAATTTCACATTGACACCTCAAATATTGAAGATTACCATTTGCAGGCTGGCCACATTGCCAGTCGGTTTTGACGAACCGTTTTCACACGAGTATCAGAATTATTCCTTCTGAGGGATAGTTTTGTGCGGCTCTTCGTCTCCCTCTCGTAGCGGTAGGACGGAAGGGGGACACCTTCGGGTGTGCTGGCCTCGTGTGACCAGTTCGTCAACCCTCTTTCGTTCTGCCACCATAATTTTGATGTTTTGGCAGAACTCCCAATAAAAGGAGTTGGCTTTGTACATTCATCATTTCTTGGCAGCCATTGCCAAAAGCTATAACGACACAACTTAAATGATTAAAGCAGTTTGATCGCCAATAGGCTTATCGGACTTTAATTCGTCACAACTAAAAACTTAAGCAACAATAAAACTTGAGATGTGCCAAGCACAGTCTTTATAGGCTTTGCTATGCCTTTTTTCTCCCCAAAAGAGCAGTGGTTTTTATATCTCATTCATATACAACAAGAATTTATTTTATAACGGTAAAAATATGCCACATTCAGATCTCTCGGTTCGTGCTTTAAGCGTGCTTCACACTTCGCGTTATCTTTTTAATAAATACGGTTTTCATAAAGTTGGGGTAGACCGAATTATTGAATCAGCAAAAATCCCCAAAGCCACTTTTTATAACTACTTTCATTCAAAAGAAAGACTGATTGAAATGAGTTTAACTTTCCAAAAAGATGGACTTAAACATGAGGTCATTTCGATTATCTATGTTCAAAAAGATTTATGTGTGATCGAAAAACTCCGCAAGATTTACTTTTTACATGCAGATTTAGAAGGGCTTTACCATCTGCCATTTAAAGCCATTTTTGAAATTGCGAAGACCAATCCAAAGGCTTATCAACTTGTAATTGACTACCGAAACTGGCTCATTAGTGAAATCTATAAGTTACTTTTAACCACCAACGAAAATGCTTCAAAACAAGATGCCCACATGTTTTTGTTTGTGATTGATGGAGCAATGGTTCAGCTTTTGGATGTAAATAGTGTGGATGACAGGGAAAGGCTGCTGGATTATTTTTTTGCAGGGTTTGCGTAAATCAAAGTTTGACTTCTCAGGTGCCCGACCAAGAAGCTTATCAATACGACTTCTAATTATCTATCTCTATATACTGATGAAATGCATATAATTAATAATTATAGTAATTTGCATGAAAGCCCTTTATCCAAAGGGCTCTTATGAATAAATGATAATTTTATTTAATTTGATCTTTTAATATTCCCAGCTCACCAAATAATTTTTCTCTCCATTCATTTAATAGGGCATCTGTATCATGTTGGCTTGGATGAAAATTTGGTTTAAAGAAATCTAATAATTGTGGGACAATATTTTGGAACATACTTCCTTTACCCCAAAAATGTTTGATACCCGGCCAATTTTTTCTAAAATTAAATAGCTGTTTATCGTATGCGAGTAAACGACTGTGAAACCAGATAAACATAAATGCTAAGATTAATGTGGTTGGAATCATCATTGCCGCGCGCTCTACATAATTACCTCCCACTTGCTCATACACATCAAAAGCAACTGTTTTATGTTCATTTTCTTCTAATGCGTGCCATAACCAAATTTTTAAAATCTCTGGATCCGCCATCTTATGCATATGGTCGGCTTTGAGGCAGTATTCGGCAATAATGGCCGTATAATGTTCAAGGCAGACGGTAATCGCTAATTGAAGGCGTGGAGGAAGTTTCTTTTGTATAAAAAGTAATAAGACTCCAACATCTTTATCTAGTTGGGCCATGGGATAGCCTTGTTTAGCAAAGAAATTATTAAAAGTAGTATGTTCTTTGCTATGCATTGCCTCTTGACCAATAAACCCTGCAATTTGAGCTTTTAGAATATCGCCCGAAACTTGATTACGATAATGACGAACTGATTCGACAAAAAAGGACTCACCCTTAGGGAATAATGCAGAAAATGCGGCCCAAAATGTTGTCATGTACTCATCATTTGCATAACCATTTCGAGGCGCTTTCGAAAAGTCAAAATCCATTCGACGAGGTGGAATATTTACTTGAGCCCCAAGGGGTTTTCTTGTAACTATAGTTTGATTCATTTTTATCCTACCTGTTGCATAACTTATCGGACTAAGTCCGTTTGTCTATTTTTAATTCAAATTGATTGCTGTAGAAGTTCAAATCATGTCAAATAGGTATCATTTCCCGACAAAGTATTTCTTTAAATGCAAAAATATCGAGAACAAATGAAAACTGTACCGGGAGCTTATATCGCCCTAATTGCAGATGTGATTTCTCATTGGGGAGTATCAGTTGATGAATTACTATTGGGAACGGGAGTCCAAAAAGAACAGTTGTTACAACAGTTTTGGCAAGTAGATTTCGGGGTATCTTTAGAAATTATTGATAAAGCTCTATCACTTACTCGTGAACCAAAGATTGGATTTGGCTTTTATCTAGGATTGCAAATGACTGTAACATGTCATGGGCTAATTGGTTTTGCTGCAATGGTCGCAAAGGATATTCGAGGAGCTTTAAAAATAGCTCAGGAGTTCATTTCATTACAATCTAATATACATAGTCTCCAACTTGAGATAGAGGGGGATTCTGCACATTTTTACTTTAGGCAAACAGAGCGATATCGGAATGATGAAGTAATTCAGGTTGCGCTACTTATGGGATTTGTGCGGATGGGGAGTATACTGTCAGGTAAGGAGTTAACTGGCTATGCAGATGTATGCTTTGAAAGACCAGAATATTTTGATAAATATTTACATTTAATACCAGGTGAAATCAGATTTGGGAAAAATGAGACAAAGCTTGTTTTTAATAAAGATATTTTAGATTTTCCACTGCTTACAGCTGACCCAATTATGGAAAAACTCATTAGAGATGAATGTAGATTAGAACTCCAAAAATTAAAAGAAACGAATAATGATTTTAAAAGTATTTTAAAAAACAATATTTTTAATGAAAAAAGTGGCTTCTTAACTGCGACAGAAGTTTGCAAGAAACTAAATATATCGGAAAGAACTTTGCAGAGAAAACTCTTGCAGGAAGGGACAAACTTCAGAGAGTTAATAGATCAAATGCGCTGCGCTAAAGCTTTAGCTTTATTAAAGAACCGAAACTTAAGCCTCAAATTTATAGCAAATCAACTAGGATATTCAGATGTAAGAAACTTTACGAGGGCTTTTAAAAGATGGACTGGTAAAACACCAAGACAGATAGAATAAATTTGAAATGATGGTAGAGCTTCAACTTTTATTCCTGCACCGGTAGATCAAGTTTTTGATGTTTTTACTGATTATAAGACTTATCGTTTATTACCGAGCGTAAAAAGTATAAGAATCGTGCAAGTGGGGCAAACGACTGTTATGGCTTGGTTAGAAAGCTCTAACCATAATATGATGGCCGTCATAATTACCATTATCTTGGCTTTGATTAAAGTATTACTTGTGATTTATCACTATATGGAAGTCGTTGATGCTATACGTTGCAACAAATACTTTGCGGGCTTTAGAATTATATTGTTCAGTTATACAAGGAGTTAGACAAAGCTTAAGTCTAACTCCTTACTCAAATGGAAATTTATGATTTAGACGGAATGTATTTACGCATAGCAAAAATAAATAGCGTAAATAAAATACTAAAACCAAAAACAGGTAAGCTAACTCCTAACACGAGGCTCACCGCTATAAACCCTAATTTTTGTGGCCCAGTTGCATGGCTCCAAATTAATAAACTTTGACTAACAAAGTGGGTGGTCATGTGTTTTAAATTCGAGTTTTTAAATGCAGCTTTATATGCATAAATAATCATGATACACAGGGCAAGCGCGTAAAGCGCCAGTACCAGTTGGTTTATCCAGCCAAATAAAATCCCAATATGCGCATCAACTCCCCAACGGGTGAGCTTTGCTACCAGCGAATAATCTTTAAACGCAAGTTGATCGATAACTCTGTGTTGTTCCATATCAATGGCGATACTGTCTGCTTGAGTTGGCCATTTGCGCTGAATCTCGGCTACGGTCCAAGCTTGATTTCCACTGGTCGGTGGTTTGATTTGTATTTGTGCCGCGTCAATACCATGTGCTCTAGCTATTGAAAGAGCGCTATCGTACTCACTTGAAACGATATTTAAATTAAGATTTTCACTGTGTGGCATTTCGTGATGTTCATGGTGCATCACTGTAGGTAAATTATCTTCTTGAAGAGAAGTTGCTAATGTTGGGGTTTGCCAGTTCAGCCATTGACGAGCAACTCGAATATTATCTCCAGCCCATTCAGACCATGTGAGACCCGTAATGGCGATGAATAATAAGAGTGGAAATAAAGTTAAACCCAGTGTGCTATGCCATCTCAATAATTTATTTTTTTGTGTCTGTCGGATTTTAAGATTTTGACGACGTTTCGACCAATTATATAGTCCAGTTAAAGTCAAAATAGCTAACCAGCTTGCTGCCAATTCACTATAAAAGCGCCCCCATTTTCCGAGCAATAAATTACTATGCAGTTGATCAAGCGTAGTTCGAAACGGCAGCACTCCACTCGTACCATAGACCGCTAGGTGACCGTGGGCTTTAAGTGTAAACGGATCAATAAAAACGGCTTCACTTGTAAAATCATGGATAGGATCTGAAAAAATGACACGAGTTGTCTGGTCAGTGCTAGGGGCTGGTCTAACTTCAATCACCTGTGCAGACTTAGGCATTACTTGCTTTGCGGCTTCAATTTGCTGGCTCAGCTTATGTGGCGTTTGATTCAATGGCTGAACGTATAGAACATCTTTATAAATGGCTTGTTCTAGTTGAGGCGTAATGGCATAGAGTAAACCGGTAATTGCAGCAAACAAGATTAATGGTGCAATAAAAATACCAGCATAAATATGAATTAAACGGTAAAGACTACGCCAGAAAGATGATTGGGTCAGCATCGGAAGATAATGTCTATCAGGTGTTGGGGCGGATTATAACGAGTTATTTATTTTAATGTTGATTGAGCTGTAAACATGATTAAATTATTTGACTCGCTTTTGTGTAGGCTTTTTAACCCAATCATTCAATATTTTTTATTACTTGGTAAATTTGGCTTTTTTTTTGCTTACTATCTAAGACCTTATCTAACATACTCAATTTGATTGTTATATTAATGATGATTCAAATTTTCTTGCTCCCTTATGGTGTTTTTTCACATGAAAAATGCACTAAATAGGCACATCTTTTTATTTTGCACTGTATTTGTGCATGGAGTGCCGAAATGAGATTGCTGATTTCGATACTCACTTTATTCATCCTGTACGGATGCTCTTCATCTGAACAAAATAGAAAAACTCAAGAAAACTTAACAACTCATTCGATATGTGTTTTTGATAGTACAAATACAAAAGTCTGTGTAGCCAAACCAGCTCAAAGAATTGTTTCTTTATTTGAGTCGGGTTTAGATGGCTTATATATGTTAGGGCAAGGTCACAAAGTGATTGGTATACCAGCCGAAGTATATATCCAACCTTTATTATTTAATGCCTATTCAAAAATAGATCAACGTATTGCTAATAAGCAGCTTGCGACACCTTCACAAGGTGCTAATGCAACCAATATTGAAAGTCTCGTGTTGTTAAAACCAGATCTGGTGATTGTAGGGAGCGGGCAAACCCAAACAATTGAACTATTACGGCAGTTTGGTATTGCTGTATATGTGATGGAGTCGGGTACTTACGAGCAAGTGAAAGAG
This sequence comes from Acinetobacter lactucae, assembly GCF_013122135.1. Lineage (NCBI taxonomy): Bacteria > Pseudomonadati > Pseudomonadota > Gammaproteobacteria > Moraxellales > Moraxellaceae > Acinetobacter > Acinetobacter lactucae. The sequence goes on from NZ_CP053391.1 coordinate 1,976,487, forward strand.
GAGTTATCTGAAATTGCCGTTCTGAGCGGTGCCCAAAAGCGTGCTCAGGAAATTTTAAACTTTTCGGATGAAATTGTGGCGGAAGTTGCAGCCAAAACTGCACGTCAACCCAATAAGCAATCAATTTACTATGCATGGTCAGGCGGACGTATTTTTTCTACATCGGGACGTCAGTCAATTACCAATGATTTTATTGAGCTGGCGGGTGCGTACAACATTGTTCAGACCGATGCCAATCAACCTAATGTAAACCCAGAGACCCTCATTGAATGGAACCCTGACAATATTGTGCTTTGGAATACCAACCCCCAACTGATTTATGAACGAAAAGAATTACAAGGTTTAAGCGCTGTGCAAAACCGTAAGGTATTTAATTTGAGTCCTGCATTTATATATAACCCCCATACCATCAAAATTATTATTACGGCGATTTATCTAAATCACAGTATTTACCCTGAACAGTCCGATTTACCAGTAAGTGCTTTACAACAGCGTATTTTAACTAAGTTGTATGGTGAGCAGCTTGCCAAAGCGTTGGTGCAATGAATATGGAAAAGCTGAAATATTATTGGTTTTATCCGTTACCGTTCCTCATGATTTTTATCTCGTTGCTTATTGGGCCAACTCAGACCTTGAGTGCATGGGACTATGTGCTGTGGGGTGTACAAGCAGTCTTTGGTACGCCATATTTTGACTCGGAACAATTTAGGCTTATGCAAAACATTCTGGTCAATGTCAGATTGCCCAGAATCTTACTGACCTTTATGGTGGGAGCTGCCTTAGCAACTGCGGGTAATGGTTTACAGGCATTGTTTCGTAATCCATTGGTTGATTCTTATGTACTCGGTATTTCATCTGGAGCGGCGTTCGGTGCAGCTTTAGCACTTTCTTTAAGTTGGCTTTCGCCAAATCTATCAGCCTTTGTTTTTGGCGTTTGTGCTGTTGCCTTAACGTATTTATTCGCGCATCAGAAACATGAAAGCCAGACGTCTTTAGTGATGGTGATTTTATCGGGCATGATTGTTTCGGGGCTGTTTTTGGCAGGGCTTACAGTTATTCAATACCTAAGTGATCCATTTAAACTGCAAGCCATTGTGCAATGGACCATGGGCAACTTACATCAAGCCTCTTGGCAAAAGGTTCAATACGCTGTGCTACCGATTTGTATTGGCCTTGCTGGATTATTTGCGATGCGTTGGCGCCTAAACTTAATGGCACTCGGTGCTGAAGAAGCGCAGGCGGTTGGTGTTAATCCACGTTGGGAACAACTTCTTTTAATTGCTCTGGTGACAGTATGTACGTCAACTTCTGTGGCAGCGGCGGGAATTATTAGTTTATATGGGCTGTTTATGCCGCATATTGTGAGAATGTTAGTGGGGCCAGACCATCGGTATAGCATTCCAGCCAATATGGTGTTGGGCGGTAGTTTTCTACTGATGATTGATAACTTTTCTCGGGTTTTACTGACGTTTGAAATACCGATTGGTATTTTTACCATGCTACTTGGTGCACCATTTTTTTTATTATTAATGAAAACACAAAGGACTCATTGGGCATGATTCAAATTGATCAGTTAAATTATGCCTATGGGCACAAACAGGTTCTTAAAAATATTCATCTGGAGTTTCCTGAAAATCAGTTTTCAGTGATTTTAGGGCGTAATGGCTGTGGTAAATCGACACTTTTTAAATTGATGGCGGGCCTAGAACCTGTAAAAGATGGGTTGATTCGTTATTCAGGAAAGCCACTATCGGACTTTAAAGGGAAAGATCGGGCCGCATTACTCGGTTTTTTACCGCAGTTCCATAAAACCGTATTTCCATTTTTGGTTAAAGATGTGGTGATTACAGGACGTGCGGCTTTTAGCAGATATAGACCTTCAAAATCAGACTGGCAACGTGTAGACCAAGCTTTGCTTGATTTAGACATTGAGCATTTACGTGACAGACCTTATACCGAGCTATCGGGTGGTGAAAGGCAATTGGTTATGATTGCCCGCATTTTAGTGCAAGCCCCAAAAGTTATTTTGCTTGATGAACCAACCAACCATCTTGATGTTTATTATCAGTCTTATTTAATGAAAAAATTGCGTCAGTTGTCGCGGCAAAATTTTACGGTCATTGCGATTATGCATGATCCAAACTTGGCTTTTTTATTTGCAGATCATCTATTTTTCATGCGCCAACACGAAGTCGTTAAGCCTGAGTCAAAAACACGAATCACCGATCCGAAGTTTTTAAAAAGTGTCTACGATGTCGAGTTTCATGAGGCCATGATTCAAGACAAAACCATTGTTATCCCTGATCATTCTTGGCTATAAATATGTTTTATTATCAGTTGGTTGAAAAATCTGATCACGATTCTGCGATAGAGTTTGCGCTTTATACAAGACAGCTCTTATTCCCAGAAATTTATCATGGGCAAGTTCCCAAAGATTTACAAAATTTTGAGCAATATTATGTTCAGGATCCATTGGGCTGCTTCATTACCGTAAAAGATCAAAACCGTATGATTGGCACCATTGCATATCGAGCTTATGACCATCGTTTTGATTTAAATTTGCCATCCAATACGGTTGAGGTGGTTAAGTTGTTTGTATTACCTGAATACCGCCGTAAGGGCATCGCAACCAAGCTATGTGACATGTTGTTTAGCTATGCAAAAAACAATGGGATTACTCGCTTGTATTTGCACACACATCCTTTTTTACCGGCGGCTGAAGAGTTTTGGACTCTACAAGGCTTTGACGTTATCAAACGGGAATGGATCGAGACCTATGACACCATTCACATGAGTAAATCTTTATAGTCTGTTAAAAAAATTTATTTCAAAACTACCTGATTTATGGCGGGCAAAGTTGTATCCGCTACTTTTAATAGTAGTTTTACTCGTCATGATTTTTGAAAATTAACTTTTTATTTCAATTAATTGAAGAGTAATCTCTCTTAAATATCGAATTTCTAAATGCTCTAAAACTGCAAATTTTATGTCTTAAAGGGCTTTGAAAAAAGTTTGAAAAATAGACTTGAAATATATATTGGCTTTATGCCACTATATATTCATCGAAGGTCATCAGACAAAAAGAGGATGATATGGCTATCCAGCTTTTAGATGCGGCAAGAAATGAAATTCCAGTGAAATTCACGCAGTTTTCTGGTGGAGAGCGTCATGTTCAAATTGATGAGACAACCTTAGGTTTACTATCTGGCACAGTATTGGTTCGTGCACAAATGACCTCAAGTCACGATGTGATGGACTATTTGTTACTTGAAAATATATTGCTGACTCAGGGTCTAACCGTTGACCTAGAAGTTCCGTATTTTCCATATGCACGTCAGGACCGTATTTGTGCAGTAGGGCAAGCATTTTCACTCGATGTGATGACCAAATTACTCAATATCAATGCCGACAAAAAAGCGGGCAAACAAGGCAAAATCACTGTTTGGGACTGTCATAGTGAAGTAACAACAGCATTACTTACTGCCAATACTTCTTTTAGTGAAGTTGTAAATGTCAGTTCAGTCGACATCATCGCAAAGAGTGAAGCGCTAAGTGCTTTATTAAAAGATGAAAAAACCGTATTGATTTGCCCAGATAAAGGCGCAAAAGCGCGTACACAAATGGTTGCAGACGCTTTTAATTCTGAGCGAAAACAACCCATCACTATTGTTCACTGTGATAAAAAACGCGACCCAGTGACTGGCAAAATTTTGGGTACACATGTACATGCATCTGATTTATCAGGCCTAACCGCGGTTATTACCGATGACATTTGCGACGGCGGTGCAACCTTTATTGGTATTGCCAAAGAACTCCGTCGCCTTAATTGTCACAAGGTCGTTCTATACGTGACTCACGGTATTTTTAGTAAAGGAATAGAGGTTTTTGATGGACTGTTAGATCAACTGTTTACCTCAGACAGCTTTTCACAACAACCAACAGACAAAATTTCAGTAATTGCTTTTGCAGCAAAATAAAGAGAATAAAGATGACTATTAAACTTAATCCATTAAACGCTATCGATTTTTATAAAGCTGACCACAGACGTCAGTATCCAGCAGGCACAGAGTATGTATACGCCAACTTTACGCCGCGTTCATCTCGTCTCGCAAAAATGTTGCCTGACTTCGACGATAAAGTTGTGTTCTTTGGGCTTCAGGGTTTTATCAAACACTTTTTAATTGATACATGGAATGAAGGCTTTTTCAAGCAACCTAAAGACAAAGTAGTGGCTGCTTATAAACGCCGTATGGATAGTTCATTAGGTGAAGGTGCTGTGCCGGTTGATCACATTGAAGCATTACATGACTTGGGCTATTTACCTTTACGCATTAAAGCATTGCCGGAAGGCAGCCGCGTCAATATACGCGTACCTGTGCTTACCGTAATTAATACTGACCCGCGTTTCTTTTGGCTAACCAACTATATTGAAACTGTGTTAAGTGCTGAACTTTGGAAAAGCTGTACTACGGCCACAATTGCCTATGAGTACAAACGGTTATTAACTCAATATGCCGTAAAAACTGGCGCACCACTCGATTTTGTACCTGTGCAAGGACACGATTTTAGTAGCCGCGGTATGAGTGGCATTTATGATGCGGCGCAATCAGGTGTAGGTCACTTAACCAGTTTTATTGGAACAGACTCGGTTGCTTCAATCGACTACGCAGAAGAATATTACAATGCATCAGGTGTGATTGGGGTATCTGTACCTGCAACTGAACACAGTGTGATGTGTATGGGTACAGAAAACAGTGAGCTAGACACATTTAAGCGTTTAATCTGTGAGCTTTATCCGTCTGGTGTGGTTAGTGTCGTGTCTGATACATGGGATTTTTGGCGAGTAATTACAGAATTCACGGTGGCTTTAAAACCTGAAATTTTGGCAAGACAACCCAATGCTTTAGGCTTGGCTAAATTGGTTTTCCGTCCAGACTCTGGCGACCCTGTTAAAATTATTTGCGGTGACCCAGACGCCAAAGTCGGCAGTCCAGCATATAAAGGCGCAGTTGAATGTTTATGGGAAGTGTTTGGCGGTACAACCACTGACCAAGGTTATAAAGTACTAAATGAGCGTGTCGGTTTAATTTACGGTGACTCAATTACTCTAGACCGTGCGCAGCGCATTTTAGAAGGGTTAGAAGCCAAAGGTTTTGCTTCAAACAATTTGGTGTTTGGTATAGGCAGCTTTACCTATAACTACTTAACTCGCGACACCTTTGGGTTTGCTGTGAAAGCGACTTGGGGGCAAGTAAATGGGGTAGGCCGTGAGTTGTTCAAAGACCCGATTACTGACTCAGGCGTTAAAAAATCTGCGAAAGGTCTATTACGCATTGAAGAAAGTGAAAATGGCTTTACTTTGTTTGATGAGCAAACAGCCGAACAAGAACAAGGCGGAGCACTTAAAACAGTCTTTGAAAATGGTAAACTTCAGTATGAGTGTACTTTGGATCAAATACGTGAGCGTTTATCCATCGCATAACTGAGTTTAGATGAGCCGTTGCATGAGTATCGGCTCATCATTTTCACTGAGAGACTGAACGTGACTATTCAAACTGAACAAGAATTCCTTGCCAGTTATGATCGCCGAGATTATGACGCACCTTTACTCACTGTAGATATGGCTATTTTCTCGGTATTTAATGGTCAGTTGCAGGTATTACTCATTAAGCGACCAAACTTTCCAGCTAAAGACCAATGGGCTTTACCGGGTGGTTTTGCCGATTTAAAGCACGATCAAGATTTGATGGCTACGGCTTATCGTAAGCTGGTCGAAAAAACAGGAATTAGTTCACCTTACTTGGAACAAGTTGCTTCTATCGGTAACGCGAAACGTGACCCGCGTGGCTGGGCAGTAACCATTTTGTATTTTGCATTAATCGATTTTAATGCCTATCAACACCAAGCTTTGGCTGAGTACAGCGAATGGGTGCCTGTAGCAAAAGCACAAGATTTAGCATTGGCGTTTGATCATAATGAATTGCTCAGCTTAGCTTTAGAGCGTTTAACCAATAAAACTCGCTATACCGCTTTGCCAGCTAGTCTCATGCCCGAGTTATTTACACTGACCGAGCTACAGACTATTTATGAAATTATTCTTGGGCAATCTTTAGATAAAAAAGCGTTTAGACGCCGTATGATAGAAGCAGGCGCAGTTGAAGAAACCAGCCACAGTAAAATTGTAGGCAAACGACCAGCTCAGCTTTACCGCTATGCACTCGATTCTTTTGATTTTATATTTCCTCGTTCACTCGAATTACCTAGAAATAAAGAGGGTGAAGGCAAGCAAAACAATGAGCTTTCTGACTAGCGCATCTTAATGCACTTTTGATTTATAATGCCGCGCTTATGATTGATGTCATGTTTTGATAAGCGCTTTGCCTATGTCACACCTTTCTCCCTGCTTCCAGCAAAACCAGTTTTTTGTGTTGGTGGAGTATCTCACTTCACTACATGAAATTTATCCTGTAAGACATGAGTTTGCAGGATATCCAGCTGCAATGACATTGGCAGATCGTGTACATTCAGATCATGATATTGCGCCGCTTGAAGCCAGTAAAAGTTATCCTGACATAATTGATAAAGTCTTACACTTTTCAGGTAAGGCCCGAGACATACAAGACTTCGAGCTCTTTTTAGAACAAGCCAAGTCTGCCAATATTCAAAACTTGTTATTGCTTACAGGCGATAAACTTAAAGAGCATCATAATGGTCGAGATGGTCAGCCTCGTAGTCGTTACCTAGAGTCGGTAAACGCCGTAATGGCAGCTAAGCAATATGGTGGTTTTCGTATTGGGGTTGCTTTTAATCCGTTTAAATATGTCGAAGCTGAGCGTGATGCACAGTATTTAAAACTGCATAAGAAGATTAAAGCAGGTGCTGACTTTATCATTACCCAATTAGGCTATGACATTGAAGCCTTAAAACAAGCCAAATCATTTTTAACCAAGCATGATTATTCGCAGCAAATACTGGCTTGCGTCATGCCACTGACTTTAGGCCGTGCTAACTACATGGTAAAGCATAAAGTTGCGGGTATTGTGATTACTCCACACATGCTAAAAGTCTTGGCAGAGGAAAAACAGGCAGGGCATACAGACCGTGTTTATTTGCGCTGCGCTTTACAAATTTTAATATGTAAACACTTAGGATTTGCGGGTATTCATTTATCTGCTTGTCATAAGCCAGAAGAGCAAATGCTGCTTGAAAGTTACATCGAGCAATACAGACATCTTAATCTTAAGGCCTTAGAAGAGCTTTGGAGTTCACTTTGGCAAGTCAAGACAGGCGAAGAGTTTACCCCTGAAATTGCTCGTTTTTCACGTCAGCCAACATCTAAACAAATCATTAAATATCGCCAACTGCATGTGATGCATGAGGCCCTGTTCGGATCTAAAATTGCCAAAGGTGTAGGCCGGTTTATTTTTAAAGCGCCTTTTTGGGAAAATGCTTTGGTCGCCAAAGTACTACTTAAAACGGAAGTACTGAGTAAACATAGCCTAGTGGGTTGTGAAAGCTGTGGTCAGTGCCGTTTAGGTGACACCTTATATATTTGCCCTGAGACTTGCCCAAAAGGTTTAGCCAATGGGCCTTGCGGTGGAACAACTTTAGACCGCTGCGAATTTGGTGACCGTGAATGCATTCACTCTGTTAAAGCACGACTTGCAAAAGCCATTGAACAAACCGAAATATTAAAAGAAAAACTGATTCCAACTGTGCCTATTGAAACAAGAGGAACCAGTTCTTGGAAAAATTGGTATTTAGCGACCGAGGTATAAGTTGTATAACTTCCTTGATTTGATTTTGTTAAAAAATCAATTTATATGCTAAAGCACGGCGATAATTTAAAAATAACAATCATTTGCCTTAATTATGTCCAATCAAAGTGATCACCTAGGAGTATACTTAAAGCAAATCTTTTGCGTTAAAAGAAAGGCTGTCTCAATGAAAAAGTTGGTTGCTGTACTTACTGTAATTGTTGTTTTAACCGGCTGCGTTTACGACCCTGTTAATTACGACAAAATACACGACCAAGAGTTCCAAGACCACCTCAGGCAAAACGGTTAGTAATAAAAAAGCCCACTCAATGAGTGGGTTTTACAATGCTGCAAAGAATTTTTGTGATGAACTTATACATTGCTATTTTGCAGACTGGTTGTAACGTATATGATAAATATTAAACACGTGAACAGATAGATTTCTGGCTAACTATTCTTCATCAAGAAATTAATAGCTATATTTTAGCTCTAATGGCGTCAATTTATATCTAAGTCGATATTTAATTCTTAATGCTTTCGCTACTTTAATGGCATCTAGAACTTCAGTATCTGCTCCTGGTTCTTTTACTCCTACGATTTGAGCTTCAACCATAGGCTGATAGGTATCATTTCTTACCCCGGAAGCAACTTGATAGTTTGAGTTTACAAGAGTGCCTTGATTCATTTTTGGAATTTTAAAATAGCGAAAATCATTTTGCATGACTAACTCTGCACCACGTAGAACAACAAAATCTCTTGCTTGTTCTGGTGAGCTACCACGATCACCTTTATAACTGACGTAGAAAGAATCTTTACCCGCTTGTCCTTCTCTGAAATGTGACATCACAGCACCAGGATTATAAGCGGGAGGAATTAAAACAGCGCAGCCTGATAATGATAATAAAAGGACGGATAGGAAAATTTTATTCATCTATGGAGTTCTCTTTATTTGAGTTGATGAGGAGAGTTATTTTTATCTTCATGAATATTTCCTGATGAATATATCAAAAAGTAATCAATATGCGAATTCAGGAATTTATAAATACCAAAAAATTAAAATTTGATAGTGCAGAGCCTTTTATCGTAATTTTTTTGTTTTATATAAATCTTATGTTAATTATTAGGTTTAAAAATTTAATAAAACTAAACTTAATCTATAGGTACTAAAAATGAAAAAAGAGATAATTTTAGCACTGTCTTGCTTACTTCCTTTTGCTGTTTTAGCTGATTGTAATGTTGGAGCTATGACGTTAACAGGAGCTTCTAATAGTGGGCAATGGTCCAGTTTGGTTACACTCAAAGGGCAGAAGTTAACTTCTTATACTCAAGATAATAACTCTTTGGAAAGTCAAGCAGCAACTAATAGTCCAACCAATTTACCTGCATCGAATATCATTGCTTTCGAATATAGATCTGTAACACCTGCGAATTTGACAGGTGATGAAAAGACAGCAGGATGGCTTCTTCATAGCTCTAGCACGAATGGCACAGTTACTAGTGGAGCATTATTTACTCCGACATCGGATAGTACTGGTTTGAATCTCGTTTTAGTTGGGGTAGGCAACCCGACACCCAAATATCAATCCTTTGAAACTTTAAGTAGTGGAGTTAATAGAATTGGTGTGTATATCAACAGACAATCCAAGCAGATTGGGTATATTTTGAATGGAGTAAATAAAGGATATAAGTGGACCTTTACTGATCCAATCAATAATATTAGTTTTGCGTTATTAAATGGGTTCTCAGGTTTTACAAGTAGTTCTTCGAGTCTTGGAAAAGAAGTGACGATGGAATTAATTACTGATCATTCATTATTGCAATATACCTATCCTACAGGAGCTACCGATATATGTGGGAATTCTTTATAAGAACTTGGCCCTGTACTGGGTAAATGCTATTTTTGCGTTATAGTGGTCGAAGTGTAAATAAAGATCACATAAAATATTTAAAAGCTCATGGAAAGATGGGCTTTTTTGTTTATAAATATCTGATGTATTTTGGTAATATACTTTAAGTTAATTTATTAGATTAAAAATGAAAAGATATTTATTATTAACTTGTATCATCGCTTCAAATGGCTGTATGGCATATTCTGATACTCCTAGCCTTCAAACATCGTGTGAAAATATAAGCGTACAAGCAGTAAAAGTTATGGAAAGGAGACAAGCTGGTGTAACCTTAAGTCAGGAAAAAGAAGCACTCAGAAAATTCATGGGAATACGTAAGTATAATTCTGAAAGAGTAAAATCCGCATTTGAAACAGTCATGAATAAAATTTTAATTGAAGTTTATAAGGAGAATATCAAAGAAAATGACTTTGAAAATGAAACAATGATCAGTCGCTTTAGACAAAAATTTTTCAATAAATGTTTATCTGGTGAACTTATTGATGAGTCAATATAAATTCTAAAATTGAAAAATAAAAAGCTTCCGTTTTGAAAAGCTCGCTTAGGCGGGCTTTTTTATTGATTCTATAAGCTTAACGAGTTTATTTATTAGTAAAGAAAAAACAAAAGATTAAGATGTAGGACAATAGATTTTTTACTAAATTTATATAATATTTACGTATTCCACTATTTTGTAATGAGCACATTAATTTTATGAATAGAATATTATTATCTTTTATAAGTTTATTGATTATTAGTCCAGTGTACAGTGCTGATGATTTTTTCGAAAAAAAACCTTCTATTTTAATTGTTAAAGATGAAGAGGCTCAAAATACTAAAAGTGGTGAGAGTGTTGTTTTTTTTGAGTCAGCAATGCAACAAAAAATAGATCGTACAAATCAACTTTTTAGAAGGGCTGAGCGAGATAAAGATGTTCTATTCCAAACGTCAAATATGACTGATTATGATAAATCACAATATTACAGAGAAAATAAGTTTGCTAATTATAGAGGTTATTCTCCATACATTGAATCTGCACCTAATAGAAAAGTAATTTCAGAAGAAGAATATGAACAGCTAATGGAGCAAAAAAGAAAAGAGAGAAAAGTTGATCGAAGCCTTTGGTACCTATTAGATAAGTAATTTCAGAAGATGAATTTCAATAGTTAAAAGTGCCATAGGAAAACTAGAAAATTAATATTTTTACGGACAAAATATAGCTATTACCTACCAAATCGAAAAATAGATATGTTATAGAAAAGGATGGGATTGGGTATTAAGTTCAAAGGGAGCGCTTAACCGATCTTTTTAAAATTCAATAAATTTTGTTAAATAGGTAAACGATGACCGTACTTTTTGAAAAGGATTTCAGCCCATCTGAGTTTACATTGTTTTCTGAAATATTATGGAAACTTGGCTCAGGGAAAGGGCAATACAATTTACGTAAAAATATCCTTGCTGATATTGCCATCTTATTACGGGCTGATTTCGCTGCATCTTACATTTGGGATTCAACTCATAACTTATCGAAAGAAGGTGTGATATGGAAAATCGACCCAAAAGCAATGGAGGACTATGAGTGTGTTTGGCAATTTGCTGATCCGATTACTTCACAGCTTCGAAAACGTCAAAAACCAACATTTGTAAATGAAGTCCTGCCTCTTACTGACCTTAAAGAAACACCGTATTACAATGAGTTTTTAAAAACCTATGGTTTGTATCACGGTATAAATATTTATTTTGTCCGAAATGGTATGGATATTGGTGATTTACGTATTTGGCGTGCTCAAGACGCTGACATATTTGGTGAACGTGAAAAAAGAATATTAAATCTGCTTGAACCTTATTTTACTCAAGCCTTACCAGCCGATTTGTCAACACAATATGGTCTGACTCCACGAGAACAAGAAGTGGTTCATTTAGTCTCTAAAGGTTTAAGTGATAAAGAGGTGGCAAATTTACTTGGTATAAGCTTTACCACATTAAGAACTCATCTAAATAACTCTATGAGAAAAATAGGCTGTAATAATCGCACTGAAATAGCTTTACTCATTCAACATTAAAGCAAAGCAATCCTCAATTTTGAGGATACGAATTATTGAGCAATTTGTACTAAGTTCTTAAGATCACAACTTAAAGGGATTTTAAGTCGCCATGTCAAATGCAGTTGAAAAAAATAATTGGATTGAATCACAGGGTTTATCAAATGCTTCAGTAGATGTCATCACTCAACTGATTCATGAAAGAAAAGTATCTTGTGAAGAACTCGTGCATCACTACTTTGCCGCTATTGAAAAACAAGAGTCTTTAAATGCATTTATTAGCACAGATAAAGCTTCAGCAATTCAACAAGCTCAATATTGGGATGAATATCTACTGAGTGGAAAACCATGTCCAGCTTTAATGGGCATTTTAATTGCGGTTAAAGATAATATTCATGTTGCTGGTTTCTCAAATAGTGCAGGCACACCAGCTTTAGCCCAATTTAAACCTCAAAATTCCGCACCGATTATTCAAAAGCTTATTGATCACGGTGCGATCATTGTTGGTAAAACCAATATGCACGAATTGGCCTTTGGGGTAACAGGTTATAATACTGCTATGCACATTAAAGGAGTTGTGGGTACAAGAAATGCCGTAAATCCATTGCATATTGCTGGCGGGTCTTCGTCAGGTAGTGCTGTGGCCGTTGCAGCAGATATGGTTACGATTGCGATTGGTACAGACACAGGCGCTTCAGTTAGATTACCGAGTGCATTAAATGGTTGTGTTGGCTTTCGTCCAACGGTAGGACGATATTCCCAAGAAAGTATTACCCCAATTTCACATACGCGGGATACTGCTGGTCCTATTGCACATACAGTATCTGACATTATTTTAATTGATCAGCTTATTACTCAAGAGCCAAAAAAAAAACCATTAAAGCCTCATCAAATTAGGCTTGGCATCAATCCATATTTTTGGAATCATTTAGATGAAGATGTTTATGAGCAGGCATATATTGCGCTTGGGCTGTTAAAAGAGGCAGGAGTCGAAATTATTAATGTCGATATGCCGAATTTAGAACAACTCAATCACGCTATCTCATTTCCTGTGGTCGTCTATGAAGGCAAATATGACCTTATTCAATATTTAAAACTTCATCATGTAAATCTGACTTTAGAGGATGTAATTGATCAGATCTCAAGCCCAGATGTACAAGCAATTTTTAAACAGAATGTTCTTCCCCAATTAATTCAAGATCAGACGGCGCAACTTGTGCCTGTTTTACCTTTCTATGAAAAGGCCATCCGTGAGGCGCGTCCACAATTGCTTGAACTCTACCAAAACACATTTAAAGCGCATAACTTACATGCTTTATTATTCCCGACGTCACCGATTGTTGCACCGCTAGCAAACGAACAAGTCAGTTCAATTGAAAATTTCCAGACACTCATTCGAAATACAGATCCTGGAAGTAATATCGGAATACCAGGGCTGAGTTTACCGATTGGGAAGGGCGTGAAATCGAAACTACCAATTGGATTGGAAGTCGATGGTTTACCTCATCAGGATAGTGAAATACTTGCGATTGGAGTAACTCTAGAAGAAATTTTTAGTGCTTTAAATCATTAAAAAATAATCAGTAATAAAAAAGAGTTAAAAGTAACTCTTTTTAAGATTAATTTTGTTTTTTAATAATATTTGGTTTCTTAGGCGTATGTCAGGTTGGGGCGGGGGTTCTATATTATTTTACTTAACATAATTAATGAAAAGTTGTCGGAATAGTCTTTTGATAAACGCTTTTTTACTATTTTGGCTAAACCAGAATATTTATATTTTATCTTTCTATTAATATTATAAAACTTCTCGATAACTATTTATTGATTACATAGACTTTTAAATAATTCTACTTAATTAATACAAATAGAAAGTTAATCTTTAATATTAGTGAAATAAACCTCTTTATATATTAGCTTTTTTAAATAAATTCAACTTTAGTAATTATTTGATTTTTAATAATAATTTTTATTTATTTAAGCTGTTTTTATAAGCAGTTATTTGAAAAAATATAAAATTACATAATTTTTAAACATAGTTTATATAACTTGCTTTATTGACATAAATAGAAAAAATATCTGGCAAAGAGGTCAATGATATTTAATTCACTTAAGAACCATAATTTGCACCAAATTTTACGCTGTCACGATTCATTGAATAAAACCAAGTGAAAAGTTACGTAAAAAAGAAACCAATAATTTTATTGGCTTAAATAAAAAATCGAATATTACAAATAAGCGGAATGAATATGGATAACGTAGCTCAGCTAGAAACTGATACTAATTTCCAAAGTCGAAAGAAAATAACTTGGGGGGTTTTTAGTGTCCTGCTGTTATTTTTAGTTGCTGGTATCTTATATTATTTTTTTGTATATCGTTTCTATCAATCTACTGATAATGCTTATGTGCAAGCTGATGTCACTTGGGTGATGCCAAAGATTTCAGGTGAAGTGATTGAGTTATTAATTAACGATAATCAGTTTGTAAAAAAAGGGGAAACTTTAGCTGTCTTAGACCATCGTGATTACCAAGCTCGTTATGATCAAGCCCGCTCTGTCGTGAGCTTAAAAGAAGCAGCGCTAGGCGTACAACAACAAAATGAAAAGTCTGCCAAGTCTTCAATTATTGAAGCTAATAGTGGTGTAGTGGCAGCGCAAGCAGATTTATCCCGCTTAAAAAAAGATTTTGAACGTTATCAAGATTTATTAAAAGATGGCGTGATTACCCGTCAAAACTTTGAAGGGGTTCAATCTCAATATTTAACGGCCCAAGCTCAACTCAGCAAAGCGCAAGCCGCCGTAAATGCGGCAGAAGCTCAGTTGGGGAGTTTACAGGCTAGTCGAGCGCAGCTTCTAGCAGATATTCAAAGTGCCAATGCAAACTTAAACCTGTATCAGGTCGATTTGGCTTCATCAAAAGTGGTCAGTCCTGTAAACGGTAAGATTGGTAGCCTTGCAATTCAAAAAGGTTCACGTGTTTCTCCGCAAACCCGCTTAATGGCGATCATTCCTGAAAATAGTTTGTATGTACAAGCGAACTTCAAAGAGACCCAAATTGAAAAAATGCATATTGGGCAGAAAGTTGAATTAAAACTTGATGCCTATCCAAGCCTGACCTATAGCGGAAAAATTGAGAGCTTTTCACCAGCATCAGGCGCAACTTTTTCACTCATGCCACCAGACAATGCCACAGGAAACTTTAACAAAGTTGTACAACGCATTCCTGTGCGTATTGCCATAGATTCAAGCCCGCATATTGATTTGATAAAACCTGGAATGTCGGTGAGCGCTACCGTTGACCTAAGAACTTAATAATAAAATTTTAGGTAATAACAAATGAATAAGCACCTTGAAGCCGAGTGGATGTTTCCCGCAAAGACGGCATGGGCAATTTTTGCGGCCATGATTTTTGGCAACTTCATGGCGATTCTCGATATTCAGATTGTGGCGAGTTCTTTAAACGAAGTTCAAGCGGGGATGAGTGCAAGTCGTTACGAAGTGACTTGGGTGCAAACGGTTTATTTAATTGCCGAAATTATTGCAATTCCAATGTCGAGTATTGTCTCGCGGGTGCTGTCGACACGGGTGTATTACACCATCTGTGCAATTGGCTTCACCATCAGTTCCTTACTGTGTGCATTGGCATGGAACTTAGAGAGTTTACTGGTTTTTCGTGGCATTCAAGGTTTTATGGGCGGCGGCATGATTCCAACTTCCATGACAGCGTTGTACTTACTTTTTCCTGAAGCAAAACGTTCTTTGCCTTTGGTGATGTTTGGAATGATCAGTACTTTGGGTCCGGCCATTGGCCCAACCATTGGTGGCTGGCTTACCAATAACTTCTCATGGCACTGGATGTTCCTGATCAATATTATTCCGGGCATTATCATTGCCACGGTCATCTACTCAGGCCCAAATATCGACCGTGCGAACTATTCACTCATTAAAAGTATGGACTGGTTCAGCCTCGTGGGTATGGCGATGTTTTTGGGTGGGCTGGAATATTTCCTTGATGAAGGCGCACGGCATGACTGGCTTGCAGACACAGGTGTTCGGATTGCATTTATGATCTGCGTTGTGGGCGGCATGATTTTCTTCTCTAGAAGTTTTACCCAGCCTAAGCCTTTGCTCGATTTATCCGTATTTAAAAATAAAAACTTTACCTTAAGTGCCATCACCACTTTTGTGATTGGAATGGCGCTCTATGGCTTGGGTTATATGATTCCCGTGTTTCTTGGGCAAGTCCGTGAAATGAACAGTAGCCAAATTGGTCATGTCATGATGGTGACAGGCATTGTCATGTTCTGCTTTGCACCGTTTCTTGCATGGCTGATTCCCAATTTTGATACCCGTAAAACCGTATTTGTCGGAATGATTCTGGCTGGCTTTGGTGTTTGGCTCAATTCGCACCTCAGCATTCATAGCGATTACGACTTTATGTTCTGGCCGCAAATTTACCGTGGTATTGGTCTCATGATCTGCCTGATTGTGGTTTCACATTTAGCCATGAGCACTTTGCCACTCAGCAAAGTAGCCGATGCCAGCGGTATTTATAACCTGATGCGCAATATTGGCGGCGCGGTTGGACTGGCACTGATTAACTCATCATTAGATTGGCTGACTGCGCTACATGTCACCCAGATTAATCAGTCGATGACACCTCAAAACTGGATCTTTACAGAAAGGCTGGATCAGCTCACGGCGCAATATCAGGAAGTCGGTGCAAATGCTCAGCAAATCGCGCTCAGTGTGATTTATCGAGACATTCATTTTCAGGCACTGACATCGAGTTTTAATGACTTATTACGCATGCTCGCAATCATCATGTTTGTGACCGCCTTTTTAACCATCTTTATGGATCGGGGGAAGAAAATGAATATGTAGCGATTTAGAAATAAAGAGCAGCTTTCAAAGAATGAAAAACAATAGGGCATATCAAAACGTATCCCTTCATAGAAAAAGAACATTGAGATGAGTTTTCTAAAATCGGTTGATGAGATCGGGGAACTCGCAAATTAGAGGTGGAAGGTTAAAGGATTATGATTAATACAACGTATAAACTGATTTCAAAATTGAACCTGAAAAATAGTACCTATGGGCAATATTTTGAAAAGGAACAAATCGATACAGAGCGATTAAAAGTGATGTATTCCATTTACGAGCAGTATTATGAAAATACGAGATTTTCTATTTTCGTAGATGATTTCCAAAATAAAAGTGGCGCGATCTTAATTTTTGACTCTCAAACAGATGAGATTGTCGGTTTCTCTACTGTGGTGGTGCAGCATTTTTACTTAAACGGTAAGGACTACACCGTGTTATTTAGCGGTGATACGGTCATTTTGAAAAAGTTTTGGGGCACGCGTAGTCTGCAAAGTACTATGCTCAAACTGATGATTAAGCTTCGAATCAAATATCCATTTAACGAACTCTATTGGCTCCTCATTTCTAAGGGCTATAAGACCTATCTCTTACTTGCCAATAACTACTATGTCTATTACCCAAATATTAAAGATGAAAACCAGCATCTCTCGGAAGTTGTTGAACACTACTGTGAAAAATTCTTTGGCGAATATTATGACCGTGAAGCGGGACTTTTAAATTTTGGTGATGACTATCAACCATTAAAAGGCGAAGTTGCACCGATTACTGCCGAAATGAGAGAAAAGAACCCTAATATTCATTTTTTTGAACAAAAAAATCCGACATGGAAAGCAGGCACAGAACTGCCTTGTATAGGCCGTCTTGGTTGGAAAGATATAGCTCGTTTCCCCGTAAAGCTGATGACTAAGCCAACCAGTAAAGGAAAGTTTGAAGCATGCGTAACTCATAAAACAAAACGTAGAGAGGCCATCCAATGAAATCTAATGAATGGCTCACTTTAGGTTCACATCTGATTTTAAAAAAATGGTGTGATGCATCTGACCGTAATTTTCAAAAACAATTTAATGCCTTAGAGACCACGCAACGTCAAATTTTGCATTCGATATTACAGACCTCGACCTTTGCTAAAGATAAGAAAGTTCAAAACTATGAGCAGTTTGTAAAATCATTTCCTGCAACACGTTATGGCGCATGGCGAGAAGACATTCAACGTTACCGTGAACAAAAACTTTCACTGTCGAGTAGTAAGCTGGTTCGTTTCCAGCCGACCAGTGGTTCGAGTGAACAAATCAAGTTTATTCCATACACCAAGCTGTTTTTAGATGAACTTGATCATGCGATTGCGCCGTGGATGGCGAGTTTATACCGTAAATGCCCACAGCTCAGTTCCGGCACACATTATTGGTCGGTGTCATGGTTGCCTGAAAGTCAGCGTGAAGTTTTAAAAGATAAAAACTTAAATGATGACAGTGCGCTACTCGGTATAGGTAAGCGAATTTTATCTAAGTTTACCCAAGCGGTTCCAAGTAACGTTGCCTTTGCAGCCAATGCTGACGACGCACTGTTTGCCACCATTTGTTATTTGGTCGCAAACCGTAACTTAGCCATGATTTCTGTATGGAGCCCAACGTTTGCATTGCAATTGCTTGAGCGTTTAGAGTCGATGCAACAGGAAGTTATTGAGGTTTTAGAGACTGGTTTATGGGGACATCGCCAAAGTTCATTAAGAGAAGTAAATGCACCGCATAGTACTGAAAGTGCTCAAGCCTTAATTGACAGTTCAAACGGCGAACAAATCGACTTTAAAAAGCTCTGGCCAAAGTTAAGCTTAGTGTCGAGTTGGGATACCGCCGGTTCAAAAGCTTGGGCCGAAAAATTAAAAGAGAAGTTACCCAGTGTCCAGTTTGAAGGAAAAGGGTTATGGGCGACTGAAGGGGTTGTTACGATTCCCTATAACGACCAATACCCACTGGCGTATCAAAGTCACTTCTACGAATTTGAATATTTAGAAGGCGATAAACAAGGTCAAATCATTCCGTCGTGGCAGCTTAAACAAGGCGATGTGGTCAGCCCGCTCATTACCTCGGGTAATGGCTTACTTCGTTATTGTCTGGATGATTGCTTAAAAGTGACTGGCTTTATAGAGCAAATTCCGTGTTTTGAGTTCCAAGGCCGTCGTTTTGGTGTAGATCTGGTTGGTGAGAAACTCGCACCTGAAACAGCTCAACAGTTGTTGTCACAATTAAATGAAACGGAATCGAAAGCGATTTCTTTACTGGCGATTGATACCCAACAACTGGTTAAACCATTTTATTGCGTGCTTTTTGAAGGTGAAATTCATCACAGCATTAGCAACGAATATATCGACAGTATTTTGCGTCAAAACTTCCATTACGAACTTGCACGTAACTTGGGGCAGCTCGACCAGCCTCAGATTCGCCAAGCCAATAATGGCTGGAATGCCTACAAAAAACTAGTCATGTTTGATGGCATTATTGAAGGCAATATCAAACCTGAGCCACTCAAAAAAGTCACCCTGAATAGTTTGGAACAACTATGAAAGGGATGAAACCATTTAATACTCGGTTTTTAATACTTCGACACGCCTTATATTTAGGCGTGTTGGTTGTGTCGAATACACATGCCATGACGTTAGACGAGGCTTTGTCTGCTAGCTTAAGGCACGAAACTCAGCTTGAAGTCAGCCGTTTAAGCGTGAACCAGTCAACTGCAATGCTTGAACAAGCCAAGCAGCGTGATGGGCTCAAAGTCAATTTAGTCGGCCAACTGGACTATGAAAGAATAGATACGCCTTCACACGTCCTGTTTCCAACCGAAGGAAACCGTAAAGGCAGAAGTTTACAATTGCAGGCAGATTATCCGATTTATACCTCTGGCCGACATCGTTTAGGAGTTGATGTTGCCGAAAGTCAGCTTTCTGCCCAAAACGAAGGTTTGTCAGATCAACGGTCAGAAACTATCTTAAATACGGTCATGGTCTATACCGACGTATTAAAAAAGAAAGCCATTTTAGAACTCAGACAAAAGACCATGGCAAATCTGCAACGGTCTTTATATGAATCGAAGCGCCGTTTTGATGTAGGGATGATTACCCGTGCAGACTTAGCCCAGGTTTTGGCACAAGTCGCGCAAGGCCAAGCCGATATTACACAGGCGCAATCTAATCTGACCGTCAGCGAAGCACAGTTTTACCAAGTAACGGGTACAATACCTGACAACCTTGTTGCGATTAAACAACTACCCGCTATTCCCGCGAGCTTGGATGAAATTTTGGCTCAAACCAAAAACCATCCAGCTTTAATGCGTAGCAAATACGAAAAACAGGCCGCAGAAAAACAATATGCTCTAACCAAACGGGAACTCTGGCCAACGGTGATGTTCACCAGCCGTGCCGGAAAACAAGATGAAGCAAGCTATATTGGTTCGGAAAGTAATAACTACATGGTTGGGGTGCAGTTGAATGTACCGCTCTATGACGATGGTTTAAATCGTGCCAATATCAAAAAAGCACAGGCCGATATAGATTTGGCTACCCAAAAAACGCGAAGTCTTGAACTAGATTTAAATAAGCGAACACGTACCACCTATGCACAGCTTCAAACCATTCGACAAAATAAAGAAGCACTGGCAAATGCGATAGAGGCTGCGTCTATTGCCTTTGTCTACACACGTAAAGAGTTTGATGTGGGCACAAAAACCACGTTTGATTTGCTCAATACCGAGCAAAAGCTACTCGATGTACAAACCCAGAAAACTGTGAATGACCAAGACGAAGTGGTGTTTGTCTATCAGCTACTCGACCAAATGGGACGTTTAAATAACTTGGTCCCCGTACATACCGCACAACAGGTGAATAATGAATGAAAACAAATCCATCACTTGCTGACAATACGCTGATTACCCGTGAAGCCACTTTGGCAGATGATCAGGCTTTAAGAGACTTAATCGCCGTACCGATGACCACCAAAGGCATACAAATTAGCTTTCAGCGCGAACCGAGTTATTTTAGGGCGTCCGACATTGTCTATCGGCATAAACTGCACGTCGTGATTGAAGACCTAGAGAGTCAAAAGAATGTCGCTTGTTATAGCAATGGTTACCGCCCGTGTTATGTCGACCGAGCCATTCAAAATTTAAGATATGCGGGTGATTTACGGGTAGATCATAACTATCGTGGCAAATCACTGGTGAAGGTTTTGGCAAAGCATGTAAAACAGACCATGCATGAACCGAACTATAGCCAAATGATTATTTTTGATGATAACCACGCGGCACGGGCTGCCATCCAAACGGGCAAAACGGGAATGCCCGATTATTATGATGAAGGACTTATAGAAACACTCAGTCTGACGAGTACAGGCGCAAAACGAAAAATCACGGCTTTTTTAAAGCAGACTTCTCAGCAAAGTGACATTCAAGAGATTCGTACATGTGTAGCTGAAGCTCAGCATGTGGAGGCTATGAATCAGTTTATTGCCGACATGGCAGGGTTTTATAACTTTATTCCCGCCTATAACTTTGAAGAACTGGCTCAAGGGCACCAGTATTTTTCAGGAATAAAACTCTCAGACTTTTCACTTTACTTTAAGGGTGAAAAACTGGTGGGCATGTTTGGTTTATGGGATCAGCACAGTATTAAGCAAACTAAAATTTTGCATTACAGTTCAGTTATTGGAATTTTTAGACCCGTTTATAACTTGTTGACACCAATTACTAAGGGCATGCGTTTGCCAAAACTTGGTGACTCTATTCAGTACCATGTGTTACATACGCTTATGTGCCATCCACAAGATTTAGCTTTGCATCACAAAATGCTTGAAGATGCTTATAATAAGTCAAAACAGCAGGGCGTTGGTGTAGTCAGCTTTACGCTTTCACATAAAGACCCGCGTTATCAGTTAAACCAGTTTTATAAAGGTGAGCGCTTAACAGGAATGCATGGTTTTATTAGTTATGAAGGCGACCCAAGACCGCATTTTGATAAAAACCTGATTCCATATTTAGAAGTTGGACGTATTTAACCTTGAGATAGGTTTGCCGTAGATCATAAATGAGCAAAAATTTGCTCAATTCTTAGGAAAGTTAAATAGGATTGAGCAAATATATGCGCAAAATGGTGAATGTTAGCTAGGGCAAGAGTCCTTTTTCATGGTGATTTTGATTATGTTACAAAATCAAGTTAATCGTTTTGTATTTTATAAACCTAGCTAATTCGACCTTATCATTCCAACCTATCTTGCGCCGTTGAAACAATTAGAATGGTTTGAAGGTAATAATCTACCCGTGAGTGATTATTGTCCTTATGCGAGTTATGCGCATTAAAAGCTGCATCATGAAGTTTCACAACTCGAGCGATCGGATTCGAACTACAACGAATTAAATATTCTTCGCGTGTTTCACTTTCCCGTTTAGTTAATGCATCAACGGCATCACGGACTTCTTTTCCAAATAAGCTTTCGATTTTGTCTAGGGTAAGAGGAGTGTCTTCAACGCTATCGTGTAGAAGGGCTGTAATAATATAGACTTCTGAAAATCGATGCTCAATGAGTGAATTAACCACACCTTTAATATGGTAATCAAAGTAATCATGAGGACCATACTTTTGACCTTGATGAGATTCTTTTGACAATTTCTCTGCTAATTCAACTTTATTTTGAGTCATTTTTTGCTCTGATTACTTTAAGTATATGACACGGCCTAATTGGTGAGATAGGTCGCTTAAGTCATAATTTTATACTGAATAGCTACTCATAAAAATACTTCTTAATCAGAGTAATTACTCATTTTTATTTATTCATTCTTAGTTGATATGAACCAATCTAGACTTTAAATTTCTGAAATTTTAAACTTTAACTTAATGATATAAAAGTAGATTGTAAATAATACTTAAGAATTTCCTTAATTATCTAATTAAATGAAAAATAATAACTATTTAAATATTTTATAGCCAATTTCACATTGACACTTCAAATATTGAAGATTACCATTTGCAGGCTGGCCTACATTGCCAGGCAGTTTTGACAGACTGCTATACGACCGCATCAGGATTATTTCTTCTGAGGAATAGTCTTATGTGTAAGCTCCTCGTTCCCTCCCGTAGCGGTAGGACGGGAGAGGGACACCCTCGGGTGTGCTGGCGTCGTACCAGTCTGTCAACCCTCTTTCGTTCTGCCACCATAATTCTTAGGCTCTGGCAGAACTCCATATATAAGGAGTTGGCTTTGCACATCCATTATTTCTTGGTAGCCATTGCCAAAAGCTATAACAACACAGCTTAAAACATTTAACGCAGCTTGATCGCCGTAAGGCTTTTTCAGGCTTTAGCTCGTTATTACTTAAAACTTAGACAACTAAAACTTGAGATGTGCTGCGCACAGTCTTACGGCTTTGCTATGCCTTTTTTCTCCCGAAAGGCAGCAGTTTTTATATCTCATTTATATACAACAATAATTTTTTATAACGGTAAAAATATGCCAAAAATAGTTCTCCCAACACGTGCATTACAAGTCGTAAATAAATCAATTGAGTTATTTCACTACAACGGATTTCATCTGGTCGGCATCGACAGACTTGTGAAAGAGTGTGAAGTTACCAAAGCGACTTTCTATAACTACTTTCACTCTAAAGAACGGTTAATTGAAATCTGCCTAATTGTGCAAAAAGAACGCCTAAAAGAAAAAGTGGTTTCAGTGGTTGAATACGACCGTGACACAAATGCAATGGATAAACTCAAAAAGCTCTATCTTTTACATGCAGACTTAGACGGGCTGTACTACCTATTATTTAAAGCCATTTTTGAAACAAAACTGACGCATCCAAAAGCCTACCGAGTCGCCGTGCGTTATAGAACATGGTTCACCAATGAAATTTATAGCCAGCTTAGAGCACTTAACCCCGATGTTTCCTTTACCGATGCAAAACTATTTTTATATTTAATCGAAGGCGCCATTATTCAGGGCTTAAGTTTGGGTGAGCTTGATGAGAGAGTGGTTGAGGTGTTTTTGAGGGGGAAATTCGGTTCTGTGATTTTATAATATTAACTATTGATCAAACTTAATTCTGATCAATAGTTAATATAGTTAATAAATTCTATTAGTATCGTTTATTAATTTGCTGAAATAATTTAATTTAAATATCTAAGCTTAGTGTTAATCTTAGACTCCTCAATCTTGATATTTTTATCTCTAATATTAAAAATATCTTTTAATGCTAAGGCTGTACTTGCTTTACCACCCAAGTATGATGCTCCTAAGACCAGAATGACATATATTACACATGAAAGAATTTTATAAAATGCATATGTATCCTTATTTATAATTTTACTTGAAATTAATTCTTTAAGGAAAAATACTTCAAATATTATTAATCCCAAATAAATAAATACAGCACAAATAAGTATAGTTATTGAGATTGATCTGATTTTCTTGATCGTTTTTTCTTTAAAGATATACTCTAAATGTGCTTGATTATTTTCAACTACTTGTTTTAGAAAGAAGTAGCTATGGTTTAAATTTGAAAAAACCTTATTGAAGTTCCATAAATTATTAATTCGCTCATTGAACAAGCTATAGTGATATCTAGTAGTTCCTAAAAAATGATTAGTCGCATATTGGAACTGTATAGGTTGCAATAGCTTTTGGCTGAATTTTTTACATAAATCTAAATAATTATCCAACTCTATCTTATCTTTTTCGAAATTTTTCTTCCTCAGTTCAATACGAAATCTTGGTAAAAAAAACCATTTAATAACTGTGCCTAAAAAGCCAAGCCCTAACAAGGCTTCAACAATTAGTTTAACCCACTCCATATGTAACATCCTCTTTATTAACTGGTCTTTATCTAAACAATAAAGTTAAAAAGTATCTAGATAGAAAGGTCAGTATTGCGTCACAATTTGACGTATACCCTTTGGATACATAACTTTTCTTTTATTTTTTTAACAGTCAAAAGGTTTGGTTGGGCACAGATAGGGAATACCATCATGATCAAAAAGTAAAAAAATCTATACTTTAATCATGATGGTATCTAATTGTTATTCCTACAATTTTCGTTATTGCATTATTATTCCAGCTGGAGGAGTTTTTCTCTCTATATTAGATCTAAGTGAACTTCCAATTCCATCACGTCTAAAGTCAAACATATTCATACTAAAAGTATTAAGACTTACTTGATCTTTCCCCTTACTATGAGCAATAAGTTTTTCGTGATGTTCTTTGTACGGAGCCATAGCATAAGAGCCACCAAACGTACCAACATTGACTAATACAACATGCTGATACATATGATAGTGTAAGGCCTGTACCATACTATCAAAAGTGGCTATATCTCGATTAAGCGCAGAAACAATAAAAGCACTAGATTTATTTGTTAAGTCTGCACTTAACTTTATGTCAGTAGAGTCATAGCATATCGCCCCAGTTAACATAAATCCTGGTTTATTAAGGTATTTAGGATGTTGGAGCTCTAATATAAGTTGATAAGGTCTCCATGATTGTACACCTAATTTCTTTTCACCTTTGGTCATATGATGTTTACCCTGAAATCTGATCAGCTCTGTCTGATTACCATTATGTTTTTTGGGTACAATCCAGACAGCTGTATTTATAGTTTTATTATTATCAGTTCTTATAAAACCAAGACCTGAAAAAATGATTGCGTGTGTTTTTCTTGATAGTTGAATAAGAATATCCAAATCATCTTGATGCACGGCTAATTCAGGCCAAATAATTAAATCAGTATTGGAATCACGAATTTTAGTATGATTTTTATCTATTTTTTGTGCTTGAATATGCTGTAATATGAGGGCAGAAACTTCAGCAATATGGCGTCTATGCTTCGTACGGTAATTAGGTTTCTCTAAGTACATATCAGATAATAAATCTATATCAGATGGAAGCTTGGATTGAACCATAACAACTGTTAAATCTTTTTTATCTTCCCATGCAGGCGTTATAAGTTCTGGAAGTGAGGGAATTTGAGATAATTGACAGTAATTAGCTTTTAGTAGAGCAAGGCGATCTTCTAATAGTTTTTTTGTTTTTTTGATATTTAACTCTTCTGGCCATTTATAACCTTGTTCGTTAACACGTATACCAGGCCAACGTAATAGTTTAGAAATAAGCGTTGTTAACCAGCCAGTTACTTGAGCATTAGCACCAATCAATGATTCAGGTGTAGTATACAATCCAATTATTCGTTTCGACTGTGTAGATCTCAATCCTCGATAATATGATCTCCTATTATAGTGTTTACCAAATCCTGTAATATCCTTAGAACCCGCCAATGCAGCACGAATTGTAAAGGCAATTTTTTGCAAAATTCTCTGGTCGTAAGTAATATCAACAATATCTAGTAAATCATCTGATAACATATTCTGAAATACAATTTCTTCAACTATTATCTTATGATCAATATGATTATATTTTGGAGGCTGTGAGTAACCATTTTCGAAAATAATATAAGTCTTTGACAAGTCAATTTGCAGATTAGTTAGATCTATCTCAGAAGAAGGCTTTTTGTCAATTAAACTTAACATTAACTTTATTGCCATTATCTCATTAGAGAATGGATTGTCTGGACGTGTTATAAGCTGAATTATACTTTGCTTACTTTTAATTTTTTCTAGTTCACTTTTAGATGGTTTAATATCCAGATATATTTTTTTAACAATATCTCTTATATAATTATTGTTAATCCAATTGTAATTTAATTTTCTTGCATAAATAATTAAACTTTCTGCTAGCTCGGTATTCTGCACTGATATTGATGTTAATATTTTATGTGGATTCACTTTATTTTCATTGAATAATTCATTTACAGAACGTATTAGAGTCTGATTATCTTCTAATAGTTGATCTGCAATAAGTATACATACAGCTATATCCTCTTCGTTTAGATTCTTATCTATAGTGATATTTCTAAACCCTTTTGCAATTTTGAAAATGAGATCTTGCTCAATATTCCCAGAATTTATTTCTAGTAAAGTGTCTAAGCGAACTAATAATAAAAAGCGAGCTTGATCAACTAAAAAACACCAATCATTATTTCCTTCAGAAATATCTAAATTATGGTTTCTAACAATATCTACGGCTTGTTTTTGGAGAATTTCAAAGAAATTATTTCTATCTGCATGAGCTGGTATTGTGTGAGCATCTTTACAATGAATGATAGTTGCTGCATGACGAAAAACTTCTGCTAACAAGTAGCGCACTACAGCTTTCATTTTTTCATCTAATTCACTTGTAGCATGTTTGTTTAAGATTACTTGAAAATGGTTTAACACAGGTTCAAGTAATTTAGGACTAGGGAAAAGTTCTAATGCTTTTTTAAGCAATAAAGCCAAAGAAGGGTCTTTGCTCCATACAGAAATTAATCGTCTTGCAATACGTTCTTGTAAATAATCCCAATCACCAGGAATTGGTTTACCATATTCATCAATTTCCCGTGATGTAAAATGACGTATTTCACTTAGGTGTCGAGTTAATTGGTTTGTGGCAAAACGGCGTATAGTATCTTCTCTGACATCGAAAATATTATGTTCAATGTTTGCTAATGTATCTAAATTAAATTCATTGCTATTTTGATTTCCAATAGGATCTTGTTTTTCTACAGAAAGTAGAATTTCTAACTCATTAACCAAATCATCCGTTTGTTTAGGGCTCATCGGGCCACTTGTTTTATTCTGAATCTCATTGAGTTGTTTAGAAATCCCTATTTTCTTGCCTCTATAAGCAGAAACTTTCGTTTTTGTCTCGTTTATTTCAATTTCTAATTTGAGATCTACTAAAAAGTTATTTACAAAGTTATGTATTTCATTTTTTAATAAATTTTTTATTGCTATATTATTATCAGAATTAGGTCCAATAATAACAAATCTAAGATCATCTACATATCTACAATAATCGATCAACTTGAAAGGGGAGGTATCTGATTCTGAAGGTACATTAATATAATTATCAAAATATTGTTTAATTTTTTCATCAAAGTCTAATAAATATATATTTGCCAGAAAGCCACCAGCGACTAATCCTTGCGGAATTCCTAGTGGTAGCACATCATCTGAAGAAGCTCTACAAACTTTAAACTGCTCTAAAGCACAATCGCTCCATTGCCATTCAATAAATTGTTTTAATAGATATTCAATATTTTTAATATTCTCACAAGACTTAAAAGAAAGAATCTTATCAACAAGTATATTTCTATTTACCTTATCAAAAAAGCGCTTCAAATCTATTTCAACAATATATACTTCCTCACTTGGTAATTTTTCGGTAATATATTTCTGCGCGAAGTAATAAGGGCGTTGTAAAAAGTTTCGATAATCTTTAAAGTATTTGCTATAAATTGTTGTAGCTCCATAGTTATGTTGTGCTACTCCATTTTCATCATATGTGCAATACAGACGATTACCATAATTAACTATCTGTGGTTTAATTTTTTTATGGATAGTATCCTTCTTCTCGAATTCAGAATCTAAATGTACTTTATTAAATGATAAAGATGGGTTCCCTTGAATTGTTTCTACTTCATTAGCTAGGCACATCATTAATATAGTAAAGAATGTTTGCTCTCTGATACCAATATGGGCTAATGGTCTTAATGTAAAACTCTTTAACTCTTCAGCTGTCTTATACTTAGGACCCCAGTTAGTACCATTTTCTCTATTCTCGAAGCTCCATTCAAAAGATTTCGGTGCAGGCACAAGTTTCAATGGTTCTAATGTATAATCCATTTTTTGTATTTCTTGTGACCATTCCTTACTTTTTTCTACAAAAAACAAAGAAGTTCTATCTAGTTCAAAAATATCAGCATACCAATTTAAAGAACGGATATAGTCTTGTGAGCGTTTCCAAGCTAACGCTATAAGCATAGGATCTGAAATATATTTATCATCAAGAACTATATTTTCAATATCATAAAAACTATTCATTTTGGTTAAAATACCTTATATAAAAATAAATTTACTATGTTTATCGATTAGTAAATTATATATTAATAACTCTTTTAAAATTAACAAACTATCTTATTTATTTAATGTATTAATCATTAGTTGTTTTATTCATATGTTTTTGTCTAAATAATGCTAGTGCTTTCACACCTGGAATATTTTTTTCATCATATCTATGCCAAATCCGAATTAAGAACCATCATAGAAAATTTTATTCAAATAACTTTGAGAAAAAATATGAAAGACATTGAAATTTTAGAGATCAATGAAATTGGTGATTATGAAGAAGGCCTATCACTATTGTTAGAAGATTCTATAAATAGCGGAGCTTCAATAGGTTTTCTGGCTCCTATAGAAAAGAACGAGGTCGTAAATTATTGGCGTGAGGTCAACCATAAAATAGTACAGTGTAATAGCCGCCTATGGATTGCTATTCAACAAAGAAAGATTGTAGGTAGTGTTCAATTGTCTTTGGTGAGTAAAAAGAACGGAATTCATAGGGCAGAAGTTGAAAAACTCATGGTTCTGACAACAGCACGAAAACAAGGAATAGCAACATTACTAATGGATGAATTAGAAAAGTTTTCAAGAGAAAAAGGTCTGCGCTTACTTGTTTTAGATACGCGTGAAGGCGATGTTTCCGAACTTTTGTATAGCAAAATTGGTTTTGTCCGTGTGGGAGTAATTCCAGAATTCGCATTAAGCTCAAATGGCAACTATGACGGCACAGCTATTTATTATAAAAGGTTTGTTTAACTATCGCTAAAGCCTATCTATTTGGAAAGTTCCCCGATTGAGAAACTTTCCAATATTTGGCTTAAAGATGCTTTTGAAAGAACGGAATAATTTTTTCTAAAGCTTGAGCAACAGGTTCAGGTTGGTCATATAAGTCATAATGGCTTGCATCTTTCACCACAAAAAGGTTTTTATCTTTAGAAGCGGCTTTGCTAAATAGCTCATAACCATCACGATAAGAACCGAACCCGCCCGGAATTTCACCAATCACAATTTGTAATGGTTGGGTGAGTAGGTGCTCTGCCAAATGAAATGCATCGAACCCAACAGCAGCGGCTAAACTTGAAAAGCGAAGTTTATTTGGTGAACCTTCTGCCTGACCACGCGGGGTTTTGTAGTAATCAATCGCTTCTTTAATATCAATATCATTGATTCCAGCTTGTTCACGCTCTTGTTGTGAGTTTGGAATGTACTGAGTAATAAATGATTCAGCACCACGCGCTTCGGCAGTACGCTGTGCTGCAATGACTTCTAAAGTTTTAATAGCTGCTTCAGGTGTTTGGTCACCTTCACGCATGAGACGACCATAATTTGCACCCACAACAGTCGCCACCGCTTTAAAACGGCGTTCAGTCATAGCCGCATTGACAGCATAACCACCGCCACCACACACACCTAATACACCAATACGGTTTTCATCAACATAATTAAGCGTTGTTAAATAGTCCACTGCACAGCGGAAATCTTCTACACGTGTTGCAGGGTCTTCAAGAAAGCGAGGTTCTCCACCGCTAGCACCTTGATACGATGCATCAAATGCTAAAGTTATAAAACCAGCTTCAGTCAGTTTTTCACCATAGATTGAGCCGGCAGTTTGCTCTTTACAACTACTAATTGGATGCGCACATACAATCGCTGCATATGTTTTGTTTTCATCGAAATCCTTTGGAAAACGAATAGTTGCAGAAACATCGATATTTTTATTTTTGAAAGTTACAGTTTTCATCATCTTCTCTCCGAAAGAGGAACTAGGTCGATGAAATTAATATAACCGTGGTGATTTATTATGATAATCCACTATAATCAGATAGCACTTATATTGAATACTTATAAATAATGAAAGAAAATTTAAACGATTTGCACACTTTTATGGTCGTTGCTCAAGAACGAAGTTTCACGCGGGCGGCTGCAAAACTCAGGACATCCCAGTCAGCAATTAGCCAAACACTCCGCAACTTAGAAGACCGAATTGGCATAAAACTATTATCACGAACCACCAGAAGCGTAGCGCCTACAGAAGCAGGTGAATATCTACTCAATTTGCTTCAGCCGGCAATACAAGAAATAGAACATGGCATCAATCAAATTAGTGCTTTAAAAAATGATCCAGCAGGAACATTACGTATCAGTGCCGATGAATATGGAATCCAAAGTGTTATATGGCCAGCAGTTAAAAAAGTCATCCAACAATTTCCTAAAATTTCAGTAGAGATCATCTCTGACTATGGACTTGTCGATATTGTAGAAGGGCGTTTTGATGCAGGACTTAGAAGAGGCGGTTTAGTTTCTAAAGATATGATCGCTTTACAAGTGAGTGAGCCAATCCAAATGTTAACGGTTGCTACCAAAGAATATTTGGCTCGTTATGGTCACCCCAAGCAACCAAAAGATTTAGTTGAACATCAGTGTATTAATTTAAGATTACCCACGCATGGTGAACTCTATCGTTGGCAATTTACCAAACAAGGTAAAACTCAAACAGTTACCGTTAACGCTAAAGTTGTTTTTACAACCTTATCTCCAGTGCTTCAAGCAGCAAGGAGCGGTGTAGGAATCGCTTATTTACCTATTGATATGGTTCAGCCTTATATTGAAAGTGGTGAATTAGAAGAAACACTTAAAGACTGGCGACATAGCTATGAGCCTTATCACTTGTATTATCCACATAGACGTGAGCAAGCACCTTTATTAAATATCTTAATCGATGCGTTAAAAGAAAATTTTAGTAAGCCATATGATGATAGAAAAATTAATTAGGACTACATTTAAAGAATAGCTGCACATATATTATTTTCTTAATTTTTATAGGGTTTTATAGTATTTTTTTATTAAATTTCAATTGGATACTTAATTTTTGAAATATTGGGATATAGGTTAGTCAATCTAAGTTTTTGTCGTTTAAAAGGTGATTTAAGAAAAGAAATCTTAAGAAAATTAGTAGCAGCAAAATACATGGGTAAAGGTCATGCACAGTTAGGGTAAAAATAAAAGCTTAATCACAATGTATAGAAAATTACTTAGAGAAGTATTCTAGCTAAGAGTGGAAATAGGGTTTAGTGCATAAGTAGCCAATAGAAAACTGGCTTAGGCGTTTAGTAAGTTGCTTGAACAACAGATGCAGTTAACCAGGCTAAGTATTCATCACAGTAAAGAATAAGTAGTGAAGCAACAACATAGAGCAGCAAAGCCTAATACATGGTAGGTTTCCAAATCTTCTATTTAACATAATATACATTATGCGAACAGTTATATAATTCATTATTAAGTCCTTGATTCTGTTGCCGTACGTTGAACTGTACTTGTTGCCTCCACAAACAAACATTAGTTATTTTAGGTGCGTATTATGAGGTTTATAAAAAAGACCTTTGTTAAGGTCTTTTTGCACAGCTAAATTAATTTAATCATTTCATTTTGAAGAGTTCCAATAATTGACGTAATTCAACTGTTGAATCCCTCGTTCGACAAACTCAGCATTTTGCCATTGTTTTACATCAACATCACGTTTTATCAGTTTGGCCTTTAATGCAGTCTGTACACCTTCTTGTAGATGCCCTAGATAATATTCATCCAAAAGTGGTGAAAAAACTGTTTTTAAGGCTTTGTCTTGTAGACTCAATGCATAGAGTTCTGTTGGTAATCCTGCATTTTTAGTGACAAGTTGAATGGCATTATCGCGGTTTTCAGGCTGTGAAACCCAATGTGCTGATTGTAAAACCGTATTGACCAATGTTTGGACAATTTCAGGATGTTGCTTAATAAACTCACTACGGCCCACCAAACCTGATTGAATTGTTCCAGCACCATCTTGTCTCTGGCCAGTACTCAGCGGAACCTCTACAATTTTCTGTTGTTTGAGCGCTAGAATTGGCATTAAACCCCAGCTAGCATCAATTTGCTTAGCTGCAAGTGCTGCATTGGCCGCAGCAGGATCTAAATTAATAATGCGGAAATCTTTTTCAGTAAAGCCATATCCCTCATTTCGATTGCTGCATTGAGCGCATTACCAATACCGGGGTAACTGAAAACCACCTCAATAATGAGAGCACCACTCAGCAAAACTCGTATGGTCAATGCTGTACCCTGCACCACAGGAACCAATGCATTAGGTAAAACATGTTTCCAAATAATCCGGCGCTCAGGAATACCTCGCAGTCGCGCAGAGGTCACATATTCCGACTCTAACGCATCAATCATGGAACCACGCACTAAACGCATCAGATATGGAATGAGTGATAAAGCTAAAGTTAAAATTGGTAAAATTAAAAACTCTAGTTGGCTATAAGGAGACTCATTAGGAATCAGTAACGAGGCCGCTGGCAATATGTGTAAAACCGATGTTGAAAAAAACATTATTAACCAAATCGCAATAACAAACCCCGGCACCGCTTTAAACACAATAGAGCTAGAGACAATAATACGATCGAGTTTGCTATCGCGATGAAGCGAGAGCCACACACCTAACACGACTGAAATCGGTACAGTAACGACAATCACGAGGCTCGTGAGTGCAACTGTATTACCAAAATAATTCTGAATAATTTGTAAAACAGGCACATTGGAATCAATCGAGCGTCCAAAATTACCTTGCAACAATTGACTCAACCAATGCCAGTATTGAAGCAATATCGGATCATTTAATCCCAATTGTTCACGAAGTATTTGTACCGTCGCTTCAGGTGCTTCTGGTCCTAAAATGACGCGAGCCGGGTCAGATGGAAGCGCTTGTGTAGCAATAAAAACAATAAGACTAATAACAAATACAACCAATACCCCTGACACCAAACGTGTCAAAAACCAAGGTAACCATGCAGGAAATTCAAATGACTTGGCAATTGTTGGTTGTTGAATAGATGCTTCTATTTTGCTGGATTGAATTGTCATATTGGTTACCCTCTACGCCAGAATTCATCTGTACGCCACGCAGCAAAACCAGTGCGATCAGGCGTTACACCACCAATTTGGTTCGAATGTGCATCAAGGACATTATTAAAGCCCCAAATGAGTAAACCACCTTGCTCATGTTGAATATGCTGTGCTTCATGAACAAGAACTTTTCGTTTTTCCAAATCGGGTTGTTGCAATGCTGCATGCACTAGTTCCGTAAAACGCTCATTCTTAAAACGAGTTTTATTATTTGCCGCACCTGGCCCATCAATTTGCAAGACTGTTAATAAGAAAGGACGTGAAACGTTCGAGCCTGTACTAAATGCCCAATCTTGTTTTACTGCATCCGCAAAAGTAGCAGCTTCAACCTGTTTAACATTAACAATGACACCTGCCTGAGCAGCATGTTGAGCAAAAACTAATGCGGCATTGCTATCGGGGCCTGTATATAAATCAATAGTCAAACTATTATTAAAACCAGCTTCTTTGAGTAGCGATTTTGCTTTATTTAAATCTTGCTTGCGCTGCGCAATACTGTGGTCATATACAGGATCACTAAACGAATAAAGGTCATTTGCAACTCGTCCTTGCCCAGCTAAAGCACGTTTGACCAAATCGTCTCTATTAGCAATCAATCTAAAAGCTTGTCGTACCCGAAGATCATTGAACGGCGCTTTAGCCGTATTCATATCAAATGATTGCCAAGCATCGGTTTCTGATGAAACAAGATTTAGCCGTTTATTAGATTGAATTAAAGAAATATGCTCAGCACTTACTCCAGATGCAATATCAATTTGACCAGATTGCAAAGCAGCAAGACGCCCCGTTTGATCTTTAAAATCAATAATTTCTATTGCATCGGCATAAGGTTGATTTTCTTTCCAGTAATTTTCAAAACGTACAAAACGTGAACGCTGGCCGGGTGTAAAACTTTCAAGCTTAAAGGGACCAGCACCAACTACATTTTTAACTGGGTCATAATCTGTAGGAACAATACCACCCCAGCTCATCCATGCTTCTGGTAAAGCAACCAATCCCTTTCCTTGAGAAAAAGGAATTTCAACGGTGTATTCATCGCGCTTTTTAATTGCATCTCTTTGCAAAGAATAAAGATAAGCTGCGAATGGCGAGGCAAGTTTTGGGTCGGTCAAACGGCGTAAAGAGAAAATAACATCATCAGCTGTAATGGTTTTACCGTGGTGAAATTCGAGTCCTTTTTTAAGGCGAATGGTCCATTTCGTTCCGTCATTATTAGGTTCAGCAAATTCAGCAAGGGCAAGTTTTGGCTGAATATCTCTGCCCCATTCCCATAACTTTGCATATAAAGGCCAGCCTCTAAACGCACTAGACATACCAATAGGTTTATGTGCATCTAAATTGCCTGCTTGGTTACCATTGATCACTCCAATTTTGATAACACCACCCTTTTTCGGCGTATCATTTTGGAGTGAAGCGGCAGTGGCGCTTTCAGAAGATGAAGAATCGGGCTTAGAACATCCTATAAGGCTTATTGCAGCCAAAGCACCAACACCTAATCCAGTCTGTTTAATGAGTTCTCTACGTGTAATTTTATTCATGCCTTCTCCCTTAAACCACGACTTCTTGATTCAAGAGGGAATCAATGGATGAATTTTTATTTAGCTTAGGTAACTCAAAACCATGATCTAGCTCTAATAATGGAAACAATAAGTCTGCTACCCGATAGGCTTCTCCAATTAAAGGAAAACCTGACAAGATAAAGGCTGATACACCATAGCTTTCGTATTCTTTAATCCGTTTGGCAATATTTTCAGCACTACCCACTAAGGCAGTTCCTGCGGCTGGGTTTAAAATATCGAAACCAAATAAAGATGGGCCAGTCCAAACATTAGGATAAATTTCAAAATCTTTAGCTTGAGGCAAAACACCTTGACGTAATTGTTCTAAGTTTTTTTGAATAGATGTGTTGTTACTTTGATAACTCTCAAAACTTTCAGTTGGAGGAAGCTGTCGTTTAACAGCTTCGATTGCATAATTTACATCAATCTTGTCAAGTAACGACTGAGCATATTGCCAAGCCTCTTCTTCTGTTTCCCGAACAATAATTTGTAATCGAGTCCCAAATTCTAAAGTTCGGCCAATTTTTGCTGCCTCAGCCGCAACCTTGCTAAACTTTTTTCCAAGTAATGGTGGTGTATTCGCAAAACTTAAATACACATCTAATAATTCAACAGAATGCTGAACGCCTTTGGCAGAAGTTCCTGCTCCCCACAAAGGAACACCCTGCTTTTGAGTTGGACCACGCCATTTGGACATTGGAGATCCACCCTCTAAGCGTGGAGCAATTTGAATAAACTCGCCCTCAAATCCCGAGGTATCACCTAAGTAGTTTTGTTGAAATGCATTCCAGTATTCTTTACTAAAGTCATAACGCTCATCATGAGTATAGTGAATGCCTAAAGCTGCCAAACCCTTATCATTTCCATTGACGACATTAAATAACAAACGCCCTTTAGAAAATGCATCAAAAGTTTGCGCATATTTTGCCAAAACTGCTGGTTGGACTTCTCCAGGATGTTGGGCAACCAGAAACTTTAAACGTTCAGTAAATGGAATTAAACTTGCAGCAACAGCAAGTGTTTCATACTCACTTGTACCCATGAGTGAACCGTAAAAACCAAGTCGATCTGCGGTAATCGCAATCTGTTGCAAGTGTTCATAATCGGTATCCCACCGCCCAGATTCCAACCAAGGATATGGTCCATCTGGAGAAGTGAGATACCATAAAAGTTTTACAGCCATAGTATTCTCGA
Organism: Acinetobacter lactucae; assembly: GCF_013122135.1. Classification (NCBI taxonomy): domain Bacteria; kingdom Pseudomonadati; phylum Pseudomonadota; class Gammaproteobacteria; order Moraxellales; family Moraxellaceae; genus Acinetobacter; species Acinetobacter lactucae. Next base: position 2,012,711 of record NZ_CP053391.1, read on the forward strand.
TCTTTATTTTTTAATCTTTATCTAATTCAGGGGAAGTAAACCCAGCGATTTTGCTTTTTCAGTCAATCCGCTCATTTTCCATTGCTGATGTAAAACCCCTTGCCCGTATTCTCGGCTGCCACCGACTAATTCAGCCAGCAGCTGAATTTGAGCACCTTCTTCAAGCAATAAAATAAATTCAGCAGTTTCCTGTAGTCCTTGGCGTCCCCATACAGTTGCTCCACCATTGGCTTCCAAAATGGCCCGATGTTCAATATCAACTTTGAGTTGATCTAAAATAAAATCCACTTCAGCTTGACGGCGATCAATGTAAATCGGCAACTCTTTAAATAAATGGAAGCGCTGAACAGGCACATAGCGGATCGGTAAAGTACGATGGGTTTGAGCCCATGCGCCTAAATTCGGCGCGTGTACATGAGATATTGTGGTGACATCTGCATGTTCTTTAAAAAGCTTGTTATAGCGCCCACCTGCACTTTTTCTTCCCAGCAAAACTTCACCATCAATAGTCTCCACCAATACTTTGCTTTTTTTATCTTTAGACCACGGTCCTGCATAGTTAAAAGTGACTAAGGTATTTTCAGGTCCACGTTCAACAAAATTAACTGTTCCGTTTGCAGTAATTGTTCTTGTTTCACGGAAGACTTCAAAAGCAAATTCAGCTTTTTCACGGTTCAATTCGATAAAGTCATTGAGTTCACGAGACAATGGCGTTTGAATAAGGGTTGTCATGATCAAATCCTCTTTAAAATTTTTTATTTTGACGGCGTTTTAAAACTTCGAGTAAGGGACGATGATCAACCCATGTTTCAATATCGACGTCGCGCTCTAAGAAGCCATGCAACCAAAGAAAATCTTTTTGTTGTTTTAAAAGCTCTAAACGCTCTTCACTTAGTGAGGGATGTAAAGACTTATGAAAATTATTTCGATAGGCTGTCGCAACACTCTCTGCCCCTGCAATCGTTTCATCTTCTAGAATGACCAAGACCTCATCTAAATGATCTTGTGCCCAATCAGCTGTATCAAACAATTCTTCAAGAAAATCGACGACCACATCAAAATGATCTTCTAATAGATCTTCATGGACCGTAATGGGACGAGGTGTGCCGTTATTAACACGAGAAGTCACATCTTCAAATTTATCTAAATCAATTCCAACTTTTAGGCCACGTTTAGTTGCAGCTTCAACAGCAGATGCTCCTTTTACATACACAGCATCAACTTCACCTGTAATTAATGCATCTAGACCTGACCAATACGTACTTGCATCACGATTCTCTTTAGATCCAGCACGCTCAGGTACTTCAATAAAATTCACATCACGGAAAGTGAGATTGGCAAGTTGTAAAGCACCACGAATACCTTGCAATGACATGGCTCTAAAAATGCTGCCAGCACGTTTGTCAGCGTATTCTGGTAAAGCAACTTTCGCATTTTTTAAATGCTCTGGCTGGCTAATATCTGAATCAGGTCGCACAATAATGACTTGCCACTCATCAATCCAGGTCAATCCAATAAGTCGGCTTGGTGCTCCTTCAGAGCGTGCAGCTAATGCAGGTACATTTCCACCTTCTCGGAACAGAGCTGGCAATTGATGATCAAAATGATGAACTGATAAACCTTTTCGTGCATCTTGTAAGACGGCAACATCAATGCCGTGCTTTTCAAACTTTTTAACCAAAGTACCGCGTTTTAATGAAATACCTGTTGCTGTAGGTACTGGACAACGAGTAACCCAAATTTCAGACAGGATGCTTTTTACAAATTCTTCAGAATTTTCTTTTTTATCTACTACAAGTGACATACGGATTCCTTAGGATAATTCCACTTTCATCACTTACATTGAGCAGCTTTTATGCCAATTTAATTTATTGTTTATTTTCAGTTGTTTATGAAAGTATAGCAGGATTGGAAATGTTTATATTTCATCATTTTTCAAGGCTAGTGTTGTTTTATCAACAATTATTTTAGACAAATATAACTTTCTATATATTTGTTATAACCACTTTTTAATTCAATGATTTTTTTAGGATGCCAGAACACTATCTTCTAGATATAAGTATCAGAAAACTAAGGATTCAATGTTTATATATAAAAACACATCAGTTATCTCATCTCACTAATACTATGGACTGAAATCAATTCTACATAGGCTTCATTAAAAATATCCTTATATTACTGCTCATTAAGGTAACAAGTTCAGTTAAAAAAAAATTAACTCAACTTGTTACCTTATTACTTAAGTTATTGAATTTTATAAGACCAAAAAGGAACAAGTTGAGTTAAACATACGTTAGTTTTTCTTTAAGAATATCCTTGTAGCTCTGTAGCTCTGTAGCTCTATTGATAGCAACATCCATATTTACTTTCCGCAATTCATTTTCTTAAAATAAAATTTTTTGATTCAAATAATAGTTATAGCAACTTAAGGAAAAAATGATATTTCTCAGTTTTGAATTATTCTTTTGCTGTTCTCTAGCTTGTAATTTATTTGATTTGAAAAATATTTTAGTGATTAAATTTTATTTCATTATTTCTATGCGTTCTAATGTTTGAGATAAAAATAAGTATTAATTTATTTGAGACTTCTGACTGTAATTTAATTAATGATAGTAATTTATTTTATATTTACTTGGATAATAGCGATGCAAGTCGCACTTTTGCTGTATTTGGCAACTTGTTTGTCAGTAATGCTATTGCAATATAAAAAATTAAAAATAAACCATATATTAATTACCCAATGATATAATATGCTTATCAAATTTTTATCTGTTTTAACTCTATAAATATCAACAATTTGATAATTTTTTTTGTGAGAATATCTATATTTTATTTACTAATATAGATTTAAGAAATTTTAACTATTACATTATTTGAAATAGTTAATGTGATTTACATCACGCGAAAATTGACAAATTTTTATTACCTTTAAATTAATAATTGTTTTTAAATTAAAAATATTGTATCAAATAGATATAAACTATTTTATAAATAGGTATATAAAATGAAAAATAATATTTTTAAACTTGTTGTTTTGATGGTGCTTTCCACTTCCCCACTATTTTGTTATGCAAGTAACACAATAATGATAAGAGGAAATATTGTTGAAGATACATGTTCAAGAGAACATAGTGAGATAGAATGTGTTGAGGTAAATAATTTAAATACTAAACTTGATAGTGAATACTTAAATAAAGATAGTCTTTTTAAATTAACTCAACATACCGAGAAAATGGACACTAGCATTGAAAGCATAGGTTCAAATCACAAGATTGTGCTTATCAATTATCACTAACTTACAACTATAGTATTTGAGCTTATTTTATAAGTTTAGATAAAAGAGTGATTTGTCGACTTGATCGCATTTTTGATGAATTGATAGGCGAATCGCTCTTTTTTCATAAAAAATGACTATTTGTATGTTTTTTCTGTATACATATACATAATTTATTCTATATAATTGTATTCTAAGAATTTAAGCTTATTTTTCACATAATTTGTTTAATTCTTTTCTATTTACTTCGTGTTCTTATGTAACTTACTTTTTTCTTAAGTACCTCATTTTCATAAAACAAAAAAGCCTTTATAAACAGCTATATAAGCTGTAATTACTCGTTCTACATCCCAAATGATGAATGTGATAAAATTAAAATTATGGAAAAATAATGTGATGTGGTTTGCATTTTGTTTAAGAAGTGTTAATATCGCCGCATTACTTTTCAAGATGTCAAACACTGGAAAAGTAAGGAATTAAACTTTTATCCAGACTTTTGAGAAAACACTATGAAAAAACTTGCTTTGATCGCTGCTCTTTCGGTTGTAGGGATTGCGAATGCTCAAGCTGCTGATGGTACAATTACAATTAATGGTTTAGTTACAGACAAAACTTGTGACATCGTTACCCCTGCTGGTAAAGACTTCACAGTTACTCTTCCAACTGTTTCTAAACAAACTTTAGCTGTTGCTGGGGATGTTGCTGGTCGTACTCCTTTCCAAATCAACTTAGCTAACTGTTCACAAGGTAAAGTAGCTACTTACTTCGAACCAGGTGCAACTGTTGACTTCAACACTGGTCGTTTACTTAACCAAGACGCTACTGGTGCTAAAAACGTTAACGTTCAACTTTTAGGTAGCAACAATAACTTCATCCCAGTTCTTGCTGCGGGTGCAAACGGTGCTCAAGCTAACTCTCAATGGGTTGACGTAGCTGAAGGCGCAAGTGCTGACCTTAACTACTATGCTGAATACTATGCAACTGGCGCTTCTACTGCTGGTAAAGTAACTACTTCTGTTCAATACACAATTATCTATCAATAATTAATTGATAGCGGGGTTTCTATGTCCGCATGGAAACCCTGTTTTGTGTAACACTTTCCTGAATCTTTCTTGGTTGAGAACTCGAAAAATGAAATTGAACAGTTATAATTTTTTGTTAAGTTTGGCATTGGCTTCGACAGTTGTCGCACCTGCTACTCAAGCAGAAATTGTAATTCATGGCACCCGTGTAATTTATCCGTCGGATGCTCGCGAAGTTACGCTACAAGTTAGCAATAACGGTTCAAAGCCAGCACTTGTCCAAGCTTGGATTGATGAAGGTGACCCAAAGAGTACACCGGACCAATCAAAAGTTCCTTTTATGATTGCTCCTCCAATTTCTCGTGTTGAAGCAACGAAAAGTCAGACGCTTCGTATTACCGCTTTGCCCAATGCTTCTCAATTAAATCAGAAGCAAGAAACGGTTTTGTGGTTGAATATTTTAGACATCCCACCTAGACCTACTTCAAAAAGTGAAGATACGACACCTGATAACTTCCTACAACTTGCAATTCGTTCACGGATTAAATTCTTCTACCGTCCTTCATCGATTAAAGAAGACGCGAATTTAGCATCAGATAAGCTTCAATGGGTTAAATCTGGTCAAAGTTTAACGGTAAAAAATCCTACTCCTTTTCATATCACAATGACCTCTGTTTACCAAAAGGCAGGTGATAAAAAAGTTGATTTATTACCTCAAGGGCTCATGATTAAGCCTTTTTCTGAAGCGTCAGTTCAGCTTAAGAATGGCAACCTTCAAGATATGAGTTTTATTAATGTCAATGACTACGGTGGTCGTGTTGAGCACCCGATAAAACTCCAGTAATCAGATTTATCTTTTTAATAAATTTAAGCACCTATATGTGTAGGCGGACTTAGCTATGCCAAAAAAAAGGCAAGAATCTTATAAATTATTAAAACGCCATATTTGTTACTACTTGGCTTCTGGTGTTGTCACAATGACAATGCCTGTATTCGTGCATGCTGAAGAAACAACGACGAGTGCTCCAGTAGAGGCTGAATTTGATTCTGCTTTTTTAATTGGAGATGCTCAAAAAGTTGACATTTCTCGTTTTAAATATGGTAACCCTGTTTTACCTGGCGAATACAACGTTGACGTATATGTAAATGGTCAATGGTTTGGTAAACGTCGTATGGTCTTTAAAGCATTAGACCCTAATAAAAATGCAGAAACGTGTTTTACAGGTATGAACCTGATTGAGTACGGCGTTAAACAAGATGTTTTATCTAAACGCACTACCCTTCAAAAAGAAAATAATAGTTGTTATAAAATTGAAGAGTGGGTTGAAAATGCATTTTATGAATTTGATACCTCTCGTTTACGTGTAGATATTTCTATTCCGCAAGTTGCTTTGCAAAAAAATGCGCAAGGCTATGTCGACCCAAGTGTATGGGATCGTGGTATTAATGCTGGTTTTCTATCTTATAGCGGTAGTGCCTATAAAACATTTAATCAGTCTGGTGACCGAAGCGAAACAACAAACGCATTTATGGGCGTTACAGCAGGTTTAAATATTGCTGGTTGGCAATTACGTCATAATGGTCAGTGGCAATGGCAAGATACACCTGCTGAAAATCAATCTAAATCAGATTATCAAGAAACAAGTACATACTTACAAAGAGCTTTCCCTAAGTACCGTGGTGTTTTAACGCTAGGTGATAGTTTTACTAACGGTGAAGTATTTGATTCTATTGGTTACCGCGGTATTGATTTCTCAAGCGATGACCGCATGCTACCAAATAGTATGCTTGGTTATGCGCCACGTATCCGTGGTAATGCAAAAACCAATGCAAAAGTTGAAGTTCGTCAACAAGGCCAACTTATCTATCAAACAACTGTTGCACCAGGTAACTTTGAGATTAATGACCTTTACCCTACTGGTTTTGGTGGGGAAATTGAAGTTTCTATTATTGAAGCAAATGGCCAAGTACAAAAATTTTCGGTTCCATATGCTTCAGTTGTACAAATGCTCCGTCCAGGCGTCAACCGTTATTCTTTAACTGTAGGTCAGTTCCGCGATCAGGATATCGATATTAATCCTTGGGTTGTTCAAGGTAAATACCAACAAGGGATTAATAACTACCTAACAGGCTATACTGGCATACAAGCTACAGAAAATTATGCTGCTGTCTTATTGGGTGCTGCTTTTGCTACACCAATTGGTGCAGTTGCATTAGATGTTACCCACTCTGAAGCTGACTTTGAAAAACAGTCATCACAATCTGGGCAAAGTTTCCGTTTAAGTTATAGTAAGTTAATTACTCCAACTAACACAAACTTAACTCTTGCTGCATATCGTTACTCAACCGAGAACTTCTATAAATTACGCGATGCACTGCTTATTCGTGATTTAGAAGAAAAAGGTGTAAATACCTATGCTGCTGCTGGCCATCAGCGTAGTGAATTCCAAATTACTTTAAACCAAGGGCTTCCTGAAGGTTGGGGTAATTTCTATGTGGTTGGCTCATGGGTTGATTATTGGAACCGTAGTGAAAGTACTAAACAGTACCAAATTGGTTATAGCAATAACTACCATGGTTTAACCTATGGTTTATCTGCAATTAACCGTAAGGTTGAGTACGGTTCAAATGATGCAACGAATGATACTGAATATTTAATGACGCTATCATTCCCGATTAATTTTAAGAAGAATTCAGTCAACGTCAACGTTACTGCTTCTGAAGACAGCCGTACTGTTGGTGCAAGTGGGATGGTTGGTGATCGCTTTAGTTACGGCGCTTCTGTGTCACATCAAGACTATGCGAACCCTACATTTAACGCAAATGGCCGTTACCGTACTAACTATGCAACTGTTGGTGGTTCTTATAGTGTGGCTGACTCTTACCAACAAGCAATGGTTAGCTTAAGTGGTAGTGTAGTTGCACATTCAGATGGTATTTTATTTGGACCTGAGCAAGGCCAAACAATGGTACTTGTGCATGCACCTGATGCAGCTGGAGCAAAAGTTAATAATACCGTTGGTTTAAGTGTGAATAAGGCTGGTTATGCGGTTATTCCATATGTAACGCCTTATCGCCTAAATGATATTACGCTTGATCCACAAGAAATGTCGAGCCAAGTAGAGCTTGAAGAAACAAGTCAACGTATCGCACCTTTTGCTGGTGCAATTGCGAAAGTAGATTTTACGACTAAGACAGGTTATGCAGTCTACATTAATAGTAAAACTGCTGATGGCAACAGTTTACCGTTTGGCGCTCAAGTCTTTAATCAAAAAGATGAAGCTGTAGGTATTGTTGCACAAGGTAGTATGATTTACTTACGTACTCCACTTGCTCAAGACAGTCTCTATGTAAAATGGGGCGACGAAAGCAATGAGCGTTGTTCGGTTGAGTACAACATCAGTAATCAGTTGCAAAATAAGCAACAAAGCATGGTAATGACTGAGGCTGTCTGCAAATGAAAAGAATATTATTAACAGGTTTCTTATTTACGGCTGGCCTTGGTGTGTATGGCGAAGCTAATGCTGCATGCCGTATATATAATTATCAACCAAATGACGTTCGTATGGCAGTAGGCCGTGTTGTTGTGCGCCCTAGTGATCCAGTAGGTGCAGTTTTAAGGAAAGCAACTTTTCCTATCTCTAGTAGCGGTACACAAGCGATGTATTGTGATAGTAGAGACACTGTAGTTGCTCAATTAACTCAAGCTTATCCTTTAAGTTCTTTAGGGAATAGTATTTATACAACCAATATTCCTGGTATTGGTATTCGTCTATATCGTGAAGCTGAGAATAGTACCAATTTTTCTGGTTATTATCCTTATGAACGTGGTGGCATTTCTGGTACTCGTTATTTAGCATCTGGCTATTTTGTTGTAGAAATTATTAAAATTGCTCCACAAACTGGTTCTGGCACATTAGTACCGGGCAGATATAGTAGTTATTACATCCGTGGTTTTCCAAATCAACCGTTTTTAACAAGTACTGTTGATGCTAATGCAATTACCATTGCTTCTTCTTCATGTGAAATTCAAGGTAATATCAATAAAGTTGTACAGCTTCCTACTGTTACAAAAGCAGGTTTTAAAGGTGTTGGTTCTACTCAAGGCGAACAGACCTTTGATATGAACATTCTTTGTAATGGTGGTATTAATCCAACAGGTTATGAAGAGAAAAACCTCATTAGCTTAACTTACGACTTTACCCAAGATGGTACCAACAATCAGGTTTTAGCGAATACTGCTCCAACATCTGAAAAAGCAAACGGCGTAGGTGTGCAGTTACTCTGGAACTATCAAAATAAGAATCAGGTCATCAAAAAAGGTGACAAATTAGCCTTAGGTACATTGTCTTCTAACCAGACACTTCAATATAACGTACCAATGACTGCTCGCTACTATCAAACAGCAACAAATGTGACTGCTGGTAAGGTCCGTGCAATGGCTACTGTAACTATTGAATATGATTAATCATATTCAATAGTTTTTAAACCTAATAATTTCAAATATTTAAATATTAATAATAAATTTTACTTTATCACTACTTTCTAAAAATTTAATACTTAACTCGATAGGAACATTTATGAAAAAAATAGGTATAGTTGCTGTTAGTGCAGTGACATTATGTTGGGCAATATATGAGGTATCTTATAATAATACCAATACAACACCGTATAACGAATCCAGCCAAAAAGTCACATCTAAAAACTTTTCATCAACAGCAAAGAATGAAAAATTAGCGTCTCAAACTACCTCCCTTAATTCTTCTGCCCCAGTCTGCAAATATAATTTTGACGCGACTCAAGAAGATTACAATCTTTGGAATAATGAACACTCTGACTATTGGTCTATGAAAATATTCCCATTGGTAACGGGCCAAAAATTTAGTCTTAAAGTAGAGCCTAGGCCAGAAAGTGAGTATGGCACTGTAGAGTATGTTGCTAGAAGTAAAGCTACTCTTAATTCACCTAATGAAGTTGGAGATCTCACATTACCTCACACAGGGATTATTGCATTTGAAATGGAGCTTAAGATTCCAACCTCAGCTCTTGGGAACTCATCACTTGGTAATTCTGCTTATTACTCCTCTGCCATTGGTTTTAATGGCGTAACAAATAATGGCTATACGGTTCGGTCCAACTATTGGTTTGATATGGGCACTTATGATCCAGATTTTGGTGAGAATCCTGCTAGATTATACTATTCTGTAGCTTATCGACTTAGTGATAATAGCGGGCCTGACAATCCATATTATAAGGGTCAAAACATGTCAAATAGTTCAAATGGATACCAGAGACTAGGCATATATATTAATCAGAACACTAAGCAGGTTGGCTTTATTGTAAATGGTGTTGATGAGGGATATAAATCTACTTTACCCGCTCCACTTGAGAATATAAGCTTTTCTGTCTCAAGTGCTATATCAATAGATGCTGAACAATTATTTGGACAAGAGTTGTCGAACGAACTCATTACTGACCGTAATGCATTGCAGTTTAGCTATCCTCAGGGCACAACAGACATGTGCGGTAATGCCATTTAAGATATAAAAACATAAGTTGTAAAAAAGGGCTGAATCACAGCCCTTTTTTCTTTCATTTAAAAATGAATGACTGTACGGATTGATTTACCTTCGTGCATTAAATCAAAAGCGGTATTAATGTCTTGTAAAGGCATAGTGTGCGTTACAAAAGGCTCAAGTTGAATCTCACCTTTCATAGCATCTTCGACCATTTTAGGAAGTTGTGAGCGGCCTTTTACTCCACCAAACGCAGTACCTAACCATTTACGGCCTGTAACTAACTGGAATGGGCGTGTCGAAATTTCTTGACCAGCACCAGCAACACCAATAATGACTGATTGTCCCCACCCACGATGTGCACACTCTAAAGCCGAGCGCATAACATTGACGTTACCAATACATTCAAATGAATGATCTACGCCCCAACCTGTCATTTCTACAATGACTTGCTGAATAGGTTGGTCATAATCTTTTGGATTTAAGAAATCTGTAGCGCCAAACTGCTTAGCAAGTTCAAACTTATCTGGGTTTGTATCTACAACAATGATGCGTCCTGCTTTCGCTTGACGTGCACCTTGTACAACAGCTAAACCAATACCGCCTAGACCAAATACAGCAACAGAATCGCCTTCTTGTACTTTTGCTGTGTTATGCACGGCGCCAATACCAGTTGTCACACCACATCCAAGTAAACAAACTTGTTCGTGATTCGCTTCAGGATTGATTTTAGCTAAAGAGACTTCTGCAACTACTGTATATTCACTAAAGGTTGAACAACCCATGTAATGGTAAATCGGTTCACCGTTATATGAAAAACGTGTGGTTCCATCCGGCATTACACCTTTACCTTGAGTCGCACGTACTGCAACGCACAAGTTAGTTTTTCCAGATTTACAGAATAAGCATTCTTTACATTCAGCCGTATAAAGCGGAATCACGTGATCACCCGGTTGAACACTTGTTACGCCCTCACCTACTTCAACTACAACACCTGCTCCTTCATGACCTAAGATGGCAGGAAAAACACCTTCTGGGTCATCTCCAGATAATGTAAAAGCATCAGTATGACAAACGCCCGTATGGGTAATTTTTATTAAAACTTCACCCGCTTGAGGTGGTGCAACATCAACTTCAACAATTTCTAAAGGTTTTCCTGGGGCAAAGGCGACAGCTGCACGAGATTTCATCTTTGGGTTTCCTTTAAATCATTCGGTATTTATAGTCGAGCAAAATAGATTATGTAACAGTAATACAAGAGCTTAATTTTGCTTAAATTAAAATTGGCTTTCATGACAATCCATCACAGCATAGCCAGTCATGTACCTCTAAGCAAGTCTACATTTAAAAAAGAAGAAAACCCCTTACTTAAAGAGGTTTCCTATTAAATCACTTATCTTATAAATGGTTTATGTTTACTTAGAGGTAAATATCCGGTGGATATGGCGTGTTATCACTAATTGGTGAGTAAAGTGTATTTTCAACGAAGAAGCCATTTGGGGCTTGAGTAGTATCAATCGTAATTGAATCAAACATAACTTGTGGATAGGCCCAGATAAATTGCTTCATTAATCCTAAAGGAACATTATTCTTCATATCACCAAAAATTCGTTGCCAAATGGGTGTTCGATATGGCTTGGTCTTATCAAAACCATAAATATAAGCAATTGAGGCATCGGGAACAAAACCAGATAAATAAATGACTTTATTGGCAGGATAGCCCAAACCTTGTATAGGTATTTGAGAAACTGCCTGATGTGCCAAGTCTAAGCGAGCTTCTAGCAACCAGTCATAAGCTTCTGTCATCATGTAATCAAAATTAGGATATGAATAGTGCGTGCTTGGATAGTTAATATAAGTGGCTAATGTCTGGATTGGGGACTGAATAGAAGGAAAGAAAATAAGGGGGCTAACTTTGGCACTGGAATATTTTGCTTTGATAGCCGTGCGGATATTTTGACAGGTTTGTCCTAATTTATTTCGGAGCCATGTTTTAAACTCATCATACGGCGTTCCTGTTTTATTCATTGCTTCATAAATTGTGCCTAGATCTGGCGCATATAAGCCTGTATCTGCATTAAATGCCAGTTTAGTTGGATAGTCATATACACAAGGTAGATTTGTACCCGTGTTATACCACCACCAAGGTTCACCAATCTGCATATTTACATCACATCCACCAGCAACCATTGCATCTGCAAACTCAATAAAGACTTTATGTAGATATGCCAAAGCATTTTGATGACTTAAACTAAAGAAATAACTAGGTGGCTCATAACCTGTACGACCTAGATTACTATTCCAGTCACGTTGTGCCCAATATTCATTTGCTCCCAAAGAATACATTTCAAAGCTAACCCCAAAGATGGGTTGCATACTGGCGCTATGTAAAGCCTGAGCATATTTTTCATGCCATTTACGAGTGCATGAGTTAACCACCGCCTCGCCTGTCACCAAGGTATCTGGTATCTGCCATTTATTAATATCGCTTTTCCATGTCATTTCAGGATAATGCGACATTCCACAATAATGATTCACCAAGCCCTTATATCCTAAAGCCACCATATTGTTGACTAAGCGCTGAGGGTTTAAATCATAGTGATCGTCATAGCTGGTACAGATACCATAATTGTGCTGTGGCACAACTACACGGCTCAAATTTAACTTTGCATTTGTTCCAGTTACAACTGAGTTAGTCAGACGAATGTATCCATCTTTTGGTTGGCTTAAAGGTGTGGCAGATTGGCCATTATAGTCACTGGTAAAGCCTGAAAAAGAAATACGTTGAATGTTAGTCACTGGAAAGCTATCTGTAGCAGAAAAGCCGGCTTTTACTATATCCCAGTTAATACGGATGTGCGCCGTTCGCGAGGAAGGATTATTTGCGTAATTAAATAGAACAATATATGCAATTTTATTTACGCCATTTTCATTATAGTACACCGTTAAAGTGGGCGTTAAACTTGGATTGTTCAGCACTGGCATAGAAGCCGATAATTCAATATCAAAATCCCAAACCACCCCTGCATAGCTATATTTGGTTTGATACGCTAAAAATTTATGATCTTTCGTGTCATAAGAATCCCAAGTAATACCTACCAAATCATTTGTCATACGTGATCTAAAAGATGCTTCAAAACCATTTCCATAGTTTGTAATAGCGAAAGACATCGTTTGCGGGCCGTCTATTCTCCAATAAATAGGGCTAAACCGATCAATAAGTGTATTCTGAGTGATTGGGCGAGGTGATGTATTAGTATTATTTTGTACATTTTGTGAGTTGGTTATCATGTCTACATTCTCTTAATGTATTAAGAGGTTTTATATTAAATAATAATTCCTATTTTATTGTTCAGATAAGTAACAATGACGTTTAAATTATTTACAGTTTATATTTTTCATAAAGTTCAAAATAAAATTAAACATGAAATCTTAATATTATCCTAAAATATTTTTACACTGAGGAGTTAATAAATGGAAACTTTTATTCAGCCTATAAATTTTAAAGGTTTGTTTTTATTTACTCCTCTTGTATTTGCATTATCAGGTTGTACAGAAACTTTATATTCCAAAACAACATCAGCCGCAAAGATCTCTTCGGAAAGCATCGCTTATCCAAAGATAGACACTGCATTAGGAGAGAAGTTACAGCCTAATGAAGAACTCACCGCCCACAATATAGCCCAAGTGATTGAAAAGTCGATTCGGAAACAATATACGGCTGGAAATGCTTTACGTGATGCACATCCTAAGGCGCATGGTTGTGTTCGTGCCGATTTTCATGTCTCAAAAATATACCTGCCCAGTTTGCTAAAGGAATGTTTATTCCAGATCGAAGTTATCAGGCATGGATTCGATTTTCTAATGCTTCAAATGACGCTTCTAATGCCGACATTAAAAAAGATGCGCGAGGCATCGCCATAAAACTTTTAGGTGTACCTGGACAGAAAATTTTAGAAAGTGAAAAGCAAGCAACCACTCAAGATTTTATTATGATTAATCATCCAGTCTTTTTTGCGAATGATGCTAAAAGATATCTTTCTTTTATGAATGATGTGAATAGCCATAATATGATTAGAAAACTTCACATTCCATTTGCGTTAGGTTTTAAGGGAACAATGAATGCTCTTGGAGCACGTAATTCGCAAATCGCAAATCCATTATATGCACGGTACTGGTCTATGGTTCCCTATCAGTTAGGGATTGGTAATGATCGACAAGCAGTTAAATATTCAGTTCGTTCCTGTTCAATGTCACCAAACAGTCTACCTAAAAATCCTAGCCATAATTATTTAAGAGAAGCTTTAAAGAACACTTTACAAAGTACAGATGCGTGTATGGAATTTCTTATTCAGCCACGAACTTCAAGTGAAATGTTAGTAGAAGATTCAATGACAGAATGGGATGAGAAAGCAGCTCCTTTCTATCAAGTAGCGACTATTCATATTCCAAAGCAGAATTTTGATACACCTGAGCAAAATAAGTTTTGTGAGAATCTATCTTTTACACCGTGGCATGCTCTACCGGAACATAAACCATTAGGTGCGGTAAACCGAATGCGTAAAGTCGTTTATGAAAATATAAGCAGAGTTCGGCATGATATGAATTCAGCTCCTAGACAAGAACCTTAAATACTTTATCCATCATAGTTAAGAGTTTTTAATTGCTTCTTTTTTAAGGGAGATTTTTGCTTGTATCTATAGTGATGCGATCAATAAAGTCTGCCAACCATAAAATAAAGTCATCTTCACTTTTATGTCTTGGAATCAAGCTCATATCTAATCTAAGGGGCAACTCATTTTTTACGCTGATCACAGTACCTTCAAAGTTCACAAAGTTATATAAAAATTTTAATTCTGTACCCGCTATGGCTTTTTTGATTTCTACAATAAGATTATTTAAATTTTTAAACTGATTATTTGAATTTTTATTTCTAATATTTTTGTTAATTTTTTCAGCTAATAATAAATATTTTGGCATTTTTATCTCCTTATTAATTATTTTATAAAATATAAGTATAAGTTCAAAATCATAAAAATAAGTTTTTAATTTTTATTAAATTGTTTCTGGATTTTTAATTTTAAATGATAAGTTTTGACTAGTATAACTATTTATTGTTTTAAAATGTGATTTAGTTTGATTTTTAATTCCGATTGAATTGGTAGATATTTAATACTGACTAAATTGCTCGGATTTTTATTTATATTAAATAGGCTCAATATATTTAATTTATTAAGCCTATTTAATTTTTAATATTTACTTAAGGCTAAAAGATACTCTTTTTCAATCTTAAGTAATTTTTTGGAAACCTTTCATTTTATGAATTTTTCCACATTTCCTGCATTCTTTGATTTCAGCATGAGCAATATCAAAGTCATATTCCCAGATATGAATACAGAAAATTTGTCTAAGATTGTGGAGCATAGACACCTCCTTATAAAAAACCGACTCAACAGCAAGTTCTTTATCAATGTACTTTTAGCTTTTTGATGAATTTTCCTCTTTCGCTTTATCCTCCTTGTGTTTACAGCAGTAACCAAAAACAGCACCAGCACCGAAGAAAAACATAGCTTTAAACATACTTATCTCCAAAAGAACGTTATGTAAATTTAAAACTAACACTGATAGATGTATCTATTTTTAGGCCAATGAGTCTGTTTCTGTGCGTTATGCAAACTTTTGTGAAAAGATATAACAATATATTTTTTAAGAATAAAGAGTAGCTAAATTAAAAAACCGCCCCAGTAGGCGGTTGCTGAATTTACAGCGACATATAAAAGTGTAGTGGACGATCACTTCTATATTTTTTATGTACTTATTTTTCTTCTTTTATAATTTTAGTAAAAGCATCTGATTTGAAATAACTAACAATCATCTCTCCATCATCTCGAGTCGAAGTAGAATTTGATACTTTGGATAGTTCGTCATAATTAAATTTAAAGTCTGGAGGTATAAATTTTGAGATAGGTGGAAGCTTCGCCTCTCCTCCTGTTGTAATCCTTTCAATAAAGCCTGCCAGCCAAAGTATATATTCATCTTTATTTTTATATTTTGGCATCAGGCTCATGTCTAACTTTATGGCACATTCCTCTAAGGGCTTAGTTAGGCATTCCTCGAAATCTATGAAATTGTATTTAAGTTTAAACTTGGTTCCTTTAATTTCATTACGAATTGCGCTAACTAATTGATTTAAGTTTTCTGCTGAGCTTTCTGAAAATAAATTTTTGTCCTCAATCTTTTTATACACATTCTCAGCGATGATTAAATATTGCGGCATCTCTATTTTCTCCCTTTTATTATTAAGCTAGTCACTCAGCTCTTTAAGGAAGTATGATAGATATCATGTTTTCTAATGTAATTGTTGTGCTGCCAATTGTAATTAGTGTTTTTTTGTGAAACCTGCAAGCATAACCATCCGAAAAAAATAAACTTAATGTAAACTAAGTCTCATTTTTTAAAATTCTCTAATCAAAAAATATTTTTAATTCATTTAAAGTTGGTAGCTGATTGTAAGATTGATCAGCCGCTACTGTGTTTACCCAATTTGACTTTGAAACAATACAAAAATTAAGTTTTTTTAGCACAACAATATCTTGATCTAATAGTCCTAATGGAATCCACATAAAGTCAGTACTGCCTACTAAGTTAGGTACTGGTGATCCGCATTTGCTACAAAATGAAGATGTGAAGCCAGTTTCTTTTTTATAGGTACGGACAAGTTCTAAACCTGATAACCACTCAAATTTATGCTTACTCACTAGGGTTGCTGCGTTTGCTCCTGTTCCTGTTTGTTTACGGCATAGACTACAGTGGCAATGATAAACCGTGTTTATTTTATTGGTAATTGAAAATTTAACTTCATTGCACAAACAAGACCCGATATGACTCATCTCAAGCATCCTATGAAAAATAATATTGAATATAGCATTAGGCTTAAGAGGGTTAAATCTAACCTCTATTCTTAAATGGATATGTTTTCTTAGAATTACCTATAAATATAAGAAATTGCTAGCGTTGAGGCTTGGCAGATTGTATTTATAACGTTTAATATGAATTTTGACATATAAATTGAATATAAAAATGCTGAGATGTGTTTATCTTGGATGCGACTTAAAAGCTTACATGATTAATCAGTTCTATCAGCAGTACAGTAATATGGCATTAAATGCTTGGGGCTTTACACATACACCTTCGTATAACGGTACATACGACCCTGATGAGAATGATACAGTGACGAATAGCTTTAATTGGTTGAATGATGAGCAAGCTACGGAAAAGACTAAACAAGGATTAACTGCTTTTGTTGCATTAGATGATGCTTTTATCAGTATCGCTTCTCGAATGTATCTAATTAGAAATGCAAAAGAAAAAATCGATTTACAATACTATATTTGGACCAATGATTTTGTCGGAAACCTAATGCTCCATGAGTTGTTAACGGCGGCAGATCGTGGCGTAAAAATCCGCTTACTCATTGATGATCAAAATGGAATAAAGCTTGATGGCGTTATCAGAAGCCTTCTCCACCACCCCAATTTTGAAATTCGATTATTTAATCCCTATAAATTTAGATATTTAAGAATTTTAGACTATATTTTTCGGTTCAAAAAAGTAAATCATCGCATGCATAATAAATTAATTATTGCAGATGGCGTGATTGCAGTAACAGGTGGTCGAAATATTAGTAGTGAGTATTTTGATGCAAGTAGTAAGTTTCAATTTACAGATCTAGATATTTTATTTTATGGACATACTGTACAGCATGCTCAAGACGTATTTAATGATTTTTGGCAAAGTGATTTAAGTCAAAATGCTACCGAGCTCATAGGAACATGTGCTGTCCACCACTTGCAATCACTCAGACAGCACTATCATGATCTACTTCATGAAAGTGAAAACCATACTCAAACTGAAGATAAGCTTTCCGATGCACAAACTTATTTAAAAGAGCTTCTACAAAATTATCCAATTCAATGGTCAAAAGCATATTTTGTTGCAGATTCACCTAAAAAAATCTTAGGGTTAGCCTCTAAGGAAGAGATGCTCTATGGGCAAGTCATAGAGATTATGGGAGAACCAAAACAACATATCGAATTAGCTTCTGCTTATTTTGTGCCGACTCAGCAAGGAACTTATTATTTAAAACAGCTAAAAGTACAAGGAGTTAAAGTTAGGGTTTTAACCAACTCTTTTGCTGCAAATGACGTAGCGATTGTGCATGCTTTTTATAGTCAATATCGAATTGAGATGCTTAAAAGCGGTGTAGAGCTATTTGAGTTCAAGCCATTTTTAGAACGCAGACGCAGAACATGGTATGAAGTAGTAACTGGAAGTGTAATTCCCGCAAAAGGTAAAAATAAATCAAGCTTGCATGCTAAATTTTTTGATGTAGACGGTAAAGTATTTATTGGTTCATTTAACTTTGATCCGCGATCAACTTACTTAAATACTGAGGTTGGTCTGGTTATTGAGTCAAGTCAATTACAAGCGCAAATTTCGGTCATGCTCGATCAGCACTTACCTCAAGTTGCTTACCAGCTTAAGTTAAATAGTGAAGGCAAAATTGTTTGGTTAGATTATCAGTCGGATGGAAAGATTGTTGAATATGAAAAAGACCCAGATACGAGCCTTTTCCAACGTACTATGATTAAAGCTGTTTCATATTTACCAGTTGAATGGATGATGTAACAGCATTTCAAGTTTACTTATAAAATGCCTATCTCTTTAAAGAATTTTTGATAAGCCTCTGCTTTCTTCTCTAGCGCTAATGGATATGCTCTAGAAGAAGATGGTAGACGATATAAATTAATATTTCGTCCAGCAAAGTAAGTCGAGGTAGACATTCCTATAAGCGGTTTTTCGGTGTGTTCTGGTAAAACTGATATTAAAGTATCAGTCGCTTTATCGCCTGTGGTCATAATGGTTTGACATAGAGGAATCTGCTGAAGCAAAACCGCAAGATCTGTTGGGGTTACTATTTCAAGAAATTTATCTGCGGCATTCCCTTTCAACCGCTTAATTTGATAAGCGGTATCAAAGATTGCAATACCAGTTTCAATCAAGAAGTTTCGAATACGTGCTTCATTAAAATTTTTTTGGCTTTCACTTAAAAAGTAAGTTTTGTCTTGAAAAAAAATTAAACCGAAAATACGCCACATATCATTTTGGAAATTGGGATAGTAAAAATCCATCTTCCACTTATTACGTGGCGGTGGAAAACTGCCTAACATTAATAAACGAGCATTTTCAGGTAAAAATGGTTCAAGTGGATGTGTTTCTATCTCAATTATCATAAAAAATCATTAGTTACTTAAAAATTTTATAAACAAATTAACCTATTTTTCAGTTAATCACGAGTCATGAAATGCAATTTCTCTTAATTAAAGCTTCAAAGGGTGGTGCAAAAGCAATCATTGAAGCGAAACGTATCTATGTTTCGCCTCAATGAATTAGGAATATAAAAGTGTACTGACAGGAAAACGATTAAGAATTAAGGACTTTAAAGACTTTACCTGTTCTTGGATGAGCAAAGCTATTGTCTGGATCTAAATTGATGACTTTATCCGAAATCACAATTTTAGAAAGTGGTAACCAGCTTTGCTTTTGTTCATCTTTGGCAAAGTTTTTTTCATAAATATTTTCATAAATTTGTTCAACAACGATTTCCATACCACACATACTTTTAGCATTCACTTCTTTTAAAATATGGCGCTTTGACATACTAGTCTCCATTTTTTATTATCCGCATCGCTCATAATAAAGACTCCACTGATACAATATGTAAATTTTAATAATGAAAGTGTTTTCTTTGTTTTAATCATATTTTTATAATAATTAAATGAATAGTTGAGTAATTATTTCATTTAAATATTTTCTTTAAGTTAGACTAATTAAAGTAAATATTAATTTTCAATTTTTACAGTTAATAAAAATTAAAGGGTTCATTAATTGAACCCTTTTTTATTTAACACTAATTAACTCTAAACTTGTACTGCGTTATCAAGCGAACTATCGTCTTTGTTTTTAGCAGTGTCTTTACTAATCAATGAGTCAGAATCGCTATGTGTGTTAAAGCTCTTACTGTCTTTCTGCTTCTTCTTGTACATACACATGCCAATCGCAATACCTGTTCCCAACACTATAATTGATTTTAACATTTTGCACCTCTTCGATTAACGGAGTAACTTTTTAAGCAATTAATTTAAACTAATAGCACAAAATTTGTTATTTAACGGCTTTCATTTGCTCCGCTTTTGTAAGGTATTTATTTTTTATGTTAATTGAATAGTAAAATAGTCCGAAAAAATAAATTTTGATACAAAGCAAAAAGCCTATTCTAAAAAAGAATAGGCTTTTTACTGTATTTCAGGATTAAGCAGTATTATGAATTGCTTTAGGCAATCTTATTATCTTTAAATACACTACAAATGTATTTAATGCTGAACTTTTAGTCAAGATGGGATTGAGGGGTTTTACCAATAATTGGTGATTATTGTGATGACTGTCACGTTTATTTGGTTAAGATAAGAAAAAACCCATTTCTACTTCTCATGAAGAAATGGGTGATGTGAAAACCACAAAAGACCTGAAATACCAAATGCTCTTACATTCAGTAAGGTTGAGTGTAGTGAATATACCGAATGGTTGACAATTAAACTAATTGTGTTTTTTTTAGTCATTTCGGCCAATAAAAAAATAGTTATGATTCTGTAGATTAACTCTGTTTAGCCATTCATTATTGACCAAAAATTCTATGAATTACTCTTATCCAATTATTCATGCAGATATTTTCAATCAGTGTTTTTGAATAACCACGCTGTTGCATACGCTCAATTAAGCGATGTAGGCCTCTCACATCTTCAAGTTCAGTACCAATAAGTGCGCCGTCAAAGTCCGAACCAAAGCCCACCTGCTCTTCGCCCAAATGATCCATTAAATATTCTAGTTGTTCCAAAATTACATCTATGGAAGTATCCGCATTTCGTTGCCCATCCGACCGTAAAAAAGCAACATCGAAGTTTACCCCTACCATACCTTTACTTTCTCGAATTGCTTTGAGTTGTCGGTCTGTTAAATTACGGGCTTGAGGGCATAAAGCATGCGCATTGGAGTGCGTTGCTACAATTGGCTGCTGCAATATATCTACAGTATTCCAAAAAGCTTTCTCATTCATATGTGAAACATCAATCACCATTTTTTTATCAGCACAACGCTTTACAAAATCTTTGCCATCGACAGTAAGACCTGCTCCTGTGTCGGGTGAGTGAGGAAACTTAGCATTTAAACCATGCCCAAAGCGGCTCGGTCTATTCCAGAGTGGACCAATACTACGTAAGCCTCTTTCATAAAATATATCGAGTAAATCAGGATTTTCTTGTAAAGCTTCAGCACCTTCCATATGTAATACAATTGCTAGCTTTTGCTCTGCTAAGCAATCCTGAATATTTTGAACCGATGTACAAATTTTAATATTTTTAGAGCGGTGACCAAGTTGCTGAGCTAAATCGAGTTGTTCCATGCAAATTTGTTCAATTTGCTGTTGTGTAAAATCAGAAGCATTTTGATCAAATAGCTTATTAGGATGATGCTGCTGCACATAGCTGTATGGCGGTAAAAAAATTGCAAACATTCCACCAACAAAACCTGCTTGCTGGCAGCGTTTTAGATCAAGATGCCCCGCTAAGCGTTCATGAATAAAAGCATGTACAGGATCTGGGTGATCACTTAGCCATAAACGTGTTAAAGCATCATTGTGCCCATCGAAAACTGGAATATTAGGCTTCATAAGTATTCCTATACTTGCTATATGTCTGTAATCGTGTGGACTGGAATATTTTGTGTGGCACTTAAAGATTTAGAGTTTCGACTATTACGGAAAACTAACTGTTGTAGAGGTGCAGCCAAATGGCTTTCTGCGCGTGCTTGTTCAATCATTTGATGATACGGCGATTTTCCGCATACAGGATCAGCATTAGCCGCGTCTCCAGTCAACATATAGGCCTGACAACGACATCCACCAAAATCACGATCTTTATCTGGGCAACTACGGCACCCTTCCGGCATCCATGCATCGCCCCGGAAATGATTAAACCCCGTTGATTTGTACCAGATATCTGACAATTTATGTTCGCGGACGTTTGGAAATGAAATTGGTAATTGTCGTGCTGCATGGCAAGGCAACGCCATACCATCTGGAGCAACTGTAAAGAAGATTTTACCCCAGCCATTCATACAGGCTTTTGGTCGTTCTTCGTAATAATCAGGTACTACAAAGATTAGTTTGCAAGGATGATTTTGCTTTTTTAATTTTTCTCGATATTCATTGGTAATCCGCTCTGCACGGGTCAGTTGTTCTTGGGTTGGTAAGAGACCTTGGCGGTTTAAAAAAGCCCAGCCGTAAAACTGACAAATTGCTAACTCAACTGTATCTGCATTAAGCTCTAGGCAAAGTTCAATGATTTGTTCGATCTGGTCAATGTTATGACGATGAATAACAAAGTTAAGCACCATTGGGTAATCATACTTCTTAACTAGTCGGCACATTTCATACTTTTGTTCAAAAGCATGCTTTGAACCTGCCAAAGCATCATTTACCACAGAATCACTCGCTTGGAAGCTCACTTGAATGTGATCTAAACCCGCTTGCTTTAAATCAGCAATGCGTTGTTCGGTAAGGCCCATACCCGAGGTAATTAAGTTGGTATAAAAGCCTTGTTGATGAGCATGTGTAACCAGTTGTTCTAAGTCCTGACGTACCAGCGGTTCACCGCCAGAAAAACCAAGTTGAACCGCACCCATCTGACGTGCTTGATCAAAAACATCAAACCACTCTTGGGTGGTTAGTTCATTTTTATGCTGAGCATAATCTAATGGGTTTGAGCAATATGGGCATTGTAGCGGGCAACGATACGTGAGTTCCGCTAATAACCATAAAGGTAGGCCAACACCTTCTGTCATACTAAATCAATCCAGTGCTGCTGTTTTGCGACCAGCATGTAATCCACAACATCTTGATCAATCTCAGCAATATCACCAAATTTTTGCTTTAATTGAGCAATAATTGTAGAAACATTTTGCTGCCCATCAATATATTGTCCGATTGCCCCTGCACTTTCGTTTAACTTGATCATGCCTTCAGGATATAAAATCACAAAACCATTTTGAGCTGGTTCGAACTGAAAACGGTAACCTTGTCGCCATGTTGGCACAAGGTTTAAATCAAACTGCTCTTTATTCATTTAAATAGTCCTTTGTGCCAAACCCGTTTACTCGTCACACTGTGATATGGCGCTTCATTGTGAACATATGCCAAAGTTAAAGCATCTAAAATGCTCCATAAAATATCCAGCTTAAACTGCAATATTTCAAGCATCCGTTCTTGTTGCTCATGAGTTGTAAATGAATCAAGCGTAATCGTTAAGCCATGTTCAACGTCACGGCGGGCCTGACTTAAACGAGAACGGAAATACTCATAGCCTTTATCATCAATCCATGGGTAGTGTTGTGGCCATGAATCAAGGCGTGACTGATGAATTTGTGGCGCAAAAAGTTCAGTTAAAGAACTACTGGCTGCTTCCCGCCATGAGGCACGGCGTGCAAAATTCACATAGGCATCTACTGCAAAACGAACACCAGGTAATACCAGTTCTTCAGAAATCACTTGTTCACGACTCAAACCAACAGCTTCGGCTAAGCGTAACCATGCTTCTCGACCACCGCCATCGGGATATTCACCATCTTGATCGATCATGCGTTGAATCCATTCTTGACGGACTCGTTGATCGGGGCAATTTGCCATAATTGCCGCATCTTTAAGCGGAATATTAATTTGATAGTAATATCGGTTTGCAACCCAAGCCTGAATTTGTTGCTGGGTGGCTTTACCTTCATACATCATCACATGAAATGGATGATAGATATGATAATACTGGCCTTTATCGATAATGGCTTGTTTGAATTGTTCAGTCGTTAAAGCTTCAGGTGTTTGAGTCATGTTTCACCTTAGAGTTCAATCTGCATGCCGTCATAGGCAACCTCTACACCATTTGCTTTAAGCTCAGCAAACTGGCTAGAGTTTTCATTTAAAATTGGATTGGTATTGTTAATATGAATCAGCACTTTTTTAGGTGTACTCAGCTGATTTAAATAAGACAGTGAACCACCTTCGCCACTAATATATAAATGCCCCATTTCACGGCCAGTTTTAGTTCCAACCCCTGTTTGTTGCATTTCATCGTCTGTCCAAAGCGTACCATCAATCATGACGCAGTCTGAACTTTGCATAATCTGCATGATTTGATCATCAATTTTTCCAAGACCCGGTGCATAGAACAACTGCTTTTGTGTTTTATGATCTTTAATAATTAAAGCAATGTTGTCGCCGTCATGTGGGTCATGTCGATGTGGTGAATATGGCGGCGCAGCACTTTTAATAATTAAAGGTAAAAATTCTAAATTTTCAAAACCATCAACTTTAAAGGCTTGCGTAGGATTAATCTCATGATATTGAAGACCACCATTCCAGTGTTTGAGCATATTAAAAACTGGAAAACCGCTTGTTAAATCTTGGTGGACCATTTCTGTACACCATACATTCATTGGGCAACCTTCACGTAAGGTCAAAAGCCCAGTGGTATGGTCTAACTGACTGTCCATTAAAATAACGCTCGTTATTCCTGTATCACGCAATTTACGCGCTGGTTGAGCTGCTTTAAATTCGAAAAGTTGCTGACGAATATCCGGTGATGCGTTTAATAAAACCCAGTCTATCCCATTTTCAGAAACAGCAATTGATGATTGAGTACGGGCTTTGGCTTGGATTGTACCTGTGCGCACGCCATGACAATTCGGGCAATTACAATTCCACTGCGGGAACCCGCCTCCGGCAGCTGAACCTAAAACATAAATATACATAAAATTAATATCTTACTAGAAAGAGATAAGCCCTAGAACAAGACTAGGGCTTATAACATATTTGGATGAAACTGATTAACGTGCTTCAAAGTACATTGTAACTTCAAAACCAATGCGTAAATCAGTAAAAGCTGGTTTGGTCCATTGCATAAATTATCTCCGGTTCATATTAATCTTATGAAATGAATCACTTGATTAAGATTTATAAGGCAATTAAAAATTTATTCTAAATAAAAAATTTGGGTTTGTAGACCACCCCTAGCCAAGATATTGTTCGATAATTGTGTTTTTGTCCAAATTTTAATAACCCGATAACATTCAAATAAACTTCTAAAAAGTCACAACAGTTTAAAACACCATTATGAATGCAGTTTTAAAGAGGCAAATTCATTAAATATTGCTGTGCAATATGAAGATGTTGCCCACGTTTAGGGTGACATTGTACCCATGTGCCATCTGCTTGTAATTCCCAAGCTTGGCGATTGTCTCGTAAATAATTATTTAAACCATCTTCAATGATTTGTTTCTTTAATTTTTTATCTTCGATAGGAAAACATGTTTCAATACGAGAGAATAAGTTACGCTCCATCCAGTCTGCACTAGCGCAATAAACCTTTGTGTCGCCATTATTATAAAAATAGTAAACGCGAGTATGTTCTAAATAACGGCCAACAATTGAACGTACACGAATATTTTCCGATAAACCTGCAACTTGTGGTCTGAGACAACAAATCGAGCGAATAATTAAATCAATTTGGACGCCTGCTTGTGATGCTTTATAAAGCGCACTAATCAGCTGAGGTTCAGTAAGCGCATTCACTTTAATTATAATGTGGGCTTTTTTGCCTGCGAGACTGTTTTTAGTCTCTTGATCAATTAACTCAAGTAGTTGTGAGTGCAAGGTAAAGGGTGCATGAAAAAGTTTTTTAAGCTTTGCCATTTTGCCCATACCAGTGAGTTCTTGGAAAATTTTATGTACATCTTCACAGATTTCAGCGTCGCTTGTAAGTAAACCAAAATCTGTATAAATTTTGGCATTCACTGCATGATAATTGCCTGTCCCTAAATGTACATATCTTTTGATCTTATCTTGTTCACGACGAACGACTAAAATCATCTTAGCATGCGTTTTATAACCTACTATTCCGTAAACCACGACTGCACCAGCTTCTTGTAATACGTTAGCAACTTCAATATTTGATTCTTCGTCAAAGCGTGCACGTAACTCAATAACAGCGGTAACTTCTTTACCGTTTCTGGCAGCTTCTGCAAGAAGTTGAACGATTTCAGAATTTGCCCCACTACGATACAGGGTTTGTTTAATGGCTAATACATTAGGATCTTGTGCCGCTTCTCTAAGAAGCTTAATGACAGGTTTAAAAGAATCAAAAGGATGATGAAGTAAAACATCCCCTGCTTTTAATACACTAAAAATCGGTTTCTTGTCATAAAGAAGCGGCGGTAAGACCTGTTGATAGGGTTTATATCGCAGTTCTGGTAAGTCAAAATTCGAAATAAAACGGGTTAAATTTACGGGACCATCTACGTAATATAGATGTTCAGGATCTAAATCAAATTGTTCTAATAAATAGTTTGCAATTGTGGTAGGACATTTTTTACCTACTTCGAGACGAACAGCTTGCCCAAAGCGACGAGAAGATAACTCACCTTTTAAGGCTTCGGCTAAATCTTCTACATCTTCAGATACGGTTAAATCAGCATTTCGCGTTACGCGAAATTGATAGCAGCCCGTTGCTTTCATACCAGGAAATAGGTCTGAAATATGTTGATGAATAATAGCGGACAAAAGAATGTAATGTTCGCCACCGCCGGAAATATGCTCCGGAATTTTAACAAGCCTTGGTAAAGAACGTGGTGCTGGCACAATAGCTAAATCAATCTGACGGCCAAAAGCATCTTTGCCTTCTAAAGTAACAATAAAATTGAGGCTTTTATTGACCAATCTCGGAAATGGGTGGGCTGGATCAAGACTAATTGGAGTAACGACAGGTTGTACTTCTTTAAAAAAGTATTCTTTAATCCATTCTTTATGTTTTTCTAATATGTCAGCATGTTGAATAAAATGAATGCCGTAGCCTTGTAGTTGGGGTAACAATGTATAATTTAAGATTTTATATTGTTCTTCAACTGCCTCATGCGCATTTTTGGAAATTTGCTTTAATACTTCTGCTAAAGGCAATCCTTCTGGGCCAGTTACTTGGCTCATTAAGCTAATTTTTCGGATTAGACTTGCCACACGAATTTCAAAAAACTCATCCAGATTACGTGAAAAAATAATTAAAAAATTTAAGCGTTCGAGTAAGGGATGTTCAATATCTTTTGCTTGAGCAAGCACGCGTTTATGGAACTCTAATAAGGACAGTTCTCTATTAATATAAGTTTCTAAATTATGCTGTTCTGAGCTAGATGAAGTGGGCAATGATGTCATTCTTGACTCTTATACTTGGTAAAAAGTTAACGTGACTAAAAAAGATGAATTAAAAATCAATTTTACTCACCCAATATTTTGTAGATGTTTTATTGCAAATTAATGAATTATTTATGAAAAATTTAAAAGTCAGTATTTATTTTAAGCACTCTGTTGTTTACTCCCTTTATAGAAGCCTATATATAATTTTATCACCAATTTTTTAAGATCGCTCTATTTATAGTTATATTCATTTTTCATCAAATATTCATACTAAACGCGTATTTTTTATCCGTCTTAATTGATCAAATGATAAAAAAATGAAAAATTTAACAACACTTTTTAAAGTAACAACCCTTTCTCTGGCAGTAACTTTATTGGCTGGATGTAATGACGATGATGATAACGACACAGCACCACCGGCCCAAAGAAGCAATCAGACCGTCAATATTTTAGCTTTTAATGACTTTCACGGAAATCTTGAGCCACCTAAGCGTTATGTCGAGGCACCTAATCCAAATGATGCTTCTCAATCTGTTCGTATTCCTGTGGGTGGAGTGAGTTACTTTGCCGATGCGATTAAAAAGCTTAAAGCAGAAAATCCAAATAATGCTGTAGTTTCGGCAGGCGATTTAATTAGCGCATCTCCTCTCACCTCTTCTTTATTTTTAGATGAACCGACCATTGAAGTCATGAATGATATTCAAATTGACTTTAATGCTGTAGGTAATCATGAATTTGACCGTGGTACAGATGAATTACGCCGTTTAAAAAATGGTGGATGTCAGCAATACACAAGTACTGCTCCTTGCCAAATTAATAAAAACTTTAGCGGTGCACAATTTGATTTCCTTGCTGCTAACGTAGCCATGAAAAATGATGCGAGTAAAACGATCTTTCCTGCTTATAAAGTCAAAACTTATGGTGGAATTCCAGTCGCTTTTATTGGTTTAACCCTTAAAGCGACGCCAAGTATTGTTTCTGCGGCGGGTATTAAAGACGTTGAATTTCGTGATGAAGCAGATACGGTAAATGCGTTGATTCCTGAATTAAAAAAACAAGGAATTGAAGCCATTGTAGTCGTTGTGCATGAAGGTGCTGCGCCAAGTACGAAGCTCAATCAAAAAACATGTGATGGTTTAAGTGGTCCGATTTTGGGTATTTTAGATAAGCTTAATCCAGCAGTTGATATTGTTGTTTCAGGCCACACACACCAGTCTTATATTTGTGACTATGCAACAAAAAATCCAGCTAAACCTTTCTTACTTACTTCAGCTGGACAATATGGAACGCTCATTACTGACATCAAGGTTGAACTTGATGGTAAAACTGGTGATGTAATTAAAAAAGATGCTAAACAAGTTCCTGTACAAAGCGAAGCCTATACATCTGGTACAACCACTGTAAGTCTTACAGATCTCTATCAAAAATTTAGTAAAACCCCAAGCATTGAAGCAATTTTAGATAAGTACCGCCAAGCTGTGACTACCATTTCAAGCCGTGTGGTTGGAACTGCAACAGCAGTGATCAGTCGTACTCAAGTTGAAAGTGGTGAAAGCCCGCTCGGTATTATGATTGCCGATGCTCAGCAAGCAGCTGCCTTAGAAGCAAGTAACCAAGGCTCTGACTTTACCTTAATGAACCCAGGTGGTGTACGTGCGGATCTACTCATTAATAGTAGTAACCAGATTACATTTGGAGATGTTTTTGCAGTTCAACCTTTCGGTAATTCAATTGTGACTTTGAGCTTAACTGGCAAACAAATTAGAGATGTAATTGAACAGCAATGGTCTGGTGCAAATGCAAATTCACCTAGAATTTTACAGCCGTCTAAAGAATTAAGTTATCAATATGCGGCAAATACTTCTGTTTCACCGCGAGCAAGTAACATCATGGTTGCTGGTTCACCCTTGGTTGACACTAAAGTATACCGCGTGACGGTAAATAGCTTCTTGGCAGATGGTGGTGACAACTTCACCGTATTAAAAGAAGGCAAAAACCGTGTCGGTGGTGGTCAAGATATTGATGCCCTTGAAACTTATGTTGCTAACAATTCACCTTTAACTATTCCAGCTACGACCCGAATTAAAGTGATCAAATAACTCATTTAATAAAAATAAAGGACAGTATGAGGCTGTCCTTTATTTTTTATGGCAGTTTAAAAAATTTTTATTCGGTATATAGATTGAGCTCAACACTACTGATATCGACTCCGGTATTTGCAAAGATAATATCCGTAACCTCATGAAGTAATTCTTTAACTTTCTCGTTTTCAAAGTTAAATGCTTCAGAGGTTTTGAGCGAAATTAGGTTACAACTCATCTTGTCTTTTCTAAGCTTATAAATACTTTTACTCTTCCCAAGGAACACTCTTTTGATGAGTTTACGGTTTTCAAATTCCGATAAGATTCGATAAATCGTTCCGAGGGTTATTTTATGTTCATTTTTAATTTGGGCATAAATACTCACCGCGCTTAAGCCTTGGGGATTTTGATTTAAAATTTCAAAAACCTGAATTCTCGATTTTTTTATTGGTAGTCCATTTAATAATGATTTTGAAGTTGCCGTCATGATTAATTAGCCTTAATGTTGAAAAGTATAGAAATTTTTTAAAATTATTTTGTCTATACTTACTTGAAAATTATGAAAATGATTTGAATGTATGCGCTTGGCGAATAAAAGCATTCTTGAGCTGAACCATATTGCGACCCTCTTCATTAAGTCATTTTTCGACCTCATTATATATAATAATTAACATATGATAAATATTATCATTTGTGTTTAGCGATGTATCATATACATATAAGTTTTAATATTCAATATTAAGTAATTATCAAAAACATAATGATAACCATTATATATTATTGATTAAATCATGATGAGTTACCTTCATTCTCTATTATAAGTATCCATTTCCACACATATAAAAAGCAGATCGATGATCTGCTTTTTATATTTTAAGTAGAATAAGTTAAATCACTATTATGCTAAGGATAGTGCATCTTGTTCTTGCATCCAGGCATGAATCACTTGTTGTGTTGTCATGACTTGAGCGCATCGTGTACTAGCATATTTTAATGCCATATCGTGCTCTTCTCGGCTAAAGTCAGCTAGTGCATCACCACATAAGAATGGTTGGATGTTTAGCATAAAAGCTTCAGCAGCACTCATAAGACAACCAATATGTGCATATACCCCACAGATAATCAGTTGATCGCGACCAGATTCCCGCATGAGTTGTTCGAGAGGTGAAAATTTAAAAACACTATATCTCCACTTGGTAAGAACCGTATCATTTTTTTGAGGTGAAATTTTTGGAAAAATCTGCGTAAAGCTCGGCTCGTTCTTTAAACCCGGTCCCCAAAAATCAGTTAATAACTGTCGATGTTCAGGTGATTGATTGCCCGGTTGTGCTGTATAAACAACGGGAATATTAGACTGATGAGCGGCATCAATTAATGCTTTGGTGTTTTTAATTAGTTCTGGAATAGGTTCCTGAGTTAAGTCATAGAAATCTAAAAAATATTGCTGCATATCATGAACCAATAAAACAGCTCGATTGGTGTGCAATGGCCAATTTGTTTTGTTGGTAGTAAATTCATGGGCTTGGGGCATACTGTAACTTGCAATCTTTGGAATACTCATTAGTATTTTCCTTTTCTATCTCTAAAAATATTTTTATTTAATTTCAGGGTTTTGTAGTTCTGAAGTAATCTTTAAACCCCAAGTGTAGCTCCCCCATCTACCACTATTTCTTGCATCGTAATTTGGGCGGCTTGCTCCGAAAGTAAAAAACTCACGGTATTGGCAATATCATCTGGTTGCGCGAGTTTTCTTAAAGGAATACCTGTTCGGTACTGACTCAAATCACCATCAATTACTGCAGGTGGAGGTGTATTATCAGTCCAGAGTTGTTGCTGCATTTGAGTGAGAGTAGATCCTGGTGAAACAATATTTAGCCTAACTTGATAAGGTGCAATTTCAAGCGCTAGATTGCGGCAAAAATGACTCAGTGCAGCCTTAGTGGTGGCATACATACCAAGTTGTATACGCGGCATGCGTGCACTATTTGAACTAATAGTGACAATACTACCCCGCCTTTTTGTACAAAAATGTTTAGCAACTTGTTGGCTGATCGCGATAGGCGCCATAACATTTACAGCAAAAAGTGTTTCCCAATCTTCTGTTTTTGCTTCAAGCATGGAGCTCATAATTAATACTCCTGCTGCATTTACTAACCCAGTGATTTCGTATTTTTTTAAAAGCTCTGAAATTAAGTCTTGTGTTTCTTGTTGATGAGTAATGTCTTGTGAGATGCCTTGCCATTGTGGAGATTGATCTGGCGTGATTTTTTTGCTGATATCCCATTGTTTAGGATTTTCTTGTAGGTCAATACCAATAACATGATAGCCCTTATCTAGCAGTTGCTTGGCGATAGCCGCTCCTATCCCTCTTGCAGCACCTGTGACCACGATGGTAGAACGCATGTGGATACTCCAATTTATATTATAAAGAAATCTATAAATATAATTGCAAATAATTATCATTCTTATCAAGGATAAAAAGTGTATAAGCTTAAATTGTGAACAAAATTAAGTTGAATATAACTCATAAATTTAAATCAAGATATTGTTTTATATAAATAAAATTTAATTATGAAAAATAATTTTTTATGAAAAAAAATAGTTCGATTATTTTATAAGATTGAAAAACACTAAAATTTTATTTACTTATAAATCTTTAGATTTAACTTGTGGGCTTTAGAGAATTTAATAAGAATAAGTGCTTTTATCATTTGATAATAATTATTATTTACTTATACTATTGAGCAAATTTTGGCTTTAACTTATTTAAAAACATCATTATGAAACTTATAGGACTTTTATTGACGCTATTGGGAGCGGTCAGTATCTATTGTAGTCATAGCAACCAAAATCTGTTGTCTCAACATCTTCCTAATCTTTTTAAGTATTTAGGCTTAGTTCTGTTAGGTATTGGATTCATTACCCTCTTTGTAAGTTTACCGAAAGTTGTTGCCACTTTTTGCTGGTTCATGCTCATCATTTTTGCATGGTCGTTCCTTCCTTTTATGGCGCTTTTTAAACGGAAACTGGTTTCATGAAAGCTAAAATTCAGTCGCCTATCCAGCCAGACTGGTGGGGTAAAACTTTTGCAGGTGGTGTATTAGGTCTAAGTCTTTCTATCGCGATTGGTAATTTGATTGTTTTATTAGGCCAGCCTTATGTTGCCATGGACTTATTAGCACAAGTGGGTATGTGGAGCATTCCGTGGTGTTGGATGCCTATTATGTTTGGCAGTTATTTTTTTACGACTGGACGAAAAGCGCTTATCTATTTAGCCATTGCCAATGCCCTAGCGTATAGCTGTATTTTTGTATTACGGGGTTAAACATGAAAGTACGTTCAGACATCATGAAATTAGCAAAAAGCATGCATACTTGGGTGGGTGTATGTGCGGGGATTTTGCTTTTTATCTGTTTTTTTGCTGGTGGGCTCAGCATGTTTCAGCACCATATTAGTAAGTGGGCTACCCCAACACAGCAAGTTTTACCGAAAGTCTCACCCGAACAATATAATGAACTCATTCAAAAAGTACAGACGGCTTATCCTGCAGCGCAAAAGAACTTCACACTAAATTTATCGTCCAATGAATTTCACTATGCGCCCATTACGTGGAGCGAACATGAACGTGGAGATGGCTTTAATACTGCTCAGACTACGTGGATGGCAAGCTTAGACGATAAAGGTCAGTTAATAGTTGCCCAAGAAAACTTATCTAAGGCAGGTTGGCTAATTGAACAGTTGCATGAAACAGCAGGCATACCGGGCATGGCAGGCCATCACGGACTAGGCCTTTATGTGATGGGCGTTGTTTCGATTCTATATTTTCTTGCCCTGCTTTCAGGGGTAATTATACTTTTACCAACCCTGGTAAAGGATTACTTTGCCATTCGGCCTGGTAAAAATAAAAAGCGTTTTTGGTTAGATGCGCATAATGTGATTGGAATTACGAGCTTACCGTTTCACATCATTATTAGTATTAGCGTTATTGTCTTTGCTTTTCATGACCTTTTTTATGATGCGATTGGACAACTTGCACTCAAAGGACAACCTGTTTTTCAGCGCTCTCCCCCTGCCCTTATTCAGCCTAAACAAACACAAATTGATGTGCAGCAAATATTGGCTCAAGCCAAAAAAGTAGCACCTGAATATTCTGTGGACTATATCCAGTTCAGTGGTTTAGATAAACCTGAAAAAGCCAATGCACGTATTGCCCTCTATAGCTCAGATCAAATGTTGCGCGGTGCTAATCATGACTTTA
The DNA here is from genome assembly GCF_013122135.1 of Acinetobacter lactucae. Classification (NCBI taxonomy): domain Bacteria; kingdom Pseudomonadati; phylum Pseudomonadota; class Gammaproteobacteria; order Moraxellales; family Moraxellaceae; genus Acinetobacter; species Acinetobacter lactucae. The sequence goes on from NZ_CP053391.1 coordinate 2,046,206, forward strand.
TGCGTATGAACCCATATGCAGTTGAGCACTTTAATCACAAAGGCATTAACACACAGACTGATGCCGGTAATAAGTTAATCAATGCCATGTTTAGCCTACATTTTGGAAGTTTTGGGGGTATGGGCGTACGTTGGATTTATTTTGTGTTAGGTGTCGGCGGTGCTTTTTTATTTTATACAGGCAACATTCTTTGGGTTGAAACCCGTGCACGTAAACAAAAGCGTGCTGAAGATCCAGTTCCTGTTCAACGTAAAGATGTAGTGTTCCTTGCGAATTTAACTATAGGTGCATGTTTAGGGTGTGTTTTAGCAGTCGTGGGCACAATGTTGGCCAGTCGTTGGCTTTTCGCTGCTTTCAATATTGAAAGTATGAATCACCTATTTATGTATGGTTATTATGCGATTTTCCTACTGACTTTGATTTACACCTTTGTGATTGGTTATGCAAAAGCTTTACCGCAACTGTTGTTAACATTGGTTTTGGTGTTATTTGCGATTCCCCTAACCTCTTTTGTGGCCTATTTCGTTCCTCAAAGTGGCTTATGGGTACATGGCGGAGAAATCTTAGTGGTTGATTTCTTAGCTATCATTTTTGCTTTCGCTTTCTGGCGTTTTTATCAACAAGCCCAAGATCGTCGAAAATCTGCTCCAACAGGCAGTTTATGGGCGAGCTAACAACCATGAATTAAGCAGACTGAAATAATGTGTGAAATATGGAAACTATAAAACCCACATTGTTTCGGTCAGTTGTTTAATTTCCTGAATATCATGACTCACATAAATCATCGGAATTTTTATTTCCTTTTTTACCTTCTGAAAAAAAGGAATAATCTCAGCTTTATGATTCGTATCAAGTGCTGATAAAGGCTCATCAAGTAGTAATAGCTTAGGTGAATATAACAATGCTCGACCCAGTGCTACACGCTGTTTTTCCCCCCCTGAGAGTTTAATAGGCATGCGTTGTAATAAATGCCCTAACTTTAATAATTCAATAATGTAATCTGCTTCAAAGTGACGTTCTTGTTGGGACAGATGCTTAAGACCAAATAATAAATTTTGCTTTACCGTTTTATGCGGAAAAAGCTGAGCATCTTGAAAAACCAATCCAACATGACGCTTTTGCGTGCTCAAATTAATTTTTTGATCTGAATCAAACCACGTTTGATCCTGTATTTTAATGAGCCCACTGCGTGGAGTATTCAGCCCTGCAATGGCATGTAAAATGGACGTTTTACCTGAACCCGATGCACCAAATAACCCAATAACAGAAGCATCCGACTGGAAACTAGGTTCAATATGAAATTGGCCCATTTGTAGCTGGAAACAGCATTCAATCAACATAATCTCACCGTCCTAAACGCTTCTTTTGATAACGATGAAACCACTGTGCAAACCATAGCGCTAAAAAAGCCACGCTTAGCGATAAAATAATAAGCCTTTGAATAGCGGCCTCGGTATCGGGTTGTTGCATTAGGCTATACATGGCCAAAGGCAAAGTACGTGTTTCATTTGAAATATTACCCACAAAGGTAATGGTGGCCCCAAACTCACCTAAACTGCGGCAAAAACATAAAATAGCACCAATTAAAATACCACTGCTGGCAAGAGGCAAAGTGACATGAAAAAATGCCCCTAAAGATGAGGCACCTAATGTCTTTGCTGCTATTTCTAAACGCTGATCGACCAGTTCAATCGCTAGACGAATAGATTGAACCAATAGCGGGAAACCCATCACTGCCGAAGCAAGAACGGCGCCTTTCCAGTTAAATGCAAAATCAATTCCAAGCGGTGCCAAATATTGTCCAATAAAGCCGCGACTCCCAAAAACTTGTAATAGCAAATAACCCGGTACAACTGGCGGTAACACCAAAGGTAAAAATACCAATGTTTCAATGAATGACTTACCCCAGAACTCTTTACGCGCCAAAAACCATCCCACACAAATCGCAGGAATAATACTGACCACAAGGCAACTTGCCGCAACCTTACAAGAAAGTTGCAGCACGCTGAGCTCTTCTGGGGTTAAAGAAAACATCATGGTTTAACTGGAGCCAACACGCTAAAACCATATTTTCTAAATACAGTTTTAGCTTGATTGCTTTGTAAAAATTGATAGAACTTTATTGAGCTCGGATTCTTTTTAATTATCCCTATAGGATAAGTAATTGGCGAATGTGTATTTATCGGAAATTCACCAACTACCGTTACGTCTTTACTAATCGCTGCATCAGTTGCATAGACAATCCCAACCTGACATTCACCACGCGCAACAAAGTTTAATGCAGCTCGAACATCTTCTGTTTCAACTAACTTTGGTTCAATACGGCTCCACCAACCTAAATTGGTAAAAGCTTGTTTAGCATATTTGCCTACAGGCACACTTTTAGTATCCCCTGTACAAATCTTTCCGGTAAATACTTTATTTGGATCGGTGGTTTTATCTAGTTTTACGCTTAAGGACTGTCCTTTAGGGGTAATTAGAACCAAACGGTTGCCTAATAAATTTATACGGTTATTTGTTGCAACTAATTTTTTGTTTTGTAGATAATCCATCCACTGTGTATCAGCAGAGATAAATACATCGGCTGGTGCCCCAGCTTCAATTTGTTTAGCTAAGGTTGATGAACCTGCATATGAAGTTTTTACTTCTATATTATTTTGTTTTTCATAAATTTTTTCTAAATCATTAATGGCATTGGTTAAGCTGGCTGCTGCATAAACAGTAACTGATTCAGCCTTAGCGGAAACATTAAAGACCAGTCCTGTACTAAGGATAGAACAAGCCAAAATCAATTTTTTTATCTTCGTATCACTTACCATTATGTTTTACCTTTTTGTCGTTTTTGCAGCGATATATACCCAAGAATATAGCGCCATACAAAGATTATGAACAGCATAATTCGTTAAATATAGATGACTGGAAAGCAGCAGTCCTTTTTCAGCGTGCACTTTGGATTAAGCAAAAGCTATACCAAATTAAAAGATTCTGTTGCTATAAAAGCTTTTAATTTAGTTTTTTAAATAGGTACTCATGATCTGATAATCACGTTCTAAGGCTTGTCGAGCATTAACTTCCATTTGACGATAGTGTTGTAAGACTTTCTGGCCCAAAGCTGTAACGGCTGCCCCACCACCGTGTGTTCCGCCCGTTTGAGTTTCAACTAAAGCTGTTTCGAAGCATTGATTCATGGTGTCTACCAATTGCCATGCACGGCGATAGCTCATATTCATAGATTTTGCAGCTTGTGAGATTGAACCAGTTTTTTCAATTGCTTCAAGTAAGTCTGCCTTACCCGGACCAAATGCAATGTTTTGCTCTAAAAGAATTCTAATCTGTAATTTTAAGTTTTGTTCTTTCATAGACTTAGTTCGCAAAGTTTCATTTTTATGCTGCTTAACATTATAGGGAACTTTAATAGGTTAAAACACATACAAATTTAAATCTCTACTCTTTCTTCAAAAGAGTTCGATAAAAAATCAAAACTGCACAAAGTGGATAAAGATCTGGAAAAAACGGATAGAGGCTAAGGCTTAATCGCGGTTCAATCAGTTAAAAGCTGAATGAATGGAGGATTGAGCAATGACCTCATCTAATTTAAAACAATGGAATGATTTTGTAGATGGATGTATCGACTTCCGTCCTAACGATGGCGTGTTTCGTATTGCACGTAATATGTTTACCGAGCCTGAACTATTTGACTTGGAAATGGAACTTATTTTTGAAAAGGTTTGGATTTATGCATGTCACGAAAGTGAGATTCCAAACAATCATGATTTCCTAACAGTTCAAATTGGTCGTCAGCCGATTATTGTGAGCCGTGATGGTAAAGGCGAACTACACGCCATGGTCAATGCTTGTGAACACCGCGGTGCGACTTTAACACGTGTTGCAAAAGGCAACCAGTCAACCTTTACATGTCCGTTCCACGCATGGTGCTATAAGTCAGATGGTCGCTTAGTTAAAGTCAAAGCGCCTGGCGAATATTGTGAAGATTTCGATAAATCAAGCCGTGGCTTAAAACAAGGCCGTATTGCTAGCTATCGTGGATTTGTATTTGTAAGCCTTGATACTCAAGCAACAGATTCTTTAGAAGACTTTTTGGGCGATGCAAAACTGTTCCTTGATTTAATGGTCAACCAGTCCCCAACAGGTGAACTCGAAGTACTTCAAGGCAAGTCATCTTATACCTTTGCAGGCAACTGGAAGCTACAAAATGAAAATGGCTTAGATGGCTATCATGTTAGTACCGTTCACTATAACTATGTCTCTACAGTCCAACATCGCCAACAAGTCAATGCATCAAAAGGTGAAGAACTTGATACGCTTGACTATAGCAAGTTAGGTGCCGGTGACTCAGAAACTGACGATGGTTGGTTTAGTTTTAAAAATGGTCACAGTGTTTTATTTAGTGACATGCCTAACCCAACAGTTCGTCCGGGTTACAACACAGTTATGCCATATATGGTCGAAAAATATGGCGACAAATATGCTGAATGGGCAATGCATCGTTTAAGAAACTTGAACTTGTACCCTAGCCTATTCTTTATGGATCAAATTAGTTCACAGCTTCGTATTGTTCGTCCTGTGGCATGGAATAAAACCGAAGTCATCAGTCAATGTATTGGGGTTAAAGGTGAATCTGCTGAAGCACGTCGTAACCGTATTCGCCAGTTCGAAGATTTCTTTAATGTGTCGGGTCTTGGTACACCAGACGATTTAGTTGAATTTCGTGAACAGCAAAAAGGTTTCCAAGCACGTCTTGAACGTTGGAGCGATATTTCTCGTGGCTGTCAGTCTTGGGAATATGGCGCGACCAAAAACTCACAAGACTTAGGCATTCAACCTGTCATTACTGGCCGTGAGTTTACCCATGAAGGACTCTATGTAAACCAGCATGGGCACTGGCAACGTCTAATGCTCGACGGCTTAAATAAAAAAGCATTGAAAATGCAAGATATTACTTTTGAAAACAATGCCGTAATGGATGAGGTGTAACCATGTCACAAGAACTACATTTTGCTGTATCTCAGTTTTTGTACAAAAAAGCAGAGCTTTGCGATGCTTATGACTGGGATGCCTATTTAGACCTTTACGATGAAGATAGTGAATATCATATTCCACAGTGGATTGATGACCATAACTATGTTCAAGATCCAAATCAGGGTTTGTCTTATATTTATTATGCAGACCGTACAGGGCTTGAAGACCGTGTATTCCGTATTCGTACCGGAAAAGCGGCATCTGCAACACCGTTACCACGTACTTTGCACAGTATAAACAACATTCGAGTTAAAACATTGGATGATGGATTAATTGAAGCAAAAGTTGCATGGCAAACGCTTTATAACCGTCAAGGCTTAGAAGGTTGTTTTTACGGACACGCTACTTATCTTTTACGCCAAACTGCAGATAGTTTTCGTATTCGTCGTCAGCACAGCATTTTGCTCAATGACAAAATTGATTCCGTTTTAGACTTCTATCACGTTTAAGGGGGAATGAAAATGGGACATTCAGTTGCACTTAACTTTGCCGATGGCAAAACCTTTTTCATTTCGGTAAATAACGACGAATTGCTGCTTGATGCAGCAGTTCGCCAAGGAATTAACCTCCCGCTAGACTGCCGTGAAGGTGTTTGTGGTACCTGTCAGGGGCAATGTGAAACTGGTATCTATGAACAAGAATATGTCGATGAAGATGCTTTAAGTGAACGTGATTTGGCCGAGCGAAAAATGTTAGCTTGCCAGACCCGTGTGAAATCAGATGCAGCTTTTTATTTCGATCATGATTCTGCGATCTGTAACGCTGGTGATACCTTAAAAATTGAAACCAAAGTGACTGCGGTTGAGCTGGTTTCTGAAACGACAGCAATCTTGCATCTTGATGCAAGCAGTCATGCTGAACAACTTCAGTTTTTGCCGGGTCAATATGCTCGTTTGCAAATTCCAGATACTGAAGACTGGCGTTCTTATTCTTTTGCCAATAGACCAAATGCAACCAATCAATTGCAATTTCTAATTCGTCTTTTGCCAGACGGTGTGATGAGCAATTACTTGCGTGATCGTTGTCAGGTGGGACAAACCCTGCTCATTGAAGCACCACTTGGTAGTTTTTATTTGCGTGAAGTAGAGCGACCACTGGTTTTTGTGGCAGGCGGAACAGGTTTATCAGCTTTCTTGGGAATGCTTGATAATTTGGTGGATCAGCCTAACTCACCTGCAGTTCAGTTGTATTATGGCGTAAATAATGAAACCGATTTATGTGAACAGCAGCGTTTACATGCCTACGCAGAGCAACTACCAAACTTTAGTTATCACCCGATTGTGACTAAGGCAACGGAAACTTGGCAAGGTAAAGCGGGCTATATTCATGAGCACTTAAATAAAGATCAACTTGCTGAGCAAGCTTTTGATATGTATTTGTGTGGCCCACCACCGATGATTGAAGCCGTAAAAAATTGGTTAGATGAACAATCTTTGCAAAACTATCGTATTTACAGCGAGAAGTTTTTACAAAGCAATACATCACGTTGAAAATATAAATAGCTTAAGTGCAAATAATTTAAAAACCACTAAACCTGAAATGATTCAATATACTTTGCAAAGGGTATATTGAATTTTCACATTTAAATTAAAAGTTTTTATATATCAATAATATAAAATAATGAATTCTGACAAAATAAATTGACCAATTCACTCGGATTTGCTATAAATTTTGATAGATCTTAAGGAATAAGATCATGATGAGATTAAGTTATAGCACCTTTTATATCCCCCTATTTTATTTCTCGAATTTATTAAATTAATGGACAAAATCCGAACTAAAAATTTGAGAAAATCACATTAAATAGCGGTTAAATTGGTCTGTATTTTGCTTATATCTCATTGTAATTTGCGAGTAACTTAATTTTTTAAGTGCCGTATTTACTTGCTGTGCAGCGAAGTTTTAAAGCTTTTTACAACACAAGTAAATACAGGAGTGAGCCAAAAGGGATATATATGAACCAAGCCAACTCCCCAGAACTCAGTGGGCGTCATTTTCAAAATGAGTCTATCTTTACCAATCATAATTTGGTGTTTAATCATCACGATTTAAGTGAAACCTGCCGAAATGTAGGTCAAATTTTTAAACCGCATGATCTTAAAATCTCTCAGCAGAAGCGAGATTTTAGTGCAACCATGCACCATGTTAAAACAGGTGCCCTGTCGATTAGCCGTTTGGAATATGGCGCAGATGTCATTATTGAACCAGATCATCTCGATAACTTTTACTTAATTCAAATTCCAACTCAAGGCTATGCAGAAATCGAGTTTGGTTCGCAAAAGTTTATTTCTTATTCTCAAATTGCTTCGCTTATTTCTCCTCAGCAATCTTTGCGTATGCGCTGGCACGCGAACTCTCCACAGCTCATTCTAAAAGTATCAAAGGATGATTTTACTTATCACTGCCGTCAGCATATTACCGATTCAGAAAATAACTTACTCGTTTTCGACCCAAAATTAGACTTTGCTACACAAAGTGGAGCCTATTTTTTACAGCTCGTTAGAACATTGATGGATGCTTTAGCATGTGATCAACACCCACTCCATCATCCTTTAGCCTTTAAACAATTTGAGTCAAATCTGTTTAATGCACTGATTTATGGTCAACCCAATAATGCATTACATAAAATAGATCAGTATAAAGAAAAAACCATATCTCCCTATTTCGTGAAGCGTACAAAAGCCTATATCAAAGAACATTTACATGAGCCGCTTAATGTCGAAATTTTAGCTGAACATGCTGGTGTGAGTGTGAGAACGCTATTTACTGGTTTTAAAAATTATTTGGGGACACCCCCCATGTCTTATCTTAAAGAATTACGCTTTGAGCAAGCTCATTTAGAGCTCATGCACAATGAAAATTTATCAGTCACAGACGTTGCATTTAAGTGGGGATTTACCCATTTAGGCCGTTTTTCTCAAGAGTACAAACGCCGTTATGGTGAGTTACCTTCGTCTACTCGCCGCTCTGGACAGAGTGAAGGTACAGGCTTAATTACTTCAATTTTTTCTTAAATTAAAAATAGAGAAAAGCCTTTTATATTGATTGATATAAAAGGCTTTTTTATGATTTAGAAATGATGGACATAGCGAACTTGTAGTCGCGTTCCTTCGGGACGGTTTTCAACATCTTGCTCAAAATAAGCATTTGCGACCAAATGATCATTTTTAGAAAAACTATACATCGCACCAGGGCCAATTGCCCACACTTGTTCACGTCGACCTTTGACTTTTTCACCATCGACTTCAGTGTCAGTGACTTGTTTGAGCCAATATCCATTTACCCCTAAACGGAACTGTTCGGTAATGGCATAGTCTGTTGCAAAGTTTGCATGAATTGCTTGACCTGCCTGTATATCATTTGCTCCAGCAAACGCATAGCTTGGGTCATCATTTTTAAAGTTATAGAGATAATGGATGCGTGTAGAAGCGGTCCACTTGGGATTAAACCAATACGTTGCAGCCCAATAAGGATCAAATGAAACAGCGTTATTACTTGGGTTAATATCTTTTTGTGGGTCATATTCGCCAGTAGGTAAATTCACCTGAAACTCAAAACGATGTACAAATTTCGGCCCTTGTGCACCCATGACTGGGTCGAACTGAATAAAAGGCCCGATCATAATATCCCCAAAGCCACTTTGGGCCTTAATGGCAACGTTATTCAAGCCATCATCCATGTCCATTTTGCTGACAAAGGGAATTAAAAAATTCATGCCTAGACTGGCTTTATCTTTTACCCGCACATCTAATAAATAACTAATCTGTTCAACCAGTACTTGATAATTTAAATCTGTTTTAGGCAAACCTAATTTTTGACCATTGGCATCGACCAGTTTATTGCTATCGTAATTTTGAAAATAGGTTTGAGCATACCAACCCGGTCCTGCGGGTAAGCCGCCATCCAGAAAGCTGGTCATACCTAGATTTACGGTCGGTAAATCATAGGCATGTGTGACCAAAGGCAAACTCAACAATGTTCCTGCTAAAAATCCATGTTTAATTAAAGTGCTTTTCATCTTCTTATTTCCTATACAAAAAATCACGACCGGATTGATCGTGATTATGGTGAATTAATGTGCTAATTCTGGATGCTCAGCGGCAATCCGATACTTTCCTGCGTGGAATACCAATGGTTCACCTTGGCGCTGTTGGTATTGTTCAATTTGACCAATAAAAATCAGATGATCTCCGCCTTCATATTGATTTACATTGCGGCAGACTAAGGTTGCGAGTGCATCGATCAAAATCGGAACGCCTGCATTGCATTGTTGATGGGCAATGCCTGCAAATTTATCTTCAGCACCTCGAGCGAAATGTCCAGAAAGTTGATGATGCTCCTGTGCCAACATGTGAATGGCAAAATATTCAGCTTCAACAAAATCAGACAAACTTGGCGCTGTTTTTGAAAGACTCCACAATATTAATGGCGGATCTAAAGACAATGAGGAAAACGAATTGGCTGTCATTCCTATTTTCCGCCCATCTTTACCACGAGTTGTAATTACAGTAACGCCAGTTGCAAACTGTCCAAGTAAATTACGTATTTCTCTTGGATTTTCAGCATTAATCGCTTGTAAAGCTAAAGTTTCAATTGTGTCCATTTTAAATCTCCCTTTGCTGTTTTGCCTTTAGGCCACTTTTGCTGTGGTTTTTGAAGCCAAAAATGCTTGAGCCTGATCTGCATCAAACCACCAAGGAGCAAAAGCACGTGGGTCATCAAAGTTATTGGCCATAATTGAAGCAATGCTTTGGTTTTGGCTTGCAGCTGCTAATAGCTCAACCACATGCGGCTCTGGTGGTAATAACAGGCTATTGGTCCAAGCCACCACTTTTTCTGCATAAGCCCAATAGCGTTCAAAAGTTTGAACCATCCATTGTTCACTAAAGCTTTGATTATCATTGGCTAAAATGGCATCGAAATAGATCTTGCTACACTTAGCCGCATTATTTGAGCCTTGGCCAGTAATTGGATCATTGACCACTAAGGCATCGGCCATACCAAAAATTTTCTTGCCAGATGGTAAGGTTAAAATAGGTTTGCGTACGGTCGGCGGAAAACGTCCTGCCAAATATCCGCCAGCATCAGTTAACTCAACATTTGTACAACGCTCATATTCCCAAGGCACAAATTTCTTAAGTAAGTCCAAGCTGCAATGCAAATGCTGTTCAGGTGTTTTGACATCTTGCCAGCAGTCCATTGGTCCATTTGGAATTCCTTCAAACACCATAATGTCGCAAGGACCATTCACAGTAAGTGCTGGAAATGAAAAGTATTCGCCAACTTCTGGAATAATGTTAAAAGTCACACGTGAATAAGGGGAAATTGGCTTCATGTTCTTGACATAGGTCAATGCCAAAGCACGCTGCGGTTTATCAAAAACACTACGTGCATCATCACGCTCAAATTGTTTAACGACTTCACCTTTACCAGCCGCAAGTAATACAAGCTCGTAGTCGTTTGCGAGTTGTTCTAATTCTTCTATACCCACATCCTGAATTACTAATCGACCGCCACGGCGTTCAAATTCTTCCATCCAATATGGCATTTTGACGCGTTGATCGACCGATTGAGCGTAGCGCTCAAGACGAGCACTCCATTCAAATGCTTTATCACCATTTTCAGGATTGACTAAAGCCAGCCCAATGCCTTCTACCGCTGGACATTGTTCTTCCCAAAAATTTAGTCCCAAGTCACGTTCAGTTTGTAAGGCGGTATGAAACATACACTGGCTTGACATGACTTTACCTTGACGAATTTCATCAGCAGTTCGGTTGGTGATCATGGTCACGTCGTAACCTGTTTCGAGTAACCCCAAACCAAGCTGTAAACCAGACTGTCCTGCTCCAACAATTGCAATACGGCGCATAATCTTCTCCATAATTTTCTAAATGTGCTTTTAAAACGCTGTGCTATTCGGCTAAACGTGGAATAGCGGGCTGTGATCCTTCAGGGCCCATTACTGAATATCCACCGTCGACTGCGTAATCTGCTCCAGTGACAAAACTCGCAGCGGGTGACAATAAAAACAAAACCACGTTGGCGACTTCTTCGGGATGACCCAATCGGCCTAGCAAGTGATAATCGGCTGCCACGCTATCGGCTTTTCCACGGTTATTACCGCTGACTTCTGCAATGACACGAGACCATGTCCAACCCGGAGAAACTGAGTTGACGCGAATACCATCAGCAGCAAAATCCATTGCCATGCTTTGTGTGAGTTGACGTATCGCGGCTTTAGACACTGGATATAACCAGCGCCCTGTTTGTGCCACATTGGCCGAGATTGAAGTAAAATTAACGATTGAACCTTGCTGCTTTTTTAGGTCATTGTATAAAGCACGGCTCAGCTCAACTGTAGAGACCAAATTAATATCGAGTGCTTGTAACCAGTCCTGACGTGAAGATTTAAAACCATCATCTAAGTAGGTACATGCCAAATTCACTAAGTAACTCACTTCACCTAAATGTTGGTGAATATTTGCCACAGCTTGTTGAATAGCCGCATCACTGGTTAAATCGGTTTGAATAAACATCACATCATGGTTAAAGCTTTCTGCAATTGCCTTGCCTTTGGCATCAATATCTAAAATAGCGACATGAGCACCTGCACTGACTAGGGCTTGTACAACGGCTTTACCAATCAGTGTTGCGCCACCGCTCACTACAGCGACTTTTCCTTTTAAATTTATATTCATTGCAAATCCTCCTTAATTGACTGGCTTGCCTTCACTACTTGACCAAGATGGCATCAACGTATTTGAAGGAAGATCTTCATCAAGAAGTTTTCGTGCTGTCTCGACACCTGCAACTGGTAAGCCTGTTGGATCTAGTAAACCAATTTGGACGAGCACTGATGCTTGGTCCCAGTAAATATGCTCATGGCACAGCTTTGAACCTCTAAACTGGATTACACCTAACATCGGAATTTCGACATATTTGCCAGTTGGTTTTACACCAGGTAATAACCAGTCAATTTCAGCGTCGTGGGTAAAGCTCATAATGAACTCATCCACCACTTGCGTTGAACCAACAGTGCGTGAGATCGAAGTGATCTTCATATCTTTAGGATTTTGATGAACAAAGTGGTACTGATAAAAACGAGCAAGCTGGCTTTGGCCTACACCACCAGTTAAGGTTGGAATATGGTTGACATAAGGCTCTGCGACCATTGTTGCCATGGTTGCAGGCACATCACGCGTATCAAACTCATGACGAATATGCTCTTCCCATAACGCGACTAAGTCATATTTCGGTCCAATCGTGTCATGCAGCGCTGTTACTGTACGCTCGTGGGCAAAGCGTGCTGAAGGTTTGTGATAATGATTGCTTTTTGGGCGTGCAAAAGCATGATCAACACCTTCATAAACATAAGCTTGTACATTTGAATATTGGTTGGCTGCATCGACAATTGCTTGCCTCGCATCTGGCGGTGTAAATTGGTCCAGTTCTGCAATATGCAAAACCAAATGACCCTTTACGTTAGCTAACTCATCTAACGCTTTTTCAATGCCTACACCGTAATAACCTACGGCACATGCCACTTCCGAAAGTCTGCAGCCTGCCAAATAAGCTAGCTTTCCACCTAAACAGTACCCCACCACCCCAAGGCCTGTAGAGATGTCACATTCTGGTCGAGTCTTTAAAAAATTTAAGCTGTCTTGAATATCTTCAACGCCGAGATTTTCATCATATTGCTGATACAGTTCAAAAGCTTTTTGAAAATCTTCTGGTGTATAACCCAGTTCAATATTAGGTGCTACACGCCAAAATAAATCAGGAACTAGAACGGTATAGCCTTCTTCTGCAAGAAAATTGGCTTTTTCTCGCATTGCTGCATTCACTCCAAATATTTCCTGACAAAGCACCACTCCAGGTCCTTTTCCTGTTTCAGGGATTGCGAGATACGCATTGAACTGCTTTCCAGATGCAGTTTTAATTTGAATGGTTTGACTAGCCATAGTGTCAACTCCTGACATTGTTATGGCTTTATCTTCTATCCGAATATTTTTTTAGACTGTCCAAAAGCTGCAAGCACTATCCAATCTCTGCGCAATTATCAAAACCAATCACACTGGATAAAAATTTAAAAACAATAAATATCTATATTTCAAAACTTTAAACTAAAAAATGAAATTAATGCTTTTTATCTAATTTGGAAAAAATGGATGAAGATTAGGACTTATTGGATAGTGGCGATTGGCTAAAAATAGTTCAATCAAGTCATGTAATTAGTTTGATTACATAAAAAAGCCCAGTCATTTTCTAAATTAAGGCGTTTTATTTATGCATCGACCATGGCCACTTTATGGACAACGGAAAACGTTAGTGCTCATCAATATTCTATGTTGTAGTGCATTTTCTACTCAGGCTTATTCAGCGGATGAAGAATGGAAATTTACATTAAAAAATGCATATATAGACAGAAATTATGACAATCCAGATGTAAAAGACACGGGTAGCTGGTCACAGTCAGTTTCGTTATTTTATAACTCAAATATGCATGATACGCCGTTAGAAATTAACGGAACTCCGATTAAAATTGGGGCAAATGCTTCAGCACAGTACGCTGTTCGCTTAAGCCAAGATAAACATGTAGCCGATACGGTATTGCCTTTTGATAAAGAGACGCAGTCTCAAGCACCTGATTATCTAAAATATGGTGCGACTTTAAAGCTAGGCTATAACAAAACGCTACTAAGCATTGGTGAATTATGGCTGGATTTACCAGTAACGACTGTAGATGCAAGCCGACAACTCCTGACGTCCTATTGGGGAGCTAATCTTAAAAGCCAACTGAACGACAAGCTTTTTGCTGAAATTGGCCGTATTGAAAAAGTATCACCACGAAATGAAGAAGATTTTCATCGATTTTCTTTTACATCAAAAGGTGTGACGGGCTACTCCGATGGACTGAACTATATAGATCTTCGCTATCAATTTACGCCTACTCTGAAGGGCGAATATTACTTTGGAAATATGGAGGATTTATATAACAAGCATTACGTCGGCTTTGACCATATATGGAAAAATTCTGATTTTTCAGTTCATTCAAAATTTAAATATTTCAATGCCAAAGATAATGGAAATCTTTTTGACATCGATGCACAAAATGTAGGTTTACTAGAATCACTTAAAGTAAAAAATCATAGCTTTGGTGTGGGTTATCAACAAATTATTGGTGAGTCTGCTTACCCGCTACCAGATGGTTTTTTGCCTGAAACTTACTTCATTAACTGGAACACCACAGGTTTCTTCAAACAAGATGAAAAGTCTTATCACTTCATTTATGGCTATGACTTTAAAGATCATGTGCCTGGTTTAAATACCACTTTGAAATATGTATATGGCGATCACTTTAAAACAGCAGATGGCTTAAAAAACAAAGAAAGTGAAGCAAACGTTATTGTCAATTATGCCCTTCAACAGCCTTTTCTCAAAGGATTAGCTCTTCAGTACATCTTCATCAATTACGACGTTAAGCATGGAAACGATTTTTCAGAAAACCGTTTCTTCGTCAATTACAGCAAAAAATTTTAATGATTAAGGAATACGTATGAAAACGATAGATGCAAACACGATTATCAATCGCGAAAAACTGTCTCCATTGCAGTGGATAGTTTTTATCCTAGGCTTCTTTGTCTTCTTTTGTGACGGCCTAGACACAGGAATTATTGGTTTTATCGCCCCCGCATTACTCGATGATTGGGGAATTACCAAGCCTCAACTTGCCCCAGTTTTAAGTGCTGCTTTAGTCGGCATGTCGATTGGTGCAATTATCTCAGGACCCTTAGCAGATAAGTTTGGCCGTAAAGGCGTTATTGTTTTTACAAGCCTTTTGTTCTCAATATTTACGATTTTGTGTGGCTTTGCCAATTCAACCCAAGACTTAATGATTTATCGTTTTATTACAGGTATTGGTTTAGGCGCAGCCATGCCAAACATCAGTACCATTGTCTCTGAATATATGCCCGTAAAACGCAAAGCATTCCTTACAGGTCTTGCTGGCTGTGGGTTTATGCTGGGTATTTCCTGTGGTGGTGTGCTGTCAGCTTATCTATTAGAAAGCTATGGCTGGGCTAAGGTGATTATTATTGGCGGGAGTATTCCGCTCATTTTAGTGGTTGCTCTATTGCTTAAATTGCCTGAATCAACTCAATACTTGATTACACGTCATCAACAAGACAAAGCTCAACGTATTTTAGAAAATATTCAAGGCCATTCTTTTCAAGAACCTGTAAAACTTGTTTTAACTCAAGCAGAAAATGTCTCAGATGAAAATCCAGTTAAAGTGGTTCTAGGAAAATATTTGTGGGGTTCAAGCATGCTTTGGCTCTGCTGCTTTACTAGTCTATTGGTGTTCTATCTTTTAACCAGCTGGATGCCAACAATTTTAAAAACAGCAGGTTTCAGTACCCAACAATTTAGTTTAATTGCCGCGATTTTCCCTTTTGGTGGTGTGATTGGTGCAACCATTATGGGATGGTACATGGATAAACTAAACCCAACTACAGTGATTAAATATTCATATCTGATTGCTTTCGCCCTATTTATTGTGGCAGGTCTAGTAAGCTCAAATATTTTCTTATTGGGTCTTACTATTTTCTTAATTGGTGCCTTACTCGCTGGTGCACAGTCTTCATTACTGCCACTTGCAGCTATGTTCTATCCAGCAGTGTGCCGCGCGGTTGGTGTTTCATGGATGCATGGTATTGGCCGTATCGGTGCAATTTTAGGTGCTTTCTTTGGATCGCTCATTTTCACTTTTAACCTAAGCTTAAGCGGTATTTTCTTTATTCTCGCTTTACCAACCTTCATCTCATTTATTGCACTTAGTCTCAAAGTGATCTATGAGAAATCTAAAAACAAACAAGTGTTAAAGCTAGAAGAAAGTCTATAAATATTATGCGATAAATAAAAAACTGATTTAGTTGCCTAAATCAGTTTTTTATTGGGAAAAATTAAATATTAGAAAATTTTACCTTTGGTCTCACTTGGATTTTCGCCAAACTCTTCACGATATTCTTGAGAAAAACGACTTAAATGGTTAAAGCCCCAGTCATACGCAAGCTTTGAAATAGAAACCTTTCTATCAGCTCCTGTGGTGCTCAAGATTTTATAAATTTGTTGAAGACGATATTTTTTCAAATATGACATTGGGCTTGTGCCGTAGTACTGTTGAAATTCGTCATACAATTTTGATTTTGAAACACCAGCCAGACGCTGCAAGTCTTCTGCACAGATTTCTTCATGGGCATGTTCAATAATAAAATTACGAACCTTACGAATATAAGCTGGCTCATCCTGATATGAGAGTGACTTTAAAGCATCAGAATAGTTATTTTCTTGAGATAATAGTAAGGCCTTAATCACAAAATTTTCATAGTCTTCAGATAACATCTGTAAACCATAAAAATTGCTATATTGCGATTTTAGCTGTAAAAAATTCTGAATATTTTTCCACCAAGCTCCTATCAGCTGCTCCGAGTCCAGATGCATTTCAGGATTAAAAATAATGGGAGTTTCTATGGGCTTATTGAGTAGATCTGCAAGGACGATCTGCATACTTCGCTCAGGAATAACCACCTGAAATTTTCTGCAATCTTTATCGATAATCAGATCTTGCTGATCGTTATTTGAAACAATAAGACCTCTGTTTTCATCAGACTGATAATGAGCGCCACGAATGTTGAGAGCTTGTCGACCTTGTATCGGCAAACTAATACTATAAGCCTTTAAATTTGAGATGTTAATAGCAACATTTGCACCATAACTGATTGTACCGATTGCCATTTTTTTATTAGGCAAACGCATTCCGTCATAGTGAAAATCGAGAGTGTCTTTGTAAATTGTGTCTAGACGGTGTTCACCACAAATTGTGGACATCAAATTCTGCGCAAATTCAGCTTTGCGGGAATAATGATTGAGTTCCATCTGTTGGCTGAGTGATATCATATCCTTTTCACCTAGCTAAATAACTTATTGCTTAAAAAGCAACTTGTATGCCAATTAATATCCTTTAATTGACGACTTTTCTTGAAAAATATCGAATCAAGAAAGAGAGTAAAGATTACTTTCTCACACTCTATTAAATTTTAAAAATAGAAATAAGTTAAATACCTTTAAAGTATAATTTTATACCTTAACAATCTTATTTTATTAGATTTTTTATAAGCCAATATCGTAGAGCTAAATCATTATTTTGAACAGTGGACTATCGTAAATTTTTCATCAAAAAAAACCGCCTATTCAAAATAAGCGGCTTTTATAAAACACATAAATTATTGTGCTGTGTAGCCACCATCCATAACGACAGCTTGGCCTGTTACCCCACCAGCTTTACCACTCGCAAGGAAAATTGCATAGTCAGCAATCTCTTCAACAGATAGAAAACGCTTTTGAGGAACCATTGCCAAAATTACATCTTCAAGTGCACTGTCTAAGCTTACATTACGGGTTTTAGCCAAATCAGCAATTTGACCGCGAACTAATGGTGTATCAACATAACCTGGACATAAAGCATTTACCGTAATACCGTCACGTGCACATTCTAAAGCTGCAACTTTTGTTAGGCCAATTACGCCGTGTTTAGCACTGTTATAACCTGCTTTTCCAGCGAAACCAATCAAGCCATTAATTGAAGCCATATTAATAATACGACCATATTTTTGAGCTTTCATGATTGGAAAAACATGTTTAATGCCAATAAATGCACCCGTTAACATGACCTGAACTAGCTTTTGAAAAACAGCCGTTGGAAACTCTTCAATAGGCGCAACATGTTGGAAACCAGCATTATTAATTAAGATATCAACCGTACCAAAGGTCTTTTGAGTCAGCTCAATTGCTTGTTTATAAGCATCTTCATCAGTTACATCACATGGTGCAGATAATGCTTCAAAACCTTGCTCTTTGAGTAGACTTGCTGTTTCTTGGCACTTTTCGGCATTCATATCAGAAATAACAACTTTGGCACCTTCTTGAGCAAATTTCTTAGCAATTTCTAAACCGATACCGCTTGCAGAACCTGTAATAAAAGCGACTTTACCGTCTAAAAGTTTCGTCATCTATTTACTCCTTAATACTTATAACATGCTGATTTAAACAATACCCGTTACGGTAAAGACCGTAATCACGACAAATACCGCTACTGTTTTAATTACTGTGACTGCAAAAATGTCTTTATACGACTGTTTGTGGGTTAAACCGGTAACCGCAAGCAAAGTGATAACAGCGCCATTATGCGGTAGTGTATCCATACCACCTGATGCCATTGCAACCACACGGTGCATGACTTCAGGTGGAATACCAGCGGCTAAAATTGCGGCATTATATTGTTCAGCCATCGCACTTAAAGCGATACTCATACCACCAGAAGCTGAACCAGTAATACCTGCTAAAACAGTTGTCGTCACAGCGCCATTTACTAAAGGATTTGTGAAGGTACTGCTCATTGCATGGCTAATCAAAGCAAAGCCCGGTAATGACGCAATAATTGCACCGAAACCATACTCAGAAGCTGTATTCATCACTGCTAAAAGCGACCCACCAATACTGGCATTAATCCCCTCTTTAAAGTTCGTCACTACACGCTGATAATCAAACAAAATTGCAGAAATAATCCCGACAATAAGTGCAAGACCCACTGCCCAGATCGCACCAGTTTTTGCAACATCTACGGTGTAGTCAGCTAAACCAACAGCAGCAAAATCAAAGCCATTTGGATACCACTCTTTGATTGCTTTAGATAAATATTTGTTCATTACTGCAACGAGAATGAGAGGTACAAACGCTAAAAACTGACGAGCCGTACTTCCATTATTTTGCAAGTTCATATTGGCTTCAATTTCTTGAGGCTGCGTATTGTCTACACCAAAATCAGAGTACCCCTCACCAGCTTTTGCAGCTGCACGGCGGCGCCATTCTAAGTAAGCCAAACCCATGCATAGAACAAAAATTGCACCAATAATTCCTAGAAATGGTGCGGCATAAATATTGGTGCCAAAGAATGTAGTGGGAATTACGTTCTGGATTTGTGGTGTACCTGGTAATGCATCCATGGTAAATGTAAATGCACCCAGCGCGATGGTTCCCGGAATTAAACGTTTTGGAATATTAGCTTGTCTAAAAAGCTGGTTTGCAAAGGGATAAATTGCAAATACAGCAACAAATAAACTTACACCGCTATAGGTTAAAATTGCACCTAGTAATACAACCGTTAAAATTGCTTTTTTTGCCCCAATCCATCTCACAATGGTTCGTGCAATAGACTCAGCAATTCCTGACATTTCAACGACTTTACCGAAAATTGCCCCGAGCAAAAACACAAGAAAGTAATCTTTAATAAAGTTCACCATTTTGGGCATAAAAACACCCGAATAAAATGGTAAAACATTGGCTGGGTTAATGAGTAAAACTGCAAGTAAGGCACAAATTGGTGCCATGAGAATGACTGAAAAGCCCTTGTAAGCTGTATACATTAACAGCCCAAGCGAAAGTAGAATTACAAATAATTCCCACATATATTCCTTCTCCCTAAAGAATAGATATTAGGTTCAATTAAATTACCAAAAGATATTTAGGTTATCCCAAACCTATAATGATAAAAATCACAATATCCATATGTGGTAATAGGTAAATGAGCTTAAAAATAAAATATCACTAAAATATTTAAAAACAATGTAATTTATTTATATTTTGAAATATACAAACAATACAACTAGTTAAGTTGTTTTATTGGTAAAATTTAATTATTCAAAAACTATTATTATTTGATAAAACTTATTAATTATTGAGTAAATTAAATTAATATCTCTATATTATTTAATAAAGACAATTAAATAATATATTTTTTAAAATAATTAAATAAAAATTTTTTGTCTTATTCTTTATAAATATCACACAGATAATTTTTTATCTTTATTTGAACAAGGCCATCAAAGAATTAAAGCAGGAATATAAAATCATGTTTTTTACTATTCTCATCTTTACTCGAAAACGGTATTTAGTTTATTAAAAGTAACTTCTATTTCCGTCATTAGAGCTGGAAAATTTAATGAATACTATTACATTTCTACTGATGAACTTTATAATTTAGACTTCTCACCAGTATCTTAGTCATGAATAAAAGAAATCTCTTGCTTACTATTCAAACTGGATTGATCATCCTACTTAATGGATGTACCAATCCTCCCCACCTTCAAAATAAGGTTACTGTGCCAAAAATTGGTTACTCTGGTAGTGCTGATAATGCAAGCTATAGTGAGGCACAAATCAAGGTTGAAGGTTATTGTGTTTATTTAATGAATGCAAATGATCGAGTTCTTCCTATTTTTGCAACTAAAGATGCTCATTGGGATAGCAATAAGCATTTTTTAATTGTTGACTCAAAAGAATATAAAGATGGTGACACCATTGCTTACGGCAGCGGAGAAGCTTATCCCATTAATTTGAACGACTACAAATGGATAATTAAACCTGATACTACATGTGATCTAAGTAAAGGCGTTATTATCAATCAATTTATAGAACCTCTTACTAAAAAGTAAATAAAGAGTGCTTAATATGAAAATACAACTTTTAGCATCTTTAATGGCTTTTAGCCTAACATCTTGCATGGTAAAGCCTAATATAACAAACCATGAAGAGGTTTCTATTCAACCGATACTTATTACAAGCAATACGAAAAGTAATATTTCAATGATGGCTGCAGCACATGGAAAGCTTATAGCAGATAAAAATGGATGTATCAGACTTGGTGATGAAACAGGTCCGTTGATTATTTGGCCTTATGGTAGCAAATTAGTAAATTTAGGCTATGGTAAATTTAAAATTACTAATGGTTTTTCAAATCAATCTGTTTTAATTGGCGAAGAAATATCAATTGGTGGCGGCCTATATGAAGTAAAATCTACTCAAGTCACACCTTTTATTCCTGATGCTTGCGCAAATCATGGTTATTGGATGGCTGGGACAATAGATATAAGATATTAATTTAAAATATAATTCCATTAAGTAAAAAGCTTTGAGCCGCTATATGTATACGCAAGTTTCCCTCTGCCTCACCCCTTATTGTAGGTAATAAGAAACCCACTTCATGAGTGGGTTCACTCAATCAAAATTTGAGTTTAAATAGCTTCTATAACGATATACTTTCCTTCATAGAATAGGCCTTCGGTGCTTGTTTCTTTTAATTTGCAATAAATGGCAACCGAATGTATGAGCTTTTGATTTTCTTCACTAGGAATATGAGTAATCCCAGATAGCAAATTTGAATTATCATTTTCTAAATTCCAAGTGGTACCTCTGTCTTTATGCCATTTGCTGTTTGGATATTTAGAATCTAACCATTCAATGCATTGCCTCATTGTTGAAAAGTTTTTTGTTTCCTCTTTTTCAATTTTAGATGCGGCGCTTGCCGAGGCTCCAAACGTTAAGAATAAAGCGCCAATTAATGTTTTTCTCATGAAACCATCCTTTATTATTAATAAGTAAAATTTAAAGTTCAAAATATAAAAAATCCACCTTGAGGTGGATTAGTTTTTAGGAAGAGTTTTGTTAATTTTAGCAGTTGTGGTTTGATCAAATTTTAACAATTTGAAACTTTCAAAATTAGCAAAAATACAAAAAAGAAGAGCAACTATCAAAATTCCAGCTATCTTATTCATTCAATGTACCTTAGAAGATTTTAATTATTTTTTAATCTGGTAATGGTATACGAAAATATTATCAAAAGCTTAATTGTTAAGAATCTACCACAATTCATTACAAAAGCTGTTGGTAGTATCTTTTCAAGCTCCAATAAAAACCACTAATGAAAAAATGGCTCCATACTTTACTAACACTAATGAATTATGTTGGGAAAATTTACTGAAGTAGCTCAGCACATTGTCCCCTGCTTTATTTTTCTTATTTTTTCAAAAAACATCATATTAGACAAATTTTCGTATAAATTACCCTTCTAGATGAGTTGGGTAATCTAAAGGAAAGAAATGACGCTTAAACAATTAAAAGCTTTTTTAGCCCTAGCACGTACTCTCAACTATGCCAATGCATCACTAGAGCTACATTTAAGCCAATCTGCTTTAAGCCTCACCATCAAAAGCTTAGAAGAAGAGTTAGGCGGAAAATTGTTTAATCGTAATACACGCCGTGTCGAGCTTACCCAAGAAGGTAAATCCCTCATTCCCTATGCTAAAAAATTACTCGCCAATTGGGATGAAATGGAAAATGATGTCAAACAACGCTTTAAGCTCAATCGGGGAACATTAAGTATTGCCTCAATGCCCTTTGTGACTCATGCAATTTTGCCTGAGGTGATTCATCAATTTTTAGAACTTCATCCCAACCTGAACTTTTCAATCCACGATATCCCGAATGAGACCATTATAGAAAAAGTACAAGATGGTATTTTCGAGCTTGGCATCTGCTTCGAACCGGATCTCACCGAAGGCTTAGAGTTCAAACCATTATTTGAAGAAGATTTCTTAGCTTTATTACCTAAGACTCATCCACTTGCTCAGTCGCCTTCTATTACGTGGCAAGAGCTTTGTTCAAACCCATTCGTGACATTACAAAAACCTTCAATTGTTCGATATTTAGTTGAACAAAATTGTTTGCGAAATAATATAACGCTCGATTTGAAAGTTGAATGTCATCAAATTTCATCACTTTCAAGTTTTGTGGCTTATGGAATTGGAGTAAGTGCGATTCCAAGGCATTTTGCTAAACACATTGATAAAGAACATAACGTTTTGATTGAGTTAAAGGATGAATCTATTCATAAGACTGTAGGAATTGTTTATAAAAAGAACTTTGAAATTTCAAATATTTCGACTCAATTTATTGAGGCTTTGGTTCAATATAAATTTTAAAAAATTAAAGACTGTATTTTTAGGATGAGCTAAGCATAAGGCTAAGTTAAATTCTTAATAATTATAATTTTCAATATATTATAATGATTTTATGAAGATTTAAACGTTATATACGTCTGATCTTTTATAGATAATTTGAGACCATTCATTGATTATACTTATTAATCCTTTAAAAAAATTAACTTCTATAACTCGAATTCAGATGCTAAAACTAAGATTACTAAGGGATATAGGATAACAATAGAATGAATAAAGTTTATGCCAATGCAGAGGCAGCACTGAAAGATGTAATTGCAGACAATCAAACACTTGCAGTTGGCGGTTTTGGTTTATGTGGAATTCCTGAAAAACTGATTGTTGCAGTTAAACAAAGTGGTGTAACTGGTCTCACTTGTATTTCTAATAACGCAGGTATAGATGACTTTGGCTTAGGTATTTTGCTTCAAACCAAACAGATTAAAAAAATGATCTCTTCTTATGTTGGTGAAAACAAAGAATTTGAGCGTCAGTATTTAAATGGTGAACTTGATGTAGAACTTACCCCACAAGGTACTTTAGCTGAAAAGTTACGTGCTGGCGGTGCTGGAATTCCTGCATTTTATACGCAAACTGGCGTCGGCACACTGATTGCTGAAGGTAAAGAAGAACGGACCTTTAATGGCAAAAATTACATTTTAGAAGAATCTTTAACAGCAGATGTTGCTCTAGTTAAAGCCTATAAGGCAGACAAGGCTGGTAATTTAGTATTCCGTAAAACTGCTCAGAATTTTAACCCTGAATGTGCAATGGCTGGAAAAATTACAATCGCCGAAGTTGAACAGGTTGTTGAAATTGGCGACTTAGATCCGGATGAAATCCATTTAGCGGGTATCTATGTAAACCGCATTGTACTTAATGCGTCACCTGAAAAACGCATTGAGCATAAAACTTTAAGCACGGAGGCAGTATAAAATGGCTTGGTCACGCAATGAAATGGCACAACGTGCTGCAAAAGAACTTGAAGACGGTTTTTATGTCAATTTAGGTATTGGCTTACCTACCCTGGTTGCTAATTATATTCCTGAAAATATTAATGTTTGGCTTCAATCTGAAAATGGTTTATTAGGTATTGGGGAGTTTCCAACCGAAGAAACTGTCGATGCCGACTTAATTAACGCTGGTAAACAAACGGTTACTGCACGCCCTGGCGCTGCCTTTTTCTCAAGCTCAGAATCTTTTGCCATGATCCGTGGTGGCCATGTCAACATTGCGATTTTAGGTGCAATGGAAGTTTCTGAAAATGGTGACTTAGCTAACTGGATGATTCCGGGCAAGAAAGTCAAAGGTATGGGCGGTGCAATGGACTTGGTTGTAGGTGTTCAAAAAGTTGTTGTGCTTATGGAACACTGTGCAAAAGATGGTACGCCAAAAATCGTGAAAAACTGCAGTTTACCTTTAACAGGTAAAGGCGTGGTTCATCGCGTAATTACTGACTTAGGCGTAATGGACATTACCCCCCAAGGCGTAGAACTCATTGAACTAGCTAAAGATGTTACGCTTGAACAGATTCAAGCTGCTACAGGTGTTGAGTTTCACAAAACATTAGTCGCGTAAATTTTAATTTTTAGTTAGCGAGATAAGACTTAAGTTAGGAGGTGAGCTTAAGTCTTAACCCTTTTAAGCACCGGATGTGCTGTCTACGAATAAGAACGAGAAGGATTTTTTCAGCTATGGAAAAACAGCAAGGAATTTTTGAAAGATTTGCTCTTCGGATTAGTGACTGGTCTGAAAAATGGTTTCCTGATTCATATATTTTTGCTCTACTTGGCGTCATTATTGTCTCTGTTGCCGCATTGGGTATTGGTGCGCCGATACATGATGTAGCGACTTCTTTTGGTAATGGCTTCTGGAGCCTTATTCCCTTTACCCTGCAAATGACCATGCTCATTATTGTGGGTTATGTGGTTTCTGTATCTAAGCCCGTAAAGTTCCTAATTCAAAAAATGGCACGTATTCCAAATTCTGGACGTGGTGCTATTGTTTTAGTTGCAACTGTCAGCTTATTAATTTCACTGGTCAATTGGGCAGTAAGTACAATTCTTACTGCCCTTCTAGTGATTGCGTTAGCAAAACGTAAAGAGCTGAATATGGATTACCGTGCAGCGGCAGCGGCGGCAATTATTGGTATGGGAGCAACGTGGGCTCTTGGAATTAGTTCTTCGGCAGCACAGCTTCAGGCAAATAAAACCAGTTTACCTGAGTCAATTTACAACCTAACTGGTGTTATTCCATTTACTGAAACGATTTTCCTTTGGCAATCTATTGCGATGACTATTATTTTGGTGATTGTTTCAATCGCAATTGCTTACTGGTCAGCTCCCAAAGGTAATAATGTTAAAACAATTGATAGTTTTGATGTGCGGTTTGAAGAAGACAAACCACACGAGGAAAAATCGACGCGCCCAGGCGACTGGTTAGAAAACTCACCTATTTTAACGATTATTGTGGTGGCATTAGGCTTAATCTGGATGTTTTTTGAATTTTCAAAAAGTAATCCAATCATCGCTATTTCAAGCTTAAACACATACAACTTTGTGTTCTTAATGCTAGGGCTAGCGTTGCATGGAACACCACGAAATTTCTTAAATGCTGTTTCGAAGGCAGTTCCAGCGGTATCGGGAATCTTAATTCAGTTTCCACTTTATGGAAGCATCGCTTTTATTATGACACAAGCTTTAAATAGTCAGGATTTATCGCTGTCTCATTATATAGCCGAGTTTTTCGTTTCAATCGCCTCCAAAGAAACTTTTGCAATTGTGATGGGAATTTACTCTGCCATCCTGGGGTTCTTCGTGCCATCTGGCGGTGGAAAATGGATTATTGAAGCCCCATATGTCATGCAAGCAGCAAATGATTTAAAGGTTCATTTAGGCTGGTCTGTACAAATTTATAATGCAGCCGAAGCTTTACCGAACTTAATCAATCCATTCTTTATGCTTCCAATGTTAGGCATTCTAAAACTAAAAGCAAAAGATGTGATTGGTTTTACAGTCACTCAGCTCGTTGTACATTTTCCATTAGTTTTATTTTTATTATGGTTCTTTGGAAGAACTCTTAGCTACACCCCACCCACTTTTTAATTTACTGGCGCCTTTAGTTTCGACTAAAGGCAAATTTAGCAAATACATCAATAAGAGATATTAAGATGAGTTCAATTGTTATAGTTTCAGGTAGCCGTACTGCAATGGGCGGTTTTCAAGGTAGCCTATCGGCTTTAACTGCACCAGAACTTGGCGCTGCTGTCATCCGTGAATCGATTCAACGTGCAGGCATTGCTCCTGAACAAGTAGATGAAGTTATTTTTGGTTGCGTATTAAGTGCAGGTATTGGCCAAGGTCCTGCTCGTCAGGCAATGCGTAAAGCTGGTGTACCTGATCATGTCGGTGCAGTCACTATTAATAAACTGTGTGGCTCTGCCATGAAAGCGGTGTTAATGGCTTCAGATACTTTAAAAGCAGGCAGTGCCAATATTATTGTTGCAGGTGGCATGGAATCTATGACCAATGCGCCTTATATTTTACCGAAAGCTCGCGGTGGTTACCGTATGGGTCACGGCGAAATTAAGGATCATATGTTTTTAGATGGTCTTGAAGATGCTGAAACAAGCCGCTTAATGGGTTCGTTTGCGCAAGACATGGCAAACACTAAAGGCTTTACACGTGAGCAAATGGATAACTTTGCGATTTCTTCACTTAAAAAAGCGCAAACTGCGATTACCGAAGGTTATTTCAAAGAAGAAATTGTTCCTGTTGAAGTAAAAACACGTAAAGGTGTCGAAGTTATCGATCAAGATGAGCAGCCATTAAAAGCCAATCTTGAGAAGATCCCAACATTGCGCCCTGCTTTTAGTAAAGACGGAACAATTACAGCTGCTAACTCAAGCTCCATTTCTGATGGTGCTGCTGCATTAGTACTTACGACTGAAGAATATGCTCAAAGCCATGGCTTAAATACTTTGGCGAAAATTGTTGCAACCTCTACTCACTCACAGCATCCAAGCGAATTTACTATTGCTCCAATTAGTGCAATTCAAAAAGTGCTTGAGCGTGCTGGTTGGTCTGTTGATGAAGTAGATGCATGGGAAATTAATGAAGCTTTTGCAATGGTGGCAATGGCACCAATTCATGAACTCGGTATTGATGAAGCAAAAGTTAATGTACATGGTGGTGCTTGTGCTTTAGGCCATCCTATTGGCGCAACAGGCTCAAGAATTATTCTTTCTCTTATCTATGCTTTAAAACGACTAGGTAAAAAGAAAGGTGTGGCTGCATTATGTATTGGTGGTGGTGAAGCTACAGCTGTCGCAATTGAAATCTAAAAATCAAACCACGCAGAAGGTGTAAGAATTTTTCTTACACCTTCTTTTTTAGACTTTAAAAAGTTCATAACAGGTTTGGCGGAACCATTTATGACTACTTTTATGATGGCAAGACATATGCCAATGTTGTTTAACATCATAAGTTGGGAAGTCTAGAGGCGCCGGTAAAATCTGTAAATTTTCTCTCACCAGTAAAACTTGGCTTAAGTAATACGGCACTGTTGCAATCGCATCTGTTTCTTGTACAACTAATCCCACTCCAAGATAGCTCGGTAATCGAATTAAAATATTTCGATCCAATCCTTTGTTCTGTAATTCATTTTTAATATGGTAGTGCCCGATTCCTGCATCAATATCAATATGATATTCGCGCATATAATCATCTAAAGTGAAATTATTTGGGTCTAAACGAGGATGGCTCTTAGAGCTAATCACCACATAATGTTGTTTAAAAAACTTTTGTTGATAAAAGCCTTCTTCTAATTGGGGTAAAAAACCAATTGCAAGATCAATCTCACCATTTGCCATTTGATAGCTGGTTTCTGGGGTAATGGGCCTAATATTCAAGCGAATTAAAGGGGCTTTCTCTTTTAAATAATTTGTTAATTGCGGTAATAAAACCAGATGAGAGACATCTGTCATCGCAATTGTAAAAAGCTGATCTGAAGTTAGGGGATCAAAGTTCACACTAAAGTTATTAATGCTTTCAACTTTATCAATGACTTCACTAATGAGTGGAAAAATCTCCTTTGCTAATTCAGTTGGAATCATTTCATTCCCAACACGAATAAAAAGTGGATCATTAAAATGCTGACGGATTTTGTTAAGTCCATTACTAACGCTCGGTTGTGTAAGGCCAATAGCATCGGCAGCCATTGAAACACTTTTAAACCGATAAATATGATAAAAAATATTTAGTAATCTACTATCTAGATCAAACAAAATTGTCTCCGTCTGGATCAAATAATCCATTCAAAAGGAATGAAATCAGGTACAGCATATATAAAAATGCCCACTAAATTTCTGAATTATTGATATATGGTCTAAATTAACAAAGAATCTAGACCATGAGCAATGCTTTATAAAGCCTTTCATCACAAAGACAAAGGTATGAGCTCTTAATTGATTACTTTGTATGTAAATGTGTTGAATACATCACATATCATTATAAATTTTAATCATGCTGAGTTTGGAAGCCCTTCCAGATTTGCTGAACTGATTTGTTATCACTCAGATTATTTTTAAAAATATAAATATCTTGCGGAAGACAATATTCGTTATGATCTAACATAACCAATTTTCCGGTAGCGAGATCTTCCTCTACATTAATTTTTGGAATCCATGCTACACCTAAACCTTGTAATACAAGCTCTTTCAAGTTGGTGGCATTGTCAGTTTCATATAAGGTTTTATAGTTCAGTTTACCTTCGATCAGTTGATCGACCAATTTTCGCAAATAAGCATGTTTACTATAAGCAAGTAATGAAAAGTTACTCTGGATTGTATGTTTAGGCGTATGGTCGGCCTCGGTAGCTGACACTGGCACAATCTCCGTTTCAGCAATCTTGATACCACTTAAAATGTCATCGCCAACTCGATTAATATTAGATCGATCTGCGTAACAAATCATAAAGTCACAGGCGCCTTCTTTTAAAAGAGATAAGCCTTCACCACTATTCGTTGCGACAATTTCGATTTTTAAATCACGCATAAATGTTGGGAATTTTTTTAAAAAAGTTGTTAAAAAACCTGATGCTAATGAGTGAACGACACAGAAGCGAATCGTCGATTCGGTTTCATTTTTGATATTTTTAATCAGCTTGGCAGTTTCTTCTACCTGCTTCTCAATATTTTTAGACATTACCAGCATAATTCGCCCGATGTCGGTAAATTCAATATTATTTTTATTATTTCGAATAATAACTTCAGCTCCAATCATCTCTTCTATTTGCTGAATTCTACGTGTAAACGCGGATTGACTAATAAATCGTTTTTCCGCTGCTTTTGAAATTGAACGCTCACGCTCTAGTGTCAAAAGGTCTTCTACCCAACGTACTTCTAAGTTCATTTTATGCATTCCCTTTTTATATTTATGTCCTTAATCTGTCTGGTTGGGAAGCTGAATAAATAGCTGAATAGATGAATAAAAACTATAAAACATGGGAGTACCTGCAAAAATGCGATGGAGGGTTGGCAAAGCCAAACAATAAAAGTAAGTATTCAATAATTCTGACATAGAAACGAGCGTAAGAGAATAAAAGACTTTGATTTAACTTACCAACTCATACAAAGATAAAATTATTATTCAAAAAATTTTTTTAAATCAAAAAGTAAGGTATATATAACGCAAGTAAATAACAAGTTTCAACTTAATAAAGAATAGAAATAATCCTATGTATTAGTCATGTTTTATTTTATAAAAAAAAGTCCGTACCTTGGGGAAGAATACGGACTATAAAACTGAAAATTACGATCTTGCTTATTTCAGGAATTAAGCCCTCTGACTTAATAAATTCATTTAAATCAGAAGATATGTTTAGAGTATAGCTCAGCTCCAAAAACCTGACTATTCTACTAAAGTATTTAACTTAAGATTGAATAAAAACGAATTTCTAATATTCACCAATCAGGTAATATAACTTTTTTGAGATCTCAACCATCATGTTTGAAGTATATTGAGTAATTTCAAAAACTTGTTTTTTTTGGGGGTTGAATACCATATTATCTTTTTCATCACTAAAAAAGATATAAGTGGTGTATTTATCCATATGATGGATATGTTCTTTTAAGCTTAATTTTTCCCCAGAATTGGGATCATAGGCGATAAACTTCATTCTCATGAATTTTGTCTCTATACATACAATCTTTTATCTAAAATTTAAAAAAATTAGATAAAACAATATTTTGAGGGATAATATAAAATAGTTAACCTAAGAACTGCGGCTACTTATAAGATATTGGTACAATACTATTAGCCTTGTTTACAGAGGTTTCAGCAGAAGCGATTGATTGCTCTGCTTCTTTAAGCAGACGAGAAGTTTTAGACTCAGTTTTCTCTTCACCGTGGAAAAGTACATAGTATGTAAAACTTCCCAAGATAATTAATGCGGCTGTGACTTTTAACATAAACTTAAAACTAAGATTTTTTCGTATTATAGTGTTTTTTATGTGAAATGCATCACATTTTTATATAAATTTATTAGATAATCTACACTTTAAAAGCCAATAATAAAGATAATTAAGTTGATATTTCACTTAAATTAAGTAGTCTTGAATTTTGAAATGAGTTGCTATCTGAAATTAGCAGATCATCCATTTCATTAAACAAATTTTGAAATTAACTTTTTCTTAACATTAAGTAATTAATTTAAAAAGTAAAATTTAATTCAAATTCAGATTTGGAAATGAATCCTCATAGTTAGTTAACAGTAAACTTAAAAAATCGATATGCAAAAAATGCATAATTAAGCTGATAAATGCATTAGAAGTGAAGCATTTCGAAATCTAATATGAATTATCTTCTTTACTAATTCGAAGTTTAATGATGAACGCTGAAATTACCACCCGTATTGAGAAGGATCTTATTGGTTATAGAGAGATCAATAACAACGACTACTACGGAGTTCAAACGTTACGTGCTCTAGAAAACTTTAATTTAACTCAAAGCAAGGTCGGAAACTTCCCTCACCTTGTTAAAGCTTTAGCAATGGTAAAGCTTGCTTGTGCTGAAGCGAACTATAATCTTAAAAGCTTAGATCAAACTAAATTTGAAGCAATTGAATACAGCTGTAATCAACTTATTCGCGGTAATTTTCACGACCAGTTCCCGATTGATATGATGCAAGGCGGGGCTGGTACTTCAACTAATATGAATGCAAATGAAGTATTGGCGAATGTTGCTTTAGAATATATGGGACATTCTAAAGGCCAATATCAATATCTACATCCAAATAACGACATTAACATGTCGCAGTCAACAAATGACGTATACCCTACTGCGATTCGCTTAGGTTTATTATTAAGCTTAGATGAACTTAATCTTCCTTTTAATAACTTAATCTTAAGTTTCCGCAATAAATCACAAGAATTTGCTCACATCTTAAAAATGGGCCGTACACAGTTACAAGACGCTGTGCCTATGACATTAGGTCAAGAGTTTGGTGCTTTTGCAGTAACGTTACAGAAAGACCTTGAGCAAATTAATACGCTTATTCCAAATGTTTTAGCGTATATGAACCTTGGTGGTACGGCGATTGGTACGGGAATTACAACTGAATATAGTTACCGTGAACTTGCCATTCAAGCACTTGCAAAAATTTCTGGTAAGAAAATTAAGTCTGCTCCTGATCTAATCGAAGCAACTTCAGATATGGGTGACTTTGTTCTTTTATCTGGTTTATTAAAACGTACCGCAACTAAACTTTCAAAAATTGCCAATGACTTACGTTTACTTTCAAGTGGTCCACGTACGGGCATTAATGAAATTAACTTAGAAGCACGTCAACCGGGTAGTTCGATCATGCCAGGTAAAGTAAACCCAGTCATTCCTGAAGCAATGAACCTTGCTTGCTTCCAAATTATTGCAAATGACTTAGCGGTAACTTTAGCTGCTGAAGCGGGCCAATTACAGTTAAACGCAATGGAACCACTTATTGCATTCAAACTGTTTGAATCTATGGATTTGCTTGGTAAGGCAATGGCGATGTTCCAAAGTAAATGTATTGATACGATTACAGCGAACCCTGAACACTGTAAAGCTTTAGTTGAAAACTCAATTGGTATTGTGACCGCACTTAACCCTTACCTAGGTTATGAAACTACAACTCGTATTGCTAAAACTGCAAACGAAACTGGACAAAGCGTATTGGCTTTAGTTCAGAATGAAGGTTTATTATCAGCACAAGTGCTTGATGATATCTTGTCGATTAATAATATGGTTAAACCAAAAATGTCGGCTTAATTCCTGAAATAAAAAAGGAGCTTTTATAAGCTCCTTTTTTATTTGTTTTATATTTTAAAAACTAAAAGTTGTAGAGAACTGAGCTGTACGAGGATTACCTAAGAATAGATAGTCATCACCCATAAATGCGCCTACATCACGCCAATATTTCTTATTAAATAAGTTATCAATGTTGAATCTAAAAGTTGTGCCATGCCCAGCAAAATTTGTTTTATAAGCAGCACCAACATTAAAGACACTGTACCCGCCTACTTTTGCCGTTCCCTCTTTGTTTGCATATTTACTACTACTGTATTGCATACCACTCAGTAATCTTAACCCTTCGATTGAAGGTACTTTATAAGATAACTGTGCAGTTGCGCGTACTTTCGGTACATTTTGAGTTTGATGACCTTTGTAGCTGTCACTATCAATATCAACAAGACGAGATTTGGTATAGGTAACACCTGAACTTACATCGAGTGTATCGGTTAAAGCACCAGTTAAACCTAACTCAATACCTTGGTTGTGCTGTTCACCTTGATCAACAAATTCTAATTTTCCTTCAGAATTTGTAGTCGTATATTGATTGTCTTGTTTTAAATCAAAAATAGCTGCAGTTACCAAGAAGTTTTGAATTTGTTGCTTAACACCAAGTTCATATTGTTCAGAATTTCTAGGTGATAGGACTTCTAGAGCATTATTAGCAAACCAAGGTGCTTCTCCACCATCCGATAATCCTTTGGCATATGAAGCATAAAGATTAGTTTTAGCAGTTGGGCTATACATGAGTGCTAATTGAGGCAAGAACTTATTTAAATCCGTGTCTCGGCTTTGCTGCCCATCTGGACCATAAGCTTGTTCATCAAGGTGAATAAGTTTTCCACCTAGTAACGTTGACCATTGATCATTAAATTGAACCCGATCAGATATGGTAAAAGCAGTCTGCTCGCTTTCTAAAGCTTTGTAACGATCGCCTAAGCTGTCTGATGATGGACTGTAGTCGATCGTATCTTGATAGATATTGCCTGTTCCTACCGCTACATTAAGTGGTGTATGGTGCTTTAAATTTTTATATGTACGTTGTAATTCGAAAGCGATTTGATGCTGAATATTGTCAGTATTGAATTGACCATTTAACCCAGCAGTAAACTGGTTAGTAATACGTGTGTCATCTGGGCTGCGGAAGTCATAAATGTCATAGTTACCGTGTTTATCAAAAGTATTACCTAAGCCAGTAACTTCACAAATATCGCTATAACATCCCCACGGGAAAGCACTATTATCATCAATCACAACACGGCTTTGAGATGCACTTAAGCTACCATTCCACTGATCATTAAATGCGTATTGATATTTTAAACTCGCATTTACACTGTTGTTTACAACAGGTTTACTCCAAGACTGATAACCTAATAAACGTTCTTGATCTACATTTGTTGGTACTTGTCCGTCAAGCAGTTGATAGCCCGGTACTGAGCGTTGACTTTGATGCTGAGCTTCAATATCAAACAATAATTTAGAACGCTCATTAATTTTCCAGTCTAAAGCAACTGAACCAAACTCACGTTTACCATTTGCATGGTCAACATTTGGATGAATACTTTCATGCGCTAAATTGATTCGATAGCCAAAATTATCATTTAAAAAGCCACCAACATCTGTTGCTAGTGTATAGCCACCTTCTGAATTTGCATCGACCGTAATAGTTTTAATATCGGCAGGTCTTTTGGTGACATAGTTAACCACACCACCTGGTGTCGACATTCCACTTTGAATTGCAGAAATGCCTTTTAAGATTTCAACTTGTTCTTTATTTTCTAAAGCCACATTTTGTTCGCCACGTGTAGTATGGCCATTAATGAGATAACTTGAGCCCAAATCAAGCGAAAAACCACGTGCTACAAAGTTTGGATAATAACCAATAGCAGCGTAGCCATCTCCCAATGATGAGTCATTTTTAATAACATCGGTTAAGGTTTTTGCGTGTTGATCTGCTATACGTTCAGAAGTAATAGTTGTAATAGATGCTGGGACTTTCTTTACATCGCCCGTTTGAAAACCAGATAAATTAACTTTTTTTGATGTGTATAGCGCATCATTATTTTGGGTGGCATTCACAGTAATGGTTGGGAGCTGTGAAACCTCCGCTTCATTTGCATAAACGACAGATGTTATGAGTGCAATAGATGAAGCCAATACTGTTTTAGAGCATGTCATGAAGTGAAGATTTAACGTACGTCTTTCCATTGAATAACTACCTGCCATACCGTGCATAATTTGAAGCGCTAGAAGTAACTGCTGAGCCTAT
The DNA here is from genome assembly GCF_013122135.1 of Acinetobacter lactucae. Classification (NCBI taxonomy): domain Bacteria; kingdom Pseudomonadati; phylum Pseudomonadota; class Gammaproteobacteria; order Moraxellales; family Moraxellaceae; genus Acinetobacter; species Acinetobacter lactucae. The sequence goes on from NZ_CP053391.1 coordinate 2,080,726, forward strand.
TTTTAGCCACGCAAGAATACCGCTACATATATTGAGAAACAACACATTCTGTATTTTTTCGATTAAGTGAAGGTGATAAATTTTTATGGACTTATCATTATATGAGTTTCATCTATTTTCTTAGGAATTGGCGCTATAACATTTTAAGTATTACCAAATATTCAAAATATACTTAAGCTCAAAATGGTACTCAAAAGGAGAAATAGAATAGAAAAATAATGTTGTGAAATGAGCTCACTGATTTTAGATACTAAGAATTATCGAGTTAAGTGAAAGGAACTGTTCGATCATTAGTAAAAATCTCTTTAAATCGAACAAAAGGACGTAATTTCACTAGAATCGAATTTTAAAATTAGAAAAAATGAAGAGTTAGGAATTTAAGGGCATGCTCAGGATTGAGTGATATTTAAAGTTTCATTCTATTTTCTATCCAGCATATCTAAAAATTCCTCGTTTTGTCTGCAAATGATGGAAGAAATATGACATACACTCAGGAAGAAAAACGTAGCAGAATACGTGGGATTGTAGGCGCAGCCTCTGGTAATTTAGTTGAATGGTTCGACTTTTATATCTATGCGGTATTTGCTGCCTACTTTACTCAAGCGCTAACAGCACCAGATATGGATAGTACGACTAAATCTATCTATGTGTGGGGGGTATTCGCTGCAAGCTTTTTTATGCGTCCTATTGGTAGTTGGGTATTTGGACGTATTGCAGACCGGCATGGTCGAAAAAAATCGATGGTCATCTCAATTTGTCTTATGGCTTTGAGTTCTTTTTTATTTGCAGCCCTACCCACTTATGACCAAGTTGGCTTATTTGCCCCATTTCTTTTACTGGTAGTGCGTTTACTTCAAGGCTTATCAGTTGGTGGTGAATATGGTGCAGTAGCAACATATATGAGTGAATTAGGCTTAAAAGGCCAACGTGGTTTTTACTCGTCTTTCCAATACGTCACTCTCTCTGGTGGTCAATTACTTGCCAGCTTACTAGGAGTAATTTTATTAACGTTCTTAAGTGAACAACAATTACATGATGGTGGATGGCGTATTCCGTTTGTTATTGGTGGTATTGCCGCAATTTTATCTTTACTGGCACGTAGTCGCTTAGAAGAAACACTTTCTCATCAAGACAGTGAACGAAAAGAATCTGGTAGCTTAAGAGAACTCTTTAAGAAACACTGGAAAACCTTTTTATTGGTGGTTGGATATACTTCTGCTGGTTCATTAACATTTTATGTAGAGACTGTTTATTCAAAAACCTATTTAACCAATTTAGGGATGGATGGAAAAACCGTTGGTTATATCATGACCTTCGCCCTATTTGTCTATATGTGTGCTCAACCTGTATTTGGTGCAATTTCGGATCGTATTGGGCGACGTTCTTCAATGTTGGCATTTAGCTTATTGTCCGCCATTTTTATCTATCCAGTCATGGCCATTGGGATGCCTAATTATATAGATTCGCCGATCATCATTACCTTGTTGCTTATTTTTATGATGATGATTCTGAGTTTCTATACATCTATTAGTGGCTTGGTAAAAGCTGAAATGTTCCCACCTCATGTACGAGCTTTAGGTGTAGGGTTTTCTTATGCTGTGGGTAATGCGCTGTTTGGCGGTTCTGCACCTTCGGTTGCCTTACAGTTTAAAGCTGCCGGAATTGAGAACACCTTCTTTATATATGTAATTATCATGCTGATTATCTGTTTCTTGTGTAGCCTTGCGCTTCCGAGAAAACCAGATTATTTAGAACATGATCATTAATTAAATAAAATGCCTTCTGTCCCAAGCAGAAGGCTTTTATTAGCACTTAGCAAATTCTTTTAAAAAAGCCCACGGGAAAATCCCTTTATCATGCCCACCATTAAAGCAAATTTGGGCACCATAACCTTGATCGAACATAGCTGTCACTTCAACATTTTGATGCTCTATTTTAATTTGTTTAATCCGCTTCGCTCGGCAAAAGCCACATGGGCAAATTTCCCTTAAACTTTGATGACTTAGACATACACTTGAACCATCGCTCCATATAAAGTGAATCTGCTTATTTATAGTGTCGACACGGATATCAGGTCTGATTTGCATACTTCACCTCACCAATTTGATTTAATCCAATACGAATCGCTTTTCGTACTTCTGGGTCAGAATCATGTTGGTGTTGTTCTAATAGGTTCTGAGCTTCTGCTGTACCAATTTCACCTAGTGCTAAAGCGACTTCTTTACGTAAATTGCTAATTTCATGCTTAAAGTTATCAGATAAATGAGCGACTGCCAGATGTGATTTGAGTAGTCCTAAGCTTCGTACCGCCGCAATACGTACTTGCCAATATAAGTCTGCTAAAGCATGAATTAAAGGAGCTTCGAGCTGAACAATACGTAATTTACCAATCGTAAGCCCGGCTTCGACTCTTAGTTGCCAGCTTTCCGAGGTTAAAGAATGTTGAAGTGCTTGGATAACCTCAGCGGATATGCTCTGACTAAAAGCTAAACCACCTGTTGCAATGCGGCGGACCTCATCATCTGTATCTGTTTCGGCAGTTTTTGCCAATATGGTAATCGCTTGATCTTGTTGTAACCAACTTAATGCACTGACTGCCTCACGGCGCACATTAACATCTTCATGGTGTACCAAAGCAGATATCTCTGTGAATAATTGCTGTGGTCGTAAAGGTTTTAAAGCACGTAAAATTGCACTAAGAGCGAAAGTATCCGTATGCTTTAAATAAGGTGCAAGGATCTGGGCGGATGCTGCATTTTTCACTTCACTTAAGCTTTGGCTGGCAGCTTGTTTTACAATCAGATCAGTATCAAATAAGGCTTGGGCCAATACTTGCAAGCTAGTTGGATCTTCCCAACTTTCTAGTTTTTTTGCAGCCTCTTCACGAACTAAAGCTGAAGAGTCGTGTTGTAGTGCTACATGCAACCAAGGAAGTAAATCCGGATTTTCTTCATCACCAATATTCATTAAAGCGACAAAGCGAATCTTTTCATCTGGGTCATTGAGCTGTACAAGAAATTCCTGATTATATTCATCGAGGTCGTCTAAAGCTTGATAATAAAAACTCATTCGTATTCCTTAATTTGTGATTTCTTTCCAAGCCCTAATGGATTTAAACGGCTTAATTCTTTTTGCTGAGTGGCTTCTTTTAAAGTCTGGATGCAATGTTTTTTAATGGCAGTAAATTCACTACTCGTTACAAGCTCAACATCTCTTGGACGTTCAAACTTAAGCGGAATTTCTTCAATAATTCGCCCTGGCCGATGGCTCATAATCAACACTCGATCGGCCAAAAAAAGTGCCTCATCAATATCGTGGGTAATAAATAAAACCGATGTTTGGATTTCTTGCCAAATTTCGAGTAATAGCATTTGCATTTTTAAACGAGTTTGAGCATCTAACGCACCAAAAGGCTCATCCATTAATAAAATACGCGGTTGATTAATCAGTACTCTCGCAATTTCAACCCGTTGCTGCATACCGCCAGAAAGTTCGGCTGGAAATTTATTTTCAAAGCCTTTTAGTCCGACCAGATCAATCATTTTCTGAGCTTGTTCAATACGCTTTTGTTTGGCGATGCCTTTCATTTTTAAACCAAAGGCAATATTTTCAAGCACGCTTTTCCATGGAAATAAGGTATGTTGCTGGAACACCAAACCTCTGTCTGGATGCGGTTCAAATATCGATTCATTATCGACCGTTAACGTTCCAGAACTAATCGGTAAGTGCCCTGCTAAAGCACCTAATAATGTTGATTTACCGCAACCAGATGGGCCAAGTAGACATATGAACTCGCCCGGTTGTATTTCAAAATTAACCCGATCTAATGCCTGAAAACGATTTTTAACTTGCCCTAAATGTAGCGATAGATTTTGAATACGCACATGGCCTTGTGTAATTGACATTTTATGATTTCCTCAGTTGATACCATGGGGTAAATCGGTTTCCAATTACACGCACTAAAGTACTGCTAAACATACCCAAGGCTCCTATTAGCACCATGCCAACCACAATATTGCTATAGTTTTGCAAGGTGAAAGATTCCCATGTGAAGTATCCAATTCCGTGTTGGCCCGAAATCATTTCGGCAGTCACTAAACAGAACCAACAAGTGCCCATTCCAATAGATAAACCAGTAATAATGTTCGGTAATGCACCCGGAATAATGACTTCATAAATGATAGCTAGATCAGAAGCACCTAAGCTTTTCGCTGATGCAAGGAGCCTTGGGTCAACTGCACCAACGCCATGTACCGTGTTTAATAAAATTGGAAATAAAGCCCCAATAAAGGTAATAAAAATCATAGAAGCTTCTGATGATGGAAAAATCAGAATTGCTAAAGGAATCCATGCAACTGCTGGTATTGGACGTAATACTTCTAATGGTGGCATTAGAAAGGCAGCCAGTTTGTGATAACGTCCTACCAACAAACCAATACCTACACCAATTAAAGCCGCGAGTACAAAACCAATCACCACTCGAAATACACTGGATTCAACATGTTCAAATGCAGTGCTAAGTTGAAAGAAATCCCATAGCGCATGAATGACATCCAAAGGTGTCGGGACATTACTAAAGTTCACAAGGCCTAAATTTATTTTAAACTGAGCAAGTCCTTGCCAAATTACGATCCAAAAAGCTATTGATGTAAAAGCAATAACATAGCTTTTTAAGTGCGCCCCATATGACCTCAATTGTTGGAAAAATTTAATCAAAAATGTACTTTGGTTTTTAGGTTTTGTTTGGACTAAACTACTCATTCGTCACCTCCTGCTCATTAGGTAAAACAACACATCAGCTCTGTGTTACAAGCTGGATAGCTTTAAAGTCATATACTTTTCCGCCTTGTTGTTTAGCCCATTTTTCAGCATCATCTTTTAATAAAAAGGCCTGAATTTGTCCTGCTTTGTCTGTGGCATACCATGCCAGATTGGCAAGTAACTTAATGTCGGACTGATGATCTTGGCTATAAACCACACGCACCGTTTTTCCATCGGCTTGTATTTTCTTTAAATCAGAAAAAGCATGCTCAGGCGTTTCATAGCTACGCACTTTTTCTTCACCCTTTATCCAAATTTGAGTCACCCGATCAAATGTCTTGATGGGTTGGCCTGTTAAAGCGTCATTGGCAACCAAAGGTGATTTTGCATAGTCAGCCAGTTGCTGGCTGTAATTAAATCCAGATGCCTGAAATGCATCCTTAATATATTGGTCATCAATAAATTTATTTACATCCAGCGTACCGTCGTTTTTGCCTAGAACTTTTAAGGTGTCTATCGCAATTTGAGTTGCTTTTCGATATTCAGGTTTCCACGTTAAGTCACGAGTTTGCAGACCTAATGGACCATGAAACAGATAGACCACTTCGGCAGGAATACCTGTTTTTTCAGCAATAAATTCACTATATTTTTCAGGTTGCTCTCGAATCAGGCGATTCGCTTCAATAGTTGCCTGTAAATAAGCTTTTATGACTTCTGGATGCTGCTGTGCATAATCCTTGCTGGCAAGTGAACCATGAAATGTCGGTGATTTTGCTTGTGAACCATCATAGATTTTTTTAGCAAAACCTTGATAAGCAAATAACTCTCCAAATGGTACGAAGTCAGCATGTGCAGAAATCTTATGACTTTTTAATGCAGGCCCTGCCACTTCTGGCGCCTGAGCAATCACTTTAATATCTTTATCAAGTTGCCAACCTTCAGCTTGAATCGCACGCAGCAAAAGTCCATGAGCAGTTGAAGCAAAAGGTACAGAAATGGTTTGTCCTTTTAGTTCTTTGAGTGAAGTGACTTTTGAGTCAATTGGAACAACGATCGCATTACCGCTACCATTAATACTGCCTGACAATGGCGCTAAAAATATGCTTTCTTTTCCAGCTTTTTTAAATGCCGCTAAATTATTAACAGCAGGAAAGTCAGCCATTGCTCCCAAATCTAGACGCCCAGCTACCATCTCACTGGTAAGTGGTGCACCAGAGGTAAAGTTTTTCCATTGAATGTCATATTTAACATTCTTGTATTTACCATCTTTGGGTAAATATTTTGGTAATAAATTCAATTCACGAATGAGCAACCCACCTGTTGCACAGTTAATGGTCGTGTCTTGCGTACCAATGGCTACACGCACAGTTTCTGTTTTACTGCCGCACCCCAAAGTGCCAAGTACAATGGCACCAATTAAGCTACTGAGTAATAGTTTTTTATTGATCAATTTATTTTGTTTCATGTTGAGTATTCCAAATTAATTATTTGAGTAGGTATGGGATATTTACTTTAACTGCATCTGTTGGGCAGTCTTTTTCACACGGCATGCAGTACCAACATTCATCAAACTGCATGAAAGCTTTCTGAGTTGTTGGATCGATAGCCAATAAATCCATTGGACAAACATCTACACAGACTGTGCATCCTTTATCAGCAATACATTTATCTTCGTCGATAATGACGGGTGCGACAGTACGGTGCTGTACTTCTTTAAAAATAAAAGCCATGATTTGAATTCCTGATTTATTTAGTCTGCTAGAGCAACGTCTTTTTGAATACGTAAACGGTCATAAGACACAGCTTCATCTTGATTAATCGAAACTACATAAGGCTCGATTGTTTTTTTGAAACTGATCATGTTGCCCTGTTCATCTTTTTTCAAATGCGCGTGACAGAACCAATCTGAGTTATTTTTTTGAGGGAAATCTGCTCTATAGTGGTACAGTCCCCAGCGGCTTTCTTCTCTAAACAGTGAGGCTCTGGCTGCCATTTCCGCACAGTCTCGAATAAAAGAAACTTCAGCAGCACGCATCAGCTCATGCGGGTTTCTTGCAGAGATTCGCTTAATATCCTGTTTGATTTCTTCAAAACGCTTGAGCCCAATTTCCATTTTTTGACGTGTTTTAGGCGGCTGCAAATAGTCATTTACAAAACGGCGCAGCTTATATTCCACTTGTTCTGGAGGTAAACCTTCTGAGCAATCTAGTGGCGCAAATACTCGAGCTTTTTCTGCTTCTATTTCGCTTTGGTTTAATTCGCTATCTTCAACTACATTCACATATTGCGCGGCATTTACACCTGCAAACCAACCATAGGTAAATGCACCAAGCATATAGTTATGAGGTACAGCCGCCATATCGCCAGCGCTGTATAAGCCTTTAACTGAAGTTTCGGCTTTTTCATTGACCCATACGCCAGAAGCACTGTGTCCGCTACAGAAACCAATTTCTGAAATATGCATTTCCACCATATCTTGACGATAATTAGTTCCTCGGCCTTCATGAAAACGTCCACGGCTTGGGCGCTCATTGGTATGCAATATTTCTTCAATAGTCTGAATCGTTTCTTCAGCCAAATGATCTACTTTTAAATAAACAGGACCATTACCACTTTCCAGTTCTTGATAAAACTCCCACATCATTTGACCACTCCAGTAGTCACATTCAATGAAACGTTCACCTTTACTGTTGGCGGTGTAACCTCCTAAAGGACCGGTCACATAGGCACACGCCGGTCCGTTATAGTCTTTAATCAGTGGATTAATCTGGAAGCACTCTAAATTGGCAAGCTCTGCACCTGCATGGTATGCCATTGCATAGCCGTCACCTGCATTGGTTGGGTTTTCATAAGTACCCATTAAGTAGCCAGAAGCTGGCAGACCTAAACGCCCTGCGGCACCACAACATAAAATGGCAGCTTTAGTTTTAATGACATAGAAATCACCACTACGACAGTCAAAACCAAGTACTCCATTGATTGCACCTTGCTCATTTTTTAAAAGCTTTGTGGTGACAATCCGATTATTAATTTTGACTTGAGCACGCTTTAACTGGCGATATAAAACTTTTTTAACATCATGGCCTTCAGGCATTGGTAAAACATATGCCCCCATATGGTGTACTTTTTTTACTGCAAATTCACCTGTCTCATCTTTTTCAAACTTAATGCCCCATTGATCGAGTTGTTGAATGGTTTTGAAACTATGCTTTGCATATGCATATACAGTGGTTTGATTAACCACTCCATCATTGGCAATGGTAATTTCTTTGGTGTATTGCTCGGGTGTTGCGTAGCCCGGAATAACCGCATTATTCAGCCCATCCATTCCCATTGAAATCGCCCCACTGCGTTTTACATTCGCTTTTTCAATGAGCAAGACTTTTAAATTCGGGTTTTCTTGTTTTGCTTTAATCGCAGCCATTGGTCCAGCAGTTCCACCACCAATCACCACAATATCGAACTCAAGATATTTAGTTTCCATTGAATATTCCTTATTTTTATCTGAGTTATTAACGATGAATACGTAAACGGTACTGGAAGGTATCGCCCGAAAAATAGAGATATTCATAGTCAATCGGTTGGCCATTTGCGTCATGAGTCAAACGTTCAACTCGTAATACAGGAGTTCCGATTTCGACTTGCAGCAAATCCGCTAATTCTTCATCCGCCACCGTGGCATCAATACTTAAATCCGCATGTCCCAAAGGAATGTCGCACTCTTGTTCTAACGCCTTGAAAATATCGGTTGTACGTAAATCAATTGCTTTCTCTTTGAGTTTTAAACCAATATGTTCTGGCAAATAAGTCAACTCATAAGAAACAGGCTGACGGTTTAGCAAACGAACACGTTGAATTTCATACACATTCGCTTTAACAGGTAACTTTAATTTGGGTACGACGTGCATTGGGATTTGCTTAAGCTCGGCCGAGATGACACGGTTTAAAATTTCGTGACCTGCAGATGACATTGCTTCTGCAAAACCTTGCAAACTTGAAATGTTCTGGAATGTTTTTGGCTTACTTACAAAGGTTCCTTTACCAGGTACCTTAAAAATATAACCTTCCAACTGTAATTGGTTGAGTGCTTGACGAACTGTGATTCGACTTACACCGAACTGTTCAGCAAACTCGTTTTCAGAGGGAATTTGACTCAGCACGGCATATTCACCATTTACAATTTTGTTCAGGATGAGTTCCCTTAACTGATCGTAAAGAGGTTTATGATTTTTGGTATCTTGGGGTAGCTGGCTCACGGCTCACAACCTGTTATAACAACTTGAGCAAATAATGTTTAAAATGTTTCAGCTTTGGAAATAATTTAAAGCGATAACTTTAGTTAAAAAAATAATTTCAATTAATATCATCAGCTTAATAGGTAGTTATCTATAAAAAATTAATGATTATCATAAAAAATACATTTGTGTTTGTTATGCTATAAAACATACTCCGTCATACCATAAATGCAGAAATTAATATTATTTTTTAGGGGATAATATGCAACAAAAACAACAAAATACCCCTGATGATTCAGTGGAACAAGTCACCTTCTGGCAAGCCTTTTTATTTTGGCTCAAGCTTGGCTTTATTAGTTTTGGGGGGCCAGCTGGACAAATCGCTGTGATGCATCAGGAACTGGTTGAGCAAAAACGCTGGATATCCGAAAAAAGATTTTTGCACGCACTTAACTATTGCATGTTGTTACCCGGTCCTGAAGCACAGCAGCTAGCAACTTACATTGGTTGGCTTATGCATAGAACTGCTGGAGGATTAGTTGCAGGTATTCTATTTGTATTGCCATCCTTATTTATTTTAATTGCGCTGTCTTGGGTTTATATAAAATTTGGAGATGTGCCTGCTATCGCAGGTATTTTCTACGGGATTAAACCTGCTGTTACTGCAATTGTCTTTCATGCAACTTACCGTATTGGTAGCCGTTCACTTAAAAATAAATTTTTATGGTTAGTCGCAATTGCTGCGTTTTTTGCCATTTTTGTCTTAAAGCTTCCTTTCCCGCTTATTGTTTTATCAGCTGGTATTGCTGGCTATTTAGCGAGTAAAAAGTACCCAGAACTATTTTCCTCACCAGTTGGGCATAAAACCAGTCAAAAAGATTATGGCCCGGCATTTATTGATGATGAGACTCCAACACCAGAACACGCTAAATTTCATTGGTTGCGATTAGCTAAACTTATTTTTGTGGCAATCGTTTTATGGTTATTGCCAATTTTAGCTTTGGGTGCATATTTTGGATGGCATCATTCTTATACTCAAATGGCATGGTTTTTTACTAAAGCTGCACTGCTCACTTTTGGAGGTGCTTATGCAGTTTTACCTTATGTCTATCAAGGGGCTGTAAATCATTTTGGATGGCTTTCACCTACCCAAATGATTGATGGTTTGGCTTTAGGTGAAACTACACCAGGACCTTTAATTATGGTTGTGGCCTTTGTTGGTTTTTTAGGAGGTGTCAATCATTCATTACTTGGCTCTGAGTATCTATTTTTTGCCGGAGCACTAGGAGCTGTCATTGTCACTTGGTTTACCTTCCTTTTTTCATTTGTCTTTATTTTTGCTGGTGCACCGATTATTGAATCTACTCATAATGAAATTAAGTTTACCGCACTACTGACTGCGATTACCGCTGCTGTGGTTGGTGTCATTTTAAATCTAGCATTATTTTTTAGTTATCACGTGTTATGGCCACAGGGCTTTTCAGGACACTTTGATGCTGTCGCAGCCATTATTACTGTGGCTGCATTCATTGCTTTATTCCGCTTTAATATTAACGTGCTGTATGTGATTTTTGGATCAGCATTGGTTGGACTAGCCATCACTTTCTTTTAGTTCTTTATTGATTTAACTTTTTAATTACCCATAAACATAGCCGAACAATAATATTACTGTTCGGCTGTTTATACTTTTAACCCGCTAACTGTGCAATTTGAGCTGCTGCATTATCTAATGCCGCCTGACGTGCTTCCTGCCCCAAACCAATACCTTCTGCACGCACAAAAGTAATATCAGTCACACCAATAAAATTGAAAAACGCTTTGATATAAGTTTCTTGATAGTCTAAAACTTCGGCTGGTGAACCTGCCGAGTACACTCCGCCACGCGAAGAAGCAATAATGATGCGTTTTCCTTTTACTAAACCTTCAGGACCGTTTTCGGTATAACGGAATGTTTTTCCAGCAATAGATAGTCGGTCAAGCCACGCTTTTAACTGTGATGGAAAGCTAAAGTTATACATAGGTGCGCCAATCACAACGATATCTGACGATAAGAACTCGTCCAAATATTGGCTGTTTCGTGCAACACGTAGTTGTGCTGTTTCATTATTAGGTTCAACACCTTGCCATGCCAAAAACTCGGCATCGGATAAATGAGGAATTGGTTCTAAAGCAAAATCGTGATGAATAATTTCTGCATCTGGATAAGCTGCGCTGAGCTGACGAATAACAGATGAGGTGAGTTGGCGGCTAACAGACTGTTCACCTAAAATACTTGTGTCAATTTAAAGTAGTTTCATCGTTTATACCTACAGTATAAAATTGTTACTTGAACTAATTATGTTACTACTATTATTCTTATGTACAAGAAGGCACATTTAGGGAACCAAGTAATATGACTGTAACCATACCTCACGATATCCAAAGTTCAGATTGTCAAAGAGTCAGTCAAGTATTGGCTAGAGTTGGCGAGAAATGGAGTATACTCATTGTAATGACACTTGCATCACGTTCTCATCGCTTTTCTGAAATTAAAAGAAGTATCAATGGAATATCGCAGCGTATGCTTACCTTATGTTTGCGCGGTTTAGAAAGAGATGGATTAGTTAAACGTACTGTTTATCCTGTAGTTCCACCGCATGTTGAATATGAATTAACACCACTGGGCCATTCACTTACAGAACCTGTAATTGCTTTAGGCCAATGGGCGCAGCAGCATATTGCAGATATTGATGCGGCAAGAGCAGCATTTGATGCAGCTCAGGAGAAACCAATTACATTAGATACTTAACGTAACTGCGAAGGACTCATGCCATAAAACTGTTTAAAGCGATGACTTAAATGGCTTGCTGAACTAAACCCACATACTAGGGCAATATCTTGCAAAGAAAGCTGAGATGATTGAATTAAACCTTTTGCCTTGGTTAAGCGTCTTTGCATGACATATTGGTGAGGCGCCATATTCATGGATTGTTTAAACATATGAGCAAAATGATATTCGCTTAAATTCACAACATTTGCTAAATCAGACAAAGTGAGTGCTTGATCTAAATGCCCTTCAATCCAGTCTTGAATATATTTGAGTTTATGAGGCGCCAGCCCACCTTTAATGACAGGTTGTTGCCACTTCACGTTGCTATATCTTCGAATTAAATGATTCAGCAATAAGCTGGCAGTGGTACTCATTTGTAAATGGTTTGCTGAATCTTTCCATTCACAATCTAGTAAGAAGAACTGATAAAGCGCTCGGATCCTTTCATCATCATTAAAAACGACTTCATTCAATTCAATTTGATTGGGTTCTTTGTCCCATATTTTTTCAGCAACATCACGCAAATGTTGATCGGTATAATACAAGTGGACAAATTTAAGCCCACCTCGTATATCCCAAGTCGACTCCTGATGTTCAGGCAATAAGCAAAAACGACCCGGCCCACCGCCATTTTTCCAGCCCGCAGGTGTTTTTTGATAGCTTTCATAGCCATCTTGAATATACAGACTTAAAGTGTGGTGATCGCTACAGACACTTACACGATCTTGCTGATTAGACCAAAATGCAAGTTGCATATTTTCATCAAGCACCACCGTTTCGTGAAGCTTGGCTTTAGATTGCTGTAGCTGTTCTAAAGTTTGATAGGCCATGCAAAATTAAAACGAATCTCATTGAGCTTAAGTTAACCATATTCAGCAAAATTGAGCTAGTTTAGTTCTATAAAAAACGCAAGATCTTGCATGTAGAACACAAGAATATATACGTGAAAAATGAAGCATTCCTAAATACTTAAGCTTGGTAATCGAGGATGAACTTATGAATATTTTACTCTATGTTGCGGTGGTGTTGATTTGGGGAACAACATGGATTGGAATTGCCGTTCAGAGCCATTATGCAACACCTGTCGTCGCAATTTTATGGCGTTTTGCCATTTCAGCCTTATTACTTTGGGTTGTTTTACTATTTTCAGGAAAATTACAACGAATTGCATTAAAAGACCATTTGTTTTGTATGTTGCAAGGACTCTGTGTTTTCGGCCTAAACTTTATTTGTTTTTATACCGCAGTTAAATATGTAAACAGCGGTTTAGAGTCTGTGATCTTTTCGATGGCTGTTTTCTTTAATGCCATTAATGCCCTTATCTTTTTTAAGCAAAAACCTTCACCAAATTTTGCCCCAGCTGCAATTCTAGGACTCATAGGTATTGTTTTACTGTTCTGGCATGACCTTGTTAATAGTCAGTTTAATGCACAGTTACTAATGGGTATCGGTCTATGTGCAATAGGCACTTACGGTTTTTCTTTAGGAAATATGATTAGTGTTAGACACCAAAAACGTGGTCTAAATATCTTTTCAACCAATTGTTATGCCATGACTTATGGTGCATTGGTGATGTTAAGTCTAGCTTTATTTACAGGCCAAGATCTAATGCCTCCAATGAATTTCCCATTTTTAAGTTCGGTACTTTACTTGGCTGTATTTGGTACGGTTATTGGGTTCTCTGCTTACTTTTCTCTTGTTGGACGAATTGGCGCAGCCAAAGCAGCCTATAGCACATTGCTCTTCCCGTTAGTTGCTCTAACAGTTTCTACTTTCTTTGAAGGATATGTATGGACTTTAAATGCTGTATTTGGAATTTTATTAATTTTACTGGGTAACTACTTAATGTTTAGTAAGTTTGAAATTGGAAAAAAGTTATTTAACAGTCAAAAAAATTATGAGAAGCAGGCATAAAAGCCTGCTTTTTTATAAGTAATAATTCATCTCTAGTAGCCCGTTTTAAGCATCAACTCGAAATCTTTTAAAGCTGCAGCTGCCGTAGCTAAAGGCGCAGAAGCCCCTCCACTGACCACAAATTCCCCCATTTCTTGCGTTAACACCCGAATGCACTTATTAGAACCTTGTAGATGAGCAAAAGGATGATGTGCTGGAACTAATCTTAATTCAATACCTGTTTGAATTTGCTGATTTTGAATATGAATAAAACCGACCAGACGAGGAATTAAATTTTCTTTTTTCCAACCACGAATATGTTCGGCCGTAACATGACTGATTCCTTGTCTTGGAATATCCTGAATTTTTATATTAGTGCTTAAAACAGTATTAGCTAATATGGTAATTTTGGCAGCAGTATCCCATCCATCTACATCAAAAGAGCTGTCAGGTTCCGCAATACCTTTTGCTTGAGCTTTTTCAAGAGATTCTGTAAATGTGCACCCGTGTTGCAACATATCATTTAAAATAAAATTTGTGGTGCCTGTAAAAACACCTTCTATTTCTAAAATTTGACAGCCTGCTAAGTTATATTCAAACAAATCAACAGTTGGTAACGCAGCAGCTGTCGCACCGCTAAAAAATAGTTTTTTATTGTGCTGATGTGCCAAGTTAACTAATTTTTTACCATCTACGACTAAAGCACCTTTAGATACCGCAATAGCATGCATGTTATGTGTTAAAGCATAATTTAAATAAAATAGGCCTTTTCCACCTGTCACATAGTCACTTGGCCCTGCCTCAATAATGACATCTGCTTGAACCTGTTCTAAAAATTTTTGCTCTGTTAGGCTTAGTTGATATTGTGTTTTATCTAACCATTTATCAGCTTGTAAACCTTCTTGATTAATTAAACCTGATGATGAGTTACAGACACCCACTAAACGGGCATCGATTTGATATTTTTGTTGATAATATGCCGATCGATTTGAAAGAAGCTCTGCAATTTGTTGCCCAATACGTCCAAAACCACAAATTGCCACGTTAACTCGCTTCATTTCGCTTTCTCAAAAATTTAAATGGTTTAAATCAATTTTCCCAAGATAATTTTAACATCTCATCTTTGGAAAATTGCTATTTATAGAGAAGGTTAAAATACTATATCGTTTAGATATTTGTTAGATTAACAATTTTAATGACCATATAAATTGCGACAGCAAAAACCATTAAAGCAAAGACTTTTTGCACGATTGCAGACGGAATAAAACGAATAGCTCTGCGTCCTAATAACATACCGAATGCACATGCGAGCGAAAACGCACTGGTAATGGCTACAGGATAATGGAAACCCTCTGCAATATGCATTACAATACTCATTCCACTAATGAGAAAAATAATCATAAGTGATGTTGCAACAATGCTATGCATATCCAAATTTGTGACTTTTCTAAGCGCTGGCACAATTACAAAACCGCCACCAACACCGAGCATACCAGTTAAAAGCCCAGCAATAATTCCTATACTTGCAAGAACGCTACCTGTTTTAAAATTCCAGATAAAGCGTCCCGTACTTGGGTTGACCTGACACGGCGGGTTATGAAAATCTGAAACTCTATTATTAATAAGTCGATAACCCACAGTAAACATGACCAAGCTAAACATTAACATGAGCCAGACAGGTGAAATCGTGTTGGCTATTAAAATGCCGATATGTGCCATAGGGGCACCAATTAAAGCAATCCAGATTGCAGCACGATAACGAACTATTTTTTTAAATAAACCTTCAATGGTGCCAATGAGTGTAGATAGAGCAACTGCCAATAATCCAATCGGCGCAGCTTGTGCCACACTCCAACCTTGACTGGTCATGAGCGCAGGTACGGCAAGAATACCGCCACCTGCACCGGTAAGACCAAGTAAAAAGCCAATCACAATGCCTTCAACGACAAGTAATAACATATCAAAAGCCTAAAATTGCATATACATCGTTTGCAGTAGACTGCTGGTTAATGAGTGAGTAGATCTCGCCTTCTTGCGAAGCTTTAGTCGCTTCTCAGGACAAAGCGTTGCTTTGTTTACCCTCTTAACTCGAACATAGTTCTCGTCTTCTTGCGAAGCTTCAACCGCTTCTCAGGGTAAAGATTATTAATCTTTACTTATCCTCGCTCAGGTTTGACCATCCATTCGCGGCCTTTGAGCATGCCTTGCCAGTAAATTGGCGGTAAAATCTGTTCTTTAAGCAACCATGCTAAACGTGATGGTTTTTGCCCATCGATTACCCATTTCGGGAAACTAGGAAGTAGTTTGCCGCCGTAACCAAACTCAGCTAGAACGATTTTTCCACGCTCTACAGTCAGTGGACACGAGCCATAGCCGTTATATTCACAAAAGTTCTGCTCACCTTTTAGTTTCGCAAGAACATTCACAGCGACAATTGGAGCTTGAGCGCGTGCTGCTGCAGCAGTTTTGGCATTAGGCGCATTCATCACGTCGCCTAAAGCAAAAATATTGGCATGTTCTGTGTGTTGTAAAGTTTGAGGATTCACACTGACCCAGCCTGCTTCATCAGTAAGAGTACTGGCACGAATAAAGTCTGGGGCTTGTTGCGGTGGAACAACATGCATCATGTCAAAATCTGTTTCGACCAATGCTGCATTTTCATCGTTCAATACCTTAAACCATGCTTTTTTTGCAGGCCCATCTACTTTGACAAGTTGATGATTAAAGTGCAGTTCAGAACCATATTTTTCGACATATTGCATTAGTGCAGGTACATATTCCTTCACACCAAATAAAACAGCACCAGTGTTATAAAAATGGATAGAGATATCTTTAAGTTTGCCTTGCTTTAACCAGTGGTCGGCTGAAAGATACATTGCTTTTTGAGGAGCACCCGCACATTTAATCGGCATAGGTGGTTGGGTAAAGATCGCCTTTCCACCGTTTAGTTGTTGTACCAGTTGCCATGTATAAGGTGCCAAGTCATAGCGATAGTTAGACGTCACCCCATTTTTACCAAGGGTTTCGACTAAACCTTCAATCCCATGCCAATTCAGTTTTAAACCGGGACATACGACCAACGCTTTATATTGAATGGGTTGGCATCCTTCCAGAATCACCTGATTGTGCTCAGGGTCGAATCCAGCAACCGCAGCTTTCATCCATTTAACTTTTGATGGAATCACACTTGCCATTGAGCGTGCTGTTACTTGCGGCTTAAAAATACCAGCCCCTACCATGGTCCAGCCGGGTTGATAATAATGCGTATCTGCTGGATCAATAATGACAATATCTAAGTTCGGTTCACGGCATAAGAGACTAGACGCTACAGAAATTCCAGCTGCACCAGCCCCCACAATCACAACGCTATAGCAAGGAATCGTTGCCGGTTCATGATCACGTTTTAAAATACGTGGCACTAAGCCTTTCAAGTTAAAACCAAGTTTGTTACCCGCTTCAACTAACAGTGCTGCATCTGATGGAGCAACTTCAGCCAAAGCCCATAAACTAATCGCGCGCATACCAGAACGGCAATATGCTAAAACAGGTTTCTGGGCATTCTGATAAAGCTGCTTAAACTCGGTAACTTGCTGATCGGTAATTTTGCCACTGGTAACAGGCTGATAGATTACGTTTAGGCCATGTCGCTGAGCTGCTTCTTCAATTTCAATCACATTAGGTTGATCTGCACCTTCTCCGTCTGGACGGTTACATATTAGAGTTTTTATTCCTTGGTCTGCAATTTTTGCGACATCATCGGCAGTAATCTGGCCCGCAACATAAAATTCTTGATTAACTCGTTTAAGTTCCATATTGCCACCTTATGATTGTGAAGTTGAACCACAGGCCTGATTGGCAGGTAGTGCTTTATCGATTTGTTTAGGATATGGCAGATTTAGGTTATTCATTAATTTAATAAAATCTTCGCGCGAGCGATTCTGACCTAGACGTGAATTTTTTAAACGTTCATAACCAATCGTTGAAGACAAACGACCCTTATAGTCGTGTCCAGGATATACAATAGTGCTGTCAGGTAGGCTGAAAAGTTGCTTATGAATACTGTCATAAAGTGTGCCTGCATTACCTTGTTGAAAGTCAGTTCGACCGCAACCGTCAATTAATAATGCATCGCCAGTGAAAACTATATTTCCTACCAGATAACTTGTACAAGCATTGGTATGACCTGGTGTATAGCGCGCTTCAATACTGAGATTACCGACTTTAAGCATGCAACCATCAGTGATTAAAATATCTCCACAACTTACATCTGAGTTTCGGTGTAAAACCGATTTGCAATGGAAACGTTCACGAAGCAAATTCGCAGCAGTAATATGGTCTGCATGAACATGTGTATCTAATGTATAGATGAGCGTAAATTGATGTTGCTCTAATTCTTTTGCATAAATTTCTATATCTGATGCGACTGGATCAATTAAAACCGCCTCTCGTGTTTCTTCACACCCAAGCATATATGTATAAGTCGAACTTTCCTGCTCAAAAAACTGTTTAAAGAACATGATTTATACCTTAATAATTTATTTCTTTCCTATATTTTGCAAATAAGGTGCCAATTATTTAAAATTTAATAATAAATATAAAAATCAATAAATTAAATTAATTAATAAAATTAAAATATGAAGATGAACTGAGCTTGATGTTCCCTTGAAACTCAAGTATGTTTCAATGAAACGATTGTGAAACACATGAAATGGCAAAGTTAAATTTTGAGTCAGAACAAGATTTTTATATATTATTTGAGCAACTTAAGGCTTTATTTCCAAATGCAAGTCTGTTTTTAGCAGACACAACGACTCACGCCATTCACTATAAATTTAATACAGACGATATTTCTGTTGAGAGCATGGCAGCGCTTACTCAAGATCATCACAATCAATATCTTGAGATCAATACTCCTAAAATAAGAAAGCGATTTATCTATCAAGAACATGATATTTATATTACCGAGCATCGCATTATCGGGAAATTGCATATTCTACAGCCAGTTGGCACAGAAAATGATATTGCTGGTCAATCAACGCTAACAGAACAATTACAGGACTTAGCCAAGGTTTTTAACAGTTGCTCACCAGAAATGGCTCGTATGTTTTCCATCATTCAAAGAGTAGCAATTACTGAGTTTCCAGTGCTCGTCCGCGGTGAGTCTGGTAGTGGTAAGGAACTGGTGGCAAAAGCAATTCATGATTATAGCCAGCGTAAAAATAAGATTTTTGTGGCAATTAATTGTGCGGCCCTCAATGCCAATATTTTAGAAAGTGAACTTTTTGGACACGTGAAAGGCGCTTTTACAGGAGCAATTCGTGACCATAAAGGCGTGTTTGAACGTGCCGCTGGTGGGACGCTTTTTCTGGATGAAATTGCTGAGATTCCTTTAGAGCTTCAGGCTAAATTATTACGGGTGTTAGAAACAAGTGAATTTACCCCTGTGGGTGGTGAAAAACCGATTCAGGCCAATGTCCGAATTATTACAGCAACACATAAAGCTTTACGCGAAGAGGCTAAGGCTGGACGTTTCCGCCACGATTTGCTCTACCGTTTACGCGTAATTCCAATTTTTATACCACCACTCAGAGAGCGTAAAGTCGATATTCCTCTTATTGGCGATCAGATTTTAAAAGAGAGCTCCACTCAACTCGACACAATGCCGCGTCATGTCAATCAAAAAGCCATGCAAGTTTTATTGAACTATGACTGGCCGGGAAATGTTCGTGAGCTTAAAAATACATTGCTTTATGCTTTAACCATGGCAAATGGTAAAGACGAAATTGAAGTTGAAGACTTACCAAATGAACTATTAGATGCAGACGAATACGTTAAATTACCTGAAAATAATGCAGAACTTACACCTGAAAATGTACAAGCCGCTTTAGAAAAATATAACCATAACTTAAATATGGTCGCGAATATTTTTGGTATTAGCCGCACTACTCTTTGGCGATATAGACAAAAGCATAAGCTTTAGCTAGGTATTTAGCTCGTCTAAGGCGTATCATATTGCACTTGGTTAGGTTCATTAGTTCAAAGGCTTTATATGATTGTCCGTGATAAAAGCAATGTATTTAAATTATTATTTGCTTGGAAAGGAACAATTTTGCCGAAGGTCTTGCCTGCACTGAGCATTGTTATTCTGATCTCAGCATTTGTTGTTTTTCTTTCTTATTATCATTGGATTCAAATCCCTACCGTACCTGCAATTGGTTTTACAATCTTCGGTGTGATTCTGTCAATTTGTACGGGTTTTAGAAATAGCGCGTGTTATGACCGATGGTGGGAAGGTCGCAAACTTTGGGGTGCGCTAATTGCCAATGCCAGACATATCGTTAGAGATAGCCATGTTCTATCGAATGAACAGCGTGAACATTTAATTCATCAAGTCCTAATTTTTAGTAATTTATTGCGTGATCGACTGCGTCAACAAACAGTTGAACCCACCAAATTTCTTGAACATGCCTATTTAACGAACTCTTCACTTAATTATTTAAATGAGCATATTAATGCACCACAATTTGTACTCGAAAACATTCAAAAAGATTTAGTTAAAATACTAAAAGATGGTGAAATTAGTGACATTATCTATAGCACCTTAAATCGACATATTGTTGAGTTAGGCAATATCCAAGCAGGTTGTGATCGTATTGCTGGGACACCTTTACCCTATTCATATTCAGTACTTTTGCACCGTGCCGTTTACTGCTTCTGTTTCATATTACCATTTAGCCTTGAAGCAGCTTTG
The DNA here is from genome assembly GCF_013122135.1 of Acinetobacter lactucae. NCBI lineage: Bacteria > Pseudomonadati > Pseudomonadota > Gammaproteobacteria > Moraxellales > Moraxellaceae > Acinetobacter > Acinetobacter lactucae. The sequence continues at coordinate 2,101,175 of NZ_CP053391.1, forward strand.
GGCATCTGGACACCGCTTATTGTCGGCTTAATCGCTTATATGTTTTTAGGTTTAGATGCCTTAAGTGCTCAAATTGAAGAACCTTTTGGTTTGCAAGAAAATGATTTACCGCTCGATTCAATTGTACGTTTGATTGAGCGAGAGTCTCTAAGCTCTTTAGGACAACCATTACCGCCTATTATTGAAGCCCAAGACAACAATTTACTTTAATAAAAAAAGAGCGAATCATCGCTCTTTTTTATAGGTTTGAGTATCTATTTAGGGCTGTACGATAATCTTAACGGCTGACTCATTGTTATGAATTAAGGTTTCAAAACCTTGTGAAATCAAATCATCAAGTTGAATACGCTGGGTAATAAAAGGTTCAAGATTTATTTTACCTTCTTCGACCAGTTTAATCGTTTCTTGATGGTCATTCACATAGGCAATCGTACCGCGTACATCAAGCTCTTTCATCACCACACTATGCACATTAATTGATGCTGGGTGGCTCCAAATCGAAACAATAACGATAACGCCTGTTGGTTTGACTGCTGCAACCAAAGTATCTAAAACTTTGTTAACGCTACTACATTCAAACGCGACATCGACGCCATCGCCATTAGTAATTTTCATGACCTCAGAAACAACATCAACTTCTGAAGGGTCTAAAATATAATCTGCGACTCCCGACTCTTTGGCTTTTTCTTTGCGTTTGGCACTTAGTTCGGTAATGATGACCTTAAGACCTTTTGCTTTTAAAATTGCTGAAAGCAACAAACCTATTGGGCCCGCACCACCTACCAGTGCAATATCACCAGCCTTTGCACCACTACGTACGAAAGCATGGTGACCCACAGATAACGGTTCAATCAAGGCCGCCTGATCTAGTGGAATTTTATTGGAAATTGGATGCACCCAACGGCGTTTAACCGCAATTTTCTCCGATAAACCACCGCCACGACCGCCTAAACCAATGAAGTTCATATTTTTAGAAAGATGGTAATTATCACCCGGTCCAGTCGGCACATCATCGGCCACAATATAAGGCTCTACGACTACATGCTGACCAATTTCAATATCATCAACACCTTCACCTACGGCATAAACCACACCTGAAAACTCATGTCCCATGGTAATCGGCGCAGATTCGCCTGAAATAGGATGCGCATGTCCACACGGTGGAATAAAAATCGGTCCTTCCATAAACTCATGCAAATCTGTACCACAGATTCCACACCAAGCTACCTTAATGCCTACAGTGCCGGGAGTGACTTCTGGTTCAGGGATATCTTCAATACGAATATCGCCTCTGTCATAAAAACGCGCTGCTTTCATTATTATCTCCCTCAAATCAGGATGTTGTTTTAGCGATAGACAATGCCACCGTCCGTTAAAATGGATTGGCCTGTAATGTAATCTGAATCTTCACTTGCCAGAAAAGCAACTAATGCAGCTACATCCTCTGGTATTTGGGCTCTACCTAAAGCAATACCTTCCACATATTTTTTATAAGTTTCACCTATAGCGGCACCGGTAATTTCAGCAAAACGTTTATCGATTTCAACCCACATGTCAGTTCCGACAATTCCGGGACAATATCCATTTACCGTAATACCGTGACTGGCATATTCTTTTGCCGCAGCTTGGGTAAGTGCTCGTACCGCAAATTTGGTTGCCGAGTAAATACCGAGTAAAGCAAACCCGTCATGGCCTGCAATTGAGCAAGCATTAATGATTTTTCCTTTATGTTGCCGTTGCTTAAATTTTGCAGCAGCAGCCTGAATGCCCCACAGTACTCCACCAATATTGATATCAACAATTTTTTGAAATTCATCAGGTGTGATATCAGCAATGGCTTGAACTTGTGCAATTCCAGCGTTATTAATCATGACATCAAATCCACCAAGAGTCTCTTCAGCATGATTTATAGCAGCATACACTTGCTCACGGTCACTTACATCAGCAATAAATATGCTCGCATTTACACCTAAACCCTGAATTTCCTGCTGCACCTCGTTCAGTCGATCTTGTTTCATATCGACTAGGGCAATATGTACACCTTCTTGCGCCAAGCGCAGGGCAATCCCACGGCCAATGCCTTGAGCTGCCCCAGTCACTAAAACGACTTTATTTTTTAATCCCTTAACCATGTTCAACTCCTGTAAATGTAGAATTTCTACATATGAATCGCTCGTTGCATTGAAGCCAGAATGGATTCATGCATGGCTTCTGATAAGGTTGGATGTGGGAAAACCACTTGAGCTAAACTTTCATCAGTTGCTTCTAGATATTTAGCAATCGCAAAGCCTTGAATGTGCTCAGTCACTTCATGACCTACCATATGTGCGCCAAGTAATTCACCCGTTTCTGCATGTATCACCGTTTTAACGAAACCTGACGCATCACCAATTGCCAAAGCTTTGCCATTTGCAGTTAAAGAAAACTTACCAATACGTATAGGTAGATTCTTAACTTTGGCCGCATTTTCTGTTAACCCAATACTCGCCACTTGTGGATGCGTAAAAATACAACCCGGGATCTGGCTACGATCGAGTGAATGTACGTTTGCTACACCAGCAATTTTCTCGACACATATCATGGCTTCATGGCTTGCTTTATGAGCGAGACACGGCGCTCCAGCCACATCACCAATGGCATAAAGTCCTGCTACGTTGGTTTTACAATAGTCATCAATTGCCACAAAACCTTGTGGATTAAGATCCACACCTAAACGTTCTAGTCCTAGTCCCGTGGTATTAGGCTGTACACCAATTGCCGACAGCACACGGTCGAAAACAATCGTTTGAACGTCATTTGCCGTTTCAATTACACAGTGGACTTGCTCATTTTCAATCTGAATACTTTGAACGACAGCATCGGTTAAGACTTTCATACCTTTTTGTTCAAATTGTTTTCTAACAAATTGAGCAACTTCCGCATCTTCAGTGGGTAAAATCTGCTTGGCTAAATCAATAAGGGTGACCTGACATCCTAAATCTTGATAAAGACTAGCAAACTCACTGCCAATCGCTCCCGAGCCTACAACCAATAAGCTTTTTGGTAATTGCTCTGGTACAAGCGCTTCTTTATAGCTCCACACGTACGTTCCATCGACAGGAAGCTGAGGAACATGTCGAGCTTTAGCTCCAGTTGCTAAAATGATGTGTGGTGCACTCAAAACCTGACTTTTACCTTGAGGATCGGTCACTTCAATTTTTTCTTTAGCCGTAAGCTGAGCACGACCATTAAATACAGTCACCTGTTTTTTTTTAAGTAAGTAATCAATACCTTGTACTAACTGAGCTGACACTTGTCGGCTATGTTGCACAAGCTTTTGAATATCAAAATCGAGTTGAGATACCTGAAAACCAAACTGTCCGGCATGTTTAAACTGAGTTGCAAGCTCTGCCCCTGCAAGCAAAGCTTTAGTTGGAATACAGCCCCAGTTTAGGCAAATTCCGCCTAGATGTTGTTCTTCTACAATTGCGGTTTTTAACCCGAGCTGGGCTGCACGAATTGCAGCCACATACCCACCCGGTCCCGCGCCAATCACAATTAAATCAAATTGAGCTTCTGACATGCGGGTTCTCCTACACCAAAATTAAAGCAGGGTTTTCAACAAACTGCTTAAAGCTGGCCAAGAATTTCGCTCCAACCGCACCATCAATGACTCGGTGATCGCATGACAATGTCGCAGTGACAATCTCACGAACCACTACATTGCCATTTTCAACAACAGCGCGAGATTCCGAAGCACCTAATGCCATAATTGCACCTTGCGGTGGATTAATAATGGCGTCGAACTGTTTAATGCCTAACATTCCTAAATTTGAAATGCTAAAACTGCCGCCTTGAAACTCATCAGGTTGTAACTTGCCAGTCTTGGCGCGTGTTGCTAAATCACGCATGTCATCGGAAATCTGTGCTAAAGACTTCTGATTCGCCGCTTTCACAATGGGTGTAATTAAACCGTTTGGAATTGCCACAGCTACCGAAATATCTGCTTGAGAGAACTGTAAGATTGATTGAGTCGCCTCATCAAATTGAACATTCACCTCAGGTACTTTAATGAGTGCCGCTGCAGCTGCCTTAATTAACATGTCATTAATAGAAAGCTTCACTTGTGGCACAGTTTCATTAATTTGCTTACGTAGTGTTTGCATAGCTTCTACGTTTAGATCGACTACTAGGCGGAAATGCGGTGCATTACGTTTTGCAGCCTGTAGCCGTGAAGCAATCGCTTTACGCATCCCATTCATCGCCACAGTCGTAATTGTCGATTGTGGTTGAGCTGCACATTGAGCAGGTTGTTCACTTACCGACGTTGGATTATTGCGATAATAAACTGCTTCAACATCTTCTTTACAAACCCGGCCACGAGTACCTGAAACACGGCAGTCATTTAAGTTAATGCCCCATTGTTTTGCTAAACGACGTGCTACAGGCGTCGCTGAAACTCGGCTATCGTCGGCAGTAGATTTAACCACTTTAGCTTGAGTTTGCTGTTTAACGTCAGGCCACTGACCTCCAGCAGCCTGCACAGCTTTCTGGATGTCTTGAACACTAATACGTCCTTCACGGCCAGAGCCTGTGACTTTCGCTAAGTTCACATTATGTTTTTCAGCAAGTTTTAACGCATGCGGTGTTGTAAACAACTCATCAGATGTTTGATAACCTTGTAATGACTCGGGTACAGCGTAGTCACCTTTAGCAACCTTTACTGGAACTGGAGCACTTGCAGCTACAGACTGTGGTTGTTCCGCTTTTTCAGCAATAGGTGCAGATGTTTCCGCTTTACTCTGTTCCGAAGATGCTTCAGGAGCTTTAGCTGCTGAACCACCGAGTGATGCAATAAATGTTTCAATTTCTGCATCAGAAACTTCACTTTCAGCACATACCGCAATGAGACTACCGACAGGTAAAGTCTCACCATCTTTTGCTAAAATTTTACGGAGCGTTCCTGCAAAAGGCGCTTCTAATACATTGACGATTTTTGTGGTTTCAATTTCACAAATTTCATCGCCTTTATTAAAGCTATCACCTTCTTTAATCAACCATTGGGCAATCGTGCCTTCTTCCATGGATAATCCCCATTTCGGGATCTCCAGCGTTTTAATTTCGCTCATCCTAAGCCTCCAATGTTTTTCGCACAGCTTGCTCAATACGCTCTACACTTGGAATCCATTCTTTTTCTAAAACCGGAGAGAATGGAACAGGCGTATGTGGTGGCGTTACGAGTTCAACAGGTGCTTTTAAATAGTGGAAACCTTTTTGTGCAACTAGTGCAGCAACATCATGCCCGAAGCCACAGCGTGCCGCCGATTCATCCACAATAACCACACGTCCAGTCGATGCAACAGACTCTAAAATTCCTTCTTCATCTAGAGGTGAAATTGTGCGAGGGTCAACCACCTCAACTGAAATACCATCTTTTGCCAGTTTGTCCGCTACTTCATTGGCACGGTGTACCATCAGGCCTAAAGCAATAATGGTCACATCTGTTCCTTCACGGGTGTAATTTGCTACACCAAAGGGAATAGTATAGGCATCATCTGGAACTTCACCTTTAATGTCATAAAGCATTTTATGCTCGCAGAACACCACAGGGTCGTCATCTCGAATAGCCTGAATTAATAGCCCTTTCACATCATATGGGCTAGATGGAACCACAACTTTTAAGCCCGGAACCGCAGCAAATACGTTATATGGTGACTGAGAATGCTGAGCTGCCGCAGAAAAACCTGCGCCAATCATGCCACGTACAACCATTGGCGCTTTTGCTTTTCCGCCGAACATATAACGGAACTTAGCGGCTTGGTTATAGAGCATGTCATGACACACGCCATAGAAATCCATAAACATTAAGTCAGCAACAGGACGTAAACCTGTAGCCGCAGCACCAGCGGCCATACCAATAATCGCCGATTCGGTAATTGGGGTATCAATAACACGTTCTGAACCAAATTCCGTCCATAAACCTTTGGTTACACCGAGTACCCCACCGAAGCCTTCAAGCTCGTTCTCTTCGGTATTTTTGCCGCCATGGCCACCGCGCACATCTTCACCAACCACAAAAACAGTTGGGTCACGGCGCATTTCTGATTCAATGGCTTCTTTAATCGCATTACGAAAACTTTTATTTGGCATCTTTACTATTCCTTTAGTAAGAGACATAGACGTCAGTAAGGAGTTGTTCTGGTTGTGGGTATGCCGCAGCACGAGCTTTAGCAACGGCATCATCAACATTTGCTTTAGATGCTGCATCAATCTCGTCTAGTTTGGCTTCATCAATTTTGTCTTTGACTTTTTCTCGGAAAATTTTCAAAGGATCTTTATTTTCTTTGATGAATTCGACTTCTTCTTTAGAGCGAATCAAACCAGGGTCACCTTCAAAGTGGCCATAAAAGCGGTTTGTAATGGTTTCAATCACACTTGGACCTTCACCACGGCGTGCACGATCAATAGCAGTTTGGGCCGCTTCATAAACTGCAAAGAAATCAGTACCATCAACTTTAACTGCTGGTAAACCAAAACCAGCTGCACGACCAGCAATATCCTTACTTCCTACCGCGTAATCATGGCCCGTTCCTTCACCAAAACCGTTATTTTCGAAAACAAAAATTACTGGAAGTTTAAGAACTACAGCCATGTTCATTGCTTCAAAGGTCAGGCCTTGGTTTGAACCGCCATCACCTGTAAAAGACAGTCCAACGCCACCAGTTTTTAAGGTTTTTGCTGTCAACGCTGCACCAATTGCTAAGGGAGGCCCGCCGCCCACAATTCCGTTTGCACCGAGCATACCTTTATCCAAATCGGCAATATGCATAGAACCGCCTTTTCCACGGCATAGCCCGTCATCTTTACCGAAAATTTCCAGCATCATGGCGTGAATGTCACAGCCTTTTGCAATACAGTGTCCATGTCCACGGTGTGTTGAAGTGATATAGTCTTTGTCGGTTAAATTTTCGCAAATCCCGACTGCTACAGCTTCTTCACCACTGTATAAGTGAATAAAGCCAGGAATATCACCATTAGTATTTTCTTCGTGAAGTCGATCCTCAAATTCACGAATATCACGCATGCGTTTATATGCTGCGAGTAATTGCTCTTCCGTTAATTGCATATCCTTTTCCTTTATTATCTTGATTATTAAAAATCAACCAAGTTTCAGCGAGAGTTATATATTTCGCTACAAATAATAAAGCTCAATTTAATTTAATATGCTATTAGACTAAAAATTTTTAAATGGTTTTTATGGCTATTATTTTTTATTTTTCAAAAACTTGCACAGCAAAAATAAAATTAAAAAATTTTAATACATTTCATTGTCTTGCAAAACAAACCTTTAACCAACCTTTATTAATTTATAATATTAGCTGTGTACTACGCTCATTAATAAAACCAATGTCCTTTATTTAAATTATAAGGATTTTTATTATATAGAGTCTAGTTAAAAATTATTTAATATAAAATGGAATTATTAATATGGATTTTAAAAGACAAGCAGAAACTGGTATTAAATTAAGAGGAGCAGATAAAGTCGCTTGCATTCCTATTAAAATTTTACCTACAGAAGAGTTACCTACTAAACCGGATTGGATTAGAGCAAAAATAACCGATTTTGAAGAAATTAAACGCATAAAAAATTTGCTGCGCCAACAGAAGTTACACAGTGTTTGCGAAGAAGCGGCGTGTCCCAATTTACCGGAATGTTTTGGTGGAGGTACAGCAACATTTATGATTATGGGTGATATCTGTACTCGTCGCTGCCCATTTTGTGATGTCGCCCATGGTCGTCCAAAACCGCTAGATGAAGATGAACCTAAGCATTTGGCAGAAACAGTCGCAAATCTAAACTTAAAATATGTCGTGATTACCTCAGTAGACCGCGACGATCTACATGATGGCGGCGCTGCACATTTTGTAAAGTGTATTGAAGAAATTAGGAAACGTTGTCCAGAAACATTGATTGAGATTTTAGTACCAGATTTTCGTGGACGTTTAGAAACAGCACTTTCAACTTTGAGTTTATCTCCACCAGATGTGTTTAATCATAATATTGAGACTGTTCCTCGTTTATATAAAGCGATGCGTCCTGGGTCAGACTATCAACATTCACTAGAGCTGCTAAAACGCTTTAAAGCATATTGTCCCGATATCAAAACCAAGTCTGGTCTAATGGTTGGGTTAGGAGAAATTGAGGCAGAAGTACTTGCTCTACTTAATGACTTAAAAGATTATCAAGTAGATCTTGTCACGATTGGTCAATATCTTCAGCCTTCAAAATCACATGCACCTATTCATCGGTTTGTAAATTTACAAGAATTTGAACGATATACTCGACATGGTAAACGATTAGGTTTTAAAAATATCTGGAGTGCACCGATGGTCCGTTCTAGCTATTTTGCCGATCGACAATATTTTGGAGAAGCAGCACCAAAACCTTTCAGCCGACAAGATGTCTTATCGTAAGGAATAGGCAATTAACAAAACTTATCCAATAGGATAATGGTCAAGACCTATAAAATTATTTAAGGTAAGGAGATAACTAGGAAATAGTCACAATAAAAAAGTTATAACAGTTGAGCGGCTACGGATACGCCATTTCAATGATAAAGGAATTTCGATATGGATATGTCAGAACAATTGTCATCGCCTTTAATAGACACTACTCCGTCCTTATTTCGGCCGGAATCCTCATCTCATTCTAAACTATTAAGAAAAAAACCATCACTTGACCTTGAGGCAGCACCTTTGTTTGATCTGGGTGAGGAATGGGAACATTCATTATTTGGTCGTTCGATTCATGAGTGTCATCGCAATTTAATGCATATTGCCGAAGATGCCGATATGGCCATTGGTGTGACTGATCCTCATGGCACTCTACTTTGGACATGGAGTAGTCATCCAATGCGCTCATCGGCCGAGCAAGTACACTTTGTTGAAGGTGGTCAGTGGTCTACTCAGGCAGTAGGTCAAAATGCAATTGGTTTAGCATTAAATACACATTCTGCAAGCTGTGTTTACTCACACGAAAACCAGATGAATAGTGTTAGAGACTGGGTGTGTTACGCAGCCCCAATAACGGATGCAAATACAGGTCAGTTTTATGGAATTATGAATTTATCGACCAAATATCAAAAACATAATTCACTTGGAGTTTTAGCAGTAGAGCGTTGTGCTGACATTGTTAAACAAGCAATTCAGCTACATCAAAAAAATATTTTGTATATTAAGGCCTTTGGAACTCCCAAAGTTCAATATAACCAACACAGCCTTACATTGACTCAACGCCAGATTGAAATTCTATGCATTCTAACCCTCTGTCCCGAAGGAATTAATCTTGAAGAACTTCACTATGCGTTATATGGTGACCGGCCTGTAAGTACCACCACGTTAAAAGCAGAACTTTCTCAACTTAGAAACCTAATACCCGACGTTATCGAGTCACGACCATATAGACTTAACTGCGAAATTCAATGTGATTTTTTAATGGCCGAACAAGCATTAAACCTAGGCTTCACATCAACTACGCTTACACTTTATAAAGGAAGCTTTTTAGCTAAATCAGAAAGCCCTTTTTTATGTGCATGGAGAGATTGTTTTGACGCTCGTTTAAGTCATGTGATTTATCAAATTGAAGATATTGACCAATTATTGCGAGTAGTCAGTCGTGTCCCCGACCGTGTAGATGCTGTGGAACGCTTACTTGAATTATTACCCGAAGAAACGCCTTATCGAACTAAGCTTTTAAAATTACTTGAATAAAATAAAAGGGAGAATATCGTATAAATATTCTCCCTTTTTAAGGCCAGATCAAGCAGAGGCTTGAAGCTGTACCCTATAGCAATCGTCCAAAGCTAATTCATAATACCGTAGCCCTTCTTCGGCAGCATGAAATGCTTTTTGCTGCCAGTCAGGACGATCATTACATAAACGCTTAATCAGCTCCATAGCTTCATATGGATGAAGATCATCATAATGTGCATGAGCACGTAACCAAGCTAAAGAACGTTTATCAATCGTGACTTCAGGATGATTGGTATAGGTATGAATACCTTTATATACCTGAATAGACCAATCTCCGGTTGCCCATTCAATTGCTAAATTTGTTGCAGCCAGACATTCTGCCAAATTCCCTCGATGACTCATATTCCATAGAAAATGGTTTACCGCGTTCATAGCAGCTGGCGGACGTACATGATCAAGTTTTTCAACTGTTAAGCCAAAACCTCCAGCCCAATCGCGATACCATTTTAAGTGTCGCTCTTCTACCTTAATATTTTGAATTAACCAATCTCGCGCTTCAGTAACTCCCGGTTCAGAAAACCCAGTCGCTTTCCCCAATGCTCCAGCCATATATGACGGGAAATGGGCGACTAATGGATAGAAATTAAGTAAAGCATAACGGAAACTATCTAGGCTCAATCCCCCATTGGCCATTTCCGTAAAAAACGGATGTTTACTCACCCGTTCTTTAGCTGGTAACAGGTCGTCCCAGAACCGTTGTGACCATCCATTATGCGGCGTAATTTCTAAATTCATTCCATATTGATTTAGAGCAGTCATTGCTAATTTTCCTATTTATATGACAGCAATCATCTGTATTTCACGTTATAAGTCTATCCGAAAATGATAAAGATACAATCGTTAATCGACCATTTGTAACTTTTTTCGATGGATTGGGAAACTTTAGATAATTATTAGGCTAATCATTGAAATGTCGTGATTTTTATCACATTTAACATAGATAAAAATCATTACTTTTTTAAAAAATCTGTATTATTATTTTGAATAAACCACACATTATATAATCAATATTTTTAGATGGAACTTTACTTAAAATAAGTCTCATTTTATGACAACTTCCAATATAGAGAGCATTAATTATGAAGTTGCAGGGTTCCAATATATTGGGACAGGAACAAATAGATTTATTAACCACACGAGGATTAAATTTCGTATGGTTTCCAAAGCAGCTTGAAACGATTTATCGTTTTCAATACCAAAACGGTGCTGCCTATGAGTTCCGCTACAGAGCGCCTATTATTTTAATATTATATATATTTTTAAGCTTTGGTATATATCAAGTTTTACCAAGTGAACAAGTTTTATCCTGGTTTAGCTATTATTCTTGGGTTGGTGTAATTGTTCTTATCGCTTGGATTTTATCATTTATTAAAAAATTAAATCAGTATTTTGATTATTATGTAGGAGTTGGCTCGGCTTTAGCGGTAGCAATTACTTTTATTTTAATTAACGTTATTGAGAATGGACAAGATAATGTTCTTTTTCATGCTGCCATGATGTATGCAATCGTTATTATTTATGGTGCTGTTGGTATGCGCTTTTATACCGCCATATTTGCTGGATGGATGGGAGGACTAGTTGGAATTTTAGTAAGTAACTACTTAAATGGTGTGATCGACTGGACGTTCTTAAACCGAACTTACACTTTTAGTAGTTTTTTGGGAATGACCCTCGCCTATGCAACGGATCGTCAACATCGAGAAAACTATTTACAAAACTGTATGATTGAGCTGAACCGCATTGAGCTCATGCAACAAGCGCAGCAGTTATCCTTACTTTCTCAGCAAGATGCACTTACTGGTTTAGCCAATCGACGTTATCTAGATGAAACCTTGGATAATGAATGGCGCCGTGCATTACGACATGAAACCCCACTCACTATTATGATGGTCGATATCGATTATTTTAAAGCCTACAATGATACGCTAGGACATCTCAAAGGTGATGAATGTTTAAAAGAAATCGCAATTGCTATTTCTTCTATTGCTGCTCGTAGTGGTGATTTAGTTGCTCGTTATGGTGGTGAAGAGTTTTTACTACTATTCCCAATGACAAATTCTCAGCAAGCTTTGATACAGGTCGAACGTTTAATGAATGCGATTAATAAAATTGCGATTAAACACCCATGTAGTGATGTTTCACCACAAGTCACTATTAGCGTTGGAGTAGCAACCACAATTCCACGTCTAAACGATTCTATTTCTGCTTTTGTGGCACGAGCTGATCATGCATTATATAAAGCGAAAACCAATGGACGTAATCAATATAAGATTGCTGTAAATGAAGAACAAATTGTAGATTTAACTTAATAATGGCAAATAACAATTGAGGATAACTTTTGGCTAGTGATTACATTATTTGTTTTTGATATTAATCTTTTGAATTAAAATAATGAAAGAATTCTCTATTTAGCTTTTCCATCCGTGGTAAAGCTAAAATGTCATCTAGATTTAATATGTACTAAATATTGTTGTTTAGTTCTTAATATTAAATTAAGAATGATTTAGTTAAGATTAATACATACCTACTCTAAGCTAAAAAATTCCAGTTCATCAGAATTCTCCTTTTAACTTCTTCCAAAGTTTATTTATAAAATAGAGCAATAAGTTTTGCTCCATTCTAGGAGGGGCTGTCTGAACAACTTCATTTGAAAATGGCAATATCGAGACAATATTCTCATGTATCGTTTCATAGTTCGGATAAGCCTCTTTTTTAATAATGTCTATAATTTTTTGTATTTCATCTACAGATAAGTTCAAGAATTTTTTAATTTCTTGGACTGTCTTTGATTCAATAGATAATAAAGCACATACTCTAGTGACATTAACAATCTGCTCTGCATGAATATTTTTAAAGTTTGGATAACAAACAAGTTTGTATAGAATTTTTGTCTCAAACGGATCTGTAGCAGTTATATTTTCTATACGTTCTTGATAAGATTTTTTAAAATATTCATTATTTTCAATTTCTAATAAAATTTTTAATAGTTCCTGATACCTTAAGGGTCTCTTTAGACCATATTGATAACCTTTTAAAAGCTCAGGGTTATTACTTAATACAATTTTAATTTTTTTAGGAATAAGAATATTTGTATAGCCGCTATCTAAATCAATAATATATATATCTGGATTATCATCACTATATATCCAGTTTTCAGATAGCTGAGAGGATAAAGATAAGTCATGAATAACTTTTATCATTGCCTCTAAGTTTTTAGGCAATAGTTTATCCTTTGACATACAGCCAATTCTATATGTACATTGATTCATTGATATTTCCCCAATTTCAATGATGACTTTGAAAATTATTTGTTTAAAGTAATAAAATTTAAATATGTAATAAACTTATATAAAACCAATTTGAATAAAATTAGTTTTAAGATATGAATATCTTGCGGAAGTATAAAAACTAATAAGACTTTAATTTTTTACTTAAGCGGATAAATATCTTCAGAAATAAATCGCGGGTATTATATTTATATAGAGATTATAAGACAAGGAAATAATTTAAAATTTAATAGAGCCGAATATGATAAAAAATTAAAGCCCCCAAGTTTAAGTTAAATATGGGGGCTTAATTTACTATAGTCAAAATTATGACTATGGTTCAATTGGGGCAAACGGTGGAACAACATCTGCATTTTGTGCACGATGGCGTAGGAAGTGGTCCATTAAAACAATGGCTAGCATTGCTTCTGCAATTGGAGTTGCTCGTACACCTACACATGGGTCATGACGGCCTTTAGTTAAAACATCAGTATCTTCACGACTTAAATTAATCGTTTTACCTGGTGTTGTAATACTTGCAGTAGGTTTTAATGCAATAGCGACTCGAATGGTTTGACCACTCGAAATACCGCCTAAAATACCGCCTGCATGGTTCGCCAAGAAGCCATTACTAGTCAATTCATCACGTGTTTCATGACCGAACTGCCCAGCAACTGCGAAACCATCCCCGATTTCAACACCTTTAACAGCATTAATGCTCATCATGGCATGAGCAATATCAGCATCAAGACGATCAAAAACAGGTTCACCCCATCCTACAGGAACTTTTTCAGCTAAAATTTCTAGCTTGGCACCACAGCTTGTACCTTGTTCACGTAAAGATGTCACCAAGGCTTCAAAACGAGAAACAGCATCGATATCACCACAGAAAAATGGATTATTTGGAACTTCATTCCAATCCAGTTTTTCAGCAACTTCATTACCAATTTGTGTGACATGACCACGAATCAAAACGCCGAACTTTTCTGCTAAATATTTTTTAGCAATAGCACCTGCTGCAACACGCATAGCAGTTTCACGAGCACTCGAACGACCGCCACCCCGGTAATCACGGAAACCATACTTTTGTGTATAGGTGTAGTCCGCATGACCCGGTCTAAAAGTCTGAGCAATATTGCCGTAATCTTTCGATTTTTGATCAGTATTACGAATGAGTAAACCAATTGGCGTACCAGTCGTTTTACCCTCAAACACACCAGAAATAATTTCAACCTGATCAGGTTCTTTGCGCTGAGTGGCAAATTTTGATGTACCCGGCTTACGGCGGTCCAGATCTTTTTGTAGATCTTCTTCGGTTAACTCAAGACCAGGTGGCACGCCATCAACAATTGCCATTAAGCCAACGCCATGAGACTCACCACATGTCGTTACACGAAAGAGTTGTCCAATACTGTTCCCTGCCATATGTACAACTCCTTATGCTTGTTGCTGTTCAAATAGTTTTCTATAACGACGACATTGTTCTGCGGTTAAAGCAAAAATGCCAGAACCACCTTTTTGGAAAGTAAGCCAGTTAAAATCAATAGTATTGAAGTTTTGACGCATAGCCCATTCAGAGTTACCCACTTCAATGACAATTAAACCATCTTCAGTTAAATAATCTGCTGCTTGAGCAAGCATTTTACGCACGAGGTCTAAACCATCTTGGCCTGCTGCCAATGCAAGCTCAGGTTCGTGTAAAAACTCTTCCGGTAAGTCAGCCATATCTTCGGCATCAACGTACGGAGGATTACTTACAATTAAATCATACTGGTTTTCAGCTGGAATCTTGGCAAATAAATCAGATTCAAGTAAAGCAACTTGATATTGCTTATTGTGGTGTTCAACGTTAATCGAGGCTACTTCTAAGGCTTCTTTAGAGATGTCCGTTGCATCCACTTCCGCATCTGGGTATGCATAAGCCAAAGCTACAGCAATACAACCAGAACCTGTACACATATCTAAAATACGTTGTGGCGTTTTAGGATTTGCATTTTCTGGTAGATTATTTAGTGCTTCACGCATTTGCCCATTTTCATCTAAACAATATGGTGCAAAACGTTGCTCAATTAACTCTGCGATTGGCGAACGTGGAATAAGTACACGCTCATCTACATAAAATGGCTTATTAAAGAAGTAAGCTAAATTTAATAAATAAGAAGTTGGAATACGATCATTAATACGACGTTCTAACAAACTTAAAAATTCTGCTTTTTCACTTGGTAATAACTTGGCATCTAGAATTTCTGCGTCTGCTGACCATTCAAGAGATAAGGTTTGTAAAACTAGTGCAGAACTTTCTGCAAAATAATCTTCAGTACCTTGTCCTAAATGTGCATCATGTTGACGTAATGCTGATACCCCAAAACGAATAAAATCTCGAATTGTTGATAAATTTTCAGCAGCTTCCTGTAAATGTTCAGGGCTAATCGTCGGTCGCTCCACTTAGGCGTCTCCAAAGGCAAATTTTGCAAAGTGACTATTCTACTGAGTGAGACCAAGCAACGCAACGCTTTGCCTTGTGAACCAGTGTTTTACACACCTATCTCTAACAATCACAGCTTAAAATTAGAATACTTTGTTTTAATTAAGAAATAATGAACTTTTAACAAGGGATAGATTTCGTCTATGAAATAAAAAAGCGGTCTTTGAAGTTTGACCGCTTTTTATGTTTAGTTGGTTTAAAGCTTAAGTTTTTCTGCCACATAATCTGAATCTTTGTCTCCACGACCAGAAAGATTAACCACAATCATGGTTTCTTTCGATAGCTTTGGCGCCTCACGAATTGCCCAAGCGACCGCATGTGAACTTTCAAGTGCAGGAACAATGCCTTCAACACGAGATAAGGTCATAAAAGCATCCAAACATTCTTGGTCAGTTGCAGTGCTATATTCCACACGGCCTAAATCTTTTAAGAAACTATGTTGTGGCCCAACACCCGGATAGTCCAATCCTGAAGCAATAGAATGCACAGGTAACGGTTCACCAGCTTCATTTTCAAGCACGTAACACGCCATACCATGAATTTGGCTTGGCTTACCTAAAGTTAGCGTTGCTGAATGCATATTGGTCTCTAAACCATGTCCAGCTGGTTCAACCCCGACTAATTTCACATCCGAATCATTTAAAAATGCGGTAAAAGCGCCAATCGCATTTGAACCGCCCCCTACACATGCCACCACATAATCCGGATTTTTTCCAAAACGATGATGTGTCTGCTCTTTAATTTCATTACCAATAATCGATTGAAAATCTCGAACCATTTTTGGAAATGGATGTGGTCCTACTACAGAACCAATTGCATATATAAAGTTTTTAGGATCTTTTAAATATTCTTCAAATGCACTATCTACGGCATCTTTTAAAGTTGCTGTACCACGTGTAACTGCTACTAAATGAGCACCCAAAATTTTCATTTTGACCACATTAGGATGCTCTTTTTCAATATCGACTTGTCCCATGTGAATTTCACAGGGAATACCCACTAAAGCACAAGCCGTTGCTAAAGCAACCCCATGCTGTCCTGCACCAGTCTCAGCAATGACTTTCTTTTTGCCCATATACTTAGCAAGAAGAGCTTCACCTAAACAGTGATTGATCTTATGAGCACCTGTGTGATTTAAATCTTCACGCTTTAAATAAATTTGCGCACCGCCTAACTGTTCTGACAGACGCTTAGCATGAAATAAAGGACTTGGACGGCCTACATAATTTGAAAAAAGATCTGATAGTTCATTTTGAAATTCCGCTGTATGGCGGATTTCTTCATAAGCAACATTAATTTCATCCATTGCTTCTTTTAAATGTGGCGGAATGAATTGACCGCCATATTCACCAAAGAATCCCTGTTCATTCGGTAAAGCAATACCATTAATTTGATGTTGCATATCATCCTCTTTTTTAAATTATTAAAGTTATCAAGTTTATCGAGAAAGGTAGCGCGTTAAATCCTCAATGCCTTTTAGCGTCATTGGATACATATGATTTTCAAAAATCTCTTTAATCCAACCAATGGTTTGAGTGTAATGCCAATACCCTTCAGTTTCAGGGTTTAACCACGCTGTTTTATCAAAATGTTGACGTAGGCGACGTAACCAAACCTCGCCTGTTTCATCATTCATATATTCAACCGAACCACCCACCGATTTCAGCTCATACGGTGCCATACTGGCATCACCTACCACAATTACACGGTAGTCGCGTCCATAGGTATGAAACAAATCCCACGTATTCATGCGGGTCGCAGTTCTTCGGTAATTATCTTTCCAGACATAGTCATAAAGACAGTTATGGAAATAAAAGTATTCGAGTGTTTTAAATTCAGTTTTAGCTGCGCTAAAAAGTTTCTCACATTGAGCAATGTGCGCATCCATCGAACCGCCCACATCAAACAACATCAATACTTTGATTCGATTACGACGCTCTGGCACCATCTGAACATCCAAAATACCTTGTTTGGCTGTTTCTCGAATAGTTCCGTCGACGTCTAACTCTTCGGCTGCCCCTTGGCGAGCAAATTTGCGTAAACGGCGTAAAGCAATTTGCATCTGACGAGTACCAAGAACTTGGTCATCATCTAGATTTTGGTATTTACGCTGTTCCCAGACTTTAACCGCCGAACATTTACGGCCCGGCCCACCAATTCGTACGCCTTCTGGATGGTCACCAAAAGCTCCAAAAGGTGAAGTTCCACCTGTGCCAACCATACGGTTACCACCTTGGTGTTTCTTATGCTGTTCGCGTAATCGCTCTTCCAGCATTTTCATCAGTTCTTCTAAAGAACCTGCTTTTTGGAGTTCAGCTCTTTGCTCTGGTGTTAAGTGCTTTTCGAGAAGTTCTAAATCGAACCAGTCTTTTGGCAATTTATGAACTTGCTTAAGTAACTCATCGATATCAAAAGTTTCAATGCCATCAAAGTAATCTTTCATGGCACGATCAAACTTGTCAAAAAAGCGTTCATCTTTAACTAAAATAGTTTTAGCAAGCTGATAAAACTCTTCTTGATCGGCAAAAACTAAGCCTTCACTCACTGCACGGTTTAAATCAATGAGTTCACGAGTCGTAACTGGAACACCATATTTACGTAAGGTGTAAAATAACCGCACAAACATGGGTTACTCCCTCCCTTAACGTCGAGACATGAAAGCCAAGCGTTCGAGAAGTTGTACATCCTGCTCGTTTTTGATCAGCGCACCATATAAAGGTGGAATCGCTTTTGAGGTATCTCGATTGCGTAATACATCTTCTGGCATATCATCTGCCATGAGTAAACTTAACCAATCAATTAACTCAGAAGTTGACGGTGGTTTCTTTAAATTAGGAATTTCACGTAGTTTAAAAAAAACCTGTAAAGCTTCGTTCACCAATGTTGCAGAAATATTCGGGAAATGAACTGCAATGATTTCTCTCATTGTGGCTTCATCTGGGAACTCAATATAGTGGAAGAAGCAACGACGCAAGAAAGCATCAGGTAATTCTTTTTCATTATTAGAAGTAATAATGACTATTGGGCGTTGTGTTGCTGTAATTGTTTCACTTGTTTCATAAACATAAAAAGACATTTTATCGAGTTCATGCAGCAAGTCATTTGGAAACTCGATATCTGCTTTATCAATTTCATCAATTAACAAAACACAACGCTCTTCACTCGTGAAAGCTTCCCACAATTTACCGGGTTTAATATAGTTCTTAATATCGTAAACTCGATCATCACCTAACTGGCTGTCTCTTAAACGAGAAACCGCATCATATTCGTACAACCCTTGCTGCGCTTTGGTTGTTGATTTGATATGCCAAGTGATCAGTTTTAAACCCAAGCTTTGTGCTACTTGTTCGGCAAGTAAAGTTTTCCCCGTGCCCGGTTCACCCTTAATTAGTAAAGGCTTTTGCAAAGCACGAGCTGCTTTTACAGCGAGCTTAAGACTATCAGTCGCGATATATTGATCTGTACCAGTAAAATGTTGGGTATCAGCAGACATGTAAAGACCTTATTTTTCTATTTCAATGGTTAGATGGAACGCATGTTTTTGTTTGTTGAATATTTTGACCAACAATATCCAATCACCAAACCTAGACCAACGACAAACAGAATTAAAGATAAATTCGACCAAATTAACGGACTATCTTTAGTTAAAACACCAAAAAGAAGTCCAAAAATAGCAGGTGCCACAGATGCATTCGGCCCTTCAGACACTGTTGGTGTGACTAAAATAGCAAATACGACAAGCCAGCTAATTGCACCAAGAGTTGTAGGAAGACGGCGCATTAATCGCCACCAACACCACAAAGCAATAATAGCGCCTATTCCATAAGCTGTTAAAGCAATAACACCTTCAGGAATAACATCCAAAAAAGAAAATAATTGATTCATTATTCCAGTTTGATCTTCACGCACCACGTAAGCCCTCTGGTTCAACTGCATTCGGGTTAATTAACCCTTCTGGCGGCATCTGAATAAAGAAACCTTTTGTTTGTAATGAGTCTAAAACATGTAAAACATTAACACGCGCCAATTTACGTGTTGGAGCCAACTCTAAATGCATGACAAACGTTGCAAGACCAAACGCTTGTAAAACAGCTTCAGGAACATTTTCAAACGGATCAGTTTGCTCCGCATCGTCAGGATAGTTTGGACGAGCAATATACATGTACATTTCATCTTTTTTGCTCGATCTATAAATATCACAGTGCATTTCAAATCAACTCTTGAACTAAGGACAGCATACATGAAAAAAAACGACACACACACGCAGGTTTGTTTACGCATCAGTCGTTTTTTTAATTCTTGAGAAATATTAACCTACAACATTGATTAAGGTCGATAATAACTTTGTTCTAAATAGGGATTAGATTTCAAAAATACAATTTAACCTATTGATTTTAAATATCAAAATATAAAATCTATTTTACTAAAATAAAACCAGTTTTAGGACTTATAAAAAGTATTCATCATCAAATACTTCTTTATTGGTAATTTTTTTAAATTACTATTTATATGTTTGAAAAATATATTATTAAACTTATTCGCCCCTTATAGAGACACATACATTTAATTAAAACTTTTAACCACTTCACTACACATCACCAGACGTTACTTAACTTAGTTATTATCTGAATATGTTTCAATAATAAGTATCTTGTTCATAGATATGGAGGACAAAATTATGCCTCGTGGTGATAAAAGTGCTTATACAGCAAAACAAAAACGTCAGGCCAAACATATTGTTGAGAGTGAAGTAGATAGAGGTCATTCTCAAGAAGAAGCCGAACGAATTGCATGGTCTACCGTCAATAAACAAGATGGTGGCGGTAAGAAAAAGTCTCACTAAAACAAACATTAAATACTTCTTTAGCTTGGGCTAAAGAAGTATTTTCATCAAAAATAAATCAATAATGTTTAGAAAACTCGAGAGCTTTTTATATAGTCATTGCTTACCAGATTTAAAGCATTCAAAATAGCGCTATCATCTTGGCTCAATAAAGCTTGGTTAAGGCTTTCCATATAGGCAATAAGCTTAGTTTTAGAAGTATGAGCAAATTCGGTTATTACAGCTTCATCTTCATATAATATTACGTAACTACGTGCGAAACCGTAGATTAGGTAAACTACTGCTTTTTCTTTTGTATCTTTAGATTCTTTAAGAGACTGCTCACAAGCATTTTTTAAATCCTTAAATGCATCTGTACCAGTAGATTGATTTTTGAAAGATAAAAGTATTGTTTGGAAGTTCATATCCATATTCCACTCAAAAAGTAAAGCTACAGAAGAAGATAGAACCTGTCAAATAATATCTTGATTAATATAATTTTAATTGTAAATAAATTTATATTTAACTTCTTTTAGCTTACGATAAATCATGTAATAAAAAACCACTCTTTTTTAAGGGTGGTTTAGTTAAAACAATCAATAATTAGAAGCTTATTTCAATTGTGATGGTGGTACCCGAGTGCTCAATATCAGTTGAGACATTAAACCCTCTACTTTTAAGCTCCTCTTCCACCAATGTAAGATGATCAGGACTTATAGCATCAACAGGAAACCAGAAAGTTGCTTTTCGCTTCCCCTCCTTAGATTCAGACTCAGTACCAGTTAAAATTTTTTCCAATATGACGTCTTTATTTATTTTAAAGTTTTTAGCATTTTGACGAGCTTGTTCAGCATTAAAGTTGTTAAGCATATTTATCTCTCTAATTATTAATTTATCTAATTTTATAACATAAAAAGGCTATATAAGTTTTAGTGTTGTGTAGTTAAAACCAATCAAAGATATAAGTTTATTGATTAAATAAATGTTCTACCCAATCGATAAATTTTCTAGCATTTCTATTTTTAAAATCTTCTCTATTTGGAATGTAGTAACACAGCTCTGATTGAATGGGTTTAGTTTCGAACTCCTGCAAAAGATTGGCTTTAACAAACCTATGGGTCAGTGTAGCAGAACAAAATACTAACCCATTGGCAGATAAAGCCTCGTGTATCCCAAAAATCTCCTGATCAAACTTCTTAATAGTTACCCTCTTTTGGTCCCATCCATTCACCTCAAGCCAGCTCTCTAATGGTGGACTTGGTAATGCTTTATTTTTCCATTCTGTGGTGAATAACGTTATTGACTGACTCGTATCTTTGGACAGAGCGAGTTTAGATACGCCAAATACATTAAAAGACTCATATTTAAGGACATCTTTAGAAGGTACTGAAGATACATCACCATATCGAATAGGTAATGTATATAAATGATTGTCTAAAGTTTCACCCGTAGAAAATTCAACTGAGATATCTGGATTCAATTGATAAAATTCATTTATAGAAGGAATTAACAGCATTGCAGCTAGTGAAGAGGTACTTGCAACTCTCATTATATTTCCATTTACTGTTATTTCATCTAATGCATCTTCTATTTTACGAAATCCTTCAGAAATTGCTCCCGCAAGTCTTTTCCCTGTCGTTGTAAGCGTTATTTTTCTGACTTGTCGATGAAATAAATCAACATTTAATCTGCTTTCTAGATTGGCGACATGATGTGAAATTGCAGTCGGTGTAAGTGAAAGTTCTTCAGCAGCCAACTTAAAACTACCCAATCGAGCGGCTGATTCAAATGCCTTAAGTGCTTGCAAAGAGACTTGCATGCTTTCTCCCAAGTGATATTCATAGGTGAATTAAAATCATCTATAAATGTAATTTTCTCGTTTGTCTACTTATCTTTTAAAACTCAAAATAAATTGAATCTTAACCTTTGTGGAATTAATGATGAGTAAAATATTACATATAGATGCCAGTGTAAGAGCTGCCATTAACCCCAATCCAAAACATAGTTCGATTTCAAAAAATATTGCCAATCGGTTGATCAACTCATGGAAAAAGCAAGTGCCTATAGATGAATATATTTATCGGGATGTAGGAATGAATCCTCCACCCTTTATTACTCAAGATTGGATTGAGGCTGTATTTACGCCTGAGAATAAAAGAACTCAGGCTCAACACGATGTTTTATCTATATCAGATCAATTAATAGCAGAAGTTTCTAGCTCAGATATTCTTGTAATTTCTTCACCTATGTACAATTACGGTATGCCTGCTCAACTGAAAGCATGGTTTGATCAAATTATTCGAATTAATAAAACTTTTGATTTTGACCTTGCTCGAGGAGACTTTCCTTTACAACCTCTTTTGTCGGGCAAAATTTTAATTATTATTACTTCCAGCGGAGAGTTTGGGTTTGAGAAAGATGGAATTCGACAAAATATGAGTCATCTTGTACCCCACATTTGTACACTGAGCAAATATTTAGGCGTAGAAAAAATTTATGAAATTAGCTCTGAATATCAGGAGTTTGGAGATGAACGACATATAAAATCACTAGAAAATGCTTTTCAAAAAGCTGAGAAACTCGTAGCGCAACTTTCCAGTTTATACACAAAAAGTTAGTACAATATGAATCCTTAATTTTTCAAGTTTAATAATCTACTGACATTTTAACTGAGTTTTATGATTAAAAATAAAAAGCCAACCCAATTGGGTTGGCTTTTTTATTTCTGCACCGAAACAAACTTATAGTTATATATTATATATATTGAAATTGTTTTTCTTAAAACCAAGAATATACAGACCTGTATGTTTAATCAATTGAATTTTTCTCACTGTATAAGTTAATTTAATTCATTATCAATTTTACAAATTAAAATTACTTCAACCCATCACTTTACTAGCTTTTTAAAAAGTTAATTATTTAATATAGCTAACATAAAAATTTACTTTATTAACTATTAATATTGAATATCTATTATTTATAAATAAAAACTACCCAATTTAAATTATTCACCAATCTTAATTAAAAAAGGCCCATCAATGATGAGCCTTTTAAACAATAAATATGGATGAATTTTAAATCGATAAACTTTGTTTTTCTTCTTGAAATAACTCGATTAATGGTTGTGTTAACAACTCATAACGCCAGCCTAATAGATAATCAGGTAGATCTTGCTCATCCCCTCGAGAAAGAACATGTTGATGAATGGCATTTAACCATTTTTTTCTTAGCAACACTTCTTTAGGAATAGAAGTCTCATTTATTGCATGAGCAAGCACCATATCCATTTTATGTAAAGTCTCTTTAGAAGTGACCTTAAATGGTTTTGCAATCTTTGATGGCCATTTGCTTTCGGCTGGTAAATCTTTAAGTAATTCTAAAATAGTTTTGCCATATTCACGAACTACATTTGGACGAATATCTTTCACTTGCGAAAGTTGAAAGCTATTACGTGGATTCTTTTCAACCATATCAATCATTGTTGAGTTTCTAAGAATGAAACTGCGTGGCTGATTTGTTGCTTTTACAATGTATTCACGCCATTCACTTAAGTTTTGTAGTTGCATTAATTGACGACGTGAATGACGATAATTACCAACATCGGTATATAGTAATTCTGTCGGGGTTTTACTAATAATTTCTTTGGTTAGGCTGCTACAGTCTTCAAGAACATAGTCATAAAGCCCTTTCTGCTTAAGCTGTTCTTGAATATGACTCGCTAACTTCATTAGATATAAAACATCGTTGGCAGCATAACAAAGTTGTTGAGGCGATAGAGGCCTAGCTAACCAATCAGATCTGGTTTGATCTTTTTCGATATCAATATCGAGACAAAGTTTTAAAGCACCTTGGTAGCTGACTTGTAAACCGTGACCTAAGAAAGAAAGGCCCACCTGAGTATCAAAGACCTTAAGCAAGTCTTCTTGTTCTGCATAATGGTAGATTAAATCGATGTCTTCTCCACAGGCATGGAAAATATTTTGCTGCGCGAGAAAGATCTTTTTCCAAAACAGACTTAGATCTAATGAAACACCATCCAACAGATAGACATTGCCATTTACATTGACTTGGCAAACTCCAAGTTTAGGCCAAAGTGTGTCAACCTTAATAAATTCTGTATCAAGTCCATATATTGAACATTGATCCATTTTTTGAAGAACATCAACCAATTCGGTTTGCTGTTGGATAAACTGAAACATGCTTTCTCAAGTAATGCAAAGAGTGCTTTAAACTCTGGTATATATAACATAGAAGCAGAAAAATGCCACTTAAACCTTTATGAATATTGTATTTTTGAACAATTTTTCGAAAATAGATAATTTTTTGATCTTTTATTTATATTTTTAAATTTATCTCCAAATAACCCTTATAAAATTTATAAGATCTTTTTCATGCTTATATTCATATTCTATTTAAACTTTCTACTATTATAAAACCAAAATAATATGTATGTTTAATAGTTGAATTCAATTCACAAGTTTTTCAATTAAATTGATATTGTATTAATGAAATAAGCATCGGAATGCTTATTTCATTCTCATGCGGTTATGCACTGCCTGGCTTAAGGTATGGCTATCGACATACTCGAGTTCCCCCCCCTGAGGTACACCTTGAGCGATACGTGTCATGTGTATTGGTAAATGCTTAGTCGCCTCTACCAAATAATGAGCTGTTGCCTGTCCTTCAACAGTCGCATTCGTTGCTAAAATCACTTCTTCAATCTTGCCTTGGCTTAAACGCTGAATCAGATAAGGAATACCAATTTCTTCAGGTCCAATACCATCTAATGGGGAAAGATGTCCACCTAAAACATGGTATTTGCCACGAAAGCTACCGCTTTGCTCAATCGCCATCACATCTGCTGGTGATTCAACTACACACAATAATTGATCATCTCTGTCTGTTGAGGCACAAATATCACAAATTTCATGTTCAGTCAGAGAATGACAAACACTACATTCATGTATATAACTTGAAGCTTCATGTAGAGCATGAGCTAATGCAAATGCACCTTCTCGATTTTTCATCAAAAGATGTAAAGCCATACGTTGAGCCGATTTCGGACCAACGCTAGGCAATATACGTAAAGCTTGAACGAGTTGTTCAAATCTATCACTAAACACTGAATTTCCTTAGAACATGCCCGCTAAGCCAGGTGGCAAGCCCATACCAGAATTTGCTTTTTGCATTTTTTCTTCAGAAATCACTTCTGCTTGACGCACAGCATCATTAACCGCAGCAGCGATTAAATCTTCAATCATGTCTGGCTCATCTTGAAGTAGTTCTGGATTAATTTCGATACGTTTTACGATGTAACGGCCAGTCATTGTGACTTTCACCAAACCACCGCCAGCTTCTGCTTGAACTTCAGTTTGAGCAAGCTCTTCTTTAGCCTTTTTTATATTTGTTTCCATATCTTTTTGCATGCGCTGCGCTTGCTGCATGAGCATATTGATATTCATAACCTTACTCCGTATCTCTATCAAATCTTTAAAGTATTATTCATTATCTGCCAATACTTTATAAAAACTTAATCTCGTTGAGCTAGCTGTATTGATTAAAATCCATGCAAGCTAGTACATTGAACTCAAATTAATCCGTAATTCTGACACAATAAAGTAATGTTTTCTATCAGTATCTCTAGCTCTATTTTAGGTACAACACGCATGCCTAAATTAAAATTAGCTGTCATTTCTTTAGGATCTAATTGCTTTAGATTATTATTGTGAGGCCTGTAAACTTGTATTGACTTTTTTATATTCGCTTAAAGGAACTTTTTTGAAAGAAGTATTGGCTTTTTCTATTGAAAGATCAGCATCTTGAACAGATTTATTTGCATCATTAATTAATAATACAGTTTCACTTATCTGTGTTGGTTCATCTTTTTGGGCAAATACTTTGTAGCCCACCAGTCCAATTGCCCCTATCGCAACTAAAATAATTATAGGTTTAAGCATGATTAAAACTCTCTTTGTTATTTTTATTAAATTTAGAACTTTTATACGTTGAAATTTTAAACTGATTTATAACAAAACGTAGACTTTTTATTTCTATTGTTGCTTATAAGTAACACAAAAAAGCCACATTCATTTTAATGTGGCTTTTTCCAGAACTACCATAATTTAATTAGATGAGGTCTAACCCACGTGAAATATCACCAATAATGTCATTAATATCTTCTAGGCCTACAGAAACACGAATTAAACCTTCTTGAATACCTGCGGCTTCTTTTGCTTCAACAGAAAGTTTGCCATGTGTCGTAGTTGCTGGATGTGTAATTGTCGATTTCACATCACCTAAATTACCGGTAATCGAAATAAACTTGGTATTATCAATAACCTTCCAAGCACCTTCACGCTCGCCTTTAACGACAAAGGATACAATACCGCCAAAGCCACTTTGCTGCTTAGCAGCAAGTTCACGTCCTTCATGAGTTGGTAAACCAGCGTAGTAGACCTTCTCTACTTTTTCATGATTAGATAACCATTCTGCAAGAATTTGAGCACCCTCACAGTGTGCTTTCATACGCAAGCGTAAAGTTTCAAGACCTTTTAAGAACACCCATGCATTAAACGGACTCATTGATGGTCCAAGCGTACGAACAACACCAAAAACTTCTTCTAATAACTGATGATTACCGACAACAGCACCCCCTAAAGCGCGCCCTTGCCCATCTAAATATTTAGTTGCCGAGTAAATTACAAGGTCTGCCCCAAATTTTAATGGTTGTTGCAAAACGGGCGTACAGAAACTGTTATCAACCGCAAGTAGTGCACCATTCGCATGGGCAATATCTGCAAGCGCTTGAATATCTGCGATCTCCGCTAGAGGGTTAGACGGCGACTCAACAAAAAAAAGTTTGGTTTCGGGACGTACAGCATTTTTCCATGCGTCCAAATCACATAAATCAACAAATGTAATATCTACACCAAACTTGGCAATATATTTTTCAAATAAGGCAACAACTGAGCCAAAAACTGCTCTTGAGCAAATAACATGATCACCAGCTTTTAAATATGCCATAGCAACTGACAAAATCGCGCCCATTCCCGAGCTTGTTGCAACAGCTCGTTCAGCGCCGTCTAAAGCTGCTAAACGTTTTTCGAACATTGATACAGTCGGATTGGTAAAACGAGAATAGATATTTCCTTGAACCTGACCGGAAAATTTTGCTGCAGCTTCTGCTGCATTTTCATATACAAATGATGAAGTCAAAAAAATCGGTTCACCATGCTCACCTTCAAAACTACGAGTATGTCCGGTACGAATGGCTAAGGTATCAAGTTGGTATTCTAAATCATCAGACTGGTTCATTAAATGTTCGCCTTTACTGGTCATGTACTAAAAAACTATCATCATTTTGAGTGTCTAGGGTATTTAAGGTCAAGGTAAACATTAAAATTATCGCTTAGACTTTATTCAATCTTTAGTAAATAGTTGGTAACGCAAGATGAAACGCTTAAAGTCCCTTGTCTCTGAACAAAGTCAAATCAAGCACCTTTCTACCCGACTATTTCGCCCTCAAACATTAGTATTGTCACAAAGCACTCCGTTTGAAGTGATTGGTGAATTCAATCAAACCCGTATCCGCTATTACGCAGCTACTCAAAAACGATTCAAAGAACCTTTAGTATTTGTTGCCCCACTAGCTATTAATATGGCGATATATGATTTGTATCCATATCGCTCTCTTATTAAATATTTTCAAAATGCAGGTTTTGACGTATATCTTGTCGATTGGGGCCGTTTAAATTTTAAAGATAGACATCTTAATTTTTTAACATTTATTGAAGATTTTATTCCTAAAGCAATACAACTTGTGCGTACACATTCAGGAAGTGAACAAATCTCGCTTCATGGCTGGAGTATGGCTGGTATATTTGTCACTTTATATACAGCTTTAAATCAACCCAACTATGTCAAAAACCTTATCGTGCTTGGGAGTCCAATAGACAGTTATGCCTCTGGCTATATTGGAAAACTCTACCGAACCATAAACAACGTGATTGCTCGTAATAAAAAAATTCAGGACCGTATTTATTCTGGATTGCCAAAACGTCTGATTCATAGCCCAGGAATTTTAAATTCTTTAGGTTTCAAAATTCTTGACCCTAAAGGCTGGTTTGATGGACATGTTCAACTCCTAAAAAATCTTGATGACCTACAATTTGTACAAGAGCATGCCACTCTAAGTAGCTTTTTAAATAATATGATTGATTACCCAGGTGGAATTAATCAGGACATGTTGTTCAATGTTTGGTTGCAAAATCCATTGAAGCGCGGCTTTATTCAATTAAAAGATAAAAAAATTGAATTAAAAAATATCGACTGCTCTCTCTTAGTAGGCGCGGGTCGTAGCGATCAGTTAGTGACTGCCGATGCGGCTTATCCATTAAGTGAACTGACAAACAGCCAAGATGTCACATTTACACTAATTCCCGGTGGTCATTTAGGCCTAATGTCGAGTCAAGCAAGTTCTCTTGAGTTTTGGCCACAGTTAGCAACATGGCTAACCGAACGCTCAACACAATTATAAAGTACTAAATTTTCCTAATTAAAAATAACTTTAATAAAAAAAAGCCTATTTCATTTTAGAAATAGGCCATCAAAACAAAAACTATCAAACGCAGCAATTAATGGTCATATGATAAAAGCTATAATATGTAAAATCAATACATCTTTCAGTTGAATGATAAATTAAAATAGAGGCTGGAATTAATTTTAACTTTTCATATTTTATTCAATAAAAGAAAGCCCATTTCCGTCTAAAATAAAAATGAGCCTAGTGAATTCCACTTAATCCTAAAATACAAAATGTGATAATTATCACGTTTCGCTTTTTTGATAATGTCATCGATATTTTGCTTTTTCATTGACCAAATTCCAGATCAAGACTGTCTATTTAGCAAATAAAAAGTCATTAGCTTAATTTTTTAGTTCATTACAAACTTAGCACAAGCATTCTTTCTAACTCATTACTAACCGCTATATGAGGTTCTAATAAAAATTAAATTATGGAAAAATATATAAATTTCAAGTTAAGTTTATGTTTTTACTTGATATTTTTAAGACTTTGATATCTAATAACTTTATCTATTCTTTGAACAATTTATAAACCAAAATGACACTTGAGTAATTAATAGTCATTGAAATATTGGTAATAAACCTTATATTGAGTACAGGTTCATACCTTTAACTGAGGAAAAGCTCATGAATAAATTTATAGTTGCAGCCTTTACTGGCGTGGTAAGCATTGCTAGCGTAGGCATACAAGCTGCAACACCTGAGCAAGAATGTCAAAAATTGCAAGATGACTACAATTTGATTTATGCATCAAAAGGCTTTTGTTTTAAAGATCCTGATGCAAAAGAAAAATATGGTAATGAAAACTGTCATACGACAAAACCAAAGTTTTCTGACAAAGAACAGCAACGTCTTGACGCTATTAAAGAACGTCAGAAAGAATTGAAATGTAAATAATTTTAAAGGAATAATACATGGCATATGATGATCAAAATATCTTCGCAAAAATTTTACGTGGTGAACTTCCAGCGATAAAAGTCTATGAAGATGATCAAGTTCTAGCTTTTATGGATATTATGCCTCAAGCCGATGGTCATACATTAGTTATTCCAAAAACACCTGCTGTAACACTGCTAGATCTACCACCTGAAGCAGCAGCATATACCATACAAATTGTTCAAAAGATTGCTAAGGCAATGGAAAAAGCGCTCAATTTGGAAGGTATTGTGTTGATGCAGCTTTCTGGAGCAGCAGCAGGACAAACTGTTCCACATGTTCATTTTCACCTAATTCCAACAAATGTGCATCATCTTGGACGCCATGCTGTTGAGTTAGGAGATCAAGAAAAAATTAAAGAATTAGCTGAAAAAATTAAAGCAGTTCTTTGATTTTTAAATGGTTAAAGCGGAGTTTAGACTCCGCTTTTTTTCGTCTAAAAACTATCAAAAAATGAAAGCAACTAATTTATTTCTAAATTTTAAACGTCATAAAACTGTCATTTATTCTTCACTTCTCTGTCACAAAATTTGCCGATACTGCTTAGCAAGTTGGTGAGCTTTTGTAACTTTTTGTACACAAGTCAACTACAAAATAAATAGTTAGCTAGGCATACGCCATTTTTAAATACCTTTTGGAGAAATCTCAATGAAGAAATTGCTACTCGCTGCCGCAGTTGCAACTTTGAGCATAAACGCGGTGCAAGCAGCGCCAACTTTGTATGGCAAACTAAATGTTTCTATTAACCAAGTTGATAATAAAAATTTCGATGGTAAAAGTGACGTTACCGAAGTTAACTCAAACTCTTCACGTATTGGGGTAAAAGGCGAAGAGAAATTAACTGACAAGTTATCTGCTGTTTATTTAGCTGAATGGGCAATTGCAACTGATGGTTCAGGTTCTGATACTGACCTTAGCGCTCGTAACCGTTTTATCGGTTTAAAAACTGATGGTGTTGGTACATTAAAAGTTGGTAAGTATGATTCTTACTTCAAAACTGCTGCTGGTGGTAACCAAGACATCTTTAATGACGATACACGTTTAGATATTACAAATATCATGTACGGCGAAAACCGTTTAGATAACGTGATTGGTTTTGAATTAGACCCTAAACTATTAGCTGGTTTAACCTTCAATATCATGGCTCAAACTGGTGAAAGCACCTCTGATAGCAAACAAGGTGAAACTGGTAAAGACAGCAAAAATGATAGCTTTGATTCTGTGTCAACTGCGCTTGGCTATGAAAACAAAGATATTGGTTTAGCAATTGCTGCTGCTGGTGACTTTGGTATTAAAGGTAAATACGCAGCTTACGGCCTAAAAGACGTATATACAGATGCTTACCGTGTAACTGGTTCTTATGACATTGCTAAATCTGGTTTTGTTGTAGGTGCTTTATGGCAACATGCTGAACCTACTGATGATCTAACTGCATATGGTCAAACATATAAATCAGATGGTTCAATCGATAAAGCTGGTAAAGCTTACCGTGGTTTAGAAGAAGAAGCATATGCAGTAACAGCTGCTTATAAAATTCCTAACACTAAACTTAAAGTGAAAGCAGAATACGCTTCTGCTGAAACGCAAGTAAGTGGTCAATCAGATCGTAAAATCGACTTGTACGGTTTAGGTCTTGATTACCAAATCAACAAACAAGCTCGCTTCTACGGTATCGTTGCTCAACAAAAACGTGACTGGATTAAAGAAGACGATAAACAAACTGTTGTAGGTACTGGTATCGAATATAACTTCTAATCAGTTATGTTTGATTCAGATCTAAAGTAAAAGGGCTTATGCCCTTTTATTTTTTTGCGCTGATTAAAAAAAGCCGATATAAAAGTTATCGGCTTTTTTAGGATTTATATCTTATTTTAAGAAACCACCTACAAGATTCATCACGTTTTGAATGTCTTGGTTTGCTTCTTGAGGATTGGTACTTTCACCTTGAGGTGTTAAAGAATCAATGACCTGAGGTAAAACTGAAGCAATTGCACCGTAAACTTGCTCTTTTGGCGCTTGGGCTTGCTCGGCAACTTGTTCAATGTCAGCAGGATTAAATAGACTCTGTAATTGTTGGGTCGGAACTTCGCTATTACTTTGATTTGGATCAACCCAACTTTGAACCTGACTTCCTAAACCTGCACCTTTCAACTTTTCTAACGCAGCCTGTAAACCACCTTGTTGCTGCACCCAACCCAAGATTAAAGGCACAACTGCAATTAACAAACTTTGTACACCACCACCTGCTTGAGGTGTGTTGTTATTGCCAGTGACTTGTCCTAATACAGAACCTAGTACGCCTCCCAGACCACCTTGGGCACCAGATGAAGTATTACCACCCATTTGTCCTAATACAGAACCTAAAATTCCACCTAAACCGCCTTGGCCTGATGCTTGCTGGTTGCCACCTAAAGCCTGCTTAGCCAAAGCTTCTACAATATTGCTTAAATTTGTCATGTGTAACTCTTATGTATGGTTTATATATGAGCATACGCGGATTCTTGTTAAGACAGCAAAAGCCAAATTGTTAAATTTTGAAAGAGGTTTAAATCCTTTTTACCAACGGAATTTATTCCAGTTTTCCGGGTTCGCCCAAAACTTTGAGTTAAACCAGTCTGGAACATGTTTATAGGTCAATATATTAAATTGCCATAAAGCAAAATCACTATCATGTGAAGTTTTATCAATAAGTTGAGTAAACCCTAAAGAACGTAATAACTGCTCATCACTGCGCTTGCTCACTACAACAATGCGCTTTGCTAGTAAATCTCTTAGCTTTACTAATAATTGTGATTTTTGCACATCGCTGATGTTCTGCATTTCCTCAGTATCGAACAATACAAAACCCAAGTCATAACGCTGAGTAAAAGGCAGACTTAAAAGCTCAGTTACGGTAAAATAGTGCCATTGAATTGCGTTATTCTGGTCAATTTTCTGGCCAATACAAAGTGCAGTATGAATGGGCTGTTCGTTTGATAAATCGTCTAGCATAGAAGTGATGACATTTTGTTCAGCCATAACTGCAACCCTTAATTGAAAGATGTGAGTTTAAACTTTATGGAACTACAAGGCATTTGCCATAAAATGCATGCAGGCCTAAAAGATGCTAGTGTAACTGATCAACAGACAACCAAGGCAAATGTTGAATACAAATTTGTATTAGACCGTTCAGAAATTGATCTTCCTTTTAATTTAGGACAAGAACTAGAAATCGAATGGACAGGTAATATTTATTGCACGTCATGTGGCACTAAAACACCAAAATCTTATTCTCAAGGTCACTGCTTTAAATGTTTTAAAACCAAAGCAGAATGTGACCTTTGTATTATGAAACCTGAAACATGTCACTATCATTTAGGCACATGTCGTGAAGATGATTTTGCCCATAATGTTTGTTTCCAGCCTCATATTGTATATTTGGCAAACTCAAGTGCTTTAAAAGTGGGTATTACCCGTGTTAGCCACATGCCAGGTCGTTGGTTAGATCAAGGTGCAACTCAAGCCTTACCTATTTTAAAAGTTGGATCACGCCGTTTATCTGGTCAGCTTGAAACCATGTTTGGTTCTTTAATTGCTGATAAGACAGATTGGCGTAAACTCCTCAAGGGCGAAGCTGAACCTTTAAATATGGTTGAACAACGTGATCAATTAATTGAAGAGTTCGCCCCTAAAATTCAAACTATTCGTGATGAATTCAGTCAAAACCTTGAATTTAACGAAACGGTTGAACTACTAGAAAATGAATTGCCTCGTGAGTTTGTTTACCCAGTGGAACAATATCCTGAAAAAATTAAGTCTTTAAACTTAGATAAAACACCAAAAATTCGTGGTGTCTTACAAGGGATTAAAGGCCAATATTTAATTTTTGATATCGGTGTTATCAACATTCGTAAATATACAGGGTACGAGCTGATTGTACGTGCATAAATAGAAAAGGCATTCATAAGAATGCCTTTTTTTACTTCTCTAGTAAATTTAGGATGGCTTGAACCGGATCTTCTGTATTTCCAGAAATAAGCTGTTTATGCATGGTTAAGTGCTGCATCACCTGAATTTGAGCGGTTTCAACATTCATTAGTTTTTCTATTTCAGCTGCTAAATTTTCAGGTGTTGCATCGGCTTGAATCAGCTCTTCAATGACTTTTTTACCCGCAATGATATTAGGCAACGAGTAATAAGGTATTTTCACCAAGAATTTAGCAATTAGATAAGTCAACCAATGTAATTTATAGAAAGTAACCATTGGTCTATGCATTAACATGGCTTCTAATGTTGCCGTTCCAGATGCTAAAGCAATAATGTCACTTGCATTCATGACCATACGACCAATTTTTGATTCGCTATCCGTATTTTCTAAAATATGAATTTTTGCTTTTAATTGAGGTGCTAATTGTTCAACACCCTGCTCAATCTGTTGTTTACGAGCATCATTAATTGCTGGAATTAAAAATTGAATGTCAGGATGTTTGGTATGCAAAATATTGGCAGCACCTAATAGCATAGGTAGTAATCGTTCTACCTCACCTTTTCGACTTCCTGGTAACAAGGCAATATGTTTTTGATTTTCATCAATACCCAATTGTTGTTCAGCAATTTGAATTGGGTTCTCAAGTGGTAATTGTTTTGCTAGCGGATGTCCTACAAATGCTGCTGGAACTTCATATTGCTCATAAAAAACTTTTTCAAATGGAAATAAGCAAAGTACTAAATCAATACTCTGTTTAATGCCATGAACACGTCCTTGGCGCCATGCCCAAACTGATGGGCTCACATATTGAACTGTTTTTATGGGAAGATTTTTTTCTTTAATACTTTTAGAAAGTCTGAGGTTAAAATCTGGTGCATCAATACCAATAAAAATATCAACTGGATTTTGAGTCCATTGATTGATTAACCCATCTCTCACGGCAAATAATTTTTTTAAGTCTTTTAGTACCTCAACAATCCCCATTACAGACAGAGTTTCCATCGGGTAATAACTATTAAAACCTTCAGCAATCATTTGAGGACCGCCGATTCCCTCAAATTCAGCATCGATTCCCTGCTCACGGAAACTACGCATAAGCTTAACACCAAGCGTATCTCCTGAAACTTCTCCAACTACAATGCCTATTTTAAATTTTCGATTTGCCAAGGCGATTTACCCAAGAATTTGAAATAATGCATTCTAACATAGAGGTTTATCAATCTTGAACTTGATAGAAACGTACTTGCTAAAACTAAGCATGGTCTATCACTATCTAAAATTACATTCACCCAAGATATTTTAATCTAAATTAACAATGTCATTTGAATTGTAGCTTACATTTACAAACAATAAAATAAATGAGAATTATTTACATTATCTCTAATCTTATGAATATCCCACCCCGACCATTTAAGCTTACCGTAATTGCTTGCGCGATTTGTTATGCGAACCTCTCTTATGCTCAAGACTCAGAGGTACAAGCTTTACAAACGATCCAAGTTAAAGCATCAAATACTGAGCAGTCTTCTGAACAAACCAAAGCATATAATGTTAAAAATTCGAGTAGCGCAACCAAGCTGAATATCGAAGCTAAAGAAACTCCTCAAACCATTAATGTCGTTACTCGACAGCAAATTGAAGATTTCGGGCTTACTAGTACCCGAGATGTTTTAAGAAACACGCCTGGGGTAACCGTATCTAATCAAGAGACAGAACGAACCACTTATATGGCTCGTGGCTTTGAAATTTCAAATATTTTAACTGATGGCGTAGGTTTCCCCCTATCTGGTTATAACTATAGCAATACGAATCCTGATACTTACTTTTATGATCGTGTAGAGGTAGTTAAAGGTGCTGATTCTTTAACCAATGCCTTTGGTGATCCAAGCGCAACAATTAACAATATTAGAAAACGCCCGACTCAAGAATTCCAAGCAAGTGGCGGCGTAAGTTATGGTTCTTGGGATACGCAGCGTTATGAAGCTGATGTATCTGGCTCAATTCTACCGAGTGGAAAAGTACGTGGCCGTATTATGGGCTATGAGCAAACTGGTGATTCTTACCTTGATCGATATTCGTCAGAGAGAAATGGTTTCGCAGGTATTATTGAAGCTGATTTGACAGATAGTACTTTACTTACCGCAGGTTATAGCCAAGAACAAAATAAACCCAATGCAAACAACTGGGGTGCTCTGCCTTTGTTAGATGCCAATGGTAAACAAATTTCATATGACCGCTCATATAACCCTAACCCTGACTGGGCGCACTGGGATAATGAGACACAAAATGCTTTTGTTGAATTAAAACAAAAAATTAATGACCTATGGACTGCTAAACTGACTTATAACTATCTTGATACCAAGCATAATAGCCGTCTTCTTTATTACTATGGATATCCCAAAGCTGATGGTTCGGGTGTTTCTCTAACTCCTTGGGGTGGTCAAGAACACCAAGAAAAACATGCTGTCGATTTTAATCTCGAAGGGTCCTATAAACTTTTTAACAGAGAACATGAGGCCACCCTCGGCTATAGCTATGTACGTAATCACCAGCAGGATAAACAATCTACAGGAACAATTAACGATAGTAATGTTATAAAAGCAACCACTACGGATTGGGCAAGCTGGACACCACAATCTATAACGTGGTCAGATTTTACGGAAGCCGCAAACTATAAACAGAATATTAATTCAATCTATGCGGCGACACGTTTACAT
Source organism: Acinetobacter lactucae (assembly GCF_013122135.1). Taxonomy (NCBI): domain Bacteria; kingdom Pseudomonadati; phylum Pseudomonadota; class Gammaproteobacteria; order Moraxellales; family Moraxellaceae; genus Acinetobacter; species Acinetobacter lactucae. Next base: position 2,137,743 of record NZ_CP053391.1, read on the forward strand.
CTCAATGAAGATTTAAAACTTTTACTTGGCGCAAACTATGTTCAAGCTGAAAGTAAAGGCGAAAGTTATAGCTCTCCAATGTCATATCGTGAAAGTAAAGTCTCGCCATATGTTGGACTAACCTATAATTTTACACCTGAATATACAGGTTATATGAGTTACACCTCAATTTTCCGTCCTCAAACTGGTATTGATAAAGATACCAATCAAGCTTTAAAACCTATTGAGGGTAAAAGCTATGAAATGGGCGTAAAAAGCTCATGGCTAGATGACCGTTTAACAGGAACACTTTCAGTATTTAAAACGGAACAAAATAATTACCCTCTACGCAGTTCTGATGGAAATCCACTTAATCGAAAAGTACCAACGAGTGATTTAGAGTCACAAGGTGTAGAAGTCGGTCTATCTGGTCAAATTACTGATAACGTAAATCTTTCTTTCGGCTATGCTCAATTTAGTATTAAAGATACTAAAAATGGTGGCGAGGCAAGAACCTACAATCCAAACCAGACACTTAATTTGCTAACCACCTACACGCCGCCAGTTTTACCTAAGCTGAAAGTTGGTGCAGGTTTACAATGGCAAGATGGGATAAAGTTATATGATTCAAATGTAAACAGTACGATCAAACAAGATGCATATGCTTTAGTCAATTTAATGGCGAGCTATGAAGTCAATGATCATATTACGCTTCAAGCAAATGGTAATAATATTTTTGACAAGAAATATTTAAATAGTTTCCCCGATGGGCAAGCTTTTTATGGTCCTTCAGCCAACTATACAGTTGCTGTAAAGTTTAAATATTAATACCGTAGCCAGTCCCTATTTAGGGATTGGCTTTACTTATTACTCTTTGTTTATGTGTCAGTAACGATGCCCAAAACTGTAAATCTTCCCGTGTCATATCGTATAAAAGTTTTATATCGATTCTTGCTAGTTTTCGGTATGGGCTTTGCCTGTATGACATATTTAAGTCTTGGACTCACTGGAATTTTTCTTTTGAACCTTGACAAAGCAGAGGCTATATTTCTTGCAGCAATTATAGCAATTCTATTTTATGTAGTCTTTGTAATTGTTGGTTTCTGCATCCAATCACTTTTGAAACTCACTGGGCTATCAATTGTTTTGTGCGCCCTTTTCTTTTTTGCAACGCGTATGGTGGGTTATGCATAAAGGTATACGTCAATCTATGGCATGGCTACACTCATGGACTGGCTTAATTTTTGGGTGGCTTGTATTTGCCATTTTCTTAATGGGGAGTTTGTCTTATTATCGCCATGAAATTAATTTATGGATGCAACCTGCACTTGCACAATATGAAGTAAAACAAGATATTGCTATTAAAACAGCATATCAATATTTACAAGAAAACGCGCCAGACGCCAAATCTTGGTATTTAACTGTTGCAACACCAGAAAGTCCCGTCAACACTATGTATTGGGAAAAAGCTGACGGCGGTTATGGCAATGCCACACTTGATGCTAACACAGGAAAAGAACTTCAACTTTCGGCGACCTTAGGCGGCGATTTTTTTTACCGCTTCCATTACCAACTTTTTGGAATTCCAATAATAGTTGGGCGATTAGTCGTATGTCTTGCCGCATTTATTATGTTGATTGCTTTGGTTTCAGGCATTATTACTCATAAAAAAATATTCACCGACTTTTTTACTTTACGTACATTTAAGTCTCAGCGTTCATGGCTAGACTTTCATAATATTTCATCAGTCGTAGCTCTACCCTTCTTTTTAACCATTACATTCACAGGCTTAGCTATTTTCTTTTATTTATATCTGCCTTGGGGGATGCAAAAGATTTATCCCGAAAATCCTTATCAATATTTTAATGAAATTCGCACAAAAACTGTCATCGAGAATCATTCGATTCAACCTGCTCAAAACTTAGCTATTGATAAGTTATTAAGCCAAGTTCAACAAAATTGGGGCAATCAACCTTTATCAACGATTAGTGTAAAAAACCCGAATACCAATCAAGCTCAAATTACTTTTGTTCAAAAAGAAGATCACTCTATCACCCGTAATCAGGCCCAAATTACCTTAAACGCTTCAACAGGCAAAGTCTTGGCAGATACACGTAATAATAGTGCTATTGCAACGTTAAACGCGGGTGTCTATGGGCTGCATATGGCGACATTTGCTCAACCTTTACTTCGCTTAGGATTCTTTTTCTCAGGCATTCTAGGTTGTGTAATGATTGCCTCTGGTTTGTTACTTTGGAGTCTTAAACGCCAAATTCAAAGTAAAAATAGTAAGTTTCATTTCGGACACTATTTAGTTGACCGTTTAAATGTTGCAGCGTTTGTTGGATTGCCTTGTGCCACTGTTGCCTATTTAAGTGCAAATCGATTGTTTACAGTTACTTCAACCACAATCAATTATGAAGTTTATAGCTTTTTCTTGGTCTGGCTAATTAGCTTCCTCATTGCGTTAATTACTCAAAAACAGCATTTGTGGCGAACTCAACTTTGCGTTTTTATTATGCTCAGTATTGCACTTCCCATCTTAAATCTAAGTTATTTGCTCAAACATGATTATGTACAAAACTTCAGGGATTATTGGACCTTTGCACGTGTAGATGTATTTTTGTGGATCTTTGCAGCTTTAGCAATTTTTATATTCTTCAAAATTCAACCTATTCAGCATAAAGCTGTAGAAAAGATTCAAAAAAAGCTGAATAAATTAAATACTGAGGTGAGCTCATGATTTTTATAGCTTTCCTCTTAATCTTATTAGGGATGTATTTGTTATTTATGGCGAGCGAAAAATATCGATCGCCGAAATCAACAGGTCATTTCAAATCGATAGCTCAAAAGTATTATCGATACTTTAAAATAGCTGCATTCATGCTATTTGGTTTATTTGCATTTATTCTTATTCAACACTATAAATTTTCAATTGGTTTTGTCAGTTGGTGGATCTTTGCAACGCCTGTAACTTTTATTCTTATACTACTAGTTAATCCCCTAAGATCATCAAAATAATCGTTTTCTTCAAAAAATGATGAAAAATAGTACAAGCTAAGCAAAATTTTCGTTGCTTAGCTTTTTTTTGCATAAGTAAATCATTATTCATGACAACTGTTTATCTCTAAAAGGAATAAGATATCTGCGTTTCGTGATAAGTGGCGATAAAGATGTTTGGTCCTTTTGAATTTATCTTAGCGGGTATGTTAGTTGGTTTCTGTGTCGGGATTACAGGAGTTGGGGGTGGGTCATTAATGACACCAATCTTAATTAGTCTTTTTAGAATTGAACCTCATATCGCGATTGGCACCGATTTACTTTATGCTGCAATCTCAAAATTTTGTGGCTCAATGGTTCACGCTAGAAAGCTCAACATTGTCTGGCCAATTGTTTTATGGTTAGCAGTAGGCAGTATTCCTGCATCTTTCATTACTTCATGGGTACTTGAGCATTATTTAAGTCAGTCAACACACTATAAAGCTGTGTTAACAATAGTATTAGGCTTTATGCTGACTTTAACTGGTGTGTCTATCATTTTCCGTTCTCGTATTGAGAAGTTTTTTAATAAATTCCGTAATAAAGAAACCGTTCAAACTGAAAATGAGCAATTAGCAATCCATAAAAAACGTAGCTTTATCGTCATTATGGGCATCATTTTAGGTGTATTCGTCACACTTTCATCAGTTGGCGCTGGCGCATTTGGAATCATGGCACTGGTGATTATGTTCCCGAACTTGCCAATGATTCGAATTATTGGGTCAGATGTTGTACATGCAGTATTGCTTACCTTAGTGGCTGGCCTTGGACATATGAGTGCTGGTAACGTCGACTTTACCCTTCTGATGTGGTTATTGGTGGGTTCAATTCCTGCAATTATTATTGGGACTTTAATCAGCTCTCGTATGCCGGAACGTTTAATCCGAAAAATTTTAGGGATTACCCTATTTGCTCTTGGTGTGAATTTTATGGTTCATCCAGTCAAAGCAAAACCGAAAGCACCTGTGGTACAACAAGCAGTAGTTGCTGAAAAAACAAGCAACTCGACTGAAAGATAGTAAAATCAATAGGATTTTTCCAAACTGAAATACCATGAGATGTAAGATTTTCATAATTATTTCATGGTATATTCAGTACACAAAACAACCTTTAGTATGATCGAACCAGTGACAGCAATGACTACACATTCAAATTCCGTTTCAAAGCCAGATATCGACGACGTTAATATTAAAAGCATTCAAACTCTTGTAACACCAAATGAGCTTAAGTCAGAACTTCCTTTATCTGATGTTGCTTCACAAACTGTTCTAAAAGGCCGCGAAACTATTCGTAATATTTTAGATGGTTCAGATAAGCGTCTGTTTGTCGTTATTGGTCCTTGCTCTATTCATGATCCAAAAGCTGCTCACGAATATGCTGATCGCTTAAAAGCGCTTAGCGAAAAGGTTAAAGATACTCTATATCTAGTTATGCGTGTTTATTTTGAAAAACCACGTACAACAATTGGTTGGAAAGGTCTAATCAATGACCCAGATATGAATGACTCATTTAACATCGAAAAAGGTTTACGTATTGGTCGTAAGCTCTTGCTTGAATTAAATGAAAAAGGTTTACCATGTGCAACTGAAGCACTTGACCCGAACTCTCCGCAATACTATCAAGACTTAATTTCATGGTCTGCGATTGGTGCGCGTACAACCGAAAGTCAAACACACCGTGAAATGTCTTCTGGTCTATCTTCACCAGTAGGTTTTAAAAATGGTACAGATGGTGGTTTAACTGTTGCGACCAATGCGATGCAGTCTGTTAAATATGGCCATAGTTTCTTAGGCTTGAACGAAGATGGCCAAGTTTCAATTATCAATACTAGTGGTAACCCTTATGCACACGTTGTATTACGTGGTGGTAATGGTAAGCCAAACTACGATGCTGGCTCTGTTGCAGAAGCAGAAAATGCTTTAGCAAAAGCTAAAGTTAGCAACAAAATCATGATTGATGCGAGTCACGCCAACTCAAATAAAGACCCGTACTTACAACCGCTTGTTCTTAAAAATATTACTGAACAAATTTTAGATGGTAATAAGTCAATCGTCGGTATCATGGTTGAAAGTCACTTAAAAGGTGGTCGCCAAGATATTCCTGAAAATCTTTGTGATTTAGAATATGGTAAATCAGTAACTGATGGCTGTATTGACTGGGAAACTACCGAGAAGACATTGCTTGAAATGCATGAAGCTTTAAAAGAAGTTTTACCAAATCGCTAATTCATCTTTTTAAGATTGAAAATTAAGCCCTCATTCTTGAGGGCTTTTTTATTTTTGGGTGAAATTCAAAATCAAACTAAATAAAAATAACTCACAACAAAAGCAAAAAGCAGTACCGTTTCACTTAGCTCAATCGCTGCCCCCACCGTATCACCTGTAATACCGCCAATTCTTTTAATAAACAGATGTCTTAAATAAACAAGGCCAATTAAAAAACTAATTATGGCAATAAGTCCTTGCCATTTCCAATATAAAGGTAGCAGCATAACTAAGCCTGCAATTATCCAAGAAGTCATTTTAGGTAAGTGATCAGTCAAAGAACGCCCTAAACCTTTTTCACGGACATATGGCGTAGTTAAAAACAAAATAGATGGCACCACACGACCAAGGATGGGAACAAAGACTAAAAATAACGTTTGATGCTGTTCAATCAACACATAAATCAGTGCAAATTTGAGTAAACAAATAATGACTAAACTGAGTACTCCAATTGGGCCACAACTTGGATCCTTCATGATTTGTAAAGTACGCAGTTTGTCACCAAAACCACCTACCCACGCATCTGCAGTATCCGCTAGCCCATCTAAATGCAATCCACCTGTCAGCCAAATCCATAAAGTGAGAATGATTGCAGCAACTAAAAGAATAGGTAATTTGGCAAAAAGACAGGCCGCAATAAAAAGTATGCCACCAATAATCAGCCCAACCAGCGGATAGAATAAAATAGCCCGACCATTTTGTTGCGCCGTCGGTATTGTCTTTAGCTCAATAGGCAGAACAGTTAAAAATTGCAATGCAATCCAAAAAGGTGTCATATCCAACTCTCTAACTGATCTATATTTAAAAACAAATTTAATTATGAAGAAATAAAAATGGGAATAGCAATCCCTATTCCCATTAAAGACTTCAAAAACTGAAAATCTATTGCATCTGATAGCACTGTTTCAATTTGATGTAGTCATAGTAAAAACTGGTTGGTGTGTAACGTGCATAGTTACAAGCAGATTTAAATAAAGTCTCTTTTTCGTTATAAAGCATTTTGACCAAAGTATTGCCTTGGCTATTTTGATAAATATCCCACTGTACATTTGCCGCCATAGGCGAAACTACTTCACCGCGCCATGTGCTTGTTGAATAATTATAAGTCTGGCGAAGAGGTAAAGGTTGCATCATATTATGCAAATCTAAGCTGGTCGCCAAAGGAATAATAATTTCAGCATGGGCAAAACGTAAAACTGCTTTATAAGGTTGGGCTTTATTTACAAGCGCATCAACTTGTTGGAACAGGTCCTGTTTAAGTCCTTGAGCAATTTCACTTGTCACCTGATTTGACTCTGTAAAACTTGGTCCCTTTTCATAAAAATCATTGGCATCATTAAATTCAGCATAAAATTTTGCAGCATCTAACGGCATATATTTATCAAAATCAATACCTTTCAACTCATCTTTCATACCACCAGAAATTGAATAGAGTTCATAAATATAAGCTGCTGCATCAACTGCATTAGCAATTGTATTTTTACCCTTACCTTTTTCTGTAATTTGCTCACCTTTAGGTGAAGTGACTGTAAAAGATCCGGTGTTGCTAAAGCTATAACCTGTAGTACCAAGTTTTTTAATAAATTCTGCTTTAAATAGAGGCTTGAGCACTGTTTGAGCTATTTTTTCAGCCTCAATATTTTTTGATAACTCATCTAACTTTTGGGCTAAATCTTTATTATTTTCTTCAAAATCTTGATAAGCCTGACTAGCATCATAAATTTTTTGTTGGCTAACAGTCAGTGGTTGAGCTAAGTCTTCGTCTGCATTCAAACTATGAAAATAAAGTTTAAAACGATCAATGCCACCATCTTCAACACTTGGCACGCTTTCACTTGATAAATTGGTATAAGAAGCTGGAACAATTTTATCTTTAAGTTGCGGTTGTTGTTTAATCAGCTCAGCTGTAAAAAATTTAGCACTATCTACCGCACGGTCTACTCCAGAACTTTGTACCAATATAGAGGCTTGTGAATTTAAAAGAGTTGGCAAGCGCTGTAATAATCGATCGGCAATACCGCGGTGTTCTAAAATACCAGTCATGGTTTCATTTCCATAACCGTACTGACGGATCCCTTCAACACCATAACCTAACAAAATATTCGCTTTCATCATTGCTTCTAAATCAGCACCTAATTGCTCACCTAGTGGCGTTAAGGCATTTTCAGCTTTCGCCTGTTTCCATAAATTATAAAGTGCTAAATCATATTTCAGACTTGATAAACCTCTCGAACCGTGACGTGCCACTAACTCTGTAAAAACTGGCTGGAACCCAGTCGGTGCTTGTTCATAGCTTTTTAAGTCTTGTTGAGGTTGGTAAGGCGTTTTCGTTTGATAGTATTTTGATTGGTTCGTAAGTGGTTCAGTTTGAGCTTCTTGATCATCATTATCGTTACATGCTGTGAGCAATAATGATGCTGCAAGTACAGTTGTCTTAAATAAAATATTCATAAGTCAGATGAGTGTTTAATAATAAATGCCAATAGCTTAGTTTTGAGCAATGACAGTTCTATTACACAGACCAAAATATCTATATAAAAATAATAACTTACATGTGTATAAAAATATAAAACTATTATCTTAACTTAAAAGTTAATTGATCACCTCTTTCAGAAAATTCGAGTGAATATAACTTTCCTAGGTCTGCCGACATTTTTAGTAAATCATCTAAAGGTTGTTGTCTAGCTAAACATGCCAATAGCTTAATCACACCACCATGAGTAACAACCAATGCATGTTGCATGTTTTGGCTTTGCATATGTACAAGTAGATCCTTAAAGCCTTTAAGAACTCTTGTTTGAAATTGCATTAAAGTTTCAGCACGAGGTGGACAATATTGACTCGGTTTTTGCCAAAAATTTGCTAGCAATTCGGGTGAGGTTTCATAAATTTGCTGAGTTGAGACGCCTTCCCAATCACCAAAATACATTTCCTTTAAGTCATGATTTAGAAGTAAAGGGAGTTCATTCGTCTTCGCAAGTTGCTCAGCAAAACAAGCACAACGTTTTAATGATGAACTTACAATGACCTCCCATGGATGATTTTCCACTTGCTCAATGGTTGACTGCATTTGCTGCCAACCTTTCGCTGTTAACTCATCATCTAAATGACCACGTAAAGTATGGCTATATTGGCTTTCGCCATGTCTCAGCAAATCAATGCTAAATTTACTCAATTTTATTCCCGCTTACAGCAGCTTGCTCAAAGGTAGCCATTTGGTTGTGTAATACACAAGCCATTTTAACTAATGACAAGGCAGTGCCAGCACCACTACCCTCACCTAACCGTAAATTCATTTTTAAAATCGGTTCAGCATTAAGTTCTTGTAAAATACGTTGGTGGCCATATTCTGCCGATTGATGACCAAAAAGCATCCAGTCACGCACTTTAGAATTCATTCGTACTGCGCATAAAGCAGCGACCGAACTAATAAAACCATCGACAATGATAGGTAGACCGACCTGAGCACAGCGAATATAAGCTCCCACAATTGCTGCAATTTCTAAACCGCCTACGGCGCATAATGTTTTGAAGACATCACCAACAACATGTTTATGGTGAAGTTCGATTGCCTTTTCAATTACTTCAATTTTATGTCTTAACTGATCGGCACCAATACCAGTGCCAACACCAGTGAGTTGCTCGGCAGTATCATTTAATAAAAGACATGCTAAGGCAGAAGCGGAACAGGTATTTCCAATTCCCATTTCACCCGCAATATAAATATCTACGCCTTCAGCTTTGGCTGTATTTACACTCTTTTTACCTAACTCTAGAGCAGCACGGCATTCGTCAGCACTCATCGCAGCTTGTTTAGCAAAATTTGCTGTGCCAGCACGGATAAAATGACGCTCAACCCCTGCATATTCGTATGCTTCGCCTATTGTACCGCAATCAATCACTTGCAAATGAGCTTGATGATATTTGGCAATTACACTAATTGCTGCACCGCCAGTCGTGAAGTTTTGTAGCATTTGACGGGTAACGGCTTGAGGATATGCAGAGATATTTTCTTCAACCACGCCATGATCACCAGCAAAAACTGTAATCCATGGATGGCTAACTTGTGGATAGGCAGTTGACTGCAAACTAGCAAGTTTAACTGCTATCAGCTCTAGATTACCTAAAGCTCCTGTAGGTTTAGTGAGTTGGAGCTGGTGTTGCTCAGCTTGTTGTTTTGCGTCCAAATCAGGTTGCTGTACAGATTCTAACCACCAGTTCATTCTATTTCTCACCTTTTAAAATCATTGGAAAACCAGCCACACAAAACATAACCTTATCTGCAATTTGCCCTAAACGCTGATGTAGTCTGCCTGCTTCATCGACAAAGCGACGGCTAATCTCACCGATTGGCACAACACCAAGACCAGTTTCATTACTTACTAAAATAATTTCTGACTCAAGCGTAGGTAAAACTTTTAACAGCTGCTCACACTCAAATTGTTGAACATTTGGATCATCTAAAAGTAACAAATTGGTTAGCCAAAGTGTTAAACAATCCACCAGAATAATTTGATTAGGTCCATCAATTTTTTGCAGAACTTTTGCTAAAAATAATGGTTCTTCAACTAAAGACCAGTGAGCAGGACGCTGATTTTGATGATGTGCTATTCGACTTTGCATTTCAGAATCTAGCGCTTTCGCCGTTGCAACATAGGTTACAGGCAATTGCATTGATATTGCCGTTTGTTCAGCCAGTCGGCTTTTACCAGAACGGGCACCACCCAAAATCAATTGCAACATGAATCACCTAAAAACAAATGCTGATACGAATATAACTTACCTTGTAAAGTTTGAGCTTGATAATAACCAAACGTTAAATGCTCAACTTTAAGCCCAAATTCAGCCTGTTTATATTGTACAGGTAATTCAGAAATTTTTTGTAAAATCAAATCACTACTATAGTCTGTTTTATACAATCCCAAAGTGATGTGCGGGCAATAATCTAAAGCGGCAATTTCATTAGAAACTATGCATAATTTTTGACGTATTAGAGATAAAATATTTTCAGTGTCTTGGACTTCTACAAACAAAGCACTCGTAAAGCTATCAATTGATCTAACTCTTAGTTGGAATGAGGGAAAATTCTCTTTTCTAAAAATTTGCCTATGTTGCTCAAACTCACTAAAACTAAAGTCATCACTATGAATTTTAGTTTCTTGAGTTAAAAATCCACATATAAACAATGTGATATGATATTGACGGTGATTTGGTTCTAATAAAAATTCTGAAAAATGTGCACGCAAGGCATCTAAATAATCAACTATTTTTTGATCATTAATTTCTAAATACCATAAAGCATAATTTTGCCGTCCAAGATGCCATTCGGAATAATCCCGTATAGGTGTTGGCACCATGAACGTCGAAGGTTTTAGCAGCACAGCTTTAATTCAAAATCATTCAATTTTTGTATTAAAGCATGTTTGCCTTTCAGTTGTAGAGCATTAATTATTTAAAAGAATTTAGGCATATTGAGTACGTGTATTTTGGCCATTGGTAATATTCATGTTCAAAGGTTGCTTACCTTGTTCAGAAAATAAATATTGAACTGATTGCGTTAACTCAACTTCAAGTTGTGCTTTTTGAGCAGCACTCATATCCAGTTTTTGAACTTGGTCATGTAAATGTTTAATTGCATCAGTCTCTTCAATTTCTAAAAATTGAATCGCATAGGCATAACCTAAAGCAGCGCCTTTTAATAGGTTTTTATAAGGTAAATCATGTGCGATATTCATCTCAATTGATGCGATTACTCTTTCATTATGAGTTAATTTGCGAAGTGGATCTCTTGCCACTCGTTGACAAGAATCTTTAAAAGCATATTCACATGAGTCTAGAAAGCTTTGTGCCATGCGGTCCAGATCTTTTGCATAATTAGGTAATACAATTGCAAGCCCTTGCTTTACTTCTCTAATTAAGTTTTCTGCAAACGCTTTAACTGAATGATTCCCCATAGCAACACCAATAGACTCATAACCTAGTAAAGATGCGTACCAAGCAAGCATCGCGTGCACGCCATTCCATAGTCGGTTTTTGATTAATTGAATGTCTGTAATCTGACCAACTAAAACAACTTGACGTAACTTTTCGAGTAAAGGACTGCCTTTCTCTACATAAATTGGCATATCTGGTTCGCTATGAAATAGAATTAAGTCCATACTTTGTAAGATATGCCCCGGCTGGAAATTACGGCGCATGTTATCAACATATAAAGACGCCTGATTTTGTTGATCTTGGGTCAGTTTATTACACTCTTCAATTTCAACTTGTTCTTCATGCTCTACATCAGATAAATGCTGTTCAAGAAAATGGTGCTTAATACGAAGTTGACGATATAAATTCTGATTAGATAGTTTTGAAACCATACGGTTTACAACGGTGTCGCAAAAATAATGTTCTTTTAAAATATGCTCAGTTACATCTTCATCATTGGTTAACTCTAGCAGAGCTTCTTTAAGATGCTTCATAACCAAATATTTCGCACCGACTTTATTTAAAATAATTAGAAAAGTTAGCGGTTCAATACATGTTTCAAGTGATGAGTTAAAACGTGCATATAGTCCTCTTGCAATTATTTTTGATTCAGCTTCAATAGCTTGCTCAGGTAAACAAAGTGCAATCAAACTGGAATGAGTATACATCTCTAACATTTGTTGTTCATTGTGAGAATCAACAATGGTCATATTCTCAATACGTTCATCATAAGAAAATTGCCCATAGCGAATACTATAGTTTCTAAATGCATTTACAGCTTCGCGAAAAAGACTATTTCGTGTAGAAGCAATAATTCTCTTCGGTTTTGTATATCCATCCCAATGTGACAAGACTTGCGCTATATAACCACCGCCAATAGCACCGAAACCATGTATCCCAACAGTAAGCTGATTTAGGCTTTGCGGAAAAGGTTCCTGTATTTCCGGCATGTCCATAACGGGGATAAATTGGTCGAGATCAGTTAAGAAGTCATACATCTGGTCATAATAAAAATGTGCTTTTTCTAGCATTTCATCATTTGGTTCTTTAATATCTTTTAATAAAATCGTTAAACCTTTTGAAGTGTGAGCTGAAGTTAAACCATTTTCAGAATCTTCAAACATAAGACACTGGTTAGCTTCCAAGTGAAGTTGACTAGCAGCTTTTAAAAAGATTTCTGGATGCGGCTTTCCTTGCTCTACTTCGTCACCACAAGTAATCACATCAAAAAATTTATAAACATTGGCGTTAATTAAATATTCTTCGGCAATTGCTCTACGGCTTGACGTGGCAACAGCCATTCTTAAACCAGATTTTCTTAAACGTTCTAGAACTTGAACTAAACCCTTTTTGATAGGCACGCCGTGTTTTCGAATATGTTCGAGTTCCATCTCATCAGCTTTTTTTCGAATTTCTTTATATGGAACATTAACGCCATATAGACGTTGAGCCAATTGCTCGGCGGTAGTTGCACTTAAACCTAAACATTGCATTAAATATTCGTGAGAAAACTCCTGCCCAATGAGTTCTTGAGATGCCTGTTGCAATGTTTGAAACCGTAATCGCTCAGTGTCAAACATTGTCCCATCCATATCGAAGATAGCTCCGTGAACAGGTTTTCCATGAAAAATAAGCACGTTTTTACCTCTTTTTTTGATCATGTTTTATTCAGGGTATACAAAAAAATGGCTAAAAAGATAGGATGTTAATAAATGAAACATTAGTGGTTATTTTTTAATCAAAAATATAATTGATGTGTTACTGAAGAGAGTTAAACGTCTAAAAAAGTTGAAATATATGAATAACTATGAAATTAACTTTAAATACAAAAGCAGCAGGCCTTCCTCGCCTACTGCTTTTGTTTAGTTCTTTTTATTGCGCTGATAATGTTTATTTTTCTTTGTTCCATTTACCGCTAGTTGAACCTGCCTATTTTTATAATGTCTTGCAGGTGCCCAAATACCAGAAATGAACTCATCTTTCACCGTTATCATTATTGGAGTCTCTGGTATAACTTTAAAATTGCCTAAAAACTTAACATTACAGTAGCACGCACTATAACTAATTTTTAGAACACTCCTTAACTTTCAATATGGATAATGATAATCATTATCAAATAATAATTCAAGCTTTTTTACACCTATTTATTGAAGAAAATTTGCAGCAAGCAATACCTTTCCCAATAAAATTTTTTCTTAATGTACATCTCTAGACCTTTATTTATTCATCAATTACATCAACAAATTGAGCATTTAAGAGTTGTGCTAAATCTTTAGGGTTTAAGCCAATATCTAGTCCCCGTTTCCCTCCACTTACATAAATTTTGCTGAACTCTTGTGCAGATGCATCAATAACCGTTTTTAAACGTTTCTTTTGGCCTAAAGGGCTAATCCCTCCAACTAAATATCCAGTTAAACGTTCAGCATCTTTAGGATTAGCCATTTGTAATTTTTTACAGCCAAACGCCGTAGCCACTTTTTTCAAATTTAATTGATGATTAACTGGCAATACAGCGACAAAATAATTTTTATCATCGCTTACCATCAAGGTTTTGAATACTTCCCTTACATCTAAATTGAGTTTTTCTGCAGCTTCTAATCCAAAACTTTTAGCATTTGAATCATGTTCATATTCATGGACTGAAAATTCAATTTTATTACTTTTTAACAATCTACATGCAGGAGTCATAGTAAGTGATGTTATAGATGAAATTGTTTCGATTATAGATTTTTTAAAAAAATTTTTAAATTTGCTTAGGCTATTTACAAGAATTACATAAAAAATCAAACAGCAACCGAATAAAAAATAATCTCGACTTGATATTCAAGGCTCGACTCCATATATTTTATTTAAAGTTGAAGTCTGAGCTGACAATTTTATGAGTTATAAACACAACAATCTGATGGCTATGCGTCACCGTTTTTGGGATGAATCTTCAGATTATGTACGAAATGAAAAGCAGTTTTTGCAGCAGACGTTAGTTGAACAAGGCATCTTTAACGATGCCACACTCGACGATGTTAAGTATTTTTTCTATACCCTACCTAGTATCATTATTGTAAAAGCTCATGCACTTGGTTTTATGCATGATTCAGTCAAACAAATGTTATTACAGCATATTAAGACTAATCGTCTTCATTTGATGCAAAAGTCTGAATTTAAGATTCAATTTAAAATGTAATCTAAGTTGTTATAAAAGATCCGTTTACCCTATTTTTACTCATCTGAACGCTGTAAGTTTCTTCAATTTTAAATTTGCTTAGGCTATTTTAAAATTATTGAAATAAAGATAGCCATTTCGACTGATCATTCAGTCTGAGAGAACTATTTTAATACGCTCAAAACATGTAATATTCGTTACAATTTTAGATCACCAGCGTTTGGCTGCATGATGCGCATAGGATTCTATTTTCATGTCAAATCAGAAAGATAAGCTCAAGAGTTTAAAAACTTCTTCCATGGATCGACGCTTATCAATCGCGAAAGCTTCTTTACTTGCAGGAACACGTTGGGCAACTGCAAGTGCCTCTTCTATATTTTCTAATGAGGAAGAAAAAGAAAAGAAACGTAAAAAAGCGATGAGCGAACAAGCTAATTATCTGGTTTCTGAAATAGGTAAACTTAAGGGTTCTATTGTTAAAATTGGCCAAATGATGGCCCTCTATGGTGAGCATTTCTTACCTGAAGAAATTACACAAGCATTAAATACCTTAAATAACCAGACAGTTGCTTTAGATTGGCCTGCAATTAAGCCACACCTTCAAGAGCAACTAGGGGCTAAATTAAATGATTTAACGATTGATCATGAACCAATCGGTACCGCCTCTCTCGCGCAAGTACATCGTGCAACCCGTAAATCAGATGGCTTAGAGTTAGTTTTAAAAATTCAATATCCTGGCGTTGCAAATGCAATTGATTCAGATATGAGTCTATTTAAAAACATGCTTAAATTGACACGTATGGTGCCACAAACCCGTGAATTTGATCAGTGGTTTGATGAAGTACGTGAAATGATGCATCGTGAAGTTGACTATGGTGTTGAAGCTGCCACTACTCGTCGCTTTGGTGAACGTTTAAAAGATGATGAGCGATATATTGTTCCAACAATTGTAGATGAATACTGTACTAATCAAGTACTCTGCATGACTTTTGAACGTGGTGTGCCAATTAACAGCCCGGTTATGCTGTCTTTACCTCAAGAACGTCGCAATCAACTTGGTGAAGCTTCGCTAGAAATTGCGGTTCGTGAAATTTTTGAATGGGGTGAAATGCAAACTGACCCTAACTTTGGTAATTACCTAGTACGTTTAGGTAATGGACAAGATGTTCAGGACAAAATTGTATTATTAGATTTTGGTGCTATTCGTCAGTTTGATGAACACTTGCTAACAGTTGCACGTCAACTCATTCAAGCAGGTTATCAGCATAATAAAGATGCAATGGTGAAAGCCATGACTGGTTACGAGTTTTTTGATGCAATGCCTGAAAGTATTAAACCAGGTATGGCTGATGTATTCTTACTCGCCACAGAGGCATTTAGTACTCCTGTAAATAATCCAGATATGCCTGTTGGTCTTATGGATGAACACGAACGTTATGACTGGAAGAAAAGCCAGCTCCATAGCCGTGTTATGCAACAAGCTAGTAAATCAATGGCTTCACGTTATTTTTCAGTGCCGCCAAAAGAGTTTATGTTCATTAGCCGTAAATTCATTGGAGCCTATACATTTATGACGGTTATTGATGCAAAAACCAATGTGCGACGTATGATTCGTAACTTTGCTTGATTTAGTGAAAGACTAGAATGATTCTATGTCATTCTAGTCAATACATCTCACCTCACCCGACATTAAAGTTAATTTAAACAAATAAAATCAATACATTACAGCTTAATTAATTTTTATTTACCTTTTATCTACTCATTTTTCGAATGTCACTAACGACATAGTTTTTTAATATAAGGCGTGTCAGCATAAAACAATAACAATGTGTTAGGACACCATAATCATGACAAGTATGATCAATAAAGCTCAAGGTTTGGGTTTATCGCTGATCACTAGATTGGCTGGAAGCGATGTACTTGATCAACTCAAGTTGCGTAAATTTGTTGAAAAATCTCTTTATCAAGGTTCAAAAGCTGGCTTTAGAACATTAAGCCAGACACAAAAAGCATTTAAACCCAAGCAAATATCTCAACAACGTCTACCTCAACAGAACAAAAATCTATTTGATTTAAGTCTAACCGAAGAACAGCAAATGACTTCAGAGGCAATGTCTCAATTTGCTCAAGAGGTTTTATTGGGCTTGGCTCATGATGCTGATCAGGCAGCTCAGTTTCCTGAGAGTCTTTGGCAATATGTTGAAGATTTAGGACTCAATTACTATGCACTTCCAGAAGCATTAGGAGGAGTAGCGGCCGAACAAAATATTGTTAGTAACTTATTAATTGCTGAAAAACTAGCTGAGGGTGATTTTAGCCTTACAGCAGGATTACTCAGTACCTTTAGCGTTATTAATGCAATCACACGTTGGGGTTCTGCCGAAGTTCAATCGATGTATTTGCCATGTTTCGCAGAAGATGCAGATATAACCGCAACCTTTGCAGTACAAGAGGCTACTCCAGCATTTAATCCTTATGCTTTAAAAACAAAAGCTTCTCTTGAAAATGATCAATATTTTATAGATGGTGAAAAAACATTAGTGATTTTAGGTGATTTAGCTGATGTGTTTTTAGTAAGTGCAGACTTTAACGGTAAACCCGATATGTTTGTCGTACAGAGCAACGAAACTATTTCTATTAAAAACACTCTGGCTATGGGTCTTAAAGCGACAGAAACAGCAACTCTTCGCTTTAATCACACACCAGCTCTTAGACTAGGAGCAACAGACTTTGATTACACAGCCTTTTTAGATTTGGGCAACTTAATGTGGTGTGCAATGGCTGTAGGTACATGTGAAGCTGTTAAAGCTTACTGTATTAAATATGCCAATGAACGAACAGCATTCGGCGAGCCAATTTCTCATCGACAAAGTGTCGCTTTCATGATTGCAGATATGGCGATTGAAATTGATGCAATGCGTATGTTGATTCTAAATGCTGCAAGCCTTGCAGAGTCTGGCAAACCATTTCACCGCGAAGCTTACTTAGCTCATCTACTTTGTGCTGAGAAATCCATGAAAATAGGTACAGATGGAGTGCAAATTCTTGGTGGACATGGTTTCACAAAAGAACATCCAGTTGAACGTTGGTATCGTGATTTACGAGCTACTGCAATTTTACAATCTGGCTTACATGCTTAAATGATCAATCAGAGGATACTTTAATGAATTTACAAAATCCTAAAAAATTCAAAATGATGATTGATCAAGCACATGATGTTGCGATCAATGTTTTACGTCCCATATCTCGTAAATATGACAAAGCTGAGCATGCATATCCAAAAGAACTTGATATGCTCGCTTCTCTCATTGATGGTATGAATGAAGGTGGCGAAGGGATTAATGCTGGAGCTGCCGGTGCAGGAAAGCGCGGTGATACAGATAATGAAGGTATTCGTAATGGTACCAACATGTCTACCGCTCTTGGCATTATTGAGATGTGTTATGGCGATACGGGTTTATTGCTCAGCATGCCACGCCAAGGTCTTGGAAACTCAGCAATTGCCGCTGTCGCCAATGATGAACAATTAGAACGATTCAAAGGAACATGGGCAGCAATGGCCATAACCGAACCAGGTTGCGGGTCAGACTCTGCGGCTATCCGTACCACGGCAACTAAAGATGGCGATGACTACATTCTAAATGGTGAAAAGATTTTTGTGACCTCAGGCGAACGTGCAGATTCCGTGGTTGTTTGGGCTACACTCGATCATAAACTTGGCCGTGCAGCGATTAAATCATTTGTAGTACCTAAAGGTACGCCCGGAATGAAGGTTGAGCGTCTCGAACATAAATTGGGAATTAAAGCTTCAGATACAGCCGTGATTAGTTTTATTGATTGCCGCGTACCAGCCGAAAATCTTTTGGGCAATGCCGAAGTTGACGTTGCTAAAGGTTTTGCTGGAGTAATGGAAACTTTTGACAATACTCGCCCGTTAGTTGCAGCAATGGCAATTGGGTGCGCAAAAGCATCTTTAGAACGTATTAAAGAGATTTTTAAAGATCAACTCGATCCTGACTATTCTACCCCTTACCTACATGCTTCTAACCTTGCAGCACAGATCTACCGCATGGAAGCTGAATGGGAAGCTGCCCGCCTACTCATGCTAAAAGCAACATGGATGGCAGACAACAAAAAACCAAACTCGAAAGAAGCTTCTATTGCAAAAGCAAAAGCGGGTCGTGTTGGTAATGAAATCACTTTAAAATGTGTCGAACTGGCTGCAAGCGTTGGCTATAACGAAGATGAATTACTTGAAAAATGGGCGCGTGACTCAAAAATTCTCGATATCTTTGAAGGTACTCAGCAAATCCAGCAATTAATCATTGCTCGCCGAGAACTGGGTAAATCTTCTAGCGAACTAAAATAGCTAAAAACCCTCTTATTAAAAATAATAAGAGGGTTTTCGTATTTCAGGTCTTAAGTTTTTAATTATTTAGCAGTTGTTGATTCTAATGATGGGTCTACTATTCCAAATTTTTTGAAGATTTTTGCACGTCTTTTTGGCGAAATATTGGCTTTATTTAAATCACCTTTATAGTGATTAAAAACTCGTTTATCCATTATTTTAAACCACAATGAAGGAATTAAAGCTGGTAATAACATACTTGCATAACCGCTTGGTAATTCTGGCGCCTCATCAAAATGACGTAATGCTTGGAATGGACGAGTCGGATAAGCATGGTGATCTGAATGACGCTGTAACTGGTACAAGAATAAGTTTGTTACGACGTTATTGTTGTTCCAGCTATGCTCTGGCATTGTACGCTCATACTGACCATTTTCTTTTTTCTGACGCAGTAAGCCATAATGCTCAATATAGTTAATAATTTCAAAAAGACTAATGCCATAAAATGCTTGTGTCGCTAAATATGGAATTGTGCTTTTACCAAAAATTCCAACCATAGAAGCATGGAAAGCAGCAGTCATACCCCAGCCTTGTAATAATTCATTATCAGCTGACCAGAATTCTTTTCCTTTACGTTTTAAGCGATTTTTCTCAATTTCAATTGCAGATTTAAAAGAACCTACAACTGTACGTGGCCAGAATTCATAAAATGTTTCACCCATACGTGAAGAAGCTGGATCTTCAGGTGTTGCTGCACGTTTATGGTGGCCATAAGGATGTTCAATACGGAAATGGTTATAACCTGTAGGAACCAATGCCAAGTGCGATAAAATATGATCAATACGATCATGTTTATGACTTAACTCATGTGCGGTATTAATGGCAATACCATTAATCGCACCCATCGAAATACCAAGCAAAATTTTATCAATAAATGAAGTTGTTTTACGGCTTGTCAAATAACATGCATAAACATTTGCAGCATATTGCAGCGGAATAAAACTTTTCACAAGACGTGAGTAATATGGATCTTTTTCAAGTAGTTTAATCTCTTCATCTGTTGGATTTCGTGCATCCTTACCGATAATCGTATCAATTGCAGGAATTACAACATGTAATAAAAGTGGGCCACCTAATGCGAAAACTTTTTTTAATGGACGTGGACCAAAATGGTAACCAGCTAAAATACCTAAACCAATTACAGGTAGAGCTGGGCTAATCATCCATAAATAGCGTTTGCGATCTATTTCACGCATAGACGCAGGCACTGGCATAAGTTCTTGCTGAACATTAACTGGTGCATTCATAGTCATATTTCCTTTTTCTATATATCTATATAGTTAAAGAAATAGTGCTTACTTAACAGTAGTAACCGTCCAAAAAACCTATGTTAAAGTCTTTGGCATTTTCTTCCACTTTTTTGTCCTAAAAACACATGTTGATCTATTCTTATAGCTCACTATAATTTTATTAAAATAATGATTGATCATTTAAAGATGGATGCACTAAGTAAATTTTTTGATGATATTCACCTTAATAAGTCTGAATACATCTATTTAAAAGCGCAAGGAGAATGGGCTTTTAAAACACAAGATCAATCTGCCTTGCTTGCCTATATTGTGTTAACTGGTTCAGTATATATTCAACTTAATTCTTCAGAAAAAATAACTGCAACCGCTGGTGATATTATTTTAATTCCTTCAGGAAAAGCACATAGTGCCACTGACTCAAAATCAACAGCGAGTAAATTAGTAGATTCTCTAGATATTACTTCATTTTTTAACGGTCATAGACAAGACGCAATTGAATTTGGTACCTCCTCTCCGGATAAAACCTTATTGCTATGTCTGCGCTGTCAGATTGATACTCATATGGCAGGCCCTTTGATTAATGCATTACCTTCAATCATGCATATTCGGCACGAAAATCAAACCAACCCACCCGAATGGCTACAAATTGGGCTTTATTTTTTAGCAATTGAAACTCAAAAAATCAGGCCGGGTCATGACAAAATTATTGATCATTTAGTCAGTATTCTTCTCATTGAGTGCATTCGTGATCATGTTCAACAAATGACAGATCAACAAAACTGGCTAAGTGCGTTAACCCATCCTGAATTGAGTAATGCCCTCTCTGCTATCCACAGCCAGCCAGAAGCCGCTTGGACCGTTGAATCTTTAGCAGAACAATGTTGTATGTCACGTTCAAAATTCGCAAATCTGTTTAATAGTATTATTGGGGAACCACCTCTAACATATTTGCAACATTACCGTTTTCGTTTAGCAAGTCAGTACTTACGCACAAGTAATTTTTCAATTCAACAAATATCAAATAAAGTCGGCTATTCATCCGAGACTGCTTTTAGTCAGGCCTTTAAACGTATTTTTGATTTATCACCTAAACAATATCGCCAACAATATATCGAGCATCATTTAGATTAATAGAAAATAAAAAAAAGCGCCGAAGCGCTTTTTTTTATTTGATCAAATCATCATTTTATTTTTGCATGTGATTTTAAATATTGACTGTAATCTTCCAATATCTGTTGACCACGAGATTGACGATAAAGTTGTTTTAGCTGTTGTAATTGATCAGCAGGAATAGCATTTACAGCTGATGAATTTACATTTGAAACTGCAACGACTACAAGCTCATTTGGTAAGTTCGCTGTTGTAACAGACCACATACCTGGTTTAGGTGTAGCTAAGCTAAATGCAGCACGTTCAATTTCGCGTTTTAAACCTTGTGATCGAGTAAATACACCGGCTGACTCAAATACTACTTTATTTTTAGCAACCACTTGGTCTGCAGGTTGAGTTTTAAACTCAGTCAACATAGTAGCAATTTTTGCTTGAGCAGTTTTACGTGCTTTTTCATCGATAACTTTTGCTTTCGCTTGGTTCATCGCTTGCGCTAATGGTTTTACACCAGCTGCATGATAATCACGCACTTTAACCCATACCGTATCACCATTCGCTAACTGAATATTAGATGATGTATTACGGTCACCATTTTTCACATCATCATTAAATAATTTAATTTTGACGCTTGGATCACTTAAATATGGATTTTGAGTAGCTAAAGTTACACCATTTAATGATTCAACTTTTGTACCTTTTACTTCTTGTACAACAGCTTCTAAAGAATCATTGCCAACAATCGTTTCATTCAAACTATTTACGGTATCTGAATAAACAGTCGCAACTTTATTCTTTTCAACCTCAGCAGTTAAACGTGCCTTCTCAGCTTCAAATGAAGGGATTTGGTTCGCTTGCGTCTCTGCTTCAATAATATGGTAACCATATTGTGTTTTTACTGGTTGTGAAACTTGCCCATTTTTCAAACTTAAGACAGTTTTATCAAATGCGTCTGAGAAAACTCCTGGTGCATATGCTTCTACTAAACCACCTTTTGCTTTAGAACTAGGATCTTCAGAAAACTGAGATGCAGCCTGAGCAAATGAAAGTCCGCCCTGAATTTTTGCATATACTTCTTTTGCGAGCTTTTGAGCTGCTGCATCATCGCGAGCATCAGTAGTAATTAAAATATGCTTCACCGTTCGCTTAGCATCTTTTTTCTGAGTTTCAACAAACTTTGCATAAGCCTGCTGAAGTTCAGCTTCAGTTGCAGGAGCTGGTTTAGCCACCATCGAAGGCGATAACACAACATAATCCACATCAACCGAAGCTTGTTGCTTAAATTCATTTTGATGCTTGTTGTAATAATCTGTAGCTTCTTGATTAGAGGCAGTTAAACCTATTCTGTAACTATCTAATTTAATACTGGCTAAATGTAAGGTACGTTGTTCAGTTTGCAAATTCGCAATCTGCATGAGGTCAACTTTGCTTACTAAAGAATAATCGGTAAACGTCGAGGTCAACATTTTCAAAGCATGATCTTGACGTAGGCTTGAAATTAAACCTTGGCTTGTCATGCCAATAGAACGTAAATAATTTTCATAGAGTTTTTGTGAGAATTGACCATTCTCTTGCAAACTAGGCTGTTGAGCTAACATTTGCTCAATTTGAGTATCACTCAAAGAAATACCTAATTTTTCCGCTTGCTGAATTAATAAATTACGTGACACTAAAATATCAAGTGCCTTAGCTTGAATGACAGGCAAATTAAGTAAACTTTCATCCCCTTTAACAACAGCTAAATATTGTTCTTTGTAAGACTGAGTTAAAGTTTCAAGGTCTTTTTTAGATATTTCTTGGCCGTTTACTGTCTTTGCAACATCAGCCTTGTTTCCCCTATTAAAATATCCTTCAATACCTACAAGTGCTAAAGGGGTCAAAAACAAAATTAGAAGGACTTTGCCGAGCCAACCCTTAATGACTGTACGAAACGATTCCATAAGTATTCCAATATTTTATTTCGAGGAGAATTTTAACTGAAAAACCACAATCAATGAATGAGCAATATTGGTCAATTCAGATTTTTAATAAAAAACGCGCCTATATTGGCGCGTTTATTCATCTTAAAAGATTAAGCTACTGAATCTTTAAGACCTTTACCAGCTTTGAAGCTAGGTACTTTTGTTGCTTTAATTTGAAGCTCTTCACCAGTTTTAGGATTACGACCAGTACGTGCAGCACGCTCTTTAACACTGAAAGTACCAAAACCAACTAAAGTTACTGTGTCACCTTTTTTAAGTGCTTCAGTAATTGACGCAATTGTCGCATCGAGTGCCTTGCCTGCATCAGTCTTAGATACTCCCCCTTTTTCAGCAATTGCATCGATTAATTCTGATTTATTCATGAATAAAACATCCTCTTAATATCGTTTGTTTAAGGTCCAAGGCTATAGTTTAAAAGGCCATGACGCCTTTATAGCAATGCTTTAGGGGAAAACGCAATACTAGAGCAGGGCTTTTAGCAAAAATAAATGCTAAAAAACTGTTATATATTTGCTAAATCCCAACATTTTTTTACTTTTTATTCAATTTTGCTTTCAACTGCTGGTTTTCTTCTATTAAAGCATCCACCTTAATATGCAGTTGTACAAGCAACTGTTCGATGTGTTGTAAATCCTTCGGAGTGACTAGTCCTATTCGGTTTAAAGAATGATTCACACTCGTATCAAGAATCTTCTCTACTTTATCTTTTGTTTCAGATACAGATTCTTTAGCTTTTTCTGTGACTTTGCCTACAGTGTTATCTGCTAAGTCCCCAGTTTTTGATTCCAGCTCTTCACCGACCTTGACTAAAGAATCAAAGAGTTTGTTACCCTCTTCTTCCGCACGTGAAAATGCCCCTAGTCCTGCTAACCAAATTTGTTTCGTATACTTTCTAAAATCCAAAGCTGATTTTCTTGAAACCTTTGATTTTAATTTATTTTTCTCTTCCAACTCTTCTGTCTGGTTATCTATATTTGCATTATCCATTTATCTAAACTCCTAATCAGATGAGAGAAATGATGACTGATTTGACCACAAAATATTTCTATAATATCAAAGTAAAGACTTGATCCATTTACAAAACTGTTCTACAAAGCAATTAAGTCATGTAAATATATTTAACACGACATTGTGTTAAGTTTGGGATAGGATGTCCCATTCTTCGGTTAATTGCTATTTCTAAGGATAAACTTTTATGAGTGAAACGCAACAAAGACAAAAACATCCGCGTCTGTTGCTGAATATTGTTCTAATTATTTTAGAAACTTTTTTTTCATTTATTCTCACCCACGATGGTGCTCTTCGCTTGCAAGCGAAAAAGTTTATCTTAAACAAAACAACAATTCGCATTAACAGCTATCTCCCTTTTTTTGACTTCTATGTTCAATTTACAGAAAAAGGTTTGTTGTTCGATATTCATTCTTTTGATAGACGTATTGATCTTGAGATCAATAGTACTCTCGTTGACCTCATTAAAATTTTCGGTTTTTCCAATCAACGTAGCCTTAACAATATGCGTATTGATGGAGATGAGGAAACCAAAAACGAACTTCTAGATTTAATTTCTCACTTAACGCTACCTAAATTACTAGCGGACTGGAAAGAATGGTTTAATTCATCTGATGATGAAGCTGAAACGCTTGCTTCACGTAAAAAAGTTGCGCCATTACTTGAAAAAATTGATCAACAACGATCAGAAATCAATTCACTTCAAGTACAAATTAAACAATATCAAAATCGAATTTCCCGCTTGCAGAAACGTCAGCGAAATATAAACTTCTCCTTTGGTATAATTAGCCTAATATTTATTGCTTATTTCATATATAATTTATGGGTAGCTTAATTTATTTTCCTATTTTGTTCCTGCACTTGAATTAAAAATAAAAAAACTTGACTATTTTAGTCGGGATTCATAAAATCCTATTATCTAGTCTTAACATGTGTATCGAATCATGCGCCTTACAACTCGCGGTCGCTACGCAGTGACTGCTCTACTTGATTTAGCTTTGCAGCCAACTGAACAAACGATCACGCTCGCCGAAATTGCCGCACGCCAATCCATTTCAGTTGCTTATTTAGAACAGTTATTCGCAAAACTTAAGCGTCATGGGTTAGTTTCTAGTGTTCGTGGTGCAAATGGTGGTTATCATTTGGCTCGAAATGCTGATGAAATTACTGTGTTAGAAATTATTGAAGCCGTAAATGAAACCGTTGATGCAACACGTTGTGACCATAAAGCTAATTGTCAAAATGGTGCAATGTGTCTCACCCACGATTTATGGCAAGAACTCTCTCATCATATTGCCGACTATTTAGCAAAAATCTCTCTTGCCGACCTCATTAGCCGAGACAACGTTCAAACTGTTGCATTACGCCAAAATGTGACTGGCACAGATTCAGCTCTTTTATCGGGTACAGGTATTTGATATGAAACGTCCAATTTATCTTGATTACGCAGCAACCACTCCAGTAGATCCGCAAGTTGCAGAACGTATGATGGAGTGTTTAACTTTCGACGGTACCTTTGGTAATGCTGCATCTCGTTCCCACGCTTATGGCTGGCAAGCAGAAGAAAAAGTTGAATATGCACGTGAGCAAGTAGCGAATTTAATTAAAGCTGATCCACGTGAAATCGTTTGGACTTCTGGTGCAACTGAGTCAGATAACCTTGCTCTTAAAGGTGTAGCTCAGTTCTATGCGTCTAAAGGCAAACATATCATTACAAGTAAAATTGAACACAAAGCTGTTCTAGATCCTTGTCGTGAATTAGAAGAACAAGGTTTTGAAATTACTTATTTAGAGCCAGAGCCACAAACAGGTTTAATTACTCCTGAAATGGTTAAAGCTGCCCTTCGTCCAGATACTATTCTTGTTTCACTTATGATGGTAAACAATGAAATTGGTACAGTTACAGACGTAGCAGCGATTGGTGAATTAACACGCGCCAACAAAACATTTTTCCATGTAGATGCAGCACAAGCGGCTGGTAAAGTCGAAATCGATTTATCTACTATGAAAATTGACCTTATGAGTTTCTCTGCTCATAAAATTTATGGTCCAAAAGGTATCGGCGCATTATATGTACGTCGTAGTCCACGTGTACGCTTAAAAGCACAAATTCATGGCGGTGGTCATGAGCGTGGTATGCGTTCTGGTACTTTAGCGACTCACCAAATTGTAGGTATGGGTGAAGCTTTCGAAATTGCTGGCAAAACAATGCAAGCAGAACAAGAGCGTATCCGTAAGCTTCGCGACAAGCTTTGGAATGGTTTACAAGATCTTGAACAAGTTTTCTTAAATGGCCATCCAACTAAAAACGTTGCTAACTATTTAAATGTCAGCTTTAACTTTGTTGAAGGTGAATCTTTAATGATGTCTCTTAAAGATGCTGCGGTATCAAGTGGTTCTGCTTGTACTTCTGCAACCTTAGAGCCTTCATATGTTCTTCGCGCATTAGGTTTATCTGATGAGCTAGCACACAGTTCAATCCGCTTTAGTTTTGGTAAATACACAACTGAAGAAGATATTGATCACGTGCTTACAATTACCAAAGCCGCTGTTGAGAAATTACGTGAACTTTCTCCGCTTTGGGATATGTATAAAGAAGGTATCGATCTTTCTACAGTTGAATGGGCTGAACACTAATTTATTGAAATTAGTGTTTTTACCCTCATATTAATATTAGGCTGACCCCGAGGTTTGGAGAAGCGAAATGGCTTATAGCGAAAAGGTAATTGATCATTACGAAAACCCTCGTAATGTTGGTGTTTTAGACAAAAACTCTGAGAATGTTGGTACAGGCATGGTGGGTGCACCTGCATGTGGCGACGTGATGCGTTTACAAATTCAAGTAAACGATAGCGGCGTGATTGAAGAAGCACGCTTTAAAACTTATGGCTGTGGTTCTGCAATTGCATCAAGTTCCCTTGTAACTGAGTGGTTAAAAGGCAAAACTCTTGATGAAGCTCAAGCGATCAAAAATATTGATATCGCAACTGAGCTTGCACTTCCACCAGTAAAAGTTCACTGCTCTGTACTAGCTGAAGATGCAATTAAAGCTGCGATTGATGATTACCGCAGTAAAAAATCTAAAGCTTAATTTGTTACCATTATAAACGTTGGAGTTTTCATGATTCATTTAACTGAAAATGCTGCGACTCATATTAGCAATTACCTTAAAAACCGAGGTAAGGGTGAAGGCATTCGCGTGGGTGTGAAAACTTCTGGTTGTTCTGGGTTGGCTTATGTTCTCGAATTTGTTGATTCTATCGATGAGCATGACCAAGTTTTCGAACAATTTGGCGTTAAGGTTGTTGTAGATCCAAAGAGCTTAGTCTATTTAGAAGGCTTAGAAATGGACTACGTTAAGAATGGCCTTAATGAAGGGTTCGAATTTAACAATCCTAATAAGAAAGGTGAATGTGGTTGCGGTGAGTCTTTCACTGTATAACCCACTTCTCCTTCCATCCTTTTCATTAAAACAGTGTCTTTTTATAGCACTGTTTTAATGTATTTAATTAACGTGGACCTCCTTTCTAATGAATCATTTTGAGTTGTTCAATTTACCCGTAGAACTCGATATCGATTTGGCGAGCTTAAAATCTAGTTTCTTAAGCTTGCAGCAGCAATATCATCCAGATAAAGCAGAAGATAAAGATCAGGCGTTGATCAAATCAAGTGAAATCAATCAAGCTTTTAAAGTTCTGTCGCAAGTAGATAGCCGCGCTGCTTATCTTCTAGCATTAAAAAAGCAAGATCATCATCTCGATCAATCTATTAGTGATTTTGAGTTCCTACAATCAGCTCTAGAACTTCGTGAACAACTTGATGAAGCCACTTCACAAGAGCATTTAAGCACTCTTAAACAAGAAGTGTTTCAGTGGATTGATGGTTTAGTTCGCGAGTTTAAAATTGATTACTCAGATGAAGACTGGGGTGAAGCTCGAGATACTGTACGTAAGTTACGTTTCTTTCAGCGCGTTCTTAACGATATTGAAAAAGCAGAAGATCAATTGTTGGATGATGAAGACAACTTTGATTTAGATGACGATTTTTAATTTGCTTTTTTCAATTTATATTCAAAGGATTTAACTCATGGCACTTTTGCAAATTGCTGAACCGGGTCAATCCAGTGCCCCACATCAACACCGCATTGCGATTGGTATCGACCTAGGAACAACACATTCTCTAGTTGCGACAGTGTTATCAGGCAAACCAAAAGTCCTCAACGACGAAAAAGAAAGAAGACTTCTTCCCTCTATTGTGCACTATGGAAGTGATATCACTCACTATGGTGAAGAAGCAAAACCTTTCATTATTACTGATCCAAAAAATACAATTGTTTCTGTAAAGCGTTTTATGGGACGCTCAAAAGCAGATATCAAGTTTCAACATCCTTATGAGTTAGTGGGTTCTGAAAATGAGATGCCAGCTTTCGAGACACGTTCTGGGCGCAAAACCCCTGTTGAAATTTCAGCTGAAATTTTAAAACAACTAAAAGAACGTGCTGAATCTAGCTTACAAAATCCAGTAAATGGGGCCGTAATTACTGTTCCAGCTTACTTTGATGAAGCTCAGCGCCAAGCAACACGCGATGCGGCACAGCTTGCTGGTTTGAATGTATTACGTTTATTAAATGAGCCTACTGCAGCTGCTGTCGCTTATGGTTTAGATCAAGAAACTAATTTAGCTACCGATCATAACTATGTGATTTATGACTTAGGGGGTGGTACTTTCGACGTATCAATCCTACGTTTCTCACAAGGTGTCTTTGAAGTATTAGCTACTGGTGGCCATACTGCTTTAGGTGGTGATGACTTAGACCGTCTTATTGTTAAATGGGCTAAAAAACAGCTAAACATTGATACGCTAAGCGATGAAAGCTATGCAGTATTTATTGTTGCTGCTCGTCAAGCAAAGGAACAACTCTCTACACAAGAATCTGTTCAGTTAAAACTACTTGAAAACGAATTAACACTTGATCGCTCAACTTTTGAAAGCATTATTCAAGTAGCTTTAGATAAGACAATTAGTGTGTGCAAACGCGTTTTACGTGATGCAAAACTTGAATTATCAGATATTCAAAATGTTGTTTTAGTAGGTGGCTCTACCCGTTCATATGCTGTTCAGCAAGCGGTTCGTAATGTTTTTAATCAAGAACCACTTTGCACGATTAATCCTGATGAAGTAGTTGCAATTGGTGCTTCTATTACAGCTAATCAATTAATTGGAAATAGCCAGGACGGCTCGTTACTTTTAGACGTTACTCCTCTTTCTCTTGGCCTAGAAACCATGGGTGGATTAGTAGAGCGCCTTATTTCACGTAATACAGCTATTCCAGTTGCCCGCCGCCAAGAATTCACCACTTATCAAGATGGCCAAACTGCTATGCTGATTCATGTGGTTCAAGGTGAACGAGATTTAGTAGAACATTGTCGCTCACTAGGCAGATTCGTTCTTCATGGCATCCCTCCAATGACTGCTGGTCAAGCACGTATTGAAGTTACCTTTCAGGTAGATGCAGATGGTTTACTCACTGTTTCGGCTCGTGAAACAACTTCCGGTGTACAAGCCCAAATTGATATTAAACCATCTTATGGTTTATCAGAGTCTGACACTGAACGCTTATTAATTGAAGGTTTCCAGCACGCGGAAGAAGATAAAAATCTGCGTCATTTAAAAGAAACCAAAGTTGAGGCCCAACGTGAGCTTGAAGCATTAGAACAAGCTTTGAAAGTAGATGCTGATTTACTCAATAATGAGCAACTCGAAGCACTTAAAGCCGCTGAAAATTCGCTTAAAGTACAACTTGAAGGCAATGATATTCAAGCAATTGAAAAAGCAGTAGAACAACTTAAAGTACATAGTGATGCTTTTGCTGCACTACGTATGAATCGACATATTGACCACGCCTTAAAAGGTACAAAACTTGAAGATTGGTCAAATTCAAACTAAAGGTATAGGTGATCAATATGCCCCGTATTAAAGTACTTCCTCACGCTCAATTTTGTCCTGAAGGTGCAGAATTTGAAGTTGAACAAAATGCAAATCTTTGCCAAAGTTTGCTTGATCGAGGAATTAAAATCGAACATGCATGTGACATGTCATGCGCTTGTACAACGTGTCACGTAGTAGTTCGTAAAGGTTTTGATAGCCTAGAAGAAATGGATGATGTTGAAGCAGATCTTTTAGATCGCGCTTGGGGTCTTGAACCAGATTCTCGCCTTTCATGTCAGGTAAAAATTGTTGATGAAGATTTAGAAATTGAGATTCCTAAATATACAATCAACCACGCTTCAGAAAATCATTAATTGCCATAATAAAAAAGCTGCTTTAAAAGCAGCTTTTTTTTATGTTTTATAAACTCTAAACTTGATCTTGCTGGTCTATTTCTAAAGGTTTAACTTCATCTTCGAGTCTTAACTGCGCAATGCCTTGCGTATTTACTAAAGTCTGTTGGACTTTAATTCGTTGAATCATCTTTTCAAGCACTTCTACTAATTCAGGATATTCATAATTTTGTACTTCTTCTAAATTAAGTACTAAATGAAACCCTTTATACTCATAGTCAAACCATTGCTGATGATCTGACTTATTTCCCGTATATTTCTCCATTACTTGCCATGTTTTGACTGCACCTTGAATACCTTTTAGATAAATCGGTGTTTTAGGAGCGCACAGGAAATCACTCTTAATTAATTGATAAGTATCATCTGAAATTAAAATCTCATCTATTTCCGCAGCATATTGCAAACGAGCCGCTAAATTCACATCACGGCCAACAATCGTATAAGCCATACGATGCGTTGCTCCATAATTTCCTACGTGGCAATAACCAGTACTAATCCCCATACGGATATGCAATGCTGAATAACCCATTTTTTTCCAACGCTCGCGCAGTAATTTCATTTGCTGACGCATAGCGATTGCCATTTCTACACAGGCTTTGGCATCTTGCTCTACACCTTGTGAATTTGGATCACCGAAAAATATGAGGATGGCATCCCCCATAAATTTATCGACCGTCGCTTCATATTGCTTTGCAATTTCAGTCATATGACTTAAATAATCATTAAGCAAAAATGCTAAATCATCTGGGATTAAAGTTTCTGATAACTCTGTAAAACCCTGAATATCAGAAAAAAACACCGTCATTTTTTTACGCTTATATTCAATTTTTGCTTCAGCCTCGCCGCGCATAATAGACTGCCACAATTGTAGTGGCGCATAACGGCTTAGCTGATTAGCAAAAGCAATATAACGGGTCATTTGGTCATAATAATGCTGACGCTGCTGACTAATTTTTTTAACCCAGCGATGCTGGTAATAATTTCCAATGGTAATAAACATAACCAACCCAAGAAGAGTTATTACTGTCAACTCTTGGCTAGTAGGCTCAAAATATGTATAAAAACCAAATAGGAAAAAAGTACTTAAATAAAAAATAATCGCGCCTAACAGACTCGTTAAACAAATGACTGCGAAAGAAATACGACTATTAATTGCTGAATAAAACAACGCAAAAAGTGCAATAAATGTAGGTACTAAATTAAGATGCAGACCTGCCAAAGTAACTGCTACCACAATTGCATCGATTGCAAAGAAGACACTTTTTTGAGTTTTTTTATCGAATTGGTACTGAAGCCAGTGTTCTAACTTCGAGCTAATAAAAAGCAGAAATAGGAAAAAAGGTGGAATATAGATCTGATAATTTGTATTAGGTGAGGTAAAAGCATAGATCACTAAAATTAATGACAGAATTGAATATCCCATCAAACGATGAAAATATGCAAACTGTTTAGGCTCTCTATCGATAAACCTCTCTAATTGCACCCTATCCTCCATACCTCAATGTAGCCACATT
Organism: Acinetobacter lactucae; assembly: GCF_013122135.1. Classification (NCBI taxonomy): domain Bacteria; kingdom Pseudomonadati; phylum Pseudomonadota; class Gammaproteobacteria; order Moraxellales; family Moraxellaceae; genus Acinetobacter; species Acinetobacter lactucae. Next base: position 2,169,768 of record NZ_CP053391.1, read on the forward strand.
TCTATAAATGTGGCATTGCATTGATTTAGTCCATGCGCCAATCAAAAGGCATATCGCCTTGACCACGTAAAGCAAGCATAAGAGTTTGACGCATATGAGCCAGCACATCATTTGTATAAGGAACAGCAGGTGTACCCCAGACTGGTTTAGGCCATGCAACATCATTCTGGTAACGCACAACATGATGAAAATGCAATTGAGGCACCATATTCCCTAAGGCTGCAACATTCATTTTATCAGCACGGAATACACGAGATAGCTGGCTAGATAACCAACTTGATTCGCGCAAAAACTGTTCTTGGTCAGCTTGGCTCAACTCATATAATTCTGTGATTCCCGGCACACGAGGGATTAAAATCAGCCAAGGGAATTGCATATCATTCATTAAACGACATGTTGAAAGCGGAAAATCGCCTACAAAAAAAGTATCTTGAGCAAGTTGTGGATGCAAACTAAACATATCTTTTATAAATGACAATAAACAATAATGGCTAATACTATCACATCAGTTTTAATGTGAGTATTGCTAGTGTCTGGTTTGATTACAAATAACAATGATTTTATGCACTTATTCCCCGAATAGACCGAGAAATCGTGCATAAAATTCTGTTATCAATCTACAAAAGATTCTTGTTGAGTTGAAATCACTTTAAAACACGATTTAAGTATGTAATTCATTCAATAATTTCGCTAACAAATCATTAATAAATTGAATTCGTTTTTCCTGTTCTTCAAGCTGAACCATCACTTTTAAGCGCTGACCACCTTCCATACGATAATAGGTTGGATGTTTTTGCATAAGTTGAATAATACTAATGGCTTGAACAGGCGTATCAGGCGAAAATTCAATATTGCCCCCTTGAGTATTAATATCAATCTTAGTAATGCCTAGCTGTTCAGCTTTCAGTCTAATTTGGTGAACACTAAATAAATGTTTAACTGATTGCGGTGGAACTCCAAAACGATCAATCAGTTCCATACGGATATTGTCGAGCTTTTCTTGGGTATCTGTATTACTAATACGCTTATAAAATAATAAACGCTGATGCACGTCACCTAGATACTCATCTGGAATCAGTGCAGGAATGTGTAAATTAATTTCTGCAGTTAATGATAACGGTGCATCAAAATTCGGTGTTTTCCCTTGCTGAATTGCCTTGGTGGCTTTTTCAAGCATTTCCATATACAAGCTATATCCAATTGCCTGCATTGAACCACTTTGCTGCTCACCTAACAGCTCGCCTGCACCTCGAATTTCTAAATCTTCTGTAGCCAGCATAAAACCAGCACCGAGAGTTGAAGCACGTTGGATTGCATCTAGACGTTTTTCTGCATCACCTTTTAAATGCTTTATCGAAGGAACTAGTAAATAAGCATAGGCTTGGTGATGTGAGCGCCCTACACGGCCACGCAGTTGGTGTAATTGAGCTAGACCAAGTTTGTCAGCTCTTTCGATCAAAATGGTGTTGGCATTTGGAACATCAATTCCGGTTTCGATAATGGTTGAGCATACCAATACATTGTATTCTTTGTGATAGAACTGTTGCATGACTTGCTCAAGTTCTCTTTCCCTCATTTGTCCGTGAGCCACTGCTACACGAGCTTCAGGTACAAGCACACGAATATTTTCAGCAGCTCTTTCAATCGTATCAACTTCATTGTGCAAGAAATATACTTGTCCACCACGTAATAATTCACGCAAAATGGCTTCTTTAATAGACGCTTCGGTATGTTCTTGTACAAAGGTCTTAACAGCTAAACGACGGGCTGGCGGTGTAGCAATGATAGATAAATCACGCATTCCCGAAAAAGCCATATTAAGCGTACGAGGAATTGGTGTTGCTGTAAGTGTCAACATATCAACATCTGCACGTAATGCTTTAATACGCTCTTTATCACGCACTCCAAAACGGTGTTCTTCGTCGACCACCATTAATCCTAGATCTTTAAACTGTACATTTTCTTGTAAAAGTTTATGGGTACCCACCACAATATCGACTTTACCTTCAGCAAGGTCTTCAATATTTTTCGTATGCGTTTTATTTGAACCAAAGCGTGAGAGTACTTCAATACGAACAGGCCAGTCAGCAAAGCGGTCTTTAAAAGACTCATAATGCTGTTGAGCAAGTAATGTTGTCGGCACTAAAACAGCAACCTGTTTACCATTTTGTACCGCAACAAATGCTGCACGCATCGCAACTTCAGTTTTACCAAAACCAACATCACCACAAACAAGTCGGTCCATCGGTTTAGCTTGTTGCATATCATAAAGCGTCGCTTCAATAGCATTGGCCTGATCAAGTGTTTCTTCATACGCAAATCCACTCGCAAATTGCATATAAAGCGACTGATCTATTTCAAAACCAAAGCCTGGTTTTGACTGACGACGTGCTTGTATATGTAACAACTCTGCTGCAACATCATGAATTTGTTCTAAAGCTTTACGTTTCGCCTTACTCCACGCATCAGTTCCAATTTTATGTAATGGTGCTAAGTCCGGATCTCCACCACTGTAACGACTAATAAGATGTAAATTCGTTACAGGAACATAAACTTTTGCCTCTTCAGCATAGTCTAGTTGCAAGAATTCATAATCTTGCCCTTCAATTGCTAAAGTAATTAACCCAGCATAACGCCCTACGCCATGGTCAATATGAACAACAGGAGCACCTATACTTAATTCGGTCAAACTACGAATTAAGAACTCTTCTGAAACTTCTTGCTGACGTTTACGACGACGTTGGACTACCCGATGTTCATATAACTGATTTTCTGAAATAACAGACAATTGATCGGTTAAAAGTAACCCACGGTCTAATGGCGCATTAGTAATCGCAATCGCGAACTGACTTTTCTGGAACTGCTCAAAACTATCTACGTTAGGAATATCGCCCAGACTGGCACGCAAACCATCTCTTAAACTTTCACGACGACCAGCACTTTCTGCAACCAATAAAACAGGATGATTTGCTTCATCAATATATTTTTTAACTACCGCAAATGGTTTGTCTTTTTTCGGATCAACCGGCAACTTAGGTGGTTGCTCAACCTTAAGATTTAGAGCCCCAGCTTTTTCTTCAACTGCTTCAGCGCTCACAAGCATACGTGGGAACTGATTTAAGGCACTAAGCAAGTGGTTTGGTGCAATAAATAACTCATCAGGTGGGAGAATTGGCTGGTCTGCGTTATGACGTCTATCTTCATATCTGCGGAAAACTTCTTTCCAAAAACTGGTTAAATCAGTATCTACATCATCAGTTGTAATTACAATGCAATTCTTTGGTAAATACGTTGTTAGTGTACTTTGAGCTTGCATTTGGGTTTTATCAAAAAATAACGGTAAATAAAACTCAATGCCCGGAGATGCAATTCCATCAAGAACATCTTGGTAAATTGGATTTTTCTTAGGATTTGCGGTCGGAAAAAGTTCAGAGTAACGGTCTCTAAAAATTGAACGAGCTTCTTTTAGTGGAAACTCTTTTGCTGGTAAGACTGTAAAACTTTTTAAAGCAGTTGTTGTTCTTTGCGTTTCTGGATCAAAGAATTTTAAAGTATCAATTTCATCATCAAACAGGTCAATACGGATAGGTGCTTCCTGTCCTGATGCAAAAATGTCCATAATGCTACCACGTACGGCAAACTCACCATGGTCATAAACCGTATCTACTAAATGATAGCCAGCTTGTACCAAACGTAGCTTCTGTTGTTCTAAATCAAATTTTTGCCCTACACGAATATCAAAATGCTCACCTAAAACCCAAGAATATGGTGCAACTCTTTGAGCTAAAGTGTTTGCTGAAATAAGCAATACACCTTTTTGCGGCATATTGGATAAAATCGCGAGTCGTTCTGAAACAATATCTTGATGAGGTGACAAGCGGTCATACGGTAAAATCTCCCAATCTGGGAAAATTGTCGGTTTGATGCCATAAAATTCAAGTTCACTTTCTAACTGAGCAACATGTTGGTTATTTCGAGCTACGACAACGAGCAAAGATGAATGCTGAATCGCAATTTCTTTGAACAATAATGCAGCAGATGAACCTAATAACGACCCTACCCAACGCTTTTCACCGGCTTTGAGCTGTTGTAAATTCAATTGAGAGATTTCTTGTTGAAACATGTATATGGCTTTTATCAGCTAAGAAGATATGAGCTCAATAGTAGCATGATGTTTTTAGTGAAATGAGTTATTTTTTTGAAAATCAAACTACTAGTTAGCCCTACTTTTTATATTTTTTAATCAATCAACTATGATTATTTATCACGCAAAAATAAAACGTAATATTGATTTAAAATTTGTATAATCGCTTTGAGTTGAAGTAGCTTTTCTTGAGTATTTTCCAATCTTGCAACATAGCGCTGTGTTGCGATTTCTAGATCAATCTTTTCATTAATTTGTGGCGTAATTAAAAATAACTTTTGAAGATTATCAAAATTCTGTAATTTACGGTTTGAGAAATACTCAAGATGCTCTGACCACTTCTGATTAATCACTACATCATTAATGATAGGTCCACGTTCAGAATCAAATTTTAATTGATTCTCTTCCAAGTAAATTTTTTCAGGTGTCTCTTTCGAGTCTTGAAAAAGCTGCGTTATCTTTTTAAACATTTCACCACATCATATTTATTTCAATTTAAATAATGGAGGTAATCTAGTCACTCCCATTATTTAAGTCTTCTAAATTAACGATTATTCATCGCCTAAATCATCAAGAAAATCTACAGTCGGTACAAAAAATAAAGTACCTGTTTGAGCAGTACTAAAGTCAAGTAACCGATCTAGGTTACCATGCTCATTGCCTAAAAACATGTTCTCAAGCATTTGTCGGGTTGTACTAAATTTACGAGAGTAGCCAATAAAGAATGTGCCATATTCATTTCTAGAAGGATTTGAAAAAGGCATATTAGCTCTCATAATTTTAAGTTCATTACCTTCTGCATCATGAGCTTTACTAACGACATTATGAGCAGTTAAAGGTTTTTCATCATCGCCGAGCTCAACATCATTGAACTTTTTACGGCCAATCACTTTTTCTTGTTCTTCATCAGTTAATGAACGCCATTTATCCATATCATGTGTATATTTTTGGATAAAAGCATAACTTCCCCCGATAAAATCAGGGTCTTCATCACCTACTAACGCCCACTGCGCTGCAATAACGGGTTCAGGGTTCTCCGTTCCATCCACAAAGCCAATAATTGCACGCCCGTCAAAATAACGGAAACCATGAACTTCATCAATTGGATAAGTTACCTTACCAAGCTGTTGATTAATTATATTGCCCAGCTCGTAACATAAAGTCTGACGATCAGCACGAATATGAAAAAATAAATCACCTGGAGTTGATACAGCCGTGTATTTCGGACCTCTAATTTCTTGAAATGGTTGTAACTCTTGAGGCTTGGATTGCTCTGGAAATAATATATCCCATGCATTGGAGCTAAAACCTAAAGTAGCATTAAATTTACTATCTGGATAACGATTAGTTAAACTTCTGGTTAGTGCTGAAAAATTAGCAGCAAAATCTTTTACTTTTTCTATTACAGAATCACCTTGAGCTAGTCCCAATACAATAAATAATGCATTTTCACCAGGAGCACTCGTTACAGGTTGAATTCTCATACATTCCATGAAATATGCCTTTTTAGGTATTTAACCTCGTTAATTTAGCATATTCACTTTCTTTTCATACATACCTTCATAAAATCTTATGTTCATAAGAGTTTAAGTAAAACTCCTTAAACTGTTACTCAGATTAAACTTAATTAATGTCCGTACTGCTTTTTTAAATATTTTACGATTTGAGCAGATTCAAACATCTTCACTCCCGTATTTGGATCTACCAAATATGGCACTTGCATTTTGCCTTGCATAATAGGCAACAGCTTTTCTCTTTTCCCACCTTTTAAAGGTATGTATTTACCTGGTTTTAAGCGAAGAATAGCAGGTCCCATATCTTGCCATCTCTCTTTTGCCACATTATGCAAAATATATGGAAGCTCAAGTTCACAGAGTAGACTTCTTACAATTCGAGAATAAGGACTTGCTTCAAAACTCCATAACTCAAGTTTTTGCTCTGGTACAGCTCTATCAATAATTTTTTTATTTATCCAAACACCGCGGGCTCCATTTAATATAGTTCCAGCAACTGCAACATAAGGCATGTTTGGGTAACTCGAAAATTTCTGCGGTGTTTTCCCTGTCTTACCATAATGCTTAAATAAATGATGAATAATATCCTGTGATTCATATAGCTGATCGCCAGTATTTTCATCAATTAAAAATGGAAACTGTAATTTGCCACCTTTCTCTTTTACAACTGAACGATACTTTGTTCCACCTTTAGGACATGGATAAATTTCTACGTCCAGATTCAAAAGTGTAATCACTTCACGAACACGACGGCAAAATGGTGAACCTTCAAATTCATATAGTTTCAAAGCTTTTAAAGGTTGTTGTGGAAATGCTGTTCCTGAAACACCTCTACCACCTTCAGCAATTGCAGATACAACTGCTTGAAGTACTTTAATTTGATGAATCACCATCATGCCTTCCTTTATATTAGAGAATTAGACTAATTTTTCTTTTGCTATCACAATCCCATTATTATCCGCATAGATAAAATTACCAGATTGAATTGTGACTCCACCAAAATACAAATTAATATCTACCTCACCAATGCCCTTACGATTACTTTTTTGCGGAATTGCAGCCAATGCATGTACGCCTAAATCTAAGGTTGCAAGCGCATCTACATCTCGTACACAACCGTAAATCACGACACCATTCCAATTGTTTTTAACTGCTGACTCAGCAATTAAATCACCCATGAGTGCACAGCGCATAGATGCACCACCATCCACAACTAAGACTTTATCTGTACCATCTGTTGCCAATAACTCTTTTACACGTGAGTTATCTTCAAAGCACTTTACTGTTACAACCTGCCCCCCAAAAGTTTTACGTGCTCCATAACTTTGAAAGAACTTGCCATCCATTGATGGAATTACAACCTGTAAGTCTTTATCAGGGTTATCATCTAATAAATCACATGTTACAAATGGTACTGTCGACACTTTAATACTCCCTTATCGAGTTTGTTGTATGTTCAGATTATCATATCGTTTAAAGGCTTCAATTTGCGTTAGCGCCGCTATGACCATCGTATGAGCCAATTGCTCCGCAGTTACGGGCTTATATTTGAATGGTTTTTGCAATTTATTCTCAATAAATTTAAAAATACTTTGTCCTAAGTCTTCAAGAAACCGTACATCGCTGCGTTTACCAATCAGTAAAGACGGTCTAAAAATAGATAGTTTTTCGAGTTCTAAACTCTCAATATAATCTTCTAACTGTCCTTTCACTTTATTATAGAAAATTGGAGAATTTGCATTTGCGCCAAGGGCACTCACTAGCAATAGATGAATATGTTTATCTTGTACTAAATCTGCTAAATGAGCATTGATTTCATAATCCACCGCATAAAAAGCCTGTTTTGAACCAGCCACTTTTAATGTTGTTCCCAGACAGCTAAATGCATGGGTATGGCCACTCACATCTTCGTCATTGAGCAGTAAAAAATCTTCTATAACGAGTTGAGTAACTTTTTTATATGTATTAAGTAGTTGTGATTCTTTTCTTACCACAACAGTAATCGCTTCAAATTCTGGTGTTTGCTCAAGCTGTTCGACAAGAGCCAAACCCACCAGTCCTGTAGCACCTATCACAATTGCTTTTTTAGTACTTATAGTCATTTTTTATCCAACCCTCTGTAAGTTTGTATCAAATTTAACCTTTTCTTACCTTTTTAGCAGCCCCTAAAACCGCTTAAAATGCTCGCAAGGCTTGACTTCACGGTGTTGATTCATCACAATATGGCACTTGTTTACGGGCTGGTGATGGTTACATCAGTTTACTGAATTGACCACAGCCCGCCCAGACCAACTTATTTTCAAGGAGTGCAAGAGTGGCAAACTCTGCTCAAGCTAAAAAACGTGCGCGTCAAAACGTTACAGCGCGTAAACACAACGCAAGCTTGCGTTCTATGGTTCGTACCTACATCAAACGTACTTTAAGTGCAATCGCTGGTGGTGATTATGCTGTTGCTACAGAAGCTTACAAAAAAGCTGTTCCTGTAATCGACCGCATGGCTGATAAAGGCATCATCCACAAAAATAAAGCTGCTCGTCATAAGAGCCGTTTAAATGCTCAAGTTAAAGCGTTAGCTAACTAATTTGAACATATAAAAAAAGCCCAATAGGGCTTTTTTTATTATCTATCGTTTTTTGAGCTTATAGCACTTTATGAAATTTAGCCACATTCAGCTCATAGGCCTTTCCTCTCCAAATCCATTTTAATTTACAATTTGGAAACTCTTCACCTTCAAACCATACAAATAATCCTTCCATCATTTCCGGCCAGTCTTCTTTGTTAATTTTATTCTCACCAGAAATTACAGCAACAATGGCTGCAATAATCGTGTCATGACTGACGGCTAAACTAAGGCCACCTTTAGTTTTAGGATGCGTCCGGTAAATAAGCTCTAATACATCTAAAACACCAGTAATAGGATGTTTCATGCCTGGTAATGCATTATTTACAAAACTATTAATAAAACCTAAAGCACCCTGCTTTTTAAAATAAGGAGCAGCTTGTTGTATATCCAAGACAAAGCTACCCGGTTCAACAAGTAGCCCTTGCTCAATAATTTCAATTGTATGCGTATTAGGTTGAGGGCTTACATCATCAGCCCCTTCAATCATGAGCGCAGCCGTATCAACACAGCGTTGTATGGGACTTGAAATACAATGCTGAATAACACGATCTGTATTTTTGATTAAATAATTACCCCATGCCTGCGCAAGCTCACGCCCCTGAGGAGTAAGTTGGAGATCATATCCAGCCAAGCCCTGCCCATCTACAAGTTCTCTTAAAGAATGGCGTGTAAATAAGGTTAAAGGAGTTGAAGCATCGGGCAATAAATCAATTGCTTCAAACATACTTTTAGGCAATAAATCGAGTGCCATTTTTATCTTGTCATCTTTTTTCAATACTTTGCCACTATAACATGTCTGGCATAACTCTCAATCTATAACACCTGATTGGTCTAAAGCTTCAAATGCTATTTTTTTACTTTCCTCATCACGAAAAGCGATAAAGCCCTTATTTAAAACCGTATTTCTTTGGTTATATTCAAAAGGCTTCCCATCCAGAGTAAGTAAGCCGCCGCCTATACTTTCTAATAGCCCTTGACCTGAACTTGTGTCCCATTCAGAAGTAGGATGAAAGCGTGGGTAAATATCTATTTCACCTTCTAGCATCATACAAAACTTGTAGGCGCTCCCAGCTTCTCGTCGAATAATGCGATGTTCTTTTTCAATAGGTTGTATAAATTTTTGGTATTTTGGATTTTTACTGCCGTGACTAAGTCCTATTTGTATAGGTGCATCTAGCGAAGTTGAACTAACCTGATATTGATACCACTGTTGTTGGCTAAAGCTATATTTAAAAGGTAAATCTTGCAGATATCCTAAGTACACAACTTGTTCACATGGCACAGCAATAACTGAGAAAACCGTTTCTTTGCCCTTGATTAAACTTAAGTTGATCGTAAATTCATCACGCTCATGTATAAATTCTTTGGTTCCATCAAGTGGATCTAACATCCAACAAGCAGACCATTCATGTCGAGCACTATAATCACTTTCTTCAGACAATACTGGCAACTCTGGAGTAATTTCCGCAAGATGTTTTAATAAGAATTTATTTACCTTTAGATCTGCTTGGGTTACAGGAGAATCATCTTGCTTTTCATGAATAGTAAACTCATAACCCGCAGAATAGTTTTGATATTCTTCTAGTAAAATCTGGCTCGCCTTTTCCAAAATAGGCAGAAGTTGATTAATTAAATTATCTTGTGGGTGTGTAGTTGTTATAAACATAAATGTGCTCTACATAGTTTCACTTCTATTATAGGTGAATTATGAACAATTCAATATTCGCCAACAGTTTGATTTACTAAAATAGTAATTTATCTTAATCATAAGGATCGTTGCTTTCCGCATAGGCTGTAAAGTTAATATGAATAATTATAATGTTTATAAAAGCTTTTATTCCGTACAAAAAGCAATCTATAAGTTATGAAAAATAAACAACTTAAATCAGATTTATCCATTTCCTTTTCATATATTTCTTGGTATGTTCAAAGACACAATAACAAGATGGAAGAAAGTGCACATGATGCTATATGGATATCATTTCTCGACAATAGAACATAACTGGGAAGACCTTAAGCCCTTAACTGAGTTTCTACAAACCTTTGCAGATGATGATGGTGATGTTTCGACAAGCGATAAAGAATCTCTTAAAGAAATCATAGCAAAATCTGATACTGCTTTGGCTCTAGCAAGAGAAATGGGTTGGGATGGCAGTTATACAGGTTGTCCTTATCTATTCTGGTTACCAAGTAAAAATAGCCAATCTTTTGAATATGGCTTTGTATTTAAACAGACCTCAGATAATACAACTTTTGTGATTTCACCGATTGAATTGAACTATTTAGCCGAAGATTCTGAGGTACAAACATTAAGTAAAAATATTGAATAAGTGATATAGGTTATTGATTCAAACTTGAGATCAATAACCTCATCTTAATGGTAAGTAAGTTAGTCAAACATACTTAACTGTGGCGTAGGTTTTATAATTTTCTCTTTGGGGACATGAGAGCACTCAAACTCTTCAACTGGAAAACCTTCAATAAAACTGGAAATATCAGGCGTTTCTAAGCTTAACCATTCATCTAAACGATCATGTGGAATCACAATAACTGATCGTTTAACATCGCCTGGCTCGTGAAAATCTTTCATCATAGGATGGTCGATGGCATCCATGGTCAACATGCTTGCAGAACGAATAACGGTTTCATTTATTTTACAAATTTCATAGATTGCTGCGATGAAAAAAGCCTGCCCATCTTTACGGCGAACACCCCACCGCTCGGGTTTATCATTTATATACTTACTTTCATAAAATTCGGTCACTGGAATCACACCAAATTTACATTTAAGAGCAGCTTCTTGAAAACTCGGTTTTTGGAAAATAGTCTCATGACGGGCATTGTAGGTATGTTTTGCTATATTTGTATCTTCGGTCCATTTTGGAACCAATCCAAACATCACCTCACGCCATTCAAGCCCTTGTGGTGATTTGAATAATAGTGGCATTGTTCCCGCAGGATAAACCTCTTCGGCATAGCTAAAGCCAACCACAGGCAACTGAAGTTGCTGTAATTGAGCAAGCGTTAAAGGTTTAAAGTTGGCACACATAGCAAGAATAAAATACTCTATCTTTACTTCTGTTATTTTATAAGCATTTAGACAATAAACCAAATAAAAAGGCACTCGAAAGTGCCTTTAACGACATAACTTTACGCTCAAGAAATATGCTGAATTCCTTGAGGAATTGCCTGTAATAGACGTTTAGTATAATCATGTTGAGGATGTGCATAGAGCTCATCTGAGTTAGCAATTTCAACAACCTCGCCATGATTCATGACCATAACTTGGTCAGAGATGTACTTCACCACCGATAAGTCATGTGAAATAAAGATATAACTCAGTCCAAACTCATCTTGTAAGTCCTGCAATAAATTAAGTACTTGTGCCTGTACAGATACATCAAGTGCAGAAACAGATTCATCACAAATTAAAATTTCAGGCTTTAGCGTTAAACAGCGTGCAATGGCAATACGTTGACGTTGACCACCCGAGAACTCATGGGGATATCGGTAGTAAGCCTGCTCATGCAAATTGACTCGCTCAAGCAGTCCAAGCGCAATTTGTTTACGCTCTGCATCATCTTTACCAATGTTATGAATTTGCATAGGTTCTAATAAAATCTGTCCAATGGTAAAACGTGGATTAAGTGAAGCATATGGGTTTTGAAAGATGATCTGGATTTTCCGTTGATATTTAGCAAACTCTTTTTCAGTTAATGAAAGAATATCTTTACCTTCGATGAAAGCCTGCCCACCAGATGCTTGATGTAAGCGCATGAGTAATAGTCCAACAGTCGTTTTACCTGAACCTGACTCACCGACTAAACCCAAAGTTTTTCCCTTAGCCAGCTTAAAAGAAACTCCTTTTATGGCCTGAAACTCTTCTTTGCCGAATAGACCTTTACGGCTATAAAAGCTTTTTTTCAGGTCTTTTACTTCTAAGATGATTTTCTCATCACCAATTAAACCACGTTTGCGCTCGGGAATTTCTGAGACATCAAAACTTTGTTCGACCAATACATCGTCTTCTTGACGCATAAAATCGCTCGTCACAGGCAAACGATAAGGTCGTTGTGACATTTGCGGGCGACAGTAAAGTAACGCTCTCGTATATACATCTTTAGGCTGTTCTAAAACCTGTTCAGCAGCACCTTGCTCTCTAATCTCACCATGACGCATTACAATGACTTTATCTGCAATTTCACCGACCAATGCTAAATCGTGGGTAATAAAAAGCATCGACATTTGACGACGTTTACGCAATGACTCGAGTAAATCAATAATCTGTTTTTGAATCGTGACATCAAGTGCAGTGGTTGGTTCATCAGCAATAAGCAGTTTAGGTTCACATGCAATCGCCATAGCAATCATGACACGTTGCTGCTGACCACCTGAAAGTTGATTTGGATAAGCATCAATTTTAGTTTCAGGTGAAGGTATACCTACTTCTTTAAGCAACTCTAAAACGCGTTGTCGGGCTTGTTTACGGCTCAATCCCATATGCAAACACAACACTTCCGCAATTTGATTGCCAACCGTAAAAACAGGATTTAATGATGACATAGGCTCCTGAAAAATCATGGCAATATCTTTGCCACAAATTTTCCGCATCTCTGTACGAGATAAGCTGAGCAAGTCTTTTCCTTCAAATATAATTTTACTTTGCTCATCAATTTTACTCTGACCTATAGGCAGTAATCCCATAGTTGCCAAAGAAGTAACCGATTTGCCGCTACCCGACTCACCTACTAAAGCAACCGTGGTGTTTGCAGGAATATCAAAGCTAATTCCCTTTACGGTTTCAATATATTGTTTATCTTCACCTTTAAAACTTACTCGTAAATTTTTAACATGCAGCAATGGCGCATTCTGATTTTCTTGTTCGATCATTTTGGTCTTCCTCTTATTTTAGTTTTGGATCTAAGGCATCACGAAGTGCATCAGTAAACATTGAAAATGCCGTTACCAAAACAGCCATCGCGATAGAGGCTGCCACAAGCTGCCACCACTTACCTAAAAGAAGTTCACTTTGTGCTTCATTTAACATGCTTCCCCAAGACACTACGCCTACTGGCACACCAAAACCTAAGAAACTCAAGATGACCTCAGATTTAATGAAAGACACCACCAGAATTGACATCTGGACTAAAGCAATATGGCTAACATTAGGAAAAATATGAATGAACATACGACGGAAGTGTCCAACACCAATTGCTTTAGCAGCAAGAACGTACTCGCGTGCAGTATGTTTCATATATTCGGCACGAACTAAACGGTAAACACCTGTCCAACCCGTTAAACCTAAAATCAGAACAATAGATAAAATGCCTTTTTGTTGAAGTACGGCAGCAATAGCAAGGACTAATAATAAATATGGAATTGAGGTAAAAATGTTATAAAACCAGTTGAGAATATCATCGACCCAACCACCGAAATATCCAGAAATTGCACCTAAAAGTGTGCCGATACCTACCGCAAGTAAAGCAGATATCACCCCAACAATGATTGAGGTTTCAGCACCTTTAATGGTTTTTTTAAGGACGTCTTGTCCCCATTTGTCAGCTCCCAATATAAGTGTGCTTTTAAGTTCACTCTGCTGATCAAGTAAATGTCCTCCCAGTTGTTGATCAATGGCCTTCATATCATCAGCTAATGGGTCCACTACACCATAATAATCAATCGCGCTTCCAGAACTCTTTTCTTGTTTAATTTCAGCCTTAAGTTGGTGAATTACATCTTTTAAAGGATCGACAGGATTTTCCGGTAATTCCTCATCTACAGCGGCCGTATTTTTCAAAGCTTCAGTTGTCTTGTCTGCCCCTATAAATGTCGGTGGAGCGTAACTTACAGCAACTTCTTTATTCCAGTCAGATGCAATCACACCAGTCATTGATAGAAGCAAGATAATAAAATAAAGCAATACAATCACTAGCGATGACATCGCGATCTTGTCGGCCCGAAGACGTCGCATGGCAAGTTTCCACAGACCAGATGAATGAGCTTCGGCTTTTGTTTGTTGTTTTCTTTTTGATAAAACGCTCAGCATAGCCCACCTACTTCAACTGTACACGTGGATCAACCACTTTGTAGACCAAATCGGCAATCAGGTTAAAAATCATGGTTGCAGCTGCGATGTAAACTGTAATTGCTTTAATAACAGGAAAATCACTCCGCTCAACTGCAATAATGACCTCTCGACCAATCCCGGGAATGCCAAAAAAACGTTCAATTAAAAATGCGCCTATGAGCAATGCAGGTAAAGTTGACATCACATCGGTAATAATGGGAATTGAAGCATTACGCAGTACATGTACACCTAAAATTCGGCTTTCACCTATACCTTTAGCACGTGCTGTTCGAACATAATCCTGATTAATTTCATCAAGCACAAAGCTACGATATAAACGTAACGTTGGTGCAATACTTACCACCAGCATGATTAGAATTGGTAGTAAGGCAAACTTAAATAAATTATCAGTAAAAGTATCACTCCAGCCTTGTACAGGAAACCAACTTAGTTGATAAGCCAGAACATATTGAAAAACAATAATGTAAACTAAAATACTAATCGACATGCCGATAGTACATAGCATCATAACCATACGGTCGGTTAGAGAGCCTCGTACCGCGGCAACAGCTAATGCCAAGATAATTGAAATAACGGTCTGTAAAATAGTCAGTGGAATTAGAAGAGTGAGCGACGGTCCTAATCGAGTTAAAATAATTTGAGAAACAGGTTCACCAGTACTCCAGCTCGCACCATAATCAAAAGTCAGTATTTGTTTAATGAAAATCCAGAGCTGAACGTAATACGGCTGATCGACACCTAGCTGTTTACGAATGTTTTCGATCTGCTCAGGATTAGACATCTTGCCCGCTAAAATATAAGCAGGGTCTCCACCTACCCAGTTAAAAAGAATAAAAATAAGTAAGACTACCCCCAACATGGTTGGAATCATCTGCCATAAACGCCGAATAACATATGCCAGCATAGTGATAATTCCTTATTTAACCCGTTGTCCGGTAATTTCGTTAAAGAATGCTTTATTGTCAGGATCACGGCCAAGGAAATCTTTAACTAATTCAGCTGCTGATTTTTGGCTACCTTGCGATAAGATCGTTTGACGGTAACGTTGCCCTACTTGTGGGTTATTAAGGTTGTCCCCATAGGCAGAAAGCATGTCTAAAGCTAAAACCTCAGACCACATATAGCCGTAATAACCGGCTTGATAACCGCCCATCAAATGTCCAAACTGCCCCGGGAATTCAGTTGTTGGCACATATCCTAAGGCTGTAGCTGCTTCCATTTTTTGCCAATTTTCTAAAGGTTTCACTTTTAAAACATCAGCAGTGTGCAGTGACATATCGTACTGTGCATAAAGAGTCTGACGCGCATAGCGCAAGCCACGACCATAGTTATGTACAGCTTTTAAACGGGCAATTAGTTCGTCATCAACACGTGGACATGCTGGATCACAATAATCAGCCACTTTAGATAAAGTCTCTTTACGGCGTGCCCACTCTTCATACATTTGAGATGGTGCTTCTACAAAATCACGTTCTACGGATGTTCCTGACTGACTGGCATAACGTGTATTTGATAAAATGCCATGTAAAGCATGACCAAACTCATGAACAAAAGTTTCAAGCTCGTCACTGTTTAAACCTTTTCGGTTAAAATTGGTGACTAATGCTGAAACTGGTAAGCGGTTAGTTAAAGTGCTGCCACCATATACGCCCCAAACCGCGGCATGACCATATTTCCCCTCACGAGGGAACTTATCCATATATAAGCCACCAAGAAGCTTTCCTGTTTTTTTGTCAACCACATCGTAATATTCAACTTCATCCTGCCATGCTTTAACTTTGACAGGTTTAAAATCAATACCGTAAAGGTCAGATGAAATGGCAAACAACCATTTTTGAGCAGCTAAAGTTGGAAAATAATCACGAAGCTTTTCCTGATCAATCTGATATTTATTCTTACGAAGCTTTTCACTCCAGTAAGCTTCACTCCAACGTGTGATCTCGGTTTTTTCTAATGGCGTTTTTAAAGTTTGTGCTTTAAATGCACGGAGTTCTTCTACTTCTTTACGTTCAAGTGGTGCTACTGTTTTTTGGACTTCTGCTAAAAATTGATTTACAGCCTCAGGCGTTTTTGCCATGCGGTCTTTTAAAACCCAATCTGCATAACTTGCTTTTCCAAATAACTGGGCAAGCTCATAACGTAAATCAATTGCCTGTTTAAGTAGTTTTAAATTTTGTTCAGTACCCCGTCGAGTAAAGGCAATTTGATATCTTTTTCGAGCATCATCATTATCCGCTAGCTCCATAAAAGGACGATATTCTGGATATTCAAAACCTAATAAATAATTGCCTTTAGCATTTTTCTTTAATGCTGAAATATAACTTTGAGGTAAGCCTTTCATCTCTTCAGGAGTAAACTCAAGTTTCTCCGGATTATCACGGACATTACGCGCATATTCTTGTTCAAGTTTGGTCAACTCATCCAGAATAGCCTTCATTCGTGCACGCTTTACTGGTTCAAGTTGAACGCCTGTATCTTCAAACTGATCTAGAATATCTTGGCGGTATTTTTGGTCAATTGGGTCTGTTGCTTGTGTATTTTTAATTAAACTATATAGTTTAGGATTCTGAAACATGTCTGTGTGAAATTGATTAATTTTGATTTCACACTCTTCTGATGCCTTACGTAACTTTGCATCTGGATCGACGTTACTATATAGACTTATAGGACCTGAGAAATCTTCAAAATGCGCAAAAATTTTATCCCATTTTGCCAATATAGGTGCCGCTGCTGCATTATCTTTAACAGGCGTTTTTTCAAAATTTGAAATCTCTTTCTGAATCTTTTTTAAATTCGCATCACACCATGCTGGAAGTTGTTGTGCTTTAAGTAATGGCAAAGTAGGACGTGTTGTCTCTGCCGTTGCAAATTGACTTATACTCATGGCCAACATACATAAAGTTGACATTTTCAGTGCATTATTTTTCATCGTATCTCCAATTTTTTCATTTAATGATTAGATTTAGTATTTGTATCAATATCGAAGTACATCCATTCAGCATGTAAAATCGGATGCTTCTTATATCCAATGATTCTTGGTTGAGCCAGCATATTTCTATAACGTGCATACAACACTTGCACTGGCATATACACTTCTAACAAACGTGTCATTTTTCGATAAATCACGTCTCGTTCTGGGCCTGGCTTAACCTGTTGAGACTGTCGGTATAATTGATCAAACTCTGGTATTGAACCGCAAGACCAGTTGGTCATATGAGTATTAGGTCCATAAAAATTCTGCATAAAATTATCCCCATCTGGATAATCGGCTATCCATGCAGAAGACCCGAACATACCGTCGCATTGTTTTTGCGCACGAATAAGATCTGCAAAGAGCATGGGTTTAAAGACCATACGGATATTCAAACTATCAAAATTTTTCTTCCAGAGTTCAGCGCTTTGCTGCCCAATACTGTCACTACGCGCCATATATTCAATGACAAGTGGTTTTCCGTCTGGTTGAGTACGCCAACCTGAGGCATCTTTTTTATAATGATATCTATCTAATAGTAAATTTGCTGCTTTCACCGAATATGGGGTACTGGTTCTGTATTGAGGGTCATTACCTACTACACCTGGTGGAATTGGAAAATATAGACGCTCTGCATCATCATTTCTTACCAGTTTAATTTCTTGATCTATCGAACGAGACATCGCTATCGCACGGCGTAAAGCAATTTTCTCTTTACTCATTCCCCCAACAACTGGATTTTTAAGATTCCAATAAATATAGCTAATTTCGGGGTCAACAATGCGAGATAACTGCACACCTTCTTTAGCAAGTTCAGGTCTTAGTTTGCCGTCTTTAACCGCTTTTGCGACCAGTTGGCCTTCAAGCTGAAATATATCAACCTCACCACGCTGAAATGCTAACCACCGCGATTGGTTTTCTTCCATTACCTGAATATCAATTGTGCCGATTTGAGGCATTTTTTTACCTTTAAGTCGCTTCACAATTGCCTGATCTTCAGGGCTGCTGGCATTAAAGTTCCAAGTAAAACCCCGATAATCAGGATTCGCTTTTAAAACAATGCGCGATGCTGGTACCCACTTGCTCAGCACATAAGGACCTGTACCTACAGGATGGCCCATAACATAACCGGCTTTGTCTTTATACTTTTCGATAACTTCGCGTGCCACAGCACCTGTCGGGTCATGGGCCAGTAATAACGGAAAGTTATAGTCTGGCTTAACTAAACGAATCACCAAAGTGTATTTATCAAGTGTTTGTAAACCACTTACCTTTTGATCATAGTTAAATTTTCCGGACTTATTGGCTGCTTTGACTAACGCATCCATACCTTCAATTTTGTTTTCTAATAGCCAGCTATTTGGAGAGCGCAGATTCGGGTCCAATAAACGCTTAAAAGAATACGCATAATCATTGGCTGTTAATTCTCTAGATTTGCCTTTAAAAACAGGGTCTGGCGTAAAATAAATTCCCTTTTTAATGCGAATGGTATAGGTCAAACCATCAGCACTGACTTCTGGCATAGCAGTTGCTATTTGCGGAATAAGCTTTGCCGGCCTTGCTAAATAATCATAGGTATATAGAGTTTCAAATATCGATGTGGTTACATGCGCAGAATATAAATCATGGATATAAGCCGGGTCAAAACCTGTCTCAGCTGTTGGAAATACATAACGTAAAACTTTATTCGGATCGGCTGGGCTTTTCGCAAAAATACTTGTAGATCCCGTTAAGGCCATACTAGCGAATAGCAAGCTGATACTACAATGCTTGAGCTTTTGTTTTAAATTTTCAGTCATCATGATCTTTATCTAAAATTATTTTTTAATAGGAGTAATATCAAGATATTGCCAGTTTGTATTCATCATAGGATGGGGTTTAAAACCCTGAACTTGTGGCCGTACTAACCAGTTACGAATACGGGTTACATGAACAATCCATGGGTTATCAGCTTCAATCTGGCGATTGAGCTTTTCATAATATGGTAGACGTTGTTGCGGTGGTAAATGAATGGCCTGAGTATAAAGAGCGTCATATGTTTTAGACTGATAACAAGCATGGTTTCCTTGTCCAGCATTTGGTCCATAAAGCAACTGTGCAAAATTATCTCCTTCAGGATAGTCAGCAATCCATGCCCCACTCCAAATCATATATTTACATTGAGTTGCGGCTTTTAAGTTATCTGCAAAATTACTTACCTTAAAGTCAGCTCGAATGCCAATCGCATCTAAATTCTTTTTCCAGAGTTCGGAGTGGATAACTGAGGCCGAGCTATTTTCTGTATTGATTTTTAAAATTAAAGGTTTTCCATTTGGCAAATTTCGATAGCCATCAGCCCCCTTTTTATAACCATAATAATCAAGTAATTTATTTGCTAGCAGCGGGTTGTACGCTACGCTACTTTTATATTTCGGGTTATAGCCATTTACACCTTCAGGTATAAACATTTCAGCCCGAACAGCTTGCCCTTTATAAGCCTGTTTTATACTTTCTTTTTGGTTGTATGACAAAGTAATTGCCCTACGAAGAGCTATCTTTTCTGGACTAAAACCACCAATCACCGGATCACGCATGTTCATCATCGTATACGTAATTTCAGGTTCCTTATATGGGAAGTGTTTAATTCCTCTCTTCTTAAAAGAAGCTTTAAGCTGATTTCCATCTAAAGCTTGAGGAACAGCATTTGCTGTAAGTTTGTCAAAGTCTAGTTGACCCGACTGGAAAGCTAACCATCGTGACTGCTCTTCTTCAATAATACTAACCACAACCTTTCCAATTCGTGGCATTTTCTTACCAGACATTTCCTTAACAAGTTGGTTATCCCAAGGTGTTCCTGTCGACTTAAAATTCCAGACAAAACCGCGATAATCAGGATTGGCAACCAACTCGACCTTACTTCTTGGAACATATTTACTTAACATGTAAGGGCCAGTACCTACGGGATGCATGCCAATACGAACACCGTAATAATCGATAACCTCTTTAGCAACTCCACCAAAGGCAATATAAGCAAGAATATAAGGAAAATTATAGTCTTGGCGAGTTAAGGTAAATTGTAGCGTATATCGATCAAGCGCTTTAACTCCTGCAATTGGGGCAGTATAATCAAATTTTCCAGTTTTCTTTGCTTGAGCTATAACCGCATCGGCACCTAGTAACTTACCATCAATGAATGAAACAGAAGGTGCTCTATTTTTAGGATCTAGAATACGTTTAATTGTATAAACATAGTCTTCGGCTACTAGCTCACGGCGTTTACCTTTAAAGGCAGGATCATTGGTAAAATAGATACCTGGCCTAATTTTAAAAGTATAAACTTTACCGTCTTGTTCCACTTTGGGCAGGCTCTCTACTGTATAGGGAGCTAACTGTAATGGACGTGCTAGATAGTCATATTTCAGTAAAGGCTCAAAAATTGCCTCAGCAATATTAGCACTGTAGAAATTGGTAGTTTTGACCATATCGAAGCCATCATCTGGAGCTTCATAGGCAACATGCAAAATTTTATTTGGTTGCGCTGGCGTAATTGCGTAAGCACAAGGAACTGATGTAATAGCCAGACTTAAAATGGCGAGCTTAAAAAATTTTAATTTCAAGTTCATACCCACGTAATTAGTTTTTTAAAAGATATTATCCTTTTGAGTAACATCTAAATCTGCATAAGAAAAGTTCTTTTTCAACAGATAAGCCTATTTGGGTTTAATTCTTTACTTTTCTATGAATGTTTTTATTTGAACAGATGGAAAAACAAAGTTAAAACCCAATCTTTTGTAACTACTTAAAATAAAGCGAATTTCATGCCATTTATTAATATTCATCACAAAATATTTAAGAATATTAGAAATTCATATTTTTATTAGGTACTTAAAATGATTTGAACTATATAAATAAAAGTAACTTTTTGCCAAATACTATATTTGTATATGTTAATCATCTAATACCTTAAATGCACAAATAAAATACATTAATGATTTATTATGATTCATATTGAGACAAGCCAAACTAACAAATAATTATAAAATAAGCAATTGATTTAAAATAAAAAATACAACAAAACTCGACATTACAAATAGTATAACATTACATATAAAAAGGTTCTAAAACGATACATTTTTATTTATTAAGCATGTGAAGAGTCCAGCAATGTATATTTTTTATACAAAAAAATTTGAAACTTTTGGCCAGCGTTAAAAAATTTTCCAAACGGAAAATTTATTTTTATTTAATAAAAGATGAACCTTCGTGCCGAACCATAATAAAATCAATATATATCAATATTTTGCATAAACTAAAAAAAGAAAAATATATAGTTGGCACTTGCTTTGCTTAAAAACTTTCCAGCAATATCGCTAACGACAACAAAAAGGGATCAAATCCACGATGAAAAAAAAATACAATGTTCGATCTCAGGCAACCCCCAAGATCAGCAAAACAATTCTTAAATTAAGCACCCTTAGTTTAAGTATGATGTGTCTTACCCTGGCACAGGCAGCAGAAACTGAACAATCAAGTACTGATGAAAAACCAACAAAAGTCGTAAAAGTTGCCGTTACAGGTTCTTCAATCAAAGGAGTTGCGGCACAAAGTGCTTCACCCATTACCGTCGTAAAAGTTGATGAAATCTTAAAACAAGGGGTGACTACAACTGAAGAAGCCTTAGCAAAGATCAGTGCAAACCAATCGAACTTTGTGACTGCAAGTAATGTAGGCGCAAGTAAGACGGTGGGTTCAGCAGCGAACCTTAGAGCCTTAGGTGCCAATAAGACACTTGTTTTACTTAATGGCCGTCGATTGGCTGCAAACGCCTATGACAGTGGCGTTACCAACTTAAATATTATTCCACTCGCAATGTTAGACCGTATTGAGGTTTTACGAGATGGTGCCTCTTCCATTTATGGCACCGATGCAATTGGCGGAGTAATTAACTTCATTACCAAAAAGCAGTTTACAGGACTTAATCTGACCGCAGGCTATCAAAAACCAGAACAAAAAGGCGGTGAGCAACAAGATTATAGTATCTTTGGCGGCTTCGGTGATTTAGACGAAAATGGCTACAATGTTTTTGGTGTTGTGGACTATCGCAAAGGCGATGATGTCATGGCCAAAGACCGTAAAGTTAGTCGACGTGGAGGCATATTACCTGAATTAGGAATCCATAAAACTAGTAGTGGTTCATTCCCTGCCAATGTACCTGGATTAGGGAATCCCTATGCAACTACAGGTTGTGGTAATAACCCTCTAGTAGAGACTGATGGTCAAATTTGTAAATATAACAGCCAAGCTGTAATTGGTATTGTTCCAAAGACAGAAGACATCTCAGCTATGGGCCGAGCTACATTTAAACTGAACGATAACTTTAATGCGATTGCAGAATATTTATATGCAAGAAATGAAATTACAACGTCAGTCGCACCAGATGTATTTTTTGATTTGACGCTCGACCCTAGCAGTAAATATTATCCAGGAAATGGCATAACTCCTGCTCTTGCTGGCGCTACTGGAACTATCCCTCTATATCTGCGTTCACAATCAGGTAATCGTGTAAGTAATAGTATTAATCAATCACATAGAATATTTGCTGGTATTGAGGGTGAAACTCATGGTTGGGACATTAACTCCGGCGTTACCTATGCTCATAGTAGTGCATCGGATGCAGTAATAAGTGGCTATTTAAACTTTGACAAAACACAAGAAGCTTTAAACAATGGTATTTTAAATCCATTCGGACCGCAAAACCCTGAAGATGCCAATGTATGGAACCAGTTAGGTGTTGAAGGTAAATATTTAAAAGCCAATCTAGATACAACTACTGTCGATTTCACGGCAAGCCGACCTATATTTAAATTACCAGCAGGAGACGTGGCTTTTGCAGTTGGAGCAAGTTATCGTTATGAAGATTGGACTTCAAAAGTCGTTACTGATGTTGCCCGAGTTGCACCTAGTACAGGTGTCGATCCTGATGAACCAGTAAATACTGGCGATCGTAATATTAAATCGGTATTTACCGAATTTCATATCCCCCTTCATAAAACTTTAGAAGCTCAAATCGCTGCTCGTTATGATGACTACAACGATTTTGGCGATACCTTTAATCCAAAATTTGCACTTCGTTGGGAACCTATTAAACAGTTAATGTTCCGTACGACTTATAGTACAGGCTTCAGAGCTCCAACACTTTGGGAAGTGAATGGACCAAACTCAGTAACCAATACTGGTGGATACTATTATGATCCCGTACTCTGCCCAGGGAATGTCTTAAAACCAGGTGGTGTAAGAGAACGTGATTGTAATATGCAATTTGATAGACAAAATGGAGGAAATAAAAGTCTTGATCCGGAAGAGTCAAAGTCTTTTACTGCTGGCTTAGTATTTGAACCAATTAAAAATTTAGCCTTGACTCTCGACTACTTCAATATTGAAGTAGACAAGCAAATTGCTACGCTTTCAGAAACTGCTATTTTTGATGACCCAGTGAAATATGCAGACAAATTTGTACGTAATCCAGATGGCTCATTAGATTATATTATTACGACACAACAAAATTTAGGTGGAATTAAAACATCTGGTTTCGATGTGGGCTTAAGTTGGTTTTCTCCAATGACTGCTACAGGTCGTTTCGGTTTCAACATTGATGGTACATATATAACAGATTACAAATATCAAGCCGAGCAAAATGGTGAATGGAAAAGTGTTGCAGGCACTTATAGCGGTCTAGACTACCAAGCTATTATTCTTCGCTGGAAACATACTGCAAACCTAAATTGGAATTATGAGAATTGGGCTTTAAACCTACAACAAAATTTTTCACGCGGTTATGAGGATCAAAATTCAAGTTCTTCTGTTAAGGCAGGCTATCGAAATCACAAAGTGAGCGACTATACAACCTATAATATTTCAGGCACATACAAAGGCTTTAAAAATCTAGAAGTTACAGCGGGCATTAAGAATATCTTTGATGAAGATCCTCCTGCTTCAAATGTTGGTGACAACTTCCAAATGGGATATGACCCACGGTACGCAGATCCTTTAGGACGTACTTACTTTGTACGAGGTACATATAAGTTCTAAATGGTTGTTCTGCAAATATAACTCTCAATGGTTAGTTTGCAGAACAAATACTCATTCTTAGCCAAACAGTCATTTTAAAAATTGTTTGTCTACAGTTTCAGGAGTAACTATGGGCATGACTTTTACAGACATAGAAAATAAATCTGCCAAACGCCTAATTGGTATTGCTGCAGTTATTTTTCTGCATCTTCTTGTTGCCTATATTCTGATGTCAGGTTTAGCAAACAATATTCAAAAACCAGCAGAAAAACCTGTGGAATTACAAATTATTCAGGATATTAAGCCGCCTCCTCCACCAAAGCCGGAAGAGCCCAAACCAAAGGAAAAACCACCTGAACCACCAAAAATGGTAGAAAAAGTTGCCAAGGTTCCTGAGCCACCAAAAGAAGTAGAGAAAGTAGCAACACCGGTACAAAAAACGACACCAGTGGCTCAACCGACTAAAGTGGCTGCCCCAGCTCCTGCTGCACCTAGTACCCCATCACCAAGCCCTGTTGCCGCACCTGCTCCAGTGGCTGCTGCGCCGGCACCAAAACCAGCTGGTGTAAGTCGTGGTGTTTCAGAGGGTTCTGCTGGCTGTGAAAAACCTGAGTATCCACGTGAAGCACTGATGAATGAAGAACAAGGAACGGTGCATATACGTGTTTTGGTTGATACATCCGGCAAAGTCATTGATGCCAAAGTAAAAAAATCGAGTGGCAGCAAAATTTTAGATAAAGCAGCAACTAAAGCCTACAGCTTATGTACGTTCAAACCAGCAATGAAAGATGGCGTGCCTCAGCAAGACTGGTATGAAATTGAATATCCATTCGTAATTGAATAAACAATTGAATTAGCAAGAAATTAAAAAATATTGGAGATATATGATGAAAAAATCAACTCAACCACTAGTACATTTCGCTTCTGCAAGTTTAATCGCAGCTTGCTCGTTACTTCCATTAAGCTCAGTTTTCGCAGAAGAAACGAGCAATGTTCCTGTGGCCACAGCCACTACTGAAGCTACTTCAAATACAAGTACTCCAACTCCACCACCAAAGCCTGCAACAAGTGAAACTGTTAAAAATCCATATGGTCTAGAAGCCCTTTGGCGTGAAGGTGACTTAGTCGCTAAATCTACCTTATTTATTTTAGTACTCATGTCGATTGGAACTTGGTACATCATCATCTCTAAACTATTGCAGCAAGGTAAAGTCAAACGCCAAGGTAAGGAAGCTGAAAGACACTTCTGGGAAGCTACCTCCCTTGATAATGCTGCAGAAGGTTTAGAACAAAGTAGCGCTTATCGCTTTATTGCAGAAAAAGGCATTAATTCAACTAAATCACACGGCGGTTCTTTACTTGAGCGCATTGATTTTAATACTTGGGTGAGCATTTCGATTCAACGTGCTATTGAAAAAATACAAAATCATTTAGGTGGTGGTTTAGCCTTTTTAGCAACGGTAGGTTCTACTGCACCATTTGTAGGCCTATTTGGAACAGTATGGGGAATTTACCACGCTTTGACAGCCATCGGCATCTCTGGTCAAGCATCTATCGATAAAGTTGCAGGCCCCGTTGGTGAAGCTCTCATTATGACGGCTATTGGTCTTGCAGTTGCAGTACCTGCCGTACTTGGTTACAACTGGCTGACTCGCCGCAATAAAGCCGTTATGGAGAATGTCCGTTCATTTGGTTCAGATTTACACGCGGTTTTATTAAGTGGAGAAATTAATACCAATAATTCAGTTAACCGCCGTATTAAATAATCAGGAGCAAACATTATGGGTATGAGTGTTGGTTCTGAAGATGATGACGAAATGATTGGCACAATTAACACGACACCTCTGGTGGATGTCATGTTGGTTTTACTTATTATTTTTCTTATTACTATTCCAGTAGTTACACATACAGTTCCAGTGAAACTACCGGAAGAAAAAAATACTCCGTACGCAACCACCCCTGAAAATATTCAACTCTCAGTCAATAAAACAGGAGATATTTTCTGGAACGAAAGTTATGTACCGAATAAAGAAATATTGTTAACAAAATTACAAGCCGTGGCACAAAAAAGACCGCAGCCTGAGGTGCATATTCGAGGAGATCAGCTTACCCATTTTGAAGCAATAGATCAGGTCATTAGTACCACCAAACAAGCTGGTATTGGCAAAATTGCCTTTGTTACTACCCCTCCAGCCTCCCCGTAATGATTTTAAGGAGAATTTTATGGGTATGAATGTCGGTTCAAATAATGATGACGATGTGATGTTGGAAGTCAACATGACACCTCTTATTGATGTCATGCTGGTACTCATTATTATGTTTATTATTACCATACCTGCACCAAACAACACGATTAATATTAATTTGCCAAATGGCACACCGCCACCAACGAATGAAAAGCCACCGGAAGTGATTGATGTAAGAATTGATGCAGCAGGCAAAGTATTTTGGAATAACCAAGAGGTTTCTGACCGAAAGGCACTAGAGACTTTATTTCAAGGTGTGATTGCTAAAAAAGATCAAGACCAGATCAAACTCAAACCAGACCAGATGGCTGAATATAAAAATGTAGCGATGGTCATGGCTACAGCACAGCGTTTAGGTGTCACTAAAATTGGAATTGTGAGCAGTAACTAATATTGCTTTTCAGTTTATTTAACTCTATTAAATCCTGCGCTAACTTGAATCTTCAGTTAGCGTTTTTTTGGAGCGAAATATTTAACTTTCACGATCAAGATCTTTTAATCTAATCAAATTCAAAACCTTTTAGCTATAAATCTATATTTTATATGCACAAAATATACCGAAAATAAAAAAGCCTCCGAAGAGGCTTTTTTCAAAACAGGATAAAATTAATCACCTGTATAACCTTTTAACTTCAAACGAGCAGCATGAAGTAAAGGCTCAGTATAACCAGAAGGCTGTTCACAACCTTTGAAGATAAGATCAGAAGCTGCTTGGAAAGCAATATTTGTTTCAAAGTTAGCTGCCATTGGTTTATACAATGGGTCATTCGCATTTTGCTCATCAACAATTTTTGCCATGCGTTTAAGCACTTCTTCAACTTGTTCACGAGTCACGATACCGTGACGTAACCAGTTTGCAACGTGTTGAGAAGAAATACGTAATGTTGCACGATCTTCCATTAAGCCCACGTTGTTAATATCAGGAACTTTCGAACAACCCACGCCTAAGTCAACCCAACGAACAACGTAACCTAAAATACCTTGGCAGTTATTTTCAAGCTCATTATTAATCTCTTCTGCTGACCAGTTAGTTTCTGGTGCAAATGGAGGAGTTAACAAGTCATCTAATGACAACATTTCTTCAGCTTTTAACTGATCTTGACGTGCTTTTACATTCACTTGATGGTAATGCATCGCATGAAGTACAGCACCAGTTGGAGATGGAACCCAAGCACATGAAGCACCCGCATTTGGATGTGCAGCTTTGGTTGCTAACATATCTTTCATGCTATCTGGTTTTGGCCACATGCCTTTACCAATCTGTGCTTTACCTTGTAAACCACATTTCAAACCAATTGCAACGTTACGGTTTTCGTAAGCAGCAATCCATTTTTGTGCTTTAACAGCTTCTTTACGAACAACTGGCGCAGCTTCCATAGAAGTATGGATTTCATCACCTGTACGGTCCATGAAACCAGTATTAATAAAGATCGTACGGTCTTTAGCAGCAGCAATACAGTTTTTCAAGTTTACAGATGTACGGCGCTCTTCATCCATAATACCAATTTTTAACGATTTAGGTGGCAACCCAATTGCCTGTTCAGCACGTTCAAATAGCTCTACAGCAAACGCAACTTCTTCTGGTCCATGCATTTTTGGCTTAACAATATACATAGAACCTTTGCGTGAGTTCTTATTTTCGTTTGTACTACGGATATCAGCAATTGATAACAATGGTGTTACCAATGCATCCATAATACCTTCAAAAATCTCTTCCCCATCTACTACAATAGCTGGGTTAGTCATTAAGTGACCTACGTTACGAAGTAACATAAGTGAACGACCATGAAGTTTTGTAGTTCCACCAATTAAGTTTTTAATTTCGCGATCTTTATTTAAATCACGAACAATCGTTTTACCATTCTTTTCGATAGATTCTTGAAGCGTACCCTTCATTAAACCTAACCAGTTACGGTAACCTTCAACTTTTTCTTCTGCATCCACAGCCGCAACAGAGTCTTCCAAATCTTGAATTGTGGTTACTGCCGCTTCAAATGTTAAATCTTTAACGCCCGCTAAATCAGTTTGACCAATTGGGCTAGAAGCATCAATTTCGATAATGACATGAAGACCATTACTTAACAGTACAACTTCTGAAGGATTTGCTTCTTCACCGTTGAAACCAACAAACTGAGCTTCATGAGCTAAACCTGTTTTTGAACCATCTTTCAAAGTTGCAACAAGTTTATTTTGCTCAATCGCATATTTTGTTGCATCTGCATGTGAACCTTGAGCAAGTGGGAAAACTTCATTTAAGAAATTTTTAGCAAACTCAATTACTTTCGCACCGCGTACAGGGTTATATCCTTTGCCTTTTTCAGCTCCACCTTCTTCAGAAATTACATCGAAGCCGTAAAGCGCATCATATAAAGAACCCCAGCGAGCATTTGCTGCATTCAAGCAATAACGTGCATTACGTACAGGTACAACTAACTGTGGTCCTGCCAACAACGCAATTTCTTCATCAACATTTTCAGTTGTGATTTGGAAGTCTTCAACTTCTGGTAATAAATAACCAATTTCAGTTAAGAACGCTTTATAAGCACCTAATTCAAATTTGTTGTTACGGTGCCATTCATCAATTTTTGCTTGTAATTCATCACGCTTAGCCAATAATGCTTTATTTTTTGGGCTAAGATCGACAACAACTTGCTCAAAGTTCTTCCAGTAAGTTTCACTATCTAAACCAGAACCTGGTAAAGCTTCATTTTCGATAAAATCGTAAAGTTCTTTAGCAATCGCTAACTTGCCTTTTTGAATACGTGCAGTCATTGTCTTTCCTGAAGTTGCTACTTTTTATACCAAGAGAATCCTAGTATACCGATTTAAATTAAGCTGAATACTAATATCACATTCCTAAATAGTAAGCATTTTCCCTTGCAAAACTATTGACAAAGATAAATTTTTCTATATAGGAAATATTAAAATTCTAACTAGGATTCCCAATAATTTATTCAATATTTAAAGATACTGAAACTAGACTTTTTGTTAACAGACAAAAAATTTCACTATCTTGTTTTTCTAAAGCGTATTTAGTTATATCAAACTTTAAAGCGTGAAAAAGCACTATTTAACTAAATTTATCAATTTTTGTTGTAAAAAAAGCGCCCCATTTAGAGCGCTTTTCATATCTACTTTTCTTTAAGAAGTTTTAGTCGCATCTATATGACGATGTTCAGAATGTAAATATTCATCAGATTGCATTTCAAGTAAACGCGAACGAGTACGCTCAATTTCAAATGCTAACTTTTCACCCTGATAAATATCAATAATACTATCTTGAGAAGTTAAAAGTAATTTCACTCCTCGATCATAGAATTCATCGACTAGGTAAATAAAACGACGAGTGCCCTCTGACAAGAAATCTGTCAAATGAGGAACATTACTGACTAGAACCGTATTATAAATATTTGCAATTTCAATAAAATCGGCTGGGCTACGTGGTTTAAAGCAGAGTTCAGAGAATTCACACCACAACACGTCTTCTGTATGTCCTAGTGTCTCGACAACACGATTATTAATCACAATCGGCTCTTGAGAATGAGTTTGTGTATGAGTTAATGCACTAAAACGTTCAGCCATCCAACTTTGTGCTTCATTCGTTAATGGTGATTTGAATAATTGAGCTTGTTTTAGTACACGTAAACGATAGTCGACACCGGCATCTACATTTAGAACGGCACAGTTCTTTTTAACCATTTCAATGGTTGGCAAGAAACGATCACGATGAATACCGTTTTTATATAAGCCATCTGGTGCAATGTTTGATGTTGCAATTAATGTCACACCGCGAACAAATAATTTTTGGAATAAATCGCTCAAAATCATTGCATCTGTCACGTTTGACACAAAGAACTCATCAAAACAAATAACGACAGCATCTTTATAGATTTGGTCAGCTACGATTTCAAGTGGATTACGTTGGCCTGAAAGCTTATTTAGCTCTTTATGAACATGTTGCATGAAATGATGAAAATGCATACGCGTTTTACGGCGAAATGGCACAGACTCGTAAAATTGATCCATCAGCCAAGTTTTTCCACGGCCTACTCCGCCCCACATATATACACCTTTAGGCGAGGTTTGGCGGCGAAAACGACGGAAAGCTTTTTTAGAGGCTTTATAACGGTTTAAAAGTTCCTTCCATACGCGATCTAATTCTTGCACTGCCTGTGCTTGCGCTTCATCTGCCATAAATTGACCTGAAGCTAAAGCCTCAGCATAGCGTTCTGCTGGGGAAGAAGGTGTGAATGCAGTACTATGAGAAGATTTTAAATTTAACATATCGTTTTATTTCAATTTTAACTGATGAGAGTATAGCGAACATTTTGTTCAACCACATTAGCTTTTAGCATCAAGAGTTAAGACGATGACTCTTTTGCATATTGTCGAGGACTCTGCCCAAACCATCGTTTAAATGCATGATTAAATGCCGCTGGTTCAGAATAGCCGAGTAATTCAGCAACAACCTCTATTGAGTATTCCCTATATTCCATAAGCTTCAATGCCTTATTCTTGATAATTTGTTCACGAATTTGCTTATAACTCGTATTTAGCTGTTGCAATTGATGCCTTAATGTCCTTTCAGGCATTTTCAATGCAAAAGCTGTTTCCGCCATGCTCGGGATAATTCCTTGCTGCAACTCAAGATAATCTTGTACACATTGTATGATATGTGGAATTTGATGATCTTGTTGATTCAATCTTGTTATTTCTGCAATACATTTTGATTCATAAATACGATGTGTAATGATATCAGCAGAGGGAATCTTGATTTCAAGTACATCCTTACTTAGGCTAAATGCCGCATATTTACCATTAAAATGCACATCTTCGCCATAATATGCAAAATAGCGTGACAAAATATCTAAATCAGTAGGCTTTTCAAATGGAAGTTCTATACGCATCGTGGACATTTGTAATCCCATCATCGTATAAATATCTTGTATAAACTTATAAGTACCTGAAATTTCACATTGTGCCCGTAATTGGCCAATTTCCGTTTTTAAATCAACAGGTAAATAATTTAAAATGGCCCGCTCATCATTTTCGTATAAAGCTAAGCTACCAAATAAATGGGTAAGCTTTTGATATTTTATACCTTTGTTTAGAGCAGTTTGAATATCATGACTTGTGACAAGCAGCATAAGCAACGGGCCGTAACCAGCTAGAGCATAATGTTGTCCAATAAATAAACCCTTTTCAGGCTCTACATTTTTACTAATAATTTGTTGAATGTCCCATTCTAGACGATCATGAATTGTAGAACTCGGGTCTAAAGCATCGACTTTAATACCTATATGGGCCAAACGTGAGTCGACATCAATGCCGGCATTGCGCATTCCTTGAATTAAATAGATTAAACCAAGTATCGACCGTTTCATTCTTCTAACAATTTCCCTAGACTGAAATGTTTTACTATAAAGAAGCAATAAAATTAATTGCCGAATCTATCAATTTTCACGTCGATACAATCATGTTTAAACTGGTTAAAAAACGTTAGTCTTGCGTGCAATCCTCTTTTCAGCTTATGCAGGGTTTCCAATGCTAAACGCACAGCAAGATGCTATTCAAAAAACTAAAATCGCTATTATTGGGGCTGGATTTGGTGGCCTAGCAATGGCAATCCGTTTACTGCAAAATCAACAGCACGACTTTGTTATTTTAGAAAAATCAAACGATGTCGGCGGAACTTGGCGAGAAAATCGCTATCCAAGTGCAGCATGTGATGTTCAATCTCATATGTATTCCTTGTCTTTTGCACCAAAGACCGATTGGACCAAACGCTATGCAGAAGGACCAGAGATCTTTGAATATATTCAAGATATTACAAAGAAATATCAAATTAAAGATTACTGCAAGTTTAACCATGACGTAACTCATGTCCAATATGATGAAACACGTCATGTGTGGACTCTAGATTTTAATAATCAACCTTCTATAGAAGCGCAATTTGTAGTTTTTGCCTCAGGACCCTTACACATTCCGCAAATCCCTCCTATCAAAGGGATCGAAAAATTCAAAGGAAAAGTATTTCATTCCTCACAATGGGAACATGACTATAAGTTAAATGGTAAGTCAGTCGCATCTATTGGTACAGGTGGTAGTGCCATTCAATATATTCCTGAAATAGCTAAAGATGTTAAACAACTTTATGTATTTCAAAGAACGGCTGCATGGGTCATACCGCGAGATGAGCGTAAATATTCGAACTTAAGTAAAGCATTATTCAAATCTTCAAATATTTATCGCCAAATTCATCGTAGTCGTCTTTACTGGAGTAATGAATCTCGCGTTGTACCCATTGTTCAACCTCAAATCATGAAATATGGCCAAAAATTGGCAGAAGCCTTCATACGTTTTCAAGTTAAAGATAAAGAATTAGCAAAAAAACTCACACCTGACTTTGTGATGGGTTGTAAACGTATCCTTATCTCAAATAAATACTTTCCTACCTTTAACCGAAAAAATGTTGAGTTAGTCACTGATAGCATTCAAGAGATTAAAGAAAACAGTATTATCACTAAAGATGGTAAAGAACGACCTATTGATTGTTTAATTTATGGTACAGGTTTTATTACTGATCCACGTATTTATTTAAAACATTTCACTTGTATTGGACGCAATCAAATCGAGTTAAAACAGGCATGGAAAGATGGTGCTGAAAGTTATTATGGAATAATGACCAAGAATTTTCCTAACCTATTCCAATTAGTGGGTCCCAATACAGTTCTAGGTCATAATTCGATTATTTTTATGATTGAATCTCAAGTAAACTACATTTTACAGCTTATTCAACTCATAGAAAAATCTGGTCAAAAAGCAATTGAGATTAAACCGGAAGTTCAAGACGCCTTTAATGAACGTGTTCAAAAGCAGCTTCGAGGAACTGTATGGCAAGCTGGTGGCTGTAGTAGCTGGTATCAATCTGCCGATGGTAAAAACTTTTCGCTATGGCCAACTTATACATGGAAGTATTGGTTAGAAACACGTAAAGTTAAGCCCAAAGACTACTTACTTTTAAATAAAAGTTCACAGAGCTATGCAGCTTAAAATGTTCAAGACATAATAGGTAGGTTGATAACAATCTATCTATTATATGCAATCTTTTTATCTCATCATTCAAATCTTTTTAGCGCTTGCATTCGGTTATTTTTTAGCTCCAAAACTATCTCTAAATATCCGACACTTTATATTTAAAATACTACCCTACTTTTCTTATATTCTCTTAGCGAGTGTAGCTTTAGAATTAACATTGGCACTTGACCAAATCGAGAATCCTTCTGCCATAGTCCCACCAGCGATTATTATTGCTCTTACAACATCTTTCGGTTCTTTCTTTACCTGTTTATTGGCTTATACAATTTTTGATAAACAAAGTGTCAAAGGGAAAATCTCACTTCAACTTTTTGTAAATGCTTTAAAAAATATTGCAAAAGCTTTTTTTGCATTAGGTGTAGGGGTTTTATTAGGAGCTATTGCCACTCAATTCAACTCACATATGGCATTTAATAGTTGGTATTTATTATTACTTTTTATTTTCTTAATTGGTATCGAACTTGCCTTTACCCACTTTAACCGTACCTGGTTAAGCTGGAAAATTTTAATTGTACCCTTAGCTGCTTTTATAGGGTCATGCATAGCAGGCTTTTTGAATTACTATTTACTTCACAAGCATTTTACACTGAGTGAGACTTTAGCTTTAGCACAAGGCTATGGCTGGTATTCAATGTCAGGGATCTTATTTACGCAATTACATTCGGCAGAGTTGGGTGGAATCGCCTTATTAACTGACTTATTTAGAGAAATTGTTGCTATTTTTCTAATGTATACCATGGGTTGGCGTTTTCCACGCCCTGCTATCTCAAGCGCTGGCGCAACGTCAATGGATGTTACCTTAGCAATGGTAAAACAGTCATGCGGTACACATTATGTACCACATGCCATGATGAGTGGCTTATTATTAAGCCTACTCGCCCCGTTATTAATTAGCTTATTCCTAAATTTTTAGGCAATTGAAGCCAGAATAGATTTCAACATTTCTGTTGGGTTTTCTGCTTTGGCAATCGGTCGACCAATAACCAGATGTGTAGAACCATCAAGCATAGCTTGCTTTGGAGTCACAATACGTTTTTGGTCGTCTGCATTAGAACCCTCTGGGCGAATTCCTGGTGTTACCAAAGAGAAGTCTTGCCCGATCAATTCACGAAGAATCTTAGCTTCTTGAGCAGAACAAACTACACCATCCAAACCACTTTCTTTGGTTAATTTAGCTAAACGCTTCACATGCTCTACAGGTTCAATATCTAAACCAATATCTTTTAAATCTTCACGGCCCATTGATGTGAGTACTGTCACAGCAATAAGTTGAGTTTGATAGTTACCTGCTTTTAAACGTTCAACACAGGTTTCCATCATTTTACGACCACCTGAAGCATGAACATTTACCATCCATACTCCTAAATCAGCTGCTGCACATACTGCTTGAGCGGTAGTGTTTGGAATATCATGAAATTTAAGATCAAGAAAAACTTCAAAATTTTGTTCTTGCAGTTTTTTTACAACAGATGGGCCTTCATGAGTAAAAAGCTCTTTACCCACTTTTACACGACATAAAGCAGGGTCAAGCTGTTCAACAATTTTTAAAGCGTCATATTGGCTTTTTGCATCTAACGCAACAATGATACTCAAGAGACTTTCTTCCATCATATAAAATCAGCATTATTATAATAGACAAATCATGAAGGAATAAAGGAATGTAGAGAGCTGCTTTCCAAATTTAAAAGCGATACGACTAAAAGAGTTTATATTTGGAAGAATAAAAGAAGAGATAAAATTTAGAGAGATACTACTCTTTACTAATCAATAAAGAGTAGTACGGGGATTATAGCGGAGTAGAATTTTTATCTTGCGGATAAATATCTACAACGGTTTTTTCATGTCTTACATTTGCAGCTGCTTCTGCTGCTGCTAATTGAGCACTTTGGATTTGTTCTTTTCTTAAATGTTCAATATCTTTACGCAGGCGTTTAATTTCCCAACCTTTTTGGAATACTCTGAAAACCTGTACACCTAGTAAAAGACCGACCACTGTTCCTAGTACTAATGTGAGTAGCAATAATAAGCCTAAACGCATAGCAGGAACTTGAGTAAATAACAAATCAACAGAAAGCTCTGTTGGATTTTGCAAAACAAGTGCTAAAGAATAGCCAAATACAACAATAAGCAATGCAATTAAAATATAACGCATAGGCACCCCGACTTATAAATTTTATTTATTTCCCAGATTCGTTTACAGCATCACGAAGGGCTTTCCCGGGTTTGAAATGTGGAACAGCTTTAGCTGCAACTTCAACTGATTTTCCTGTTTTAGGATTACGACCAACTCTTGGATCACGGTGGTGTAAAGCAAAGCTACCAAAACCACGGATTTCAATTCGATTATCAGTTGATAGTGCTTCTATCATTTGATCAATCATAATTTTAACCGCCTCTTCCACCAAAGGTTCAGCTAAGTGTGGGTTTTTTAGCGCAATGCGTTCAATCAAATCAGACTTATTAAGAGCTTCAGTAGTCATCTACGACCTCGTTATTTATTGCTACTCTATGTCGTTCGATAATAACCTGTTTAAATACAAAACGGTAGCGCAGTATGTTGAATACTAGGCTACCGTTTACAGTAATTTGTATAAAAAGTACAATTCCGTTACATGAAACCGTACTTTGTTAACTTATTACTTCATTTGTGCTTTGATCAAGTCACCAATAGTCTTAGGACCATTGTCTTGACTTGTTGTTGCTGTACGCAAGCTAGCAACTGCTTCTTTCTCTTCTGCTTCGTCTTTCGCTTTGATAGACAAGTTGATAGAACGAGATTTACGATCAACGTTGATGATCTTCGCTTCAACTTCTTGACCAACTTCTAAGAATTTAGTCGCATCTTCTACGCGGTCACGGTTGATTTCAGAAGCTTTAAGAGTTGCTTCAACTTCGTCAGCTAACTTAACAGTTGCGCCACGAGCATCAACTGCAGTTACAGTACCTTTAACTAAAGCACCACGTTCGTTAGCAGCTAAGAAGTCATTGAACGGATCGCTGTTCAATTGTTTGATACCAAGGCTGATACGGTTACCTTCAGCGTCTACAGACAAGATAACAGCTTCAACAGTGTCACCTTTCTTGTAACGACGAATAGCTTCTTCACCTTGCTCGTTCCAAGAAATATCAGACAAGTGTACTAAACCGTCGATACCGCCGTTCAAGCCAATGAAGATACCAAAGTCAGTGATAGACTTGATAGTACCAGATACTTTTTCGCCTTTCTCATGAGCTTTAGCAAACTCTTCCCATGGGTTAGCACGAGTTTGTTTGATACCAAGGCTGATACGACGACGTTCTTCATCAACTTCAAGAACCATAACGTCAACTTCATCACCAATCTGAACAACTTTAGATGGGTGGATGTTTTTGTTAGTGTGGTCCATTTCAGAAACGTGAACTAAACCTTCAACGCCTTCAGCGATTTCAGCGAAACAGCCGTAGTCAGTTAAGTTAGTTACGCGAGCTTTAACGATAGAACCTTTAGGGTAACGGCTCATGATCGCTAACCATGGATCTTCGCCTAATTGTTTAAGGCCTAAAGATACGCGGTTACGTTCACGGTCAAATTTAAGTACTTTAACAGTAACTTCTTGACCAACTTCAACAACTTCTGAAGGGTGCTTGATACGCTTCCAAGCCATATCTGTGATATGTAGAAGACCATCAATACCGCCAAGATCAACGAATGCACCGTAATCAGTAAGGTTTTTGATAGTACCTGTAACTGTTTGACCTTCTTCAAGTTGAGCAAGTAATGCTTCACGGTCAGCAGAAGATTCAGCTTCCATAACAGCACGACGAGATACAACAACGTTATTACGTTTAGCATCAAGTTTGATTACTTTGAACTCTAACTCTTTACCTTCAAGGTGAGTAGTGTCACGGATAGGACGAGTGTCAACTAATGAACCTGGTAAGAATGCACGAACAGGACCGATGTCAACAGTGAAACCGCCTTTAACTTTACCAGAGATAACACCAGTAACGATTTCGCCATCTTCAAAGATTTTTTCAAGTTTAGTCCAAGTTTCAGCACGCTTAGCTTTTTCACGT
This sequence comes from Acinetobacter lactucae, assembly GCF_013122135.1. Taxonomy (NCBI): domain Bacteria; kingdom Pseudomonadati; phylum Pseudomonadota; class Gammaproteobacteria; order Moraxellales; family Moraxellaceae; genus Acinetobacter; species Acinetobacter lactucae. Next base: position 2,207,555 of record NZ_CP053391.1, read on the forward strand.
GATAAAACTGTTTGACCCATACCGTTGTCAAGAGCTTCAACAACTACGTCAACAGTATCGCCAACCTGAACTTCAAGTTCACGTTGTTCATTTAAAAATTCAGCACGGTCAACAATGCCTTCAGACTTTAGGCCAGTGTCAACAGTTACCCAGTCGCTATCGATGTTTACAACAACACCTTGGATGACTGCACCCTTTTCAACATTGAGGTTTAATTCACTTTCTTCAAAGAGGGCTGCAAAAGATTCGGTCATGATATACCTGATAAATTCAGCGGTCTTGGATCAGACAAGGCCGGTTTAGTTAAGTATCAACATAGTCTTTATAGACTGATCAAGCTATGCTTCAACTGATAATTCTATTTACTAAATAGTACGGCTATCGACATAATCAACCATTAACTTAAATACCTGATCGATCGTTAATTCCGAACTATCAATAATATAAGCATCTTTGGCTGGCTTGAGCGGAGCAACTTCTCGCTCCATATCTCTTTTGTCACGCGCCTGTATATTAGCTAAAATGTCGTTTATTTTAGCATCTAGCCCCATACCCTGCAACTGTTTTACTCTTCGCTCAGCACGCGACTCAGCCGAAGCTGTCAGATAAATTTTAGCATTTGCTTCAGGAAAGATAGATGTTGCCATATCACGGCCATCGGCAACTAAACCAGGATCTTGCGCGAAAGCTCTTTGTCTCTCGAATAATGCCTGTCTAAGTTCTGGAATCACTGCAACTTTTGAAGCGTATTCACCAACTCGTTCTGTACGAATTGTTTGGGATACATCTTCACCATCCAAGAAAACTAAAATTCCTGAGGCAGAAGTTTCAAATTTAATGTCCAGTTGACGTGCATATTGAATACTTTCATCAAGCTGACTATCTAATTTCTCCAATAAATCGTGTTTATGTAATGACAACCCTAACAACCGATATAAGGCACCCGAATCGAGTAAATGATATTGATAATGTGCTGCAAGTTTTGCGGCCAATGTTCCTTTACCCGAACCACTCGGACCATCAATAGTAATAATTTGAACTGTCATTTAACTCTCACTAAGAAGCAATTGCTTTAGCTAATCTCGAAAAGCCTAGTGTAATGGCTAGTTTTAGCTGTGCAAGTATTAATTTACTTACCACTGGCGCTTTTGCCGTTAACTCGATGCGGTATGTAACTAAAGTAATATATGGGGTAATTTCAGAAAACTCGATTCTACCTAAATGGTGTTTAATCAAAGGATTATCTATTAATTTATATTCAATACTTTTATTTTCTTCAAGCAATGTAATTTCTTCTTTAAGTGGCTTAATTGGACCAAATCCCATACGTCGAACCGAGCCTAAACCATCAGGTCTTTTAGCGTCTTCAGAGTCTTTAACACGTACAACTTGTAAAGGTGCAAAAGCAGTATTATAAGTTGAATGCTTAGAGAGCAAGTTAAATACATCACTAAGAGGGGCATTAAATTCTTTTTTTACGGTAATTACATTACGCATTGAATCGTCCTTATTAAATAGAATCATGGCATTAAAACCGCGTTAGTTTGCCATAAGCGTATGTTAATTTTTAATCATTTAAGGACGTTTTTTGTTGTTTCTCTTGTCTCTTTTGCTCACGTCTTTGTTTAAAAAAATGACTAAGTTGCTGAGCACATTTTTCTTGCAGACAACCATTCTGAAATGTAAACCTATGATTATAATAACCTTGCTGCAATAACTGGCGTGTACTCACCAAGGAACCTGCTTTAGGTTCGGGTGTGCCAAAAACTACATGTTTGATTCTTGCATGTACGAGCGCACCTACACACATAGTACATGGCTCAAGAGTGACATATAAAGTTGTATCTTCGGGTAATCGATAATTTTCTAAAGAGGAACACGCTGCACGGATAGCTTGAATTTCTGCATGTGCAGTTGGATCTAATAAAGTAATTGGAGCATTATAACCAGACCCAATTACTCGATTTTGACTCACCAGAACCGCTCCAACCGGGATCTCACCCTGCTGGGCAGCTAATTCAGCTTGCTCGTAAGCAAGCTGCATCCAGTATTCATCGCTATATTCAGTCATTTATTTTTAGGTAATCACACCGTGTTGTCTAAGTAAGGCATTCCAACTATCTATTGAAGTGACTGGTGGACAATCAGCCAATATACCTCTTAAGCTTAGATCATCACATTGCTTCCATTCTGGTGATAAGTCTTTATCCACCAAGCGTGCACGAACACCTTCCACAAAGTCAGGATGACGTATTTTCCACTCAGAAATCTGAGCCTCTAGATCAAAGACTTCATCCCATGAGTGTACTTGTTTTCCCCACTGCCACAGTAACCAAGTAATTGCCGCAGTACTAGGAGATCCTTTTTGCAAGTTTTCACTCGCTTGACGCAACCAATCACTGCTCGCATCACGCAAACTAACAATCGCTTGATAATCCTGCTCAAAATTGAAACCGCGGCAAACACTACGAATCACATCAAGTGAGTTTTGCAATGGGCCTGCTGCAACAGGACGGTGCAAGCTATTTAAAGTATCATCAATTGCTCGAAAATCACCTGCTGGATAATGAGCCCAATTAATATTTAAAACTTTTTGCAAAACATTATCACGTTGCGCTTCACAAATATGTGTTGCCCAACCAATACTATATGCTCCGGCAGCAGTCATGATTGAACCAGTTAAACCAGTAAACAAACCTATCGGACCACGATCCGCCAAGAAACGGCTTGCCCCAACATCTGGATATAAACCAATATTAATTTCAGGCATTGCTAAACGAGAATATGGTGTGACTAAACGGAATGGTGCAGCCATAAACAAGCCCAACCCCCCCCCCATAACATAGCCTTCACCCCAAACAACAACTGGTTTAGCATAATTATGTAAGAGTAGATCTAAAGCATATTCCTGTTGGAAGAACTTATTTGCGGTATCTACTTCTTGATTAATAACAAGTTGACGTAATTTCCTAACGTCACCACCTGCACAAAAAGCTTTTGGTGTCGTTGAGTCTAACCAAATTGCTTTAACCTGTTCATCGTCACGGAAATCTTCAAATACACGCAATAATGCCGTTACGATTGATTCGTCTAAAGCATGTAACGATTTAGGACGATTCAAACGTACTATACGCCAGCCGTTTTTTGCTTCTTCAACCACCAAGTCCGGGTGATAGTTATTTACATTGGGAGAGTTCATCATGCGTCCAATTGCCAGTCTATGGGCTCAATGCCATGTTGTTTCAAATATTGATTTGTTTTTGAAAACACTTTGCATCCAAAAAATCCTCCTCTATTTGCAGCAAGAGGTGATGGATGTGCGGCCGTTAAAACCAAGTGTTTATCTCTATTTATACGTTGTCCTTTGCGCTGTGCATAAGCACCCCACAAAATAAATACTATATGCTGTCTTTGTTCATTTAGAACATCAATGACTTCATCAGTAAAGGCTTCCCAACCCTGCTTTTGATGTGAAGTCGGCTGACCAGCTTCAACTGTAAGCACACTGTTAAGTAAAAGCACACCTTGTTTCGCCCATTTTGTTAAATCACCATGGCGAGGAGCAGGAATACCCAAATCTGTATGTAATTCATGAAAAATATTGCGCAAAGATGGTGGTAATGCAATACCTTTTTGAACAGAGAAACTTAAACCATTGGCCTGGTTTGGTCCGTGATACGGATCTTGTCCTAAAATCACAACTTTCACATCAGCCAATGGTGTAGTATTTAAAGCATTAAAAATCTGCTTACTCGGCGGATATATTATTTTTTGAGCTTGTTTCTGCTGAAATAAGAAATCGCGCAAGCTATCCATTTGAGAACTTAATAGAAAAGGTACTAAAGATCTTTTCCAACTTTCTTCTAATTGAACTTTACTGAGTTTATCTTGCTGTTGCTCAGTTAATTGCATTAATGTCATCCTAGATCAATTTTCAATTCTACAAATACTGTAAGTAATTCGATTTATACTTCGACTTGTAAATCAACTTGAGGATTATTAAATTTAACCCCTTTTTTCAAGTCTTCATACATTTGTGGATTTGCCCACTCTATCTGAATTTGTTCTGAAAAAACAATTCCATCAAGACTTAAAATGCCCATTTGTTCGTTTTGAATATCTTCAATAAAGCTTTGAGCATATCCAGTATCAGTCTCATGAACAATGACCGAATAAACCTCAACATCACCTTCCCCATTTTGAGTGACTGTTGATTGCAAAACTTGCTGAGCTAGATAAAAGAAGATACGTGAAAACTGTTCAGCTGACGGTGAAACGGGCAAAGAAATCCAACGGGCACTAAAAGTCTGACAAGCATCAATATATTGAGAATCATCTTTTTCCCAAAAGCAGATTGCATGATCAAAACTGTCGAAAAGATCTTTTATTACTCCCTTTAGGAGTCCAAAATCATAAACCATTTGCCCATGATCTAATTTCGAAGCTTTAAGCAATAACTCAACTTTATAGCTATGTCCATGAATTGATCGCTTACAACGATCCGATGTACAGTTACGTACAACATGTGCATTTTCAAACTTAAATAACTTACGAATTAACATGTGCCAAATCGATCATTCCTTCTAAGAACATTATTATAAAGCAAAAGACGAAAATTTCGCACCACTTTTCAATTAGAAACAATTAGCAAAAAGTATGATAAGACTTGTGAAGAAACATTGAATATAAACATATAGAAAGTTTGTACTTACTTTAACGCTTAACTTGAGAAAAATTTATAATTACAAACTTCAAAAAACATCCAAAGCAAATAAATCATAAATTTTCAATTAGTTAAACGGTGCTATATTTCTAGAATATACATAAACCTGCTTATCACTGCGCATTAAGGCACTTGTAAACTGTCTTTTTCTATTATTCAACACAACCTCGATTTGTGCCTGAAAAAAGTTCGACTTCACATCTAAAAGGCTATTAACTTCAGTTTTATTCTGCACATCAACTGCCGAAAAAGCAGCCAATTGCCATAATTCATCAATATTTTGAAAGAATTTTAAATTTTGTTGGCGTAATTGAAGTTCTTTTTCTATAGCTCCTAAATCTAATTTTTGATCTATACTCGCTAATACCAATGGTGATGCGGTATTAATATTCACTTTTGTATTTTCAGGCAATGCAGAAATGTACGGTGCGATTAAATCATATTTCTTGCCTTCAAAACCCCTGACCAGTTTCAGCTCTTCAATACGATGGAATTTTGCATTTGAAGCTAAATAGCCAGGATCAAGGCCTTCATAATAATTACTTTCTGCCCCCATAGGACCGCTTGGTTCTTCATCTGGATCTTGCCAATCAATAACTGCTTGACTTAACTCTGCTGGCAATCCTACACGCACAAGCAATCGCTCAAACCAATTTTTAGCAGCTTCGTTTACCTTGCCTTCATTGGTCGTTAAATTGTTTAGATTAAATTTTCCTGACTCATCTAGTAAGCGCCCCGATACAACTCCATTTTCTATTGGAAAAGGTGGCATCGGCTGGGCCCAGCTTTCCTTTAAATGATCGATACCCCCAGCATTATTAGTATCTTGAATTAATAATTCAGAAAAAAAAGCTTCTGCACTTTTTGCATAGAGTAATGACTGATTTTGACGTATCAAATAACCCGTATTTTCCATCGTATTTGTTTGATGCTTTGCGATAGAGGCAGCCAAAATTGTAGCCAATGCAACCATAATCAAAATTGTGAGTAACGCTACGCCTCGCTGACTCTTTTTATAGCGTACCATTATACCCCTCCTTCTTTGGAGAGAGATAAATTCCCTTGATTTAAGCTATAAATCCACTCATAACTTACTCCTGCAACGGTGAGTTGTATTTTTATTCCTTTCGGTAACTTTCTAAACTCTTCAGGTTTTGTGGGATCAAGATTAATCTCTGGCCATCTTGTCACTTCCTGCGGTGTCAACACTATAACTTCAAATTGTTCTACTTGGCTCAACAGCGTACTTGATAAAGGCTGCTCTCTGTTTGAAGTATTTAAATTACTATATTTAAGACGATAAAGCTTTTTTTGATCAGGATCATATCGATATTCAATACGCTCAAAAGGTGATAATCCTTGCTTTAAGGGATCAGTAACACCAGCTTTACTAAAGCGAAGAACTTGGTTATCAAGCTCTAGAGCTGGATGTAACTGTCCGCCTTGATTAGCCGATAACGGTATAATTTGCAATGAATCCCGTAAAACTTGCTGATAAGCATCTTGTAATTCAAATAACTTTACTTCATGTTGAGCATTACGATCTCGGACCTTTAATAAATAATCAAAAACCTTCCACCCCAACAAAGATAAAATGGCAAAAATTGCAATTGCAACTAAAAGCTCAACTAAAGTAAATCCTGAGGCACGAATTAATCGAGCACTGCTCGATCGTGCTGCAAGACTTGAAGTTTCTCTTCGGAAGCTGTATTTATTGTTTATCATTATTTTGCTTTCATTGGATAATTAAAAAATACTAAGTGAGTAATACCATTTTGAATTTTCCCTTTATCAGAATCATATAAACTAATTTGCAAATCTACTTTCTGAACATTCGGGCTAATTGTGGATTGTGCAGATTTATCAATCTGCCAAGTTTCACCTTGGGAAGTAACCTGCTTGCTTTGCGTACCTTCAAGCCACTCCTGATTTATCTCCATTAAAGCAACTTCATTCATTGCTACAAATTGAGCTTTTGTTCTAAGAATTGCATTTGAGGTAGATTGAGTGTACTGCATGGCTACTTTAGTTAGCGCGACAGCCGCCACTGCAAAAATTGCTAAAGCAACCATTACTTCTAATAGAGTAAAACCTTTAGATTTCATTTATTTTACCCAAATGATCAATTTGTATTTCTGAACCAATTGGTTTTTGTTCAAAGTAAAACTGTATTTTCACCGTTTTAGCTTCACCATTGCCAAACCAGATTAGCTGAGGAGTTTGTCCTCCAATTAAATCCATATTTGTAGCTTTTGAATAGTTCTGCTCATCTAAAGGTTGTACCGTAAACGATACATGTTTAGGTAATTGCCGCGTAGTAAATTCTGAATATTTCTGCCAGCGATTTTTTAAATCTTGGACCTGTAATTTACTCTGGTCGTGATACTCATACAATTCATAAGAAAAAGGTGAAACATCGGTTTCACTAAGAGTAGATAGAGCTAGAACACGAGACTGATCAAGCGATTCTTTACCAATTTTATGCATATCAAGCAAAAATAATTCTCTTGCTTGCATTGCTTTCTTTTGGTCAACTCCACCTATATTGAGTACAACTAGAGAGGTCATAATCGTCATAATAACAATCACCACCATTACTTCTATGAGAGTAAAACCTTTTTGGGATTTAAGTGGTGATTGAGACTTCATATCGACCTAAGCATATTGCTCAACAGCTTGTTTAGGTAAGGCTAATGCCTGATCAATATAAGCCACTCTTAAAGTGTCTCTTGAACCTAAATATCGTTGATAAAAACTTGAATTGAGAATAGCTGCCGCGCCATGAGTTAATGACCAAATAGAAGCAAGATAATCTCGTGTAGGCATATTGCTTTGAATAGATTCTAAATAGTGGTCTGTCATGCGAATGATAATTCGCAATCTCTGTTTACGCACCTGATAAAGTTCGTGGAAAAGATGATGTACACCTTGAGCAGTAATCGACAATTTTTCTTCAATTTGATGAAATAAAACTGTTCGTTCAGGATGATGTAAATGATGCAACATAAAAAAGGCCAAATGTTCTGGAAAGGCCTTTTCAGTATCTTGAACCATTTCAAGTAACATACGCTCATTACGAATAATCAACAGCATGTACAACTCATCTTTACTTTGAAAGTGTTTGTACAAAGTTCCTTTTGCTAAATCAAGCTCAGCAGCCAAGACATCAAGTGTCATGCCGGCTTCGCCATTTTCTAGCAATAATTGTTCCGCAACCTGAAATATTAATACTTCTCTTGCTCGGAACTGAGCCTGACGATCCATCTTCACGCAATTACTCTCTTATATAGTTTCTATAACCTAAATCGCTTTTAGCAAGTTCTCAAAATTTTGTGAGGTGATCATTGCAATTTCCTCAACCGATTTATCATATACATCACTGAGCGCTTTGGCTACATAAGGCACATATTTTGGTTCATTTGTTTTACCGCGATATGGAACCGGTGCTAAATATGGACTATCTGTTTCAATTAAAAGACGATCTAGTGGCACTTGCTTAGCTACATCCCGCAAATCTTGTGCATTTTTAAATGACACAATACCTGAAAAAGAAATGTAATAGCCACAATCAAGCACAGCTTTAGCAGTTTCCCAATCTTCAGTAAAACAATGCAGAATCCCATGTGTTGAGTGTTCAGCACGAATAATATCTACCGTATCATGCTTTGCTGATCGGGTATGAACGACAACTGGTTTTTTTACAATTTTTGAAGCTTGGATATGTCTTGCAAAACATGCTTTTTGCTCTTCAATAAAATCAGTACTGTGATAATAGTCCAGTCCAGTTTCACCTAAAGCCCATACTTTTTCTGATTGAGCCAATTCAACCAAATACTCAGTTGTTGCACGTGCCATTGTGCCCACATCCTCACAAGGGTGTACACCTACCGTATAACCAACATCTGCATATTTCTTTGCAATCTCAGATAGTGCAATATGGTCATCGAGATCAACGGAAATTGCCATAAACTTAGACACGCCTTCTGCTCGCGCTGCTGCAAGCGCAAGGTCCAGATCACCGTTATAAGGCGTTAAATCTAACATCGTTAAATGGCAATGCGTATCAACAAACACTTTTCTTTCCTATTTAATTACATCGTATAACTTGGACGGTCTAAAGACATACTACCAGCCAAAACTCGTTCTGCCTCGTTTTTATAGTAAATTCCCTTATCTCCACTTAACTGAATAGCAAAACCTTGAGGTTTAAATCCACTTTGCTTATGGGATATCCAGATTACTCTGCCTGTTAAAGGAATTTTTTGAGACTGCTCAGGCAAAGTCGCTAAAATGAAAATTTCTTGCCCCATCTTTACCTTTTGTTTTGATGGTACGAACAGACCTCCACCTTGCACATAACCCATATAGCTTGCTTGCAAAGTAGCTTTATCAGGAATATTTACCTGAATAATCCCCCCCATTTGCGGCTGCATAATCTTCCCCTTAAATATTCATTAACGTTATAAACAATTGATCTATAATAAGTTGACTTTGTACATTTTGCTCAACAAGCTTTTTTGCTTGTTGTAGTTCACTATAAATATTAAATAAGCTTTCTAAATCATAATATGGACTTAACTGATCAAAATCTAAATCCGTATTTTTCTGTGGTTGATTTAGCTTGACACAAATTAAATCTCCCAACAAGTATTCAAAAAGCATCATAAAATCATTAAAACTTAACTCTTTTTGCCATTTGCCTGAGAAAAATAAAGGCATATTTTTTTGCGCTACAATTTTAAGCCAATCATTTAAGAAAGTTTGTCGTTTAGCAAACCAATCACTTTTTGCAATTTCTATGGCTTGTAAAGGCATATCATTGGATAAGCCAAGCAGTAAATCAGGTTGCACTTCGGCAATTTCAGATAAATGTTCATTCAAATATGAAGTAGCTTGCTCGTAGGAGATACGATCCAAAGCAAAATGTTGTAGTCGGCTGCGAATAGTAGCTGGTAATTTAAGGTAGTGATCAGCCAGCAAAATTAAAACAACTCGTTCACCCGGCTCTTCTAAAGTCTTTAGTAAAGCATTTGAAGATGCCAAATTAAGCGCCTCAGCAGGTTCAATCACAATAACGCGCCAACCTTCTCCCGTTTGTTGTACGAAAGGTAGTAAGTCACGTATCTTTTCTATTTTAATTTTTGCATTCTGCTTTTTATTTTCTTCATCCGTTGTGATATGAACATAATTGGGATGAGTGTCTGATTTTAACCATTGGCAACTGCTACATTCTCCGCAAGGGCCTTGCAACTGCTTATTTAAACAAAGTACCCATGCTAAAAAATGTTTAGCAAAAGCATGTTTTCCGCAACCTTGCTTGCCGTAAAATAAAAGACCATGACCAATATTGGGAAACCTTGTTGTCAAGGTTTCCCATGTTGTTTGCTGCCAAGGATAAACCTTTGAAGTTACATTCGGATTCATTAAAAATTAACGCTTATTCAAAAGATTCAACAGGCATATTATTTAACCGATCAAGATCAGCTTGTGTGTCCACACCGGGTGGTAAATTTGCTTCGGCTACAGCAATTGCAATTCGATGACCATTTTCTAAAACACGTAATTGTTCAAGACTCTCAAGCCTTTCAAGCTTACCCATATCCCATGTTACATATTCTTGTAATAAGTTGACTCGATAAGCATATAAACCTAAATGGCGAAATGCTTGTGAATGTAAATTCTGTTCATCATGCTTAGCCCCATCTCGATCATAAGGAATGGTAGCCCGACTAAAATATAAAGCTTCATTTTGTTTTGACATGACTACTTTTACAATACTGTCACGCTGGAACTCATCTAAGGTATGAATCGGCTCACACAACGTAGACATTGAACAATTCGGTTTATCAACCAAAAGTTTTGCAACTTGCTGAACAAGTTGAGCTGGTAATAAAGGCTCATCTCCTTGAACATTTACAATAATATCATCTGCATCCCAGCCCTTAATACGAGCCACCTCACTTAAACGGTCTGTACCTGAAGGATGATCAGCGCTAGTAAGAACCACATCTATTCCATCTGCACGACAAATCTCAGCAATACGTTCATCATCTGTTGCCACACACAGATCATCAAAACCTTCGACTTTTTTTGCCTGATCCACTACACGCAAAATCATAGGACGGTTATGAATAAGCAACAATGGTTTACCTGGCAAACGCGAGCTTGAGAAGCGCGCTGGAATGACGATGTGTTTCATTTTTTCTACCTAAGATAATTGAATATCAAGTTCTTGCAATTGCTGTTTTAAAACCTCATAACACTGTGTAGACAGGACGGCTTTAACAGGAACTACCCAAATAGACTGTTTAAATTCAGGATGTTTTTCAAGTAATGGTAATAGTTTAACTGCATCTTTCTCAGTTGTAATAAGTGGCAGCTCGTCATTAAAAATTAAATCATTAATTGTGTAATCATGATGATCGCGAAATGCGTGTTCTTGAAATTGCTTCAACCCTAGATCTTTAAGGGTTTGATAAAATCGTTGAGGAAAGCCAATACCAACTACAGCATGATAATTATTCTCAAGATTAAAGCTTGGTTTAGAATTAGATAAAGGGTTAAGTAAATATGGCTGTCCTGTCTCGAGATGCATGTTTAATTCTGTAGCAGGTTTATGAGCATGCTCAATCACTGTTCCTGTTTCTAAACGCTCCACAGGCTCGCGCAGATAGCCTTCAGGTAATAGTTTTTTATTCCCTAAACCACGATTTTGATCCAGTACAATCCACTCGATCTGTCGACCTAATGCCCAATGCTGCAACCCATCATCACTAATAATCAAATCTATCTCTGATGACTCAAGCAATAACTCTATTGCGGCCTGCCTATTAGGACCTACTGCCATTGGTACACTTGTAGCCTGAACAATTAATGCTGGCTCATCCCCAGCTTGAGCTACTTGGGCACCCGAGGTAACTAGCATTGGAAAAGGACCATTACCCCCATATCCCCGACTAATTACCCCTACTTTTACATTATGCTGCTGTAGATAATTCACCAGTTCTATTAATAATGGAGTTTTCCCACTTCCACCAACCGTAATATTACCAATAACCATCACAGGCACAGGTGCTTTATAAACTTGCTTAAAACCTGAATAATAAAGATTACGATTGAGTAGAAACCCAGCACGATACAAACAAGACAATGGACGTAAAGCAACTAACCAACTCGATTGCTTATTCCATGCATTCTGGATCAGCTGGGCTAATGACATGCTTAGTTATCCTCGAAATTACGTTGGTGTAATTGATAATAAGCACCATGTTTTGCGAGGAGTTCTTGGTGAGTACCTTGTTCAACAATTTGCCCTTGATCCATCACTACAATACGATCAGCATTTTCAATTGTTGATAAACGGTGAGCAATAACGATCGTTGTACGGTCTTGCATCGCTTCATCAAATGCTTGCTGAATAAAATGTTCAGATTCATTATCAAGAGCACTTGTAGCTTCATCTAAAATTAGAATCGGAGCATTCTTTAAAATTGCTCGAGCAATAGCAATGCGCTGACGTTGACCACCTGATAAATTTAGGCCTTGAGCCCCTAAAACAGTATCATAACCATTTGGTAAATTCATAATGAAGTCATGTGCATATGCAGCTTTTGCAGCAGCATGGATTTCCTCATCTGAGGCACCCTGCAACTGACCATAAGCAATATTTTCACGAACAGTCCGGTTAAATAATACAACTTGCTGATTTACCATTGCGATTTGTGTACGCAGAGAAGAAAGATCAATGTCATTGATTGGTAAATCATCTAAATAAATTTGCCCACTTGATACCTCTTGAAAACGTACCAACATGTTAACCAATGAGCTTTTACCAGCGCCTGAACGTCCAACCAATGCTACAGTTTGACCCGGAAGAATATCTAAAGAGAAGTCTTTAATCGCTTGTACGCCATCGGCATAATTTAATGCCACATGATCAAAACGAATTGCACCATTTAGTTTAGGTTTTAATTGTCCGTTATTTTGCTCTTCAGGCAAATCCAACAACTCAAAAACAGAGTAAGCTGCCGCTAAACCACGCTGTAACTTTTCATTAACATCAGTCAGGTTTTTAACAGGTTTTGCTAATAAACCAGCAGCTGTAATATAAGCCACAAATTCACCAGCACTTGTATTACCTAAAATCTGTGGTCGTAAAGCTAACCATACAATAAGGGCCATAGCACAAGCCATCACCACCTGAACCACTGGGCTATTCAGGTTTTGTACAATCACCATTTTTAGACCGCGTTTTAAGTTTTCTTCCGATGACTTATAGAATCGTGCTTGTTCAGACTCTTCACCGGCAAAACTTTTTACTACCGCATTACCATTAATACTTTCTTGGACAACGTGATTCACATCACCCATCGTATCTTGAACCTGTAACGAAAGCTTTCGCATACGTTTTGAAGCTTTACGTACCAATATACCAATTACTGGTAAGAATACAAAAATACATAGAGTAAGGCGCCAATTGGTATAAAAGAGATAACCCAACAGCCCTAGAGTAATCATCCCATCCCTAACAATGGTTCTTAATGACTCCGAAGAAGCTGCTGTTAGCTGCTCAACGTTATACATAATCTTGGCAGTAATATGACCAGATGAATTATCTAAGTAATATTGTGCAGGTAATCTTAAAAGCTTGGCATAAACTTCTTGTCGAATACTAAAAACCAGACTACGTGAAATCACCGCAGTATAGTATCCGCCCATAAACAGGCCTAATCCACGAAAAAAAACCAATAAAATGATTAATATGGGGAACCAATCCAAATCTGCTCTACTGCTATTTTGGATTGCATCAATAATAAACTTAATCAATTTAGCAACGGAAACTTCTGTTGCTGAGTTAATACCGAACCCGATAAGAACTAATAAGGCCACGCCCCAATAAGGTTTTAAATAGGCTATGAGACGCAAATAAACCTTAAAATCTTGATTCACTCAGAAAAACCTCTAGAAGGAACTTTGGTACTAATATTGATGTTAACAAAACCGAGTTGTCCTGCAACATCCATAACGCGGATTACATCCTGATGAGACGCTTTGGCATCCGCAGCAATGATGAACATAAAATCACGGCGCTCTTGAGCAACTTGCTTAATTGCAGTACTCAGATCAGCAACCTCTTTAGACGAAAGTGCCTGACCATTTACAGCATAATGACCACCAGAGTCTACCACGACTTCAATTTTGTGATCGTACTGTTTTGGTGGAACACCTTGTGCATCTGGTAACGTTAAATTGATACGACTTGGCTGATTAAAAGTAGTCGACAATAATAAAAAAACTAAAATGAACAGCAAACAATCAATCATGGGCGTTAAATTGATATGAATGTCTTCGACCTGAGAACGTTTAAATTTCATGTGGTTCTTTACCCATTACCCAACACGACGGTGTTCTGCTATAGACGATGAACGTTTATAGAACAATGAGGCATGAAATAAAGTCGATTGCTGTTCTAACTCAGCAATATAATCCTGCACTACTCTTTGGAAATAGCGATACGCGATTAAAGCTGGAATCGCAATTAACATTCCCACGGCTGTGGTAATAAGCGCTTTAGAAATACCCGGAATCATTAAACTTGGACTACCAGCCGATCCAAAATCAATCACAAGGAATGATTCAATAATCCCAACCACCGTACCCAGCAACCCGAGTAAAGGTGCCACTGCACTCAGAGTTCCTAAGAAGTTAATGTTTTTTTCTAAATAAGAAATTTCTTGAGAAGCTGCTACTTCCATTTGCGCACGAGCAAATTGCTCACCATGCTCTCGATGATCAAAACCGGCTTTTAAAATGTGAGCTAATGCGCTGTTTTGCACTTCTACATTTTGTTCCAAATTTTCCATAATATCGTCAGTTCTTAAAGAACTATCATCAATTAATGCTTTGGGTAGAACTTGTGAACGTCTTAACCGAACAAAACGCTCAATACTGATCGCAACAGTTAAAATCGAGCATAGAATTAAAGGCAGCATCAACCAACCACCCGCTTTCACAAGTTCCCACATATCTTCTTCCCCAAGAATATAAAATTAGAAATATATGACCCAAATGCAAATTAATCAGGCAAACAAATATTTAAAATGCCATCTAACTCGTCTAAGGTATGGTAATGAATAACCAGCTTACCCTTACCTTTTTGATTATGATCAATTTTTACATTAGCGCCAAAACGTTCTGATAGTTTTTGTGTCAATTGTTCAATATCTGGTGCAACAGGCGCTTTCTCCCTCTCCTGTTTGGGTTCACTTCTATCACGCACCAATTGCTCTGTTTGACGAACAGATAATCCTTTTTCAATTACAATTTTAGCAATATCTAATTGATCTTTACCTTTTAACGTCAAGATAGCTCGAGCATGCCCCATATCAAGTAGACCTTGCTGCATAAAATCTTTAATTTCATCAGCCAGACTCAATAAACGCAGTAAATTACTGACTGTAGTACGGGCTTTTCCTACCGTTTCAGCAATTTCTTGATGACTTAGGCCGAATTCATCATGAAAACGCTGTAAGGCTATTGCTTGATCAATCGGGTTTAAATCTTGGCGTTGAATGTTTTCAATGAGCGCTAAAGCAATCGCGACTTGGTCATTTAAATCGCGAACAATTGCAGGAATTTCAGTTAAGCCTGCAAGTTGTGCAGCACGCCAACGACGCTCACCAGCAATGATTTCATACGGACGTGCTTCATCATCTACTGGACGAATGACAATAGGTTGCATCACTCCATGTTTTTCAATAGAAGATGCTAACTCTTGCAAATCATGTTCATGAATAAAGCGACGTGGTTGATATTCACCACGTTTTAATAAATTTACATCAATTTGTTTCAACTGTCCGTGATCAAGTGCCTGAGCTTCAAGTTGTAATTTTTCTTTTTGAATTGAACCAAGTAATGCATCTAAACCACGTCCTTTAGCCAATCCGCGTTTTTTGATGCTCATACTTTACTTCCTTTCTTCACTTTACTTTTCTTTAACATCTCAGCTGCAAGATTTAAGTATGCAACTGCACCTTTAGAACTTTTCTCAAAATAGATAACAGGCAAACCATGCGCCGGCGCTTCCGCTAAGCGAACATTACGTGGAACGACAGTATCATAAAGTTTTTTTCCGAAATACTGTTCTAACTCAGCAGATACATCACGTGTTAAAGCATTTCGTGCATCGTACATTGTACGTAATACACCAATAATTTCTAAATCAGGATTTAATGCCTTTTGAATACGGTCAATAGTCTGGGTTAAATCAGCTAAACCTTCTAGCGCATAATATTCGCATTGCATTGGAATGATTACACTATCTACGGCGGCCAAAGCATTAACTGTAATCAAGCTCAAGCTTGGCGCACAATCCACAATGATAAAATCAAATGAGTTTCGGATTTCATTCAGAGCATTTTTTAGAATAAACTCACGCCCTTCTTGCTCTGCAATAGCAAGCTCAACACCGGAAAGTTCACGATTAGAACCTAAAACTTTATATCCGACTTCTGCTTTTTGAATAGCTGTTTCAATTGGTACTTCGCCAAGTAGAACATCCGTAATGGAATACAAAAGATCATTCTTTTGAATTCCGGACCCCATCGTAGCATTACCTTGTGAATCCATATCTACAAGTAATACACGTTTCTTTAATACAGCTAGAGACGCTGCAAGATTTACTGCAGTCGTTGTTTTACCAACACCACCCTTTTGGTTTGCAATCGCAATAATTTGAGCCATGGTAACCCTAATACTTTTTATTTAAATACGTTGAAGTAAAAGTAAATGACGTTGTTCATCAAGTCTTGGTACATTCAGCTCAATCACTTTACATGAAAAGTCCTGTTTAAGTTGCTCAATTTCCTCAACTGGCACAACTCCTTTCATTGCTGCAATGATACTGCTCTGATGCAAGTATGGCTGAGCTGCATCTACAAAATCCGTTAAAGAAGCAAAAGCACGACTTGTTATGACATCAAACTGACCAAGCTCATCAATTGTATCTTGATTTTCAACGCGTGTTTGCACTGCTACTACGTTTTTAAGCTTAAGGTCAGCAATAAACTGTTTCAAAAAACGAATTTTCTTACCATTTGAATCAAGCAATACACAAGAGCGTTCCGGCTGACACAAAGCAATGATCATGCCCGGCATACCGCCACCTGTACCTACATCGAGCAAACGGCCTGTTGGCAAATCTTTCAAAATACTTAGGCTATCTAACAAATGCTTCACTAACATTTCTTTCGGATCACGAATCGCTGTTAGATTATAAGCTTTGTTCCAAAGTACCAAAGCATCTTGATACTTCAACAATAATGTCAAAGCTTCATCGCTAAGCGATAAACCTAATTTTTGACTACCCTGTTGTAACTCTTGAAAAAACGGATGCATAAACAGATAACATCTAAGTAAAATTTAAAACAAAGTATACCCATTTATGCATTGTGGAACACTAGTTAACGATTAGGGATTACACACTTAATCGTAGAAGCCTTCACGAATTTGCAAATCTAGCTCCATTAAACGCTCAGGCGTTCCCACATCTACCCATGCACCTTTAAGCTTTTCACCAGATATTTTTTGACTGTGCATCGCTTGCTTCAATAGTGGAGCTAAAGGACGCTTACCCGCTTCCAATCCGTCAAAAAGTTTAGGATGAATAACTGATAGACCGCTAAAAGTGAGGTTTTCGCCCGTCACATCTTGATCGAATGTAAAAGCGCGCCCATCCAATAATGTAAAGTCGCCTTCAGGATGCTGTTTAGGATTATCAACCAACACAAGATGTGCCAAATCATCATTTAGCTTAATATGGCGTAGAGCTTCAAAATCCATTGTGGTCCATACATCTCCATTCACCAGAATAAAAGGATCTGTTCCAAGCAGTGGCAAAGCATTAATAATTCCCCCCGCTGTTTCCAGACCTTCTTCCTCTCGCGTCCAACGGATATCCACACCAAATTGAGAGCCATCGCCTAAGCTACTGATGAGTTTATCTGCCAACCATGCAGAATTGATGACTATTTCAGTCACACCAATTTTCTTAAGTTTTTCAATATGCCACACAATAAGGGGCTTGCCGCCCACCTCAAGCAAAGGCTTTGGTGTATATAGCGTAAGTGGACGCATGCGATTGCCCAAGCCAGCAGCAAGAATCATTGCTTTCATTATGCTGCTACCTCATAGCTACCATATTTCTCGATAAATTTAGGTATCACGATGTTATTCATAAATACCATAAACTCTTCAAGTTCAGCATAACCACGGCTTTCTTCGAGTAAATACCACATGACACGTGGTAAATCCTTCAAATAACCTGACTTACCATCACGCTCAAACAAACGAACAAAAATGCCTAGAATTTTAATATGACGTTGAATAGCCATTAAATCCGCATCACGCTTAAATTGATCAAAAGTACGGTTTTCCTTGCTTGACTCTGGCAATAGGTCATAAAAAACTTTGAACCATTGATAAACACGCTCAGCATTCCATTGAACATAGGCATCACGCGTAATCGAAATTAAGTCATATGTATCCGCACCAATAACAGCATCTTGAAAGTCGATTACCCCCAACTCTTGCTCATTGGTAATTTTCATCAAATTTCGACTATGAAAATCTCGATGTACAATAACTTGCGGTTGAGCTAATGCAGCACGAGCCAAGAAGTCAAATGCATTATCAATCGTTTTTTTCTGTTCAGCAGTCGGCTGGATAGAAAGTGACGGCAACATCCAGTCTGTAAGTAGCTGCATCTCCGACATTAATTTTTCGTAAGAATAAACTGGGAACTGTTTAGTCCCGTCAATAGACTGCAATTGAATAAGTTGTTTAAAACTTTGTTCGTAGTATTTATCAACAGATTCATTAGTTAATAATGTCGATAAAAGCACATCACCAAAGTCTTCTAATAATAGAAAACCTTGAGCCAGATCTTTCGCGACGATCTGAGGCACACGTACGCCATGGCTCGCAAAAAACTCGTCAATGGTCACAAACGGAACACAGTCTTCTTTTTCTGGAGGGGCATCCATGAGCATATACGTTTTATTTTGTAACTCGATACGCGCATAACGGCGGAAGCTTGCATCACCTGCTAAAAAAGCGATCTTAAATTGATCATTTTCAAGAACAGATGTAAGCCATGTATATATCAATTGTTCACGTTGTGTATTCATTTGCAATAAAATCTAAAACAAGCTGAGATTTTTGAAGGGTTAAGTGTAGCCACTTATAAACTTTTTCTCTATGATGCGACAATAATTAATTGTGAATTAGCATACTTGGTTAATGAGACAATGAAGCATCAGTTTAAATTTAATCCTTTAGCGACAGCTATTTTTACGCTCTTATGTGGCTCCATACAATCAAGTTATGCTGAGTCAACTGATGTTGTCTCCAATATAGACAATAATCAACTTAAAGCGAGCATCAAGGAAGCTTACCCAGGTCAAGAATTCTTTCAGCAATACTATGTTGATAAATCTGCGCCTGAAGCTCAGCTTCGTGACAATAAATATTTAAGCTCAGCATTTTGCCAAGGCACATGGGTTACACCAATTAACCCTGAGACCAAAGCTTTAGATGCAGATAAAGCGACTTCTGTCGTTACGGCTAACTACGGACACTACAATCCAGCGGGTGATTCTGTTTTAGAAGGTGATGTCGTTATTGATCAGGAAGGACGCACAGTTCGCGCTGATAAAGTAACGATTGATAAGACCCAAACCTTTGCGCATGCACAAGGTCGAGTACAGTTAGCTCAAGGCGGGTTACTTTCACAGAGTGATGAAATTAATTACAACCTAAAAACCCAAACTGGGAATTTAGACAATAGTTTTTATATTTCTGAACAACAACATGCCCATGGTCATGCAGGAAAAATCGAAAGAACCTCACCAAATGTTATGGTTCTTAATGATGCAACCTATACGACTTGCCCACCAGGCCAAAAACCGGGTTGGAAAATTCAAGCCAATAAAATTGAGTTAAATCAGGAAACTGGACGCGGCGTAACTCGTGGAACAAAATTATATGTTAAGGACGTTCCTGTTCTAGCTGTTCCCTATTTTAACTTCCCGATTGATGACCGCCGTACTACAGGTATTCTCAACCCACAATTTGGTTTCTCTAACGATGGTGGTGTTGAGCTTTCTGTTCCGGTTTATTTAAACCTTGCGCCTAACTATGATCTGACACTTACTCCGCGATATTTAGCAGACCGCGGTGCAATGCTAAAAGGTGAGTTTAGATATTTAACCGATGGCTTTGGTGCTGGTGAAATGTGGGGTGGTATCTTGCCATCCGATAAAAGTTATGATGATAAAGACCGTAAAGATTTCCATTTTTTACATAATTGGGATATCAATGATCAGTGGTCTACTAACCTAGAATATAACTATGCATCAGATAAAGATTATTTTTCTGATTTAGATAGTAGTCCGAACTCTAAAACAGATCTTAACTTACGTAGAGCTTGGGAACTTAACTATCAACATGGTATTCCAGGTTTAAAAGCACAGCTTAAGGTCGAAGATTTCCAGACACTTGATCCTCAAGTTAAGGATGCAGACAAACCATATGCACGTTTACCGCAATTCTTATTAAATTACGTCACTGGTAATCCACTAGGACTACAATACGAATTTAATAACGATACTGCATACTTTAAGAAATCAATTAATGATGACTCTGCTCAGGAAAGTAGTGGTACACGTTTCTATAACCAGTTCGCAACACGTTATAACTACCGCACGCCAGCAGCTTTTGTGATCCCTGAAGTTTCCGTACGTTCTATTCAAACATTTTATGATAAAGACACTCAGTTAAATAACCCTGGCGGTTCTGAAAATAAATCAGTCGTTGTACCTCAGTTTACTTTAGACACTGGACTAAACTTTGAACGTGATGGTAAGTACTTACAAACACTTACACCACGTGCTTTCTACGCATATGCACCATACAAAAATCAAGATGGTTACCCTAACTTTGACTCAACCACTGCATCAGTAAGTTATGATCAATTATTTAACCCTTACCGATTCTATGGTCATGACCGCCTTGAAGATAATAACTTCTTATCATTAGGGGTAAGTTATAGCCTCTTCGATACAGTAGGTTTAGAGCGTTTACGTGCAAGCGTAGGTCAAAGTTACTATTTCGAAGACCGTCGTGTCACTTTAAAACAAGGTCAAGATGAATTTGACACCGAGCGTAACACTGGCCCCGTTATAAGTCTATCAAGCCAACTTAATCAAAACTTTACCATTGCTGCTAACTCAGCATGGATGTCG
Source organism: Acinetobacter lactucae (assembly GCF_013122135.1). Lineage (NCBI taxonomy): Bacteria > Pseudomonadati > Pseudomonadota > Gammaproteobacteria > Moraxellales > Moraxellaceae > Acinetobacter > Acinetobacter lactucae. Next base: position 2,228,579 of record NZ_CP053391.1, read on the forward strand.
AATGGCGACAATGCTCAACGTGACTTCCAAGTTTACTATACAGGTGATAAAGGAAATCTATACAACTTAGGCTATTTCTATCGTAAAGATATTCCTGGTCGTCAAGATACTTATGACCAAGTTGTTGCATCGTTTATACAACCAATTAAAGACAATTGGCGTATTATGGGCCACGTACAATACGACATGGACAATGATGTTGCCCGCGAACTCTTATTAGGAGTTAACTATGAGTCATGTTGCTGGGGTATTTCTGTCTACGGCCGTTCATACTATAACGATCTAGACGATCCGAAAACTTCAGATGTTAGTGAAAAGCGCGCGATCATGGCCGAAATTACACTAAAAGGTTTAGGTGGTTTAAACAATAAACTCGCGTCTTTACTTGAAAATCGCGTTTTAGGTTTTAACAAAATTAATCAATCTTGGACACAACGTTAATGAAGACAAAGCATCTTAAACAGTTTTTTAAAGCAACTACACTTGCTGCCCTAATCTCTTCATCAATGCATAGTTTTGCCCAACCCGCTGATGAAGTTGTGGCAATTGTGGACAATAGCGTAATTTTAAAAAGCGATCTTCAACAAGGTATGGCTGAAGCAGCTCATGAACTGCAAGCTCAAAAGAAAGAAGTGCCACCTCAGCAATACTTACAGTTTCAGGTATTAGATCAATTAATCTTGCGTCAAGCTCAACTTGAACAAGTTAAAAAATATGGCATTAAACCTGATGAAAAGAGCTTAAATGAAGCTGTACTTAAAGTAGCAAGTCAATCTGGCTCTAAAAGTTTAGAGGCTTTCCAGCAAAAATTAGATGCTATGGCTCCGGGAACTTATGAAAGTCTGCGCAATCGAATCGCTGAAGATTTAGCGATTAGCCGTTTGCGCCAACAACAAGTGATGTCTCGTATTAAAATTAGTGATCAAGATGTAGAAAACTTCTTAAAATCACCTCAGGGACAAGCTGCATTAGGTAACCAAGCACATGTAATTCATATGCGCATTTCTGGTGATAATCCACAGGAAGTTCAATCTGTAGCTCAGGAAGTGCGCTCAAAACTTACGCAAAGTAACGATATAAATGCCTTGAAAAAACTTTCAACTGCAAATGTAAAAGTTGAAGGTGCTGACATGGGTTTCCGCCCACTATCTGATATTCCTGCTGAACTTGCGGCTCGTATTACTCCCCTACAAGACGGTCAAACGACTGACTTAGTATCGGTACGTGATGGTGTACATGTTTTAAAGCTTCTTGAACGTAAACAAAATGAGCAAAAAGCTTTGGTACCTCAATTTCAAACCCGCCATATTCTCATTCAACCATCTGAAGTGGTGACGCTTGAGAATGCCAAGCAAATTATTGATAACATTTATAAACGCTTAAAAGCTGGTGAAGATTTTGCAACACTTGCAGCAACCTATTCAAATGATACGGGTTCAGCACGTGATGGCGGAAGCCTAGGTTGGGTAACATCTGGAATGATGGTGCCTGAATTTGACAAAAAAATGCAGGACATTCCTGTAGGTGAAATTAGTGAACCATTCCAAACTCAATTTGGTTGGCATATCTTACAAGTGACAGACAAACGCGAAAAAGATATGACTCATGAATATCAAGAGCGTATGGCACGTCAGATTCTAGGTGAACGTCAATTTAACACCGAAATTGATAGCTGGTTACGTGAAGTACGTGCAAATGCATATGTAGAAATCAAAGATCCAAGCCTAGATAAAAAGAATTTACAAAAGTAAGTTCTTCTATTGTCATCAAAACCTGTGTTTATCACAGGTTTTTTTATGAATGAAATTTACCCAATAAAAAACCGGTTATATAAATAACCGGTTTCTATAAATTAGACCCTAATGGGAATTATTTATAACGATCAACCATTTTCTCTAAAGAAATTGGGCGGATCTTGTCAGCATTTCCAGCTGTACCAAACGCCTCATAACGATCAATACAAATTTGCTTCATTGAATCTACAGTTTTAGCAAAGTATTTACGTGGATCGAACTCAGATGGGTTTTCGGCCATAAACTGACGAATTGCACCAGTAGAAGCTAAACGTAAGTCTGTATCGATATTGATCTTACGAACACCATGTTTAATTGCTTCTACAAGCTGTTCAACAGGTACACCATAAGTCTCTTTAATATCACCGCCAAACTCATTGATTACTTTCAACCACTCTTGCGGCACAGAACTTGAACCATGCATTACAAGATGAGTATTTGGTAACGCTGCATGAATTTCTTTAATGCGGTCAATTGCCAAGATATCGCCTGTAGGTGGACGAGTGAACTTGTAAGCACCATGTGAAGTACCTACAGCAATCGCCAATGCATCCACATTAGTATCGGCAACAAACTGAGTCGCTTCTTCAACAGAAGTAAGAAGTTGTGAATGATCAAGTACACCTTCTGCACCGACACCGTCTTCTTCACCAGCCATACCAGTTTCAAGGCTACCTAAACAACCAATCTCACCTTCGACAGAAACACCACATGCATGTGCTAAAGCAACAACATTACGAGTTACATCAACATTGTATTCGTAAGAAGTAGGTGTTTTACCATCTGTACCTAATGAACCGTCCATCATCACTGAGCTAAAGCCAAGCTGAATTGAACGCTGACAGATATCAGGGCTGGTTCCATGGTCTTGATGCATTACCACTGGAATATGTGGCCATTCTTCAATTGCAGCCAAAATAAGATGGCGTAAGAATGGAGCGCCTGCATATTTGCGAGCTCCAGCTGATGCTTGAACAATTACAGGTGAATTGGTTGCATCCGCGGCAAGCATAATTGCACGCATTTGTTCTAAGTTATTTACGTTAAATGCTGGTACGCCGTAGTTATGTTCAGCAGCGTGATCCAAGAGCTGGCGCATTGAAATGAGTGCCATAATATCCTCCCAGGTAGTGCGGCTTATTCTACCCTGTCATTTATTTCAATTCAGCAACAAATCACAGTATTTCAAAAAAAATCCCCGCATTTGCAGGGATTTTTTAACAAAAAACAACAAATTAATGTGTTTCTGAAGCAGCAGCCTCACTTGGCGCACTACCTTCAACCACATCTGTATTCTTTTCATCTAGAACTGGCTTATCAATCGCATCAATTGCTGCTTGTTGCTCAGGTGTTACTTTTTCAGAAACAGCAGTAGAAGCGGCTGATTCTTGTCCAGCTTGAGATGCTTCATCTTTCTTAGCACAAGCAGTCAACATCATCGGTACAATTAATATAGCAGCAAATGTAAGCTTTAAATTCATCACTATTGTCCACAGTTGGTGATTTAATGCTCATTATTATATTGCAGATATATGACAATTTCATGACTTATCAATGAAAAAGGGATTGGTCACCCAATCCCTTCTTATTTCTATATAACAGTATTAAGCACGTTCAAGTAAAACAGCCACTGCTGGCAAAGTTTTTCCTTCAACAAACTCAAGGAATGCGCCACCACCTGTAGAAATATAACCAATTTGATCAGCTACGTTATATTTATCAATCGCAGCTAATGTATCACCACCACCAGCAATCGAGAATCCTTCAGATTGAGCAACCGCAAGGGAAAGCGCTTTTGTACCTTCACCAAATTGATCTACTTCAAATACGCCTACTGGACCATTCCAAAGAATTGTTTTTGATGTTTTTAAAATATTAGCAAATGCTTTAGCAGTTTCTGGACCCACGTCTAAAATCATGTCATTCGCAGTCACATCTTCTACTTTCTTCACAACAGCTTGAGCTGCTGCTAAAGAACCTAAGAAATCTTCAAAATTAATTTGTGATGCATCAGCAACCACAACATCTGTAGGAAGTGGAACACTTACTTTTGCAGCAATTTGCTTAGCAGTTTCAATCAAGTCAGCTTCATATAATGATTTACCAACATTAAAACCAGCAGCTGCCAAGAATGTATTCGCAATACCGCCACCAACAATCAGTTGATCACAAATAGTAGAAAGTGAGTTTAAAACATCGAGTTTAGTTGAAACTTTAGAACCCGCAACAATTGCAACCATTGGTTTTTCAGGAGTTTGCATTGCGCGGCCTAGTGCGTCTAACTCAGCAGCCAATAAAGGACCAGCTGCCGCAACTGGAGCGAAACGAGCTACACCTTCAGTAGATGCTTCTGCACGATGAGCAGTACCAAATGCATCCATAACAAATACGTCACATAAAGCCGCATATTTTTGTGCAAGCTCTGGATTATTTTTCTTTTCGCCATGGTTAAAGCGCACATTCTCAAGCAATACCACTTGACCAGCTTCAACTTCAACACCATCAAGATAATCTGTTAACAATTTAACTTCTTGGCCCAATACTTCTGTTAAATAAGAAGCTACTGGTGCAAGTGATTGTTCTGGCTTTGGTTCACCTTCAACAGGACGACCTAGATGTGAAAATACCATCACTGCTGCGCCTTTATCTAAAGCAGCTTTAATCGTTGGTAATGCTGCACGTAAGCGAGCATCGCTAGTAATCACACCATTTTTGACAGGAACGTTTAAATCTTCACGAATAAGGACACGTTTGCCTGTTAAGTTAAGGTCAGTCATACGCTGAAAATTCATGTAAAGCTCTCTTTATGATTTTAAAAACGCGCCAATTTTAAATGATTACATCAAAAAAGGTTAGTTTTTTTGCATAAAAGCTGTAGAAAGCCCCAGTTTTGATTATGATAGAGGTAGTTATTTGATATTTCACCCATTATGTCTATTCATCCAGATCCACAAATCAATCGCTTAAATGTTTTAGGGGAACCTTTAGCAAGTTGTTGTTTTGACCCTATTACAGGCTATTTTAGAAATGGTTTCTGCCATACGGCAGTAACAGACCTTGGTCAGCACACCGTATGTGCACAAATGACCTCCGATTTCTTAAATTTTTCTCAGAAAATTGGTAATGATCTTATTACCCCTTTACCAGAAGTAGGCTTCCCTGGCTTAAAACCGGGAGATTTCTGGTGTATCTGTGTAACTCGTTGGGTAGAGGCTTATCAAGCTGGTGAAGCACCTCCTGTTAAAATACATGCATGTCATCAAGCTGTATTAAGCTATGTACCTTTAGATGTATTAATGGAATTTGCAGTGTAATGGTTCAGCCACAAATTATTTTGGCATCCAGTAGTCAAACTCGCAAAGACTTAATGAATCGTCTTGGAATTAATTATATCTGTGTAAGTCCGGATATTGATGAAAGTCCTCGTGGTGAAACCCATGCCGATGAACTTGCGAAAAGACTCGCTTTCACAAAAGCCCAAGTGATTGCTGCACAAAATCCTAATGCGATTGTTATCGGTTCAGATCAAGTTGCTTGGCGAGAACATGCTCCGCATGACTTTATTGGCAAACCGATGACTATTGAAAATGCTAAAGCACAATTAGCCGAGAATTCTGGTCGAACTGTCTTTTTTAGCACTGCCCTCAGCGTGCAATGGCTCGATAGAAATTTTGAACAAACGCTCGTTGAACATTATCAAGTAAAATTTCGAACACTGAATCAAGCTGAAATTGAACGATATGTCCTATTAGATCAACCACTCCATTGCGCTGGTAGCTTTAAGTGTGAAAGTTTAGGAATTAGCTTGTTTGAAAAAATGATAGGCCTAGACCAGACAACACTTATGGGTCTTCCTATGATTCAACTTTGCCATATTTTAAGGCAGCTTGATCTACAAATTCCTTAATTCTAGATATTTTATAAATAGGTTATTTCCATGACAGAACCTTTAGCAGTTTTAGGCGGTATTACTGCCGAGCAATTTTTAGCAGAGTATTGGCAAAAAAAACCTTTGTTGGTACGTAACGGATTGCCAGAGATTGTAGGTCTTTTAGAACCCCAAGATGTGCAAGAACTTGCTTTAGAAGAACATGCAAGTGCTCGACTGATTCGCCAGAAAGATAGAAACCCAAATGAATGGCACGTAAAGTCTTCACCTCTAACCAAAGGTGACTTTCAAAAGCTACCAAAATTATGGACTCTTTTAGTACAAGCAGTAGACCACTACTCTTTTGATCTTTCTGAACTCTGGAAAAAATTTCCTTTTATTCCTCAATGGCGCCGCGATGATATTATGGTGTCATATGCACCTAAAGGTGGCTCGGTTGGAAAACATTTTGATTTTTATGATGTATTTCTAGTTCAAGGTCATGGTCATCGTCGCTGGCAGTTAGGACAAATGTGTGATGTGAATACTGCATTTGTACCCAATCAACCTTTAAAACTTCTACCAGAAATAGATGTGCAGTTTGATGAGGTTTTAGCACCAGGCGATTTGTTATATGTGCCACCTGGAATGGCACATTACGGGGTTGCCGAAGATAATTGTTTAACTTTCTCATTTGGCTTTCGCATGCCAAACATCGCAGGAATGATGGAACGTATTAGCGATCAATTTTCAGCGAATACTTTACTCCAAAATCCTGTTGTAGACATCGCACGCAAACAAATAAGTCAAATTGGTGAAATTAACTCAACTGAACTAAGTTATCTAAAAGACTTAGTTTTAGCTCAGTTGCAAGACTCTGCAGCACTTGATGCAGCAATCATGTCTTACATGAGTGAACCTAAATATCCAGATAATATTCCAGAACCTGATGAGATCGAAGCCGATGATCTTCAAGAGATTTTAACTGAAGGCTATGAAGTTCTATTAGAACCAGCCTCTCGCCTACTTTATACAGAAAGTGACGAAATTCTAAGCTTCTGGGGCAATGGCGAAGCACTATGTATAGCTGAAACTTTCGCACCAAAATTAAAAGCCATTGCTGATGGAGAAAGCTTAGCTTTTGATAGCCAATTCAGTGATATTGAAATATTAGAAAATGTTGCTTACTTACTTAATGAATCTATTTTGATGCTCTTGCCACCTTCAGAGTAAGAAACTTTAATAAAAGTGGACTTTCAAACCAATGGGAAGTCTACTTTTTAATGAGCAAACAAACTCAGAAAATAAACTTGTTTATTACTCACTAATTTTTTGTCTGAAATTTTACAGTGGCTTATGATAAAAATTTTAAATTAAAAGATTTTGAAAAACGACTGCGTAAAAGAAAGTCTTAATTATTTTAAAATATAGTCGAGAATTTATGCCCCTGTTCCTTATAAGTAAGACTTAAGGGTTTAAAAAAATAATATCTTTTTTCTATCAATAACAAACAATACCTTGTAAAATTAAATAATCTAGATTCTCATTGATAAAGATCACCATTCAAGCTAATAGCAATTCATTTGTGAGAGGCTAAAATATGTCGAAAAAAGATGACATTATTAACACCGCATTAAGACTTTTTAACTCGTATAGCTATAATTCTATAGGTGTAGATCGCATCATTAATGAATCTGGCGTTGCAAAAATGACTTTTTACAAGCATTTCCCATCAAAAGAAAAATTAATTGAAGAGTGTCTACTTTTACGCAATACGCTTTTACAAAACTCTCTTACTTCAGCCTTATCAAAACACGATGAGTCAGACCCGCTTGCGAGAATTAAAGCAGTATTTTTATGGTATTCCGACTGGTTTAATAGTGAAGATTTTAATGGCTGTATGTTTCAAAAAGCATTGGAAGAAGTGTTAAAACAATACCCTTCAACCCATCAACCTGCCACTTTATATAAAGCTTGGTTGACTCAACTCATTCAAAACCTTCTTAATCAGTATGATGTAAAAGAACCAGTTCCATTATCTTTGTTATTAGTTAATATCTTAGAAGGTATGACCATTCAAGCCCAAGTCGAACATGGTTCAATAAAGATTAATGATTACTGGACTCGAGTGGAAAAATTAATCGATTTCGAAAGAGCTGCATAAAAATAAAGCGTGATATTCTTCTTCTTATATTTAATGATTCTTCTTATGTATCACGCTGCGTCTGAAAGTCATTTTGGTTCAAATTTAGACGTTTTTTTCGACTTTACTAAACCAAAATATACAGACCTGTCTGTACAAAACAGATTATATATTTAAAAAATAAAAACTCAATCATTTTTTATGATTTGCTTGAAGATAAATTAGATTTAACTATTTATCGGAAGTAAATTTGAATAATTTTAGGTTGACTTCGATTCACTTATACTTAACAATTACACTTATAACACAATGCAACATTTTAGACACAAAAGAAATACAAATAGTTGTTTTTAATTAGAAAGACTGCTTATTTATCAATTCTCCTTATATTGCTTTTCAACAAAAACAATTGGATTGATTAGTTTTGCTACATTCATTTTCATAAGATCAATCTATACTATGCCCGCTATATTGATATAGGTATAAAGTATGAAAGATGGACTCCAAATTGAAGAAATGAAAAATGCGGCTGATTCAGTCGTTGGAATTCTTAAATCTTTGGCTAATACAGATCGTTTATTAATTTTATGTCACTTAGCTTATGAGGAGTTAAATGTTTCTCAAATTGAAGAGAAGACCCAAATTACCCAGCCTACTCTTTCACAACAACTTATGATGCTACGCAAAAGTGATGTTGTATCAACTCGTCGTGATGGCAAGCAAATTTTTTACTCTATTAAGGATGACAATATGCATTCAATTTTAAATACGCTTCATCAGCTGTACTGTGCAAGTAAATAATATTTTTAAATTATAAATTTATAATAATAGTAGTAACTTCCTGAAATATGCGATTTTTCAGCTTGAAAGCTTAGAATCCAATCCAAGCACAAAGTTTTGAAAATTCGCGTAGCTTTTCCAAAAACTCAACCATATTTAACTTTTTGCCACTCTATTTTCTTTAGTTTATTCCAAACTTTTACAGCTGTTTGATATACCTAGTTTTTTAATGAGCAATTAACAAGCAAAACCACTAACTATAAAATTTAAAATATAAAATTAATTATAGTAAAAACAATTATTTAATATTACCATTAATTATAAAAACTTATAGGTGCTATAAAAAAGCTTAAGATTCACATCACTTAAGTATAAAATACTCCGCTTGTTCAACCTTTAGCCATGATTAGGTTAATAAGGCCTTTATATGCTTGCATTCTTTTCTCGATTAAGCTTAGTCACTAAGATTATTATCGCCATTATTCTAGGGATAGGCGTTGCATTACTATTTCCGAACGTTACGCCTTACTTAAGTTTATTTGGTGAGCTTTTCATTAAAGCCTTAAAATCGGTTGCCCCTATTTTAGTTTTTGTATTGGTGCTTTCTTCTATTGCCAACTTTCAAGTAGGTCATAGCGCGAATTTACGCCCTATCATGATTTTATATGTGGTAGGTATGTTGCTTGCTGCTTTCACAGCTGTGGTCGTCAGTCTTTCATTCCCAAGCACATTATTCCTCAATACAATTTCACATAATGATTTACAAGCGCCTGGTAGTCTCGCAGATATATTAAAAAATTTGCTTTTAAGCTTTATTGCAAACCCTGTTCAAGCAATTAGTGAAGCTAACTTTATTGGTATCTTAGCTTGGGCAGTTGGCCTAGGTTTAGCTATGCGCCACAGTTCAGACACCACAAAACAAGTGATGCAGGATGTATCTCATGCTGTAAGTGCTATTATCCATAAAGTAATTGCCTTTGCTCCTGTTGGTATTTTCGGATTAGTTGCAGTGACTTTTGCCGATGCTGGTCTTGCAACACTTGAAAGCTATGCACAATTATTAGTGGTACTGTTAGGCACAATGTTCTTTGTTGCTTTAGTTATTAACCCTATTCTTGTTGCCCTTACTATACGTGGGAATCCATATCCTCTTGTATTTAAGTGTCTAAAAGAAAGTGGGATTACTGCCTTCTTTACACGAAGCTCAGCAGCCAACATTCCGGTTAACTTAGATTTAGCAGAGCGCTTAGGTGTTAACCCATCTACAGCTAGTGTATCTATTCCTCTAGGCGCAACAGTAAATATGGCAGGTGCAGCGGTTACGATTACCGTACTTACACTCGCAACTGTAAATACGCTTGGTATTCATGTTGATTTTGCAACAATGGTTATTTTATCAGTTGTTGCTACAGTTTCAGCTTGTGGCGCTTCTGGTGTTGCTGGAGGTTCGTTACTTCTAATTCCGGTAGCTTGTAGCCTATTTGGTATTTCAACAGAAATTGCTATGCAAGTTGTGGCTATTGGTATGATTATCAGTGTATTGCAAGACTCGACAGAAACAGCCCTTAACTCTTCTACAGATGTTTTATTCACCGCAGCTGTAGATATTCGCTCTAAACAAGCGACTTAAGCAAAATGCCCTTTCAACGCCTACCAAACTGGTTCCAATTTGGAGCTTTTTTGCTGGCATTTAATGCCGGAATGATTAATGTATTAGGGTTAATTACCCTTTTACATCAATCTATTTCACATATGACTGGCAACGTTAGTATGCTAGCGATGAGTTTGGTAGGATGGCAACCAGAACATATTATTTTTTTGCTTCTGGTGATTATTTGTTATGTTTGCGGTTCATTTTATAGTGGTTTTATTTTAGGTAGCAGTCATTTTCGACTGGGTCGTCGTTATGGCTTACCTTTGAGCCTCGTTGCCTTATTCATTTTCCTTTGCTGGCTATTGCTTCCTTATTTTCCGCGCTATGGATTATTATGGGCTTGTACAGCAATGGGTTTACAAAATGCGATGGTAAGTCACTATAAAGGAACAATCATCCGCACTACCCATCTATCCGGAGTGCTAACAGATATTGGTCTAGCGCTTGGATACAAAGCCAGAGGCTTAATTGTAGAAAATCGACGTATTATTTTACATTTACTTATTTTTGCTGGCTTCCTACTAGGTGGAATTCTTGCCGCTGTAGTACATCCATATTTGAAGCTACAATCATTTTTATTGCCAGCAATTTTAAGCTTAGCCTTAAGTATCTGTTACTGGGTAGTTTATCTTTATAGCACTTCAACTTCACATAAGGATTAAGACATGGTTAAAAATGCCTTACAAGCCCAGCTATTAAAAGCGGGTTTAGTTGATAATAAAAAAGCAAAAAAATTAACTAAGCAAGCTCATCACGAACAACGTCTTGGACTAAGTGATGAAGCTGAAATTAAAGCGAATATTGAAAAGGCTAAACAAGATAAATTAGCTAAAGACCAGGCTTTAAATTTAGAGAAACAGAAGCAGCTTGAAGAAAAAGCACTTAAAGCATCAATCATTCAGATGATTAAACAACATAAGATTACTGATTTTGCTGGTGATGTGGCTTATCAATTTATTGATGAAAATAAAATCAAAAAAGTTTATCTGTCTCAGCAAGTTTATAATGCACTTGTTGCGGGCAGTTTAGTTATAGCTAAAGATCAAGATCAATACGCCTATCTACCCAAAGCATTAGCTGAAAAAATTGATCAAAAAATGCAAGGTTTCATTTTAATTAATAATGCTGAGAAAAATGAACAAGCCACCGATGAAGAAGATCCATATGCAGCATATGTTATTCCAGATGACTTAATGTGGTAATACCATTATTTGGTCTTTAGGAGACATATCTAAAGGCCCTTTTCAACTCAATGTGCGACAATAATAATTTAACAAATATTCAAAATATTAAGAAAAAATACCTAAAGAATAAATTCGTTTACCCTTTATCTATTAATCTCGATATAATGAAGAATATTTTAGTCCTCGCGACGTTCTTGAAGGTTTCTTCAAGTCTCCAATTTTGCGTCATCTATTAATTAAAGACGTACAACATAATCAGTTCATGTGTATTTGCACATATTCAAAAGATCAAAACCCAAAATGAAATTGATCTAACTGACTTTCTGCAAATTAAATTGCAAAGACTTAAATGAAATGGCTTTTGTCTCAAAGGTAGTAATTCATGCTGAAGTGGTTTGAAAAACTTGTAGATCCCTACCCAACTAAAGGTTTGGATGAACCTTTACCGACTCGTTTTTTTTCCATTTGTCTGGCAAGCTACGGAAGGCGTACGCCCTTACTTATTCTTACTTATTCTTTTTACAGCAGGTGCTGCAAGCTTTGAAGCCTTACTTTTTTCAAAGATTGGACAACTGGTAGATTGGTTAAGTAAAAGTCAACCTGAAAGCTTTTTAAGTCAACATGCTACTGATTTACTCATTTTGATTGGTGTTTTATTTACCAATATCTTTTTTGTAAATATACAATCTATTATTAAACATCAGATTTTATATAGCACTTTTCCAATGCGTTTGCGTTGGCGTTTCCATAATCTTTTATTGAAACAAAGCTTAGACTTTTTCCATAATGACTTTGCAGGACGACTTTCTGCTAAGGTGATGCAAACAGCATTAGCAGTCCGTGAATTCTGGATCATCTTGGGTGACATGTTGGCTTATGTCAGCATTTACTTTATTACGGTCAGTATTGTTCTTGGCGCAATTTCGCCAATCTTACTTATTCCTCTTTTAGTTTGGTTAAGTCTCTTTTTATTAAGCGCATGGTTCTTTATCCCTCGCTTAAGTAAAGTTTCTCAGCAACAAGCCGATGCGAGAGCGATCATGACGGGGCGTGTAACAGATGCCTACACCAATATTCAAACTGTAAAACTATTTGCTCATGCTGGTCGTGAAAGCCAATATGCAAAAGCATCAATGAAAGAGTTTATGACCACAGTCTATGCTCAAATGCGCTTAGGAACCCTCTTTGAAGTCAGCATTAATATGTTGTCTGCTGTCTTGTTTATAGGCGTAATTGGTACCTCAGTTTGGCTATGGACTCAAGGTTTAGCGGCATTAGGTGTTATCGCAGCAACGACTGCAATGATTTTAAAACTTAATAGTATGGCTGAATTCATGATGTGGCATATGTCAGCCTTATTTGAAAATGTCGGCACCATTCAAGATGGTATGCAAACATTAGGTAAAAAAATCAATATTCAAGATAAGCCGGACGCAAAATCACTGAACGTCACCAAAGGCGAGATTGTATTTAAAGATGTAAGCTTTGCTTATAACAATAAAAATGTAATTGATCACTTCAACTTACATATTAAAGCAGGCGAAAAAATAGGAATTGTTGGACGCTCTGGCGCAGGTAAGTCCACGCTAATTCAGTTACTTTTACATTTTTACCATCTTAAACAAGGTGCAATTTTAATTGATGGTCAAAATATTGAAGATGTAACTGAAGATAGTTTAAGAGCCAATATTGCTTTAGTGACTCAAGATACGTCTTTGCTACATCGCTCGGTTGCAGAAAACATTAAATATGGTCGCCCAGATGCGTCTGATGCAGACATGGAAAATGCTGTAAATAAAGCTAAAGCTGCTGAATTTATTCCGCAATTAGTTGATTTAAAAGGACGTAATGGTTATAACGCTCAGGTAGGTGAACGTGGTGTCAAACTTTCTGGTGGTCAAAGACAGCGTATTGCTATTGCACGAGTATTCTTAAAAGATGCTCCCATTCTTATTTTAGATGAAGCAACCAGTGCATTAGACTCGGAAGTCGAAGCAGCAATCCAGTCAAGTTTAAATGACCTGATGGTTGATAAAACCGTTATTGCAATTGCACACCGTTTATCTACTATTGCACAAATGGACCGTTTAATCGTTCTTGATGAAGGTCGAATTGCTGAGCAAGGAACTCATGAAGAGTTAATTGCACAAAATGGTATATACGCACAATTATGGAAGCGTCAAACAGGCGGTTTTTTAATTGAACAAAAAGTATTACAGGGTCAAGATTAATGCTTTATTTAGAAGATTTGAAAATTGGTGATCGTTTCATTAGCCGTGAATATGAAATTACCTTAGATGAAATCAAAAAATTCGCAAGCTCTTACGACCCTCAACCCTTTCATATAGATGAAGAGCAAGCTAAGCACGATCCAATTTTTCAGGGGATCGCTGCTAGCGGCTGGCATACTTCTGCAATTACGATGCGTTTATGGACAGAATGCATGCCGATCCATGGCGGTCTAATCGGTTCAGAATCAAGTTTACGGTGGCCACGCCCTACTCGACCAGGTGATAAAATACATGTTGAAGCTGAAATTTCAGCGATCACACCATCCAAAACAAAATTAGATCGTGGTATTGTAAGTTACGTTACGCAAGCCTTAAATCAAAATGGCGACGTATTACTTATTTCAACAACAAAAATTGTTGTCTTTAAAAAGAATGTTTAAAACATGGTTGATATGATTGTCTAACAGTTTTTATAAACTCAGATTATATTTCATGACAAGATGTGTAAGAAATGCATGTGACAAATTGATGAGAGCAATGGAACGCATATGAAAATTACCTCAGCTCGTCAAGATCAGGGTATTCCAGGAGTCTATGGCTTATTGCTATTAGATGTTGTTTCACGTTGGGGATACAACGATGAAACATTATTTGCTCCATTTCAACTTACCAGCGAGCAACTGGCCGACCCTGATTATCGTATTTCTACACCTGTAGCAAATGAACTGGTTAAACACGCGCTTAATTTAACTGGTGAAACTACGTTGGGTTACCATCTCGGTACTCAAATGCGTATTTCGATTCATGGCTTCATTGGCTATGCAATTATGACAGCCAAAGATATTACAGAAGCAATTGCTCTTGCGGCACGCTTTATTCAACTACGCTTACCCTTTTTACAACTCTATTTTTCAACGTTTGGCCCCAAAGCGACCTTACAATTACAATGTGATATTGAACTTGAGCCTTTACGTACAGAAATCGTTTTAGGTTTGACCATTGGTATTATGAGCATGGCCAAAGCGATTACGGGTATTGAAGACTTAGCCGGCGATGTAGATTTAGATTTTCCTGAACCGGAAGGTTTTGAAAAGTATAGAAATAAATTAAGCAGCACAATTCGCTTTAATCAACCCCATTTAATTTCAAGTTTTGATAAAAAATACTTAGGACTTAAATTAATTAATTCAGATCCAATCGCCAGTCAAGTTGCCATTAATCAATGTGAAGCTGAACTTTCTGCTTTAGGTGAACGCCGTCGTTTAGCAATGCGTGTTCGTGATATTTTAAGTAATTCTGAACAACATTATTTAAGCATCGAAAATGTAGCTGAATGTCTACATATGTCAGATCGGACACTCAAACGTCAATTAGCGGCTGAAGGAACCTCATTTTCTACATTGGTTGATGAAGTGCGCTATCGACATGCAACTTCTTTGCTTTCACGTACAGACTATAGTCTTGAACAAATTGCAGATGAACTTGGCTATTCAGACGTTGCAAATTTTAGCCGTGCTTTTAAACGCTGGAGTGGCCGCAGCCCGAGCAACTGGCGTAAAGACCCATACTTATAATGTTTAAAACTATTGGACACAAGCTTAAGGAGTTACCATGAATCATCCTTCGGAACTGAAGTATGCACGTACACACGAGTGGGTAAAGATTGAGAGTGATCTTGTTATTACAGGGATTACCGATCATGCACAAGATGAACTTGGCGATTTGGTCTATGTTGAGACTCCAGAAGTTGGAAGCCAAGTTACCGCTGGCGAACAAGCTGGTGTAGTTGAGTCAGTAAAAACTGCATCTGATATTCACGCACCTGTGTCAGGTACAGTAGTAGAAGTGAATACTGATCTTGAAGATGATCCTGACTTTGTAAATGAAGACCCATATGGTAAAGGCTGGATTTATAAAATTAAACCAGACAATATTGCAGATGTTGAGAAACTTTTAACAAATTCAGAATATGAAGCTGGCTTATAAAAGATAGGCATTGCTTTCAATATTTGATAAAAACCAGTTTAGTCTTAAACTGGTTTTTCTTTATCTATTTAAAATTAGTGGTATGAATAGGTGAATTCTATGACAAAACTCGTTGTATTTTCAGGTGCAGGCATGAGTGCCGAAAGTGGAATTAGTACTTTTCGTGATAGTAATGGTCTATGGGAAAATTACGACATCCAACAAGTTGCCACACCTGAAGCATGGCAAAAGAACCCTGCTCTAGTTCAACGCTTTTATAATGAACGACGTAAAAATATTTTAGAGGCTAAACCTAATGAAGCGCATCAATATATTGCCAAACTACAAGACTATTTTGACGTACAAGTGATTACTCAAAATATTGATGATTTACATGAACGGGCTGGGAGTTCCAACGTTTTACATTTGCACGGAAATATTCGTTTAGCGAAAAGCTCTGGCCCGCATGCACAATTTACAAATGAGTTTTACGATATTAATGGTTGGAAACTAGATTTAGAAAACGACTTTTGCCCAGATGGATATCCTCTGCGCCCACATGTAGTCTGGTTTGGTGAAGCTGTACCGGCTTATGAGGAAGGGATCCAATTAGTAAAAAGCGCAGATATTTTTATTGTAATTGGCTCGACATTAAGCGTATATCCTGTTGCGGCTTTAGTTCATGAAATTCCAAATCAATGTAAAGCCTACTATATAGATCCAAATGCAGATCATCTGCATGTTCCCCAGCAATATGAATTATTAAAGATGTCAGCGACTCAAGGAATGCATAAACTTTTTGAAAATTTAACCGGCTAATTGCTATTTTTAGACACTAAATAAGACTGACTTGAATAAAAAAAATTATTAATTGAATAAAAAATTGTCGATTTTTATAACTTTATTCTGAATTTCTATAACTTTTTTTTGAACAATAGCCTATTTATTACTCAATATTGATTTAGTTTTTTTCAAAATGACATTTTTTCACTGAAAAAATTTAAAAAAATAAATATTAAAAAATTATAAGTTAATGATTAATATTATAATTTTACATCTATAAAAGTACCTTATTTTTAAATTACATAAAGATACAAAAGTGCAATATAAAAATAACAGAGAGAAAAAAATCTTTTGTGGTTGAATCTCAACCTCTTGGATGCCGTACAAGAAAACAGCGACCTGGATTAGGTTACAATCACGGATTATGGATATAAGGACACACATCCATTATGAGTTATTTTGATCCCACCCTCATCATGTTTATGGTGTACATCGTAGCAATGGTTCTTATTGGCTTATTTGCCTACCGTGCTACAAGCGACTTCTCAGATTATATTCTCGGTGGTCGTAGTTTAGGCAGTTTCGTAACTGCATTATCCGCAGGCGCATCAGACATGAGTGGTTGGCTGCTCATGGGTTTACCAGGCGCGATTTATCTTTCTGGTTTATCTGAAGCGTGGATTGCAATTGGTCTTATTATCGGTGCTTGGCTTAACTGGCTACTGGTTGCTGGTCGATTACGCGTTCATACTGAAGTTCAAAATAATGCACTGACTTTGCCAGATTATTTTACAAGCCGTTTTGACGATCAGAAAAAAGTACTTCGTATTTTCTCTGCCGTTATCATCTTGGTTTTCTTCGCAATTTATTGTGCTTCAGGCATGGTAGCAGGCGCCCGTCTATTTGAAAATTTATTCGGGATGTCTTACAACACAGCTATTTGGCTCAGTGCTATCGCGACCATCAGTTATGTTTGTATTGGTGGATTCTTAGCAATTAGCTGGACCGATACGTTCCAAGCTGGCTTAATGATTTTTGCTCTGTTGTTAACACCAATTGTGACTTACCTTGCGATTGGCGATACGACTCATTTCGTTACGCTCATTGAAACTGCTCGCCCACATGCGTTTAACATCATCTCAGATTTGAGTGTTGTGGCGGTTCTCTCCTCCATGGCATGGGGCTTAGGCTACTTTGGCCAGCCACATATTCTTGTACGTTTCATGGCTGCTGACTCTGTAAAATCAATTCCTGCTGCTCGTCGTATTGGCATGACTTGGATGATCTTGTGTTTAGTTGGTGCTGTCGGCGCTGGTTTCTTCGGTATTGCTTACTTTGAGCAACATCCTGAATTAGCAGCAGTTGTAAGCAAAAACCCTGAAACAGTATTTATGGAATTGACTAAAATCTTATTCAATCCATGGATTGTAGGTATCATTCTGGCTGCGATTTTAGCTGCTGTCATGAGTACTTTGAGCTGTCAGCTTTTGGTATGTTCAAGTGCATTGACAGAAGATTTATACAAAGGTTTTATTCGCAAAAATGCTTCTCAGAAAGAACTTGTATGGGTTGGCCGTGTTATGGTTCTTGCGATTGCTGTTCTTGCAATTGCTCTTGCTGGTAACCCAGACAGTAAAGTTCTTGGTCTTGTTGCTTATGCATGGGCTGGTTTTGGTGCTGCATTTGGTCCGCTTATCATCTTGTCATTGTTCTGGAAACGTATGAATTTACAAGGTGCTTTAGCAGGTATGATCGTTGGTGCAGTCGTAGTTATTGGCTGGAAAAACCTTTTCGCAGACACTGGTGTTTACGAAATTATTCCAGGCTTTATCCTTGCATTTATCAGTATCATTGTAGTGAGTCTTTTAACTAAAGCGCCAAATACGACAGTAACTGGTCGCTTTGAAAAAGCAGATGAACTCTACAAAGAAAGCGCATAAATCATTGAAATAAATAAAAGGGGCTTCGGCCCCTTTATTTATTTTTGGTTTTGATTTTAATTTTTGAAGTATCTTTTACAACTTGCATGACTGGATAGCTACGAGTTTCTTTTACTCCTGGTAATTGCCACAACACCTGCCCCGCGATTCTTCTAAACTCTTCCATACTGCCACTTCGCAATTTAATTAAAAAATCAAACCCACCACTCACCATATGGCATTCAACGATTTCCGGATAGTGAACAACAGCATCAATAAATTCATCTAAAACATTGGGTGTTGTCTTGTCTAATAGCACCTCTACAAACACCAAAAAATTTGCATTTAACTTAACCGGATTCAATTTCGCTTCATATCCCAAAATGAAATCATCCTTTGTCAACTTCTGCACTCGAGCCATAACAGCAGTTGGCGACAAGTTAACAAGTTCGGCCAATTTACTATTAGAAATTCGTCCATCTGTTTGAAGAATATCCAAAATTTTTAAATCAGTGCGATCAAGGCTTAATATTGGGCCATTCATCTGAATTTTCCTCTAAAAAATGGGCTAAATATAGTGAGTTATTCGGTGTTTCTTCTGTAATGATAAATTATCTAAACCTCTCTACTCAAGATGAGTTTACGAGAGCTGGTTGGCGGAAACAGATATGAACACAATGGATACTTTTCATCAAATGGATAAATCTCACCAAGGCTATATCACCGAATTTAACGATAAAAGTGAGTTTGAACAACGCATCAATACAGCTTGGCGACGTGCTGAACCAGAAGCTGTAGAAGAGCTATTACAAGCTGCCGCGGTATCTGATGATTTAGATCATAAAATTTATGACCTTGCTTTTAATCTTGCCAATAATTTACGTGAACGTAAGACCTCTTCGGGTAAAGCAGGTATTGTTCAAGGGTTATTACAAGAATTCTCTCTTTCTTCACAAGAAGGCGTGGCGCTCATGTGTCTTGCCGAAGCTTTGCTTCGTATTCCAGACTCAGCAACACGTGATTTGCTTATTCGAGATAAAATCAATCAAGGTAACTGGAAAGAACACGTTGGCCAAAGCAGCTTAATGTTTGTAAATGCTGCAGCATGGGGTCTCATGTTAACTGGTAAGCTGATGGAAACTCCAAAGCAAACTAGTCTTTCAAGTGTACTTACTGGCCTTTTAGCACGTAGTGGTCGTGGTATTATTCGTAAAGCCGTTGACGTTGCAATGCGTATGATGGGTGAACAGTTTGTGACTGGTGAAACCATTGAAGAAGCTGTAGACCATGCCAAAGTACTTGAAGATAAAGGGTTCCGCTATTCTTATGATATGTTGGGTGAAGCAGCTTTAACCGAACATGATGCTGAACGTTACTTTAACGATTACACACAAGCCATTCATGCAATTGGTAAAGCGTCTAATGGCAAAGGTGTATATGATGGCCCAGGTATTTCAATTAAGCTTTCTGCTTTACATCCTCGCTATCAACGTGCGCAAATTGAACGTGTTCATAAAGAACTCTACGGCAAAGTATTTGAACTCGCTCTTTTGGCTAAAAAATACAATATTGGTTTAAATATTGATGCAGAAGAATCAGAGCGTTTAGAAATTTCTCTTGAGTTACTTGAACGTCTTTGCTTCGAGCCGGAACTTGCAAACTGGAAAGGCATTGGTTTTGTAATTCAAGCTTATCAAAAACGTTGTTTCTTCGTGGTTGATTACATTATTGACCTTGCTAAACGCAGCCAAAAGCGTCTCATGATCCGTCTTGTAAAAGGTGCGTATTGGGATAGCGAAATTAAGAAAGCGCAAATCGAAGGTATGGATGACTACCCTGTCTTCACTCGTAAAGTACATACAGATTTATCTTATATCGCTTGTGCTAAAAAATTACTTGCTGCGCCAGAATTTATCTATCCGCAATTTGCAACTCACAATGCTCAAACATTGGCAACAATCTATCATTTAGCTGATCCAAGCAAATATTATGCTGGTCAATATGAGTTCCAATGCTTACATGGTATGGGCGAACCGCTTTATGAACAAGTTGTGGGCCCACGTGAACAAAATAAATTAGGCGTGCCATGCCGTATTTATGCTCCTGTTGGTAATCATGAAACTTTGTTGGCTTATTTAGTTCGTCGTTTACTTGAAAATGGCGCGAATACTTCATTCGTTAACCGTATTGCCGATAAAACGCTTAAAGTTGACGATCTTATTCAGTCTCCAATTTACGATATTCGTAATGCAGCTAAGCTTGAAGGTTCGATTGGTTTAAAACATCCATCAATTCCTCTACCTTTAGATATGTACGGAACACTTCGTAAAAACTCTAAAGGCTATGATTTAGCAAATGATGCTCCACTTGCAGCTCTAGACAGCACAGCTCAAGAATTGCGTAATCGTATTTGGCAAAGCCATCCATTATTGGCAAATAACGATTCATTAGAGCAAGGTCATTCTGTTGCAATTACAAACCCAGCACAAAATGATGAAATTGTTGGTTATGTACAAGAAGCTGATCTTAAGCATGTCGAAATTGCGCTTAACTCAGCTGAACAAGCTCAATCAGAATGGTCAAAGACTCCTAAAGAACAACGTGCTCAATACCTAAAACGTGCAGCTGACCTCATGGAAAGCCGCATTCAAGAATTGATGGTTTTACTCTGCCGTGAAAGCGGTAAAACTTATGCCAATGCGATTGCAGAAGTTCGCGAAGCTGTAGACTTCTTACGTTACTACGCAACTCAAGTTGAAAACCTACCAGAAAATACAGCTATTCAGCCACTAGGTACGGTACTTTGTATTAGCCCATGGAACTTCCCTCTTGCGATTTTTTCTGGCCAAATTGCTGCAGCATTAGTGAGTGGTAACTGTGTTATTGCTAAACCTGCTGAACAAACACCATTAATCGCAGCTCAAGCAGTTCAGATTTTATGGGAAGCCGGTATTCCACATGGTGCTGTACAGTTACTCCCTGGCCGCGGTGAGACAGTCGGTGCTCAGCTTAGCCAAGATAGCCGTATCGATGGCATCATGTTTACAGGTTCGACTGAAGTTGCAAAAATTTTGCAGAAGACCGTTGCGAAACGCTTATCTGCTAATGGGCAGTCTATTCCTCTCATTGCAGAGACTGGAGGTCAAAATGCAATGATTGTGGACTCATCAGCATTAACTGAACAAGTCGTACTCGATGTTGTAAGTTCTGCTTTTGATAGCGCGGGTCAACGTTGCTCTGCTTTACGTATTTTATGTGTACAAGAAGACAGTGCTGCAACCGTGATTAAAATGCTTAAAGGTGCAATGCAACAGTTGATCGTAGGTAATCCTGCAATTTTAAAAACTGACATTGGTCCTGTTATTGATGACGAAGCAAAACAAACGATTGACCAGCACATTCAAAAAATGAAGTCTAAAGGCTATCCGGTACATCAGTTGATGTTCGGTGCAACAAGCCAGAATGAATTAGATAAAGGGACTTTTGTTGTACCAACAGCAATTGAACTTCCTAATCTTGATGACTTACAACGCGAAGTTTTTGGTCCAGTTTTACACATCATTACCTATAAGTATGGTGAGCTTGAACAACTCATTTCTCGCATTAATGCCAAAGGCTATGGTTTAACAATGGGTCTACATACCCGTATTGATGAAACCATCCAAACAGTCATTCAGCATGCTGAAGTGGGTAACCTTTATATCAACCGTAATATTGTTGGGGCTGTTGTTGGTGTTCAACCATTCGGTGGTGAAGGTCTATCTGGTACAGGTCCAAAAGCTGGCGGTCCGCTTTACATGTATCGCTTAATGCAACATTGTTCAAACAAAGTATTGGCAACACCATTTGCCATGAAGACTGAGCAAACTGCTTTTGAAGGCTTTAACCGTGAGGTTTATCAGAGCTTACAAAATTGGGCGAAACAGTATTTACCGCAAGCTAATCGTGATATCGAACCATTTGGTGTTGGTAAATTCTATGAGTTACAAGGCCCTACTGGGGAAAGTAACCAATATATTATTTTGCCGCGTCATCGTGTTCTTTCAATCGCTGATACAGAACAAAATCAATTGCATCAGTTGCTCGCAATTTTTGCAGTGGGTAGCCAAGCGGCCGTAATGCCAAATAGTCCATTGTTGGCAAAATACAAACAAACATTGCCAAAAGATGTGCTTGCTGCAATTACTACAGTTAAAAACATCTCATCAGATGATTTTGATGCAGTTTTACATCATGGTAATCGCGAAGAGATCTTCTCATTACAACAAGAGATTGCTACTCGTTCTGGTGCAATTGTTGGTATTACCCATATTGAGCCGAATGAAACTATTCCACTTGAGCGTTTAGTGATTGAACGTGCAATTAGTGTGAATACAGCTGCGGCTGGTGGTAACGCAAGCTTAATGACAATGACTGATTAATACCTAACTTTCTAAAAAGCCCAAATCTCAGTATTTGGGCTTTTTTATTTAATCAAGTAATCTATTATTAAATATATAAACTTTATCAATTCGAGATTCTAATAATGGTCTTTTTAGAACCAGAACAATATCAACAAAGATGCGCTCAACTTTTTAATTCATATCACAAAGCTATTTGCACCCTTCTACCATTTGCCAAAATTGAGCATATTGGTTCATCCGCTATACCGAATGCTATTTCTAAAGGTGATCTAGATATTTACATTGAAGTTATGCCTGAGCAATTTGAATGCGCAATTGAACGCCTAAAAACACTCAACTTTATCGAAAAGCCAAATACACTAAGAACACATGAGCTTTGTATGCTCGAGTCACTCAACGATGATGATGTCGCTTTTCAAATTGTAGTATCAGATTCAATATTCACATTTTTCTTAACATTTAAAAATAAGCTTATAGAATCACCCACATTGGTCAATGAATATAATCAATTAAAATTACAGTGTAATCATTTAGACCCTGATCAATATAGAACAATAAAAGCAGATTTTATTAATCGCGTTTTAAATCAACTCTAGTTTAGGTACCTCTTTTCTCTTATAAATATCTGGTTAAAATTGGCTCCTGCAAGTTCAATTTTTTTGATACCATTCACTATTTGATTCTGTCTAAATTTTCTTTGTCTATGACCTCTTCTTATCGTCAACAACTTCAAGCTAAAATTGAACGCATTACTACTCAATTTTCTGAATTTACACCACCTACATTAGAAGTGTTTGAATCACCTGAACAACATTTCCGTATGCGTGCTGAATTTCGTATCTGGCATACAGAAAATGATATGTTCTATGCCATGTTTGAGCGTAATGACGACGACAAGCAAAAAACTGTTGTACGCATTGATGAGTTTCCAATTGCAGATCAAAGCATCAATGATTTAATGCCAAAACTTTTGGAAGAACTTAAGGCTGAGCCTAAGCTTTCTAATCGTTTATTTGAAGCTGATTTCCTCGCAACACTTAGCGGAGAAATGTTGGTTACCCTAATTTATCACCGTAAACTGGATCAAGAATGGGAACAAGCCGCTAAAGCGCTTGCCGATAAATTAGATATTAAAATTATGGGCCGTAGTCGTGGCCAGAAAATTGTTATTGGCGATGATTTCGTCGTTGAAGAATTCGAACTTTTAAATCGCTCATTTAAATATAAACAAATCGAAAGCAGCTTTACTCAGCCTAATGCACAAGTTTGCAAAAAAATGCTGCAATGGGCATGTGACGCAGCTGAAGGATCAAAAAAACACTTATTAGAACTTTATTGTGGTAATGGTAATTTTACACTTCCACTCTCTTTAAAGTTCGAACGAGTGCTTGCTACTGAGCTTGCAAAATCATCTGTTTATGCAGCTCAATGGAACATTGAACAAAACCAGATTGATAATATTCAAGTAGCCCGTCTCTCGGCTGAAGAGTTTACTCAAGCTTATCAAGGTGAGCGCGAGTTCCGCCGACTACAAGAAGCAAATATTGATATTCAGAGTTATGACTTTGACACGGTATTTGTAGATCCACCGCGTGCAGGAATTGATGATGAAACTTTGAAATTATTACAAGGTTTTGAACGTATTATCTACATTTCATGTAACCCCGATACTTTATATGAAAATTTAAAAACACTCAGTCAAACTCATCGAGTGACTAAATTTGCCTTATTTGATCAGTTCCCTTATACGCATCATGTAGAGTCTGGTGTTTTACTTGAGAAGATTTAAACAAAATCTTTCATTGTAAATTTTTAAATAAGGAGGATATATACCTCCTTATTTTTTAAGGTTTTCTTATTTAACTATTTAAATTTTCAAAAAATATCAAGTCATCTGTTCGTCATAATTTCGTTTAACTCAAGCATTCCCATCGAAAATTCTCGAGTTCAACTGGTGGTTTTATCACTTATAGAGTCTTGTATTTTATTTTAAATTGGCTATATTTCGAGCTATGTTAGGTTGTATATGAAGGCTCTATGAGTTTTTGGCAAAAGCTGTTCTTAGCAGATCAACAGCATAACGAGCATAAAAACCAGACTGCTTGTGTTGAAAATGACTGCTCATGTAAAACTAATGAACAACTTCTAAGTGCGCTAGCACAAGCAACAGATGAAGATGTCATTAAGGGAATTAAAAGAGTTCTTATTTCCCGTGGTTATAGCCGAAAAGAGTTAAATGAAGTCGTCACTCAAAAACCATCTATTCATTAATTAAAAAGCCAGTCTTGTACTGGCTTTTTTTATATTTTACTTTAATTCACACAACCCGACTGATCTATCCAGCCTACCATTGGTCCCATTTGAAATTGCTGGTCATTCCGGTTGTTATTTTGCATATATAAACTAGATATAGAACCATCCAGATATAAAGCCTGCTCTACTTTAAGATTTCTTTGAAAAAACTGGGCAAAATTATAGAAATTCACCCTATTTTTCGATATTACAAAATAGAGTCTATTATTTCGAATACCAACACCATTACGAATTTTCTTTGATTGAGAGTCGGGTATAAAAATAGAATTTATCTTCCCATCAATAACTAACATGGGACCAGATTGAGTTGCATAATCAACTTTCAAATTTTTTCGGCTATATTGTTGTGTGGTTAACACAAAGGCCTGTTTTTTGCTCCAAGCCAATATACCATTCGGTTGTAAAAAGAAATTTCCTCCTTCTTTATTTTCATTTAAAGGCTGAATCACTTTGGCTTGCTCAACATACAAACCTACTGGAGAAAATCCTGGATGAAACATTCCTGCATTCATTGCAAAACTAAGCTGTTCGCACTGTTTTAATTGTTGCTGAATATTGTTAAAACTTTTGTAATATTGCTGATTATGAGGATTGTTTAAAAACAGGCGTAATCCTTTAAAATCGCTGATTGCAACCACATCAAATTGATCACCTTCTACCGTTTTAACTTGCTGGTGTTCTGTAGCATATGCGGATTGAAACAAAAGCCCATATAAAGCTAAACACCCGATGACCCATTTCATTTAACAATACCTGACATGACATTTTTCCTTCATATTAAGTAACTAAATTATATACAAACAATATAAATAGATTGGATATGCATCAAACTCATTCATTCGACCGAATCAATACACTCCAAATTGCTGATATTGGTTATAATGTTTAATAGCTTTTCAATAAAAGCCATTTACACTTTATTGGATCAGCGTAAGCATGCAACAACCGAATAAGCGCTACCCTTTAGGGGCTCACCTCATCGTAAAGCATCTCGGCTATAGCCATCATGGTATATATGCAGGGAGAGGTCGAGTTATCCATTATTCTGGCTTAGCTCATTTCATCAAAAAACACCCAATTGAAATCACCTCAATAGACGCATTCTCGCATGGCAAAAAAATACACGTCCGCTTTTATGACAAACCGCGTTATAAAGGAAAGATTGTCGTTCGCCGAATGCGTTCACGTATGCATGAAAATCACTATCATCTAATTATTAATAACTGTGAACATCTATGTAGCTGGGCAATTACTGGCATTGAAAGTAGCACTCAAGTTGAACGTATGATGCATCGTTTAACGACTATTGGCTATGTAAGCTCAATCATGAGCTATATGAATGGCATGATGCTGACTGTTGCAACCACGTGTTTTGCTCTGGTGCTTTATATTAAAAAGAAGCTGCGCGATCAGGCAAAAAGAAAAATGCCTACTTACCAGTTCTTGAGAGAAAAATCTCTGAAAAGAAATATCGATCCTTCAGCACCCTTAGTATTTATAGACCCAGATAAAAAAGAGCCCGTCTAAATAAAAAAAGCCCTCATATCTGAGAGCTTTTTTAGAAACTTATAACTTATTTTTTAGCTGCATTAGCGGCAGTTGCTTCTGTCGTAATGTTTACAGTGATCTTATCACCCACGTTCGGCACATAACTTCCTAAACCAAAGTCAGAACGCTTGAATGAAGTTGTAGCATTAAAACCAATTGCTGGAACTTTAGCCATTGGGTGCTCGCCTTGCTTGTTTAAAACAGCGTCAAGTACAACTGGCTTAGTTACGCCTTTAACAGTTAAGTCACCAGTAATTTTAAAGTGCTTTTTGTCTTTGGTTTCAACTTTAGTACTTTTAAATGTAATATTTGGATATTTAGCCGCATTAAACCAAGCTTCTTCTTGGAACTCTTTATCTAAAGCAGGTACGTTTGTGTTTACGCTGCTTAAAGGAATAGTTACATTTACAGATGAATTTGCTGGTTTAGCATTATCAACTTTAATTACACCTTGAATATCCGAGAAGTTAGCGCTTGGAGTAGAGAAACCAAAGTGATTCCATGAAAAAACAGTAGCTGTATGTGTTGGGTCAATTTTGTAGTCTACTGGCGCAGCTAAAGTAACTGAACTAGCCAATGCTACTGCCAAACCGAAGCTTAATGTTTTAAGATGCATTTTTCGTATCCTTTATTGATATAGTCGTTAGTGTATACATCAAGTAATTTAATTCACCATTCTTTATAAAACGATATGTTTCATCCATGCAACAATAAAAGCGTTACAGTTATTATTTAAAACTAATATTATAAAGTAGCGGTACTGTCATACCGTGTTCGAATTCTAGACTTTCGTTTTTACTTCAAATTTATTGATTAATAATAAGGTAAAACATGGTTAATACTGCTCAAGCACAAAGTACTTCTACCCCATATCGAGTAACTCTTACCGATCCTGCAGGTCATCAATGGTTTGCAGATGAACCAAATGATAAAGGTGGACAAGATACAGCTCCGAACCCGGTTCAGATTTTATTATCTGCTTTAGGTGCTTGTACCACCATTACTTTAGAGATGTATGCGAATCTTAAAGGTATCAAAATTGATCATGTTCAGGTGGATTTAGCATTAAACCCAAATGGTGAACCTGAGAAAGGCCAAAATAATATTGAACGAAAAATCACACTCAAAGGTGAATTTACTGAAGACCAGCATAAGCGATTACTAAAAGTTGCAGAAAATTGCCCTATTCATAAGTTATTAACCTCTCAGATTAATATCCAAACAGAACTCACTATTTAACTTCTCAAATAAAAAAGCGCTCTAGATAGAGCGCTTTTTTACACTACTTTAATATTTAAGCAGTTAACTCTTTTACCGCAGCAATTACAGCTTCAGTTGTAATACCGAAGAATTGGAACAAATCTTTTGCTGGTGCTGACTCACCATAAGTTGTCATACCAATTACTTTGCCATCAAGACCAACGAACTTCCACCAATAGTCAACATGAGCCGCTTCAACAGCAACACGCGCACGGATATGAGCTGGTAATACTGCTTCACGGTATGCAGCATCTTGCTTCATAAACTCTTCTGCACATGGCATAGAAACTACACGCACACCTTCAAGTTGTGCATAAGCTTCCATTGCTAAAGAAATTTCAGAACCAGTTGCAATAATAATTGCTTTTAATTCACCTTTTTCTTGAGCAAGTACATAACCACCTTTCGCAGCGTTTTGAATTTGCTCTTCAGAACGTGTTTGGAATGGTAAGTTTTGACGAGAGAAAATAAGTGCTGTAGGACCGTCTTTGCGTTCTAAAGCAGATTTCCAAGCAATTGCAGTTTCTACAGTATCTGCAGGACGCCATGTCTTTAAGTTAGGTGTACCACGTAATGAAGCAATTTGTTCAATCGGTTGGTGAGTTGGACCATCTTCACCTAGACCAATTGAGTCATGTGTATAAACATGAATTACACGTTGTTTCATTAATGCAGACATACGTACTGCATTACGTGCATATTCCATAAACATTAAGAATGTTGCAACGTAAGGAACGAAACCACCATGTAATGCAACGCCATTAGCGATTGCAGTCATACCAAATTCACGTACGCCATAGTATACATAGTTACCCGCTGGGTTTTCTTGAATACCTTGGCAACCTTTCCAAAGTGTTAAGTTAGAACCCGCTAAGTCAGCAGAACCACCTAACAGTTCAGGTAATAAAGGACCAAACGCTTGTAATGTATTTTGGCTTGCTTTACGTGTTGCGATTGTCTCGCCTTTCGCATTTGTTTCATGAATGAAAGCATCTGCTTGCGCTGCAAATTCTGCTGGTAGGTCACCACTGATACGACGAAGTAACTCAGCTGCTTCAGTTGGATATTTTGCTTGATATTGTGCAAATACCGCATTCCAAGCTGCTTCAGATTCACTACCTTTTGCTTTTGCATCCCATGCAGCATATACATCAGCAGGAATAACAAATGCTTCTTCGTTCCAACCTAATGCTTCACGAGTTAAAGTAATTTCATCTTTACCTAATGGCGCACCATGACAGTCTTCTTTACCTTGTTTATTTGGTGAACCTAAACCAATAATCGTTTTACACATAATGATTGTTGGTTTTTGAGTTTCAGCTTTTGCTTCGATTGTCGCTTGACGAATCGCATAAGCATCATGACCATCTACACGAAGAACTTGCCAACCATAAGCTTTGAAACGCTCTTCTGTATCGTCGCTGAACCAGCCTTCTACTTCACCATCAATTGAAATGCCATTATCATCATAATAAGCAATCAATTTACCAAGTTGTAATGTGCCAGCTAAAGAACATACTTCGTGAGAAATACCTTCCATTAAACAGCCATCACCTAAGAAACAGTAAGTGAAATGGTCAACAACTTTTAAATCATCTTTATTAAATTGAGCAGCCAATGTTTTTTCTGCTAAAGCAAAACCAACAGCATTAGCAATACCTTGACCTAAAGGACCAGTTGTCGTCTCTACACCCGGTGCATAGCCATATTCAGGGTGACCAGGGGTTCTAGAATGTAATTGACGGAACTGTTTTAAATCTTCAATTGAAAGATCATAACCTGTTAAATGAAGCAAAGCGTATTGCAACATTGAGCCATGGCCATTTGATAAAACGAAACGGTCACGGTTAGCCCATTGTGGATTTGTTGGGTTGTGATTTAAAAACTCACGCCAGACGACATCAGCAATATCTGCCATCCCCATTGGAGCACCTGGATGTCCTGAGTTTGCTTGTTGCACAGCATCCATTGCCAATACACGAATTGCATTTGCAATACGACGTTCGTTTAAAGGGGTCGTCATAGATCAGAATCCAATTTTAATAGATTGATGAAAAGAAGAAGATGAATAACCATTCAATGCCACTATATTGTCTTAAAAAAAAGGCTTAGGGTAAACCCCAACAAGGTATATTTCTTTATTTTTAACCGTTTCTTGGTTACACAAAAAACATTTGAATCTTTAAGTTATACAAAACAGTGTTCATTTTTCTGCAGACTGCTCAAATTTCAAAGTATTTCCCCTGTTAGTTTTTGATATATAGTAAAAATATTCCCCTCATCTTGCATAAGCTGATCGTATTAGTTTTCTTTAAAGTCCAAATTTTCAGATAGAATCTTTTATTGATTTACATGTCTAAAAAACACACTAGCAACAAGTTGTTAAAATATAAATACTTTAAATTATAACTCTCTATATCAATTTTACTAATACACTTATCAATTAAAACACACTATAAATGAAATAAATTCATGCTTTTTAGTCAGTATGAACTGGTCCTCAAGCTCAAGTCGATGTAACATATTATGTCTTTTGAAATAACCAAGATAGGACTTTCATGCGCGAGTACGCTGTTTTTACCTCGGAATCTGTAAGCGAAGGTCATCCCGATAAAATGGCCGACCAAATTAGCGACGCTATTTTGGATGCAATCTTAAAAGAAGACCCATACGCACGTGTTGCTTGTGAAACACTGGTAAAAACAGGCGCTGTTGTACTTGCAGGTGAAGTCACAACGACTGCTAATATTGATGTTGAAGCTGTTGTTCGTAATACTGTTAACGGTATTGGTTATCACCACTCTGATCTTGGCTTTGATGGATCAACATGTGCTGTAATCAATATGATTGGTAAACAATCACCTGAAATTGCTCAAGGTGTAGACCGTCAAAAACCAGAAGATCAAGGTGCTGGTGACCAAGGACTAATGTTCGGTTATGCAAGCCGTGAAACAGACGTGCTTATGCCTGCGCCGATTTCTTATGCTCACCGCTTAATGGAGCGTCAAGCTGAACTACGTCGTTCTGGTGCCCTTCCATGGTTACGCCCAGATGCAAAAAGCCAAGTTACTTTTGCATATGAAAATGGCAAGCCTGTACGTCTAGATGCAGTTGTTTTATCTACTCAACACGATCCTGAAATTTCTCAAAGCCAGCTCAAAGAAGCAGTTATTGAAGAAATTATCAAACCGATCATCCCTGCTGAAATGTTCCATGCAGCTACTAAGTTTCACATTAACCCAACAGGTATGTTCGTTATTGGTGGCCCTGTAGGTGACTGTGGCTTAACAGGCCGTAAAATTATTGTTGATACATACGGCGGTATGGCTCGTCACGGCGGTGGTGCTTTCTCTGGTAAAGATCCATCTAAAGTTGACCGTTCTGCTGCGTATGCTGGTCGTTATGTTGCAAAAAATATTGTAGCTGCGGGTCTTGCTGACAAATGTGAAATTCAAGTGAGTTACGCAATTGGTGTAGCAGAACCTACTTCGATTTCAATTAATACCTTTGGCACAGCAAAAGTTTCTGATGAGTTAATTATTCAACTTGTACGTGATCATTTCGATTTAAGACCGTTTGGTATTACTCGTATGTTGGATCTTCTTCAACCAATGTACAAACAAACTGCGGCTTATGGTCACTTTGGTCGCGAAGGTTCAGACTCTGCATTTACATGGGAAAAAACTGATAAAGTTGATGCCCTTAAAGATGCTGCTGGCCTCTAATATGCCGTCATAAAAAAGCCCGCGATTGAGCGGGCTTTTTTATACTTAAAACTCTATGGTATGTAGGGTTTGGTCTTCTAGCAATCATCCTTGACGCCATATCATTATTTATAGCTGTAATCAAAGTCTATTGTCTTGTCGTTTTATCATCCTGATTTAATACATCCAGTAAAGTTGACTGCGTTGGAGTATCTTGATGGTTCTGGATATAGATATGCACAACTTTAAATACGACAACAACAGCTAGACAAGCCATCACACAAAACATCCATAAGCCATACGGGCTTCGAATATGTTGTGAACCACAATATGGACATGATTTATCAGTCGATGCCACAACTTTGTCGCAACACGCACAATGGTATTGATATAGCATAGGTAACCCTCCTTCCCTCATTTCAACCGTTGTTGTTTTAATAGGTTTGCTACATTTTTTAATTTATACATCCTTTATATTTATCCTATGTGAAATGAATAGATAATTCAATCTAGATGAACAATTGAGTCAATAAAAAAATATAAATTAAAAACAAATACTTAATTTAAATATTATTTTTCTAGAACTATTTTTCTTATTTTGATATTTTGCCAAATTTGCTAAAATAAGCGAATAATCTCACATTTTAGGCAAATGCATGTCACACACAAAGCTCATTAATAAAGGTGGCTTTCGCGAACGAGCCAACCGAAGCCGAGGTTATCAACAATCTGAAAATAAGCAAACAGCCTTAGCTTCAAACAAATACCAACCCCAAACAAAACCACAAGAAAACCCAACTGAATTGGCTCAAACAGATTCTGTTGTGACTGAATCTCTTACTAAATAAGTTATATCTTCTTAAAATAAAAAAGGCCTAAACTTTAAAGGTTTAGGCCTTTAGATAAGGTATTCATTAATCCTTATTTTTATGTTCAATTTTCTTATGTTCTGGAGTGACTTCACGTGCTTCTCCATCAATAATGCTTGAATCACGGTATTGACCTTGACTTCCCCCACCTTGTTGATTCTGCATATCCTGCATTTGGCGCATTAAATCAGCAAATGGGTTTTGTCCGCCCATATTACCGCTCATGCCACCCATCATTTTATCCATCATAGCCTGTTGGCGTTTTGCGAGAGTTCTCATCGCCATATTACGGAAAGCAGTTTGAACACCAGGGATCAAAATCAAAACCGCTAATACATCAGAAACAAGACCTGGTAACATCAATAAGAAACCTGCAAAAGCAAAAGCAAGTTTTTTAGTTACTGCCGGGTCATTACCGAGTTGGCCGGTCATCTGCATTTGTTGTAATTGAGGCATAATACCAGCAGTACTTCTGCGAATAAGCCCCAAACCAATAAAGAAAGCAAGAATGAACCAAAAGAACACATACCATCCACTGATGAACTGTGCTACACCAATCCATACGGCAATTTCAACAATCGCGCCCAGAACTACAATAAGAAGTAAATTCATGTAAAACTTTATCTATCTCAAAAAGAAAATTCATTGCAGTTTTATTTACCCCAACCCTATCGAATCAGCCAGAGTCTGCAATACTAGAGTACATTTGATTTTAACTCGATAAAAACAAACATGCTTTATTATTAATGAGTGCTATATCAGGTTTATCAAGTGTGTCTTTTATCAGATTTTAATTTTTTTACTCTATTTAAACAGTATTGCTCTCTCACAAGCAGTTTTTAGTCAAATAAAAAGTCTTAGCTTTTTTGAATATGTATTGTTTTTAAAGAATTTAAAAAATCGATATTTAAATGTCAGCTTATCCCAATAGCTTACATTTTCTCTATCTAAAAGCATCTCCTTTCAAGTTAAATTAAAGAATAATACTTTTAAGCCTAAATAGACTTATGACTAAAAAAGCTCTTTTCCTTGCTATTAGTACCATATTTTTGTCAGCATGTTCTTTCAATACAGTACAACAGCATCAAATACACGCTCTTTCTACCCATAAAAATTCAGAAGAAATTAAATCACTGTTTGATCAAGCACAGACCACTGGTGTTTTGGTTATTAAGCGCGGAAATACAGAGGAAATTTATGGCAATGATCTAAAAAGAGCATCAACCGAATATGTCCCTGCATCTACCTTTAAAATGCTAAATGCTTTAATTGGTCTTGAACATCATAAAGCAACAACAACAGAAGTGTTTAAATGGGATGGACAAAAGCGTTTATTTCCTGATTGGGAAAAAGATATGACCTTAGGTGATGCCATGAAAGCTTCTGCTATTCCTGTGTATCAAGAACTAGCTCGACGAATTGGCCTTGATCTTATGTCCAAAGAGGTTAAGCGTATTGGTTTCGGTAATTCTGATATTGGTTCAAAAGTAGATAATTTTTGGCTTGTTGGCCCCCTCAAAATTACGCCTCAACAGGAAGCACAGTTTGCTTATGAATTAGCCCACAAAACTCTTCCCTTTAGCAAAAATGTACAAGAACAAGTTCAATCTATGGTGTTCATAGAAGAAAAAAATGGACGTAAAATTTACGCTAAAAGCGGTTGGGGATGGGATGTGGAGCCTCAAGTGGGATGGTTCACAGGCTGGGTCGTTCAACCACAAGGAGAAATTGTAGCGTTCTCACTCAATTTAGAAATGAAAAAAGGAACACCTAGTTCTATTCGAAAAGAAATTGCTTATAAAGGATTAGAGCAGCTAGGTATTTTATAATTTGAACTTTATAGCCCAGCTTATATTCATCCTTATAAACTGGGTTGTTTTATTAAACTTGAAATTTGAAAACCTTATTATTTATCCGTCAACTGGCGCATGCGGTGTATTTAAATTTAACTGATAGAAAGCAGCATCTAACCATTGGCCAAATTTAAAACCGACTTGCTTAAAAGTACCGGCATGGATAAAACCCATTTTTTCATGTAAACCGATACTCGCTTGGTTAGTTGCATCGATACAACCTATCAATACATGTAGATCAGCCTCTTGAGCGCGCTTAATCAATTCTTGCATTAGAATTTTGCTTAATCCGCTGCCACGATGTTCATGATGAATATAAATACTATGTTCGACCGTATATTTGTAGGCAGGGAAAGCTCTAAAGGTTCCCCAACTCGCAAAACCCAATAATTTGTTTGTCTCATCCACAATACCAATCACTGGAAAACCATGTTCTCTTTTGACTGAAAACCATGTTTTCATTGAATCAATTGAGCGCGGCACATAATCATACAGTGCTATAGAATTAATAATTGCCTCATTCAGAATCTCTAATATAGCCGCTGCATGTTCTGCTTCATTACAATCAATTAAACGAAAATTAGAATTGAGGGAATAGATCATAACGATTCCTTAACGGCAGATACGAGTTGACTAGAGACGACTAAGATATAGCGAGCGATTTGAGCTGAATTATTAGTGTATATAACAGGTTGGTTGAGTTGCATTGCCAAGCAATCTCCTTTGCTTAAAGCATAACAAGCTTCACCTAATTGAATATCAATTTGCCCTTCAACTACCCAAAGTTGTTGCTGTACAACATTAGAGGTTTCATTAATTTCATAAGTAATTCGGGCATGAGCTGGAAATTCAATTTCAACAATTTGAAATGGAGACTTCCAATTTGGAGGAGAGACTTGACGGCGAATATATCCTGTTTCAGGGTCTTTCCATTCTGATTGTTGAATACGTCGAACTATAGGTTGTGGTGACTGATTATTTTGTGAAGTGGCGAATAGCTGAGTTAAAGGAACACCTAAACCATTTGCCAGCTTTTCAAGGACAACTGCAGTTGGACTTGCCTCACCTCTTTCAATGAGTGAAATTGCAGAACGGCTTACCTGACATCGAGTAGCAAGAACATCTAGAGTATATCCACGCGCTAGACGTAGTTCACGTACTTGTTGTGCAATGCGTATATTAATATCTTCCATCTACCACAGACGTAAATTCCAAAATTATAGATAAGTATTCCATTAAAATAGAATTACATCAAATGATTTTAAACAATATAGATGGGTAAGATAAAAACCGAAAAATAACCATTCATCACGGCTTTCTTTAAATTACTCATGCATAACCGTTTTGGCTATGTAACAATACTATCTAAATTACTTATACATAAGTCTTCACATGGCATTGATTATTGGAATTGACCCGGGTTCACGCTTAACAGGTTATGGAATCATTGAAAAAGATGGTAGTAAACTGCGTTTTGTTGATGCCGGTACAATCCGAACAGAAACTCAAGAAATGCCAGAACGCTTAAAACGTATTTTTGCCGGCGTTGAGCGCATTGTGAAATTTCATGGCCCTACTGAAGCTGCAGTTGAGCAAGTCTTTATGGCTCAAAACCCAGACTCTGCCTTAAAACTAGGACAAGCCCGTGGTGCTGCCATAGCCGCATTAGTGAATTTAGATTTACAAGTTGCAGAATATACTGCCCGTCAAATTAAACAGTCTGTGGTTGGTTATGGCGCTGCCGATAAAGAACAAGTCCAAATGATGGTCATGCGATTACTTAATCTGACCATTAAACCTCAATCCGACGCGGCCGATGCCCTTGCTGCTGCCATCTGCCATGCTCATGCATCGGGAAGTATGAGCAAACTGTCTGTTTTAAATGCTTTAGGTGGTATGGCACGTGGGCGAAGTCGCTCTAGCAGTCGCAGACGTTAAAAATTTATTGATTTACGACTTGAGTAATTGCCTGATTCATCTCAAAAGCCTGCAAGCCACGCATACCATTTTTAGCTAAAAGGTCCCCTGCTTGTGCATGAAGGGTTACAATCTCATGTAACGCAATATCTTTGTGGAATTGGGCTTTTAGACTTGCAATCATTCCAGCTAATACATCACCCATTCCACCAGTTCCCATACCAGCATTACCTTGCGTACAGATATACAAGTTATCCTCTAAAATTAAGCTACCTGCTCCTTTAAGTACCCACTGACCCGCATATTTATGTTGCAAAGCATGAATTGCAGCAATTCGGTCATTTTCAATTTGCGCTGTAGAAGAACCAAGTAAGGTAGTAGCTTCTCCCGGATGAGGCGTCGCATAAACATGTGCACCCAATTTTTCAGGCTGCTTGGCAAGAAACCACAAAGCATCTGCATCTAAAACAGTTTCTAGGTGTGTACTCTGATTTAACAAATTAAACCATTGCTCATAGATTTGCTTAGCCCACTCATCACGGCCTAATCCCATTCCAAAACATACTGCATCAACCTGAGATGAAATCTCTCTAATATTTTCTTCATCTAAAGCATTAATATCACGAAGCATAATATTAGGTGCCCGCGACAAAATGGCCTGATGGTGATTGCGATGGCAAA
This sequence comes from Acinetobacter lactucae, assembly GCF_013122135.1. NCBI lineage: Bacteria > Pseudomonadati > Pseudomonadota > Gammaproteobacteria > Moraxellales > Moraxellaceae > Acinetobacter > Acinetobacter lactucae. Next base: position 2,265,447 of record NZ_CP053391.1, read on the forward strand.
CTACCGTCACTTTGCCTGCACCCGCATGAAAAGCAGCCTCAGCAGCCATAATTACAGCGCCGCCCATTTGCTCATGTCCACCCACCACTAAAACATGCCCGTAACTTCCCTTATGCCCAAATGCCATACGCTGAGGAAGTTTAATATTTGTGGGTGACAAATAAGCTAAAGGTTTCAACTCGTGATCTATAGGAATTAGATTAATTAAATGAATTTTTCCTACATATTCTTTGCCTTGTCCTGTGAATAATCCTGCTTTAAGCCCTAAAACGGTAAAGGTATGATCAGCTCTCACTGCGAAAGGTAAGACTTGTCCTGTATTTGCTTGTAAACCACTCGGTATATCAATCGAAATTTTTAGGCCCACTTGTTCATTAAATATTTGAATCACTTGTTGCCAATCACTATTTAATTCTCGGTTTAGACCTATGCCAAATAAGGCATCGATATGACAATCAAATGTTCTTTTAATATCAAAATTTGGATGAATTTGGGCTTTCATTTCTCTAGCAAATTGCGCTGCACAATGTAAATCGGTTGACTCACCCAATTGAGCTGCAAAGATTTCAACATTAAATCCAGCTTGCTTCAGATAACTTACTATAAAGTAACCATCACCTGCGTTATTGCCTTGCCCGCACCAAACAGCAATATTCTTGATAGACCGATCTTTAAAAAGCTCAATAAGTTGCTGGGCAATTGACCAAGCCGCTTGTTGCATTAAACCTAATGAGGAGTTTTGCGCAGCAAACCAGCGCTGCTCCCATGCTCGAATATCATCGCTATGGTAAACTACCGCCTGCATATTATTATCCTCTTGCATTTTGGTTTATGACATCTTCCGACACATCACGCATTGCAGTGCAACAAATTGATCCACATGAATTAAAAGCATGGATCAAAGCTCAAGCATTAGACTTGGGTTTTGCTGATTGTGTCATCGCAAAACCAGATGCTCAAGAGCAAATGCCACGTTTTTTAGAGTATCTTGAACGTGGTTATCATGCAGACATGACCTATTTAGAAGAAAATCTAGAAAAGCGAGCTGATCCAACACTATTAGTGCCTGGTACAAAAAGTATTATTTGTGTCCGCATGAATTATCTTGTGGAATCTCCAAAGCCTCGATATGTACCTTTAGAGCCTAATTCTGCCATTATCGCCCGCTATGCACGTGGCCGTGATTACCATAAAGTCATGCGTGGTAGATTGAAAACGCTAGCAACACGAATTCGTGAAAAAGTCGGCGATTTTGAATCTCGTCCTTTTGCAGACTCGGCGCCTATTTTTGAAAAATCATTAGCTGAAAGTGCTGGAATGGGTTGGACAGGTAAACATACTTTGCTCATTCATAAAAAGTCAGGTTCTTTTTTCGTATTAGGTGAGCTATTTACATCCCTTGACTTACCTTTTGACGAACCTGCAACAGCACATTGCGGTTCTTGTAGCGCTTGTATTGATATTTGCCCGACGCAAGCAATTGTCGAGCCTTACATGCTAGATGCAAGACGTTGTATTGCTTATTTAACTATCGAATATAAAGGAATTATTGCTGAAGAATTACGTGCAGGAATTGGTAATCGAATATTTGGTTGTGATGACTGCCAGTTAATTTGTCCTTGGAATAGCTTTGCCAAAACAGCATCTATTACTGATTTTAATCCTAGACATGGATTAGATAATATTAGGCTGCTTGATATCTGGCAGTGGGATGAAGCCACTTTTTTAGCCAATACGGAAGGTAGCCCAATACGCCGGACAGGTTATCAATCATTTAAACGTAATATTGCCATCGGTTTAGGCAACGCACCTTATTCAAAAGAAATTGTAGACCAGCTACAAAATGGCAAGAACTTACATGACGAAATTGTCAATGTGCATATTGATTGGGCAATTGAACAACAACTCAGCCAAGTTCAGTCATCAAATTAAAAAAATGATGTTTTTTGCCCTATAGCTTTAATACGAATTCTGTATGATTATGTGTAGTGAATTAATGCCATCATCATGGATATGACAATGACTCTACGTAATGATTGGAATCGTGAAGAAATCCAAGCTTTATATGAACAACCTTTTTTGGATTTAGTTTTCAAGGCTCAGCAAGTACATCGTGAGCACTTCACTGCCAATTCAATTCAGGTCAGTACCCTTTTATCTATTAAAACGGGTAAATGTCCTGAAGATTGCAAATATTGCTCACAATCGGCACATTACGAATCAAAACTAGAAGCAGAAAAACGTATTGCTGTTGAAAAAGTGATTAGCGAAGCAAAAACTGCAAAAGATTCAGGTTCTTCACGTTTTTGTATGGGTGCTGCTTGGCGTAACCCACATGAGCGCGATATGCCTTATGTTTTAGAAATGGTACGCGAAGTTAAAGCATTAGGTATGGAAACCTGTATGACTTTAGGTATGCTTAACCAATCTCAAGCAGAACGCCTAAAAGTTGCTGGTTTAGATTATTACAACCACAATCTAGATACATCTCGCGAGTATTATTCTCACATCATTAGTACCCGTACTTTTGATGATCGTTTAAATACACTTGATTATGTTCGTCAAGCTGGTATGAAAGTTTGTAGTGGCGGTATTGTGGGTTTAGGCGAAAGTCGTGAAGACCGAATTGGTTTATTACATGAACTCGCTACCCTACCAATTCATCCTGAATCTGTGCCAATCAATATGCTTGTTCCTATTGAAGGAACACCTTTAGCCGATGTTGAAAAGCTTGATGTTATTGAGTGGATTCGTACTATTGCTGTTGCGCGTATTATCATGCCGCATAGTTATATCCGTCTCTCTGCGGGCCGCGAATCATTAAGTGATTCAGATCAAGCATTAGCATTTATGGCAGGCGCAAACTCATTATTCTCTGGGGATAAATTACTGACCACACCAAATGCCGGTGAAGGTAAAGACCAAGCTTTATTTAATAAATTAGGTTTAACGGCTGAAAAACCAAAGCCAACAGTTGCTGATTTATCAGTAGATGCAATGAGTGCTTAACTCAAAGTAGAAAATTTAAAAGCCCTGATCATTCAGGGCTTTTTTCATTTATATAGAAGTTACTAATATTCCGTAAGTAGCATTCAGAAAAGTTCCGACTCGAATAATATCCTTTCCTGCTGCATGCATTACTGTGAATTCTTGGCTCAACACATCAAAATTAAAAGAATCAAAAACATCTTGATGATGTAAGAGCCAAGTTACTGTATCTGCTATATTATCATCCGCAATATAAGTTAAAGCTTTAAAGTCTTTACTCATAAATAACTCTTAAAAATAAATTTTATGAATTTTATATGAGTTCACTCTACCTTAAAAGAAAATCTAGGCTGCTTTAGGATTTACCAACGTACGACCTGACAATAGACTTGCCAAAGCCTGCGGTGAAAACTCTAAAGAAAGCACATGATTTTTGAGATTGACCGAATGCTTACTAATTAATGGAAGTAAACCATCTTCTGTTTCAAAGACATATTCATCTGCAATATTTAAGATCCCTTCAAGGTTTGTCGTACTCGAAGCAAGATCATGGCTAAAGATGTCATAAATCGTTTGCAGGTTAAACGTTGTTTGCTGCTCCGTCGGATGCTTGATGAGATAATCCTTTAAAAACAAAACTAATTTATGAGCAAAGAAAAAGTAGTTAGGTTTATAGCTATACTTCATAGTATTCATGGAACTGAACTCCAGATTATCTTTTATTGAATTACAACTAAAACAGTAGGAATTGAATCTTAAAAAATTCTTAAAAAATTAAATATATTTATAAGATATACACAAAACAATTTTAACATTAAAAAACAATTATTTAATCAAACATATTAGATATTAATTATCTTAAATATTTTAAAATTAAATTAATTCAATAGAATACAATTACTTAGATATTACCAATTTCTAAATTTTATTTTAAATAAAAACCAATTAATTATTTTACCAAATGATAAAAAATAATTTTTTAATTTTCCTTAATAAAAATAATTGATCAAAATATATATAAATATAATGTTTTTCTTGTTTTTTGATTGAAAAGTGATATATTTCCTTCGCCTTACTTAATCAGAATAAACTTACTGAAAAGTAATGGATTTTATTTTAAAAGCTATTCTGGGGATTTTATGAAAAAATTTGTTTTTGTGGCGGCGGTTTCTCTTTTAAATATAGCAAATGCACAAGCAGCAGATGGCACGATTACTGTTAATGGTCTTGTTACGGATAATACTTGTACTATTGATACTGGAGATAAAAATTTAACAATCAATTTGCCTACTGTTTCATCTCAAACCTTAAAAAATGCTGGTGATGTAGCTGGTCGCACACCTTTTCAAATTAATTTAACGAACTGTGCCGCTGCAGGTAAAGTTGCAACTTATTTTGAACCAGGCGCAACCGTTGACTTTAATACGGGTCGTTTATTAAACCAAGCAACTTCTGGTGCAGCAACAAATGTCAATATTCAGTTACTTGGCAGTAATAACGCCGTAATTCCTGTACTTGCTACAGGCGCAAATGAAACTCAAACGAATTCACAATGGGTAAATGTTTCAGCTGGCGGTAGTGCTGATCTTAACTACTATGCTGAATATTATGCTACAGGTGCTTCTACTGCTGGTACGGTAACATCACAAGTAAAATACACGATTATTTATCAATAAAACTAAATTAGAAGCTTCTATTCATGAATAGAAGCAATCTACTTCCTATTATTTATTATTGAGAATATGACTGATGCTTTTTCGTGGTCGTAAATTTTTCTGGGGATTAGCTTGCCTACAGGTAGCACTCACTACTACAGGTCATGCTGAAATTGTTTTACATGGTACTCGTGTCATTTATCCTTCAAATGCACGTGAGATCACATTACAACTGAGTAATAACGGTACTGCCCCATCTCTTGTTCAAGCATGGATCGATGATGGAAATGCAAAATTGACACCCGATGAAGCAAATGTGCCTTTCATTATTACACCACCGATTTCACGCGTAGAAGCAGCTAAGGGACAAACTTTAAGAATTACAGCTCTACCTAATTCGTCCCAATTAAGTCAGCAACAAGAATCAATTTTCTGGCTTAATGTTTTAGATATACCTCCTAAACCCGAAGGTAAAACTCAACAAGACCAAAGTACCCCAATTTCTAATAATTTTTTACAGCTCGCTGTTCGTTCGCGAATTAAATTCTTTTATCGTCCTATAGATCTAAAAGACAATATTGACCAAATAAGTGAGAAAGCTCAGTGGAAAGTAAATAATCAATATCTAGTAATAAAAAATCCGACACCTTTTTTTCTTACTATCACTTCTATTTTTCAAGGAGGTGAAGGCCATAAAACAGACTTATTACAGCAAGGTCTAATGATTTCCCCTTTTTCAGAGGATAAAATAAAACTAAAAAATAAAAACTTAGCAGATATGAGCTTCGTATATATCAATGATTACGGCGGACGAGTAGAGCACCCAATAAAGTTCTAACCTCCTTGTATTACTTAGGAAAACTTAAATACCTATCATGAATAGGCTCTAAAACTATGTCTAAATGGTTTATACCTTATATATGTTTAAAAAGCCCTTTTACTTGTTACGTCGTATCAAGTATTACGCTATTCATGCCTATGGCTATATACGCTGAAAATAATACTGACGTTCCACATTTTACAAAGGCTGAATTTGATAACAACTTCTTAGTAGGTAATGCACAAAAAATTGATATAGCTCGCTTCAAATACGGGAACCCGATCTTGCCTGGTGAATATAGCTTAGATGTTTATATTAATGGACAATGGTTCGGTAAACGGCGTATGCGATTTACTGCCTCAATTCCTAACACAAATGCTGAAACATGTTTTACAGAGGCCATGTTGCTTGAATATGGGGTAAAAGCTGATGTTCTAAGTCAACATGACTCCACTTCATCTCTTTCATGTAAAGCTCTTGCTTCATGGATAGACAATGCCTTTTACGTATTTGATAGTTCCCATTTAAGAATTGTTATTTCGATACCACAAGCCGTCTTAGAAAAAAATGTACAAGGTTATATTGATCCACATTTGTGGGATCGCGGTATTAATGCAGCTTTTTTAAACTATAACGCAACAGCATATCGAATAGTGAATGAACAGCGTGAAAATACATATGCTTTTATGGGAACCAATCTTGGAGCAAATTTAGCAAGTTGGCAGTTTCGCCATAATGGACAATGGAAATGGCAAAGTCAGTCTAACTCTCAATCTAATAATTCTTCTTATACCCCGACAAATACATATGTACAAAAGGCTTTTCCCAATATCCATGGGGTTTTGACCTTAGGAGATTATTTTACCAATAGCGATTTTATTGACTCTTTGCCCTATCGTGGAATGAATATTTCAAGTGATGACCGAATGCTTCCAAATAGTATGCTCGGTTATGCTCCAAGAGTTCGAGGTTATGCCAAAACCAATGCAAAAGTCGAAGTTAGACAACAAGGTAATTTAATTTACCAGACCACAGTCCCACCCGGAAACTTTGAAATTAATGATCTCTATCCCACAGGATTTGGAGGTGAGTTACAAGTTTCGGTATTTGAATCCAATGGAGTAATTCAAAAATTTTCTATTCCATATGCTTCTGTCATTGAAATGCTACGTCCTCAAATGAGTCGATATTCACTCACCTTAGGACAATTTCGAGACTCAAACATTAAGTTAAATCCATGGCTAATACAGGGTAAATATCAACGTGGAATCAATAATTACCTTACAACTTATAGTGCAATGCAAGGAACACAGCAGTATTTCTCTGTATTGTTAGGTACAGCTTTCTCAACACCGATTGGTGCTATTTCTTTTGACGCAACTCAGTCAAATGCCAATTTTTCTGATCAATCTAAAATGACAGGGCAAAGTTATCGACTGAGTTACAATAAATTGTTTTCTCCAACGCATACCAACTTAACATTAGCAACTTATCGTTATTCAACACAAAACTATCTCAAACTGCGCGACGCAATTTTAATTCAAGACTTACAAGAGCAAAATATTGATAGTTTTTCGATAGGTAAACAAAAAAGTGAATTTCAGATTAATTTAAATCAAGCTCTTCCAAACCAATGGGGAAATTTCTATTTAGTAGGTTCGTGGACGAACTATTGGAACCAGTCTACTACTAATAAGCAATTCCAATTAGGTTATAGCAACCAATTTAAAGATTTAACTTATAGTTTATCTGCAATTAATAGTGAAACTATTCAAGCTGGCGGGCGAGCAAACCAAGATACTCAATACCTAGCGTCCCTATCCTTTCCATTAGATTTTAAGAAAACCTCTTTAAATTTGAATAGTGTTCTAAGTGAAGATAGCCAAATTTTAAGTTTAAGCGGGTTTACAGGAAGTCGTTTGAACTACGGCGCATCAATTTCTAGTCAAGATCAGGGGCAAACAAATCTCAACATTAATGGTAACTATAGAACAAACTACACAACCATAGGCACTTCAATAAGTTATGCCGATTCCTATCAACAAGAAATGCTTAACTTAAGTGGCAATGTCGTTGCACACTCCCAAGGACTACTATTTGGACCAGACCAAGCTCAAACAATGGTATTGGTTTACGCGCCAGATGCGACAGGAGCACAAGTCGGCAATACACCAGGGCTAAGCATTAACAAAAAAGGATATGCAGTTATTCCTTATATTACACCCTACCGTATGAATAACATTAGCCTTGACCCGCAAAATATGTCTACACAAGTTGAGCTAGTTGAAAGTAGCTTACGTATCGCCCCTTATGCAGGCTCGGTCACTAAAGTTCAATTCACAACAAAAAAAGGTTATGCACTTTTTATTAGTACAACCAGTTTAGATGGCTCACATTTACCTTTTGCCGCACAGGTATATAACCAGAATAACGAAGTAATAGGTATTGTTGCGCAAGGCAGCCGTATTTATTTACGAACTCTCTTAAGCCATGACCGTTTATATGTGAAATGGGGAGAGAAGAATACTGAAAAATGCGAACTTGAATACGATATCACGGATCAAATAAAGCATAACAATCAACCAATTATTATGACAAAGGCAGTCTGTAAATGAATAAGATTTTAAAAAAAATTGGATTTTTGGCAGTGAGTCTATTTGCCTATAGCCATACAAATGCAAATTGTAATTTAAGTAAGGGATTTACCACCGTCGATATTCCGATGAACATTGGTAAAATCGTCGTAAAGCCGACCGATCCAATAGGAACTATATTACAAAAGAATACTTTTACGATCTCTCCCAATAATTCTACTGCAACATGCAATCGTGCTAGTGATCAAATTATTGCAGCTCTCCCCTTAAATTATCCAGTTAGCCCAATAGGTAATAATGTGTATGCGACTAATATTCCCGGCATTGGTATTCGCCTTTATCGTGAAGCAGTAGATGCATCAGACTTTTCTGGATATTATCCTTATAGACGCACGTTAACACCTAATACAGCATATACCCTTTCACCTGGATATTTTGTTATGGAAGTGATTAAAACTGCGATGGTAACAGGGTCAGGTGCATTGGTAGCAGGCCGTTACAGCACTTATTATGTATCGGGACAACAAAATCGCCCATTTCTAACTACAACCATGTTAAGTAGTGCTCCTGTCCTGATCGCGTCCTCATCATGTGAAATTCAAAATGGTGTAGATATACCAATTCAACTCCCGACTGTTACAAAGTCAGGTTTTAAAGCGATTGGTTCAACACAAGGAGAACAGAGCTTTAACCTATCCATTTTATGTAATGGCGGTGAAAATAACTCTGGTATAGCGACAAGCAACACGATCAGCTTAAGTTTTGATTATAACTCTGACCCCGCAAATAATCAGGTTATTAATAATAGTGCAGCAAACTCAAACAAAGCCAATGGTGTGGGTGTGGAACTGCTCTGGAATATGAATGGCACTAACAGTCCCATTCAAAAAACAACCAAACAAAACATTGGCACTGTCAGTTCAAACCAGACTGTAGAATATGATATTCCCTTAACTGCTCGTTACTATCAAACAGCAACCAATGTAACCGCAGGCGAGGTTAAGACAACAGCAACCGTAACTATTCAATATGATTAATTTATCTTTGTAAGATTTATTAAAAAACTTAAAATTTTATCTTTTTTAAAACTTTGTAGTTATATTTAAAAATCACATAAAAAAATGCTCATAAGCAAAAATAGCAAATGAGCATTAGTGATAACCACTTAACCTGAAATACAAATTGTGGGAAATAGATCACAATTTGCATAACTATAATTCCAAAATTCAGCTTAAAAATCAAGTCTTTTTTTTAATAAAAATTCAATAAAGTATACTAACATATTGTTTTATATTGATTAAAAAATAAATTTATTTTTTAATCCCCTATTCTATAGTGTTTCTAAAGAATTATCATTCTATTAATTAATAAAAACTTAATTTTAAGAAAATTTGAAAGAACCGAATTCACATTACCTAAAAATAATTTATTTTAATTTCATAACTTCAATAAAAATGAATTTTATAAAATTATAAAGAATTACATAATTTATAATAAAAAAAACATAAATAAATTTAGAAATCCCCTTCAATTACAAACAAGATCTTAGGCTTTTCACTAGAACGTAACATGCTCATTTTTTGGAAAATTTTATGTATTATATTATTAAGTCTAGGAGCCTTGAGCATAGGGTATGCAATTAGTAAACTTGATTTTTTTCTGTTTTTCATAGGCTTACTTTTATTGCTATCTTTCACATTAGCCTTAAAACAAGCACGTGAAGATGCAGGTATCTTCCCTGATCCTTAAATATAAACTCCAAGGATATCGTATTAACCATGAAATCATGGTTGAATGCCTCCTATAATTTGCTGGGTAGTTACAACAAAAATATGTCTAAAAGTTCTTCTGATGCTGGAATTTTTTTGTGGATGACCTATCAGACTATGCAACAGATGGGTTTAGATGCCGCATCTATATTTGCAAGTGTTAATTTACCCAATCAGCCACCAGATAAAAATGTTCGTAGAAATAATTCTACTCAAGAGAGATTCTGGAAAGCTGCTGAACAAATAAGTAAAGATCCAGATATTGGCTTACATGTAGGCAGTCAAATGCCTGCTTTTAGAGGCTTAGTCATTGAATATTTATTTTTAAGTAGTTCTACTTTTGGAGAAGGTTTACAACGTGCTTTAAGGTATCAGGCCCTTCTAACCGATGTATTTGACCTAAAATTAACAGTTAAAGAAGATGAAGCAATATTATCTGGTTTTGAACATCCCGTAAGACATTACCTTGAGTGTGGAATTGGTATTTTTCTTAATTTTTTTAAATATATTACAAATAACGAGTTTAGACCTAGTCAAATTACCTTATCTTATCAACAAGGTGCTTCAGCTAGCGCTTATCAAGAAGCTTGGAATTGTCCCGTAATTTTAAATAAAAACCAAGGCGCTATAATTTTTCCTAGTGCTTTATTAAATAAAACATCACCAGCAGCTGAACCTGAATTATTAAAAATTCATGAAACAATTGCTGAACAACAACTATCAACTTTAGAAAAGCATCAACTTGTTTATGAAATTGAGCGCTTACTCAGCAATGGGTTACTCGAATCGAGAGAATTCGATCAAACATTTATTGCTGAAAAATTAAATCGTAACCCACGTACCTTGCGTGCTGATTTACAAGCAATAAATACCAATTATGAGAAAATTTTAAACCAACATCGGGAAAAACTTGCTAGACGCTTGCTAGCACACACCCAAGAAACTATGGATCAGATTGTTTATTTGACCGGTTTTTCTGAACCCTCAGCATTTACACGGGCTTTTAAACGTTGGACTGGTGAAACTCCAAGCGCATATCGCCAGCGTAAACAAAAATAGTCAAATTGATTCTAAAGGCAATTATTCTGCTGCCTATTAGGTCAAAGAGATAAAACTTCCTTCTTTTAGAATGGCTTTAAATTGTAATTGATGAGAAGTAATTAATATGCTCGGACTCCCTGTAGGTATTTTTGTTGCAAATGGTCTTGAATGGTACTTTCATAAAGTTTGGTTACATGAATATCCAAGTCAGTACCGTAATAGTCCTTTTTTCACCCATATCGCGCATCATAAACGAGCTCGTTTAAATAGCTTTCAAGATGAAGGTTATGCCGAATCAATGTTTAAAAATGCTGAAATGTATAACGAAAAAACAGCTCTGCTTGGGTTAGCTGGGGCCGCTACTATTTTTTTACCTGTAGCACCCTTTTTTACTGCCGGGCTTTATTATGGCCTATGGAATTATTGGCGTGTACATTCAAAGGCTCATTTAGACCCAGAATATGCAAAGAAACGTATCCCTTGGCACTATGATCATCATATGACGAGCAATCAAAATGCTAACTGGTGCGTTACCAAACCTTGGTTTGACTATATTATGGGAACTAGAGTCACGACAGAAGTGTCTCAAACTGAAACCAATCCTTTAGGTATCAAATTACCAAAGTTGTTAGAAAAACCGATTAATTTTGCTGCTCGACGCATACTTGCCAAATCGTATGCCAAGATTGATTTAAAATCTAAACAGGACCAATCTAATTTACGTAAAGGAATAGAAGTGAGTTTGGCTTAAATATCTATCGAAATATAAAAGCTGTGGATTCCAGCAGCTTTTATATCAATGGATCGTTGTTAACAGATTAAACTTTATAAGGCTCAAAGCAAGACACAAGAAAATCCATTACGACTCGGATAGCTGGACTATGTCTTAAATCTTCGTGTGTAACTAACCAGATTTCAGCACTCATTGGATAATCATCTTGTAATCTAACCAAGTTGCTAAAAGCTCCTAAAAAATCAGGTAAAACCGCTAACCCAACTTCTCCACATGCAGCTCTCCATTGCAACTCAGGATGGTTAGTAATCATTATTGGTTCTTTATGGTTTAATCTTTCTTTTAGCTTCTGCTGTTTTTGTCCATGTACTCCTCCTACATCTACACTAACCCATTCATAATTTTCGGGTTCTGTTGAAGCCAAATAATTTGGACCCGCATATATTCCAAAAGGAATTTCACCAACTTTGCGAGCTACTAAATTTTCATCTTTAGGACGTCCAAACCTTACCGCAATATCAGCCTCGCTATGTTGCAAAGAAACATAATGAACATCGCCAAGCACCCGCAATTTTAATTGCGGATAATCACGATAAAACTTACCTAGGTAAGGCATAATGAGATGTGCCGCAGTTAAAGGAGGCATGCTAATAGAAACACTTCCCATGACTTCTTGCTGACCTGCCTGAATTAAACGTTCGATCGAAAAAGTTTCTTCCATCATCCGTGCAACCACCTGTGCAAGTCGTTCGCCATCAGGAGTTAGAATGTAGGTGCGTGGTCTACGGTCAACTAATTTAAGTTTTAAATTTTGTTCTAGTTGAGCAATTCTTCTGGATACAGTTGCATGGTCTACGCCCAATTTTCTGGCAGCACCGGAAAGTGACTTTTCTTCGGTAAAAACTGAAAAGTAATGCAAATTTTCCCAATCAATCATTGTGCAAATTTTCACATTAGAAGTGTATTAATATGGAATTGTACACCTTTATATATTTACCGAGAATAAACCTTTCTTAATTGGAGTCTGTCCATGAACAGAACGGTGGCTTATGCCTATGCTGGTGTTGTCTTAACCATGTTTTTTTGGGGATCAGCATTTAATGCAATGTCTTATATTATTCAACATATGCCCCCGTTATCTGCAGCATCTGAACGGTTTTCGATTGCAAGTCTAAGTTTGCTTATAATTTTCTCAATAACGGGGCAGCTTAGATGGACAGCCTTAAAACAGAATCTAATTATCTATCTTATTATTGGTATTATCGGAATTGCAGGCTTCAACATAGGCTGTTTTTACGGGCTACAAACAACATCAGCTGTTAATGGTGCTTTGATTATGGCAACCACCCCATTAATGACCCTGTTAATGACAATTATTTTAGATGGTGAAAAACTTACCACTAATAAATTCTTAGGTGTTTTATTCGGCTTAAGTGGCGTGTTACTGGTGATTAGTCAGGGACATATAACGACTTTACTTCACCTAAAAATAGACATTGGAGATCTATTTATATTATTGGGTGCATTTGGATTCTGCCTAGCAAATGTGCTGTCTCGTCGTTATGTAAAAAATGCTACCCCATTAGAAACAACAACTTTTTCTATGATATTTGGGGCAATAACACTGGGTTTATTGAGTGTAATATTTGAAGATCCTCACTCAGCCATCGCATCTGCACCAGTAAATGCACATTTAGCGATGGGATATGTCGTGATCTGCTCTACCATGATTGCTTATTTATTCTGGTTTAATGGCATACAAAAGTTAGGTGCTGGCCGTGCTTCTGTCTTTTTTAACTTTGTCCCTGTGTTTAGTATGATAATTGCTCTACTTACTGGACATACGCTCAATATCTGGCAATTGATAGGAACAGCTCTAGTGATGCTTGGTGTGATGAGTAGTGGTGGTCTTTTAAAAATTAAAAGTACTCCACTTATGGCAAAACATTGTACAAAATAAGAAATATGCTGCTACATTAAAAATTCATCATTCATATGTAGCGGCATTTTCAAATATAAAATAAACATTATCTAACTATAATCTCTTTAATTTCTTATATTTTCAAAATATATTCTTACATTTGTTATGGCTTATACAAAAGCTCATCTTAATTATTCCGTTGTAACAAATACTGTATGTTTCTTTAAAACTTAATAAAAGATTGCCATATATAGTTTTAAAACAACCAAAGGAGATATTAAAATGAAGCTGGATTTTACAACAATTGAAAAGCAAGCAAAATTGCTCCAAGAAGAGCAAGAAAAGATCGAGCAGCGTGATCATGAGTTTCAAATTGCTCTAGATAAGCACAGAGAATCTCTAAAGAATTTATTTAAAGATCTTTTCTCAGACCAAGAAATTAAGACAGAAAATGGAGGACACTTTTGTGTAACCTTCGGAGATTTCAAAATTTCTTTACTCATTGAAACTGCTAAATTTGAAAATGGTGTTCCTGTAAAATTAAACTCCGTAAATCCTGTTATTATTAAATGCAAGAAAGATAAGCCAATTGCAAAAGCACAGTTCACAGATGCAACACAATATCTAGATAACCATTTAGACACACCAAATTATCAGTATTATTTTAAGCAAGAAGATAAGACCCAACTGGTACAATTTTCTGAACTTCCGTCTTATTTCCAACTTGTTTTAGACGCAAATGCATAAAACAGAGCCCTCAGCAGAGGGCTTTTTTCATATATTATTCTTTCATCACTTAATTTAAAAAAATCAGTCAAATACTTTTTCTTTTTATCTATGAATTATTTACCTAAACTTTAACATCCTATACTTCAAAAAATATTTGATTCTTCTTAAAATTACTTGTATATACATGTTTATATTTGATTATACAAATATGGATAAATAAGAATAGGATGGCTCTTAAAGGATAAGGAGAGTGAAATGGACTCATCGTCTGGGAAACCTAATAGTAGTTTTATAGAAAACCGAAGCATTGATTTTATTCCTGAAAATGAAAGACACGGAGGTGTGTTTGCTCAATTCACCTTATGGTTTGGTGCCAATTTACAAATCACAGCCATTGTGACTGGTGCACTAGCCGTTGTGTTAGGTGGTGATGTTTTTTGGTCTATTATTGGTTTATTCGTAGGACAATGTTTTGGTGCAGCTGTCATGGCATTGCATGCTGCCCAAGGTCCTAAACTTGGCCTCCCTCAAATGATTTCAAGCCGTGTGCAATTTGGGGTTTATGGCGCGTGTATTCCAATCATACTCGTTTGCCTCATGTATATTGGCTTTACCGCAACTGGAGAAGTATTAGCCGGTAAAGCAATTGCACATTTAGCACATGTCAGTAATACAACTGGTATCTTAATTTATGCAAGTTTAATCATTTTATTCGCAACAATTGGATACCGTTTAATTCACTTAGTAGGAAAAGTAGCCAGTATTATTGGTCTGATTGCTTTTGTGATTATTTTGACTCATATCTTCGCACTGTCTGATTTTTCTGAACTCTTAGCAGTACGTCATTTCAGCTGGTCTTCATTCTTGTTAGCTGTTTCACTTTCTGCTTCTTGGCAAATCTCTTTTGGTCCCTATGTTGCAGACTATTCTCGATATCTTCCAACTAAGACATCTTCATCTCGTGTTTTTTGGGCTGTCGGATTAGGTTCTTTAATTGGCTCACAAATTTCTATGAGCTTAGGTGTTTTAATTGCTCAGGTTGCAAACGGCAATTTTGTCGGAAATGAAATTCAATACGTTGTTGGTATGAATCCAATTGCCCTCGTCGTGACGTTTTTATATTTTAGTATTGCTTTTGGGAAAGTCACTCTGACGACTTTAAACGCCTATGGTAGTTTTATGTGCATTGCTACGATTTGGAATAGTTTCAAATCGACTCATCAAATCTCAAAAATAACAAGATTACTCATTGTTCTTGCTATGGTTGTAGTCTCGACCTTTATTGCAATTATAGGTGAACATACTTTTTTAAGCGCCTTTAAAGCTTTTATTTTGTTTTTACTCACCTTTTTTATCCCGTGGAGTGCGATTAATCTTGTTGATTACTACTTTATCTCTAAAGAAGAATGTGACGTAGAAGCACTCTATGATCCAAATGGGAAGTATGGCCGCTGGAATCGGATTGGGATTACCTGTTACTTTCTAGGTATTTTGATTCAACTACCCTTTATTGATAGTAAATTTTATACGGGACAAATTGCAGCAATGTTAGGTGGAATCGATTTGTCGTGGCTTGTAGGTCTTATCTCTACTGCATTGATTTACTACATTTTAGCTAAGAAAGCTCAACTCAAGTTTTCAAAACAGTTAGTGATTGATCAAATCAAATAATGCCCCAAGATAAGCTATCAATGTCAAATCCTTTGATAGCTTATCGTTATGATTTAATGACTATTCTTGTAGTGCTTTGGCCTGTGCCGAAATAGGCAAACCAAATAACTTATCAAAGCTCCAATTAAATATAAAAGTATAAATAGGAATAATGATAATAAAGGCTACATCTAACCAGAAAGCTTCAATCAGAGAAATATCCATCCACCATGAAATAAGAGGTATCAAAAATAGAACTAAAGTAAACTGAAAACCAATAGCATGCCCTACTCTACGTTTAACGGTACGGATATGACTGCTTTGTCTAGCTTCCCACTTCTCATATAAAATATTGTAGATAAAATTCCAAGTCACAGCGATGGTCGTAATCATGACAGAGAGTGGTCCTGTATGTTCGACACTATCACCTGCCAAAATCGCTAACCCGACTGATGAAATAATCATTCCGATTACTTCGTAAGAAGATACATATACAATTCGACGCTTTATACCTTGCATAATCAACAAACTCTGCTTAATTCTTTATATTTTAATTTCAGTCAAAATCATATATAAAGTTAATAGCTTTCAGTTGAACTGATATCAAAATGAATTTTAATAGTGAAAATATTGAACTTTTCATAACTGTACTCGATACAGGCTCTTTCTCTGCGGCCGCTCGTAAATTAAATCGCGTCCCCTCAGCAGTAAGTATGGCGGTTGCTAATTTAGAAGCAGAATTGGGTTACACCTTATTTGAAAGGACTCCTCGCAAGGTCATTCCAACCGCTACAGCATTAGCGTTGGAACCTCAAGCAAGAATTATTTCTGAACAACTTAAGCTATTTAGTACTCATGCTCACGAACTGTCTTTAGGACTTGAAAGTAAATTACGTATTGGTGTGGTCTCAGACGTAAATACAAAATTATTATTTTATTCAATAAAAAAATTAGCCGATAAATTTCCCTTACTGAATATAGAAGTTATTACCGCTCCTCAAGATGACATCGTTAATTTACTTTATACGGAGCAAATTAGTCTTTGCTTAGCGGGTTCAGACCTTAATATAAAAATGCGAGAAAATTTACAATTGGTAATGACTGAAACAGTTGTTGCTACTATCTCTTCTAACCATACCTTTCTACAAGAAAAAACAAAACAATTTTCTATTGAAGAATTAATTAATATTAGACAAATTGTTGTGGCGAGTAGTGAACATGAAATGACAGATCCCCGTTCAATTATTGGTGCAATGTACTGGAAAACGAATAGTCTACAAACAGCAATTAATATGGTTGAAGCAGGTCTTGGTTGGGGGAATTTTCCTTTATCTTTAGTACAAGAAAAAATTGATCAAGGTCACTTAGTGCTTTTAGATTTTAAAAATACAAAAAATCATTTACCCCTATCTATTTATTTAATTTGGCTCCAAGACCGCCCTTTACCTAAAGCAGCTCGAGAGCTAATTCAAATTATTCAAGAAAATTTATAATTTTTTATATACTATTTTTGAAAATCTATAAATACCTTTTATAATTTCAATTATAGTTAAATTTAATTTTTTGAAGCTTGAGTTTATTACTCTGTGCTATATCTATCAATATTACTAAAAGCAAAAAGCCTACTCAAAAGTAGGCTTCTTACTGTATTTCAGGATTAAGCAATAATATTTATTAGGTAAAAAATACACTTATACTTTATTAAAACCAAGTGTTTTAGTCAAGAATAAAATTCATAAGATACAAATATTTGTATTGTTGTGAACACAATCACACTTTAGGTTTCGCATAAAAAATACATACTTCCTTCTCATCCTTACGCTTTCTCTTTTGAGTAAAATACGACAAATAAATTAAATATAAATAGTATATTTCAACATTAATTAAATTTATCTCCCAATATTAGAGATTATTTCATTCATTACTTTCTTATTTCATCATTTTTACAATCCCACTCTAAACTTTCTTATTCAATCCAATAAAATTTCATATTACTTTATTATACAGCCTAAATATTACATTTAGTTTAAAGAAGTACAAGAATATTACTTAAATCCTTCTAATTAAGTAGAGTATTAATTTTCTATAAATTTATAATAATCAAATTAAGATATTAATAAATTAATCATTACAGATAATATTTTTCAATAAATATGATTTTATAACAACGCCCTACTCTATATCTTAAATTAATCAAAATTTAAACACTTATAGATCAATTTTATACTTTATTTCTCCATATTTCTTTATATTTATCGTCAGGTATTTTTGCTAAATATTCTAGCGCAATACTATTCATTGCAATCTAATAGCTTATAAAACGATCACACTTTAAACAAAAGATATTTTATATACGTTAATGATGCAAACTTTAAGAATAATCAAATCAGTTCCAAGGTAAACTGCTGGAATAAGTTCTAATTGATCGATAAATAACTAAGTTTGCTTTACTCATGGAGTAAACATAAGCTAGAATCGCTTTCACTTGTAATATTAACCAATATGACACAATATTTTTTAGGTTTACTATGCGTCTACTTTAGAAAATGACTTGTGTTTAATTAAAAAATTGATTAGTATTGCACGCACTGAAAGGCCTTGAGATTAAAAGCTTTTCTGACTTATAGGGCCTATAGCTCAGTTGGTTAGAGCAGCGGACTCATAATCCGTTGGTCCACAGTTCAAGTCTGTGTGGGCCCACCAAATACGAACCCCATAAACTAAAAGTTTATGGGGTTTTTTAATGGTTATTTAAATAATATTCATTTCACCGTTATAAACAATATTCAAAACTTAATTATCAAATTGTAAAGTTTATTTTATCTTAAAATTTTAACTACTTTAAAAGATGTTTTTTAAACTCAATATTCCGATTTGTAGTTTTAAGCTAAGATCTTCTTCCGCATAAGTTCTGTATGCTCTAATTGGGTATCCCAAAACTTTTCCCATAAATCACAATACTCTAAGCATAACTTTTCGATATAGTGATAATCTTCTTCTGTACAAGCTTGCATCAAGACATACCATAAATCTTCTTCATGATCATCATCTGCGGCTTCGGCGCTTTCATCCTCAGAGATACCATGTACATGATAATAGCCACCACCTTCTACATCCAAACCTACTGCTTTGGTCGCTCTCCGTAACGGTGGGCTGTAAAGAATAACCTCTTCCTCCGCAACCGCTAATAATGCTGAAACCGCTTTATAATCATCATAAGCATTTTCTAAAAATACTCTAACCTGCTCTGCAATTTCAGTTGGTTGATATGTCAAACGATCGTGTTCGGTAATACCGAAATCGTTCAATATATCTTCAAATAGAGGATAATGAGCATATTCAGGATTTCCCTGATAGTAACCATCTTTATCTAAACCCGGACGGAATCCGAACTCATCAAGAATATTTAAACTCAAAAGAAAGCGTGGATACATTTTTGCACCTGCATGTAATCTTGGCTCTAATTGTTTTGTTTGGAATTGAGCCATGAGCAATGCATCGGTGAATGTTTGAACAATTGCATGACGATACTCTAAATGAATTTTCTTTAAATCTTCTTTATTAATTTCTCCATTATTTAAAGTATCAATTGCAGAATGATGGGATACAGGATGCTCAGCAATTTTCGCTCTTAAACGGGTCAAAAAGTTTGAATTTTTTTCCCATAATTCAGCTGAAATGCTTTGTTTCATCCCTGCGAGTGCTTTCTTTCTAGGATTATTAAAATTCTCAAATTTCTTAGGCATATCTGCTCTCATTAAACTTATTGAAGCCTGATCGATGTTTACATATTTTTTATAAAAACAATGACTTAAATTAATATTTAAACATATTCCATTATGAATTAATATTAGAATTAAAATCATGCGAAATCAAATAGAAAATTTCAAAAAAAACAAATAAATGATAATCATTATCACAATATCAACTTGAATCAAATTCAGTTTTTTATTATCATAATTTGTATAAAATTTTAATATTTTAAATTAAGTTATAATTAGTTTTAACTATATGGAAAAGTAATGTCAAAAAAAGAAGATATTATAAATACTGCTTTAAATTTATTTAATCAGATTGGGTACAATGCTACGGGTGTTGACCGTATTATTGCTGAATCAAATGTTGCAAAAATGACTTTTTATAAATATTTTCCTTCAAAGGAAAATTTAATTATGGAATGTTTGCAACATCGGAATATAAATATTCAGAATTCAATCAATGAACAATTAAATTTACATCAAGATGCCAACCCACTCGAAAAAATTCATATTATTTTCAAGTGGTATGTGGACTGGATCAATAGCGAAACATTTAATGGATGTTTATTTAAAAAAGCATTTATTGAAGTATCTAAACAATATACTTCGATTCGTGAACCATTTTATGAATATACAAAATGGTTAACTAATTTATTGGATGAAAAGCTTACTCAATTAGGTATAGAAAATCCTACCCCTCTCATTCATATCATTATTTCTATTATAGATGGTATGATTATTGATGGGACTACGGATAAAAATCTAATTAACCCGGAAAAAATCTGGAAATATATTGAGTTTTTAATTACAGAAGAGATTCCCGAGTACGTATTTTAATTTAAAATTATCAAAGCTTGTTATTTTAATAAAAAATTTGAGAAAAAATAAAAAATAAATTTTCAAATACTTTATAACTGAGATAATTCTAAATTTTAGTGCTTTACTTTAGCTTTCATAATTTCTCTAGGCTTTTTTACGAACTCATATTAGAATCCTGAAAATTTATCACCTTGCACTGATCTATGAAAAAATTTCTAGGTAACTCTATTTTTAAAGCCGTTGGTTGGACCTACAATGTAGACCCTCAAATTCTTGAAAAAAAACAAGTTATTATTGGCTTTGAACATACTTCGAATCTAGATGCAGTGTTATCAATTGCCCTCTTCCAAATGTTAGATATCAAAATTCATACCTTAATAAAAAAAGAACTTTTTAAGGGTCCGCTTAAACCAATTTTAGAAAAGCTCGGTGGTATTCCAGTTGACCGTAAAGCAAGTAAAGATATCGTTTCACAAATGGTCGAACAATTTCAATCACATGAAACCTTTAACTTGGTAATTGCTCCTGAAGCTACTCGTGCTAAAGATGGCTCTGAACGTAAGCCTATCCGTACAGGTTTTTGGCATATTGCAAAAGCAGCCAATGTTCCTATTGTTTTAATGTATGCAAACGCTCGAAGTAAACAAGGTGGGATTTTAGGTAAAATTTATCCGACTGATTTACAAAAAGACTTGGAAACCATTAAAGAGCTATATGCTCAATTTGATATAGATGTAAAAATTAACTAAATCAAATGGGAATTAATTTGACCTAATCTCAATCATTAGGTCTTAAGCTTATTGTTCTTATTCAATTGGCTAACAAAACGCAGGGCAACAGTTTTCAACAAAACCAAGCCTATGCTAATATTCCAGCACTTTTGCATTTTCTTTTTTTGGAGTTCACGTCCATGGCGGGTCATTCTAAATGGGCCAATATTAAGCATCGTAAAGCGAAACAAGATGCAAGTCGCGGTAAAGTTTTTACTAAGTATATTCGTGAAATTGTGACTGCTGCCAAACTTGGTGGTGGAGATCCTGCTAGCAACCCTCGTCTGCGTGCAGTAGTAGAAAAAGCTCTCTCAGTTAATATGACACGTGACACCATTAACCGTGCAATCCAACGTGGTGCTGGTGGTGAAGATAATGATGATTTAAAAGAAGTAACTTACGAAGGTTATGGGGTTGGCGGGGTTGCTGTTCTTGTTGAAACAATGACTGATAACTTAAACCGTACAGTGCCAGACGTACGTCACTGTTTTAGTAAAACAAATGGTAACTTAGGAACTGCGGGTTCTGTATCTTATCTATTTACTAAACGTGGTGAGATTACTTTTGAAGATGTTTCTTTAGAAGATAAAATCATGGAAGTTGCTTTAGAAGCTGGCGCTGAAGATATTGAAGTTTCTGAAGATGCTATCTTGGTCATCACTTCACCAGAAACTTTCGGTGAAGTTCAGGATGCTCTTGCTGCTGCTGGTTTAAAATCTGACAACGCTGAAGTTGTGATGAGTCCATCTACAAAAGCTGAAATTACAGATGTTGACCAAGCAAAACAAATTCTTAAAATGATTGATATGTTTGAAGACCTTGACGATGTACAAAACGTTTATACCAACGTTGAATTCTCGGATGAAGTTTTAGCTCAACTTGATGCTTAAAATCAAACATTTGAATTAAAGAAAACGCACCAATTGGTGCGTTTTTTTATAGTTTGTTGAGCAAGTTATAACAATTAAATACATTATATTCTTTAATGACAAAGCTCGAATGCAAAGCAACTACGTTGTCGATTTTTCCAATACGTCTTAATAAAATTTCACTGTAGTCATCCATGTTGCGTGCCACAAGCTCCAAAATAAAATCGGCACTTTGCCCTGTTACCAAGAATGCATTAGTTACTTCTGGAATTGCTTCTATTTCAGACAGAAACTTATCAAATGTTTCACTATCATGTTTACTCAGTGAAACTTGCAATAAAATATGTAAAGTAAAACCAAGCTTACTAAAATTAATTTCCCTTTTGAGCTGTCCCATGATGTTGGCTTCAATCAGGTGCTTAATACGGCGATGCACAGAACTGACTGACAGATTGATCCGTTCTGAAAGTTCATTCAAATTTAAGTCTTCATGAGATAAAATTTCTAGAATTTGTTTATCAAAACGATCTAACTCCACCCTTATCTCCAGCCAGAATTTCAAAGTAAAGACAGTATACCCTATACCTTCACTTCTGCATTGAAAATACAAAGGTTTAAAGGCTGCTAAATTTTTTTTTATAAAACTTATTTCTTTTATGCCTTTTAAACGTGCAAATAGTTTCATGTACGGTTCATTTTAGAGAGTTAACTTTATGCTTTAATCCGAATTATCTATGTAAAATCCTTATTCTTACTACTATTTGAAGCTAGAAAGGAAGTAATCAGCAAAATTTGTTTGTTTTCCAAGTTTCTTAAAGTTGGCATCATTTTTGTTATGTATTTGCAGGAAAATTTTTATCCATGTCGGGGGAGTTCCTGTGAATAAGATCAAAACATTAGTGTTAGCAATGAGTTCTTTAGGTGCAATGAGCGTAACAATGCCTGTGCATGCCGCTACAGATGCTGAAGTTAATGCCTTACGAGATGAAGTAAAAGAGTTAAAGCAACTCATCCAGAAACTATCTGATCAACAAAAAACAGCTTTAACTGTCAGTGCTCCAGCAACAATTCCCGCAGCACCAACGTCTTCTACGCCTCCAGCATCAAAGCCAGGTTGGATGGCAATGGCAGATGGACAAACCCAAGTTAAGCTTTATGGGAATGTTCGAGTAGATGCAACCTACGACTTTAAAGGCTCAAATGGTAGTATTTCAAATGCAGCCAACTATCCTTTAAATAAAGATGACCCAAGACAAGATTCACTAAATGTATCAGCTGCCACTTCACGGATTGGTCTAGATATTACTCGCCCAACTCAGTATGGAGATTTAACAGGTAAAATTGAAGCCGATTTCATGGGTGGAAACGGCGATAATGGTAATGGTACCTTCCGTGTTCGCCATGCCTATATGTCATTAGGTAAATGGTTAGCAGGCCAAACAACTTCACCTTTTGTAAATACCGATACATCACCAGAAACACTAGACTTTACTGGTGCAGTCGGAACAGGAACCACTCGTACTGTACAAGTCCGATATACTCAACCAATCAATGCACAGCAAAAAATATTAATTGCTCTAGAAGGTGGCGATGTTGAAAAAGTAAGTAATGCCGCAGGAGGCAGTCGCTTCCCTGCTCTAACTACACGCTATGACTTTAAAACTACAAATAATAGAGGCTTATTACAGTTACATGGGCTTGCGCATGAAAATCGAGTGGCTCCAAAAGATAGCTCATCTGAAGAAAAATTTGGTTGGGGTGTAGGTGTTGGGGGCAAATATGATTTAACGCCTCAAGATAGTTTAGTAGCTAACTATTATCATGTTAAAGGAGATGGTCGATATTTATCTTATAGCAATTCTGCTTATGCTTATGACACAACAACACAAGACATTAATTTAGGTGAATTTGATAGTGCAGTGATTGGGTATCAACGAAAATGGAGCCCTATTCTCCGCTCTACTTTTGCTATAGGCGGTATTCAATATAAAGATGATAGTGTCTATGCAAATAGCAATTTAACCAGCACCAGCTATAACAAAGAAATTTATAATGCTTTGGTCAATTTAATCTGGAATCCAGTTAAAAATATTGATTTAGGTGCAGAATACACATATGGCCAGCGTGAAACTTTTGCAGGTGATAAGGGAGACTATTCTCGTATCAATCTCTTAGCAAAATATAACTTCTAAGAATTAGATAAAAAAAGAGCCTTTAAAGGCTCTTTTTTTATTAGAGGTATTAATGCATCGCCTGAATTTTTTCTAAGAACAATTTAGCGCGTTCATGACGAGCTTCTAAATTATCAAAGAATTCATGCGTTGGGCAGTCTTCTAAAATTTTACCTTCATCCATAAAAATTAATCGATTAGATACTCTTTTAGCAAAGCCCATTTCATGGGTAACACACATCATGGTCATGCCTTCATGTGCAAGTTGCACCATAACTTCAAGAACCTCACCCACCATCTCAGGATCAAGTGCAGAAGTGGGTTCATCAAACAACATACAGATTGGGTCCATAGACAAGCCACGCGCAATCGCTACACGTTGCTGCTGACCACCCGACAACTGACCCGGAAATTTATCTTTATGAGCAAGTAAACCTACACGCTCTAAATATTTCAAACCTTTTGCACGAGCATCTGCAACTGAACGCTTTAACACTTTAACTTGAGCAATCGTCAAATTTTCCAAAACAGTCATGTGTGGAAAAAGTTCAAAGTGCTGAAAGACCATTCCTACTCGCGAACGGAATTTAGCAAGATCTGTTTTTGGATCTTTAAGCGAAATCCCATCAACAATAATGTCACCTTGTTGAAATGGCTCTAAAGCATTTACTGTTTTGATGAGTGTTGATTTTCCTGAACCAGATGGTCCGCAAACAACAACGACATCACCTTTTTCAATACTCGTCGTGCAATCTGTTAAAACCTGAAAATCACCATACCATTTAGAGATATGTTGGATGTCTATCATTGGCATTTAAAATCTCCAATTAGCGAATGATGGCAATTTTTTGCTGTAAGCGTTTGACTAAATGAGACAGCACAAACGAGCTACAGAAATACACTACAGCGACGATTAAATAGAATGTTGCTTTCGTTTCAGGTCCATAGGTATTAGCCAATGTATCTGCACGACCTAAAAAGTCTGGTGCACTAATGACATAAACTAAAGAGATGTCCTGAAATAGAATGATTGTTTGAGTTAACAATACTGGGAGCATGTTACGGAAAGCTTGAGGTAAAACGACATATCGCATTGATTGCCCATAGGTAAAACCTAGCGCATAGCCTGCATGTACCTGACCTTTTGAAATAGACTGAATTCCAGAACGTACAATTTCCGAGAAAAAGGCTGCTTCAAAAATAGCAAAAGTAACAACACTGGAAAACAACGGCCCCCAATATGTATCAGATTGAAACTCAAATATTTTCGGCAACAAAAAGTAGAAGATAAAGATCACCTGAATCAGTGGAATACCACGAAACAGATCAACATAAAATTTTGCAAAATTACTTGCGATAGCATTGCTAGATAAACGCATCATTGCCAATGGGGTTCCGATAAGGATACCGCCCATCATTGCTAATACCGTTACGGTAAGCGTAAAAATGAAACCTTCTTTAAGTGCTGCAATCACATCAGGATTTTGTAATAAAGAAAAATCCATAATTACTTCCCTCCTGAACCTAAGCCAGGTACAGCCATTCGTTTCTCAATCCATGCCATCAAAAACTTAATGCTATAAGTGATAATCAAATAAACAGGTGTTGAGAGAATAAGAATGATGATGTCCTGAGAAGTTTCTTCACGCATAGTTTTCGTGTAAGCAAAGAAATTCAAAACACTCAACGCATATAAAACAGCTGAGTTTTTGAAAACGTTCATTGCTTCAGAGGTAATCGTTGGCCATACAGTGCGATATGCAACTGGTAAAATGACATAACGATAACTTTGTGCTGTCGTAAAACCCATAGCGGAAGCCGCAAACTTCTGTCCACGAGAAACGGTATTAATTCCGGCACGTATGTGCTCAGATACCCGAGCAGCCGTGTAAAGACCTAATGCAAAAACACCAATAACCGCAGGTTGCTGATTTAAAATATTTTTCCACCAACCACCAGCAACTACATCCCCACTACCTGCACTTAAGCTGTCCGGTAAAAACTCCGGAAAAACAAAGGCCCAGAAGAATAGTTGCACAATAAGTGGAATATTACGGAAAATTTCAACGTAACAATTGCCGATAAATGCGAGAGGTTTGTTGGGTAATGTACGAATTACCCCTAGGAGAGAACCTAATAAAAATGCGATAAGAAAGGCTATAACAGCTGTCCAAATCATAGTGAACACGCCTGAACCTAACATTTGTAACCATGTGGGTGCCTCAGCATAAGCATTGTAGCTTGAGCTACCAATAGCTTTACAAACTGATTCTGCCCATGCGGCTTTATCGACACCATATTCATTAGACTCCGCACAGAATATAGTCCAGTTTAGTGAGCCGACTGACATGTTTGCCCCTTAAATTAATATCTTTAGAAAATAGACCACTTGTGCAAATGCATCTTTACACTTACACAAGTAAATTTAGGACAAAAAGATCCAGTTAGATTCCTGCATCTGTTGGGCGAGCTTTTAATTTCTTATAAGATGAACTTTGTTGCATGTTCAAATTAGTGTTTTTTGGTGGAATTGGTGATAAGAACCACTTCTTATATAAAGCGTCCATTTGACCAGTTTTCCAGAGATTATTTACAGTACGATCTGCAACTGCTTTAAATTTTGGATCATCTTTAGCAAGCATAATGCCATAAGGTTCAGATGAAAGTACCGGACCCACAATTGCAAAAGCTTTAGGTGTAGAAGACTTCGCAATCAAGCCTGCTAAAATATTATCATCCATTACAAATGCAGCAGCACGACCAGATGCCATCATGGCAAAAGAGTCAGCATGATCTTTACCATAAATATTTTGAACATTAACAGCCTGACCTTTTTCATTCATCTTGATGTATTTGTCAGATGTAGTGCCTTGAGTGGTAACAACTGCTTTACCATTTAAGTCTGCCAAACTCTTAATACCAGAGGTGGCTTTAACCGCCATACGCACTTCTGTCGCATAGTAGTTTGTTGAGAAACCGACTTGTTGCTGACGTTGTTTAGAGTTTGTAGTCGTACCACATTCCATATCAATATTGCCTGCCAAAAGCTCAGGAATACGTGTTGATGAAGTTACTGCCTTATATTCAACTTTTAAGCCAGGCATTTTCAATTCTTTTTTAATTTCATTTGCAAACTGGTTACAGATATCGACTGCATAACCTACTGGTTTACCTGCAACAACATATGAAATTGGATCTGAGGATTCTCGATGACCAATGACGATTTTTCCGGTACTTTTAATTTTAGCTAATGTATCTGCTGCTTGAATTTGAGAAGTAGCGCCAACCGTACAAAGCATAACTGTTGAAATAATGAGAGAGGTTGCAGAACGTTTCATAAGAACTCCTTGATGATCATTCTCTCTATTTATCTATAGAATCATTCATATAGAGCAATAGAGTGATTTATTATTAAATTGCAATTATCGAGCCAACTTTTCCAAGTCAGGCACATCCATTTGCTTCACTTATTTTATTCAATCTGTTTTGCAGAATTAATACCTTTAAAACTGCTCACATGTTTCTACTTTAATCTATGTTTTAATCTTCTGTCTATTATTAAGCTCATCTATTTACACTTAAATGTGGCAATTATTGATTACAATGTAAACACACGCACAATAAAGTGGCTTAACTTTGGCTAAAAACAATGTTTAAAAAAATTGTATTTTCCAAAAAATCATAAAAATTAAAATTATTAGTTATTTAGGTAAATTTAAATTTATATCGTAAAAAGTATTTTAGGTAGCAAAATAATATAAACAAATGATCTAATAAAAATCATTTAGAAACTTGATAGTAATGTCTATATAATTAAATCAATTATCAATGATTAAAAAAGCCCCGATTTTCTCAGGGCATTTTATAACTTTAAATTCCACGCCAATCTACACGCGCATTACGTTCAGTTTGATATATTCTTAAAACATACTGACCTAGGGGTAAATCGAGTAAATTTTGCTGATAATTATTCCATTCTTCCGAAACATCTTCAGCCTCTTCACGTTCCCACGGCGTACCCTTTATTTCCAATAAAGGAGCAAGCATAGAACATACAGAAATATCAGCAAGACTTAAACGATCGCCCACCATATAACGTGCCTGATTTTCGATTAAGCAGTTATTGAGTTCATTGATAAGTTCATCCATACGCTCTTTTGACTGGTTGACTAACTCCTCTTCAAGTTTATAGTTTTTCTTTACCAGTGTTTTGAGGAATGGCTTCGATATTTTTTCAAACTGGCGTAAATAACCTTGTTCACCCATCATAATTTCTAAAGCATGATCTCCATGTGCCAAGGTGTGTGCTAAAGCCCAACGACGGACATGAATACCTAACTCATCAGCCAAACTATCAATTTTTAATGTTTGCTGTCTTAATTGTTCATCACGACGTAACAGTGAATGCTCCGGATAGGTATCATCCAGATAAAGTGCAATTTTAGTCGATTCAGCAATCCATTGATGATCATCTTTCAAAATAGGCAGTAAATTCTGGCCTGTTTTGAGTTGTGCAAAAGCACGATGGAACCCTGGAATTAAGTTATGAGCCACATAATCAAGTTCTTTATGGTCTAACAACCAGCGAGCTTTTTCACAATAATGTGACAAAGGAAACTGATACAAAACCCGCATAAAATCTCCACGTTTATTTTTATTTGACTATTTGTACAAAAATGGTCGATGGTAAGTAGATACTTTAGAAGCTATTTTTAGTTAAAACAATGGATATTGTGCTCATTTTTCACTGACAGTTAGGTCTATATTTTTTATATCTTTTTTTACCGTACTTATAGCTCTTTTTCATATTAAAACTCTTTTAGTTATTCATTTTACAAATAAAAATCATAATTTATTGATTTTTAATATATTTCTATATCTCTATTTATCTATTAAAAATCAAAAAAAGTGCTTTGCATTTTTATTCATAAGCTGAGCATAAGTCCTCGTTTAGTGGAAAAATATTTCTTTTGTAAGGTAATGATAGCAATACAAGGTGTCATTATGTCTAATTCTCTATCTAAAACGACGGCATACGTCCAAATCATTCAAAATGATCAACAAGCAATTAATGCTGCTTATCAAGTAGCTGATTTTGCTTTAGAGGGTCGTAATACACGTGATCAACAACGCTTATTACCGCATGAGCAAATTGAAAGCTTTAGCCAAAAAGGTTTAGGCGGAATTCGCATTGCAAAGAAATACGGCGGAGCTTTTGTTTCCAATAAAACTTTGGCTCAAGTTTTCCGTATTTTGAGTAAAGGTGATGCGAATGTTGGTCAGATTCCACAAAATCAGATTAGCCTGTTAAACCTGATCGAAATCATGGGCACAGAACAACAAAAACAATTTATCTTTTCAGAAATATTAGCCGGTAAACGTCTTGCCAACGGTGGCCCCGAACGAAATACTCATGACTCAAAAACCTTAAAAACTACTCTTACTGTTGAAAACGGCAAATATATTTTAAATGGCGAAAAGTTTTATTCGACAGGTACCAGTTTCGCACATTGGCTCGCAATTAAAGCGATTCATCCCGAAGGTCATGTCGTTTTAGTGATTGTTAATCGAGATGCTCAAGGCATTGAAGTTATTAATGACTGGAATGGATTTGGTCAACGTACTACAGCGAGCGGTACAGTTAAATTAAATCAAGTTGAAGTTAATCCTGAACTTATTTTTGATGAGCGATTATTGACGCAAACCTCAACCTATCGGGGTGCCTATTCTCAGTTATTACAAGTGGCAATTGATGTAGGCATCGCTGAAGCTGCTTTTGAAGATACTTTATCGACTATTCATAAAGCACGCCCAATTATTGATGCAAATGTTGAAAAAGCCAGCTTTGAACATTACACCCTGCAAGAAGTAGGCAAGTTAAATATTTTGCTCGATGCTGCAATTTTACTGCTTGATGAAGCTGCTGAGTATTTAGATGAACTTGATCAACTTCAAACGGTGACTGACGAACAAGTAGCAAAAGCTTCAATTTTAGTCGCAGAAGCAAAAGTCTATGCTAATGATGCTGCCCTACAAATTTCTGAAAAGTTGCTAGAACTGGGCGGTAGCCGTTCAAGTTTAAGCCAACACAATTTAGATCAACATTGGCGAAATGCCCGTGTACATACTTTACACGACCCTGTCCGCTGGAAATTACACGCCATTGGCAATTATTACCTTAATGGTCATTTCCCTGCCCGCCATGCTTGGATTTAAGGAGAAATTGTCATGACTTCATATCAATCAGTTCAAACGAAACAAACGTCGGCATCAAACCAAGCACACATTATTCAAAATGATGCTGAAGCTTTAGAAATTGCCAAACAATTTGCCGAACAATTTAAAAAAAACGCTGTTGAGCGAGACGCTAAGCGGATTTTACCGTATACAGAAATCGATGCTTTGAGCCAGTCTGGCCTATGGGCAATTACAGTGCCAAAGCAATATGGCGGTGCCGAAGTTTCAAGTCATACAGTTGCTAAAGTAATTGCGCTTTTAAGCGGTGCAGATGGTTCAATTGGACAAATTCCGCAAAACCATTTTTATGCTTTAGAAGTCTTACGCAATACGGGAACAGAAGCTCAAAAACAACGTTTATATGGCGAAGTTTTAAATGGCACTCGCTTTGGTAATGCACTTGCTGAGTTTAAAACCAAAACTTCAACTCATAAACAAACCAATATCCGTCCTTATGAGAATGGATATTTGATTCAGGGAGAAAAGTTTTATTGCACAGGAAGTTTGTTTGCTCACCGTATTCCAACCTTAGTTTTAGACGATGCAGGTCGAGAGTATTTAGCATTTGTAAAAAGTGGTTCACAAGGACTAAAACTTGTTGATGACTGGTCTGGCTTTGGACAGAAAACCACAGGCAGCGGCACCGTTAAGTTTGATCAGGTTTTTGTCGATGCAGATGATGTTATTCCTTTTGATACCGCATTTTTACAACCAACCTTAGTGGGCCCTTTTGCCCAAATTATGCATGCCTCAATTGAGGTAGGCATTGCACGAGCAGCCTTTGAAGAAAGCTTGCAAAGAGTGCATCAAGCCCGCCCATGGATTGATTCAAATGTAGAAACTGCAAACCAAGATCCATTAACGATTTATGAGCTAGGACGGATTGCCGTAGATGTACGAGCTAGTGAAGTGTTATTAAAACAAGCTGCTCAATCAATTGATGCCGCAAAAATTGAAACCACTCCTGAAACCATTGCAAAAGCTTCAATTGATGTGGCCAAAGTACGTGCTCATAGTAGCGATACAGCACTAAAAGCATCGTCTAAGCTGATTGAACTTGCTGGTAGTCGTGGAAGTCAGTCACAAGATGGTCTAGATCGTTTTTGGCGCAATGCACGTGTGCACACGTTGCATGATGCCGCACGATGGAAATATTACTTTATTGGGAACTATGTTCTTAACGGTGTTCTACCACCTCGTCGGGGGACATTGTAATGACAGATTTCAAAGCAAAAGAGATTTTATTAAACGCCTTTGACATGAACTGTGTTGGACATATCAATCATGGCTTATGGACACATCCACGTGATGAGTCACACCGCTTTAATGAACTGAGCTATTGGACAGAACAAGCCAAAACCTTAGAAAATGGTTTATTTGACGGCTTGTTTATTGCCGATATTACTGGTGTGTATGACGTCTATCAAAACGGTATAGATCTCACTTTAAAAGAGTCTATTCAACTTCCAAGCCATGACCCATCTACACTCATTTCAGCTATGGCGGCAGTCACTCAAAATTTAAGTTTTGGGGTCACTGTGAACTTAAGCTATGAGCATCCGTATCAATTTGCCCGCCGCTTTGCGAGTCTTGACCATTTAACTCAAGGCCGTATTGGCTGGAATATAGTTACGGGCTATCTAGATAGTGCAGAACGCTTAATTGGCCAAAAAGGTTTAAAAGACCACGATGCTCGCTATGAACAAGCCGAAGAGTTTTTAGAGCTTTGCTATAAATATTGGGAAGGTTCATGGGAAAACGACGCAGTTAAAAAAGATAAAGCACGGCGTGTTTTTACAGATCCATCCAAAGTGCACACCATTCACCACCAAGGAAAATATTACCAAAGCGAAGGTGTGTTTCAGGTATCTCCTTCTGTGCAACGCACTCCAACACTGTTCCAAGCAGGTGCTTCACCTAAAGGTATGCAGTTTGCAACACGTCATGCTGAATGTGTATTTATTGGCGGGGATAGACCCGAAAAGATACGCGAACAAGTGAAAAAGATTCGTGCGCTTGCAGAACAGCAAGGCCGTTCAGAGAATGACATTAAAGTCTTTGTTGGTATAACCGTTGTTGTTGCCGAAACACATGATCTGGCTGTACAGAAACTTAATGAATATCGTCAGTATGCAAGTCCTGAAGCTGGCTTAGCGCATTATGCGAGTTCAACTGGCATCGATTTAAGTAAATTTGCCGACGATGAAGCGATTCCTTACCAAAAAAGTAACAGTATTGTTTCGATTACCGAAAAATTCAAAGAGCAACAAATCACGAAAAATGACTTAAAAGCTCAACATGTTTTAGGTGGTCGTTATCCCCTCATCGTGGGTAGTGGCGAAGAAGTTGCTGAATACTTAATTCATCTTTTAGATGAAACCGATATTGATGGCTTTAATTTAACACGTACTGTTGCACCTGAGTCTCACCACGACTTTATTCGCTTAGTCATTCCTGAGCTACAACAACGTGGTCGCTATAAAACTGCATATAAAACGGGTTCACTGCGGAACAAAATTTTTAATCGGGGTGATCAATTACCAAAACAACATCCTGTTCAAGCGTTCCGATGTAGTCCCTATAACAACAGCAAAAACTTAACAACAATTGAAGAAATAACCGCTTAAATTTGGAGATAGACATGGCTCAAACAGCCTCTAAAAAATGGCTAGGCGTAGGCTTAGTCGTTATAGTCCTTTTTGTTGCTTTATTCTTTTGGAATAAACACCGTCAAAGTGGCTCAAATGAACTTGTGATTGGTATTAGTCCCCCATTTGCAAAAACTTTACAAGCTGCTGCCGATGAAGCAAAGAAACAGGGTTTAAACGTAAAACTGGTCGAGTTTTCTGACTGGAACACACCAAATATTACCTTAAATCATGGGGATATTGATGCCAACTTTTTCCAGCATCAACCGTTCTTAGACAATGCAATTAAAGAAACTGGCTTTAAATTAAAGGCATTTGCAGTGGGTGCAGCATCACATGTGGGACTTTATTCGAAGAAATATAAAAGCCTTGATGAATTGTCACAAAACGCACGTGTAGTCATTCCAAATGATCCAGTCAATCAAGGTCGTGCCCTGCTACTTTTACAGCAAGCCAAATTAATTACGCTTAAAGATTCAAATAATCATTTATCTGCACTTAAAGATGTAGTCTCAAACCCTAAAAATTTGCAATTCATTGAGGTTGAAGGGCCACAAACTGCTCGTGCAATTGATGACGTTGACTTAGCTTTTGGCTATCCACATTACCTACGCTTAGCAAAAACTGCTGACCCTGAAAGTGCGCTTTTACTTGATGACAATACCAATAAACGTTATGCCATTTTGTTTGTAGTGCGTGACGACTATCAGGACAAGGGCGACAAATTGAAGAAATTTGTTGAGATCTATCAAAACTCGCCAAAAGTTAAAGCTGTGTTAGATGCTGAGATTGGGCCAACACTTTGGTTCCCTGGCTGGAAGTAATAACGGAAAGATTATGACTATTCAGTTCAAACAGCATAAGCCTTGGTTACTCGGAATTACGATTTTAATCGTAGTTCTAGGCCTCGTCGGTTACCGTTATATTAAAAATAAAGAAGCCGATGAGGTTTTAACGATTGGCATTAGCCCGCCTTATGCGGAGCTATTACAAAGCGTCGCCAATGAAGTTGAAAAGCAAGGTGTTCACGTCAAGCTTGTTGAATTTTCTGACTGGCGAGCACCCAATGTTGCCGTACAAAATGGCGATATTGATGCGAACTTTTTCCAGCAAAGCGTATTTCTACGTAATGCTGTTAAAGAAACGGGCTATGACTTACATGCATTTGCCGTGGGCTCAGGAAGTCATGTAGGTTTATATTCAAAAAAATATAAATCACTTAAAAACTTACCTTCAAAAGCACGTGTGGCTATTCCAAACGATCCCGTCAATTTAGCTCGCGCTTTAATTTTACTGCACCGTGCAGGCTTAATTCAGCTTAAAGATATTAATAATGAGCTTTCAACCACTCAAGACATTATTGCTAATCCGAAACAGCTGAGCTTCGTTGAAGTTGAAGGTCCTCAAACCGCGCATGCATATAACGATGTCGATTTAATTTTCGGCTTCCCCCACTACTTAAAAATGGCAAAGGTAACCGATCCACATAGCGCATTATTTTTAGATCCAATCGATAAAAAATATGCAATTTTGTTTGTGACTCGTCGCGATTACCAAGATAAAAACCAAAAACTTGCAACCTTTGTTAAAGCATTCCAGAACTCAAAACAAGCACAAGACATTCTGGATAAAGACTTTGGCCAAGGTATGTGGTTTCAAGGCTGGAAATAAGGAGAATGACGATGGTGAGTTTTGGATCACAAGTTGATTTTTCTCTACCCCATATCAAAATTCGTGGTTTAAATAAATTTTACCAATCGCAGGGTCAAAAACTGCATGCTTTAAAAGAGATTAACCTTGATATTCCTCAAGGTAAGATTTTAGGCATTATTGGTAAAAGTGGTGCCGGAAAATCATCCCTACTCCGCACTTTAAATGGCTTAGAACAAGTAAATACGGGCAGTATTCATATTCATCAACAAAACATTGCTGAATTGAGCCATGCTGAACTCATTCAAACCCGTCAACGGATTGGAATGATTTTCCAACATTTCAATTTAATGTCTGCAAAAACAGTTTGGGAAAATGTAGCCTTACCCTTAAAAGTTTCCAATTATAACAAAGCAGATATCGATCAACGTG
This sequence comes from Acinetobacter lactucae, assembly GCF_013122135.1. Lineage (NCBI taxonomy): Bacteria > Pseudomonadati > Pseudomonadota > Gammaproteobacteria > Moraxellales > Moraxellaceae > Acinetobacter > Acinetobacter lactucae. The sequence continues at coordinate 2,300,701 of NZ_CP053391.1, forward strand.
TAAATGAAGTTCTAGCACTCGTAGGTCTTGCAGATAAGTCTGGTTATTATCCGTCACAACTTTCAGGCGGGCAAAAGCAACGTGTCGGTATTGCACGTGCACTTGTTCACCACCCTGAAATTTTACTTTGTGATGAAGCAACCTCGGCACTCGACCCTGAAAGTACCGCTACTATTTTGGCTTTACTTAAAAAGATTAATCAGGAACTTGGCCTAACGATTGTACTCATCACTCATGAAATGCAGGTCATTCGAGAAATTTGTGATCAAGTGGTGGTGATTGACCAAGGTGAGATAGTAGAGGCCGGACAAGTTTGGTCTGTATTTTCACGACCAGAACAACAGATTACTCAAGAATTGCTGAATCTTGAACAAATCACTCTGCCTTTTAAAATCAGTCCTCTACCAGATGAAGATTCAACTCATATTATTGTAAAACTGAAATATGAGGCTGAGGCACACCAAGTTCCAGATATTCAAGAACTACTTGCCAGATTTAAAGCACCCGTCAATTTATATCAAAGTCAGGTCGATACCATTCAAGGACATATTATTGGCTCACTTTTAGTCGGTATTCCTAACGTAGAAATTGATTTTCCATCTATACGACAAGACGCGTCAACTGCAATTGCACAATTTGAGGTACTTGGCTATGCAAGACCAGCTCATTGATTTATTAATTACTGGAACTGTAGATACCTTACTGATGGTAGGCGCATCTGCATTTATTGCTTTTTTAATTGGCTTACCCATTGCTGTTATTTTAGTGAGTACTTCTGAGCACGGCATTCATCCGTCACAAAAGATTAATCAGGCTTTAGGTTGGGTAATCAACATTACTCGTTCTGTACCCTTTCTTATTTTAATGGTTGCACTGATTCCGCTTACTCGCTGGATTGTAGGTACAAGTTATGGCGTTTGGGCAGCCGTTGTTCCATTGACGATTGCTGCTATTCCCTTCTTTGCACGTATTGCAGAAGTCAGCTTACGCGAAGTCGACCAAGGCTTAATTGAAGCTGCTCAAGCCATGGGTTGTAACCGTAAACAAATTATTTGGCATGTGCTTTTACCAGAGGCTTTACCAGGAATTGTTGCGGGCTTTACCGTGACTATCGTGACGATGATTAACTCCTCTGCGATTGCTGGTGCTATTGGTGCAGGTGGCCTAGGAGACATTGCTTATCGTTATGGCTATCAACGTTTTGATATGCAAATTATGTTGGCTGTCATTTTGGTACTCATTGTTTTAGTCATGTTAGTACAAGCGACTGGCGATGCATTAGCCCAGCAACTTGATAAACGTAAAGTTTAAAAGCAATACAACCCTGCTCTAGCCATGACTTTGTCATGGCTTTCATGTAAAATCAGCGACAATTTTTAATTTACACATTTGTGAGTGGTTTTCATGGGTTTTAATTGCGGTATTGTTGGTCTGCCAAACGTAGGGAAATCAACCCTTTTCAATGCATTAACGAAAGCAGCGATTGCAGCGGAAAACTTCCCTTTCTGTACCATTGAACCAAACACAGGTATTGTTCCTGTACCAGATCCACGTTTAGACAAACTTGCTGCGATTGTTAAACCACAGCGTATTTTACCAACTACAATGGAATTTGTGGATATTGCAGGTCTTGTTGCTGGTGCATCAAAAGGTGAAGGCTTAGGTAACCAATTCCTTGCTAACATCCGTGAAACTGATGCAATCGCTCATGTTGTGCGTTGTTTCGAAGATGAAAACGTGATTCACGTAAATGGTAAAATTGATCCATTAGACGACATCGCAACTATCAATACTGAACTTGCACTTGCCGATCTTGAAACTGTGGCTAAAGCGATTTTACGTTTAACTAAAGTTGCTAAAGGCGGTGACAAAGAAGCTGTAGCAACTAAAGCAGTTTTAGAAAAAATCCAACCTTTACTTGACGAAGGTAAACCAGCGCGTGCAGCTGATTTGTCTGATGACGAACGTAAATTAGTTCGTGGTTTTGGTTTAATGACTTTAAAACCGACCATGTATATTGCAAACGTTGCAGAAGATGGTTTTGAAAATAATCCACATTTAGATGCAGTTAAAAAACTTGCTGCGGAAGAAAACGCAATTGTTGTTCCTCTTTGCAACCAAATCGAAGCTGAGATTTCATTATTAGAAGATGAAGATCGTGCTGAGTTCCTTGAAGCAATGGGTATGGAAGAACCAGGTTTAAATGTGGTTATTCGTGCAGGTTATGCGCTTTTAGGTTTACAGACTTATTTCACTGCTGGTGTACAAGAAGTTCGTGCATGGACAGTAAAAGTTGGCGCAACAGCTCCTCAAGCAGCTGGTGTGATTCATACCGACTTCGAAAAAGGCTTCATCCGTGCTGAAGTTGTTGCATACGATGACTTCGTACAATACAACGGTGAAAACGGCGCGAAAGAAGCTGGTAAATGGCGTTTAGAAGGTAAAACTTACGTTGTCCAAGACGGCGATGTAATGCACTTCCGTTTTAACGTTTAAGTTAAAGCTTAAGAAAAGGCCCCAATATGTTGGGGCCTTTTTTATTGTTAATGACTAAGATCCATTGCCTCTCGTTTACTGCGCGCCTCTTGTAAAATACGCGCATGCAAAGGCTTTCTAAAACCTAGCATAAATATAAATTCTGCCAATACAAATAATGGTCCTATCGCAAGTCCGATCACATCATCAACAAAAGCAGGTTTTTTCTTTTCAAAATAATGACCCACAAACTGAAAAACCCAACCCACTACAAAGAAACCAATACTTGCTGCTAACCATTCTCCAAAAGATAACTGGGCAATTTGGCTCGCGAGTGGATACACAGCAACTAAGATAATGAGCATGAGTAAGCCAAAAATTTTATCTAGCAATAAATAATAGATCGTACTAGCTGCAATCAGCACCATGGCTAAAGTGATTTTAAAACTACCAATATCGATACCTGCTCTTGCGGTTAAACACAAAATTGAAAACACGATGAGTGGAATACCAATAAAATGCGTCAAAATATTTTTATGATTTAAATGATAAGCCGCATATTTGCTAAGCTCTTGCTCCAGATTTGACATGAGTTATTCCCTATTCACTTACATATAGTCATACTGTACATATAAGGAAAACTTAAAATTGTCAGCTATTTGACAAATTAATGAATTTTTTCATGGATGACAGAATATTGGACCTTATTTATATTAACCGACTAAAAGAAAACACTTGGTTTAGTGTGCTTCCAGAAACATTTCAAAATTTTATTTTAGAACATGGCAAGCAGATCACCTTTGAAAAAAATAGCTATGTTTTCCATGCTCAAGATGTATTTGATGGCATTTATACCGTACTTGAAGGCTCAATTAGCTTGGGTTATGTCGATGTAAACGGTAATGAAGCTCTTTCTGCTATTGCTGAGCCGATTATGTGGTTTGGTGAAATATCATTGATTGACCATGAGCCACGATCGCATGACGCAATTGCTTTGAAAAAAAGTACAGTACTGCACGTTCCAGCGAAGCCTTTAAATGACCTACTCACAGAAAATCCCTATTATTGGTACTACTTTGCACGATTAACCAGCCAAAAACTCAGGTATGTTTTCTTAGAACAAATTGCGATACAAACACGTAGTATTTCTCAAAGGCTGGCTCAGCGTCTTCTATTTATTTTAGAAGGATATGGCAACCATGTTCTTATTCAAGATCATCACATCCATATTTCTCAAGAACAGTTGGCAAATATGCTGACCACATCTAGACAGACAATCAATCATGAACTGAGTCTGCTCGAAAAACAAAACATCATTAAAATTGCCTTTAGAAAAATTGAGATTTTAGATATTGAAAAATTGAAAGTAGTTGCTAAAACTCATTATTGATTTTATCAAAGCAAAAAAGCGAGATTGATCATCTCGCTTTTTTACATTTATTAGTTTTATTTTGGCGAAGTATTTCCAAGATTTGGCGTATCAATCGCATCCTTACATTGAGCCTTATCTCGCTCATAGTCCGCTTGCTTTTGGGCAACTGAACTATTGTTTTCTAGCGTTTCGCGCGCCCATATATCCAAACTTGTCAGGGCTTTACGACAGAGTGCATATTTCCCTTCTGTCACTGAATCTGTCATTTTCACATTAATGCGCCAGTCTGTACTCAATTGGCGTAAAGGTTTACGAACTTTGTCATCAATTTGGCTGAGTTGTTTTTCATAAACTAAATGCTCAACCGTGTTAATTAATACCCATGCTTTTTGAGCATAAACAGTTGCATCATTGGTTAGTTTCGGTGCTGGCTTAATTTCTACTTTTTTTTCTGCACTTTGATTACCATTATCACAGCCCTGCAATGTAAAAATACCTGCACTCATCATGGCGATATAAACTAAACGAATCTTTGCCTTGAACATATCAAACTGCCGATTAAACATTTCGGCACTATGCTATTAAATTCGGCTACAATACTCAATCTTTCAAGTATTTTTATCATTTGGTTTATTGCCAAGGTGTATTGTGTCCGAACTACAATTGATGCCTGCCCAAACAGCAACTTTTTGGCAAGGCGTCAAAGATAGCCAAGCTATCGTACTCACTTATTTACCCGTTTCTTTTGCCTTTGGCGTTTCTGCATCTCAGTTTGGTTTTACTCCCTGGGAAGCTTTTTTTCTATCTTGTTCAATGTATGCTGGCGCTAGCCAATTTTTGGTTGTCGCGCTTTTGGCTAGCGGTTCATCCATCTGGCTAACAGCATTAACAGTTATTGCCCTAGATATTCGCCATGTCCTTTATGGACCTGCTCTATACAACCTGATTCCAAACAAATTAAATCTTAAGAAAACGGCAGTGTGGGCTTGGGGCTTAACGGATGAAGTTTTTGCCAGCGGCATGATCCAACTTTCACAGCGCAGACAGCAATGGTCTGAGTCATGGATGCTGGGCTTAAGTCTATTTAGTTGGATGGCTTGGGCAACCGGTTCTTTGTTAGGCGGATTATTTGCCGATCAAGTCGCTCATCTTCCAAAGTTTTTACAAGCAGCTTTAGATTTCTTATTACCTGCTTTATTTTTGAGTTTTTTATTAGCAGCATTTGAACGAAAGCATAGCCTTGTTGTTGCTGTATCATTATTGGTTTCAGCTTTGGCATGTTATTGGATTAACTTATCTGCTGCTATTTTTATTGGCATTCTTTCAGGCATTTTAGCTGGTCTGTTTAAACATTATGTGCTGAAACAGCATGATGAAGTTGAGGCTTAATATGAACCTAGAAATTATTCTGGTAGGCATTATTGTGGGTATTGCCAATTTTGCTTCACGTTTCGGGCCATTTTTTGTAATACAAAAATTACAGGGCTCGCAGCAAAGACGCGGCTCAGTCTGGATCAAAATTGCTTTAGGAAGTATTGGTATCTCTGCAATTAGCGCTATGCTTGTGGTTGCAACTCTTCCACCACTCCTTGAAACCCCAGATAAAAGCTTAGCGATGCTGATCGGTTTTTTAGTTTTAGCAGGTCTTTATTTTAAATTTAAGAAAATCGTACCGGCAACTTTAACTGCCGCAATTGTTTATGGCCTCATCTATACATATTTACCTTTATGAATAGATAAACCGATCTTCCTTATATAAAATAAAACCTAGCCAGAAGCGTTTAAGATTGAAACTTCTGGCCTGAAAAATCTAATTTTGAATTGATTAAAAAGATAACCTTAGCTACTTAATAGAGATAAAAATGTCACAAGTTAAAATTTATGCAAATGAACAAACGATTATGCAATATCGAGAGCTACTTTCTCATGCAATCCATCAAGCACTTATTGAAGAATTGAAATATCCTGTCGAGAAAAGATTTCAGCGTTTTATTAGTCTTAAACCCGGGAACTTCATTTACCCTTCTGACAGAAGCCAGCATTACATTATTATCGAACTTTCAATGTTTGCAGGCCGCAGTCCAGCCACTAAAAAACAACTCATTCAAACCCTATTTCGCAACATTCAAGAACAATGCAAAATTGCACCTCAAGATATCGAAATCACTATTTTTGAAACACCTAAAGAAAATTGGGGCATCCGTGGTAAACATGGAGATGAATTGCTTTTAAACTATCAGGTTAATATCTAAAAACTACATTTTTAATTGTCCGACAAAATTACTTTTTTTATGCGTTATAAGGCTTAACTCCACCATAAGTTCTGCTATGCTTAAAAAAATAATTTTGTCAGGATGATTCGCATGAGCGTGACACTCGGTACCCCACTTCAATCTTCTGCATTTAAAGTTTTATTGTTAGGTTCAGGAGAGCTTGGCAAAGAAGTTGTAATTTCCTTACAACGCCTTGGTGTAGAAGTACATGCAGCCGACCGTTATGATCATGCACCAGCCATGCAAGTTGCACATTTTCCTTATGTGTTAAACATGGCAGATCCTGCTCAATTAAAACAACTCATCGAAAAAATTAAACCAAATTTAATTGTCCCTGAAATTGAAGCAATTGCGACAGAAGTTTTACTAGAAATTGAAGCAAGTCAAACCGCAACTGTCATCCCTTCTGCTAAAGCTGTAAATCTCACCATGAACCGTGAAGGCATTCGCCGTCTTGCGGCTGAAGAACTCGGCCTACCTACTTCTGCCTACCGTTTTGCAGATTCTCTAGAAAGCTTCCGCGCTGCATGTGACGACATTGGTTATCCAAACTTTGTAAAACCTGTAATGTCTTCTTCTGGCAAAGGTCAGTCTCGTGTAAAAAGTTTCGATGAAGTCGACGCTGCATGGGAATATGCAATGCAAGGTGGCCGGGTTAATCAAGGTACAGTCATTATTGAATCTCAAATTGACTTTGATTTTGAAATTACCTTACTTACTGTTCGTGCTAAAAACCCTGAAACTGGTGAAATTGAAACTCACTACTGTGATCCAATTGGTCACCGTCAAGATGCGGGTGATTATGTAGAAAGCTGGCAACCTCAACCCATGACCGTAGCAGCACTTGAAGAAGCAAAACGTATTGCAAATAAAGTGACAACGGCACTGGGTGGTTGTGGTATTTTTGGTGTAGAGCTGTTTATTAAAGGCGATAAGGTTTGGTTTAGTGAAGTGTCACCTCGCCCGCACGATACAGGACTCGTAACTTTAGCGTCACAATTTCAAAGTGAATTTGAACTGCATGCACGTGCCATTTTAGGTTTGCCTGTAAACACAGCACGCCATAGTGTTGCCGCAAGTGCAGTGATTTATGCGGGTGTAGATGCCAACAACTTAAGCTTTAGCGGTTTAAATACGGCGTTAGCCAATCCAGACACTGACCTGCGATTGTTTGGTAAGCCAGAAGGTTTCAAACGCCGTCGTATGGGTGTCGCAACTGCACGTGCAGAAAATACCGATCTTGCTCGTACTTTAGCAAAAGAAACCGCTGATCAAGTAAGCGTAAAAACCAACTCTTAATATTTACTTATTGGTAGACCCATTTTCATGATCAATACATCGCCATTGTTGAACTACGTTACAAGCCATCATGATATTAAAGCCATTAATCAATGGCGAACGGATGTAGAAAAGCAATTGCAAGATTCATATGAAAATGGGCAATCTATTCGGGATGTAATTAAAGCGCGCTCAGACCTAGTTGATGAAGCACTGATCTTTTTATGGAAACATGCCGAACTCGACCAGACTGGACTCGGCCTATTTGCTGTAGGTGGTTATGGGCGACGTGAAATGTTGCCCTATTCTGATGTCGATATCATGATTTTATCGGAGCATGAAATTAACGAAGAAAACGAAAAACGTATCTCTACTTTTATTTCCTCTTTATGGGACGTGGGTAATTTCAAACCCGGCATTAGTGTTCGCACCATTCAAAGCTGTGTTGAACAAGCTGCGACCGATTTAACCGTTGCAACCACTTTAATTGAAGCCCGTTTAATTACAGGTAATAGTCAGCTTGCAAAATGGCCTCGCCGTATTGTTTCGCAAACATGGACAGATAAAACATTTTATGACGCAAAAATGGCAGAGCAAGCCAAGCGTTATCACCAACACAACAATACTGAAAGTAATTTAGAACCCGACATTAAAAATGCACCGGGCGGTATCCGTGACATTAACCAAATTGGCTGGATAGCCAAACGCCACTTCCGCGTAAACCGTATTTACGACTTAGTGCATTTAGGTTTCATTTCAGAGTTTGAACTTGCAGTTTTAGAAGAAGCTGAAAGTTTTCTTTGGGAAATCCGTCACCATTTACACCGTTTAGCCAAACGTGATGAAAACCGTTTACTTTTTGACCACCAAAGAGAGATCGCCGCTAAATTTGGATATGTGCGCCAAGAAGGCCAACCTGTAAATTACGGTGTTGAGCAATTCATGAAACGCTACTACCGTACGGCGCAACAGGTCTCAACACTCAATGAAATGCTACTGGCGTATTTTAGCGAATCAGTCATCACCCCTCGATTACCAAACTACGAACGCAAAATTGAAGTTGTAAATGATCACTTTAAGATCGTTGATAATAAACTTGCAGTACAACATCACAAAATATTTGCAGAGCATCCAAGCGCGATTTTAGAGTTGTTCTATATTTTGGCTAATCGACCAGATATTGAAGGCATTCGCGCTCGTACCTTACGCTTACTCATTCTTGCTGCAAAACGAATCAACCAAAGTTATCGTGATAATCCAGAGCATCAAGCACTATTTATGTCGATTATTCGTTCACCGTATCGTTTATACGATACCTTGGTTGCGATGAAACGATATGGTGTTTTAGGAAACTATATTCCTGCTTTTGGCCAAATTATGGGCCTTATGCAATATGACCTGTTCCATATCTATACGGTCGATGCCCACACATTATTATTACTACGTAATTTAAATCGTTTTAGAGAACCTGAATTCGCTAAAGAATTCCCTGTAGTAAGTTCAGTTTTCCAACGTCTTGCTCGTCAAGATATTGTCTTTATTGCTGCTTTATTCCATGACATTGCAAAAGGTCGCGGTGGTGACCACAGTGAACTCGGAGCTGAAGATGCGATTGAGTTTGGTCGTGCACATGGCTTTACAGAACGTGAATGTAAATTAATTGCATGGCTTATTCAAAACCATTTACTCATGTCTTTGACAGCTCAGAAAAAAGATATTTCTGATCCAGATGTTGTTAAAGATTTCGCCGAAAAACTGGGCGATATGGAGCATCTTGATTATCTCTATACCTTAACGGTTGCAGATATTAATGCGACAAATCCAAAACTCTGGAATACATGGCGTGCATCTCTCATGCGTCAACTTTATACGCATGCTCGTGATGTAATCCGTACCGGTTTAGGTCGTCCTGTTGATTATCAAATGCTGATTGAAGACACCAAATTTGCAGCAAGTGAATTACTCGTAAATAACTTCTCATTGGCAGATGTCGAAAAAGTATGGCAAGAACTAGGTGATGAATACTTCATTAAAGAATCGGCAGATGAAATTGCATGGCACACACAAGCAATTTTAAAGCATGGTGATAATCCAGAGCCATTAGTGCTCTTGCGTGCTCATCGTAAAGCAGCTCAAGATGCAGTACAAATCTTTATTTATACTCGCGATCAACCTAACCTGTTTGCCACCACTGTTGCCGTTTTAGACCGAATGAACTTAGACGTTCAAGATGCAAAAATTATCACAGCAAGTACAGCATTTAGTTTAGACACTTATGTTGTACTTGACCGTTTCGGTACATTACTTACTGACCCAGAACGTGAAGAAACCGTTAAAAATGCATTAGTGAAGGCACTTAGCCAACCAGACCAATATCCGGGACTCATGCAACGCCGTATTCCACGTCAATTACGTCACTTCGACATTGAAAATACAGTCGATGTAACATTAAATGAAGCCTTACAGCAAAATATGGTCGAAATTTCAACACTCGATCACCCTGGCCTACTTGCACGCGTGGGTGGTTTATTTATGATGCAAGGTTTAGACATCCATTCAGCCCGAATCGCAACTTTAGGTGAACGCGCCGAAGATATTTTCTTTGTCACCAAAAAGGATGGAAAACCGCTGAATAACGAAGAGGTCAAACTCTTCTCGGAAAAACTGAAAGCTGCATTAGATGAAGCATCTAATCAAATTTGTCAGCACTGAAACTCAACTACTTGGTAACTGTTTAATGAACTCTAGCTTGTCGTTATTACATCCGTATCCATTTGAAAAGTTAAACCAACTTTTTAAGGATACTACTCCTGCTAACCTTCCCTTGATTCCTCTATCAATTGGCGAACCGAAGCATCCAGCACCAGAGTTTGTTAAACAGGCTATTATTGATAACTTTAACCATCTATCAACTTATCCAAACAGCAAAGGCTTACCAGAACTTCGCCAAAGCATTGCAAATTGGTTAACCAAGCGCTTTAAACTTAACAGCATTAGTGCTGAAAACCACATCTTGCCTGTGTCTGGTACACGTGAAGGCATTTTCTCTTTTGTACAGGCATTAATTAATCGTGAAGATGCACCTTATGTGGTGATGCCAAACCCGTTTTATCAAATTTATGAAGGTGCGGCTTTACTTGCAGGTGCAAAGCCATACTTCATCAATTGCACAGAAGAAAATGGCTATTTAGGTGATTTTGATGCTGTACCAGCAGAAGTTTGGGAAAAGACAGCCCTTCTTTTTATATGTACACCAGGTAACCCAACCGGTACAGTGCTTTCTAAAGAACAATTTAAAAAGCTAATTGCCTTATCTGATCAATATAATTTTGTTATTGCTTCTGACGAATGCTATTCAGAACTTTGGTTCGATCAAGCACCTACTGGTCTATTAGAAGTTTGTGCTGAACTTGGCCGCGATGACTACAAAAACTGTATCGTATTTCATTCACTTTCAAAACGCTCAAACTTGCCGGGTCTACGGTCAGGTTTTGTAGCGGGTGATGCCGATCTGTTAAAGCCATATTTGCAATACCGTACCTATCACGGTGCAGCAATGCCAGTACAACACCAGCTTGCTTCAATTGCAGCGTGGAATGATGAAAACCATGTTGAAGACAATCGTAAACAATATCGTGCAAAGTTTGATTTATTCCAATCTGAACTCGGCCATCTACTCCCACTACAAAAACCTGATGCTGGTTTTTATTACTGGTTAAAAGTTGATAATGATGAAACTTTTGCCAAGATGTTAATGGAAAAAGCACATATTAAGGTTTTACCGGGCCGTTATCTATCTCGTGATACCGAGCAAGGTAATCCGGGTGAAAATCATGTACGCATGGCGCTCGTAGCTGATTTAGCACAATGTGAAGAAGTGGTTAAACGTTTAAAAGCGATTCTTTAAACCCAGCAAAATTGCATAGTCTTCAGTGTTATTTAGAAGACTATGCAATCTGTACTAGCTATAGACAACCAATAGCACTGCGAAAATAATAAAAGCGATACCAGAACAATAATACAATCCTTTAGCAGAACGTTTAATCTGGGCTAATACCCGCTCTTGACGTAATAGACGAACCAATAATAAATTCCAACCCAAAACCACAGCAATCATCCATCCACTCATCAGTAATTTTTGGAACAAGCTAAATTCTTGTTGGATTAGAAGCATTAAGCTACTGTAGAACATAATATTTTTAGGGTTAAGTAAACTAGATTGCAACCCCAGAGCTAAGCTTTTAAACTTACTCTTATAACTATACTTTTGCTCAACCAAATTATTTTCTTCAACCGCTATATTTAAGGTAGCTCCTTGAGCGGCCCTAAAACAAAGAAAGCTTAAATAAGCTAAATATCCAGCCCCCAGCCATTTAAGTACTAAAAGAATCGTTGTACTTAAATTGCCAAGCACCATAAATCCAAATATACACACCATTAAGATAAGAGCATTACCCAAAGTAATTCCCAGAATAACGCCATAGGTATAACGCAACCCTTTTTGTAAAAGGCTTGTGAGTATAAGAAAAAAATCTGGACCCGGAGATAGTAGTGCTAAAAAGTGAGTAAAGGCGATAACTAAAAAAACTTCCATAACGATTTCATCTTTAAAACTGTATGGAGTAGCTTAAAAATAGAGAAAATTAATTTCTTGTAAATTATTGCGCGGCTGCAAGTTGAAACTGACGAGGTGTGATTCCTGTATGCGCTTTGAAAGCTTTATGAAAATGACTCTGATCACTAAAGCCTAAATTGATAGCTAGCTCTGCGAGTGAAATCCCTTGTTTTAATTGAGCTCTGGCTTGATTAATTTTTAAATTAATTTGAAATGCATGTGGGGTTAAACCAACATTTGCCTTGAATAAACGAATAATTGCATATCGACTAAGACCCACCTGCTCTGCGAGTTCTTCTAGAGAAATAAATCGTTCCGACGATTTAATAATATCAATTAACTCCAAAAAATCTTCATACAAATATTCCGTTTTCTGTATTTCTTCTAACATGAAATGAGGGAGTAATAACTTTGTAAGGCAATAGATCAGCGACTGTTCTTTTTCAATAATTAATTTTTCAGGATCAAATAAAGTTTCATTCATATCAGAAAAAGCCTGATATAAAATTTCTTCTTTTATTATAAGCGGCTTATGCTGAGGCAGATGTAAATCTAGACCTTGCTGTTGAAATTCAGAATAAAGCTGATTCAACCATGCTATATCCAAATGTAGCATCTGATAACTCCAAGCCTGATCTGGCAAAGGGTTACATGAATGCTCAATATGCGCAGGTACAATCACTAAAGTACCACTACTAATCTTTTGGGGTGTACCAAAAGAACTTTGAAAAACGCTATTCCCCTCGTCTATAGCTCCAATAGAAAACGTTGGATGACTATGAGACTTATAACATGTTCGGCTAAAACAAGATCTTCTGGTTTCCACATAAGGCATTCGCCCATCTTGCCAAAACTCAAAAGCTTGAGGAATAGCGTTCATTTAAATGATTAACTCGCTAATGCTTTTTCAATATCAGCTTCTAAAGCTTCTGGTTTAGTCGTAGGCGCATAGCGATTTAAAACAGCACCATCTTTACCTACCAAAAATTTGGTGAAGTTCCACTTAATGCTACTACTACCTAAAATACCTTTAGCTTCACGTGTTAGATATCTAAAAATCACATGGGCTTCCGGACCTTTTACATCAACTTTAGCAAACATGGGAAATTTCACCCCATAGTTACGCTGACAAAAGCTACCGATTTCTTTATTACTTCCTGGATCTTGCCCACCAAACTGGTTGCAGGGAAAACCTAAAACTTCTAATCCTTGATCTTTATATTTTTCATAAAGTTTTTCGAGGCCCGCAAATTGTGGGGTAAAACCACATTTACTTGCAGTATTTACAATTAATAAAACTTTACCCTTGTAATCAGCGAATTGTTTGATATCTCCCTCTAACAACTCAGCTTCAAACTGATAAATGTTACTCATGGATAGGTTTCCTCATCATTTTTTTCTTGTGTTTTCAGTTGTAATGATGCCGAGTTTACACAATAGCGCAAACCAGTCGGCTGTGGTCCATCTTCAAATACGTGCCCTAAATGAGCTTCGCAATCATGACAAACTATTTCAGTTCTGACCATACCATGCGTTAAATCTTCATGTTCATCGATGACACCACCATTGATCGGGCGGAAGAAACTTGGCCAACCACAACCGCTATCGTATTTTGTATCTGATGAGAACAACTCTGCGCCGCAACAACGGCAGACATAGGTACCATGTTGCTTAGTATTCCAGTATTGCCCCGTAAATGCAGGTTCAGTGCCCTTTTGTCGTGTAATCCGATACTCTTCTGGTGATAACTCTCTTTGCCATTCCCGGTCTGTTTTATTGACTTTTCCCATGACATACACCTTTTATTCTGAAGTAAACATTTCTGATGATCGAGTTTTATATTTACGCCATTCATCACAAAAACACTAGTCTCTGAACGTAAAATTTGTTGGAATTTAAACATATAAAGAACAAAAAGCAAAAAGTAAGCAAAATACAAAATCAAAAGTAAGCAAATTTATTGTCAATCGTCTTTAAAGCAAGCAAACTTAGTGTTATTCTTATTGCGCACGGTTGTATAGGACAGAACATGTCTCAGAAAAAAAGTGTGGTTTTCCAACAGCTACTACCAATTATCAAACAGTATCAGCAATCGGGCTTTACCCATGAAAAAATTGTTGAATTACTAAAAGATCAACATGATCTTAATTTGGTAACAGTTAAAACATTTAAAAGTTATTTATACCGATATGCAAAAGTGAATCCAGCTATGTCTAAAAATACTGCTACTCTCCAATCTATGCCAACTTCTCGAGAAATTAAAAAATCATCGAAGCTTGAGCATGTTTGTTATGACATTCGCGGACCGGTATTGCGAGCCGCCAATGAAATGGAAGAGCAAGGACATAAAATCATTAAGCTGAATATCGGCAACCCTGCTCCATTTGGTTTTGAAGCACCTCAAGAAATTATTAATGATGTTGCTTTAAATCTGCCAAATGCAATTGGTTATGTAGATTCAAAAGGCATTTTCCCTGCTCGTAAAGCGATCTGCCAGTACTACCAGCAAAAAGGCATCTTAAATATGCACGTTAATGACGTGTATGTTGGTAACGGTGTATCTGAGCTCATTGTAATGGCTATGCAAGGTCTATTAGATGACGGAGACGAAATGCTTATTCCAATGCCGGATTATCCGCTTTGGACAGCAGCAGTTAATCTTTCAGGCGGTACAGCCATTCACTATAAATGTGATGAAGAAAATAGCTGGTATCCAGATATTGCTGATATTGAAAGTAAGATTACTCCGAATACTCGCGGTATTGTCATCATTAACCCGAACAACCCGACTGGCTCAGTGTATCCACGCCACATTCTTGAACAGATTGTAGCGATTGCAAAAAAATATGATCTAATTTTATTTGCTGATGAAATTTACGACAAAATTATTTATGACGGTATTGAACATGTTTCAGTAGCATCATTAGCGGGCGACCAACTTTGCGTATCTTTCAATGGTTTATCAAAAGCTTATCGTATTGCAGGTTTCCGTTCAGGTTGGATGGCAATTACGGGTGATAAAAGCCGTGCTGCCGACTATATCGAAGGACTAGACATGTTGGCATCAATGCGCCTATGTGCAAACGTTCAAGCTCAATATGCAATTCAAACTGCTCTAGGCGGTTATCAATCTATTAATGACTTGATTCGTCCAGGTGGCCGTTTATACGAACAGCGTAATATTGCATGGGAAATGCTAAACGAGATTCCTGGGGTAAGCTGTGTAAAACCAGACGGCGCAATGTACTGTTTCCCACGCCTCGATCCAAACATTTACCCAATTGAGGATGATGAAAAGTTAATGCTTGATTTGCTACGCGCAGAAAAAGTTTTACTGGTTCAAGGTACTGGCTTTAATTGGCCGACTCCAGATCATTTCCGTGTGGTTTTCCTGCCTGCCGAAAATGAATTACGTGAAGCAATTACTCGTCTAGGTCGTTTCTTAGCCAATCGTCGTTAAAAAAAAGCCTAATAAAAAGGCATCCTATAGTTGATGCCTTTTTTATAAATTTATTTTATTCAATTTTATAAAAGAAGAATTACTCCCCTTCACCACGCCTTTACTATCTAAAAATAAAACATTGAAATTAAGGTAATTTTATTAAATTTCCAATTCTTATAAATTTAAAAATGAGTTCAACTTTGTATTTATATTTTTTTACCATACGTTAAAAATTATTTACATTCTCTCAACTTAGCAACTTTTTATTATGCAAAAAATGCATGGTTCAATATATTTTTGCATTTCACACTGCTTCAAAATCGAGCAACAATCCATCTCCATAACAACATCGCCATATTCGTTTCGGTTAAAACAGATTCTGATCTAGGAAGATAACATCGTTAAAACAACCGGACTGAACTAACAAGGAAAGCTTTCAATTATCCAAATCCCATCAAAGGATGATTGAATCAAATGGATAGAGGTTCACATGAAGCAAAAGAAATTGCTCAAGTATATTGTTATTGCTATTTTACTTGGCGTACTAACAGGTTGGGTTTGTCACCACTTCTTTAATGAAGGTGAACAATTGAAGCAAATCGCTTCTTATCTCAACATTCCTACAGATATCTTTTTACGCCTTATCAAAATGATTATTGCTCCATTGGTATTTGCCACAATTGTTTCAGGCATTGTATCAATGGGCAAATCTACATCAATTGGCAGTATTACCCTTAAATCAATGACTTGGTTTATTACTGCTTCGTTCGTATCGCTTGCTATCGGTATGGGTTTGGCAAACTTTTTCCAACCAGGTGCAGCTTTAGATTTAGTATTACCAACTGCACAACAATTGAGTAGCTCTTCTGCTCCAGCGACTACAGGCTTCACTCTACAATCATTTTTAAGCCATGTTTTCCCACGCAGTATTGCTGAAGCAATGGCAAACAATGATATTTTACAAGTCCTTGTTTTCTCTATTTTCTTTGGTTCAGCTCTTGCTTTTGTAAATCAGGGCAAAGAAAAAGATTCAGTGATTATTCGTTTGACTGATGAACTCAGCAAAATCATGTTCCGCATTACTGATTACGTCATGATGTTTGCACCTGTTGCAGTATTTGCAGCCATCGCTTCAGCAATTACAGTACAAGGTTTAGGCTTGATTGTTGACTATGGCATTTTAATCGCAGAATTCTACTTCGGACTTTTATTGCTTTGGATCATCTTATTCTCTGTTGGCGCAATCGTACTTAAAAAAGATATTTTCCGCTTAGGTAAATTAATTCGTGAACCTGTAACCCTTGCTTTTGCTACAGCTTCAAGTGAATCAGCCTACCCTAAAGTAATGGATGCACTAAATAAGTTTGGAGTGCCTAAAAAAGTAACGAGCTTCGTATTACCTTTGGGTTATTCATTCAACCTAGATGGTTCAATGATGTACACAACGTTTGCTGTACTCTTTATTGCTCAGGCTTACAATATTGATCTTAGTTTCACTCAACAAATCTTAATTTTGTTAACTCTCATGGTAACAAGTAAAGGTATTGCAGGTGTTTCTCGAGCTTCAATTGTCGTTATTTCCGCGACGCTCACTATGTTCCATTTACCTGAAGCTGGCATCCTTTTATTACTCGGTATCGATCAATTCCTTGATATGGGGCGTACTGCAACGAACGTAGTAGGTAACAGTATTGCGACCGCAGTTGTTGCCAAGCTTGAAGGCGACAAAGTAATCGACACCGAAGAACTACCAGAACCTGTATTAATTAAATCAAACCAAGAACAAACAATCGCTTAAGTTTCTCTTTTCTCCCACTCTCCCAACTTAAGAGCAATTTTATATGACCTTATAAAATTGCTCTTTTTTTATTTTAAAATTGCTGGTAGATGTTCACCTATATTTTTATATTAAATAATGACTTTAAACTGCTATTAAATTTTCTTAAATCAAACCTTAAAAATAGAATAAAAATTATTCAAACAAATTTTATATTTTTAAAAATAAATACTAACTGATTAAATTTTAATTCAATTTACCACAATTAAATTATATTAAATTAATAGAATTATTTTTTAACTTACGGTGCAAAATTTAAAATTATCTTAATATTAAATTATAATAATAAAAATCAATAGTATAAAAATATCAAATGGAAAAACAGCACTTAAACACGTCTAATATTTTTTAATTTTATAACGATAAAAAAATCATTAGTTTTGTTTATATTAAAAAGTAAACAAAGTAAGATAAATTAGAAAAACTTAATAGATTTTTTATTTTATTCATGTTATTTATTAGCGCTAAATAAAAGCAATGACTAAGCAATTGTTGATGAAACAAAATGCTATTCAAGGATGCTTCTTATTCAAACAAGTTATGAATATGTTTTACATGGTATGTATTTTGCTTAGGAAAAGCAGTCATATTCAACAAACTTTTACTTCGTCACTTCATAAGGATATTTTCGATGTTGACTAAAACTGTTAAATCTTTAGGTTTAGCGATGGGCTTATTAGCCTGCTCTCTCCCACTTTATGCAAAAAATAATGTTGTTGTAGTTGCGACTGGCGGTACTATCGCTGGTGCTGGTGCAAGCTCGGCAAATAGTGCAACTTATACTGCTGCAAAAGTTCCTGTTGATACGCTAATTAACGCAGTTCCACAAATCAAAGATTTGGCAAATGTAACTGGTATTCAAGCATTACAAATCGCTTCTGAAAGTATTACTGACAAGGAATTATTAGAAATTGCTCGTCAAGTGAATGAGCTTGTTAAAAAGCCATCTGTTAATGGTGTCGTAATTACACACGGTACAGATACTTTAGAAGAAACAGCATTTTTCTTAAATTTGGTTGTTCATACTGATAAACCGATTGTACTTGTTGGTTCAATGCGTCCTTCAACTGCTCTTTCAGCTGATGGTCCACTTAACCTTTATAGTGCAGTTGCTTTAGCAGCTTCTGATGATGCAAAAAATAAAGGCGTTATGGTTCTCATGAACGACTCTATTTTTGCTGCACGTGATGTAACTAAAGGCATTAACATTCATACAAATGCTTTTGTTAGCCAATGGGGTGCTTTAGGTACATTAGTTGAAGGCAAACCATACTGGTTCAGACAATCTGTAAAACGTCATACGAATGCTTCAGAATTTAACATTGAAAATATTAAAGGCGATGCACTTCCAACTGTACAGATCGTTTATGGTTCAGACTCTATGCTTCCGGATGCATATGAAGCATATGCTAAAGCTGGTGCTAAAGCGATTATTAATGCAGGTACTGGTAACGGCTCTGTACCAAAATATATCGTACCAACATTACAAAATCTTCACGATAAAAACGGTATTCAAATTATCCGTTCATCACGTGTTGCACAAGGCTTCGTATTACGTGATGCGGAACAACCTGACTCTAAATATGGTTGGGTAGCAGCACATGATTTAAACCCTCAAAAAGCGCGTCTTCTTGCAGCATTAGCTCTTACTAAGACGAATGACACGAAAGAAATTCAGCGCATCTTCTGGCAGTACTAAGTTTTTCACCCAACCCAAACTCAAAGTTTGGGTTGGTCTTATTTCTTAATTAAGAAGCTCTTTTATATTAAATCTGTACAATAGATATTCAAATCATTCTTCTTAAATAATAAAATCCTTAACAGTTTGCCAAAATATTAAGCATTTCGTTTTAACTTTGCGTGCTAAACTATGCTGCAGTCGTATTAAGGATTGGTTTATGCAGTTTGTTCATCTCGGTATCTATACAGAATTTTCGATTACAGAGTCGATAGTTCGCATACCCGACTTGGTCAATGCTGCGGTTAAAGACCAAATGCCTGCATTGGCATTAACCGATCTCTCAAACCTACATGCAGCAGTAAAGTTTTATAATTCTTGTTTAAAAAAAGGAATTAAACCGCTTTTAGGTAGTACAATTCGCCTTGATGATGCTCAACATCGTGCAACTTTACTTGCAATGAGTAATGTAGGCTGGAAAAGTCTGACTGAAATCGTTTCACGCGGTTTTATTGAAGGTCAACAACTCAGTATTCCATGTGTAAAAAAAGAATGGGTACTTGAACAGCATCAAGATATTATTGTTTTACTTGGCCAGCATAGTGATGTGGGTCAGATGCTTTGTTCATCTAACCCTCAAAAAGCAGCTCCCCTTTTAGAAGCATGGATCGAAAAATTTGGTAATCGTGTTTATCTTGCTTTAACACGTACTGACCGTCCCGGTGAAGAAGATTTTATTCAAGAAGCCGCTAAACTTGCTGCCCAATATAATGTGGGTGTAGTTGCACATAATGATGTGCACTTTGTAGAAAAAGAAGATTTTGAGGCACACGAAGCTCGTGTTTGTATTGCTGATGGCTATGTATTAGCAGATGAACGTCGTCCACGTTTATATAGCCCTGAACAGCACTTTAAAACCTCCGATGAAATGATCGAATTGTTTTCCGATATCCCAAGTGCTATCGAAAACACCTATAACATTGCAAAACGCTGCAATGTTAGCCTACAACTTGGCACCTATTTTTTACCTGATTACCCAATTCCAGATGGTTTTACCATCGACACTTACTTTGAACATTTGTCAAAAGTAGGTTTAGAAGAACGCTTAGATTATCTTTATCCTGTCGAAAAACGTGGTGAAGACTGGCCAGAAATTCGTAAGCCTTACGATGAACGAATTGATTATGAAGTCGGCATTATCCTGAAAATGGGTTTCCCGGGTTACTTCCTTATCGTCATGGACTTCATTCAATGGGCCAAAAATAATGGTGTTCCCGTCGGTCCAGGCCGTGGTTCAGGTGCGGGTTCTCTTGTTGCATATAGTTTAAAAATTACCGATCTTGATCCTCTTCGTTACGATCTACTTTTCGAACGTTTCTTAAACCCAGAACGTGTTTCGATGCCCGACTTTGATGTCGACTTCTGTATCGCTGGACGTGACCGCGTTATCGATTATGTTTCGCGCACTTATGGACGTGAAGCCGTGTCGCAAATTGCAACTTTCGGTACGATGGCAGCAAAAGGTGCAATTCGTGACGTTGCCCGCGTATTAGGTAAATCTTACGGTTTAGCTGACCGTATCTCAAAAATGGTACCTACCAAACCACTCGGTGTAGACTTAGCCACTGCTATTGAGATGGAACCTCAGCTTAAAGATATTGTTACCAATCCATCTAATCCAGATAATGACGATGCCAGTGAAATCTGGGAAATGGCATTAAAACTAGAAGGTATTACCCGAAATACTGGTAAACATGCGGGTGGTGTTGTCATTGCACCGGGTAAGATTACCGATTTCTCTGCTGTACTTTGTGATGAAGACGGAACCAGCCGTGTTGCTCAATACGATAAAGACGATGTAGAAGCAGCCGGTCTCGTTAAGTTCGACTTCTTGGGTTTACGTAACTTAACCGTTATTGAAGACGCAATTCAAAATATCAATAAAAACCGCGATAGTAATGATCCACTCATTATTTCGCATGTTCCACTTGATGATGCTAAAGCATATTCTGTCTTTGCCGATGCAAATACAACCGCGGTATTCCAGTTTGAATCCGTCGGCATGAAACGAATGCTTAAAGAAGCACGTCCAAGTAAATTTGAAGAGATTATTGCGTTCGTATCATTGTACCGTCCTGGTCCAATGGATCTTATTCCTGACTTTATTCACCGTATGCATGGTGGAGATTTTGAATATCTTCACCCACTTCTTGAAGGTGTATTAGAGCCAACTTACGGGATTATGGTTTATCAAGAACAGGTGATGCAGACTGCACAGATCTGTGCGGGTTATACGCTCGGTGGCGCGGACTTACTACGCCGTGCAATGGGTAAAAAGAAACCTGAGGAGATGGTTAAGCAGCGCCAAATTTTCTTGGCAGGTGCTGCTGAAAAAGGGATTGATGAAAGTACAGCCAACCATATCTTTGACTATATGGAAAAGTTCGCAGGCTATGGTTTTAACAAATCTCACGCCGCTGCTTATGCTCTCGTTGCCTACCATACTGCATGGTTAAAAGCTCATTATCCTGCCGAGTTTATGGCAGCTGTAATGTCATCGGAAATGCAAAACACTGACAGTGTTGTATTTTTAATTGATGACTGCCGAAATAATGGCCTAGAAGTTTTACCACCATCCGTCAATATGTCGACCTATCATTTCCATGCGAGCGATGATAAAACGATTGTTTATGGTTTAGGTGCGATTAAAGGTGTTGGCGAGCAAGCGATGCAGTCCGTAATTGACTCTCGTCGACAGTTTGGCCCTTATACAGATCTATTTGATTTTTGCCATCGTATTGATCTGAAGAAAATTAATAAGCGTACTCTTGAAGCTTTAATCCGTGCGGGTGCACTTGATTGCTTAGGAATCGAACGTGCAAGCTTAATGGCTCAATTGCCTGAAGCCGTGCAAGCTGCCGAACAAGCACGTAGTAACCGTGAAACCGGTATTATGGATTTGTTTGGTGAAGTTGAAGAAGTTCAGCGTAAGCCAGCTAAACCGGTAAAACCGTGGAGTGATGAAGTTCGTCTAAAAGGCGAAAAAGATACGCTTGGGTTATATTTAACGGGCCATCCAATTGATGTTTACCGACAAGAACTTAAAGCTTTTATTCCTGTAAAACTTAATGAAATTACGGCTACACGTCGTGGTGTTACAACAGTTTATGCAGGACTAGTGATTGACGTTGCAAACTTTCCAAACCGCGTAGTTATTGTACTAGATGATGGTACCGCTCGTATTGAAGTAAGTTGCAATCATGAACGTTTCCAGCGTTTTAAAGATATTATCCAAGTTGAGCGCGTTGTCGTCTTTGAAGGCGAAATTTATGAAAGAGAAGGCTTTGAACGTCCAATGGGCCGTTTAACCAAGGCTTTTACTTTAAATGAAATACGACAAAAACGTGCTAACAGTATTCAGATCAAATTAACTGAAGAGTTTATGCAAGCCACTTTGGCAAAAGATTTACAAAATATCATCTTGCCATTTTGCAATGTAGATATGCATCAACATATCACCTTACAACTCTTGATTGATCAACCTTATGCTCAAGCCGAGCTTCAACTTGGTCCACAATGGAAAGTCGCTCCTTTAGATGAATTACTTGCTAAACTCAGAGATTATTTCGGTAAAGATAATATTTACATTGAATATCAAGTAAAGTCGAAAGCAGCTAAAGCAGCAGAACCTGTCCGTCCGCAAACCGTTGCTTCCCCTCCCGCGGACATGACTATGGACGATGCATTGGATTTATACCAAAGCGAAGTTTCTCAATATTCGTAATTTCTGGAAATCTTATGAGTTCGTTTGATCACACCACTGTGTCAAAACAGTTAGCACAAGTGCGTATTGTCATGGTAAATACCACTTTGCCTGCTAATATTGGCAGCGCTTTACGTGCCATGAAAACAATGGGACTAATTAAATTAGTTCTGGTTGCTCCAAAAACATATCCGCATCCAGATATACAAGCGCTCGCTGCTGGTGCTCAAGATTTA
Source organism: Acinetobacter lactucae (assembly GCF_013122135.1). Lineage (NCBI taxonomy): Bacteria > Pseudomonadati > Pseudomonadota > Gammaproteobacteria > Moraxellales > Moraxellaceae > Acinetobacter > Acinetobacter lactucae. The sequence continues at coordinate 2,323,670 of NZ_CP053391.1, forward strand.
TTTGAACATCTTGAGATTGTAGATACTTTAGAAGATGCCATTAAAGATTGCCATTTAGTGTTTGGAACAAGTGCACGTAGCCGTACCATTCCTTGGCCTCTACTTGATGTACGACCTGCAGCTAAAGAAGCCATTAAAGCCACCACTCAAGGACAACAAATTGCGATTGTTTTTGGCCGTGAAGATCGTGGTTTAACAAACGAAGAATTAGCCCTGGCCAATTATCATTTAACAATTCCTGTAAATCCGGACTATGGCGTATTAAATGTTGCGCAAGCAATCCAAGTCGTATGTTACGAACTTCGCATGTCTGCTCTAGAACAACAAAACGTGGACCAAGATGCAGAAGAAATGCCATTAGTTCAAGGTCAAAGCATGCAATGGGATGAACCATTGGTGACTCAGCAACAAATGGAAGAGTTTTATCCTCATCTAGAAAAAATGTTGACTGAAATTGAATTTTTAGATCCAGACAATCCACGTTTATTACCTTTACGCTTGCGTCGTTTATTTGGTCGTATACAATTAGATCGTATGGAATATCATTTACTTCGCGGTATTTTTAGTCGTGTACAAGCCCTAACAAGTGGTAAATGGAAAAAAGCATTATCTGACAAGGAGGATCAACCCAATGCTTAAACAGCTTAAAGAAGATATAAAGGCTGTATTTGCGCGAGATCCTGCTGCACGCAATACACTTGAGGTTCTTACCACCTATCCTGGCATTCATGCGATTATGATGCATCGTGTCGCGCATGAATTATGGCAAAAAGATTGTAAAGGAGCTGCTCGCCTTCTTTCTTCATTTAGCCGTTTTGCAACAGGAATTGAAATTCATCCTGGCGCTAAAATCGGTAAACGTTTTTTTATTGATCACGGTATGGGTGTTGTGATTGGTGAAACTGCTGAAATTGGCGACGATGTTACGCTTTATCATGGTGTTACCCTCGGTGGTACAACATGGAAAACCGGCAAACGTCACCCAACTTTAGAAGATGGCGTGGTGGTTGGTGCGGGTGCGAAAATTTTAGGCCCATTTACGGTAGGTAAAGGTGCAAAAGTCGGTTCAAATGCTGTTGTGACTAAAGCCGTTCCTGCCGGTGTAACTGCTGTAGGAAACCCGGCTCGCTATATTTATAAAGATGCCACAGACAAGAATAAAGATGAAGAACGTCGTCGTGATTATGCGCAAAGTATTGGTTTCGCTCCATATGCGACAACTGCTGATCAGTCAGACCCTATTTTAGAAGGTATGCGTGTTTTACTTGATCGTATTCAACATAATGAAACGCGTATGAATAATTTATGCCAGCGTTTATCAGAGCTAGACCCTAGTTTCAAAAAAGAAAGTCAGGATCAACAGCCTTTTAGTGATGAAGAGCTGAAAATTATTGAAGAAGTTCGTCGTGAGTGCGGTGCGCAAGATAAGACATCAAAAACGTAATATTCTTGATTCATAATGTAACACGCTTACCCTTGCATGTCTGTTTAGCTTTTCCTAGACTTACCTGTACCAAATCTGACTTTACTAAAATGAACGGAAGATCCTATGAATTTTAAGCCTTTGGCATATATAATCCTTGCGACCTCAAGTTTAACCGCTTGTACAATGGCACCCGTAAAAGAACAAAAAATTGAGCCTTTTGTTTTCAAGGAACCAGAGCTTACTCCTCCTTTTTATGCACTAAATCCTTTTAACTATGATCAGCCACCGGCATTTGAAGTTGCATTAAAAGATGCTGCTGCACAGCCTGTAACGAAAATGGTGGTTAATCGTCAAGATGATCCGACCAAACAACTTACTCTCGACGTCAACAAACTGATTATTCCGACTGTCAATAATTCACAACGTTCAATGAAATACGCAGTTTTAGCTGGTGAAAATGAAATTGACGTGACTACTATTGATGACTTTTTACAATTAGTAGAAGGTAAAGCACGTCACTACCCACCTCGCTTTACTGACCGCCAAGAACGTAAAGGCTTTGAAAGTAAACTTAAAGAAGTCACACAGCAACTCGATACACTTGCTGCAAATGAAAATGCATCATTTGATATTTTAATTCGTGCTTTTAAAGCAAGTGTTCTTGCACGTAACCTTGATTTAGGTACTGTTCATACCACTAAATCTTTAGAATATGCTCAAAGACTTTTAAAAATTAATCCAGATGATGCAGAAACAAATTTCTGGTTCGGTTTTGGTTTATCTGAAGGTGGCGGCCAACGTGAAGCTATTCCATACTTAGACAAAGCCATTAAAGGTAATGTTCAAGAAGCATATCTAGCTGCTGCAAATAACTATATTGCAATGGAACAAAAGAAAAACGCGATCCAGACGCTGAAGAACTATAAAGTTAAATATCCAGATGAAGCGGAAATTGCTGATCGTTTAATTCAAGAAATTGAAAAACAAGGTCGTTGGAACGTATGGCAAGTTTTAACTAACCCAGCAATGTCTCCTGCTACTCCTACTCAAACACCTAAAAAGTAAGTTTAATGATTTAAAAAGGGCTGTTTTGACAGCCCTTTTTTATATTTGATCATTTGAAAATTACTTTAAAATTTGTATGATCTACCTACCATTGAGCCACTATATTTTGACCCTAATGTTTTCAATAAAAAGAAACAAAACACTGCTGACGGTCATGCTACTCGGTTCAATTCTGAGTGGATGTCAGGTCGTAAATGTTAAACAGCAAGCTTTGAATGTAACGATTGCAAATGAACGTAATAGTATTCTTACCCAAGATAAACTCAGCGAAGCAAGTCTGAATGTTTTATCAATGTCTGGGCAGGAAGCTAAAGTTTGTACAGATACACCTGAAACCTGTGTAAATCAACTCAAAAACCTTCCTCAAATTTTAGATGAACAGTTCTTATCAGCAGCAAGCGAGATGTATCTCGCAAAAGCAATGGCTTTATCAGATACATCAGATTGTAAAACAAGTAAATTTACCAAGCATAAGTCTGAAGAAGAACAAAAAAATATCCAAAATAGATATGATGATTGCTTAGACCAGCAATTGAGCCTATTAGATAAAAGTATTCGTTATAGCTACGCGTATTTATTTTCAACAAAACGTCAGCCTAATGACCGTATTTTTGATAATAGACAAGTTCAGATTCGCGATTTCTATAATCAAGCAATTGCCAAAATGGTCAGTGTTTATGATTTAAGACATCCTAAAAAAAATGTTGTTGAACCACAAATTCATATTGGTAAAAGTATTTATTCAATCGATTTTGAATTTCATAAACAACTCACAGGTCAAAAATTAGAAAAATTAATTTCAAGTTATAACTTAAATTTTTCAGGCTTAAGAACTATTAACCGCCGTGATGGTTTTGGATCTGAATTTGTGGCTGTTTTTCCGAGTTCAGGAAATGAAGATATTAATGAATATATTCTAGATCCACTTAAATATAATTATAAAAATGGTGTAAATCCAAATATTCATAATGCACGCTATTTAGCTGCGACGATTGTAGCTGAACCTAAACACGCGACCACTGTCGAAGAAATCATAAATAATCCTGAATTCGTGATTCGAGTTTATGATCCCTATCGAACAGATAATATTAATGTAGCAGGCAAACAATATCCTCTAGCAGCTAACTTTTCAGCACCTTATGGTCTATGGTTAGCCGAAAACAATTTAGGGGTTGCAGCCTATTTAAGTCTGATTGATCGTGATCAGCATTTAACAATGCCGCATCTCTACATGCTTGAACCGTACAATCCAAATAAGAAAATTATTGTGTTAGTCCATGGTCTGGCAAGTAGCCCAGAAGCTTGGATTGCGCTCACCAATGATGTTATGGGCGATACGGTATTAAGAGACAATTATCAAGTTTGGCAAGTCTTCTATTCAACTAACATGCCAATTTTGGAAAGCCGTTTCCAGATTTATGCACTACTCAAACAAGCTTTTAGTTCATTAAACCCAAGTGACCCTGCCGCGCATGATGCTGTTCTTGTTGGACATAGTATGGGAGGTATTATCAGCCGTTTACTGGTCAGTGATGGAGATATTACGAAACCTGCTTTAGAACTAATGACGATCCGTCAGCAAAATCGCTTTAAAAAACATCCAATGGTTACCGAACGATTGCAAATGCATTCAATCAATAATTTTGATCGCGCAATTTTCTTGGCTTCACCTCATCGTGGTACAGATTATGCAGATCGTTGGTTTACCTTGGCGGCACGTAAAATCATTCGTTTACCTGGCGCATTCTTGTCAGCTGTAGCAACTTCACTGACAACCGAAAATTTAGATGTTAAAGATTTCTTGAGTAATATTGATAATGGTTTGATTCAAAATGGACCAAGTGATCTAAGTCATCAATCTAAATTTATGGAGCTGACTAAAAATATTAATCCACATCAAGGATTAGTTTTCCATTCAATAATGGGAAATATTACCAAGAGTGATGATCCAAATGTGATTACCGATGGTATTGTTCCGTACAAAAGTGCTCACTTAGACGGAGCAAAGTCAGAAAAAGTTCTTCCTGGTGGTCATTCAATCCAGCTTACACCACAAGCTGTATTAGAACTGCGTCGTATTTTACGAGAGCATTTAGTCGAACACGGTTTATATAAACCATAAAAAGAAAAAGAGCCAAAGGTTATCCTTTGGCTCTTTCGTTTTGGGATTAAATTTTACTGCCCAGAACGGATGATGTAATCAAACGCAGAGAGCGATGCTTTAGCGCCTTCACCTGTAGCAATAATGATTTGCTTGTAAGGTACAGTGGTACAGTCACCTGCCGCAAATACACCTTGTACATTGGTTTCGTTGCGGTCATTGACAATGATCTCACCACGGTTGGTTAACTCAACTTCACTGTCTTTCAAGAAGTCAGTGTTTGGCAATAAACCAATCTGTACAAAGATCCCTGCAAGCTCGACCACATGCTCTTCATCAGTCGCACGGTCTTTATATTTAAGTCCAGTCACTTGTGAACCATCACCTAGCACTTCTGTACTTAACGCATTCATAATCACAGTGGTGTTTGGCAAGCTATGCAGTTTGTTTTGCAACACTTGGTCAGCACGAAGTTTGGTATCGAACTCAACTAAAGTTACATGCTCAACAATCCCTGCAAGATCAATCGCAGCTTCTACACCTGAGTTACCACCACCAATCACTGCAACACATTTACCTTTGAACAATGGGCCATCACAGTGTGGGCAGTACGCAACACCACGGGTACGGTATTCTTGCTCACCCGGTACATTCATTTCTCTCCAACGTGCACCTGTTGAAAGGATCACAGTTTTCGATTCAAGTTTTGCACCGTTTTCAAGTTCAACTTCAACCAGACCGTTTTCAGTTTGGTTGGCACCTGTGATTTTGCTGACACGTTGCAAGTTCATGATATCAACATCGTATTCACGAACATGGGCTTCCATTTCGGCAGCAAACTTAGGACCTTGAGTTTTCTGCACAGAGGTGAAGTTTTCAATATCCATGGTGTCCATCACCTGACCACCAAAGCGTTCAGCCACGATACCGGTGTTAATACCTTTACGAGCAGCATAGATCGCAGCTGTTGCACCTGCAGGCCCACCACCAATGACCAATACATCAAAGGCATCTTTGGCATTCAGTGCTGCTGCATCTTTCTCAGCAGAGTTAGTGTCAAGTTTTGCCACAATCTCTTCAAGGGTCATACGACCTTGACCAATGTGCTCGTTGTCTTGGAATACCATCGGTACAGCCATGATTTTGCGTTGTTCTACTTCGTCTTGGAAGAATGAACCATCAATCATGGTTGCTGTGGTGTTCGGGTTGTAAATCGCAATCAAGTTGAGTGCCTGTACTACATCCGGACAGTTATGACAGCTGAGTGATACAAACACATCAAAGTTTGCTTTGAGGTTTAAACCTTTAATCTGGTTGAGTACTTCATCTGAAACTTTAGGTGCATAACCAGACACCTGTAACAGTGCCAAGATCAAAGACGTAAACTCATGACCCATCGGTAAGCCTGCAAAGAACACACGAGGTTGTTCACCTGCTTTAGCCACACCAAAGCTTGGACGACGTGTATTGTTGCCATCAAAACGGGCAGTCACCTTGTCAGAAAGCTCAGCGATTTCACTCACCAACTCTTTAATTTGAGCAGCTTTATCTGATTCGTCTAAAGCAGCAACTAATTCGATTGGACTTTCTAAACGTTCTAAGTAAGCTTTTAATTGAGTTTTAATGTTTTGATCTAACATCTGTTTTTTACTCCAATGCATCCAAATTCTTTCAATAGATGCATAGTACGTTAAAACATAAAATAGGTGAAACAGTATGTTTTTATAGATTTGATCGGTTTTTTAGATTTTGTTATTCACGTCTATTAAAAAAAGCCAACCTGAACTCATCCCAGCGCAGGTCAGCAAACTGGTTAAACTAGAGTAAGACCACACCAAATACAGCCCCAGCAATCAGTACATGCAAGGGATGAACTTTTTTAATTAAAGATAATAAAGTTGCAATGACCACCATAATAATGAGTAAAGTATTTATGGCAGCTGCTTCGGAAATAATCCATGCACTGGCAAGTACAGTTCCCACAGTGACAGGTTGTAAAGCAAGCTGTAAAACACGGCGCCATTTCTTATCTTTAAATTTTGACCAACCTCTCATCACAAATACAGTAATAAGAGATGAAGGTAAAAATTTAGCGGTAGAAGTCACAAGTAGACCTGACAACCCTGCTACATGCCACCCTACCAACGGTACAATCATCATGTTTGGACCGGGTGCTGCTTGAGCCATAGCAAACAGAGCACTAAATTCTTGTGCCGTCATCCAATGATGAATATCAACTACTTGGCGTTGCATTTCGGGCAAAATTGTATTCCCGCCACCAAATGCAATAAGAGACAATTGAGTAAAAATGATCGCTAAAGTAAGTAGAACTGCACCCATTACACACGTCTCCAAATGATAGCTGAATAAAATGCCAACAAAATCAGCATCGTCACTAGTAAAGAGATTTTTAGAAAAGCAATGCTGACAATTGCCGCCACGACAACACACATCGCTAATGGATTACGTAATAATGGCTTAAGCATTTTCAAACCTGTTGCAACTAGCAGCCCCGCTGCCGCCGCAGCTAGCCCTTCAAAAAGATGCTTCACCATTAAATTATCTTGGAACTGTTCATAGACATAGTGTAAAAGTACAACAATTATCGTAGGTGCAAGAATCAAACCAATGAGTGAACTCACTGCCCCACGAACACCACGAAACTCCATGCCAATCGCAACCGATAAATTAATAATATTGCCGCCCGGTAAAAATTGACACAGACCCAGTAACTCAGTGAATTTTTCAGGGCTTAACCACTGTCTCTGCTCTACAATAACTTTACGGGCTAAAGGCAGCACGCCACCGAATCCAATTAAACCTAATGTTAAAAAACCTAAAAATAACTCTGTGCAGGTCGGTACACTCTCCTTCTGCACGGCAATCTCAACATGGTTCATTTTCGTTACTTTTCACTTTATCTGACCAAGATAGAATGATACTTTTGTGGTATATCTACAAATGCTTTTATTTTCATTAATCATACCATAAAGGTATTCCTATGCTCGATTTACATAAGCTCCATGCCTTTGTTGTAGTAGTTGAAGAAAGGAATATTACGCATGCCGCAAACCGATTGTTTATTCAACAGCCGCCTCTAACGCGTTTACTTAAAAAACTCGAAGAAGAACTCAGTACTCAATTACTTATTCGTCAACCGCGTGGTATTGAGCCTACAGAAGCAGGCTTAGCATTATTTAAAGAAGCACAAATTTTACTAGAGCATGCCAGACATATTCCCAAATTAGTCCAAGATGTTAGCCAAGGTAAAACGGGACAACTTAATATTGGTTTTACAAGTTCCGCAGGTTTGCATCCGCTTATTTCACTCGTATTACGCTCATATCGAGAAATATATCCAAAGGTACAAACCAAACTTGAAGAAGCAGGCAGCCAAAAACAATTAGATCGATTAATTTCAGAGAAACTTGATATTGCTTTTTTAAGAGCACCGATCAGCCGTGATATTGGGTTAAAACATCTTCATATATTAGATGAACCAATGATGGCAGCATTGCCTATAGGCCATCCACTTACACAAAAAGAAAAAATTAGCTCAAATGACTTGTCAGATGAAAATTTTGTTTTATACCGTCGTTCTTCAGGACAAGGTTTATACGACAATATTTTATATAGCTGCTATCAGGCAGGTTTTAGTCCACGCATTATTCAAGAAGCGCCTCGACCTACCGCTACATTAAATTTAGTCGCTGCTGGAATTGGTATAACGATTGTGCCAGCCTCAATGCATAATTTTTGGGAACATGAAATTGTATACCGCGAGTTTGATGATTCAATAAAACTGAATGCGCCTCTTTACTTAATTACAAGAGAAAATGAAAATTCAGCCAAAGTGGCAAACTTTATTGAATTATTACAGAAACTATTACCGACAATGATTTAATCTCAAAAAATACTCAATAAAAAGTGCCCTAACTAGAACACTTTTTGGGATGAAACTGTTTATTTTTGATTTACTCGTTTTGATAGTTCTTCTGCCGATTCTTTCCGCTCCGAATAGCGATCAGTCAGATACTGTTTTTGCCCACGTGTTAATAACGTGAACTTATACAACTCCTCCATAACATCAACGATTCGATCATAGTAAGAGGATGGTTTCATACTGCCATCTTCTTCAAACTCTAAAAAAGCTTTAGCAACTGAAGACTGATTCGGGATAGTAATCATGCGCATCCAACGTCCTAAAATACGCATTTGATTCACAGCATTAAAAGACTGTGAACCACCGCTGACTTGCATAACCGCTAAGGTTTTACCTTGTGTTGCACGTATTGCTCCACCAGCTAAAGGAATCCAATCAATTTGAGCTTTTAAAATTGAACTCATCGCCCCATGACGTTCAGGCGAACACCACACCATACCTTCTGACCAAGCCAAAAGTTCATGTAACTCTTGTACTTTTGGATGATCAGTTGCTGCATCTTCGGGTAAAGGCAAACCTTTAGGGTGAAAAATTTTGACTTCGGCACCTAGGTATTCAAGGATACGCCCAGCAGTTAGCACAGCAAAACGGCTATAAGAGCGTTCACGGTTAGAACCATATAACAATAAAATACGGGGTGGATGTTCAAGCTGCTGTGCTTGGATTTGTTCAAATGTAGGCTTAGCCAAAAGGTTGAGCTCTACATTTGCTAAATCATTATTAGAACTGTTCATGTGAGAAATACTTTTTCTTTAACCAAAGTGAAACTGAAACGAGTGAAATAAGTACAGGTACTTCAACCAATGGTCCAATCACTGTAGTAAAAGCAACCGGAGAAGCTAAACCAAATGTGGCAATGGCAACCGCTAAAGCGAGCTCAAAATTATTACCCGCTGCGGTAAATGAAATGGCAGTAGTACGTGGGTAGTTATTCCCCATCTGTTTACTCATAAAGAAGCTGATAAAGAACATCACCACAAAGTAAATCGTCAGTGGGACAGCAATCAGCAATACATCTAGAGGTAAACTCACCACATCGCCACCTTTTAAACTAAACATCGCGACAATAGTAAAGAGTAAGGCGATTAGACTTAACGGGCTAATTTTTGGTAAAAACTTAGTTTGATACCAGTCCAAACCTTTTGATTTAACTAAAACCAAACGTGTTAAGAAACCCATTAAAAATGGGATACCCAAATACACCAATACCGCATGGGTAATGGTCCAAAAATCGACATTAATTACTTGTCCAGCCACACCAAAGTATGGTGGCAAAAAGGTTAGAAATAGCCATGCATAAGTACTAAAGAATAAAATCTGGAAAATACTATTAAAGGCCACTAGAGCAGCTACGTATTGGTTATCGCCACATGCTAAACCATTCCAGACTAAAACCATAGCAATACAACGTGCTAACCCAATTAGAATGAGACCCGTCATATATTCTGGATAGCTATGTAAAAAAATAATCGCAAGAATAAACATTAAGACTGGAGCAATAATCCAGTTCTGTACCAACGATAAAGTTAGGGTTTTCTTATCTTTAAACACTTCTGGCAAAGCTGCATAGTCTACTTTTGCCAAAGGCGGATACATCATTAAAATTAAACCAATCGCAATTGGAATATTAACGTTATCTACACTGAGCTGATTTAAAGACACTGATGCTTGAGGAAAGAAAACACCAATGGCTACACCTAAAGCCATAGCAATAAAAATCCATAGCGTTAGGTTTCTATCTAAAAATGATAGCTTAGATTTGGCCATGTCATTCTCTTTAATCAATATGCGAGATTTGGTTAATTTCATTAATAAGTTGCGAACGGCTCAAATGTGCAACATCTAATGCAAATAAAGCGTCTAAACGGCGGTTAATATGATTGACAGTCTCTTGGAACGCTTTGAGTTTTTCTTCTTTTGGTAAGTCGAGATGTGACGGGTCACTTAAGCCCCAATGTGCTTTAATTGCGCCCCCTAAATACAATGGGCATGCTTCTTGCGCTGCTGAGTCACAAACAGTAATCACTACATCTGGTTGATACTGCTCGCAATCATCAATCGTTTTACTCCATAAACCATCTGTAGATAAACCTAAATTTTCAAGTGTTTCAATCGTTAGCGGATGTACCTGACCAGAAGGTTTGCTACCAGCACTATAAGCTTTCCACCCTTCTGGTGCGCGGCTATTAAATAAAACTTCTGACAAAATACTACGGCAACTATTACCCGTACATAGAAATAGAAATTTCATGATCTTTACTCACAAAAGGTAGAAATAGATCCTAGCTGACAAGACAATGATTTCATTGCATCGTCATCTTGCTGCGCCAAAATATTCAAAATATTGATTGCCCAGATCGGCAGTTCAGGATTAACGCTGTAATACACCCATTGCCCCTGTCTCGAATCAAGAAGGATGCCATGGGTCCGTAATAGGGCTAAATGTCGGGAAATTTTTGGTTGGCTCAACTCAAGCTGTTCAGTTAGCTCGCAGACACAGATATTTTGTTTGCTCAGAACTAACTTAAGAATGTTTAACCGAGTTTGATCCGAAAGACATTTAAAGAAATCGACTTGAGTGATCATATGTGCAGCCAATCATATTCGTTATTGCAAATATACGGATATCCATATATAAATGCAATATCTTAATTCAATGAATAATTATCATGGCGGAACTAGTGAAGATTTATCATAACCCTACATGTGGCACATCACGCAATACATTGGCACTCATTCGTCATGCGGGCTTTGAGCCTATAGTGATTGAATATTTAAAAACACCCCCTAGTAAAGATGAACTGATCCAACTCATTAAGGATTCAAACCTAACTGTACGTGAAGCAATCCGTAAAAATGTTGATCCCTATAAAGATTTAGAACTTGAACAAGACCATTGGACCGACGAACAGTTAATTGATTTTATGGTTCAGTACCCAATTTTAATTAATCGCCCATTTGTGGTTACATCCAAAGGCACACGCCTTTGCCGCCCTTCTGAGGTTGTATTAGACATTTTAGATTCACAAAACTTAGGCTATTTCGCAAAAGAAGATGGTGAAGTAATCATTGATGAGCAAGGTCGTCGTATAAAGTAATTAAAGATACTTATTAATATAAAAAGCTAAATGGCGTAACACCATTTAGCTTTTTTGAGTGAACCGGGTTAAAAATAAGACTTAATAAAAGGAAGAAGTTGCTCTCCTATCACCATGCCCAATAAACCGACTAATGCAACAAGAGGTGGAGCTGGTGACTTAACATTTAAAACATAATATAAGACACCAACAAGTAGCCCTACAGCCAAAGATAACAAGTACATTTTCATCGTACATACCTTAAAAAATCAAGCCATTTAACGAGACAGACTCCCATACTGTTTTATTTAAAATGCAAAACACGAGCACCCGAGTGCACCCCAGAAAGATGTTTTGTCCTTATCATTTACTGGAACATCAAGCATCCACGCGTGGCTATGTCCATGCATGCCACAGCTGCTAGCACATGCACACAATGCACTTTGTGACTGTAATGACTGATTGGAAGGAGCATTACGATTTTCAGATAAGCGCCACTGACCACCGAAGCGTTTTACTGGCGACCATGTTGGTGATGCTGGCGGTAACGGCGGATCGTCTTGCTTAAACTCTGCCCCTGCATATACTACTTTTCCACCCAAAATGGTCAGTACAGACTCAATCCATTGGATATCTTCTGCTTCAACTTTAAAGTAGTCATCTGACAATACAACTAAGTCGGCAAGTTCCCCTGCTGTGAGTGAACCTTTGACATCTTTTTCACCTGAGAACCAAGCCGAACCTTTAGTCCAGAGTTTAAGTGCTGTCTGACGGTCTAATAGATTTTTTTCATCATAGAGCGGTAAACCACCGACTGTTTTACCAGTACTTAGCCAGTACAAACACACCCAAGGGTTATAGGATGCAACTCGAGTCGCATCTGTTCCCGCACCGACAGGAACACCGAGCTCTAACATTTTCTTGACTGGTGGTGTTGCTTGAGCAGCCTCGGCACCATAGCGTTTTACGAAAATCTCACCTTGATATGCCATACGGTGTTGAATGGCAATACCACCACCCAACGCACCAATACGTTCGATATTACGCTCAGATACAGTTTCGGCATGGTCAATAATAAATCGAGTGGCAAATGGCTGTTTTGAATTGACGCGCTCAAATACATTGAGTAAACGATTAATACTTTCATCATAGGTTGCATGAATACGAAATGGCCATTTCTTTTCAGCCAAATGTTCTACAATGGCTTCGAGTTCACCTTCCATCTTTTCGGGTAAATCTGGACGTGGCTCATAGAAATCTTCGAAATCCCCCGCTGACCAAGTCAGATTCTCACCTGCTCCATTCATTCTAAATAGCTCATCACCATCGCCCGGAAATGTCATTTCTGTCCAACGGCGATAATCATCAAGCTCTTGGCCTGCCTTCTGAGCAAATAGGTTATAAGCAATTCGCACCGTCATTTGATTTTGATCGTGTAATTGCTTAATCACATCATAATCTTCAGGATAGTTTTGACCACCACCGCCCGCATCAATTGCGGAAGTAATGCCTAATCGGTTTAATTCACGCATGAAGTGACGAGTTGAATTAACTTGATCTTCAACCGGCAATTTCGGCGCTTTACCTAAGGTCGAATACAAAATCATAGCAGATGGCGTTGCGAGCAACAGTCCTGTTGGCTCACCTTTTTCATTTCGTACAATTTTGCCGCCAGGTGGGTCAGGTGTATCTTTGTTAAAGCCTAATACATCAAGGGCAGCTCGATTCAACAACGCGCTGGCGTATAAATGCAAAACAAAGACAGGAGTATCTGGCGCAGCTTTATTAATTTCTTCTAAAGTCGGTAAACGCTTTTCGGCAAATTGAAACTCAGTCCAACCGCCTACTACACGGACCCATTGTGGAGCTGGCGTATTATCTGCTTGCTCTTTAAGTAAGCGTAGTGCATCTGCAACGGATGGTACACCTTCCCAGCGCAGCTCCATATTATAATTTAGACCGCCACGAATAATGTGCAGATGACTGTCATTTAGTCCCGGTATAACGCGACGGCCATTTAAGTCTACAACTTTGCTGGTTGCTGCTGCCAGCTTCATGATTTCATCATTTGTGCCTGTGCGTACAATTTTGCCATCTGCAATCGCAATTGCTTGTACTTCTGGATTTTTAGGATCTAGTGTGGTGATTTTACCGTTTTTAAGTATGAGGTTTATTTCGGTCATTCTGAACTCCATTCTTGTGAATTATCGTTCTAAAAAATAAAGGCATATCTGTATTAATATCACTTAAATATTGAATACTAGACATGCCTTTACCTAAATCAGTTCTGTTTTATTTTGCAGAAACTGGTGCAAGTACTTCATGTTTTGATGTCGTACGCTCAGGTGCCTTATGTACCATCGTATAGGCATAATCAACGCCCATGCCGTAAGCACCAGAATGCTCACGTACAATTGCCATAACTGCATCATACGTATCACGATGTGCCCAATCGCGCTGCCATTCAAGTAGTACTTGTTGCCAAGTTACAGGAACCACACCCGCTTGGATCATACGTTGCATGGCATAGTCATGTGCTTCTTTCGATGTACCACCAGAAGCATCTGCAACCATATAGATTTCATACTCCCCTTCAAGCATGGCACCAAAAGCAAAGGTGTTATTGCACACTTCAGTCCATAGACCTGAAACAATCACTTTTTTACGATTATTTTTTGCAAGCGAATCACGTACCTTTTGATCATCCCATGAATTCATTGAAGTACGTTCTAGTAAAGGAGCATCCGGAAATACATCTAAAAGTTCTGGATAGGTATGTCCAGAGAAGCTTTCTGTTTCAACCGTCGTAATGGTGACAGGAATATTAAATGTTTTAGCTGCTTTGGCTAATCCTACCGTATTATTCTTTAATACTTGGCGATCTATTGACTGTACCCCAAAAGCCATTTGTGGCTGATGATCAATAAAAATAATCTGACAATTCGTTGGTGAAAGCTGTTCTAAAAGTGACTTATTCATGGGTAAACTCCGTTATTCCTTATGAGTAATGCATTTAAATTGCTTACTGGTCACTATCAAAACAGATAAAAATGTAAAGGCATAGACAGCAAATCAGCACGAATCTGTATCCTGTATGGATACAATAAAAACAATGATTGCTTTTTAATTTTTATAGTTTAATCATGGATATATATTTTTTAACTTTTAGTTATCCATGGATCGATTAGACTGTATTTCCACTTTTGTAAGTGTCGTAGAACATGGGAATTTTAGTAGCGCAGCCAGAGCACTCGATATCTCTCGTGACTTAGTGGCCAAACGTGTTTGCTACCTCGAAAATGACCTAAAAACCACACTATTAACCCGCACTACCAGACAGATGAACCTCACCTCTTGTGGGGAAAAGTTTTATCAGCATAGTAAAGTCATTTTAAGTGAGTTCGAATGGGCTGCCTATGAAATTAGCTATAACCAGCAATATCCTGAAGGTGAACTCAAGCTCAATACGCCAATGTCTTTTAGCAATATTTTTCTTCAAAATATCATTTCAGACTTTATTGAAAAATATCCCAGCATAAAAATTGATTTGTTCATGACAGATCAACTATTAGACATGAATAACAATAAATTTGATTTAACTATTCGTGTCGATGGTTCTCCTCCAAATTTGGCAAATAGTAAAATATTAAATACCTATCAACGCTATTTATATGCAACACCTGAGTATTTTCATCAGCATGGATTACCGGATTCGTTAGAAGAACTTAAAGAACATAAGTTTCTGATTTACTATCAAGATAGTCGGCATAAAAAGTTGATTTTCCAGAAAGATCAAAAAGAAGTGTCGTTTAATTGCTTCCCAGTAATGACCTGTAACAATGGTGAATTATTATTAGATATGTGCCTAAAAGACCACGGTATTGTTTTTCTTCCAGAGTTTATTGCAGAACCTTACTACAAAGAAGGCAAATTACAGAAGTGTTTGGAGGACTACACCAGTCAACCCATTCACTTATATGTGACATGGCCAAACCGTAAAATTCTATCGAAGAAAGTAAAACTATTTATTGATTTTCTGACGCAACAAATCGTTCCTATAAAATAAAGGGACTGGGCCTTTTCCAGAAGAATTGGCCCATTATTTTTTAGTTAGTTTGAATGGTTTCAATCTTCTTATTTTTAAATAAATTTAATAAGTTTTGTTCTGCTGACGCTGTACTATTTTCTTCAATAAATGTCGTCGCGTAGTGTTCTAAATGCTCTTCCATCAATTGAGTAGCTAATTTTTCATTTCCTTGCTCAATGGCATCTAAAATCGCACGGTGTTCATCTGCTGAACAATTATTATGTTTTGGAATTTCATATAACCCAATTAATAACGAAGTTCGCGCAATTAGTGTCTGCAAATAACTGGTCATGATCGAATTCTGATTTGCTTCAATCAGCTTTAAATGAAATTGCCCTGATAGCTTAATCCACTCAGCCCAATTACCAGCTAAACGCTCATGCGACTCTTGATCTACTAAGCCTCGAAGCTCACTAAAATCTAGGCTATGTGACTTTTGAGCTAGCTTTTTTACAGTGGCGATTTCAAGCATGCTGCGTGCTTCAAAGACCTCTTTTGTTTCATGAGCACTATGTTTTGCGATGAGTGCTCCACGATTGGGCTGAATTTCGATGACCTTATCATGTGCAAGTTTTACGAAAACACGTCTTAACACTCCCCGCGTTACACCGAATGCTTCACACAAAGGTGCTTCAACTAAACGTGCGCCAGGTGCGAGTTGTCGATTTAAAATAGCATCTACAATAGCGTTATATATATGGTCATCAATTTCATCATTGCTCATTTCTACGGCTTTTTTTGGTGCATTTGATGGCATTGATTTCTCCATTTTTATTGATGCCTCCTCTTTTTAAAACTTTATCTAATGACAATAGTGTAAGTTTAACTTAAGCATTTGGAAATATTTCTCTCATTTCCACAACACTCATATTGAACAGAACAATTTAATATTAGATCCCTAAATATCTACTTATACACCTAAATTTATTTACTTTTTATAAAAAATTAAGCACTTCTCCTTTTATAAATCTGTCTCTTCATATCCAAAATTCATACCAGTTTAAATAACTAATGGGCGCTATTTCCTAAATTTGGCATAACTTTTGCTCAATTAAAATTGTGCACAATCTAAATATTACATTGCGCACAATTTTAACTTCATTCTTTTAGACAGAACAACAATGCTGCTGAAAGTACCTCCATCTTAAGGAAGTGAGAGTTCAAGATGAATAATACCGAAGCAATAATTAAACCTTCTTATGATGCAAAACTGACAAATCAAGACTTAGCTCCTTTAAAAAAGCAAACATGGGGCGCTTATAATATTTTTGCTTTCTGGATGTCTGATGTTCATAGTGTCGGCGGTTATGTCATGGCTGGGAGCCTTTTTGCACTTGGGCTAAATAGCTGGCAGGTACTTTTATCTTTACTCATCGGCATCGCCATAGTTCAGTTTTTTACAAACCTCATTGCCAAGTCTAGCCAGCAAACTGGCACACCCTATCCTGTTATTTGCCGCGCAACCTTCGGTGTGCTTGGTGCAAATATTCCTGCTGTTATTCGTGGGCTTATTGCTGTCGCATGGTATGGCATTCAAACCTATTTAGCATCAAGTGCATTCTTATTGGTCATTTTAAAGTTCTTTCCAGAATGGTCAGCCTATGCTGATGTTTCAACTTATGGCTTTCTTGGGCTTTCCTATTTAGGATGGGTTGGCTTCATGCTGCTTTGGCTACTACAAGCGATTGTTTTTTGGTCTGGCATGGACAGTATTCGTAAGTTCATTGACTGGGCGGGTCCGGCTGTCTACATCGTAATGTTTGCGATGGCAGTCTGGCTGATCTGGAAAGCTGGCTGGCAGAATATTGATTTAAACCTAAGCGGTGTTCAATATGACGGTTTTGCAGTTGTACCTGTCATGATTGGTGCTATTGCGCTTGTTGTCTCATATTTTTCAGGGCCGATGCTGAATTTTGGCGACTTCTCTCGTTATGGTAAAAGCTTTAACGCGATTAAAATGGGGAACTTTCTTGGACTACCGATTAACTTCTTAGGCTTTTCTTTACTTACTGTGGTGTGTATTGCGGCAACACTTCCAGTCTACGGCAAGCTCATTACCGACCCTGTCGAGATGGTTGGAAAACTGGATAATACCTTTGTAGTCATTTTAGGTAGTTTGACCTTAATGATTGCCACCATCGGGATTAATATTGTCGCTAACTTTGTATCACCTGCCTTTGATTTTTCTAATGTTTCACCGAACAAAATTAGCTGGCGCATGGGTGGAATGATTGCAGCAGTTGGTTCAATTTTCATTACCCCATGGAATTTGTTTAATAACCCTCAAGTGATCCATTACACCATTGATATTTTAGGTGCATTTATTGGTCCACTTTTTGGTGTCTTGCTCGCCGATTTTTACCTCGTTAAAAAGCAGAAAATCGTGGTGGACGATTTATATACTTTAGATACTCAAGGCTCGTATTGGTACAAAAATGGTTATAACCACTCTGCCTTTTATGCCTTAATTCCAGCTTCATTAATTCCTATTCTATGTGTGCTTTTACCACAACTGTCTGGACTGGCTAATTTCACATGGTTTATCGGTATGGGATTTGGTTTTGTCATTTACCGATTTCTTAACCAACCGCTTGCTCATGCTAAATCGGTACTGACTAAGGCAAAAGTACAATGAAAATTAAAATTATTAATCCTAATACCACCCAAAGTATGACTGACAAAATTGCTGCATCAGCAAAGATAGTCGCAAATTCTGATACTCAAATTATTGCGGTGAGTCCTCAAATGGGTCCTGCAACAATTGAAAGTTATTATGATGAAGCCCTAAGTGCCGTAGGTGTCTTAGAAGAAATTCGCCAAGGTAAACAGCTAAATGTAGAGGCCTATATTATTGCCTGTTTTGGTGATCCTGCGCTTTATGCTGCACGTGAAATGACTTCAGCACCTGTGATTGGGATTGCCGAAGCAGCTATGCGAACTGCAAGTTACGTTAGTACTGGTTTTAGTGTAGTCACAACCTTACAACGCACAGTGAACATGAGCTGGCATTTGGCCCATCGCTATGGGGCTACACCATTTTGTAAAAATGTTCGAGCTTGTGATATCGCAGTTGAAGAGTTGGAGCTTCCTGACTCAGACGCTTATAGGACCATACGAGATGAGTGCAAAAAAGCGCTCGCAGAAGATAAAAGCGATGCGATTGTTTTAGGCTGTGCAGGCATGAGTGATTTGTGTGTAAAACTACAAAACGAGTTGGGAGTGATTGTTATTGACGGCGTTGCAGCAGCAGTTAAACAAGCTGAAATGTTAGTTCAGTTAAATTTAAAAACCAGCAAAATTGGCGATTGGGCTTCACCTCCTGTAAAGAACTACACAGGCATATTGTCAGGATTTGGAATGCGATAAAGAGTTACTGTTTCAATTCCAGCTCAAAATTAGAGTTGGAATTGAAACAAAGAATAATTAAAAGAATTAAGCCTCTGCTAACTCTGGCTGTTGTTCTTCTTTATAAAATGGTACATCGCCATTAATAGTGGCACGGTGCATGATGCGATGGGCATCGCCATAATCAAATAATGCTTTATGTTGTGTGCAACGGTTATCCCAAATCGCGACATCACCATCTTGCCATTTCCAGCGTAAATGAAATTGCTCTTGGGTCGCATGTTCAAACAAGAAATTAAGTAATTGCTCACTTTCTTGTTCAGGTAACTCATTAATGTGTGTAGTAAAACCCTCACTTACAAACAACAAAGGCTCGCCCGTAACCGGATGAGTACGCACTACTGGATGAACCACTGGTGGGTTACGCTTAAATGTTTGCAAGAGTTTTTCACGTTCTTCTTCATTATGAGCAAAACGCTCAAGTGGAAAAGACTTACGAATATCGTGTGTTGCAGTTAAGCCACGTAGTTTTTGCTGTAGTTCGAGCGGTAACCCTTTAAAAGCTGCTGTATTGCTCGACCACAACGTGTCACCGCCTACAGGTGGAATTTTAATAGCTTGCAACACACAACCTAAAGGTGGAGTTTTACTAAAAGTCACATCTGTGTGCCAAAGTTCATTGTCACGCAAATCTTGTTTCCAACTGTCGAGTACCATCACTTCAGGTACATCTTCAATTGAAGGATAAATCGGGTGCACATGTAGGCTGCCAAAACTACGTGCCAAGTCTGCTTGTGCTTGCGGCGCTAATTGTTGCTTTCGAAAAAAAATGACCTGATGATCAAGCAAAGCCTGCTGGATTTGTTGCGTTGTCCGTTCATTTAACGCATTCAAATCAATATCGTGAATAATTGCGCCAATGGTAGGCTTGATCACTTCAATATTTAAGTTTGCTACTACTGTATTCATCTTCTTTACTACAACTGCTGACCATACCAAGGAGAAAACTGTTTTTGTAACCAACGTAAAAACAGCTCAAAACTAACTGCGACAATCGCAATCACAATAATGCCCAGAATCACCGTATCGGTAATTAAGAACTGCGCTGCCGATTGCACCATAAAACCAATACCGCGGTCCGCTGCAACCAATTCTGCTGCAACTAATGTTGACCAGCCCACCCCTAAACCAATACGAATACCGGTAATAATATGAGGTAAAGCGGTTGGTAAAATGACATGCCAAAATACTTGTGACTGACTTGCTCCTAGCGACAATGCCGCACGCTCACGATTAAGCTGATGGCTTAACACACCATGCGCACTACTAATAATGACAGGCGCCAAAATCGAGAAGAAAATCAAAAGTACTTTTGTGGTTTCGCCAATACCGAACCAAATTACGAGTAAGGGCAAATAAGCTAACGGTGGAATTGGACGTAATAATTCAACCAAAGGATCTAGAACAGCGCGAACCCATTTGTTCAGGCCCATCCATAAACCGAGCGGAACACCAATCACCACGGCAACAATCAATGCTAAAAATACACGAGAGATGCTGGCTGCCAAGTGTTGCCACAAAGTAGCCTTCATAAAGCCTTCTTGACTGACCGATATAAATTTTTGCCATACTGCCTGTGGACTCGGTAAAAACAGTTCAGGTACGACATGCAAAGCAGTAATGAGGAACCAGAGTGCAACTACACTCCCCACACTAATTATGCTGACCGCTAAAGTACGATGCTTCTCAAAAAATGACGATAGAAATGAAGCATTTTCTCTTTGCACATTTAACTCAGGTTTAAGCTCTGCTTTGTCATATTCATAGACGTTATCTTTAGTGTTCATGTAGGTAACGCCTCCTTACCGCTTTGTTTTTGTGCCCTTAAACTTTCAAATAGCTGTTCTCTAAGCTGAATAAATTGAGAGTCCGATTTAATTGAGCGAATAGACTCGCCCTGACGATATCGTTGAGCAAAATCGAGATGTAGAGTTTCTACAATTTTGCCCGGATGTGCTGTCATTAGAACTAACTGATTGCTAAGCAATAATGCTTCTTCAATGTCATGTGTAATTAAAAAGAAGCTTTTATTTTGTTGAATCCATAAATCGAGAACTAGCTGCTGCATGTTTTCACGCGTAAAAGCATCTAATGCGGCAAAAGGTTCATCTAATAAAATAAACGGCGCGTGACTGATCAAAGCTCGGGCAATACCAACACGTTGTTTCATACCACCGGAAAGTTCCCAGATATTGGCTTTTTCAACATGACTTAAACCCACAATTTTTAAAATTGCACTCACTTGTTTCTCAATCTCTGCACGCTTTAAACCTTTTAACTGCAAAGCGAAGCCAACATTATCTGCAACATTTAGCCAAGGAAGTAAGGCGTGATCTTGAAATACAACAGCACGAGTTACATCTGGTCCAGTTACGACTTCATGATTTACAAGCACATCACCAGAACTTGGCTTTTGAAACCCTGCCAAGATATTAAGCAAAGTTGTTTTGCCACAACCCGACTCACCTAAAATCACGGTTAAAGAACCTTCTTCAATGGTGAGGTTAATGTCTTGTAAAACTGGCTTTTGCTGTTTAGGAAAAGTCAGATGAATATGTTTGGCTTCTAATACACTCATGACAACTCCTTAAGGCTGCAAAAATGAAGAATTCACATTGCCTTTATAATCGGCTTTAAGTTGATCGACTTTGCCCTGACCTTTCAAGAATTTCGCTGTATCAAAAATATTTTGTGCAAATTCACCGTCTAATGTTTGTTTTTGTTGAGCGTGGTCAAGGTAAATATTGCCACTTAATAAAAGCGGGATATCTTTTGGATCAGAACCTGTAAGCTGCGCAATTTTTTGTACATTATCGGCATCTTTAACGTAAGCAGCTGGGTCTTGATTATATTTTTCGAGTTGCTCAAGCGTAGTTTTAACAAAAACTTTTAAGAAATCAGGATTTTTCTCTGCAAAATCTTTACGTACAACCCATAAGTCATAAGTTGGAGCGCCCCATTCACCCACTTGTTTTGAGTCGGTTAAAACCGTACCAGATGCTTTGGCTTTACTTAAAGCAGGTTCCCAAACATAGGCAGCATCAATATCACCACGTTCCCATGCAGCTGAAATTTCAGGTGGACGCAAGTTAATAATTTTTACTTTGTCTTCTGGAATATTCCAATGTTTAAGTGCAGACAAAAGGCTGTAATGGGTTGTTGAAACAAAAGGTACAGCAATGGTTTTGCCAATTAAATCTTGAGGCGTTTTAATGCCTGATTTATTACTCACCACGAGTGCTTCAGATGCACCAAGTTTTGAAGTAATTAAGAATACCTCAATGGGTAAATCACGGCTTGCCGCAGCAGCAAGTGGGCTTGAACCAATATTGCCAAGTACGACATCGCCTGAAGCAAGTGCATTTACAACATCTGAACCCGCATCAAATTTTTTCCATTGAATAGTACGTTGACTATGTTTTTCATATTCCCCATTCGCCTGCGCCACTTTGCTTGGGTCAACCCCAGTTTGATAAGCAATAACGACAGGTTTGTTGTCACGAACTGAAGCACCCGTATTATTATCTTTCTTATTCTGCCATACGATAAATGCAACAATTGCGACTACTACAATTGCCGTGATAATCAACGGTTTGGTTTTAGTGCTCATAATTTCATGATCTTTCAATAATATAAGCTCATGGTATGCAGCTGGCTTTATAATGAAAAATAAAAAAATATGAGTTGCTTATCTAATTTTTATAAATAACTTTTCCTTATAAGTTTTTATCTTTTGGTAAAAAGAAAATTTTAAGCAATCCTATAGATTAGCGGTAAAATTAAAATACTTATATATCAATAATTAAAAACGATATTCACAAAAGATAAGATGAGAAAAGGCTGACACACATCCTCTAAGTATTTTATCCTACTCATTTCGTCATTTTTATTTTTGCTTATCACATCCAGATTTTTGCATCTAATTAATTTTCATTCTTTTATATAAAGTACAGATTTTATTATCTTTTTATCTTGAATCTTCTGCAAATATTAAGATTTGAACAAATCTTTTTCTGGTTTATACATGAGGCAAATTTAATTTTTATTTTTAAGAGGAGAAATCATCCCTTGTTTAAACGTCCTACAACTTTCAAAAAAATATTCATCGCGACGACTTTGATTACATTGAGCCTCTCAAGTCATGCAGCCCTTACCTTTGGCAATGCTGAAGAAGGTCAACTTAAAGTAAGTGGTACTGTTCGGGCTAAATATGTTTATGATTTTGACTCTGAACCCTCTACCAGTAAATTTTCCTTTAATGACGCAGTATTATGGCTGGACTACAATTCCCCAAAATGGATTGGCCGTCTAGATTATCGGGTTTATGAATATTATGGACGTTTAGGCGATGCCAACTGGCTCACCGATGCATGGTTAGGTTATAAAATTAATGACAACAGTAAAATTATTGCTGGCTTAAACCCTGTTCCTTTTGGCTTGGGCCGCTTTTGGGGAAATACTTATTATTTAGGCATTGCCAATAGTGCGGGTTGGGAAGATGTACACAACCTCGGCGTAAAATATGATTTCAATGATGGAACCAATGAAGCACAACTCGCCTTTTATCCTACCGATGGTGGCACCTATAGAGGTAAAAGCAAAGACTCGAGTCGATTTAGTATCAACCCTGTCAATGCAGATGACTCTGTACCGCAAGGCACCAATACCAAAGAAAAGAACTCGATTGTAGTTCGTGGTGCTCATACCTTTAAGAATGTCTTAGGCCAAGAAAATTTCTCTAGCCAACTGGGTGCTTCTGCATGGTATTCCACCATTGAAAATAAGCGTTCAGGGCAAGATGGTGATCGCCAAGTCTACTCAGTTTTTAGCAATACAAATTATAACCAATGGAATTTACAGCTTTTGGCCGGTTATCAAGACATCGATAATGCCGACACTCAATATAAAGACCACCTGACTTTGGGAGGTTTCGATTATTCATTTAACTCTGCAACCAAAGGTCAGATTTATTCAGCCGAACTCAGCTATTTATTTCCTCAGCAATTTGGCCCAATTACCTCTGTTCGTCCTTACCTAAACTATAGTTCTTATCGAAAAGAGCAAGATGGCTTTAAAGATTCAACCCGTTTTATTCCCGGCATTGCCTTTAATTATCAAAAATTGACAGTACAAGCCGAGTTGCTGATGGGTAAACACGATCCATATCTAGGAGATAGTGAAGGTCTTGCGGCTGGTGGAAGCAATGATAAATGGAATAAAAAAGCATTTGTGATTTTTGCTTATTACTTCTAACTCTTAAAATAAAGGCCAACAGATGTTGGCCTTCATTTTTATCTAGATATTTATTTTGACTCTAGTCGATTACAGGTGAATTGTTGAGAGGAAGTTCTGTTTTATCTTCATCGATAATATCGACATCTTGGGCGGTAGGCTCAAACTTAATCAGCAGTCCAATTACAATTAAAGGAATAAACGCAAAGATAGAAATAATTAGGTAAACATCGGTTTTATATCCCGCCATCCAGATCGGTAAAACAAACAAAGCAATTGCTTGAGCAACACCAGTTACCGCACGGTTAAAGCCGACACCAACACCACGAATCGAAGCTGGATAAGCCATGGTTGGATAAACCATCATTTGTGCGCCTGGCCCAAAACCTTCGGCAAAAAGCCACAAACCGAGCATGCCAATTGCGGTGTAGAGTAAAAAGCTATTACCGGGTTCACCAATGAATGCCAGTGCAATGAGGGCTATAAATTGGAGTAAAAAGCCTGTAAGCAACACGTGACGAGATTTAAATCTGCTAGCAACAAATACGCCTAACAACCCGCCCGTAAATGCAAACAATAAATTAAGCCCGAGTGTTGTAGTAATGGTCGTTAAGACATCGGTATGGAAGAAACGCGTTAAAATAGAAGGTAAAAAGAAGGCAATGGTGGTGTACTGAAATGCCACCGAAATGTGAATCACAATTGCCACAATCGTTCTTGGCAAATAGGTTTTATTAAATAAAACTGCAAAACCCTCGCGCTTTTTCTTATCGCTAGTTCTTTCTACTTTTTCAACTGTAGCGACTGCATTAATTGCATAGGATTCTTGTAGAACTTTAGCTGCCCCCTTTAAATCGCCTTGGTTTGCAAGCCAGATTGGTGATTCAGTTAAATATTTACCGCGAATAAAAATAATGAGTAACGCTGGTACTGCTCCGAAAATTAAAGATGCTCGCCATAACCAGTTGCTATGCTCAGGGGGTAAAAGAAAATAAAGCGCCAGAACTAGACCAAAACATACCGAAGAAGCGGCATACCACATTGGGCACCATGCGGCTAAACGTGCTGCTTTGTTGCTACTACCGTTAAATTTGGAAAACTCAGATAAGTATGACATTGCCACAGGCAAATCAATACCAACACTAATTCCCATAATAAATCGGGCTAAAATCAAAACCCAAACATTTGGTGCAAAGCCAGCCACAATTGCCGCAATGACAAAAAGCACCATGTCCGCCATGAAGACCCGATAACGGCCAATTTTATCTGTCAGCCAACCACCAATCAGGTTACCCACAATGGTTCCGCAGACAATTGCTGAAGCTACCACACCAGTCATGACAGGGCTTAAAGAGAACTCAGAGATGACTTGCTCAATACCAAAAGAGAGCGTTGTTAAATCATAGGCATCAATAAATACCCCAATCAGTGCCAACCAAATAACTTTATTCGATTTACCCTTCCCTGCAAATTTGGAAATTAATTGTGAAACATCATCGGGAGATTTAATTTCATAACGATGGTTATGATCGAGTTCTTGTGTGCTCACTTAATAATTCCTGAATTTTAATAACAGGAACAAAATAATGATTATTCACATAATACAAAAACAAATTAATCTGATGTTTTAATCTAAATTATAGAATTATCTTTTCATTATTAACTCAGCAGTAAAACCGATATAAAAAGACAAAATAAAAGCTGGCATTTAACCAGCTATTTATTTAAAGGTTTTCCAAAATATTAACTCGCCTCAGCAAGTTTTAACTCTTTTAGATTACGATATTTTGCACCGCGGTGATTTTCAGGCAAATATGGCCCAGCACCAAATAATTTTTCTCTTAATGTTCCTTGTGCATATGAGGTTTGATATACCCCTCGTTTTTGCAACTCTGGCACAATAAATTCGACCACATCGGCAAAGGTTTGATGCGCCAAAATATAGGCAAGGTTAAAGCCATCAATATCGGTATCTTCAACCCATTGCTGTAGAGCATCCGAAACGGTTTCTGCTGAACCCACTAACACCGGTCCATTACCCCCTAAGCTGTTCCAATTTGCAATTTCTTCAATTGTCCAAACACGCTCTGGGTCTGCATTTACATAAGAATCTAATAAAGATTGAATCGCGTTGGTTTGAATATATTCAACTTTGTCCGTTGGCTGGTATTGTGAGAAGTCCACACCTGACCAGCCAGACAGTAATGTTAAAGCGCCATCGTAGCTTCCATAGCTTTGATATTCTTTAAACTTAGCCTGAGCTTTTGCATCGGTTTCATCAGTGACAATCGACAAAAGTGCATAAATTTTAACAGAGTACGGGTCGCGGCCTTCTTGAGCCAATTTCTGGCGAATACCCTGTACCACTTTTTTAGTGGCGATTTTAGATGGCGCTGCTATGAATACACACTCGGCATTTTGACTAGCAAACTTCTGTCCACGTGAAGATGCGCCTGCTTGGTAAAGTACTGGTGTTCGCTGCGGTGATGGCTCACAAATATGGATACCCGGTACAGTAAAGTATTTACCCTCGTGCTGAATTGGATGCACTTTTTTATGGTCAGCATAGATACCGCTTTCACGGTCACGAAGTACCGAACCTTCTTCCCAAGAACCTTCCCAAAGTTTGTAAAGGACCTCTAAGTATTCATCAGCAATATCATAACGATTGTCATGATTAACCTGAGTTTTTAGGCCCAAGTTTTTCGAACCACTTTCCAAATAAGACGTCACGATATTCCAACCAACTCGCCCTTTGGTTAAATGGTCTAGTGTGCTAATACGTCTAGCAAAAGGATAAGGATGTTCAAAGGAAATAGAAGTTGTGACACCAAAGCCCAAGTGCTTTGTGACTGCTGCCATTGCTGGCACAATCTGTAGTGGATCATTGACCGGAACTTGTACCGCACCTGTTAAGGCATGTTCAGCACTTTGATGATAAACGTCATAAATACCAAGCACATCTGCAATAAAAATACCGTCAAAAAAACCACGCTCAAGAATTTGTGCTAAATCTGTCCAATATTCTAAATCTTTATATTCAACAGATCGGTCTTGAGGATGTCGCCATAATCCAGGAGATTGATGGGCAATACAATTCATTTCAAAAGCATTAAAACTAATTTTCTTAGTCATAAAATATCAGCCAGCATTTTATTTAATTTTTATACTAAAGCAATTTTTAGGTTTTCTTTATAATATAAACCCCAAACAAAATATGATTTTATTCTAATAGATTTTTATAATTTAATTTAAATAATCAAAATAATATTAAGCCGCTAAAAATAGCAGCTTAATATCAAAAACTAAAATTTATTGTTTAGCAACATTCCCTATTCGCCATTGATACGGTGGTAATGTGCCGTTTACACTAAAATCACCGACAATTCGATTTTTAAATACTCTCGGGTTATGTGAAGATAAAGTTCGCACATTACGCCAGTATCGATCTAGGCCTAAATCTTTGTCTGTTGCAGAAGCACCTAAAGCGTCAAATAAAATTGTAGAAGCGTTTAAAATTAGATCGGTAATGACCGTTTGGGACTGCGCACTTTCAAGCTCGGCAAGTGCATTTTGCTCTTCTTCAAGCTGCTCATTATTTTGAAATGCAGCTAAGTAAGCACGCTGTAAGCTTTGTGCGACCTTTTCAACAATAGCCCCTGCACTGTAAGCCGCGCCACGAATTTGTCCTACTACTTGTAAAATTTGCGGATCCTGTTTTACAAATTGGGCATTTGCATGCGTGTAGTTTCGGGTACGGTTCGCCACGGCTTGAGAAACATCATAGGTTGCAGCACGCCCTAGGCCTGTAATGATTGCCAGTTGGACTAGTTGATAATAAGCCGCTGAATATTTAAAACGATCATCATCAGGTAAGATTTCAGTTTCATCAACCAATACGTCATGGAAATATGCCGTACCACTTGCGGTGAGTTGCTGACCAAAGCCATTCCAGTCATCAACAATTTCAACACCCTCATCTTCACGGCGAACAACCACCGAGCCAGACTCACCCTTTAAATCTGTTACGCCAATTTCAACCCAGTCTGCATATAGACTTCCTGTGGTGTAGTACTTTTGACCTTTAACACGAATTTTTCCGTCACTATCCCGATATAGATGAGTTTCAAACTGATCGATTGACTCTTTCCCACCTTCTGACCAAGCACTGCCGACTGTTTCACCATTGGCAATTCGGCTAAGCCAACGCTGCTGAAACGCTTTATCTTTACTTACCAAGACATCTTCAGTAAAACCAAAATGCACACGCAAAGCTTGCGGTAAGTTTGAATCAACTTCTGCAAGTTCAATGAGTAATGCAAATAATTCAGGAATAGTGGCTTCAAAGCCACCATGTGCTTTAGGAAGTCTTAACCGTGTAAAACCAATATCTTTGAGCCACTGAAGTTGTTCATACGGCAAAATATGCTGTTGCTCACGGATTAAAGCCCCTTCTTTAATACGGGCAAAAGTCGGTCTGAAATGTTGTGCCAATTCATCATAACGTGATGATGGCCCTTCACCCCACACGCGAGAAACAATTGAGGCCTGACTAAGTGCTGCATGCGTTAGTGAACCGAGATGATGCTCAAAATTTAAATTTGTCATGTAAGTAAAACCAATATTGCTTTGCTTTTACCATAAAATATTTATTTCACATGAAAACGATTATTTTTTTATAACAGTATTCAAACTTTATATAACGCACAACAAAAGCCTGCCAATGCTAAGCGATCTCTTTCTTGATAAGACTATGCTGACTTTGCAATAAGGTTTGCATATATTCTGAATAGACAGATATTTTTTCGAAAATATGCTCTGAATAAAACATATCATCAATTAAATGGGTCATTTGATGCGTCGTGAAGGTGTCACACAGTCCCACAAGCTCCGCATTCATCTGAGCAAATTGTGCACATAGCTGTACATAGGTTTCATCTTTATTTTTGAATAATAATTTCCGCATTTCTAAGCTATTAAAGTTTTTTAAGTCCTCATCTTTTGTGGTTTTAATCCAATAAATTTTGACCTTTAGAAATTGCTCAAGAGCTTCTAAATGCTCGACATCTATGTCTAAACTTGTAATTAAAAAAACTGTAGAAAGGTCACTTCGACACAGTGCTTTGATTAAGCTTAAATAAATAAACTCAACTTCATTAAGCTCTGCAAGTTCCAAATCTATATAAATTTTTAGACTTTCTAAAACTTCATCTACCTTAAATAGCACCTTTTTATCTGCTTGATAATATTTATTCAGAATAGAAAGCACAGGCGTAGTCGCAGGTGTTGTATAAATAGCAGCCTTGTTTAAGTTGGCAAAAATAAATGGAGAGAATAGATAAGCCACATTACTTTGCTGTGGCTCAATATGAGATTGAATTAAATATACAGTTTCAGCTTTGGAAAAGTCTCTG
This sequence comes from Acinetobacter lactucae, assembly GCF_013122135.1. Classification (NCBI taxonomy): domain Bacteria; kingdom Pseudomonadati; phylum Pseudomonadota; class Gammaproteobacteria; order Moraxellales; family Moraxellaceae; genus Acinetobacter; species Acinetobacter lactucae. The sequence goes on from NZ_CP053391.1 coordinate 2,353,420, forward strand.
AGTACTTTTGCTCTTAATAAAGTAGCTTCAAAATTAACGTAGGTTTGCTCTAACTGAGCCAATATAGATGCAGGAATAGGCTGATTTTTAATAATTTTATGCAGGACATTGAGTTGAGAAGTAATAAACATTTTTTAACATCCAAGCTATTTTAGAAGAGCTACACTTAAATCAGGTCTTTAATAACCCACGTAATAACCAGACCTCACGCAAAACAACAAAGGAATAAAAAAGAAGAAATTATTCTGCGCTTATTACCCAAAGTCGCATTCACTTTGTTTTGGAAAGTGATTTTGGCCATTCGTAAATCTCGTTCATTTATTTTGGACTTTTGAAGAATGGATATATAGCTACAGATAATTGAAAAAAAACTATAGCACACCTCAAGACAGCTCCAGACTGTTATAGTTTTATAAAAAATTTCTGTATCTACATATACAAAAAGAGTAAGTGCATGATTAATGAAACTTCTTAAGGTAGGTAGTTTTCATGAGACGATCTATTGCATATCGCCAGATATTTCATCAATGTTTCAATGCAACATGCATTTTTACAAATGCAACATCAAGCATAAACTTTGTTAACAGATTGAGAACAATCAATAAGTCTATTCTCTTGAAATATCAAGCAATTATATTGCTTTACTCTGTTGGCATTTTACTTGCTAAGAACATTTATCACAGAAGCAAGTTTAATCGTCAAAATACTTTGTTGCCTGAAAATAAGTATTTAACTCATTCAACCATCATCAGCTAGTTCACAGGGGGAAAGTTTATGAGCCTCGGTCTAACCGCTCTAGAATTAGCGCGAATACAATTTGCTTTTACAGTATCCTTCCATATTATTTTTCCGGCCACGTCCATCGGTCTTGCCTGTTTTTTAGCAGTCTTAGAATGGAAATGGTTAAGAACCCAAAACCCGATTTATAAAGATCTATTTAAATACTGGATTAAGATCTTTGCCGTTGCCTTTGGTATGGGTGTGGTCTCGGGCGTGGTCATGAGTTACCAGTTCGGTACCAACTGGAGTGAATTTTCACGTGTCGCCGGAAGTATTACTGGTCCTTTACTGACCTATGAGGTCTTGAGTGCCTTCTTCTTAGAAGCAGGCTTCTTAGGCATTATGTTATTTGGCTGGGGGCGTGTTGGTCCTCGAGCCCATTTCTTTGCAACGCTTATGGTTGCCATCGGAACATGTATTTCCATGTTCTGGATTTTATCTTCTAATAGCTGGATGCAAACCCCTCAAGGCTTTGCCATCGAAAATGGCATTATTGTGCCAAAAGACTGGTTTGCTATTGTCTTTAACCCGTCCTTCCCTTACCGCTTTGCCCACATGGGTGCTGCCGCCTTCTTAGTTTCATCTTTATTGGTGGTCGGAACATCTGCATGGCATTTAATAAAAGGCCGTCGTGATGAATTGGTAAAAAAATCGTTCTCGATGGGTCTTTGGATGGTACTTGTGACTTCATGTTTACAAGTAGTGATTGGGGATAACCATGGTTTAAATACTCGTGAACATCAACCTGCCAAACTTGCAGCAATGGAAGGTCACTGGGAAACCAATCACAATGAGCCTATGCCTTTATTGTTATTTGCCATTCCCGATATGAAAGAAGAACGTAACCACTTCGAAGTGGGTGTTCCTTATTTGGGTAGCTTAATTTTAACGCATAGCTTAGATGGCCAAGTGACAGGCTTAAAAGATTTCGCACCTGAAGACCGTCCCAATTCAACGATTGTTTTCTGGAGCTTCCGTGTGATGGTAGGCCTTGGTGTACTCATGGTCACCCTGTCATTCATTGCGCTTTGGTTACGTAAGCGTGGAAAACTGTATGAAACGTCTTGGTTCCATAAGTTTGCTTTAGTGATGGGACCTTCTGGTTATGTCGCCATGCTTGCAGGCTGGGTAACCACTGAGGTTGGCCGTCAGCCGTGGGTGGTGTACGGCATTATGCGCACTAAAGACGGGCTTTCACATACAGTTTCTGCAGATCAGGTAGGTCTGAGTCTCTTTATTTTTGTGGTGGTATACACCATTGTTTTTGGTAGTGGTATTTACTACACCTTAAAACTCATTAATAAAGGCCCTGTATTTATCGATACACCAACTATTGAATCTGGTGGTGTTGGACACTTTAAAACACCAATGCGTCCACTCAGTGCTGTCGATGAAAACATTGACGATAATCAAAAATCTGGGGAGAAACATCATGATTGATCTTTCTTTAATATGGGTCGGTATTATTGGTTTAGGTGTTTTAATTTACGTGGTCATGGATGGTTTTGACTTAGGAATCGGGATTATGTTCCCTTTCATTAAGAACAGCCAAGAACGTGACGTCATGATGAATACCGTCGCTCCTGTTTGGGATGGTAACGAAACTTGGATGGTTCTCGGTGGTGCTGGTCTGTATGCAGCCTTCCCGCTGGTTTATTCAACAGTTTTATCAGCACTCTACCTGCCTATCATTTTCATGGTCATTGCCCTGATTTTCCGTGGAGTTGCTTTTGAATTCCGTTTTAAAGCTCATCGAACCAAGCACCTTTGGGACTTGGCTTTTATTTGGGGTTCAGTTTTAACCAGCTTCCTTCAAGGGATTATTTTAGGTGCCTATATCCAAGGGATTAAAACCGAAAATGGTATTTTTGCTGGTGGGTCTTTTGATTGGCTTTCCCCGTTTACCATCTTTACAGGTATTGGCGTAGTTGCCATGTATGCCACTTTAGGCTGTGGATGGCTGATTTTAAAAACCGAAAAAGGTTTGCAGCAACGTATGTATGAGCTTATGCCAAAGCTGATTATCGCACTGCTCATTATTTTTGGTGGCGTGAGTTTATATACGCCGTTGACGCATCCTGAAATTGCAGATCGCTGGTTCTCTTTACCAAATCTGTTCTATTTTAGCCCTGTACCTATTTTGGTCTTATTGTTTGTTGGTCTGATTTTATCAGCATGTAAAAAGCAGGATCATGACCTTAAACCATTTGCATATACATTAGCGCTCGTTTTCCTTGCATTTACTGGTTTTGTGATTAGTTTATGGCCCTATATTATTCCGCCATCAGTCACCATTTGGCAGGCTGCAGCGCCTCATTCTAGCCAGATGTTTGCTTTGGTCGGCGCACTTATTCTGATTCCAATTATTATTGCTTACACCATTGTCTCTTATTGGGTATTTAGAGACAAAGTTCGTGTAGGTGACGAAGGCTATCATTAAGTATGGAGGGTTTTATGAAAAAGTCATCCGTTAAACTCAATCAAACCCAATGGTTTATTCTGCTATGGATCGGTGGTTTTTTAGCCTTAGCTGTGATTGCGGGATTGTTTAAAGTTATCTTGATTTATGCAGCCCCTTACTTAAAGTAAATCTATTGTTCTAAACAAATGCCGTTTGTAGATTCTGCAAACGGCATTTATTATTGATTAAGTGCTTCTTTCATTTTGTTATTTCGTGCAGCTCATACATGTATAAATCAGAACAACTCGCTCATAGCATTCGCCAACTCATTGAGAGCGGCACTTTAAATGCACATGAAAAATTACCGTCATTGAGAGATCAGGTACAACGCTCTGGCTTTAGTTTAATGACCGTAATGAATGCTTATCAGGAGCTTGAATCACAAGGTCTGATCTATTCAAAAGAAAAATCTGGATACTTTGTTGCCGAGCAAATTGCACTTAAACCTTTAGAGCAATATTCAGTCGTTTCCCTGAATTCTAAAATTGAAATTAACTCATTAGTTTTTAAATATCTTAAATCGATTCAACATGAGTCTGTCGTACCTTTCGGTTCAGCTTTTCCAGACAGTCAACTTCTAACAGCCCCCAAACTTATTCAAATTATGGGACAGCTTGCCCGTCAAAGACAAAGTTATGACCAGACAACCAGTTTGCCTCCCGGTAATTTAGCCTTAAGAAAATTAATTGCTCAGCGCTACTGTATGCAAGGCATACAGACCGATCCAGATGACATTGTCATTACATCAGGTGGTTTGGATGCACTAAACCTTTCACTACAAGCTGTCGCTCAACCCGGTGATTATATTTTATTACAGCAAACCGTGTTTTATGGCGCTTGGCAAGCTGCCGAACGTTTAGGGCTTAAAGTGATTACCATTCCCGAACATCCGCAACATGGTTTTGACCTAGAGGCTTTTGAACAGGTCATTCAAACATATCCAATCAAGGTGTGTTGGCTCATGCTGAATGCCCATAACCCGATTGGTTTTACAGTTAGTGATGACATTAAATATAAAATTGCCAAGTTGCTTCACGAACACCAAATTTATTTGATTGAAGATGATGTCTATGAAGAGCTTTTTTATGGCGGCCAAAAACCACTTTCAATGAAGTATTTTGATCAACAAAATCTCGTGCTTCACTGCTCTTCTTTTTCTAAAACATTAGGTGCTGGTTTTCGGGTCGGTTGGGTCTATGCGGGTAAATTTTCGGACCATATTCAACACTTGCAGCTTATGAGTACCATTTCAGTCAATGCACTCATTCAAAATGCGCTGGTTGAATTCTTGTCTCACCATCATTATGAAAAACACTTACGCACGCTTAGGCTTTCACTTGAGCGTTATAAAAAGCAGTTTTACCATTATTTGAAACAACATTTACCTAGCTCTTGCGAAGTGTATTATTACCCAAGTGGTTATTTTCTATGGGTCAAGCTTCCCAGTACCCTAGACAGTATGCAAGTTTATGAAGCGTTGATTCAGCAAGATATTGGCGTTGCGCCAAGCCCTCTGTTTAGTGTTTTACCTGCACAACAGCATTATTTGAGAATCAATTGCTCTTTTGAATGGAACACTAAAATTCAAAATGCATTAGATCAGGTTATCAAAACCATTCAACAAAGAGTTGAAGCAAATCTCTAAAGAAATGCTTCGACCTAAGCACAATTTTATAGACTTTATTTTGTGGTAACTTTATAACTCAAATCTATAGTTTTAAGGGAAACAGGTTCAAGGAATTAATATGGAAATTGATGAAGAACTCACCCTGAAAAAAATACAGATTTTTTTAGCTTTTATGCGCTGTGGAAATTTGTCTAAAACAGCCACAGAAATGCAGCTGAGCAATGTCAGCGTTCATAAAGCACTACACTCTTTAGAAAGCTCTTTACGTTGTCCTCTTTTTAAAAATGAAGGTCGTAATCTGATTCCTTTAAAAAGTGCTTATGTCTTTGAAGAACGCGCACAGAAAATCGTACAAGACATTTTTATCACTGTAAATAAAACCAGAGAAGCTGCTGGCTTTGCAGCCAAAGTTTTACATTTAGGGTCTCTTTATTCTTTGACGGTAAACACAATTCCAAATGTGATTAGCGGACTTAAACTCAGACGTAGTGAGCTTGATATTCAACTGTTGCTGAGTTCAAATCAGGATTTGGTGAAAAAGCTTAAAGCAACTGAGCTTGATGCCATTATCGTGGCTTTAAATGAAACCACTCAAGATGATGACTTTGAAATTTTGCCAATGTTTTCAGACGACATTTTTTTGGCAGTCAATAAAGATTCTAAATATGCCGATTTTAAAGATATTGATTTAAGCCTTTTAAAAGAAGAAACTTTTTTAACTTTAACTAAGGGTTTTGCCACTCATAACGACAGCGATATCATTTTTAAAAAGGCTGGTTTTTCACCTAAAGTTGCTTTACAGGTCAATGATATTTTTACCCTCATTAGTATGGTCAGCTCAGGTGTTGGTTTTGCTCTACTACCTGGTCGTATTTCTGCTGTTTATGAAAGTTCGGTCAAACTTATTCCTTTAAAACAGCAATATCATATGCAACAAGAAATCGGTCTAGTCTTTTTAAAAAGTAAAGAGCGCGACCCTAACTTACTTGCTCTGATTGCTGAATGTCGAATGTTTGCCTCTAATTTTAAAAGATAAATATCGGCAACTTATTAAAGAATAATGAGTTGCCGTTGTGCGATTTTCAAAAATTTATCCAAAAATTGCATTAACCGTTAAGAAAAATACAGAAGGTCCAAGTAAACAGCCAAGTCCTGTATAGAAGGTTGCAACCAAAGCTCCATAAGGTACAAGTCGTACATCAGTGCCAGCTAGGCCTGCAGCAGTGCCACTGGTTGTTCCTGCTAAACCACCAAATACCATGGCAGAGCGTGGACTTTTTAGATACATAAATTTCGCAAGCAGTGGAGTCCCTACCATAAAGAAAACTGACTTGATTAACCCAATTGCAATAGAAAGTGCGATCACATCAGAGCTCGCGCCAATTGCGGTTCCTGTAATTGGACCGACAATATAAGTCATTGCGCCGGCACCAATCGTTGTCATCGAAATTGGATCTCTATAGCCCATACCCCATGCGACCAAAACCCCAATTGCAAAAGGCACAACGCAACCAAGCATTAATGCGATTAGACCAATTTTGCCTGCTTTCTTCACTTCTTTCACATCAACTTCAAATGCAGTTGAAGCAATCGCTAAATCACGAATCATGGCTCCACCTAATAATGCAAAGCCAGAAAAAATAGCGATGTCCGAAACACCTTTGGTTCCCTGCGTATAAACTCCGGCAAAGTAAGCAACAACCAAACCTAAAGTAATCGCGATTGCAGAACTTTGTAGTTTTCCTTTCGTCAAATATTTTGAAAGTAAATGGGAAACGAACATCATTAAACCCGTTACTGCAAGAGCAGTAACTAATGCATTTTTTGATAACACAGCAATTATAGCGTCCATCATTTAATTCCTTTTTGATTGAACTTTTTGTAGTTTATGTTTGCTTAGGCTATTTTCTCTTTAGTTTCTATTGTCCATTCATAAGTTTCATAGTCGCCACTAATTCTATTTAAATAACGGATGACTAAAACCGTACCAATTAACGATGCAATAGAGACAATTAGTCCTAACATGCCACCCGATAAAGCTGCAACGACATTTTGCCCTGCTGACATCGCAACTACGATCGGAATATACATACCTGACCAATACAAAACGCCAAATTGTGTGACTTGAGGTAAGTAACCTTTTTTTGCCAATAATTCTTTAGATAAAATCAACAGAATCATCGAAATAGCAACTCCACCGACATTCGCTTTAACGCCTAATAGCATTCCTAGGGTATTGCCAAGATAGTCACCTAATAAATGACAGATCGCTAATATTGCTGTTCCATAAATAATCATTGCAAATCCCTCATATCCTTGGGTTATTACTCAATTTTCAATTTATATTGTAATTACAAAGAAGCATTATTTTCGTTTTGCATTGCTAATTGAATGCTGTCTAAACGTGTTCCCTGAAATGACAATACAGTTCCTTCTTTAAACGTTCGACGTGCAAGTGTAGTAAGTACCGTTCCCGGTAAAGCTTCTATCTGCAACCTTACACCTCGCTCCCATGCAGCTTGGATGGTACTTTCCCAATCTACAGTTCGACTCATATTAAAAGCCAAGTCATCACCAATCTGTTCTGGTCTGCCAAGCGTACGAGCCGTTGTACCACTTAAATAACGTATTTTAGGCGGCTTTAAAGTGACTCCCTCCATAGATGCCGCAAGTTGCTTTGCTTGCTGACTTAATAATTCACAGTGCGATGGCACCGATACATCTAATCTTTTTGCCACCACGCCTTGTTGCTTTGCCAAAACAGCAACTTGGTTCATGGCTTCAAAACTTCCTGAAATAACGATCTGGTTATGTGCATTAATATTTGCAACAAAAACCTGTGGCGTTATTTCATAAATCTGTTTGACCCATGCTTCGACAGCTGAACGATCTGTACCAATCAGAGCTGTCATACCATATCCAGTTGGGTAAGCGTTTTGCATGAGTTCACCTCGATAGGCAACTAAACGAACAGCATCTTCAAAGGCCAAAACTCCTGCTACAACCGCAGCCGACCATGCGCCAATTGATAAACCCGCTACATAATCAGGTGTTAAGTTTTCCGCTGTTAATAAAGCTGAACTCACCACACCTGAAATCAGTAAACAAAGCTGTACTGCACGTGTCGATTGCAAGGCAGCCGGACTATCTAACATCAAGACATCTTCTTTGAGTGCATCCGATGCACGCTCAAGGTATTCTTTAACCAGTGCGGTTTGAGGTAAGTCGTGCAACATATTGCTTCGTTGCGCACCTTGTCCCGGATATACCCAAATTGAAGCCATGATATCTATTCCCTAATTCCATGGGTTTTCTACTAAGACAGCACCATCGGAACGTTTTAATAGAACTTTTCCACTGTTTCCAGCCCATTCTTTTAACGCCAAACCACCTTGTGGAAGTTGAAGCTGTATATCCACATTGAGTCCTGCTTGCTGAAAATTTTCGAGTAACTCAATCGCCTGCTTTTTGGCAAAAGGTTGTTCAGCTCGAATCAACAAATCAATGTCACTTTGCTCGGTTACTGTTTCAATGCCTGTTGCCAGTTCAAACCCGAAACTTCCTGTATATCCCCAACATCCTGAAAAGTTTTTCATAATGTTGGAAATGGTCTGTAAACGTTCTGCCAAGTGTGCAAACTGCTGCGTATCTAAATAAGTCAGTGCTTCGGGTTTAAGCTGTCTGCTAATAGCAGATCGTGGCATTTGTGCCGCATATCGTTGATGACGAAATTGTCCTCTTATACCCACAGCTACTTGATCTACAGGAGTAGTTGCCCGTCGAACCACAACAGGATCGCCTCGTAGTAACACCTCTTTCACCCAATGCGGAGCATCATTGGCCAAGTAATTGACTGTCATGCCCCACAATAAATCATGGGCTTCAAGCTCAAGTTTCATGACCATTGCTCACGCAATAACTCACGGACTTTTTTTGACATTTGACGGTTTGCGCCGTGAAGTCTCTGTTCCAGTCCTCTAGATTGATCAGCATTAATTTCTTTAAATACTTGAGCAATTGTCTGCTTCGCTAACAAAAGATCAGCGGTTGTAGGTTGTTCAGGATTTTCAACAGATAACAGTTCAGATAACAAACCAAGCGTGGCATAACTTTCAATGTCATAAGCCATTGGAGGAATACTTGAGGCCAATTGCTCTAGTTCATCAACCGAGCGTTGGGTTACACGTGCAGCAGATTCCTTACCCATTGCATGCACCATAACACCTGAATCTTTTAAGGCAATAATACGATTGGCTTGGTATCCATGCGCTAAGAAAGCCCCCGACATCGACTTACCAACCAATAAACTCACTATAGGATGACCTGCCAATCTGGCTCTAGCATAGCTATCTACTGCACCCGCTAAAGCTTGATGAATACCTAATAATTCTTCACGGCGTCCATAGGCCTGACTTGGAACATCAACCAAACATAAAATAGCGCGTTTAGTTTCCGAATGAATATCGGCTTGAATCACCTCATCAACCGCTTTTGCCAAGCTCCAGCCTTCCAAGAGTCCAACTTCACCTTGTTTTGCCCGAGGGAACAGATTATTGCTGTCTTGGACAACTGCAATCACACGTACCGCTTGCTGATCAATCTGACCATCAGCTACCCAAACTGAAGCTGGAAAACCATCCACTGTCTTAAAACCCTGCGTAAGTGCTTTAAACCAGTGCGCACCTCGCGTAGATGCTTTTAATGTATCAACTGCGATATTCATGCTTGTTCTCCTTGATACAAAGCCTGAACCTGTGCTGGAGTAATCTGCTCGATAGTATCAACGTGTTGTAGCTGCGCTAAATAAAATGAGTAATTTGAACTACGATGCTGTTCAGGCACGCCTTGGGCTAAATAGTCAACCACTTGTTGGCGAACTTTCTGGCGATCATCCTCTACATAAGCATCTGCCAAACCACTAGTAAAGCGCTGATTACCACCAGTAATACTCCAAATAAATGGGCGATCTTTGGCGTTATATTCTTGTACGCCAGCTTCTTGTTCAATCACTTGCGGACCATTTAAGCCTAAACGTCCTTCTTGTGTCATTACAATATAGCTACATAGTCCAGCAGCAATCGACATGCCACCAAAGCACCCTACACTGCCTGCAACCACTGCAATCACGGGTTGATACTGACGTAAGTTCACAATTGCAGCTTGAATCTCAGCAATTGCAGCCAAGCCCAGATTTGCTTCTTGTAAGCGAACACCACCCGTTTCTAATAGTAAAATTGCAGCTGTTGGAATGCCTTTCAGATTGTCTTCAACCGCAAGTTCTAAGGCACCCGCAATTTTGGCACCGCCCACCTCGCCTAAGCTTCCACCCTGAAATAAGCCTTCAATTGAAATCAAAACTACTGGTCGTTCTTGAATAGATCCTTTTGCAATCACTACACCATCATCGGCTTGCGGCACAATATTCTGCTTAACGAGCCAAGGCGACATAACACGTGCAAATGGATCGAGTAGCTCTCTAAATGTTCCTTCATCCAATAATGCCTTGGCACGTCCTCTTGCACTGAGTTCAATAAAATCTTGTTTATTTAATAAACTTTGGATATCAGTCATGAGCAATCTCCTCCAAGGCTTGTTCCAGACGTAAGCGAACGACACCAGGGGTTGCACCAAAGTCATGAATATCAATATTGACGGCTGGTGGTATTTGCGCTGTAAAAATCCGTTCAAAAAGATTTTTCCAACGTGCAACACTACCATCCACCGAAGTCACAACCTGAATAGAGGCTTTTCCCTTTTCACCAGGTTCCATCAAAATTTCTAAATCGCCCGAGCCAACGCATCCTACCAATGCTTTTTTTACCGGTGGCTCTGTCGCCACAAATTCAAAATGAAGTGTTTCCATCATCAAAATCCTTCTTTATTTTTTAAAGATGACTGCTGAGCACGATCTATAAACAATGTTGCTGCCAACAAATCTGCGGCACCACCAGCGGAGGCTTTCATCCTAAGTAGATCAATCTCTAAAAGATGCAAAGCGCGACGACCTTCCAAGCTTGAACTACCGCCCAAATCCAGTACCTGTTGAGCACCTTGTTGCATACGCTTTAAACCTGATGTTCCAGAGCGATAAAGCACACAGGTATCGGTCAAATCAGTCATCATGGCAAGCAAGGCATCTAAACGTGCGAACTCTTCTTTCATTGGTTTACTACGACTTTGATAAAGTTGCTTTAAACCAAAGTTCACAACGGTTGGAAAACCTTGCTGAGCTTGTTCTTTTGCACCTAAGATGCCCAATTTTTTCTGTACCTGCTGACCATGACTCAAGGCCTGCTTTGGAATAAAACGATCTTCAAGCTGAGCAATCTGGCCTGCTAACTGGCATAGCTCAACAGCCGATAAATATTGTTGATTGGTACGTGCCAATGCCGCCGCCGTAACCAGTAACCCTAATGCCCAAATTGCACCGCGGTGTGTGTTAACACCATCTGTTGCCAACATCATGGTCTTTTCACCTTGGCGACCAATTTCACCAATGTCTTCACGCAAGGCCAAACAGACTTTTCCATGATGCTTTGCAGCTTGGGCCATTGTCTCAAACATGGGTCCTAAACTTTTCGCAGAGTACTCCATTAATTCCAAACTCAGGTCATCATGTGCACCACTGCCACGGCGATCGACCAAGGCTGGTTTAGGGGTCAGATTAACTTCATCAATTAAAGCCTCGACTGCTAAACTTGCCAAAATCTGACTATCGCTAAGTGTTTGATATTGAACTTGTGCCATCATTACCAACTCCTGAATTTTGCAGGTGGTTGATATAAACCATCGGACCATGTCACCAAGTCGGCAATATTTTTTGCAGCTAAAAGCTCACGTGTTGCATCGGTACGGCGAATACCTAAATCTTCAGGGAATACCACCAAGCCTTCGCTTCTTAAACGTGCTGTTGTTTTCGGGTCTTGAGTTAAACCAATACTGGTCACACCCGCTACCGCAGCAATCATGGCTTGGCGCTCTTCTTGGCTGCTTGCTTTATATAGATAAGCAATGCCTTCTTCGGTCAGTAAATGGGTCACATCATCACCATAAATCATGATCGGTGCTAAAGGTAAACCAGCCGTTTTAGCAACATCAATTGCATCGAGACGATCCACAAAAGTGGGCTTGCCACCCTCTTGGAAGGTTTCAACCATTTGCACAACGAGTTTTTTACCACGTGCCAAATAGGTATCTGTTTCATTAGCACCTTGCAAACGCATATCAAGCCATGCAGGTGTATCGTGACGACGGCCTCGTGGATCATGCCCCATGTTTGGTGCACCACCGAAACCAGCTAAACGACCTTTGGTAACAGTCGAAGAATGTCCCATACCATCAACTTGCAACGTTGCGCCAATAAATAAATCAACGGCATATTGACCTGCGAGCTGACACATCATGCGGTTGGAGCGTAACGCGCCATCACGACCTGTAAAGAAAACGTCTGGTCGAGCTGCAACATATTTTTCCATACCGAGTTCAGTACCAAAACAATGCACGCTTTCAACCCAACCTGTTTCAATCGCTGGAATTAAGGTTGGATGCGGATTTAGAGTCCAGTTTCGGCAAATTTTTCCTTTTAAACCTAAAGACTCACCATAGGTCGGTAAAATCAGTTCAATTGCCGCAGTGTTAAAACCAATCCCATGATTTAACGATTGCACATTATGCTTTTCATAAATTCCGCGAATTGCCATCATGGCCATAAGCACATGAACAGGTTTGATATGTTTTGGGTCGCGAGTAAATAACGGTTCAATATAAAAAGGCTGGTCTGCAACCACCACATAATCCACCCAAGAAGCAGGAATATCGACTCGTGGTAAATCAGAGACGTCATCGACCAGTTCATTGACCTGAACAATCACGATACCGTCGCTAAAAGCCGCAGGTTCAATAAGTGCAGGAGAATCTTCGGTACTTGGACCTGTATAGATATTGCCTTGACGGTCTGCCATAAAGCCCGCCGAGAGCACTACATTTGGAATAAGGTCAACCACCAAACGTGAATACAACTCAATATAGGTATGAATCGCACCAATCTCTAATAATCCATCTTCAATTAACTGGCTAATACGTAAACTTTGTGGGCCAGCAAAAGAAAAATCGAGTTTACGCGCAATACCTTTTTCAAATAGATCAAGATGTTCCGAACGCCCAACGCTCGGCATGATCATATGTAAATCGTGCAAAACATCTGGATTGGTTTGAGCCAAAGAGCGCGATAAAAAATCTGCTTGCTTTTGGTTATTCCCTTCGAGTACAACTCTGTCACCCGGTGTAATCAGGGTTTCTAAAACTTTAATAATGTCTTGAGTTGGAATCACCACACCATCGGTATATTGGTTTGCCATCTCTAGTTTTAGTTGTTTGGCATGACGCCGCTTTGTCCATAACCGTTCTTTATTCTGAACTGAGCCTTCCATGTGTTTACCTATAGATCGCAGTTTTGTTCTGAATCTATAAAAACGCTTTATGGGATTTCGATCAATCAACCTAGATGAGTCGTTATTAACTTCAGGTTAACGATTAATTTTATATTCGATGAATTTCTTCAAAAAACCAATCTACACAGATTTTGACTTTAGGCAAATTTGCGTATTGTGGTCTGTACACCAAATAATAAGAAAAGGGTGATGAGAAATGAATTTGAGGAAATAATCGTACCAAACGCCCGGTTTGTATATCTTTTTGCACCATAACACTACGCGCTAATGCAACACCATGTCCTTCCATTGCTGCCTGTAAAACTGCAGATGAACTGTTGATTTGCATACCACGATTAATATTGATGTCATTCAAACCTACACTTTTTAGCCAAGATTGCCACCCCGGAAATTGTTGATGTTTTTCCATAGAAAGATCATGAATTAAAGTGATATTTTTCAGATCATTTGGGGTTAAGAGAGATGAATGTTCATTTAAAAATGCGGGTGAACATACGGGATAAACCTCTTCATCCATGAGTTTAACTGCTTCTAGCCCTTGCCATTGGCCTTGCCCATATCTCACTCCCACATCAACTTTTTGTTCTAAAAAATCTACGGTTTTCAAGTTAATGTCTAAACGAATATCAATATCTGGATATTGTTTTTGAAAATGATCAATTCTTGGTAATAGCCATTTTTCAGCAAATGCTGGACTTACCGCAATATTAAGCACACCTGATAGAAAATCTTGTTTTAATTTTTCCAAAGCCAAAGTGAGCTTATCAAAACCCGCTCGAATATCCGGTAAAACTAATTCAGCCAGTTCAGTAGCGACCAGTCGATTTTTACCATTAGTTTGCCGATGAAACAAAGGAAAGCCTAACCAATCTTCGAGTGTACGTACCAATTGCCCCACTGCGGCGGGAGTAACATTTAACTCTTTTGCCGCCGCAGAAAAACTTTTGTGGCGTGCGCTGGTTTCAAAAGCACGAAGTGCATTCAAATAAACTGGTGAATTCATAACACTAAAGATTTTCTTTACTGAAGAAGCAGATTATCTCATTTGTGATTAAAAAATACTATTTCTAAAATAAACCTATATTGATTGAAATACATCAGCTTCACGAATCAATCAATTTATTTTATTTAACCTTAAGGATATATACATGAGTAGATTTTCTTTAAAAGTTGCTATCGTTACGGGCGGCAGTTCTGGTATTGGTAAAGAAGTTGCAATTCGCTTGGTTCAAGAAGGCGCCAATGTTGTCATTGGTGGCCGCGATGAAAACAAATTGCAAAAAGCTGCCCATGAAATAGATCCAACAGGTGCAAAAGTTCGCTATTTTGCTGGGGATATAGCCGAACCTAAAACTGCAAAAAACTTAGTCAAAGTAGCATCTGAAGCATTTGGCGGTGTTGATATTCTTATCAATAATGCAGGTGTATTTAACCCAAAATCTTTCCTTGATATTACTGAAACAGAATACGACTGGTTTTTAGATACCATTTTGAAAGGCAAGTTTTTTATGGCGCAAGCTGCTGCTAAAGCCATGCAACAACGTGGAGGCGGCGCAATTGTACAAACAGGTTCGCTTTGGGCATTGCAAGCTGTAAAAGCAACCCCGTCTTCTGCTTACTCAGCAGCAAATGCAGGAGTCCATGCACTCACTCATAACTTAGCCATTGAATTGGCCGAATCAAATATCCGCATTAATACCGTTGCACCGGGCGTAGTGGAAACACCTGTTTACAACACGTTTATGAGTGAAGATCAGGTTAAAGAAGCTTTACCGACTTTTAACTCATTCCATCCATTAGGCCGCAACGGTCAACCTGCTGACATTGCCCAAGCGATTTTATTCCTTGCATCATCCAATGCCTCTTGGATTACAGGAACTATTCTTCCTGTAGATGGCGGTGTGATGGCTGGTCATTAAATTACCAACCACCTTGACCTGTTCAATATAAGTTCGAGTTGATTAAAAGACCTTAGAGCATTAATTTTACTTGCTAATTCATTCTATTTATTTTGTTATTGAATAAAGAGAATTTAGTTTACGAGGAAAGTATTCATGTTGATCCATGCCGATTTTTCACAGGCTGTGATTGTCAAACCTGAAGACTATCATTGGGTGAAATCTCCCCGTGGGGAAGTTGATCGCGTCATGCTTGATCGTGTTGGCGATGAAATAGCTCGTGCGACCAGTTTCGTGAAATATGCGCCCCACACAATCTTTCCTGAACATCGACATCATCATGGTGAAGAAATCCTCGTACTTTCAGGCGTATTTACTGAAAATCAAAATCAGCACTACCCCGCTGGATGGTATTTACGGAGTCCCCATCAGTCGGTGCATCAACCGTCGAGCGAAGAAGGTGCATTGATTTTTGTCAAACTTATGCAAATTCCTATGTCAGAAAATCAAACCTTACGAATCAATACCAACGACCCAGCACAATGGCAAGAAATAGGTTCGCGTTTAATTTGTACATTGGTTGATGCAAGTTATGAACATACCTATTTAGAAAAACTCAAGCCGCAGCAACTTTTTACTGAAGAAGCTGAGGGTGGAATCGAAATTCTGATTACCCAAGGTCAGTTGGCCGATAAAGAAATGGTTTTTGACGCTGGAACATGGATACGCCTACCTCCGAAAACACATGCACATTTTCAAGCAGGTTTGTCTGGCACTTCTATTTATGTAAAAACCGGACACCTAGCTTCAGCCATTGCTGAATATAATTAAAGGCTCGTTATGCTTCAAAATACCATGCACCGCCAAGTATTACTTCTGGCGAGTTCCCAATCACTTTTCCAAACCGTTTCTGTCATGGTCATGACCATTGGTGGCTTGGCTGGCGCTAATATTGCAAACACCCCAACACTTGCAACGCTGCCCATTGCATCTATGTTTTTGGGTACAGCTTTAATGATGTTTCCAGCCTCAATGCTCATGGCACGTGTAGGACGGCGTAACGGTTTTCTATTCGGCGCTTTCTTAGGTGCGCTCGGCGGCATTATTGCATCAATTGGTATTTTTTATAGTTCACTCATGCTTCTGGCTTTGGGTACGCTATGTGTTGGAGCATATCAATCCTTTGCTCAGTTTTACCGTTTTGCTGCCAGTGAAGTGGCAACTGATGCGTTTCGCTCACGTGCTATTTCTTGGGTGATGGCAGGTGGAATTGTTGCAGCACTGATTGGTCCGACTTTAGCCCGTTTTGGTGGACCCTTATTCCAGCATTTAGAATATATCGGCTCATTTTTAATTATTAGTATTATCTCACTTGTGGCAATAGGGATTTTATCGAGCCTACATATTGCCGACACAGTTGAGCAAAAGTCTGACTTTACTGCTGGTCGCCCATGGCAACAGATTGTCTTTCAACCGACCTATTTGGTTGCGTTATTTGGCGCAGTAACAGGCTATGGCATCATGATTTTAGGTATGACTGCCACACCGATTGCAATGCGTCATTCACATCATGAACTTGGATCGATTACCACTGTCATTCAGTTACATGTACTTGGTATGTTCCTACCTTCATTCTTTACTGGAAATTTAATTGCTCGCTTTGGGGTGCTTAAAATCATGTTTACAGGGCTTTTATTATTTGCCTGCTCTATTGGATTTGCTCTATCGGGTATTCAGTTCGCCTCTTTTGCTATTTCTTTAATTTTATTAGGCGTGGGATGGAACTTTTTATTTATTGGCAGTACTTCTTTACTCACAGGAACTTATTCTGCGGCTGAAAAAGCCAAGGCCCAGGCGATTAATGATATGACGGTTTTTGTTGTTGGATTAATCTGCTCTTTTAGCGCTGGGGCTTTACTGGATTTATTTGGCTGGAAAGCAATGAATATGGCATTAATGCCATGGTTGATAATTGCCGCAGCTTCTCTCTTCTGGCTAAGCCAAAAAAGAGAAAAGCAGTTTGTTTAAATTCTTTTTAACGCGGTTTGCTCAATAGCCATTCCAGATTTTGGCGAACCGCAGGCCACTCATGTTTTAAAATGCTGTAAACATGAGTGTCCCGCAAAATGTCATCTTTCACAATTTGATGGCTTCTCAGTACACCGTCTAACTTTGCACCCAAACGTACGATCGCGGCTTGACTTTGAACATTTAAAGAAGATGTGCGTAACTCGACTGCAATACAGTTTAAAGTCTCAAATGCATGAGCCAATAGCAGCTTTTTACATTCAGTATTTACAGGCGTACGCTGTGCAGACTTGCGATACCACGTCGAACCAATTTCTACGCGGCGATGAGCTTCTTCAATATGCATTAGTGTTGTCATGCCCAAAGCCAGCCCCGTTTTTCGATCTTCAATATAAAATGGCAACATGCTTCCTGATTGCTGCAAACCAAGACGTCTTTCAATTTCAGCAGTCATTTTTTCAGGTCTTGGCACACGGGTATACCAAAGATTATAAAGTTCCCCATCGCAAACGGCCTCTTTGAGCGCTTCTGCTTGAGTTACATCTAGCGGCTTTAAAATAACGTGCTCACCCACTAATTCAACAGGTGTAGTCAAAGACATCTTTATCTCCTCAATTAATATTAAAGTTTTATATTTTCAAAATTATTTATTTAACTCAGCCACACTGTACATGGCATTCGCTATAGTTTGATGACCAGATTTCGATAGGCCATCTGCCGCACCCAAAATGTCTCGGTGTTCTTTGTTTTGCCCAAGTTTTGATTTTCCTTGCAGCTTAGTAATTACAATTTCTATTCCCACAATCGCCTTTAACATCGGTTCAAGATAGTCCTTCGGTGCATCGGACATTTTCCATGGTTCAGATTGAGATGCTTCATGAGTACGGGTTAAACGAGCCACTACACCACGAACATAGCGTTCATCATCTCGAATCGTTACTTTCCCATAAGCATGCACAACCCTATAGTTCCATGTCGGTACTTGTCTGTGCTGTTCATGTTTGGATGGGTACCAATTTGGTGAAATATACGCATCGCCTGCTTGAAAAACGACCAACACCTCATCTCCATTTTTAATGTCCTGCCAAACAGAATTATTTCGAGACACATGCGCATGTAACACACCCACGTTCCCTTCCTTTGCCAGCAATTCAAATGGAAGATGGTTTGCATCTAAGCCATTACTTCCATGCGTAAAAAGCACACCAAACGGATATTCGGTAATAAGAGAATGCAATACATCCAAACGGTTTTCTGCAAAATCATCAGGGATATACATGCCTCAAAACTCACTCTAAAGATCAGGGTTATTTATATTTTGTGTTGTAAATTTTCTGGTTTCTGTGGTTTATTAAAAAGAACCACTTTGTATTTTTTTAAGTAGACCAGAATTATGGCAAGAATGGCAAAAGTTGTGGAACTTCCGTCTATTGCAAAGATTGATAAAAGCCAAGGAAAGATTAGTGCTCAGCTGACCCAAGCTTTACGCGAAGCTGTACAAAGTGGTGATTTACAGCCCGGCGATCCGTTGCCTTCTTCACGTGAACTGGCTCAAACACTTGGGGTCGCTCGCGGAACGATTATCGAAGCTTACGATCAGCTTTTAGCTGAAGGTGTTTTTGACTCTCAAGCACGAACTGGTACTTATGTGTCTCATGCTTTAACTAAAAAAAATTCACCACAACATTCTCAAAAAGAAACCACACCTAGCTCAATCCCTTTGACGAAGTCGGCACGTTCTTATGCCCAAGTACTTAAAGAGTTTAAACCACTTCCCCATGTTCCATTTGCGGTGTCTGTCCCCGTCGGTCGGACACAACCAAGTGATATCTGGCGCAAATTTGGCAATAAGTTTAGATCACGAGGTGCAGGAGTTCCTTCAGGATATGGTGAACCTCAAGGCGTGTTATCACTAAGAATTGCTATAGCAGACTATGTACGCCGATCACGCTCTGTCCACTGTGAACCTGACCAAATTGTGATTACTCCCGGCATTCAGCAATCACTTTATATTTGCAGCCAGATTTTATTTGAAACAAAAGATGAAGTTTGGGTTGAAGATCCAGCTTATCGGGGTACGACAGCGATTTTTGAGCATGCAGTACAAAACATTCGTATGGTGCGCGTTCCTGTCGATGAAGAAGGCATTCAGGTTGAAACTGGAATTAAACTTTCTAAACATGCCCGTGCAGCTTTTGTGACGCCATCTCATCAATACCCACTTGGTATGCCAATGAGCCTAGCAAGACGCACGGCATTATTGGCTTGGGCAAAACAGCAAAATGCATGGATCATTGAAGATGACTATGACAGTGAACTCCGTTATAACGGACAGCCTTTCCCATCTTTACAAGGCATGGCGCCCGACCAAGTCATTTATCTTGGGACTTTCAGCAAAGTCCTATTTCCATCACTTAGACTTGGCTATGCTGTGTTACCTAAGGAACTGGTGGCACCTTTTTGTGGACTCAGAGTTTTAATTGATCGACACCCACCTGCTGCCGACCAACATGTTTTGGCTGCTTTTATTCAAGAAGGCTATTTAGAGCGACATATCCGACGTACTCGAAATGTCTATGCAGAAGTCCGAGAATATATTATTGGTTTGATTGAAAAATATATACCTCAAGAACTGGCTTGGTTACAGCCAGGCGATCAAGGCATGCATATGGTGTTATGGCTTGCTTATCATATTAATGACATTGACGTTGCAAGCTCGGCAGTCGATGCAGGCATTGCCATTAAAGCCATCTCACCGACATTTTCAAAAGAGCAACAACGTTCGGGTTTAATTGTCGGTTTAGGGGATTTTGAACCTGAGCTGATGAAACAAGCCATTAAAAAACTATCAAACATTATTCAACAACATGACAAGCCAACTTAGACAAGGCCTACAACAGCAACCATAGATGAATCGCAAATGGCCCAATCAATACCATTAAAATACCGGCAATGACCATGGTCAAACTGGCAATTACACCTTCTTCACTATTGCGCTGCTGTGCTCTAACTGTACCAAAACCATGGGCTGCATTACCAAAGGCTGCCCCATTGGCCACATTTGAACGAATTTTAGTAATCGCTAAAATCGCATCGCCGCAAATCATACCGACCAAACCAGTAATGACCGTAAATAGTGAAACCAATGCTGCCGAACCGTGAATATCTTCCGCTAAAATCATGGCAAATGGTGTTGAAATAGAACGGGCCATCAAACTATTGGTGACTTCAGGGCTAAAGTGGAACCACTGTGCCATTTCATAGGCAGACATCACACCTACACTCATCCCCACAATAATCGCAATCGAAAGGACCCCAAGGTTTTTACGAATCGTTTCCCGATAACGATAAATCGGTACAGCGAAAGCAACCGTTGCTGGTCCTAATAAATTAACAATCCACTGCGTATCTTCTGCATAAGTTTGATATGAAATTCCAAAAATCGTCATCAAAATAATGGTGAGTACAGGCACACTAATGGCGGGAGACAACCAAAGTTTTGGATGTTTCTGATAGATTCGCTTTGCCACAACATAGGCGACCAAAGTCCAGATCAGACAAAGAATTGACCAAATATTCATGTCGTTTGCTCTTTAGATATGCTTATGTTGAAGACGTTTTCTAGCCTGTAAATAAGCTTTCAAACGATTGTAATAGTGAATCGTCAGGCAGGTACTGAGCATGACTGAAATGGTCCCAACCGCAATGCTCAAGACAATTTGCCACCCTTCGGTCATAAACAAGGTTTTATACTGAACTACGGCAACGACTACAGGCACAAAAAACAGTAATAGCTCACCTAAAACCACAGTTGCTCCCATTGCCACCTGATTCATTTTGATAATTTTAAAGAACAGGCATAAAAGTAATAAAAACATACCTAAAATACCTGCCGAGACAGGTACACCGAGCTTTTGATGTAAAAGATACCCGATCCACCAAAATCCAGCCAAAATCAAAATTTGTTTAACTAAAACTAAAGGTGAAGGTTGTTTGGGTGTTCCAGAAGCAGATTCAGTACTCATTTTGCGAAATTAGATGGTTAACTACACTATTATGCTAGCTTGGTTAGACCTGCTAAATATGAATTATTTATGTTAATATTATTCTAAAATTGAATAATTTATTCTTTATTATGCTTTCTCTAAAATCATTACAGTGCTTTGTTACTCTGGTTAAAACTAAAAGTTTTACCCGTACTGCTGAAGAGTTGTATCTGACTCAACCCACTATTAGTAAAATATTACAGCAGCTTGAAGAGCAACTTCAGGTACAGCTTTTGGTTAAACCCGATCATGGCCGTAAAAGACAAATCGAGTTAACTGAAATTGGAGAGCGCATTTATCAACATGCAATCGAGCTTCTTCAGGCAGAACAGAACATCTTTCTTGAAATTGAAAACTACCAACAATTAAAAACAGGAACTTTAAAACTTGGCGTTCCGCCTTTAGGTTCGCAGCTTCTGACGACTGCCCTGTTTGATTATCATCAGCAATTACCAGATATTGAATTGGCTTTTATGGAGGTTGGTTCACGCGGTATTGAGCAAGCTTTGCTTAACAATGAGTTGGACGTTGGCGTTTTATTACAGCCTTTTGATGAGCAAATCTTTAATAGCATTGAGCTATGTAACTACCCTTTAATGGTTCTTTTACGCCGTGATGTGACTTGGGCAACCCGCAAAAAAATAAATCTAGAAGAGCTACAGCACCAATCATTTTTAATGTTCCCAGAAAATTTCTCTTTAAACAGTATTATTCTCGATGCATGTAAGCAGCATGGTTTCTACCCGACCATTGCTTGCCGAACCAGCCAATGGCACCTGTTGGCAGATATGGTCTTACAACGCATGGGAATCGCCCTTCTTCCTCAATATTATACCGACATGCTTGACCCTAGTTTATTTGCAGCGGTACCGCTTGAAAAACCAAATATTCAGTGGCATTTAGTGATGGCTTGGAAAAAGAATCTTCCTGTTTCACCAGCGGTACAGGCGTGGCTTAGTATTGTTCGTCAGCATTTTCAGCACATTAGGCCCTAATGTTGAAATGGCTTAATTCAAAAACAGATAAAGCTTTTCCACAAAAAAGCTACCCAATCTTGGCTTAGCTCACTTAGACTAGATCGCATCTGTTTTATGACATGGACAATAACAATGAATAATGAACGTTTTAAGCTGTACACAGATTCACAATTTCTAAGCCCCTACGCGTTTACAGTTTTTGTAGGGCTACATGAAAAACAAATTCCATTTGAAATAGCAACCATCAACTTAGACCAGCAAGGCCAGTTTGAAAAATCTTATGTAGAAAAGTCATTAACTGCCAAAGTGCCTGTACTTGAGCATAATGATTTTGCCTTATCAGAATCTTCTGCCATTTTGGAATATCTTGAAGAGCTTTATCCAATCACATCTATTTATCCAAAAGATACTCAAGCCCGTGCAAGAGCAAGACAAATTCAAGCATGGCTCCGATCAGACTTAGTGGCACTAAGAACTGAACGTCCAACCGATGTTATTTTTATTCAGCCCACATCTACACCACAGTCTGAACAAGGTTTAAAAGCAGCAGAAAAATTGTTCTTTGTTGCAGAAAAACTTCTTGCGTCTGATGCTGAATTTCTTTTTGGTTCATGGAGCATTGTGGATGCTGAACTTGCCCTGATGTTGCAACGCCTTATTCAAAATGGTGATGCTGTACCCGAACGTTTAAAAAACTATGCATTACAGCAATGGCAACGACCGACCGTACAAAAATGGCTTGCCTTGCGACATAACTAAGCCCTTTATTTACACCAAACATGAGATAAAAAATGAGTGATTCAAACTATATTCCTCCACAAGTTTGGCAATGGACTGGAGAGAAAACCGATTTAAACCAACCTACCTCAGGTGCGCGTTACGAGCATACACTTCCAGTAGGGAAACATCCGCTCCAGCTCTACTCTTTAGCAACGCCTAATGGTCAAAAAGTCACTATTTTATTAGAAGAGCTTTTAGCTCTAGGACACCAAGATGCTGAATATGATGCTTGGCTCATTAAAATTGGTGAAGGACAGCAATTTGGCAGTGGCTTTGTAGAAATTAATCCAAACTCTAAAATTCCAGCGTTAGTTGACCATAGCCAAAACCCGCCATTAAGAGTGTTTGAATCTGGCTCAATTTTGCTTTACTTGGCTGAAAAGTTTAAAGCTTTCATTCCAACTGATATTGCTGCACGTACTGAATGTCTTAACTGGTTATTCTGGCAAATGGGCAGCGCGCCTTACTTAGGTGGTGGTTTTGGACATTTTTATGCCTATGCCCCTGTTAAAATTGAATATGCGATTAACCGCTTCGCCATGGAAACAAAACGCTTACTTGATGTATTAGATCAACATCTGGCAAAAAACGAATATTTGGCTGGTTCTGAATATAGCATTGCAGATATTGCAGCATTCCCTTGGTATGGTGGTCTTGTTAAAAACTGGGTATATAACGGCGCAGAGTTTTTAGGGGTTGACCAATATAAAAATGTTCAGCGCTGGGCAGATGCGATTTTAGCGCGCCCTGCGGTTCAACGTGGTCGTATGGTCAACCGTACTTTTGGTGATTTAGAAACGCAGTTACATGAGCGCCATGATGCCAACGATTTTGAGACCAAGACTCAAGATAAATTGCAGAATCAGTCTTAAAAATATCATTCAGTTTTTGACTTACCCGCAAGATACTTTATTTTTGCGGGTATTCAAAGTTAGTAAAATAACTTGTATATAACTCACTCAACCAAGCGACAAAAACGCGTACACGTGGAGAGAGCTGCCGATGCTGCGGATATAAAGCAGAAACTGACATCTTGGGAATTTCCCACTCAGACAAAACCTCAACCAGTTGCCCGTCTTCCAACTCATTCGCCACATGGTAGCGTGGCACCTGAATTAAACCTGCCCCACGTAAAGCAGATAACACATAGTTTTCAGCATCATTTACCGCGATCCAGCTTTTCAAAAAATAATCTTGTTTTTTGCCGTTCACCATCAATTCAAATGGGTAATTTCGTCCACCTGATGTCGAGAAGAAATTGACACAATAATGTGATAACAACTCTTCTGGCTGCTCTGGCATTCCACGTTTATTTAAATAGTCAGGGCTTGCACAAATCACTTGTGGCATATCCACCAAATGCCTAGCAATTAAAGTGGAATCATCCAAACGCCCCGCTCTCACCACGCAGTCTATCCCTTCCCTAATCAGATCAACCAAACGATCCCCCGCACTAATTACCAGTTCAATATCAGGATACAACTGATGAAATTGATCGATATTGGGTAAAACAATTTTAGTTGCATGTGCGCCTGATAAATCGACACGCAATAAACCACGGGGCTGTGCAATTACATTGCGTAAAGATGATTCTGCATCGTCAAGTTCCGATAATATTTGTGTACAGCGTTCATAAAATGCCTGTCCATCTAGTGATGGTCTTACATGTCGTGTGGTCCGCTCTAGTAAACGGCACTGTAGATTATTTTCTAACTCTTTAATGGCGTTACTTGCTGTAGCACGTGGGATATTCAGCTGATCGGCTGCCTGACTAAAACTACCCAACTCTACGATGCGGGTAAAAAGTTGCAAAGTATCAAATTTATCCATGGTGCTCGCTTTTAGCCCTATCTATTATTAATAAATATGGAATTATCTTATCCAATTCTGATGATTTATCCCATATTTATACATTATTAAAATAAGCCATACTTACTCAAACAGGCAATCAAAAAATGAATATTTCAAAAAAGACAGCTCTTGTTACTGGTGCATCACGTGGAATTGGTCGTGCTATTGCAGAACGTTTAGCTCAAGATGGTTTTTATGTGATTATTAACTATGCTGGCAATGCAACTCATGCCCAAGCGACTGTAGATCACATTATTGAGCAAGGTGGTCACGCTTCTGCCATTCAAGCTGATGTTGCAAATGAATATGAGGTGAGCCGTTTATTTCAAGAAGCAAAAACCATTAATGGTCAAGTAGATGTGGTGGTTCATAGTGCAGGCATTATGCCTATGGCAAAAATTACACCTGAAAGTCTGTCTGATTTCGATAAAGTAATCCATACCAATTTACGGGGCGCATTTTTAATATTAGCGCATGCGGCCGAAACAGTGCCGGATGGTGGCCGAATTATTACGCTTTCAACCAGTGTAATTGCTAAATCTTTTCCGGCATATGGTCCTTATATTGCTTCAAAAGCAGGTGTAGAAGGCTTGGTACATGTGTTAGCAAATGAGTTACGCGGGCGCAACATTACCGTAAACGCCGTTGCACCCGGCCCGACAGGCACTGACCTTTTTTATAATGGAAAAACTGACGAGCAAGTGGAAGCTATTGCAAAACTTGCTCCATTGGAACGAATCGGAACACCTGAAGAAATTGCTGGCGTAGTGGCCATGCTGGCTGGCCCAGATGGGGGCTGGGTAAATTCTCAAGTCATTCGGGTAAATGGTGGATTTGCTTAATTTTTAAAACCGTGCGGATTATTTTAATCTGCACGATTTTTACTAAATAGTAAATTTTCTTAAATCTATTTTATTTTAATAACTTTATAAGATTAACTAATACTGTTTTATATAAAATATTCGCCGCTCTTATTTATAAAAATAATATATATAAATAGATATTCCTTATTTTTGCTTATATTTAAAACCGCGTAAATTGAAACTTAACAATCTGAATCAAAGATAAGGATATATTCAATGAATGCTAAATTAAATACAGAAGCTCCGCAAAGCTTTATCTCAAATGATTCAAATACATCCTTTTCAGCCGAAGAAATTCTTTATAAAGCACAGCAATATGCACAAGAACACGAACTAAATTTTAGTGGCAGTTTATCACCTGTTGATGCATGGCAACTCGTACAACAAGGAGAAGCCGTTTTAGTTGATGTACGTACCAATGAAGAACGTAAATTTGTAGGTTATGTCCCTGAAAGTATCCATGTTGCATGGGCAACAGGCACATCGTTTAACCGTAATCCACGCTTTTTAAAAGAACTCGAATCAAAAGTTGGCAAAGACAAAACCATTCTTTTGCTATGCCGTAGTGGCAACCGTTCAGCACAAGCTGCCGAAGCCGCATTTAATGCAGGTTTTGAGCATATTTATAACGTTCTTGAAGGCTTCGAAGGCGATCTAAATGATCAGCAACAGCGTAATCAGAAAAATGGCTGGCGCATCCACCAACTTCCTTGGCAACAAGACTAATACTTCAATCAATTATCAGTGAATCAAGGAAAGCTTGTGACTCAATGGAACATTAATGCGGTTGTACAAGGTTTACAACAAGCAAGGCATGACTGGCGTCAGCAACAGCACAGGACAAAAGAATTTGGGGGGCGTGAACTTCCATCTAAAGAAGCTTTAAAAACTATTTTAGATGACCTGTGCGGAATTTTATTTCCAATGCGTTTAGGCCCTGCCGACTTACGACAAGAAACTGAAGATTCTTATATTGCCTATACTTTAAATCGGGTGCTGACAGCCTTACATGCTCAAGTACAACTGGCTTTGAATTATGAAGCAAAACGTCATTTGGGCCATTCAAGCCCAGTACAGCAGCCACAAGAACTTGCTCAAACTATTGTGCAGGATTTTGCCAACACTTTGCCCTCTATACGGCGCCTTTTAGACGGCGATGTGCGAGCGGCTTATGAAGGTGATCCAGCGGCGCATAGTGTGGATGAAGTACTGCTCTGCTATCCGGGCATATTTGCGATTATTTATCACCGAATTGCGCATCAACTCTATGCCCAGGTGCCTTTATTGTCGCGCATTATTTCCGAGTTAGCCCACTCTACAACAGGCATTGATATTCATCCGGGTGCGCAAATCGGCAAAGGATTTTTCATTGATCATGGTACGGGTGTGGTGATTGGTGAGACTTGTGTGATTGGGGAACGCGTTCGTATTTATCAGGCCGTGACCCTTGGAGCAAAACGCTTTGAAACCAATGATGATGGTGGTTTGAAAAAAGATTATATACGCCATCCGATTGTTGAAGATGATGTCGTGATTTATGCAGGCGCCACTATTTTAGGCCGTATTACCATTGGTCGAGGGTCAATTATTGGGGGGAATGTCTGGCTTACACATAGTGTGGCCGCGGGTAGCCAGATTTTACAGTCACCAAATGAGTCTTATCAAAAAAATCATATCGCCAGTTAAAAACTATAGATATGAAATGAATAGATAAGGAGATGAATAAACAAAAAACTTACGTATTAATTAAATGCTTATTTCTAGTTTAAATATATTTTTATTTAAAAAATAGATAACTCATTAATAAGCCCTCTATTTTAAAAACATACAACGCTATTTTAATTTTAAAACCAGAACTAATTCTAGTTTATATACATCCTAGAATTTTTATTTTCAAAAAGCCAATGTAATAAGGAAAAACGATTCATGGCGAAAAATACTGACAAAGCCCAACTTGCCCTTGGGGATCATGCTGCACGTCAACTGGCCAATGCCACCAAGACAGCTCCCCAACTTTCTACGATTACTCCCCGATGGCTGACTCACTTACTGCAATGGCTGCCTGTTGAAGCAGGTATTTATCGCTTAAACCGTGTAAATAATACCGATGATATTCAGGTGGCTTGCACACAACGTGATGAAGCAACTTTACCTCAAACTTTTGTTGATTATGACCCAGAACCACGCGAATACTTTTTAAATGGTGTATCGACTGTTCTGGATGTACATACACGTGTTGCTGACCTTTACAGCAGCCCCCACGATCAAATTAAGGAACAGCTACGTTTAACGATTGAAACCATTAAAGAACGTCAAGAAAGTGAGCTCATCAATAACCCTGAATATGGCTTATTGGCGAGTGTGACAGATGACCAACGTATTTCGACTTTAAATGGTCCACCTACTCCAGATGATCTTGATGATTTGCTACGTAAAGTCTGGAAAGAACCAGGATTTTTCCTAGCGCATCCTGATGCAATTGCAGCATTTGGCCGTGAATGTACACGCCGTGGTGTACCGCCACCAACGGTTAGTCTATTCGGTTCGCAATTCATTACATGGCGCGGTATTCCACTTATTCCATCAAATAAAATTCCTGTAGAAGATGGCAAAACTAAAATCTTGCTGCTTCGTGTTGGTGAAAAGCGTCAAGGGATTGTTGGTTTATTCCAACCGGGTCTTGCTGGTGAACAATCACCGGGGCTTTCAGTACGCTTTATGGGAATCAACCGTAACGCGATTGCGTCGTATCTAATCTCGTTATATTGCTCACTTGCAGTACTCACTGATGATGCGTTGGCAGTATTAGATGATGTGGAGGTGGACAAATATCATGACTACCCAGTTAACTACAAGTAATCTGCAAGGTAGTCCAACGGGGCCTGAAGTGACTGGTGTTAACCCACCAGCCAACTTCCCTGATGAGTCCACCATTGCTCGACTTGCTAATGAGTTTTTTTCAGCATTACCAAGCTCAAGCAGTTCAGCTTCTCCATCGGGCCTTAACTTGGACTTACCAGTCGGAGCACCACCGCACCCACCTCAACCGGGTGAACCATTTTCTGCACTCAGTGGTCGTGCGCCCAATATCGCCTTTCAGAAAAGTCTCAATCCGGAATTTCCTGAGCATATTCCAAATTTGCCAGACTACCCTGAACGCCGAATTGTAGCGTCTGCGCCTGTGGTTGGTGGAGCTAATTTGCCACGCCCACCATTTGAGCCACATTTGCCACAAGGTGCACATAGTGAACCAAATGTGCCACGCATTGAACCAAACTTACCCACTGGTGCAGGTGAATCACCTTATTATTTTTTAAATGATTTTTCTGCTCCAAATGCAGCAGAACCTTCTGTTAAAGGTGTTGAAGATAATTATTCGGTTGCGCAGTCTTTTCAGTTGCCGCATGGCCACCACTTAAAATCATTGTTGACGGAAGATCGTTTTGCAACGAACACGCCAACCCAAAGTTCGGCAAGCTCTGCATTTTATTTTTTAGACTTGCCTCAAACTGGACAAAGTTATAGTCACTATCAACCATCACAACCCACTTTTTTAGCAAGTGGTGCTCAACCACTCGATGTACATGCCATACGTCGTGATTTCCCAATTTTACAGGAACGCGTCAATGGTCGACCTTTAGTCTGGTTGGATAATGCTGCGACCACACAAAAACCGCAGCGCGTGATTGATCGGATTGCTTATTTTTATCAGCATGAAAACTCAAACATTCACCGTGCTGCACATGAGTTAGCGGCTCGTGCAACCGATGCCTATGAGCATGCAAGAAATGTAGTTGCCCGATTTATTGGTGCACCCTCTTCTAAAGAAATTATCTTTGTTCGAGGAACAACTGAAGGCATTAACCTGATTGCAAAAACATGGGGCGAACAAAATATTGGTGAAGGTGATGAAATTATCGTTTCTCACTTAGAACACCATGCCAATATTGTGCCTTGGTATCAACTCACTAAAAAAACTGGAGCGAAATTACGAGTCATTCCTGTCGATGACACTGGGCAAATTATTTTAGAAGAGTTGCCAAAACTGATTAATGAACGCACTAAACTGCTGTCGATTACTCAAGTATCGAATGCTTTGGGAACAGTCACACCTGTTGCTGAAGTGATTAAAATTGCTCATGCCAAAGGTGTTCGCGTTTTAGTTGACGGTGCTCAATCTGTTTCGCACATCCCTACCGATGTACAAGCTCTTGATGCTGACTTTTTTGTGTTCTCTGGACATAAAGTGTTTGGGCCGACGGGTATTGGTGCGGTCTATGCAAAACCAGAACTACTAGAAAGTATGCCTGTTTGGGAAGGCGGGGGTAACATGATTCAAGATGTTACCTTCGAACAAATAGTTTACCAACCTGCACCAAACAAGTTTGAAGCTGGAACTGGAAACATTGCCGATGCCGTTGGTCTAGGCGCTGCACTTGAATATGTCGAAAGTCTAGGCATTCATAACATTGCGCGCTATGAACATGATCTACTCGAATATGGTCAAAATGCACTGAGCAGTGTGTCTGGTTTACGCTTGATCGGAACGGCGCATCACAAAGCCAGTGTTATGTCCTTTACCTTACAAGGCTATTCAACTGAACAAGTCGGTAAAGCTTTAAATCAACATGGTATTGCCGTACGTTCTGGCCACCACTGTGCACAGCCAATTTTACGTCGTTTTGGTGTAGAACAAACCGTGCGTCCGTCTTTGGCTTTTTATAATACCACTGAAGAAATTGATTTATTGGTGTCGGTGTTACATCAACTGACGCGTAATAGGCGTAGTAGTTGAACCTATTTTTGCAAAAAAGACTGCTTTCGAGCGGTCTTTTTTTATAAGTAATTTGCCATTATTAAAATTCAATTTTTCTATGAGGAAACTATTAAAACTCAAATAGTCCTAGCACTACATTTACTCGAGCAAAAGTCGTCTGCAACCTGCGTAGCATCAAAAAGATTCTCATCCACAGAACCTGTTCTCTGCTTTCATTTTTCAAAAAATATTGCAAATACATTATCTTTATAAATTATGGGGCAGGCTGTGGATGAAATTTAGCACTAGCAAATGCAAGTATGGACTCCGTTATGCCAACCCATCCACTTACAAATAAAACCCGCTTAAACAAACAATCCCCAAATCAATCTCAATGCAATTCCAATTAACAACACCCCCATTACCCGCTCAAAATAAACTCCGAACTCCAAAAACCTTTTACGTACAATAGGCTGTGCAAATAGTACACTCACCACTATAAACCAAATAGCATTAACCATACACATCCACACTCCATAAAAAACCTGAACTTTCATCGGTGTGGTGGTACTTACAATCGTCGTAAAAATTGCCAGAAAAAAGATGGTAGCTTTCGGGTTTAACGCATTGGTAAGAAAACCCATCGTAAAAGCTTTAAATAAACTTGGAGTATCACTGTCTGTTTGACCATTAATCTCAACATTGGTATTCGGCTGGCTACGTAAACACTGCCATCCTAAATATAGCAAGTAAGCTGCCCCCGCTGTTCTGATCAGTGACATGAGCCATTCGCTTTGCTGAATCAAAAAGCCAATCCCAACAAGTGTATAAAACACATGCACTGAAATCCCGACACCAATACCAATTGCGGTCAGACATCCAATTAAATAGCCATAACGAACACTTTGTCTTACCGTAACTACAAAATCTGGTCCCGGCAAAATCACTGCCATAAAGTGAATGAGAGCTAGCGTTAAAAACTCATGTCCATACAACTGCCACATAACAATTTAGTTTCCTGAAAATCACCTAAACGATTGTATTGCGATTCTTTAGACGCGATAATCCAATCAAAATCCAAATAACTTTTGCCTCATGAGCACAAATCAAAGTCTGGTTCTGTTAAACGAAATGGCGACTTTCGTTAAGGTTGTCGAGTCGGAAAGCTTTTCTGAAACTGCAAGGCAACTTGGTACAACACCTTCTGCTGTTAGTCGTGCGATTGCCCGTTTAGAACGTGCTTTAGGCACCCGCTTACTCTATCGGACTACACGGAAACTTCGTTTAAGTGAAAGTGGACAGCAGGTCTATCAACGTTGTTTAGATATGGTGAATGCGGCACAAGCAGTCATGGAAAGTTCAGGCCAATTTCATGTCGAACCAGAAGGTGTTATTCGCATGAGTGTTCCCAAAGCCGTCGGGCATTTTATGATTCACCCACATTTACCCGAGTTTTTAGAACGCTACCCTAAAATTGATATACAAATGCTTTTAGAAGATCGCTATGTAGATCTCATTGATGATGGCGTCGATTTAGCCCTTCGAATTACCGAGCAACCACCAGGTGGGCTGATGGGTCGAAAACTTATTGATATTGATCACTTGGTTTGTGCAACACCTGAATATTTGGCAAAGCATGGCACACCGAGTCATCCTCATGATTTAAAGCAGCATGAATGTATTTACTTGGGTGAACAAGCCAGTGACTCAAAATGGAAATTTCAACAAGGAAATAAATCGATAAGTATTGCTGTGCGTGGGCGTTATGCTGCAAACCATACGGGTGTACGTTTGAGTGCCGCATTACAGCACTTAGGTATTGCAAGCTTGCCGTACTTCGTTGCACGCCATGCTCTACAGCAAGGGTCCTTAGTTCAGGTTTTACCAGATTGGTATTTTAAGACTTATTACAGTGGTGGGCTGTGGTTACTTTACCCACCGACACGGCATGTTCCACCTAAATTGAGTGTATTAATTCAATATTTGGCAGATAAATTGGCAGCAGAGCCGACTTTATTTAAGTTAAAGTAATATAAATTCAATGAATTAGCACGATGGAATTCTATCTTTGAATCTCTAAAGCAATCAGCTAATACTGTTACTTTTTTTGGAAAAAGTAACCAAAAAACTTTCTCATCTACAGAACCTGACCACTGTTTCCATCTATAAAAAAATATTGCAAAAACATTATCTTTATAGATTATGGGCAGGCTGTAGATGAATCTTAGCTCGAGCAAATCCTATCTAGAATCCTAGTCATTAGGAGCTATGAGTAAAACTACTCAACCAATAAATCTTTTGGATTAATCGTATCGCCATAGACGGGTTTTAAAGTTTTTTCATAGGCCTGATGAATCACGCCTTCTTTCGCCAGTTTCTCTAAATCTTGGTTCAACCAGTCCAGTAACTCTTTATCACCCTTTTTCACTGCTGGTGCAATTAAGTCCTGCTCACCTAAATTGGTAATGCCAACAGTGTAATTTGGATTTTCTTTAGCCCAAGCTAAAACCAGCAAGTTATCATGGGCAAGCGCGGCACCACGCCCATCTTTTAAAGCATCAAAAGTTTCAGTGTTTTGCTCATATTTTTGTAGCTTAATTTCAGGGTGAGTCTTGGTGAAGAATGAATCAGCCGTTGTACCTTTATTTACCAACAAAGTTTTATCTTTAAGTTGAGCAACATCTGTAATTGGATGACTTTTAGGAGAAACCACGCCCAAAGCAACTTTTAAATAAGGCTTAGCAAAATCGACAACTTCTTTACGTTCTGGCGTAACCGTAAAGTTTGCAAAAATAATATCCACTTTATTGGCTTTTAAATATTCAACACGGTTCGCAGCTTCAGTTAAAACAAACTCTACTTTGTTTTCATCACCGAGCAGATCTTTAGCGACATGCTTGGCAATCTCTACATCAAAGCCCTGATTTTTACCTTGAGCATCTAAATATCCAAACGGCGGTTTATCACTAAATACGCCAATGCGTACCACGCCATTCTTTTTGATCTGTTCAATACTCGACACAGTTTGTGTGGTATCTGCCGTTTTTTCAGTAGACTGAGTTCCTTTGTCACATGCAACTAAACCTAAACTCAGTAAAGACGCAGCTAAAATATGCTTCACGTTTTGAAATGTTAATGTTGTCATTATTTCACCCTCTCGTTCTTGTAAAAGTCTTATTTAGAATCGCAGCGCCTACTTTTAGACACTGCTCTAGCGATATCGAAAATTATTGGCCTACATCTAAAAACACATTCGGATTAACCGAGTCACCGTAAATTGGTTTCAAGGTTTCATCATAAATTTTATTAATTTCACCACTTGTTCTGAGCTGCTTAATTTCAGTATTAAGCCAATTCAATAATTGGGTATTGCCCTTTTTCACTGCTGGTGCAATAAACTCTTGATCACCAATAGACTGAATGCCTGCAACATAATCTGGATTCTTCGCGGCCCATGCCAAAGCATACGTACTATCTTGTGAAATTGCGTCACCACGACCGTCGGTTAAGGCTTTAAAGGCATCCGAGTTTCTTTCAAACTTAAGTAAATTTACTTTTGGATAATGCTTGGTAAAGTAGGTATCTGAACTTGTGCCTTTATTTACGATCAAGGTTTTACCTTCTAATTGAGCAATGCCAGTAATTGGCTTGGCTTTAGGTGAGACAATCCCAAAAGCTCCTTTTAAATAAGGCTCGGCAAAATCGACAACTTCCTTACGTTCAGGGGTTACTGTAAATGTCGCGAACACCACATCGGCACGATTCGATTTTAAAAACTCCACTCGATTTGAGGCCTCAGTCACAATAAACTCAACTTTCTTTTCATCGCCAAGCAGATCTTTAGTGACTCGTTTTGCTAAGGCCACATCAAAGCCCTGATTATTACCTGCGCTATCTACGTAACCAAATGGTGGATCATCGGCAAAAACGGCAACGCGTAGAACCCCATTTTTTTTGACTTGTTCTAAAGAATGGTCTGTTTGAGCATTACTTGCCTGTTCAGTGGATGGCGTTTTACTGCAAGCAGTGAGTAACACCCCAGCAACGGCAAGACTGCTTAATATTTTTATTGAATTATGTTTAAACATTCACTTCCTCATGATTCAAATAATAAAAATTTAGTACGACAAAATATTTAAGAAGGCTTTCGCTCGTTCTGTTTTTGGCTGTTCAAAAAATTCTTCTGGTGAAGCCTGTTCAATAATCTTGCCCTTATCCATAAAAATAATGCGGTCAGCAACCTTGCGGGCAAAGGACATCTCATGTGTCACAATCAACATGGTCATTCCTTCATTCGCTAACTTGAGTACTACATCAAGCACTTCCCTAACCATTTCCGGATCAAGCGCAGCGGTAATTTCATCAAGTAAAATGACTTTAGGTTGCATGACCAGTGAACGCACAATAGCGATACGTTGTTTTTGTCCGCCTGAAAGCTGTCGTGGATAATCGAGTTTTCGCTCAAATAGCCCCACTCGCTTTAACAACTCATCTGCAACTTGTTCAGCTTCATCACGGTGACGTTTTTGTACTTTAAGTGGCCCAAGCAAAATATTGTCAATAACATTCATATGCCCAAACAACTCATAGTTCTGAAAAACCATGCCGATTTTTTGACGAGCATTAGTCCAGTCCACATCTTTACCAAGCACACCTGAGCCAGTTAAACGGATTTCACCACCCTGAATCGGTTCTAAGCCGTTAATACAGCGTAATAAGGTACTTTTACCGCAGCCCGATGGACCTAAAATAACAACTACTTCTCCTTGTTCTACATCCAGATCAATGCCCTGTAAAATATGACTTTGTGCAAATGATTTCTGTAATTGTTGTATCGATAACAAAGGCATAATTACTCCCAGACCTTTTCTAAATGTGCTGCCAAACGAGATAAGGGATAGCAAATCAGAAAATACAAAATAAAAATAAAGCCATAAATCCAAAGAGAAGCGCTCGGCACGGTCAACAGCGAATTTTCAATAATTTGCTGGCCCACTTTAATGACCTCAACCACACCAATAAGCACAGCCAAAGAACTGGTTTTCACCATTCGGGTAAATAAATTAATCGCGCCAGGCGTTACTCGTTTTAGACTTTGCGGAAAAATAACGTTGACCAATGCTTGAACATGGGTAAGTCCGAGCGCATAAGCCGAATCGCGTTGGTGCTGATCAATTGAAGTAATGGCTGCACGAACCAAATCGCCCATTTCAGCAGTACCCCATAAAACAAACACGACAACGCACACCCACATTGCGGAAAACTGCCAGTTAAACCATGTCGCAAAGCCGAAATAAAACACAAATAGCAAAACTAAAATTGGAATGATTCGAATGGCTTCTAAATACAGACGACACAGCGCTTTAACGGCTATGTTTTTAGAGGTCATAATGACGCCGAAAACTGTGCCGAAAATCGCAGAGAAAAATACAGAAATGAAAGCAATTTTTGCAGTTGCCCAAAGTCCCCACATTAAACGTTCGAGGTGACTCGCTTGAAATAGATAATCAAGTTCCATGGCTCACCTTCCGACTTCTGTGCTCCAGATAACTGGTTAAAATAGACACGGGCAATAAAATAATCAGATAAGCCATGATGAGTAAGAACAAAGCTTCGGTGGTTTTATAGTCCATGCCAATTAAGTCTTTAGTGACAAAAAGCAGTTCAACAACAGCAATTGCACTAACCACAGAACTTTCTTTAATCAGAAACAGACAATTTGCCCCTATTGCCGGAATTGAAATAGCCAGTGCTTGAGGAAAAATGACATATCTAAAAATTTGAGTCGGTTGCAAACCAATACTTTTTGCCGAGTCAATCTGCCCTTTTGCCACAGACTGCAAACCTGCTCGGAAAGCTTCAGCCATATAGCTTCCGCCTAAAAAGGTCAATCCGATCACACCACAAGCGAAACCATCGATTTTGATACCGAGTTTTGGCAAACCGTAATACAAAAAGAACAGTTGAATTAATAAAGGGGTATTTCGAGATAACTCAATATAGAACTGGGCAATTCTATTTAGTACCCGCACGCGATATGTAATTAAAATGCTGCAAATCAGCCCTACAATAATCGCCAAAATAATGCTGATGATTGAGATTTTCAGCGTGGTCAACGTTGCAGAGAAAAATTGCGGCAACACACTATGGATATACTGCCAGTTCAAGGAAAATTCCAAAAAATAATATTAAAACGTTATAAATATTTAGCTTTCGTCAGCCATTAAATATTTGTGCAACGAGTTTATTTTTTTCCCAATTGGTCTAAAACTATTTTTATTAGATAAGCTTTTCTATAAGTTTGATAAATTCGATCTGGCAATTGAAAACCTTCAAATCAGCTAAATACAACCGCTCAAAACATATTCACTAAAACAAAGATGAATAATAAAACCAATAAAAAATCGGACACTCAGGCCCGATTTTTATTAAATGATTTTCAATCTATTGCTTATTTTCTAAGTATATCGCCAATGCTTGGGTCTTTATCAAAAACCGATTTTGCATATGGACAAAGCGGAATTACTTTCACGTCTTTTTCACGAACAAAGGCAACCAAAGCATCAAGTAATTGGCGACCTACACCTTGTCCCCGATAATTTTCATTTACATCTGTGGCATCAATAATCAGCATGCCTTCGCCAGCCCATGTATAAGTCATTTCACCTGCAACCGTTTCACCATCAAGTAAGCTAAAGCTGCCGTGTTTTGTATCATCTTTTTGTTGAATATTCACAATGAATTCCTCGTATTACGACTCATATTTATTTAGAAATGACTTTGTATAATCTTTATCTATAAGAACAAATTTAAGTGTAAAAAAATAGACTATTTTTAGCAGTGAGTCTGTATGCTTTTTAAATACAATCGTCAATTAAATTAGTGAAACTCTTGCACCAAACTATTAATGTACGCCACAGCAGCAGT
Source organism: Acinetobacter lactucae (assembly GCF_013122135.1). Taxonomy (NCBI): domain Bacteria; kingdom Pseudomonadati; phylum Pseudomonadota; class Gammaproteobacteria; order Moraxellales; family Moraxellaceae; genus Acinetobacter; species Acinetobacter lactucae. Next base: position 2,390,864 of record NZ_CP053391.1, read on the forward strand.
TCGATTTTCAACACAGAGCTTTTCAAAAACATGCTCTAAATGTTTGTTCACAGTCCGCGGGCTAAGCTCCAATATTTCTGCAATATCTTTATTAGTTTTTCCTAACAACAACCAATGCATGACTTCTGCCTCACGTTGAGTCAACTGCGGACAGTATTTCAAAATATCAGCCATTTCCAACGCAGGCGTAGAAGTCTTTATCTGGATCAGATAATTTTTTGCTATGCTCGTTTCAGATTGCCACGGCGTGAGTAATAAAAGCTGTAATTGCTGAGATGGTGTCGAATAAGAACAACTTGTTAGTTTTTTAGGGTCTTTTTCATGCTCTAAGTCTGAAAACCAAGCTTTTAAACCTGCCTCAAAACCCTCTAATTCAGGTAAATATTGATTTAGTAGCTCACTAGCTTTTTGAGTTTTCCACACAATTTTACCGTGAACATCTAGCGCAAGAATGGCTGTTTCCGTTGCATCAATCACCTGTTTTTGTTGCTGTAATAGTTTGGCATGTGCCAAATGTGTTTTTACCCTTGCTAATACTTCTTCAATATTCAAAGGTTTGGTTACATAATCCACCCCACCGACTTGAAAACCACGCACAATATGCTCTGTTTCTGACAAGCCTGTCATAAAAATGACGGGAATAAACTGTGTAATTGGGCTCGCTTTAAGCTGTATACAACTTTCAAAACCGTCCATATGTGGCATATTGCCATCGAGTAAAATCATATCTGGTAAGCATCGGTGTGCTATTTCAATAGCACTTAATCCATCGGTTGTGACAAGCACGCGATAACCTGCCTGATCTAGACTTTCATGTAGCAAGCCCAGATTTTCCGGCACATCATCCACAATCAGAATAACAGCTTGCTCGTTTGGCGAGGCTTGCTGAAAAGAAACATGTTGCGTACTCATTGCTTATCCTGAATTAATCGTTGGGCGTGTTTTAAATCAAATTTTTGAATAGCCTGTTCAAGCTGTTCCCATAACTCATCATGCTCCGGAAAATTTTGACGGCATTGCGTTAAAGTCTGTTGAATTCCTCGAATGTAACCCTGCCCAATCAAATCATTTAATTGCTGCAAGCTTTGCGATAACTCAAGCAGATCATTATTTTCTGGTTGTTGAATTGGCGTATGAACAACGGCTTGCTCCTGCTTAAACAAGTTTATATCAAGTGCTTGAACTTTATTATTTTCAAGGAGTGTTTCTGATTTGGAATCAATCCACACTAGCCCTAACTTGTCTCCAATTTTACTCAACAACAAATTCAGGTCGATTGGTTTTAACATAAAGTCTTCACTCAAGACTGCATCTTGTGGGTTAACTTCACGTTCGCCTGCATTCGCTGAAATAATTAAAATAGGCACATTGGTAATATTGTTCTGACGCAATAATCGTGCTGTTTCCCATCCGCCCATCAAAGGCATATTTAAATCCATCAAGATCAGATTAGGCTGAAAAATAGGTACACGTCTCAAACAATCAATGCCAGACTCGGCTTCTTCAATCATAAATCCTAAAGGTTTTAGAAAATTAGCGACTAAACCTCGATCCACCGCTTCATTATCGACAACTAAAATTCGTTTTCGCTCGCCTTGATAGCCTGTAATTTGGTTGGAGTAAACATTAGAAATCGGATGAACCACTTCTTTTGAAGGTAAATAAAACTTAATCTTAAATTGTGAACCCTGATTGAGCTGGCTACTCACAGATAGCTGGCCACCAAGTAAATCGACTAATAATTTTACAATGGGTAGTCCGAGTCCTGTTCCGGTAAATCCGCCTTGAACCACATTGCTACCCCGTTCAAACGGGTTAAAGATTCGCTCTAAATCTGCCTCGGCAATACCACAGCCCGTATCTCTAATTTCAAAATAAGCCGTTTGAAAACGGTACTCAACTTTTAAAGTAATTGTGCCGCTCGTTGTAAACTTTAAAGCATTGCCCAGCAAATTGATCAGCACTTGCTCTAAGCGTTTTTTATCGGTACGAACATAGTGCGGTAGGTTTTCTCCAATTTCATAAACAAACTGTAAATTCTTCTGTTCAAACTGTGGCTGAAACATTTGAATAATTTGTTCAATAAAATTTGGGAAATGAACGTCCACTACATTTAAAGAAATCTTGCCTGTTTCAATTCGCGCTAAATCTAGTAAACCATCAATCAGTGAAGTTAAATGCTGCCCACTACGGCTAATCACGCCGAGCGCCATTTTGCCTTGTTCTGAGAGCTGCTCTTGTTTTTGAAGCAATTGGCTATAGCCCAAAATACTATTTAGGGGTGTTCTTAATTCGTGGCTAATACCAATGACATAACGGCTTTTTGCATCATTTGCCCGTTCTGCTGAAATTCTGGCGTCTTGTAAGTCTTTTGAAGTGACTTCATGGGCAGCAATTTCATCAATCAATAATGCTGTTTGCTGGTGTGTCTCAATTTCGGCATTACGACGGCTTTCATCGTTTAGTACTAACCACCATGCGGCAACGCTCATCAATAAAAATAAAATGGTGTAAATTTTTACAAATAGCGTGAATAACTGCGGAACGGCTGCCGCATTAATGGTTTCTAAATAGGTTTTTTCTTGGATATAAACCAGACTTAAACTCACTGCCAGAACAATAGACAACCCCAGAGTCAGTAATAAATACAAACTGACCCTGCTATTTAAACGGCTAGCCCAACGTTCTGGTAAATAGTGCCAAATGGCTTTTTTGAGCTGTACTGACCACCGTGCATCGGGTTTACATAAATCGTGACAGCGGGCTTCAAGTGAACAGCATAGAGAGCAAATCGCACCGTGATAAGCTGGACAGCCCGCCATATCAGCAAGTTCATAGTCCCGTTCACATACCACACAGTTTGCAACCGAAGTCGCCTGAATTTTTTCAGGCTGACGTGCAATGTAATATTTGCCTTTAGTTAGGTAAGCAATAACAGGCACGCATAAAACCGCACTCCCTAGAGCAATAAAACTCGCCAAGCCTTTCGCCATGAGTCCGAAAAAGCCCAAATAACTCAGCATTGATAACACTGAAGCGATGAGTAAGGCACCCACACCTACGGGATTAATGTCATATAAATAAGCACGGCGAAATTCAATTCCCTTTGGGCTTAAACCTAAAGGCTTACAGATAATTAAATCGGCAACAACGGCGCCAATCCATGCCAAAGCAATATTGCTATATAGCCCCAATATGCGTTCAACTGCATGGCTAATGCCCATTTCCATCAAAACGATGGCAATAAAAACGTTAAAAAGAAGCCAGACAATTCGCCCAGGATGGCTATGCGTCAGACGTGCAAAAAAGTTAGACCATGCCAATGAACCAGCGTAGGCGTTGGTCATATTAATTTTAATTTGCGCCAAGCAAACCAGTGCTAGAGTCAATATTAAAGCAAGCTGAGGGTTTGGAATAAATTGTTGATAGGCAACCCAATACAGATAAGTCGGATTGTCTAGTTCAGAGACAGGAATAAACAGCTGAAAAGCCAACACCATCAGCAGCATGCCCATCAAAACTTTTAAAAATCCAAAAATAATCCAAGATGGGCCACCTAAAAAAACGGCAAACCGCCATGCAGTTCTATTCTTTTCTTGTTGCGGTAAAAAACGTAAATAGTCAGCCTGCTCACCAATTTGGATCACAAATGAAAAAATAAGAGTGCACGCCGCACCAAAGTAATACAGATTAAAATCGGTCGAGTTTGAAACTGCCCCAACAAAATGCAAGCTACTACTTAAAATTTGTGGTTGTTTCCAAAGTACAAAAAACCACGGTAATAAGAGCAATAAGAGCCAGATTGGTTGTGTGATCGCCTGAACTTTATTAATAAAACCAATGCCTTTGACCACTAAAGGTAAAATTACTAAGGCAGAAATTAAGTAACCAATAACTTGTGGAATACCTAAGGCAAGTTCAAGTGCCATCGCCATAATTGCGGCTTCAAACGCAAGTAAAATAAAGGTAAAGCTGGCATAAATTAGAGATGTAATGGTTGAGCCAATGTAGCCAAAACCTGCACCACGAGTAAGCAAATCAACATCTACATTATATTTTGCAGCGTAGTAACTAATCGGCCAACTGGTTAAAAATATGATGGTGCATACGACTATTGCTGCCCATACTGCATTGCTAAAACCATACTGCCAAAGCATGGTCGCCCCAATGGCTTCCATCGCCAAAAAGCTAACGGTCGAAATTGCGGTGTTGGTAACGGTCCAAGGTGACCATTTTCTTACTGAGGTAGGTGCATAGCGGAGCGCATAATCTTCGATACTTTCATCGGCCACCCAAATATTATATTCACGGCGTGTTTTGATCACACGTTGTGGCGCTTGTTGGGGGCGTGAAGAATCTGGCATAACACTCATGTTTTGGATAGGGCTGTATTAAACCCAGCAATCCTTATGCCAAAAGTCATTTATCATGGCGATTTTCTCGAATACGCACATATACGCAAAATAACGTATTTTCAATTTTTCCCAAAAATCACAAACTCAAAACCATCAAAAAACAATGATCAATATTTGTGTTGATTGACCAAAAATGATTGGGAGATTGATGTTATGAGTGTATCTGAACATCCAAATCTGGACACTGTGCAAGGTACAGATTCACAAAAAGCAGTGAATGAAACCTTAGAAGATTATACTTTACGTTATGCTCCACACAGCTTTCGGCGCTGGAGTCCCAAAGTTGTCGCTATTACTGCACTTGGTGGTATTGCCTATCTTGCTGACTTTTCTATTGGTGCCAGTATTGGTATGTCTTACGGAACAACCAATGCTGTTTTCTCCATTTTATTTGCAGCGATTATTATCTTCTTAACCGGCATTCCTTTAGCCTACTACGCAGCGCGCTATAACATCGACCTTGACTTGATTACCCGCGGCGCAGGCTTCGGTTATATCGGTTCGGTCCTGACCAGTATCATTTTCGCCAGTTTCACCTTTATTTTCTTTGCCCTTGAAGGCTCAATCATGGCGCAAGGTTTATTGCTCGGTTTAGGCATTCCGCTTTGGGCTGGTTATCTCATCTCAACCGTTATGGTCATTCCACTCGTCATTTACGGCATGAAAGCTTTAAGTAAATTACAAGTCTGGACTACCCCGCTTTGGCTCGTTCTAATGATTGGTCCAGTAGCCTATCTGATTTATCAAGAACCTACCTTAGTCAGCCAGTTTGCAACTTTCACAGGTAACGAAGGTTTCGCAACTGTAGACATGGCGGCCATCATGTTAGGTGCTGGTATCTGTTTATCCCTAATCATGCAAATTGGTGAGCAAATTGACTACCTACGCTTCATGCCTGCTAAAACTAAAGCAAATAGCAAAGCATGGTGGGCTGCGGTTATTTCAGCGGGTCCGGGTTGGGTGATTTTAGGGGCAATCAAACAAATTATCGGGGCATTTTTAGGTTTCTATTTACTTACTAAAATACCGGGCGTAAATAGCACTGAACCTGTTCAACAGTTTAATGCAGCGTTTCATGACATGCTTCCGGGCTGGGCGGCTTTAACACTCGCGGTGATTTTGGTGGTCATTTCTCAAATTAAAATTAATGTGACCAATGCTTACTCTGGTTCCCTTGCATGGACAAGTGCTTACACTCGTATTAGCAAACATTATCCAGGCCGTATTGTCTTTGTGATGGTGAACTTGGCAATTGCGCTTGCTTTAATGGAAGGCAACATGTTTGCGGTACTGGGTAAAATCTTAGGGTTCTATTCAAACTTTGCGATTGCTTGGGTTGTGGTTGTTGCAACAGACATTTCAATCAACAAATATGTGTTAAAACTTTCACCGAAAGAGCCGGAATACCGCCGTGATATGCTCTACAACGTAAACCCTGTTGGTATGGTTGCATTCCTTGTATCAGCAGGCTTATCGATTGCAGCATTCTTCGGTTTACTCGGTAGTTTCTTGGCGCCTTACTCACCGCTTATCGCGCTTGTACTTGCCTTTGTATTAACACCAATCATGGGTTTATTAACCAAAGGAAAATACTACATCAAGTCACACGATGACGGTATTAAAGAACCACGTTACGATGTTGAAGGTACACCAGTTGCAACGGTTTACCACTGCCGCGTATGTGAGCAAGGTTACGAGCGTCCAGATATTATGTTCTCTCACAAACATAACGGCACGATCTGCTCTTTGTGTAAAACACTCGATGCTTAAATATTGTTAAAACTAAAAAAGAAGCTTTAAAGCTTCTTTTTTTACATCTGATGATTCTTAGCCAATCGGAAATAAACGTTCAGGCACTACATCTTTCATCACAATGGTTGAGATGAGCCGTTGCACACTTGGAATAGCGGATAATTTTTCATCGTACAAACGCTGAAAAGCCGGCAAATCTTTAGCCACCACATGCAGCAAATAGTCTGGCTCACCAAATAAACGTTGGGCCTGAATAATTTGCGGGATGTCTATTACCGCATTTTCAAATTTCTCAACTGCCTGCTTATCACCTTCTTTAAGCGTAATAAAAACAATCGCTGAAAATTCAAATCCAACTAAGTTTGGGTTGAGCTCTGCCCGATAGCCTTTTATCGCTCCCGACTCCTCTAAAGCCTTCACTCGTCTGTGACAAGGTGAAATGCTCAAACCGACTTTTTCTGCCAACTCAGTGATAGATAATCGGCCATTTAATTGCAATTCAGCAAGAATCTTTTTATCTATGCGATCCATTTAGAAAAATTTACCCCAAATGAGTGTGATATGAGCAAACATTTAAAAGCACATTCTAAATACATGAGCATATTATTTTCAACAAGCTCGAATAAATAGGGATTTTTTCTAAATCACGAGCGAAACCTTTGGAAAATAGTTTGCCGAGATAAGCATATGGCTTTTAACATTTTTATTGCATTTTGGAGTGTCTCCATTCTTTTTATTATTACACCAGGGGCAGACTGGGCCTATGCCATTTCGGCAGGGATTAAAGGCAAAGTCGTTGTACCCGCCGTTGCAGGTATGCTATTTGGGCACTTTATTACGATTTTATTGGTAGCTGCGGGTGTTGGTCTGCTTGTAGCAAATAATCCAACTGCTCTAATGATCCTCACGGTCGCGGGTTCTGCTTATTTGTTATGGATGGGAATAAACTTATTACTTACCCCTCCTACTCCCAACGAGTCCGATTCTGAAAAAGCTCAGTCATGGTTGAGCTGGGCAACCAAAGGTGTTTATGTGAGTGGCTTAAACCCGAAAGTTTTTTTACTCTTTTTAGCCCTGCTTCCTCAATTTATTGACACTACTGCTTCATGGCCCGTAACGACACAGATTCTTGCCTTTGGTGTTGTTCATATGATTAGCTGCGCAATTATTTACTTAATGGTGGGTTATGGTTCAGAGGCTATTTTGAAAACCAGACCACAAGCAGCACAGTTAGTTGGCCGTTTTTCAGGTGCTTTGATGGTCGTTATTGCAACCTGCTTATTGATTGGGCAAATTTAAAAGATATTCAGCAAAAAGTTACTGACTCACTTTTCGGGTCAGTAACTTAAATAATAAAATATAAGAAAAATTTATCTCATTCGTTTGAGGTTATACGTCACAACTCCCCAAATCACCAATTCCTGCCCTTCTTCAATATAAATATTTTGATAATCAGGATTTTCTGCTTTTAGCCAAACTTTAGGTGGATGAAATTGAGTATCAATCATTAAGCGCTTGACGGTAAAATCATTGTCGATGAGTGCAATCACAATATCACCCGATTTAGCGGGAATACTACGATCCACAATAAGCGGATCATTAATATCAATACCAGCATCTAACATTGACAAAGAGTTGGCTTTGACAATAAACGTGGCATTTTCATTTCTAATTAAATATTCATTTAAATCGAGTGCTTGCTCAATATCATCTTGCGCAGGCGAAGGAAAACCTGCAGCAACACGTTCAGTTGCCAAAGGAATATGGTAAATTTTATCGTTATTCGGGTGGACCTGTTGAACATTAAGTTTTGAGTTAAAGTCGGTCAAGTTATTGGTTTTGACATTATTCAGTAACCAATTTTTGATAAAGTTAACTTGGGACTCGGGAACACGAATAACTTTTGTGGGTTCATTGAACTGTGCTTTACGTCCGGCATTTTCTCGTGCACCACCATGCTCGAACTCTTTTTTCTTTGGCATATCGCCTCCCTTATCACCGTTCAAATCCTACACACACAATGTAACTTGAAAAAGTTACATTTTCAAGTTGACGAAATATTTTTTTTGCATAACAATAAATCTCATGATCAGATTTTAATCCATTTTGTTTTTAACAGGGATGTTTTAAGCGAAATGGTAATTTGAATAAAATCAAAACCTATTTTGAAATAGTCTTTATCGCTGACTGTTTTTGATTTTTATCAAATGAGATTCTGAACATTTAACATTCTGGTTAAATTCAGTTTTTGGTATGGAGACATGCGAAATGAAAAATCAACGTGATGCGGTTTTAGGTTATGCAAATGAGCAACATGCTTACTATATCCGTCTCATTGAAAATGATGCGGTTTTAGGTGAAAGCTATGGGTTATTCTGTGAAAATCCAGATAGCGAAGCAGCCGAAAGTATTATGACGACGCTATTTTTAAAGAAATCTTTTTGGTTAAACGGGTCTGAGTATCTTGATATTGTAAAAGGCCTACAACCTCTTCCCCAGTAAATAAAGTAAGTAAGCTAAAAACAAAGGAGGCAAAAGCCTCCTTTGTTTTTAAAACATTCTGCTTAAGACGTAAAACGTCCGTAGGCATCACGTTTTTGATTACGAGAGTTTTGACCACGGCCATCATAATCATCGTCGTCATCACGGCTGCGACCACGTCCACTTGAGCGGCCACCACGGCCATCATAATCATCGTCGTCATCACGGCTGCGACCACGGCCTCGACCACTTGAGCGACCACCGCGATCATCATCGTCGTCGTCATCACGGCTGCGGCCACGACCTCGTCCGCCTGAAAGGCCATCGCGATCATCATCATCGTCGTCATCACGGCTGCGACCTCGGCCTCGACCGCCTGAACGGCCACCGCGGTCATCATCGTCGTCATCACGGCTGCGGCCACGACCTCGTCCACCTGAACGGCCACCGCGATCGTCATCGTCGTCATCATCACGGCTGCGACCTCGGCCTCGACCGCCTGAACGGCCACCGCGATCGTCATCATCATCGTCATCACGGCTGCGGCCTCGTCCACCTGAACGGCCACCGCGATCGTCATCGTCGTCATCATCACGGCTGCGACCTCGGCCTCGACCGCCTGAACGGCCACCGCGATCGTCATCATCATCGTCATCACGGCTGCGGCCTCGGCCTCGACCACCTGAACGGCCAGCGCGATCGTCATCATCATCGTCATCACGACTGCGGCCACGACCTCGTCCGCCTGAACGGCCACCGCGATCGTCATCATCGTCGTCATCACGACTGCGGCCTCGGCCTCGACCACCTGAACGGCCACCGCGATCATCATCATCGTCGTCATCACGACTGCGGCCTCGGCCTCGACCACCTGAGCGGCCACCGCGATCATCATCATCGTCGTCATCATCACGGCTACGGCCACGGCCTCGACCGCCTGAACGGCCACCGCGATCGTCATCATCATCGTCATCATGGCTGCGACCACGACCTCGTCCGCCTGAGCGGCCACCGCGATCATCATCGTCATCGTCGTCATCACGGCCGCGACCTCGGCCTCGGCCACCTGAACGGCCACCGCGATCGTCATCATCGTCATCATCATAACGGCTGCGACCACGGCCGCTTGAGCGGCTACCGCGATCGTCATCATCGTCGTCATCACGGCTGCGGCCACGACCATTACGGCCATCATTTTTATGACTTAAGGCACCCGCTTCACGTGCTTCTTCAGACGTAAATTCATGAGCGTTACCACTTGCATGGGCTGCTCGGCCAGCTTCACGAGCTTCTTCAGAGGTAAACTCATGTGCATTACCGCTCGCGTGAGCTGCTCGCCCACCTTTGCTGGCTATTTCTCGTACTCTTTCAGGATCCATACTTGCAAATCCACGATTTGAAGTACCTGTTCTATTGTTATCATCATCTTCATATCTAGTATTAGCCATAGTTATATCTTCCTATATTTAATTATAGTCACTACCGCTTTTGGTTAACGGATTTAATTAAGATAGAAGATTTATAATATTTTCCTACCTAGGCTCTGTATCAATCGATTTAAATGTATATAAAATTAAAATTTTAAATTTTTATAACTCTATTATTTAAATAAGAATTTATATATTTTAAATTCTATTCATTTTTACCTTTTATATAATTATTAACTCATTATTACTCAAGCGCACATTAAAATATATATTTACAATCAGTTTTAAAACTATCATGTAAATAACAAAACAGACTAATTAAAAACAAAAAGTAAAACTACGAAACATTCAAATCTAAAAAAGCACAAATAAAAAACAAATAATTTTATTAAAAAACAGAAACATATATCATTACATTTCTTTAAAATCTTTACTTGAGTAATAAAAAATACTATTTAAAAATTAATTTAAGATATTTTGAGTGAGTTAGCCATGAAAGTAGATCAACAATCATCACTTCCACAATATATTCATATTTATATTCCAGAAATTTTGCTAGGCCATATTAAGTCTAAGAATTCATGGCAAAATTATGATCAAGAATGGAGTTATAGATTAGATCCGCCACATGCAAGCCATCCATTCCAAAGGGACTTATACATTATTAAATCAAAAGATATAAAACAAGAAGATATAAAATTATTACTAGATAATATAGTGCATCAAGATAATAAAGCTCCACAAAACATAGAAGAAGCAAAAAAAATTATTAAAGAAATATTAGACTTATCTAATAATATACCGATAGAGAATTGGTTAGAAGATACAGGAAACCGTTCTATTATTGAGAGTATGATTGATAAAAATAAAATAAAGTTAATCGATATTATTTAATTCTTAAATATAAAAATATTTCTTTACATCCTTATATATAAAATAACAAAGACAACTTATTAAAAAATTCATTTTACTCACATTTACGAAATAACAGTTCATCCTATGAAAATTAGATATTCATACAGAGGTAGTTAAAACATGGAAAACTCAACAAATCAGTATCCAACATCTGCTCCTGCACAAGTTCAATCTCATCAACCTGGTGATCAGGAAAAAATGCATCCTGAACCAGAAATTATAAAAAGCTCTCATAAAGGAAGCGAGAAATTAAAAGGTAAAGTTGCCGTTATTAGTGGTGGTGATAGTGGTATAGGCCGTTCTGTCGCAGTATTGTTTGCTCGTGAAGGAGCCGATATTGCAATTCTATATCTTGAAGAAGATCAAGATGCCGAAATCACTAAACAACTCGTGGAAAGAGAAGGACAACATTGCCTTTTATTAAAAGGTGATATTTCTGACCCAGATGTTGCAAAACTAGATATTGATAAAGTTCTACAACAGTACGGCAAAATTAATATTTTAGTGAATAATGCCGGTGTGCAATATCAACAAAAGGAAATTGAAAGCATTAGTAATGAGCAATTAGAAAAAACATTTAAAACCAATATTTTTCCAATGTTTTATCTTACTAAAGAAGCCATTCCTTATATGGAAGAAGGCGACAGTATTATTAACACCACCAGCATTACCAGCTATCAAGGCCATGATGAGCTCATTGATTATGCAAGTACCAAAGGTGCGATTACGACTTTTACGCGTAGCTTATCGAACAATTTAATGAAGCAGAAAAAAGGTATACGAGTGAATGGTGTGGCACCCGGACCCATCTGGACGCCTTTAATTCCTAGTAGTTTCGATGCAGAAACCGTTGCAGAGTTTGGTAAAGATACGCCAATGGGAAGAATGGGACAACCAAGCGAAGTTGCACCTGCTTATCTTTTTCTTGCCTCAGATGATGCAAGTTATATTACAGGCCAGGTTATTCATGTAAACGGTGGTCAAATCGTAAATGGCTAATTATTAAGATATAAAAAAGCCCTGAAAGTTAAAGCTTTCAGGGCTTTTTTTATTGTTAAGCTGGTACGTGAGCAGCTATTTGTTCTCGTGACCAAACACGATGAGCCATAATCAGGTTTTTGAATTTTTCAGCAATTTGCTGGAATTCATCTTCAACTAAAGTACCTTCATCAGCAACTAAACCTAGCGGTTCAAGTAAATCTGATTTATTTCCTAAAAATGCAATTGGTTTTAAATGCTTGTAAGCTTCGAGTACATAGTGGCGCGCTACACCATCTTGCAACACAACATTTAAGTTATCGCCGTCAGGAATGATCACCGCATCGTAAGCAATTGAAGGTTCAGCCATTTGCATACCATCAGCCGTAATAATTTTATCTTGATGATCTTTTACAGGAGCTAAACTTGGTGCTAACAAATGAAGAGTTACACCTTCTTTAATCGCCCAATTTTTCATAGCTTCCAGTTCATCAGATTTCACCAAATTATGGATGAGCACTGCAACTTTTCGGCCTTGAATATCTTCTGGTGGGAAAGCTAAGAAAGACAATTTGGCCGATTTTTCAACTGTAGTTTTCTTATAATCAAGCGTTAAATCAGGCACTTCAATTCCTAAATTAGCGCCTACTTGTCGAGCTAAATCAAGATCAATATTCGCCAAAATTTGTTGAACTTGGCGCTCACGGATGTGTTTTCGTTGCACTTTACTTAGCTCAAAAGTATAGGCGTCAACCACGTGCTTTTGTTCATGCGGGGCAAGACTCTTGTAGTAAAGGCGTGGTTGTGAAAAGTGATCGGAAAAAGTTTCACTTCTTTGACGAAGTTTATGTCCGCTTATCTTTTCAGGATAGCTTTCAAAGCCACCATTTGAAGCTGCGGGTGGTGTTTCTGCCGGCCAATCATTATCAATTGAGTTTGGTTGATATGAAGCCTGACCTTTGTGAATGGTATGTTGGTGAATACCATCACGTTGATTATTGTGGAATGGACATACAGGTTTATTGATCGGGATTTGATGGAAGTTTGGCCCACCTAAACGACTTAATTGCGTATCGGTGTACGAAAATAGACGTGCTTGTAAAAGTGGGTCATTTGTAAAATCGATCCCTGGCACAATGTGTCCCGGACAGAAAGCTACCTGCTCTGTTTCTGCAAAGAAATTGTCTACATTGCGGTTCAAAACAAATCGGCCAATTGGTGTCACTGGAACCAACTCTTCAGGAATAATTTTTGTTGGATCTAACAAATCGAAGTCAAAGTTCATTTCATCTTCTTCTTCGACAATTTGCACACCCAATTCCCATTCTGGATAAACCCCATTCTCAATGGCTTCATAAAGATCACGACGATGGAAATCCGGATCTTTACCTGCAAGTTTTTGAGCTTCATCCCATACCAAAGCACTTAAGCCTTGTTTAGGCGTCCAATGGAATTTCACAAAATGTGATTTTCCTTCGGCATTAATGAGACGGAATGTATGAACCCCAAATCCTTGAATTGAGCGTAGATTACGTGGAATTGCACGATCTGACATTGCCCAAATTACTGCATGTGCTGACTCAGGTACGAGTGACACAAAATCCCAAAAAGTATCATGTGCACTGGCCCCAGTAGGTATTTCAGTATCTGGTTCAGGTTTTACGGCATGCACGAAGTCTGGAAATTTAATACCATCTTGCACAAAAAATACGGGGGCATTGTTACCCACTAAATCGAAATTACCTTCTTGGGTATAAAACTTAATCGCAAAACCACGGATATCACGAACCGTATCAGCAGAGCCACGTGGTCCTTGCACAGTTGAGAAACGTACAAAAATTGGCGTTTGAATGCTTGGATCAGTCAAAAATCCCGCTTTTGTTAAGCGCTCATTTCCTTCATAAGCCTGAAAGTATCCATGTGCACCGACACCACGCGCATGCACAATACGTTCAGGAATACGTTCATGGTCAAAATGAGTAATTTTCTCGCGTAAAATAAAATCTTCTAATAGTGTCGAACCACGAATACCTGCTCTTAAGCTATTCTCGTTATCCGCTATTTTAACCCCTTGGTTTGTGGTTAAAGCTTCCTTGGTGGCATCATCTCTGACTGAGTCTAATTGTTCAGTTTTTTGGGTAGTATTGGCCTTATTTGCAGCGTCCGCACCAGCCATTTCACTTGTTTTATTTGTTGATTTAACATTATCAGTCATGTTCATTACCTATGTTTTAAAGTTAAACGTGGGGTGAATTAAAAAACTCCAAGAGTTAGTTTTTGTTAAAGGAACTTAAATATGGAAAAAGGAGTTCAACATATTTACGTGTGCTCCATAGACCAATGCTTTTATGGTGTGAATCTGGGGCTAAAAACGGGGTCAGCTTGCATATTTTTATGGCGAGATCAGGTGTCTGACGTATACGCTCTTGCAGTGCGTCTAGTTCGCCATCAGAAATATAACTAAAGAGATAATCTTGAATACGCTGGCTATTTTTTAGCTCTCTGCTATAAGCTAAAAAGTTAGAAGAATGGTCATTACCGGCAATCCAGTCATGAATAATTTGTCGTTCCACAGGGTTAAATACCCCAAACATTTTTCCATTTTCTTCATTAATCATTCGCCAGAACACGCTTTGTTCGGGGTCAGTATTAAATTTAATCCATTTATGATCAATGAGATGTGTAACCAGCCCCTTAACGTCTTCTGGATTTGATAACCATTGATTAATGGTTTTACATCCAAACTGTCTTGTTTCGTTATGAATGAGCTGCCCCACGAGCGCTTTTCTTTTTAAAATTTTAAGAACTAAATCTTCAAGACTTAAGTTTTGAATAATTTTAGAAGACGAGACGCCATGGCTATTAAGCGCAAAACCGCGCTTCAATTTATTAAAGAAGAGCTCTTTGTCTCTATATTTATCATAAATGTTTTCTATAACTTTAATTGCTTTATCAGCATGTCCGTTATCAATGTTATCGATAGTGATATGCAAATTAAAATATTTAGAATCAATACCAAGTTCCGCAAGCTCATAATTACTGATGAGCAGATGAAGTGGCAGTTGCTCATAGCCTAAATTAAAGCCGACAATTTCTGGAATAAACTCAGGCGGAGCATAACCAAGTGCCAGCTGAATCACGGCATTATGATAATATTCATCTTCTAATAGTAGATCAAAACTATCAAGCCCGAGACTGCGTAGCAAATCATCATAGATACACACATGATTTGCTTTCGGCTCACCTAGCCCAAGCTCTTCTAGATAGGTAATGATAAGGTCATGAAAAACCGGATCATTCCAGTAGTGAGCTAAACTATATAACCATGCACCGTCTACTTTTTTAGTTGGAGATACTTTAATTAAAAATTCGAAGGCTTGACCGACATTTTTGAAGTACTCTCTTTCACCACCGTTTTGTCTACGGTTTAGGTAAGTCTGAAATAACTCACAATTTTCTTTATTGTCTTTTTCACACCATTCTTTAATCGTTTTTATAGTTGCAGGAAAAACAATTTCTTTTTGATCTATTTTATCTATTTCTATATTGAGAAAATCTTTTGCTTTCTTCTCTTTTTCAAAACTAGAAATATCAGGATCAAGGAAAAAAACAAATAATTCGTAATAGTTCTGTTGATTATCTTGTAATAAGTCTAATAATCTTTTTTTCACTACAACAGGCATTTCTATTCTCCTTTAGTGAGATATAAACTACCATACTTCAACTAAACTATAAGCCCAGCTTATCTTTGTTGTATTACGTTATTAAGAAATAATCTAAAATTTAAAAATCATTTTAATTCAATAATTTATAAAATAACACAAACTTACATTCTCAACTTTAGAATAATTTAACTATCTGTTTTTATAAAAAATATATAAATAACAAACTAAATTTACATTTGAGTTACTTTTAAAATTATAAAGGCTAAAAACTTAACAAAAAGAAATTAAAAATAATTTTATAAATAAATTAAAACAGTTTTAGGGAGAAAACAAATGTTTAACTCATGTTGCAAATTACTAGCACAGGAAAAAATTAAAATCGCTTTTTTTGAAAGTGCTTCGGCGGGTTATCTCGCTTACCGTTTTTCTTTAAGCCCCTATTCTGGTGAAATTCTTATTGGAAGCTTAGTTAGCTACGACTTACATGTAAAAGAAAATACACTTCACATTTCACATGAACTCATTGAAAAATATACACCTGAGTCGATGCAAGTCACTGTAGAAATGATCAAAAAAGGTAAAGAACTTTTACATGCCGACCTTTATATCGCTTGTACTGGGTTATTAAAAAAAGGAGGCTCTGAAACTCAAGAAAAACCTGTAGGTACCTTTTTTTATTCTATTTATTATAAAGATAATTTTTATAATTTTAGACGTATATTTAAAGGACCTCCTAGCCTTAAGCTTATACAATTACTCTATTACATTACACAAGATATTAAATGCATAATATCAGATAATAAAAAATAGAATTCTTTTATAAAAGATAACAAATACACATTTAGAAATGATCATAGTTTTTATTTAACCTCTATGTACCCAAATGTAATTTTAACTATATTCATATTAATTATGTTTAATCATTAAAATTACATTTTATAGAAATCAAGGTTTTATTTAATTTTTAAATTTACATTTAAATATAGGGTAACACCCCAACGCTATACATTAAAAATTTTCATGTTTTAATGAACCTATCTGAAGCTCTCAGATAAAACACACATCATAAATGATATGAGGTAATTAAAGATGAGCACTACTAATAATCAAAGCAATCAACGCAATAATCAGCAGCAACAACAACAGCAAAATGACAACCGTAACAACCAGCAGCAACAAGGCAACCAACAGCAAAACGATCAACAGCAACAAAACAATCAGCAACAACAGCAAAATGACAACCGCCGCCAACAACAAGGCTCTAATCAAAAAGATTCAGGCCAACAAAACTCAAATAACAATAATCAGCAACGCTAATCCGTTGTTGAATTAAATGTCATTTGATGCGGTCATTCATTTTATTTAGGAAGGTGTCCTCACCTTCCTAAATTTAACATAAGCATAAAATTAAATAAGAGAAGAGGAAAAACTGATGACAGATCAAAATACAGACCATGCTCAACTAGTAGCTGGCGACCATAATTATTCTGACTCTCGCTGGCGAGAAAGTTATCTTACTCGACCTTATTATCAAGAAGCTCAATTAACTACGCCAGATCTGGATTATGATCGTGATTTTTCTGCTGCTTATGAACTAGGTCACCGTGCCCGTTCAGAATCTAAAGAAGGAACTCAGTTTGAAGATATGGAAGGTAGCTTGCAACAAAAGTGGGAAGAACTCAAAGCTGAATCCCGATTAAAATGGGAACATGCAAAACAAGCCATTAAAGATGCATGGGATGACATGTAACATCCTTAATTGGTCCAAAGCATATAGCTTATTTCCTATTGGCCCTAGGAAATAAGCTTTTTTATTATTTGAAATATTTATAAATTAGAAAAACGGCGGCATATTAAAATTATTACTAAGATATTGATTGGCTTGGTGCGGATCATCAAAAATTTCTTTTTTAAATTGTACATCTGGCGTTGTAGATAGTGTATGTGTTGGCTTGATCGTAACTTCTACGACATATCTGTTTTGTTCTTGCTTAGCTTTTACACCATAAATTTCAGAATCATTAATGCAAGTTCCATCAGTAAAATATACAAACATACCGCCACCTTATTTCTTGACTGAAGTTACTGGTTTTTCCCATTTATTTAACGCAAAAGCCAAACAATAGACTTGAGCCGTACGTAAACAAAATATCAGTTATGGTTTTTCTTAAAATATTCAATAATTTCTTCTCCGTTATTCACGGGAGTCTCTTGAGCAGGATATGTTTCTTCATAAGCATATGCAGGCAATGCAACTTTATCGCGAATTGGAGGTAACTTTTCTTGGCCACCTGTAGTAATACGCTCAATAAAACCTGCAAGCCATAACACAAATTCTTGCGTATTTTTACTCTTCGGAATAATACTTAAATCCAATTTAATTTTAGATTCCTGAAGAGGCTTAATCAGCAATTCAGCGAAATCAATATAATTGTATAAAAGTTTAAGCTTTGTCCCCTTAATCTCATGTCTGAGCTCAATCATTAAATTGTTAAGATCTTCCATAGGGTCATCTGTAAACCCCTTTTTTTCCTTAACATTTTGATAGATTTTCTCAGCTACTTTTAAATACTGGGGCATATCCTTACCTTTAAAAAATTGTATTCACTAAAATGAATTTTGGATGAATATAAGTAATTTCTTGTGTTTATTTTATTAATTTTTTGAAACTATAATTTACTGGCGCAACAATTCAATAACAACAAATTGATGTAAAGACTATAACAGACTAATTTATTGATTAATTTTATATTTTTATATAATTGCTTTTTTTATTATGTTACATATTTTATAGAAAATAACGATAAGAAAACTCACTTAAAAGTGAGTTTTCTTAAACAAAAGAATTATGAATTTTTATCCATTTGTTGAGTAGTTGCTGGATCATTAGAGCCATGTGTTCCATCATCATCTGTTGAGTTTCGATCTTGGCATGCACTCATACCCATTGCGATTGCAACTACCATACTCACTGCACAAAAAATTCTTAACATTGAGGTCACCCTTATAAATCTTAAGATGTAGGCTTATGAATAACATTATCTTATGTTGGCCTACCGCTGTGGTTCTCTTAAGTTTTGTAGGTTGTGCAAGCTTTTGTAAAAATCTAAATAATATAAATGTTAAAAAATTACTTTTCTTGCAATTGATATTTTAATTAAAATTTGGCAACGGCTATTTATTTAATTACATGATATTCATAAAATCAAAATTTCCCGCTCTTTTTTAACTTATGTTGAAATAAGTCATTACTTGCAAACACTATATAAATAAACAATTAATAAATATTTGATATATAAACATTAAAAATTATTTTTTAACCTCTATTGAACCATTATTCAATATTTTCAATTCTAAATAACTCATTATTTTATTAATGAAAATTTAAAAATATTAATATTTGTTTATATAAACCAATCTTTTATTTTTGCAATTGACCCGCTTTAAGGCTCAGCTTATGATGCTCCGGCTGACCTATTTTGTCAGTCGGTTTTAGCAGACCGTCTACCTAAGCGCACTAAAAACAAGTTTTTTGGTGTGTAGCCCCTCGTGCCTTTGACGGAGGAACGGGAGTGGGACACCTTCGGGTGTGCTGGTTTCTTAGGTATCAGTCTGCTAACCCTCTTTCGTTTCACCACCATAATTAATAGCAGTGATTGGGCGCAACTTCTTTCATCAAGGAGTCTCTAATGACTATTATTTTATATCGTGTTTTTTCTTCTACTCTTCATCACGTTATCGACTTCACTGAAACTATTTTTAAGAAAATATCCTACAGTTATATGTTTCTGCCTTCCTATCTTTTCAGAGTAAATATTTCCATATTTAACGCTCGATAAAGACTAGAAAATTTCTATAAACATGACTTAACGATAACAACAACCAATGAAGAGCAATAATGATGTTTTTTTTATATCGTATTGTTTTAATCTGCACTCTATTAATAAGTTCTATAAGTTTATTAGGTTGCAGGTCTATCAGTAAAAATGAATTTAATACACATTGTGTTTGGGCAGGTCGTGCACTTTCACAATGCAACTGTATTTATAACTCTTTAGAAAAACATTATTCGCCGCAGTTTGTAGAGAACTTACCCAAAGTAAGCTTACAAAATATTAATGCGAATATGCACTTTGTGGAAACTATGAATGAAACTATGCACCAATGTCAGTTAAGCGCAAGAAAAGGCTCCATTAACTAACTTTTGTATGCTCTACCAAGAAATCTAAAAAAGCCCTTACGCGCTTAGGGACATATTTATCATGTCCTATCCAAACAGCATGAAATTCTTCTGAAGCCTTGATATTCCAGTCTTCAAGGATTTTGACCAACTGTTTTTGTTCTAAAGCTTTTTTGACTTGGAATTGGTTAAGCTGTGCAATACCAGCACCTGCGAGCGCTAACTGCAAGATGGCTTCTCCATGATTTATTCTTAAAACCTTAGTGGGAGCAAGTGTGATTTCTTGATCGTCTTTTTTAAAAAGCCACGTTTTATTTTGACGTTGGTAACTTACGTCTAAAAGCTGATGTTCGTATAACTCTTCTGGATGCTGCGGATAACCATTCTTTTCAATATAGGTAGGTGAACATACATAATGTTTCTGAGTGCTTCCGAGTGAGCGAGCAACCAAATTTGAGCTTTTCAAAGGTCCTGTGCGAATTGCGATATCAATTCTTTGCTCAACTAAATTAATGACTTCATCACTCAAATGAGCTTCTAATTCAATTTGTGGATAGCACTCGTTAAATAGAGAAATATAAGGTAATAAAAAGTGTGTCCAATATGAAAGACTGGTATGAATTCTAATTCGCCCTTGCGGTATATGGTTTGCAGTAACAGATTGTTCAAGCTCGTCTAGATCGTTCAGGATTTGAATGCCTTGCTCATAAAATTGGCATCCTTCACTGGTAAGCTGAAACTGGCGTGTTGAACGGTTCAGTAGTCTGACGCCAAGTCTTTTTTCTAAGCGTGAAATTAACTTACTCACAGCAGACGGCGTCATGTCACAAGCTCTTGCGACTGCTGAAAAGCTTCCTAACTCGACCACTCGAATAAAAATTGCCAACTCCCCAGACCGATTAATATCAAAATATGACATAACAAAATCTATTTATGAATTTCATTCACAAATCTTATTCCGCTTAGGTCGCTATAACAAGCCAGTAATTTGTTTCAAGATAACTTTAATTCGTTTTAAAGAGTTCACGAGATGAAACTTTATCAACCCGCCCTATTCTCTCTTGTTTTATTTACGAGCTTTGCACAAGCAGAAGTACAAAAAAGCCAGTGGGTTACCACTTGGGCAGCTAGCCCACAAAAAGTCTGGAATAAAGATTTCGTTTTCCCGACAAATATTCCAGATCAAATATCGAATCAGACCATTAAACAAATTAGTCAAATTAGTTTAGGTGGTGAAGCTATTAGACTCGTTTTTACAAATCAATATGGCGATCAACCGCTTTATATTGATAAAACTACCGTGGGGCTAGTCAAAGGACAAAGTCTTAAATCAAAGAATGCTTATCCAGTTTATTTCTCTGGAAAGCTTAAAGCACAAATTTTACCTGGTAAACAATTGATCAGTGATCCAATCCAGCTCCCTGTTCCGGATCATGCACAGTTAATGCTAAATAGCTTTATTCAAAAGCCCACTACATTTAAAACTTTTCATTGGGATGCGAAACAAACCAGTTGGCTCATTACGGGTAACCAGACTGCGAACTTAAATACGCCTAGCAGTGCCAAAACCACAACTGCGCGATTATTATTGTCGGCTGTAGAAGTAAAACCGAAGCGTAAAGCCCATGTTGTTGCAGTCATTGGAGACTCAATTACCGATGGTGCAACTGCAACTCTAGACGCAAATACAAGATGGACCGACTTTTTAGCTAAGCGCTTATCGCCACATCAAGTCGCGGTCATTAACAGTGGAATTTCAGGGAATCGATTACTTACAAACGGTATGGGTGACAGTGCTTTAGAACGCTTACAAAAAGAAGTATTTCAATATTCAGGTGTGAAAACATTAATTGTGCTGGTGGGTATTAATGATATTTCATGGCCTGGTACCGCATTTGCACCTAAACAACAAATACCGACTTTTGAAACACTCACTCAAGGTTATAAACGTGTTGTAGATGAAGCACACCGCCAAGGTATTCAGGTGATTGGAGCAACCTTATTACCATTTTCGGGAGCTTTACCAAATACTCCTCTTGATAACTATTACCAACCGAATAAAGACCAATTACGTCAGCGCATTAATCACTGGATCAGAACCAGTCATACATTTGACGGTGTACTTGATCTTGAGCAAGGTTTAAAAGACCCTAAACATCCTGATCGATTAAATCCAATTTATGATTCGGGAGATCATTTACATCCGAATGATCGTGGGAATCAACAAATGGCAAATCTGGTTGATTTAAACCAATTAGTTAAACAATAAAACATCTAGATACAGGTAGGAATTTGTTTCCTACCCGTATCCATATGGATTAATTCCCCTCTAACTCGACGTTAAGTTTTGGTGTAATAGACTGTTTTTCTGCTGCATGTCGTCGAAGCACCATAACAGCGAAAAGCGCCAGAATTGCTGGGATTGCGATCATCACGAAATTCATCTTATGTGGCAATTCTAAACCTAATAACAAACCCGTTAAGATAGGTCCGACAATAGCCCCAATTCGACCTACACCAGAAGCACAGCCAATCCCAGTAGAACGCACACTTAATGGATAATATTGTGCAACGTAACTATAAAGAAGAATTGAAGTACCAATCGTTGCTGCCCCTGCAACGGTCACCAAACCATATAAAACATAGGCTGGTGAGTTAAAACCTAAACCGACTAAAGCGATAACACCCGCCAGTAGCATTCCCATAATTACTGGTTTTAAATGGAATTTATCAGATAAAATACCCCCACCGATTGAACCGATCATTGCGCCAACATTTAAGGCAAGCAAGAATAAAATACTCTTTCCGAGTGAATAGCCTGCTGCCAGCATGAGTTTTGGTAACCAGCTACTTAAGGCATACACCATGAGTAAGCACATAAAGAATACGAGCCAGAACATGAGTGTATTGAACGCACGGCCTTGCTGAAACAATCCCTTTACAGAGCTACCTGTTGGAACATTATCTTCATTAAGCTCTAATTGTGTATTTAAAGTCAGAGTTTGTTCAGGGGAAATTTTTTGAATAATTTTATGTGCCTGTTCAGTTTTACCCGTCTTCACTAAAAAGGTTAATGACTCAGGTAAAAACTTCCAAATGACAGGTAATAAAAGTAATGGAATACCTGCGATCAGGAACATAATTTGCCATCCCTGACTTTCAACCAAATAACTACCAATTAATGCTGAAAGAATTCCCCCAATCGCATAACCACTAAACATACTCCCCACCAACGTACTTCGTATACGTTTAGGTGCATATTCCGAGGTCAAAGCAACTAAATTTGGCATAACCCCACCAATGCCTAGTCCTGCCAAGAATCGAAGCACCCCAAACTCAAGTGGACTTGATGCAAAAGCACCTAAAAAGGTAAATCCACTAAAAAGAGTGACACAAATTAAAATCACATTTTTACGGCCTATTTTGTCTGCCAAAGTTCCAAAGAACATTGCCCCAAACATCATTCCGCATAGTGCCGTACTTGCTAACATCCCCGCCTGTACAGCTGTTAAAGACCACTCTTGCATCAGCAAAGGCAGTACAACGCCATAAATCACCAGATCATAACCATCAAAAATAATAATTAATAAGCACCAAAGTAAAATACTCCAGTGAAAAGGGGTAAATCTGGCCTGATCAATAACTTCATTT
Source organism: Acinetobacter lactucae (assembly GCF_013122135.1). Lineage (NCBI taxonomy): Bacteria > Pseudomonadati > Pseudomonadota > Gammaproteobacteria > Moraxellales > Moraxellaceae > Acinetobacter > Acinetobacter lactucae. Next base: position 2,414,328 of record NZ_CP053391.1, read on the forward strand.
ACATTTAATTTAGATGTTGTCATTTACTCACCTCCTCTGTGAGATAAATTCATATTTAATTTTTAAAACGACATACTGCACCCTAAAGAAAAAACAGATTATTCAAGGTTTTGTTGAATAAATTAAAAGTCATAACTCGCCATCATATTGAAGCGGTTATCAATCCCGTTACGTCCATCAAACGTTTCTCGTTCGCCATACACATATTCGATGCCCAAGGTAATTGGTTTGTATGGGTTATAAAGTGCATTCACCCAGCCCTGCCAAAGCTCTTTGTTTTGCGTGGTGCTATTACGTTGTAATTCGGCAAAACGATTATCATCTTTGGCTTTCATATAGCCATAACCCAAGGTTGAACGAATTTGTGGCGTAAATTGATGAGTGATACCCAAAGAAACGGTATCAAATTCATTGCTGTGTATATTGTTTTGATCATCTATTGCATAGCCGCTATTACTCCATAGTAGGAAACGCCCATCTCCTTTGACATGGTAATAATCGGCTTTAAGTAATGTATCAGGAGTAATTTGGTATTTACCGCCAAAGCCAACACCCCAAGACATTTCCTCATCATTATTGGTTCTCTTTTCGGCAACAAAACTACGCCCCGATAGCATCGAACCATTGGCAAATTTATGATTTAAACGCCCAACCAAAGCTGGTAAACGCATTTTGTTATCGGGGTCTGATGCAGCGGTATATTTCGGGTCTTCAACCGATACGGCAAAACTTGTATTGGCAGTTAAGTTATCGCTATAACGAACCAGTGGCGATCTTAATAATGCACTTCCTACAAATGTGCCTGCATCGATCGTTTCCGGATAATATTCAGGTGCAATAAAGGTTGACCACGTTTGACCAATGAGCCATTTATCAAAGGTTAAATAAGCATGGCGTATCCGAAACTGATCACGAGTAGCTGCCCCAAAGAAGTCCATTTCTAGTTTCCCGCCCACATCACCCGCAGCAGTTGGGGTTTTAAAATTCAACCCGAAACGTGTCACATTAACGGTACTGTGTAATTGGTCTTTTTGAGCAGATTCTTCTGGCGTATTTTCGAGTGGAACCCCGCTAATATTGTTATACATAGCCGATGCGCCCTTCATTTGATAAGAAGCATCTGCCCGTATATATCCATATAAGTTAAATTCTGCGCCAGACTTAGTTAACACTTGTTTTGTAGGCTGAGTAGCTTGGGGCGTTACAGAAGTTGCGAGTTCCACCCGTTCTTGTGATAAAGATTTCTGAGCTTGCATGTTGGCTTGTAGCATAGCCCGTAGTTCTTTTACTTCTTGGCGAAGTTGTGCTATTTCAGGATCTGTTTGACCTGCAAAAGCAGAAGACACAAACAGGGTCACAGAAATAGCTAATAAGCTTTTTTGAACCATTGTATTTAAAGCATTTATCATAAAACTTTCCTTTTTTGATCTTTAATTAGACTTAAAGATCTCGACATCCTTTTTGTTATGTACCTGTCTAAAACAGGCTCTTAAACATCTGACTTTCTTCCTTTAGAAAGTCTTACATCATATTTTTTAGACAAAACCTCCCTTAAGCAGCATTGAGGCCACTTTTTAATGTGTTATAGGTAAAGCTAGTTCTTCTAATTTTTTCGTTTTTATATTCTCATCCTCATTGAGAATATTTAGGTGTTAAGACAACATTCCTTTGTCTCTACTGACATTATTTTTTTGCAATAAAACCCTGATACGTCAAAATTTGCGTATACGGCTGTACGCTCTCGAAACCAGTCTTTTGCAAAAGTTTGATATATCCTTCAGTAGTTAAGCTAAAAAAGTCTTGTGCCATACGCTCTAACATTTTCTGACATTGTTCTTCCGTTAAACCTTGAGCCAAGCATAAATAACGTAGTGCTTGAAGCTGCTGTGGGTTTACACACGTCATTAAATCGTAGGTAAGTAAAACTGCTTTTTCTTTTAAGCGATCATAAATATCTTTAAAAAAAACAGGTTTTATATCATCTGCAATAAAATGCGCCACAAGAATAGAAAGTGCAGCATCAAAGCAATTCTCAAGAGGTAAAGCTGACGTTTCACCGTGAACAAAGGTGACTTGAGCAGATTTATCTAAAAGTTCAACCTGTTCTTGGGCTTTTTGCAGCATGGTCAAAGATGGATCAACTGCTGTAAATTTCCAGTGAGGATGTCTTTTAAGTAAATATTCGAGTTCATACCCGGTACCACAGCCCACAATTAAAATATGCGCACTTGATGGCGACACCGATTGCAAAATGGCATCCACCTGTTGATGAATCACTTCATAACCCGGAATTAACTTACGAATATGTTCGTCATATCCTTCGACTACTTTTGGGCTATTAAAGTCTTTTGCCATTTTGCTTATCCTCTATTTACACTGTCTTTGAACGTATAATCTGCTGCACTTTGATATGGCTTTAGACTTCTTTAGTCAAAGACATTGCCCGTTAAATTAAGTTCAGCTCGCATAATTTCCTGCAATTTAAACTTCTGCGCTTTGCCTGAAGCAGTCATTGGAAACTCATTAAAGAATCGGACATAACGCGGCACTTTATTATGAGAAATATGTTCTTTGCAGAATTGGCGAATACTGTCTTCATCAATTTGATGATGTTCATGCAAAATAATACAAGCACAGAGTTCTTCGCCATATCTCGCATCTGGTAAGCCAATGACTTGGACATCGCTTACATCGGGATGAGTGTATAAGAAGTCTTCAATTTCTTTTGGAAAGAGATTCTCCCCACCACGAATCACCACATCTTTAATACGACCTTTAATTTTAATAAAACCGTCTTGGTCCATTTCTGCAATATCACCCGTATGCATCCAGCCAGCAGCATCAATCACTTCTCGGGTTTTTTCTTCTTCACCCCAATAGCCAGCCATCACTGAATAACCACGAACACATAACTCACCCAAAGTGCCTTGCGGAACAATTTGCCCTTCTAAATCGACAATTTTAATTTCAACATGCGGATGAACATGTCCAACTGTACTTACTCGTTTATCAATCGAGTCATTTACCGAGCTTTGTACACTGACTGGCGAGGTTTCAGTCATTCCATAACAAATCGTGATTTCAGACATATGCATACGGTCTATAACTCGCTGCATAATTTCACGTGGGCAAGGACTGCCTGCCATAATGCCCGTTCTTAAGCTCGATAGATCAAACTCATTAAACTGTTCATGTTCTAAGGTGGCAATAAACATAGTTGGCACACCATAAGCTGCCGTGCAACGCTCTTGATGAATAGCTTTTAAAGTTTCTAAAGGATTAAATACCGCCGATGGATAGACCATGGTTGACCCATGCGTTACACATGCCAGATTCCCCATGACCATGCCAAAACAATGAAACAACGGCACAGATATACACACTTTATCTTGAGGGGTTAAACGAATACCTTCACCGACAAAATAGCCATTATTTAAAATATTATGGTGGGTCAACATGGTCCCTTTAGGGTTACCGGTTGTACCTGAGGTAAATTGAATATTAATGGTTTCATCAAACTGAAGTTGCTTGGTTAACTGCTTTAACTTTTCTAACTGTTCTGATGTCGGCGTAGTGACTAAATCACTAAAGCGATGAATACCCGTATGTTGCTGATCATCAATTTTAATAACAAATTTTAAATGTGGTAGTCGTGCTGAACTAAGCACTTTATCTAGACTGGTCGTTAACTCAGGGGCAATTTTCGTGAGTAGTTCTTGGTAATCAGTCGTTTTGAATTGAGAAGCTATAATCAATCCTTTGCATGAGACTTTATTCAACACATATTCAAGTTCATGGCTCTTATAAGCTGTATTGAGATTGACTAAAATAATCCCTGCTTTAAAGGCTGCAAATTGGGTAACTGTCCATTCCACACAGTTAGGTGACCAGATGGCTAACCGATCTCCTTTTTTTAATCCCAATTTTAAAAGGCTACAAGCAAAAGCGTTTACTTCATCCTGCAAAGCTTTGTAGGTTAATCGTCTGTTTTGATGAAAACTAACGATTGCCTCCTTTTCAGCATATTGCCGACAGGCCTGATCAAATTGTTCACCAATGGTCATACCCAATAAAGGCTGCGTGCTTGGTCCCGAGGCGTAGCTTAACCGTTCTTGTTGCATTGAATCATTCTCCTTGATTCTTCTAATTCTCTTCTTACCTGATCTAATTGTTGTTACTGCAACTATTTTTCTAAACTGCCTACTTTGTGTTGTTTTATCCTTTATATGCCCTATTTCCTCTGCACAGCATCTACACAAAAGTCAGCAATCTGTTTTGAAAAATAGTCTTTGTGCGCATGATCAAACTTTGTATTTTGAGCTGGGTCTAGGGGTTCAACCACCACATAAGTCATGGCACCGACAACACACAGTGCTGCTGTATTTAAATCATCCAAGACAAACTCACCACTTGCATTTCCATCCGCAAGTATTTTTTTAATACTTTGTTTAATCAATTGCTTCACACGAAAACGCTCATGTTCAACCGTTGAATCGACAGGTTCAAACATGAGTGAATATGCAAGCTGAGGACTATTCAGTGCCCGTTTTACAAAGGTTGCCACAGCCTTATGTAATTTCTGCTTTGCTGATAAATTACTTTCGGTAATCGAATCAATCACCAATAGCTCTGTATTAATGGCCTCAGACAAAACCTCAATTAACACTTGGCTCTTATTATCAAAGTAGCGATAAACAAGACCACTTGATACGCCCGCTTGCTCTGCAATTGTTTGTATTTGCGCGTCTTTAAACCCTCCCTCTGAAATTAACTTTCTGGCTGAACTCAAAATCGACTTACGATTTTGCTCCATCCGCTCTTGCATTAAAGATGATCGTTTATAGCTCATAATTTATTCTCTAACAAATAAAATGAATTGTAAATCATTTTATGAATCTGTATTCACTTTTTTGAAAATTCATTGTATGGTACATCTCAAATACCCACAAAATATTTTATGGACAACAAATATAACCAATAGGATGAAAATATCATGAACCTACGCAGCTTGAATTTCGGTCTAGATGAAACTTTAATTGCGCTTCAAGATTCAGTGGCCGCATTTTGTGCAAAGGAAATTGCACCAATTGCCCAACAAGTTGATCAAGACAACAAATTCCCTGCACATCTCTGGAAAAAATTCGGAGATATGGGCCTTTTAGGTATGACGGTTTCTGAAGAATATGGCGGTGCCAATATGGGTTATCTAGCTCATATTATTGCCATGCAAGAAATTTCTCGTGCTTCGGCAGCCATTGGTTTGTCTTACGGTGCTCATTCTAATTTATGTGTAAACCAAATTAACCGTAACGGTAGCGAACAGCAAAAACAAAAGTATTTACCAAAACTGATTTCCGGTGAATATGTGGGTGCCCTCGCCATGTCTGAACCGAATGCTGGTTCTGATGTCGTCAGCATGAAATTACGTGCCGAACAAAAAGGAGAGCACTTCGTTTTAAACGGTTCAAAAATGTGGATTACAAACGGCGGGGATGCAGACGTATTAGTGGTATATGCCAAAACTGATCCGCAAGCTGGAGCGAAAGGCATGACTGCTTTTTTAGTTGAAAAAGGCATGAAAGGTTTTAGCCATGGTAATCATTTAGACAAACTCGGCATGCGTGGCTCTAACACTTACCCGCTGTTTTTTGACAATGTAGAAGTGCCTGCTGAAAACGTACTCGGTGGTGTTGGTAATGGTACAAAAGTACTGATGAGCGGTTTGGACTATGAACGAGCAGTTTTAAGTGCCGGGCCTTTAGGCATTATGGATGCCTGTTTAGATGTGGTAATTCCATATTTACATCAACGCGAACAATTTGGCCAAGCTTTAGGTGAATTCCAACTTATGCAAGGCAAACTTGCCGATATGTATTCAACTTGGTTGGCATGTAAAGCCCTCGTCTATGCTGTTGGTGCTGCCTGTGATAAAGCTGACCATGACCGCAGTCTACGTAAAGATGCTGCAAGCGCCATTTTATATGCTGCTGAAAAAGCGACATGGATGGCCGGTGAAGCAATTCAAACTTTAGGCGGCAACGGTTATATCAATGAATTCCCTGCTGGCCGTTTATGGCGTGATGCAAAACTTTATGAAATTGGTGCAGGAACTTCTGAAATTCGCCGTATGCTGATTGGCCGCGAACTCTTCAATGAAACCAAATAATAATTATAAATAAGGACGCATCTTATGAACCAATTACAAAGCAAGATTAATGTTCGAAGTGAAGACTTCAAAACAAACCAGCAAGCCATGCAAACATTGGTCACAGATCTCAAACAAGTTGCCCAACGTATTGCCTTAGGCGGTGGTGAAAATGCCCGTCAAAAACATTTGGCTCGAGGCAAACTTTTACCCCGTGAACGTATTGATCAATTGATTGATGTCGGCACGGCATTTTTAGAAATTGGTCAATTGGCAGCGTACAACGTTTATGATGATGATGTTCCTGCCGCGGGCGTAATTGCAGGTATTGGTCAGGTGAACGGTATTACTTGCATGATCGTTGCCAACGATGCAACGGTTAAAGGCGGAACGTATTACCCACTTACAGTTAAAAAGCATTTACGTGCCCAAGAAATTGCTGAACAAAATCACTTGCCTTGTATTTATTTGGTAGATTCAGGCGGTGCCTATTTACCAATGCAAGATGAGGTTTTCCCAGACCGCGATCACTTTGGGCGTATTTTCTATAACCAAGCACGCATGTCGAGTCTGGGTATTGCCCAAATTGCTGTGGTGATGGGTAGCTGTACCGCAGGTGGTGCTTATGTTCCTGCCATGTCTGATGAAACGATTATTGTACGTAATCAAGGTACGATTTTCTTAGGTGGCCCTCCTCTAGTAAAAGCTGCAACAGGTGAAGTGGTGAGCAGTGAAGACTTAGGTGGTGGCGACGTGCATACACGTCTTTCGGGTGTAGCTGACCATTTGGCTGAAAATGATGAGCATGCCATTGCGATTGCACGTAACATTGTTGCTAACTTAAATAAAAAGCCAAATGACTTAAATAAACAAGTTGATGAACCGTTATTTGATGCATCTGAACTCTATGGCGTAGTGCCAAGCGATGCGCGTAAACCTTTCGATGTGCGGGAAGTGATTGCCCGTATCGTAGACGGCTCTCGTTTTGATGAGTTCAAAGCACGTTTTGGTTCAACACTCATTACGGGTTTTGCTTCACTTTACGGTATGCCAGTCGGGATTATTGCCAATAACGGAATTTTATTTTCTGAGTCTGCACAAAAAGGTGCGCACTTTATTGAGCTATGCACGCAGCGCAATATTCCATTGTTATTCCTACAAAACATTACGGGCTTTATGGTTGGTCGCCAGTATGAAAACGAAGGAATTGCAAAAAACGGTGCCAAATTAGTGATGGCAGTTGCCACCGCAAATGTACCAAAACTGACCTTGATTATTGGTGGTTCGTTTGGTGCAGGTAACTACGGTATGTGTGGCCGTGCTTATTCACCACGCTTTTTGTGGACTTGGCCGAACTCTCGTATTTCAGTGATGGGCGGCGAACAAGCAGCAAGCGTACTTTCAACTTTAAAACGTGACCAGATTGAGCAAAAAGGTGCCGAGTGGTCAGCGCAAGAAGAAGACGAATTTAAACAACCAATCCGTGAACAATACGAGCGTCAAGGCCATCCGTACTATGCTTCTGCCCGTCTTTGGGATGACGGTGTAATCGACCCAGCTCAAACTCGTCAGGTACTTGGTTTAAGTCTTGCTGCTGCAATGAATGCCCCTATCCAGCCAACCAAATTTGGCGTGTTCCGCATGTAAGAGGTGTATATGAGCTATCAATTTTTACAACTCGAACAACAAGATCAGGTTGCCTATGTTTGGCTGAACCGCCCTGAATTGCACAATGCATTCAATACGGCAGTCATTGAAGAGCTGCATGCCTGCTTTAAGCAAATCAATACACGTGATGATATACGTGTTGTAGTTCTGGCTGGTCGTGGCAAAAGCTTTTCAGCAGGTGCCGACCTCAACTGGATGAAACAGGCAGGTCAGGCATCTTCAGCAGAAAATGAAGCAGATGCATTAAAACTTGCGCAAATGTTGGATGCACTTGCAACGCTTAAACAACCAACCATTGCTCGTGTGCATGGTATTGCTTTTGGTGGTGGTATGGGTTTGGCATCGGCATGTGATATTTGTATTGCTAGCACGGATGCTAAGTTTGCAACCTCTGAGGTTCGTTTAGGACTTGCTCCATCTACCATTAGTCCTTATGTGATTCGTGCGATTGGTGCAAGGCAAGCTTCACGTTACTTCTTAACTGCCGAACGAATTTCGGCACGTGAAGCCAAACAAATTGGCTTAGCACATGAAGTTGCAGATGCCGAAGACTTAGACAGAAAAGTTCAAGAAATTATTGATGCTCTATTACTCGGTGGCCCGCACGCTCAAGCGGCCTCAAAACAACTCATTCAAATGGTGAGCAACCAAACCATGAGCAATGACTTGCTACAACAGACAGCACATCATATTGCTCAAGTTCGTCAAGGCAGTGAGGCAAAAGAAGGTCTAAGTGCCTTTTTAAATAAACAACAGCCTGCTTGGGTTTCTAACTCCAATAACAACAATTAAGGACGATCATCATGTTTGAAAAGATTTTAATTGCGAACCGTGGCGAGATTGCCTGCCGCGTAATTCGTACAGCTAAAAAATTAGGTATTAGAACGGTTGCCGTTTACTCAGATGCAGATGCAAATGCACAACATGTAAAACTTGCAGATGAAGCGGTTTATATTGGTCAGTCCCCTGCAACACAAAGTTATTTACAGGTTGACCGTATTATTCAAGCAGCAATTGATACAGGCAGCCAAGCGGTTCATCCAGGCTACGGCTTCCTTTCAGAAAATGACCAGTTCGCACTCGCTTGCCAACAACACAACATCTGCTTTATTGGCCCACCAGTGGATGCCATTTTGGCAATGGGCTTGAAAGCGACCTCGAAAGCTTTAATGGAAAAAGCAGGTGTTCCTTTAACACCGGGTTATCACGGAACCAACCAAGATGCCGATTTTTTAAAGCAACAGGCAGACCGAATTGGTTATCCGGTTTTAATTAAAGCCAGTGCTGGCGGTGGTGGTAAAGGCATGAGTCTGGTTGAACGTGGTGAAGACTTTCTGCATGCCTTAGCCTCTTGTAAACGTGAAGCCAAATCGAGTTTTGGTAATGACGACGTCTTAATTGAGCGTTATGTGATTCAACCTCGCCATATTGAAGTTCAAGTGTTTGGTGACACCCATGGCAATTATGTGCATTTGTTTGAACGCGATTGTTCAGTACAACGCCGCCATCAAAAAGTGCTAGAAGAAGCCCCTGCTCCACAAATGCCAAGCGAGAAGCTCGATGCAATGCGTCAAGCGGCAATTGATGCTGCACGTGCGGTAAATTATGTTGGTGCAGGTACGGTTGAGTTTATTGTAGAACAAGACGGTACGGCGTATTTCATGGAAATGAATACCCGTCTACAAGTCGAACACCCTGTCACTGAAATGATTACAGGTGAAGACTTGGTTGAATGGCAACTTCGTGTGGCTTATGGTGAACCTTTACCTAAACTACAAAACGAATTGCAGATTCACGGCCATGCGCTTGAAGCACGTATCTACGCTGAAGAACCAGAAAAAGGCTTTTTACCTGCAATTGGTAAAATTGACTATCTGCATTACCCAACTCAAAACCAATATGTACGTGTAGACAGCGGTATTGTTGAAGGCGATGAAATCACGACCTATTACGACCCTATGATTGCCAAACTGATTGTATGGGGTAAAAACCGTGAAGCTGCGCTTATTCAAATGCAACATGCTTTAAGCCAGTTCCATGTCGATGGCTTAGGCAACAACATTGCCTTTCTTGAAAAGATTGTTCGTAGCGAATCGTTTAAACAAGCCAAGCTTGATACCAACCTGATTCAGCGTGAACAAAACTTCTTGTTTAGTCCTGAAGAGATCAAACCTGAACTTGTGGTAGTAGCGGCATTTATTGAGTTTTTAAGCAAACTTAATAACAACAGTTCAAGCCAAAAACAGCTTTGGCAGGCTCAACCACTTTGGCGTTTAAATATTGCCTATCAGCACAGTATCAAACTAAATTATTTAAACCAAAATATCCAAATCAAATTTGCTTCAAATAACGATGGCTTCACCGCAGAATATAACGGGAAAAGTTACCCGATTTCGGGCCAGTTGCTTGATACACATACGGCGTCTGTTCAAATTAATGGAACTCAGCAAAAGCTATCTTTTAACCAAAGTCAGCAAGGCATTACCTTGTTCCAAAATGGGCAAAGCTATAAGTTTGCTTATATTCGCCAAGACTTTAATCAAGCAGATAGCCAAGCCGATGAAGGCCACCTGAAAGCTCCAATGCCAGGTGTAGTCACCCAAGTGTTAGTCAGTGCAAATCATAGCGTGAAAAAAGACGATATTTTAATGACGCTTGAAGCGATGAAGATGGAATATACCATTCGTGCCCCTAAAGACGGCGTGATTGTAGATTCCTACTTCCAAGTCGGCGATCAGGTTAAAGCTGGCGATGAGCTTGTGGAATTTCAGCCTGCTCAGGAGGAAGTTGCATGAGTGAGTTTGTCAAAATCGTGGAGGTCGGTCCCAGAGACGGCCTCCAAAACGAAAAGCAGGCTTTAACTGTTGAACAACGCTTAAACTTCATTAATGACTTAATAAATGCTGGCCTAAAATCGATTGAAGTGGGTTCATGCGTCTCGGCAAAATGGGTACCACAAATGGCTCAAAGTGATGAGTTATTTAAGCTGTTACCCCAGACCACAGATGTGCAATTTAGCTTGCTCACTCCAAACATTAAAGGTTTTGAAACTGCTCAAGCGGTAGGATGCAAAGAAGTTGCGGTGTTTACCGCAGCTTCTGAAAGCTTTACCCGTAAAAATATTAATTGCTCAATTGACGAAAGCTTTGAAAAGTTTAGCGATGTCATGGCCACAGCCAAAGCACATAACATCCGTGTGCGTGGTTATGTCTCATGTATTGTCGATTGTCCTTATGAAGGTGCTATTGCCCCTGAGCAAGTGGTGAAAGTTGTTAAACGGCTCTACGACATGGGCTGCTATGAAGTATCTTTAGGTGAAACTATTGGCACAGCTACACCAGATCGCGTTCAAAAGGTTTGGCAAGCTTGCCTTGCTGAACTCGACAGCAAGGTTCTAGCTGGGCATTTCCATAACACCTATGGCATGGCAATTGCCAATATTTATCAGTCTTTAAAGCAAGGAGTTCGTGTTTTTGACTCGTCTCTTGCAGGACTTGGTGGTTGCCCTTATGCCAAAGGTGCTTCGGGTAATGTATCGACTGAAGATCTGTTCTATTTGCTGTCACACATGGGGTTTGAAACTGGCATTGACTTAGAGAAACTGATGCAAGCCAGCCAAAATATTAGCCATGTATTAAACCGAAAAAGCTTGTCGAATTATGCAAATGCTTATTGGCAAACCAAGTGTGCATAGTCATAAATTAAAATAACTCAGCATCTGGTATAAAGCTTAATATTAGGCGAAATACCAGATCATTCCATCTAATCTTTATCTCATTTCATTCAGGAATTGGGATTAAACATCTTTGCACATTTTATTTAAAATTTATTATTCATCTCTGTATTAAATGCCTCTTTCAAAAGAAGCATTTTCTACCCTATTTTTATTCTAATCCGTCTTATTCTTCATCCTTTTCTAGCTTAATCCTTAAAAATTTATCTCATTATTTATAAAAATAAGAAGCATCCATTTCGATTCTTGGAGAAATATATTCTTCCACCCAATCCAACCATGCACGTGTTTTGGCATCAATAAAATGACGTGAAGGCAACAAGGTATAAACTCCGATATCGGGCGAACGCCACTCTGGCAAGATATGACATAATCTTCCATTCTGAACTGCATCTAAAGCTGAAAACATCGGCAATAATGCGACGCCCATATCCTGCTGCACCACATCTAATAATAACTCAGGGTTATCTGCAATGAGTTGTCCGCCAATGTCGATTTGGTAAGACTCCCCACTTGTATTTAATAAGTGCCAATCTGGCGTAATAGACGGGTTTACCAAGCGTAAACAGGCATGATCTTTTAAGTCTTCTGGAGACTGAGGAACGCCATGTTTTTCTAGGTACGCAGGGGAAGCACATAAAACAGAAAAAATAGTGCCAATTCTGCGTGCAACAAAACGAGAGTCTGTTAATGATTCAGTGAGATAAAGACTGACATCGACCCCTTTTGCCAACAGGTCTGGAACGTACTGTGAAGTCGTATATTCCACAGTTAGTTCAGGGTAATGCTTACAAAACTCGGCCATCACTGGAAAAACATAATGATGCCCAAAGCTTCCCATGCTTAATACACGTAAACGCCCTTTGGGTTTAGATGCGGTTCCTGTGACTTCCGCCTCAGCTTCATCCACCATTGAAATGACTTGGCGACAACGCTCTGCATAAGTCGCACCAATATCGGTCAGTGCCTGCTGGCGCGTTGAGCGTTGTATTAATTTTGTACCTAAGCGTGTTTCTAGCTCGCTGATAAGACGTGAAACCTGTGCTGTGGTCAGATCCATCTGCTCAGCTGCTGCTGTGAAACTCCCGCTATCAATCACTTTCAGGAATGCATGCATTGCATGCAATAGTCCACCATCGAGATTTTTGCGCATAACGTAAATATGTTTTCCTAAATTACGGATTGTTGCACCAGTTTAGTTCAACCACAATGACTAAATGTACATACATTGGCACTAATTCTTTTTTAAGAAGAGGAACCGATCTTTTTTTATTTCGTATGTCACTTGCTCCAAATATTCAACTGGATGTTGAAAAAAGAAAGTAGTCCGAGCTACTAAAAATTCTAAGGAGATATAAATGAATATAGCTACAAAAGTCACTCCAAATATTATTGCAACAAAGGATGTGTCACTTGAAGATAAATATGTAAGTGATAACGGTACAGCATATATGACCGGCATTCAGGCACTTGTTCGGTTGCCTCTTGCCCAAACTCGCCGTGACGCGATGAATGGTTATCATACTGCTGGTTTTATTTCTGGTTATCGCGGTTCTCCTGTTGGTAACTATGATAGTTTCCTTTGGCAAGTTCAAGGATTACTTAAATCCCATAATGTTGTATTTCAACCTGGTGTAAACGAAGACTTGGCTGCTACCGCAATCTGGGGTACCCAACAAGTTAATCTTTCAGGCCAAGGCAAATATGATGGAGTGTCTTCATGGTGGTATGGTAAAGGCCCGGGTGTTGACCGTTCAGGCGATGTACTCCGCCATGCTAACTTAGCTGGTACCTCTGAACGTGGTGGTGTCGTTGCTTTATTTGGTGATGACCACTCATGTAAATCTTCTACAATTCCTCACCAGTCTGAACATGTCATGATTGGTTGTGGTATTCCAATTTTCTACCCAACATCCGTTCAACAAATTTTAGACTTTGGTGTTCACGCCATTGCTGTTTCACGTTTTTCTGGCCTTTGGTCTTCAATGAAGCTGGTTAGTGAGATTGTAGAAACTTCTGCTTCTGTTCATGTCGATCTAGACCGTGTTACTCCGGTTATACCGGAAGATGTCAATTTCCCAGAGGGCGGCGTCAACATTCGCTGGCCAGATCATGGTATTCAGCAAGAAGAACGCCTTTATAAGTATCGCTTACCTGCTGTTTTGGCTTATGCCCGCGCCAACAAAATCAACACCGTTACATGGCCGTGTGAAAATGCCCGTATTGGTATTGCTGCAAGTGGTAAAGGTTATTTAGATACCATTGAAGCCTTACGCATTTTAGGTATTGAAGATGAAACTGCCCAACAGCTTGGGCTACGTGTTTATCAAGTTGGACTGATTTGGCCTTTAGAACCACAAGGCGTTCGTGAGTTTGCCGAAGGTTTAGAAGAGCTGATTGTTATTGAAGAAAAACGTCCAATTATTGAGACACAAATTAAAGACGAGCTGTACTCACTGCCTGATGGCAAACGTCCTCGTGTCATTGGTAAAGCAACTGATGGTAAAGGTGAATGGAGTACCTCTATTGAAGAAGCACCACTCATTGGTCACTATGAGTATCAGCCTGAACCGATTGCAAAAATGCTGGCTGCTCGCTTCTTAAAACTCGATATTCCAGAAAGCTTAAAAGCACAAATCCAAAGCAGAATCGACTTACTGCTAAAAGCAGAGCAAGAATCAAAACGTGTTATTGATCTTGCTGAACGTAAACCATATTTCTGTAGCGGTTGCCCACATAACTCTTCAACAGTCGTTCCTGAAGGTAGCCGTGCATTAGGCGGTATTGGTTGTCACTATATTGCCGTTTCACTTGACCGTGGTACCGAAACGTTCTCGCAAATGGGCGGTGAAGGTGTAAGTTGGGTGGGTGCATCACCATTTACCAATGAAAAACATATTTTTGCCAACCTTGGTGACGGAACTTACTTCCACTCAGGTTACTTAGCAATTCGTCAGTCTATCGCTGCAAAAACCAATATTACCTACAAAATCCTCTACAACGATGCGGTCGCTATGACAGGTGGCCAGCATGTAGATGGGCATTTGAGCGTTGCGCAGTTAACTCGTCAGCTAGCTGCGGAAGGTATTAAAAAACAAGTCATCGTGACTGATGAAGTTAAACTATTAAATGAAGAAGACGGCATTGCACCAGGTGTAGAAATTCGCCACCGTAACGAACTCGATACGGTTCAACGCGAATTACGTGAAGTTTCAGGTGTCACCGCTTTAATTTATGTACAAACTTGTGCCAGTGAAAAACGCCGTCGTCGTAAACGTGATGCCTACCCTGACCCAGCTGAGCGTTTATACATTAACAGTGATATTTGTGAAGGTTGTGGCGACTGTTCGAAAAAATCAAACTGTTTATCTATTGAGCCTGTAGAGACAGCTTTAGGTACTAAACGTCAAATTAACCAAAGTAGCTGTAATAAAGATTTCACTTGTGCTGAAGGTTTCTGCCCAAGTTTTGTGACAGTTCATACACGTGATATGAAACGTCCAGCTAAATTTGAAGGCATTGGCGCAGGTTGGCCAACATCACCAATTATTCCTCAGTTATATGACGTTCCAAGTCGTATTATGGTCGGCGGTATTGGTGGTACGGGTGTTGTAACGATTGGCGCACTGCTTGGTATGGCAGCTCACTTAGAAGGTAAAGCAACACGTGTGATGGACATGGCTGGACTTGCGCAAAAAGGTGGTACGGTTTATTCATACGTACAACTTGCAGCAACTGATGAGCAAATTTCTTCTACTAAAATTCCAGCGGGCCAATGTGAATTATTGATTGGTGCCGATGCCGTAGTCGCTGGTGGTAGCGCTGCTCTATCTCGCTTAAAAGATGATGCATTGGTTATTGTGAATGAAGACAGTACCCCTACTTCTGAGTTTATTAAATCTCGTGACTGGTATGCGCCTATTAGCGATTTAATTGATCGTCTTCGTGGTCGCGTTCGTCAAGGTCAACTGGTTTCTCTGCCAGCAGCTCGCATTGCAACACAACTCTTAGGTGATTCAATTTATACCAACCAGTTATTACTCGGTATGGCATGGCAATCTGGACGTATTCCATTACTGCGTGAAAGCATTGAAAAAGCAATTAAGTTAAATGGTACTGCTGTTGAAAAGAACCTCGAAGCTTTCCGGGTGGGTTGTCATCTTGCAAGTGACCCAACTTTAGCTGCACGCTTAGTTGCGGCAATGCCAAAAACCAAAACTCCGCAAACTTTAACTGAACTTATTGAAGACCGTTCTGCTCGTCTAACAGACTATTGGAATGAAGCTTACGCAACTAAATACCGTACACTTGTAGAACTGGCAGCTAAAAAGTTACCTGAAGAATTAACAGGTACGATTGCAACTCAGCTTTATAGAGTTATGGCGTATAAAGATGAATATGAAGTTGCCCGTCTGTTAACAGGTAAAAGCTTCAAAGAATCGATTGAAACCCAATTCGGTAAAGGCTTACGTTTAACGTATCATCTTGCTCCACCAGCGTTACTTGGTGGTCTGAAAAATGTCCGTAAACGTGCATTTGGTTACTGGATGCGCTTCCCAATGATGATGCTTGCACGCTTACAATGGCTTCGTGAAACTTTCCTTGACCCATTTGCACGCCAAGAAGAACGTCAACATGAACAAGCATGGCGTGATCGTTACATCGCATTTGTTGAAGCACTCGTTGAAGCTCCAGAAAATCACAACTTGGCAGTTGCTGAACAAATTGCAAAATTACCGGCAGAAGTTCGTGGTTATGGTCATATTAAAATGAAAGCAATGGACGCTGCAAAACAGCGTTGGGATGAGCTTACACCAACACTCATTAAAGTTCGTAGCTAAGAAATTGCTTGTAATCTAAATCTTAAAATAAAAAAGTCATCCTGAGGGATGACTTTTTTATTGGCTCAAATATTTATTTAGTCATTTTACGTAAAGTCAAAATCTGCTCGCTTCGTCCAAATGGACCATACACATCATGTAAAACTGCACTGGTTAAACCAATACCATCCGAACCATATTGCTGAACGGTTTCCAAACCTAACCATTTACCTTGCGGATAACGATGCATGTGGATTTGCAAATCAAGATTTGGAAAACCCCAAGTAAATTCACCTTCTTGTCTCGGTACAATGCCGTTTGCGGTATCTACCATACCAATTAAATGCGCAAAATCTGTGGTCGGCTGCCCTTCAACAATTTCTTTATCATTATTTAGCCAAACAATACCTTTACCTGCGCGATGCTGATCATCAATTTTTGTCACTAATGTTTGAATAAAACCACCCGGCCATCTTTTCATACCTGTCCATTCTGTAAAGGTATCGGGATGATGAACTGTCTGATCTTCAAGCCCCGCAATCTCGGAACTGTCTTGAGTACACATGCGCCATGCTCTAGCCACAATACAGGTTTTACCTTGCGCCTGCATTTCTGCTTCAATCAATTCAATGGTTTTACCGGCACGAATCACATGGGTCTTAATCGTAAATTCACCAAATGCAATTAATCCAAAAATATCAAAACTAATTCGGCCAATTCGCATATCTTGTCGTGGTGAAAATTGCTCTAACTCTGCTGCAATTACGCCACTTGCAGGTGCCATATGCTGTTCATGAGGATTCCATGCCCCTTGTGCATGAACAGTTGAGCAATAATGAGCAATGACTTCACCTTGAGGACCAATTGTTCTATTCAGTAATTGATAATAAGCATTCATGATTTTCTTTCCGTAGTCCTTATCCAACATCAATATTTGATGAAAATTCACGTTTTAATGCTTATGTTAACCCTCTATTTCTTTGACTCAACTGGTTTTTCCTACCAAAAACTGATGAGTCTAAAATTACAAATTTAATCACTAGTTGAAATTTCCCCTAGTGATTCTAGAACTTAAAATTCACTAAAATACAAACGCTTCTTGATCGAGCTCCATCACAGATTCAGCGCCAGACTCAATAGAAGCAGCATGGCTCTGCGTACGATGTAGAAGTTTTTGATAGAAAAACTTAGCTGTCGTTAACTTCGCTTTATAAAAAGCTTGCTCTTGTGTACCCGATTCTAATTTTTCATGGGCAACTTGTGCCATTCGCGCCCATAAATACGCGAACACGACGTAACTGGAAAAATAAAGATAATCCACCGAAGCTGCCCCTATTTCTTCTGGGTTGTGGTTGGCTTTCTCTGCAATCGTTTTGGTCAGTGACAACCATTGTTGCTTAAGCTCAGCTAATTTTTCTAAATAAGATTTCAAGACTTCATTTGATTGCTGTTGACCAATAAATTGATCAATTAAATCAGTCATATTTTTTAGAAGTTTGCCTTCCGACTTGAGGACTTTACGTGCCAATAGATCTAAAGACTGAATCTCGGTTGTTCCCTCATACAATGTTGAGATACGTGCATCACGTACAATTTGCTCCATTCCATGCTCAACAATAAAGCCATGACCGCCAAATACTTGAACGCCATGCTTTGCAGATTCATTACCCGACTCTGTTAAAAAGGCCTTAGCAATGGGTGTTAAAAAAGCTAGTAATTCATCGGAGTGTTTTTGCTGTTCCTGATTGTTTGAACTTTCTACAATATCGACATGTTGAGCCAGAAAGTAAGCCAGTGCACGGCCACCTTCAGAAAATGCTTTTTGTGTCATTAACATTGAACGTACAGCGGGATGCACAATAATTGGATCAGCATTTTTCTCAGGATATTGAGGACCAGATAGCGAACGCATTGCGAGTCGCTCTTTTGCATAACTTAATGCGCCTTGAAATGAAATTTCAGAAGCTGCAAGCCCTTGTACTGCCGTTCCAATACGTGCGGTATTCATAAAGGTAAACATGCAATTGAGACCGCGATTTTCCGGACCAATCAAGTAACCTTTTGCACCATCAAAATTAAGTACGCAGGTGGCATTTCCATGTATACCCATTTTATGTTCAATCGCGCTACAGACGACTTTATTACGGTCTTCTAAATTACCTTCATCATCTACATTAAATTTAGGCACAATAAATAAAGAAATACCTTTAGTCCCTGCGGGTGCCTGAGGCAAACGAGCTAAAACAATATGAATAATATTTTCGGAAAGATCATGTTCACCCGCCGAAATAAAAATCTTTTCCCCCGTAATGGAGTAGCTCCCATCCGGATTTGGTTCTGCTTTCGTTCTAATTAACCCAAGGTCCGAACCCGCATGTGATTCGGTTAAACACATGGTTCCAGTCCAGACACCGCTAATGAGTTTAGTCAAATACTGCTGTTTTTGTTGCTCAGTACCATGGTGCTCAATGGTTCTCATCGCGCCATGAGACAAACCCGGATACATTGCCCACGCCCAATTAGAACCACATAACATTTCAGAAATCGCGATCCGCAACAATGTCGGTAAGCCTTGCCCACCATATTCCGGATCGGCCGTTAACGAGGTAAAACCTAGCTCGGCATATTTTTGGTAGGCTTCTTTAAAACCTTTCGGCGTTGTGACTACGCCTTGATTTAAATGACACCCTTCTTGATCACCATTTTGGTTAATCGGTGCCAACTCATTTTCACAAAAATCTGCTGCTGCTTCTAAATATTGATCAATTAATTCTCGATTTACGTTTTCCTGATATTTGCTTAAACCTTGGTAGTTCTGTTCTGTTTGAAGCATTTCATGCAGCACAAATTGCATATCACGTAATGGAGCTTTATATAAAGGCATAGTTTTTCCCTTTCACGTTACTGCCTTTGTTAGGGGGCAGATATCGTTTTTTCCTTAAATGGACTTTTATTGTTTCAATCTCACCAAAATATCAAAAAATTTCTTATAGCAAAATATATTTTCACTAATTTAATAAAATTATCCTAGCTTAGCTATAGAGATAAAATATAAACATATGTTTTTAAATACAAATATAAGATAAAAATTAATTAGTCTTGTTTAACTAGAATAAATTTATATTTTGTATTGCAAAATTTTATTCCGTAAAAAATCAATTTATAGTATTGTCATTAGATTGCTTAATTATCCAAGGACGATTCATGGAAAGCCCGAAATACACAGGTCTTGATTTTTTAACCGCTTTAAAAAATGGTGAAGTTTCCCCATCACCTATGGCTCACACCATACCGATGGAACTCGTTGAAGTATCCGAAGGTAAAGCAACTTATAAAGTTACTCCTCGCAAAGAACATAGAAATATACAAGGCGGTGTACACGGCGGCTTTTGCGCCACAGCTTTAGATACAGCAACTGGCAGTGCAGCTCACACTTTACTTGAACATGGTGTCGGCTATGGAACCATTGATTTAAATGTAAAAATGATCCGTCCCATGCAGGTTGATACGTCTTACTATGCGACAGCCGAATTGATTAATGCGGGCCGTAATATTATTAGTACCGAAGGAAAAATCGTAGATGAGAACGGCAAAGTGTATGCTTTTGCCTCGGCAACCTTAATGATTATTCGCAAATAATATATTGAAGCTCCTGTTTATGGAGCTTTTTCTTGGTTTGCAATCTTACCCATTTCATAAAAATCTAAGCGATCAATCATAAAACTTAATATTGCCATCGCTAAACCTAAAGCGGCACATGCTTCCCATCCCCAATGCTTCCATGCATACACCGCAATAAAAGAACCTAAGGCAGCTCCACCAAAATATAAGGTCATATAAATTGAATTAATACGAGAACGGGCCTCGGCCGAGATTCGGTAGACCAGATTTTGGTTGAGTACATGAAATGCCGACAAACCAAAGTACGCCATGATCACACCAACAGCATAGGCTACCAAAGACTGCTGCGCAAAAAATAGTGGTATCCATGCACTTATTAATAGGCCCATGCAAATTACCGCAATTTTATTTTCAAGTCCTGCTGCAATTTTCTTACCTGCCCATGGGGTCGCAAATACACCAGCCAACCCAACAATTCCAAATAAACCAATCTGGAAATCGTTAAAGTGATAAGGCTCATTCGCCAAAATAAAAGTCATGGTCGTAAAAATGAGGGCCAAAATTCCAAACCCAATTCCCCCTGCCAAACCACGGCGCAGTAAATGAGGCTGGTGAGCTGCTAATGAAAATAATGAACCATAGATCTGTAGAATATTGAGCTGGTGGGACTTACGCGCAACCGGTAACTTCACCCACATCACCCAAGCAAATACCAAAATGACAATTCCACTAATTAAATAAACCGCATGCCAAGACCAAACTGTAGAAAGTAAGCCTGCAATAGAACGCGCCAATAATATTCCCAAGAACAAACCACTCATGAGAGTGCCTACAACTTGAGGACTTTTTTTCGGGCCAGCTAGACCTGCGGCGAAAGGAACTAAAACTTGAGTTGCAATCGAAAAGAATGTGGCTAAAAAGGTAAAGCCATATAAAGCTGGCAAGGTTTGACTTAAGGATAACCCTACTTGTGCAAGCCCCGTACAACACATGAGCAAACAAATATAACTGCGCTTTTCAAAGAAGTCGCCTAAAGGAACTAATATAAAAAGGCCAACTGCATATGACAGTTGGCTAATAACAATAGTTAAAGCAACTTGATCGGCATTAACTTTTAATGCTTCAGCAATCGAATAGATTAAGGGCTGGTTATAATAGTTTGAACCCGCACAAATTCCACATGTCATTGCCATGATAAAAATAAAGCTTTTTGACAGTATATTTTCTGCATTGGGCTCAACTATTTTTTCCATTTTTAACTGCGTCCCATTTTAGAATTTATACATCGATACAAAGTTTACGCGTGATACATCAGCGGTTCTGCCATCAAACACTTCTCGTTTACCTTGATGATATTCCATACCAATATCCATTTGCTCAAT
The DNA here is from genome assembly GCF_013122135.1 of Acinetobacter lactucae. Lineage (NCBI taxonomy): Bacteria > Pseudomonadati > Pseudomonadota > Gammaproteobacteria > Moraxellales > Moraxellaceae > Acinetobacter > Acinetobacter lactucae. The sequence continues at coordinate 2,435,697 of NZ_CP053391.1, forward strand.
TGGTGAATAAAAGACGTTCGCGGCATAGTCAGTTAAGCGTTTATTGGCATCTGGGTTGAGTTTGGCATAAGCCGTATCATCATCATAATCAAACATTGAAGCCGATAAGTTTGCACGCCATTGCTCATTGAATTTATATGAATAACCAATATTGATGCTATTCAACTTATTCATCACCAGATCTGTTTTGTCTTCATTTAAAGAGAAATCACCCGCTGCATTTAAACTTGTCGAATTTGCCAAGCCACTTTGGGTGGTGTAAGGCATAAATTTTTGATCGCCAACAATATATTGATAGTTTGCCTGTACTGATTGCTGTGGCGTGAGTTGATATTTTAAGCCGCCTCCAGCACCCCAGCTTACTTTCTTAACCGTGGCAGTTGCGACATCTGTAGATTTTTCATTAATAAAGCCTTGAGCAAGCGCCGTTAAAGGACCTTGTTTAAAGGTATAACGCCCCGTTAAAGTTGGAAATGCCGAGACTCTCGAACCTGTATATTCCAAGGCTACTTTTAAATCATTATTGGCATCAATTTTCCAGTCATAGCGAATTTGAGGAGTACGCGTATAAGAGGTTCCCACAAATTGCGTGTAATCGACAGCTTCGGTACGGGTTTCCATGTTAGACATGAGTGACCATGTTTGTCCAAAGGTCCAGTCTTTATAGGTAAAAAATGCATGGCGGATACGGAATTTACCATCCCCCGTTCCCATGTTAGAGCTATCAAAGAAATCGGCTTCAATATTTCCCGTCACTGCTTTATTGGGACTATTAAAATAAACACCTAATCGGCTTGCATTAATCATGGCATCGGAACGTGCATGGTTTGAACGTTTTTCACTTTCAAAAGGTGTTCGGTACAGACTGCTGGTTGTTCTACCGCCCGAGTCAGGTGATGATTTAAAATCGACCGCTGCATCAATACGGGCAATACCGTAAACCTTCACATTATCCGTCCAAGTCACCCACGAAGGAGCAACTGGCTTCTCTGTTACAGTCGCTTTAGTTTTTTCGATATTCTCTTCAATCTTTACCTGTTTAACCTGTAAATTATTTTGAGTTTGTTTCTGAGCAGCAAGTTCTGCTTTTAATTTTTGCAGCTCGGTTTCTAGCAAATTAATTCTTTGTTCTGTGGTATCTGAAGAATTTGCAAAAATAGTCCCTGAAGCCGCAGCGCAAGCTGCAGCTAAAATTAATTTTTTCATCTTTTAATCCTTAAAGAAGCGTTTTTCCGTGTGTATTTAGGCTACACGTGCATCGATTAGTTCACAGTCAGTGACTGCCTGTAGCTCATCAAAAGTTAAGCCGTCCACCATTTCCGTGACATAAGCTTTTTGGTCTTTGAGTTCAATAATGCATAAATCGGTATAAATACGATTTACACACTGCTCACCTGTCATTGGATAGCTCAGTTCTTTTACAATTTTGGACTCACCTTTTTTGGTGACATGTTCCATATAGACATAAATTGTTTTAGCACCGACTGCCAAATCCATAGCACCGCCAACTGCGGGTACATCATCTGCTTTACCGGTATGCCAGTTTGCTAAGTCTCCATTTACCGCAACTTGGAATGCACCAATTACGCAAATGTCCAGATGGCCGCCACGCATAATGTCAAATGAGTCACCATGATGCATAAAGCATCCACCATCTAACAAAGTGACAAGCTCTTTTCCGGCATTAACCAAATCTTGATCTTCCTCACCCGGTTGTGGTGGTGGACCAAAAGCCAAGACACCATTTTCCGAATGTAAAAAGATTTCTTTGTCTTTTGGCAAAAATTTAGCAACGTTGGTCGGTAAGCCAATGCCTAAATTGACATAGGAACCTTCCGGAATGTCATTAGCAATGAGTTTGGCAATATCTTCACGAGAACGCTTTTGAACTGACATTAGATATCTCCTACTTTTACAACGTGCTGAACAAAAATTCCCGGTGTAATAATGCACTCTGGGTCAAGCGTTCCTAGCTCTACGGTATCATTCACTTGAACAATTGTGGTCTTAGAGGCTTTTGCCATAATTGGCCCAAAATTACGGGCTGCTTTACGGTAAGTTAAATTACCCCAGCGGTCGGCTTTATCTGCATAAATCAGTGCAAAATCAGCTTCGAGTGGATATTCAAGTACGTAATTTTTACCGTTGATGGTACGGGTTTCTTTGCCCTCGGCGACTTTGGTGCCATAACCAGTCGGCGTAAAAATAGCACCTAAACCGGCCCCCGCTGCCTGAATCCGACATGCCAAATTACCTTGTGGAACCAGTTCTAACTCAATTTTACCCGCACGATATAAGTCTTGAAAAACGGTTGATCCAGCAGATTTCGGAAATGAACAAATCATTTTTTTAACACAACCAGCAATAATGAGCTTAGTTAAACCACGATCACCAGAAGCCGCATTGTTATTTACAATGGTGAGTTCTTTTTTTCCTAAATCAATTAAGGCTTCAATTAATTCAGCAGGTTGCCCCGTCACACCAAACCCGCCTGTCATGATGGTTGCTCCATCAGGAATCGCTTTTAAAATCGGTTCAATGTCACTGGTGATTTTATTTATCATCTCACTTGTCCCTTTTCATCCTTAATTTAAGGTGACAGATTGATCTGTCACTCTGCCTTTTGCGGGTTAAATAGTCGGTCTTTAATAAATAACAATGGAATTACCCCGCAGATAAAATAAGCTGCAGCCATTACTAAAAGCCCTAAGCCAATAGAACCATGTTGTGATAGATAACCAATTGTTAATGGAGAGAAGATTGAAAGTACTTTGCCAATGTTATAAGCACCACCCACTGCCGAACCTCGAATAGAAGTCGGGAAACTTTCTGTCATATAGGTAGCATTAATGGCGTATGGAATACCGTAAAGGAAACCGAAGAACAGCATCATCCATAAAATATTGGTTGGTGTATTTAAATAGACAATGACCGGAATAAATAAGGCTGTACCAATGGTTCCGAAGGCGAATACAGCACGGCGTCCTAATTTATCGGCAATAATTCCTGCAATCACTTTGGCGAACATCATAATCAGGAAAGTACCAACCATATACATGGCCATTTCTTTAAACTTGATGCCAAGATCAGACTCTAAATAAGCCGGCAACCAGTTACTTACGCCGTAATAACCGAACTGCAATGCGCCAGTACTAATAATCCAGAGAACAAACATGGTGCCATGTTTCTTATCTCTTAAAATTTCAAGATATGGATTTTGACGTTTTTTAGGCTGGTTACTTTGAGCGACTTCTAATGCTTTTAATTGACGAGATTTTTTCCAAGACTCTGGTTCAGGTACACAAAAGTGCATTAAAACTGACAACACCACAGGCACAATTGCAATCCAGTACAGGAAACGCCAGCCATGTTCAGGAATAATATGTCCTGCTAATAAAGTCGCTAGCAAAGAACCCAAGGTATAACCTGTCATTAGGGTGGCCAAAACAGTCGAGCGATGTTTGGTTGGCACCATTTCAGACATTAAAATATTACAAGCAATATAGAGTGCACCTAAGCCCATCGCACCAAACGTTCTTAAGACTGCAAATTGCATATAAGAATCAGTAAAACCCAGCGCACTGGTTAAGACTGAAGAATAAGCAATAAAGAATACAATAATGCGAACTCGCCCAAAACGGTCACACGCCCAGCCACCAATCAGACCACCTATAGCCGATCCAAAAAGCGTTAAGCTACCTAGTGTTCCAGCTTGTACCCCAGTCAAATGAAATTCTGTTTTAAGACTGGTCAGGCTTAATGCCAAAAACCCTAAGTCTGCCCCATCACACAATAATGTTAAAAAAGCGAATATAAATGCGGTAATCCAAATTTTTTTTGGTGTCTGGATAGCTTCACTGCTAGCCGTATTTTGCGTAACTGTCTCTGTTGTCATATCCATATCCTCAGAAGGAACATGAGGCATCCAATGCCTCATGGCATTTGATTTTTTATTAGGCTGTAGCTTCCCTAATCATATTTTTAGCAATAATAATTTGTTGGACTTGCGTGGTTCCTTCATAGAGACGGAACAAACGAACATCGCGATAAAAACGTTCAATGGCATATTCACTGATATAGCCTGCTCCACCGTGAATCTGTACACAGCGGTCGGCAACACGTCCGCACATTTCGGTTGCAAACATTTTTGCGCAAGATGCCTCTGTACTAATGTTTTCACCATTATCACGGCGACGGGCTGCATCTAAAACCATACATTTAGCGGCATAAATTTCGGCTTTTGAGTCAGCAAGCATGGCTTGAATCAGCTGGAAGTTTGCAATAGGTTGACCAAACTGCTTACGTTCAATCGCATAGTGCAATGCATCGTTTAACATGCGCTCAGCAACACCCACGCTATAGGCACCAATGTGCAAACGCCCTTTATCCAGCACTTTCATGGCCGTTTTAAACCCAACACCTTCTACCCCACCAATCAATGCAGAAGCAGGTACACGGCAATTATCAAAAATTACATCACAGGTGTGTGAGCCTTTTTGCCCCATTTTTTGGTCAATTTTTCCCAACGTAATACCGGGTGTATTGGCCTCAACTAAAAAAGCTGAAATGCCACCCGACCCTTTAATTTCAGGATTGGTTCGCGCCATTACGGTGAAAGTTGCTGCGTGAGGTGCATTGGTAATAAAACGTTTAGTACCGTTTAATACATAAAAATCGCCATCTTTTACGGCACTGGTTTTTAAAGAAGCCGCATCAGAACCAGATTCAGGCTCGGTTAAACAAAATGAACCAATAATTTCGCCACTTGCGTAACGAGGTAAATATTTTTGCTTTTGCTCTTCTGTACCATCAATCAAAATTGCACTTGAGCCAATACCGTTATTGGTACCAATTAAAGAACGGAAAGCTGGTGAAGTTTGCCCAAGTTCAAAAGCAACTCTGACTTCTTCTTCCATGGTGATGCCTAGGCCACCATATTCTTCGGGAATTGTAAGGCCGAACAAACCTAGCTCACGCATTTGCTGCACGATGTCATCCGGAATTTTATCTTTCTCTACCACTTCGTTTTCACGAGGGATCAATTCATTTTTTACAAAATCTCGAATTGTTGAAAGTAACTGCTCCAACATCCCTTCATCACGGATCATCGGTGATCTCCCTTTTTATGTATTTCCATCGTACCCATCAGCCATCTCCAGCTTGTCTGGATACCATGTTTTAAATCTTGTTTACTGCGGATGTGTTTCATAGTACGAGAACGAAAATACAAATTTCAAGCTTTTTTGAAAATTAATTTCGTTAAACGAAATTTAAAAACACACCATTACGAAATATCAAATACTTAGCTTATTTAATAAATCCTAATTGCTCTAATGGACTAAATAAGACTTGAAATAAATTCCAAAATAAGCATCATAAAAGGAATGTAGTTTTGATATGCGAAACAAGGAATTCAAAAATGAGTGTATTAACAGGGAATAATTTCGTAGAAGTCGACTTTTCTATTCAAAAAATAGCGATTGTAAAAATTAACCGACCTGAAGCAAAAAATGCACTGAATACAGAGGTTCGCAAACAATTAGCACAAGCTTTTACCGAATTAAGTTTTAACGATGAGATCAATGCTGTTGTACTCACAGGTGGTGAAGAAGTCTTTGCCGCAGGTGCAGATTTAAAAGAAATGGCAACCGCAACCTCCACAGAAATGTTATTGCGTCATACAGAACGTTATTGGAACGCGATTGCCCAGTGCCCTAAACCTGTGATTGCTGCTGTAAATGGTTATGCATTAGGAGGTGGCTGTGAACTTGCAATGCATGCCGATATTATTATTGCTGGTAAAGGCGCAACCTTTGGTCAACCAGAAATTAAAGTCGGTTTAATGCCAGGTGCTGGTGGTACACAACGCTTGTTCCGTGCAGTTGGTAAATTTCATGCCATGCGCATGATTATGACAGGTGCCATGGTGAAAGCCGAAGAAGCTTATATCATTGGTCTTGTTTCACAAGTCACTGAAGACGACCAAACCATTCCAACTGCGATTCAAATGGCGCAGAGCCTCGCAAAAATGCCTCCTATTGCCCTGCAACAAATTAAAGAAGTTGCACTCATGAGCGAAGACGTGCCATTAAATGCAGGCTTAACTCTAGAACGAAAATCATTCCAGTTACTGTTTTCTACCGAAGATAAAAATGAAGGCGTTCAAGCTTTTATTGAAAAACGTAAACCGTCTTATCAAGGTAAATAACTCAAAACCATAATAACAAAGGAATGAATATGACCAGAAAAGTATTGATTAGTGCAGGTGGTTCAGGGATTGGACGATGCATTGCCGAGGCATTTTTAAACAATCATGATGAAGTTTTCGTTTGTGATATTAGTGCTAAAAGCCTAGAACAATTTCAGCAAGATTATCCTAAGCTGCATATACATACGTGTGATTTGGCTGATCATGAGCAAATTAAACTCATGTTTAATGAAGCAGTTCAGAAACTTGGCGGTATTGATATTTTAGTCAATAACACAGGCATCTCCGGCCCGACTGTTGCAGCAGATGAACTAAGTTTTGATGATTGGAACACAGTGATTAATTTAAACCTGAATAGCACTTTTTTAATTACCCAGTTAGCCATTCCCCATTTAAAGAAAGCACAAGCAGGCGTGATTATTAATATGTCATCTATTGCCGGCCGCTTAGGCTATCCGTGCCGATTGGCCTATTCCACTTCAAAATGGGGGCTGATTGGTTTTACCAAAACGCTTTCTATGGAACTCGGTGCAGATAATATTCGAGTTAACGCTATTCTTCCGGGTGCGGTAGATGGTGATCGAGTTCAACGTGTATTACAGGCCCGTGCCGATGTAACCCATACCTCACTTGAAGAAGTGACCCAAAACGCACTGAAAAATCAGTCGCTCAAATATTTTGTAAATCCAAAGCATATTGCAGATTTATGCCTATTTATAGCCTCAGATAGCGGACGCTCTATTTCAGGTCAAATCTTGCCGATTGATGGTGATAAACAATGCTTAATCTAAATCACTCACCCCTATTTTTCCGTTTAATTTCAAATTTAGATTAATTATCAGGATGATCGACATGACTTATGATATTAAAAGCATGGCTGTGATTGGTGTCGGTATTATGGGCAGTGGCATTGCTCAAATTGCTGCACAGTCAGGTCATACCACTTATTTATATGATGCCAAAGCAGGTGCAGCAGAACAGGCTAAAGAAAAACTAGCTGCCACATTTCAAAAGTTAGTCGATAAAAATAAAATTACATCTGAGCAAGCAGCAGCGGCAAATAACCATTTAATTGTTGCTCAGCAAATTGACGATTTAAAAAATTGCGACCTGATTGTAGAAGCAATTCTTGAACGCCTCGATATCAAACAAAGTTTGATGCAACAGCTTGAAGACATTGTTTCAGAAAACACCATTTTAGCCTCAAACACCTCTTCTCTTTCTATTACAGCCATTGCGGCAAACTGCAAAAAACCTGAACGTGTTGTGGGTTATCACTTTTTTAATCCAGTTCCACTTATGAAAGTGGTCGAAGTCATTCGTGGTTTAAAAACCGACCCACTTATTATTGATGCTTTAAACGATCTGTCTCGTGCATTTGGTCATCGCCCTGTTGTTGCGAAGGACACCCCTGGATTTATTATTAATCACGCTGGCCGAGCTTATGGAACAGAAGCGCTCAAAATTTTAAATGAAAACGTCTGTGATATCAGCGAAATTGACCGAATTTTACGTGACGGCGTTGGTTTTAGAATGGGTCCTTTTGAATTACTCGATTTAACAGGTCTTGATGTTTCTCATCCTGTGATGGAGTCGATTTATCATCAGTACTATGAAGAAGCCCGCTACAAACCAAACCCGCTGACCAAGCAAATGCTAGATGCCAAGCAACTCGGACGTAAGGTTAATCAAGGTTTTTATAACTATGAAACTGGTTCAAAAACAGGTGAACAACCTGCCAAGTTTATAGAGCGTTTAGCGCAATATCCAAAAGTTTGGATTGCGGCAGATTTCTTAGACGATAAAAAACAGCTCGAAGATTATTTAACTCAGCAAAATATTGCTCTAGACATTAATCCCGAACCTCAAACAGATAGTTTATGTTTACTCGCTTGCTACGGTGAAGACACAACCCAAGCGGCGATCCGCCTAGGGATTAACCCTGAACATGCTGTTGCTATAGACATGCTTTATGGCATTACAAAGCATCGCACCTTGATGCCTTCACTCATTACTAAATCTGAATACCGACAAGCCACTCACTCTATTTTCAATTTAGATGGAAATCTGGTCAGCATGATTAATGAAAGTATTGGCTTTGTTGCTCAGCGTGTTTTAGCGATGGTGATTAATCTAGGCTGTGATATTGCCCAGCAAAATGTTGCCACGGTAGATGACATTAATGCTGCAGTACGTCTTGGCTTAGGTTATCCATTTGGCCCAATTGAATGGGGCGATCAAGTCGGCAGCGAAAAAATCTTACTCATTCTGAACCGTATAACAGCACTTACGCATGACCCGCGCTATCGCCCTAGTCCGTGGTTACAGCGTCGTGTCGCACTTCATTTACCTCTTACTTTTACTCATGAGTCTTGAAAAGGAATTTCTCAATGTTAAATGCATATATTTATGATGGTTTACGTAGTCCATTCGGCCGTCATGCAGGTGAGCTTGCCTCTATTCGTCCTGATGATTTAGCTGCAACCGTCATTCAAAAGTTGCTTGAAAAAACTGGTGTGCCGGGCGCGGATATTGAAGATGTGATTTTAGGCGACACCAACCAAGCGGGTGAAGATAGTCGTAATGTAGCGAGAAATGCCCTGTTACTTGCAGGTTTACCTGTCACTGTACCGGGCCAGACGGTAAACCGCCTATGTGCGAGTGGTTTAGGTGCGGTAATTGATTCAGCACGCGCTATTACTTGTGGTGAAGGTGAGCTCTATATCGCAGGTGGTGTAGAAAGTATGTCTCGCGCCCCTTTTGTAATGGGTAAAGCCGAAAGTGCTTATAGCCGTGATGCAAAAATTTATGACACCACCATTGGATCTCGTTTTCCAAATAAAAAAATTATTGCTCAGTACGGCGGACATTCAATGCCTGAAACGGGTGATAACGTCGCAGCCGACTTTGTTATTAGCCGCGAGCAAGCTGATTTATTTGCAGCTCAATCACAAGCCAAATATCAAAAAGCCAAAGAAGAAGGTTTCTTTGCCGATGAAATTACGCCAATTGAGGTTTTCCAAGGCAAAAAATTACCGCCTAAACTCGTTTCAGAAGATGAACACCCTCGCCCAAGTTCAACTGTTGAAGCACTCACAAAGTTAAAACCTCTATTTGAAGGTGGTGTGGTCACTGCGGGGAATGCCTCAGGAATTAATGACGGTGCAGCAGCCCTATTGATTGGTTCAGAAGCAGCGGGTCAAAAATATGGCCTAAAACCAATGGCAAAAATTTTATCAGCGGCGGCGGCTGGTATTGAACCGCGCATTATGGGTGCTGGCCCTATTGAAGCCATCAAGAAAGCCGTTGCGCGTGCTGGTCTTACTTTAGATGACATGGATATTATCGAAATTAATGAAGCCTTTGCTTCACAGGTTTTATCTTGTTTAAAAGGTTTAAATGTTGATTTTAATGACCCACGTGTGAACCCGAATGGTGGTGCGATTGCGGTTGGTCATCCACTTGGTGCATCTGGCGCTCGTCTTAGCTTAACAGTAGCTCGCGAGTTAATTCGCCGTAAAAAGAAATATGCCGTGGTGAGCCTCTGTATTGGTGTAGGTCAAGGTCTTGCAATGGTAATTGAAAACGTTTCATAAACTGCACCAGATATCCATTCATCACAACAGCGCAGTGATGAATGGATTTATTTTGCAGAGCGAAATATAATGGCAAAACTATTGCTTTAATTATATTTGAGGATCGAATGTCTCAAAACACGGAAACTGAAAAACCAATAAATTTTGATGAGATACGTTTAGATCCTATTTCGCATATACATCGGGAAAACAACCCGCAATTTATTGCTTCTTTAGCACGCGGTTTAGAACTTTTAAGATGCTTTTCTGCAAATAATCAGGTGCTTGGCAACCAAGAATTAGCAAAAATGACAGGTTTACCGAAACCGACCATTGCACGTATTACCAATACCCTTGTGTCATTAGGTTATTTAAAACAATTGCCTAACTCGACCAAATACACACTAGATATTGGTGTCTTATCTTTAGGATACGCAGCATTATCTAACATCTCGATTCGCAATATTGCTCATCAATATATGGAAGAGATGAGTCAGTATGTTCAAGCACCTGTAGCGATGGCAACGCGTGACCGTTTGAATATGGTGTATATCGATGTTGTGCAAATTGAAACTGCATTAAATATGCGTCGTCCAATTGGTTCTACTTTGCCAATTCATAGTAGTTCAATGGGCCGAGCATGCTTAGCTGCCACCCCTGAACGTGAACGCAACTTTTTACTCGATGCGTTGAAACAAAAGAATCCCGAAAACTGGCCAGCTATAAAACGTTCTTTAGAACGAGCTTTCCGTGATTACCAAGATTATGGATATTGTTTGTCTTTAGGCGAGTGGCATAAAGAAGTGAACTCGGTGGCTGTACCTTTGGTCAGCTCCAAACATGGTCTTTATGTTTTTAACTGTGGTGCGCCAAGTTTTCATTTAAATCCCGAAAAACTTGAAGGTGAAATTGGACCACGTTTAATCCATATGGTGCACAATATTCAAGATGCCTTGAATGAAACGCACTAACAATCTTGCTTAAAACAGTCATGGTTGTGATGGTTAAAGTTCCACTTTCATTATGACTAAGGCATGATGAAAAACGCACTCTATACCCCAACCATTATTTTAATGGCGATTGCCGCAGGCATTTGTACAGGTGGAAATTATTTTAGTCAGCCACTTATTCACTCAATTAGTGTAAGCCTAAATTTAACCGAAACAACTACAGCGTGGGTGCCAACTCTAGCCCAAATCACCTACGCATGTGGCTTACTCTTTTTAATGCCGTTGGGCGACATAATAGAAAAGCGCAAACTGCTATTTATCTTTATGTTATTGGCTTCAAGTGGATTAATTATTAGCGGTTTTTCGCACAACATCTATCTTTTACTGCTTGGTACTGTCATTACTGGCCTATTTTCAAGTTCAGCCCAACTGTTATTACCTCTTGCTGCAAGTCTGGTTCCGATTCAACAAAGCGGTCGTGTCGTAGGCTTTTTACTGAGCGGCCTCATGATGGGTGTTTTACTCGCCCGTTCCCTTTCAGGGCTGATGTCTACGCTTTTTGCATGGAATATTATTTATCTGGTCAGTGGTTTTCTATTACTTGTTATTGCCTTTATTTTGCATCGTAATATCGGGTTATTTCCACCGACTAAATCTGAAAACTATGCAAAAACCATCCGCTCGCTTCCGCAGATTTTTATTCAAAATCGACGTTTAAGGACTAGAACTTATATTGGTGGTTTTACATTTGCTTGTGTGAGTTTAACCTTTACCACCATGTCGTTGCTTTTGGCTCCAGCGCCCTATTTTTTTAGCGATTTTACCATTGGGCTTTTCAGTTTTGTTGGCGTGTTAGGAACGTTCGTTGCCAATTTCTCAGGCAAATTTATTGACCAAGGCTATATCCACAAAATTTCAATTTATTGTGGCGTCGGGCTTATTGTAAGTTGGATTCTTTTTTCACTTTTACCCTACCATTTCGCCTTTTATATTATTGCCTTACTCATTCTCTACGCTTCACTTTCTGCTGTTCATGTCACCAACCAAAGTATCGTATTTAAACTTAATCAAGAATTACGCTCACGGTTTAATGCGATTTATATGACAGGTTACTTTGCTGGCGGTGCATTAGGCACAACAGCGGGAAGCTATGCTTGGAAACACTACGGATGGACAGGTGTCTGTATTTTAGGCTTAATTTTTGCCGTGCTATGCCTTTATTATTGTGTGAGTGATGCAAAAAATCAGCACAATTAAAACTTGTGCTGATCTTATATAAATTAGACTAATAATGAGTTATAGAAGCTAGGATAAATCTATAAAAGCCCTAATAACCGACCACGAATAATATCTTCTGCCTCTTTGACAATTCGGCTGACCAGTTCATCACATGTCGGAATATCATGAATCAAGCTCGCGACTAAACCGCATGACCATGCACCTGCATTAACATCACCATCAATCATGACTTTTGGATAGACGCCTGCAACTTCTTCGATAATATCTTCAAATTTAATGTTATCGCCGAGTGCTTTTTCTTTTGCCACGATTTTTTCTACAGCAGCATTATTCATGACACGTTCAGTATTACGTAACGCACGCATAATTAAACGTGTATCTCGCTCGGTTGCATTTAAAATCGCCTGTTTCACATTTGCATGTACAGGAGCTTCCTGAGTCGCAATAAAGCGCGTTCCCATATTAATTCCATCTGCTCCCATCGCTAAAGCAGCGGCGAGTGAGCGTCCATCTGCCATTCCACCTGAAGCAACAAACGGGATTTCTAATGCATCGGCAGCTAAAGGCAATAAAATCATATTGGGCACGTCATCTTCACCAGGATGCCCACCACACTCGAAACCATCTACAGAAACTGCATCGCACCCAATTTGCTGAGCTTTTAAGCTATGTCGAACCGAAGTACATTTGTGAATTACTTTAATACCAGCAGCCTTTAAATAAGGCATGACCTGTTCGGGATTACGCCCCGCTGTTTCCACAATCTTTACACCACCTTTAATAATTGCTTCTACAAAACCCGGATAATCAGGAGTATTCACGGTAGGCAAAAAAGTTAAATTTACCCCGAAAGGCTTATCGGTCATTTCTCGGCAACGTGCAATTTCTTTTGCCAAATTTTCAGGCGTACGCTGAGTCAGGCCAGTGATAATGCCTAAACCGCCCGCGTTTGAAACCGCAGCCGCTAGCTCTGCAAAACCCACATAATGCATACCGCCTTGAATAATTGGGTGCTCGATTTCAAATAATTCTGTAATTTTGGTCTTCATATTATTTCCACTCACTGTTTTATAGCTAGCTTCTCACTTCCTTAGCAGAGCTAGATGCTTATTTACGCATAAATCCTGTCTTCATTTAAAGTAATTTAAGGTAAAAATTTCACAATACAAAATTTTATACCACAATATAAAACAAAATAATTGATAACGGAATTATTTTCCGATAGCATCATTTTAATCAGTTTAAATTTTAGACGAAAAGTTATTTAAAGGAATGAATAATGCAGCAGGACAATAGAACTCAAAACGAGCTTAAAACAGGCACAATTCATGAATTTTTTGATAGAAATATACTAACGCTCACCATGAGTAATCCAACTAAAAAGAATGCAATTAACTATGAAATGTATGCGACTCTAAGTCAGGCATTAGATGAGGCTGCAACTAATCAAGACGTTCACGTGGTTATACTGACTGGTGAGGGAGCTGTATTTACCAGTGGCAATGATATCAACGCATTCGAAACACGCGATACAACCAGTTCTGAACCACCTGCTTCGATTGTTTTCTTAAAAAGCTTGGCAACCTTTCCAAAACCAATTATTGCCAAAGTAGACGGTGTGGCAATTGGTATTGGTAGTACTATGCTTCTACATTGCGACCTTGTGTATGCAAGCCAAAACTCTATTTTCCAATTCCCATTTGTAAACTTGGGACTTGTACCTGAAGCGGGCTCAAGTTATATCCTGCCAAGATTATTGGGCTTTGCCCGCGCTTCAGAAATTATTTTACTCGGTGAAAAGTTTTCGGCAGACCAAGCAAAAAATTATGGTCTAATAAATGAAATATTTGAGGCAACTGAGCTGGATCAAGTAGTTGAAGATGTAGCAATTAAACTCGCTCACAAACCAAGCCAAGCCTTACAACTGAGTAAAAAATTACTAAGAGATGTGCCAATCGGTGATCTACTCAATCGTATTGATCATGAGTCGACTATTTTCTCGCATTGTTTGCAAGGTTCCGAGTTTAAAGAAGCATTAAATGCTTTCAAAGAAAAAAGAAAACCTAACTTTCACAAACAAACAGCTTAAAGTTCGCCTACTAAAAAGCCAGCTTTGATTTTCAAAGCTGGCTTTTATAAGTAAATCAGATTGGTTTAGCTAATTTCGGTGCGAATATTATTCACCATGTGTAAAAGACGTGGTGCAATATCTTCTTCAAGCTTTTCACGGTTCATAATAAAACTTGGACCGCCACAGTTAAATACCAGTAAACCATGTTGTTCATGAATGAGTGGAACAGCAACTGAATTGACATCTTTATGCCATTCACCGATCGAAAAACAATATCCAAAATCTTGATAGTCTTTAAAAGCTTTGTCTAGATCACGGTTAATTTTGATCCAGTCTTCTTTATGTTTGCTACGAATGGCATCTAGCAGAAACTCTCTTTCATCTTCAGGCATAGCTGCTAAACATGCACGCCCCATCGAACTTAAATGAATCGGTAAATAGGTTCCAACTTGGCGGCGCATGGTCATATTGCCTTTACCTTGTACCACATCAAGATAAATCATATTCAGTCGATCGCGTGTTGCCATGGCAACAGCAGCGCCAGCATAGTCTGCCAAATTTTTCATATATGGATGAGCAATAGAGCGAATCGACACGTTAGATAGCATGGAATAACCAAATGCAAGAACACCCACTGAAAGCTGGAATTTGCTTGAGTTTGGTACTTGTTTGATATAACCCAAACGCGACAAGGTATGTGTAAGGCGAGTAATGGTTGGTTTTGGCAAACCTGTCATCTGAGCAAGCTCTTGGTTGCCCAAATGCTGATGCTTAGGTGTAAAACAACGTAATAGTTCTAAACCACGTGCTAATGCAGTAATAAATTGGCGATCATTTTCATCCTGCATGTCTTCAATCGGATGTAATAATTCATGCCTTAACGGCGCTAATAATTTTTCTGTTTGCTCTGCATCTACTGCATCATTCATTGTCATACCAATCCATATTTTGTTTCGCACTGCGAAAATTATAATCTATTTTTTCTATAAATAGCAAAAGAGCAAACATCCTAGTCTGCCTCTAAAACATAATTTCATTTAACTCGTTAAAGCAAAAAGTTAAATATTTTATTTTCTGTTTTTAAATATAATTTTAACCTTCCGCTTTAAGCCACTTATCCAATTACGCCCTTTTCTTTAAGCTCAGCTAGTTTTTCTGCAGAAACTACTCGACCTAAAACCGCCTGAGTATGTTCTCCTAACAGCGGCGGTGCTGTTTTGTACTCAACAGGTGTTCTAGAGAGTTTGATTGGTGACCCAATGACCTTCAATTTTTCACGTTGAGGATGATTCATTTCGACCAACATTTCTCGGGCTATCACTTGCGGCTCTTGGAAAGCTTGTTCCAAGTTATTAATCACACCTACCGGAACTTTAGCAGCGTAGATTGCATCTACCCACTCATCTGCCGTTTTAGTTAAAAAGTGTTTTGATAAAATCCCGATGATTTCCTCACGGTGTTTGATTCGATCTGCATTTCGGGCAAAACGTGCATCATTTGGTAAATCGGGTAACCCAATACTTCTACAAAGCTGAATAAACTGAGTGTCATTTCCACATGCGATAATAAAATCACGATCAGCAGCTTTAAATACCTGATAAGGCACAATATTGGCATGTGCATTGCCATAACGCTTCGGGATATTACCCGATGAAAGATAATTCATTCCCTGATTTGCCATTGTGGCAATTTGAACATCAAGTAAAGCCATATCAATGTATTGGCCTAAACCCGTTACATGGCGATTAAGTAAAGCAGCCTGTATGGCAATCGTAGAATAAAGACCTGTGGCTAAATCGGAAAATGCGACCCCTAATTTTTGTGGACCACCACCCGGCAAATCGTCACGTTCACCCGTGACTGACATGAGGCCGCCCATGCCTTGAATAATAAAGTCATAACCGGGTTCTTCTGCTCTTGGGCCAGTTTGACCAAAGCCTGTAATCGAGCAATACACCAGTTTAGGGTTAATGGCAGATAAAGACTCATAGTCCAAACCGTACTTTTTCAAAGAACCCGCTTTGTAGTTTTCAATCACGACATCGGTGTCTTGAATGAGGGCTTTAATTAGCTCTTGTCCATCAGAACTGGCAATATCGATAGCAACCGATAACTTATTGCGGTTAGTGGACTGGTAATAAGCGGCTTCTTGAGTGTCTTGGCCTGAGTCATTTTTCATCCAAGGTGGCCCCCAAGAACGAGTATCATCACCTACTTTCGGTCTTTCAATCTTGATTACTTCTGCACCCAAGTCTGCAAGAATCTGCCCACACCAAGGTCCAGCCAATACCCGACTTAAGTCAAGCACCCGAATTCCATTTAAAGCACCCATCTTCATCCCACTATATTTTGTGACTCATTTCCTATTGGAAAATTTATCCATCTAAAATTTCGCATAGCGATATATATTTTTAATATACACAGCTCATTTTAAAAATCAAACTTTAATTTTCCACTAAAAATAATGATTTTTTATAAGAAAATATAGCTTAAATAAATCAATAAATTAGCCAAACATAAAACAACAACACAGTATCGCATTGCGAAATTAATTTTCAAAATATATTGTTTTACGTTCATCCTTTGATTACTATCGCTTCAAATATTGGTGATTTTACGAACATCACATTGATGTTTTTTGCATGTAGTAAAAGGACGAGACTATGATTCGAGATCAGGAAACCTTAGATCAACTTGTTGATATGATTCGGCAATTTGTTGAAGGTGTATTAATTCCTCATGAGAATGAAGTCGCTGAAACGGATGAAATTCCTCAAGACATCGTTAAACAAATGAAAGCTCTTGGATTATTTGGTTTAACCATTCCTGAAGAGTACGAAGGTCTTGGCCTAACAATGGAAGAAGAGGTCTATGTCGCTTTTGAATTAGGTCGTACCTCTCCTGCTTTTCGCTCTCTCATTGGAACCAATAATGGCATTGGCTCAAGTGGCCTGATTATTGACGGGACCGAAGCACAAAAATCATTTTTTTTGCCACGCTTAGCTCGCGGTGAAGTGATCAGTTCTTTTTGCTTAACCGAACCAGATGCAGGCTCGGATGCAGCTTCTTTAAAAACCAGTGCAGTAAAAGATGGCGAATTTTATATTTTAAATGGCACCAAACGCTTTATTACTAATGCTCCTCATGCTGGCGTATTTACAGTCATGGCACGTACAAATTCTGATATTAAAGGTGCTGGTGGTATTTCTGCGTTTATTGTCGACAGTCAAACCTCAGGCATTTCTCTTGGTAAACGCGATAAAAAAATGGGGCAAAAAGGCGCCCATACTTGTGATGTGATTTTTGAAAATTGCCGTGTACCTGCTTCTGCACTCATTGGTGGCGTGGAAGGTGTTGGTTTTAAAACGGCCATGAAAGTGCTCGATAAAGGGCGTTTGCATATTGCTGCTTTAAGTGTCGGCGCAGCAACCAGAATGCTAGACGATTCTTTAAATTACGCCATCGAACGTAAGCAATTTGGACAACCTATTGCCGAATTTCAACTCATTCAAGCCATGCTTGCCGACTCAAAAGCTGAAATTTATGCGGCTAAATGTATGGTCTTAGACGCTGCACGCCTACGCGATGCCGGACATAACGTTAGCACTGAAGCCTCATGCGCAAAAATGTTTGCGACCGAAATGTGTGGTCGCGTTGCTGATCGCTGCGTACAAATTCACGGCGGTGCGGGTTATATCAGTGAATATGCCATTGAACGTTTTTATCGAGATGTTCGTTTGTTCCGTCTCTATGAAGGGACCACTCAAATTCAACAAGTGATTATTGCCCGAAACATGATTCGCGCTGCTTCTTAATCAAATTTTAAGCACTTTAAAACGACTTGAAGTGCTTTCAATCAAATGTAGGTAATGGATTATGGCTACAAATTACAAAGAAGGTCTTTCTCGTATACAACCTCATACGTGGAAAATAGCATTTATTTTCGCATTTCTGGCGTTATTGGTGGATGGTGCAGATTTGATGCTGCTGTCTTATAGCTTAAATAGTATTAAGGCAGATTTTGGATTAAGTTCGGTACAAGCAGGTATGCTTGGCAGTTTTACATTAGCAGGTATGGCTGTTGGTGGCATTTTTGGGGGATGGGCATGCGATAAATTTGGTCGTGTACGCATTGTGGTTATTTCTATTCTAATTTTCTCACTTCTCACCTGTGGCTTAGGTTTTACTCAAAGCTTTCTTCAGTTTGGTATTTTAAGATTTTTTGCGTCACTGGGTTTGGGTTCACTCTATATCGCCTGTAATACCCTCATGGCCGAATATGTACCAACACGTTACCGCACAACAGTCCTTGGAACCTTACAAGCTGGCTGGACTGTTGGATATATTGTTGCGACCTTACTTGCTGGCTGGATTATTCCTGATCATGGCTGGCGTATGCTGTTTTATGTTGCCATTATTCCTGTTGTTATTGCTGCTCTCATGCATATTCTGGTACCAGAACCAGAAGCATGGCAAAAGTCTCGACTACAACAACCTGTTGTAGCTCAAAACGCTCCGAAAACTTCAGCATTTAAGCTTATTTTCCAAGATAAACGAAACCGTAATATGTTTATCTTGTGGGCATTAACCGCGGGCTTCTTACAGTTTGGCTACTATGGCGTAAATAACTGGATGCCGTCATATCTAGAAAGTGAACTGGGTATGAAGTTCAAGGAAATGACAGCTTATATGGTAGGTACATATACCGCCATGATTTTAGGTAAAGTCCTTGCAGGCATGATGGCTGATAAATTAGGACGTCGCTTTACCTATGCATTCGGTGCAATCGGTACTGCTATTTTCTTACCGCTAATTGTTTTTTATAACTCGCCAAGCAACATTCTCTATTTACTCATCACCTTCGGCTTCCTCTATGGCATTCCTTATGGCGTAAATGCAACCTATATGACCGAAAGCTTTGCAACAGCTATTCGCGGTACAGCCATTGGCGGCGCGTATAATGTTGGACGTTTAGGCGCTGCATTAGCTCCTGCAACTATCGGCTTCTTAGCATCCGGCGGATCTATTGGTTTAGGTTTTGTCGTGATGGGTGCAGCCTACCTGATTTGTGGTGTAATCCCTGCTCTATTCATTAAAGAAAAAATATACGACCCACAAAAGTCGTAAAGAGATTCATTGCATATATCTATATGTGGTGATGGAACTAACTATTGGAGCATATGTTTAGATAGTTAGAGAAAAATAGGAGTTTAATCCGCAAGGTTGCTCCTTATTTTCAAATATGTGGAGTTTATTACTCTTCATTTTAATTTTTTAGGTAAGCTTAGCTCCCAAGGGAGCTAAGCTTAAAAATATATTGATCTAAACTATATTTAAGGTCGTTCACCCTGTCCTAAACGGCGTTCAATATCATCTAAAACATTTGGCAAGTCTGCGACACTATCAATCACATAGTGAGCACCTGACGCATTCATTTTTCGATAGGCCTTATCTTTTAACACAATCTGTTCATCAGCCGATAATGCACTCCACTCTTCATAACTTAAACCGACCTCATTGCCGCTAATCGCAAGTCCTACGGTCCAGCATCCCGCATTTAAACCTTCATCAATACCCACCACGGTATCATCCACTTTTACAACAGTTTTGATGTCTGATACATCAAGTTGAATTAAGTTTTTCCATAACATTTCAGGATACGGACGACCAAATTTCACGTCACTGGCAGTAACAATACAGTCCGGTCGATAGCCCTGATCGGCAGCATCTTTAACCAATCGCCCAATCATCATTGATGCATAGCCTGTGTTACTGCCAATTTTTGCACCGCGACCTTTAATATTTTCAAAAGTCGCCAATGCACCCGGAATTAAAGCAGAACATGTTGGAATCGATTTTAATTGGTAAGGAATAAAGTCTTTATATAAACGGTCAATATCTGCCTCTGTTGCAGGCTGCCCATATACCTCCTGCCATTCTGCTGCTACGCGCGGCATTTTTAAAACGGCAGCAATATGGTCACGTTTTTCCAAACCCATTGGCGCACGAGCTTCTTCAACCGTAATTTCAACTTTATTGTCTTTAAATAAAGCCATAAAAGCCAAGATGGGTGCGCGTGAGCCAAAGTCTACAGTTGTTCCAGCCCAGTCAAAAACAACAGCCTGAATTTGTGTATTGTTCGTCTTCATGATGTATTACCTTCAATGCTAATGATTTAATAAAAATTATGCTGGTACAACTTGGTTTAAGTGGCTTTCGCAGTAACTCGCAATTGCAGCAAGAAGCCCTTCAATGTCATGAACATAAACTTCGCCAATATTGCCAATACGGAAACAGTTAAGATCGGTGACTTTGCCCGGATAAATCACGTAGCCTGATTTTTTCAAGGTTTCGTAAAAGGTCTGAAAGCTAAATGTTTCATCTGTCGGGTAAAGGAATGTCGTGATAATTGGTGATTGAGGTGCTTGATTGCCTAATACCAATTCAAAACCAAGCTGTTGCATACCTTGAGATAAGGTTTGTTGGTTTTGTAAATAACGTTGATAACGTGCAGCTACTCCACCCTCTGCCTCAAGCTCAAGCAAGGCTTGATAAAATGCACGTACTACATGGGTTGGCGAGGTAAAGCGCCATTTACCGTTATGCTGCTCCATTGTGTTCCACTGGTCATATAAATCGAGGCTGACCGAACGTGCCAAACCTTTACACGCTTCTAGGCAATCACGTTTCGCCAAAATAAAACCAAAGCCCGGCACACCTTGAATACATTTATTCGCGCTTGAAATTAGAAAATCAATTTCAAGCTCCGCGATATCCATTGGCACACCGCCAAATGAACTCATCGCATCTACAATCCAGATTTTCCCTGCCGATTTAACTAACCGACCAATGTCTTGAATCGGATTTAAAATTCCTGTGGTGGTTTCACAGTGCACACAAGCAACGTGGCTAATGGTTTGATCTTGTAAAACGCGCTCAATCTCTTGTAAATCTAGTGTTTGAGTTTCTAAATAGTTTAGCTCTATCACTTCAATCTTTAAGCAACGGGCCATTTGCACCATACGTGCACCATAAGCGCCATTATTGATAATCAAGATTTTGCCATCACGTGGAATAGCCGAACCCAGCACAGACTCCACCGCAAAACTTCCACTGCCTTGCATTAACACAGCCGTATATTTTTCCGGTTGACTGGTTGCTAAGTTGACCAGTCGAGAGCGGATATCTTGTACAAGCGAATTATATTCTTGGTCCCAAGTACACCAGTCTTTTTGCATGGCACGGCGGACCGTTGCAGAAGTTGATAATGGACCTGGTGTCAAAAGCAGATATTTGTTTTCTAAATCCATATCGAGTTGTGGTTGCATGTTCATAAGATTACTCGTTTCGTTCACGTTAATTTCAATATACACCAATCTGGTTTAAACCAGATTGCAAGCTAGTAAATATTTTGTTCTAATATTTCTTTCATAAATCCAGCCCCTGTGGTCATGCCTTTGCCAGCAATCGCACTCACCAGAAAAATGTTCTTTTCAGCTTCAGTGACACAGGCCAGCTCATGTTCATGGGTGAGGTAATAACCATTCCAACGCTTTTGAATCGGAGGTAAGGTCAGCCCTAATTTTTCATGGCAGTAGGCTTGAATAAATTGATTAATGTCTTCACGTTGCTCAAATTGAGGCGCTTCATCAAGCGGATGGTATTCGTGACTATCGCCTACGATGAGTTCACCAAATTCGTTTTGTTTAATTAGAATATGAATCCCAAATTCTTTAACAAATCCTTGTTGTGACGCTTTAACCAGCTCTGCATGACTAGGACAAATTTCAAAGGCTGGATAGCGCGAAATCGACAAACCTGAATAAAGAGAAGCATTTAATTTTTGTTGAAATGGTTGAGTCAGCGCCATTTGTAAGCCACAACGTTTCAAGTTCAAACTTTGCAGCAACTCTGGATATAAAACATCAATCACTTCACCGTGACAGATCAAAACTTTATTTGCCCGATAAGTCTCGCCATTTGCCAGATGAACTTGACACTTTTCCTGCTGGTATTTGGTTTGTACTACACAAGCATTGGTATAAATCTCTACACCTTTACTTTGTGCATATGCCAACAGTCGCTGTCCAATCACATGCGGTTCGACCGAATAATCTTCTTCAAAAACCAAACCGCCTTGAAACTGCTGCTCGGGGTTTAAATAGGAAAATTGGGTGACAAGTTCCTCATGGCTAAGCAAATGAACCGGAATCTGGTACTTGCCTGCACGCTCGGCAAACTCATTTAAAACCTGCCATTCAAGTGCCGTATTGGCGAGATAAATACCTTGTCTTTGAGCAAATGAAATATCAGTTTCAGCTTGAATACGCTGATAAAAAGAACGCGTTTCAAGGGCATACTTTCGCCACAATTGCTCAGGGTGCGTTAATGTCGATGTTCCGACCATGCCAAAATTACGGCGAGTTGCCCCCACTGGTTGAGCATTTTTCTCGAAGATACAAACTTTTAAGCCTTGTTCCTGCGCTTGTATGGCAGCGGACAAACCTAAAATACCGGCTCCGACAACAATTAAATCAAACTGTACATGATTCATAAGACTTCCAATTTGCGAAATTTAGGATGAACAAACCCTTGCCTTGTTGAACAAAGCATTTCGTTTCAGTCGGTTAAATAAAAATTGTGTTTAGCTAAAACTTAATGAGAGCTTTCACGCCATTGTTGACTTCTTGCCATGATTTTTCGGGTAAACAACCAATGAATGAGTTTTACAACACATGAGGTCGTCAAAATTAAAATACTCATCGCAACAGCAGCTACCGTGTCCCCTGCATCATCCATATTTAACACAGCAACCGCAGCTAAACTGGTATCTGGTGAATAAAGGAAAATCGCAGCGGATACGGTGGTCATGGCATTCACAAAAACATAGACCGATACATCGCATAGTGCTGGGAAACACATAGGCAAATACACTTTCCAAAGGGTTTTCCACTTCGATGTACCTAGCGTTTCTGCTGCCTGATCGAGCTGTAGCGGAATCTGTTTAATGGCATTGGTTAACGTGAGATGTGGCACAGTGTAGTAATGCATGATGGTAGAAATCACCAAAATGGTCATAGTTCCATACAGCACATTTAAAGGATTACTTTGTTGGTTAAAAAACAAAATATAAGCAATACCTAGAACCAGCCCAGGCACCGCAAGAGGTAATAGAACCACAGCTTGTACATAATTTTTAATAAGTGGATGCGCTTTAAAACGTTCAGTTAATAGCGCCACCATAAAAATAAGTGCTGTACCAAAAACCGTACTAAAGAGTGCCATGCGAACCGAGTTAAAGTACGCGGACCAGCCACCACCATCGACATATTCAAAACTGTAATGTTCTAGGGTCAAAGACAAATCGTATGGCCAAGACTGGATAAATGACGCCAGCACCGCCGTAAAGATAATCAGTAAAATCGCACCTGAAACCACGCCACAAAATAAGCTCAGAACGACTTCAAGTTTTTTATTCGACGCTGAAATATAAGGTTTAGCTTGAAAAGCTTGAAAACGCGCATGCCGCTTGCTTTGTATACGATCGAAAATGAATACAAAAACTGCTGGTAGCAATAATAAGATGGAAATGACTGCCCCCATGCTCATATTTTGCTGACCAATAATCTGCTTATAGACATCAAGCGCCATCATGTTAAATGAACCGCCAATGACTTTTGGAATCCCAAAATCTGTTAGTACATAAATAAAAGCCACCAGACTTGCACTGATTAAACCATAACGAATTGCAGGTAAAGTTACATGATAATGCGTCTTCCAGATATTTTTACCGAGCGACAAAGATGCTTCAATTAAACGCTGATCGACACTTCTAAAAGAGACCATCATCAGCATTAAAATGGCTGGAAATAGCCAAAAGCAATAACTGATTAAAATACCGATTGGGCCATAAATCTGTACATCACCTAATAAAGGCTTGAATACACCTTGCTTGCCAAACAAATAAACCAATGCCAACGAAGGCAAAAGTGACGGTGCCAAAATCGGTAAAAAAGCCACCAATTTAAAGAAGCCTTTGCCTTTAATATTGACATTGGTCAGTGCAAACGCATAGATGCTGGCAAGAAACACTGTAATGACAGTAGCAGTACAAGCTATCCAAACAGAGTTAAATACAGAACTGAGTAAAGCTGGACTGCCAAAATAATTATAAAAGTTCTCAAGACCGACAAAGTTTTGGTTTTCATCAAAAAATGCGGTTTCAAACAGCATCATTAAAGGTGCAATAATCGCTAAAGTTAAAGCAATTGCAACAACAAACAAAGCAATGTTCGATCTTAATGAATATTCAGTTTTTCGACGCGGCTGTGTTTTTAAAACCGCTGAAGCAGTTTCATTTAACATAGTGCGTACCCTTGTTCGTCAAAGACATGAATGAGCTGATTAGGCACTTTTATAAACATAAGTTCTTGCAAAGATTTGAAATTGGTATTTTCAATTTCAATTTGCAAAAGGTGTTTTGCCTGCTCAATTCCATCAATATGAATGGCGCAAAACAAACGGCGTTTTGCACCTAAAAATTCAGTGCTTAATACTTTAATTGGCAGATACAGCGATTCTTTATCACTACCGAAATCATCTACCAACTCGACTACTTCGGGTCTAAAACCCATACTGTAGTTTTGCCCAGTTTTTAGCTTTTGCTGTTCTAGATTTAGAGGGATAAAACCTAAAACATCGAGCTGATTCGGTACTGCACAATTAGCTTTTAAAAAATTCATGGTGCCAATAAACTTGGCAACGAATTGGGTTTGTGGCTTGTAGTAGATATTGTGCGGCGTATCGATTTGCTCAATCACGCCATGATTCATCACCACAACACGGTCAGAAATGCTTAAGGCTTCTTCTTGATCGTGTGTCACCATAATGGTTGGCAAATTAAGCTGCGATTGAATTGAGCGAATCTTTTGTCTTAGGTTCAAACGCACTTGTGCATCAAGTGCAGATAAGGGTTCATCTAGCAACAAAATATCCGGATTCAGTGCAATTGCCCGAGCGAGCGCAACACGTTGCTGCTGCCCACCCGACAATTGATTTGGATATTTTTTAGCAATATCGGGTAACTCAATCAGCTCTAATAACTGCTGAACTCTTTGACTACGCTGAGCTTTATCCCACTTTTTTTTGTCTAAACCGAAAGCGATATTCTCTTCGACATTTAAATTTGGAAATAACGCATAGTTCTGAAAAACAATACCGCAGTGTCGTTTTTCAGCACTCAGCAAAGTTATATCTGTTCCCTTTTTTATAACCTTTCCATAATCAGGTTTTTCTAGACCCGCAATTATGCGTAGCAAAGTGGTTTTACCGCACCCTGAAGGCCCCAAAAAGCTGACGAACTCACCAGCTTTCAGGTCTAAATTAATATGCGTGAGGGCCTGAAAGTGTTGAAACTTTTTTTGAATATCCACCACCTCTAAAACCGAGGGGCCATGTTCAGGATATTTATAGGTCGTTAATGTCGACAATAAATGCCCTGCCAACTCGCCCTTTGGGTTTTGACCTAGCAGCGATGATTGCAATGACGAAGGTATTTGCATAATGAGGCCCTTATTCAAAAGATCACTTTTCAAAACGCTTTGACCATTCAGCCAAAATACGTTCACGCTGTTCGGCCGCCCAATAAAAATCATTTTTTACAAGCAGTTTAGGAAGGTTTTTCGGGAAACTCATAGTGGTATTCTCAATGCCTTTATAAGCGACCATTGAAAAGTTATGTGCATAAGCTTCATTTGCCGCTTTGCTTACCGACCAATTTATAAATTTTTGTGCGCTACTTAATTTCTTGGTTCCTTTCACAATTGCTGAGGCTTCCATTTCCCAACCTAACCCTTCATTTGGATAAACCACTTCTAAAGGTGCACCTTCTGCTTTTAATTTAAATGCTGGATAACCGAAAGAAACACCAATTGGAATTTCGCCTTGTGCGGCCATTTTGCAAGGTTTTGAACCAGAGTGAGGATATTGCGAAATGTTTTTATCTAAAGCCTGCATATAATCCCACGCCTGCTTTTCACCCCAGATCTGCATCCAAGCAGTCACATCTAAATACCCAGTGCCACTCGAAGCCGGATTTGGCATCACAATCAGGTTTTTATAAATTGGGTTGGTTAAATCTTTCCAGGTTTTTGGAATTGGTAACTTACGCTTTTCTAATTCGACTTTATTTACACAGATTGCAGATTCCCATGCGTCCATACCCGTCCAAGTTGGTACAGGTTTTTTACTTACAAATTCGGGTTTTAGATTTTCAACGCCTTCTGGTTTAAAAGGCTCAAGCATGTCTTTCTTTTCCATGACCAGCAAACTGGTTAAAGCCACACCAAAAACCACATCCGCTTGTGGATTTTTTTGCTCTGCCAAAAGTTTCGCGGTAATCACACCTGTTGAATCACGTACCCATTTTACTTTGAGTTCAGGATAGGCTTTGTGTAATTCTTCTTGGTATTGTTTAAGCTGGTCGGCTTCTACTGCCGTATAGACGGTAATTTCTTCTGATTTTTTTGATGTTGCCGATGAACATCCTATTTGAAAAGCGACCACTACACCTAAAACTGATGCAGTGCCAAGTTTAATTGACTGTTGAACATACTGTTTCATCTGCAAACCATCGAATGCAATTATTTGATGATCGTATTTCAACAGGTTTATATGACAGTTTGATTAATCTGGTTTAAACCAGATTTTATTTTTATGCTCGTGCTTCGAAATGTAAATCTAAGACATCGTGTAGCCAATATTCTTGGTCAACATCGGTAATTACGCCCTTTTCATTTCTGTTACTACGGCAAATATATAAACCGAGCGCGCCAACATTGACATGAAGCGCTTTGGCCTGTTGTTCCGATAGAGCTGTTGGATAGAGGTTAATGTCAGCTCTAGTGATATGGCAGTTATATTGATTTGCCATCAGTAAAGTAATGGATTGCTTGAGATCATGAGCTAAAAACTCAGGAAAAAGTTCGGCATTCACACGTAAATGTTCAACCAACACAGGTCGCCCATTAATACAACGACGTCGCCACACTGAATAAATCGAATGCCCTTTTTCAACTTTTAAATGCTTGGCATCCCAAGAAGTGGCTTGTGTAAGTTCACTGGAAATCACTTCTGTAGAAGGTTCATAGCCTTGTTCAATCACAAACTGATTAAAGTTTTTTGTCGATTGCGGGTGATAAATAATACGAGGAGAACGAACATACCAACCACGGCGGTCTAATCGATAAATCAAACCATCAGTTTCCAAAGCCAACAAAGCTTCACGTGCAGCCACTCGCGTAGTTTGGAATTGTTCAGAAAGTACTCTTTCCGATGGGAGTTTTGCGTGGGCTTCTAATACGCCAGATTCAATATCATGGGCAATCGCATCGCGAATAGGAATATATTTAGGTATGCGTGCTTGGTCCTGTTCCATACAAACTTAGAATTTATAAATAAAGAAATTAATAGCAATATACTGAAAAAATGTGACAAAAGCTTTTATTAATGCTGATCTTTTAAGCAAAATGCGTCCTATTCCCCGCTTTTTTTCCAATTAATTTTTTCATAAAAAATCGTGTTTGTATGCTCATAATCGCTTCGGAAAACTTTCCTTGGCTCAATTGCTCGTCAAGAAAAATCGGCATGACATAGCCCTTAAATCATATTTAGTTAGACAATTTTTTAAGATAAAAATTTATATTTCTGTACGTACTCTTAAACAGGAGTTAAGGGTCGATACTAATACTCAATATACGTCTTGCTATATTACTACCTTGTAAAACTAGAATAACATGGTTAAGAAAAAACCAAACCTTGCTGAGCAATTAAAAAAAACACCCATCATCTTATCTTTATAAAGTCTTAATGCAGAATCATTCACTTAATAAAAACTAAAATATTAATAAAATTATTTATCTTCAAAACAAACAAAAAATTTTAATCTAACCAAAATCTCAAACAACAAATCCAATTAAAAAAACAATATAAGACAAACTAGTCTATTTATTACTCAAAACCTACAACCACCCCTCAAGGTTAAATATCACCCAATTATTCACTCAATCTAATTAATATTTTATTTATAAAATTTAAATTAATTTATTAAAAAACTATTAAATGTGATATTAGATGCTTAAAAATTGACTCAACATAATCCAAAATTTCCAAGCACCTCCAACAAACACACAATAAGATAATGAAAAATATAACAATTTCAAAAATAACCCCTTCTGTTGAATAAAATTATGGATATTTATTCCTATATATTTTTCTATTTTACCAAATGATAAAAAATATAATTCATTATATTTATAAAATAAAAAAATCTTTCGCAATAATAAAGTTAATTATTTACCAAATGTTATATTTTAAAAAATTTAATTAAAAACATCGCAAATAAATAGATTAAAAAAATAACACTCAAAAAATATAATAAATTTTCTGCTTGTTTTTTTAATGAAGGTGTATTTAGATTTAATTAAGATTAATTGAAATCACATTTGCATTTTTCAATTTAGTCTAAGCAAAATTAAATTTTACTTAATAGCGACTATAATATTTTAAGGAGAAAGTATTATTGCGACTAAATCGTGCGACATTTTAAATCAATTATATTTCTGTACTTAACCATAAAAATCCACCCAGCGTTAAATTATATTCAGCCAGGAAAGATTAAAAAACTCATGAAACTTAAAACAAAATTTTCTCATCTCGCTTATAGCTGTGCATTAATATTATTCGGTTCGGTGCAATTTGCTCATGCAGCTCCCTTACTCACTCCCCATGTTACAAATGAAGTAAGTCCTGCACCTACAGCAAATGCATGGATAGAAATTGATACTCAAGCTTTTGAAGATAATATTAAAAAGACAAATCAGTTACTTAATGGCAAAACACAACTTTGTATAGTCATGAAAGCTAACGCATACGGCCATAGTATTGATCTACTTATGCCAAGTGTTATGAAGTTAAACGTATCTTGTATTGGCATTACCAGTAATGCTGAAGCGGCTATGGTACGTAAGCATGGCTATAAAGGCAAAATTACACGTTTACGTACAGCCACAGATAGTGAAATTATCAACGCACAGGCGTTAAATATTGAAGAGCTTTTGGGTAATTATGACCAAGCTGCCCGTATCTCTAAATGGGCAGAAGCGAATAATACAACTGTTCATTACAGCTTGGCTTTAAATTCAGGCGGCATGGATCGTAATGGTCTTGAAATGTTGTCAGAACAAGGTAAAGAACAAGCTGTCGCGATCACCAAACTGCCCCATCTTAAAATTGATGGCATTATGACCCACTATGCCGTAGAGGATGAAAAATTTGTTCGTGAGCGTCTGGCGCAATTTAATGAACAAACTGCATGGTTGATTAAAAAAGCCAAACTCAATCGTAAAGAATTAACATTACATACAGCGAATTCATTTGCTACCGTAAACGTTCCTGAATCACATTTAGATATGGTCCGTGCAGGTGCAATTATATATGGGGATTTTCCTAATCACCCTGAATTTAAAGGTATGATGGCATTTAAAACACAAATTGCCGCAGTTAATAATTACCTTAAAGATTCAACTGTAGGTTATGACCAGACCTATACATTGAAACGTGACTCTAAACTCGCAAACCTCCCTGTAGGTTATTCGGATGGCTACCGTCGTAGTTTTAGTAATAAAGCTTTTGTATTAATAAATGGACAAAAAGCACCAATAGTTGGTCGAGTATCAATGAATACTGTTATGGTTGATGTAACAGATATTCCAGAGGCGAAAGCAGGCGATGAAGTCGTTTTATTTGGTCATCAAGGCAATGCTGAAGTTAAAACGAGTGATTTGACCAGTCTTACAGGCCATATTTTGACAGAAGCCTATATTCCGTGGAGTAACTCTAATCCACAAGTGATTAAACCCCTTCAACCTCAGCAACAAGTGATATTAACCAATAAAAAAGTTACGGCAACCGCCAACTAAACTTTAGGTTGATTGATAAGTAGCCCTATATTTTAAAAAGTATTAGGGCTACTTTTAACTGAATGGCATCTTTGACCTAGCAATTGCCATCCAGTTTTTATATAAAAAAGAGCACTTTCATGCCCTTTTTATTTTTATTAAGCCTTTAGCTCGCATGCTTAAAACTATCAATTTGCTTAATCTCATAAGGCAAACCAACATAGTTTTCAGCCAATGTGGTTTTACCCGCAATTGAACCAAGCACATAACTTAACTCTGCTTGTTTAATCTTATGATCAAACTCGCTTTCAGTTTCAAAGCGATGCAATAAATGAGTCATCCACCAAGAAAAACGCTCAGCTTTCCATACTCGTTGTAGGCATTTTTCAGAGTATTCATTTATACCTTGCTCTGAACCCTCAACATAATATTCAACAAGCGCACTTGATAAATAAGCAATATCAGAAGCCGCGAGGTTTAGGCCTTTTGCTCCTGTTGGTGGAACAATATGCGCAGCATCACCTGCTAAAAATAGTTTTCCAAAACGCATGGGTTCTGTCACAAAGCTGCGTAATGGCGCGATACTTTTTTCAATAGAAGGCCCCGTCACTAGCTTTTCACGGCTTTCAGGATCTAGGCGATTTTTTAACTCATCCCAAAACTTTTCATCCGACCAATCTTCGACATGATCTGTTAAAGGAACTTGTAAATAATAACGGCTACGTGTTTCTGAACGCATACTACATAAAGCAAATCCACGTTCTGACTGTACATAAATGAGTTCATCGGCTACAGGTGGAACGTCTGCCAACACCCCTAACCAGCCAAACGGATAAACTTTTTCAAAAGTTTTAATTTTATCTTCTGGCACGCTGGCACGGCAGACACCATGGTAGCCATCACAACCAGCAATAAAGTCACACTGAATTTGAAAGGCTTTACCTTGGTACTCAAACTCAACTTTGGGTGCATTGTAGAAATCTTTCACTTGTACATTTTGAGCTTCATAAAATGAAGTAAGCTGCTCTGCTTCACGGGCAGTCATTAAATCTTTGGTGACTTCGGTCTGACCATATACGGTCACTTGTTTTCCACCCGTGAGAGCGGCCAAATCAACCCGATGCAATTCACCATTGGTTAAGATTTCAATGCCCGAATGCGGTAATCCTTTTTCTTTTAAATTTTGGTCAACGCCAGCTTGTTTCAGTAAGTCGACCGAAACTTGCTCTAAAATTCCTGCACGAATCCGTGAAGCCACATATTCAGCACTACGTTGCTCAACAATAATATGATCGATGCCAGCTTTATATAGAAGTTGCCCAAGCAATAACCCTGCTGGTCCAGAACCAATAATTGCAACCTGTGTCTTTAAAATATCCATAACTTCATCCTTGTTTCATCCTGACTTTTAAATTACTGGCTTTAAGTTTTATGCACTATGTATCCAAGACGAAAATAACCGTTTATCATTTAGTTTGTCCGAATAGCGGACAGAAACAACCAAAATAACAGGAATGAAAGGATGCCTTCTCTCGATGCTTTTTTAGAGCACCCAAACTCGCATGAGAAAATTCGTCAAGAAGACTACATTGCAGGATTAGCAAAAGGCTTAGCTTTACTGGAAGCTTTTGGAACAGATCGGCAACGGCTCAATGTCACTCAAGTGGCCGAGCGAACCGGTATTAGCCGAACAGCGGCAAGGCGTTATCTAAAAACTTTAAAATACTTAGGCTATTTAGAAACAGATGAACATTACTTTTGGCTCACTCATCGCGTGCTACGCTTTTCGAGTTCTTATTTGAGCTCTGCTCACCTGCCTAAAGTTGCTCAATCATTTTTAAATCTTTTGTGTGCCCAGACATCTCTGACTTTTTCGATTGTGGTGTTAGACGATAACGAAGTGGTGCCGATTGCCCGTAGTTATTTACCACAGCAAGATAATTTGCGTGTAAGCCCTTATGGTATGCATTTAGGCAACCGACTGCCTGCCCATGCCACTTCCACAGGTAAAGTATTGCTGGCAGCACTATCCGAAGAAGCCCAACATACGTGGGTAAAAAATTACGGTTTAAAACGCTTAACCCCTTTTACTATTGTGGATGAGTCAAAGTTTTTTGAAGTGCTTAAGGGGATTTCGTTATCGGATTATTGTCTTTCCAAAGAAGAACATGAGCTTGGCGTGATTGCGATTGCAGTTCCTGTTTTTAACGCCCAAGGTCAAGCCATTGCGGCGCTTAACTGCATGTCTCAAACCAACCGCGTACAAGAAGATTATTTAGTTCAACAAATTTTGCCCTTGCTGCGTAATACGGCAAATGAACTTAGAAATGTGATTTAAATTATATAAATAAGGCCTCGTCCACTTGAACAAGGCCTCTTTTAATATTCAAACCGAAAGTTTATTGCTCAGATTCAAACTCTTTAATTGCTTCTTTAGCAATACGAAAGCTATCTACAGCTGCAGGTACGCCACAGTAAATGGCTACTTGTAACAGCACTTCACGAATTTTCTCTTTAGGTACGCCATTTCGAAGTGCACCTTTAACATGTAGTTTTAACTCATGCGGACGATTTAAAGCTGAAATCATTGCCAAATTAATTAAACTACGCTCAGGCTTACTTAATTCTTCACGCCCCCAAACAGCTCCCCAGCAATATTCAGTGACTAACTCTTGAAGAGGAAGATTAAACTCATCGGCATTGTTGATTGAATTATTTACATATTCTTCACCAAGAACTTGTTTACGGATTGCTAAACCCTTTTCAAATTTTTCATTACTCATATATTCAAGCCTCCAAACAAGGTGTATTTAATTTCTAGATAATCTTCAATACCGTATTTAGAACCTTCACGCCCCAAACCAGACTGTTTAATTCCACCAAAAGGCGCAACTTCATTTGAAATAAGACCTTTATTAATTCCAACCATGCCATATTCGAGCTGTTCACTCATTCGCCAAGCACGACCTAAATCTTTGGTATAACAATATGCAGCTAAACTGAATTCAGTTGCGTTTGCCATTTCTACCGCTTGTTGCTCGGTTTCAAATTTAAATACGGCTGCCAGTGGGCCAAATGTTTCTTGAGTTGCAACGTCCATATCAGCGGTAACATCTGCAATCAGTGTCGGTTCAAAAAATAATTCACCCGCTATATGCTTTTTACCACCAATCACAAGACGACCATTTTTATCTAAGGCATCTTGAATATGTGCTTCAACTTTTTTCAGCGCATTGGCATTAATTAATGGTCCAATGTCATGCCCTGCTTCTAATCCATTACCAATATTAAAGTTTTGAATTTTTTGGCTCAGGGCATCAATAAATTTTTCATAAATGCCTGCCTGCACCAAAAATCGATTGACGCACACACAGGTTTGCCCCGCATTTCTAAATTTGGCAATAAGTGCTCCCTCAATTGCTGCATCTAAATCGGCATCATCAAATACAATAAACGGCGCATTGCCACCCAACTCTAAGGAAACTTTTTTTAAAGTTTTTGCTGAACGCTCAAGCAGCATTTTGCCGACGGGTGTTGAACCGGTAAAAGTAAATTTGCGTACGACATCACTTTCAAAAATTGCATCGCCAATATGAACTGCATCGCCTGTAATCACACTAAAAATTTCAGCAGGCACGCCAGCTTGTACAGCTAAGTCAACTAAAGCCAAAGCAGTAAAAGGCGTTTCAGGTGCTGGTTTTACAATACAAGGACAACCTGCCGCCAAGGCTGGAGCCACTTTGCGCGTAATCATGGCAGCGGGGAAATTCCATGGCGTAATGGCTGCAACGACACCAATAGGCTGTTTATTTACAACAATACGAGCATCGGGATATGGGCTTGGAATAATATCGCCATAAACTCGTTTTGCTTCTTCGGCAAACCATTCAATAAAACTTGCAGCATATAAAATTTCACCTTTGGCTTCGGCTAAAGGCTTTCCTTGCTCACTTGTTAAAATAAAAGCCAAGTCATCTGCATTTGAAATAATTAAATCGAACCATTTTTTTAAAATAATTGATCGATCTTTTGCTGTTTTATTTTTCCATAACGGCCAAGCTTCTTTGGCAGCTTCAATGGCACGCTCGGCTTCAGCCTTGCCCATATTTGGGACAGTACCAATCACTTCTAATGTCGCCGGATTTAAAATTTCGGATGTTTGTTGATGGTCTGCATCGCACCACTTTCCAGCAACAAAAGCTTGCTGACGAAATAAAGCGAGTTCATTAAGCTGCATGATCATTATCCTGTTGAGATCTTCTGCATTGATAGTTGAGCGATATATAAATTAAATTGCTCACCATCAACTTTGTATTATGGCATACCAAAAATTAATTTAAAAAAATTTTCGGTATGCCCGAATGCTTAAGTGTCTTTAGAAATAATAAAACAGCGTTAAGTTAAGCAACTTATTCCACTGGTTATCATCCCCTTTTGCCAATGAATCTTGAGTTCCCCCAATGAATGGGTCATTTTTACTCATGATGTATTCAGCCACCAAAGATAGCTGTTTATGGTCAATAGACACACCAATAATATTACGGACCGAATCTTTCATATTGTCCTGATCTTTGTCGTACTGACTGTACATAAAGTACGGCGTAATGTTTCCGATCTGCTTAACATTTTTGAAAGAGTAGCCCACGTCTGCGGTATAGAAGGTTCCTTTGTTCGCGACATAATATTCAGTGTCGTAAGAACCCATGAGTGACTGATTAGGATTAAGCTGATCCTGATTAGTTACATCATTTTTACCGCCTGTAAGGGTCACATTAAAATTGCCATAATTGGCTTTACCAAAAAGTGCCCATGCATGACGGCGGCCATCACTCGAAGCGGCTTTATTTTCAATATCCGATGTCCAATATGAACCACCGAGCTGTGTGGTTAAACCATTAATTCCAAGATTTACATCTTGAGTCACTCGGCCCACCCACATGTTCTTTTCTTGCAAATCGGTTTTATTCGGATCGTCTGAACTCACGTAGTTTGCTGTATAGCGACCTGAATCTTGGGTAGAACCTGTGTAGTTTCCACCATCTACCGCAAAATACCCCACATCAAATTTGGTTGCTGTTGGTAATTCAAAGTGATAGTTCAAACCAAGATTATGAACATCTTCTAAACCTGCGGTTGTGCTCATACTTCCATATAGGCTATTGCCCCAGAAACGTCCCGGCCCAAATGGAATCGGCTGAACACCTGCCACCACCTGATCTGTTTTATTTAATTTGTATCCTACATAACCATCAACCAATGTAGAAAAATCACATAGACGGTCATATTGATAACAACGATATTCTGCATGGCCAAATAGCGGTCCACGCTCGTAGTCCAGTTTTAACTGCGCAGCATCAAAACGAATTTTTTGATCAGAAGCAGACTCTCCATAGTGTTTATCTTGATAGTTAGCGCGAACATAGCCTGATACGGTAAGCTTACCGTATTCACCATCAGTATCTCCAAAACTTACACCTGCATAACTTGGATAAATTACGGCCATCAATGCTGTGCTCAGAGCCGCTTGTAAATAGCTTTTTTTCATTGTGGGATTCCTTTCACTACAATGCTTATTGAGGTAATTTTGCGTTTAATGCGGGTGCTGAACATTTAATCTTTCCTAGATTAAAGACGTAATACACCACCAGACTCACCACCAATCCAATGACCCAAGAAATATCCGCATCTGGAATTACATCGGCCAATGCACCTGTGAAAAACGCATTTTTTAAGAATGGAATTTGTACCGCGATCCCAATGAAATAAGCTGTAAGCGCTTTTGCATTAAATTTGCCGTAAATACCACCATCACGTGCAAAGATAGACTGAATGTCATAAGACTTTTTATTCACGACATAGAAATCTAGTAAATTAATAGACACCCATGGCACCAAAATAAATAACAAGGCAAAAATCACATTCAAGAAGAAACTAATAAAGTTACTTGATGCCCAAAGTGCCGTTAAAGTCGCTAGAACTAACACAATGATTGATAACACGACTCGGATATTTCGGCTTGGCATCCACTGCCCTGCAAAAGTCTGAATAGAGGTAATACAAGACAGAACCGCACCGTATAGATTCATGGCATTATGACCAATGATATTGCATAGGAACAAAATCATAAGAACATAACCGAACAGCCCAGTACCCGACTTTACCGCTTCCATGGCATCTGTGGTTGAGCCAATACTGACCGCAATCGTACCAAATGCCATCGCAAAAATAGTTCCTAACGATGCGCCTAAATAGGTAAAGATAAATGGCTTATAAATACCAATCGATTTCGGTAAATATCGTGAGTAGTCTGAGGTATAAGGCGAGAAACTAATTTGCCATACAGCGCACAACCCAAACATGGCAAACCAGCCTTTCATATTGAAAGAGCCTTTAGCGAGTACATCTGCATTAATATGCGGCACCATAATCATGAGGCCGATGAGCAACGAACCACCCATAAACCAAGTTCCAATTTTATTGAACTTATGGATAAAGTGGTAACCAATCACGCCAATTGTGGTTGCTGCAATTGCGCCAATCACGGTCGCGGTTGGCACTGGAATGGCAGGAACAACGGTATGAAGAGTTTTGCCTGACAAAATAATGTTAGAGATGAAAAAACCTAAATAAATGAGGGTGGTAAACAGCACAACCAGCAATGCCCCATAACGCCCAAACTGTGCGCGGCTCTGAATCATTTGAGGAATGCCGACCTGCGGACCTTGTGCAGAGGTTAAAGCTAAAATCGCCGCACCAAAAAAATGTCCACAGCAGATCGCAAGCAATGCACTTACGATATTGAGGTTAAAGGTTAAAATTGACATTGCACCCGTAATCACGGCAAGCGGTGCAATATTGGTACAAAACCATAATGTGAATAGATCGCGAACTTTCCCATTACGTTCAGAGGGAGCTACATAATCAATAGAATGACTTTCGATAGCGAAAGCATTATTGCTATTTTCGTTTTGGCTCATATCCTTAATCTCTCTTTGAGGAATTCATTTCCTCAACATCAAAAAATCTGCCCAGCCAAAGTCATTTCAATATGACTCGGCTTCATCTTTTTATTTCCTTTTACAAACAGCTCATTTCTCTGTTTGTGTTGTTTTAGCCAAGAAAAAGGTAAAGCCAGTCCGATCAATACTTGATTAAGCATCGATACATCTAGTTTTACGTTTTCAACTATTTAAAGCTTTAGGCGATTACTGGGTTTGACTGATTCATTTTTTCATCCTTGAAATTAAAATCCCGTTATATTTTCATACCTCAAGTCATGACTTATCTCATGACAAATGGGTCATCAATTGGCTCATCTGAGGTACGTAACCAAACTGTTTTGGTGGCGGTGTAATCTAAAACCGCATTTGCGCCACCTTCTCGCCCATGTCCCGAAAGTCCATGTCCACCAAAAGGCGCAAGTGGAGAAACAGCGCGGTAAGTGTTCAACCAAACAATTCCCGACCCAATGACTTTGGTCATACGGTGCGCACGGCTTAAATTGGTGGTGAAAACGCCTGCCGCCAGCCCATAAGGCGTGCTATTGGCTTTTTGCACAGCTTCCGCTTCATCTTTGAAACTATCTACCGATAAAACAGGACCAAATAGTTCTGTGGTAATGCAATCTGCTTGAGGTGCATCGGTGCAATCTAAAATGGTCGGTGGATAGTAATACCCTGCTCGCTCAAGGCTTTTACCGCCAGTAAGAAGTTTTGCACCTTGCTGGATTGAACTTGCAACGACTTGCTCGATTTTTTGGCGTTGGCGTAAGGTACAAAGTGGTCCAAACTCGGTTGCCATTTCATGGGGTAAACCAATTTTTATGATTTGTACACGCTCAACCAAACGCTGAACAAATTCATCTTTAATGCTTTCTTCAACCAGTAAGCGTGAACCTGCCACACAACTTTGCCCAGTAGCAGCAAAAATAGCAGCGACCTGAGCATTTACCGCACTTTGAATATCTGCATCAGCAAATACAATAAATGGTGATTTGCCACCTAATTCGAGTGAAACTTTTGCAAGATTTTCAGCCGAATTACGCACAATGTGCCTTGCTGTTTCTGGACCACCTGTAAACGCGACATGAGCAACATCAGGATGACTACTCAGCACGGCGCCACATTCAGGTCCGAAACCGGTAATTACATTGACCACTCCAGCCGGAAAACCCGCTTCATGGACCAATTTAGCAAAAGCCAACAATGGCCCAGGACCATCTTCAGAGGCTTTGAGCACAACTGTACAACCTGCCGCTAAAGCTGGCCCCACCTTCACTGCCGATAAAAATAACTGACTGTTCCAAGGAACGATTGCAGCAACCACACCTACTGGTTCACGAACAATCCACGCTTGCATGTCTGCCTTATCAATCGGTAAAAAACTACCCTCTAATTTGTCGGCAATACCTGCATAGTAGCGATAATATTCAGCGACATAGGCAATCTGGCTCGATGTTTCACGAATAATTTTGCCCGTGTCACTGGTTTCAATTTGAGCCAATTGCGGTGCAGCTTTTTCAATTAAATCAGCCAGTTTATAGAGCAATTTACCGCGCTGTGAAGCAGTTAAACCTGCCCAAGCCGGTGCTTTTAACGCACTTGATGCCGCCTGAACTGCTCGGTTGACTTCATCGGTTCGAGCTTCCGGCATATGTGCCCAGACTTCACCCGTTGCAGGATTAATACTTTCAAAAGTCGCTGCACCAGATTCAAACTGACCATTAATATAAAGCTGAAAATCTGCTGTCATGATATTCGCCTCTATGCAAATGCCGGCATAACTTCATTGATCATACGTTCTAATGAGGCTTTTTTACGTTCAAAGCTCATGCCCGTATCAATCCAGAAAGAATATTCGTTATAGCCCATCGCTTCATAAGCTTTTAAGCGGTCAATGACTTCTTGGGCCTGTCCAATCACATTATTTTTACGCATCGCTTCTGGTGTATAAAAAGGATGTGCAGCAATTTCTTCAGGACTTAAAGGCGCGATTAAACCTTGATTAATTTCACGCTCATTTTTAAACCAAGCGCCGAAATAGTTATAGAAGGTATTGATCTCATCCGCTGCCAGTTGCGCATCTTCTTCACTATCTGCCACATAGGTATGGCGGAGCAACATAATTTCAGGGCGCTGAATTTCATTGAACTTTTCACAAGCTGCATTGAAATGCTCCATGAGTTTTTCAACTTCTTCGTCACCTAAATGCAAAGGCGTTACCTGTACATTACAGCCATTTTGCACAGCAAATTCATGGCTATTTGGATCACGGGCTGCAACCCAAATTGGTGGGTGCGGTTGTTGAAGCGGTTGAGGTGCTGAGGTGGTTTTTGGAAACTGCCAAAATTCACCGTTATGCTCATAATCGCCTTTCCAAAGGTTTTTAATTGCGGGAATCATTTCACGTAAACGCTGACCTGCACTCCATGCATCCATACCCGGAACCATACGTTCATATTCAAACGAATAGGCACCGCGAGCAATACCAATATCTAAACGGCCATTGGTAATAATGTCGGTCATTGCAGCTTCGCCTGCAAGTTTAATCGGGTGCCAGAATGGGGCTACCACCGTGCCAGTACCTAGACGAACATTTTTAGTTTTATTCGCTAAATCGACCAGATTTAAAAAAGGGTTTGGCGCAATAGTAAAGTTCATAGCATGGTGTTCACCTGTCCAAACCGCATGCATACCACCACGATCTGCAATCTGACAAAGCTCAACCATTTCATCATAAAGCTGTTTCTGAGTTTGCTGATCAGAAACACGTTCCATATGCACAAATAATGAAAAACGCATGATTAAACTTCCTCTTTAACGATTTGACGAACTGTACCTGTTGTCTGATTTCCGTAATAAACACCATACGTTTTCAGATGGTTTTCTTTGCGATAGCGCATCAACATACTTTCTAAAGCGCCGTCTACAAACTCTAGCTTTTCAAGATCATTTAAATCGACAAACTGACCTTTGGTCGCTTGAGCTACGGGTGTGTTGCATAAAAATGAAATATATTGCTGCTGGTTTTCAACGTTTTCATATACAGAGTAAATGAAGTTGGCAGAAGCATCTGGCTGATATTCTGCAAAGATTTTCTCAAGCGCTTTATCGGCACCGTCTTTATCTACCATCACATGTGGAATAGTCCATTTATGATCGGCAGTTTCTTCAAGCAAAATGGTATTTTCATGACCAATAATCGCACTCATCACCACTTTAGGACCAGAGATGACCTCAGCAGAAAGTTTGGCCGGAGTGAAATATCCACCACGATAATAACCAAGACCTGCAAAACCTGTCGAAGCAAAATCTTCAACTTTACCAATTAAAATGGCATGGTCACCTGCATCGACAACCTGATAAGTTGTACAGTCAAACCATGCACTGACATGATCGATCAGTGGGTTTTGGCAAGCACTTTTTGACCATGAAAGATTTGCAAAACGGTCTTCGCTTGGACGAGCAAAGGTATTCGAAACATCCTTTTGCTCTTCTGCCAAAATATTAATTGCAAAATGAGTGGTATTTGCAAAGTTATGATAATTGCTTGATGTCTTGGCAATACTCACTAGAAGTAAAGCTGGGTCCAAAGACACCGAAGCAAAAGAGTTCGCTGTAAAGCCAAGTGGCGTTCCATCTTCTTTACAGGTTGTGACCACGGTAACGCCCGTCATAAATGACCCGAAAGCATCGCGTAGTTCACGTATTTTATTAATTGTATCCATTTCACTCATTGTTATATTCCTTCAGCAATGTGTGGCAATTTAAACGCTGGTTTCCAACCACGCTTGCATTGCATTATTCACTTTGTCAGGTGCAGTTAAGTTCACCATGTGACGTTCATTTTCAATGACAATTGCAGTACCATGCTTTGCCTGATTCGCCATTTGCACAGCCATTTCTGCAGTTGAGTTCGGATCATCCGTTCCGGTCAACACCAAAGCAGGACAAGTAATCTTTGACCAGTCATCTGCATAGGTTTCATCGCCTTGCGCAAAAGCAGAATATGCAGTGGTATAACCAGACAAGTCGACATTTTCGAGCCATGATTTCACTTTGGCTGCCGCTATACGCTCGACTTCACTTTCGCCAAACCAGCGCTGTAGCGGAGTCTCAACATCAATACGGCCTGTTTTTAACTCTTCAGCTCTTTGGATCACGGCATTACGTGCTTGTGTTGTACGTTTATATACACCATTGAGCACCGCCATCCGTTTAACTAAATCAGGACGGGTAA
This sequence comes from Acinetobacter lactucae, assembly GCF_013122135.1. Classification (NCBI taxonomy): domain Bacteria; kingdom Pseudomonadati; phylum Pseudomonadota; class Gammaproteobacteria; order Moraxellales; family Moraxellaceae; genus Acinetobacter; species Acinetobacter lactucae. Next base: position 2,476,934 of record NZ_CP053391.1, read on the forward strand.
CACTAACTCCTGTAGTAATTAGCGAGCCCATTGAATGTCCCGCTAAATTTACAGGCCCTAAATTTAAGGCTGTAATAAATTCGATGGTCCATTCAACAAAATCTTGTAATTTTGCGTCTGACGGTAATTTGGTGCTTTGACCATGGCCCGGCATATCTACTGAAATTACATGATAATGTTTAGAAAAATATTCAATTTGTGGATACCATGCCGCAGCTTGCATTCCCACTCCATGGATCAGAACCAGAGGCTCTCCTTCGCCTTGCTCAAAATAGTGAGCAATACGGTTATTTGACAGCTGCAGGGTTTTTGACATCATGACCTAACTCTTCCAAATCTTTATAACGATCACCAATACGATGATGTGGTCGACCACCTGTTGCTGCACCAATCACAACAACCAGCTCATCGGCAGCAGGCGCATCTGGAATTGCAAATTGCAATGTTAAGTAATGAGAACGACGGCCTTCGTCATTTTTATCCATCATTGGAATTAAAATCGGCGCGTTTGCTGGGCCACGGGTATTGTTAAATGCTAAATAAGATTTCGCACCAACAGCACTACGGTAAGTATTACCAAAATGTAAGGTATGAATTAAAGCTGAAGCATGCTCAAGTTCACCGTTTAAGCCCACCACTGCACTTTTACCAAAAGCTTCAACAGCTTCGCCCGAACCGACTTCATCAAGAATAAGCTTGGTTAAATGTTCGCTTAAGATCGGCGCAATGCGGCGGATTTCCGGTGTTAGGTTTTCTACATAACCTTGCCCTGCCCACGGATTTTTAATCACCGCTGCGGCTGCCACCATTTTTAAAGGCTTTGCTGCTTCTTTGCCGCCATCTACATAAGTGGTTTCTACATGAAGCACTGTTTTACGTATGAGTTCCATTGCTATTCCTTGCAAGTAAATTATCTTGTCATTCGTATTATGGTATACCATAATACATACTGAAAAAAAAGCAAGAGTTTGCTATGCTAATTTTTATTGAAAAACATGTGATGAAACTCAACATGTTAAAAAACAGGAAAATTTAATTATTTATGAATCTTAAAATTGAAAACCCGCCCGTAACATTACGAGAGCTGTGTTTAGATAAAGTGCGCAATGCCATTATTACGGGCTATTTCCCTTCAGGAAAAAGACTGGTTGAAAGAACGTTATGTGAAGAACTCGGCGTGAGCCGTTCTGTGGTTCGCGAAGTGATTCGTTATTTAGAAGCAGAAGGTTTAGTTGAGATTTTGCCAAATAAAGGCCCTATTGTTTCGCTACTTAACTGGGACATCGCTTCACAGATCTATGAAATTCGTCTTTTGTTAGAGCAAAGTGCTGTGGTTGACTGCACTAAAAACCTCGATGAAAAAACTGCTGAAAAATTAAAGCTTCTATTAGAAGATCTTAAAGCTGCTTTTGCTGCCGATGACATCAATCTGATTATTGCGACCTCAACCCAGCTTTATCAAACCATCTTTGCTACCGCAAAGCACCATATTGCTTGGGAAGTGGTGCAACGTTTAAACGGTCGAATTAGCCGTCTTCGTGCCATGACCATGAAATCGACAAAACGTGAAATTTCAGGTTATCAACGTATTAAAAATATGTGTGAAGCCATCTATCTTCACAAAGACCCTGAAAAGGCAAAACAAGCGGTTGCTGAACATATTGCTGAAGCTGCGGCTGTCGCAAAAAATATTTTAGATGCGTGAAATCGCAAATTTTAGGAAAAGGTAAATAGACCTTTATTTAATAAATTATAGGGAAATACGATATGTCTGCTTACTGGATTGCTCATGTCACTATTCATGATATGGAACAATATAAACAATATATGGCCACTGCTCCGCAAGCTTTTCAAAAGTACGGTGCCAAGTTTCTTGCCCGTGGCGGTGCCTCACAAGTTTTAGAGGGGCAAGAGTTTGAACGTCACGTGGTCATTGAGTTTCCAGATATGGAAACCGCACGTGAATGTTATTTTTCACCTGAATATCAGCTTGCCAAAAGTAAACGTCAAGGCTGCTGTGATGTTATGGTGAGTTTTGTTGAAGGGATCTAAATTGCTGAATTGATTTCTCTACTTGAGAAATCAATTCTTTTTTAATTGCTTAAAGACATTTCGTTTTTAGGCATTGGTTTGGTGATGAAGATTTTGTTCTATAGACATAGCTTTTTGCCAGCTTTCTAAGCTTTCTAGACTTTTTACATATTGTTCAATATTGAGATATTTTGAGCGAATATTTAATGAATTAATTAGACCATAGACTACGAAACCAATCATAAAATCTGCACCCGTTAAGCTATTGCCTACTAAGAATTTTTTGCCTACTAATTGTTGATCTAAATACGAAAATACTTTATCCAACTCAGCATGCGCATATCGGCCCAAGAACTTTAATTGAGTGCCATTTTTTAACTCAATCGAATTAAAAATATTTAATAAATATGGAACCATAGCCGAACTTTCTGAAAAATGAATCCATTGTAAATAATCAAGATAACTGTCTGAATCTTTCGCGGGCATAAGTTGTGGAGCAAACTTTTCAATCAAAATTTCTACAATTGCACCTGATTCTGCAATTACTTTTCCATTGAGCTCAATCACAGGTGATTTGCCTAAAGGATGAATGTTTTTTAATTCTTGAGGTGCAAGATTTGTAGTTTTATCTCGGAAATAACTTTTTAATTCATAGGGTTGATTAATTTCTTCAAGTAACCACAGAATGCGAAATGAGCGTGAAGCATTTAAATGATGAAGAATAATAGACATTAATTTTCTCTTTTAAACTAGGAGGACAACAAAGTAAGACCTCACTATATAGATTAGTAGACGACCGGTCTAATATTTTTTGTTATCAGTACAGCAAACGACTATATATTGGATCTTCCTCAACAAAAAACACTTCCCCCGATGAGGGTAAGACCCATTGATAAGTTCCTTCTATTTTCTGCATTTTTTCTTTAAAAATATTATATATGGCTACAAGAACATGTTTTTCATCATATTCTCCTATATAGCCAAGTTCCTTTTCTTCGTGAAAATCTCTAAACATTTTGTGCATTTTTACTGGTTTAAGTTCCATATCCTTTCTCTTTTTTATTATCACTCTAATTATTATGATCCTTTTTTTATTTTAAATATTAAAAAAATGTACCAAAATATATCTTATAGCAATATCAATTAAATAGTTATTAGGAATTTAATATTTATCAAACCTAAACTTTTCCATATCATAAGGGATATCTAGCTTCACGCTCCATTTGCTTGTTTTTTCATTTATTATAATTGCATCAACCTCAAAAGCATCCTTATCACTAAAACCTTTTATTTTAAAAAATTAACAAAACTTGAGGCATTTATTTTATTAAGATATCCAACTCTTAAAGTATCTATATAGACAGCGATTTTATCTGTTTCTTTTTCGAGACATATTACAGCATTTTTAAAAACCTTAGTTCTACCACCATTTTGATTACCGACTAAAGTTATCAGTTCTTCTTGGTATAAAGTTACAATAATTTCATGTTCAAAAAAGTTTTTATTCTCTGTAAATATTTTACCAGCTATTTTAGGGTACTTTCGGGAAGTTCCAGACTAACTTTAGAAAAAACTTTAAATAAAATATAAGCCAAAACAAAGAAAATAAAAATTATTATAATAAAGACATATTCAAAATATTCCTCTTAATTTTATAAACTGGCAAAAAGAATAGTTATTCTTTCTACCAATCCATCATTTAAAAAAAAATAAATTTATTATATTATTATTTTTTCTCTTCTTTCTCATTTTGATTTACTTTTTCTACATCATTCTGATCAGGAGTTTTTGGCTCAAACTCTTTACCATCTTGCTGTTGCTGTTGTTGCTCTTTTGATTTGTCTTGATCGCTTTGAACTTGGTCTTGAGACATTAGAGTCTCTCCTATTTAATGGTGTGCAGATGATTATCTAACACTTAGTTAACATAGTCCTTTTAACTGTATATAGATACAACGCAAGTGTATCTGAATGTGATAGTGTTATTTATTATCATAATAATGCGTATTTTTTAATTTATTTAAAATTATCTTGGTGATTAATATACTAAAAATAAAAAAAGCACCTAAGGTGCTTTTTTTATTTTTAAATATTATTGAGCAATAATATTAGTAGCTGTAGGTCCTTTTTGGCCTTGAGCTATATTAAAAGTAACACGTTGACCTTCATATAAGGTTTTAAAACCAGAACTACTGATTTCTTTGAAATGTGCAAAAACATCTGGGCCTGTATCTTGTTGAATAAAACCAAAACCTTTAGTTTCATTAAACCACTTCACTGTACCAATTGCTGTATTAGACATAATATATCCTTTGATTTTTAATAATATAAAGCCATATTTCATGACTCATTAAACTTTGAAAAAATAATAACAAATTGAGCTTAAGATCTTAAAAAACGGAGGATTATGAATAAAACTACGATACTAAAAGAGGATTTACTAATAAGTCTTTTTTTCTAGTTAATTCGAGTATACGCTAAATAAATATTTATACAACAAATTTAAAAATATTTATTTATTATCACCTCGTAATTTAAAAATAATAATACTTAGATACAGAAATACTTTTTATAAAACCTGCTAACCAAAGAATAAATTCATGTTCATTCTCAAAATTAGGAAGAAGGCTTAAATCTATTTTCACCACACGCTCTTTCATGGGCTGATTTAAGCAATTTTCAAAATCAATAACACTATATTTTAACTGCAAATTATTTGTAGCAGCTTCCTTTTTAATTTCAACCAACAATCTATTGAGACAATCCACTAAATTCTTAGAAGTCTGATTTTTAAGATGAATATTATGATAAACACTTTCAGCCACATCAAAATATTTATTCATTTCAGTATCCATATTTTTCTCATTTTCTAAGCAATTTGATTGAGTATGCATGTAAAACTGTATCTTTATGTTGTATAAATATATTTGAAGATCAACTATAGCACTTCAATAGAAATACCCAACTTTCACTTAAGGAGTTTAAATAATATATTTAGTTGAATTGTAATTATTAAAAAACTATTAAAAACAATAGCGATTCAAAGCTATGTTAACTCTTGTATTTGATTAAAATGCCCTTCTACTTATATATCAACAGACTATTTGATTTAAAGAAATATGATGTCGATAATTAAACAGTTTCAGGCACATATTTCTACATAGAGTTCCCACAATCACCGCAATGTAACTAAATTAAAAGCCTACGATAAAGCTTCCTTACGATGATTAAGAAGTTTAAAATGTCTGATTTCAAAGAATTTTCTAAAAAAACCACACAAAATCAAAATGATTCGAGTGCTAAACCTACTGAGGATAAAACTGAAAAGACTGTACACCCCCCTGAAGCAGAAAATAATCCTGCCGAAAATAATAATAAAGATAAAAAGGAATAAATAATTAATTAACTCAGAAGCTCTATACTAAATAGAGCTTCTTTTTAGCATTATATTAATTAAAAAATATTTTACCTAAAATTTCTTCATTAAAAATCAACTACCCGCCTAATTTCACAGATATATTTATTTTAATTTAAGCAAGTTCAAATCTTTTATTTAATATTAATTCAACTCTTCTTTGTGCATCACAAAAATCAATCTCTTCACTTATCCAAAACGTATGAAGTTGTCCATGTAAATGAAAATGCTCTTTATTATATTGTGAACCATGGTCAGAATAATGACTATCTACTCTGAAATGATTTTGATCGTCTTTTCTTTTTTTCCCGTTAAGTATACCGCCAATACAGATATCCATTTTAAAGCCAATAATTAATCGAAATTGACTATAACACATAGAGCGCTGTTGCTTAAAAAAGAGTTGTTACCATTATTTTTACAGAATCATATAAAGTTTTCTTATTGTGGTGTAGCTACTTAAATTTAAACAGAATAAATAAATATGATGTATGTTAAAAATACTTCGACCTGCAATATGAATATTTATTTATCTAAAATTTATAACATTTTCAAAATAATTCTTCTGGGAAGAGACAAATCACTATATGCTGCATGAACAACTTACAGAAATTATCCTCATGTCACAGCAGACCCTGCTACAAGAACTGAACTCCAGAATCGATTATTACTCTAACAGAACAGACTACCCACTACGCTGAATTTTGATAGGTTACCGAGCATATGCAAAATTGATGCTATGTTCATCTTTCTCAGATGAAGTTATGAATTCTGCAATTGACCCAAACAAACGAAAATATAAAAAGTTAAAAATCAAAGTCACCAAAGATGATGACCAACTCGAACTTGAATGAATCAATCAAAGCGGCTCATCCATTCGTGCTTTTAGACAATTGGTGTCATGTGGCTAGAAAGCCCAATTCAAAAATATAAACTTTTCAATTTTCAAAATGCTTAGAAAAACAAAGAGGCCGAAACCTCCTTATTCTTATTACAATAAAATTCAGTCATCAATTGGCGAACGCTTGCTTAGAAGTGCCTTTAATCAAAAGCTAACGATCACATAGTCAAAGAAAAGAATATTTGCACTCAAACTAGCATCGACTGCTGAGCAGAGATACCCGCGAGTGCGCCTTGAGATGATGCTGCGGTAACTGAAGACATGAGTGGATTAGCGACATCACCAGCGGCATAGATACCAGGCATACTGGTTTCACGACGTTCATCAACTTTAAGAGCTATACCGAAAGGTGTATTGACCGTGGCAAGACCCAATGATTCGTGTAAGCCTGCGGACGGCTTAGTGTCTGGATGTGCAAATAGAATATCAACCATGACATTTTGATGGTTATCAAGACCTACAGTTACTGTGCGCCCTTCGTTATGGACAATTTCGGTAATCTGGCCTTCTACCACATTTACATTACGGCGTTCGAGATCTGCCAGAACATCAGCAGAAATCTCGTGACCATTGGTGAAGACCGTTAATGTACTCGTCCAATCATGATATAGACGTACATAATTGTGGGACTTTGGACCAGACCAGATGAGCCCCCAATGTTGATCAGCAACTTCAAAACCATCGCAATAAGGGCAAGGCACGATAGATGCACCCCAATTTTCAGCAAAGCCAGAAATATCAGGCATCTGATCGACAACACCATAGCTTAAGATAAGGCGGCGTGCGCCCATAGTTTTGCCATCGTGAGTCAGAACAGAGAAGTTATCGATAGAACCAGAGATGCTTTCAGCCCGAGCATTGACTAGCTTAATCGTTGGATAGCGTTCTAACTGTCGACGTGCTTCAGCTAAGATTTCTAGCGGTGGTTTATGGTCATGTCCAAGCAAACCATGAGAATGACCAGCGAAGCGATTGCGCGGCAGTCCCGTGTCAAGAACAGTGACCTTACGACGGGCACGGCCGAGTTGCAATGCAGCGGCAAGACCAGCAAAGCTGCCTCCTATAATGATGACATCATCCATAGTGATAGGCTCCTAATTTAAATCAAGAAGTTAGCTGATGCCTGAAGCAATTAATCCACTTCGACATTGTTAAGAAAGTCACCCATCTCTGTGCTGCCCCATCGAACAACATGGTGTTAGATATGCAGGAGGAGATCTAAGTCTAAAGGATATTGCTGAGATCTAATCACATCTAATCACTGGCTTGCACATTTTGGATACTTCATGGTATCGTAATTCAGAAATTAAGATACTGTCAAGGACTATAATTATTGTGAGCGAAAAAAAGAGAAGTCAGCGCGGTCGGCCAGTAAACCAAGCATTAGCCCAAACGATAGTCGATGCTGCATATGAGCTTTTTGTCGAATTGGGTTTTCAAGCAGCAACACTGGACAAAGTTGCCCAGAAAGCAAAGATATCTAAGCTTAGTATCTATCGACATTTCGAAAATAAAGAGGCCCTTTTCAGCGCAGCAATATTAGATCGATGCCAACAGTTTGCACCACAAACTCTTTTTGAAGGGCTCCAAGGTTCGGCCGAAGAACAACTCATGGCGGTGGGATTGTCCTTACTACGTACGTTATTAAGTTCCGACGTTCGTAGTGTCGAGGCGATGATCGTAGCCGATAAGACAAACCAAAAATCGTTAAGCAAGCTCCATTACGAAGCTGGCCCTACCCATGTCATCACACAAATTGAGACCCTGCTACTTCAATTGCATACAAAAGCGCTTCTGAACGTGCCTAACCCTTTTCAATCGGCTCGAATGTTTGCCGCACTTTTTAAAGGATCTGATCTGTTAATGATTGCACGCTTCGATGAAGCGAGAGCAACGGATGATCATGAAATCGAATCCTATTGTCGAGCGGCTGTCAAAATGTTCATCGCGGCTCATGGTGGCAATGACCACGCTGCTAGATAAGTTTAGTTATTAACTAGACAGCTTAGCCTGAAATTGTTAATAGTTAGTTGAAAGCTCAAATTAATTGTTTTAAATATTAATAGAAACTAGTCTCGTAATATCTAGGCTGGTTTTTCATCTTCACGCATAGAATAAATTAAGAGTTTTTCTCTGCCGAAGAAGCAAGTAAACCTGTAGCATAATTCATAATTAATAAAACTAAATTGTTAGCTTTCTCTTCTGATTCAGCTAGGCGCCCTTCCAGTAAAAGATGAGATAGACCATGTACAAGACTACAACATAACATCGCTAATACTTCCACTTGAGTATCATCTTCACTCACACCCAAAATTGAAGCTGTTAAGCTTTGCAACCGAGCATACGTACTGTCTGCAGCTTCTTTTAACTCGGATATTTCATTTTTTTGTAAGTCCGGATTAAACATTAAAGCAAAGAGGTTCCGATGTTTTTTTGCAAAATCTATATAGGTTAAACCAAATATTTTCAATGCCTGAATTTGAGAATCAGCATTTTTTATAGCCTGATTTTGTTCTTCTTGTAAAAGTTGAAATCCTTTTGCTGCTAATGCAGCCAGAAAACTGTCTTTACTTTCGAAATGTCGATATACCGCGTTAGCACTTACGCCAATTTGCCTTGCCATTTCTCTAAAACTAAGGCTTTCAGCATCATTATTTTCTAAATGAACTAATCCAGCATTTAATAATTCTTCACGTACATTTCCATGATGATAATTTGATTTTTGATTTAAATTTTCAGATTGCTTCAAAGGCATGTTGACACCGCGCACATAACACCAGCATAATGTGTGCACTGAACACATTATGTCTCTATTGTTGTTTAAGTCTCATAAAAGACCAAATCATAATTCTCGTTCAGTAGAGCTGCTTAATACACATATTGCTTAGTGAAGAATTTAAAGAAAAACACTAAGCCTATGAAAAATAATCTTTAAGCCAAGGAACTGGTATGAACAATCTTAGAAGTATAAAACAGGCTATCTTATTTACAATACCATTGATGTTAGTCAGTTCTCTGGTAAATGCCGAACTCCATGCCTTAAATGATAAAAGTTTAGCTAGTGTAACTGGTCAAGCATTATTTAGTCTCACCAATATTGCAGCTAATCAAAATGGCAACCCAAATACAGATGTAGGTTTTTATCGTCTCGGAATGGAAGCACAAATAGAGCTAAATGCAAATATTAAACGTTTACAGTTAGGTTGTGGTGGAGTTAAAGGAGTGGGTTGTGACATTGATATTGAAGATATTAGCTTAGCAGGTGTCCTTCCCGTAAATGATAGCTATGCAGGATCAGATGCCGTCATTACTAATCCTTTTATCGAGTTTGCTATAAAATCGCCCAACAATGCTTCTACTCGAGAAATTGTTGGCTTTCGCCTTGGGGCATTAGGCATATTAGGTAAACTTGGATTGGGATCAAATACAGATTTAACAACATTAGATGATGACACAGGAGGAATTAACTCTTTATCTGGTGATTTGAATTTAACGCTTACGAATACTGTTCTGAAGAATGTAGTGATTGAAAATGGATTGATCTATACAGAAGCACACATTAATGATTATAACAAACCGCTTATTCTTAACCGCTCTACAACTGCAACGTTGGATAATGTAGTCGCCAAAACTGGTCCACTAAGTGTGTTAGGTATCTTAGATCTACCTTTAGGTTTAACTCTAAGTAATGCCACATTAAAAGATTATCCTCTATCTGGTTTCCATGAAATTTTACTCGCCCAAGATGCAGCTGGAACAATTCCTACTAGTGACACTTCACTATCCTTACAAAAGCAAGCTATCCAATGGCAAAAAATCAGTTCGGGTAGCTTCGAAAATACTGTAGCTGCTCAACCTGGATGGTGGCTTTCCTTACCGAAAGTTATTCTCACTGATATCGAAACACAACAGCGGATTGATGTTGGACTTGGGGAGGCACTCGGAGGATTAGTTGGTCGTGAGTTAATTATTAATCCTCTTGACTCTGGACAAATAGGCATTAAAAACTGCTATGGGAGCTTAAAGTTTTGCTAAGTAAAAATTGCATACAAGCATTTATATGACGATTAAATTAAAAAAACTTATCGTTTTTATATCATTATTAGCAGGGCTGAATACAACCCAAGCTACCACAGTCTATAGGTCAATAAATATGTGCTCAGCTTCAGTCCAACATATACCTGATAATATCCAGAGTTCTATCTCTAAACTTAAAGTAGGCTCAATAGAGTCAAATAGTTCAAATCTCGCCTTTATTATTGCTTCCGCAATTACTGCAAAACACAATCAACAAATAGATGTAGACCATATTGCCATTTATTTACAAACAATTAAAAGTTCAAAAGATTTTTATTATTCATTACTTGATATCAAAAAAACTTTCGAGAATTTCAATATATCAGTTGAGGCAAAAAAAAATGCATCACCATTTGATCTGCTCAAGTTAAGTAATGAAATACTGATTGGCATTGATCACCAAGATCAGTTTTTTGCATTAGTTGGTTCATCGCAAGAATATGTATATTTAATTTATGGGATAATGAACCGAAAAGCGCTGATCTGCCCTCTTAAAAAATCTTTATTTATTCAAAATTTCACTACAAATAAGTTTTTAATTCTTAGATAACTTACAATGTGTCTTTCACAAAAAACTAAAAACAAAACAATTATTTGTATTTTTTAAAATTATAAAGATAGATTCATTTAATATTTTTAATCAATAAAAGCTATTCATTAGAATTGAATAAGAGCATATAAAAAGCAAACCCCAAGTGCTAAATTTGCACTTAGGGTTTATACAAAAATCACTCGTGATTTACTTCAAACCAAAAGTCTTTCTAATACTTTTATCAACCGGGCCACTCGGCATAAATCGACGTAACTTACTCAACAAAGATGCTTGCCCAGATGGTGTACGGCGCATTTGCCAATCATTGAGTGCTGCTTTAACAATGGTATCAGCAACGCCATCGGGCTGAGGTGCATGATCGATCTGATTTAAAACGGCCTGTGTAGCTAAGTCACGTTCTTGATCATATTCAGGAATTTTAGAACTTGCTATAGGTGCATTTTTATCTAAATTGGTTTTCGTAAAAGAAGGCTGAACAATGGATACACGAATACCAAATTGGCGAAGCTCATGATCTAAAGATTCAGATAATCCCTCAACCGCATGTTTGGATGCCGAATATAGCCCCATATATGGTGAAGGAAGAAAACCCAATACTGAACTAATATTTATGATTCTTCCGTAATGCTGGATTCGCATATAAGGTAATACTGCTTGTGTAGTACGAAGAATACTAAATACATTTGTGTTGAATAAGGCTTCTGCTTCTTTTACAGAGGTCTCTTCTACTGCACCAATTAAACTTGCTCCAGCATTATTAACTAAAATATCAATATGCCCAGCTTGCTCAATAATAAAGTGAATAGCTCGTTGGACAGAGTCTTCATCTGACACATCCATCTCAACAAGCTCTACACCTTCTATGGGTTGAGCTTTGACATTATTTCTGACTGTACCGAAAACTTTATGGCCGAGTTTAGCAAATTTTTCTGCCGTAACTTGCCCAATACCAGACGAGACGCCTGTAATTACAATCACTTTTGAGTTTGACATATGAACTCCGAATAACTTTTTAAATTTAAAAATCTGATCATTAAACCGCTGGTTTAGCCCCAATCTTGAACCAGATCGAATACATGGCTGGCAGGAAAACTAAAGTTAAAATGGTTCCTGCAAGCGTTCCGCCAATGAGTGTGTAAGCAAGCGTTCCCCAAAACACAGAGTGAGTCAAAGGAATGAAAGCTAAAATAGCGGCTAAAGCTGTCAAAATTACAGGTCTGGCACGTTGTACTGTGGCCTCAACCACTGCATTCAACGGATCAAGCCCAGCTTCTTTGTTTTGCTGAATCTGTCCAATTAAGATGAGCGTGTTACGCATCAAAATTCCAGATAATGCAATCAACCCGACTAATGCATTGATACCAAAGGGCTGCTGAAATAAAAGAAGTGTGGGTACTACACCAATTAACCCCAACGGACTAGTGAGAAACACCATAATCATTGCGGCGATAGATCTCACTTGAAGAATGATAATGAGCAGCGTCATTGCCAACATGATTGGGAAAATAGGAAGCATGGCTTTAGTGGCTTTACCCGACTCTTCAATCGAACCTGCTTCAATAATGCGATAACCTTTTGGTAGATTTTTAATAACGGGCTGAAGCTGTTTGGTAATTGCAGTAGATACGTCTGGTGGTTGCAAACTTTCGGCAATATCTCCACGAACAGTTATTGTAGGAACTCGATCTCGACGGCGTATGACAGGTTCTTCCATACGTACTTCAATTTTGCCAATTTGTGCTAAAGGAATACGCTGTCCATTTGCTCCTGTCAGTGTGAAATCACCAATTTTTGCAGGGTCTAGTCTGATATCACCTGCTGAACGAGCAACAACTTGTACGGTACGAATATCTTCACGCACAGATGTAATCGGAATACCAGTGAGTAAGAACTGTAATTGCTGTGCGACTGAGCTTGATGTAAGACCAACTGCTTGTAAGCGGTCTTGCTGTAATGTGAAATGCAGAGCCGGTACACGAGTTCCCCAATCCGTATTTACAGTTCGCATCATTGGGCTAGCATTCATAACTTGCTGAACTTGAGCCGCAATCACACGCAATTTTTCTGGATCTGGGCCTGAAACTCGGTAAGCCACTGGATAGGGTGAATAGGGTCCAAACACAAGTTGGGTTACACGTAGCTGCGCCTCAGTTGCGAGTCCATTTGAAATGGCTTGTCTTAAGCGGTGTTTTAAGGCTTCACGTTCTTCCTGATTGTCGGTTCGTATCACAATCTTGGCAAAGGATGGATCTGGTAACTCAGGCCCCATCGAAAAATAGAAACGAGGTGCACCTTGACCAATATACGATGTCACAATCTTTGCTTCATGTTGCTTAGATAACCAAGCCTCAACTTTGGCTGTCGCAGCACTTGTTTGCGTAATCGATGTTCCATAAGGCATCTGTACTTCAACAAGCACTTCAGGTCGGTCAGAGATTGGGAAAAATTGTTTTTTCACCAATGCCATTCCGCCTACGGCCAAAACAAATAGTCCGATTACACTACCAGCAACAAGCCATTTACGTGCAATCACACGTTCAAGAATTTGACGAAAGCGGTTATATCGCGGGGTGTCATAAATTGCTGCATGGCCACCTTCAACTTTTTTAAAATTAGGTAACATTTTCACACCCAAGTAAGGCGTGAAAACCACAGCCACAATCCATGAAGCAATCAGTGCAATACCCACAATCCAGAACATATTGCTGGTATATTCCCCCGCTGAAGATCGAGCGAAGCCATTCGGCATAAACCCAACAGCGGTGACTAATGTTCCAGAAAGCATCGGCGCTGCCGTATGGCTCCATGCATAGGCCGAGGCTGCAACACGACTAAAGCCCTCTTCCATTTTCACGACCATCATTTCAATCGCAATAATGGCATCATCAACCAAAAGCCCTAAAGCAAGAATAAGAGAGCCCAGTGTAATTCGGTCAAAGTTTTTACCTGTTGCCAGCATCACCACAAAAACAATCGCTAATGTAAGCGGTACAGCCATAGCAACCACGACACCAACGCGCCATCCCATGCTAATAAAGCTTACAAACATAACCACAAGCAATGCTGCAAAGAATTTAATCATGAACTCATCAACCGATGAGCTAATATTGACCGCTTGGTCAGTCACTTTGTTTAAACTGATGCCTAGAGGTAAATCTTCGTTGATGGAACTGACTTCTTTCTCTAATGATTTACCAAGATCCAATCCATTCCATCCTTCGCGCATCACCACTCCTAACAGTAAGGTCGGTTCACCACCATTACGAATCATGAATGTTGCAGGATCTTCAGTGCCGCGTTTAACCGTCGCAATATCTGACAATTTCAAGGTGCGACCTTGAGCCGTTATCGGGGTGTCACGAATTTTTTGTAGCTTGTCAAAAGCACCATCTAATCTGACAAAAACTTGAGGGCCTTTGGTTTCAATAGAACCAGCAGGTGTAAGCACATTCTGATTATTCAGTGCAGCAAATACATCTTGTGGATTTACACCTAATGTTGCCAAGCGCTCATGCGAAAATTCAATATAGATACGCTCAGATTGTTCACCAATAATGTTGACTTTTTTTACGCCCGGCACATGAAGTAACTGCTGTCGAATTGTTTCTGCATCACGTACTAATAATCTTTGCGCTTCATTTTTTGCCTTTAATGAATATAAAGCAAAAGTTACATCTGCATATTCATCATTAACGAGTGGTCCAATAACACCAGCAGGCAAGTTACCCATCTCATCATTTACTTTCTTCCTTGCTTGATAAAATTCCTCCTGAACCTGTGATGGTGGCGTACTATCAAGCAAAGTCAGTGTCGTAAAAGCTAAGCCGGGTCTGGTATAGGTTTCTGTTCGATCGTACCAACGCAACTCCTGCATCCGTTTTTCGATTTTTTCAGCAACTTGATCTTGCATCTCTTGAGCAGTTGCCCCTGGCCATGCAGTCACAATGGTCATCACCTTCACTGTAAAAGCTGGATCTTCGGCTCGACCTAATTTAAAAAAAGCAACGATGCCTGCAATTGAAATCAAAAAAATCAGAAATAGCGTAATACCACGTTCACGCACAGCAAGGGCCGATAAGTTAAATCCTTTCTCACTCATGAGTGGTCCCCTTCATTTCCAACTGAAGGCTGACTCGCTTGTGATGCAATACGTACCAATTCACCTTCGCGAAGCAAATGCGCACCTAAAGCAACAATTCGATCTCCATTTTGAATATTGCCAGTGACATAGGCATATTCATCATCAAGCTGTTTAACCACAACGGGACGCCATGTTACTTTCTGAGTTTTTCCATTAATTACCCAGACTCCAGCTCCCTTGCCCTTATCAAGCAAGGAACCGACTGGCACTTTAAAAAAATGTTGTGAACTCTGATTTTGATTGGCAATACGAACAGTAACCGTTGAACCTAAAGGAGCATTTGCTAAATCGCCGTCTAATACGAAACGTGCTTCAAAAGTACGAGTGAGTTGATCTGCTGTATTTGATAACTGTCTAAGTTTAGCTGGGACACTAATATTTTCTTTACCGAATAGTGTAGCTTGACCCATAGCCCCTATTGCAGGACGTAATGTCTCTGGAAGCTGAATGATGGCTTCTCTTTGACCAGAATGAGCTAAGCGAATGACTGTTTGACCCGCACTGACAACCTGACCTGGTTCGACCAGTGTTTCCATAATCGTACCATCACCATCCGCAATTAAATCGGCATAATGACTTGCGTTTATTGCAACCTTTGCTTGGGCTTGGGCAGAATTTAGCTGTGCTCTTGCTGTATCTGCCGCGGCTTTAATTTGATCATAAGCTGAAGCAGATATAGCTCCACTTCCACTCAAATCACGATATCGAACTTCATCTTTCTCTGCTTGTTCTGCACGCGCTCTAGCTGCATCGACAGCTTCCTGCTGGGCTTTGGCAGCAAGTTCTAAATCGACCGGATCAATACGCATCAGTAACTGACCGCGCTTTACCGTCTGGCCTGCTTCAACAAATCGTTTGATGACTTTGCCAGAGACACGAAAACCTAGATCACTTTCTACCCGCGCCCCTATCGTGCCTGTGAATGCTCTTGAATCGGAAGTGATTTCATCTTGTACAGTTGCGATTCGTACTAACGGCGCCGAAGTACGGGGGTCAGATTGCGTATTTTCAGCACAACCGAGCAAGAAAAAAGGAAATATACATACTGCTGTAAACGGAATAAGGCGACGATAAAGCATATTTGAGCCCCCCTTAACAAATTAATCAGGAGACTCATTTTTAATCAAGTGACCAATTTAGTCAATAGTCACAAATCTATTATGGCGATAAACTTCTTAGTACAAGACTAGAAAGCAAGACTGGAGCATCGGTGTTATATGAAATACTATGTTGTAAAAGTAGTGGATGTAGATAAGGCCTCATCACTAAATAAATAGCCTTAACTGCTTCATCAATTGGCGTTTTTCTTTCAAAATCACCTGATTGGCGACCTTCTTGAATAATGTTCTGTACTACTTTAAGAATTCGATTTTCATAAGCGATTGTAGCATCCCATTTCTCAGAAGCAGCAGAAACGGCAATTTCATAAAGCTTACGTTCTTGAGAAAATAAGCGCAGGCTTGCTTCAACAATTACTTTAAATAACACTCTTAATTTTTCAGCTGGATATTCAGCTTCATTAATAGCCGTATTAACTTCATCTTCAATTTCACGTAAACAATTGGCACATATCATTTCGCCAATTGCCTGTTTAGATTCAAAAAATTTATAAATATAAGCTTTAGAGAAACCTATAGATTTTGCAAGATCAGAAACTGTAGTTTTCTCATACCCATATCGGCTGAAATGCTCTGTAGCGGCACTCAGAATTTGATCTCTTACATCATGATCTTCTGGTCCTCGCTTTGAAACAGGATAACTACTCTTTTCTTTACTCATATTTTCAATTTAAACCTTTATCTGGAAGTGGCAGTTTAACTCTTGCGAAATGATATTGACAACTAGTGACCAAATTGTATTATAGTCACAATTAAACTATTGTTCAAAATCTCGCCTCGGGGGAAATATGTTATCTAGATCTATCGTTCTCCTACCCATCATCGTAAGTACTCTTACTGCGTGTACCGTAGGTCCTAATTATAAACGCCCTCATATATCTCTACCCGAGCAATACCTTGGCACCCCCTTAAACTCATCAAATGAAAATAGCAAAGCTGATATTGCCGTATGGTGGCAAAGTTTTAATGATCCACAACTGACTCGATATGTCACATTGGCATTAAAACAAAATCTTGATCTGACCCAAGCATATACTCGAGTGACTCAAGCTCAGGCTGGATTATCGGCAGCTAATGCCTCTTTACAACCAATAGGTACTGTTGATGCACAAGCAGCTAAAGTTTACCAATCTGTTGAAACACCTTTGGGGCAAGTTTTAAATTCAATGCCAGATTTTGACCGACATGGTCGTTCTTATGACGCAAATTTAAGTGCAACTTGGGAGTTAGATATTTTTGGAGGCCTTCACAGAGATCGTGAAGCTGCTCTTGCAAATTATCAGTCTTCAAATGCAGGAGCCTCAGCAGTTCGTTTAATGGTCGCAGCTCAAACTGCAAATATCTATATTAATATTCGCGGCTTACAATCTCGATTAGACATTGCCCATCAACAATTAAAAACCCAACAGCAACTTCTTTCAACGATTAATCTTTTATACAGCAAAGGATTAGCTTCCGAATTTCAGGTCAAACAAGCCAAAGCGAATGTTGCTCAAGTTCAAGCTGTTATTCCTGTTCTTGGGATGAATCTAGACATTGCCATGAATGCCCTCGACGTTATGCTTGGAACCGTACCGGGAACTCACCGAGCAGAACTAGCAGAAGTAAAACCAATTCCCGTTATTCCACAGATTACTGAAACTGGAACACCTCGCGATCTTTTACGTAGACGACCAGATCTCATCATGGCTGAAAGACAACTGGCAGCATCAAATGCACGCATTGGCAGTGCGATTGCAGAATATTACCCAAAGGTCTCTTTAGGCGGTTTGATAGGTAGTGCAACCACAGCAAGTGGAAACTTATTTTCAAGTGGTGCCAATCAGGCAGCTGGCTTATTAGGTTTACGTTGGCGCTTATTTGATTTTGGTCGAATTAATGCAGAAATTCGCTTAGCCAAGGGCCAAGAAGCCGAAAAGCTCGCAGCCTACCAATTAGCCGTCTTACATGCAGCGGAAGATGTAGAAAACTCATTATCAACTTTGTCTAAACGACAAGAACAGTTAATGGCTCTCCAAGATGGAGAAAATGCATTAAAGCATGCACAAAAGATCGCTCTAATTGCCTATCAAAAAGGAATTAACAGTCGAATAGAAGTATTACAAGCAGATTCAAATGCTTTGCAATTTTCAGATAGAAAACTTCAAGCACAAACTGATTCAGCCCTTGCAGCTGTAGCAGTTTACAAATCCCTAGGTGGCGGTTGGCAACCTCAAGATTTTTAAAATTTAGTCACCCAGATTGAAAGCACAAAATGAGGAATAGTAATGCAAATTAATTCAAATTGTTATAGCAAACCGGAGTAAGTGAGATGACAGAAAAAAATAATTCTTGGGTTCTTGTGACTGGTGCATCAAGCGGTTTTGGTGTCGAGTTCGCTAAGCAGTACGCTGAGCAAGGCAGATCACTAATCCTAGTAGCGCGCACCCTAAATAAGCTTGAAAACCTTGCTACTGAGTTACGCCAGAACTTCAATATTGAGGTCATTGTGGAACAAGTGGATCTTTCCTCTATTCCTGCAGTTACTGCGTTACATCAGCGTCTACGCGAAAGAGATATTGTGGTTGACGTTTTGATTAACAACGCAGGCCATGGATTGCAAGGTCCATTCTTGGATGAGGCTCTTGATCATTCATTAGCAATGATCGATCTGGACATCCGTAGCTTGACCGCAATGACACGCCTGTTCGGCGAAGACATGCGCGCCAGAAAAAAAGGAAGCATATTGATGGTCGCCAGTATGCTTTCTTATCAAGGCGTTAAGAATTTTGCCGTGTACTCCGCTGCTAAAGCCTATGTACTAAGGTTTTCTGATGCACTCCATCGAGAATTAAAAAAGGATGGCGTCGTCGTTACAGCACTATGCCCAGGCCTATCAGATACGGGATTTGTGGCAGGAGCTAAACAAAAGCTAACGCCAGCTTTAAAAATGGTCATGATGCAGCCCAAGCCTGTGGTTCAAGCGGGAATCCGAGCACTTCAAGCAGGCCGTATGAGTGTGGTACCAGGGTTTGGTAATAAAGCAATTACCATCCTGACTTGGGCAACTCCACGTTGGTTACATCAATCTATCATGGCTGCCGTGATGGGGGTTTAGTCACAACAGGCTAACTATTTATTCCATTTTTTGCAACCTAATACTCGCTAGCTAACTCATAGCCCTAAACAAGAGTTAGCTAGAGTTTGCACATCTTATTGATTGCTAGTGCTCATACTAAATGATGACGAGAGTTGAAACTTAAATAATGGGTGAGCTTCATACCTACAACAGTAATATTTTCGGTTAATCGAATTCTCTAGGAAACATAAACACAAAATGTCTCATAAACACAAAATGTCTCATAAACATTTTCACCTCAAGGAAAGACGTAAAATGAAATTAAAAACATTAACTACAGCAATTATTTTAGTAACTTTACCACTGACGGGGGCATTTGCTGCATCTCTAGATCGATCAGGTCAGTCTATCTCTGCATTCTTGCAACCAGGTAATTACTTTGAAGCAGGTATTTCGATATTAGATCCAAACGTTACTGGTAAAGTACGTAATGGATATTCACCAAATGCTACACCACCAAGCGCTATTGGTTTACAAAATACAAATATTAGCGACATGGGTGATGATTATTACTTCCCTAGCGCTGCGCTAAAATTACAAGTAACAGACTACTTCTCTTTTGGCTTAATTTACGATAGACCATTTGGTGCCGATGTTACTTACGCACTTTCTGATACTGCATCAATCGCGGCTGGTGGCTTAGGACTATTTCATAATGGTACAGAGTCACTTGAGGTTGAAGTAAAGACACAAAGTATTTCAATGTTGCTTGGCTACCAACCTACTGAAAATTTTAATTTTTATGCAGGTCCCGTTTACCAAACAATTGAAGGCGATGCTAAATTTCGTGGCTTAGCCTTCGGTGGGAATAACAGCTTTGGCGGATATAATCTCAACATTAAAGAAACTGGCGGCGTCGGTTGGTTGGCTGGTGTTGCATATCAAATTCCAGAAATAGCATTAAAAGCATCTGTTACTTATCGCTCTGAAATTGATCACAAAATGACAATTAATGAAAGCTCCATTGCAACACTAGGGCAAAATATTGGCACTTTTATTAATATGAATAATGGCTTAGAGCAAACAAAAATTACTACGCCCCAATCTGTTAATCTAGATTTTCAAACAGGTATCATGGCAAATACAATTGCATTTGCAAATATGCGCTGGGTAAATTGGAAAGATTTTACAATCCGTCCTTATGCGTTCGGTTTAGCTTCAGAAATCGCAGGACCGTCCGTTGGCAAACCAAATGGCTTTGATCTAACTGCCTATAGTGATGACCAATGGTCCGCAAATGTAGGTTTGGGGCGTAAATTAAATGATCAATGGATGGGAAACATTTCAGTAGGTTGGGATTCTGGTGCAGGTAATCCTGTGACAGCACTCGGACCAACAGAAGGTTATTGGAATCTTGGTTTAGGCGCTCAATTCAGCCCAACACCCCAAACATTCATTTCTGGCGGGGTCAAATATTTCTGGTTAGGTGATGCTAAATTACAGACTAGCGCCCAATTCGATACAACAAACTATGTTGCAGAGTTTAAAGATAACTACGCTATCGCATATGGTTTAAAAATGGGCTACAAGTTCTAATTATTAATATTGAAAAAAATATTTAAATGGCCTAAACCCCAAAGTTAGTTGGCTTGATTTAATGGCTTGTAAAGACTGAGTTCTGTAACCCACAGGTCTCAGTCTATTAAATATATTACAGTAAATGAAATAAGGTGACATAAGCATAATTAAATCCCCACCTTGTAAATTTTCAAGAAACGAATAAAAATGTAACCAAATTAAATAATAGTCACAATCCTATTAAGGCGATAAACTTCTTAACACAAGATTAGAGAGTAACATTATTACATCAGTGTGGATGCTTAAGTCTGTACTGCAAAAGTAATGGATATAAATAAAGTTTGACCACTATACAAATTTCACTGAGTGCTTCATAAATTATATTTTGTATATTAAAATCAAAAAATTGAATAATTATCGCATTACTTTATGTAATACTTTTTTGCTTTCTTATTTCTCAATAAATTTCTAATTAAAAATCCAGATTCATATTTTTTTATTTAGCCCTTTTTTTGAAAATGACAGCTTAAATCTACCTATTTATTATTGACAATTTGTGACCATATGACAAAATAGTCACAAACAACAATTGTTCAAACCACTTGGTAAATATGTTGTCTCAAACTCTCGTTGTCTTACCAGTCTTAGCTAAGGCTTTGCAATTTTCAGATAGAAAACTTCAAGCACAAACTGATTCAGCCCTTGCAGCTGTAGCAGTTTACAAATCACTAGGTGGTGGTTGGCAACCTCAAGATTTTTAAAATCGATCCTGTTACAGAGATAGAAATATCCTTGACCAGACACTTCTAGAGCGAACTTAGACTATGCAGGAACAATCAATACGCCAGACATTAAAAGCACAAGATTTAAATCAAGCGATTTTAAATGGGCCAATTACTCAAACAATGTTGAAACTGGCGTTACCCACGATAACTGTTCTTTTCGTACAGACATTGATTGGATTGCTAGAAACTTATTTTGTAAGCTCATTAGGAACCCAAGTAATGGCAGGTGTCGCCGTTGTTTTTCCAATTCTTATGCTTATGCAAATGTTAGCAAATGGCGGATTTGGCGGAGGACTCTCTTCAGCAGTTGCACGAGCTTCTGGAGCAGGTCGATTAGAAGATGTGCAATCCCTCGTCTGGCATGGCGTCATTCTTGCGGGTCTTTTGGGAGGAATTTTTAGTATTGTTATGCTTATCGCTGCCCCCACGATCTACCACTTAATGGGTGTTACGGGCTTAGCTTTAGATGCTGCTCTAAAATATTCCAATATTATTTTTCTAGGTTCACCTCTCATATGGGCTGTAGCACTCCTCTCCGCCTCATTACGTGGTGCGGGTGATACAAAAACCCCAGCTCGCATAACACTTCTAGGTGGTGTTCTGCTTTTACCTATCTCTCCTCTTTTAATTTTTGGTTGGGGATTCATTCCCTCATTTGGCGTCGCTGGCGCTGGACTAGCGGTCTTAAGTTATTATGTTTTCGCTATCGTATATCTCATTAGGCATATGCGTGCAACGCATAGCATCATCAGATTATCTATTAGCCCCCTTAACCTACATTTTTTCAAAGAGATTCTTGGTATTGGCTCACTATCTGCAATTGGTGTCATTCAAGTTAATTTAACTGTAATCATCATTACCACTTTAGTTGGTCAATTTGGATCTGATGCAATTGCTGGGTACGGTATTGCTTCTCGCTTGGACTATATACAGATTCCACTTATGTTTGGTATTGGCTCAGCCATTATGACCATGGTAGGGATTAATTATGGCGCTGGACAATTTCAAAGAGCACAACATATAACATGGGTTGGAGTTTTTATTAGTTTTCTAATCACGGGCTCAATAGGTCTTTTCTTTAGCATTTTTCCCTCTCTATGGCTCGGAATTTTTAGTAGTGATCAAGCAGTTATACAAACTGGAATAACCTATTTACAGTATGTGGCACCTTTTTATGGAGCAATAGGGATTGGGATGGCACTGTACTTTGCAGGTCAAGGCTCGAAGCGACTTTTAGGCCCTCTTATCGCTGGCACCATTAGAATGATTATTGCCGCCTTTATTGGAAGTATTGCTGTATTACATTTTAACGTTAGCCTATCAACTTTCTTTCAGATTTTGGGACTAAGTGCTTTGACATTTGGTCTAGTGTCTTGTTTAGCAAACTTTATAAAAAATAAGTAGGCCTCTATTTAATAAAGCTTTTAAAAGTTTACATAAATCTTCTGAACTGCTTCACCCTGTTCTCAAGACTTAGAATTATCTCAATTAATTAAATTAGGAAACTACCAAGGACTATCATTATTATGGCAAAAAACAAACAGGTTCAGCGCGGTCGGCCTGCCAATCAGGCACTTAGCCAAACGATAATTGATGCAGCATATGAGCTCTTTGACAAATTGGGTTTTCACGCGGCAACAATGGAAAAGGTCGCTCAGCGTGCAAAGATTTCTAAAATTACCATTTATCGAAACTTTAAGAATAAAGAAGCACTTTTCGATGCAGTCATTGCAGCCCGTTGTGAAAGATTCACTATGCAGACTCTTTTTAAAGGACTCAAAGGTTCAGCCGAAAAACAGCTCATGACGGTGGGATCATCTCTACTGCATACGTTATTAAGTTCTGACGTTCGTAGTGTCGAAGCGATGATCGTAGCCGATAAGACAAACCAAAAGACATTAAGCAAGCTCCATTACGATGCAGGCCCTACCCACGTTATAGCCCAAATTGAAACCTTACTACTTCAATTGCATAAAAAAGGAACTTTGAATGTGCCTGATCGTTTTCAATCGGCTCGAATGTTTGCCGCGCTTTTTAAAGGATGTGATCTGTTAATGATTGCGCGTTTTGATGAGGCACGGGCAACGGACGATCATGAAATCGAATCCTATTGTCGAGCGGCGGTTAAAATGTTCATCGCGGCTCATAGTGGTAACGACAAGACGGGTTAATACGCCTTGCCGTTGCAAATAACACATTATTTTTAGCACCACTCATATAGCGAATATCAGCCTGTAAGCCCTTATTTATGTATATGTCTTAAACGAATCCTACAAAAAAACAATCCAACACCTTTTCTCTCTCATCCACTTGATTTGACTCTAAAAGCTGAATGATTGCGCCTTCAATCATATATATAAACAGTTTGGCGTCTTGAAAAGTCGCATCGGTGTTTAGTTTTATAAGCTGGCTATAGATTTCATTCATTAGCCATGTTCGATATCTCACCGCGATTTGATAGGTGTTTGGATAGATCAGTTTCGTTTCAAAAATGGCTTTAAATAATAGAAAGTACAGCCCTTCTACATCGGTGTGTAAAAAATAAAGCTTTTTGAGTTTATCGATCGCATTTGTGCCTTGGTCGTACTCAGCAATTGAAATCACTTTTTCTTTTAAACGTTCCTTTTGTACGATCAAACAGATTTCAATAAACCGCTCTTTTGAATGAAAGAAGTTATAAAAAGTCGCTTTGGTAATTTCACATTCTTTGACGATTCGATCCACCCCAACCGTATGAAAGCCACGATGGTGAAATAAATCAATCGACTGATTAATGACTTGTATGGCACGGGAAGAAAGCACTAAATTTGGCATAGTTTTACCGTTATAAATTCTTGTTGTTTCTAGGCGAGACACTTTTTGGGGAGAAAAAAAGGCATAGCAAAGCCGTAAAGACTATGCATGGCACATCTCAAGTTTGTTATTGCTGAGTTTTAAGTAAAAATGACTTTAAGCCTGAAAACCTTAGGGCAATCAAGCTGCTTTAATTTTTAAGCTGTGTCGTTATAGCTTTTGGCATTGAGAGCCAAGAAATAATGGATGTGCAAAGCCAACTCCTTTTTATTGGGAGTTCTGCCGACATTAAAATTATGGTGGCAGAACGAGAAAGGGTTCGCGGACTGGTGAAAGATATAACCAGCACACCCGAAGGTGTCCCTCTCCCGTCCTACCGCAACGGGAGGAGACGAGGAGTTCACGCATAAGACTATCCCTCAGAAGGAATAACTCTGATGCGATCTTTCATCACGGTCCGCGACGACCGTCTGGCAATGTGGCCAGCAGGCAAAGAATAGTGCCCAACCTTATTGCAGTCAAGCACGCAAAATGCCATTTGTTTTAAATTAAATCATTAGAAAAGCAAGGCTAAATAATGAGGGAGTTATTGTTAAGTGGGGAAATAAAAACAGCCTGCTGATGAGATTTTTTATTTGAAGTAGAAAGATTGCGTATAAGGTGTATTATGTTGATTTTAAATAATCTAACTTATTCAATATGAAAAAATTAGACTTCCAAATAAGTAAGATAACAGAAGT
Source organism: Acinetobacter lactucae (assembly GCF_013122135.1). Lineage (NCBI taxonomy): Bacteria > Pseudomonadati > Pseudomonadota > Gammaproteobacteria > Moraxellales > Moraxellaceae > Acinetobacter > Acinetobacter lactucae. Next base: position 2,502,123 of record NZ_CP053391.1, read on the forward strand.
AAAAAATCCTATTTACTATGGAGATGATTTTTTACATTTGTATATTCATACTGAACAAGCAAGCTATATTCAATTTTTTTGCTTGGATTTGTTTTACTATGTAGACAATATTAATGAGTTACTTGCATGTATTCTTAATAAAGAAACAAGGGCAGACTATTCATTTAGAGAATGGATTGTTAATACAGAGTTTAAAGAAATATCTATCCATGAATTAGTAATACAAACTAATGGTCTAATAAATCAATTAGATATGATTTTAAATGAATCTCCAGCGAGCTTAAGTGCCAAATTCCTGAAAGAACACTTATGTACTTTAAATTTTGAAATTACTACAAATAGTTATGAAATCTTAGGTTGTTCTAAAATTGTCCCTAATAGTCCTGATGAAGGCGGCCCAAATTATCAATTTTTTTGGGAAAATAAGGGGAAATTTTATTTTTTACACATTCATTTAGAATCATAAATTCTTCTATTTAACACAATGGGCGTTATCTGAAGTATAAAAAATAAAAAAGTCTGTCTGAGAAAAACTTTTCAATATAAATATACTTAGATGTTTTATAGTAGGTTTAATATACTAACTTTAGTCAAGCCAATAGATCATATCTAAAACTATGGAAAGAAATGAATACCAAGAAGAAAAAAACATAAAGTTCATTTATTCGAGTAAAAGGCGCATTCAACAAAGAGTTCTACAATTAGAGAAACTTACGGCAGAGGCCATTCATAACTATATTCAGCACAACTACAAAGATGAATGGTTTGAAAGTAACTTTTCAATTTTAAGTTGTTGGAAGTTTTCAAAAAAAGATTTTGATAAGATCGACAAGTTTTGGTGTGATGCCATTTATTTCGAAAACTTTCATATAGAAAATGAACGAGTATTTACTTTTAATGGACATGCGTGGATTGGCTTGGTAAGCAATGTCGACTCTGAATGGAAAGTTCCAGTTTCAGGAAAATTTTGCATAAGTTCGAATAGGAAAATTTTAAAAAGCTATACCTTAACTTTTTACAATGAAAGTCAGGATTTAGTTTTATCAAAACGGATTTAATATGAGTATTTTTCTGATCAGACATGCTGAAAGTGAAGCCAATATCAATGGAAAAACCCTTTCACATGCTTCAATTGCTTTAAGTGAAAATGGGCATAAACAAGCTCAAGCACTGTGTTCAAAACTGCCTAAAATTGATCATGTGATTGTGTCTCAATATTTGCGTACACATCAAACCGCCGCCCCACTCTTAGAAAAATATAATCTCAATTTTGAAGTAAATGAACATTTGCATGAGTTTAGCTATTTGTCTGAACATAAGTGTGCCAATACCAATATGGATGACCGTAAAGCTTGGGTAAAAGCATATTGGGAGAAAATGGATTATCAGCATAAAGATGCAGATGACGCGGAGTCTTTTGAAGATCTATATATGCGAGTTCAAGCTTTTCATGAAAAGTTAAAGGCATTGAGTGATAATTATGTCCAAAAGAATTTGGCTGTGTTTAGTCATGGACAGTTTTTACAGCTTTTGATGATGCAAATACAACAACCTCAACCACTTTCAAAAGATTTAATGCGGCAATTTAGATACAATCTGGTCTATCAGCCAATTAGAAACACTCAGGTTTTTACTTATTGAACTGATAAATTTCATATAAGGTATATAATTTTAGAAACTCTTTAAAATAATGAATAGAGAACTTATGACTCAATTTCCAGATCTACTTAAGAAGTTACACCAACTAGATTTTGATTATGCTGATGGAGATGGCATTGATTTTGAGCCATACCAAGATTTCTTATCACCCGAAGAAACAACTGAATGGTTAACAGCTTGGACTGGAAATCCTCAAGCTGATGCTAGTACGTTATTAGTTTTTGGCCAAGATGGTACAGGTGGGTGTGCTGCTTTTTGGATAGTTAATAAAGACAAAAATATATTAGATCAACCAATTGTATTCTTAGGATCAGAAGGAGAAATGGGAGTTGTAGCGAAAGATTTTAATGATTATCTTTGGTTGTTGTCACAGAATCATGGCCCATTTGAATCTATCGAATATCCTGAAGCTAACACTCAAATTAATAATGTTTTTCTGACTTTTGCAAAACAGAATTCTAAATCTAATTCTAGATCAGTTACTGAAATTTTAAACGATGCTCAAAGTTCTTATCCTAATTTTAAAACTTGGATAGAAGACATGATTCGGTAATGAATATACCTATTAAGACAATGGGTATTACATAAGATAAAAGCAGCCTACTAACGATAGGCCGTTTAGATACGGAGCATAAATTTTAATGAATCAACTAGAATTAATTCTAAAAACCTTCCATGAATATGAATTTAAGGAAGGTTTAGATGATTTATTCTATTTATCAGGTAACTTTCTCAAAGAAATTTACCCAACGATTATGCTCGAATATGACCAAGATACAGCATTCTTCATGGCTTTAAAAAGTTTGTTAGACACTGGTGATATTTCTCTATTTTATAATTTGAACTTTGAAGACCCATCTAGAGATGGAGAACTGCTAACTGGATCAGCAGAAGAACAAATTAAGCAGTTAAAGCAAGTCTGGATCGGCAGTGATGCTATCAATAAGATGGATGAGGAAAATAATTACATAGGATGGTACTTCTTAATAGAGTGCCCTTATGCATTAGCTCACAAAATTTATGATAAAGATGGAAACTTCGAGAGTTGGTTCTGTACTGGCTAGTTATATTTAAGTCTCTAACCAGCAAAAAATCGCATATCACGGCGCAAGTCTGTAACACGTAGATGTAAATAACGCGACTCTATTATTCAAACCGTCTGTTATCACCACTTCATAATGCGCAAATTTTTTACTACTGCCGACCTTGGTTGCCGTTGCAAATAAAACCCTATCTTTCGCACCACTCATATAGCGAATATCCGCCTGTAGGCCTGTATATGGCGCATCCCCTGCATTACATGCCATCGCAAAAGCGATATCGGCTAAAGAAAATATGACTCCACCATGTACGCCGCCTAAGGCATTCATGTGTTCGTCTTTTACATTAAGCTGACAACGCGCTTCATCAAAACTGCGATGCAGCACTTCAACACCCAATAGCTCTGCGAATTGATCAACCGCGGTAGTTTCCATTTTTTGCACAAACGTCTCCCTACTCGTGCGAGTATTCCTTAAGTGTTATAAACCTATGTGTATTGAATTCGACTTATTAAAAGCCGTTAAACACTATCTTGTTTAATTTGATAGTTTGAAGAACTAAAGTCTTTATAGGTCAGGCGGTCATTCAACTCTGAGCTTAAAGGCTGAACTTCTTGCATTGAGTTTAAGCAGCGCTGTGCAAGCTCAATGTATTCTTGCGTGCCTCTGGTTTTCCATTTTTTTTCTTGTTCTGATAAATCACGTGCAATCTTGGCAGGACTTCCCATTGCCAATACATTTGCCGGGATAATGTCTTTAGTTTTGACCAGACTATTTGCACCAATAATGGTGTTTTCACCAATTTCGGCATAGTCCAAAATTACGCTGTTCATGCCGACCAAAACATTTTTACCAATGCGGCAGCCATGCAAAATTGCCCCATGCCCAATGTGCCCCATTTCCTCAACTAACGTCACGCTTTGCGGAAAGCCATGTACGGTGCAGCTATCTTGTATATTGGCATTTTGCTTAATATGGATACGACCAAAATCGGCACGCAATGAAGCAAATGGCCCCACATATACGCCCGCTTCAATAATCACATCACCAATTAAAACAGCAGTTGGGTGTACAAAAGCGTCTGGGCTGACGACTGGAATAACACCGTCAATACTATAACAAGGCATGATTTAACCTCTCATTTGTCGCCACCAAACCTCCGAAACGGCGCCAATAATGTGCTGTGGCATTTGGCATTGGTCCTTCTGCTGTTGCGGCAACAGACAAGAAGTATTCATCCGCAGGTTCAAATACTTTTTTATAAATATTCATTGATAAAGTTCGTGCACTAATTGCAGGCCAGTCAGTTGGCAACAACTCAAGTGGTAATGCAGGGTCTTTCAATAAAATCCGTCGATAATAATGAATCAGCAAAGTTCGAATTTGAAAAGCCTGAACAGGTTCGAGTTGTTCGTTTTCCTGCATCAACAACACGCCAATTTCTCTAAAAATATCGAGAAACTGTAAATATCTTTGGCGTAATTCATCAATTGGCCAGTTGGTTCTAAGCATACGACCAATGGTATCGACCGAATTATTAAAGAGCTGCAAAGTTTCGGCTTTAAACACCACCACTTGCTCACTCATATTTAAGTCCACCAACAAGCGTTGCAGTTCAATACGGTTACAACCCGGATAAGCCATTAAGTTTGTCGAAATATTGGCAAATCCTAACCATTCGAGTTCTTTCTTTAGCAACGCTTTATTTTCAGTGTCGAGACTAGACATCAGAATAAGATCCCAATAATGATCCCACTCTTTCATCTGGTCGTTATAAATACGTTGCTCGGCCTGCAAATACGTCGAACGGCTTGAATCGGTAATTCGATAAAAACTGGTTCTGCCAATTTTGTCCGAACATAACCAATCATTTTTAACTAAACGAAAAACAGAGGTTCTTACAGCACGGTCATTAAAACCAAATAGCTCTAATAACTGAATCAGGCTCGCAAGACTAATGTTTCCACCCCGATGAAGTACTGAATCTCCAAAAATTGTCGAAATAAGCGAAGTTCCACTTAAGGTTTCATTCTTTACAACAGAATCAATTATTTGCTGTATTTTTGCACTCATACTCATGTCTTGGCGTTTAGTTTCAGGGTATAGATTCTATACCCTGAATGATCTTGATGTTAAGCAATCTGACGCATATCGATTACCCGCTTTGCCTTACCTTCCGAACGAGGTAAGGTCGCTTCTGTCACAACTTCTACAGTAACGCTAATCCCAATCATGGTTTTAATGCGTTTCATCAACTCCTGAGCAAGTTGATTGGCCTGTATAGTACAGTTATGACACATCTCTGTACGAATATGCAAAGTATCCATATGTCCTTTTTTAGTCACCAAAATTTCATAATTTGGAACTAAATGTGGAACTTGCAAAATTTGCTCTTCAATTTGAGTTGGGAAAACGTTCACGCCGCGAATAATCAGCATGTCGTCACTACGACCCACAATTTTATCCATTTTGCGCATCGCCAGATTTTCACCAGCGAGCAAACGGGTCAAATCACGGGTACGGTAACGAATAATCGGTAAACCTTCTTTGGTAATAGTGGTAAAGACTAATTCGCCAAGTTCGCCATCTTTACAGACTTCACCTGTTTCAGGGTTAATAATTTCTGGGTAGAAATGATCTTCCCAAATCGTTAATCCCTCGCCCTCACCTAAACACTGCATCGCAACGCCCGGCCCCATCACCTCAGACAAACCATAAATATCGAGTGCTTTAATATTAAGACGTTCTTCAATTTCACGGCGCAGCTCGTTGGTCCATGGCTCGGCACCAAAAATACCGACTTTTAAAGACGTATTACGCGCAGTGCCAAATTGCTGTTCTAGCTTTTCAATAATGCTCACGCAATATGATGGCGTAACCATAATTGCAGTCGGTTTAAAGTCTTGAATGAGCTGAACTTGCTTTTCAGTTTGGCCGCCAGACATTGGAATAACCGTCGCACCTAGGCGCTCGGCACCATAATGTGCACCTAGACCACCAGTAAACAGTCCATAGCCATAAGCCACCTGAACCATATCTTTCGCGGTTAAACCTGCCATGCGTAAGCAACGCGCAACTATGTCCGACCAAGTGTTAATATCTTTTTGGGTATAACCCACCACGGTCGGTTTACCTGTTGTGCCTGATGACGCATGTAAACGCACAATCTGCTCTTGCGGTACAGCAAACATCCCAAAAGGATAGTTGTCTCTTAAATCCTGTTTAGTCGTAAATGGAAACTTCGCCAGATCGTCTAAAGTCACGAAGTCATCAGGATGTACACCTGCTTCATCGAACTTTTTCTTATAGACCGGACTATTTTCATATACAAAAGTCAGGGTTTGTTTTAACCGTTTAGTTTGCAGCTCTCTAAGCTCTGCAAGTGTTAATTGTTCAACATTATCCGTTGTAAGGCTGTCCATCGCCTCTCTCCTCATTATGTAATTTTAAAAACCGTCTGAATTAATTTAAATTTTCCAAAATCAGTGCGACACCTTGTCCAACACCCACACACATCGTGCACAGTGCATAGCGTCCACCTCGTTTTTTTAGCTCACGTGTTGCGGTAATCACTAAACGTGTACCACTCATGCCTAACGGATGTCCTAACGCAATCGCCCCACCATTTGGGTTCACGCGTTCATCGTCATCTTTTAGACCAAGTTCACGCATACAAGCTAAAGATTGGGCTGCGAATGCTTCATTCAGCTCAATCACATCCATCTGATCTAGCCTTAAACCTGTTTGCTTTAAAATTTTCTGCACCGCAGGAACAGGACCTATACCCATATATTTGGGTTCAACCCCTGCACTTGCAATGCCAATTACACGTGCTAAAGGTTTTAAACCATGGGTATCTGCAAATTCACGGTTGGTAATGAGCACACACGCGGCACCATCATTTACACCAGAGGCATTTCCGGCAGTCACTGAACCACCTTCTTTTCTAAATGGCGCTTTTAGTTTTGCGAGTGCTTCAAGTGTCGTTTCACGCGGATGTTCATCGCGGTTCACCACAACCACGTTTTTCTTACGATCTACAATCTCGACAGGCAAAATCTCATCGTTAAAGAAACCGTTTTGTTGGGCAGCAGCCGTTTTTTGTTGGCTACGTAATGCAAAAGCATCTTGGTCTTCACGACTAATTTGATATTTTTCAGCTACATTTTCGGCAGTTTCCGGCATGCTGTCAGTGCCGTATTGCGCTTTAAGTTGCTTATTTACAAAGCGCCAGCCAATAGTGGTGTCATAAATTTCAGGAGTACGGCTAAAGGCTTCAGTTAGTTTAGCTTGTACAAATGGCGCACGGCTCATCGACTCAACACCACCTGCCAACACAAACTGCGCTTCACCTGCTTTAATTGAACGTGCAGCAAGGCCTACCGCATCTAAACCAGAGGCACATAAACGATTAACTGTCATCGCCGGAACTGTATCAGGCAAGCCTGCCAAGAGGGTTGCCATACGTGCAACGTTACGGTTGTCTTCACCTGCTTGGTTAGCACATCCTAAAAACACTTCGTCTACTGTATTCCACGGTAAGTTCGGGTGTTTATCTTTTAAATATTTGATGGGCAATGCAGCTAAATCATCTGCACGTACAGCACTTAGGGCACCTGCATATCGTCCAATTGGGGTACGAATAAAATCGCAAATTAAAACGTCTTCCATGTTGACTCCTGATTATGCAAATTCGGTCATATCACGTGAATATTGAGTAGCAATGTTTTGGGTTTTCGCTACATATTGCTTGAGGTAGATACTCGCGCGATATTTTTCCTCTCCATACAGTGCATATAAGTTATTTAAGGTTTGGAGCACATAAGCACCGCCCATTTGTGTCAACCACTGGTAAGGACCTTTAGGATAATTCACTCCATATTTCATGGCATTATCAATATCTTCCAGACTCGCAACACCGTGTAAACTTGCTTCGCAGGCTTCATTAATCAGTAAAGCGATGGTGCGTAAGGTTAACAGTGCCGGATGGTCTTTAATCCACATCACGCTGATGCCAAATTGTGCAAAGTAAGCTTCAACTTTAGCGAGGTCACTTGCTTCACAAAGTTCGTTATGACTGAGTACTAAAGCTTGCGCCTGCTCAAAATCATGGTGCCAATCCATCAAAACCACTTTACGGCTTAAGTAATGAATATTGGCAGACTCACCTTGGCTTAAGCGTAAGTCGATATCATCTATTTGAAGAATATTGTCGTCACTCTCAGATCCGCTTTTTAAACCTAAACGCGTTAAAAAAGCAGGTAGCTGAGACCAAGTCCCTTTGAGCTGAATATAGGCATCAACTGGTTTGACAGTCACAGCTTGAGGTTGAAAAGTCTCGTACTGATTTTTTTCGTTATAGCGATAAAAGCCCTGTTTTGACTTACGGCCCCAAGCACCCGCATCGACCAATTCTTTTTGAATCAGGCTTGGACGGTAGCGTGGCTCATAAAAGAACTCTTGATACACGCTTTGCGTCACCGAAAAGTTAACATCTTGCCCAATGAGGTCAGTAAGTTCACACGGCCCCATCGCAAAACCGCCACACTGCTTTAAGGCATAGTCTAACTGGTCGTAGCTGGTGACTTGTTCTTGCAGTGCTCTAAAGCCTTCTGCATAAAACGGACGTGCAATTCGGTTAACAATAAACCCGGGAGTCGACTTGGTGAGTACCGGAATTTTTTTCCAGCTGAGCATCAAGTTTTTTAAAGCCAAACATAAGCTGTTTGGTGTTTTTAATCCTTGTACAATTTCAACCAGTTTCATGACTGGCGCGGGGTTAAAAAAGTGTAAACCTACCACGCGCTCAGGGTGAGCAATGCCAGCCGAAATTGCGGTCACTGAAATTGAAGATGTATTGCTTGCAAAAATGGTTTGCGCACTGCAGATTTCAGCGAGTTGTTTAAATAAAGACTGTTTAACTTCTTTTTTCTCAACAACGGCTTCAATGACCAAGTCAGCATCACGTAAGGTTTCAACTTGATTGACCACCGTTAAACGCGCTAAGGCTTCATCAGCTTGCTGTTGTGTAAGCTTGCTCTTTTCAACCAGCTTTTTAAACGTCTGCCCTAAGCCGTGAACGGCTTGTTGCGCTTTTTGAGCGTCCAGATCATACAAAACGGTCGAATGCCCATTGACGATGGCTAACTGAGCAATGCCGATGCCCATGGTTCCAGAACCAATGACGGCAATTCGGGCACGAGATAAGTCTAAATCTGTCATGCTTAGCGCCCTTTAAAATTTGGTTCACGTTTATTCATAAAGGCTTGTACACCTTCACGATAGTCTTCTGAACGACCCGCAATACGTTGAAAATCTCGCTCTAACAGCACTTGCTCATCAAAGGTGTTATTGCTTGATTGATGAATGGCTTTTTTAATGAGAGATAGACCAAAAGTAGGCTGTTTCGCTAAACGTTCCGCAAGTTCAGTCACCTTTGTTTTAAGCTCAGCGTCTTCAACCACATCCCAAATCATGCCCCATTCTTTTGCGGTTTCTGCTGGCAATTTGTCACCTAACAAAGTTAAGCCCATCGCACGCGCATGGCCTACAGCACGTGGTAAAAACCATGTACCAGCCGAGTCTGGGACCAAACCTAAGCGGCAAAATGCTTGTACGAAGTTTGCCGATTTAGCTGCAATCACCAAATCACATGCCAGTGCAATATTTGCCCCTGCACCTGCTGCCACACCATTTACGGCGCAAATCACAGGCTTTGGCATATTTACAATCGTTTTAATGAGCGGGTTATAGTAAGTTTCAATGGAATATCCTAAATCTGGAGCTTCTGCATTTGGGTCAACTACACGATCGCCTAAATCTTGCCCTGCACAAAAGCCTCGACCTTCGCCACTAATTACAACACAACGAACATCCGGATTTTTAGTCCACAGGTTTAAAACCTCAGCCACTTCACGGTGCATATCAACGTTAAAGCTATTCAGTGCTTTTGGGCGGTTAAATGTCAGGTAGCCAACACCATTTTTTTCTTCAGCAATAATATTTTGATAGTCCATCACTCACCTCTAAACACTGGCTTTCTTTTCTCAAAGAAAGCATTAATCCCTTCGTTTCGATCTTTTGTAGCCGCCAGCCAGACAAAGTTTTGACGTTCAAACTTGAGTCCCTGACTTAAAGTCGTTTCATGAATACTTTTAATTGATTGTTTAATTACGCGAATCGCTAAAGGCGCTTGTTTGGCAATTTTGGCTGCAAGTTGAACCGCATATTCAACGGTTAATTCAGTCGGCACCACTTGACTACAAATACCGTGTTGCTCTGCCTGTTTTGCCGAAATCATCTCACCTGTCATGGCCCAGCGCATGGTGAGCTGTTGCCCTACCAAGCGCGCTAAACGCTGTGTTCCGCCTGCACCCGGCAACATACCCAAGGTAATTTCAGGTAATGCAAAACGGGCATTCTCACCACAAACGACCATATCTGAATGCAAAACTAACTCAAACCCAGCGCCTAAGGCATAGCCATTCACTGCGGTAATCAGTGGCTTACTAAACGCATCAATTTTTTGCCAAAGCTTCGGGCGAATATCGAGTTGCAAAGACACGGCGTCCATTGCAGCCAACTCACTAAGATCTGCTCCAGCTGCAAAGCACTGAGCGTTACCTGTTAAAACCACCGCTTTGACTTGAGCATTATGTTCAGCTTCTTCGAGCAACTCGCATAAACACTGCAATGTTGCATTGTTTAAGGCATTTCTTTTTTCTGGACGGTTTAGGGTTAATAACAAAACACCGTCAGTTGCTGTGCTGGCTTTGATTAACTCTTGCATGGCGGCCTCTATTCATCAAAACTCAAACGAACATTTGAGCCTTTTGGTAAGGTCTGACAGCTCAGCACATAGCCCTTTTCAACTTCATCTTCTTCAAGACTGTAGTTAAGGAACATGTCGACTTCGCCAGAAAGCACCTTACAACGACAGGTCGCACACACCCCACCTTTACAGGCATACGGTAAGTCAGCACCTGCGCGTAAAGCTGCATCAAGAATACTTTCATCATCTTGAGCCACAGAAACAATCAGCTCACGGCCATCTAAAATGATGTTGACCTTTTCTTCTTTACGATTTGCATCAGCCTCAACACTACGTTTACGCGCTTGTCCCGTATGGAAACGTTCGGTATGAATTCGCTCTTTTGCAATACCAAAGTTCGGCAAGGTACTTTCTACAGCATTCATCATTTCGTCTGGACCACAGGCGAACACATGATCAAAACTCGTTTCAAGCACATCAAAATTAAAAAGTTGTTTTAGCTTTTCTTCATCAATACGACCATTCATTAGTTCACTGTCGTTGAACTCACGAGAAAAGATATTGATGAGTTGAAAGCGTTCTTTAAACTGATCTTTCAAATCCATAATTTGCTCGGCAAACATGGTTTGTTTCCATGAGCGATTGCCATAGAGCAACGTAAATTTAGCTTCAGGTTGTTCAAACAAGACTTGCTTAACAATTGATAAAATTGGAGTGATACCACTGCCCGCAGCAACGCCTAAATAGTTTTGTCCACCGATCTTGGCTGCTTTTTGAAAAAACACGCCTTGTGGTGGCATGACTTCAAGCACATCACCCACTTTCAAATGGTCATTTGCCCAGTTTGAAAATTGACCCTGATCAATTTTTTTAACCGCAATACTGATGTCTTCTTTGCCTGCATAGCTACAAATTGAATAACAACGGCGGATTTCACCAGCTTCGGTTAAATGGCGAATGGTTAAGTGTTGACCCGGTTGAAATTGAAATTGTTCTTGTTGTTCAGGTACAACGTCAAATGCAATACAAATTGCCTGATCGGTTTGAGGCGTAATACTTTTTACTTTTAATGGTACAAATTGGCTCATGGCTGATTTCCTTATCTAAAGACTTAAATACATTTGAAGTAATCAAAAGGCTCAAGACAGTCCTGACATTTATAAAGTGCTTTACAGGCGGTAGAACTAAACTCTGTTAACAGTCGGGTATGTCGGCTTTTACAACGTGGACACTCGACACCATCATTTAAATGAACATGAGTTCCACACTGATGCGCCAACCCTTCAGGTGGTGCGATACCATAAACTTGCAGTTTCTTTTTACCAGCTTCAGACATCCAGTCCGTGGTCCATGCTTCTGACAAATCGACCATAACTTTGACCGGTGTCAAAGCTTCTGCGGTAAATGCCTCAACAATTTGTGCTTTGAGCATATCTGTTGCTGGGCAACCGCTATATGTCGGAGTTAGACGAACAATAATTTCTTGTTGATCGTTAATCTCTACACCACGAATCATGCCTAAATCGACAACCGATAAAACTGGAATTTCAGGGTCACTTACCGTTTGTAGAACATCCCAACATTGGTCGATGCAATGACGAATCATTTGCATGGCTCACCTCCTTGTCTTACCAGGTCATGCCCGGATAAGTTCTTTGAATACTTTGCATTTCAGCCAACAAATAACCTAAATGCTCGGTATGCAATCCTTGTTTCGCACCACGGCGATAAGCACCGTTCACAGCAACATTTAATTCAAAGCGCTTAAGCTCATTCGCAATGGTTTGGTTCCATTGTTCTTTTTCATTTGAAAAATCTGGAATCACGCCTTCTGCAACTAGTGCTTTTTCGTCTGCACTCAGTTCAAATAACTCAGCAGTAAAGCGCCATAAATTATTTAATCCATCTTGTACACGTTGATGTGCTTCATCTGTGCTTAAACTTAAACGCTCCATCCAGCTTGTCGAAAAACGGATGTGATATTTCACTTCTTTTAAAGATTTCACAGCAAGTGCACTTACTTCAGGAAGTGAGCTTTGCGTTAAAGCCGTAAATAAATGAAGATGGTAATGATCCATCAACCACTGGCGTACAATCGTTTGCGCAAAATCACCATTCGGTTGTTCACACAACAATAGGTTTAAAAACTCACGCTCAGTACGGAAATACGCAAGCTGATCTTCATCACGTTGAGCTTCATCATATTGACCAGCCAAAGTCAGAAAGTTTCTTGCTTGACCCAATAAGTCCAAACCGATATTGGCTAAAGCAATATCAATTTCAAGCTCAGGTGCATGCCCGCACCACTCAGCCAAACGCTGCGATAAAACCAGTTGACTGTCGCCAATATGTAATAAGAATTTAGATAAAACTGACTGATTCATATGCCATTCCCCTTACATGTGCTCAATGCCATCTGGGATATGGTAAAAAGTCGGATGACGATAAACCTTGTCTAGAGAAGGATCGAAAAATTCAGCTTTTTCATCTGGCTGTGAAGATTTAATCAGTTCAGAACGAACCACCCAAATGCTAATTCCTTCGTTACGGCGCGTGTAAACATCACGCGCATGTTGCAGTGCGATTTCATCATCAGGTGCTCTTAAGCTGCCTACATGACGGTGGCTTAAGCCTTGTTTACTACGTACAAATACTTCGTAGAGCGACCAGTAGTTTTTATCTTCCATTTTGATTTCCTCAAATTTTTCCATAAATCTTGTTAAGCCACTTTGTTTGCTTCAAGCTGCTGCTTTTTCGCGTAGACCACTGCTGCATCACGAACCCATTTGCCGTTTTCCCATGCTTTACGGCGTGCTTCGATACGCTCGTGATTACATGGTCCACGTCCGGCAATTACTTCATTAAATTCGTGCCAGTCGATCTCGCCAAACTCATAGTGGCCTGTTTCTTCATTCAATTTTAAATCTGGGTCCGGCACTTCTAAGCCAAGCTGCAAAACTTGTGGCACAGTGTTATCAACAAACTTTTGACGTAATTCATCGTTACTAAAACGTTTGATTTTCCATGCCATGCTTTGTGCGCTGTTTGGAGAATGCTCATCACTTGGGCCAAACATCATGAGTGCTGGCCACCAGTAGCGATTTACTGCATCTTGTGCCATCTGCTTTTGTTCTGGTGTACCGTTTGCCAAAGCCATCATGGCTTCAAAACCTTGGCGTTGGTGGAAACTCTCTTCTTTACAGATACGTACCATTGCACGTGCATATGGTCCGTAAGAGGTACGGCAAAGTGCAACTTGGTTCACAATGGCTGCCCCATCGACAAGCCAACCAATTGCAGCAACATCTGCCCAAGTCAAAGTTGGGTAGTTAAAGATTGATGAGTATTTCATTTTCCCATCAATCAATTTTTCCATCATGTCATCACGGTCAGCACCTAAGGTTTCTGCTGCGCTATACAAATACAAACCATGACCCGCTTCATCTTGTACCTTCGCCAATAAAACTGCTTTACGTTTTAAAGTTGGCGCACGAGTAATCCAGTTCCCTTCAGGCAACATACCTACAATTTCAGAATGTCCATGTTGCCCGATTTGACGAATCAATGTTTTGCGATAGGCATCGGGCATTTGATCCTTAGCCTCGATCGTAATTTCATTGGCAATATTTTGTTCAAATTTCTGGTAGTTGTTTTCCATTCTTTCATTCCCTGTAGGTATCACCCTTGAATCTATTTTTCGATACACTAAAAACAAAGTCAATCACTTTTTTAGTATCAAATTAAATACAACCAATAATTCGAAATTAAATATTTGAAATTATTAAATATAAATCAATTGTAAAAAACCTTTTTACTTTTACAAATGAAAATAAAGTTGACTTTTTGACAAATTAATCTGAAATTATGAATCATATTTTTGCAATTTTTATAATTGATGTATCACATAAAAAAGGAGTTTGGTCATGCTTGAACAAGCACACCTAGAAGGAACCTCAACTGACACAGATTTTCAGCAGTCTGAGCATCAACTGCCTCACCTTGCTTCTTATGTCTATGGAACATGGCATTCGACGGGCGAAGAACTACGTCCTGTTTACCATGCCATTACGGGTGAACCGATTTATGCCGTAAGTAGTCATGGCATTGATATGAAACGTGTTGTTCAATATGCCAAACAAAATGGTTCAGAACTGGCTAACTGGACGTTTCATCAACGCGCTAATGCCTTAAAACAAATTGCCCAATATTTATTGGAACGTAAGGAAGAGTTTTACAAACTTGCTTATGCAACAGGTGCAACTCGTAAAGACGCATGGATTGATATTGAAGGTGGCATCCAAACATTATTTGCTTATTCAAGTCTGGTTCGCCGTGAACTCAATGATGAAAAAATTATTACTGAAGATAGCTGGATTCAGTTATCTAAAAATGGGACTTTCGGCGCTAAACACATTTTAAGCCCTAAAGCAGGTGTTGCCGTTCACATTAACGCTTTTAACTTCCCAATTTGGGGAATGCTTGAAAAGATTGCACCGACGCTACTTGCAGGTGTGCCATGTATTGTTAAACCTGCAACTGATGGCTCTCAATTAACTCAAGCTGTTGTAAAAGCCATTGAAGAAGCACATGTATTACCAAAAGGTTCGCTACAACTCATTTGCGGTCAGACTTATGACCTGTTAGAACAGTTAGGCCCACAAGACTGCGTTACGTTTACAGGTTCTGCCTACACAGGTCAAAAACTACGTAACCACCCTCACCTCAATAAATATTCGATTCCATTTAGCATGGAAGCCGACTCGGTAAACAGCGCAATTTTAAGCCCTGAAGCAAATGAAGAAACTGTAGATTTATTTGTGCGTGAAGTCTTCCGTGAAATGACCACAAAAGCAGGTCAAAAATGTACTGCAATTCGTCGTGCTTTCGTTCCTGAAAATTTATTAGCAACTGTGCAAGAGAAACTCACTGCCAAACTTGCTAAAGTTGTGGTGGGTGACCCTCAAAAAGAAGAAACCACCATGGGCGCTTTAGCCAGTATTAAACAAAAACGTGACGTTGCAGAAAAAGTTGCCGAGCTTAGCAAAGATGCAAAAATTGTTTTTGGTGGCAATGATAGTTTTACATTTAATGCAGACCATCCTGAAAAAGGTGCTTTTTTCGCTCCAACTTTATTGCTCTGCGAACAGCCTTTACAAGCGATGAATGTCCATACTACAGAAGCTTTCGGTCCGGTATGTACACTCATGCCATATCAAAGCATTGAAGAGCTTAGCGATCTTGTTTCACGTGGTGAAGGTAGCTTAGTGGCTTCAGTCGTTAAAAATAACGATGAGAATATTGAACAAATTATTCAAAAAATTGCGCCTTGGCATGGCCGTGTGCATGTACTCGATGCAGAGTCTGCAAAAGAAAGTACAGGTCATGGTTCTCCACTTCCGCATTTAGTACACGGCGGACCTGGCCGTGCAGGTGGCGGTGAAGAGTTAGGTGGTATTCGTGCCGTTAAACACTACATGCAGCGCACTGCAATTCAAGGTTCTCCAAACAGCCTGACTCAAATTACCCACTCATGGACTGCTGGTTCGAAAGTTAACGAAGACCGCGTACATCCATTTAAAAAGTCATTTGATGAGTTAGTGATTGGTGAACGTTTATTAACGGCGCGTCGTACAGTGACTGAAGCTGATATTGTCAATTTCGCTTGTTTAAGCGGTGACTACTTCTACGCACATACCGACAAAATCGCAGCGGCCGAGTCTTTCTTTGGTGAGCGCGTTGCACACGGCTATTTCATTGTGTCTGCGGCAGCAGGTCTATTTGTAGATGCAGCACAAGGTCCTGTGATTGCCAACTACGGTATGGACAACTTACGTTTTGTTGAACCCGTTAAAATTGGTGACTCAATTCAGGTTGAACTCACCTGTAAACAAAAAACGCCTAAACCACAAAAAGATCCGTCTCAGCCTGCGCATGGCGTTGTCGTGTGGGATATTAAAGTCAAAAACCAACGTGGTGAACTTGTCGCAACTTACGACATTTTAACCTTAGTTGCTCGCGAGGCTTAATGTTTAAAATGAGATGGGGTCACCTCGTCCCCATCTCATTTTTTTTAGCACTCAATTGCGTTAACAGCGAGGCCACCTTTTGACGTCTCTTTATATTTTTCAGACATATCTTTGCCTGTTTCCTTCATGGTCTGAATCACTTTATCTAATGTCACAAAATGCTCTCCTTCATCATGAAGTGCCATTTGTGCTGCATTAATCGCTTTTACAGCCGCAATCGCATTTCGTTCAATGCAAGGCACCTGAACCAAACCACCAATCGGATCACACGTTAAACCCAAGTTATGTTCAAGCCCAATTTCAGCCGCATGCTCCACTTGCTCAGGTGAAGCTCCTAAAATTTCAGCTAAACCTGCCGAAGCCATCGCACATGCTGAGCCGACTTCGCCCTGACATCCCACTTCTGCACCAGAAATAGAAGCATTGAGTTTACATAAAATGCCGACGGCTGCCGCACTTAAAAAGAAACGAACCACTTTGTCTTCGGAAAAGTCTTTAGAGAAAGTCACGTAGTAATATAAAACTGCCGGAATAATTCCAGCAGCACCATTTGTAGGGGCTGTTACGACTCGACCGCCGGCAGCATTTTCTTCATTGACCGCCAAGGCAAATAAATTAACCCATTCCATAGCATGAAAAGTTGTCACAATCAGGTTAGAGTTTTTCTTATTTAATAACTTATCGTGAATTTTTTTAGCCCGACGTTTTACGTTTAATCCGCCCGGTAATATGCCTTCATTAATTAATCCGTTGTGAATACATTGCTGCATCACTTTCCAGATTTCCATAATTTTACTGCGAATCTCACTTTCACTACGCCAGCTTTTTTCGTTTTCAAGCATTAACTCACTCACTGATAAATGATGAGTTCTACATAAGCTTAAAAGTTCAGCCGCGCTATGAAATGGATATGGAACTTTAACGTCGTTGGTTTCAGTTTGGGTGTGTGTTAATTGTCTTTCACTGACAATAAAGCCACCACCAACCGAATAGTAAGTTTCTGCATATAAAATTTCTTGAGCCCCGTTATACGCAATCAGTTCCATTGCGTTGGGGTGATAAGGCAAAGATTCATCTAAAAAAAGCACATCATGCTTATAATCAAAAGAAATAGTCTTTTGCTGATTAAGCTGGATAGCTTTATTTTCAAGTACATCTTCAATCAAGCTTGTGCTTACTTGAGTATCAATATGTTCAGGGTCAAAGCCCATTAAGCCTAACAGTACTGCCTTGTCTGTCGCATGACCGACACCGGTTGCCGACAGCGAACCGTATAACTTCACCTGAACTCTTACCGTTGCTTGTAAATTGTTTTGCTTCAATAAATCATCCACAAAACTGTATGCCGCTCGCATTGGTCCAACTGTATGGGAGCTAGATGGGCCGATGCCTATTTTAAAAAGATCAAATACACTAATAAACACGTGGTCCTACCTTCGATTCATTATTATTCGTATGTTCGTCATTATTGTGTCCTTTCGGATAGTTCTAAAATTATCATTAAGCCGTCTATAAAGCACTGAAAATAAATGGCTCACTGCCTAAAAACAACACAATCAATACTGAATTTACTATTTTTCAAATAGTAGATTTTTCCATTAAATTAAATGATAAATTCTTCAGCAAAATTCTGTGATTTGCATATACTGTTGCCTTGAGACGGACGGTCGTCAAAAAGTTCCTACCCATTCAGCTAACTTATTCTTTACAAGATTAATCATTCTTATCTTGTAGAAATTGTGCTGCATAAAACTTTTAAAGTTTGAGTCACTCCATATGAACGTGCCAACAGAAACAAAATTTTCCCTAACTTATTATACGGGTTTCTTATCTGTACTATTTGCGGCATTTTTATGGGGTACTGCAGGTACTGCTGCGTCTTTTGCAAAAGGTATTAGTCCAGTAGTGATTGCCACTATATCTGTAGGTTTCGGAGGGTTAATTCATACATTTTTAAGTTTAAAAGCAATTAAGAAAGATTACCGAAAGCTTTTTGACTATAAAACGAAAGTTTTTATTGCTGTAATTGTCTCTATTCTGTGCCCTTTCGCATTTTATTCATCTGTCTCGCTAGCTGGTGTTTCTATCGGTACCGTCATTTCAATTGGCTGTGCCCCCTTGTTTTCGGTCATGCTCGAATGGTTATTAGATAAACGTAAACTCTCTTTAAAATGGCTTATTAGTTTTATTTTAGGTTTTTTAGGAGTGGTTCTACTCTCATATTCAGGTGAACATAGTCATCATCATCAAGGGATTCAGTCAGAACGTCTTTTAGGCGTATTTTTTGGCTTACTCTCTAGCCTGAGTTATGCAACATATTCATGGATTATGAAAAATTTAATTCATGAAGGTGTCGACTCAAGAGCTGCGATGGGCGTGATTTTTGGTATCTCGGCCGTTCTTTTATTACCTACATTATTTATTACAGCAACTCACCTATTTGATTATCCAACAAATCTTTGGGTAGCACTTTATATTCCGATCGTACCTATGTTTTTAGGTTATCTATTTTTTAGCTTTGGATTAAAACGTATTCCTGCGAGTCAGGCCATGACTTTAGCACTCGTTGAAATTCCAGTAGCCACTTTATTAGCAGTGCTATTAGTAGGTGAAAGCCTAACATTGAGTAGTTATTTAGGTTTAATCTTAATTTTTTTATGCGTTATCGTTCTCACTAAAAAATAAACTTTGAGTAACAGCTAAAGACCAAAAAATGAAAATTTTCTACACAAATCAAAAATTAATCTAGAGGTTAAAAAATCCATCATATATATGGACTGTTATAAATTACAGTCCGATTTACTCATTTAAGCCGACTAAAAAACAACCACAGAACATTAGCCATTAGTCGCACCTCCCTATTTTTATTCATTTTTACTGGTAAAGTGCTTTACATGGTTTGATACAACCTACTTAACTCAGATGCATAATTCACCTGTTCTTGCATCTGATGTTTTTATGCCTCTAGTCCGCTAGAGGCTTTTTTTATTAATTAATAAAAAAGCCCACATTTCAGCAGGCTTTTTTACTTTAAGATTTGATTTAGCAAACTTAATTATACGAATTAACCACAGGTTGCCTGAGTAATTTTCTTAGTTGCAGGATCAATAGTAACTGTAACTCGGTTTGTACGATAATCCATAGTCATAGGTTGACCTGGAGCTACTTTACGCACAATTTCTGATTTAGTCTTTTGCTTAATTTGATCATCAGTCAGGCCAGATTGACCTACCAATTTTTGAGCTTCTTCTGCTACACAGTTCGCTTGGTTATCACGGAATAATTTCCATTCTTCGACGACTTGGCCATTTGGTAAGTGACAATACCCAACCTGCCCATTTGCTTCATTTCTAATTTCTAATTTCCCGCCTTGTTCAACACAATATTGACTAGCGGGGTTTGGTGAACCAATTTTTGGTGGAGTTGAATCTTTATGTTGTACAGATGAACAAGCCGTTAACGAAACGAGCGCTAAACCAAGAAAGATAATTTTTTTCATAAATTTTTGCTTCTTAATAAAAAAACTAAAGATATCAAAAAAATTCATGTTTCATGTGACTTCTTTACAATAAAAAACTCTCTTAGAATTATATTAACTGCTCTTTAATTGATTGGAATTTAAAATATTCTGTCCTAAAAAAATTATTAAATATTGTAATTAAGGCCTCTCTAAAATTCGTGGTCCAGCTCCTTCTTTCGCTAATACGTCATCAGGATTTCTTAAAGGACATTGCTCGAGTGACAAGCAACCACAGCCAATACACCAGTCCATTTCATCACGTAGTCTAGTTAATTTTTGAATACGCTCATCTAGATCTTTTCGCCAATGGCTTGATAATTCTTTCCATTGCTTGGCTGTTAATTTGCTTCCCATAGGATAGGCGCTAAGTGCTGCTTTAATTTCATCTAAAGAAATTCCAACTCTTTGAGCAACTTTAATAATCGCAATATATCTTAAAACGATTAATGGAAAGCGGCGCTGATTACCATTGGTTCTTATACTTTTGATCAGCCCTTTCGCCTCATAAAAATGTAGGGTCGAGACAGGAACCCCACTCCTTTTTGCAACTTCACCCACAGTCAAAACTCGACTAGGGTCAGCTTTTTTATTTTCACTTATCATGATTGACCTCAACTTTACTCGAGGTTTATAAGAGAGCCTATTCGTTTTGTCAAATAAATCATCCAACCGCTTTAACTGCAAAAAACATTTACTGAACTTATCGGTCTTATATAAAACCTAAGCAGTTAAATTGGATGAGATTATTAACTCATTTAAATCTATAAAATGGATTGCTGATATTTAAAGTTAAGAAATTAATTTTGTAGAGTACATGGACACCCACAAATCCAAAACATGTTGTAAACAAAAGGCATTGGTGCTCCTAGAGGATAGACCTTCGCTTGTTCGATTTTATAAGTTTTTTTACGTGACTCAATGTGAAGTATATTATCGTAGCGAGCAACTACAATTCCCTTTTTATATAATTTTTTCCGTTCATTCTTTGCATCAAATTTATATACCAAAAAGTAAACTTTTTCTCCTACGCTGATCTTTGAATGATTAACCATAATGTAACCATTACAATACTTACATTGCCAATCTTTCATATCTCAAATTATCACACGCTTAAGTTTAAAAACACATTGATTTTATAGTATAGATTTATTAAGGCTACAAATCTAAAGAAATATTTCAATTGAAAAAATAAGGTTTTATTGTGACACATATCACAATAAAAATATAAAAATTTCAAATTATATTTATAAACATCAATTACTTACCTATATAATTTTTAATATTATTATTTTTAAAAATATTAAATCTATATATATTTCAACCAATTATATAGTGTTTTAGTTAGTAAATTTAAATATGATTTCATAATTAATTTTAATAATTCACATATTTCATTATACTTAATTTAATATTCAATACAGTAATAAAGTATTTTAAATATTAAATGAATTTCATGTTTAATTGAAAATAATTCATTTCTCATTATACAAAATAAAAATATATAATTATTAGAATTGCAATTTAATTTTTTATTATGTCAACTCAACGTTTAAAATTAAAACTCCCATCTGGACATGATCAATTATTACTTCATTCTTGTTGTGCTCCTTGTTCAGGAGAAGTCATGGAAGCATTAATTGATTCCGGAATTAAATTTTCTATATTTTTTTATAATCCTAATATTCATCCAGTAAAAGAATATCTCATCCGCAAGGAAGAAAATATTCGTTTTGCAGAAAAGCATAATATTCCATTTATCGATGCAGATTATGACACGGATAATTGGTTTGCTCGAGCTAAAGGTATGGAAGATGAACCAGAACGCGGTATTCGTTGTACCATGTGTTTCGATATGCGTTTCGAGCGAACTGCCCTGTATGCACATGAACATGGCTTTAGTCTCATCAGTAGTTCGTTAGGAATTTCCCGTTGGAAAAATATGGCTCAAATTAATGACTGCGGAATTCGAGCAGCATCCAATTATCCAGATATTCAATATTGGGATTATAACTGGCGCAAAAATGGTGGCTCTAGTCGAATGATTGAAATTAGTAAGCGAGAAGAATTCTACCAGCAGGAATATTGTGGCTGTGTATATTCTTTACGTGACACCAATCGTTGGCGTATGAGTAATGGTCGAGACCGAATTAAACTAGGTGTTAAATTTTATAGTAATGCCATGGAAGAAGATTAAATCTTATTTCTCTTAAAAAATTAATTCATTCTAAGCTATATTTATTGCTAATAAAAAAAGGCCACATCTGGAGAATGTGGCCAAAAGGTGTACTGTACTGAGCTTTGATATTATTAGAATAATGAAGTTAGCTTAAAATAAGATTAATAAATTTTTTCTATTTTTAAAAATTTCATCAAAATATTAAAATCGTATAAACATTTTGCCCTTCTCATTAAAAATAAAATCGCTCTAAAATCTAGATATTAATTTGAAAAGTTTAGCTATTTTACTTTTTAATGCTGATAGCTAGTCTCCTAATATTTTCTACTATTTCCTCAGGTTGATGTGCAGCATAGCCCAACAGAACTGCTGCTTTTTTCGACTCAAGTTGACAATATCTTGATAGAGGTTGAATCTCCAAGTTCAAGACCGAGCAATGAGAAATAAATTCCTGCTCAGTCCATGGTGCTTTTAACCAACATATAAGATGAATACCTGAATCTGTCGGCTGAACATCCAGTACATCTGAAAGGTATTCATTAATAACGTTAATCAATACTTGTTGACGCTCATAGCATGCTTTTCGAACTTTACGTACATGTCGAGCATAGTGGCCTTGTTGAATGAATAAAGCTAAAGCGACCTGCTCTAAATATGAACTTCTCACGTCAGTATAGTATTTAGCTGCACTAAAGGTTTCAATTAATGCTTCGGGTACAACCATGAACCCTAAGCGAAACTCCGGAAACATCATCTTGGTAAAAGTGCCAGAATAAATGACTCTCTGCTGCTGGTCTAAACCTTGTAGTGCTTGAATTGGGTGCGTGCCATAGCGAAACTCACTATTATAATCGTCTTCAAAAATCCATTTTTCTTCTTTGTTTGCCCAATCTAATAAAGCAAAACGGCGAGCTAGACTTAAAGTTCCCCCTAAAGGAAACTGATGTGAAGGTGCTGTATAGACCAGTTTGCTTTTGAAGTAATGATCTGTAATGTCAGAAATTTGCATTCCCTCCTCATCACTTTCGATCAAATTTACCTGAGCACCAAAACTTCGAAAAATCTTAAAAGCTGCATCATATCCCGGCTCATCCAAACACACTTCATCATTTGCTTGAAGTAAAGCATAGGCCGTTAAATGAATAGCTTGCTGCGTGCCATTTACGATAATAATTTGCTCTTCGTTGCAGTTCAGCCCTCGAGTGGAGCGGACATATTCACAAATTACCTGACGCAAAGGTAGATAGCCACGGGGGTCGTAAAATTGTCCAAGCTGATAATATGACTGCCGCCATGCTTGTGTTAATAACTTTCCCCAAAGTTGATGAGGAAATAAATCAATACAACCCACCCCCACATGGAACATTTTTTTCTTTTTACTTAACCACGATTGCTTTCGCCATGAATCCAATAAAGCTTCAATATTCGGATTAATATTCAAGGATTGATGATTATTTTTAGATGTTTTCTTTGAATTTTCCTGAACATGTATTAACTGATCTGGTACGACCTCAGCAACATAGGTTCCCGAACTTGGTTTGGTAAATAAATATCCCTCATCAAGTAATCGTTCAAGAGCCGCTAATACAGAATTCCTTGAAATTGACATCATCTCTGCCAAGGCACGACTTGAGGGTAATTTTGTTCCGGCAGTTAGCCTTCCATCTAAAATTGCATCACGCAAAGCCGTATATAGCCCATCTTTAATCTGGCCTTTTGGCAAAATTAAATGTGGAAAAGATGCAGAAATCGAAGCGGCCATATCAAAACTGGTACTGTTAAAAATATCAAAAGTGTATCTTATAAAATACCACTCTCAAAACTACACTCTAATTGTCGATTTTTTATTACTTTAAAACAGAGTGCAATTATTATGCAAAATCAAGATCTTCAAATCTTGCCAGTTCAACAGCAAGACTATACGCAATGGGAAAAATATTGGCTTGCTTACCAAAATTTTTATCAAGTAAATTTACCCCTTCATGTCACAAAAGTAACGTGGGAACGATTTTTCGATGAGAATGAACCTATGTACTGTGCCGTTGCTAAACAAGGTGAGCAGGTTTTAGGAATTGTGCACTATGTTATTCATCGTTCAACATGGGCAGAAAATAATTACTGCTATTTAGAAGACCTTTATGTTTCACCTGAAGTTCGTGGGCAACATATTGGTAAGCAACTCATTGAATATGTGCAGAAGCAAGCAATCGAACAAGACTGTGACCGTTTATATTGGCATACTCAAGAAACCAATCTAAGAGCCCAAAAGCTCTATGACTGGATTGCACAAAAACCAGGAATTATTGAATATCGTATGCCTTTGAACTAAAAAAATGAAAACACCAAAAGCTGCAGTGCTTTTGGTGTTTAAATTTTAGCAAGAATAAGCTTTATCACTTTGTCATTAATAGTTGAGCATTGATTAAACGCTGCAAAATGCTTGAGCTCTTGCTCCAATTCGAAAAAGAAAAGCTCCTTATTTTTTACTGTTTTTTCTAGATGCAGACTAATTACTTCTAACTCTTTTATAGAACGATGCGCTTTACAATCTAATCGGCCGACTAACTCATCTTGATATAGAATCGGTAAACAAAAATAACCATATACCCGTTTAGCCGCTGGTACATAACATTCAATCCGATAATCAAACTCAAATAAAGAAGTTAAACGGTCACGATGAATAAGCGAGTTATCAAAAGGTGAAAGTATTTTTAAACCGAACTGAGTATTAAGCTTTTGTTCTAGTGCTGCAGCATCAACATATAGCGTTTGACCATTCTCAAGCTTAATTGCAGATACTACACCTGCGTCAATATATTCCTCCAGCACGGCACGCATAGTTTCTTTTAAATCATTTTTCTTTAAATGAACCAATTGTTTCCATGTAAATGCACCATGTGCTCGAAGCGTATTATTAAATAAATACTGCGCATATTCATAAAGCGTAGGCATACTTAAATCAATATTTTCAGGCAAGCAGCGCTCGGTCAAATCATAGACTTTTTCCATGCCATTACGCTCACAGATCATCAAGTCACCCTGCATATATAACTGCTCAAAAGCACGGCGACCTGGTCCTGTATTCCACCAATTTCCCAAACTTTTCTTATTATTCTTATCAATGTCTCGTAGTCGAATTCTACCTTCAGCACGAACACGGGCTAAAATTTCATTCATGAGGTGCTGATCACCTCTATTGAAATAACGACTTTCCCCTTTCCTCACAGACATCATGGCAGGCAGCGCATAGCGATAATCTTTCATAGGAAGATAAGATGCGGCATGATACCAATATTCAAAAATCTGGCGTTCGCGTACCAAACTATTTAAATGGTTTAAATCATAGTCTGGCACTCGGCTCCACAATATATGGTGATGAGCTCGCTCTACAACCGATATGGTATCAATCTGCACATATCCTAAATGCTCAATCGCCTGTAAAGTGCCTTCCAAGCCTTTGGCAAATCGACTAGTTTTTCCTAGGCCTTGATTGAATAAAGTAAGCTGTTTCAAAGAAGAAGTCATAAAAATCAAATATTGTTGTATTCATTTAAAAGCGGAAAATTTTCAGTTCTATCGTATCACTATTTCCTAATTTACTTGTGTTTTAGAATCGGTAATTCTCTATAAAAAGAAATTCAGCTCATTCAAAATCTTATAGACTCAGCTTAAAATAACTTTTAGGAGCCAATCTAATCACTAAAATAACTACTAATATCACACTGGCTAAATGGAAAAGCCATCCCGCTTTGTAAGCCCCCGTAAGATCATGCAAAATTGCAATAATCCATGGCGGAATTGCTGCCAATAAGAAACCACCGCCTTGCATCAGTGCAGATAAAGCACCTGCATGAATCGGCTCATCAAAATGATCTAATGCAACTATAAGCGTTAAGGCAAAACATCCTCCCAAACCCGCACCTAAACAAATTGCCCAAAGTATAGAAGCAAACTCAGGTATAAAAGCCATTCCTGCAAACCCAACCATTTGCATAGCTAACGTAAACCATAGCCATGGACGTCGGTCTTTATATTTTCTTGCTAAAACGGGCAAAATAAGTGCTGAAGCTGCTTGGCTCAAGGCCAGTAAAGCAAGTAGTTGTCCACTTTGCGCTGCACTCCAACCCTGATCTTGAAAGGAAGGCGCTAACCAAGCTACGACTGATGAGTAACCACCATTTACAAGCCCGAAGCAAACCATTAATAACCAAGTTCGAGGTTGATTTAATAACTTTCTTACGGGCGCACGATGAATGGATGAGCTAACTTTTGATGGTAAAAAAGCCAGTGCCAATATAAATGCAAATAAAGCTGGAATAGCAAAAAAAGCCAGTCCAATCGACCAAAGGCCCGTTATATTTGAAATTATGGGAGCTAACCATGCTCCTAACGCCCCACCGCCCATGAGCATAGCTGAATAAAGCCCCATCATCGGACCTATGTATTGGCTAAATTCTCGTTTAATCATGCCCGGAAAAGCCGCTTGTATCATCGCAACACCAAATCCAATTACTATTGCGCTAATAATTAATCCTTCGGCTGTAGGTAATAAAAAACGGACAGTACATCCCGCACAAATGGCAAGTAATGCACCAAGAATAGCTTTTCGTTCGCCCACATAGTTCTGCAATATTGGCCCAACAAATGCAACAAACCCCATAAGCATTATCGGTAGCAAAGTAAGTAATGCCATTCCTTGTAGGCTTAAGCCAGTGGCTGTTCGAATATTGGCAATCAATGGTCCAATACTTGTGATAAATGGTCTTAAATTAAGGCCTACCAAAGTTACCGTTACAACAAGCATGGGACGAGTAAAAAAAACTCCAGATTGCTTCATTCTTCTGAGCCTAAATTCTTGGCTTGATAACTCTTCCAATGCACATAAAGATCAGTGCGGTTTTCAACTCTGATGGGTATATATTGAATTTTCATTGATTGCTCAGAAAACGGCTTGGCAAGCTCAATATATATTTCGGCTGTAGATAAACCAAATGGTGTTCCATCTTCATTAGAATATGCATAGCTCACCGACTTGATACCTGCTAAACGCATTGCAGCCATACACATTGGGCATGGATGGCCACTTGCATACACAGAACAGCCTTCTAAATTGGCAGATCCTAAAAATTGGCTGGCTGCACGAATCGCCAGTAATTCGGCATGTGCGGTGGGATCATTGGTTGTCAGAATCTGATTCACACCTGAAGCAATAATTTCTCCATTCTTTACAACCACTGCTCCAAATGGTCTGCCACCTTTTTCAATATTGTTATAGGCAAGCTCAATCGCATTACGTAAAAACTGTTCACCTTTTTCCATCATGTACTCTCACTTTTTATTTTGCACCAGCTGCAAGAAGTCTTTTTTCAATTTCGCGGTAGCCTCGTGAACGTGCATGTTGTAATGGCTTAATGCCGTCTTTATCTGCCAAGTTCGGATCGGCACCTGCTTTTAATAAAAGCTCTACAATGTGTCGATATTTTGGTTCTCCATTGCCCAAAATGATGGCCTCAAGCAATGCGGTCCACCCCAAATTATTAACATGATTAACATCTACACCAGCCGCTATTAATGTACGAACTGTTTCAACATGGCCTCGCTCCGCTGCGGGAATGAGCGCAGTCCCACCGTAACGATTAGTACTTTTTAAGTTCGCACCATGCATAAGTGTCATTCTTAGAATTTTTAAATATCCCTGTGCGCCAGCGTACAAATACGGACTGTCTTGAATATTATCTTTTGCATTTACATCCGCACCGGCTTCTATCAGCATATGAGCAGCATGTACATTATTTGCTCTTGTTGCGACCATCAAAGCAGTCGAACCAGTTTCATCCCGCTCATCAATTAAAGCCTTTTGAGATAAAATCTTTTTTATAGATTGAGTGTCGTTATTTATTGCTGCCTGATGTAAAGGGTACTCACTCATTGCATTCGTCATATTTGTAAAACCTAAAGCCCCTAACGCGACGATCAGATTCATCCATATTAGTGACTTACGCATGCTGATCTCCCAATAGAAATTTATGGCAAAACATTTTGCAAATAGAATAAACACCACCAAAAGTATTTGGAAATTAAATTATTTAATCTATAGTATTAAGATTATAAATACTTATCTGATCTGCTTTTAAACGTAGCGGTGCTTAATATGTTTGATCCTCGCCTTTTACGTGCTTTTGTGACTATTTTTGAAACGGGCAGTTTTACCGCGGCCGCCGATCGATTACACCTGACGCAATCAACGATTAGTCAGCAGTTAGCACGGCTTGAAGAATCAGTCGGTCATGCGCTTATAGATCGAACAGCAAGACCTTTCAAATTGACCGTTTCGGGAGAATATCTGATTGGTTATGCACAAAGGATTTTGACTCTTCAACAAGAAGCTGAGGCCATACTTAAAGATCCGGCAGGAAGTATTCCTATTCGTATTGGTTTACCAGAAGATATGATGAGTTCTGCAATGGCTGAAGTTTTCGGTATATTTGCCAAAGAGCATCGTTCCATTCGTTTAGACGTAACCTCTGGCTTAAGCCGGAACCTAACAGAGCTTTATCGGAATGGTGAATTCGATATTATTATTGTCAAAGAACCCGCAGCCAGTGCTGATCACCACGCTACATTCCCAGAAGAAATGGCATGGTTTGCAAGTGAAAACTCAAAGACTCCATGGGCCGACCCCGTGAGTTTAGTCACTTTTCCTCAAGGAGGACTTTATCGGGACGAAATGTTCGCAACCTTAGAACGTGAGCGGCGACGTTGGTATATTGCTTTTACTGGTAGTAGCCTAGAAAGCGTGTTAGTTAGTGTTGAAACAGGATTAGGGTTATCTTTATTGCCTGTAGCTACGACCAATGGGCGTAGAGTACGTCGATATGATTCATTAGGTGCTGTGCCACCTATGGTCGTTTCAATTTACACTTGGGAAAAAGCTGGGATCATTTCCCAGCTTGTAGATAAAATGACGTCTGTTTTACAAAAACGTTTTCAATCCTCAATCAATGTTTAACTTATATCATTCGAACTTTCAGCAATAAGTTTTTCCGCCATTTCTTGAGTTTTTCTTAAGCCCGGCATACGGAATTCGGTATGCCCATAATCTTGAATAGATTTCCAACGTCCACCCCAAGTAAGCCCCACCGATTCGGCAACTTGTCCATATAACCGATAGCCTTGCATCGCCCACGGATCCCGTTCAGAAATAACCACTTTCCCATTTCGTTTAAATGCTACATCAGCAGCTAAACCAAATTGATGATAGCTTTGATACCCCCTCGCTCTAGTCGTGTTAGGATTGCCCGCAAGCATATTCTGACGTGCTGGGCTACGATAACCTTCTAATAAAACCAACTCATAACCATACTGTTCTTTCATGATTTTAAACACCATGAGTAAACGCTGTTTATAACGTGGGTTCATTTTGTCCCATTTACGATCAACCAAAGTCGTGTCTAGAATAGCTCGGCCATCGAAACTTGCATTATCAATCGGTGAAGAATTAATAGCTCCACTATTTTGAGACGAATATTGCTGCTCTAACTGCGTAGCCTCAACGATTGCGGCTTCAATTAAGCTTTCATCCACTTCTGGTGGTGGTGATAATATTTCACCATTTAAAAGTGCATAGATTTGAGGATCAGTTTTTTTCAGATATTCAGCTTCAATTCGAGTTGAACTAATCGGACGAGTAAAAGCAAAAATTAATATACTGGCAAACAAAAAAAAGCCTGCAATTACAATCCACCATTGCTGTAAATGCCAATGAGATTGTAATTTTTCAGGAGCAGCTGCCTGATTCATCGTTTGAGCAAATTGCTTCACCTGATTCAGCTGTTTACGCCCTTGAGGCAGTAATGACAAAACGAAATCTTTGCTTCTACTCCTAAGTTCATAAGACATTAAAAACGCTAAACCAATTGCCAAACATGTAAAGCAAAAGAAAATGAGAAAGACCATCATCAGTTCATTAATTCACGGCAAAAGGACTTCGTGTAATTTTAATATCTACCGATGCCTTAGGTGGCTCAACCTCAGGTTCTGGTTCGGCTTGAGCTTTACTCTCAACTACGGGTTTAGCCTGTGCTACTTGCTGCTGCGGTTTACCCACTGTTTTTTGCTGAGCTGGCTGTACTTTAGGTTGAGTCGTTTTAGCTAGGCTTGTCTGTGGTTGAGGCACAACTTGAACTTTCTTCTCACCCGTTAGCTGTTCATCAAATGGGGAAACTCGTTGTTCATTCGCAGCAACAGCTTTATGGGGAACAGGTTTAAAGATATTACTTAATTCATTATCTTTTGGCTGTTCAAATCCATCACGGCTCATTGAGTCTGTTTCGTTGTCTTGACTTACAGCAACCTGATTTTGTTCATCAGAAGAATGAGCAGCATCTTGATTTAAAATTTGCTCTTCTGTTGATTTACTCTCAATTGCTGCTGATTCTGGCGAATTCGGTTGAGACAAGAACAGGAATAGCGAGATGCTGACAAACACCCCTGCAATTACACCAATCACAATATAAAGTAGTGGTGATTTCGGCTTTTTTTTATTCGATTGTAAAACTCGAATAGAAGTTGGTTTTTCCTGAGCCATTTCGTACCATCATCAAGGTAAATAAATTGTAATATGCGCTTGCTCTTGAGGAGCAGAAATCACATTTTGATAATTAGATAATGCTTTATCATTTTGATTGTTCAGCATAAATCTTAAGCCTGCAAAGGTAAGTAATGCAAAAATCAATAAAAAGATCAAAATCCAAAAGAAAGGAACTTCGCGATGAATAATATTTCGTATTTGATCGGGAATTGCCGAGAACGGCGAAAATGCAACTTTTTTCCCTTTTAAATAGTCAATTTCATCACCCACTCGTGATACTAAGTGGTTCAGACTTTCAATAGACTCAATGCGATACTTACCTTGAAAACCAAGTAAAAGGCAGTAATGAAATACTTCAAGAGCAGCTAGTCGTTCTTTTCCACGGCTTCGCAATTGCTCCAAAATTTCAAAAAAGCGATAGCCCGCTAACTGAGAACCAAACAAGCTCAATTGCAACGGACTAATCAACCAAGCATTCTGTAAATTAAAATAGCTTGGGTCTTGTTGCGTTACGATGGTTTCATCAATTAATGCACAAAATGCATATTTAGCATCATGAATATCATCAGCTGAAAATTGCAATTTTTTGGCTTGTTGCTCAAATTGATTAAGCAAATTTAAGGTTTTTTCACGGAATTGCTGTGGATCTGCCGGTACATATTGATTTCGAATTAAAAAAATCAAATAAAAGCCATCATGCAATAAATCAATAAGGTTAATTGCCTGTAGTTTTGCTTGCGACTGGCTATTGTTATTTCCACCCGTCCCGATTTGCCCATCGTCAAATAAAGAAGGAGCGCCTGTAGATTGTGACATTTTTCTCTCCTTTACCGTTAAGCGTTCATAACCGCAATCAATTCAATACTGATATCTTGGAAACCAGCTGGAACATAAATGCAGATCGTCTCTGAATCTAACATGCGCTGATATAGCTCGTGATGCGGTTCAATTTCAAAATAACTCACACCAGAACGTACCGGTATCGCAGTTGGAACCTGAATTAAGTGATGTAATGGAATTGCAGGTAATGCAGCAACTACACGTTGCTCTACATCTAAAGTGCTACCAATCTTAAATCGTAAAGGTACGATCTGGATTAACTCATGGGTCTGCATAGCACTACTTGATACCGCAATATAAAGTCGAGTGTCTCGAGTGATTTTATCGGTTTCAAGACTTCCCACCCAATATGAAGGTCGGATCTCTTTAAGCGCAATACTGATATAACGACTTGAAATAATCGTATCGAGTAAATCACGTAGAATCGTGTCTAACTGAGTAAAACTTTCTTGTAAATTATGGTGTTTATAAGCAGGCAGTTGATCAACATCATAGGCTGTCGAGAAAGTTAATAATGAACCTGCTAAACGCAATAATTCGAAAAACAACCGTTCTGGATGGATTTGTGGATATTGTACAAAGTGATTTAAACCAGCATGAGCTGTATTTAAGGCATTCACTAACCAGAAAGAAACGATATCACCTGAACGGAATTCAATTAATTTCTGTTCATTTTCTCGGTTATTGGTTTGAATCGTCTTAATTTTTGCCTTAATGACATTCAGTGTTCTTTTTAAGTTTGAAATGAGTGATTCAGAGGCATCCACGTGCAAAATTGGTGGAATAAACTTTCGGTCAATTTCAAAAGCACCAGAGCTTTGACGCTTAATTTTTCCAATCGGCAGATATAAGAAACCATCTAAATTATGGTCTGGATTACTATGCACATCTAATAATTTAAAAACAGCACGGCGGCGTAGCAAACTAATATCCGCTTCGGTAGCATTCGTAAATAGGTCATGCGTTTCAACAAGGTGAGATTGATATCTGCCCTTTTGTGCTTGGTTTTGATCAATGAGATTTTGCTTATTTGCTTGTAAAAGCGGCAATGCCAAATAGATTAGCATCTCACCACGTAAATTAAGATCATCTAGTAAAATTGGTTCAGGCAATAGATCGTATGCAGGTGCCTGATAAATTTCACCGTCTTGCCAGATCATCTCTACAGACTCAAGAGCAAGAATATGTGTGCTCAATTGAGCCTCATCGAAACTTAACTTCTGAATACCATACGAAAAAGGCACAACTGCACGAACCGTATGATTTAGGCGTTGTTCATGATAGGTATCTTGAATTTGGAAATGTTGAGGTCTTAAAAATAAACCTTCGCCCCACAGGACTTTTTCAGCTTTAAACATATGTCTTTACCAATCTTTATTCATATTCATTTTTAGGCTGCACACCTAACATTTCCTGAACCATTTGTAATGGATGCTCATCTTTGATGACTTGTGCTAACCATTCATGTAATGGCATTTGACTCCATTTAATCGTTTTTTGAAGCATATAACTCACAGGGCTATGAGGTTCATTTGCTTGGAAGTAATCTGCAATCTCTTGCAGCACTTTCATTGCTTGCTCGCGGTTAGCCAAGTGCGTTTGTGCTTGAGGCTGAAAAGCAGGCTGAGTTGAAACAACTTGTACAGGCACTTGATTTTCCATAGATGAACTCGTGATGACAGTAGCCTGTTCTTGGATTGGTGCAAGTCCTGCACCAAAAGCTTCTGCTTTATAAATCTTGCGTAATGTGCTGTGAATAGTCTCAAATGCTGAATCAATCGCAGCAAAACTTGGCGAATCTAGTCCCATTAAATGATCGAGAGTTTGCTTTAAAACATCCCACTCAGTTAACACTGAACTAAAATCTTGATAGTTAGAATATTGAAAAGTTTTAGACGTATTAAAAATAGCTTGGTCGAATTGCTCTAATTCCGATGGTCCCGACTGGCTGTCATACTCTTCAGTTTGTTTACGGCGAACATTTTCGTGATAAAGAAAATTATCGTAATCAAGCAAATTATAATAAGGAGCCGTATTGGTTAAAGGAACTTTCTTTAACAACATCGGAAGTTGATTAATTAAACCCTGTAATAAACCAATGCGTTGATCTAAATCATCATCTTCAATAACAGGATGAATTTCCTGCCAGTATTGATTCAGCATGGAATGGCTTAAAGTTAAACCTTTCGCCATACCTTCAAAACCATAAAGATGAGTCCAAGCTTCTAAGAGCCAAGTTAATAGACGAATATCTTTCGTTTTATCTTTTAGCAAAACACTTGTGTTCTTTGCTACAAAGTCCCAATCGGCTTGTTTGCGCTCAGCAACCCAATCACCTTGATCTAGCAATAGATCATCTTGTGTCTTCGCTTTTTTTATTTCATGAAATTCATTAGAAAATGAAAAGTCGTCACCACAAGGCAAACTATCACTAATGGGTTCAAGTAGTTCAGAAATATCAATATTCATCTAATTTTAGCTCTATTCAATTTTAAACTTCTGACTTCAATTTTTTACTAGTCCTTTTTTTAGCAGCTTTTGCAACCGGGTCTAGTACATATTGAATTTCGTCATCTTTAGCATCAATCATGATAATTTTTGGTAGTTTTTGCTCTGCTAAAGCCACCAAAATTTCTGTAGCCAATGCAGGTAACACTGTAGAATTTAAAATATTATCAACGTTACGTGCACCGCTATCGACTTCTGTGCAACGGCTTAAGAGTAACTCTACCAAATCATCAGAATACTGGACTTGTGTTCCATATTGTTTCTCAATTCTTGCTGTGATTTTGCCTAACTTATGCTTAATGATTCGTACAAGGAGATCATCATGCAGTGGGAAATATGGCACAACTCTCATTCGGCCTAAAAATGCGGGCTTAAATTGTTTATATAAACTTGGTTTTAGATGCTCAATCAACTCTTCAGCTGTAGGCCACTCTTCTACAGGTCTATTTAAGCAGGCCTGCATAATGGCACTTGAACCAGCATTTGAAGTCAGCAATATAGTCGTGTTTTTAAAGTCAATTACTCGTCCTTCTCCATCTTCTAAAGTACCTTTATCAAATACTTGATAGAACAGTTCCTGAACATCACTATGAGCTTTTTCAATCTCATCAAGCAACACAACACTGTAAGGGTTACGACGAACAGCTTCTGTTAAAACTCCGCCTTGGCCATATCCGACATATCCTGGAGGTGCCCCTTTTAGCGAAGATACAGTATGGGCTTCTTGATATTCAGACATATTAATTGTGATTAAATGCTGCTCACCACCATATAACTCATTTGCCAAAGTTAATGCAGTTTCAGTTTTACCTACACCACTCGGTCCCACTAAAAGAAATACACCTTGTGGCTTATTCGGATCTTCAAGTTTTGCTTTTGAAGTTTTAATGCCTTGAACTAATTGTGTGAGTGCATAATCTTGCCCCATTACACGCTCGCCCAATTTATCTTCAAGCGTTAATATCTGTTTAATTTCATCATTAACCATTTTTCCAACAGGAATACCTGTCCAATCAGAAATAATTTCATTAATGATTTGAGAGTTTACTCTTTCAAATACTAACGGTTGCTGTCCTTGAATTTCAGCAAGATCTTTACGCAGTAGATTAATCTGATCGAAAGCTTCAGACTCATTAGCATGATTCTGTGCTTCTAACTCTTGAATTTTATGAACAAGTTCTAATTCTTTTTGCCACTGCTCGTCGGTTTCATGGATCTCTTTTTGCAAAGATTCTAAATTAGCTTTTAAAGCTTCCAATCGTTCATGATGTATTGGAATCTGACGATGTTCATTTTCTAAAATTTGCTGTTCAAGCTTTAAGTTATGTTCTTGGGCCTTTAACTGATCAAGCTTTACAGGTTGAGCATTTTGAGTCAAAGCAACACGTGCTGCAGCCGTATCAAGCACACTAATTGCTTTATCCGGAAGTTGGCGACCACTAATATATCGATGTGAAGAATGAACTGCAGTAACGATCGCCTCATCATCAATTTGCAATTTAAAATGCTGCTGCATGACTGGAATCATCGCCCGCAACATATCTACTGCAACTTCTTCAGTTGGCTCTTCTACTTTTACTACCTGAAAACGTCGGCTCAATGCAGCATCTTTTTCAAAATACTGTTTGTATTCTGCCCAAGTAGTCGCAGCAATCGTGCGCAACTCACCACGTGCAAGTGCTGGTTTTAAAAGATTTGCAGCATCATTTTGCCCAGCTTGTCCACCTGCACCAATTAAAGTATGCGCTTCATCAATAAATAAAATAATAGGATGAGTAGAAGCTTGAACTTCTTGAATAACTTGTTTTAAACGGTTTTCAAACTCACCTTTAACACTTGCACCCGCCTGTAAAAGTCCCATATCCAGCACATGTAAATGAACATTTTTAAGGGCATTTGGTACTAAACCTTGAGCAATTTTTAAAGCTAGACCTTCAACCACGGCTGTTTTACCAACGCCTGGCTCTCCGGTTAAGATCGGATTGTTTTGGCGTCTACGCATTAAAATATCGAGCATTAATCGAATTTCATATTCACGTCCAATAACTGGATCTATACCGCCTTTTTTCGCTTTTTCAGTAAGATTAATCGTATATTGATCAAGTGCAGGTGTTTTAGCTACTTTGGTATTTGCCACAGTCGCCTCTGTTGACTCCGGCTCATCAAGTGGTGTTTTTGTTTCATCTTGTTGTTCAACACTCTTCTCACAAATTTCAAGAAACTTGTGTTTCATTGAATCAATCGGTAAAAGGTCAAATAAACTCGAAGCTCTTGTTGCAATTTGATATAAATCAGGCGCAGTTAATAATGCAACTAATAAATGACCACTACGAATAACGGGATTTTGTTCAGCCGAAGCTAATAACCAAGCTTGTTCAAACAAACGTACAATAGATTTAGCAAAAATAGGAGTTCGGGTATTACCTTTTGGTAATTGAGAAATTGTTTCTTTTAAATCATCAGCTAAAGCTTCAGATGAAATTTTATATTTTTTTAATAAAATTTTTAAATCATTCTCTAAAGATTGATTAAGTAATTCTAAAAATAAATGCTCAATTTCAATTTCGTAATTTTGTTGAATAACACAAGCATTAGCTGATTTTTCTAAAGCAGTTCGTGCAACTGTAGAAAGTTTTGTAATTAAAATTTTTAAATTACTCATCATTACTCTCAATATTTTTAAATAATTTAATGCTTAAAATCATAATGCCTGTATATTAACAAAATTCAGCTTTATCAGACAAACTACTCATCATTTCAAGCGTTAATATGTTTTAGTAGATATTTATATCTATATAAAAATATCTCTACCCTTATCCTTGATTAACTAAACTCTGTTTTGGTAATAATTTACAGCCACATGATAATGAATCATTTACACGGGCTGCGGATTTTCCCATGACAAGCATATTTGGATCTCCCGATACAATCGTAGAAACCGTTTTGTGTAACGGACAAGTTGCCTTATCTCCTACACAAGCAATTGCAATTCCATCAATTAAAAATGTACTGTTTCCTGAAATGACTTGCCCTCCACCAGTGGTTGGGCATCCAATCGTAATGTAAGGGCTAGCCATGTTCTTCTCCTTATATTTATAGAACAGTAAACTCAATCCGACGGTTTTTCTTTCTTCCTTCCGCAGAAGTGTTATCTGCAACTGGCTTAGATGAACCTAAGCCTTCTGTAGATAAATGATCAGCAGGAATACTCTTACTAATCAAATAATTTTTTACTGCTAATGCTCGATCTTGGCTAAGTTTTAAGTTTTTAGTCGCATCACCGGAACTATCAGTATGACCAATAATTTTGACTTTTTTACCGCCTACTTTATTTAAAGCAACAGCCATCTCGTCAAGAATTTTTTGACCTGCATCAGTTAAAACTGCACTACCAGATTCAAACTCAATAATTCGATTTTTAAGTGCGTCATCAATGATTTTTTGCTCAGCCTGATTGACTGATAATTGCGAATATAATTGATATGGTGGCTGCACTAACCCTTGAAAAGATTGAATTGTAGGTTGGATATCTGCTGGATTCAGCATTTTTCCACTCAACTCAAACCGAGTACCATTTACGCTTAATTTCCCTTGCGAAACCTTTTTAAGATCGGGGGTAATCACTCGCGTCACCGAGTCACTCCACCCATTTGGAGCAGCTACCGGTCTTACTTGTATTTTATCTACAACCTGATCGGCACCATAAACAGACTGCATTTTTAATAAGATGGCCTGTTTACTCGCTTCGTTAGGAACTACACCTTCTACGACAATCGGCTGAGCTAAAGCATAGTTAGTTATTGCATAGATAAAACAGCCTTTTATGAGCTGTGAAAGTTTAGTTTGATATCGTTGATTCATTTTCATTCACCCAAAAAAGTCTGTCTAAATAGTTTTAAACCTTGATTTAAGCTTAATTGGCGTTGGCATAATGATTGTTCTAGCGTAGCTAAACCAGCATTCTGTTCCAAGTAAGTATCAATCCATTGTGCTTCTATTAAAGAAACCCAGTGTTTACTATCCATATTCTGAGTAAAAATATCGCTAAGAGCTAAAATATCAGCTCCTTGAAAACCGAAGAATAATACCGGTTGCTCTCGATGTAACAAACCTATCAGCACCTCAGTATTATGTTCTTTTAAAAAACGACAAATAATACTGACCCAAAAGGCTGCTATTTCATAACTGTAAGCAGGATTATTAATAGGCAAAATTAAAACTTTATTTAAGCGACTGGTTCCATTTTGTAAAATTGGCTGAAGTAATAATCCTAGCCCAATCATACTTTGCGCCAATTCATAAATACTTAACTTCATGAGTTGAGCAAATGAATGCATCGTATGATTTTCATAGAAACCTACACACTCGCGTTCAGTTAAAACCTGAATCTGATTTTGTAAGTGACCTAATTTTCCGAGTAATAGATCTGAATCTTTAATTCCTTTTAAAGCACGATTGTTTTGGAATAAATCAACGAGTACATGTTTATAGCTATAAGGTGCATACAGCAAATTATCATATGGCAAATCAATTTCTAATAAATGGCTCAGTACCATTGGAAAAGACCGACCTGAACTATCTTCACTTGCCAGTAGGTTCGCTGCTAAAAACATATTTTCTTTTGGATTTGCAATAAAGAAATCCAGTGAAGGCAATGTGTTATAAGCTTCTTTAAAGCTGCCCGATTGCATTGCATATTCCAATGCTTCAGTAATCCACTGATCAAGTAATTGTATTAGCGCATTCTGACCTTTTGTTTTTAAAAAGTCACCTCGTGCAGGACTTTTGCCGTAATACAAAGGAGTGGTTTTTAATGTTTGCATTATTGCTCCTCCTTTCGCATAGAGATTATTTTCCATGTCATGGTTTAACTCCCGCAGAAGGCTGAGCGAGTGCTGAAACAGGATTTTCAGTTCTTGCTGGAGCAGCTTGAGCTGGTGCTTGCTGAGCAGATACCACACGAGCTGCTTTGTCAGCAGTGACTTTATCCACCAGTTGCATGCCTGCATAACCACGGCTTGAACCGATACTGCCTGAATTGCTGCTGATGAGACGGAAATTCATTTTTACAAATAAAGATGGATCAGTTTTACTACGCCAAAGCATTTCAAATCCGCCATTTTGTTCTTTACGCTGAGCACTATCAATTAAACGGTTAATACCATACTCACCTGGTTCATCAAAAATCGTATGCGTTTGACCTTGTAAATCTACTGCTGTAATACGAGCGCCCGGAATACTTCCTTGGTTTGGCCAAATGAAGTTAACCCACTGCTGAACACCATTTTCATAAGTCATACGCTGACCATCGATATCAACGGTATATGAAAGTAACTGTGGGTTTGGAATTGGGTAGAACTGGAAGTTCGATTGGTTGGTTGCTGGTGCCGCAGGAGCTTGAGCATTCAACTCACCTGTTGCCATACCATTGGCTGGTGAAACATATCTTTGGAAATTCATGACGAATTGAGGGTTTAAACTAATTCCTAAATCTTTCCAAGTTTTAGACGTTAATGTATAACCACGACGAATCACAAATGGATCTAGGCTTTCTTTGACAAAGCGAGAAATACTACCGTTCTCACCCAAGATTTGACCAATTTCACTACTTGTCGCCTGCAAAGAAGCTGATGAGTTAAATGGATATTTCTTAGCAAGATTTGCTGTAAATGGCTGATAAGCTTGCATTACCCATAATTTGTTAATTTCGTCTTGGGTCGGTGTAATTAAACTTTCAAAAGCTTGCGTAAGTGGACTAACTACCAATTTTTGTAGTAATCGCTGATCAATTTCATTGAAACCAACCGCCATTTTTTCATCGACAATTTTTTGAGTTTGGTTAAATACAGACGTTTGCTCATTAAGGGTTTGCTTGACTAATGTCATCGCATTAGGTCCAATTTCACCCGCATTCTTAAGCTCGTTAAACTTACTACGAACTAGAGCTAAATTTGTCATATATTCATCAAGTAATGACTTACCTTGTTGGTCATCACGTTTGCGAACCAACTGATAGAACATTTGGTATTCTTGAGAAATAGCGCCTTGAGCATTATTTGCCACTTGATTAGCTACTTGCTTATCATCATGATTTAAAACTTTACGCTTAAACCATGCAATAAATCCTTTTTGTGGAGCTGCGAGCTCAGCTTGAACAACCGGATTATCCCAGTTTGTTTCGACTGCTACTCTTTCAATTAATGTTCTAATTGGAGAATTTTGCGGTTCACCTAAGACATCAATATTTTTAACTTGCTGAGCAAATTGACCAGCTTTAGCATAGTGAATACCGCTTAAGAATTTTCTCCATTCCGCAATATATTCTTGTTTATAAAGCGCTGTTAGCTGCTTTCTAATTTGCTCTGGACTACCTGAGAAAGTTAAA
Source organism: Acinetobacter lactucae (assembly GCF_013122135.1). Lineage (NCBI taxonomy): Bacteria > Pseudomonadati > Pseudomonadota > Gammaproteobacteria > Moraxellales > Moraxellaceae > Acinetobacter > Acinetobacter lactucae. The sequence continues at coordinate 2,542,638 of NZ_CP053391.1, forward strand.
TCATCAGATTGACGACTATTTAGCACCCAATCTTTACTATCTGTTGGCTTATCCGCGGCCTCTTCAATTGCTTTTTCTACATAGTCATTCCATGCCTTTTGAGTAAATACACCAGGCAATGCATAACTTCCTAATACAACATTTTTATTGGCTTCACCTACAATCTGACTTACAGTCAACGCAGGGAAGCGTACTGCTGCACGCATTTTTATTTCGTTATAAACACGATCTCGCGCAGGCATTCCTCGAACAACCGAGAGCAATACTTGACGTGTTTGATCAACAATTTGCGAATCTGCTTCTAAAACTGGGAATTGTTTATCATTTGCTAAGGTCATTGCATACGACAAGATCTGTTCAGCTTCTTGAATCATATCTGCACGCGGCATTTGACCTTTATTTGCATCTAACCAAGAGCGCCAGAAACGCGTAACCTGATCGCTTAGATGACTTGCATCCATATATTGCGGATTGCTCATCATTAAATAAGCTTTTAATGCGTTATAAGCATCCTGCGGATTGGTATCTGAAGGTTCCAAATATTGTTGAGACTGAGCAGTTTGCTTGATCTCAACATTCGTATGATTCGCTTTTAAGGTTGCTTCATTATTTTTTACACGTTGCAAATATTGAGCAATGTTTTGCTGTGTCGGTGTTAATACAATTTGCTTAACACCTTTTAAATATTCGGCTTTTAACTTTTCGCGAAGCTCATTGCCCTGATATAAACCAAAACTAAATTTAAGTGGTCTATTTTCATCAAACTCGTCTAACTGCTGTAGACGTCTTTGAAGAATTAGCAAAGCTTCTAATTGAGTAGATAGTTGCTGACCAGAAGCTCTTTCTAATTGAACTACCTTATTTAAGTCAGCTTGCACTTCACCAATTAATTGTTGGTTGTTACGATAAGACCAAACCCATACACCTAAAATAATTGAAACACCCGCTAAAGCACCAATAAATGCAATATAGCGCTGACGTTTTCTACCCGTATTTACATGCTGCTTAACTAAATCTTTATCTTTTAGAATAACATCCGAAAATAGACCATTTAAGAAATAGCCATGATTAGGAGTATTTTTTGAATAATCTTTTAAATCACTTTGAGCAATTTGAGTCAGCTTAAATTCTTGTGCAATTTGTTCAGTCATTGGACTTTCAATTACACCTTCTTGCAAAGCACTCGTGAAATAAAAACCACGGAAAACAGGTTGAAATTGATATGGATTATCTTCAAAAAGTGTACCGATAAAGCTTTTTAAGGCTGGTTTTAGTGTTTTAAATTCTAACGGGAAAGTCATTACACTTGGTGAAATATTTTGCGAATGACGGCGGCTTAAATGAGTCGAACTTACCCCTTTTAGACCATCGTAAAGGATGTTGTAATGTTTTTCGAATAACTCTACAGCATTATGTGAAGAACTCTGTTCATATGGAAGCGTTGCTCCCCAAGCTTGGTTGTATTCTTGAGCTTCGTAAAACTCAAAGAATTCAGTAAAACCTGCAATTAAGTCCATCTTTGAAAAGACTAAATAAACAGGCACAACAACTTCTAAACGTTCAGTGAGATCTTGAATACGTGCACGTAAGTTTTTAGCAAGCTTTAATGAGTTTTCAGGACTTTGACTAATGAGCTCAGCAATACTAACAATTAGAATCAAACCATTGACCGGCGCTTTAGAGCGGTTCTTCTTTAAAATATTTAAGAAACCTAACCACTCAGAATAATCTTCACTATAAACAGAATAACGACCTGCTGTATCGAGCAAAATACCTTCTGTTGAGAAGAACCAGTCACAATTTCGAGTACCACTTAAGCCAGCAGATACCATTTTCTGATGCGTTTCTTCAAACGGAAACTTTAAACCAGAGTTATAAATGGCTGAACTTTTACCTGCTGCCGGGTTACCAATAACCATATACCAAGGAAGCTCATATAGTGCAGCATTCCCTTTTTTATCACCCAACTTAGATTTACGAATCAATTGAATTGATTCTTTCATTTGTTGATTAATAAGCTGAAGTTCTTCTTTATCTTTATTTTTGCCATATTCAGCTTGGTTATCTTTTTCAATTGCTTCAGCTAGCTCTTCACCTTGAGCAGCATGCTTTCTTCGTTGAATAAGCCAATAGATACCATAGACAATAAGACCCAAAGCATAGGCAGTTGCTAAAGCCCAGAATATATGACGAGGAATTGAAGTATATGAAGACATCAATGCCACGAACAATGACACGGCGATAATTGCTTTAGGATTCGTGATGTACTGCCACAAGTAGCCTAAAATTGTATGCATTCTATTCTCGTTCTAAGTCCAAAGTTTAAATTAGTTATTCAACACCATCGCATCATCTTCTGAATTTTCAGTGGCAGATTGCACAAATGTGTGTGCTGACACTGTATTTTCTCCAAAGACAAAAGGAATGATATGTTCAGGAAAATGCATACTCAGCATAAAGCCATAAATATCAGCTAAATGTTGGGTATGCCCTAATGAAGATTTCACATAAATATAATGATGCGGTTCTACAGGCGTTTGAAGAAAGTGCTGCTGCAATTTTTTCGAAAACTTTATATCGGTCTGATCTGACAATATCAGTACATAAGGCTCATCACCTTCATGCTGAGGCAAATCATTAAATTTAAAATTATTAAAAAGCTTCGCTGTATCTTGTTGGCCCACAACAACTTTCAGTGCCTTAGAAGGTTCTAATTCCTGAATTTTCACTAGAGGATCGGCCAGTAAACAGCTTCCCGCAAATTCAGCAGGAATATAATCTTTAATCATCCAAGATTTTTCATCGACCAGATCCTGATCAATTTCAGAATCAGCTACGACCAAAAAGAACATTTCATGTTCTCTTTTATGAATACCCTTTAATAGGTGGATCAACTCTTGGTAAGCGAGTTGCTCTCCAAAAAAATGATATTCAATATGGAGCTTTTGAGCAGGAATACCAATCTCAGCAAAGAATTCTAAAATTAATTCATTACTTTGATCATCATTCCAGATATGTAATAAATCCTCCGAAAGAAGGATGTGTAGATTTAAGCGATTTAAACGATAAACCTCTACAATCGGCATTTGAACATCATCATATTCAGACTCAGGATCTACCCATGCCGGATGCATGTGATATTCACGGGCTTGTTGCGACTCATAAAATAACGTTGAACGTTTTAAATGCTCGGCTAGAAGATATAAATTTTCTATATTTTGTTCTAGTTGCTGTCTTATCAATGACATCATACGAACTTGTCGTGGAGAAGCATATTCACTCTCCTCACATTCCTCTTCATCCAAATCTTTAATTCTGTAAGATAAAAGAGGCAATCCATAAGAATTTAACAGTTGATCATCCAACTCTGGACTTTTAAAGTTTTGTAGCTGCTCAATAATACTTTCATTCTCACCTAACGCATGTAAAGCAAAAGCAGAGTAAATATTAAAATCTAGCTGTTCTAATGGTTGATCAACTACTGCGTTTTGTTTTTGACTAGCATCATCTTTATCTTGATTTATAGCTTGTTCTTTCTTGTCTTTATAAGTCTTATAAGCGCTATAAATTAACCATGGCGATAAGATCACCAAAGTAATAACCGCGGGTAGCATCAAGAAATAAAGGAAAAAATCTCCTTTATCGGGATTATATTGAACATCACGCCAGTAGAAAATAATAATTCCACTAACCAATGAAAAAATAGCAATGAATGAGAGTAATATTTTTTTAATCATATTTTCTCTCCAATAAGGCTATAGCACGTTTCATGGTTATGTACTTTTGGTTGTCGTGATATGAGAAAAGAACCCTGCCCTAAACCACTCTGGTTATTGAGAGTTAAACAAATGGGTTGTATTTCTGACTCATCCAAGATAAGCCGCAAATCTATCGATAAAGTTGGACTACACCAAGTTTCCACGAGTTTTTTAAGCTTTAAACTTAACTCTTGATTTGGTAAGAAATTTAGATATTGCTGACGTTTTAATGGCCCAATTTGAATTTCAATTTTTCCGTCAATCTGCTGAATGGTTTCCCCACAAAAGGTGTTAACACCAAGTAAACTCGGCTGATTTCCACCTAACGTTGTTAATTGGTCACTTGCCAATTTAAAAGATTCTTGTACGAATTCTTTAATCGTAATGTCATGTTTAAAAATACATGACAGCATCGTTTTTAATGCATGGACTGTATTATTTTGTCCCTGCATTAATCCTGAAAATTCTGCAAAATATTCATCCAGATCAGCTTGTTGATGCTGTGATCGCACATAGCCATTCAAAGCATGCAGAATATCTAAATAATCGTTTTTATGCTCTATCTCATATCTAATCGGCAGATTATAGGTAATACTAGACTCTACATATTGAGCAGTAAGCTTATGATTAAACAAGCTTAAAAACTCTTTAGTTTCAGCCCGTTGCTGACGTGGAGCCTGTTTAATTTTATTCGTATATGTATAAGGCAAAGCACCTTGTATACCCGTAAGACCAACGATTAAATTCGTAATATAAATTCGCTCGTCCGTTAATTCTAAATTTTCAATCTCTGTAGCAGGAAAATTTAAATTAAAGGATGTCTCAAACTTAAAATGATCACTCCAAGATGAACACAATGCACGACTTGAATCGTGTCTTAATAGTCGTGTGGCTTGAATAAATTCAAAAGACTTGGGCTTAGTAAAGAGCTCAGCTGTTACAGAAGAGTCTTGCCACCAACGTTCTGACTGCATTGGTATAACTCCTGCTGAGATGAATAATCCTTAACAACCAAATCAACAAAACTATTAATTTGAACCTTTAAATTAAAAACACGACTTAACAATTGGCTAAAAATGTATAGGCTATGTCCTCTAAATACCGATGAATCAATCTGTAATTCTGCTTTTACCCCTCTTACAAACATTGGGAATGGTTTTCCATCTACAAGCTTGTGAGTGAGTGAAAATTCGAGATGTTTGATTGACTCAATAATTAGATAATTTTCTTTTGATAAAGGTAAGTTGTACAACGCAAGTAACTCTTTAATATGAGATACCGCATCACCTTTCATTAAAGCTAAACTATTTAATGAAAGATGCGAAATAACACGCCATTGCTCACTCTGGCTTTGACCAAATTGATAAGGTTTTGTAGGTCTTTTTAAAACAATGGCACGGCGAGCCAAACTACTATCATTTAGATTTAATATATTATTGGACTGTCCTAATGCTTCATGTGGTAAGTCACGATTTGAGCATAATAGTTTAGTACTAATAAAATCCGAACGTGTTGAAGAAGGATTTAAGTTTTTTGAAATAATTGAATAACCCATTTCGACGAAATTGGGTTGTAGCTTTTGATAATTCACCGAATAGAAAAAACGTGCCGTGTCAGAATGATAGTGGCTCATCGCAAAAAAAGGCAGTACTGGAACATAACTTTCTTCTTGACTCGTTTTTTCGCGAACCATATTCATTTCAGTAATTGAATACACTTGATAAAACTCAGGATGATGAGCATCTGTAATCAGTGGGTATTCTAATTGTTTATGTACAATTTTTTGCGGTTCAGCATATTTTTCAAATAAATTAATGACTGGTGTAGTGAACAACTTAAAATTAGCGACATTTAATTCAGAATAATTTCGAACTACGGCTTGATCATTTAAATTTAATTTAAAATGTATCAACAGCTCAAAATTACTTTCTTCTAAAGATAAGCGCTTTAAAAAACCTAAATCGAGTTTCAGATAATTAAATTTTTCAGGAAAACAAAAATATTCCATCAGTAAACGATAAGCATGATGAGTATGTTGATCGAGTGGCAATAGACTTTCTTGCTCTGAAAAACCTGTTAACTCAAATGGATTTTTGTCCAATTCAACAATTTTCTGTCCTATTTTAACAGCAAAAGTTGTGCTCTTTTTAAAAATACTATCTAGTACTTGAAGTGGAAAATTAGAAATTGCATCTAAATAAATAGGTAATTTTTCGTTTATTAAATACGCATGAGCACGATTAAAAATTTCAAATTTAAAAGTTAAAGTCGCATTTTGACTTAAATGCATATGGGCACTAGGTGTACTTTTGAACTCTAGCGCTTGCAAGCTTATCGGGAGCAATTTGACTTCTTGCGTGGTATTAAACTCACACTGAACGCCTTTAAAACTGCGAGACTTCAAAACTGTGTGTGCAGGAACAATATGTGCTTCTGTGAGCTGCTTTATTTTATTTATATCTTCAAAACTTATTACAGAACAAGCCGGAAAATGACGTAAGTATTGAGGGAACATCACCTCAAATAAGGAACGTGTAAATACGTCATAACTATCAGCAAGCTTTTTATCAATACGAGCCGAAATTAATGAAAAAGCCTGTATAAGACGTTCAATATGCGGATCATCGATCTGCTCTTGATTTAAAGATAGACGCTGAGCAATTTTCGGATATTTTTGGGCAAATTCACGAGATTGCTGACCAAATTCCTGTAGTTGTTTTTCGTAAAAAGGTAAAAGCTCTTCTATCACAACACACCCACTATGCTTAGGTTCTCGCTGAAATTACATATTGCTGCGTTGTTGGTTTTAACAATGCATCAAAAACGACAGGTTCATACAGTGGATGAATATTTAGATATGCTTGAATGCTTAAACACAATGCCCCCATATTGTGCCCATCCAACAACATCTCTACCCGTATTTGTCTTAATCTGGGTTCATGAGCTGCAATTGATTGTTCAATTGATTGGCAAATCTTGTCTCGATCTAGCGGATTAGCTGTAGAAAGCCCCACAAAATCAATAATACCGAACTGAAGTATAGATTTTTTAACTAGTGGATAATCATCGACTACATGATCCAACTTAGCGACTCGACTGTTAAGCAAGTCTTCTAAATCTTTTGCTACCGATTCTCTTAATTGCTGAATAGAAAGACCTTTTGCATAATCTTCACTTTCAGGAATTAAGCGGTCAAACAAAGTTGAACGAAATCCATAGGGATAAAGCCGATCTAAATTCATTCGAGTTCACAACAAGCATGCTTAAAGACAGCAGAGGCTAACTTTATGTCAGCCTCCACCAAATATTCACTTAAACAATTACGCCGCGTAAGAAGCAGTATTGTTAGAAAGTGACCATTTCTTAGTAACAGCACCTTTAGCAGTACCGTTAATATCTTGTTGATTGTAAGTCCACTCAACAGCTGCGTATTTCAAGCCAAACGCTTCTGTTGGAACACCTTCTTCATTAACTGTTGGAGTTACACTAGAAACTAGAACATGTTTCAATTTAATTTGTAAGTACTTGATGCGCTTATCACCATTTGCACGGTAGAAGTCGATTTGTACTTCATCAAATGTATAACCAGCTGAACATGCTTCCCATAATTTCGGGCTAGTTGCATCTAGGTCTTTAACAAAAACCATATCTGAATGTTCAACACGTTCAGCAGTATGACCACCAACACTACTTGAAGTAGCAGATTTAGGTTGACGAATGTTGTGAGACCAAGAGTTAACCTCTAACCAGCCTTTGTGCTCAGCGTCACGAGACTCTCCGTCAACTTTGTATTTACCGCGAAACTCAACGTATATATCTTTCATTTAGAACTTTCCTATTTGTAATTTAAAGTTATTCTTTCGCTGACCTTTATTAATTTGAGGACTGAGGTAACTCAGTGACAAGTCGTAAAGAAACTGACAACTCATCCAGCTGGAAGTGTGGTCGCAAGAAAACCACAGATTTGTAGTGACCTGGTTGAGCAGGATCTTCTACAACTTTTACAGACGCTTCACGTAGAGGATATTGAGCTTTTGCTTCTTGAGAAGCCCCATCGTCAAGTAATACATACTGTGACAACCACTCATTTAAGAATGCTTCAACATTTCCAGCAGAAGCAAAGCTACCCACTTTATCTCTCATCATTGCTTTTAAATAATGAGCAATGCGTGAAACGGCCATGATGTACTGAATTTGACTCGATAAAGCAGAGTTAGCATTTGCTGTATCATTGTCATATTTTTTAGGTTTTTGAGTTGATTGCGCGCCAAAGAAAGCAGCGTAATCAGTATTTTTACAATGAACCAAAGGAATAAAGCCTAAATCGCTTAATTCTTTTTCACGACGATCAGTGATTGCAATTTCTGTTGGGCATTTGAATACCACTTCACCATCTTGTGTTTTAAAAGTGTGTACAGGCAAGCCTTCAACTAAACCACCACCCTCAACACCACGAATTGCAGCACACCAACCATGCATATCAAATGCATTTGTTAAACGAGTACCAAAAGCATAAGCAGCGTTCATCCACAAATATTCATTGTGATTTGCGCCCGAAACATCTTCAGCAAAGTTGAAGCCTTCAGTAGCTGTTCCTTCCTTTGGATGATAAGGAAGACGACCAAGCACATGTGGCAATGTTAAAGCAACATAACGAGCATCTTCACTATCACGGAATGAACGCCATTGAACATATTCAGCTGTTTCAAAGATTTTTGAAACATCTCTAGGACGGTCAATATCAGTAAATGACTCTAGACCAAGAATGCTTGGGCTAGCGGCCGAAATAAATGGCGCATGAGCAGCTGCAGCAACATGAGAGATTTGCTCAAGCAAATACATATCAGAAGGCGTACGGTCAAATTCAAAATCACCAATGAGCGCTGAATATGGTGCACCACCAAAAGATCCGTATTCTTCCTCATAGATTTTTTTGAATAAGGTGCTTTGATCGAAGTCTGTAGCGCCTTGGAAATCTTTTACCAACTCTTTCTTAGTCGTATTTAACATACGAATTTTAATAAGAGGGTTAGATGGTGTCTCTTGACAGAAATAATAGAGACCACGCCAAGTTGACTCAATTTTTTGGAATTGTTCATTGTGCATGATCTGACTTAATTGACTTGAAATCAGCGCATCAATTTCTGCAATACGCTTATCAATTGATAAAGTCATATTTTCAGAAACAGTAATTGTTCCTGCCATTACTTCTTTAGCAAGCTCACCGATTAAGCTTTTTGCACGTGAATGTTCTTCTTCATTTCGGGCAATACGGCTTTCTTCAACAATCGAGTCTAAGAGATTAACCTGTTCATTTTCAACAAGAGGCATTGCTGCAGATTGAGTATTATTCATGATCAGCCTCCGCACTTAATTTACGAATCTGATCTGTATTTTTAAGAACTTCATCAAGTAAGTCTTCTAAACGTTCACTGTTAGAAATTTTGTTTCTTAAGTCAGTTAAACGCTCACGAGCTTCCACAAGTTTCTTTAATGGATCAACCTGTTGAACCACGTTTTCTGGACGAAAATCTTCCATTGACTTAAATGTCAAATCAACAGCGATCTTACCGCCCTCTTCTGTCAAGGTATTGTCTACTTGGAAAGCAGCTCTTGGAGATAATGACTCCATAACTTCATCAATATTATCTAAATCAACATTAATGAATTTTTTATCTTTTAATTTTGTACGTTCAAGCTCAGATGCAGCCGAAAAATCACCCATCACACCCACAACGAATGGTAGTTCTTTCGCTTCTTTTGCATCGCCAATTTCGACATCATATGTAAGCTGAACACGTGGAGGTCGAATTCGCTGAAGCTTCTTTTGTACGCTCTCTCTCTTAGCCATAAGATTCTATTCCGGATTATTTAATTAAAGGGTCAAAAGGCGAACTTTTTGATTTATTAACAGTAGCTGCAGGTGCAGTTTTAGGTTTTACTGTAGTCGTCTTTGCTGGGCTTGATACTCGTTTATTTGACGTTCTAGAAGTACTCGTCTTATTACGCGTTACATACTGTTTTTTATAACTTCTTTTTTCGTTATCATCTGAGCTACTTTCTGAACTCGCTTTAAAGCTCGATGGATCAGGAGCAGGCATGGCAGTATGAATATTTTCAATTAACTGCTTTGCAGGAGGATAAGTCACATCATTGCTTAAATATCTCAGTTCCTGAGTACGCATTTGCTGTAAAGAGTTATTTGCAATGCTCACACCGGATAAAAACAAGACATCTGTTATTAATGAACCGCGTATATTTTGACTTTGCAATTGACTTGCTAAATTCAATGCTTTAACTGGTTGATTGGTCTGATAAAACCGCATAGCAGCTTTAGCTAATAAATCATTTTTTTGAGTTGTATTATCGCTATCACAAACTTGTTTAAAAATATTCAATAACTCAGGATCATTTTGACCTTCAGCTAAAGGGTTCTTCTTAATACAACTTTTTTTAAGTTTTACAGGCTCTAGTTCTGCTGCTTGAGCATATGATAGACCGATAATGTTTCCAGTCAAAAAAAGTATCAAAATACTTCGTTTCAACACAACTTTCATTCCTCTGTTTTCTTATTTATTCAAGGCTTTACCGAAAAGTTAATATTCTTAAAACATTAAAAAATCAGTCTAAAAACCTTATATTCAAAAAATTTAGATGCAGTTTATCATATAAACAAACATATTTTATATAAAAATCATATCAACTTAAACTAAAAGTAAATAGTTAAGATGCTTATAAAATATAGCTTAATAAAGTTATTCTTATAAAAATATAATATTGTTATTTTTTGTAATAAAAAATAAGTTATTGAATTTTATAAGTTAAGTAAAAAATAAAACCAAACCAAAAATTATCATAAACATCACTTAGTTAAGATTTATGAAACATTTTCTTAAAAAGATTTTATTTAATTTAAAAGATAAACGAATTAAATGATTGTAAAAGATACATTTCGAATTTATGAAAGTAGAAACTCAAAATTAATAAAAATAAAATTGTCAAGACTAATCTGTCTATTTGGTATATTTTTCATTTCACTTTGTGAGAGCAAGTAGAAACAATAAAGCCCATAGATTTGTGAATAACCATCTTTCCTTTAGGGTCAAGCTCGTGGATAACTTAAAAGCATATTCGATATCAAGAAAATTAAACTATTTGGCTTTATATTTTAGACTTTCAATAATTAGCTTTCTCAGGATTATATTTAGGGTTTCTATCATTTGAATAGATATCAACCAACAACTGTATAGCAGCTTTATTCTGCACATTCGCTGCTTTTTCCGCATACTCAATTGATTTCGAAAATTTTTGCTCTGCACCATTACCATTATAATACTTAAGCGCAAGGTTATATTGCCCTAATACAAAACCATTATTAGCCGCTTTTTCAAACCATTTTTTTAGCAAGTACCCGGTCTTTTGCAACCCCATCTCCATTTTCATAAGCCAAACCTACATTGTGTTGTGACTCAAGATCTCCCTGTTCAGCAGCTTTTAATATCGATTTAAAAGATGCTTTGATATCCTTCTTAATGCCATCACCACCATATAATTGAGCAGCATCTTTTTTTACGACTTCATTGCCATTTCGATAAATCAGCCCTAATTGAAGCATGGCATTTGAGGAGCCTAGCTGTGCAGATTTCTCAAATAGTTCCAATGCTTTCTTTTGATCAAATTTTTCACCTTCGCCTGTGGCATACATAAAACCTAATACAAACAATGCTTCAGGATCATACGCCTTCGCCGCTTTCTCTAAATCTTCCTTCGACTTATAATCGGAAACTTTTCTGTAGTCTTTGGTTAGAGTCCCTTGTGTACTATTTTGACTACCTTCACTACATGCAGATGTCAAGATAATCTATATTGAAAATAAAATAATATTTTTCATAACTTATATTATTAAAAATAAGACTTATTAGCTTAAAGTACAAATAAGTCTTATAAACTTTATGAATTGTAAAAATTAGAGCTTAGCTCGCCAATAATTTGCTTTCTCTGTATTATATTTTGGATTTTTTATATCGGAATAAATGTTAATTAATAGTTGAATCGCTGCTTGATTCTGTACTTTTGCTGCTTTTTCAGCATATTCAATTGATTTATCAAAATCTTGATCAGTACCATTTCCTGCAAAATATTTTAACGCAACATTATATTGGGCCTCAGGGTTACCATTATTCGCTGATTTTAGAAACCAATTCATTGCTTGGATTGGATCTTTTTCAACACCCTCGCCTTTTTCATAATTAAGTGCAACATTATTCTGCGACTTAATATCACCTTGTTGAGCTGCTTTAAGAGACCAATAAAAAGACTCTTTAAAATCTTTCTTTACCCCTGTGCCTGTATATAGTTGATAGGCAATAATTTTTTGTGATTGTAAAAAGCCGAGTTTCGCTGCCTTAACAAAATATTCGTAAGCCTGTTTTTTATCTAATTTAGTTCCTATACCCTCATAATAAGCTACTCCAACATTGTGTAAGGCCATAGCATTATTCTTTTTAGCTGCTTGCTTATACCAACTTAATGCTTTTTGATCATCAATATTTACATAACTCGATCCCTCTTGATAAATTAAGCCAAGTTGCAACATAGCTTCATCATTCCCGAGCTTTGCCGATTGTTCAAATAATTCAAAAGCCTTTTTTTGATCTTCAACATCTGTACTGTTTGTTGCATAAGTAGAAGCCAAAGTATATAAAGCTTTAGGATCTTTTTTTTGTGCAGCTTTATTGAGTTCATCTTGAGAACTATAAACTGTTTTTTTTAGGTGTGTATCGGACACAGTATGATTATTTCCACCTTCGCTACAAGCAGAAGCAAGAACAATAGGAATAATAAAAACTGATCTGAATTTCATAATAACAAAGCCTATATTATATTTAAGATTAATCACTTGAAAGTATATGTTCTTCATACATTCCGACACCATATTGCTCCTGTAACTCTTTATGATATTGCTGCTTCTCTTCTGGTGTCATACTTGTCATATCCATAATTAAGCCTTCCGCAACATCACCACCTGTTTTGTCACCTGCATACCATAAGATTCCAAAACAACTCAATCCTGCAACTGCTAACCCTATTGGCCTTTTAGACCCTTTTACCATTTTAGGGCAAACTTTACCGGCTATTCCAACTGCGACTCCGCTACCATACATTGACCCCCCTATACTAGCAACTTTAGCCACTCCTTCAGCTGGCTTCCCTTTTGCAAAATGAGTTACCGCCTCATAGGAATCCAAAAAAGTACCGCCTGCACCAACTCCCTTAGCAATTGGTTCCAATACCTTTCCTGCTCGCACAATTTCAATCTTTGCGGATGTACCTCCTTGGAACTGTCCTCCACCACTGTCAGGTGCTGATGGATGATACATCCTAGATTGGTTCTCAACAGCAGTCTTTATGCCACTCCCCCGACTCAGGACGCTTTGTTTTGCTTTTTGAATTTGCATACTCACTAAATTTTGAGGATCAATCGCTGGTTTACTCCGATTAAATTTTTTATCAAACTCTGCTTGCCCTTTAGCAAAATCTTTTTTAAAGATCTCATAATCAAATACTCTTACATTAGAATCTTCAATTACTGCTAAAGAGTTCATTAATAAGTCAGCGGCTTTCTGACCACTTTGTACTTCTGTTAATAAATCCCCTTTCTTTTCATCGTCTTCTTGCTTCTGTTTATCTTGTTCTTTTTTATATTCCTTAACACTTATTTGAGTTTTATTAACTGCATTTTTATACTTATTAAGGATACTTTCTTTGATACCTTTTTGCTCCTCCTGACTCATCTTTACAGGACCAAGGACATAAAGAGGATTCTTTTTAGGATTATGAAGTGTATCTTTTAGAATATTATTTTTCGATCTTTCAAACGTATTTTCAGGCTTTAAAAGATAAATTGGCACACCTTTCTTACTATTTTCTTGTTTACCATTAGCCATTTTTCCATTCCTCTCTATTAATATAATTTGGTAATTTAATATAAGCTCCTTCGACCAATTTAGTATTTACATCAATATTTTCCATTCCTGTATTTAAGGAAATTATTTCATCTGTAGTAATCGAATACTTATCAGCAATGTTTTGTAGGCTTTCGCCTTCTTTGACTTTATAGCCAGCTCTTAAATACTCTCCTTTTTGCCCTTCTTCTAATAAAGCTAAATTAGCTTTAACCTTAGGACTAATAAATATATATTCCCTACAGTTATGATGATTTACATAGCATATAGGCTTGACTGTATTATTATCGAACTTCATTACACCCATAATTGGTAAGTATTCATCTGTATATACAAACTCTACCTCACCATTCCCATCTGTAACCTCTTGCTTAACTATATTTAAAGAATTATCTAAAAGATAACATTCCATTCCAACTATAGGCTTACCTACATAATCTAAAAATTTAAAATAGAATGGATCATCTTTCGTACCACCAATATTCTTAATAAAATAATTCCAAACATCACCACCAACTAATACTTCGACTTCTTTTGGCTCAGCATCTGAAATCCTAGGACTTCTTCCATATTTATCAATTTTATGTTCTTCAACAACCCCATCACTTCCCTTTACAGACATAGTTAAATCTGTAAATTTATTTGTTGGAAAAACTTCATAAACATCTAATTTATTGCTATATTTTTTTGTTATATTTAATTCTTTTAGTTTAGGCACTTTAACATCTACTTTTCCACCTCCCATAAATAAATGCTGGCTAGCTTTCACCTCAAGCTTACCGCCCGTAACAGGGAAAATGCCTGAACCATTCAGCTTAACTTGAGACCCATTGGCTGTCAGATTAATTTCAGTTGGGCTAGTAATAAAAACTGTGTCTTCAGTTGAGGTAATTTGTATACCTTTTCGAGCAATGACATCTAAGCCATCACCTTGAGCCTGAATTTCTACTTTGCCTTGGCCAGCAAAAAGTCGAGCACCCTCCTGAGCGGCAAATAGACTAATCTTTTGGCTCACATGACTTAATATATTTTTTTGCGTACTAATATTAATGCTATCTCCAGCACTTTGAGTAAGCTGACCATTTGCACTGAGGTGTATATCTTCATTACTACTTACAGCAATACTTTTTGGAGATGCCAACAGCATCACTGCTGATTGAAACTCAGCAGCTTTTTTAGGATCTTCTTGTTTGAGAACTTCTAAGAAAGTCTGAATATTCTCAAGCATATCTAACGGGTCAGTTTGCTGATTTTTAGCAACTTCACTGAGTGCCTTGGCATTGTTGAGGCCACCTTCTATTTGTTGTTTGGCCTCAGCTGCGTCTAAGTGTACTCCTTGAGCTTGGTCCTGTTTATGAGTGGTAATGAGTAAGCCACTACCTGCTCTTAGCGCACCCCACTGGTCTGTTCTAAGTTCAAAGCCTTCACCACGACCTTCACTTTCCGCTTTATCTTTTGGATGGCTTAAGTTACCCAAGTTTAGCTGGCTTGCCGCATGGCTACTTTGCAGCTGGGCACTGATCTGGCCTGTAGTATCATCAAAACGGAGTTGGTTAAAGCCTTTACCATCGACTTCTTCTGAGCGCATGCCGCTGAGTTTTTTAGTCTCGGGTAATTGGCCTTTCTGGTCGAACTGGGTTGGGTGACGTTCAGCTTCGTGAATGCGGCCCACCACAAACGGGCGGTCAATGTTACCGTCAAAGAAGTCGATTACCACAATCTCACCGACACGTGGTAAGAAACGTGCCCCATAACCTTCACCTGCCCACGGAGTCAGTACATCAACCCAAGCCGAGTCAGTGTCATTATCGTTACTTCCTGCACCACCATCATGGCTATGGTCATCTGTTCGGGTAAACAAAAAGCGGACTTTAATACGTCCCCACTGGTCAACATGAATACTTTCACCCTCTAATCCCACCACTCTAGCACGCTGTGGATAAGCGGGTGGTCGGTGTTCTAGCGGGTTATATTCAGGCACAGCTTTAATATTTCTACGCGACAATATAAGTTCATTACCTTGACGCTCGGCCTGACCATTTAACTCGGATTGATTGTTCTGCCATTGGCTTTGACTAAAAAGTTGATTGATTTGCTGTTGCAAATCTTTAGGCAAATTATTTTGTAAATAGAAGCTTTTACCAATAATCAGAAATTCTTTGTCTGATCCGCTATGTGTATCTATTTCTGGATGTTCATTCAATTCAAACCAATAACCGACTTGCGCATCACGTACCGTGGTTTGTGCATGGAAATATTTTGATTGAAATGCATAATAATCAGATAAATTTTGATTGAGTTTTTCTAACTGCTGATGACCCGATGCGGTGGCTTGGTCTTCCCCATTTAAGTCTTGCATCCAAGCAGGACTGACATGCCATGCATGTTCTAGACTTAAACTCGCATTATCCTGATTAATGCTATGAATATGCTTTGACTGAACACTTCCCATGCCTTCTTCTTGACTTAAAGCATCAGCCTGCCAGCGTTGCACATGCACGGCTGTAGATTGCAAGCTTCGGGTTGGCACGAGACTCGTCATACTGTCTTGTTGTTCAACTGCGCTACTGCGGTGATAACGGATATTTCTTCGATTTAATGCTAAATATGATTCATTATTATCAATTAAACGTAACTTTTGTGATTGAATCTCATCCGAGCTATCAGTGGCAAACAACTGAGCTTCATCAATTAACCAGTTAATGCCTTCACTACGCCAAAGTCGAGTTAAAAACTCATAATCTGTTTCATTACTTTGCATGACAAAAGGTCGAACATCGTAGTCTTGAGTTAGGTTTTTTAAATCCAAAGTTAAGGCAGAAGCAAACAACGGGCTTTTGTTCTGCCACTCAGTAAATAGAACTTCAGTAATGTCCCGTACACTTTTATTCATAAACACACGACTATTGCGGCGTTTATGCCATAGCGCGGTTGGATCTTGCAATCTCAGTTTATACAATGTTAATGAACCATCACTCTGCCCCTGACTGGCTTCTGTAATAATTCCTGTAGTTCTAAATAATTGTCCCTGATCAGTTACTTGATCGACTGCAACCTGACAACCAATAAATTGTTTTAATGAAATATGGGCATTGGTAGAAAGACAAAATAAATCGGCAGTCAGTCCTTCATTTAACTGATGCTGCCCTTCAATACTTTGTAAAAAGACTTGAGTATTCAACGATGGATTAGAAAACTGAACATGAAGCACGCGTTTTTGCGAGCTGATACCCAAATCTTCTAGAATTCTATGTATATGAAATAACATCTTTTTTATGAAAACTTTGTCAGGATTGGCATTATTCTATAAAATACAGACACATCTGTCTATTTTATAAAGAAAAACTTAACCATATGAATACACGGATGAATGAGAATACTATCCGTGATAAATATAAAAAAGTGAATTAACAACTTACGCTATTAATTCACTTTTAAAAGTTGTTAATATTTTAGTATTCTAAGAAATTCATTTTTAATTTAAATTTATTAATAGTATCTACAAATTTTTGACTTACTACATAGATATAAGGTTTATCCGTATCTCTAGCAATAAAAAAGTCATCTATTACAAGATCATTTTTATAAAGTTATCTTCATCTAATAAATTGCCTTTTCACTTAATATACATAGCATAAATATCTGCCTCTATACTTTAATTAACAGTCAAAACTTTTAGAGTATTTGACTGTTAATTTTTTAATTACTTACAATTGAATAAAGTTTTTTTCATAAAAAATATTATTAAAAAAGCTATTAACTGAATCCCCAATTTTGCAAAAATAGTCATCATAACCACCATAAAACTTAAATGATGGATCTATAAAATATGTTAAATGTTCACTATAGCCCAATCCAATTGGTAAAAGGTCACTTCCTGCCTTTAATGAATACTCCTCAAACATCCAGGCAGGATCTATACCTTCTGTTGCTTTAATAGAATTGAAATACGAAAAACCTTTTTCTTTTCCTCTATATGCCTCATGAGCTATATTTAATCCATTAAAACTTTGGACAAAAACTATAGCAGAATTAAAAATTTTATATTTATCCGCTTTCCATGCTTCTACGATGTGTTCACTATCTATTTTTCTTCCTGTATACCAACCGCAAATGATTAAATATTCTTCAATATTGGTATTTAAATCAAAATTAGATTCTTGCATTTACTTCTTTCCTGTTAATGCTTTGTATATGAAAGAGGGGTTCACAACCCCCAAATTAGTAACGTGTTCACCACCTAAATATTATTAGATATAATATTTGATATATTTTCCTTTAAACTTTTTATATCCCCACACTCTTTTTCAATTATAGGTGAGTCCCAATTCATATCTTTTATCAATACAATTTTAAAAAAACCATCTACCTCTAGATCTGGATACCACCCGACCTCCAATATTTTATTGTTATTAAAAGAAATTTGTAATAAATCTTCAGACAAGTCAAAAACTGTATCTTCATTTATTTCAAAATTATCATCAATCCAAGAAATGGAGTCATGACTAACAACTCCATCTTTAATATCAATATCCCACCAAATATTCATTATGACCTCTTTAGATATTTATTTTATCGATCTTTTGATATTGGATGACCATGTATTATATCTACTTAAGACAATTAAATATTATCAAACATTTTATCTAAAAATTATCTAACCTTATAAAATAAAAAACTTAAAAATATTTAAATGGATATCTTTCATATAAACCATCATTAATAGAATTGACTAATTTTTTAAATTGATCTTGTTCAACTTCATTAAGCTCTTCATGCATATCCAATTCTTCTTCAAGTTTCTGATAAACAAATGCCATTTTAAGAAAGTTTTCAAAATTAATTTTCATATCTAAAAACTGATTAATATTCAAATACTCTCCTTGGTTATGATCATAAAACAAGATATTATTTTTTGTCTTATTTACAAACCACCCATCACATTGACCAGTACGACCAATTATCCAAACTTTCTCACTAATTTCAGGATAATTTTCATGAAAATATTGATTTTCTTTTAATGCTGTTTCATATCCAAAAATTATAATATCGGGTGTAATTTCTATTTCTTTAAATTTACCTAAAAAAGATAGATAACTATCATTAAGATGCCACAAGCTTATAGATTTTTTAATTTTATTCATTCCAAATTTAATTAACACCTATGAAAAGTATAAGCATTATAAACCTTATACTTTTCATAAAACAAAAAATAAGTCAGTTATTTAAGTAAACTACTAATTTACTATTAGGTAGATGATCATCCCAACCACATGGAAACCCACCATTTAAATAGACTTCAAGAATTTTTTTCCAGATTTCTGGGAAACAATCATTCGCATAACACTGAAAAATAATCCCTATATCTCTATACATTAATTCAGTAAGTATACAAGCTTCACCATAAACCCATTTTTCTTTAGCACCATTAAATTCGTTTTGTTCAAAATCAAAATAATTATTCTGTTTTAACTTATATTTAATTTTATCACTCCATTCAAAATCATCTGGAAATACGTTGGGCGTATCCGTTACAGTTTCCCACTCATTAAAACTATCAAAGTCATCATTCGTAGCATAATTGATACCAACCTTAGCATCAGTAATAATTTTATAGTCTCCCCTCATCTGGAATGGTTTATTAAAGAAATTTCCTTGTTCTAATAATGAAATAAAATCACTAGCATCTTTAGTCACTTGATCCCAACTTTTCATTTATTTACTCATATAACTAACTTATATAAGACACTCTATTATTGAAAGATCATAATAAAATTATTTATTCCAAATTAAGGGTGTCTTTCTACATATTAAAATTATTTTTTTATCTCTAAAAAGTCTTTTAGATTTTTGGTTAAAGTATTAATTTCTTTTGCAGTGGATACCTCTATATCAGGATTTCCTAAGATAGATACAAAGAAAATAATTTCTTCAATACTTTTACCCATTTTTTTTATTAATTTATTTTTTGCCTCTTTTAAAGCATATACATAGAGCTCTAAATTTTCTTTAAATTCTACATCATAATCAAACCCTTTCTGAAACTTTGGAGCAATATCATTCTCATAATGTTCCATTATAATTGGAGTAAAAGCTCTCACTCCAAAAGTATCATCATCATCACTTAAGCCCTGCATCCATGAATGTGGTTCCCACTCAACTCCTGCATGTATACTATTTCTAGTACGTTCTGTCGATATCATTATATAATTTGTCAAAGCATCATCATCAGTAATTAATGCTAAAGCATATATTTTATCTTCATCTTTATTATAATTTTCGTAAAGAACTAGAAACTCATCCACAATTAAATTTACTAACTTTTCTGAATATAACTTATGCCATGAATCCATTATCTATAACCTCCAAAAACTTTTTGCCCAATAATTTGCAATTCCGCACGCATCAATACTTTTGACTGAGCTACAGTAATTTGTCCACATTTTACAGCCGAACTAATTTCTTTATCAGCTTTAGTTAACTCAACAGATACTTTTTTTGCATTCTCTACAGTATGTACACCTTGTCCATTATTGGCAATCATCAAATTTGCTGGATCATTAACTGGATCAATACCGTACTTTTTAAGAATAGATTTAGACTTATTCACGTAAGGCGCATACGCTGTTTTTTCAAATTTACCTTTAAAAACGATATGATGACCATGTGGTCTAGTCATATCACTAGGAATAGTATGTCCTGCGTCTAAAGCCTTAGCTAACCATGACTTACATGTTAAGCCGAAAGGATCAATCCAAACCACTGGATTCGGTGCATAAGAATACACATTAAATCCACCCAACAATCCAATCGGGTCCTTACTAATAAACCGCCCTACATACGGCGAATAATAACGATAATGGTTGTAATGAAGCCCAGTTTCCCCATCAAAATACTGACCTTGGAAACGAATGTTATTGCTTATAATCTCTGAATTTTCAAAGAAATCTGACTTAGCCTGTTCTACCTTACACTCACCCCAAGCTTTATATTGAGCTTTCCAGACAATGGCGCCTGTCTGGTTACTCATTTCTTGTGGTGTGCCTAAATGGTCGCAGTGATAGAACCATACATCATCAAAACCTTGGCTTTGTTTTGCTGTATTCCAAAGCGGGTCTTTATAAATACTATATGGTTTATCTGTCCAGTCTTGAGTTTGATGTAGCTCAATTGAGTGATGATAAGCTGCTTGCAACAGAGGCACAAAACTATCTTTTTCGTAGAAATAGTGTTTAGTTATATCAGCACTAGATTCATAAGCTAAAGTATCACCATCCCAACCATAAATAATGTTCTGTTCTTGCCCATTATGGTGGTGTTTACTTCTTTTTTGAATACGTCGACCTAAAGCATCGTAACGATAATCCGCCGTATATTGATTGTTTCGACTACGAACAAGACGTCCCAACACATCCCACTCAAGGTTTAAATCACCTTGTGATGACTTTTGTCGAATCAGTTGCCCAAAAGCATCATATTGATATTGTTGGTCAAGATATTCCTGCACGACGTTATTAACTAAGCGGTTATAACCAAGACCTTTTTCAGCGGCAGTGTGCTGTGCGGATTGCTCTTTAGTACTGTTATATCGATCTAGAATATTACTTGCTGGGTCAAAATTAAAAGTCTCTTTACCAAGCTTACTGGTCGCTTCTAATAACCGTCCAACAGGATCATATTTATAGTGAATGGTTCCACGACGAGTATCCTTAATGAGCGTTAACTCACCTGTTTTATCGTAGTGATATAAGCGTTCAATCAATTGATTGGTATGCTGGATGGCATTATTTTGAGTTTGGGCCTGGTAGCCTTTGTCATGCCCACTCAACATTAATTGCTGAGTTAAGCGCCCGACTTCATCATAACGTTGTTGTTGGCTAAGACCATTTGCATAGTGGCGTAATGTCTCTCTATGCAAATCATCACGTTCAAAGCTAACAACATCTTCACCATTTAAAGCCACGCCATAGACATGTCCACTTCCATAAGTCAGCCAATCTATTTTCTGTCCATCTGGTCGAATGGTTGTGGTTCGATTATTTAATTCATCATAGACATGTTTCCACACAGCAGTTTTCTGAGTCACAACATCTTGATGATGTTCTTTAATTAAATTGCCTGCTGCATCATAAAACCATTGCAAGTTAGTTTCGGCATTTTTAGCCTGAACTAGATTACCTAAGCCATCATAAGAAAATTCTTCTGTTTGTTTTTCTTCAAGCTCTTGTCCTTGATAGCCATATCCTGCTGTACGTTGTTCTAAACGTCCCATGCTGTCAAAAATAAATTGCTGAATACGGTCTTTAGGAGCAGCGCGATCTTTGAAATCTTGACCATAAGCAGAAGCAACTTCAATGCTACTAGTTAAACGACCATTATATTCATCATACGTATAAGCAGTTTCTTTGCCATCAAAATCAATTTCTTTTACTAATCGACCTGCAGCATCATAAATAAATTCATAACTTGCGCCATTTTCATTAATTAAACGTTTTAAGCGACTCAAGCGGTCCCATTGATATTTTAAAGTTTGATTTAATGGGTCAATACGCTTAGTAATTAAACCAGCCGCATCATATTCATAACGGGTCTGCTGGCCTTTAGGGTCAATATGAACTAATAAACGACCTTCTTCATCATGAATAAAATGCTCTTCAGCCCCATCAGCATGTTTAATTTTTTCGAGCTGTCCAAAAGCATTTAGCGGTAAGCCTTTTGCTAGAGGTTGTCTTGGTTCAGCAGTTAATTCCGTATAGAAATATTCAACTTTTTGCTTTAAAGCATTTTCAATAAATTTGACTCGCCCGCGTTCATCATAGTGCCAGTGCGTTTCTTTACCAGAACAATCCTTATAAGTAACCAAGTTGCCTTGATCATCATATTTGAGTGTCTTCTTACCGCCTTTAGCATCTTTAATGGAAGTTACCAATCCCATTGCATTGTAGGCATAAGTTGTTTCACGCTTCAGCGGATCAATTTCTTTAATTATATTTCCTGAAGCATCATATTCTTTAAACCAACGCCCCTGTTCAGCGTCAACAAAACCCGTCAGATTATCTTTTTCGTCATATTCATAATAGAAGGTTGAGCCATCGGCCTGAACCATACTTAAGACATTACCGCGTTCGTCGTAGGTATACGATGTTTCTGTTCCATCTGTAGCAATATGCGATGTTATATTTTTTGCTTGGTCTCTAAAGAACCATTCTTGCAAATTGTCTGGATAAATAATTCGATAAGTATAACCCGTAATACCATAATAGTATTCAGTCACGTTACCATCGATATCCATAACAGAAGTTACGCGAACGTTTTCATCCCAATCTAATTTAGTAGCGGAACTATAGTCATCGGCCCACTCTTCAATCGCTTTTGAGCTAGGTAAAATGCCATCCCATTTTAAGTTCATTCCTCTTTGAGTAAGATCGGTATATCGAGTCAATAAGTGAGTTTGATATTGATATTCATAAGAAGCAGCAAACTCATTGGTCGCCTTAATTAAATCGCCTTGCTCGTTATATTGATATGCTGATAGTTGTCTAATGAGTTGACCATCTTCAACCAACCAAGCTGCAACAACTTTCTGCACATCATTAATTTGTAATGCTACATGCGCCAAAGTTTGTTGTTGCTGTTTAAATATAAT
Organism: Acinetobacter lactucae; assembly: GCF_013122135.1. Classification (NCBI taxonomy): domain Bacteria; kingdom Pseudomonadati; phylum Pseudomonadota; class Gammaproteobacteria; order Moraxellales; family Moraxellaceae; genus Acinetobacter; species Acinetobacter lactucae. The sequence goes on from NZ_CP053391.1 coordinate 2,566,007, forward strand.
GTCGGATAAATAGCTATCACCATTTTCTAATTCATGGTCATAACGCAGCCCAATACTAAATCCATTTTGACGTTCAATGGAGACTAAACGAAACTCATTTTTATATTTTTGATAGAAGTGAGTTTCTGAAACCCCATATGAAATTGCTCTAATTTCAGGTGAGACAACTGTATAAGTAAAAGTTTCTACTTCATCATAGTAACTCTGCCCAACTTTTAGCTCTGGTAAGCGAACAGGACGTCCATCGCTGCCAATATACTCCCAACCCTCTTGCTCAATCGGTTCTTTAGGTTCATTAATGTTGTAACTAGAACAACGAGCAATCTTGGTTGTAAAAGGTGTAATCCACCGCGCTCCGAAAATCGATTGATCATACTGATATAAGTTCGAAACGTACGTTCTCGAAAATTGCTCTATTAATAATGGGTGAATTTGCGCATCTGCATGATTTAAAAACTCAGTACCCAAGGCAAAAGTAATCGATCGTTTAGTCGCGCCCCCTTTACAGTTTTTACATGCATTCGCATTATGAGTCGCTGCATGCTCAGTATTCGCCTTTTCTAATTTATTATTTTTCTTGTCATGTTTGACCTGTGTGGTTTGAGTTGGCTTAACTTGAGCTGGCTTCTTTTTCCTAAATTTAGAAGCACTCATTCTCAATACATCAAATAGCCACCCAATTGTTTGCGGCTGCGCTGCATTTCCCAAGCCTTTAATTTTAGTATTGGCAGTAATACCAATTTTATTAATCGTTGCACCTACATTTAATATGGGCTGCTTTAGATGTGCAGGAACTAAAGAAGTAACAACCTTAGCATTGGAGTTTGCTCCTGTTTTAATAAGAGCCTTCCCCCAGTTTTCGGTCATGTAAACTAAATTTTTTCCAGCTCGCGTTAAGTCACCACTTTTTATTCCCTTAATAACACCGGCAGCTTGCTGTTGAGCGCGGTTTGTATTTGAGCCTGCATTTGTAAATACTTGGCCTTTTGTGACAACTCGAACAATTCCGCCATTAATTTGTGTAGTAGCGTTTTGGACGGTTCCACCACAAGTGGCTAAAATTGAGTTTAGTTTGTTTAACCCAGTTTTGCAGAATTTTTCTATATTTCCTGCAACCTGATCATTTAAATGATTAGAGATCACTACAATAACTGCTTCACCTAAAGCAGCTTTACCTACACGTTTAACTTCTTGACGGACCAAAAATAAGGCTGGACGAGCAGAGGTACGAATTGCTGTTGTCCCTGGAATAGGTGCAACCCCAATAAGGTCAATGCCCATTGTAGTCCAATCCATAATATCGGCATTTTGAAAACCTTTATCGTAGATATAGCAAATGTCGGAAACCACATCGATGGCAGCCATCACATTGCCAATAATTGGAATTGTTCCCATTACACTTGCCAATAAGTCTAATGTCACAATTTGATGTGTATGGCTCTTTAACCAATTATCTATTTTTTGTTTTGAATGGCTAACATCTTTAATAGCAACTTCTGTTAATGGCTTAACAACTTCTGTTTTTCCAGACATTTTCTTTCTCTATGAATTCTTTTTAAAAGGGCTTTGCAAATATTGAGGGAGCGTGTTAGTCACCAAACTACCGCTATCAATAGAACTTAATTTGCTGAAGTCATTTATTTTCTGAATTGATGCAAGATCAATATTGTTCCCTATTTTTTGACCTGCTTCTGAAATTGGTAAAAAGCTTTTCACTTGATCAGTTACCAATCCATGCGCCTCTGTTTTTAACATTGGCATTAAAGCCTTTGCTCCTTCAGATTTTATGCTTTGTGCAGTTTGAATATTTTTCATAATATTCGCAGGATTGGTTAATTGTTTAGATAATTCACCAAGCTTAGATTGGGCTGTTTTACTCATTTGTGCAATTAAGGAATCTGATTGTTCAGTATCCGCATCATTCTGATTCGGCCACTCAACTGGACGTTTAAAGTCACTTGCTGCATCCCAAGGATCACGGTGATCTGGTTCAAAGAAGACTTTTACTGCACCCGTTGCTAAGCCAGAAACTCTTGCAAATCCCTTATCATCTAGCTTGCCAGTGACTTCTTTTCCTAAGTTGTCAACAACCGTATAGCTTCCACCTTTAACAAACTCACCATGCGCATAATCATGGATGAGCTCTAAATTTCCAGGGCTACGTTTGGGTGGAGGTGGTAGTGAAGAACTAAAATTCGCACTTCCTCCCCCCATAAACATATGCTGCCCCGCCTTCACCTCAAACTTACCGCCAGTGACTGGGAAAATTCCCGAGCCATTAATCTTGATTTGAGACCCACCTGCCGTGATAACGATTTCTTTAGAAGCACTAATTTCAATTTTGTCTTCTGTTGAAATAATCTGAACAGCTTTACGGGCAATTAAATCTGCTCCATCACCTTGTGCTTGTATCTCGACTTTACCTTTGCCTGCATAGAGTCTCGCCCCTTCTTGCGCTGCAAAAAGGCTGATTTTATTTTGGGCATGTGCAATCAAGTTCTTTTGGGTAGTCAGGTTAATGCTATCACCAGCAGTTTGACTTAACTGAGCATCTGCGCTGAGGTGAATGTCTTCATTACTGGCTATGGCAATGCTGTTAGGGGCAGTTAAAATCATCAAGGCTTGCTTAAAAGCGGCAGCTTTGTCTTGATCTTTTTCTTCAATTTGTTCTATGAACGTTTTTAAGTTCTCAAGCACTTCCAATGGATCAGTTTGCTGATTTTTAGCAACTTCACTGAGTGCCTTGGCATTGCTAAGCCCACCTTCGATTTGTTGTTTGGCCTCATTTGCATCAAGGTGTACGCCTTGAGCTTGGTCCTGTTTATGGGTACTAACGAGTAAGCCACTACCCGCTCGAACTGCACCCCACTGGTCTGTTCTGAGTTCGAAACCTTCACCTCGGCCATCACTTTCCGCCTTGTCTTTTGGATGGCTTAAGTTACCCAAGTTGAGCTGACTGGCTGCATGGCTACTCTGTAGCTGGGCACTGATTTGGCCTGTAGTATCATCAAAACGGAGTTGGTTAAAGCCTTTACCATCGACTTCTTCTGAGCGGATACCACTGAGTTTTTTGGTGTCAGGTAATTGACCTTTTTGGTCGAATTGCGTTGGGTGACGTTCGGCTTCATGAATACGTCCCACTACAAATGGACGGTCAATGTTGCCGTCAAAGAAATCGATGACCACGATCTCGCCCACGCGTGGTAAGAAGCGTGCTCCATAACCTGCGCCTGCCCACGGGGTGAGTACATCTACCCAAGCCGAGTCGGTATCATTGTCGTTACTTCCTGCTCCACCGTCATGACTATGGTCATCAGCTCGGGTAAATAGGAAGCGGACTTTAATGCGTCCCCACTGGTCGACATGAATGCTTTCGCCCTCCAACCCTACCACTCTAGCGCGCTGCGGGTAAGCGGCTGGTCGGTGTTCTAGCGGGTTATATTCAGGCACAGCTTTAATGTTACGTCGAATGACATTCAACTCAGCAAAGTGGCGCTGCTCAGGGTTTTGGTTGTCGAGTTGCGCAGCCTTGAACTTGTCTTTTGGCAACAGACGTTCAAGTTGCTGTTGTAATTCTTTCGGTAAATTATTCTGATTGTAGTAGTGCTTGCTTAAGATTAAAAATTCTTTATCAGCACTGTCATGCTGGTCGAGTTCAGGGTGGTCATTGAGTTCAAACCAGTAACCCACCTGCGCATCACGGACGTTACCTGCAACCGTAAACTGTTTCGAACGCAGGTGATGGTAAGCGTTAATGTGCTGGTTTAACTGTTCAATCTGGCTATTACCAGAAGCTGTGGCTTGGTCTTCACCGTTTAAGTCTTGCATCCAAGCGGGACTGACATGCCATGCATCTTCAAGGTTTAGGCTGGCATTATCATAGTGTTCGCTGTGCTTTTGCGTGCCTTGTACGCTGCCGCTGCCTTCTTCTTGTTGCAAAGCATCAGCTTGCCACCGTTGCACATGAACCGAAGTCGGCTGTAAGCGGCGCTCTGCCTTGACTTGGGTAATGCTATCAAACTGCTCTGTCGCACTGCTACGTTGATAGCGGATGCTACGGCGTTCAAGTGCCTGATAATTTTGGTTATCGTCAATTAAGCGTAGAACTTGCGGCTGGATAGAAGCATTCGGGTCAGTAACGAAAAGCTGCGATTCATCCACTAACCAATTAATGCCTTCGCTACGCCATAGACGGGTTAAAAAGTCATAATCGCTTTCGTTTGACTGCATCACAAATGGACGCACATCGTAGTCTTTGGTTAAGCCTGCTGTGTCGAGTGTTAAGCTTGAGGCAAATAACGGGCTTTTCCCTTGCCATTCCTTAAACAGAATTTCGCAAATATCGCGCACGCTTTTATTCATAAACACGCGACTGTTACGGCGTTTATGCCAGAGTGCAGTTGGATCTTTTAAGGTGAGGTTATAAATAGTGAGTGAACCGTCGCTTTGCCCTTGGCTCGCTTCGGTAATAATACCTGTCGTTCTAAAAAACTGTCCTGTATCGGTGACCTGATCGACGGCAACCTGACAGCCAATAAATTGTTTTAATGCAATATGTGCGTTGGTCGATAGACACAGCAACTCAGCAACGCTACCTTGGTTGAGCGTATGTTCGCCTTCAATGCGTTGTAAGAAGACTTGATTGTTTAATGATGCGTTGGAAAATTGCACATGAAGAACGCGGTTCTGTGCGACCAACCCTAAGCTATCTAAAATTTGAAATATTTTATGGGACATCATTATTATAAAACTGAGTCATAATCATCGATATTTTATAAAAAACAGACAGAATTGTCTATTTATATAAAATAGCTTATCTTCCCCTAACTTACATACTTTTTAGTTTATCTAAAAGAAAGATAAGGTTTTTAAAGGAGAAAACCCATGTCTAAACAAATGGATCAAGCCATTCAAAGTGTTATTGACCTACATGTTTTGATCGAAAATGTATTTACAGGAAAAAATGCAGAGCAAAGTCTGAGCCCGCTTTTAGATAGCTTTGATCAAAATTTTAAGATGATAACGGTTCAAGGTCACAACATTGGTTTCGCCGAAGTGCATAGTTTATTTAGCCAAAATATCGGGAAGAAGCCTTCTTTAAAAATCGACATTCTTAAGAGTACAGCTTTATACGAATTTGAAAATTATTGTTGGATGCAATATCAGGAACATCAGCAAACTGATGAAATCGAAACATTACGCACTTCGACGGCCTGCATTAAAGTAGAAAGTGACAAATGTTATTGGGTTTATTTACATGAAACTTTAGTTCCCTCATCTTCTTAACTCATCTGGAGCACCTTAAAGATGGCACCTATTTTGCTTAACAATATTACGTTTTATGAAAAACGTAATACTGATCAAAATGGGGAGCTCTCGATATGGGTTATGTTGCAAAGGAATTTACGCGAAAGAACAAGCTGATTCTCAGTATTTGTTCTTTCGTTATTCCAATATGTCTTTGGTGCGCAATCAGTTACTTACCTTTTGTTTGGCATCCTCAAGTGCAAATCACGAGTTCGGGAAGTGTTTCTTACTTACAAATAGGCAGTCGCATTGATAAAAATGTGTTCTATCTCGAAGCACAAAATGCAGTCAATCGAAATTCTGCACCACCACAAGGTATTTTGGTCAATCCGATTTATTTACCCGCTCCTCATGAAGTCGCTAGGGCTTTGGTCACCGCCTTTACCACACCACCTGAACAACCTGATTCGCCGTGGTTTCATCAAAGTTTATGGCACAGTATTAAACTGGTATTTTCAGCTTTTTTTATCTCTTCATTGATTGGGATTCCACTCGGTATTTTGTGTGGTTTTTCTAAGCGGATATCTCTGTTAACAGAACCGTTTGTTGAGTTTTTTCGTTACTTGCCCGCACCTGCATTTGGTGCACTTGCAGTAGCAATTTTAGGTATTAATGACGCGCCTAAAATTGCGATTATTGTGATTGGTACACTTTTTCAGCAAATTCTCATTATTGCCAATACCACACGAATGGTAGATCGAAGCTTAATTGAAGCTGGCTATACGCTTGGCACCAATAAGCTCAAAAGTTTATTTCACGTGGTGATTCCTGCTGCCTTACCTGATATTTATCGCGACTTACGTGTGCTATTGGGCTGGGCTTGGACCTACTTAATTGTTTCAGAGTTGATTGGTACGACCTCGGGTATTACATGGTTTATCACCCAACAGGCACGCTATCAAAACTTTGACAATGTCTATGCGGCTATTTTGATTATTGGGGTGATTGGTCTGGTCTGTGACTGGGTATTAATGAAGTTAGGTGAGCGGATGTTCACTTGGAAAGTAGGAGCAAAATAATGAACGATTCAACATTTAACGCGCATGAATACTTTCAAAAAATTTATGAACGTCCTGTGATTTTAGAAGCTAAACAGCTCAGCCAAGTCTTTAAGCATGGTCACAGCGAACGCACTGTTTTAAATAAGCTCGATTTAAAAATTCATAAAAGAGAATTTATTTGTGTAATTGGTCCCTCTGGCTGCGGCAAATCGACACTAAGCCGTGTTATCGCAGGTTTAGACCCATACCATAGTGGAGAAGTTTTAGTAGACGGCGAATGCATTACAGGCCCATGTCCTGAACGCGGCATGGTGTTTCAGGGCTATACCCTTTTTCCGTGGAAAACTGTAAAAGAAAACGTAATGTTTGGTCCGCAAATGCGTGGCGCAAGTCAAATGACAGCCGAAGCTCAAGCACGTGAATGGATTAATATTATTGGTTTAGAAAAATATGAAAATCAGTATCCACACCAACTTTCTGGCGGTATGAAACAGCGCGTTGCGATTGCTAGAGCTTTGGTTAATCAACCTAAAATCTTACTTATGGATGAACCTTTTGGTGCGCTCGATCCACATACTCGCCAAAAAATGCAAAAGCACTTGATGGATTTATGGCAAAACATTGATATCACCATTATTTTTGTAACCCATGACATGGATGAAGCCATTTTACTGGCAGACCGAATTGTGGCACTCAAAGCCAACCCGGGTGAAATTAAAGAAATAATTGAAGTTAATTTGCCTCGTCCACGCTCACTCGATTTGATGAGCACACCTGAGTTTAAACAGCTCCGTTCACGGGTAGATTATTTAGTTCATGCTGACGAGGATGAGCTTGACCCAGCTTTACAAGATTTACCAAAAATTCCACGTATGACTCAGGTCAGTACAGAAAAATAAGAAACACATTAAAAAGCCCAAGTTCAACTTGGGCTTTTTTATTTACTAGGCTTATTTGAGTTGTTCTATGAGTGTCGGATAAATCAGCCCATCTACATTTTGTTCGGTTTTATAAATCCCATTTTCGACGTTAAATTTATTGACGTGATACGTCGAGCCATAAATCGAGTCAAAGCCTTCAGATTTAACAAATACTTTTTTATTGGCATTGATATCTAATAGATGCGTGCCGCTCACCATCAACTCGTATTGTTTTGGGTCGACACCTGAACGGTTTGCCATGATTTTAACTGCATCAGCATGGGTTGCAGGGTCATTAATATATTTAACTGTTTTATCCCACACCTGAATGACTTTTTTCCATTCTTCTTGATGAGCTGTTAAATGGCTCATGTTGACGGTCAAAGTGTCATAAATTAAACCTGGCTTGTCTTTAGAGGTATAGATAATTTTAGAGCCTGCCACTGCTTTTAATGCCTGACCTGCAACAGGTTGCCAAACAGCGATTGCAGAAATATCGGGGCTATTAAAAACTTGAGGTAATTGGTTAGTCGCTGAATTTACCAGCTTTACCTCATTCGCTTTAATGTTATGGTCGGTTAAAGCTGTTGCTAACAAAAGATGATCAACCAAGCCTTTTTCGACACCGATTGATTTTCCTTTTAGGTCTTGAATGGTACTAATGCCCTCTTTTGCAATAATGACATCATTGCCCGCAGAATAATCTGTTGCCAGAACCATCATGCCTTGCGTACCACCCGAAGCTGTTACCAAGTTATCGCCATTGGTGACCAACACAGCGTCGAGCTGATTTGCCGAAAAGGCCGAAAGAGAAGCCGAATAATCAAACCACTTAAACTCTACATTTAAGCCTGCTTCTTTTAACCAGCCTTTTTCAATAGCCACTTGCCAAGCCACCCAGCCCGGCCAATCACTATATCCAATGGTAATTGGTTTTGTATTTGTAGATGCCTGAGCGTCTTGTTTAGCCTCTGGAACTTTAGCGGTATTGTCACACCCACCCAATACAACTGCCGATAAAATAGATACGGTTAAAAACGCTTTTTTAATCATATAGAAACTTCCCCAACATTTTTACTAACAACACTTTGAGCGGTTTGATTGAGTGAATGTATATAAGCTCGCCAGCCTCCAAAATGGCTAATATCGGTTGCATCTTGAATGGCATAAGCTTCGCAAATAAAGCCTTTGACCCATGTACCATCTTTTAGTTTGAGGTTCCCAATGCCAAGAGGTGCAGGTACTTCAGCCACAATGGCTCCAAAATTTGCTAAAGGAACATCCCATACTTCAACTTCAATTGATGTCCCTGCTGCATCACATTGCAGCCCCGGTTTTGGTGGTGTGGTATTTTTTAAGGCAAAGAGTTTATAAGTGTCTGCTGTCTGGGTTTTCTTGAGCAAAGTAGCATTACGGCTAGTGAGCTGAAAATTAAGCGGCATGCCTGTTAAGTGTGCTCCGACTACAGCTAGCTGTACTGAATGATTTGATTGGATCTCTAGACTTTTTTGATAATGTTGAGTTGATTTACCTAAACCCAGCGATGTTTCGGCTTGCCAAAGCTGCGTAAAATTGGCGAGTGCCTGATCGTGCCAAGCTAGTGCAATAAAGGTTACGCCGCTTGGTAGGCCGTCTTCACGGAGTACGTTAGGTAAAGCTAAAGCCGAAAGATCAGCAAAATTGACAAAGTTGGTATATGCCCCCATGTGTGCATTTTTAATTAAAGGATCGGCTTCAACTTCAGCAATGGTATAAATGGTTGGCGCTGTCGGAACCATCAATGCATCAAAAGGTTGTAATGCCATATTAATTTTTCGAGCTAATAATGCGCGGTTATATTCAGCTTGAAGTGCATCTGTTGCTTTGAATTTATCTGCCTGTGCAATAATTTGAGCAATAACTGGATGAGCATTTTCACGTGTTGTCATGCGTTCAACGGCGACTGTTCTTTCCGCTACCCAAGCATCGTTATACAGTGCGGCAGCAAGTTCATTAAACGCGCTGAAATCAATACTCTCAACTTCATAGCCAAGTTTTTTAATACGCTCAATTGCCACTAAAAAGGCTTTTTCAGACTCAATGTCTCCATAAAACTCAAGCTGAGCTGGAATAGCAATTTTTTGTTTAGAAAATTGAGTCGGTACATTGGCTGGATGTATTCGTGAATATTCATCTGTTTCATCGTAGCCCTGCGTTAAATTGGCAACGGTCCACGCATCATCAATATGCAGTGCAAAAATAGAAATGACATCAATAGTCCGACAGGCAGGAATTAGACCTGTGGTAGAAAACCAGCCTTTTGTCGGTTTAAGGCCCACAATATTGTTATGGCCCGCGGGAACACGCCCTGACCCCGCCGTATCAGTCCCCAAACTAAAAGGCACAATGCCGTTGGCAACCACCACCGACGAACCAGAGCTTGAACCACCACTAATATATTCAGGATTAAAACTATTTTTTACTGCGCCATATGGAGAACGAACGCCAACCAGTCCAGTTGCAAACTGATCGAGATTAGTTTTACCAACTACAATCGCCCCAACTTTTTTCAGCTTAGCAACTACGGCAGCATCTTGCGTCGCTAAATATTGAACCTCTTTACAGGCAGCAGTCGTGTGAAAGCCAGCAACATCAATGTTGTCTTTGACTGCAAACGGCACACCGTATAGAGGTAAGTCAGCAATATTCTGATCTTTTAAAATATCAATTTGTGCCTGAATTTGCTCGTTCGATGCAATTTCAATCCATGCATGATCATCATTTTTAATTTCTGCAACATAGCCAATCAGATCTTTAAGATGGATTTGCCCGTTTTGATATGCTGTTTTCCAGTCTTGGATGGTCCATAAATTTTTCAACACGCTACTCCTCATTTAGTCATTTTGCTGTATAGGCGGCATCACGGCATCCATCAGTTCTAAATGCCCTTTAATCACCCCTTTCAGCACAATAAATTGCTGGCTAATTTGTCTGAGTTCAGAGCTCGCACCCTGCATTAACATGACTTGCAATATCTTTTGTTGGTCAAGCTGGATATGAAGTGAACTAATTACTTGTGTTAAAAACTGTTGTTGTAAATCAACCAATTGATTGCGCAAGGTCATTTGGCTAGCGTCATAAAGCAGCGTCAAGGTGCCCACCATGACCTCATTGGCCTGCGCCTGTTCTGCAATTAAGTGTTTATTAATCATGTCGACAATGGCTTGCGAGCGACTTTCATAGTTCTGCTCGACAATTTTTTGGTCGAGTGCACTGAGTGTCGTTTCAGGTACGGTAATACTGATTCGAGCCAACTTTTGTTTTGCCACAGTCTTATCCTTTTGTTTTAGGCGGCTGATTGTTTTGCTTGATATATACGCCTGCACGTACGCTAAGCAATTGGACTAAAAAGGCTTTTAAAGTTGGCTTTGGTTGAACCACAGGTTTTACATCGTTCATATCACACCCCTAACTTGGTATTACCAAATTCAGTTTTTGTATTACTGATAAGAGATGCAGAAAATGTGCCAGTTTTTAAGGGTGGTTTTGATGGATTGGGTGGGTATTTATGAGTGATTTTTGGGCAAAAGAAAGCCCCATGCACAGGGATGGGGCTAATTTATGTGAGCAATAAAACCAATCTTTTATATTAATTAAATCACAATAAATTGAGTTTTAATTTTGACTCTTCAGATAGATTAATCAAACTATGAGCCCATACATATAAAGAATCTAAAACTGGCCTAAAAGTCTTTCCAAACTCTGTCATTTCATAAACAACTTTGATCGGTGCTTTTTCACCATAAACCGTTCTAGAGATTAAGCCAGTTTGCTCTAACTGCTTGAGTTGAAGACTTAAGGTCATTTCAGTAATTGTGGGAATGAGTTGCTTGATTTCATTAAAGCGTTTTGGCCCATCTTTTAAATAATACAAAATCACACATTTCCATTTTCCACCCACTAAATCCATAGCCATACTGATATGACATGGATAAGTTTTTCCATTTACCGTGACTTCACATGTATTTTCAGTATTTGCCATTTTTAAACGCTACCTATCAACTTTGATAGTTATTGTACGCCAATACTATAAAAATTATAGTGGCTATTATTTTTATAGTTAAAAGGCAATCTCATGGCTTTACTTATTTTGGCCCATCCCTACTACGCTCAATCAATTGCAAATAAAACGATTGTGAATGAACTCGTTAAAACCTATCCAGACCTTGAAGTCCGAGATATTTTCCAGCTTTATCCAGACTATCAAATTGACGTCAGCGCTGAACAAAAAGCGTTGTTACGCCATGACACCATCATTCTGCAATATCCAATGTTCTGGTTTAATATGCCGGCAATTTTGAAATTATGGTTTGATGAAGTTTTTACTTATCAGTTTGCTTATGGCTCTCAGGGCGATAAATTAAAAGACAAAAAAGTCATTATTAGTATGACGGTCGGCCAAACAGAAGCCAACATGGTGAACGACCAAGAAAACTTAATCGATAGCTTTTTAAAAGCGGTTCAACATTCAATTCAATATACACAAATGCAGTTAAGCGCCACTTACTTGCTTTATGACGTTTCGCCTTTATCAGGTAACCCAGAGTCGAAAATTAAATTAGAGGCAGTTGAACATGGTCATAAAGTATTAAAGCATTTGACCGAAGCATAAGGTTTAAAGAGAGCATCAATATCGATGCTCTCTTTTGGGTTTAAGCGACAGGTGCCAAGGTAAATAGCACTTGTCCTGTTTTTACGGTTTGCCCTTTTTCAATGGTAATAGTTTCAACTTTCATGCGTTCGGGTGCAATAATCGGAATTTCAATTTTCATTGCTTCAATGACTGCAAGGGTCGCACCTTCTTCAACAATATCGCCCGATGCACATTCAATTTTCCAGATTGAGCCCGGCATGTGTGATTCGACTGCACAGCCCCCTTCAGGAATAACTACGGTTTCGCCTTCATCAACCGCATCTAGACTTTCAGAAATATATTCTTGCAAGCCCGCTTCGTGCCAACGGCGGCGCTCAGCCTCAAAATTGGCTTGTTGCATGTCTTTAAAGGCTTGAATGCTGTCTTGATGTGTTTTTAAAAACTCGTTGTATTCTTTTAAATTGAGCACGCCCTCTTCAATACGAAGTTGTAGACGACCCGCCTTAAAGTCTTCACGCATTTGCAGAAGTTCATTCTCAGAAACTTCATAAAACTTAACTTGGTCAAAAAAGCGCAATAACCACGGTTTACCTTCTTCGAAGTCGGCATTTTTACGGTAACGGCTCCACATTTGAGTGGTACGGCCAACAAATTGGTAGCCACCCGGCCCTTCCATACCGTACACACACATATAAGCACCGCCAATGCCGACCGCATTTTCAGGTGTCCAAGTTCGTGCCGGATTATATTTTGTGGTCACTAAACGTTGGCGTGGATCGAGCGGCGTCGCAACGGGTGCACCTAAATACACATCGCCTAACCCCATTACTAAATAGTTCGCACTATAGACCACATCTTTAACCGCTTGCTTGGAAGATAAGCCATTAATACGGCGGATAAACTCAACGTTATCTGGGCACCACGGTGCATCTGGACGAACAATTTGTGTGTAGCGTTCAGTGGCAAGTTGAGTTTGTGAATCTTCCCAAGCCAAAGGCAAATAGACAGTCCGTGAAGGCACCTGCATATTTTGAATATCGGGTAATTCGGCTTCTGCTTGTTGAAGTTTCTGTAAAAGCTCCAGTTGATCGAGTTGAATTGAATCAAAGTGAATTTGCAGTGAACGAATGCCCGGTGTTAAGTCGATAATACCCTGAATGTTTTGATCTTTGACCCATTGCATGAGTGCATGAATACGGAAACGTAAATTTAGGTCGAGTACTAATTCACCATATTCCACCAACAAATAGCTATTTCCTGCTGGTCGATAGGTCACGCTTGGTAACTCAGCTTCACCGTCTAAAGTAGCCAAAACCGCATTTTTTAAGGTGTCGGGTTCTGCTTGAATAGCTGGATTAAAATTGATCTGAGTTGTATCGGTCGCAGTTAAGCTTTGATGATATTTTTGATCAAGTACTTTTGCTTGCGCATAACTCACGGGTACAAATTTGACTTTATCGCCTGCTTTTAGCTGCCCGATTTTCCAAAGCTCGGAATGAATCACCACCGCAGGGCAAACAAAGCCACCTAAGCTAGGACCATCTGGACCCAAAATAATTGGCATATCGCCCGTAAAATCAATTGCCCCAATCGCATAAGCGTTGTCGTGAATATTGGAGGGATGTAACCCCGCCTCACCGCCATCTTCACGTGCCCACTCAGGTTTTGGGCCAATTAAACGAATGCCTGTCCGGCTTGAGTTATAGTGAATTTCGAACTCATTGGCAAAGAACGTATCAATATCTTGTTTGGTGAAAAAATCTGGTGCGCCATGTGGACCATACATCACTGCAATTTCCCAGTTTTGGGTAAAGCTAGGAATTTGTGCTTGAGCTAGAGCTGTGGTCGATTGAGCGGAATATTCAGTAATCGGCAGCATATCGCCAATTAATAAATTACGGCCTGCATGCCCACCAAACTGCCCTAAAGTGAAAGTCGCCTGTGAGCCTAAATACTCAGGAACATCGAAACCACCTTTCACACCTATATAACTACGGCAACCTGAACGGATAAGCCCACATTTTAAAACTTGGCCTTTTTTTACATTGACGGTTTGCCACATCGGTATAAGTTCGCCATCAAGTTTTGACGGCATATCACCACCAGTAATCACAATTTGGCTGTCGCAGTGAAACTTTAAAGTTGGCCCTTGCAAGGTACATTCAAGCCCTGCGGTATTTGGTTCATTGGCTAGAAGCTGGTTTGCCACAGTTAAACTGAGTGGGTCAATTGCACCTGATGGCGGTACACCGACATCCCAATAACCTAATCGACCAGTTACGTCCTGAATAGCGGTTTGAATGCCTGCCTGCAGCACCTCAATTTTTTGAGTTTTCCATTCAAATGTATTTAAAAAACGAGTGGTTTGAGTGCCTAAAGCAAACACATCACAAGCAATAATGTTTTGTAAATATTCTAAATTAGTTTCGATGCCTGCCACTTGCGTGTTGGCAAGACTAGCACTCATTGCCTGTATGGCTTGATCTCGTGTTACAGCAGTCACAATGATTTTGGCAATCATCGGGTCATAAAAAGATGACACCGTTGAACCTGTCTCCACCCATGTTTCGACTCGGGCTTGCGGGTCAAATTTAACATGAGTGAGTAAACCCGCACTCGGCTGGAACTGTTTAATTGGGTCTTCGGCATAAAGGCGAACTTGAATAGAGTGTCCTGTTGGCTCTAACTTTTCAGTCGGTGCTGACCAGTCACCACTTGCCAATGTCACCATCCACTCGACTAAATCGACACCAAACACTTGCTCGGTCACACCGTGCTCAACTTGCAAACGCGTGTTGACCTCTAAGAAATAAAATTTTTGGGTTTCGGTGTCCATGACAAACTCAACTGTGCCTGCCGAGCGGTAGTTCACCGACTGCATCAATTGAATGGCAACTTTTTGCAGATAGTCACGTTGCTGTTCATTTAGGTGTGGCGCAGGTGTTTCTTCAATCACCTTTTGATTACGGCGTTGCACCGAACAATCACGTTCACCCAAGGCTAGAACTTGCCCTTTCCCATCACCAAAAATTTGCACTTCGATATGGCGTGCGTGTTGTACAAATTTCTCTAAATACAAACCTGCATCTTTAAAATTGACCTGCGCCAAATAAGATACGGTTTGGTAGGCATCTTTTAATTCAGTTTCATTCCAGACCAGACGCATACCAATACCACCGCCACCCGCGGTACTTTTCAGCATGACCGGATAGCCAATACGGGCTGCCTCAAACAAGGCCTCGGCTTCATCGCCAAGTAATGAACTGCCCGGAAGTAGAGGTACATTACTTTTAATAGCCAGCTCACGCGCAGTATGTTTTAAACCAAAATCGAGCATTTGACTTGAAGTTGGTCCAATAAAGGCAATGCCTTGGCTTTCGCACAAATCACAAAACTCGGCATTTTCAGATAAAAAACCATAACCGGGGTGAATGGCTTCTGCTCCCGACTGTTTTGCAACCTCAAGGATTTTTTCAATATTTAAATAACTTTGATGAGTAGGCGCAGGGCCAATTAGAAAAGCTTCATCGGCCAAAGTCACATGTAAAGAATCACGGTCGGCTTCCGAATAAACTGCAACCGAAGCAATCCCGAGTTTTTTAAGGGTGCGAATGACGCGACAGGCAATTGCACCACGGTTAGCAATCAGAACTTTTTTAAACATGCTTACACCCCTTCCGCTTCACGGACAACCAGTTGAATTTTGGTTGGGTTATAGGCGTTACATGGGTTATTGAGCTGTGGACAATTTGAAATTAAAACAATCAAATCCATTTCTGCCCGAACTTCGACATATTTACCCGGCCCTGAAATTCCATCATCAAATTTAAGCTGACCGTCTGGTGTCACAGGCACATTCATAAAAAAGTTAATGTTGGGCCCGATATGACGGACATTTAAGCCATGCTTTTTTGCAATCGGGTGTTTTGCCAAGGCATACATAAAGTTGTTACGGCAACTATGCATAGGATACGTTTCATGTGCATAGCGGACCGTATTACTTTCACATGAACAAGCCCCGCCAATGGTGTCATGGCGCCCGCAGTTATCATCATGAATAACGGCAATTGGACGACCAAAGTTACTGTAGAGCTTGGTACCCTTTTCTAAATAGATTTGTTGGTTGATGGCCAAAGTATCCATTGCGCTATAACGCTCAGTTGGGTTTTCGGCGCTCATAAACAAAGTATCGACTGCTTGGTTTCCCTCCAGATCAATAATTCGAAAATACTGGCCCTTTTTAACCTCGCACATCCACGCTTCACCCGCAGGACAAACTTCATTTAAAACTGCTTTTTCAAATGATTGTAAAACTGTCATGATGCTTCTCCTGATTTAAATATTGCTAAGCGCGTAGTAGCGGGCTGTGTTTTGAAACGCACGCTGATTTTGCGAACATGCATCACGACAAATATCGCTGTCTGTTAGAGAATTGGCTTTAAATAAACTGAGTTGAATATCGGCAGGTTGATAGCTTGGGCTGGTGTCTAAACCATGCGGCGCGGCAGATAAAAATAGTAAGCAGTCCATTTCAAAACGCAGTTCAATGCTTTGATCGGTATTGTCAGAACTGACATAAGACAAAGCGCCGTTTTCATCTGGCACAACTTTAGAAAATAGGTTAACTGCGGCACTCAGGTCTTGGCTGGCAAGCCCGTATTTACACATTTCAATGAGTAAACTGTCTAAACCATTTTGGTACATATCATTGCGGGCATCTTGAAATGTGCGATTGCCAAATTGCTTTTCAATTTGCTCAGGTCGGCTTGGGCCACAAAGTGCATCGTTCCATCCATGATCGTCATGAACAATAGAAGCCATCACACGGCCAAGGTCTGAATAGAGCACATTGGAAGCTTTTAAATAGGCGGTGTGTTGCCCTTTTAAACTGTCGGGCATGTTAAAACGTTCAAGCACATCGGCAGCATTTACACAAAACAAAGAAACATTTGCCTGAGCGCCAAGCGATGTAAATTTAAGAATGGTTCCTTTTTGAATACGACCCGACCAGTGATGTCCTCCGGGTAAAAGTTCGGTCCAAATCGCCTGATTGTTATGATAACTTGTAGTGTTCATAGCTACTCCTGTCGGATAGTTTTAGACTTCCTCCCGGGCTTTTATCCCTCCGTGTAGTTCGCTAGGAACCGTGAACTCTCGGTCCAGTCATACTTTAAGTATCGGAACCCTAGATCACTTTTGATTGTTTATGACTATGCAAAGGACATGCCAGCTTAGTATTACGGTTTTGGTTAAAAGTAATACTAAACTTGAGCTGTTTAGGTGCGGTTTAAGTTCAAAAATAAAAAGCTGCACTAAAAATTGTGCATCTTGAAAAGAAAAAAGCCCCTTTCACTAAGAGGCTTAAAAATTGATTATGAGATTGAGATTTTAAGGAAGCAGAATCACCTTACGGCAGTCCTCTTCTCTTTCATTAAAAATACGATAACCTTCTGCGGCATCTTCTAATTTCATTCGGTGGGTAATAATGGTTTCTGGCGACAAATCGCCACGCTCAATCAGTTCTAAGAGTTGCGGTAAATATTGATGTACATGGGTTTGGCCCATTTTAAAAGTCAGGCCTTTATCAAAAGCATCGCCAAACAAGAAACCATGAATCGGGCCTGCATATACTCCCGGTACGCTCACTACACCACCGCGGCGAACTGCAGCAATGCATTGACGCAGTGCTGCGCCACTTGAACCTTCTAGTTTTAAATTGGTGAGAACTGTCTCAATCACACTGCCTTTTGCCTCAAAGCCAATCGCATCGATCACAGCATCGACACCCCGATAATTGTCGGTATGCTGAATAATAAACTCGGCCGCATCGACTTCATCGAAATTCACTGGAATGGCGCCGTATGTTGCCGCTGCATAGTTCAATCGATAGTCATTGTGATCGACCATAAATATTTTTTCTGCACCAAGCATCTTGGCACAAGCGGCACTTAATAGTCCGACTGGACCAGCACCATAAATTGCAACGGTTGAGCCACGTTTCACTTGGGCATTAGTCACGGCTTGCCAAGCAGTCGGTAAAATATCAGTCAAGAAAAGTACTTTTTCATCTGACAATGAGGTTGGTACTTTAAAAGGGCCTTTATTGGCTTTTGGCACACGCACATACTCTGCTTGCCCACCCGGTATACCGCCGTAAAGATGACTATAGCCAAATAAAGCTGCACCTGGTGGAATTTGTTTTTTATTAATAATTGCGCCGCGCCCTGTATTAGTGGTTTCACAGGCAGCAGTCAGGTCAAGCTGGCAAAAGAAACATTCACCACACGCAATAACAAAAGGAACAATCACGCGATCACCCTTTTTCACTGCGGTGACGGCGGGACCGACCTCTTCAACCACGCCCATAAACTCGTGCCCAAAGATATCGCCCTGCTCAGTTCTAGGGATTTTGCCTCGATATAAATGTAAGTCTGAACCACAAATGGCTGTGGCAGTCACTCGCAAAATAATGTCATCTGGTTCTTGAATAATAGGGTCTGTTACAGTTTCTACTCGAACATCTTCTGCACCGTGGTAAGTAAGAGCGCGCATATTGTTATTCCTCTATTTTCTATCATGTCATTTGATTATGAGCAGGCTTTCTTTACGGTTTGCAACGTTTCTTACCTTTCACGTAAGGCATATAGTGCAAATGCAACGCGACAGAGATTTCAGTAACATTTAATGAATGTAAATTAGTTTTTGCGAGGGCTGTTTTTGATATTTGACCCAGCAAAAAGCCAATCATCCATGCACTAAAATGATTGGCTTTGTCTTAAAAATTTGAATTAATCTAACTTGAGTTGCTGTCTGAGCTTTAAAATATCAACTAGACCTTTGTCTCTGGTTTGGTATAAATCGACATCTTTATATTGGTTTAAAAGCTGGTTAGTTTCTGCTTCCAATAATTCTGTTGTCTCGTCTGAATGTTGAAATGTGTGCATATCATTCCACCATTCTGTCATTGGTGGGCCTAAATGATGAATTGCTTCTTTAAAGCCCTTTTGGTTGGCAAGCTGCATATTAATGTAGGGGCCAAATAGTGCCCATCTTAAACCCGGCCCACTGGTAATCGCGACATCGACATCTTCGGCAGAGCACACGCCTTGTTCAACCAATGAAAAAGCTTCTCGCCATAGCGCAGCCTGCAAACGGTTTGCAACATGCCCTTTTACTTCTTTATTTAAAACAATTGGTTTTTTGCCCAGTTGTTTATAGAACTCAGAAGCCTGTTTCAAAATTTGGGGATCTGTCAAATTACCGCCAACGATCTCGACCAAAGGTAAAAGATGAGGCGGATTAAAAGGATGACCTAATAAAATACGTTCAGGATGTTGTGCCTCTTTTTGAAAATCAGACACTTTTAAGCCCGATGAACTTGAAGCAATAATGGTATGTTCAGGACAATATGCTGTGATTTCTTGATATAGCTGTTGTTTTATATCCAGACGTTCCGGGGCATTTTCTTGAATAAAATCTACATCTGAAACTGCATCTTTTAAATTATTAAAAATTTCCAGATGAAGCAGTACATCTTGCTGAGAATAACTGGGTTCAGCGTTTTGGTCTAAAACCAATAAATCATTTAAATTTGCAGATATTCTATTTTTAAAGACCGCTTCATCGATCGGATACGGGTCGTAAACCTTAACTTTAAATCCTTTATATAAAAATAAGGCCGTCCAACTTGCACCTATTACACCTGCTCCAACAACACCAACCGTTTTAATGACTTCCATATTTTCCTCGTACAAATGTTGTTTTATCCGAAATTTCTTTACTCAAATGAATGCTTAAATAAACATAGCAGATTCAACCAATCAATAAATTTAATTGTTTATATTTTATATAATTTGTCCTATATTCCTTAGCTTGAAAATTGATTCCTTTCATTAGTACAACTTAATCTTTTACCATTTTTTAACCGTTATTTACTGAATTTTATGTCAAAAAATCTAGCAACATTAATTGGTTTAAGTGCCATTCTCATGTGGGCATCTCTGGTCGGTCTGATGAAGCAAGTCAGTGCCGCCATTGGGCCTGAGCTAGGTGTTACCTTTATTTATTCTTTAAGTGCGCTACTGTTGCTTGCCATTTTCAAAGTTCCAGATTTTAAGCAGATCTCTAAAAAATACTTAATATTTGGCACAATTCTGTTCGTGGCTTATGAGGTATGCTTTTCATTTGCGATTGCTTATTCTCAGACAGCGCGACAAGCAATTGAAATCAGCATTGTTAACTATCTGTGGCCGAGTTTAACGGTTTTAGCTTTTGTTATTTTTAAGGAATTAAAGTTTAATTTCCTTATTATTTTAGGTCTAATGCTTTCAATTTTCGGCATTGTTTTTATTCAGACCGGAAATGGCGATTTTAGTCTAAATAGTATTGTCGATAATTTTCATAGCAACCCACTGAGCTATATTTTGGCATTTACAGGTGCCATCATCTGGGCTTTTTACTGTGTAATCACCAAAAAAATGAGCAATGGGCAAAATCCCATTTCCATTTTCTTTGTTGGTGTCGCACTCACCCTATGGCTCAAGCTGCTCGTCTCTGGGCAATTTGCCATTCCTTCAATGGATATTCCAGCTCTCCTCACCCTTTTAGTGGCATCTGCTGCCATGGGTTTTGGTTATGCTGCTTGGAACATTGGCATTATTCATGGAAACATTACCATGCTTGTGGTGGCCTCTTATTTCACCCCGATTATTTCGTCTATTTTGGCCATGTTTGTTTTACAAACTCAACTTTCAATGAGCTTTTGGCAAGGAACAGCAATGGTGACGGCGGGTTCATTTATTTGCTGGGTTTCAACCAACTGGTCTGTGATTCAACCTTACTTTAAAAAATTAAGAAAAGGCCAAAAAGCATTGTAGATTTATCGCAATGCTTTTTTCGGACTTAAGATAACTCCGACGAAGAAGAATTCCCCCATTGCCCAAAGCGTGCTAACATCCAAATTCTGACAATTACCAATGTCAAAATAATTTCTAGAGGGAATAAGATGTTAAAAACTCAAAAAATCAACATCGTACAAGAATTTGATGCACCCGTAGACAAGGTCTTCGCGACTTTAAGTGAGCATGAAAACCTAAGTAAACTTTTTGCTCCTGCTAAAGTGACTCGCATTAGCAACGGAAAAGACGCTCGTAATGGTGTTGGCTCTGCGCGCAAAATGTCTATTCCATTGACCCCTTCATTTGTAGAAACAAATTTAGTTTATAAAGAAAATGAACTGATCGAGTATGCAATTACCAGCGGCATTAGCCCAATTAAAGCTCACCGTGGTGTCATGAAATTTACTGACTTGGGAAATAACCGAAGTCGTTTAGATTACTCGATTAGCTTTAAAGGCCGCGTACCCTTCATTGGACTTATTATTAAAAAAGCTTTAGAAAATGGCGTGAGCCGTGGGCTTAAGAAACTTAAGTTTTAATCACCGCATCTAAAAGAAAAAGCCCAGTTACGGGCTTTTTGTATTTAAGATTTAAGTTGAATGCTCAGATAGCATAAATAAAAAGTAATCTAGTAATTTATCCCGTTCATCTACGCTATTGGCACTTAACAGCTGAACCATTGCCCCATCAATTGCAAATAGAAACATGTGCGCATCTTTTATTGAAGCGGTAGTTTTGACAGTAAGAAGTAGCTTATAAAGCTCATTTATAAACCAGTTTCTATAATCAACAACCACCCGATAAGCCGTTGCATAGCACTTTTCAATTTCAAAAATTGCTTTAAATGGTAAACGGTAAAACCCTTCTAAATTGGCATGTAAAAAGTAAATTTGTTTTAGTTTATCGAACACCATAAGTTCACTGTATGAATTGATAATTGAAAAGACTTTTACTTTGAGCGCATCTGTTTGAAAGGTTAAACACATCTCGATGAGTCGTGCTTTTGAATGAAAGATGTTATAAAAAGTCGCTTTGGGAATATTGGCCTCAGCAATAATTCGGTCGACCCCCACCGTGTTAAACCCATCTTGAGTAAATAAATCTTTTGCCGTGTGCAGCACTCGTAGTGCTCTAAACGAAGGTTCTAAATTGTTCATATATACCGCTTAAAATAATTTTTTGTTGTATGTAAAAGAGATAGAAATGCCGTCACTCTTAAAATGAGTGCTAAAAACAGGCATGCAAAAACGACACAATAAAGTTGTGCTTACCTATCTCGGGTTTATTGTTGCTATGATTTTTGAGTCGTAATGATCTAAGGTTGTAGAAAACTTAGAGTCGATTAAACCAATTTATAGACTGTTTAAACGGTATAAATAGAGAGATTTTGGCATAGGCCAATAAATGAGAAGAATTAGTACGCATAGCGGACTCCTTTGGCTGTAAAGAAGTTTCACCGCATTACTGCTAAATAATGGTGGCGAAACGAAAGAGGGTTAGCAGACTGGAGCCAAAGAATCCAGCACACCCGAAGGTGTCCCCCTCCCGTTCCGCCGCAGAGGGGGCACGCAGGGATTTCCACAAAAAAGTTACTACTTTTTCGTGTACTTTGGCTGATGGTCTGCTAAAACCAACTGGCAATGTGGCCAGCACGCAAAGGATAGTATTCGCTCTGGTTGGCGTCAAGCGTGGGAAATGACAATTGTATTAAAATAGATCGTTAAAAAGAAAGAAATTAGCCATCGGAAATGAGCTTATATATTCATAGAAAAATAAGGATATACTTTTCTTGCTTTATTAATTTAGTAACTACATAGCAAACTATAGATTAGCTCTAGAGATGAATTATGTATTTGGCTTATTTTAAACATAAGTCTTTTTAACTTAATTCGAGTTATGAAAATAATTTTGGATATTGTCATAAAAATTTTCTAGAGATTTGATTATAATATATTTACTTAAATTAATTATTAACGAAAAATGGCGAATACTTCTAA
Source organism: Acinetobacter lactucae (assembly GCF_013122135.1). Taxonomy (NCBI): domain Bacteria; kingdom Pseudomonadati; phylum Pseudomonadota; class Gammaproteobacteria; order Moraxellales; family Moraxellaceae; genus Acinetobacter; species Acinetobacter lactucae. Next base: position 2,588,762 of record NZ_CP053391.1, read on the forward strand.
ATCATTTATCGGCTTTACTGCTTCTTTGATACTCTATTTCTCTGGGATAAATACACTTTACGCAAAAATACCTGATGAACTTCTTTATCAGCCTCCCAAAAATGTACAATCGACTCAACTAGCTACTCTAGTAGGTTTTCAAAAATTAAATGCTCTCCAGCTTATTAAAGCCCGTATATATCTTACCTATATCAATGATAAAGCTACTTTAAATCGCTCGCATGACTGGAATAAAGTTTATGAGATTTCTCCAGGACTGATAGACATCCGCCTTGTATCAGATACACCTAACTATTTTACAAGTGGACGTTTAAAATTTACTGCAAAAGCCAGTCATCATTATCAAGTTAAGAATAATCAAGCAGATATAAAGTTTAATAAAGAACCTTTACTATTTTGGGTAGAAGATCTTGATACAGGTGAGGTTGTAACACCTAAGCAAGAATTATTAGGTATTACGGTCCCTTCATCAGTAAGTTTTGTCCCTGTGATCATTTCAAAATAAAGAAGAGATATTATTGTGAAAAAAATTATTTTATTGTCTAGCGTAACTCTTTTGGGATCATTACTATCTGGGTGCATAACAACTAGAAATACAGGGCCTATAGAACCAATCACTTATTATTCTTCCCCTGCTATTTCCACAAATACAGCAACAATTATCGGGAGCACTGAAATTAGTCATTCGATTAAGGCTGATAAAATTGCATATGTATTTGCAGTTGATTTTAAGAAAATCGAAAATGGTCGAGGACAAATGAGTTCCCAGCTAGCAGTAGAAGCTGGTGAGCATGATCTACAGCTATGGTGTCAACAAGGCGGCTTTAAATATACAAACTTAGCACGAGTAAAACTTGAAGCTGGTAAGCATTATCAAGTGGGTTTCGCTATGAATGTAAATAACCAATATAATTGTTATATGTGGATCTATGACTTAGATGCCAAAAAAGCTATTGGGGAATTAATACCTACAATTGAAGTTGGTGAATATGCCAATCCCGACAAAATGCGCCCAATTACACAATTTTTAGAAGCTCGTCCAAGTGCCCAATCAAATGTGACTGTACCGATTCGAGTAATCAATAAAATGGGACATAATTAAAAACTAAAGTGGGAGTGGATGTTATAAGATCCTCTCCCACGGAAAATATTTATCCTAAAAGTTATTTAACAATCAATATAGATACAATATTATTTATATACCATGGCTGACAAAGTGGTGAAAAGTCAGCTTTAAAAACATCTAACTCTCTAAAATTAAAATTTCCATCAATCAGAAAAGTAATATTAACAGGGATATTATCAATATCTTGATAGTTGATCTGTATATCACCTACTTTCAGTAATACTTCCCTATTTGAATCCTCATATAATATTTTTATTGAGCCCATGCCCCCATCATCTATCGCTTCACAATAAAGATCAGTTAAGGGCTTTGGCAGACTAACAGGCAAATTAGATTGACTTATTAATTTGTTAATAATATAAATTTCTTGTTCTGTTAATTTTCTCATATTTGAATTAACTCTTAATCTACAATTTTTCGGCTAGATGCCAATGAATATTATATAAATTCAAATCATCAAGATAAGTACAATTAGCTTTTTTTACGATGATACCACCCACGATAATTTTATAGTTTTAAGAGTCATGTACATCTTTACTCTCTGATAATTTGTGCGGTTGCCCGCAATGAGAGCATTGTTTTCTGAAAATAAAACTTAGCCCATTAACAAAAGAACCTAGATCATTCATGAAAAAGCCACATTTACACCAAGGGCATATATCGTTTGCTAGCAGCTTAAACATCAAAAATAATATGATAGGAATCATTACTATCGGAAAATAAATAGATAAGTACTTTTCATCTACTCTTGCTAGCTTCAATACAACAATAACAACTGATGGAACTAAAAATACTGAGAGTACAAAGTTTCTACGTAAACGCATTAATCGCAAGTATTTTTTCATTTTCTCATCGGCAAATTGTTTTTCCATTTATATTCCCAATTATTTTTTACTTCTAGGGTCATTAGGACTAAATTGGCAGGTATCTTTTTGATGATCCCACGCCCCTCCAGAGTCAGCACATGCATCTTTCGTAGCTGCATTGTCAAAGAATTTATTTGCAATAAATTCGATCATACCGAACAAGATAACAAACATTAGAAATAGGACAATAAGCAATTTAAGTATTTTTAATATTGTTTTTATTATTTTCATTTCAATCACCAGATACAGATACAATAATTCAAATTCAATTACTTAAAACTTATTTTCACTACTTAACCTAAGCAAAAAAACACCTACCAATATTCCAACAAAATATGGCCTATAGAAATACACCCAATTTTCGTCAGAGATAACCAAAGAAAAGACATTGCCCCATAGCGCGAATAGGAAAACAGAAACTATTGCAAAAAGCATCGAAACTATTGAAAGGAAAGGATTAGTTAGAAGGCCTTTAAGAAGTATATAAACTTTATCATATAAAAAGACAAAGACTGGTCTATAGTAGCGCCCAAAAATAGCACTTGAAAAAGCACCTAACAAAACGATCATAGGAATGGACTCAATCATTTTACTGTTCCAAATGTAAGAAGACTTAGCTCTTTAATACAAATATTAGATTGTCTAAGTTTTTTTAATCTAAACAATTTAAATGACATCATGTCGAATAGCCCATGCAACCAAAACTAAAATAAAAGTAATAAGTAAACTTAAAGATGAAGATATTAATAAATACAGAAGTGCTAAGTGATTAGGACCACCTATAGTAAAAAATTGTGCATTGGCCCAATCTTTAGGAAATAAAATTGCTAAAATAAATAGAGTGATAATAAAAAATGATAAAAACCATATTGGCGCTAAATAGCGAAGCTTCCACCCTGCTTTAACTACAAAATAGCCAATGCCATATAAGAATATAAAAAAAATAGCGAAACCCAATATAGACATAGTACCTTCTTTTAAATAATAACTTACTTGTCACAACGTTAATTTAGAAAACTTTATTACGAATACTCCACACTACAATAACAAGTAGTAATGTTAATAAGGTTGAAGACATACCTGCCACAAAAAATAAATCTACTGCTCGCCAATTCAAAGATATCCTTCCATCCACAAAAAATTGGACATATCTTCCTTTAAAATAAAGTAGTAATAAAAAACCCAACCAAACAATTATAAATGTTGAAATAAAAGATAGGGCAGCCAAATGCTGAATCTTCCATTTAGTTTTAGCTATAAAGTATCCAATGACATGTGAAATTATAAAAAAAATAGCGAAACCCAATATAGACATAGCATCCTCTTTAAGATTATTTTTTATATTAACTACTTATCCCTCATTTAAAACTATTACTCTTCGGATGAAATCCAAAAAATCTTGCTCCAACTACCCATCCTGATAGATATATAAGCTTACCTAGTTCTGTTATTCCAGCAAAAAGTATGCCCCATAATATAAACCCTCCCGTTAAAATTAGAGAGAATAAAATAAAGAACAAAACAGCTAAAAGAAAAAAGACAAAGTATTTATTTAAAAATTTATCAACAGCAGATATAAAAATAGATAAAGACTTTTGAATTAAAAATATAGTATATCGGCCAACAAGTAACCCTACAAAAAAAGTAAGTATCATAATAACTATTGACACTGCTTAAGTTATTCCTTTTTTTAATATTAAAATAATTTTCTATTCCTCATTATAGTTCCCAACAAGAGATAGAACTTCATTTCTTTTCATTTGCTTATCACTTGTTATTAAGCATTTAATATGCCAATTTTTATCATTTTTATTAAAAAAGAAGATTTAATAGGAGTTAAGCAACCTAAAACCACTCAACTCCTTAGAAAGGCTTAATCAATCCATCAACTTTTTACGGCGATACAATCCACAATTCCCAGAAAACAACGCTGCCAATAAACACGTAATGATGGCATAAGTCGCAACATTCATTCCAAATAGCTCAACAGCTAAAATAATAGATGTTAACGGTGCCTTACTCGCTCCAGAAAACAGACTTACCAAACCTAAGCCTGCAAGCAATGAAATTGGCAGATTTAAAACTGCTCCTAAAGCATTCCCTAAAGTCGCACCTACATAAAACAACGGCGTAATTTCACCACCTTTAAAACCCGAACCTAGAGTAATGGCAGTAAAAACGGTCTTATTAAAAAAGTCGTAAAACTCAATCGGCACATAAAAAGATGAAATGATTTTATCTGTACCCAAACCGTTGTATTGCTGATGCGCGGTGAACAACGTAAGTAGCATAATGACAATACCACCCGCCATCGTTCTTAATGGTAAATAACGAACATATTTATAAAAGACGTCACTTGCAAAATGAATGGCGGCAATAAAGAAACGTGCAGCTAAACCAAAAATTAGTCCCGCCACAATTAAACTCATGAGTGTGCCAAAATGAATCGCTGGAAACTCATTAATCACATAAAAAATATGCGGGTGAACAATATCGAATAGTTCAGGAATGGTCGAAGCAATAAGCGCCGACACAAAACATGGGAAAATAGCTGAGTATCTTAAATTACCTAAAGCTGTAATTTCTAAACCATAGATCGCGCCCGCCAAAGGCAAGCCAAACACCCCTGCAAAACCAGCGCCAATACTGGCGATTAAACAAATTTTTCGGTTATCTTCCGAGATTTTTAATATATGGCTAAGGTGGTCAATTAAAGCACCCGAAAGCTGAACTGCTGGCGCCTCACGCCCTGCCGAACCACCAAACAACTGCGTTAAAATTGAGGTAATAAAAATGATAGGGCTCATTCGTTTTGGAATAAACGACTTCGGCTGGTGAATTTCATCAATCAGTAAATGAGTTCCCCGTTCAATCGGCGATCCATATTTTTTAATGAGGTAACCAATACCAAATCCCACAAAAGGCAAAAAGTAGATGAGCCAGTGATGCAGACTTCTGACTTTGTTTGAAATATCAAAGGCAACAAAAATTAAGGTCGAGGCTAGCCCTGCTACGACCCCAATCACAATTGAGATGACGAGCCAATAGACACTGTATTTTAGAATTTGATCATATTCAGATGAAGGTAGAATTTTCATTCGCTTTCTTCAATTCGCCTTTGAGTGGATGCCAAATTCTCAAATTATTTTTATGCTGCCAGTTCATTAAGTGAGAAATGCTTAAACTGGGCTAAAAATTAAAGCCCGCATATGCGAGCTTTCAATACAGTGATTAATTTTTGGTATCACTAAACTGTGACAAATATCTCATAATTGGCGCTATTTTTCAAGTTGAAAATAGTTAACGAGTACTGTGAAAAACAACTCACTAAGTGAATAAATAAGCATTGGATTTGACCACATTAAAGTCACGCTCAATTAGGCCAAATCTCTTATTTAAATCTCAATTAATGCTAGCAATCACAGTTTCTGCATGACAGGTCGCGCCTTTTTCCGCACTAAGCTGAATAACACCACTGCGATGCGCCAGTACTTGCACTTCCATTTTCATGGCTTCCATAATGGCAACCACTTGGCCTTCTGTCACGTGCTCTCCATTTTCAACTTTCCAAGCGCTAATCACACCATTAATTGGGGCAAGTAAATGCTCGGCACTCACTTCTGGTTCAGCGGTTTGGGCTTGAACTGCGGTTGCTGGGCCTTGTGCAAACATACCCGCTGGTAAGCCTAAACGGTGTAGCTTTCCATCAATTTCAATGTAGCTGAGTAGCATCGGCTGTTGATGGTTTGGAATACCACGTTTAGTCGGCTTTAACTCTTGTTTAAAGTCATTTTCGATCCAGCGTGTATGGACATTAAATTCATCGGTAAAGTCAGGTTCGTTGAGTACCGCGCGGTGAAAATCTAGAACAGATGCCACGCCTTCAATTTTAAATTGCTTTAAAGCACGTTTAGCTCGAGCAATTGCAACTTCACGGGTTGGACCAGTCACAATCAGTTTTGCCATCAGTGAATCAAAATGACTCGACACTAAAGAGCCAGTTCGTACACCTGTGTCAACTCGTACTCCATGACCAAACGGCGCTTCAAATAAACTCAACACACCAAAGGCTGGAATAAAACCACGTGCTGGGTCTTCGGCATTAATACGAAACTCAATGGTATGGCCTTGTGCCTTTGGTGTTTCTTTAATAGAAAGCTCATGGCCTTGGGCTACGCGAATTTGCTCAACCACCAAATCGACTTTTGAAGTTTCTTCGGTCACTGGGTGTTCAACTTGCAAACGTGTGTTTACTTCTAAGAATGAAAGCTTGCCATCACGACTCAGTAAATATTCAACTGTTCCTGCACCGACATAGTTTGCGGCCTGACAAATATTTTTTGCCGAGGTTAAAATTTGCTGATAAATCTCATCGCTAATAAATGGCGCTGGTGCTTCTTCGACTAACTTTTGGTTTCGGCGTTGCAACGAGCAATCACGTGTACCCAGTACCACAATGTTTCCGTGCTGATCGGCAATCACCTGTGCTTCTACATGACGCGGTTTATCAAGATATTGCTCGACAAAACATTCACCACGACCAAAGGCAGCTTTTGCCTCTCGTACTGCCGACTCATAAAGCTCTTTAACTTCTTCGAGTTTCCAAGCTACTTTTAAGCCACGGCCACCACCACCAAATGCAGCTTTAATGGCGATCGGCAAACCAAACTGTTTAGCAAACGCTAAAGCTTCATCTGCATTATTGAGTGGGTCTTGTGTACCTTGAACTAACGGCGCACCAACTGAAGCAGCAATTTTACGCGCTTCGATTTTATCGCCTAGTTTTTCAATGGCACTTGGTGATGGCCCTACCCATTTTAAACCTGCATCAATCACAGCTTGAGCAAACTCAGCACGTTCAGATAAAAAGCCATAACCCGGATGCACCATAGTCGCTTTCGATTTTTTTGCAACTTCGATAATGGCTGGAATATTTAAATAGGTTTCACTGGCAGTTGCACCCGCCAAGCCCCATGCTTCGTCTGCAAGTTCGACGTGCATGCTGCCGATGTCATCATCTGCATATAACGCGACCGATGAAATACCCATATCACGGCAAGCATGGATAATACGAACGGCAATTTCACCACGGTTAGCAATCAATAATTTTTCTGTATTCATCATTCATTCTCAAAATCTGTAAATTCGGCAATTTTTTTAAATTTGATACGGCAACCTGCCGGAATCTGTGCCACCAAGTCCCAATGGTGTTTAGCGACAGAAGCAATGACTGGATATCCGCCCGTTAAAGGGTGATCATTCATAAACAAAACGGGCTGCCCACTCGGTGGAATCTGTAAAGCACCAATGCATGTGCCTTCACTTTCTAGTTCATGGGTTATTTTACGGGTCAAAGGCTCTGCACCTGAAAGCCTTAGCCCGACTCGGTTGCTTTCATTTGTTACCAGCCACTCTTGCTGACAGAGCAGTTCAATACTGTCTTGTTCAAACCAGTCTGTGCGCGGTCCCATCACAATATCTAGCTCAACGACTTCGCTAGCTTTTGGCAAATCACTTTTGCCCACTTCATTTACGCTAATGTTGGCAGCCTTCACCTGTCCTTGATAAATGGTATCTCCAAGCTTTAAAGGTTCTGGCCCTAACACCGCCAAGCTGTCAAACGAGGCACTATTGAGTACCGGTTCAACGTCTATACCGCCACGAACTGCCAGATAGTTTCTTAAGCCTGCTATTGGAGGCTGAATTTGAAATTCATCGCCTTCATCCAAATCAATCGGCTGATAGCTTGCAAAGTCTGCGGTTTGACCGTCAGCAAATTTCACACGAATGTTTGAGATAGCCCCAGCCACAGCAATAACACCTGCATGCTGCATTTTGGCTTTTAGGCCGCCATTTAAAACTTCAATAACGGGTGTATCGGTTGGATTACCTACAATACGGTTGGCGCTGTGCATGGCAGATAAATCCATTGCACCCGCCACGCCAACCCCAATATTGGTCTGGTTTAGGCGCCCTTCATCTTGAATGAGCATCTGTAGACTTGGCGCCGTGATCTTAAACAGTGGCACAGATTGTTTCGGCTCAACTGTACGCGTGATTTGCTGCGGTACATTTACGGTTGTAGGCTGATGCGTGACATCCTCAAAATGTACAGTCATGCCCGGTAAAAGTAGTGCTGGGTTTTTACGCTCTAAATCCCACATTTTTTCCGATGTAGTCCCAATCAGCTGCCAGCCGCCTGGACTGTCTTTTGGGTAAATTCCAGAGTATTTTCCAGCCAAGCCCAAAGAGCCTGACGGTATTTTTTTACGCGGAACCTTTAAGCGTGGAATATCGGTAAAAGGTTTATCGGGGCTGCTCATATACGCAAAGCCCGGCGCAAAACCAATAAAAGCCACATTCCACACGCTTTGGTGATGTTTTCTAATCACATCAGCCACAGACAGCCCTTGTAACTCGGCAACCTGAGCAAGGTCTTCGCCATCGTAACGAATCGGCACAATCACTTCTTGGCCGCTACGCTCAAATCCAGAATCAACTTTAAGGCTCTGAATTGAAGCAACCAGCGTTTTAAAGTTGGTTTCAATCTCGTTGAAAAAAACCAAAATTGTTTTTGCAGCGGGGACTAAATCTTTAATTCCATTCAATTGCGTATTTTGCAATTTATTGTACAACGCCAAAGTTTCTTCTAGGCTCGCAAGCTCAATCAGAAAACAATCGGCGTTTACCGATAAAAAACGCATTTGCTTATCCTTATAATTCTTCTTTAGCCCAATTAGCCCATCCAAGCACGATCAGGAATGTCAGTAATAAACATGTGACCCGGTGCATGACTAATCGCAAAAGGAATTTTCGAGTTCATAACGGCGGCTTGCGGGGTTACTCCACATGCCCAAAACACAGGAATTTCGCCTGCTTCAATGCGAGAAGCATCACCAAAGTCAGGCTTATTTACATCCGAAATTCCTAAGCTTTCAGGGTGACCAATATGTACAGGTGCGCCATGCACGCTTGGCATACGTGATGTAATTTTTACCGCTTCACTAATTTGATGCGATGGAATAGGTCGCATGGAAACCACCATGTTTCCTGAAATACGCCCTGCTGGTTCACACTTGATATTACTCAGATACATCGGCACATTGGTGTCATCATGAATATGGCGAACTTCAATCCCCGCTTCTTGCAAAGCGGTTTCAAACGAAAAACTGCAACCAATTAAGAAAGTCACTAAATCAGGATGGGCATTATAAATTTCTCTCGCATCAGTCACTTCATCGACCATTTCGCCATCTTTCCACATGCGATAGCGCGGGAAATCGGTTCGGATGTCAGAATCTGCGGCAAGCTTAGTTGCGTAGATGCCTTCTTCGAGCACATCAAGCACTGGGCAACTTTGCGGGTTACGGTGTGCATAAAGTAAAAAGTCATATGCCCACTCTTTTGGCACCGAAATCATGTTGACCTGCGTCATGCCAGCCGCCATGCCTGCTGTCGGTTTATCAAAACCTGCACGGATTTTTAAACGCGCATCTAAAGCGGCTTCAAGCTGAGCTGGGTCGACTTTAATATCCTTATACATTGTGCTCATCCTTATGCTTTATTTACAAACGGGCGGATTTCAATATTATTTTTTACAAGCTCAGCTTTAATGGCTGCCGACATCTCTAGCGCACCGTCGGTGTCGCCATGTAAGCAAATCGTGTCGGCCTGAATTGGGGTAAATACGCCGTCAATTGACTCAACCCCACCATCTTTAAGCATAGACACCACACGGCTTGCAACAAATGCCGAGTCGTGTAAAACCGCACCTTCGAGACGACGAGATACCAATGAGCCATCGCTGTTATAAGCACGGTCTGCAAAAGCTTCTGACACAACTTTTAAACTAGCCGCACGTGCCTGCTCGACCAAGTTAGACCCAGCCAAAGCTACTAAAACCAGTTCAGGGTTATACATTTTAATGGCATCAATTACTGCTGCTGCCTGAGCTTGGTCATGTGCAATGGTGTTATAAAGCGCGCCATGTGGTTTAACATATTGCACTTTTGAGCCTGCGACTTTTGCCAAACCATCAAGTGCGGAAATTTGATAAAGCACATCAGCAATCAGTTCGTCACGTGACACATCCATATTACGGCGGCCAAAGCCTACAAGGTCTGGATAAGACACATGAGCACCAATGGTCACACCCAGCTCAACTGCTTTACGAATCGTTTTTAGAATGCCGAGCGGGTCGCCCGCATGGAAGCCACAAGCAATATTGGCACTGGTCACGACAGGTAAAATCTGATCATCATTACCCATTTTCCATGAGCCAAAGCTTTCACCCAAATCACTATTTAAATCTACAAACATGGCATTATTCCTTTATCACTTCACGCAGTCTGGCTTAAAGCTTGGTCAAATAGTTAAACACTGTCGTAAACGACATGTAGCCCATCCACCACGTCAACAGACATGTTAATCCACCCAAAATAAGCAACCATTTTGGATAGTTGTAATTACTCATTAAATCTTTACGGCATGCGGCAACATACACAAAAATTGTAAGACCAATTGGCAACACTAAACCGTTAAAACCACCCACAAAAATGAGTAGACCTGCCGGAGTTGCACCCAATAACACATAGAGTAATAAAGCTAATGCGATAAAGGTAATGGTCGTATAGTTGGTTTGTTTTGGTGTTAAGTTCTTTTTAAATGCAGTAAAGAATGACACTGAAGTATATGCTGCGCCGATCGTGCTACTAATACCCGCTGCCCAGAAAATTAAGCCGAATAATTTAAAACCAAATGTACCCGCTGCATATTGGAATGCTTGAGCTGCAGGATTGGCGTCATGGCTGGCTAAATCAATCGTTGCACCGCTCACCACCACACCTAAAAAAGCCAAGAACAGCACATAGCGCATGATGCCAACTACAACAATACCCTTGGTCGCAGCTTTAGCAACTTCATCAATATTTTCAGGGCCAACCGCGCCTTTGTCGAGTAAACGGTGTGCACCCGCGTAACAGATATAGCCACCCACCGTACCGCCGACAATGGTAGTAATAATGGCAAAGTCGATTTGATCTGGAGCGAAGGTTTGATGTACAGCTTGCCCAACAGGAGGCATTACAATAACGGCCACAATAATAATCAGCAGGATTTTAAGCAATCCCAACACGATCATACTTTTATCCATGGCAAGTGTTGCTTTTCTAGAGGCAAAGATCAAAATGGCTAAAGCGCCACTTAAAATACCGCCCCACTTTGTGTCGAGGCCAAAAAGTGCATTTAAACCTAAAGCTGCACCCGCAATGTTACCGACACTAAAGAAAAAACCACCTAAAATCACCAAAAACGCCAGTAAATATCCACTACCCGGTAATGCTTTATTGGCAATATCTGATGCACGCATTTGAGTGAGTGTGACCACTCGCCAAATATTCTGTTGAACCACATAATCAATCAAAATGGAAACTAAAATGGCAAAGCCAAATGCCGCGCCTAACTTGACTGTAAATACAGCAGTTTGGGTTAAAAATCCGGGCCCCATTGCCGAGGTCGCCATCATAAAGATCGAGGCCACAATGGCCCATTGGCGATCTGATAAAAAAGAAGATTTCAGTAAAGACATATTAATGCGTTCCTCATCCATTTGAGCTTAACAACGCTATTTTCAAGTTGAACCAAGAACACCATTTTTCGTCCCAAACGATATTCTTTAATCCTTTAAAATGACAAAGATTCCCTGTTCCCCAATCAACACAATCGGTGATCAAATCTTGTGTCTAAAATAAAAACATAGCTAACCCCTACGAACAATAAGACTTTTTACATAAAATTAAAAATTCAAGTATTTGATTTTAAATAATTTATTAATTTTTAGAAAATCAGGATAAGCTTTACTTATTAAAGTTAATAAGCTGCTTTTATGACTTTGCATGTAAGCAGCCCATTTAAAATAAGAAAGAATATTTTATGAGAAATAAGAATAGCGCTTATTTTTTAATTTGCTCATTGAGGCTTTTCATGGCACGTTCCGAGACCTTAACTGCAACTTCAGTCAATTTCTCTTTTAGGGCAACATCGTTTCCTTGAATGTAGATCGAGGTGAAATGAAACGTCTTTAACTGAATAGGCGTATTTAATATTTCTAGTCGCCCATCAGTAATTTCTTTTAGCGCCGTTAAGGTCGGCACGACAGCAATACCTAAGCCCTGCTCGGCTAAACGCAATAAAGTTGCCAAGGAATAACTGGTAATTGAAAGTGGTTCATCAATCCCTTGTTCTTTCATTCTTGCTTTCAATTCTTTATAGGGATAGGTAATTTTTGGATACGTTAAAATGGTATGTGACATTAATGTTTTAAAAGACATTTGAGCAACCCCTCCTTTAAATGAAGGTGAAGCCAAGAAACTTAGCTCGAAGTCACACAAAGTCTGTTCAATACATTCAAAAGCTAGAGTTGGCCCAAGTAAAAAGGCCATATCCAAGTCACCTGTCCGAACGCCTTCTTGTAAGTTCGGTGTAAGGTCTACCACAATTTCTACTGAAATTTTTGGAAACTCTTGTTGAACCTTTTCGATATATTCAACCAACCATGTATAAACAATAGTTTCGGAAACTCCCAAACGAATGGTGCCCGTCAAATGCTGATTTTCAGTCAGTTCAGCGACCAGGTCTGTTTCTAAACGCATAAATTTTTCGGCATACTTAAATAAAGTTAAGCCTTTATGAGTCGGTTTAAACTGCCGATAGTTTCTATCTAAAACTTTAAAGCCTAATTCATTTTCAAGAGATGTGATTTTTTGAGAGACCGCAGGCTGGGTGGTTTGTAATTTAGTCGCAGCCTTATTGAAGCTATTTAAAGTCACAACCCAATAAAATGCTTCAAGATTCTTTAAATTCACGTTTCATCCTGTCTTAAAAAACTCCTTTACTTTTATAGTATGGGAGTTGTTAGCATGATTAGGCTAGTAATAAATAAATTTTTAAATAAAGTTAGCCATCAAAGCTTTTAAATGCTTTAGAAAGCTGACTAATTGTTTTGATCTGTTTTGCATAACGGCGGCATGATCGGCATGCCAATAAATGCAGTTGTAAATTACTTTGCTCACGTAAAAACAAAGGTCTATCTTGTTTTTCAGACAACAGTTGAGTGGCTTGTCGACATGTCAGCATGAACAATCCTCCTTCAATAACCATTTATTTTCTAAACATTCACGTAGTCTGGTACGACTCCGATACATCAACACATTAAAGTTTGAGATAGACAATTCCAACTTGCTACAGATTTCGTTAGAACTCAGCTCTATCACTTCTCTCATCATAAAAACTTGAGCATATTTGGCGGGTAAATGATCTAAGCAAGCTTCAAAAATTATCCAGAAATCTGCCTGCTCCATCATTTCTTCAGGGCTTTGCCATGCTTGAGGCGCTTCATATTTATGCCAATGTCCAGAAGCATCAAACAGTGCATCAATACTCAGTTCATTTTCCTCATCTTTAAATAATTCACTCATCGCGACCAAACGCGATTTTTGCCGAACCACATCAATAATTTTATTTTTTAAAATCGCGAATACCCACGTTTTGAACGCAGCCCGCCCTTTAAATGAATCTAAATTTTGAAAAGCACTCGTTAATGCTTCTTGCACTACATCCTCAGCTTGAGGAAGCGAAGACAACTGTAAAAAAGCAAATTTAATCATTTGCTGTCTTAAGTCTTGTAAAAAGGCTGGATTATGCAGCTGATCCCCTATTTCTTCATGATCTGATGCCACGGCTGAAGTCATCCTGATACCTCTTTAAAATCATGGGAACCTTGAATTAATCGCATTCGAGTTAACAATGCTTTTAGTTCTTGAATTTGCAGATAAATATCATGTCCAGACAAATCAGTGAGTACAGATTGAATGACTGTATGAATATCTTGATCAGTTAGCTTTACATTTTGAGTCAACTGTTCAATCACCATAGCAAACAAGGGCGAAAGCTGTTCAATACATACTTTGTCTTGTTTATCTCGCCAGACCATAATCGCGCCAGGTATAGGCTCGGCCTGTTCTGGAGTCATTAAAGTTGTCCACGTATAAACGGGATATTGATAAACCAATACCCATACCTGCGTGGTTAACTGCCAATCCCAGTTTTCCTGTAAGACTACTTTTTCAATTTCAACAGTGTCTAAATACAACTCAAGCCATTCAAACTGCAACAACTCAGCCAACCAAGGATATTCTTGCAATATCGGGTGTTGCTGATCTGTCAAATACTCTCTAAATTCCAGAGAAATATCATTATACAAAGGTGATCGACACTGGGCTTTTTGAAAAAACTCCGAGAGTAATTGTTGCCACTTTAACTCTGGCAACATCGCGCGAGCCACGGGATAAACTAAATTAATAAATGAGCAGACATTATTAAAAAGCAAGTCTCGATAAATTTGCATTCGTTCGGCAGGAAGAGCTTGTGGTAATTCCAAATCAGGATCTCTAATCCAGTCACAAAACTGTTGTTGCATGGTTTGGAAGGATATTTGATTTTCCTTCATAGCCACTCTCCTGTTGTTGAATTATTTTAATTTTGGCTAGCTCCTCTTCTAGCTCTCGCCATGAGGGAATATTAAAGTCGCGTTCAAGTAAAGTTGCTTTCACACCACACACTTGATAGGTATATCTCAATAGTTCCCATACGCGATCACAAACTTCTGCGCCATGCGTATCAATTAATAAATTTTTCTGAACTTGTTCATGTCCAGCAATATGTAAATAACGGATTCGCTCTTTTGGCATTTTCTGAATAAACCCAAACGCATCACTGCCATGATTAATACTGTTGACATAGACATTATTTACATCCAGAAGCAAATCACAGTCTGCGTATTGGAGAACTTCACGAATAAATTCCGCCTCACTCATTTCAGCATTAGGCATTAAATAAGTAGAAACATTCTCTATTACTAATCGTCTTCCTAAAATATCTTGAACACGTAAAATACGTTCAGCGACATATTTAACAGCCGCTTCGGTCATGGGGATTGGCAACAAATCATATAGATAGCCCCCATCATTTGTATAACTTAAATGTTCAGAATAAATCGAGACATCATATTGTTCTAAAAAGCTTTTTATTTTTCCAATAAATTCGAGATTGAGTGGATGAGGACCGCCAATAGACAATGACAGGCCGTGACAAATTAATGGGGCTTTTTCAACACACTGTGCGAGTAATTTCGCATGTCGACCACCAAAACCTAGCCAGTTTTCAGGAGCAACTTCGATAAAGTCAGGATATGTTTTTGCATCTAAAAACGAATCTATAAAATCACGCCTTAAACCCAGCCCTACGCCTGACAAATCCATCATGGTGATTTCTCCTTTTGGAAACGATGCCGGCACTTACTAGAAGGCCGACATCATCCATGATCAGATCGTTTACTTAGCGCCGCACTTACCGTCAGCGACTTTTTTATCTGCACCGCACTTGCCGTCCGCTGCTTTTTTGGTTGCTCCACATTTACCATCAGCTGCTTTTTTATCTGCCCCACATTTTGCTTCAGCAGACTTTTCGTGGTTTTTCATTTTGTTAGCACCGCATTTTGCTTCACCGCATTTTCCATCTGCTGCTTTGGTTGCATGTGCTTCGGTTGTTGTATGGGTTCCTGCTACCGCCACTTGTGTAGCGCCAGCAACTGAAAGTGCTAATAATGCCGCTACCGAAGTCATTGAATTGAGCTTGTTCATGTTAGTATTCCTTTAAAGATAAATTCTCGGTTTGTACATTTGTACGTATAGTTAGACGGACCAAATCCTTTTTTATTACACCGTAAATAAAATTTTTTTATGTAAGAAATACAGCTTTTATCCGACTAATTAATATTCAATCGCATCGGATGTGAAATTATCATGAAGAATTTTATTTATGGCTTATCTCAATATTATCAAAAACTGGGCAAAACTCTACAACATGTAGACGGCATCGCCGCTCTGGCTCTTCGCTTGTATTTAGTTCCTATATTTTGGATGGCAGGCACAAATAAATTAATGCACTTCAATGACATTGTAGAATGGTTTGGCAACTCAGATTGGGGGCTAGGACTTCCTTTCCCGTATTTAATGGCACTGCTTGCAACAACCACTGAACTAGCGGGTGCAATACTCTTAACATTTGGCCTGTTTACTCGCTTAATTAGCATTCCGCTCATTATTACCATGTTGGTTGCTATATTTACGGTACACCTACCGAATGGATGGCAAGCGATTGCTGATCCGAATGCTCCCTTTGCAAATATGCAGGTCTTGGCCTCCGCTGAAAAGCTAGAAAAAGCTCGTGAAATCTTACAAACCTACGGCAATTATGACTGGCTCACGTCCAGTGGCTCGTTTGTAATTTTAAATAATGGGATTGAGTTTGCCGCTACGTATTTAGTCATGCTTCTCGCACTGCTTGTTCTTGGAGGCGGTCGTTATTTCAGTTTAGATTATTGGATTAAAAAGAAGCTTGTATGAAATTATCGAACTCTCACAAAAATAATATCTAGGTCTTTTTTAGGTACAAACTTGGTCTTGGTCATTTGAAATTGAGTTGGGCTAATCTTTTTGACTTGCCCATCCCAACAAAATGAAACCAGTTCATCTTTATCTCGCTCAATGGTGAGCTTAAAGTTTTCAATCGGCTTTGCCCAATTTGCACCCGTCGTCAAAATATAGCCCAAAGCACTAAATGGTGAATTTTCTGCACTGGCTTTTTTTAAGCCCTGCTTAAATTGTTTATTCATACAAAATTGCTGGTTATATTCATCTGGATAGAGAGCAACAGAACCACCGACAAGAGGTTTGTATTCATGGTGAATTTTAGTCAAGCTATTGGCTTTAAAGGTTTGTTTCCAGCTATAGATCACTTGAGATGACCATGGAATAACATCATCTTTTTTAAAATTGGCTAAAATTTTCTGTATCTGTGGCTTATTACATCGTTTTAGCTTATCTACATAATATTCATAATCATAGTTAGTACGAGTCCATGGGTTTAACATATCTTTTTCACTAAAACCACACTCCTTAAATTCTTCTGTCGCATCAATTAGAGGTGATTTTTCATCTTTTTGAATAAACGTTCTGACATGCATCTCTGGTTTAATATTTTTACCATCCACCACAATCTTAAAACTTTTTAAAAGCTGTTCTGTATGAGCAAAATCAGACTCAAAAAAATTATCAATGCGTGGTAATGGAAATAAGATCGTTTTCGTTACATCCTTATTGCTTAAATTTTTATAGGCGTAATCGACCTTAACCAGTTTTTTACTGATAAATAGATCTTCGCTGTGCATGGCAATCTGCGAATTTTTGAGATATTGAATCCCACCTGTCCCTACGTAACCCGTAGAATCATTGGCTAAACCATAGGTTGATAGTTGAACCAAAACAGCAAAGGTTATTGCAAACTTTTTCATTCTAAAGTGCTCTATGTCATTTTCTAATTATGAAATGTCGTTCTGCAATAAAGCATAACTGTTTAAGACTAAATGTTGTTAGTCTTTTAGTGATGACTCATATATCTCTATAAACTCTAATTTTCTAGTGAAAACTTAATTTCTGCCTCGTCATCTTTTTAGGCACACTAATTTTTCCAATAAAGTTTGTTAGCCATAAAATGCATTCGTCACGGTATTCAAAGTGAGGAATTAAACTGAGGTCGATTTTTATATCTCTATCAGCTAAAGGCAAACTCAAACAATATTCAAAGTCGATAGAATTATATTTTAACTTCAGATCTTTTTCTTGGGCTTGCTTTTTAATTTCCGCCATAATTCGGTTGAGATTAACAATCAAATTATTTGAAACTTGATTGTTTTTATAGACACGTTCATAGACATTTTCAGCAACGTCTATATATTTTATAAGCTCGGCATTTTCATTCATATCATTCTCAATTCTCTTTTTTTAATGATTATGATCAGCTAAATGTTTAATTGCGTTACTTGATACATTGCTTATGTGAAAAGTGTATGCTTATCTTTATCAAAAGATATAACTAATACACTGATATTTATTATAAAACATTAACTATTAGCACACTTTCATACATTTAATATTTCCCTAAATATGAGATTAAGGGAAAGAAAGAATTGCAGCATCTTTAAATTTTAGACAAAAAAAACCGCCCCAGAAGGCGGTCGCTGAATTTAAACCAGCAGGTATATAGAAGTAAGGTGGACGTTCACTTCTATATTCTTTTATGAAGGAATTTTATTGGTTTTAATAAAATCCTCAGATTTAAAATAATTGATGATCATATCTGCATGCTCTTCTTTTGGAGGAGCAACAGTTACTGGGAATGAATCTTTCGACATCTTAAAACCTGGTGGTAAAAAGTGCGAAATTGGTGGTAATTTAGGTTTCCCACCTTCTGTGATTCGCTCAATAAAACCAGCTAACCAAAGAAGATATTCACCTTCATTTGCGAACTTTGGCATAACACTCAGATCAATTTGGACTTTGCACTCACTTAACGGCTTAGTTAAGTTTTCTTCAAAGTCTATATAATTGAACTTGAGCTTAAACTCCGTTCCTTTGATCGCTTTTCGAATCTGACTAATTAAACAGTTTAGGTTCTGAGTAATGTCATCAGTGAATAAGCTATCTTTTTTAATATTTTTATAAACCTTTTCGGCTACAGCTAGATACTTTGGCATTAACCTCTCTCCATCCTATTGTTATAAAGTGCTGATCTGTGAATGTTTTATGACTTTGATTATGCTGAAAGATATGTAAGTAAAGGTAATCTTATTGGCTCGCTTTGTAAGTAATTAAAGCTTTGTGTAATTTGCACCAAAAAAACACCGAAAAAAATTATGGTTTTGATAATTCATCCACAAAATAAATGCTTGAATAGAGATACTTTGAAATATTTACTTTCATATTAATTTTTACCATTTGGTAAAACTAATATGTTTTCATTTGCTTATCTCGTCGAACTAGCCCTAACACAGCTCTACGTACTCGTATTTCCTCTTCGGAAAAAGGTAAATGTTCTATAAGTTCATATATTGAGAGAGAATTATTTTCTATCAAGAAACAATCTTGCTCTGTAGTCCAGTTAGAAGTGGTGGTTTGAGTTTGTTTTAGATGACGTTTCATATTTCCTAGCAGGTTTATTTACGCATACAAAAAGCCTGCTCTTGGAGCAAGCTTAAGTTAGATTTTGTGGTGATCATGATCATAACAGTTTGTAGATAACATCTTCGGATGATCTTGTAGCTTATCTTTATAACCTTTAACAATTCGTTTTTTATTGTGCCCTTCCATCATCAAAAAGAGCACATTTGAAATATGAATTACCGTAACCAACCCTTATGTTTTATATAAGCTAAAGGAAGGATTGCCGCAGCTAGAGTCAGAATCATAGAATATAAAAA
This sequence comes from Acinetobacter lactucae, assembly GCF_013122135.1. Taxonomy (NCBI): domain Bacteria; kingdom Pseudomonadati; phylum Pseudomonadota; class Gammaproteobacteria; order Moraxellales; family Moraxellaceae; genus Acinetobacter; species Acinetobacter lactucae. Next base: position 2,608,128 of record NZ_CP053391.1, read on the forward strand.
ACCATGTTCCCAAGATAACTCAGGCATTACAGCAAAGTTCATTCCATAAAATGTACCTACCAATGTTGGTGGTAAAAACACAGCAGTAATAATGGTAAAGACCTTAACAATCTGGTTTTGTTTAATATTCATAATGTTGGTGACCGCATTTTGCAGATATCGAACTTTTTCATACTCAAATGAGGCATATTCCTTAACTTCGGCAACATCACCAGCGAGTTCAGAGACTAAAATCTGAAGTTCTACTTCACTGATGTTATCTACTTCGCCATTTAGATATCGTACTACTCGCATTAAAGAAAGTTGTGACTCCAAACATCTGGATATCAGCTCTTCTCTCTGATTTAAATTAAAAATTGTTTCTAATAGATCCTGTACACCTAACTCTTTACCATCTTCTCCACGACCTTCCGAGATCTGAAAAATCTCGTCTGATGTTTCTTTTAATCCTTCGGCAATACAATCTATTACATTATCCGTATTATCGTTTGCGATTTGGAGTAATACACGCAATGTTGATCGAGGTGTCTCATGATAAGAAGCTTTTCTGTTTAAACGACGTAAAGCACTTTCAAAGGGTCTGAAATTTTCAGTAGAGTTAATCGTTATTAATACTTTATCCCCCAAAATAAATAATACTTTCCCAAAAGTAGGATGGCATTCTGCACTTAGGGTTAACAATTCGGATCTAATATAGTGATAATCATCAATTTCAACTTCTCCCGTATTACTATTAGCAATATCTATGGAAAAGGTTTCTGTTAATAGTTTCAGCTCATCTGCCGTGGGTAGATGCACTTGAACCCAGACTAGGTTTTGATCAATATCTAGTGGTAATCCTTGTAGCATAGCTAATGTATTACCTGATTTTACGTAACTAGTGATCATGTTTGCTCCTGAGTAATGAATGAGCTAAATAAATCTATTTGCTGGTATGTGAAACAGAAGTGGAAGATGAGCGAGTTTCTTGTTCACTTGGTTGGATATAGTGAACAATGATCATAATCGTAACAATAATCGCATAAAGCATTGATACTGCTAAAATAATCTCATTTTCCATACTATTGAGAAATGCAGGTTTTTTACGCTGTTTTTTCATTTAGCACTCCAAGAAATTTAAGGTAAAAAGGTATTTGTAAGGAATACAAATCCAACAGAAAAAAATGCATCGTCATGACTCGAAATTTGATTGCCATAGCTTGCATCTAATTGAACAAAGTCTTTATAGATCATGTATTTAAATCCAGCTTGGTAAAAAGAGTCATTTCGGTCATTACCATAGACTTCGGCAGTGAGCGTTAATGGTTGGGCCAGTTGTGTTTCTGTTCCAATTCCCCACGTGGTTTGGTTTTTATGAGTGGTATTTTCTCGTAACCAGCCGAGATTAAGGTGGACTAAAAATTTGTCTTCTAGCGTTGAAATACTCAAAGGTACGTTTACGGACCAATCTTTCTGTGAAGAATCTTTGGTATTCATTTGAGTTCCAAATGAAAATCCAATTCCCCAATCATTGGTTTGTAGCGGTTTTAATAAGGTTTTACCCTGTAAAGTTGCATAGCTGGCATGTTCAGTGTCATCGTTTACTCTGCCCAAACCTACGGCAAACTCAAAATTGCCACCAAAATTACAAGCAGGTACTGCCCAATATTCTTTACTGTCAGGATTATGTTGCACCCATGTTTCTAGTTGGCAGGTTTGTGGAGAAACAAGAGCTGCATCATCAACAGCCATAGGCCGCCCACTATGGCTAGAAGTAGAAAAAGCCAATAAGCAAAAACTAGAGATAAGTGAGCGTTTCTTTAAGGTATATAACACTGGCATCACTCCCATAAAAAAAGAGCGCATGCAAGAACTTGCAACCAATCATGATGAAATCATGGGTTGATAATAGAAATTAAAAGAGAGGAAATATAAAAAAACCTCTTCTTGTATCCACAAGAAGAGGCCTGTAAGGACTTCAGGGGATACTTAGACTATTACCGATCGACTAGTGTCACTCGAGCAAGTACTCACAATGAAGCTCCTGAAAAATTCGTTGGCCGGATTCTAAAACTGTCGTAAATAAATATCAAGTTAAAATTTAGTGACAATCAGAGTTTTAGATTGGCTTTTGAATCCAAATCGTAAAACAATTTTATCGTTGAAATTTAGTTTATAAAACGGGTGTGCGATTAATAATAAATAAATACATATAGGGAAAACAAGAAATTTATCCTTCTTGTCTTCTCTCAAAGGTCCACCATTTTTTGTTATAACGCACTCTATTTTGTGGCCCAATCTCTAATTTGTTTCCATAAGAGTTATATATTTTTACTACATTATTATCTTGGTCTAACTCTGCAAGCAGATCGCAGGTATCATTACTTTTTATATCAATGACTTTAATCATTATAGATTTCATCATTTCTCCTTTTTTAGTTATCATTCAGTTCCATTTTGTCTAGCCTGACGAGTTTCCGTTAATTCTGCATGGAATTTATTATATTCTTGACGTGTTATATGGCCTGTCGCCAATAACGTGCGTAATGTGCCATAAAGAAAGCCTATATCATATCCTAAAGCGTAATCACTCACTCTATCATCTTTAGATGAATTTCTAATATCCTCAATACCTTGATTTAACCAATCTAATGCATCTTGTGTAGAGTATTCCATAATTTATAAATCTTGATTAGCCAAGGTAAATACTAATAATGACTTAACTAATAATGCAAATATAATTATGAAGAAATTTCTATTTATATAATTGTACATGAATGCTTGTGATATTAATTTTGCTATCGTCCTCATTACCGCATCACCAGCAGAAAACAATCCACCACACTCTCCTGCTCGATTGCCGTATCCGAGCCTAAAAGCTGAATAATTACGCCTTCAATCAGATATAAAAATAGCTTTGCATCCTGAAATGTCGCATCAGTTTTGAGTGCTCTAAGCTGGCTGTAAATTTCATTAATGAGCCACGTTCTATATCTCACTGCGTTTTGATAGGCTTTTGGATAGGTCAGTTTCGTTTCAAAAATAGCTTTAAATAATAAATAGTAAAGTCCCTCTACATCGGTGTGTAAGAAATAAAGCTTTTTAAGTTTATTGGTCACGCTTGTGTCTTGGTCGTACCCAACAATTGAAATCACTTTTTCTTTTAAACGTTCTTTTTGCACAATTAGGCAGATTTCAATAAATCGTTCTTTTGAATGAAAATAGTTATAAAAAGTCGCTTTGGTAACTTCACACTCTTTCACAATTCTGTCGATTCCCACGGTATGAAAGCCGTGATGGTGAAATAAATGAATCGACTTATTGATGACGTGTATGGCGCGGGAAGAAAGCACTAAATTTGGCATAGTTTTACCGTTATAAATTCTTGTTGTTTCTAAATGAGATACTTTTTTGGGAGAAAAAAAGGCACAGCAAAGCCCGTAAGACTGTGCGTGGCACATCTCAAGTTTTATTGTTGATTAAGTTTTAAGACGAAGTAATTTAAAGCCTGAACACCTTACGGCGATCAAACTGCTTTAAAAGTTTAAGCTGTGTCGTTATAGCTTTTGGCATTGAGAGCCAAGAAATAATGGATGTGCAAAGCCAACTCCTTTTTATTGGGAGTTCTGCCAGACATTAAAATTATGGTGGCAGAACGAAAGGGGTTAGCAGACTGGTCAAACGTGGCCAGCACACCCGAAGGTGTCCCCCTCCGTTCCACCATAGAGGGGGCACGAGGGCTCAACACTAAAAGTATGAAACTTCTAATGTACGTTTGATGCGGTCTGCTAAAACCGACTGGCGATGTAGGCCAGCAGGCAAAGGATAGTGCCCAACCCTTTTACAGTCAAGCACGCAAAATGACATTTGCTTTAAAATAGATCATTAAAAAGTAAGGATAAATAATTAAAATTTATTATTAAATTGGGGTTTATAAAACTTCTATCAATTAAAGCTCTATCGAGGTCTTAAGAGATACAACTTGCAAAAAATTATCTATGATAATATTTTAGAGTAATTACTCTAAAATGAGATTTAATAATGAAAATTACAAGAATTGGTTCGTATCACTGGATGCGAACTACAAATGGTCAGCTCAGCTTTAAAGATAAAATTAAGTTAATTCAAAAAATTATGCTGCCTAGTGTTATGGCCTCTATAAAAATAAATTACTTTCGGTTCAAAACTTCTAGCGATTTTGATATTAATCAGATCGTAATACCCGATACTCAAATGGTTAAAGTCGCGCTTGATGAATTAGAAGCTAAAGCAAATATATCTATCTACAATCATTCATGGCGCACCTATTTCTGGGGCGCTGCGTTAGGCAATATACAAAATCAGCAATTTGATTATGAATCACTTTTAGTAGCCTCACTTTTTCATGATATTGGATTAACTGAGCAACATATTCATAGTAAAGGTTGTAACTGTTTTACCTATGAGAGTGCTAAACAATTTGAGCAAAAGGCTAAAGAACATAGCTTTAATGAGAGGAAAAGTGAATTAATTAAAGATGCTATCTGCTTACATATGAACGGCTATATAGATCATTCTGACCCAGCAGAAACTACACTATTACAGCAAGGTGCGTCATGCGATGTGATTAGTGACAGTCTATATAAACTCCCCGTCTCTTTTAGAAATGAAATTTTAGAAAAATACCCTAGAAAACAATTTAATAAAGAATTTATCGAGCTTATTAATTTAGAAAGTAAGAATGTACCAAATTCTCGAACGAGTTTATTAAGTAATCTTGGTTTACCACTTATGATTAAGTTGAATTTATTTAAAGAGTAGAAATATTAATATTTATAAAGTATTTACACTAAGTATTGAAACATCCTAAATTGGAATTAAAAAAATCCCCACAAAGGAGGATTTTTTAATTTTTAATTCTGTTTGACGGGTTCAAATTGTCGAATATTTGGATCATACGGTACTCGGGTAACACCTTTGTTACTGATAACAAAGCTCATTAGATCCTGTCCTAATAAGAATTTACCTTTATAGTTTTCACTTACTCTCGAAAGAATTTCTTTCTCACTCGCTCTGCCAATATTGCCTTTGCTATATAGAGAAATGTGTGAAATTACCGCATCTTTAGGTTTAGTTTCATTGAGTACTTGACCTAGTTTTTCAGTATTTGCAAGATATGAATAGAAGTGCTGAACATATTCTGGATGAGCTTTTTCAAGTTCACGACTACCAATCGATAAACTATGCACGAGTAAATCAGCACCTTTGGCTTGTTGAACCAAATTTGAAGAATAAGTGGTATCTCCAGATAACACGACTGAATGCCCTGCGTAATCTACACGGAATCCGTAAGCTGGTTCTACATGCCCATGATCTACGAGAAATGAAGTGACTTTTACACCATCCTTGTTATAAACGACTCCTCCCTTTTCCGGTAAAAAGTGATCACTGATTTTAGTAGCTGGCTCGTTTGTTTCCCCACCTTTTAAGCGGATTTCATTATTAGCTGTGAAAGCTTTTTCAATGCCGCGTGCAAAATTATCGATTCCAACAGGTCCATAAATTGAAATTGGAGCTTTACTACGACCATCGTCAGTCGGTAACGGAGCTGACGCGTACAAATCAGGGAAGCCAGTTAAATGGTCTGAGTGCATATGTGTAAAGAAAATAGAGTTAATATCTCTTAAAGGCACTTGAATTTGGTGAAGACGAATAACTGCACCACGACCCACATCAAATAATAACTTTTGATTGCCAGCCTCAACTAAAGTACTCATACCAAATCTATTGATATTAACAATCGGGGTTCCTGTTCCGAGTAAAGTGACTTTCATTTCACCCTCAGGTGCTGCATGAACCAGTCCCATACCAAATAGCATAGTAGTACTTAAGCCGATTGCTAAACGAAAACTTCCATTTTTCATACGAAAATCCATCATGTAAGTAGTTGAAATATCGATCACTATCTTCGATAATCAACTTATAGTATGGATTTAATATTTTTTATATCCGGATATTCCAAATTTGTATCCAATACGACAAATGATTGCCTTCCTTAGTTACTAAGTTTGTTTAATAAAAAAATCAATGTAAGGCAGAGCTCTGATATTTAGAGTTCTGCCAACATATCTTAAATTTAATAAATATAAATTAATTAGGCATTTACAACATATTGATCAAGATTCTTTAATGCAAAATCAATCACCTGAGAAAGCTCTTCTTTAGAATATCCATCTCTTGCTTGAACCGATAATCCATGCAGAACAAGTGCGTAATATTGCCCTAAGGTTTTAGGGTCAGCCTCTGCGACCAATTGACCGTCTGATTTTGCTTGAACAAATCGATCGACTAGACTTTGGGCCCGTGCAATACGCTGCGTTTTCATCCAATCTAAAACAGCTTGGTTTTCTTCACCTAACACGCTCGCTGCCGACACGACCATACATCCATACGAATGGTTGGCTTGCGTGTAAAGGGCTAGCGCATCTTCAAATAATTGACTGATTGCATCCTTAATACTTTTTTGCTTTAAGGCTTTTATCGCGAAATTACCTTCATTTTTCTCATAGTGATTTACGGCCTCTCTAAACAAAGCTTCTTTAGAGCCAAATGCCTTATAAATTCGAGCAGATGCAATCCCCAAAACTTCAACTAAATCTGACATGGATGTGCCTTCATAGCCGTGAAGCCAGAAGAAATCTCTCGCTTTTACGAGGGCTTCTTCTCGATCAAACTCTCTTGGTCTGCCAGCCATAATGACCCTTTATCAAATTTAGTACCTCTTTTTATTATTATTCGAAAAAAATATTTTCACAAATAAATCAATGAGATTTATTCAAAATAATCTCGTTTTGTTTTGATTTTCAAATAAAAAGTTGTTTTTTTCAAAAATTAAGCCTATTGTTTGTCGATCGACAACTAATTAGGTTTTGTTATGAAAACGATCAAAGGCCCAAGTATTCACCTTGCTCAATTTAGCGATGACATTTCCCCTTTTAACCGTCTAGAAGATATTGCGGCTTGGGTATCAGGCCAAGGCTTTGAAGCGGTACAGCTTCCTGCTTGGGATAAGCGTTTATTTGATGTCAATTTGGCAGCAGAAAGCCAAGATTATTGCGATGAAATATTAGGTACTTTAAAAAATCATGGCTTAAAAATTAGTGAGTTAACGACGCATATCTTTGGGCAGTTAATGGCTGTGCATCCTGCTTATGACTCAATGTGCGATAACTTTGCCCCATCTCATTTACATGGTAATTCAGCAGCCAGAACCGAGTGGGCAAAACAACAAATGCTCGCTTCAATTCAGGCATCTGCCCGCTTAGGTCTTAAAGACATGGGGACATTTTCAGGCTCTTTGGCATGGCCTTATGTATTTCCATTTCCACAAAGACCATCAGGACTCATAGAAACGGCGTTTGATGAATTGGCGCGTCGCTGGCTTCCTATTTTAAATGCTTGTGATGAACAAGACGTCAACCTTTGCTATGAGATCCACCCTGGTGAAGATTTGCACGATGGCATTACATTTGAAATGTTTTTAGAGCGGACTCACAACCATCCACGTTGCCATATTCTTTTTGACCCAAGCCATTTTGTTTTGCAGCAACTGAACTATCTGGAATATCTCGATATCTATAAAGATTTCATTCGCATGTTTCATGTTAAAGATGCCGAATTTAACCCAACAGGCCGCCAAGGAATGTATAGCGGCTATCAAAGTTGGGGAAATCGAGCGGGCCGATTCCGTTCTACAGGTGATGGTCAAGTTGACTTTAAAGCGATTTTTTCAAAGTTAGCACATTACGACTACGAAGGCTGGGCCACATTAGAGTGGGAATGCTGTCTTAAAAATAAGGATGATGGCGCACGTGAAGGTGCCGAATTTATTAAGCAAAATATTATTCATGTCACCGATAAAGTGTTTGATGACTTTGCTGCTGCGCCTGTAAATCAGACTCAAATTAATCAGTTATTAGGGATTTAAGGAATCTTAAGAGATCAACATGAAAACTCAATTATTCAGTGAAAACCCATATAACGAATTCGATCATCATTACATTCACATCGAGAGCAAAAAATTTCACTATGTCACCCTAGGTGAAGGCCCAGCGGTATTACTGATTCCGGGGTGGCCGCAAACATGGTACGCATGGCACAAAGTCATGATTGAACTAGCGAAAAAGGGTTATCGAGCAATCGCAATTGATTTACCCGGAACCGGAAATTCAACTCCACTGGATGGAAGTTACGATACGGGGCGTATTGCTAAAATTTTATCGATGCTCATGACTCAACTTGAATATCCAACATATTCGGTTGTTGGTCATGACATTGGTATGTGGGTTGCCTATGCGCTTGCATCTGACTTTCCCGAGTCAGTGACTCGTCTTGCGGTCACAGAAGCTGTGATTCCCGGGTTAGCGCCCGCACCTCCTATTTTTGTTGAGCCGAGTGAAAACATTTTTCTTTGGCATTTCATGTTTAACCAAACCCTAGATTTACCCGAAGCTTTAATCGCGGGACGTGAAGATACTTATTTAAATTATATGTTTGATAAATGGTCGTGGCATAAAGATAGAGTTGCGACTGAAACTTATATTGAAGCCTATAAAATTCCGGGTCGTTTAACGGCGGGTTTTAATTATTACCGCTCTATTCCAGAGACCATACGTCAAAATAAAAGCAGAGAAACTAAGAATTTAGATATGCCAGTTTTAGCAATCGGTGCTGAACATGCCACAGATAATGCACCTTATGAAAGCATGAAAAAGGTTTCACCGCATTTAACCAGTGCGATTGTCAAAGACTGTGGCCATTTCATTATGGAAGAACAGTCAGAAATATTTAGCTCACTCATTTTAAACTTTTTACAGCAGGAAGAACGCTATGCCTCTACTTGCTGAAATTGAAAGCTGGCTTAAATCTAGACCAACCACACAAGGCGCAAACTCGTTACAAGCGTTAAGGGAACAAGTTAATAAAGACATTATTGATCAGCAAGGCATTGAGCAAGATGCAAGCTATCAACAAAGTTTTCATGTTGCTGTTTCAGATGGCGCGGAAATTGAAGTCCGCGTTTATATTCCCTATTCTCTAGAAAACACTGAGCAACGGCCCGCTTTAGTTTTTGCTCATGGTGGAGGTTGGTGTCTGGGAAGTTTAGACGCATGGGACCGCACTTGTCGGTTACTAGCAGAAACTACTCAACTGGTTGTATTTTCTGTGGACTATCGTTTGGCGCCAGAATTTAAGTTCCCTACACCTTTAAATGATTTTTTTACGGCATTTTGTTATATCTACGAGAACGCATCACAGTTTGGAGTTGATCAAAACCGCGTGGCTGTAGGCGGAGATAGTGCGGGCGCCAATATAGCTGCCGCCACATGTTTAATGGCAAAACAACACCCAGAAATTAAGGTGAGCCATCAACTTCTTTTTTACCCCGCTTTAGATGCCACGATGAGCAGTAATTCCTATAGCCAATATGCCGAAGGTTATGGTTTGGACTCATCCACAATGGTTTATTGCTGGGATCAATATGTGCAGCATGAAAGTGAAAAACACAATGAATTTGTAAGCCCATTACTCGCTCAGTCTTTAGAAGGACTGCCTGACGCAACCATTTTTGTTTGTGAATATGACCCAGTTCGGGATGATGGCGAAAGATATGCTCAAAAACTGTGGGATGCGGGTATTCAAGTAAACTTCCATTTATTAAAAGGAATGATTCACGGCGCGATTCACATGCTGGCAATTAGTCCCGAAAAGGTAAAATCGATCTATCGTAAAATTCGTATGTAAATAGTTTTGTTTGCGTTATCCAAACGGATTTTAGTCGGGCCACTTTTCAAAATTGTTTAATGGAGTGGCCCAATTTTCTATTAAGACACCGTAAACTTAACGCTGTTATTTTGATAAATTGGCGTAATATCCTTGCCATTCAGGGTCACTTTTTTATAAGTGCCTTGGACTTTTTTAGCCGATAACACCGTATATGTTCCCGCCGCTAAATTGTCTTTTGAAACGAGCTGCAATGTTCCATTTAAGGTAAGCGTATTTGCCACCTGAACTGCTGGAAGTACATTCGATTTAAAAGTGATGTTGAATGTGGTTCCTGCAAGCTGAGTTAGATTACCCGCAATGTTCACTGTTTTAGCTGAGTTGGTTTTTAATAGACTGTTTTCATGCATATAAATATCGCCTTGACCAGCTCCATGCTCAGACAATATTTCTAAACCGCCCTGCTTTAAATCAATACCGCCAGTAAACGAGTTATTTCCTGTCAGTGCTAAAGTTCCCGTACCTAATTTAGTCAGTTTACCCGCACCCGTAATATCATTACTCCACTGATCATATTGGTTAAAGCCACCTAAGCTTGCATCCATGGTCAGATTAACATCGCCATCAAAACTGCCATAACCTGCGCCCGCTCTAAACAGGTTTAAGCGACCATAGCCTTCAACGTCATCCATGACTGGATAACCCGAAGCAAGTGCAGTCGATTTCAAAACCACACGGCGCTGGTCGGCTGATAAATAAGGAAGTCGGGTTTCCAATAAAACCTCTGCGCCTTTAGGCACTGTTGCTATTTTTGTTTTATCGCCAATTTGGTTAAAACCATAGGTCATCCAGTGATTAACCTGCTGTTTTAATTTTTCAAGATCGGCAAAGCGGTCATTCGCGTCATAAGGTGTTTTGGCCAAACGATAAAATGATTCAAACGTTGCGCTATTGGTCTCTTTCATGAGCTGCGTTTGAGCTTGTAGATAAGCTTCTTTTCGTTGCTCTACCGTCATGGCATTTAAGTTGGCAACATCTGCGGCAATCGACTGAAGTCGCCCACCAATCACGTCCATCGCTGAGTGCATGCCCGCAATAATACGTGAATCACCCAAATCTAAACCACGTGCAATCAGTTCCTGATAACGCTGAGGCACTAAATATGCCATCACGATTGCATTTCGGCCAGCTTCGGCAGTGTGCCCACTTGGGAAGCCACCATCAGTTGTAGGTGTACTACTTTTTGCAGACTCTAAACTAGGTACTACAATAACCTCTGAACTCCAACGCCACGGACGAGCATATTTATAAAAACGCTTTGCCGACTCTGTTGATGAGTTATTCCCCATCGCTTGCACAAATTCAACGACTTTTCCGAAATTGGCATTTCCATCGGCTGTGGTTAGCCCACTATTATTGCCTTTGTCATCGTATTTTACTTGTGTTGCATCGGCAGGCACCGAATTGATTGTGGTGGTTTGCCCAGTGAGTTTTCTCCACGGATCGGTTAATGCTCCCATCCCTGTCGTTACGCTATAGCTTTTTCCACGTCTATCATCTAAATAGGCACGTATAGCTTCTTCTTCTGTACGTTTCTGTGTAGTCTGAATTGAATAATTAATGTTGTAGTTCAATACATCTACATTCTTTTTTGTACCGTCCGTACTGTCACCCGGTAAGCCTGTCCAGTTTGATTCAACTACCGCTGGAAAACCATCTCTTGCCTCGGCAGATTGGCCCGCATCTACAAATAAACTCGATGGCGTCCATACATCTAAAAAACCGCTCAGCACTCGTACACCAGCATTTGTTTCAACTGTGGCATATCTAGCATCACCACGTTGATTGGTCGTCCATGAGTCTACAATAGTCGTGATATTTGATGGGACTGGAGCAGTATCTTCAAAGCCCACACCCTTAGGTGCTGCAGGTATTTCTTGATTTGCTGTCGAATTATCATCTGAGTTATTGCTGTCATTACAACCTGTAAAAAAGACCGAACAAGAAATAAGAGAAAGTAAAAGTGTATTTATTTTAAAGCTAGACATGATGTGACCCGTTTAATAAATATCCGTATCTTTCACCATTAATGTTTAGCTGTTATTACATATCCTAAATTAATTTAAATTTTTCTAAACAATATGGAACTCTTTTTACTTTCTATAACTCAACGCTTAAATAACTCTTTTGCTTATTTTTTGAATTGAGATAACTGTTTTAAAAAGTCATTTAAAGGCATAGGCATTCCCCATAAATAACCTTGAAACTCAGTGCATCCATTGTCTTTAAAAGCATTAAATTGTTCAGTCGTTTCAATGCCTTCTACTAACACTCGCAGGTTCAAATCCAGTCCAATTTTAATAATGCCAGTGACGAGTTTATTACTACGCTTATCCTCCAAAGCAGCCTGTACAAAGCTACGATCAATTTTGATTTGCTTAATCGGCATTTTTTGTAGATAGCTTAAAGATGAATAACCTGTACCAAAATCATCAAGAGAAAGTTGAATTCCATTTTTTGATAGGAAATGCATTTTTTCGATCATGCTTACACAATTATTTAAAGCAATATTTTCAGTAATTTCTAAAATAAGCCGAGATGGATTTATGCCGTATTGCAGAACCAAATCAATCAAAGTTTGCTCAAAAGTGGGTTGCATAAAATGATCAGCACTAATATTGACTGAAAGTGTAAGGTCTTTGGTCTCGGCTTTTTTACTCCAATCTTGTAAAACTTTGCAAGATTGAGCCAATACCCACTCCCCAATCTCTGGCATTAATCCATAAGTTTCAGCTGCTGGAATAAAATCTTGTGTTGGGATATACCCTAAAGTAGGACAATGCCATCTAAGCAGAGCTTCCGCGCCAATCAGCTTTTCAGAAGCATTAATTTGTGGTTGATAGAAAAGCTCAAATTGTTCCTTCGCAAGAGCTAAGCGCAGGTCTTGCACCATGGCGTTTTCTGTTTGTATTTCTAATTGCATAGTGTAAATTGAAATACAAATCATGAGTGTAGCAGCACAGGTTGCAATCCATCCGCCATGATCACGAATATCCTCAGGTAGCGGTATCGCACTCTCAAGATTAAAAGAGCTTCCGCTAAAAAAGATAAAACACCCAATCGACAATAAAATTAAAATGAATTGTAAAAAGCTTGGATTTCTACGGTAATTCAAATACCCCAATATCGCACCAGCGGGTAAAAATAAATGAGCGACTTGCGGCCGATCAACTGTAGCTATATCAAAAAATAGGCAAAACACGACTGGAAACACCAGCAGAACGGCTTGTGAAAGAAGAATACCCGCTGAAATACGGTTTATATAGATAAGAAAAAAGCTAAAAATGGAAATTAGTGTAAAAAAGATGTCCATAGACACAATCAACCACATTTGTGCAAATGCGAAATATAGTGTCCAAAACAAACAAAAAATGATGCAAATAAAAATATTGGCTTTTGCTGCGATTGTAAGCTGCTGGTCCTTTACAGCACGGTAATTTTTCTTGTGTTTTTTAAAGTAAGACGAAGCTAACATAAATAAATCAACCGTAAAATATAACAAAGCACTCTCTTTGCCATTCATGCTCTATTTCAAAACCCACCCATGAAACTTAATTTTCTATAACGTTATTATTTATCTAATATTTTTGAGTTTAAAGAACCGCTTACTCTTCTCAATAAAGTCCATTTATTTTAGAAGTTTAATGAAAAGATATCGCTTTTCGCGGTTCCTGTAATTTTAAAGTGTCATTCTCTAACGATACATCTCTGCGTAACTCAGGTACAAGCGTTAAATCGTGAAAAATTAGCGCATTAAAATATTTTAGATATATAATTTCCATTGTTGATATTAATAATAATTATCATTACTATTTAAGAATAATTTAACTGTGTGTTTAATTGTGCTAATCATTGCCAATTTGTGGACTCCGCTGCTATGAACCTCAATGTAGAGAAACAGGTATGGTTTAGCCAAATTTACCGTTCTCAGCAAACTACGCTTTTATCATGGTTTAAACACAAACTTCAGCACCATCATCAATCTGAAGACCTGAGTCAGGAAGTGTTTTATCGTGCTTTAAAAAGCGAATATTGTTTTCAAAAAATTAAGGAACCACAGGCATGGCTTATGGGGATCGCCAAGCATGTCATGATTGACTATTGGCGCCGTCAACATATTGAAAACCTATACCTAGACGCCCTACAGAACCTTCCAGAAGAATATTACCCCTCTGCTGAACATGAAGTTTATATTCAAGAAACCCTATATCAGGTTCATTTAATATTAGAAAAACTGCCTACCCGCACGGCTCAGGTCTTTTTGATGTCTCAACTAGACGGCATGACTTATCGAGAAATTAGTGAAAAAATGAATATTTCTGAAGCCACTGTGAAAAGAGATATGAAACACGCTTTTTTGGCTTGTATAGACCTCTATAATTAACCCCTTTAACGCGCTCAAATTTCTACTGTATGTCAGCTATTAATAAAATTCCTCATCATGTTTTAGATGCAGCCGCAGATTGGTTGGTACTGTTACATTCGGGTGAAATGACAGCATTACAGCAGCAACAATTTGAGCAATGGAAAGCCGAAAAAAAAGAACACCAACTAGCACTCCAGCAAATGGAAAAATTTAGCCACGGTTTATCAAATCTTGCGGGTAACTTCCCTTCCGAAGCTTTAGTTCAGTCTAATCAAAAATTTAATCTTGCTGCAAAACGCAATATGCTGTTAAGCCTTTCAGGTTTAGTCATCGTTGGCTTGTCTGCCTATTTCATACCTTGGGAAAAATGGCAGTCGGACTATCACACCAAAGTGGGTGAAATTAAAAAAGTATCGTTAAAGGATGGTTCTCAACTGATTATGGCAAGTGATTGCTATGTCGATGTAAATTTCACGCAAGAGAAACGTCAGATAAAGCTGATTGATGGAGAAATTTATATTGAAACGGCAAAGGATGCTCAACATCGGCCATTTATTGTCGAAACCAAGAATGGTTCCGTAGAAGCCTTAGGTACTCAATTTACCGTTCGCCAAGAAAATAGCGAACAAACCAAAGTTAAAGTTTATAAACATGCGGTAGCCATTGAGCCAGAGAACGCTTCTAAACGCCAAATATTAAAACAAGGTCAGCGTGCTTTTTTTGACGAAAAATATATTTCAAAATCACTTCCTCTCGATAACGATCAGCCCTATTGGACACAACAACTTTTAGTCGTAGATCAATGGCCACTTCAAAAGGTGCTGGATGAGCTATTTCGTTATAAAAAAGGAACTTATCATCTCGACCCAGAATTAAAAAATCTAAAAATTTCTGGGGTATTTTCTCTAAAGAACCCCGAGCAAAGCTTAGAAACTTTGGCCTATAGTCATCAACTTGAACTCACCTATTACAGCCAATATTTGTTAAATATTAAAAAAAGATAAAAAAATGTGACCCTTTTTTTGATCTGGTTCGACTTATAGAGAAATACACTCCCTGTCGAGAAGACCACATGAAGGATTATCAAGCAAAAAGTAAATTGGCTTTGGCTATACGTGCAGTGCTATGGAGTACGCCATTGGTGGTCACGGCGCTTACCTCAACGTCTATTTACGCTGCACAAACTTATAGCATTTCAATTCGCCAGAGCACGCTTGATCATGCCATTAAACAACTGGCGATTCAAACAGGCACAACCATTAGCTACGATAATGCCAGTCTTTCAAAAACAAAAAGCAAAGGGCTACAAGGCAATTACACTGTTGAAGATGCATTAAGTCTGTTATTACAAAGTCATACATTTGAAGCCATTAAAGTAAATAATGGCGGCTATAGCATTCGAGTGAAGGCTCCACCCGCTCCAATTGAACCCAAAGTTTTTCAGTTAGAAGCCATTCAAACTAAAGCAAATAACAATAATGAATTTGATACGGCAGGCAGTGAAACAGGTACGGCACATTTAGCAACGATTCATATTAATGCTGATCATGGCGAAAATTTAACAACCGAAGGTTCGGGCTTATATACAGCGAAAGCGACCACCGCCTCTACTGGCTTAGCATTAAGTTTGAAAGAAACCCCTCAGCTGGTCAGTGTCATCACCAATCAACAAATGAAAGATCAGAACCTAACGCAATTAACCGATGTTGTCAGTCAAGCAGCAGGCCTTTCTATTAAACAAGGCGGGAATATTGGTAGTGATAACTCACCTATTTACGCTCGTGGCAAAGAAGTAGATAGCTATTTACTCGATGGCGTGAAGCTCATGAGTTCATATGCAAGTATTTTCCAAAGTCAGGACATGGCTTTATTTGACCGAGTCGAAGTCGTGCGAGGTGCAAATGGCTTAATGACAGGTGCTGGCAGTGCAAGCGCAAGTATTAATCTGGTCCGAAAAAAACCATTACAGGACTTTAAGGCTTCGGTGAGTGCTGACATTGGTTCATGGGACTCTTATCGTACCGATATTGATGTTTCTACACCTCTTAATGAATCAGGAAGTATTCGTGGCCGTACTCTTTTTGCCTACCAAAAGTCAGACTCTTATATCGACCGCTACAACGAAGAACGTAAAGTGGCTTATGCCGTATTAGAAGCTGATTTAACTGAACAAACCAAAGCAAGTTTGGGTGCAAGTTACCAACAACTCGATTTGACTGGTGTCGCTAGAGGTGGTTTACCAAGCTTTTATACAGATGGCACACCGATTAACTGGTCTCGCTCAGATTCAGCGGCAGCAAGTTGGACGGGTTCAGATCGCTCAACGACATCTTACTTTGCCGATATTGAACACCAGTTTAATGACCGCTGGAAATTAAAAGGTGTGGTGTCTAGAACCATTACAGATTCAGATGAAATTGTAGGCTATACCTTCTCAAGTAAAGGGATTGATAAAGCTACTGGTAGTGGAGCGATGTTATACGCAACCCGTTGGGATTATCGCCCTACTCAAGACTTGTTTAATTTAACTTTAAACGGTTCATTTGATTTGTTTAATCAAACTCATGATGTAGTACTCGGTACGACTTACACAAAAAGTAAAAATAAACGCCCTACCTATTCTGGCTGGAATAATGGAATGACATGGGATGGGACTCTAAAAAATATTTTTGCTTGGGATGGCAGCACACCTAACCGCCCCGAAACAAAAATAGATGGCTGGTACAGTGGAGATGATCGTAGCCAATCTATTTTTGGTGCTGTTCGTCTTAAAGCAACCGACAATCTTGTAGTCATTTTAGGCACTCGAGTTGAAGACTGGGAGCGCGTAACGGGTAACCATTCAGATGCCGATAATACGACTACTTACACAACCCAAGAAGAAAGTGGCAAGGTGATTCCATATGTAGGTATCACTTATGATTTCACTGACAACTGGACTGCGTATGCAAGCTACACCAATATTTTTTCACCCCAAGATAAGAAAGCTGTTACAGGCGAATACATAGACCCATTAATAGGTAATAGTACCGAGCTAGGTATTAAGGGTGAGTTTTTTGATAATCAGTTAAATGTTGGCGCTGCTATTTATCAAACTAAAGAGGACAATACAGCCATTGCTTTAGCAGATGTATTTGCCCCAGATGGTTCACAAGCCTATCGAACAGAATCTGGCACCAAAAGCCGCGGCTTTGAAATCGAAGCGACAGGTAAGTTGACTGATTTATGGCAAGTTTCCACAAGCTTTAGCCGTAACCTATCAAAAGATAGCCAAGACAACCGATTAAATACTGGCGTGCCAAATAATACAGCCAAACTGTTTACCACCTACACCCTGCCTTATCTTAATGAAGCCCTCACTATTGGTGGTGGTGTTCGTTGGCAAAGCGAAATCTATGAAAAAAATGCGGTCTCTGCAACGGGTAGATTTACTCAAGAAAGTTACGCTTTGGTCGACTTAATGGCACGTTATAAGTTCAACAATAATCTTATGCTCAACTTTAATGTTAATAATTTATTTAATGAGAAATACCATTTAGGCACCACAAATAGCTATTACGGTGCTCCGACTAATTTTCGAGTGGGTGTGAAATATGAGTGGTAAATAAATTACTCTTCTTTTAAAGACCTGACTTCAGAGGCAAATAATTTGGTTCTGGAGTAAGGCTAAACTGGCTGAATAAAATGGAATGGAATATTTTTTGGCTAAGCTCAGGCTATAATATTAGACATGCTCTATTATTTTATTTAACTCTCCTATGAAGAACGTATTTTCTAACAGCAACCAAATTAGACAAGTGTCTAGTTTCTCTGAACTTGTAAATACACATTTTCAAGGAGAGACAAATGCGATCTGCTGGCACAGAAATTTGGTGGGCGACTTTAAAGAAATTGTGAATAAGCTTCAGTTAAAAGAAAATATTATAGAAGTTTCTGTTGAAGACTTGTTAGCCCTGCAACTTTCAGAAAAAGGTAATTTGGCGAGAGCAATTATTTTAGAAGATATAGAGCAGTTAACTGATTTTGGCGCATCACCTGTACTTAATTTGCTTAAAAACTATGAACGTGATGAAGAGCTAGATTTCATTTCAACAGATGTATATTCATTTCATGTTGACCGCTCCCCCATTGAAACCGATACCTTTTTATGTACCTATCACGGCGCTGCTAGCGATATTGTGCCCAATGATCAAGTTGAACAAAAAGTTTTAATTCCAGAAATTAGAGAAAAGCTCAAAGAATTACATGACGGCTCTGATGCTGAGTTTAAAGCCTTCTTGGCAGAGTATTTTTTTGATTTGCATTATCAGCCTAAACCCGATGCTCAACCTTTAAATTTAGGTACGGGACATATTTGGCGTTTAGCAGTAGATCATCCAACTCAAAAGGTTTTGCCTTGTGTTCATCGAGCTCCAATTGAAAAAGATGGCGAGTATCGATTGCTGTTGATTTGTTAAATGTTTAGGTGGCTCACTGGTCTTTAATGACTGAAATATATTGCCACCCCATGACTGGAATGGCTTGAAGTCACTTTATATCAACAATATTGGTTTTAAAGCCTCTTATCTGTCACCGAAAAGAGCAATCCCTAGACCTATCAGCATGACCAGTGTTCCACATAGTTTAAACATGGAAACTGGTCGTTCGGCCGCCCCTAGTAATCCAAAATGATCAATCAACAATGACGAGATAATTTGCCCAGCAATTGCCAGCCCTAGCAAAGCCGATAATCCGATTCTAGGTGCAAGGACGACATAGCTCAGCAGTGCACATGAACCTAGAACCCCTCCTAAAAGGGTCCACCACGGCTGGGTTGGAATAGCGATCAGCGAAGGAGCTATTCCTCCCCGCATAAGAGAATAAATCCCAAGGCATATGGCACCAGCAGTAAACGAGAATAATGCCGCTACAACAGAATCTCCGCCTATACCTTTTGCCAGTTGGCCATTCAACGTGGTCTGTAGAGTAATCCCCAGCCCTGCAGCAAAGGCCATAAGGTAATAGATAACATTTATAGACATAGTGTTTGCTCCCTCTTAGACAACTTATTCAAGAGGTAGAAACGTCTCGGCAAAAATATCTGGAGCATAACCAGCCGCAACGAAAAGATGCTGGCGAGATTCATCAATCGCTGCACGAAGTCGCTCACTGTCCACACCCAACACTTTACCATCACGTTTAACGATTCTTCCGCCAATCATCACCGTATCGATATTGCTGCGTTCAGTTGCATGAACAACCGTGCCAAATGCATTACCAGACGGATAAAGGTTAATGTCATCCGTTCGAATTAATATCAGGTCAGCTTGTTTACCGGGTGTCAGGCTGCCGATTTTTTCTTGCAGACCGGCACAAGTAGCACCATCAGCCGTTGCAGCTTTGAGAAGGTTTTGCGCCTGAAAGGTCACTGGCGAATGTGCTGAACCACAACATTTGTTTTGGTGCATGCCCATTACACGCTGTAAGTAAAATGCTACGCGCATTTCCATAAACATATCGCCACTATAAGACGTTTCATTATCTACACTCAAACCAGGTCTAATGCCATGACGTAGAGCCGATTGCATGGCAAACATACCGTCTTCGATACCATAGTGAGCATCTGATCGTGGGCATACGTTTACTCGCACTCCAGCTTCACGCAAAATTTTCCATCCAGCATCTGGCAGCGAGGTACAGTGGTTAAAGATATTATCTGGCCCTAACAGACCTTGTCGATGCAGACCCTCTAGTGCAGCAGCCATTTCCCCACCAAAAAATTCAGTAATGATTGGTAGCCCTAATCTGCGTGCCTCAGCCCATAATTCGGGTTCTAACTGAGCCATGGCAGCTAATGACACCAAACCGTTTTTACTATTTTTAAAATATTTTTCTTGAAGACGTTCGAGATTACTAGGCCAGTTCGCTCTATCCCAATCTCCTGTTACTGGTGCACCAGAAGCGTGTACAGCGCGAATACCAGCATCTAGTAAAGCTTCAACAGCCGCATCAGAGTGGGCCGCACTGCGACTATTGTGTGAGTTATCAATCAATGTTGTGATACCCGCATCTATACAACCTAGAGCTGTAAGCAAATTACCGATGTACATATCTGCTGGGCGATAATACTTGGCAAAAGAATAATGCGTCGCGTTGCAATAGTCTTCTAAGCTTTCGGCATTCGGATTAATCCGTCGTAATTGTCCTTCCCATGAATGTCGATGGGTATCAACCATACCCGGCATCGCGATCATATTGGATGCATCAATAATAGCTGCACCTTCGGCTTCTAAATTTTCACCAACGGCGATAATCGTACCGTTCTCGATAAGAATATCTCCGCAAACCATGTTCCCAATTACGCTATCCATGCTTAGGATCGTCGCCCCGCGAATCAGTGTTCTATTTGATGAAGACTCAGTCAGCTGCACTATGTTTCTGTTGTAATCAGTCATCATTATTCCAACTTCTCAAATGTATGCCGAAAATCTATCTGAAGTGATAATGCTGAAAAAGCTGGTTAAATTGTTTTTATTATTCAGTAAAAACGAATAATCTAAGAGTGTGAGTATAGTATTGGGACAAAGGTATGAGATTGGATCGTATTCAGGCAATGCAGATTTTTGTTCGGGTGGCAGAAG
This sequence comes from Acinetobacter lactucae, assembly GCF_013122135.1. Classification (NCBI taxonomy): domain Bacteria; kingdom Pseudomonadati; phylum Pseudomonadota; class Gammaproteobacteria; order Moraxellales; family Moraxellaceae; genus Acinetobacter; species Acinetobacter lactucae. The sequence continues at coordinate 2,628,915 of NZ_CP053391.1, forward strand.
CTGGGAGCTTTATCCACGCGGCAGAAGCACTTTCATTACCCGCTTCAACAGTCACCAGCACAGTTAAAAATCTTGAAAAGTATTTACAGGTACGCCTGTTAAATAGGACAACGAGACGGGTTAGCCTGACTCCAGAGGGAGCAGAATATCTCATCCAGTGCCGAGAAATAATCGACCTCATTGAACACACCGAATCCAACCTGACTAACGCCATCAAACAGCCACAGGGCCGATTACGAGTTGATATGCCTGCGGGCATTGCTCATTCGGTCATCATGCCCAATCTGCAAGAGTTTCAACAGCGTTACCCTGATATTTATCTCATGATAGGTGTCAGCGATAGACAAGTAGACCTGATTAAGGAAGGCGTGGACTGTGTAATCCGCATGGGAAATTTAGAGAACTCCACGCTGGTAGCCCGCCCTCTTGGTGAGTTTCACTGGGTCACATGCGCTTCAGCTGCATATTTAAAAGAAAATGGATTTCCACAAACTCCCAATGATTTGGAACATCACCGAGCTATTCATTATTTTTCAGGGAGCAACAGACACGCTGGTGAAATGCGCTTTGTACGAAATGAAGAAAAAAAAACCGTACAAATGAATGGTACTGTTGCCGTTAATGAAACTGAGCTTTATATCAAAATGTGCCTTGAAGGATATGGCCTCGCTCAACTTGCAGAAAGACTTGTGATAGATCACTTAAAAGAAAAACGACTAATCGCAGTATTACAAGACTGGTGTCCACCACCTGTTGCCGTGACTTTACTTTATCCACATCAGCGTTTTCTTTCACCAGCAGTACGGGTGTTTTCTGACTGGATAGACGAGCTCATTAGGAATTATTAAACCAACTCACTTTAAAAGACCTTTTTTTAAGATCTCGCAATGAAACTCAGGTAATTATTGAAATAAAGAGATAAATTCGAATATTTACTAAAGCAAAAATAATGAAAAAATATGATTTAAAGTAGTTGACCCTCACGTAACGTAAGCCCCTAGCATAAAACACGCCTAAGGAAGAAGGAGCTAAAAAGATGCTGTTAAAAGTTGGTGAATTGGCTAAGCAAACAGGACTTACGGTCCGTGCCCTTCATCACTATGACGATATCGGTTTACTTCAGCCTTCGGTCCGTTCCGATGCTGGTTATCGACTATACACCCGTAAAGATATTACTCGTTTGCATCAGATTCAAGCATTACGAGGACTGGGAATGTCGTTAGCCGAAATCCATACGGTTCTTGAAGACCCCAATCTTGCACTTTTACCGATTATTGATCAGCAGATTCAAGCAATTGATCAACGGCTGATAGAGCAAAAGAATTTGCGAAATCAGCTCAGCAAACTTAAATCTCAGATCATAAGTGGTGAAGAGCTTGGTTTGGAGGATTGGCTAAAAACACTGGAGCTTATAGTGATGTTTGAAAAATACTTTACAAAAGAAGAGCTTGAAAAACTGACTTTCTTACAAGCAGGCAGTAAAAGTCACCAAGAATGGCAAGAGTTAACTCAGTCAGCAAATGCACTGTTTAATGCTGGCGAACCATCTAACAGTGAAGCAGCTCAAGACTTAGCTCTAAAGTGGATGAAAACTCTTGAGCACAACACGCGAGCTAACCCTAAATGGTTAGTTAAACTAAATGCCATAAATTCGGCCGAACCTGAATTTCAGGAAAAATTAGGCGTAACGCCAGAAGTGGTTGAGTTTTTACTTAAAGCTTTTTCTGAGAGTAAGCTGAGTATTTTTGCCAGTTATTTATCTGACGATGAGTTTGCTTTTCTAAAAGAAAATTACATTCGTGAGATGAAAAAATGGCCTCAATTATTAGTCGATATTGAAAAATTGATTGATGCCGAGGTCACACCAGATAGTGAAGGAGCAAAGCGTTTGGCACAACAATGGCTCTCTATGCTACAAGGCTATGCTGGCAAAAACCCAAGTACTCAAGAAAAAATCCGTACAGCAATGCAAAATGAACAAAGCCTTGCTGACGGAACTTGGCTCAAACCAGTGACTCTACAATTTTTGGAAAAAGCAGTAGCAGCACTAATGCGTGGTGCTTAGTTCTATCAAAGCAGCTAGCTACACCATAATGTGGTGTAGCTTTTTTAAATACTCTATTCTGCGCTAAAAACGGGTTTTCTTTTTCTAAATTAAGTTTTTGATATTTATTTTATTTTTCACGATTAATATATAACATTCACACGAACCCAATCTTCATACTTGGTTGCCTGAACATTGGTACTCGATGTAATTACCCCATGAATAGGAATATTTTCTTTCATCCCTGTTGCGACTCTTGAATGTATTTTATCCGCCGTCCCTCCCCAAATTTGAGTGTGGCCCGCATCTTGGTACAGTACATATGCAACAGATGCTGGGCTGGCAGTAGATTTAAGCTCAAAGTTATTGTCTGAAGTTACAGCCAATTGATACGGCGTATTTTTGCTGCATTGGACAGATACATCTGTTCTTGCCGCAGCAACGGGTTGAGAACGTACAACTGAACCAAAATCTAAATTTCCCTCCGTTGAAACTTCACAGGTTTCTACAATGGTTAAACTGACCCTTAATGATGTAGATGCATTTCCAGCAACTGCGCTATCTATTGTCAGGATTCCCATAAGAGAAAATAAGGCGTATTGAATGGCTTTCATGTCTTCTCCTTATCTTTTTTGTTCTAATGACTATTCATCTTTATATTGTGTTTTTTCTGTTCCTATTAAAGAAACAGTTTCAGGATTGTTTAGTTATAAGACTTAATATTGCACAGTGTCAATCTATACTAATCACATGATTTGCATATTATTTTTGTAATTTGTGATGAATTACACGCAATCTAACCAATTTAAAAAGTAGTGGATGTTTTTTATTTCTCTTAAGCATAAATTTTGTCATTTTTTATCAAACTCTATGCGTTTTAATCATCCCAACACTTCTAAAAATTATTAATAATTTATAATCTGCTTTTGAACCTTGGTTAATCATTCTGTCCATTCTCGCAATTGCATAAAAAAACTGATCAAAATAATATTGCGGCAAATAGATTATAACTTTACATATTGTTTAGCTTATCGATTCAATACTAAGAAAATTGTGAAGTTAAATTTAAAATGAATAATTCTAGCCTTTAAAACCATTTATTTTTAATTCGAGAAACCATTCATATGAAAAAATATTTATTCATACTTTTACTCAGCTTTTATTCGATTCAGTCATTTGCTTCGGACAAACTCCATGGCAGTGTTTGGAAAACCATTGATGACGCAACCAATCAACCTAGGGCGCTGGTAAGATTTAGCCAAGATAAAAATGGCAACCTCTCTGCAAACATCGAAAAAATACTCGTTCCAAGTGAAGCCAACAAATGTACGATGTGTGAAGGTACTTATAAAAACAAGTCTTTAATTGGTTTAACCATCGTCAAAAATTTAAAAAGTGTGGGTCAAAATAAATATGACAAAGGATCAATCCTCGACCCACAGTCAGACAAGACCTATCGCTTTAGCGTAATTGTCTCACCAAGTGGCGAAAAACTTACTGCTCGTGGATACATTGGTATCTCTGCAATTGGTCGAAATCAAACGTGGTATCGAGTTAAATAATTTATGAAATAGCTTATGACCAACTCTGTAGCTACTCACCGATCATAATTACAATCAATATGTGCATGATGTATGCAATAGTTTTTATGATCGGTACTTGGCCTGAACCATTAGCATAATAATAACAAATAGCGAAGGTATTGCAGCAATCACGAATAAATGGGTAATGACCAGAAATTGGGAAAGGTAGCCACCAAATAGCGGCCCAATGACCGAACCCAAACGGGCAATTCCAATACTCCAGCCCACCCCTGTAGTACGAAGTGAAACTGGGTAATAACTGGCAGACAGTGCATTAATGGCAGGTTGTCCACCAACAATGGCAAAGCCAGCAATAAAAATGATAATAAATAATAAAACAATATGGCTAACAGCATAGCCAATTAAAGCAACACTAATCACTGCAACCAAAAAAACAGGTATTAATACTTTATAAAATCCTGTCTTATCGATTTTAAGGCCCATCACCACACTACCAATCGTACCGCCTAATTGTAGAGTGGAACCGATCATCAATGCCTGATTTAATGAAAGCCCTGACTCTTTGGCTAAAGTAGGTAGCCAGTTCGCCAGAAAATATAGACTGATCATATTTAAAATACTGATGATCCAGATAGAATAGGTAAAAAACGCACGCTGATTTTTAAACAACTCAAGCGGTGACTTTTTAACCTCAACTTCAGTATTATTGATGATTTTTATTTCCGAATTAAATGTTAATGCGGGATAAAACTTCTTTAACCAAAACAAAATTTTAGGATTATTTTTATTATCTTCACTCAAAAAATATAAAGATTCTGGCAGCTTAAAGTATGTGATAAAGAAAATAATTAAAGGAACAATACCGCCAAAATAGAAAATCGCCTGCCAACCTCCCCAAGGAACTAATAAGGCGGATATTCCGCCACCCAACATTGCCCCTACCGTATAGCCACAAGAAATAACCATCATGGTGAAAATACGAGATTTGAATGGAACAATTTCGGAGCTATAAGCCATAACATTTGGCATGATCCCTCCTAAAAAAATTCCTGTAACAAAGCGGATTGCAGTCAATTGCTCAATATTGCCTACATGTGGTGTCACCAGCATCAAAACCGAGAACATAAAGGTTGAGATCAGTAAGATGGGACGGCGGCCAAAACGATCAGAGAGTGAACTTAATAAAAATGATCCGACAAACAAACCAAATAAGCTGGCGCTAAACACAATGCCTAGCATGGATTTTTGAACGCCCCATTCTTCTATAATCATTGGGGCCGCGTAAGCCATAGACTGGATGTCGTAGCCATCCATAATCATCAATAATAAACAGGTGATCAGAATAAATTTTTGATAGCGTCCAACTTTCTGCTGATTGATCAAATCACTTAATGCAACTTCTTTCATGGTATTCCCTTCTCCATGACATGCTTTAAATTAATTCATTTTAATTATGCAATACGTAATCAATTTACGATTAACGTAAAATAAAATAGCAATAATATGCCAATAAAGTCAAAATATTATTTTTTTATAATATAAACAAAAAGTTAGAACGGATGATTTGCTTCTAGCTGAGTAATGATCTCAACTTATTGCACAGGGGCTATGGTCTGCTCATCTAACAAAAAAACAAGCAAACCATATATCCTATTATTTAAATTATTTTTAGATTCAAACAGATGATTTAAAAAACAATCGAAAAGCTTTTCCCTCTCGTCCACCTGAGCTTAATCAAGAAGCTTCAACCAAACTAATCAACACTCTCCTTTTCAGCAGAAAACCCTTTACTTGATGGTTTAGAAGAGCCCAAAACCATACTTGAGAATACGCCATCGCGATAAATCCATGCATGTAATAACGCAGCAGACAAATGACCAATAACAACAGCAAATAATAACCAAGCCAAAATTCCGTGTAGAGTACGGAACCAAGCGTAAAGTGTAGAGTTGGTGGGGGCTATAGGTGGAAGATCCCAACCCGGAAATAAAGTTACAGGCCAATTACCTGCCGATAGCGTAGCCCATCCGAGCAATGGCAAACTAAACATCAAAAGATAGAGCAGCCAATGTGATGCGTGGGCAATAAATGCCTGCCAGCGTGGTACAGTCGGCGGCAAAGGTGGAATTGGGAAATAGAGTCGGTTTATTAATCTTATGATGACCAATAATAAGATTGCGATTCCTAAAGGACGATGTATATCGATTAACCATGGACGCCAAGTGATTGAGGTTGTCATTCCCACGCCAATAAATAGCATGGCCAAAATCGCTACTGCCATAAGCCAATGTAGAATTCGAGCAGTCAAATTAAAATGGCGTGGAGCATTATCGTTAGATTTGTTTTGCATGGCTGATCTCTCCTATTTGCCCACGGCATCCGTTGCTTTACCAAATCCAATTTCACGTAAGCGAGCATTGTAAGATTGTGAATAGATGCTTGCTCGTGCGGCGAGTACCGGATCATCTGATAACTCAATTCCTGGTGGAACTAGTGTTGGGTCAAAGTTAATGTCACGGCAAACGCCATTTACCTGTTCAGTTACATTTTTGACTTCCAATGTTCCTGCTATCACTTCTTTACGTTCTTTTGGCCAAGGTTGAGACGGGTCATTCACTGGGTCTCCCGGCTCGGCAAGTTGCAAAACCAAATCCCAATATAGCGGCCCTTCAGCTAAACGTTTTTTGATGTCTTTAAATAAGAAATCATGGCCAGCTTGATCACGTTGTTCTTTCGTCAGACTAATAAATTTTGAATGAGGACGCATAGACCAACGGACTGGTTGTTCTTGTCCATTGGCGGCCCGCAATATAAAAGCATTTACGACATAAAATTCTGCGCCGCTGAAACTACCGGTTAATGGCATCTTCGCCTTTTGCTCAATAGACTTACGCGCTTCTGGATATTCTTTTAAGAAAGCCTCAACAAGGGCTGGATCAGGTTTGCCAGTAGCTGGAACTGGTTTAAATGCTTTTTGCTGCGCTAAAAAACCTTCAGCATTTCGTGTAGGGAAATAGGGAAAGTTATTTAATTTCATGCGCCATTGTGAATGATCAGCTGCGGAAAGTAATAAAGCCATACTTACTGTTGCTGTCGAATTATCTGCCGCATGCGGGTTACCACTTCCAATAGAAAATCGACCAATTGCTGGTATATCAGACTTGGCAAATACCGTGGCTTTAGAGAGTGCCGCTGCAGAACCATTACTGTGGTAAGTGCCATCAAAACAAATACCCTTACCGTGTGCACGTCGATATCCGGGATCAAAGTTATTTAATGAGTCACCCAAAAAGGTTTTACTTGTGGTGCGATGCCCAAATAGACCTGCAATCCAAGCAAATGCCAATACTAAAGAGCCTGCGATTACTGCAATACCCACAAATCGCAGCCAATACTTCTTTAGACTTTTAAAATTCAAATTATTCATTTTTCATCCTGTGTAAATTGTATGGCTGCATCTATAAAGAAGAGTTTGATCATGTAAAAAGAGTATTACTTACATTGATGGAACCACGTTCAAAATTAGCTGAGTAAATAAAATCCCGAAAGTTCTGGATCCAATATAGCGATAAGCCTTAATATAATATTTATTTCTGGGCCATATAAGGTACGCACCTCGGGGTTAGTATCAAGCTTAGTTTCATTGTAAGTGGAGATAAAGAAAGTATGGGAACGAAAAACCTAAAAGTCCCCACATTGACCGAAAGAGTCCGAAGAGGTGATCTTTTTACTGGCGAAAATAATTGTCAGTCCCGTGAAGTATTTGCTCATGTAACAAGTCTCTGGGGAGTGATATGTCTGATCGCTTTGCGTGATGGCACACATCGTTATAGCGAGTTACGCCGTAAAGCAAATGGAGTCAGCGAAAAAATGCTTACTCAGACTCTCCAGCATTTAGAAAAAGATGGTTTTATACGCAGAACTTCTTATCCAGTTGCCCCACCCCATGTCGAATATGATTTAACGTTATTAGGTGAAGAAGTCGCTAAACATGTTGCAGCACTTGCGGATTGGCTGGAGGTTAATCTTAACGATATTAAAGCAACTTCTTTAACAAGTGATGATTGATAGCAAAGTTTCTAACTTACAAAACCTCTTACACTTACGGGTCCTCATCATCGTTTAAGGCTGATAATAGTTTTTAGATTTTTTAAACATCATCAAGCAACTGTTCTCATAAACAGTTGCTTGAGATTTTTCATTTATAAATAAAAGTTAGCGTTTCTCATCATGAAGTAGCCAAACTTTTTTCATTTTTTTTATAATCGTCAGAATCAAAATAACTTCTAATCATATTGGCGCTTTCTTCTGACCTTCTTCTTTCTTCTTCTAGATCTACTTTAACTTCTTGTTTGGCTTGATATTCAGCAGGGATCAAGCTAGCGAGTGGTGGAAGCTTTGGTCTGCCTCCAACTGTAATTCTTTCAATAAAGCCCGCTAACCACATGATGTATTCAAGCTTATTTTTATATTTGGGCATTAAACTGATATCTAGCTTAACTAAGCACTGATCGGGCGGTTTGTTTAAACACGCTTCGAAATCAAAGTAATTACTTTTTAGTTTACATGAAGAACCCTTTAGCTCTTTTCTTATCGCCCTTACTAAGTTATTGAGTTGCTCAATAGTGCTTTCAGAAAATAAATTCTTTTTCTCGCATTCTTCGTAAACCTTTTCGGCGATAGCTATAAATTTTGTCATCCCTATTTCCCTTTTATTATAGGCATTCTTATATCTTTTGCCTTTTAAGGAAGTATGATGAATTAATCATTACAGAATGTAAGGGATTTGAGTTATTAAGTAATTAATAGGAACCTTTTACAATCTGTTACCCAAACCGTCCGCAGGGATAAAAATTAATGGCTAATAGACCACAAAGAATAAAGATTTATTAGTCTCTGTTAGACATAAATTGTATAAAGATCTATCACTTTCTCCCTCTCATCTGTCTGGCCTGTGCTTAAAAGCTGAATAATTGCGCCTTCAATCATATATAAAAATAGTTTGGCGTCCTGAAAAGTCGCGTCCCTTTTGATTGCTCTAAGCTGACTATAGATTTCATTAATGAGCCACGTTCTATATCTCACCGCGGTTTGATAGGCTCTTGGATAGGTCAGTTTTGTTTCAAACATAGCTTTAAACAATAAATAGTACAGTCCCTCTAAATCGGTATGTAAAAGATAAAGTTTCTTAAGTTTTTCCTTCACGCTTGGGCCTTGGTCGTACTCAACAATTGAAACCACTTTTTCTTTTAAACGTTCTTTTTGTACGATCAAACAGATTTCAATAAACCGCTCTTTTGAATGAAAGAAGTTATAAAAAGTCGCTTTGGTAATTTTTGACTCTTTCACAATTCTGTCGACCCCAACCGTATGAAAGCCGTGATGCTGAAATAAATCAATTGACGTATTAATAACTTGAATAGCACGTGTTGAGAGAACTAACTTTGGCATAGTTTTACCGTTATAAAAATTTTTGTTGTATATAAATGAGATAAAAAACCTGTGCCCTTTCTGGGAGAAAAAAAGGCACAGCAAAGCCATAAAGACTGTGCTTGGCACATCTCAAGTTTTATTGTTGAGTAAGTTTTTTGGTCGTGACGATTTAAAGCTTGAAAACCCTAGGGCAATCAAACTGCTTTAAACGTTTAAGCTGTGTCGTGATAGCTTATGGCAAGGGCTGCCAAGAAATAACGGATGTGCAAAGCCAACTCCTTTTTATTGGGAGTTCTGCCAGAAATTAAAATTATGGTGGCAGAACGAGAAAGGGTTAGCAGACTGGTGAAAGATATAACCAGCACACCCGAGGGTGTCCCTCTCCCGTCCTACCGCTACGGGAGGGAACGAGGAGTTTACGCATAAGACTATCCCTCAGACGGAATAACTCTGATGCGATCTTTCATCTCGGTCTGCTAAAACCGACTGGCAATGTGGCCAGCAGGCAAAGGATAAGCTTCACATTTATTGCAGTCAAGCACACAAAATGACATTTGTTTTAAAATAGATCATTAAAAAAGTAAGGCTAAATAATGAATAAGTTATTGTTAAATTGCAGTTTATAAACGAGAAAATAAAACAGCCTAATGGAAATAGTTTTTTGATCGGAATATACACAGGTGTTGTGTATATTGCCGATTTGAATCAACAAAATTATTTACTGTTAAACTTATTTTTTCATAGGTAGCAGTAAAACCGGATCTTCAATATCGTAACCAGTTTCTTCTGGAACCCCCAGATATTTAACGACAACCAACCTTTTATTTTGTTTAGGCACACTATAATTTTGGGAAATTTTTATTGCTTTGGTGTAATGAACCGCGCTATGGGTCTTACTCTGTAAAGACGGTGATTTTACAACATACTCTGTTTTATATTGGGTGATCTTTCCCGAAGGATCAAACCAAGCCGATATTTGTTTCTGATGAGTTTTTAAGGTTTGAATTTTTACAGTCTTACTCTTACTTACGATCAAAGGGGTTAAATTCTTTTTAATTTTATTTAGAGCCTTATTAAACCCCGTACTATCTTGATCATAATCAATTTTATGAGTTTTAGGATTGATATATAGAGATTTAACTTCAATAAGTTTATCAGGCGCTCTACTATTTAACAGATAATAATATAGTTGTGGTAGACGTCCTCGACCATCTTCATAATGTCTTAATACATAAAGTTTTTTCTCTTTTGCCTGATAACCCAATACTTCAATCTTTTGTCCACCACCAACTGTCGCATAGCTATGTGCGGATAACGTAAGAATCGTGCTAAAAGTGAGAAACTTTAGAAACTTCATCAGTTCATATCCTTGTGACCTTGCAACTATATTGTATAAATATCAATCGAATTAAAATAATACTTGAGTAAGTAATACTTGCTGTTTTTATATTATTTTGTACAGAAGCCCCCGTTTCTAATGACTAATTATTAGTCTTATATTCCGATACTTCATTGCTCTTTTTTTCAATCACTCAAATTTGTTACCATTACCCCTCTGGAGTGACTCCGATTCGCTTTATACTAGGGATGCCAATTTTCAAAGTTCATCCAGTTGTGTTCTTTTCTTGAATAACATCCATTTTTAAAAGACTTGAAATTGGTTAGATGACCAAACGTAAAATATTATTGATTTTTTAAGGGTTTAATACGCATGAATAGCGCTGAAATCATGGCTGACTTATCTTCTCATACACCTATGATGCAGCAATATCTCAAAGTTAAAACGGACTATCAACATGCGTTGCTGTTCTACCGTATGGGTGACTTTTATGAACTCTTCTTTGAAGATGCTCATTTAGCAGCCAAACTTTTAGGCATTACCTTAACCCATCGTGGCAAAGCCAGTGGCCGACCTATTCCAATGGCGGGTGTTCCCTATCATTCAGCCGAAGGTTATTTGGCGCGTCTTGTTAAAGCTGGGCGCACTGTCGCCATTTGCGAGCAAGTTGGAGAAGTAACAGGTAAAGGCCCTGTTGAACGTAAAGTTGTTCGTATTCTGACTCCTGGTACATTAACTGATGATGCATTACTCAGCAGTTATCAATCATCTAATCTCGTTTCTTTATGCATTCATCAAAACCAGATTGGTTTTGCTTTACTCGACTTGAGCGCGGGCATTTTTAAAGTTCAACAACAAGATTACAAACCAGAACAATTACCTATTGAACTTGCGCGTTTAATGCCAAGTGAAATTTTGATTGATGAAGACTTGGTCGACACCAATATTATTGAACAAATTAAAAAGCACTTAGATTGCCCTATCACTAAACGTCCGAATGTAGATTTCAACCTAAATAATGCACAAAAGACTTTATGTGATCAGTTTACGGTATCAACACTTTCAGGTTTTGGTTTAGACCCACTGCCTTTAGCCAAAGCTGCTGCCGCTGCACTTATTCACTATGCAAAAGAAACACAAAAAACTGCATTACCGCATATTCGTTCAATTCAGCTTGAACAAAGCACTGACTTTATTGCGCTCGACCCAATTACACGTCGCAACTTAGAAATTATTGAACCATTATTTGAACATGGAACGTCATTATTCCAACTGGTAAATGACTGCCAAACTGCAATGGGTGGCCGTTTACTCAGCCGCACGCTGATGCAACCTGTGCGTGATACTGCATTGCTTGATGCGCGTTTAGATGCGATTGAGCAACTCATTCAGGGATATCACGAAAACCCAGTTCGTTTAGTACTTAAAGAAATTGGTGATATTGAACGTGTGCTTAGCCGTGTTGCATTAGGCAGTGCGCGACCACGTGATTTGGTGCAGCTTCGTCATGCATGTGCACAAATTCCAGCTCTAAGAACGGCGTTAACTCCAGTCATTCAGGCAAAGAAATCTAAGCTATTAGTTCAACTTGATCAAGAACTTGGAGATTTTAAAGCACTTCATCAACACTTAATGGTAGCGATTGTTGAAAATCCTCCTGTATTACTTCGTGATGGCAATGTAATTGCAGAAGGTTATGATGCTGAACTCGACGAATTACGTCAAATTCGTGATCATGCAGGTCAATTCTTAATTGATTTAGAAATTAAAGAGCGTGAACGTACAGGCATTAATACCCTTAAAATCGGTTATAACCGTGTAAGTGGTTACTACATCGAACTCACTCGTGCTCAAGCAGAACAAGCACCAGCCGACTATATTCGTCGTCAAACTTTAAAAAATGCTGAACGCTACATTACTCCTGAGCTAAAGAGTTTTGAAGATAAAGTCCTGTCGAGCGAGTCACGTGCACTCTCGCGTGAAAAAGCATTATTCGAAGCTTTACTTGAAAATCTTCGTGAAAATATTGCTCATCTACAAATGATGAGTTCAGCAATTGCTCAAATTGATGTGATTGCAAACTTTGCTCATCAAGCGCGTCTAAACAATTGGGCGCGTCCTGAATTTACCCCGGAAACGGGCATTAAAATTCAGGCAGGTCGTCATCCTGTCGTTGAAGCATTAAATAAAGCCCCATTTACCCCAAATGATACTTTCCTTGATGCTCAGCACCGTATGGCCATTATTACCGGTCCAAACATGGGCGGTAAATCAACCTTCATGCGTCAAACGGCATTAATCAGTTTACTTGCTTATTGCGGTAGTTATGTTCCAGCTAAGGCCGTCAAACTTGGTCCAATTGACCGAATTTTTACCCGTATTGGTTCAGCCGATGATTTATCTACAGGTAAATCTACCTTTATGGTTGAGATGACTGAAACTTCGCAAATTCTGCACCATGCGACCAATCAATCGCTGGTTTTAATGGATGAGGTGGGCCGCGGAACCAGTACCTACGACGGTTTATCTTTAGCATGGGCATGCGTGGTTGATTTAACAAAACGCGTCAAATGTTTATGTTTATTTGCCACTCATTATTTTGAGTTGACTGAACTGGGTAGTGAAGCAGGAATTGATAACTACCATGTTACGGCGCAAGAGCTTAACGGCAACTTGATTTTATTGCATAAGGTTCAGCAAGGCCCTGCGAGTCAAAGTCATGGTTTACAAGTTGCAAAATTAGCAGGCATTCCTGCGAATGTCATTAAAGAAGCGCAGAAGCGTTTGCGCATTTTAGAAAAACAGCAGCAGCAACATCTACAAACCAGCTTTCAAAATGATTTGTTTGCTCCACCAGATGCAAACGCTGGTTCACAAATCATAGAGAAAGTAGTTGAGATCGAAGTTTCATCCCCTGCTCTAGATTTACTTAAGCAAATTGAAGTCGATAACTTATCGCCTCGTCAGGCACTTGAACAACTCTATGAGCTGAAAGCTGCCCTCAAATCTTAATAAAGCACTTCCGAATAAGCAGGCTTAGGTCTGCTTATTCATATCGGAGAATAATATTTATATGATCTTAAGATCTTTACAAAATTCAGAAATCGATCTTATTTGGCAGCAGATTAGCCGCCGTGAATTAATCACTCAAATGTATATTCAAAACCAGCAACAGCTTGAATTAGTGGATTGTTTTTTTGATGTGCAACATTGGGATTCATATCATCTAGAAAATGACCCACCTAAGCTCAAACAACTCTTTGCACAAGGTTCAATATTTGTCGGCGCATTTGATGCTACAGAAAAACTCGTTGGCGTGAGTGTGGTATCAAACCAAGGGATAGCTGACTATCCTCAAGCTAAATTACTCCACTATTTTTATGTTGATGCCGATCAGCAAGGTCAAGGCATTGGCGCCAAACTTATGCAAGCCGCAAAAGCATCCGCCAAACAACTCGGCGCAAAACAACTGTATATTTCAGCAACTCCAAGTCGCCGCACTGTAGACTTCTATATGAAACATGGCGCGCAACCATTAAGTGCTCCAGATCAACAACTTTGGCAGCTCGAACCCGAAGATATCCATTTACTGTGTAACGTTTAGCTTTAAAAATTTAAGTTTTTTTAGTAAAAAACAGAAAATCAAAACTTGTAAAAGAAAAAATGAAAAGTTAAGGCATTTATTAAAATAGGTGCCTTGACTTAAATGACATCTAAACAATTAAATCAAATATTTTTTAAGCTATTGTTTTATAAAATATATTATTATTTTAATTTTACAGATTAGCACTTCACAAGGTTGGAAGAACTGTTTGATTATCAACGTATTAACTTATCTTCATATGCATGAATAAAGAATATCAATAAAAGCAATTGTTTGTTTACCCCTTTTTTGCCTAAAATAAGCTATTCGAAATGAAACCATATTTTTTAGGTAGCTGTCGCCATGACCTTTGTTGTCACTGAAAATTGTATTAAATGTAAATACCAAGATTGCGTAGAAGTTTGTCCTGTAGACTGTTTTTACGAAGGTCCGAATTTCCTAGTGATTAATCCGGATGAATGTATTGACTGTGCATTATGTGAACCAGAGTGCCCGGCAAATGCAATTTTCTCTGAAGATGAGTTACCAGAAGGTCAAGAAGTATTTATTGAATTAAATGCTGACCTTTCTCAAAAATGGCCTAACATTACTCAAATTGGTGACCAGCCAGCTGACCGTGAAGAATGGAACGGCAAACCTGATAAATTACAATATCTTGAAAAGTAATTTCAAAAAAGATCAGCAACCGCTGATCTTTTTTATACCCTATTCAAACATTTCATTGCAAATTCCTCGTAATTTGTGCACTGTTTTGCATTAAAATAGCCGCAATATTTATAAGTGCTTAATTTTTCTTATGCGGAAGTTTTTGCAGAGTCTGGTGCCCTTATGCATAATCCCAGCGGTTATGGTAGGTTGTGTCAGCTCTCCCCAACACACAACAACAGGCAAAACCTCTCCAAGTGGTAAACGAATCTTTATTCCACAAGAGCGCGTTATTATTGAGCGCCCAATTCCTCCTAAAGTTGAGCCTGCCTCATATCGAAGCTGGTTAAGTTCTGGTGAAAATTACCAACGTGTTCGTGAATACGAAAAATTCTTAACCCGAAACAACGTCGCAGGCATTGTGCCAAGTTTTGAGTTATTACGCTCAGCACGTGATTGGCAAAAATGTGGACGCTCTGAATATGCCGTGCCTAATCGCGAACTATGGGGAAATTCTTTATCTACCCTACGCGTATTTAAATATTTAGTTGCAGCAAAAGTTCTCACCGACTTTGAAGTGACCTCAGTTTACCGCGACTTACCTTTAAATGAATGTGCAGGCGGCGCAAGCTCATCTAAACATTTATTTAACTCGGCAATCGATTTCCGTATTGGTCCTGAGTTCCCACAAGCTCAAGATTATGCATTTATCGAAAATACCAAGTTTAAACTTTGTCAGTTCTGGGCTCAGCATGGTCAAAGCTTAAATATGGGTATTGGCTTATATAGTTCAGGGCAGATTCATATCGATACTCAAGGCTATCGCACTTGGGGACCTGACCTCACCCGAAACAGTTCGATGTGTAATTTCTAATTTAAAAAACTCCTTTCAACTGAAAGGAGTTTTTTTATTGTTCATTTCCCAATCAACCAAAATTTCTTCAACCGAAGATTTTTGCACTCTATGCATAAACGTTTAAAATAGCCCGATCAACATATAGGTAAATTTGATTATGCAGCAGATGTGGACAGACATTGACCAATATATCGATTCACATTTAATTCCCGAAGACCCGCGACTCGAATATGCATTAAAGAATACCGACGAACACGGCTTTTCAAATCATCTTGCAGTGGCGCCTAATCAAGGTATGTTCTTGCAGATGCTTATTCAAATGAATAAATGCAAACGAGTCTTAGAAATTGGAACCTTTGCTGCATACAGTACCATCTGGTTAGGCCGTGCTTTACCTGAAGATGGTTATTTACTCACAATAGAAGGCCGTGCTACTCATGCAGAAATGGCTCAAAAAAATATCGACCATGCCAATCTTCCTGTAAAAGTTGATCTTCGAGCTGGTCGTGCCGCAGATATCCTATCTGCAATTGATCCTGAATCTATCGAGCCTTTTGATTTTATTTTCATTGATGCCGATAAACAGGGTTATCCGGAATATTTAGAATTGAGCCTGAAATTTTCAAGATCAGGTACGATTATCGTGCTCGACAATGTTATTCGTGCAGGTGATATTTTAAATCCTGACAATAAAAAACCGAGTATTGAAGGCATCCGTGAAATGTTTAAAGCCTTAGAAAACCATCCACAAATTCTGTCTTGTACAGCCCTACAAACGGTTGGCTCAAAAGGTCATGATGGCTTCGCAATTGCAATTGTGAAATAATGGTTAAAAAATCATCTTTTTTATTTTATTATTTATAATCAATTAATTACTTTTATTACTATTGCTTTTCCATATAGTTATCCACAAGATTTGCGGATAACTATATGCAAATCTTATTATTTAGCCACAAGTAAAGGTACAGTCGCGTTTCGGAATATGGTTGTCGCAATACTTCCCAAGAAGAACTGGTGAATTTTGCTATGGCTAAATGCCCCTAACACAATAATTTGAATGCCGTGCTCTTGTTGGTACTCTAGAATATTCTGCGCGACATCACCATAACGGTAAACGGTGACAACATCGAGGCCCGCTTGTTTAAGGTAATGCTCAGGTTCATTTAATATTTCTGGATGATCACCTACATAAACCAAATGACATTGCAGTGTTCGCAATAAGTCACTTTGAGCAATACGGCGCATCATTTTTTGACAAGTTGGCGAGTATTCATAAGCAAAGATAAAACGGGTTGGGACTTTAAAGTTTTCACCAATTGTCAAAACTGTACAGTTAGCCCCACGAATAAAGTTTTCGACATTACTACCAATTGGTTTATGTTTTTCGGCGGCTCGCTCCCCGACTCGACCTAAAATCACAATGTCATTTTCGTGTAAGAGATTAAAACTTTGTTCTAGAAAATCGCCTTTTTCTTGGATTTTTGAACTGGTAATTCCATGTTTTTCTTGAATAAGATCAGAAATATGACGGAGTAAATTATTACTATAGTCTAACGCAAGTTCACTTTGTTTTTGCTCTAGCTCAGCTAACTCTTTTAGTAACATTGCATTGCTTTCAAAACCGATTACCCCACTAATTTCACCAAGATGATAACTGGCTGGGTAATAGTCCAGAATTTGTAGTAATACAAGTTCCCGTCCGGTTGCTTTAGCAACCCATGCTGCTGCATCAGCAATAGCATTAATACACGGTGATGAGTCAATACACGCAATAACACGGTTCATGTTAGCCTCTCTTCTTCAGGTCTATTGCCTTGGAGATTATTATTAAAACTTAGCTTTAACTTAACATAGATAAAAATTGGTATGTTAAGGTTTATGTATAAAAACCAACTTTTTTGTTTAAAGATCAAACATTTTATTACATTCTTAAGACTGCATTATTCCCTTAAACGAATAAATTTTGCGGGATTTCCGCCAACAATATGGTACGGCTCAACATCTTTGGTCACCATACTATTCATCCCGACCACAGCATGTTTACCGATTTTTATACCGTCTTTGATGCCCACATGAGCGCCCAACCAAACATCCTGCTCAATTTCAATTCCTTTGGAGTTAACAGGCTGTTGGTAAAGTGGACGGTCTAACTGCATCCCATGATCAAATGCATATAAGTGGCAATATGCTGCAATACGGACTTGGTCATGCAATTTTATGCCAGCTCGTCCACCATCTAAAATACAATGATGGTTAATCGCGACTTCGTTACCGATTTCCAGCGGTCCATGCAAGGTGCAATCAGCCGCAATAAAACTATTATCCCCAATAATAATTTTGCGACCTGGTTCAGCAAAAATATGTGCTAGTGGTGAAATAAAACAATTTTCACCAATCTCAACAGTTTCCATATCCATTAAATAAGCTTGATATTCTTTTTGCCACTCTTCAGCCCAAGCACGGTTTTTAGGTTTTAAACTCCAATATAACCATGGCATATAGTTTAAGCGGTGCTTATGTTGCTCACGATATTTCAATAAGGAATCAGTCATCTGTTAATTCCTCTTCAATTTTTAATTCTTCACGACCACGTGTTACGTCTCTAAGTTTTAAGGCGAGCGGTTCAATTTGATGTATTTGTAGCCTTGCTTCGATATCTACACCCGTAGCAGTGTAGCTTTCCTGATATTCAATTTGTTGTTGAGTAAGCTCATATTGGAATATCGCCCACTCATTAAAATGACAAGAAAAGTAAATCGTTTTCTTGGCAATCAGTTCAATACGTTCAGCCAACAATAAACATTGTCCAGCACAGCCACCGTATGCTCTAACAAGACCACCTGTTCCCAGTTTTATACCACCATACCAGCGGTTAACCATTACAATAATATTGGTCAGGTCATTCCCTTCAATAGTCGCCAAGATTGGACGGCCTGCTGTTCCTGACGGTTCACCATCATCGTTAAAACGTACGTTATGCCCAATTTTCCACGCCCAACATTGGTGAGTGGTCGAGATATCCTTATTATGTTCTAAAAATTCTTTAACTTGCTGTTCATTTTCTACTGGCGCAGCAATCGCCTGAAATCTACTTTTTTTAATTTCTTCTTCAAATGTAATCTGTGATGCAATCGTAAAAGCCATGAATTAAATAAAGCATAATAAAAATCAAATTATAACGTGAATTTAATAGAATCAAACCTATAAAAAAGCCCCGAATCTCTCGGGGCTTTTTTATTATCTTTCTCGTAACGCTTCTTTGGCTTTATTAAATGGTTTAAGCAAGTAATCGAGTACCGTTTTTTGACCAGTACGAATATCTACTGTTGCCACCATACCCGGTGTAATACCAAATGCTTTACCTTCTTTATTGTAAAGTTTGTCGGAATCAGTGCGGATATAAACACGATAATAGAATTGGTCTTGTTTCACTTCATCACGAATCGTGTCTGGTGAAATAACCGTAACCTTACCTTTTAAACCACCATAAATTGAATAGTCATAGGCTGTGATCTTAACCAATGCTTCTTGGCCCGGACGAATAAAAGCAATGTCACGCGGCAAAATACGCGCTTCAATAAGCAGCTGTTCGTCAATCGGTACAATCGTCATCAATTTACCATTTTGCGGAATCACACCACCATGGGTAGTGACTGCAATTTCTTTTACAACACCACGTACCGGTGCTCTGAACACTGCACGATCTAAACTGTCGGTACGACCCAGTACAACTTGTTGTTGCGTTTCAATATCAGTATTGGCTTTTGATAACTCTTCACGAGCCTTAACATAATACTGGTTCTGCGCATCATTCATTTTGTTTCTAAGGTCATTGGCTTCACGACGTAAACGTAAAACCTCGACCTCACTTGCTGCACCTTTAGCAACTAAAGGTTCAGTCATCGCCAATTCTTGTTGTACCAGTTGTAACGCTTGTTTTAAGCCAGCAATGGTCTGTTCTAAATCTGCACGACGAGACCGATATAGCGCTGTTTCTTCATGTACCAGCTTTGGTTCTTTCATCACAATTTCAGGAAAAACCAAAGGTGTACCATTTACTTCCGCACGTAAACGCGCTGCTGTTGCTTGAGCCGAGATCAGTAAAGATCTTGATTCACCAACATTGGATGCAAAACGGGTTGGATCAAGCTGAGCAAGAATTTCGCCTTTTTGAACAATGTCACCTTCTTGTACATTCAGCTTGGTTAAGATACCGCCTTCTAAAGACTGAATGACCTGCTCTTTAGATGATGGAATGACTTTACCTGTACCGGTCGAAACTTCTTCAAGTTTAAATACCCACGCCCAGATAAAGAAAATAACTAAGCCAATGCCCACAATCCAGATCACTAAACTGGCACGTGGTAAGGGTGGCTCACTATAAGATACATTCATTGAACGGGTGAGTTGTTGTTCTTGTTGTGGTTCGCTCATGAATTACCCCCTTGGCTCACTTGTTTTTGTTGGGCTGTTGATTGATTGAGGACCTGATCTCTTGGACCGTCCATCACGATTTTGCCTTCATTCACGACAATAATTCGGTCCACCAGTTCTAATACAGCGCGGCGGTGGGTCGCAACGACCAAAGTACGATGTGCCAGCCAACCTTTTAAATGATCAATCAGTTGTTTCTCTGCCACGTCATCAATGGCTGCTGTCGGTTCGTCTAACAATAAAATGTTAGGTTGACGAATCAACAAACGAGCCAGTAACAATGCTTGTTTCTGACCACCAGAGAAACCAACACCACCTTCTAAAATCAGGTGATCAAGCCCTTCTTTTTTCTCTTGAACAAAAGGTAATGCACCCGTTACCACTAATGCACGAAGAATCTCTTCATCCGTTGCAAGCGGTGCGCCCAAAGTGAGGTTTTCACGAATCGTACCGTAGAAAAGATGCGCATTCTGGTTGAGTAAGCCCATATCACGACGTACATCAGACGGATCAATTAATGAAAGATCGAGACCATCTAAATGTACTGCACCCTGAGTTGGAACTTGCATACCAGATAGAAGCTGAAGCAGCGTCGATTTACCCGCACCGTTACGCCCCAATATTGCAATTTTTTCACCAGCACGAATTTTTAAATGACGAATGGCCAGACTTGGTTTCGGGTCTTCTTCTCCATATTGGAACAAGACATTTTTTAGTTCATAGTCGCCATTTAAAACTGCCTTGTGTACCAAATGCGAACGGTCCGCCTGATCGATCGGACGCTGCATGAGCTCATCTAGGCTTTGTTTTGCAACTTTCGCTTGCTGTAAACGACCTAAAACACCTGTAATCTGAGCAATCGGCGCTAACATGCGTGAAGATAAAATAGAACAGGCCACTAAAGCACCCGTAGTCATTTCACCTTCCATCACAGCAAAACATCCAACCAAAACCACAATTGCATAAGTTAAACCTTGCAGCATTTGAGTCCAAGCCATTAAGGTACCGACAATTTTACGCTGTCTCATCCCGATATCGGCTGAAACTTCATTCATGTGGTTCCACTGGTTCTGGAAGCGTGACTCAGCACGTAATAACTTGATGTCTTCAATACCCTGCACCGCTTCAACAAGAATTGCATTACGGATTGAAGATTCTCTCATACCCTCTTGTGCAAGTTGTGCCAGCTTCTTCTGTACTAAAATACCCGGCAAAATCATGAGCGGCACAACCAGCAACATCACCCAAAATAAATTTCCGCCAATAATCGCAAAAATGATCAGGAACAGGAAAAAGAATGGGAAATCGGCAATCGCACTAATGGTGGTTGATGTCACCAACTCGCGAACACCTTCGAGTTCACGAATCTGGGAAATAAAACTACCTGTAGATTTTGAACGGTCTTTATTTTTGATGCGTAATGCATGACCAAATACACGGTCAGAAACACGCAAGTCGGCACGTTTACCAATAATATCGGACAAATACACTCGTGATATACGTAAGGTGAACTCGAAAATGGCAGCAATCAGTACACCACCAGCCAACACCCATAAAGTCGGGATAGACTGTGAAGGTACAACACGGTCATAGACTTGCATTGAGAAAATAATGGTCGCTAGCGCCAGTACATTGGCAATAAGCGAAGCAAACATAATATCAACGTAGCGCTTCCAGTCTCTTAGAACAATTGACCAGAACCAGCTTGCTTCATATGGCTTGATATATTCGTCAATACGTGCATCGGGAATAGAGGTTTCAGGACGCAGGATATAGACATTCTTAATTGTTGTTTTTAAGACATCTAAGCTTAAATTTTGGGAAAGGCCATGATCTCCACTAAACTGGATACTGACATTTCCTTGTGTATCGGCCTTATCAATGACACCGATCTGTCCATCATTGAACTCAACCATGACAGGTAAACGCCATGGGTTAAGCAACTCTAAAGAAAAAGGTACTTTACGTAAATTGAGTCCGACCTGACGTGTAATGAGCTGTAAAATATCGTCTAGGTTTTGATTTTGGTTCCAGTCAAGTTGTAAACGAATTCTTTCTTCTGAAGGCTCAATTCTATAATGTTTAGCAATCGTTAAGACCGCCTGTAACCAGGGCTGGTAGTTTATTTTTGTCATCATGGTTGTACTTCGAACCCCTGAATTGAAATATTATTTAAGTCATAAGCTTGGCGAGAACGTCCTGTTGCTGCAATGTACTGAACAATACTGCTGTAGATATCATAACGTGCAGTTTCGAGTTCTGAGTTAGCACTATGAATGGCCTGTTCGGCATTCAATAAATCGACCAATGAACGGGTCCCGAGTTTGTACTGCTCTTGATAAAGCTCTCGTGTACGAACCGTAGTTGCTTGGCGGTTGGCTAAAACCTGCATTTGGCGTTGTTTATTTTCAATTTGCTCACGGCTGGTTCTAATCTGATCAAGCACATCTAGATAGACAGAATTCACTTTAGACTTAGCGGCTTCTTCTGCATAACTTGCCATTTTTACCTGAGAAGAAACTGCTCCACCTTGATAAAACTGACTGGTGGCTTCAAGCATGACCGAACTATATAGGCCGTCATCTTCATCATTATTTGGATTTTTGCCATTAATCGCCTGACTTAAAGAGCCTTTAACTGCCAACGTTGGATAACGTGTTAAACGTGTCTGCTCTTTTTGGGCTTTAGCAACCTCAATGCCCGCTTGTGCAGCGATCATTTTTGGAATGGTATTGAACTCAGGTTCGCCATATAAATCAGAAACTTTCACTAAATCATCTGAAATAATCCAACCTGTTCGAGAAACATCGCCACCCAATAATGTTCTTAAGTGTTGCTGATATTGTCGTAACAATGATTGTTGAGCAATCAAACCAGACTGAGCAGCTTGCAAATAAGATTGGGCTTGAATTGGATCGGCTTGGCTACTAATACCTGCGTTTGCACGTAAATTAGCGATTTCCTGAATTCGCTGAATACCTGCAATTTGCTGTTCGGCAATTTTATTTAATTGAAGATAGCGCTGAATATTGATAATCGACTGTGCGACATCAAGTGCAATATCATCGATACTGACCAGTACATTGGCCTGCTCGACTTGCAGCTTGGCTTTCTCCACCGATACGCCAGATTTCACTTTACCAAAATCATAGAGCATTTGAGTTGCGTTTAAAGTCAATAACTGCCGACCACGCTCGCCACTACCCAAATCACCTGTGGTAATACCACCTGAAATTTGTGGATAATAACCCGCCTTCGCAACATCAATACCAGCATTTTGGCCAGCTAACGTTGAAATGGCTTGGGAAATATCAGGGTTACGTTGGATCGCGATTTTCACCGCTTCCTGCAGAGTCATTTTTCTAGATGGCAAACTTGAATAAGATGAAGCTGCTCTATCATTGAGTTGAACAGTCGGAAACTCCTGCACTCTAGAACGATCTAGCTTAAAATTACTCAACTCTTGCATCTTAGCGACTTTAAATTCATCACTACTTTTAGGGGTAAAAAGTTGTGACAAGTTGTCTTTCAATGTGTGATATTGCTCACTTGGTTTAGCAGCATATATCACCATAGGTACATGCAATGTAGTTAAAAGCATCAACCCTTTCAGGAAAGCCGGCTTTTTACATGTCCTTTTTACTCTTCTCTGGTTATATCCAATCATGCTTGTCTTGTTGATCTTGTTTGTTATCGTTTAAAAGCTTTTACATTCTACATATTTTTTTGCATAAAGAAGCATAAATGCAGGAATAATTCACACATTATTTTTCGATCAAATGAAGCTACCAAATTATTGTTTTTTAAAGAATAAATATAAAAAAGCTAAAAAGAGGCACTGACCTCTTTTTAGCCAAACAGATTAACTTTTTTGTTTAAACTGTAAAATCGTCACCTAAGTAGACTTTACGTACCTGCTCATTATCCAGAATTTCTTGCGGCGTACCTTCTGCAATTACCGAGCCTTCGCTCACAATATATGCACGTTCACAGATTGCCAAAGTTTCACGTACGTTATGGTCAGTGATGAGTACACCAATACCACGATCTTTTAGGGTCTGGATAATGTCTTTAATATCTCCAACCGAAATTGGATCGACACCAGCAAATGGTTCATCAAGTAACATAAATTTAGGATCAGCAGCCAATGCACGTGCAATTTCAGCACGGCGGCGTTCACCACCAGACACACTCATGCCCAATGAATCTTTAATATGACTGATTTTAAAGTCATTCAACAATTCAGTAAGACGTTGCTGGCGCTGTTGCTTATTTAAGTCCTTGCGTGTTTCTAAAATAGACATAATATTTTCAGCAATGGTCAGCTTTCTAAAAATAGAAGCTTCTTGCGGAAGATATCCGATTCCTTTACGTGCCCGTTCATGCATTGCTAAATCAGACATATCAAGATCATCAAGGTGAATTTCACCCTTGTCCATACGCACGAGCCCAACAACCATATAGAAGCTTGTTGTTTTTCCTGCACCGTTCGGGCCAAGCAAACCAACAATCTGTCCACTTTGCATACTAAAAGATACGTCTTTGACGACCCAACGTTTACTATAGTTTTTTGCTAAGTGCTTAATACACAAAGTTTGGGGTTGAAGAGCTTGTTGCATTAGTCACGCGCTCCTGGGAAACTTTTTGAAGTTGATGGCGGAATAATAATTTGAACACGGTTTGATGATGAACCTTGAGCTTCAACATCGCCTTTATTCATACTATATTTCAATGAGTTACCACGAATGCTTGAACCATCTTGATATAGATATGCACCACCAGTCAAAGTAATAATGCCTGTATCTGCATTATAAACAATAGTTTGACCCTCGCCTCGTGCAACACCTTTATCAGCACTGATTTGCTGTTGGAATTTAGATGGTCTACCTTTGGCAGTAATGGTTTGAATTTCGCGTTTAGAATTTAGCGTAGCAACAATTGAGTCAGCTTGAAGCTTCATCGTACCTTGCTCAATTACGACATTACCCGTATAAGTCGTTAAACCTGTTTTCTCATTATAAGTTGCACGGTCTGCCACTAACGAAATTTGTTGGTTACGGTCAGACGGTAAAGCAAAAGTCGAAGCAGATGATAAAGCAACGAATGTAATTACCGCAGCTTGTTTTAGGAAAGCTGAAGAACGTTTTAAATTAAGACTTTGGTACATACTTTCCTCGAATATTAAAAAATTCGTACTGACCATTATTCAAATTAGCTTTTAACCCTTTGCTGACAAAATCGCCTTGCGGAGATTGAACAACCACTTGGTGGTCTGTTTCAATTTCTCTGGTTTTTGGATAACCCGTTAACTCATCGGTACGGAATTCAATCTTCCCTTGTGGCGCCAGTTTAGTTGCGACCACATCACCCGACAAAATAACTTTGCGGTTATCATCGTAGCCATTTGCCTGTTTTGCAAAGAATGTTGCATCAACTTTGCCATCTTTATACATCGAGGCATTAAGCTGATCCAACTTTGATGTTTTTTGTTGCATATCCTGTTCAAGCTGACGAACTTCAGCACGAATATACAAATTGCCTTGATCATCAGTTTGAGTCAAATGGACGCCCTGCGCTGAATATGTCATATTCTTCGCAGAACCAATGTCTAGTTTTTTTGCCTTGCCACTATAGTAGTAGTAACCACCACTTATAGCAGCAACCACTACAGCAACAATTGATAAAACTCTGGTATCCATGAGCAGGAACAGCCTACCTTTTTAAGTAATCTTATTATTAATGCGGTACTGCAAGATATTTTTCAAGAAGTTCTTGGTAAATGCCTTTTGCGATCAGCAACATATCACAGACTTCACGCACAGCACCACGCCCACCCATTGATTGCGTAACCAAATGCGCACGGCGACGTACTTCTTCGTGACCATTTGGCACAGTAACACTCATACCTGCGATTGCAAAAGCCGATAAATCAGGCCAATCATCGCCCATATATAAGCAATCTGAAGGCAAAATATTAAACTGTGCACATGCTTCACGCAGCGCAGAACCTTTATCTTCACGACCTTGAAAGACCAGATCTACACCTAAGTCAGACATACGTTTTTCAACAATATTACTTTTTCGGCCTGTAATAATGATGACTTTCATGTTCGCTTGCTGCACAAGCTTCATGCCTAAACCATCACGAATATCGAATGATTTAATTTCATCGCCACTATTGGTTAATGTTACAAAGCCATCACTCAAAATACCATCAACATCCAGAACCAATGCCTGTAAATGACGTGCTTGTTCTAACAATGCATAAGATGCCATTGATTAATTTACCCCTGCCTGAATAAGGTCATGCATACTAATTACACCAATCACTTTATTATGGTCATCGACCACCACAAACTGACTAATTTTTTTCAGGTTAAGCTGTTGTAGAGCTTCTACCGCACGTGCTTCTTGAGAAATCGTTGATGGTTTTTTTGTCATCACTTCTGAAACAGGCAAATTCACATCGAAACCTTGCTGTTTATCAATTAAACGGCGCAAGTCACCATCGGTGAAAATACCAAGCAAATGTTCTTGTTCATCTACAATTGTGGTCAAGCCTAAACGCTTATTAGAAATTTCGTAAAGTACTTGATTCATTGGTGTATCTGGTGAAACTTTTGGCAGTTCATCGCCTGTATGCATCAGATGTTTCACATGTAAAAGTAAGCGTTTACCCAACGCTCCTGCTGGATGCGAGCGAGCAAAATCATCTGCGGTAAAACCACGTGCTTCAAGTAAAGCAACAGCCAGTGCATCACCCAAAACTAAAGTTGCTGTCGTACTCGAGGTAGGCGCCAAACCTAATGGACATGCTTCGTCTGACTCACCTAAAGTTAAAGCGATGTCAGCGTTTTGTGGCATTGGACCTTTATCATCACGGCTAATGGTAATGAGCGGTACGCCAAGATGTTTGATTAACGGCATCAACATCATGATTTCATCACTTTTTCCAGAATTGGAAATCGCAATTAAAACATCACCACGAACCAGCATCCCCAAATCACCATGTCCAGCTTCGCCCGGATGCATAAAGAAAGATGGTGTGCCAGTTGAGGCAAAAGTAGCAGCCATTTTACGGCCAATATGCCCTGACTTACCCATGCCAGTAATCACAACACGACCTTTACACTGTAACAATATTTCACAAGCTCGGTTAAAACTGTCACCAATTTGTGTTGCTAACACGTCTAAGGCTTGTTGCTCAATACGCAATGTTGCTAATGCGCTGCTTTGGAAATCTGTAGGATTGGGCATACGAGTTTGACTCAAAATAATTGATCTGATCTCTTGTGAAGATCGGTGATTTTAATCAAAAGATTTGGGGGCATTCTAACATAACTCAATCACCTACACGTTTTTAAATGTATAAGATTTCACAAGCTTATAAAATTCTTGCATAAACCTTTGTGAAAAATGATGCATCAGTTATGATGTAACACTGTTTTTGTTGAGTGTTTGAAAACCCTTATGCAACCGTTTGTTTTATATAACTCTGAGCAACGAAAAAAAGTTGAATTTGTACCTCGCAAAGAAGGTCACATCGATATGTACGTCTGCGGTATGACCGTTTACGACTACTGTCATATCGGGCATGCTCGAGTTATGGTTGCATTTGACTACATTATTCGTTTCTTACGTAGTCAAGGCTGGAATGTTCGCTATATTCGCAACATTACCGACATTGACGACAAAATCATCAAA
The DNA here is from genome assembly GCF_013122135.1 of Acinetobacter lactucae. NCBI lineage: Bacteria > Pseudomonadati > Pseudomonadota > Gammaproteobacteria > Moraxellales > Moraxellaceae > Acinetobacter > Acinetobacter lactucae. The sequence continues at coordinate 2,656,518 of NZ_CP053391.1, forward strand.
CGTGCGAATGAGAATGGTGAAACAATCCAACAACTCACCACTCGTTTCATCGATGCAATGAATGAAGATGCAGCGAACTTAGGCTGTTTAGCACCAGATGAAGCACCTAAAGCCACTGAATATATCGATCAGATGCAAAATATGATTGGCAATTTGGTGAATAAAGGCGCTGCTTACCCTGCTTCAAACGGCGATGTTTATTTTGAAGTGACCAAATTTGAAAAATATGGTCGCCTCTCTGGCCGTAAGCTTGATGATATGCAAGCTGGCGCAAGTGAGCGTGTTGATGTAGAAGTTGAAAAGAAACATCCTTTTGACTTTGTACTTTGGAAACATGCCAAAGAAAATGAACCGTCTTGGGCATCACCTTGGGGTAATGGCCGTCCGGGATGGCACATTGAATGTTCTGCAATGTCAACTTGCTGCCTAGGTAATCACTTTGATATTCATGGTGGTGGTTCAGATTTAATGTTCCCGCATCATGAAAATGAAATTGCGCAAAGTGAAGCTTCGACTGGCGAACAATATGTAAACTACTGGATGCATGTTGGCTTCATTAACGTTGATGGTGAAAAGATGTCTAAGTCTTTAGGCAACTTCTTTACGATTCGTGACGTGATGGAAAAATTCCACCCTGAAGTGATCCGCTACTTTATTGTGTCTTCACACTATCGTAGTCCTGTGAACTTCTCTGATGTGGCACTCAAAGAAGCAAAAACTTCGTTAACTCGCTTCTATCACTCATTTAAAGCTTACCAACAAGTGTATGGTCAAACCACAACTGAAACGCTTGATCAAAGCTTTATTGAACGCTTTAACAATGCAATGTGTGATGACTTCAACACAGCCGAAGCAATGGCAGTATTGTTTGAACTGAACAAAGAGTTAAACCGTGCTGTAAAAGAAGAGCAAGCTGACCAGGCCAATATTCTTTATTCGACATTACGTCACCTCACCAATATCTTAGGTTTGGTACAACACAATGTAGATGATTTCTTAAAATCAGATATTGGACAAGAAGCACTTGCTTTGTCTGATGCTGAAATTGAAGATTTCATTCAACAACGTGTTGATGCGAAAAAAGCAAAAGACTTTGCTAAAGCGGATGGTATTCGCCAGTCTTTACTCGACCAAGGTGTGGTACTTGAAGACACTCGCCAAGGTACAGTTTGGCGTCGTGCTGATTAAACGTTCAATTAGATCACAAGAGTGTTGACACTTTAATGAAACACTCTATAATGTGCTCACATTGCGGGAATAGCTCAGTTGGTAGAGCATAACCTTGCCAAGGTTGGGGTCGCGAGTTCGAGTCTCGTTTCCCGCTCCAAAATTTAAAAACCACTTAATTCGAAAGAATTAGGTGGTTTTTTTATTGGCTATTAATTAGCTTTGACTAGACAAAATTGATATTAAAGAAAGGTTTTATATTCTGCTATCCCCCTCTTTGTTCGCTAAATTTCCTATATCAATTTCATTATAAGATGAGTCTTATATAATTTATTCGTAGATAAAAATATGAAACTACAGCAGAATTCACCCCAACTGTCCTAACTTAAAGATGACAAAATAATTATAGTTTAAATATTATTTAATAATGGATATTTTCAGAACTCAAATCAAATGTTAAAGTATGTAAAACCTGACTTTCAAATAAGTGACTTAAAAACAGGTAATTTGATTATCATTGTTGGTAAGATGATGTAAGAGCTACTTTAAAAAGGTAATAGCAGAGTAACAGCATATTTAGAACCCTTAAATCTTAAATGGCGCGGAAACCATAAAGCTTGAAGAAGAGTGTAAATAGGTTAGAAAGTCTATGGATTATATAGGGATGTTTAGTAAAATATTCAAATGGGGTTTATTTGAATGACCGCTTATGTATTAAAATACTCACATAATATTATTGAACATTTAGGTTTAAAACTTTATCAAAATAAACCTACAAATGTAATAGCCGAATTGGTTTCAAATTCTTGGGATGCTGAAGCAAAAAGCTCATGGATTGATATAGTTGCAAAAGATGGATCACCTATTGCTATTATAGCCACAGATGATGGAACTAGCATGAGTGACCAAGAAATTATAGATAATTGGTTAATTATTGCAAAAAAAAAGAATGTAAAAAGAGATGATGAAAAAGCTAAACGTAAACCAATGGGTAGGAAAGGCATAGGTAAATTAGCCCCTTTCGGAATTGGTAGAAAAGTTGATCTTGTAACTTATAAAGAAAATAAGATTAACTGGCTATCTTTGAATTATAAAGATATGCTCTCCCAGAATGATGATGAATTAATATCAGTTTATCCTCCAAAAGTAATAGCTGAAAATATAGCTTCATTTGAAGACCAAAGTATTAAAGACTATTTAAATTCTCTAGACTCATCATTACAAGAAAAACTATCAAAAAGAATTAGTAATGTAAAAAAAGCTAAACAAGGCACAATTATCATATGCCATGATTTGAATTTGAAACGTGTTATTGAAACAGAAAATTTGAAAAAATCTTTAGGCAGAAGATTTACTGTTACTTTAAATACCCCATTATTTACAGTGTATGTTAATGATACCCCTCTCACTGAAAAGGATTGCCTTCCCCCTTTCATTCTACGAACTCCACCGACTGGAATGTCTGAAGAATATATTGAAATCCCTCAATTTGATAGAAATGGAGTTCCTTTATTAGATGATACTCAGGAGCAAATTAAAGAGAAAAAATTAATTAAATACTGGGTTGGCTTTGTAACAAGTTCAGAACAGACTCAAGACCAATCGGGTATTGGCGTATTTGCACATGGCAAGTTAGCTCAAGACAGACCGTTTACATTTGATAGTAAAGGTTTAGAGATTAAAACTCGATATATGTACGGTGTTATTGAAGCCGATTGGATTGATGAGTTTGAAGATGACATTATATCTACAGATCGTACTTCTATAGATTGGGGATATTTAGGACTACCAAGCTTTTTCGATTGGGGTAAAACTTTTGTCCGTCAAAGAATTAAAGAATATGATGAATTTAAAAAAGAAAATATTGAAAAAGATTTAGATGAAAAAATTGAGAAAAAATTACCTGACAAAACTACAATTACTGAAGGTGAAAAAAAACATCTACGCAATTTATTACTTGAAGTTTTACCAGAAAATGATTTAGATGAAGAACAACAAGGTAAATTAATTGAAGCCACTGCCAAAGCTTGGACACATGAGCCTGCAAGAAAATTGATTAAGACCCTTTGGGATCAAACCTCAAATTTTGAAAGTAATAATTTTCCAGAACTAATTGATCAATTGGTAAATGAACTTGTTCCAGAAAGTTTATCTTTAGCGGTCGTATTTTCTCAACGAGTCTATGCTCTTACTCAACTTTTCCGCAGAATAACTCTAGGTAAAGAAACCCAATTACAGAAATTGTTAGAAGAATTTCCTTGGATTATTGGAAATAAATATGAGCATTATTTTGCAAATTCCACTCTCAAAAAAATTTGCGCTGAGGCAGAGCAAAAAGGGCTTACTCCCAATAAGCATTTTTTATCACCAAATCCTGAAGATAAAACACGCCCCGACTTCGTTTTCTTAAACACCGCTTCTGAAAATGAGTACTTAATAATTGAATTAAAAGGGCCAGAGCTTTCAATAGGCGCAAACGAGATTCAACAATTAACATCATATATTATGTATATTAGACAACGTTTTTCAGGTTGTAAAATTCAAGGGGTTCTGGTTGCTGGAAGCTTTGTTCAAGAGGCATTGGTTGATTGCCCCCCAAGCATAACATCAATGACATGGAATGATATTTTATTGAATTCTAGACATACCCATATGGAGTTATTAGCAGCGTTATTAGCTGGATCCGATGCAAATGCTAATGATGCAAGAGTAAGACAAATTTGCGAACTAGGGGGTGATTCTGTGACAGACTTCTTAACAAGTATGTCAGATAAAAATCCAGATCTAAGTGCTATTATGAAGCGGCTAGATACCTCAAATGTTTAATAACTTTTCCATTAATCTATAAGAAACCAATGGTGGAAGAGCCTCTCCCACCATTACTCTAACTAAGTGCATAGATTTATGGAAAACCTCTTCAGGCCATATAAAATTATTTGGAATACTTTGTATTAACATGCACTCTCTAACACTTAGTACTCTATTTTGATTAGGATGTAATTTATTATCGCTACTAAAAGCATTAGTATTTGTTGTGATTGCTGAAGAAAATCCCTGTGGATTGATCCGCTTATAACTGGTTTTGAACCCCTTTATACTTCGAATAGTTCCATTTTTCTCTTCAATGTGAGGTCGGACTTTAATATATTTATTGCAAGAAATACATTTAGTCTCAAACATAGGAGTATTCAAATCTCCACAGTTTTCACATGCATTCCCCCAAGCCGATTTACCACTATCTGGTGGAATATTAGAAATCCAAGAATAATGTTTTTCACTAAGAACAGGTACATGATGGAATATATCACTATGATCGCTATTAGTTAATTCTGATTTACTATCTAAGGGTGATAAATGTCCAATTGCTTCCATAATATTTTTTGGAGCATTAATATCCTGGTCAATTACAAAATTTCTTATATCTTCAAAAATAATATTCTTTTTACGAGCTATATCTTTACGAATATAGACACTAAAGCTTCTTTTCCTAGATTGTGGAACCCCAAACTCAGATACACATTTAACAAAGGTATGCCCCATATACTCTGCTAAAATTACTTTTATAAACTCTTCAACATGACCAACCGTGCCATGCTCATTTCTTAATAAACGTCTTCCAAAATTTGGAACATTTTCAATAATTATATATTTAGGTTTTAATTTACAACATACATCTAAAGCATCAAAAAATAGGAAGTTTCTTGCATCTTTTAAGGCGCTTAATGGATCTGTATTTTTCCCACGTCTAGAGTTTGCTGAACTAAAGCTTTGACATGGTGGAGTAGCAAAAACTAAATCAATATTTTTTTCGATAGATTTAACATATTTGATTAAATCTTTTTTTTCTTTACGTATATCCCCAAATACTTTCGCAGAATTATTCTTTTCATGTACTAAACGACGGCTCTCATCTATTTCACAAGCAGCTAAACATTTTCCACCTAATAAGGATAGACCAAAATCAGATATACCAGCACTAGAAAATAGACTTACATAGTTAAATTTAAATTTTGGCTGTACTAAACCACTCATAAATTCAGAGTAACTGACCTCATCTAAATTAGATTGAAGAGCGGTATTTATCGCTAAATTATTCAAATTTCATCCTATTTTAACCAACTAATGATTTTGGGCGTTCTTATCATACTTAATTTTTCTAGAACATACATTATTAGATTAAGCAATTATATATTTTTTAATCTATTCCTCTCTTTAATTAATTTTTCTCTTATAAACAGCAAAAAGTATCCTATCTGCATACTTCTAAGTGCTTTCCATAAGATCCAAATGACTAAAGAACAAAACCCAACTATTAATCAATCCATAATAATTTTATATCCCCACTATTTATTCTTATTCTCAACCTCCTCACATACTTTTAGCCAATTCTTTTGACAAACATTGTTCATGCCAAGTGGTTTGGAAATTCTCGACAGCTTTTGACTTAATGAGAGGGTCTTCAAATAGCTTTGAAGAATATGCAGATTTGATAAGCTCTTGATAAAGTTGTTTGGCTTGTTGCTCTTCAAGATGATTGGCGATGTCATGTAACTCTTGAGCTGGCACTTCATGTTGTCTAGCATCCATCACGCCACTCGCTGCTTTCTTCACAGTTTCACAGTAATGAAGTTCCATAGCTTCTGATGCGGCATAACATTGAATTGAAATTGCGCTGATAAAGAGGAATATAAATCTCATAATCTCACCTTAATTTGACGCGCAAGGTTATCAACTAATCTGCCCAAATTTAAGTTAAAAAAGGTTATTTTTGTTTTCTCTTATTTTATTTCACCTTTTGCACTTGAGTGTCAGAAGCTTTCAGCACTTCTCCATCTGCCGCGACTGGTGCCATAAATGGAATTTGCTGACCTGTATTTTTATCAATTAATAGAGAATAGTGCTCTCCACTTTCAAATAGGTTCTGTTCTCCCCATTGACGTAAAGCTACAATCACTGGGAACAAACTCTCCCCTTTAGCGGTCAATACATATTCTTGATAAGCCGTGCCATCTGAAGCATCTTGCATTTCAAGAACACCTGCATCGACTAATTTTTTTAGTCGATCAGAAAGAATATTTCGCGCAACGCCCAAACTTCGCTGAAAATCTCCAAAACGGCGCATTCCATCAAAAGCATCGCGCACAATAAGCAGTGACCAGCGGTCTCCTATCAGATTGACACAGCGCGCAACAGGACAAGGTTCATCTTTTATCAATGTAGAGTTCGCCATTGGGTTTCCTAACCAATCATCAGTAACAAGTTATCTAGTTGCATTTTAAAACTAGCAGGCTTAACATTCAACTAGTTGCATTTTAAAACCAGATTAAATGGATTTAGGCCCATGAAAGCTTCTCTTGCATCTTCAACTTCATCCACCGAAAGCGATAAACCGCTTTCGAGCATGCCTCGTAGCGTCATTTTGCTGTTTGCGATTGCTAGTGGTGCAAGCGTAGCAAATGTCTATTATGCGCAGCCTTTGCTCGACATATTGGCGAGTGACTTTAATGTTAGTCATGCCGCCATTGGTGGCGTGGTTACGGCCACTCAAATAGGTTGTGCCCTAGCTTTAATCTTTTTAGTGCCGTTGGGTGATTTGGTAAATCGACGTCGATTAATGGCTCTACAGTTACTAGCCTTAATATCTGCATTGCTCGTGGTTGGCTTTGCTCACTCTACGATAATTCTTTTAGCAGGAATGCTTGCGGTGGGTTTACTCGGCACAGCCATGACTCAAGGGCTTATTGCTTATGCTGCAAGTGCTGCGGCCCCACATGAACAGGGCCATGTAGTTGGTACTGCACAAAGTGGTGTGTTCATTGGGTTATTGCTTGCTCGTGTATTTTCAGGAGGAATTAGCGATATAGCAGGTTGGCGCGGCGTGTATTTTTGCGCCGCCATCATCATGCTCATGATTGCATTCCCCCTTTGGAAACGTCTGCCTCATTTAGAGGTTCAGCCCGTTAGCATGCGCTATCCGCAACTTCTGGCTTCTATGTTGAAACTGCTGCACCAAGAAAAAGTACTCCAAGTGCGCGGTGTGCTAGCTTTACTCATGTTTGCGGCATTTAATATTTTTTGGAGCGCATTGGTACTACCATTAAGTGAGCCGCCTTATAGCTTCTCGCATACTTTAATTGGGTCTTTTGGTATTGTTGGGGTGATTGGTGCTTTGGCTGCCGCAGGTGCGGGTTACTGGGCTGACCGAGGATATGCTCAGCGTACAAGCTTAGTAGCACTCGTAATATTACTGCTCGCTTGGGTCCCACTTTCACTCATGGCCTATTCCCTTTGGGCGCTAGTAATTGGCATCGTATTGCTCGACTTGGGTGGACAAGCTCTGCATGTGACTAACCAGAGTATGATTTTTCGTACTCGTCCAGAAGCGCATAGCCGACTTGTTGGTCTATACATGCTCTTTTATGCAGTGGGTAGCGGATTAGGTGCAATCAGTACCACAGCGACTTATGCCTATGCTGGTTGGTTTGGCGTATGTGCCTTAGGTGCAGGTGTTAGCCTTCTGGCATTATTATTCTGGTGGATGACACGGCACATCACTCCTCAAGACACAAATGAAAAAGATAACAATATACAAATAAATAAACTATAATTTAGGATGACTCTCGTTCGTGAATAAAGTTCTTAAGTCTTAAATTGTTAAGCTCAAGCGGGAATGGAATGAAATCTTCTCTAACAATCTAATGATTGATATGCAACATTAGTCCATTACTATCAAAAATATATGGAAGCCCCTAAAGGAATAAAATTGGGTACTAATAATAAATTAATTTGCATAGTTATCTTTGCGCTTCTTACAGGATGTCAGCAACAAGAAGCAGGTGAAGATATGAGTGCCGTAAAACTCCCTGTTTATCAATCTAATGGTATTTCTGCTTCAGCACGCCTAAAAGGGGCTTTACAGTTAAAACAAGAATGTCTTTATGTGAACGATATCCTGATTATCTTCCCTGAACACACTGCTCAGTGGGACTCTAAAAAACAAACTTTAAGCTATAAAGGTAAACATATCAGCTTAGGCAGTGAATTAGATATTGCTGGAGGTTTCGGTAATTTTCAGCAAGACAACCTCCGCATTAAGCATTTGAGCCCAATGTGTGATCATCAAAATATTTGGTTTGCCGGATAATCTTTCGCGAACAGTATGAGTAAAAAAGCCCCCATCTGGGAGCTTTTTCAAAATAGTTTAGGCGCTGTTCTTTTATAGCTTAAAACTTAACTTGGATGAATTTCTGCCGTTAATCTTTGCAAGTCATGGCCCGAAGGTGCTTGGTAAACACGTAAACCAAACTCGGGAAGAATCGCAATTAAATGGTCAAAAATATCTGACTGAATTGCTTCATAAGAAACCCATGCAATCGTATTGGTAAATGCATAAATCTCTAACGGCAAACCTTGGCTTGTCGGCTGTAACTGGCGAACAATAATGGTTTGATTTTGCGCAATGCCCTTGTGTTGGCGCAAGTAAAATTCAACATAGGCTCTAAATGTCCCAATATTGGTTAAACGGCGCTTGTTGTAACGAGATTGATTGCTTAAATGCTTATTGAATTCTTCAATTTCAGAATTCTTTGCATTTAGGTATTGATCTAACAATAAAAAGTCTTTGAGCTTTTGTTGCTCTTCATCGCTCATGAAATGCACGCTACTTTGATCGATAAAAAGTGAGCGCTTCATTCGACGGCAACCCGAATTGCTCATACCACGCCAGTTTTTAAATGTATCAGTAACCAGCTTATTGGTCGGAATGGTGGTATAGGTTTTATCAAAATTTTGAACAGTCACTGTATGCAGTGAAATATCAATGACATCACCGTCAGCATTTAAAGATGGCATTTCAATCCAGTCACCAATGCGCACCATGTCATAAGAAGCGATTTGTACACTCGCCACTAAAGACAAAATGGTGTTTTGGAAAACCAGCATTAATACCGCTGCCATCGCACCAAAACCTGCAAGTAAAGTGAACACATCCTTTTTAAGGAATGTTCCCAAAATCATCAGGCCACACACCACAAATAAAATGAGTTTAACGAGCTGTAAATAACCTTTAATCGGTTTGTTTCTAGATTTTGGATTACGCTGATAGATCAGATTAAATATATTTAATATTTCACTGACCGTAAGCGCGAGTGTGAGAAAAATGAATGCTTGGGCCGCCATCTCTACAAAAGCAATGAACTTTGGAGATAGATGAGGCACAGTTGCAATACCATTCATAATCACAACAGCAGGAACAATATTTGCAAATCTTCTTATGACGCTATGCTGAGCAAAAATAGACTGATTTGGTGATTTAAGCTTTGTAACTAAATGACGAACGCCCCGAACAATAATGCGTTTGGCAATAAAATTTGCGATTGCTGCAAATAAAATTAAAATAGTGAGTGAAACAAACATCTCTAGCCAAGGATATTGGCTTAACTCACCCCGAATATCGTGAAAAAAATTTAAAAAATCCAAACCTATACACCTTAAAACTTTATTTTCAGTAATTTTAAGGGCTAAGGCATTTGATCATAAGGTTTGTTTACATATGTAGTCATAAATACAACAACTAAGTTATATACCCTGCCCAAACTTAATTATGATCTGTTAATTTTAGAACCTTACCTACTTATGGTTTAGACTAATTATATAAACTAGATCGAGCCTATCGGTTCATCTAGAATAATACGATAAACAAGTTATTTTGGTTCTCGTGAGTGAAGTTTTCTGATTTTTTGACTTTTATTGGTGTGGCCTGGTTTAGCTTATTCTTTATCTATATTGCTTGGACATTTTTTCTTAGAAGTCTAGTTCAAAGATTTTTAATTTATAAGCGAGGAATAATGACTTCTGCCGAGGTCGTATATTTTCAAGACTCATTAGCTAAGGTGCAATATCGCCCTTTATGTTATATCAAATTGAAATTTCAAACTGAGCAAAGCCAAATCATTACTGAAAATCTAAAGGTGCTTATCGGCGAAAAAAATCATCATAAATATAAAGTCGGTAGCCTCATCAATATTAAATATGACCCTAAAAATTTAAAGAACATTTCCATATTGGGCGAGGTCATGCTTTAAATCATTAGAGATTATTTAAAAAGTAAGATAATCCCTGCGGCGCACGTCCATTTAAGCGACTGCTCGTTGTCACTCGAACCAAATTACTCCAAGTAATATTGCAACAATGCTTGATCAATTTTTTGATTAAAGACACATCTTCATGACATGAAATAGGTTCAAAGCCACCGACCAAAAGGTAGACCTCTGCACTAAAACTTAAATTTGCCCCATGAATATGCGCGTGGTCCATCTCATCTTGATAATGTGCTAAATATTTTTCCCGCTTAGTGATAGAGAGATGACTAAAATCGTCTAGCGTTACAGTGCCACAAATTGCATCTGTAGGTTGATGCTGGATTTGGTAGCGTAGCCAATCAGGGCTGACGACCGTGTCTGCATCTGTACATGCAATCCATGTAACCCCTCTCTCAATTAAATGGCGAATACCTAAGTCTCTCGCTTGCCCAACACATGCATAGTCGCATTCAATCCAATTGATTTGATGGCTTTGTACGATTAACCGCGACTGATCTGTACAGCTATCGAGTACAACAAGCACTTCTACGTCATAACCACTGATGTTATCTATCGCAACCTGAACAGATTGCAGACAGGCAGATAGATAGTATTCTTCGTTATGCGCTGGAATGACGATACCTATTTTCATCTTAGTTTTTCCTGCTGTGCTAAAGAGGAAGCATTGGCCGTCCACAAATCGATCATAAAATCTGGATCGTTTAAGCTGAGATAATGATGAAATGGAAAATGTTGCTGAAAACTTTGATGGACTCGCTCAGCGTTTAATTCAAAATCTTGGATTTCATGTCGCCAGTGACAACACAGAATTTCACCGTCCACATTTAAACTATGTTTTAACTTTTCAATAAACTGGTGCAATTCATCTGCTGACAGGTAATAGGCCATCTCACTAATTAAAATTAGGTCAAATTTTTGAATTGTGTAGTCTTCGGGTATTTTTCTATTTTCAACAACATGCTCAAATTCTTTTAGACGTTCAGATGCCAAGCGAACAGCACTCTCAGAAACATCTATACAGATCAATTGCTCAGCTCTTTTTGCCAAATGAAAACTTAAATGTCCGTTTGAGCAGCCGACTTCTAGCACCTTTGGATAGCGAGGTTTTGTCAGCAGTGCGAGACAAATTTGTCTTTTACGTGCTTCATACCAATGAGCGTCATAGCCCCATGGATCACTGTTATGACGATATAAATCTTCAAAGTACACGCGAGAATGAATCACTCAAATAAACCTCATAAGGCATTAAAAGACGATTAATCGCACTTGGAGATAGCACTGCGGCATTCCCCGTGGTTTCATCTGCTTCAAGTTGGGTTTTAAACTGCAAAATTGCTTGATGTTTTTTAGTTAGCTGTTCTTGTGTTAATGAAAATGCTTTTGCTCGGTGCCAATCAATTCGTGGGTCTAAAGGCTTTGCCCAATGCCAAGCCCATATTAATACGTGTAAACATAGTAATTGTCTCGCAGTCGCATAAGCTTGTACGGTTTTCCCTACTGCTTCATGGTCTGGATGTCCATCAAATTCATAACTACAAATTAGAAGATCGTCGGCTTGAACTATCTGATCTAAACTCTGCCAGAGTTGCTTGGTTTGTAAATGAATCTGACCATCTAACAAATTAAGCTCTACATGCTCGGTTGAGTCTGCTACGCCTAAACACCTTAAGGCCGCCACGCTTTCTTGCGGACGAAGAATATTGAGCTGATCTGGAGGATATTTTGTAGAGTTAGGATGGCTTTGTGTGCCGTTACTCACAGCTAAAACCACTATTTTACAATTCAGCGTGATCAGTTGCTGCATTAACCCGCCACAGCCAAGCACTTCATCATCAGGATGTGGAGCGACAATCACCACCCTTTTAGAACGAAATAACTCAAGATCTAAAGGTGCTAACGGATGATCTTTAAATGCATTTAACCATTGCTCTTTGGTCGTGCCCTCACCAAAAATAACGCGGTCTTCAACCAAAGGATGTTTTAAAGTTCCCATAGGCTTTGCTCCGACACACAGAGTTCTGCAATTTGTTCATAGTCAAAAGCAGCATGACTTTGTCGTATAAACACAGGCAAATCTGCCATGAGCTGAGCAAATGTCGCATCTTCACAAAAAGGACGAGCGCCTAAGGCTTTCGCTACTCGTTCAATAATGCTCAGACAGCATTGTTCTGTTTGGGCACGTAATATCCGAACTTCCCGCTCATGGCTTAGCGTTGGTTTATGGTCAATCAACTCGGCAACATATTGAAAATATTGTTTAGTGATTTCTAATTGCTGAGCGACCTCGCCTAAATATAATTTTTTATATGGATTAGGATTTGCCTGGCAGCTTTCTTGCAAAAAACTCGCTAGACGCATGGCGGCACCATACCAACAAGCCGCAACACCTGCTGCACCATGCCAAAAACCTGGACGTTTTAAATAACTGTTTGGCTCACCAACCGATTGAACAGGCGTATTTTTAAAAGTTACTTGCGCGGTCTGTGTTGCATGCATGCCTACCGCATGCCAGTGATTTAAATCGGTCGTAATAGATGGATGGCTTAAATCGGCAATACAAAGCTGCGCCTGCCCTTGCTGATCTTTATAACTCATTAAAGCTTTTTGGATAAACTCAGCGCCAGAGCACCAAGGTTTTATGCCATTACAAAGGTCGTTAGTGACTTGCAAAGGTGCTGGTCCGCCATCGGCTGCCCAAACCGCCCAAGTCTTGTTATCTATTTCTTGTTGATAACCCAATTCATTTAAAATACTTAAGGCATCGCAATGAGATTCAAAAAGCTTAGCTAGACTTAAATCAACCCCAGCAATCTGCCCAAAAAGTTGCCAGCGTTGATAGGTATGACCCGAAGCTGGATGGGGTAAATTTTTCGCTACATTGATCAATTGATAGAGCAAACTAACTCGCAGCTTGTTTTTAACTTCAGCTGGGGCAGCTTCAAATTCACTTAAGATACTCAATATCGTCATGTTTATAGGTATTTTGATATTCATTACGATTAATTATTTAAAAGTATTGAATTAACACTATCTGAACACATCTGTTTAATTAAACACGTAAATTGTAATAAAAAGATAAATATTATTAGATTTATATCTAATTATTTCATTGTTATTCAAATGCACCTATTAAGTGAACTTATAATCCGATCATGTAAGGTTTATTAAAAACTCAACATTTTGCCCATTATTTAAAGTAATTTAGTTTCTACCGTTTTTCTATTTCCAAAGAAGAGGTCTAAAATGAATACTTTAAATATTAATGATATTAAAAAACATGCCGACGTTATTGCTTCATGTGGCACAAAAGTAGGGACTGTCGATCATCTTGAAGGTGAAAATCAATTGAAGCTAACTCGAGATGAAAACGATCAACATCACCTTATCCCAACGGCATGGATTGGGGAAGTGAAAGAAAACCAAGTCATTCTGAATAAAAATTCAGAAGAAGTTAAAGATCAGTGGCAAGCGATCTAAGCTTCAAGCACGGCGAGTTATTCACCGTGGACATTTATAATTAAAATATTTCACTATATAAATATAAATGAGTAGGCTTAAATTATTTCAGGCCTAAATTATAAAAATGAAGGCTCCTTTTAACTAAGGAGCCTTTTTTATTGCATAAGCCTCAAAACCACCAAGTTAGGTTGCTTTTTATCTGAACAAACCATTCAAAGAATATTTTTGTCCCTTAAGCACATGGTGATTAAGTTGACTGAATGCTAAAAATGACCCATTCGCATTAAATGAACAATTATGAATAGGGTGACGAATATGCTCACAGGGAATCATCAGCTTAAAGCCAGAAAAGTACATTTTGATTTTGCAGAGTCATCCGTCTGCTGGATGCCTAATGATCCGCTATGCTCACATGTCGCTAATGGCATCAACATGCTCCTGCCGGCTGGTGAATTTTGGTTTTGCCGAGTCTTTAATAAAACCCTGCCCCTGATTACCGATGAAACACTAAAACAAGAAGTCATCGGATTTGTCCGTCAAGAAGCTGCGCATGCACGTGCCCATGAAAAAGCTCAAGATTTCTTACGAGAAAATGGCTACGACATTCAAGAGACACTCAACCGTGCCCATTTTGTTTTTAATATTTTGTTGGGTGACAAACCTTTAGGCATGCCTTTTTTAAAAGGTGAAAAGCTTGATGAATATTGGTTACTTTTTCGGGTAGGAGTAATTGCGGCAATCGAGCACTTTACCGGAACCATTGGTCAGTGGACACTCGATAGTAAGTCTTGGGACAAAGCCGACCCTGCTATGGCAGATTTATTCCGCTGGCATTTGGCCGAAGAAGTCGAACATCGCTGTGTTGCTTACGATTTATTTGAACACCTATTAACAAACAAGTTTGGTTTTTATGTATCGCGCCAAGTGATTATGGCGGCGGTTTTTCCACTGTTTATTTACTTCCTTGCTGACTTTGCCCGTAGTTTAGGCAAGCAAGATTTAGAGCACGAAGATATTCAAAAATTGATGCGCCGTGGCTACTTCAAAATTATTCGTGAATTTGAGAAAACTGCGACTCGCTCAGACAACTTACCGACCATTAAATATTTATGGAAAGCGACGTTAAGATGGGCTTCTCCAAAATTTAACCCTCTTCATGAGGGAGACACCGAGCAAGCTTTAGCTTATATGGCTCGCTCACCTGCGGTTCAATATTTTGAAGGAATGGCACAAACTGCAAAACCTGTGTAATGAAGCTAAACGCTTATTTTAATGCTAAGAAAAGCCTCTTTTTAGAGGCTTTTTTCGTTTATGGTCTACTTAGACCGACACAGATTAAAAAGAAATAACCGAACAAGCGCACTTTCATCGATGTTATTTTTTTCAAAAAGCCGAAACATCGCCCCGTCAATCATACATAAAAACATGTAAGCGTCTTCGACTGAGGCGGTAGTTTTGACGGTTAAAAGCAGTTTATAAATTTCATTGATGAGCCAAGTTCGGTACTCGATCGTAACGCCATAGGCCTTGGGATAGACCCTTTTAATTTCAAACATTGCCTTAAATGGTAAATGATATGGCCCTTCTAAACTCGCATGTAAAAAGTAAATTTGCTTAAGCTTATCGAGCACCATCAGTTCATTATAGGAATAGAGAATTGAAAGCACTTTGTCTTTTAGCGTATCTTTTTGGAAAGTGATACACCTCTCAATGAGCCGTTCTTTGGAGTGAAAGACATTATAAAAAGTGGCTTTGGAAACTTTTGCTTCACTAATAATTCGATCGACACCGACCTTATGAAAGCCATACTGATTAAATAAGTCTTTTGCTGTGTAGAGCACTCTTAGTGCTTTAAAAGAAGATTGTAAATTTGGCATAGATATACCGCTTAAAATAATTTTTTGTTGTATGTAAATGAGATAGAAATGCCGTCACTCTTAAAATGAGTGCTAAAAACAGGCATGCAAAAGCCGCACAAAATGGCGTGCTGACCTATCTCAAGTTTTATAGTTGCTATGATTTAGTTGTAACGATTCTTAAGGCGTAGAAAACCTAGAGTCGATTAAACCGTTTTAAAGACTGTTCAAGCGGTATGAATAGAGAGACTTTGGCAAAGGCCAATAAAGAAGAAATAGTACGCATGAGCGGACTCCTTTGGGTAATAAAGAAGTTTCGCCACATCACTGCTAAATGATTATGGTGGCGAAACGAAAAGGGGTTAGCAGACTGATTTACCCAAAAACCAGCACATCCGAAGATGTCCCCCTCCCGTTCCGCCGCAGAGGGAGACACGTAGGGATGCCCACAAAAAAGAGAGACTTTTTCGTGTGCGTTGGGTAAATACGGCCTGCTAAAACCGACTGGCAATGTGGCCAGCAGACAAAGGATAATCGGAGGGGTTTAGAGTGTCAATGTGATATTGGCTACAAATAAAGCTTTAAAAACATGAGTAAAAAGATTTATTAAGGCCTTACAGAAGATTTTGTTTTTTTGAAATTTTAAAATATAAGTAAAACTTAAAAATGTACTCCGCTATATTAATTCACTAAGATTTTGAATACCGAGTTTTACACCATAGCTTCCTTCACTATCATCATCAAGCCAACCACCATTAATTAAAGCTGGCACAGTCTTATTTATCACTTTACCAGCTAATAGTTTGGCATCATCCCTACTCAAATAGCCAACTGTTAAACCATTAATTTCAATTTTAACTGCGTTATTGTCATAAGCATTAAAAGGTTCAGAAACAACTCTAGCCATTACTTCTACATATTTTGACTTTTCTTGTTTAGGCCCAGCAATCTTTCTTAAATTTGCTTGATAAGATTGCTCCCCAACAATATCAACCAAATAGACTATTGATCTTTCACCCGTAAGATTTTTCTTCTTATGCTTTTTACTTAATATTAAAAATAAAAATAATAAGCCAAGCGCTCCCCATATTATTTCCATAAATTTCCCTTTTATTATTTCTAAAAAATGTAAAATTAAAGATATTAAAAAGAGTAAACCAGAAATCAGCTTACTCTTTTAGCCCTTATTTAATGACAGTGATGGTCACCAGTTTTACTATTCGTATGGCATCCTTTAGAGTTTGTACCCCCAGAATGAGCATTAACATGTGTAACTGCTAAACCGATTAGACAAATGAATAAAAGTTTTTTCATGAGTTTATTTCCTTCAAGTTGGAATTATAATTGAGTTTTTATTGTACAAAATAAAATTATTAGGCTTTGATAAAACAGATGAGTGACTTATAAACTTTAGTCTAGTTCCTATTTATAACTATTTTGTTGAGATATCCCTTTAAAAAGATAAGCCATGAAAATTTGTATTGTAGGCCCTTCTGGTGCTGGTAAAACGACTATCGCTAATAAATTAGCTGAACAATTAAAGTTATCAACTCACCCATTTGATGAGATCTATTGGAATATAAATGGAACTCAATTTGTAAAGAATTCAGAAGAAACGATCTCACAGGGTATTAAAGAAATTATCTTACAAGATAGCTGGATTGTAGAGGGAGCTTACGACAAACGTTTACTTCCATTACTGCTTGAAAGCTCATTAATTTTAAAGCTGGAAGTCCCTTTTTATTTAAGAACAAGAAGGCTACTACAACGTTATCTAAAGTCTGTAGTTACAGGTAAAAGACCCAAAGAAACTTTAAAAAATACAATCGAGCTGATTCAATTTTCATATAGTTTTGAGCAACGTTTAGAGAACTTCTTGAGTAGTTATTCTCAACTCTCTAGAAAGGTTATTTCTATTCATGACTTTTCATCAGCTATTCATATGGTCCAAACTAACTTAAATAATTTATGTGACTCATTGAATCATGAAGACAAAACGAAGGCTGATTGACAGACTGACACACAAAAATCAGCATGCATAAAGCGTCCCGCCTCCGTTCAAACGCAGAGTATAATAAAAAGAGATTTTAAGTATTAAGATGATGTTGGCTAGAAATAAAACTTAAGAAACTTTAAAAGAACATAGTGCATTCTTTTCTTTTAATAATTCAATACTCTTAAAACCAGCTAAAGAAAATGTATTTATATGCTCATCAACTGTCATATATAGATCTTTATTTTTCATACCCTCCTCATCTTTGACGATATGATCGGTCACAATATATAAAGAGCTTGTATTTAATAGATGATTTCTAACTTGCATATGAAACTCTTTAGCAAAATCTTTATGTCTTAACTCATGTAAAGCTTGGTGAATGATGACAACATCGAAAGTTTCTTGTTGGCATACATCATACCAACCAGACTCTTTAAAATTCGCAGTTAAGTATTTGGCCTTACTCGTAAGTAATCCTAAATTTTTTCTGGACAACTCATGCATCGCCTCAGAGAAATCTAAAGCTGTATATTCCAGAGAATCTAAATTTTCTAAGAGAATTTTTGCCAAATAACCAGGACCAGCACCTATCTCAAGAATCTTAGGTTTTTTGATATTGAGTGACTTAATCTCAGCCACATACATGCTAAAAAACTCATATCTCCAAGGGCGTTTCACATTTACTTCTTCAGCCCACTCTAAAGCATCTTCCACTTTTCTTAGGTCAATTGGACTTGCAACTTCCTTTATAGTCATAATTTTGCGTCCTTTAATCGCTCTTTTTAGTGTTAAAAAATAAATATATCTCTATTAATTTTTCAGTTCTATTCATTTAAGAGGAATTTTTAACTATCGATTTCGTATTTAGTAGCTTCTTAAAGTTTCTTTTTCTAATTTAACAGGCAGATTATATATAGTGTTATACCGATAAAATGAATAATTAAATCCATTTTATCGGCTTGCTAGAATCGGTTTTTAAGACCTTATTTTTTTATTGTTTAATATATTTTGGAAACTCTTTTAAAACCTTATGACAAAAGTGGCCTTTTGTATCTTCCTTCTTACGCACTTCAAATTCTTTCATACCAAATTTCATGACTTCTCTGCCGTATTTTTCGCCGAGCTCATGTTTAGTGCATTTGGCAGCAGCCTCCTTTAACTCTTCCGAATAATAGTGATAATTACAATCAAGTTGAGCACGGCTTAAAAAACCATGTAGCTCTACTGCTTTCTCACACTGTGTTTGCTCTAGAAGATTTCTAGACTCTTGAGCAGCATAAATTGATGTTGCTACGAATAAAGTGAAAATTGTTACTAAAAGATTACGCATTATTTCCCCGACAAAGTTATTAAAAGTATTAGTGATAATATTGCGGGCGTATTAAATAATAATTATTTATAAGTGTCTATTAATAATAAAGAAAATGGGATAACCCTCATCTCTTTTGAATACTTAATCACCTTAATAAAATTGGGTGATTAATTTTTATCAAATAAATGATATTAAATTTGTTTTATAGCGATCTTTAATATAATTCAAGAAAAGAGTTCTAGTGATATTTAATTCATTTCTAATCTACTAAAACCCTTACTCATACACCACTTAAAACCCTAATTTCTTAAAGACAAAATAACCCACATGGCTTTCAAAGCTACCGTCATTTTGAATTTTGAAATATTTCTTCACAAGGTCAGATGAACCTTCCTGTAAATAGCGTAAAGTTTTGATTTGATCTTCAGGAGTCTTCATTCGCTTTACCCAACTATCAAAGTCTAACGCAAGCGTTTGTTTATCTAAACCGACCAAGTCAAAGCCCGCATCTTCAATGAAATAGACCCACTCTTTCACACTATAGTTTCGTACATGACTTGGATCTCGAATAGTTTCGATAGTCTGTAAAAACGTATCTAATATGGGCGAGCTAGAACTGATAATATCTACAAAAATAACAATGCCATCTGGCTTAAGTACGCGGTTTACTTCCTTCATGGCAGTCGGAACATGCTGCCAGTGATGCGCTGAATATCGGCTAATAACCACATCAAACTGCTGATCGCTAAAAGGCATATCTTCAGCAATGCCCTGCTGCACAAAGATGTTTTTTAATTTACGTTGACTGGCAGCCTTAGACACGGTATCTAACATTTCATGAGATAAATCGTATGCAAAAACAAGGTCAGCATGTGGAGCAACATTATAGGAAACATGACCACCACCACAGCCTAAATCAAGAACCACAGCCTTTTCAATTTTCTGAACTTCATGAATAAATTTATTAAATTCAATTCCTTGAGAGTGAGCTTGGCTGTTTAAATAATCGATAGATTTATTTTGGTATTGTTTTTGATTTATATCATGCTGGGTGATCATAACCTTGCTCCTATATGCGATGAAATTAACATAAAGGAAAAGTTAGATAAAAAATAATGATTAGTTTTTCTTCAATTAATAAATAAAAGTTATTATTTAATTTGTTTTCATGCGTTATGCCAATTCATGAAAATACATTTAACAATTTATAAGAAATCCGCAAAGAGCACTGTTTAGTCACCCTTACTGAAACAGTGCTCTTTGCTCCATCTCAACCTCTATCCAGAAAGGTTTGATGCATAGAAATAGTGTATGTACCTTTGACTCAAAATGTTTCCTGTATTTTTTAATATTTTTAAATGTTCGCAGCATAAAAATAAAGTATATTTAGATTTATCAGAAGATTCTTCTTTGGTTTATATTTTGAACAGAACAGAATACACACTAGATCGTATAGATCGGAAAATTTTATCTGCATTACGTGGAAATGGCCGTTTAACCGTTGCCCAATTGGCCGAAGAAGTAGGTCTTTCATCTTCTCCGTGCTGGACACGACTGAAACGTCTGGAAACTTTAAAAATTATTGAAGGCTATACAGTAAACGTAAACCAAAAAGCGATTGGTATTCACGAAGTCTTTTTCATTGAAATTACTTTAGAGCGCCACGATGACGAAATGCTAGAAAATTTCAGTGAAGCATTAGCAGATATACCTGAAGTTGTTGAGGCGCATCTTGTTACAGGTGACTACGATTATCTGGTTAAAGTAGCAGTCAAAGATGCTGACCATTACGAAAGATTTTTAAGGAAGAAACTTTACTCGATTAAAGGAATTCGACACACCCGTTCGACCTTTGCTCTACGACCTCTCAAATCTGCCAATACAGCCGATTTAATGCTAATTGAATAGAAGAGTTAAATACTTACATATAAGTATTTAATTTATTGATTTTAAAATCTTTATTAAGATAAAACCAAGAAAATATAACAGATCAAAGTTCTGTTATATTTTTTTTAAAAAATTCTGTATCTATGATTACAGCCTCCTCTTCTTCAAAATGTAATTAATCTGAATTGGAGGCATCGCCATGAACATTTTGAAGAAAAAAAATAAAGCCAGTTTTGTATTCTTTATTATTACCCTCTACTCTTTTATTGGGTTTGGCTTAGGTTTCATTATTTGGGAATACTTTTTAAAGGCTTAGTTTGCTAAACAAGAGTCAGCTCACCTCAGAAATAATTTCTGAAGTAATTTCTTTACTACGATGATATGCGGCCTTCATTGCTAAACGTATATCATCAGATACATTTCCTAGTTCAAACATTCTGAGTGCTGATTCGGTAATTCCGTTAGCCAATGTCACCTTTCCACACAAATCCGCTGGTGGAACATTACTTTTACGAATCATTTCAACTGCACCACTAGCCGCTTGTAGTGCTAAATCTAGAGCAAATTGTTTATCGAGCCCTAAAGAAACCCCTGTTTTTATCATGCTATCTAAAATATAGAAAAAGTAAGCTGGTCCCGAACCAGAAAGTGCAATAATTGCATCGGTTTGAGTTTCCGATGGTGCCCAAAAAGTCTGTCCCGTTGCAGAGTACAGCGTTTCTATTACGTCTTTATCGAGTTGGTCCATTTGCTCGGAAGCAATAAGTACATGCGTACCCGTATGCGTAAGTACAGGTGGATTTGAAATCACACGAACAATTTTTTTCGACCCCGTCAAACTGGATAAGTTTGCAATATCAACCCCAGCCATCATGGAAACTATAATTTTACTTGCTAACCATTTTTTTAGCGGTACAAGTGTTTCTTTTAACTGTTTAGTTTCTAGTAGCAAAACCACAATTTCAGCTTTTTTTAATCCATTTTCCCTTTGCTTTAAGGCATTTGTATCATTAATTTTCTTCTCTTCAATCAGGTGTATTTTTTCTTTTTTAAATCCTTTTAAAACCAGTCCTCCTATCAAAGCTAAAGCTAAATTACTACTGCCAATAAAACAAATATTAGGTTGTACTGCACTTAACATTTAAAATGTTTTCCTTTCTTAAGAGAGGCTTATAACAATAAATATTATCTATAGTTTAATTATGGATATTAAATTAATAATGATGGCCCGAATAAAGAACCCATTTTAATAAATATATTATTAAAATGGGTTTTGTTTTATTTGCGCAATAAATAAAACAACTTTAGCTTAAGCCTAATGTAGTAGCTTCGATAGTAAATACCACATAAAAATTGTTTAATGTATGTAAGTATTGATACAGTATTGTAAAAACTTCTTATATAAGATTAAGAGAACATAATAATAGTTCAATTAAGCTTATAAACAAGGCTGAACCTAATCGTTAAGGTATTCAAATACTTTCTTTTTTATTTTCTAAAATTCTCTCTGCTTTTCTTATAGCTTGTTGTAGATCAATATCTTCGCAAACCCAAAAAGTAAAAATCTGTCCAAACAAGTGAAAGTGCTGCTTAACATACTGAGAGCTATTGTCTGAGTAATGCTCTTCAATCTTAAAAAAATCATTATGATTTTCTATTTTTTGACCGTCAAAAATACCGCCAATACAAATATCCATTTTAATACCATACACCTAGTAAATTATATTTTAACATAAAATTTAGAAGCACTTTTAAGAGAGTATTTTTATAATTTTTTTATTTTAAATCTAAGTTTAATTAAAACTTATAAAAAGCCCACAAAAAGTGAAGTGGGCTTTTTTAAACTCTACTAAAACGCTTTAGACTTAAACATATTTTATTTAAATAATATATCTAAATCAATTAGACGCTCTATTTTATGAATTTTGAAGAATTACAATATTTGAAGCCTGCGGGCCTTTTTTACCTTGTACTACAGTGAACTCAACACGTTGGCCTTCGATAAGAACTTTAAAACCTTGAGTTTGAATATCGGTAAAATGAGCAAAAATATCTTTACCTTCATCAGCTGCAATAAAACCAAAACCTTTAGTTTCATTGAACCACTTTACTGTACCAGTAGAATTAGACATGTTTTAATCCTGAATCTTTAAAATATTATAACTTATTATTGGGGAAACCAATTTAACTAAAAAATAGACGTGAAAACTTAAATGACTGAAAACCGAAGGATTATAAATAAAACTAC
Organism: Acinetobacter lactucae; assembly: GCF_013122135.1. Classification (NCBI taxonomy): domain Bacteria; kingdom Pseudomonadati; phylum Pseudomonadota; class Gammaproteobacteria; order Moraxellales; family Moraxellaceae; genus Acinetobacter; species Acinetobacter lactucae. Next base: position 2,679,544 of record NZ_CP053391.1, read on the forward strand.
GAAAAGAGAAATTTATGATGACAAGAATATTTTGTTAGTTATGCTCGATAATACACGCTTCAAAATCATTTGCAATCGATATTCAACATAATTAAAGCAACAAAAATCTATCCTTCTTTATCCTTAATAAAACTTCTGTTCACCAGCAGGACGTGTCTTAAAGCGTCGGTGAAACCACATGTATTGTGTAGGAGCAATACGAATTTGATTCTCAATAATCTTGTTTACCCTTTCAGCATCACTGACTTCACAACCACTCGGAAAATTTTCGAGTTTAGGTTCTACCAAAACGTGGTATTGAGGATTACGGATGTCACCACTACGGTAAAAATATAAAGGGACTGCTGCTGCTTTAGAGATATCCATTAGTCTGCGGTGGGCTGTAACAGTCGCGGCTTGAATACCGAAAAATGATGCCATGACACCCTGTTTTAAGCCAAAGTCCTGATCTGGGCTATACCATATTGCATGGCCGTGTTTGAGGTTTTGTATGAGTCCACGCATGTTGTCTCGAGCAATCTGATTTTTATACACTCTCGCACGACTACGATGAATCAGAAAATCTAAAAACGGATTATTTTGAGGTCGATAAACCACATCCATATTAAAGAATAAAGTACACGCTGCTCCACCTGCATCTAAAAGCGTACTGTGGGTACCTAATAAAAGTACGCCATTTTCCTGATTATTGGTTAAATTTTCTAAACCATCTATGTGAACACGGCTTTTAAACCAGTTTGGAGAGTACCAAGCATTTAGAGCTTCAAATACCCCCGTTAAAGTATCAACAAAAACCTGTTTAGCTTTTGCCTCAATTTGCAAAGGTGTTTTTTCAGGAAAACATGCTTCCAGATTTCGTAGCGTCGTTTTGCGTCTTGAACCTAAAAATTTCCAAGCTATTTTTGAAAGGACATCAGCGAGGCGCCATTGAATGGCCCAAGGTAACATCGCAAATAACATCAGAATAAAAGCTAGAAACCATATACCCCAATATTTAAACGATAAAAAGGAAAATTGAAACTCGCCAGATTTAAACTGCCGTTCATTTTTCGTCATATTGTAGATTTCTTGAAATATAGACTTAGCATACTAACATGCTCATTTTTTAACGTTGTGTGTTTATGTTGCTTTCACATTTATAGTTTTACTGCCCTATTTATTTTATATAAATCGATATTTTAAATATTTAATCTATTTAAGACTTAAATATACATAACCTTCTGTATACATCGATTATTTTCTCATTTAAAGTAACCACACAATCTTGCTTCAATTGATAAATAGGATATATCAGCGTGAGCGGTCTTTTAGTATTTATAACAATTGCATTTCTTACCCTACTAAGCCCAGGACCAGGAGTTTTATTTACTGTCACAAATTCAATTAACTATGGGGTTAAAATTGCTTTATTTGGAATAAGTGGTTTAATTATTGGTATGTTTGTGATTGCGGTAATTTCCGCTAGTGGTGTGGGACTTATTATTACCAGTAATCCTACTATTTTTACCGGTTTAAAGTTTGTTGGTGCGTTTTATTTAATGTATTTAGGATATAAAAACTTTACCAAAAAACTTCCAACACAAGAGTTAATGACCGATCAACAAAACAATCAAGCTGTAAGTAAATCTAAACTGTTTTATCAAGGCCTATTTGCATCATTACTGAATCCTAAAACAATTGTATTTTTTATTGCACTCTTCCCTCAATTTATTGACATAAAGAAAGAAATTTTAAATCAATTTTTAATTCTTTCTTTAACCTTCTGTTTTATTGGATTTTTAATTCATTTGGTTTATGCAAATTTCTCTTCGATTTTTAAAGAGAAGATGTTAGCTGGGAATAATTTTTCCATCCTCAATAAAATTAGTGGTGCTATTTTCTTTCTTCTCGCAGTTTTACTCATTACTCAATAAATCATTACTCGACATATGATTCATTAAAAAGCCTTAACTCGTGGTTAGGCTTTTTAATTCTTTTGATCTTTAAACATGTTTTCATCTAATACATTTTTAGAGTGTTACTCTATTTAATATCCAACCGTAAAAGAACTCTTCGTAGGTAGGATTGTTCTCTGTAATTTCGATATAACGCTGCCCTTGCATAATATTTAAGATACGCACTAACACTTTTTCTCCCTCTTTATGACGTCGGTTTAAATAGGAGCTAAGTGCTTGCAAAGTAATAGGCCCATACTGGCCATCTACAGCAAGATTTGGCCAGCCTTCCTTACCCTGCTTATTTAACAGGTTTAAAGCACGTTGTAATAAAGGCTTCGCAAAACTCACCCCACAATTTACAGCGGTATCGAATAACTCTTCTGCAATAGCAGGGCTAATCTTATTAATCTGGTCAAACTGAGGCTCAAGCCAATATTGTTGCTTATAAATAGATTTAGCCACGGCTAATGATAAATCTTGCATATCACCTTGATATCCGTTTGATCGAGCAACTGCTTCTGTAATACCAAATTTAGTCGCATGACCATGATCTGATGGATGATTAACATACCCGCCTTCTCGGCGGATCATTGATTCTAAGTATTGGTCGATATTCATTTTATTTTACCTATATGTTTAAAGCCGTCTTTAGCTATTTTGAAGATCATCTTTTGCTTTTTTTAAGTCTTTAATGACCTCTACAATCGTTTTACCTTCTTGTTTATTAATGAAATTAAATACCCATCTCACAATAGCCCAGCCCGGCAAACCACAAATGAAGAAGAATCCAGATAGGGTAATCATTCCCCAAATATCGGATACCCATTCATGTAGGTTCCATTTCATAATAATAAAGGAACCTCCTGTCAGGCTTGAAACTACGGTACAGATGAGGGCAACAATCCATTCTTGTGGGGAACGAGGAAAACGCATCATTAATACAACTGCGACAACTAAGCTGACTGCCAAAGCCACCATAATTGCAATACTATAAAAATTTAAAAATGTGGCTAACCCACTGGTTGAAATTGTTTCCATGACTTTGTCCTGCTTTAAAGGGTGAAACTTGAAAACTCAGCGCCATAATCAGCTTGTTATTTTCAGGTTATGAAACACCCTTAGTTTTCTTTATTACAGTCAATAAAAAACACTAACGCTCTTAAACCGCGCCAAATCGCAAGACGAACTTATCCTTGACCCCATATTTCAGGGGTCCAAGAAAGGATGTTTGTATGCTAAAGCCTGTTAGTGTGCACCGCTTAAGGCTTGTTCAATCAACTCAATCACTGTGATTGCACCAATCGCTTTTTGCATAGAGACTTGATCATCGAATTCGAATGCTTCATCTTCAAGCTCATTTACAATCTGCTTTGCCTCCTCGAGTGCTCTTTTTATTTTTTGTACCTTATATTTGTTTACGTCTTTTGCAATTGTTGGGACATACCCTCCACGTTTTGCATTTTTAAGTTGTTTAGCTCTGTTCTGCATTGCTGTAGTCATTCACTATCTCCAACTCGACTCACTCGATTAGTAAGGCATCTTTATCGTTTGTTATTCTTGAAGTTTTGATACATTCTTTGAGCAATATAGCTAAGCTATTGCTACAAATGTGTGTTCGAAACGTTTCATCTGGTACAACAATGATAAAGATCCAAACCGCATGCAATTAAGCTACTAATTTACAAACAAATCTTTCCTTTTCTAAAAATGTAAAAAAGTATTAAAGTTTTTAGAATTGAGCATTCTTTATACTTTAATTTTTTGACCAAAAAGTTCATATAAGGCTTTGCCGTATATCGGAAACTTTTGTTAGAGCTCGCAATCTTTGTTAGATTCTTCATGTTCTTGATACCCTTTATCGACGAACATTAAGCCTGATCCACGGAATCGGGCTTTTTTTTATTCCAATTTTTGTTTTGATAGCCAGTTTGCAAATATTATTTGAGCTATCTCCCTTTTATTTTGCTACCTATAGAAACAAAATAAATTTAGCTTTTATCTCAACTCATTGATAAAGCGATAAATCTTGATTTAAATACGATTTAAACTTTATCTATTCATTTGAAGATATAACTGATATTATAACTATAGTTATTATTAGTCAATAACTATAGTTGTTTTACTCGATATAACTTTAGTTATATATTTGTTATAAGTTTACTGGTGTAATCATTATGGCTCTGAAAGACCGTTTAAAAGACTCTAGACTTAAAGCCAAAAAAACTCAGGCTGAAGTAGCAGAGGCCGTAAAGATGTCTCAGCCTGCTTATCAGGCTTTAGAGTCTGGGAAAAATTTGAAATCTGCGTTTCTCCCTCTCATTGCCCAGTTTTTAGGTGTGGATGGTTATTGGTTAACAACTGGGAATACTGAAGATTCTTTTAGTGAAAGCGATGTATTTAGCCCTACTGTGGTGAGTGCAGAATCTACTGAGCAATATGTCTGGATTGAAGTGGTAGAAGCTAACTTTTCTTGCGGGACTGGCGAATCTATTGAATTTCACTTTGATGCTATTAATGGAAAAATTCCTTTTCCCGCCTCATTCTTTAAAGAAAAACGTGTTGCACAAGAATGCATGCGTATTATTAAAGCTAAGGGCGATAGCATGACCGACTACATTAAAGATGGAGATTTGGTGGGTATTGATATCTCTCAGACTGAAGTCATTGATGGTGAGATTTATGCGGTTTACTTTGCTGGCGAAGGAATGATTAAGCAAATTTTTAAAGAAGCAGATGGTTCTTTAATTTTGCATAGCTTAAATGAAAAATTTAGAGATCGACGGGTAACTGAAGAGAACGGAAAAAACTTTAAGGTTATGGGACGCCAGTTCTGGCGAGCAGGTTAATTTAGTTATTAAATATAGCTAAAATAATAATGTAATATTTTTATTTACTTTCACTTTTTTATAACTTTAATTATTTTCATACCCGATAGACATAAAAAAACCTATCTCCTTTAAAAGAGATAGGTTTTCTTGCTTTATGACCATGGTCTTATCAACAATATGTATTTAAACGATAAAGTTGATTAAATCCGGCATAGAAGCTTTTACCATCTTGGTTTAACTCAATTTCTTCACCAGACTGAAGTTGAATTTTTTTACCAACTTCGACCCAACGATATCCATCGAGAGAGTTTTGCTTACGCACATGAGGAACAATCCTCACATTAATTTCATTGCCATTTACGGCTGTGGCAATCTGCCACTCATTTACTATATTCACAATCATTCACTCATCACTGAGCTCATGTGATTTTACGGTATGTAATTAGAACGCTAGATTTAGGGTATGGACATTTCGTCTAGAATTTAATATTTAGCTTTATATAGGGTTATTTATAAGCTAATTGCTTTTCATAATTTTCGTATTATGAAAAGTGGTACATCACAGAGCATAATATTTTTGGATGCGGGAGTCGGATTTGAACCAACGACCTTCGGGTTATGAGCCCGACGAGCTACCAGACTGCTCCACCCCGCAATTGGAAGTAAGCTTTATACGCTCATATATTTTATAAAGCAAACTTTATTTTTTAATCGGTTGTAATTATTAAGAATTCTCTTTTTATTAATTTTTCTTTTTAACCATTCGGTCTATACAGTTATCTCAATTTCCAGCTTTTAATTGTTTAAATTGTTGTATTTATTTTAAACAGAACCTGATATTCATAAACAACAATTGCCTTGGTTGGGTGGCTTTTATACTATCTAATTTGGCCCTTTAATTTTTAGCTCGTATGTCTGAACCTCAGTTTTCCCTTAGTGAATATCTCGGCACAGTTCAGGAAGTCATACGTGTGGCTTTTGATGAGCCGGTTTGGGTAAAAGCAGAAATCCGAAATTTAAATGTTAAAGGTGGCCATTATTATCTCGAACTTGCAGAAAAAGATGCAGAGACGGATAAAGTCATTGCCAGCTGTAAAGCCACGATATGGAAATTTTCAGCAAGTAAAATTGTTTTAAAGTTTGAACGTGAAACTGGTATCGAAATCTCAAGTGACTTAAATGTGCTTATCAAAATTAGAGCACGTTTTGATCCTCAATATGGATTTTCAGTCAATATTGAAGAGATCGACTCAAGCTTTACATTGGGCGAAATTGCTAAACGTTATCAGCAAATTATTGAACGACTGACTCAGGAAGGTTTAATCCATAAAAATAAACTTCTTCCCACTCCTTTTGATATTCAAAATGTTTTAGTCATTGCCCCTCAAAATGCTGCGGGTTTAGGTGACTTTAAAAAAGATGCAGATGCTCTTGAACGAAATGGGGTTTGCCATTTTGTATATCACACCGCGACATTTCAAGGAAATACGGCTGCAACCAGCTTGATTGAGTCTTTAGGTTCAGGTTTAAGACAATGGGCCAGCACGTTTAACTTTCCGCCTGATTTGATTGTGATTATTCGCGGTGGTGGTGCTGTAAATGACCTAGCTTATTTAAATGATTATGAACTTGCGGCCCTACTTTGCAAACGCAGTGTCCCCGTTTGGGTGGGCATTGGGCATGAAAAAGACCGTACAATTCTTGATGAAATTGCCCATCGCTCATTTGACACGCCTAGTAAAGTGATTGCTGGTATTCGCAACCATATTGTTGAACGCGTACAAGAAGCTGTAGATAGCCTACAAACGATTAAACTGCTTTCTCAGCATCAAATTACGACTTATCAAAGCAAGAATGATCAACTGCTTCATCACATTAAAGCATCGGCACAAGGCCAACTTAACTCGGCACATCGTCTGCTTGACCAGATGAAGGAACGTATTCAGTTTAGCTCACAACAACAAGTTAAATTTTCATTAGCCCAAATTGAATCTTTAATGAAAGAAATCCTTTTGCAAAACCCGAAACAGGTTCAAGCCAAGGGCTACGCAATTGTTAGATCAGAAGGAAAAGCGATTCGCTCTATACATCAAATTTCAAGCCCCGCCATTGCCATTGAGATGCAAGATGGTGTAGTTGAAGCCAACATTACACAGGTGATTCCAAATGAAGAATGAAGAGTTAACGTTTAAAGATGGTCATGAGATTTTGAAGAAAAATGCCGAATTACTTGAATCTCAAGAAAGCCCAGATATCGATAATTTAATGAAAATTGTTGAAGAGTCGATTACAGCTTATAAAGCGTGTAAGTCACGCATTGAAGCGGTTCAACAAGCTTTAGATGAGACATTTAAAGAATAAAAAAAGCCCACTCCTACTTCTCATTGAAGGAATGGGCTTAGTGAAATCCACTTAATCCTGAAATGCAAAAATGTGGATTAGGTCACATTTTCACAAAGGCATAGTCCCATAACCATTTTAGATGTTCAATATTTTAATTGTGTCTATACGTTAGTTTGGCTTAATTTTCACCACATCTTAGTTAGAACAACTTCTAATGAGATCATACCAAATACAAACTCTGCTCATGGTTATTGTTAAATTTAATTTAAGAGTTATTCCTCACTGAATGGACCAATTAACTGATAGATTTTGCCATCTTTAGGGTTTTCATAGAGCAAATCCATATTCGGTAAAATAATATCATCATTAATTTCAATATGTTCAACGCTCTTATGAAGTTCAAGTGCGTGATCATTCATGGGTCTAACTTTTGCCAAAGCAATTGATTCTTTATCAAACTGATCCTTGATAATTACTTTTAATCTTGTCATAAAAATCTCCTAAAAAATAAATTTTTTAATATAAATAATGGGTTAAGTTTAAAATGAGCTAATCGCAGAATAGGCGATTGGCATAGCAAAAAAAGTTAAAATAAATGCAGCCGTACGTTGTAAATTACGTTGGTTTAACCAAGTTACTTTATTTGAAATTAATACGGTTCCAAAAGCAATCCATAAAAATGCAATGGGTGTAATTAATGATAAAAAAATAGCAATATGAACAAAATATACGTGAAGCACTTCCCATGCTGCATGTGGAAAAATAGCAGAAGCAAAGAGTAAAGCTTTAGGATTTAAAAGTGTTGCAACAAATAAAGCCCTAGGCGTAATTAGGGGGTTGTCTAATTTAATGTCATGTGTTGATGTTATCCAAAGTTTAAATGCAAGGTAGAGAATAAAAGTTGCACTTATTAACTTTAATAAGGCAGGAAGCCAAGGGATAAAATGTGAAACTGACTCAAGCAAAATACCCCATGAAGTAATTGCAATGAGATAGCCCATCACTTCAGCAGGAATAAGTTTAAGAGACTGCTTCACCCCTGCTTGTATTCCAGCCGAGGCTAACAATGTATTTGTTGGGCCTGGAGTCAACAAAATGGTGACAACAAGTCCAATAAACATAAATGACACCATAGGCAACGAACTCTTTAGTTATGCTAGGCGAAATATGTCAAAAAGGAATATCTATTGTCGACATAATGGTTGTAACAAGAAATATTGAATTTTATTTTTTTAATTCTAAAACAAATAATTAACTCTACCTGACTACAAATTCACTTACTATTTCAATAATTTTAAATATGCAAAATCCATCACAGAAATATAGAATAATCGCTATTTTTCTACTCCAGAAACAATTAAATCAAGCTTTTTTTCTCAAAAAAATAAGCTGTTATTTTTAATATTTCGCACTTATTTAGTTTACTTATTAATCGATTTTCTTACTTGAAATTTTTAAATTGATCAATATATAAACAACTAGAAATCGTGATTTTTACTGAATATGATGTCCTGCTCCCATCAATTCATTGATCGCCGCTTTCATCACATAAATCAGATGATGGAGGAAGCATGATGAATGCTTATGTTCGCCCTCATCCAGATGGTTTTAAATCTTATTTAGGCAAGAATCAAAAAACCGGACTCTACATGGTACGAGTGGGTTGGACGGTTTATGAAATGAATGGCAATGGCTCTGTGCTGTACATTGTCAAAAATGAAGATACGATTCCGTTGGATGTAGAAAAGTTTAAAACTGATCGTCCCAAAATTTATGTGGCTCTTCTAAGCGAAGTTCAGTTTCAACGCAAGAAGCAACTTGCGATTGAACTCCAGCAATCAAACATCCCTTCTTATGACCGTAAAGCCTACAAAAAACGCCGTGGCTTTATAAACTCCTAAATCTACTTCTTAGCTTGAAACGCATATAGAAAAAGCACCCGAAGGTGCTTTTTCTTTTAACGACCAGTTGTAATTAATACGAGCATACTCAGTATTAAAGTGCTTAATGATCGTTTGCAATGTATGTGGACTTCATGCTCAGCTCCGTGAGCGTATTGATTAACGTTTTCCATTTCGTGTGCCCTTAAAGTTCACACTGTTAATTTGCACAATTTTCAAACAATAAAAAATTAGCCAAAAGTATTATATCGCATCAAATTTTGAACCTAATTTTATATATTCCTCATCTCGATCCAATCTAAACAAGTAGATGTAACATTCTTATACGAGGTTAACCCCTATTGAGTGTTTGTAGACCTTTCATTTCAAATGCCCCCATTAAGGAAATGATTTTATAAAATAAAAAAAGATAAAAATATTCTGTTTTTTAATAATAGTCTTCGACAGGAGAACTCTTATGGAAATTCAACAAGAAACAAACTCCTCGTTATTTTGTGATACCTCCACCTCAATTCAAGCCTGCATTGAATGCATGATTGCCTGCAAAACTTGTGCAGCGGCATGTTTGCAAGAAGAACATGTAAGTATGATGCGTGAATGTATTAAGCATTGCATGACATGTGTAGAAACCTGCCAGCTTTGTACTTCTTTAGAACTAAGAAACTCTGAGTTAGCAGAACCAGCAATGCAACTTTGTGCAAATGCATGCCAACTCTGTGCAGCAGAATGCGGCAAACATGATCATGAACACTGCCAGGTTTGTGCAAAAGCATGTTTAGCTTGTGCTCAGGCTTGTCTAGCCTATCGTGCATAAATAATTTTTACATATTTAAAGCCTACGCAATCTTTAGATCGTAGGCTTATTAAAACATTTTAAATAACAATAACTTATATCTTTATTATTTAAGAATTACTTTTTTATAGATATAAAAAAAACCCGCATCTTGGGGAAGAATGCAGGCTCTTAGATCTCCCACAACGACCATGAGTTCATTATTAAACTTGAACTTTAAACCGTTAACCAAATGTACCCTTAATAAAAAAAAATTGCAATACAGAAAAGTCTGTATATTTGAAATATTTTATTATTTTTACATTACTTTTTCATAAATAGTTTAAAAATATAAGATATTTCCCCATAAGAAATAGCTTTTCTACAGGCATTAAAAAAGCCCGTTTCACAGGCTTTTCTGCAACGGTGAGCAATATAAGCGTTGTGTCTATCCAACTCTTGTTTGCTCTTTGCTAGCTATATGTAAGGTCTTATCGTATCTTTTGCCCTGTCCCAAGTTTCCCTGTGGATCGAGGAGATATTACGATTACCTTAGGTATATTTATAGCACATTCTTTATTCATGGCTAGTGCTGTTCACGTTTTTTTACAAATGAATAAAATATGATCAGACCTTAATATTTAAAGGTTTTCTACTCCATTTGGATATTGGCGAGCATTATCGCAAATTGGATACCACTTCACTTTTGAAGACACAAAAGCATGAGAAATCACTGATGTCGATATTTCTTCATTAATCAGCCCTACCCTTAAACGCACTACCTCAGGTTTATCTAGACGTTCACTCCAGACTGGTGAACCACAAGTTTTACAGAACACTCTCTTTTTGTTTGGAGAAGCAAAGTAAGCTTGTAAAAGATTTTCACCCTGCACAATGTTTAAATCACTTTTTTGTACTTGGGTAATGGCAGCAAAAGCAGCCCCTTGTGCTTTTTGGCATTGCTTACAATGACAAACCATGATGGGAGTTAATTCAGCATTAATGTTGAGTTGAATGCCATTACAAAGACAAGTAGCTGTATAAGTCATGATTTTACCTTTTTATTTTTATGGGATTTAGTTTACGCCCACCCCTTTTTCAATATGATCTAAAATGGCACAAGAAGCATGCTGGTCACCACAGCAATCATCGGCAGAGGCCTGTAAGATATTAACCATCTCTTGGAGATGAGCAATTTTTTGCTTTAATTCGGCAATGTGTTTAACAGTTAAGGCTTTCACCTCTGCACTATGCCGATCGGTATTTTTCCAAAGTGAAATAAGTTCTTTCATCTGTTCTGATGAAAAACCTAACTCTCTGGCATGTTTGAGAAAGTTCAAAGTCTTAAGGTCTGTTTCTGAATAAATGCGATAACCAGAAGCAGAACGTTGAGCTGCCTCAAGTAAACCGATTTCTTCATAGTAGCGAATCATTTTCGCCGAAATGCCCGAATGTTTGGATGCCTGACCGATATTCATCTCACACCTCAAATATTAAATTTGGTTTAAGAGCTGCTGTCATGATCTTAAACCAAAAGTTGATTTTCAGCACCCTTACTGTACTGGCGCATGAAAACGTTTTAAGCGTAATGCATTGCCTAACACAAAAACCGAAGAAAGTGCCATCGCACCTGCTGCAAACATAGGTGAAAGTAATACACCAAATGCTGGATATAGTGCTCCTGCTGCAATTGGAATCAGAGCAACGTTATATACAAATGCCCAGAACAAATTTTGGCGAATGTTTCGCATAGTTGCTTTACTTAGCGCCATTGCGTTCGGTACGCCTTTTAAGCTGCCTGACATCAACACAACATCGGCAGCTTCAATCGCAACATCTGTGCCTGTACCAATGGCTAAACCGACATCTGCTTGCGCCAAGGCTGGTGCATCGTTAATGCCATCACCTACAAAGGCCAAACGCCCATATTGTTTTTGCAGTTGGCGAACTGTGTCCACTTTGCCTTCGGGTAAAACCTCTGCCACAACTTCATCAATGTTCAGCTTTTTGGCAATTGCTTGCGCCGTATGACGGTTGTCTCCTGTAATCATTGCAACCTTTAACCCAAGCTGATGCAAGGCCTCAATCGCAGCATAGGTGGTTTCTTTAATAGGGTCTGCAACAGCAATAATTGCAGCAAGTTTCTGATCAATAGCAACGTATAGCGGTGTTTTGCCTTCTTCACCTAATTGAACAGCAATCGCTTGGAATGAGCTGGTGTCTAAACCAAGTTGGTGCATATAACGGTCTGCGCCAATTTGTACTTTTTGGCCTGAAACTTCCGCTTCAATACCTGAACCTGTAATCGAGTTAAATGCTGTTACGGGTAATAAGTTTAGGTCTTCGCTTTCTGCTGCTTGAACAATCGCAAGTGCAATCGGGTGTTCAGACTTGGCTTCAACCGAGGCAACTAAAGTTAGCACTTGTTTACGTTCAAAGCCAGATTGCACATTAAAGTCAGTCAGTGTCGGTTTACCCTCGGTAAGTGTACCCGTCTTATCAACAGCAACTATCTTCGCTTCTTGTAAAAGCTGCAAAGCTTCACCTTTGCGGAACAGAACCCCTAACTCAGCACCACGTCCAGTACCGACCATAATAGAAGTTGGCGTTGCAAGTCCCATCGCACAAGGACAGGCAATAATCAGTACTGCAACAGCATTCACCAAACCAAAAGTGAGCGCAGGCTCTGGCCCAAAAATAAACCAGACCAAGAAAGTAATTACAGCAATTAGCATGACAGCCGGTACAAACCACATGGTGACTTTATCGACCAAACACTGAATCGGAAGTTTAGAACCTTGGGCCTGCTCAACCATGCGTATAATTTGTGAGAGTACAGACGAAGAACCAACGGCGGTTGCCCGAATGTTTAGAGTACCATTTTGGTTGACTGTACCACCGACCACCTGATGACCTACTATTTTTTCAACAGGAACAGGCTCACCCGTAATCATAGATTCATCAATGTAGCTGTGTCCTTCGATTACTTCACCATCAACTGGCACATGTTCACCTGGACGAATTTCTACAATAGTTCCACTGACTACTTCAGCAACAGCAACTTCCACCACTTGACCATCACGCTGAATACGAGCTGTTTTGGGCTGCATTCCCACTAAATGTTGAATCGCTTGCGAGGTTCGCCCTTTAGCTTTGGCTTCAAAATATCGTCCAAGCAAAATTAAACTGACAATTACAGCAGCCGCTTCAAAGTAAACATTGACCGTGCCTTGGGGTAATACGTGTGGCATAAAGGTTGCCACAACTGAAAAACAGTAGGCAGCCAAGGTTCCAACAGCAACCAGCGAGTTCATATCTGGCGCTAAACGCCATAAAGCTGGAATCCCTTTTTGGTAAAAACGGCGACCTGGAAAAACGAGAACTAAGGTGGTCAAAACAAACTGTAAAAGCCAGCTATTGTATTGACCAATGGTGTGCATGACCCACATGTGAAAAGCTGGAATGAGATGTGAACCCATTTCCAAAATAAACACAGGTAAAGCCAATACAACCGAAATGATCAAATCTTTTTTAAGCTGATCTAATTCTGACGCTTTTTTGTCGAGCTGCTCATCTTGATTTTTTTCAGATGCTTTCGCGTCGTAACCTGCTTTTTTTACAGCGCGAATTAAGTCTTCGACATTGACTGAATTATCTGCCTGTACCCAAGCCTGCTCTGTTGCTAAGTTGACTGTGGCATCTTGAACGCCGTCTACTTTTTTAAGGGCCTTTTCAACACGTGCAACACAAGATGCACAGGTCATGCCCTCAATAGACAACTCCACTGGTGCAGCTTTTGGAACATCATAACCTGCTCGTTCAACTGCTTTAACCAGTGCTTCGCGCTGAATCGGTTGATTTGAATAAACAACGGCTTTTTCTGTTGCCAAATTAACGTTAGCAATCTCTACATTTTCAACTTTCTTAAGTGCTTTTTCGACACGACCTACACACGAGGCACAGGTCATGCCTTCGATTGGAAGTGTTTCACTATATGCTGGCAATTTTGTGTTTTTTGAGTCCATCAAACACCTCTGCAAATCTGCAAAATTTAATATTCTGTATTGAGCATACAGATTCCCATCATGGGAAGGTCAAGCATATTTTTTTAAAAATTTGGTCTTGACCTTACAATCATGACAAGGTTTAGACTCAGTGTTATCCAAACAAACATCTCATTCTTGATGGAGTATGAACATGAAACTACTTATTGAAAATATGACTTGTGGTGGCTGCGCTCGTGGCGTGACTGCGACGATTCAGGACGTCGATCCAAATGCAAAAGTAGATGTAGACTTAGCGACCAAAATCGTGACTGTTGAAAGCAGTGAAAGCGTCGATAAAATTACCGAAGCACTTGAAGAAGATGGTTTCCCAGCGAAAGTGCAATAATGAATAAGGCCTAACGTTTAAAGTTAGGCCTTTATTTTTGAGCTTGTTAATATTGACTCAAAGCTGAAATTTTTTAATTCGATAGTCTAGTGCTGCCCGAGTTAGCCCCAATAAACGTGCCGCTTCAGACACATTATGATTGGCTTTTCTTAGGGCTGTTAAAATTAACTGCTTCTCGTGTTCTTCTAAATTAAAATCTGCCTGCAATAATTGCTCAAAGTTGGTTTCAACAGCTACAGCCTGCTCTGGGTCATGCTTGATCTGTGGAAAAATGGCATTTAACTTAATCAGTTGCTGATCGTCCGTTAATAAAACCGCCCTTTCTAATAAGTTTTCCAACTCACGAATATTGCCCGGCCATTCATATTGCTGCATAAAAACTTTGGTCTTTTCACTTACACCCTGAATGGTTTTACCGTACATTTTTTCAAAGCGATGAAGAAAGTGCTCAACCAGTAAAGGAATGTCTTCACGGCGCTCCCGCAAAGGCGGAATCTGAACTGGAAAAATATTTAAGCGATAATACAAATCTGCCCGAAATCGTCCTGTTTTCACAGCTTGTTCAAGGTCTTCATTGGTTGCTGTAATTACACGAACATCTAAAATACGTGTCTGTGAATCTCCGACTCGCTCAAATTCACCTTCTTGCAAAATGCGTAATAGTGCTGCTTGTGCACGAGGTGAAAGCTCAATCACTTCGTCTAAAAAAATAGTACCGCCATTGGCTCGTTCAAACTTACCCAAGCGAGATTGATGCGCTCCTGTATAAGCGCCCTTTTCTACCCCGAATAATTCGGACTCAATTAACTCTGGTGGAATCGCTGCACAGTTTACCGCAATAAAAGGTTGCTCTTTTCTTTGACTATTTTCATGAACCCCTCGTGCAAAAGCTTCTTTACCAACGCCGGTTTCGCCCTGTAGCAAAATAGAAACTTTCGAGCCTGCTGCTTTTGTTAGTAATGCACAGACCTGTTTATAAGATGCTGACTTACCCACAGAACTAAATAATTGGTAATCGGCTTCACTGTCGCTATAAATTGATTTTTTTAGTTCAAAAAGTTCAGCTTGCAACGCAATCAATTCTTTTTCCATGGGTTCGGGAGACATGAACTGAATCAGCTCCTCTGCATTTTCCCATTCTTCTAAAGGCTTACCGATAATACGGCAATGCTCATCGCCGCAGGCCTTACACTCTATTTCTTGATAAATAATGGTCATGCCCGTCGCAAAACTGCTGTATCCGCATGCATAACCCAGAAGCATCCAGCACGCAGGTTCATCGCTTGGGCCAAAATGCTCTAAGTGCACATCGGCTTCAAAAGAATTGAGCCAATTTAAATCGGCATAAAACTGTTTTTTATCGTGGCTTAAATTGAGCTGGTTGGCCTGTACTTGCACCATTCCACGAATGGCGTGCATTTGTGGGCCTGCCATAAAAGCATCGTGTTCATTTAAATCGGGACGCATTTTTGTTGTAACTTCTGCATCTTTTAACCCAGCTTGATACCCTAATCGAATAAAGAAACGCTTAGTCCGCTCAAGGCCTATCATGTGTGCTAAGTCTTTACGCAAATACCCCATAATGCTGGTGTGTAAAAGCAGCATCCGATATTCATCAAACCAGATTTGGCCGTGGGCAGTATCAAAATGCAGTTTAGACAGCAAATCATGAATTTCTTGCGGATGATCTGCGTATCGTCCCGTTGTATCGTATTTTACTCGAGCCATGAGTGATCTGTTTTAATCCATTAAACACATTTGGGTTTTATCTCATCTTATCGAAGAACCAGATAAATATCCTAGTACCTTAAAGACATAACTTCATACTAAAAAAGTATTTCTAAATCTCTCCTTTTAAAGCTTCAAACAATCTAAAAAGAAATTTTTACGACCCACTTCATCAAATCATGAATATCTCTATTTCACCATTCAAAAAAATTCATGAAATGGTGAATTTTAAAAATACCTTGCTTCCATAAAAAACTTAATCAATTGTTTTTAATAATAAAAATAAAGTTGGCATAGCTTTTGTAAAGCTAATAGCGAGAGCAAGGAGCATTCATCAATTTCAAGACCATGTCTTGATGGAGTACAGCATGACGCAACCTCAAGTCGAAGCATTAACCAAATATATTCGGGTCACTGGCGACTTAAACGCAGAGTTTATCGAATTCGATTTTGCCATTCATGACCCAAGTCTATTTGTGGAACTGGTTTTGCCTAAACATGCATTTAATGATTTTTGTAAGACCAATCAAGTGGTTGAAATGACCCAAGAGCAGCAAGCTTTTAATGATGCTCAGGAAGAAAAATGGCGCTATGGCATTGAAGCAACCTTAGTCGGCACGCAACGTAATAGCAAAGATCACGATGATCAGATGTAAAAAATATAAGGAGATAAAGCCATGACTTTAGAAATCAAAACGTCAAATGTCGAACCTATCCGCCAGAACTATGCCTATATCGAAAGACGATTTGGTAGTAAGCCAGCAACTCGATATCAAGAAGTAAGTTTCGATGTACAGGCAGAAACTAACTTCCACTATCGTCCTTTGTGGAAACCTGAAAAGACTTTAAATGACAAAACCCATACTGCCCTGCAAATGCAAGATTGGTATGCATTTAAAGATCCACGTCAATTCTATTATGGAACTTACGTTCAACAGCGTGCACGTTTACAAGACACTGCCGAAAGTAATTTTGCTTTTTTTGAAAAACGTCAGCTTGCAGAACATTTGTCTGACGAAGTCAAAGCAAAGGTCATTGAATGCCTATTGCCATTTCGCCACGTTGAACAAACGGCAAACTTGCACATGATGTCTGGCAGTGCCTATGGTTATGGCACCGTGCTTACCCAAGCTTGTATTTATGCCGCGATGGATCATTTAGGAATTGCGCAGTACATCTCAAGGATTGGCTTAGCTTTAGATGGTAACAGTGGCGATTCATTACAACAGGCAAAACAGGCTTGGATGCAACACCCTGCATGGCAAGGCTTACGACGTTTGTGTGAAGAAAGCCTCACCGAGCAAGACTATTTCAAACTTTTCTTATTACAGAACCTTGTGATTGACGGCTTTGTGACAGAGCTTGTCTATCAACAGTTTGATCAATGGTTAGTGAGTCAAAATGCTCGCGACTTAGCCATGCTGACTGAGTTCATGAAAGACACTTTAGGTGATTTACGTAAGTGGTCAGACACCGTCATTAAAACTGCCGCAGCAGAATCCGATCATAACAAACAGCTATTAAATGAATGGTTCACTCAGTCTTTAACTCAAGTAAAAGCAGCTTTTACACCTTGGGCAACAGCAGCCTTAACAGCAGATGCAGTCAACCAAGCAGAACAAGTTGTGATTGAACGTGCAAAAAAACTCGGCCTACAACCACTTACAAATGCTTAAGGAGAAGCAACATGTCTAAAGTCTATCTCGCATTACAAGACAACGATACTTCACGCTACATCATTGAGGCGATTGAAGAAGATAACCCTGAAGCTTCAATTCAGTATTTACCCGCCATGATTCGAATTGAAAGTGAAACTGATTTGGTGATTAAAGCCGAAACTGTATCTGAAAAACTAGGCCAAGATTGGGACATCCAATCATTACAACTCAACATGATTACGCTAGGCGGCAACGTCGAAGAAGATGACGATACTTTCCGCCTTCACTGGAATTAATCACAACATAGATGTTGTTTAACAAAGATTTAAGGATGATCAATCATGACAACTCAAACGAAAGAAACCAGCAAAAAATTAAATGCGAAAGATCGTTACCGTGCATTAACCCGTGATCTGGACTGGGACTTTTCCTATGCTGACCGTAAAGATGCTTTCCCTTATGAAGAATTTGAAGGCATCAAAATTACGGACTGGTCTAAATGGGAAGATCCATTCCGTTTAACCATGGATTCTTACTGGAAATATCAGGCAGAAAAAGAGAAAAAACTTTATGCCATTTTTGATGCCTTTGCTCAAAACAATGGTCAGATGAATGTCAGCAATGAGCGTTACTTAAATGCGATCAAACTCTTTTTAACAGCGGTGACCCCACTTGAATATCAGGCCTATCAAGGCTATGCCCATGTAGGTCGCCAGTTTAGTGGTATTGGAGCACGTATTGCTTCTCAGATGCAGTCGATTGATGAGCTGCGTCATGTACAGACTCAAATTCATGCCATGAGCCATTACAACAAGTTCTTTGATGGTTTTCAGGATTGGGCGCACATGCATGACCGCGTTTGGTATTTGTCTGTGCCTAAATCATTTTTTGAAGATGCCCGTTCTGCTGGCCCTTTCGAGTTTTTATTAGCGATTAGTTTTGCTTTTGAGTATGTACTTACCAACTTGCTATTTGTGCCGTTTATGTCGGGTGCAGCTTATAACGGCGATATGGCAACCGTAACCTTTGGTTTTAGTGCACAGTCAGATGAAGCACGCCACATGACGCTTGGTCTTGAAATCGTAAAATTCTTGCTCGAACAACATGAAGACAACGTGCCGATTGTGCAGGAATGGATTGATAAATGGTTCTGGCGTGGGACGCGTTTGCTTTCAATTGTAGGCATGATGATGGATTACATGCTTCCAAACAAAGTGATGTCGTGGAAAGAAGCGTGGGAAGTTTATTTTGAACAAGCAGGCGGTGCGCTATTTAAAGATTTAAGCCGCTATGGCATCCGTATGCCGAAATATAGCGATGTCATTGTGAAAGAAAAAGAGCATGTCTCACATCAGGCATGGTGGATTTTTTACAACTTTGGTCATGCTGCTGGTTTCCATACATGGATTCCAACCGACGAAGAAATGGATTGGTTATCTGCTAAATATCCAGACACTTTCGACAAATACTACCGTCCAAAATGGGAGTTAGCTCGCAAAATGGAAGCTGAAGGTAAACGCTTCTATAGCGCAGGTTTACCACAGCTTTGTCAGGTTTGTCAGATTCCAATGACCTTTACCGAAATGGGCGATGACCCGACTCAGTTTAGTTATCGCCATAGCATCTACCAAGGCGAACGCTACCACACCTGTTCAGATGGCTGTCATGACATTTTCGAGCGTGAGCCTGAGAAATATATACAAGCATGGCTACCTGTAAATCAAATTTTACAAGGTAACTGTGGTGGCGGTGACCTCGAAACCATGCTCCGCGATTATTACCGCATGAATGTCGGTGCCGACAATCTGGATATTGAAGGTTCACCAGATCAACAGCGCTGGAAAAAATGGAAAGGCAACGCAGCTTAAGCACAAGGAATTGTTCAGGCAGTCATCAAGCTGCCTGATCGGAAATAAGGAGATTGAACATGACTGTTCGCGCGATACACAACAACTATCAATTTGAACCACTTGATCTGCAAAAAAATTATGGCGATCAATTCTTACTTTACGTGGGTTGGGATCATCACACACTTTTTTGCTCGGCACATGCCATGCTTGCCTCACCTCAACAAACTTTTGGACAGTTGATTGAGCAACAAATTACAGGTGGCTTTGCCCAACATCCAGATTTTGCCAAAATTGATTGGTCAAAAGTGCAATACAGGTTAGATGGTCAAATAATCAGTCCTGAGAGTACAAAAACTTTGGCAGAGCTTGGTTTTAGTCACAAGTCATTACTTCGTTTCGTTACGCCAGAGTTAAATGGCTATAACGACAGCTATGTTTAATTCGGAGGTGTGTCATGAGTTATCAAGTCACCATTGAACCGATCGGAACAACGATTGAAGTAGAAGAAGACCAAACCATTTTAGATGCTGCTTTACGCCAAGGCGTTTGGTTACCCTTTGCCTGTGGTCATGGCACTTGCGGGACATGTAAGGTTCAAGTCACCGACGGTTTTTATGATGTCGGTGAAGCCTCGCCATTTGCACTCATGGATATCGAACGTGATGAAAATAAGGTGCTTGCCTGCTGCTGCAAACCACAGTCCGACATGGTCATTGAGGCCGATGTCGATGAAGACCCAGATTTCTTAGGTCATTTGGTTCAAGACTATCAAGCGACAGTCATTGACATAAAAGACCTGTCGCCGACCATTAAGGGTATTCGTCTACAACTAAATCGCCCAATCGAATTCCAAGCTGGTCAATATATCAATGTCCAGTTCCCAGATATTGAAGGAACACGTGCATTTTCAATTGCCAATTCACCAAGTGAAGTCGGCATCGTTGAGCTGCATATTCGTAAAGTTGAAGGTGGTGCAGCGACGACTTATGTACATGAACAACTTGCCACAGGTGATCAGCTTGATATTTCAGGCCCTTATGGACAATTTTTTGTACGTAAGTCAGATGATCAAAATGCCATTTTCATTGCAGGTGGCTCAGGTCTTTCAAGTCCACAATCGATGATTTTAGATTTGCTTGAGTCTGGAGATAGTCGCACCATTTACCTCTTCCAAGGAGCACGAGACTTGGCAGAGCTATACAACCGAGAATTGTTTGAACAGCTCGTAAAAGACTATCCGAACTTCCGCTATATCCCTGCCCTGAATGCACCAAAACCAGAGGACCAATGGACTGGATTTACCGGATTTGTGCACGAGGCTGTTGCCGATTACTTTGAAAATCGATGTGGTGGACACAAAGCATATTTGTGCGGCCCACCCATCATGATCGACTCGGCAATTTCAACACTCATGCAAAGTCGCTTATTCGAACGGGATATTCATACTGAACGGTTCTTAAGTGCAGCCGATGGCGCTGCTGGACAGTCACGTTCGGCTTTATTCAAACATATTTAAAGATAAACCTTTAAGCACTCCGCTTTTTCAAATGAGCTTTGTATTTGTAATTTAGAAAGCAAATACAAAGCTTACAGGAGTTCTGCATTCCAAATTTACAGGTTAAACAGACTCAAATTTTTAAAGATCGTTAAGGAATAACGTTTTTTTAGTGACAAGCCAAACAACACAGAATAGGACATTCTATGAATAACAAAATCTCTGCAATCATATGTGGTGTAATCAGCGCCCTTTATCTTCCCTCTGCATTTGCGACAGAAAATGGCTCGGACTCTTTTGCATTAGGTGCCGAAGGTATGATGGCGGGTGCCCTACCACCTGCTGGGGTTTATCTACTCAGTTATTATCAAAATTATCACGCCTCAGAGTTTCAAAATGGTCCCGATCAGTTCCATGTTGATGTCAACGCCGTGGTTCCGCGGTTGGTATGGATGACCGATCAAAAAATTATGGATGGACAACTCGGGTTTTATGCAGCCCAGCCATTGGTTGATCTAAGACTCAAAGTAAATGGAATGGCGGACTCAAACCAAGGTCTCGGAGACTTGATTTTGGGTGGAATGCTCGGCTGGCATCAAGGAAATCATCACTGGATTGCAGCCCTAGAAACCGTACTTGGAACAGGTGATTACGACACTCCAAGTACGACACATCCAGTTGAAGCCAATCTCGGGAAAAACTATCACACCATTCGACCTATTCTTGCCTATAGTTATGCCAACGCGGCAGGCTTAGATCTTTCTACAAAACTGTCTTATAGCTGGAATACGCGTAACGATGCGACCGACTATCAGTCTGGACAATACA
Source organism: Acinetobacter lactucae (assembly GCF_013122135.1). NCBI lineage: Bacteria > Pseudomonadati > Pseudomonadota > Gammaproteobacteria > Moraxellales > Moraxellaceae > Acinetobacter > Acinetobacter lactucae. Next base: position 2,701,276 of record NZ_CP053391.1, read on the forward strand.
TTGCGGGTGACTATAGCTTAGGTTACCGCATTAACCCCAAACTCAAAGTTGCAGTTGAAGGCTATACTTTTAAACAAACTACAGATGACAAAGTAAACGGAAATGACATTGGTTTTAAAGGACAGGCTTTTGCAGTCGGTCCAGGTATTCAATATGCCGATAAAAACTGGTCTATTGAAGCCAAATTTCTAAAAGAAACCGAAGTCGAATATCGTCCCGAAGGCCATACCAGCTGGCTAAAACTAATTTGGGCTTTTTAAAACACAACAACGCATAGCTTCAACCTTTGAGGCTATGCTCTGCTTTACTTAAAAGTCGATACCGTCTGAATCATCTATCGGATTCTGATCGAGCGTGAAAACGGTACGTTTATATGGAATACCTTCTAAATCGTAAACCTGATAAATACAATCAAATAAAAGCTGTAAGTCTTCACTTCGGTCCATTGCGCGAGCAGTAATAAAAATCGGACTGACTGCGCCGTTATCTAAAATCGGAATGTAGTTTAAATGAGGAAAGCGAATGGTATCGGCACTGGCAGGAATAATACACAAACCTTCACCCGCAGCCACCAAGCCCAAAGCCAGTTGAATTTCCCGTATTTCATGCATATTTTTTGGAACCAAACTATGCTCGGCAAAAATATTTAAAAGCTGGGTCGAAAAATTGGGTTTCGGCGAAGTGGGATACATAAACATCTTTTCATCAATGAGATCGGCCAGATATACCCCTTCTGTACGCTGTGCAATAGGATGACTCGTATGTGCAGCAACCACCAAGCGTTCTTTACGTAGCAAAATACGTCTCACCGCAGGATCACTAATTCTGAGGCGCCCAAACCCAACATCAATACGTCCTTCTTTTAATGCCTGTAGTTGCTCAGTCGTACTTAACTCCATCAATTGAATATTCAAATGGGGTTGTTGTTGCCGAAATAAATAAATGATTCGAGGCAGTAAACCATAGAGTAAAGACCCGACAAAACCAATCGTCACACTACGTTCAATCAGGCCAATACGTTTGGTCATACTTTTTATTTCTTCAGCATTCGACAAAAGTTTAAGGGCGTGCTGATAAAAGAAATGTCCAGCTGGTGTTGTCTGTAAAGGACGGCTTCCGCGCTCAAACAGTTGAATTCCAAGCTCACTTTCCAAATTTTGAATCTGTCGACTCAAAGGTGGTTGAGCAATAAATAGTTTTTCCGCGGCTTTTGTAAAGCTCTGCTCTTCAACAACAGCCACAAAATACCGTAAATGTCTTAGTTCCATAAGGCTTCCATACCTTTAAGATATAAAAAAATGCAAATTCAGTCTTAGACACAGTTTAACCATTCTTTTAAGGTATATACAAGCAACAAACCGATGAAGTGATGAATGGCTTTGTGAAAAAAGCCCTCTTGCCAATCTTCAAGCTATTCATCTTCATCAATTCACGGTTAAGCATCCAACGCGCTTATGCGCTTCATTGACAATTTAGGATATCAAGACCTTGTAGATCGTAGCTAAGGCCTTGGTGACTTCCACACTTTTGGAAAGTCGGAGAACGGACATGCCACGTATTCCTGTAATCAATACTAGCCATCTTGACCGTATTGATGAATTACTTGTAGATAATATCGATACAGGTGAATTTAAACTTCATCGCTCAGTGTTTACTGACGAAGCCCTATTTGACCTCGAAATGAAATATATCTTCGAAGGTAATTGGGTTTATTTAGCACACGAAAGCCAAATTCCAAATAATAATGACTACTACACCACTCACATTGGTCGTCAGCCAGTCATTATTGCCCGCAACCGTAACGGCGAACTCAATGCCATGATCAATGCGTGTTCACACCGCGGAGCACAACTTTGCCGTCACAAGCGTGGTAACAAAGCAACATATACCTGCCCTTTCCACGGCTGGACGTTTAACAACTCAGGTAAACTTCTAAAAGTTAAAGACCCAAGCGAAGCTGGTTACTCGGACTGCTTTAACCAAGAAGGCTCACATGACCTTAAAAAAGTGGCTCGTTTTGAGAGTTACAAAGGCTTCTTATTTGGTAGCTTAAATCCCGATGTTCCTTCTCTTGAAGAATTCTTGGGAGAAACCACCAAAATCATCGACATGATTGTTGACCAATCTGAACATGGTTTAGAAGTGTTACGTGGTTCATCTACCTATACCTACGAAGGCAACTGGAAACTCACCGCTGAAAATGGTGCCGATGGTTATCACGTTTCTGCTGTTCACTGGAACTATGCAGCAACCACTCAACACCGTAAAGAAACTCAAGCTGCCGATAATATCCGCGCGATGAGTGCAGGTTCTTGGGGTAAACAAGGCGGTGGCTCTTATGGCTTTGAAAATGGTCACATGTTGCTTTGGACACAATGGGCAAACCCAGAAGACCGTCCAAACTTCCCGAAAGCAGACGAGTACACCGAAAAATACGGTGAAGCGATGTCGAAATGGATGATTGAGCGTTCACGTAACTTGTGTCTCTATCCAAACGTTTATTTGATGGATCAGTTCGGTTCACAAATTCGTGTACTTCGCCCTCTTTCAGTCAATAGAACTGAAGTCACTATTTACTGTATCGCGCCTAAAGGTGAAGCACCTGAAGCTCGTGCACGTCGTATCCGTCAATATGAAGATTTCTTCAATGCATCAGGCATGGCAACACCAGACGATTTAGAAGAATTCCGTGCTTGTCAGGCAGGCTACGCAGGTATTGCACTTGAATGGAATGACATGTGCCGTGGCTCAAAACACTGGATTTATGGTCCAGACGATGCAGCAAACGAAATTGGTTTAAAACCAATGTTAAGTGGGATTAAAACTGAAGATGAGGGTCTTTATCTTGCCCAACATCAATATTGGTTGCAAACCATGAAACACGCGATTGCATCAGAGAAAGAAATTGCTGATCAGGGAGAAACAGCATGAGTGCTCAAGACAAAGCAACTTTAGAAAATATTACTCAGTTTCTCTATCGTGAAGCTCGCTTTTTAGATGATGAACAATGGGATGACTGGATTGAATGCTATGCACCGGAAGCATCTTTCTGGATGCCAGCTTGGGATGATGACGACAAATTAACTGAAGATCCGCAATCTGAAATTTCACTTATTTATTATCCAGACCGTCAAGGTTTAGAAGATCGTGTGTTTCGTATTAAAACCGAGCGCTCATCTGCAACCATGCCAGACACACGCACAAGCCACAATATTGCCAACGTTGAAGTCGTAGAGCGCGACGGAGACAAAGTCACTGTTCGCTTTAACTGGAATACTTTGAGTTTCCGTTACAAGACAAATTACAGCTATTTCGGTATGTCACGTTATGTGATCGATTTTTCAGGTGATCAACCAAAAATCTTGAGTAAGTATGTCGTTTTGAAAAATGACTACATCAACCAAGTGATTGATATCTACCACCTTTAAGACATACCCCCTCATCTAAACGGACTGTTGGCTGAGGGTAAAAGTTTCAAATATTTTGTAGGATACATGCCATGTCAAACCACAATGTTGCACTTCAATTTGAAGATGGTGTTACACGTTTCATTAACGTAGCTCAGGGCGAAACCCTATCTGACGCAGCCTATCGCCAAAAAATTAATATTCCTTTGGATTGCCGTGATGGTGCATGTGGAACTTGCCGCGCTTTTTGCGAGTCAGGTCATTATGACATGCCAGAAGAAACCTATATTGAAGATGCTTTAACACCAGAAGAAGCTGAGCAAGGCTATATTCTTGCGTGCCAATGTCGCCCAACTTCAGATGCCGTATTCCAGATTCAAGCCTCATCAGATGTTTGCAAAACAGAGATTCATAGCTTCCAAGGTACTTTAGCCCGCGTCGAAAACTTATCAGATTCAACCATCACATTTGATATTCAACTTGATGAAGGCCAACCGGATATTCATTTCCTTGCAGGCCAATACGTCAACGTTGCAATTCCAGAAACTGGCGAAACACGTTCATATTCATTTAGCTCAAAACCAGGCAACCGCTTAACTGGCTTTGTAGTACGTAACGTACCAAATGGCAAGATGAGTGAATTTTTAAGCAAGAATGCTAAAGCTGGCGACAAAATGACGTTTACCGGTCCATTCGGTAGCTTCTATTTACGTAATGTAGCGCGTCCAGTGCTTATGCTGGCAGGTGGTACTGGCATTGCCCCATTTATGTCGATGCTACAAGTACTCGAAGAAAAAGGTTCAGAACAGCCTGTTCGTTTAGTTTTTGGCGTCACTAATGACTTTGATTTGGTTGCTTTAGAAAAGCTTGATGAGTTGCAAGCTAAGTTTCCATGGTTTGAATATCGAACTGTAGTTGCAAGCCCTGAGAGTAACCATGAACGCAAAGGCTATGTCACTGGTCATATTGAAAATGAATGGTTAAACGGTGGCGATGTCGATGTTTATCTATGTGGTCCAGTACCAATGGTAGAAGCTGTACGTGGCTGGTTAGAAACTGAAAATATCAAACCTGCTAATTTCTTGTTTGAAAAATTCTCTGCGAATTAACAGGTGGAGAACTTATCTATGTCAAACCGTCAAAGATTTACCGATAAAGTTGTGATTGTCACTGGTAGTGCCCAAGGTATTGGTCGTGGCGTGGCACTACAAGTCGCAGCTGAAGGCGGCCAAGTCATCATGGCTGACCGCTCTGAATATGTTGAAGACGTTCTCAAAGAGATTCAGAGTACAGGTGGCGATGCTGTCACGATTAATGTTGACCTTGAAACCTATGCAGGTGCACAAGCGGTAGTTGCAAAAGCCATTGAACACTATGGTCGGGTAGATATCCTCATTAATAATGTGGGTGGCGCGATCTGGATGAAACCTTTTGAAGAGTTTTCCGAAGAAGAGATCATTAAGGAAGTAAATCGCTCATTGTTTCCAACTTTATGGTGCTGCCGCGCTGTGTTGCCCGCCATGATCAAGCAACAATCGGGTGTTATTGTAAATGTATCTTCAATTGCAACCCGCGGTATTAATCGCATTCCCTATTCTGCATCTAAGGGCGGTGTAAATGCTCTAACAGCATCGCTTGCTTTTGAACATGCTAAAGACGGAATTCGAGTCAATGCCGTTGCGACTGGTGGAACCGAAGCACCACCTCGTAAAGTGCCACGTAACGCCAATCCGTTAAGTCAAAATGAAAAAGACTGGATGCAGCAAGTGGTTGATCAAACAATAGATCGAACATTTATGGGCCGTTATGGCACAATTCAAGAACAAGTGAATGCAATTTTATTTCTTGCATCAGATGAAGCATCGTATATGACTGGATCGGTTATTTCGGTCGGAGGTGGAGATCAGGGTTAACCCTGATCTTTTTGCATGATTGGGTAAATAATATGATTTGCATGGAGGCAATCACACATGGCAACCCTGTTCAAGACATTAAAAAATGACTGGTCCATATCAGCAACAGTTGCTGGCTTTCTTGCAGTTTTAATTTCTTACTCAGGCCCACTGATTATTTTTTTCCAAGCTGCTCAGCGTGCCCATGTCTCTACCGATATGATGGTGTCATGGATTTGGGGAATTTCAATTGGTGCCGCCGTTTCAGGTATTTATCTTTCAATTAAATATAAAACTCCTGTCATAACCGCATGGTCTGCACCAGGCACTGCCCTATTAGTTACCCTATTTCCCAATGTCTCGTTGAATGAAGCCGTAGCCGCCTATATTACTTCTGCCATCGTTATTTTTTTAATTGGCGTTACAGGTTACTTCGACAAGTTACTGAAGTGGATTCCGCAAGATGTCGCTGCGGGCATGATGGCGGGTATTCTTTTTCAATTTGGTATTGGCCTCTTTACCGCGTCTGATAGCATGCCTTTTATTGTCTTTAGCATGCTTATTGTCTTTTTAATTGCCAAACGTTTAATGCCGCGTTACACCATGATTTGGGTGTTAGCTGCCGGAGTTTTATTAAGCCTCATTTTAGGCAAAATGAATCCGGTTGATGTGAGTTTTAGTTTAGCTATTCCGCAGTGGATTAGCCCAGAATGGACATGGAATTCAACGCTCAACCTCGCTGTCCCTCTCATTTTAGTCAGCCTAACCGGCCAATTTTTACCGGGTATGGCGATTATGAAACTCAGCGGTTACGACACCCCAGCCAAACCCATTATTACTGTCACCAGTATTGCCTCTTTAGCTGTTGCTTGCGTCGGTGGTATTACGATTGTGCTTGCCTCAATTACCGCTGCTTTATGTATGGGCAAAGATGCACATGAACTTAAAGAAAAACGCTATATCGCAGGAATTGCCAACGGAATTTTTTATATTTTAGGAGGCTTATTTGCTGGCAGTATTGTCATGCTATTTAGCTTACTTCCTAAAGAGTTGGTTGCAGCACTAGCAGGTTTAGCTTTGCTTGGAGCAATTGCCACCAATATTTCTGTTGCCATGAAAAATGATAGTCAACGTGATGCCGCACTTATTACTTTTTTAGCTACTGCATCAGGCATGCATTTTCTTGGATTAAGCTCAGTTTTTTGGGGTATTTGTATTGGTGTAATCGCTCATTTCATTCTTACACCACGCTCAACTCCAGCCACAAATTAAGTTTTTTATCTAAGCGCCCACCACTAAAATAAAGCCTCAATCGCCAAATCAGGATGCAAATAATTTGCTAATTCTGACTTGGTAATTTTTTATTGAATATAGATTAAATTTAATTTTTAAGATGAATCTCTAAAATAATTAAATAATAGACTTTAGTATTTTGTGTTTATATTTTCATTTCAATTCAGCATATAAATTTAGCTATATTTTTAGCCATGATTCTCACCAATAAAATCTATAAAAAAACATCCATAAAACCCTTAAAATTCTCACATTACAATATTCAACCCTATTTTCAAAACGACAAAAACAACAGCTCACCCATTAAAAATAAATTATATTTTTCAATAAATTAAACCAATAAAAACACAATACCTAAAAGACATAAAGATATATCAATTAGGTTTTTGACTCTAATCCAATAACAAAATAGTTTATTAAAAAATAACGCGGTGCTTCACAAATTGGAGGTGAAGAAAATGGATACGAGCAAGGTTAATATTAATGAGTTAATTGATAAAGCCAGTTTTACATCTTTTCATTGGAAAGTTTTAATCTGGTGCTTACTTATTATTATTTTTGATGGATATGATTTAGTTATTTATGGGGTTGCTCTTCCTCTGTTAATGCAGCAATGGTCATTAACTGCTGTTGAAGCTGGTTTACTCGCCAGTGCTGCTCTATTCGGTATGATGTTTGGTGCCATGATTTTCGGCACGCTTTCAGACAAATTAGGGCGTAAAAAAACCATCCTGATTTGTGTCACCTTATTTAGCGGATTTACCTTTCTCGGTGCCTTTGCTAAAGGACCAACAGAGTTTGCGATTTTGCGCTTTATTGCAGGTCTTGGGATTGGTGGTGTCATGCCAAACGTTGTGGCACTTATGACCGAATACGCACCTAAAAAAATCCGCAGTACCTTAGTGGCAATCATGTTTAGTGGCTATGCAATTGGCGGCATGACATCTGCGCTACTCGGCGCATGGCTCGTTAAGGATATGGGCTGGCAAATCATGTTTTTAATCGCGGGTATTCCCCTATTATTACTTCCACTCATCTGGAAATTTTTGCCAGAGTCTCTCGCCTTTTTAGTGAAATCTAACCATAGCGAACAGGCAAAAACTATTGTGAGTAAAATTGCACCACAAACTCAGGTAAACGCCAATACTCAACTGGTATTAAACGAGAGCACCACAACAGATGCACCTGTCCGTGCACTTTTCCAACAAGGCCGTACTTTCAGCACATTTATGTTCTGGATTGCTTTCTTTATGTGCTTACTCATGGTGTATGCCTTAGGAAGCTGGTTACCTAAACTCATGCTGCAAGCAGGCTATTCATTAGGTGCGAGCATGTTATTCCTCTTCGCGCTCAATATTGGCGGCATGGTCGGTGCAATTGGTGGTGGTGCTTTAGCAGACCGATTCCATTTGAAACCTGTTATTACGATCATGTTTATTGTGGGATCAGCAGCTTTAATTTTACTGGGTATTAATAGTCCACAATTTATTTTATATAGCCTAATTGCGATTGCTGGTGCTGCCACAATTGGCTCACAAATCTTACTCTACACTTTCGTTGCACAGTTCTATCCGACAGCACTTCGTTCAACTGGCATGGGCTGGGCATCTGGAATTGGTCGTATTGGTGCAATTATCGGTCCAGTTTTAACTGGAGCTCTGCTCACCTTTGAACTTCCTCACCAAATGAATTTCTTAGCGATTGCAATTCCGGGTGTGATTGCTGCACTCGCAATATTTATGGTCAATCTAAAAGCCTCTGTTGCCGGGCAGACTCCCTCAACTTTTACCCCTCAAAAAACGCTTACCCAGCAGTAAATATAAATGCGCCTAGGACTGGCGCATCTTTTTGGAAATGGATTATGGAATTATTACACCGCTTTAAGCCATGTGCTTTAACTTTTGCGACCTTAGTGTTGATGTGTGGCAATTCATTCGCTGCAAATCCAAATCAGCAGCCCGAAGATGAATGGAAATTCACTTTAAAAAATGCCTATATCAATCGTAATTTTGATAATGATGCACTCAAAGACACAGGCAGTTGGTCTCAAGCAGCATCGTTATTTTATAAATCGAAAATGCATGACACTCCACTGCAAATTGCAGATAAGCCCATTACCATTGGTGCCGATGCTTCTGTTCAATACGCAGTTCGCTTGAGTTCAGATAAACATGTTGCGGACACAGTTTTGCCTTTTAATAAGGAAACACAATCTCAAGCATCTGACTTTTTAAAATATGGTGCAACATTAAAGCTGGGCTATGACAAAACCCTTTTAAGTGTCGGTGAACTTTGGTTAGACCTGCCTGTAACGGCTGTGGATGCAAGCCGACAATTACTTGCCTCTTATTGGGGAACCAATCTTAAATCGCAACTTTCAGATCAGCTTTATGCTGAAATTGGTCGAGTTGAAAAAGTGTCGCCACGAAATGAAGAAGACTTTAAAAAGTTTTCGTTTACGGCAAATGGAATTACCAAAGAATCTGATGGCTTAAATTATATTGACCTGCGTTATCAATTCACGCCGTCACTCAAGGGTGAATATTACTTTGGTAATTTAGAAGACCTCTACAATAAACACTATGTCGGACTTGAGCATAATTGGAAACAGCCAACTTTTGCGCTTACTTCTAAGTTTAAATACTTCAATGCAAAAGATGATGGCAATACCTTTGATATTGAGGCACAAAACATTGGGGTACTAGAAACACTCAAAGTAAAAAATCATACCTTTGGTTTAGGTTACCAACAAATTATGGGTGAGTCGGCTTATCCCTTACCAGACGGTTTCTTGCCAGAAACCTATTTCATTAACTGGAATGCTACAGGTTTCTTTAAAGAAGATGAAAAGTCTTACCATGTGATGTATGGCTACGATTTTAAAGATTATGTGCCGGGCCTAAATGCGATGGTGAAATATGTTTACGGCCATGATTTTAAAGCAGCCAATGGTGAGAAAAACCATGAAACTGAGTCAAATGTGATTTTAAACTATGCGTTTCAGCAGCCATTCTTAAAAGGCGTTGCTCTGCAATATATTCGCATTGATTACAACGTTAAACACGGCAATGACTTTGGTGAAGACCGCTTGTTTGTAAACTACACCAAAAAGTTTTAATAACTTTTGATTCAATCTAAGCGGGCCAATTTTGGTCCGCTTTTTTATATGATTTCACTCATAAAAAAACGCTCTTACGAGCGTTTTTAATTAATCTTTTAACTTAAGCAACGTGCTTTTGTACAACAATCGAACCGACTGAATAACCAGCACCGAAAGATGAAATCACACCATATTCGCCATCATCTACTTCGTGCCCTGTACGGTGTAAAGCAATAATCACACCTGCTGAAGAGGTATTAGCAAACTCATCTAAAATAATAGGCGCTCGGCTTAGATCTGCCTCTTTACCAGCCACATATTTCAAGATTAATTCATTCATGTTGGCATTGGCTTGGTGTAACCAGAAGCGCTTAATATCGTTTGCGGTTAACTGCATTTTTTCCAACTGCGCATTAATGATTTTTGCCACTAACGGACAAACATCTTTAAATACTTTACGGCCATCTTGACGGAACAGCTTGTCATCAACCACTGCATCTTCACTACGGTTTAAGAAACCGAAGTTATTGCGAATATTGTTTGAAAATTGAGTAAATAAATGAATATCTAAAATTTCAAAACCAGTTTTAGTCGTGGTTTCTTCAATAATAGAAGCAGTCGCAACATCACCAAAAATGAAGTGGCAATCACGGTTACGATAGTCTAAGTGACCAGAAGTAATCTCGACATTTACCAATAAAACACGGCGAGCACCTGAACGAATTGCATCAGCTGCTTGTTTCAAACCAAAAGTAGCTGCTGAACATGCTACGTTCATGTCATAAGCATAACCTTGAATGCCAAGAGCCGACTGAATTTCAATCGCTACTGCCGGATAAGCACGCTGCATGTTTGAACATGCCAAAATTACAACATCGATATCTTCAGCAGTTACGCCTGCATTTTCCATTGCCTGTTTTGCAGCAATAACGCCCCACTCTGCTTGAAGTGAAAGTTCGTCATTTGAACGCTCAGACAAACGAGGACGCAAACGTGTCGGATCGAGGATACCTGATTTCTCAATGACGTAACGGCGCTTAATACCAGACGCTTTTTCAATAAATTCAGCACTTGAACCACGTAACTCTTCTAGCTCACCTGCTGCAATTTTCTCTGCATTCTCTTGGTTATATTGTTCCACATAAGCATTTAAACTGTCGGCCAGTTCTTCATTAGAAATGATTTCTGTTGGGTGAAATAACCCAGTACCTGTGATACGAATGCCCATGTAAAACTCCTAAAAAAATGAATAGGATCTGTTAATCTTTCATTTATAAATTGCGTTGTAGGCTAAACAACAACATAAACAGACCCCGATCTATCTTAACTGATTCCCAAACGATCCCATAACTTTTGCAGTCGAGTTGGCGAAATAGGCATCTTGGTTTTCATCGGCTGAGAAAATAAAGAAATGCGAAATTCTTCCAACATCAAATACAATTCTTTGATTTTTGGATCGTTTTTGAATTTAAATACCTTGTCCATCCATGGATCGACATCATCAATAGCGGCATGATCTCGCTGTAGATTATTTGGCAATCGATCTAAACGCAATAGCAGTGCTTTTAAATAACGCGGGTATTCCTGCCAAAGATCAACCGGTTGGCGGTAAACAAAATTGCCAAGTGACATTAAATCGAGTTGATCTTCAATATCATCAATACTACGTCCAAACACGTCTGGATCAAGCACTAAAAGCTGACGACGGATTTGCTGCCACTGAATATAAATATCACTTAATTGCTCAAGTGCTTGCTGACCATGACTCAAAAATTGCTTTTTAACTTGCTCAAGCAGTTTATTAAATTCATCAGCGTTAATGGGTAAAGTTGTAATTGCCATTTGCAACGTTGCATAGACTAACATCTGCTCAAGCTTAGCTTTATCTCCCAAAGGTGAATAAGCCAAGGCGAGCGGTTTTGAAATCTGCTTTTTCAACTGGCGAACCAAGTCACCAAGCTGCATATGGACCAAACGAATAATCCCTTCGCGATGCTGTTTAATCGCCTCAGCTTGATCGTTAAACGTTTGAATAACAATGCCTGACTCATCTTTAGCTTCGAGCTCAGCAAAAGCCTTGGTCGGTACTAAAGCCTGATATTGTTTGACTACAACGCCCGTAACTTTATGAGAAGCCTCGAAAGTAAAGTTTTCTGGAAATTCTTTAAACTCACCTTTTTGCTGTTTAACTGGACGATGTGTTTCCACGCGACAACGTGCTTTTAACTCAGGTAAATCACGACCTTTAGCAATGAGCTTACCTTTTTCATCAATCACCTTAATGAAAGGTACCAAATATGGATCAATACGTTCAAACGAGAAATCTTTGTCAGTAATTTGCTCACCACGTAAGGCAAAAGCTAAATAACTAAAGATATGTTCACGTAAATGTACTGCATCAATACCTTGCATGAGCTTACGAGCAGTATCAGGAATAGGCACTACATTACGACGTTTATCTTTAGGTAAAGCTTTAAGTAAAGCCTCAATTAAATCTTGGCGCCAACCCGGAATTCCCCATGACCAGATATTTTCATCAACTTGAGGCAATGCCTGTACAGGAATTTGAACAGTTGCACCATCTTCGTCGTGGCTCGGGTCAAAATGATATGTGGTTGCTAAACGTAGCTGACCATTGTGCAAATGATCTGGAAATTGCTGCGTTGTTGGTCGGTCATTGAGCCAAAGCGCATCATCGTCAATAAATAAATAACGTGGATTATTTGCTTCTACTGTGGCACGCCAGTCTTCAAAGCTACGACGGCTCGCAATTTCTTCCGGAATTTTAGATGCATAAAACTGATAAATTGTTTCTTCATCGACCACTAAATCACGACGACGCAATTTATCTTCAACTCGCTCTACTTCTTCAAGCTTAAGTAAGTTGTGTTTTAAAAATGGCGGAATCGTACCCAAGTTACCCGTGGTTAATGCATCGCGTAAGAAAATCTCATGAGCAGCAGGTTGGTCAACTTTCTCAAAATTAATTAACCGTTTCGGCTCAATAATTAAACCAAATAGGGAAATTTGTGCATATGCATTGACGATCCCCGCTTTCTTAGACCAGTGCGGCTCAAAATAGTGATATTTCAACAAGTCACGTGCAGCAAGCAAAATCCATTCAGGGTCAATTTTGGCTAAAGTACGTAAATACACTTGTGAGGTTTCGACCATCTCAAAAGCCATCACCCAAGAGGTATTGGTTTTGTGCAAAGTACTCGCAGGGAAAACTTTAGCCTTTTGCTGACGCACGGCCATAAAGGTATTTCGTTCATCTGTTTTATTGGCAATGAAGGATAATAAACCTGTCAGCAATGCGCGATGCAAGTTTTCATAATTTGCAGCTTTTTCATTAAAGCTAAGTTTTAAGCCTTCGGCTAACTCAACCAATTGTTGATGTGTCTGTTTCCATTCACGTAAACGCAACCAGCTTAAGAAATGCTGCTTGGCAAATTGACGACGTTTATTTTCAGACATCCCTGCTTCGCCTTTAGGATTTAAAGTCTCCCAAAGTTTTAAATAAAACAGAAAATCTGAATCTGCCTCTTTGAACAACGCATGCTTTTGGTCAGCTTGCATCTGTTTATCTGCCGGACGCTCACGCGGGTCCTGAACTGCTAAAGCACTTACTACAATTAAGATTTCTTTGAGCACGCCAAAATGAGCACCACCAATAATCATACGAGCGAGTCGTGGGTCAATTGGCATACGTGCCATCATTTGCCCGACTTTGGTCAGCTCATTTTTCTTCTCGTTAAGTGCTCCTAACTCAATCAAAAGCTTACGGCCATCATTGACTAGGCGAAAATCTGGCGGCTCAATAAAATCGAAGTTTTCTAACTCACCTAACCCTAAGCTCTGCATTTGCAAAATAACAGATGCTAAGTTGGTTCGTTTAATTTCAGGTTCGGTAAACTCGGGGCGACTTAAAAAGTCTTCTTCGCTATATAAACGAATACACACACCCGGAGCAATACGACCACAACGCCCTTTACGCTGATTGGCTGCGGCTTGAGAAATTGCTTCAATTGGTAAGCGTTGTACACGTGAACGATAGTTATAACGCGAAATACGTGCAAAACCACTATCAATCACATAACGAATATTTGGGACCGTAAGTGCAGTTTCGGCTACGTTGGTCGCAATAATAATACGACGGCCTTTTCCACCCGGACTAAAAATCTTTTGTTGTTCAGAAACTGCTAAACGTGCATACAAAGGTAAAATTTCGGTATGTCTAGGCCCATACTTTTGCAACGTTTCCTGCAACTCACGAATTTCTTGCTCTGTGCTTGAGAAAATCAGAATATCGGCATGTTCTGGATGACCTTTTGCTTCTGCATCTGCAAAGCATTCTTCTACCGCTTGTACAACTGCACGAGGAAGGTTTTCTTCAAAATCATCAAACTCGTCGTCATCACTACCACCAATATTCATTTCTGAAATTGGGCGATAAAGCACTTCGACAGGATAACTACGCCCTTCTACTTCAAAAATAGGAGCATCATTAAAGTAATTACTAAAACGATTTACATCTAAAGTTGCCGAAGTCACGATAACTTTTAGATCTGAACGTTTTGGCAGCAACTGCTTTAGATAGCCCATAATAAAATCGATATTGAGTGAGCGTTCATGCGCTTCATCAATAATGATCGTGTCATATTTAGACAAGAAGCGGTCATTGCCTAACTCGGCAAGCAAAATACCGTCGGTCATTAACCGTACGATAGAGTCCTGCGAACCTTGTTCATTAAAACGGATTTTAAAACCGATAGATTCGCCGAGCTTTTCGCCGACTTCTTCTGCAATACGCTGAGAAACACTACGTGCAGCTAAACGACGTGGCTGGGTATGACCGATCATACCTGTTAAGCCGCGACCTGCTAGCATTGCAATTTGAGGAAGCTGAGTGGTTTTACCTGAACCCGTCTCACCTGCCACAATAATGACCTGATGCTTTTGAATCGCATCAATTAAACGGTCAGCATATTGAGAAACTGGTAAATCCTGATTCAGTTTAATTTTAGGGAGACGTTCAAATCGCTGCCTTACTTTGGCATTAGATTGTTCAAATAATTTTTCAATCTCTGCTGTATTGGCTTTTTTATCTTTACGCAAACGATTTAAACGGTAACGATCTCTTGCCATCACCCACTGATCAATATTTAAATCATTCTGCACAGACAAATTTTCCTGAAAATACAACAATCCTCTATTTTACGCTCTAATGACCATAAGGTAAAACAGTTGGTTTTTTATATATTTTTAATTTTTTAAAATTTTACCCTTGAATTTTGACTCACTAGACTTCATGTTGTTAGGCAAGTTTCTTTTACGATAACTGTCATTTGATTTACATGTTTTTGCAGTCAAATCGAATACAGTGTTTGGGGACTTAAAAATCGTAAATTTATCACTTATTCGATTTTCCGATTTTAGTCATGTAAAAATACTATTTCCCCAATAAAGAATTTTTATTTATTCTAGATCTCGTAAACAAGTTTAAATATAAACCTCAATCATGGAGACAATGATGAGCTTGATTAATACTGAAGTTAAACCATTCCAAGCAACTGCTTACCACAACGGCCAATTTGTTGAAGTTAACGAAACTAACCTTAAAGGTAAATGGTCTGTTGTATTCTTCTATCCAGCTGACTTCACTTTCGTTTGTCCAACTGAACTTGGTGACTTAGCTGACAACTACGCTGAATTCCAAAAACTTGGTGTTGAAATTTATGCTGTATCTACTGATACACACTTCACTCACAAAGCTTGGCACGACACTTCTGAAGAAATCAAAAAAATCCAATACCCATTAGTTGGTGACCCAACTTGGACTCTTTCTAAAAACTTCGACGTTCTTATTGAATCTGAAGGTTTAGCTGACCGTGGTACTTTCGTTATCGATCCAGAAGGTAAAATCCAAATCGTTGAACTCAACGCTGGTGGTATCGGCCGTGACGCATCTGAACTTCTTCGTAAAGTAAAAGCTGCTCAATACGTACACGCTCACCCAGGTGAAGTTTGCCCAGCTAAATGGAAAGAAGGCGAAGCTACTCTTGCTCCATCTATCGACCTAGTTGGTAAAATCTAATCTCTTATTAGATTTTAAAAACTCAAAGAACCACCCCTCATCGGGTGGTTCTTTTGTTTTGAATAAGCACATCACATTTTCTACTGATACTTTTACAATTATGCCCTTCCCCATTACATGAAGTTTGAGTAATGTCGAATAAATAACCGATGTTTTTTGAGCTTAAATCATATGAAATAAAAGGGGAAAAATTTATGGCGAATACTGTGGCAGTCACTTCATGGAAATACAATGCGACTTCACGTCATCTAAAAATATTTTATAGCGATGGTTCAGGCGAACTTTATCATCCTGTACCAGAATTTATTTATGACAACTTATTACGCTCAACAGACAAAGCTGCTTTTGTACATAAATATTTAGAATTCGACTTACATTTTACTCGCCTGTCTTTAGTCAATGCTTCATAACATAATAAAAATAAGGCCTGCGTTGAACAGGCCTTTATGAGCGACTAAAGCATATTTTTTAAATGGCCTATCTTGCCACCACAATACATAAGCCAGCGCCTACGGGTAAAATACTGCTCATAAAATTTTCATCTTTTTTAATTAAAGACAAGAATGAACTTACCTCAGCCGCATGTGAAATGACATTATCAATAATAAGTACGCCACCTTTTGGCTTCATTAAACGTTTTAAATCTGGCCAATAATTTTCATAAGCAGGACGCTCAGCATCTAACAAAATAAAATCGAAAGTTTCCTGAGCTTCTTTTAAATAGTCGGCTGCATCTCCTACCCAAAAATCAACCAATTCGTCTAATGCCAGTTCAGTCGCATGGCGTTTAGCTTCATTACTCCGATTGGCATCGATTTCAAGCGTGGTTACTTTACCGTGAGTTGCTTGTGCCGCCTCAGCAAGCCATAAAGTAGAATAACCTGTTGAAGTCCCGATTTCTAAAATTGATTTGGCTTGCTGCATTCGAATAAATTGCGATAGCAGTTTCGCAGACTCAGCCTCAATATTGCGATACCTTAGCAAACGATCTACTTGCTGAGCATCATGTCGTTTAAAGGTGTCATATAAATCGGCAACTCTTTGTAAGAAAAAAGTATTTGGCATATATTCACCTTTTAAAATCGTTATTTTATATGACGGCCGTTTGAGTTAAGTACTTTGAATTAACTTAAAGCGCGGCACGATACTTCCATCAGCCATTTGAACCGTTTCAGTAAACATATCTAGTGGACGCGCCCAAGTTGAATAGTCACCATAAAGACACTGATAAACGACTAACTCTTCTTCAGTCTCGCTGTGTTTTGCCACAGAAAAAACTTGATAGAGATTACCTTTATAATGCTGATAAATGCCGCGTTGCAATGACATGTAAGTACCTTTTAATGTTATGACATAAAATCTTTACAGCCATATAACATATATAAATTTTTAAATACTTTCACTTTAAAACTCTAGAAAAGATAAAAAAGCGCATTATAGAGATAAGTTTTTGATCTTAGGTGTGAATTTATTTTTAATTCAAAAAACCGATCAAATATATAAAAACATACTGTTTCACCTATTTTATGTTTTAACGTACTATGCCTCTATTGAAAGAATTTGGATGCATTGGAGTAAAAAACAGATGTTAGATCAAAACATTAAAACTCAATTAAAAGCTTACTTAGAACGTTTAGAAAGTCCAATCGAATTAGTTGCTGCTTTAGACGAATCAGATAAAGCTGCTCAAATTAAAGAATTAGTTTCTGAAATCGCTGAGCTTTCTGACCAAGTCACTGCCCGTTTTGATGGCAACAATACACGTCGTCCAAGCTTTGGTGTGGCTAAAGCAGGTGAACAGCCTCGTGTGTTCTTTGCAGGCTTACCGATGGGTCATGAGTTTACGTCTTTGATCTTGGCACTGTTACAGGTGTCTGGTTATGCACCTAAAGTTTCAGATGAAGTACTCAACCAGATTAAAGGTTTAAACCTCAAAGCAAACTTTGATGTGTTTGTATCACTCAGCTGTCATAACTGTCCGGATGTAGTACAGGCACTTAACCTGATTGCGATTTACAACCCGAACACCACAGCAACCATGATTGATGGTTCATTCTTCCAAGACGAAGTAGAACAACGCAAAATCATGGCAGTACCGATGGTATTCCAAGACAATGAGCACATTGGTCAAGGTCGTATGACCCTTGAAGAGATTGTGGCAAAACTTGACACTAACTCTGCTGAGAAAGATGCAGCAGCACTGAATGCCAAAGATGCCTTTGATGTATTGGTCATTGGTGGTGGGCCTGCAGGTGCAACAGCTGCGATCTATGCTGCTCGTAAAGGTATTAACACCGGTATCGTGGCTGAACGCTTTGGTGGTCAGGTGATGGACACCATGGATATTGAAAACTTCACCTCTGTGCAGAAAACTCAAGGTCCTAAGTTTGCTGCCGAAATGGAAGCCCATGTTCGTGAATACGATGTTGATATCATGAACTTGCAACGTGTCAGCAAAATCACAGGTGCCAACCAAACTGAAAACGGTCTGGTTGAAGTTGAACTTGAAAACGGTGCAAAACTTGAATCGAAAACTGTGATCCTTTCAACAGGTGCACGTTGGAGAGAAATGAATGTACCGGGTGAGCAAGAATACCGTACCCGTGGTGTTGCGTACTGCCCACACTGTGATGGCCCATTGTTCAAAGGTAAACGTGTTGCAGTGATTGGTGGTGGTAACTCAGGTGTAGAAGCTGCGATTGATCTTGCAGGGATTGTTGAGCATGTAACTTTAGTTGAGTTCGATACCAAACTTCGTGCTGACCAAGTGTTGCAAAACAAACTGCATAGCTTGCCAAACACCACTGTGATTATGAATGCCTTAAGTACAGAAGTGCTAGGTGATGGTTCACAAGTGACTGGACTTAAATATAAAGACCGTGCGACTGATGAAGAGCATGTGGTCGAGCTTGCAGGGATCTTTGTACAGATTGGTTTATTGCCAAACACTGACTTCTTGAAAGACAGTGAAGTTGAGTTAACCAACCGTGGTGAGATCATTGTCAATGACCGCAACGAAACCAATGTACAAGGTGTATTTGCGGCAGGTGACTGTACCACTGTACCTTACAAGCAAATTATTATTGCTACAGGTGAAGGCGCTAAAGCATCGCTCTCTGCGTTTGATTACATCATCCGTTCTGGGCAGTAAAATCAGCCAAAATTCTTAGGATTTAATTCAGGCCTAGCATTACAAAATGCTAGGCTTTTTTAATAATAGAGTTACAACTTTTTAACAATTTTCGATCTTTATTAATCATTTACTTTATGTTTATATTTTAGACATCCATAATTTTGGATGCCATGAATTAGAAGGAAAAACACAATGAATAAATTACTTGTTGCTTTAGGTCTTGCTGCGACTGTTGCCCTTGTTGGTTGTAATAAAGATAAAGCTCCAGAAACTGGGGCGACTACAGGTGAACATTTAGAAAACGCAGCACAACAAGCAAGTGCTGATATCAAATCTGCTGGTGATAAAGCTGCTGACGATATCGCTACTGCAACTGATAATGCTGCCGAGAAGATTGATGCTGCTGCTGACAACGCTGCTGATGCAACCGCTGATGCTGCTGCGCAAACTGAAGCGACAGCTCGTAAAGCAACTGCTGATACAGCTCAAGCAGTTGAAAATACCGCTGCTGAAGTGAAAAAAGACGCTCAACACTAATCGTCTTTAGTATAAAAAAAGCCCCTATTGATTAGGGGCTTTTTTTGGCTATTAAAATCTATTATGAAATTAAGCCTTCATCACGCATCGCAATTTGTACAGATTGACGCTCGGCAACTTTATTACGTAATGCAATAATGTGCTTATAAGGTGTTAAATCGTGCTCAATTGAGTTTGACCAATTTGTTAAAACAAATAGATAAGCATCTGCTGGACCAAAATTATCATTTACCAAATAATCGTAGTCAGATTCAGACAAATAGTTATCGATATATTTTAAAAGACGATCAATTTCAGCATAAGCTTTGGTTTTTTCATCAGTTGTTAACGGCGCCCCAAAGAATACTGCATAAGCATCATGTAATTCAGAGTTCAAATACCCCAACCACTCCAACACTTTCGCACGGCCCATACCCGATGGTGGAATTAAGTCCTGCTTAGGATCGTGCTGAGCAAGGAAAGGTAAAATCGCAACGTTCTCAGTTAACATTAAACCAGGGTTAATTTCTAAAGCTGGTACATATCCCTTTGGATTGATTTCGTAATAATCGGCGCCTTTTTCTGTTTTATGTGTTTTTAAATCTACTCGTTCTAAGTCAAAATCAACATTAATTTCATTTAAAATAATATGTGCAGCTAAAGAACATGCGCCTGGCGAATAATATAATTTCATATCTGATCCTTGTTATCTCATATTAACGTTTTAAATTGCTTCTAGAAAACCTGCAAGGTTTGCCCAATTTCTTAATTGTAAAAAAGCGTAAACTTATAAAATACTTACACCATCTAATATTCTTGAAAAAGTTATTCCTTGCAAGTTGTCTTGCGTGACGATTGTTTAAAATATGATAAAACACATTTGCGTCACGCAACTTTTCCGTTAATTACGCTTAAAAAGCTGGCTAAGCCAATTCATTAATTCAGTTAAGAAATCAAAAATACCGTTTTTCTTATCATCATCAGGATGACTTGAGTCTTTTCCATTTAAATCTAGATCGACAATTACAGGGTCATGATCTGAAGAACGATAAGCATCTTCACCATAGAACAAAGCCTTTTGCTCATCAGTTTTATATTCTTCATTGTAGTCTAACGCCGTTGGCTCATCAGCATTGATATGCCATGCAAAGGTTCTTACTACTTTTGGATATAAAGACGCATCCGCAATTGCATGGTCTAGGTTACCTGCTCCACCATTTCCATTGGAATCACTCGCAACACCAAACACATAGCTATATGCCTGAGTACCCTGTCCTACCTTAGCGTCATTCAGCAAAACTTTGTAGTTCGCTTTTTCAAATGACAAAATTGGTTCTTCTTTTGCGTAGCTGTTCATATCCCCGACAAGTAAAGCATTTTGTTTAGGCACTTGAGTCGGATTTTTCGCTAACCACTGCACAATTTGATCAACTGCTTTCACACGAGTCGGGTTCCAGCAGCCTTGACCATCGTTTTGGTCTGCATCACTTGAGCTAGCATCCACCCCACTACAGCTTTTCGATTTCAAATGGTTTGGAATGACGGTAAACGTTTTATTCCCACGAACTGCTTGGAAACTTTGCGCCAATGTTGTTCGGTTCTTGTCGCCCAAATCAAGCACAACAGGTTTATTCAAAGGTCTAACACGCTTGCTGTTATAAATAATAGCAACTGCGATTGCATCGCCACCTAAACGGTCTAGATTTTCAGGAACAACGTATTTCCAATCACTACCTAAAGCTTTGGTCAAATGAGCAATTGCACTATTCGGGCCATAACCATTGTTCGCAATTTCCATTAAACCGTAGACATCAGCATCAATTGCTTTGAGTGCACTCACAATTTTACGGTGCTGTTTATCAAACTCAGCTTGTGTCGTTGCACCACGTTCTGTTGGAAAACCAGTTGCACCATTGTCATAGTTCAAAACGTTAAATGAAGCTACACGAATGTGATTAGCATTTTTGGTAATGACACTTTGACGCGGGTTTGTTTGAGTAATTATTTCAGGTTGATTACGTCCAAGCACTGGTTGCACACGCCAACCATTAAAACGGTATTCCAAAATACCTTCAGCATTCTTAAGTTGATAACCCGAACGTAGCGTATTGGCAGCACTAAAATTACTTGGTAACCAAGGTGTACGGTTTTGGTTGTTATAGCCGTCGTCAAAAATAATTTTCGATAATAAATTTTTCTGAGCTAAAGCTTTAGCTTCAGGAGATAACGCTGGATATAAATTGGTTGGAATATATAAACGGCCTAAGCTTAAAGATAGTTCACCATAACGACCGTAATTGTAATTCTCACTCACCGTTAAAGTCTGAGGTAATTTGACCAACATACCTTGATAACGCTGTGGAGAATGGGTTGAACCACCTGTTAAGCTAGCAAATGGAAGTTCGAGGCTAATCGGCTGAACCTGATTTGCCATATTGCTATTACAGGTTTGAATATCTTGTTGTAATTGATCTAATTGCAACTGGTTTTGATAAGATGTTAAACGACCACGTAAAATAACTTCATCGCCAACTTGCCCACCTTTTACCGCACTACTATTTGGAATATATACAAAAATAGCATTACTGACATTTGCACGTGCTTTGGTGTCAGGTGTCTGAACATAAAAACCTGAGAAACCATTGGCATAACGATAGTCAGCAGTAATCACCCCACGCACGGTATAAGTTTGATTTTGTGCTGCAGTTGATAAATCAGCAATTGGTGTATCGGAGCTTGAACAACTTACTGTTTCAACAGGAGGCTGTGTTGTTGAGCCAGATAAATTTGAAAAGTCATTTCGGTTTGTCCAAGCCGACCATGAACGGTCCAAATCAAATGCTGCAGTTGCATCAATACTTAAAGCTGGATTCTCTGTTTCAATACGCTTAAAACTATTCCCCAAGCTTGAAACGGCTGTTCCCCATCCCGCTGCTGGGCGTTCACCAATACGCCCAAAACGGTCTACAGGTGTGCCTTTGTACACAAGCACAATGGCATCATCCCCATTAAAAGATAACGCAGAGACCTGATTTACTTTACTACCAAGTTCAGCCTGCAACTCAGAGCGGCCTACCAAAAACTTCTGCTTACTGGTTAATGAACCTTGTAAACGGAAAGTTGCTGTTTTTGCTGTACCACCATTATTAAATTGTTGAATTTCATAGTCGGCTAAATTAACTGTAGTTCCATCCGGATTGTAAATTTCCAAACCTTTGCGGTTACTACTGCCGTCAACATATTGACTAAACATGAGCTGTGCTTGTGCCCAAGGACTAAATGTAAAAGCACCAAGTGCCCCTAATAGCACAGAAAGTGTGCGTAATTGAAAAGTTTTCATGAGTAAATATGTTCATTTGAAATTTATATAGATTCTTAGATTAAATATTGAACATGACATCTACATGAAGAAAAACACCGAAACATTTGACTTGACCACATGAAGACTTAAAATACCGCATTTGAATTTCAATATTGCCAAGGTTATGTCGATCGATCAGTTAGAAACGCAAATTGCAGACTTAGACAATTTGCCTGAACACCGTGAAATTGTGACGTTTATGCGTCGTTCAGCACCACTTAATACGTCTCAACGCACGGCATTAGAACAACATCGCGATTTAATTTTGGAATATCCTGTTGGTGACTTACGTCAGCACTTCGAACATCCAGAACGCCCTTTAACTGTTGAAATCGGTTTTGGTATGGGTCGTTCATTAGTGCTTATGGCAAAAGCCAACCCTGAACGCAACTATGTGGGTATTGAAGTTCACGTACCTGGTATTGCTCAGTGTCTTTATGAAGCAGGTATGGCTGAACTTAAAAACTTGCGTGTACTTGATGCAGACGCAATTCAGGTTTTACGTGAAATGCCAGACAACAGCATTAACTGCGTACAACTTTACTTCCCCGATCCTTGGCAAAAGAAACGTCATTTCAAACGCCGTTTTGTTATTCATGAGCGTATGCAATTGGTTGAACAAAAACTTGAGCTTGGTGGTACATTCCACGCAGCAACAGATTGGGAACCATATGCAGAATGGATGCTTGATGTACTAGACAATCGTCCTGATCTTGAAAACTTGGCAGGTAAAGGCAACAGCTATCCACGTCCAGACTGGCGTCCAGTGACTAAGTTCGAACGCCGTGGTATTGAATCAGGTCATAAAATTAATGACTTTATCTTTAAAAAGATTAAGTAAAGAGCATATTATTTTTACTTAAAAATATGGCATTAAGTTTTGATGACTTAGTGCCATAATTAATTATCTAAATTGCATTTTTTCAGAAACTTACTCTCTAAATCTAATAAAAAAGGTATTCCATATTTATCTTCATTTAAATTATTATAAAGTTGAATAGGTAAATCTTTTTTGTATTCTATAAAACATGTAGCTAAACCAACAGCTATCGCTGCAACGCTATCAGTATCTCCACCTAAATTAATACATGACTTTAGAAGCTCACTTAAACAACTATGTTGCAATAAACATGTTAATGCGGCACTGACCGTATCATATGCATTTAAAGATACTTTATCTTTCCAATTATAATCCCAGTTTCCATATTGCTCTGATTTTAGAAAACTCTCTAAACCCTTAATAGAACCTTTTTGGTGAATTCCAAAATAGGCAGTTAAAGCGACAGCACAACTTGATTGGATTCCTATCGGTGAATCATGTGTAATTTGTGCTTGTAACTTTGCGAAAGCAATTACATCTTCTTTATTTTTTAGAAAGCCAATAGGAACTGAACGCATCGCAGCCCCATTTCTTTCACTTGTTGGTATTATTAATTCAAGTAACTCTTTACTAGACTCCACGTTACTTAATAAATTAAAGAAACCTTCTGAATACCCTAATCTCATATCTCTTTTAAAGCATTCTATAAATTTTGAAGCTATATTTTCTTTAGTCCATTCTTGATCTGATAATATAAACTCCACTATCGCAATCGACATTTGAGTATCATCTGTATATTTGCCTAAAATATCGTATAGCTCATGCTTGCTATATAACTCTAAATTATTAAGTGAAATAATTTTTTCTTCGCTACAAAACTCAAAACCTGCACCATAAGCATCCGCAATAGCAATTTCAGTCAACATCAGAATTAAGCCTCTTTACAATAAACATAGTGTTTTATTAAATTATCAAAAATCACGGATGCTGGCTCATTTGTTGCGCTTTCTTCAAGCCTTAAAACTTCCCAAAGTGCTGTTCTAAACTCACTGTCATTATCAAGCGATTCAAATAATTCCTGAGGTAAAAAATACTCAGCTGGATAGTAACCTATCTCGCAATTCGCTCTAAAGTTCGTTCTAAAGATTTGTCTTAGTTTTGAGATTTTTTCTTCAAAAGATGAATAAGCAAAGTCTTTAAAAAAATCTTCTCTACTTTTCTGCATCATTCTTAAATTGGATTGAACATTTAAATATTTTTGATAGGTAGATTGTGTTGGTAGAGAAAAATATCTCACATCAAAAGATTTGAATATTTGTTGGTCATTTCTAAAAACAGCACCGAATAAATATTCGGCCATTGTTCCTGTCTCAATACTTACAGTAGTTACCACTGTTAAATCATCAATTGTCTCTATAACTGCTTTTCCATTCTCTTGGTTATATCTCTTAAAGGGATCAATCCTTTCTAAAGTATGCAAATTAAAAAATGTATCACACATTTTCCCACTCCAATTCTCTTTTATAACAATCAAATTCTCCTCATGAATTACAATTAGTTCATCTAAAGACCGGAAAGATTCTGGATAAAACATATCCAAAGATATCTCATCATCCAAATTAGATCCTTCAATTAAAAATGCCATGAACATTTATCCTTAATAATCAATATTATTACTTCATCATTATCTAACAATTTATACTTGTTATTAGGTTTTATCACAAATTCATATTCGATAGAGATTTATTAATATATTGAGAAAAATTTTAATCCACGACCAACAATATCAAATAATTAAGTATTAAATTAAATAAAAAGGCTATGTTATAGAATTTATTCCTAGTCCCTTATTAATCCAAATATTAAGTTATCTAAAATTTTATATGCTAGCTTATTCATTAAAAGAAAGAACTCTCATTCACTCAAAAAAACAAACACTACCGCTCAATTAATGATTGCCAATCGAGCCAAATCTAGCTATTTATAGAAACTAGTACTTGCCATACTAAAAATTGCTAAGGACAACACATGTTAAAAATTTTAGGGCGCGATAACTCCATTAATGTTCGCAAAGTCTTATGGCTGTGTGAAGAATTAAATCTTGAATATGAAAGAGAAGATTGGGGTCGAGGCTTTCGCTCTGCTCAATCATCTGAATATTTACAATTAAATCCAAATGGTCAAATTCCAGTTGTTATAGATGGAGATTTAGTCCTTTGGCAGTCCAACAGTATTATCCGTTATTTGGCAAATGCATATGATAAAGAACATCAGCTTTACCCTACTCAAGCGAAAGAAAGATTCTTTGTTGACCAGTGGATTGATTGGCAAGCCATCGAGCTGAATAACAGCTGGACTTATACAATTATGTCTCTATTGAGACATTCTCCAGATCATCAAGATCCAAACTTATTACAACAAGGTATTGATGACTGGAATCATCATATGCAGATTCTCGATCAACAACTTGCAAAAACTCAAGCCTATGTTGCAGGTACTGAGTTTACTCTAGCGGATATTCCAATTGGTCTGTCTGTACAACGCTGGAAGGCCACTCCTTTTGACCATCCAACGCTTAAGCATGTCGATCAATATTTTGAACTGTTAAATCAGCGTGCGGGTTTCCTAAAATGGGGAAATAACGGCGAACCTTAATTTTGAATAAGCCTTAGTCCGAGTGATGGCGCTTCACGATGCCATCACTTAAAAGTTGATACACCTGCTTTAAGTCGTCCCGCTCTGCTTGAGCTAATAAATCTTGATGCATTGCTAAGATATTTTGATCACCTCGCATTGCAGGCCCAGTTTGCATCTGCTTTGGATCATTCTCAGTGGCTTTTTTTGCTGTTTCCATAATTAAAGGATAAAGCAAACTAAAGTCGACCTGCTCTTTACCTACAACTTGCTTTGCAATATCAAAACAATAGTTACTAAAGTTACAAGCAAACACAGCTGCTAAATGTAAAGTTAAACGCTGTTTTGAGGTGTATTGATATACTTGTTTACTTAGGCTATTTGCTAAGTCTAAAAGTAGTTTTTGATCAGTAACTGTTACCGCTTCAACAAATAAAGGCGTTGCAGACCAGTTGACTTCTCTTTCAAAGCTAAATGTCTGTAATGGATAAAATACCCCTGCTTTTTCATGCACATGACTGATAACTTCAATATCTGTGCTACCAGAGGTATGAACCATAAGTGTTTCAGGAAATAATTCATGAACCTGTTTTGCAAGCTCTGCAATAGCACTATCTGAAACCGCTAAAAAGATAAGATCGGTCGGTTGAAATTCTCGAAGAGACTGACAGGCTTTTGCTTGGATTTTCTCTGCAAATTTCTGGGTCTTCTCAAAATCACGCGCATAGACTTGTACGATGTGATGACCTTGAGCCAAAAGTACTTTTGCCAAATGAAAGGCAACTCGCCCACTTCCCACCAAACTGATTTTCATATCAATCCAACACTATTTGTTTCAACAAAAAAGCTTCTCAAAATGAGAAGCTTTTTTCAAATTAAAATAACTAATTTTTAATTCATCAGAGCATTATTGAGCTACTGAAAACTCAATACGACGGTTTTTAAAACGGCCTTCTTCTGTCGTGTTCTCTGCAACAGGCTGATCAGAACCATGGCCTTGTGCAACTAATTTAGACCCATCTACACCTTTAGATGTTAAATAGTCAACCACAGCTTGAGCACGACGTTGTGATAAAGCTTTATTTGCCGCAGCATTACCAGTCGAGTCAGTATGACCACCCACATTTAATTTTACATTAGTCACTTTACTCAAAAGTGTTGCAGCTTGATCAAGAATGGCTTTGTTATCTGCTGGAATATCGCTTGAGCCACTCGCAAAGTTAATGATTTGCAAGTTAAGCGCTTTTACTAATGCATTTACATCGACATTATTCGGATCAATTGAGCCTAGAGCAGTTTGCGAAGCAGTTAAGCTATTGCTTACAGATTGCTCAGCTGTTTCTGGTGCAGTAGAAACAACCTCAGTGTGAGGAACAAGAGCTTTTACTTTTGCGGTTAATGCTGCTAAAGCTGCTGCATCACCTGCTTTCAAAGTAATTTTGTCACCTATCCATTCTAAAGATGCATTTGGCACACCTTTTAATGCACCAAGTACTCCTGCAAGTGCATCTTTGTCTGTAAATCCAGCCGCATAGGTTTGACTAGTATCCACATTACAATCTTGAGTTGATGAGAAAACCTGCTTAACTTGAGTTTGTAGTGTTGCTAAGAATCCTTGATCACCAATACCTGCCTGACACTGGCTTACAGCACCTTTATCATCTGTGCTTAAAGTTAAACTCGCAGGTGCAGCCGCTGTAGTAGCTTCAAC
Source organism: Acinetobacter lactucae (assembly GCF_013122135.1). Classification (NCBI taxonomy): domain Bacteria; kingdom Pseudomonadati; phylum Pseudomonadota; class Gammaproteobacteria; order Moraxellales; family Moraxellaceae; genus Acinetobacter; species Acinetobacter lactucae. The sequence continues at coordinate 2,729,240 of NZ_CP053391.1, forward strand.
ACCACTTGCAGCTGTCGGTTCTGGTGCTGGTACAGCTTCTTTATGCTGGCAAGAACGCCATAACCAAGCAATGATAAGACCCAAAATAATTAAGGCAATAATAGGGAGGAACCCACGAGATTTGCCTGTTTTTTCGCTGGCCGCAGCTAATGGCGGAGCTGTTGAAGTTGCATGTGTAACTGAAGATAAACCTGCACCAAGTCCTAAAGGCGCTAATAGACCTACTGCCCATCCCGGTAAATGCGAACGAATTGTTTCTGCGTGCTGACGTAAATAATTCACAATACTCTGTTGATCATTTCCGGCAACGTCTGCAATTGCATTAAGGCTAGGTTTAATTGAACTGTTGAGTGTGCTTTCGATTTCATTATTTGGTGCTGTACCACTTAAATGAGTCAGTACAGTATTCTTGATTTGGTCGTTATGAGAAAAAAGGTCTGATAACGAGGGAGCCAGACTATTTTTTAATTGTCCAATAAGATCAGGTTTAGCAGCTAATAGTGAAAGTAAAATTGGATAAAACTTAGATAAAGCATTCGATTTTTCGCCTAGGTATCCATCCTGATTATCTAATAATGTTGAAGATACTTTTTCTTTAAGCAGTTCTATAGGGTTTATCGACATTGGTTATTCTCCCGAATTTTATACGTCGTAACCAGCAACTTTTGATTATTCAAATACTTCTCTTTGCTGATAGTTTTTTATTCTAATGTGCGTTCAATCTTTTGTTGTCTTTTAAATAATTTATATACAAATTTCCATCTAGTATTTACAAAACAGGCAGATCTTATTGATCTACCTGTTTATATTTTAAATTTACTTTAAATAAGCATTTTATCAGTTAGCAAAAGTTTGAAGTACTTTACCCGTAAGGTTTTGACCCAATAATGGAGTATTTTTCCCTTGTGATAAAATCGTGTCTTTGCTTACTGTCCAGCTTAATTCAGGATCGACTAATACCCATCCCGCTTCATCTTCCCAACGCGTAGTCATATTTGCAACCTGCGCAGGTACGCTAGTTACTTTTTCAACCCACTCTAAAGGTTCAAATAAACCTTCATTAATGAGTTGAATGCCTAAAGATACATAAGTATCAAAAGCAGTAATGCCCGGTTGAGTTTCAGCAAATGGTGCCATTTTTGCCGAACTGCTTAAAGGCTCATGATGCGTACAAATTGCATCAATAACGCCTTCTTTTAAGCCTTGACGTAAAAGTTCTTTATCTTGCTCAGAACGCAATGGTGGACGAACATGCGCAAGCGAATTGAAACCATCCGTTAAATGTTCAGTTAAATGCAACTGATGCATTGCGACATCGGCAGTTACAGGTAAACCTTTTGCTTTTGCTGCACGAATTAATTCAACTGATGCACCACAAGACAACAAACCAAAGTGAGCTTTTACGCCAGTTGCTTCAATCATAAGCAAATATTTTGCAATTGCCACAGTTTCAGCAATTGCCGGAATCATCGGCAAACCTTGGCGAGAAGCAATAAAGCCTTCGTGAGCACATCCGTCTTTAGCAATCTGTGGCTCTTCAGCATAAAACACAACTGTTAAACCGAGACCCGCTGCATATTCCAAGGTACGAATAACGACATCGTCATTTTCAAAAGCAGCATTTGCATTAGAAACAGCAGTACAACCACCCTTTTTCAGGCCCGCCATATTCGCTGGTTGTTTACCATTTAAGCCTTGGGTTTGAGCACCAATGATATGCATATGAATGCCACCATCATGCCATGCTTTTTCAATCAGGCCATGAATGAGAGCACCATTGTCTTGTACAATCGGCTTTGAGTCAGGCGGAGTAATGACATGCAAAATACCATTACCACGTGCTGCCTTGCCTTCCGATTTCAATGTCCCATGTTGCTGTTGACCCGGTTCACGCAAACGCGCGCACAAATCAACCATGGTTGGCATTAACCATTTGCCTTGGCCATCAATGGTTTGCTCAACGTGCTCAACTTGCGCAACCAACTTGCCATTTTCAATATATACAGTTTGTACGCTGTCTGTTTTCTGGATTGGGTCTAACACACGTACATTTTCAATTTTTACAATACTCATGTGATCCATTCCTTACAACGTAATCGCTTCAATTAAACCTTGCTCTTGGAGTTGGCCTTGCATTGATAACGCCAATACTGCCATACGAACTGCAATACCATTGGTTACTTGTTTCAAAATAACCGACTGATCTCCATCAGCAACACTTGAATCAATTTCTACACCACGGTTCATTGGTCCCGGATGCATCACAATACAGTCCGGTTTAGCTAAACCAAGACGTTCTTTGTTTAAACCATACATTCTGTAAAATTCAGACTGTGAAGACAATGCTGGAGAGTCAATACGTTCGTTTTGAATACGTAAGGCAATAATCACATCACAGTCAGTAATGCCTTCATCCATCTTGTTAAACAAGCGAACGTGCTCGCCATATTCCGAAAAGCCCACTGGCAATAATGTATTCGGTGCAATCACACGAATGTCTTTACAGCCCAATGTTTGCAGTGCAGCTACATCCGAACGTGCTACGCGAGAGTGTTTAATATCCCCTATAATAGCAACGCTTAAATCTTCAAATGGTTTTTTAGTTTCACGGCGAATAGTCAGCATATCAAGCATCGCTTGCGTTGGATGAGCGTGACGCCCATCCCCTGCATTAATAATCGCGACCTTTGGACATACATCTTTAGCAATGAAATGTGCAGCACCCGAAGATGAATGGCGAACAACAAAAATATCCGCTGCCATTGCTTCAAGGTTCCAAAGCGTATCGCGCAGAGTTTCACCTTTTGAAGTACTTGAACGTGCAATATCGATGTTCAATACATTGGCAGACAAACGTTTTGCTGCTGCTTCAAAAGTAGTACGGGTACGTGTGGAGTTTTCAAAGAAGAGATTCATAACCGTCAACCCCTCTAAGAGCGGACGGTTAATTAAATTATTATTATCATCTAAAAAGCTTTGTGCGGTATCTAAAATCTTGGTGAGGTTTTCTTTTGAAAGTCCCTCAATCGTTAAAAAATGTTTTAAATTTCCGTCTTGATTGAGCTGAACCTGGCTCGGTTGATGCAACGCTGCAATATGCATAATGGATTCCTATGGGTCGAATCGCGAAAACGTGCATAGTGTAGCTGAATTCCGCTCTTTTCGCAGAAGAACTTTACAGAATAAGGCCCTAAATTGACCAGAAAATTTAGAACCTTATTGGCAATTACCTTAATGCACCAATGTAATGGTGCGGAACTTGTGCCCGATAAATATCCTCGGCAGTAATTTCCGACTCTTCATCGACTTTAACAACAGCAATTTTTTCTTTTTGAGAAGGCTCAGGTATTGTGTCAACCAACGATTTCAACCGCCCAACACATCGTTTTAGTTCGTCATCCTCTGTTTCTAGGGCAAGCGTAATGACATATTTTGCATAATCTTTATTTTGAACCACGTACATTGCATCTATTACCCGCCCCGTCACCCTACGCATGCGAACATAGATCTGAGTAGCCACTGAGAAAGCATCTGCATTAGCAATAAAACCATTCCCCATCATGTCTTTCATTTATTATTCCCCCATCACTTTAAAATAATAAAATGGTTAAAAAATAGCTTCGTTTGTTAATTAAATAACCATTGATAGGATTGAGTTAGCAAAATACATACCACTTTTACTGTATTAATCTATAAAAATCAGTTTATTGGTTGGATTATGATAGGTTGCAATAATTTAAAAACCTTTACACATCAAAATAAGTTAAACTTTGCATCGTTAATATTTATATGTTTTGGTCAATCGAGTTTATGAATACCTCTTTACGTTTAAACCACTATTGGATTACTTGTGCTGATGGTTTAGAAGCCCTCTTACAAGAAGAAATAGAACAGCTTGGCACCAAAGTGACAGAACGTAAAGCAGGACGTTTAATCATTGAAGGAACGCTTGAACATGCTTACCGCATCTGTATGTGGTCGCGTCTTGCTTCTCGTGTTTTACTTCCAATTCATACTTATGAACTTGAACATACACACGATGCACGTGATGTAGCTGAAGAGCTTTATGAAGGTGCAATTAGCTTTGACTGGTCACTTATTTTTGCACCACAAAGTACTTTTGCAATTCGTTTACATGCAGAGCGTGAAATTAAGGTTAACACTCAATTTGCAACACTTCGAGCAAAAGATGGTGTTGTCGATTCCTTTATGGAAGCTGTAGGTCGTCGTCCAAGCATTGACACCAAACAACCAGAAATTACGCTCTATGTTTTAGCAGGTAAAACTGAGCATACCTACTGCTTAGATTTATCTGGTGATTCATTACATAAGCGTGGTTACCGTCGTTATATGACGGATGCGCCAATTAAAGAAAACCTTGCTGCGGCAATTTTACAAAAAGCTCAGCTTCAACAGCGTAAGCCAGAGATTGTACTCGACCCGATGTGTGGTTCAGGTACATTTATTATTGAAGCATTAATGATTTTAACTGACCGTGCACCTGGCCTTGTTCGCCGTTTTGGTTTTAATGGTTGGCATGGTCATGACCGCGAACTTTGGCTTTCACTTAAAGCTGAAGCAGCAGAACGTCATGAAAAAGCGCTAGAATTACCTTTACCTAAATTTTATGCCTACGATGCAGACTGGGAAGCTGTCAAAGCAACTCGTGAAAATATTATTGCGGCGGGCTTTGAAAAAGTATTAGGTCAAATTCAAATTGAAGAACGTACTTTAGCTGACTGGCCTGATTTTTCAGCAGAAGGCAAAACTGCATTTATTGTGACAAACCCTCCATATGGTGAACGTTTAGGTGATAAAGCCTCTAACCGTTCTCTTTACTTAGGTTTATCTGCACTTCTACAAAAACATTTCCCAAATCAATATGCAGCTATTATTGCAGCTCAAATTGAACAAGCCGATGTTTTAGCATTTGAAGCGCCTGAAACCTTACGTTTAATGAATGGTAAGTTACCAATTTACATTCGTTTTGGTTCAATTAAGCCTGAAAAAGTAACTCAGCCATTTTTAGCAACTTGGCAAGCTCAACCTATTGAAATGGAAGAAGCTCAAGATTTTGCTAACCGTTTGCAAAAAAATATGACTGCCTTGAAAAAATGGGCAACCAAAGAAAATGTTTATTGTTTACGTTTATATGATGCAGACTTACCTGACTTTAATGTCGCTGTAGATTTATATGGTGATCGCTTACACGTTCAGGAATATGCACCACCAAAAACAATCGATCCTGAAAAAGCAAAAAAACGTTTTAATTTAGCACTCGCTGCAATTCGTGCTGTTACCGGTTTAAACCGCGATGCCATCTTTATTAAGACACGTGCACGCCAAACAGGTACAAATCAATATACGAAACAAAGCACAGCTTCAAAACGTTTTATCGTTCAGGAAGGTAAAGCTAAAATTTTAGTTAATCTGACAGATTATCTAGATACAGGTTTATTCCTTGACCACCGTCAAATACGTTTACGTATTGCTCAAGAAGCTCGTGGTAAGCACTTCTTGAATTTATATAGTTACACGTCTACAGCAAGCTTACATGCCGCTTTAGGCGGTGCGGCAAGCACGACAAGTGTAGACTTATCTAACACCTACCTAAGCTGGTCAAAAGAAAACTTCGTTTTAAATGGTTTAACGGTAGATCACGCAGATGAACAGCACATGTTCTTTGCGAGCGACTGTTTTGAGTGGTTAAAAGAAGGTCACGAACAATACGACCTTATTTTTATCGATCCACCGACATTCTCAAACTCTAAAAAGTTCTACGGTACTTTCGACGTCCAACGTGACCATGTTTCACTCATTAAGCGTGCAATGAACCGTTTAAACAGTGAAGGAACGCTCTATTTCTCAAACAACTATCGTGGTTTTGAAATGGACGAAGAGATTGAAGCTATTTTTCAGGTTGAAGAAATCACTTCTGAAACCATTGGCCCTGATTTTAAACGTAATCAAAAAATCCACCGTGCATGGAAAATCCAGCATCCTGGCCTAGATCAATATTAATAAGACTAGAGGTTATTATTACTTCACGGTAATAATAACCTCACCATGAACATTTTTTGATTCAAAATCATATTTGGTAAATCGATCTGCTCTTTCGGGTAACGCAATCATTTCCAATTTCTTCTTTTCTTTACTATCTAGCACATGATTTTGTTTTTGTTCTTGATACGGCGAAAGTACACTTGTTCTAAGTGCATCCCATCGAACTTGTTGTAAATAATTATCCCCTAACACCTGACGTGCTTGTTGTTGTTCTATCATTGGTTTCTTAGCATCGTCTTGAGCTTTCGCAATAATCACAGGTAAAGCTGCATTCACTGCTCCTGTTTGTGTCGCTAACGCCCCTTCACTTAGAGGCTGCGCAGCCCATACATTGATGGGTAGTAACATAAAGCCTAAAACACACAGCGCAGATCCTTGTTTATTGTTCATTGCATTTATCCTAAGTTGTTATTGTTCGTTATATCGAACAAAATTAACAATTTTTTAAACATGCCGCAATGTTATAAGTAGACTTCCCGACAATTAACATTGATCATTTTAAAACCGGAAATATTTCACAAGCATTTTGAGAATATTCAAGTTGTTTTATAGATTTTTATCTCAGACTTGTACGACCCAGCTAAATCACTTACTGTAATTTTATAATTTATCTGTAAATCGATTTTATTTATAAATAAACACCATTCGAGGTGAAATAATGCTTCAGCAGTGCTGCCAACTATTAGAAGATCGCCAGCTCAAAATCGCTTTTATTGAAAGTGCGAGTTCCGGTTATTTAACAAGTCAGTTTTCTATTCATAAAAATAGTGGTGCAGATATTTTACTGGGTGGCTTAGTTAGCTACGACCCGAGCATTAAAATTAGCATTTTAAATATCGATCAAAAGATAATAGAGACTTACACAGCAGAGTCACCGCAAGTCACAGAGGAAATGTGTAGGCTGGGTCAAAGCTTATTTCAACAAGCTGATATTATTGTCAGTTGTACTGGGCTATTAAAATCTGGTGGAAGTGAAACCCCAGAAAAACCTGTGGGCACCTTTTTTATTTGCATTTCTTACCAACGTCATATTTATCATTATCGTTATTTTTTATCTGGTCACTCAGAACAAAAGTTAAAGACATTAACTCAGAAAGTTTCAGATGCCATAATTGCTTTACTCACATCAACCATAAAAACTGATTCACCATAAAAAAAGAGAATATGTTTCCATATTCTCTTTTCGGTTTTAGCAGACAAAGCTTAGCTGAGTTTCATTTTATCGAAGACTAAATGCCCATTTTCGCCTTTAACTAGAATAGTATCACCTGCGACAAAATCACCCGACAATATTTTTTGAGCTAATGTGTTTTCAATCTGTTGTTGAATCGCACGTTTTAATGGACGCGCACCATAGACAGGATCGAAACCAGCATCAATCAATAAATCAAAAGCAGTATCATCTACAGTTAAACTCATGTCACGATCAACAAGACGTGAACGTAATCGATCCAACTGAATATCGGCAATGCCACGAATTTGTGCTTTTTTGAGTGAATGGAAAATCACAAGCTCATCAATCCGGTTAATAAATTCCGGACGGAAATGCTGACTTACCGCATTCATTACAATAGTACGCACTTCATCGTCTGTTGCACCCTCACCTAGTTCACGTACATCTTGTGAGCCTAAGTTCGAGGTCATCACAATGACCGTATTTTTAAAATCGACTACTCGACCTTGTGAGTCGGTTAAGCGACCATCGTCCAATACTTGGAGCAAGATATTGAAGACATCTGGATGCGCTTTTTCCACCTCATCAAACAACACCACACTATATGGTTTACGGCGAACAGCTTCAGTTAAAACACCACCTTCTTCATAACCCACATAACCTGGAGGCGCACCAACCAATCGGCTAACAGAATGTTTCTCCATGAATTCACTCATGTCGATACGAATCATGGCATCATCACTGTCAAACAAGAAATTAGCCAGTGCTTTGGTTAATTCTGTTTTACCAACACCCGTTGGACCTAAGAACAAGAATGATCCGCTAGGTCGATTCGGGTCAGATAAACCGGCACGTGAACGACGAACTGCATTCGATACAGCTACGACAGCTTCATCTTGCCCAACAACACGGTCATGTAAAAATTCTTCCATATTCAGAAGTTTTTCACGCTCGCCTTGCATCATTTTAGCAACCGGAATACCTGTTGCAGCACTTACAACTTCGGCAATTTCATTTTCAGTCACTTTAGTACGAATGAGTTTTGGCTCTTCGTTCTCTTCTGCAACTTCATCTTGCTCCAGTTGTTTTTGCAACTCTGGAATTACGCCATACTGTAAACGTGCTGCCTCAGCCAAATCACCTTCACGCTGAGCTTTCTCAAAAGCAATACGCGCTTTATCAAGTTCCACCTGAGCCTGTTTAGTGCCCTCGACAAGAGTCTTTTCAGATTTCCAGATTTCTTCAAGGTCGTTGTATTCTTTCTCGACTTCAGCAATCTGTTTTTCAAGATGAGTGACTTCAGCTTTACTGCCGACATCTTCATCTTTTTTCACAGCTTCCAATTGCATTTTTAACTGGATTAAACGGCGATCAAGCTTATCAAGTGCTTCAGGTTTAGAGTCAATCTCCATTTTAATACGAGAAGCTGCCTCATCAATCAAATCAATTGCCTTGTCTGGTAATTGGCGATCGGTGATGTAACGATGAGACATTTTTGCCGCCGCAATAATCGCTGAGTCTAAAATTTGCACACCATGGTGAGTGGCATATTTCTCTTTTAGACCACGTAAAATCGCAATCGTATCTTCAACACTTGGTTCATCAACCAGTACTTTTTGGAAACGACGCTCTAGAGCTGCATCTTTTTCAATGTATTGGCGATATTCGTCTAAGGTTGTTGCACCCACACAGCGCAATTCACCACGAGCCAACGCAGGTTTTAACATATTACCTGCATCCATTGCGCCATCACCTTTACCTGCACCTACGAGTGTATGTAACTCATCAATAAACAGGATGATTTCGCCTTCGTGTTTAGCCAAGTCTTTTAAAACAGCTTTTAAACGTTCTTCAAACTCACCACGATATTTAGCACCAGCCAGTAATGAACCTAAATCGAGGGATAAAACACGTTTATTTTTTAATCCCTCTGGCACTTCACCATTCACAATACGCTGTGCCAAACCTTCAACAATCGCAGTTTTACCTACACCCGGCTCACCAATAAGAACAGGGTTGTTTTTGGTACGACGCGATAAAACCTGAATGGTACGGCGAATCTCATCATCACGCCCAATGACAGGATCAAGTTTTCCAGATAAAGCACGCTCAGTTAAATCAATCGTATATTTATTAAGTGAGTCACGTTGGTCTTCGTGATTATTACTCATGACTTTGTCATTACCTCGAATATGTTCAATTACTTTGCGTAAGCTGTCGGGAGTTACACCCACCGCACTTAAAATATTTTTAGTTTCGCCTGTTTCTGCCAAACCTAATAAAACCCAGTCAGTTGATAAAAATTCATCACCTGCTTTCTGCGCATATCTGTCTGCCAAATTAAGTGCTTTAACGGCCTCTGGGTTTAAGTTGACATCACCTGTTGGATTGGCAATAGTCGGCGCGTCTTTTATAGCTTGCTCAAGTTTTTGTTTAAGTTCAGGTAACCGTGCACCTGCTTGTTGCAACAAACTAATATTTGATGGCTCTTCTAACAAGGTAGACAAAATATGAATACCTGCGATAGCAGTATGGTCTTTACCCATCGCTAAAGATTGAGCATCTGAGAGGGCTTGCTGCAAGCGGTTTGTAAATTTTTCAAAACGCATTCTTGTTATTCCTCACAACAAATTTGTACTTGTCTAATAGATGGGAACACTTCTTCGGATTTCAAATAAATTTTTATATATTTTTCATAATGTTATTTAAATAACAACGAATAAAACTCCATTATAATATGGGATTGTTTTGTATATATTTCAAGTAGAGTTCAGCTACATTTTATTAAAATGCTTGATTATTTAAATTCATGCTTATCAATACTACACTTTTCACAAAGTCTTCATTGAGAATTTAATAATTAAGCTTTAGTTTATCTTGCTAGTTTCCTACTCGTTTTGAAATGAAAATGCACTTTAAACATATTATATTAACAACAACTTGTCTTTTTACTTCAGCACTGGCAATCGCTCAGCTTCCACAAGACTCCAGAAGACCTGGTGGAATTGCAGTTGTTCCTCTAACTTCTGATATTACTCAGGTCACTTTTCAACAAAAGCCTGTTTTAATTAGCCAAGAAGGTCAGCAGCGTTATGCCGTGCTTGGTATTCCATTGTCTACTCCAATCGGCAGTATTCAGCTCGACACGAATAAAGCTCCGATTCAAGTAGAAGTTAAGTCTTATCCTTACGCTGAGCAACGAATTAAAGTCACTAACCAAGATTATGTGAACCCCAATCAAAGTCAATTAGACCGTTACGCTAAAGAAGCGAAAGAACAAAATGATGTGTATAACTCATTTACACAAAGTTCATGGCAAACCTTACCAACATTTATACGCCCGACTTCAGGGAAATTTACCAACTCTTTTGGAAGAAAACGCTTTTTTAATGGTGAAGAACGCGCGCCTCACTCTGGTTTAGATATTCCAGCGCCAGTAGGACAAAAAGTTGTTGCACCCGCAGATGGTGTGGTTATCCAAACTGGATCTTATTTTTTTAATGGACAAACCGTGTTGATTGATCATGGCCAAGGCCTAGTCAGCATGTTCTGCCATTTAAGCGCAATTAAAGTAGAGAAAGGCCAGCATATCCGTCAAGGAGAAACTTTAGGTTTAGTAGGCAAAACTGGACGTGTGACAGGCCCTCATCTGCATTGGGGCATGAGCCTTAATAATGCTCGGGTAGATCCTCAGCTTTTTCTAAATACAGCTCGTTAATTTAAAGCTTTACGAAAATACTTTGGTGCTTCGATATACCCTTCTCTTAGGTAAAATTGATTTGCCAAAGGTCTGTGAGTTAGAAGCGTTTTAATAATTCAAATTTTTCTTGAATAAGAGCAAGAGGCTGTAGGTATCCCATCTGTTTAAGTAGAATACATATCGTTTGAGTATTGTCCCATTTAGCAGAACGAATATTCACTTTCATTCCTCCCCTTATTTTTTAGTTATTTTTGACAATAAAAAAGCCAACTCTAATGTCAGCTTTTTTTAATTTCTAGCTATCAAAAAAATGCCTTATTCCGCTTCAATAATTTCGAAGTCATGAGTAATTTCTACACCACCATCGGAAAGCATTTTGCTTGCTGAACAATATTTCTCGGCAGACAATTCAACTGCTTTTGCAACCTGCTTTTCTTTCACAGATTTACCAGTTACCACAAAATGTAAGTGGATTTTAGTAAACACCGCTGGAATTGCGTCAGCGCGCTCAGCTTTTAAGTTACATACAACATTCGTCACATCTTGGCGAGATTTCTTTAAAATTGTCACAATATCAAACGAAGCACACCCACCAAGTCCCATTAATAGCAACTCCATAGGACGTGGACCACGGTTTTCACCACCATACTCAGGTGAGCCGTCCATGATGACACTATGCCCACTATCTGATTTCGCTTCAAAAGCAACATTCTCTAGCCAATGTACACTTGTTTGCATTGCAACTACCCAAAAAAAATTATAAATTTAAGCAGGGTCTGTTGACATTTCATCTATGGATTGCGTTATAGCTAAAAATTAATCCAAATAAGACGCAAAACCCAGACAATGGCAATCCTTTGTCCAGTTTTGTAATAAAATTTGTGAAATTTCAGCCATAATCTGAGTTGCAATTAAAGCAGCGCAGGCATAGCGCAAGACCAAGTTATTTTGTACGTTCCGTTGTTAAGATCTATTTATTTAGAATGGCTAAATTTCATAGTTCTTATTTGGTACGTCTAAAAAAATTGTCTTATGTTGCAACCATCTGTGAAATGTCAACAGGCCCTTGTTTTGTACACTAACATAAAATGAGTTGATAAGGAATTTCATCTCTTCTGTGTAATAGCTCATCTCGAGCTTGTGTGAATTGTTTACCCTATTCGGAACATATTAAGCATGACTTCAAATTTTTCACAACTCAGCACAGATGCTTTATCCCCGGGGCAACTACCTGAATCCGTTAAAGCATTGTTAAAACGTGCTCACATCAACAGATATCCAAAACGAACCACAATTGTTGATGCCGGAACAGAGTCAAAATCTTTATATTTAATTTTAAAAGGCTCAGTTTCAATTATTTTACGTGAAGATGATGAACGTGAAATTGTTGTTGCGTATTTAAATCCGGGCGATTTCTTTGGGGAAATGGGGCTTTTCGAACCGAACCCTCAACGTACAGCCGAAGTTCGTACTCGTGATGTCTGTGAAATTGCAGAGATCTCTTATGACAACTTCCACGAACTTAGCAAACAATATCCAGACCTAAGCTATGCTGTTTTTGCACAATTAGTTCGCCGTTTAAAAAATACGACTCGTAAGATGACAGATCTTGCGTTCATTGATGTGTCTGGTCGTATTGCTCGTTGCTTAATCGATCTATCTTCTCAACCTGAAGCAATGATTTTGCCGAATGGCCGCCAAATTCGTATTACTCGTCAAGAAATTGGCCGTATTGTTGGGTGCTCGCGTGAGATGGTTGGCCGTGTACTTAAAACCTTAGAAGATCAAGGTATGATCCAAACTGATGGTAAAGCCATTCTTATTTTTGATGCTTCATTAGAAGAAAACACTGTTTCTGATGATGACTACGACGATGAAGAATAATATTCATTAAATTTTTAATAAAAAGCAAACTTCGGTTTGCTTTTTTTATATGCAACAATGAGTTAATACACAAAACTTACAAACTATTCTAATTTTATGATTTAAGTTGAATACATATTCTCCGTTAGGCTAACTCAAAATTTCCAAGGATTTCGCTGTATGCAATTTAACCCACTTAGTCGCACAGGCCTTAAACTTCCAGAAATTTGTTTAGGCACCATGACATTTGGCGAGCAAAACTCCCAACAAGAAGCTTTTGAACAACTTAATTATGCCTTGGCACATGGTTTATATTTTTGGGATACAGCAGAGATGTATTCTGTTCCACCAAAACCTGAAACTTATGGCGCAACTGAAACGATTATTGGTAATTGGTTTGCCCAGCATGGGCAACGTGACAAAGTCTTTCTTGCATCTAAAATTGCAGGTCCGGGCTTTGGAGGGACACACATCCGAGAAGGCCATACTCGCTTTAACAGCGATTATATTGCCAAAGCTCTAGATGGATCACTTAAACGTCTCCAAACGGACTATATCGATCTTTATCAACTGCATTGGCCTGAACGTCATACCAATTTTTTTGGCACGCTCGCTTATGGCAATCAGCAAGCTGAAAATGATTACAACACAACACCTCTAGAAGAAACATTACTTGCTCTACAAGAAGAAATTAATCGCGGGCGTATTCGCTATATTGGTTTATCAAATGAAACCCCGTGGGGCACTATGAAATTTTTACATTTGGCTGAAAAGCTGGGTGTCAGTAAATTTGTCAGTGTTCAAAACCCATATAGCCTGCTTAACCGTACTTATGAGATAGGGATGTCAGAGATTGCTAAATATGAAGATGTCGGCTTGCTCGCCTACTCTCCTCTAGCTTTTGGTTACTTAACGGGTAAGTTTAGAAATGGCGCTCGCCCTGCTAATGCCCGTGTAACACTATTTCCTCGCTTTAGTCGCTACAGTAACCCTCAAAGCGAATGGGCAACTGAACAATATGCACAGCTAGCAGAAAAACATGGGCTAAGCTTAACCCAGATGGCTTTAGCTTTTATTAAACAACAGTTCTTCGTGACCAGCACAATTATTGGTGCTACGAATTTAGACCAACTCAAAGAAAATATTCAGGCATTTGAGATTAAGTTACCAAGTGAAGTTCTAAAAGGTATTGAGGCCATCCATACTCAACAACCCAACCCTGCTCCTTAAACAAAAAACGGATGCTTAAGCATCCGTTTTCTTTATCTATAAAGGATTTTATATCTTATTTACGGCTATTATAAACTGCCATTGCCGCAGGTAAGTTTTTACGCATATCACCAATACGCTGAGAGTTAGATGGGTGAGTAGACAAGAATGATGAACCACCGCCACCTTCAAGCTTATTCATTTTTTCCCAAAGTGTAATCGCCGCATTTGGATTATAGCCTGCACGCGCCATCAGCATTAAACCGCCTTGGTCCGCACGACTTTCCAAGCTACGAGAATATGGCAAGCCCACACCCACTTGTGTACCTAGCTGAGCAGCAGCAGTACCAAGCTGGCCTACGTTATTACCCGCATAGCTTAAACCAATGCCTAGAGCTAAATCAGTTAAAGCCTGTGCACCGATTTTACTTTTTGCATGCTCTTCTAAAGCATGTGTCATTTCATGCCCCATAACAGCTGCAATTTCAGCATCTGTCAGGTTCAGTTTATTCACAATACCTGTATAAAACACCACCTTGCCACCAGGTGCAACGTAAGCGTTAATTGTATCTGACTTCAACACCGCTAACTGCCAAGTAAATGGCTGGCCAGTCTGATTCATCTGGTTGGCATATGGTTTTAAACGGTTGAATACAGCATTAATACGGTTATATGTACTAGAACTTGTATCGAGAGCACCCTTACCACGTGCTTCCTGCACCATCTTATTAAAACCTTGAGCAGATTGAGCATTTAAGGTTGCAGTATCTGCACCAGCCATGTCCGCTACTGTTGCACAGCCAGAAATGGTCATCACACTTGCAGCACACAAGCTTAAAAAGAGTTTTTTATTCATAACATTGATCACCTAAATCATTAAAAAGCTGTTTATTCTTTTGCACTTATTATAAGAAATACCACTCATGCTTTGAATCTCTCATTTCTTCATGATCATAGTATTTATGTAACGATCAAGCCGATAATGTCATCAAATAAATCCAGAAAATTAAACAGATTACATTTAAACCCAGATAAACATGACTTAAGGTTTTAACTTTTTCTTCAAGATTAGAACTTTCCCTTTTCCAAAGTAAATAACTATTTTGTATGAATACCACAGGAATTAACACACATGCGAACAAAACCGATAAGCTCATAAAAGCAGTCATAAAGAAATCTTCATGATATTCCTGTCCATAAATAACCAACATCGCCAGCGTGGGTGAACCACCAATAGCAAATAAAAAAGAATAAAAAATTGTTTTTGAAATAGTTGGTTGCAGCTTCATCCTGAGCCCATCATTCCTTATCTATATACAACGTTTTAATCTGAATCTGATAAAACGAAAACTGCACTTTAGTCGGGTATAAAAAAGCCCCCTTTCAGGAGGCCTTTTTAATTTTTGCTAATTAAGCAGAGAATGGATGACGTAAAACAATTGTTTCTGCACGGTCTGGACCAGTTGAAACGATATCAATCGGACATTCGATTAATTGTTCAATACGCTTAACATAAGCCAAAGCATTTGCTGGCAATTGATCGATGCTAGTTAAACCAACAGTCGACTCGCTCCAACCCGGCATAGTTTCATAGATTGGCTTCAAGCATTCAAAAGAAACCGCATCTGAAGAACCTACACAACCTGAATCTGTATTTTCATAACCCACACAGATTTTCACTTCTTCTAAACCATCTAAAACGTCAAGTTTAGTTAAGCAAATACCTGAAAGTGAGTTTACATCTACAGAACGACGAAGAATCTCAGCATCAAACCAACCACAACGACGTTGACGACCAGTAGAAGCACCGAATTCATGACCAACTGTACCTAAGTGTTTACCAATTGGGTCACCAGAATCAGCCGCTGCATCGTAAACCAATTCCGTTGGGAATGGACCAGCACCAACACGTGTTGTATAAGCTTTAGTAATACCTAATACATAATCAAGATGTAAAGGTCCCATACCTGAACCAGAGCTTACGCCACCAGCAGTTGTATTTGAACTTGTAACATACGGATAAGTACCGTGGTCGATGTCTAGAAGTGAGCCTTGAGCACCTTCAAACATGACAGCCTTACCTTCTTTGCGATAGTCATGCAATACTTTAGTCACATCAATCACTAATGGAGCAAGCACTTCACGCCATTGGTTGCAAAGAGCCAATACATCTTCAAATTTAACTGCTTCTACACCGTAGAACTGAGTTAATTGGAAGTTATGTAACTCAAGCATTTCTTGAAGTTTTTCTTCTAATGCTGCACCACCACGAACAAGGTCAGCAACACGCACTGCACGGCGAGCTACTTTATCTTCGTAAGCAGGACCAATACCACGACCTGTGGTACCGATTTTAGCGTTACCACGTTTCTTTTCACGTGCCTGATCAAGTGCAATATGGTTAGGCAAAATGAGTGGACAGTTTGGAGAAATACGTAGACGTTCTTTAACAGGAACACCTTCTGCTTCCAAAATTCCCATTTCTTCAATTAACGCGGCTGGTGAAAGTACTACACCATTACCAATTAAGCACAATACGTTTTCACGTAAAATGCCTGATGGAATGAGGTGCAATACAGTCTTTTTACCACCTACGACAAGAGTATGACCTGCGTTATGTCCGCCTTGATAACGTACTACCGCAGCCGCCTGATCTGTGAGCAGGTCGACGATTTTACCTTTACCTTCGTCGCCCCATTGGGTACCAAGTACCACAACATTTTTGCCCATAATAGCCTCATTACATCATGCTGTTAAAATTGGAAACCACCAGTAAAATTTACTGTTGGCAATTAAATCTTTTCAATATTCCATTGTCCATTTTGCGACACGAGTTGATGAGTCGCATATGGAATAGAACTTAAATCATCATTACCTAACAATTGAACGACACGTAGACCTTGAGCACGTGCATTCGAAATTGCTGAGAGTAAATCTTGTTCTGAGCCTTTTGGAGCAACAACAGTTTCGATTTCGGCGAACTGATTTGCGCCTAAGGCATATAAATCACAACTGAAGCCAGTAGCAGGACGTGCGCGGCCAAAGTGCTCACCAATACCATCGTAACGACCACCCTGTGCTAAAGGTGCAGCACGGTTCGGTGCATAGACTGCATACATTAAGCCAGTGTGATAGTGATAACTACGTAGCTCTACAACATCGATACCGATATTGAGATTTGGCCAACGGCCTTTAATTTGTGCAAACGTTGTTTTCAGTGCATCTAATGCTGATTTAAATTCAGCATCTTGTAAGATGTTTGTACTCAAATTCGCTTGTAATGCTTCTAGATCACTAGAATAACGGCCAAGTGCATAGAAATCAGACCCCATATTGAGGTTTTGAGTAAATTCAGCTAACTCTGGTAACGCTTTTCTTTGATAAAGATCTGAAAGCTCATGCTCTTCATTTTTTGACAGTCCAGCATGCTTTACTAAACTGCGGAACAACCCTACATGGCCTAAATCTAGATGCGCGCCTTGTAAAGTATAGATATTCTCGATCAGCCCCAGCATAACATCGACCATTTCGACATCAGCTTCGATACTGTCATGCCCGTATAACTCTGCACCTAATTGTAGAGGTGCACGTGTGGCATTAAAATTTTGTGGTTTAGTATGTAATACAGTCCCTGAATAACAGTAACGTGCAACGCCTTCAACCGGTCTTACATGTGCATCGATACGTGCAACTTGTGGCGTCATATCAGCACGAACACCGAGTAAACGGCCTGAGAGCTGATCAATGACCTTAAAAGTTACTAAATCCAAGTCTTGATTTGATTCTGATAATGAAGACAACGATTCGATATATTCAATAAATGGTGTATATACCAATTGATAACCTCGTACCGCGAGGAAATCTAAAGCTTCACGGCGAAGTTTTTCAATGACTTGTGCCTGTTCCGGCAATACATCTGCTACCCCGTCAGGCAGCAACCATGTCTCTGAAATGGTCATATTTCAAGCCTAAAATCTGATCAACGTGGAACGACCCCACATAAAAAAATCGGGAACACACCCGATTTCTCTTAGTGTAGCATGATACTTTCTGCCATGCACCTGACAATTTGCATAAATCTTTCTTAATAAACTCTAAAGTCAAAAAGAAGATTTTTTGAATTAATAAGAATATTCAATAATTTACTGTGCTTTACTCATATTATAGGCAAAAGTTCTTCGACCAAAGAATGGGCCAATATCTGAACTATCACCTGGTTGCCAGTTAACTAAATTTAATCTTTGAATAGCTTGAGCTGCTTGAGTATTAAAAGCAAAACAACCTTTTTCAAGATTTGCGATTTTTAGCTTTTGTCTGAAAGCAATTAATGAGTGCACCTCATTAAGCGGGTTATCTTCTATAGAATACAGATGAGACTTCTCATAAGCTAAATTTCTATCAGCATCCCACCGACTACTTGATATAAAATTAATAAAAAAAGCAGACCGGTTATTATTATTTCCCAAGGCACTTTGAATATCACCAGTTTCCAAGTTTTCTAAAACAGTTAAGTTATAGCCGTACAACTGCGAATTTAGAAGCCTAAAATACTTTTTATCTGAACCTAGGTTATTATATCTTTCGATAATTGACTGCTTTCTCTCACTAAACGACGGATTTGACTCAAAACCAGATATATCTGAAATATAAGATTGATTCCATTGAGTCTCTTTTAAGCGATAACAATAACTATTTTTTGGAAACCTAACATTCTTATAGTTTTGATAAAAATCAATTAAATTTTTATCAAGTTGATTATGTAGGCCTGTTTCTAGATTTTTATTTTCTTTATAGCCCGGCAATACACGGTCAAAGATATTTTCACCATCCAACTTCACAATTTCAAACTTTAAATTCTTTTTCAAATCAGGTGTTAATTCATAAGTCCAACTATCAGTTGATAACCTTTTCACAATATTAGTTTGTAACGTCCCTTTATTTAAAATTTTCTTTTCAGTTAAAACTTCAGTTTCTAACGGCTGGTTATGTGACTTTGCAAAAAAGATTTCATTATTCTTAATTGGATATTGAGCAATTTCAAAAGAATCACTATAGATACCTGAAGAAATATCCGAAGGTTGATAATAAACTTGGTAAATTTTGTCTTCCTTTTCTAAATTATTTTCAGCTTGTTCAGACGTATTTTGATCTGAGCTTCCACCACAAGCTGTTAAAACAAGAGTAGATGTAATAGTTAAAAACCCACTTATTCTTTTTGAATTAAATTTCATATGAACTCTATAATTAAAATTTTAATGTTTGCGAATCATACAAATAGATTTAATTTCAGAC
Organism: Acinetobacter lactucae; assembly: GCF_013122135.1. Lineage (NCBI taxonomy): Bacteria > Pseudomonadati > Pseudomonadota > Gammaproteobacteria > Moraxellales > Moraxellaceae > Acinetobacter > Acinetobacter lactucae. The sequence goes on from NZ_CP053391.1 coordinate 2,748,541, forward strand.
AACACTAATATTTAGAATTTTAATTATTTTAATAATCCATACCAAAAAATAATAACTATAAAAAAGGATGTTAATTAAACACCCTTTTTATTTAAATTTGCCTTTCATTTAGAAAGAGTCACACAGATCCAATAATCGATTTGCATAACCCCATTCATTATCATACCAAGCAAATACTTTAGCTTGATGCCCGACCACCATAGTTTGGGTTAAATCAACAATGAGTGAATAAGGTGAATGATTGAAATCACTCGAAACTAACGGTTCATCTGTTACAGCCATAATTTCTGCATAGTCTGTTTTAGAAGCTTTAATGAGTAACTCATTAATGTGATGCACAGTAATTGGAGATTGCGCGATAAAAGTTAAGTCAATTGCAGCCACATTAATAGTAGGTACTCGAATTGAATAACCATCGATACGGTCTTCCATTTTAGGCATAACACGTTTTAATGCTCCGAGTGCACTAGACGTAGTGGGAATAATATTTTGCCCTGAAGCTCTAGCACGACGTAAATCGCGATGTGCATGATCAAGTACAGATTGGTCGGCCGTTACTGCATGAATCTCGGTCATAAGTGCAGTTTCAATTCCAAACGCATCATCAATGATCTTGACCAGTGGAACTAAAGCTTGAGTAGTACATGACACACTCGAAATAATTTGATCAGTCACTTTGACTTCATTGTGGTTCACACCATAAACAATGGCTGCATCAACATGGTCAAAAGGTGCTGCCCCAATAATGACCCGCTTTGCCCCTGCTTCTAGGTGACGTGTTGCATCCGCATGAGAGCGAAACAGTCCGGTACACTCAAGTACCACATCAATATCTAAACTAGACCATGGTAAAAGTTCCGGTTGTTTCTGCTTTAAAACCTCAACTTTTAACGTTTGGTGATTTGACTGAATATTCAAAAAAACTTTTTCATTTTCAATCAATATTTCCACATTTCCATTGAAGCGGCCATGTGTAGAATCATATTTAAATAAGTGCACTAATGTCTGGACATCTGCTATATCGTTAATCGCCACGATTTCAAAGTGAAATTGTTTTGGGCTTTCGAACCAGGCGCGTAAAACATTGCGTCCAATCCGACCAAACCCATTAATGGCAATACGTTGCATGACCTATCCTTATCAACAAAACTACAAGCTAAAGAAGGCATATAGTAAAGCACGTCACGACCAATTGAATATAGATTTTTAGCCAAATCACAGTTTTGTAAGATATTCCTTTTAAAATCGTTGGTTCGGTGGGGTTTTTCCGCTACAATTTAGCGTTTTTAAAAAATAAGCCCCGTATCACATGCTAAGGTTTGGCATAAAACAAACAGGCATTGATACTTTTAGCCAAATTCGAAAATATGGAGTGACTTGGTTGTGAGTACTCGTTTAATGACATCTGCTGAAATTCGTGAAGCATTTTTGCGCTACTTTGAAACGCAAGGGCATACACGTGTCGCGTCGAGTTCTCTTGTTCCTGCCAACGACCCAACTTTATTATTTACAAATGCTGGGATGAACCAGTTTAAAGACTGCTTTTTAGGTCTTGAGAAACGTGACTATGTACGTGCGACCACATCACAGAAATGTGTACGCGCTGGCGGTAAACATAATGACTTAGACAATGTTGGTTATACTGCACGTCACCATACATTCTTTGAAATGTTAGGTAATTTCTCATTCGGTGATTATTTCAAACGTGATGCACTTAAATTCGCATGGGAATTTTTAACCAGCGAACAATGGCTTGGTTTACCAAAAGATAAACTTTATGCCACTGTTTACCATACCGATGACGAAGCTTACGACATCTGGAACAAAGAAATCGGTTTAGCACCAGAACGTATTATCCGTATTGGTGATAATAAAGGCGAAAAATACGCATCTGATAACTTCTGGGCAATGGGTGATACAGGCCCATGTGGTCCATGCTCTGAAATCTTCTTTGACCATGGTGACCACATTTGGGGTGGTTTACCAGGCTCACCTGAAGAAGACGGTGATCGTTTCATTGAAATCTGGAACAACGTTTTCATGCAGTTTAACCGTACTGCGGATGGCGTGCTTCACCCTCTCCCTGCTCCATCTGTTGATACTGGTATGGGCTTGGAGCGTATCTCTGCTGTATTGCAACATGTTAACTCGAACTACGATATTGACCTGTTCCAACACCTATTAAAAGCTGCTGCAAACATTATTGGTATTGAAGACGAAGGTCAGCCTTCTTTACGTGTTGTTGCCGACCATGCGCGTTCATGCTGTTTCCTTATTGCTGATGGTGTAAACCCAAGCAATGAAGGTCGCGGTTACGTACTTCGCCGTATTATCCGCCGCGCTGTGCGTCATGGTAATAAACTTGGTGCAACTGGTACGTTCTTCTACAAAATGTTGCAACCTTTAATTGAAGTTATGGGTGATGCATATCCGGAACTTGCAGCTCGTAAAGATGTAATTGAAGCAACTTTAATTCGTGAAGAAGAACAGTTTGCTAAAACACTTGAGCAAGGCTTAAAACTACTTGAAGGCGAGCTTGCTCAATTAAAAGATAAGACCATTCCTGGTGCGACTGTATTTAAACTTTACGACACTTACGGCTTCCCGACAGACTTAACTGCTGATATTGCACGTGAACGTGACTTTATTATTGATGAAGCTGGCTTTGAAGTAGAAATGGCTGCACAGCGTCAACGTGCTCGTGATGCTGGTAAATTCGCAGTTGACTACAACAACATTGTAAAAGTTGAAGGCGAAACTCAGTTTGACGGTTATATCAACACCACTAGCCAGGGTCAAATTGTAGCGATCTATAAAGATGGTGTACAAGTTGATGAAGTTTCTGAAGGTGATGAAGCGCTTATCGTTTTAAACCAAACTCCTTTCTATGCTGAAAGTGGTGGTCAGATTGGCGACACTGGTATCTTCAAAAATGAAACAGGTATTTTTGAAGTTCAAGATACTAAAAAGTCAGGCGGTGCCTTTGTTCATCAAGGTATTGTGACCGTTGGTAGTCTTAAAGCAGATCAAAACGTTGAAGCGATTGTTAAAGCAGACATTCGTGAGGCAACTGCACGTAACCACTCTGCAACTCACCTATTACATGCTGCCCTTCGTCAAATCTTAGGTTCACATGTACAGCAAAAAGGCTCTTTAGTTGCAAGTGATATTTTACGTTTCGACTTTGCTAATGACCAACCTGTAACTTTTGAACAGTTACAACAAGTTGAGCGATTAGTGAATGCAGAAATTATTGCAAATAGTGCTGTAACAACCGAACTTCTTGACATTGAAGCTGCAAAAGCTAAAGGTGCCATGATGTTGTTCGGTGAAAAATACGGTGATGAAGTACGTGTACTTTCTATGGGTTCAATTATTGATGAGAAAAACTTCTCAATTGAACTTTGTGGTGGTATCCACGTTAAACGTACAGGTGATATTGGTTTATTCAAAATCACTTCTGAAGGTGGTGTAGCCGCTGGTGTACGTCGTATTGAAGCTGTTACAGGTACTAAAGCGCTAGATGTAGTACAAAAAACTGATGCTGATATCCAGCACATTAATAGCTTATTAAAAGCACAGAAAGACCAAACTGTTGAGCGTGTACAAGCCAATGTTGAATTGGTTTCTGCATTACAAAAGCAGATTGAACAGCTCAATCAGAAATTGGCAAACTTCCAAGCGTCAGAATTGATTGATCAGGTACAGACTATTGCTGATCGTCAAACACTTATTACCACTGTTCAAGGTGTAGATGCAAAATCACTTCGCAACTTACACGACAGTGTTAAATCGAAATTAGAGAATGCAGTTATTGTGTTAGCTGGTGTAGAGGGTGACAAAGTTAGCCTACTTGCTTCAGTTGCATCACAATACACTGCAACTCTAAAAGCAGGTGACATCATCAAACATCTAGCAACCGAGTTAGGTGGTAAAGGTGGTGGTAAACCTGACTTAGCACAAGGTGGCGCGCCACTTAACGAGAAGTTTGGACAAGTGATCGCAGCATTGCCTGCATGGCTTGAACAAAAATAAGACTTCACTTTTTGTGTAACTGACCCTGAAAAGCCTCTCAGGGTCATGGCTTATATGGAACAACTATGGCATTAATCGTTCAAAAATATGGCGGTACTTCTATGGGTACCCCCGAGCGCATTTTAAATGTTGCTCGTCGTGTGAAGCGTTGGCATGATCACGGTCACAAGGTTGTTGTGGTCGTATCTGCAATGAGTGGTGAAACAAACCGCTTACTTGCTCTCGCTAAAGCCATTACCGAAACACCTGACCCACGTGAGTTAGACCAAATGGTTTCAACCGGTGAACAGGTGACGATTTCCATGTTAGCTATGGCACTTAATTCGATTGGTGTGGAAGCTAAATCCTATACCGGACGTCAAGTCGGTATTAAAACTGACAGTGCATTTACCAAGGCGCGTATCGAGTCTATTGATACAGATGTCATGACCAATGACCTAGATGCAGGCCGTGTTATTGTGGTTGCTGGTTTCCAAGGCTTTGATGCTAATGGAAATACCACAACACTAGGTCGAGGTGGTTCAGATACTTCTGGTGTTGCTCTTGCTGCTGCTTTAAAAGCTGACGAATGCCAGATTTATACTGATGTAGATGGTGTTTACACCACTGACCCTCGCGTTGCTCCTAAAGCCAAAAAAATCGACCGTATTTCTTTTGAAGAAATGCTAGAAATGGCATCATTAGGTTCTAAAGTTTTACAAATTCGCTCAGTAGAGTTTGCCGGGAAATATCAAGTTCCTTTACGTGTGTTATCAAGCTTTGATAATGACGACGACGGCGTTTTTGATGACGAGTTTAAAGAAAATGTTGGTACACTCATTACTACTGAGGCAGAAGATACTATGGAACAGCCAATTATTGCAGGTATTGCTTTTAACCGTGACGAAGCAAAATTAACGATTTTAGGTGTACCTGATGAACCAGGCATTGCTTCTAAAATCTTATCACCAGTAAGTGATGCCAATATCGAAGTCGATATGATAGTGCAAAATGTTGAAGAAGATGGCACAACAGATTTCACGTTCACAGTAAACCGTGTTGATTTAGCGAAAGCTGAAAAAATCTTAAACGAAACTGCTAAAAATATTGGCGCACGTGAAGTTTCAACACGTGATGACATCGTTAAAGTGTCTATCGTTGGTGTAGGTATGCGTTCACACGCAGGTGTAGCGAGCAAAATGTTCACTGCCCTTGCAGACGAAGGTATCAACATCCTTATGATTTCAACTTCTGAAATTAAAGTTTCTGTCATTATTGATGAAAAATACCTTGAACTTGCTGTTCGCTGCTTACATACCGCTTTTGGTTTAGATCGTGAACATGGTGAAAGCAGCGCCCGCGCTTAATTTTACCAATCGGTCAAGAATTCATTAAAAAATGTTTACTTGTCCGACAATAATTAAAGAAAACACAGAGCCGCTATAGTTTTTTTTATAGCGGCTCTGTTATATTAAACGGAAAGTTTTTTGGCAGAGATTATCAAAATATGACTTTGTTCTCATATTTCTGTTAGAATCTGACTGAAAACTGAGGTTGAGCTTTTATTTGGGTACCAATATTGCAGTTTTAAGCGTTTAGCAAGGAGATAAACATGCTGATTCTGACCCGCCGTGTCGGGGAAACATTAATGATTGGGGATCAAGTCAGTGTTACTGTGCTTGGCGTCAAAGGAAACCAGGTTCGTATTGGTGTAAATGCACCAAAAGAGGTTTCTGTTCATCGCGAAGAAATTTATCAACGTATTCAACATGAACGTGCAATGCATGAACACCTTCAACACCTTGATCAAGATTATCAAGTTTCTTATGAAGATGATAATTATGCACAGAAAAACTTCAATCGTTAGTATGAAGTTGTTCTCTCCCTAATTAAAGCGACTTTATAGTCGCTTTAAATTTTTTAAATGCTTGTATTTATAGACCTAAAGCACGTTTAACAGGTGCATAACTACGACGATGCTGATCAATCACCCCATGCACAGCAATTGCTTCAAAGTGTGCTTTGGTTGGATATCCTTTATGTTTGGCAAAACCAAATAGTGGATATTGCTGATCTAATTCCGCCATTTGTCGATCTCGTGTCACTTTTGCCAAGATACTTGCTGCACTAATTTCAGCATGGCTTGCGTCTCCGCCAACAATGGCTTCACAAGGAATAATGATTCCTTTAGGAATTTGATTACCATCTACAATTACTTTTTGTGGTTGAGTTTTCAAACCATCAACAGCGCGCTGCATAGCCAAAAAAGTCGCCTGTAAAATATTTAACTCGTCAATTTCAGCATGTGTTGCTTCAGCAATGGACCAAGCTAAGGCTTTTTCTTGGATTTCAATAAACAACTTTTCACGTTTCTTTTCAGTTAATTTTTTAGAATCATTTAATCCTAAAATTGGATTATTCGGATCTAAAATCACGGCCGCTGCCACAACCGAACCTACTAAAGGCCCCCGTCCCGCCTCATCTACACCAGCAATAAACATCGACTCACTACCTTTAAAAACAAAAGAGGCTGATCAATAGTAATCAGCCTTCTTTAACACAAAATTATTAATTACTTTTGTAAAGCTTCTGCCACACAAGCGTTTACAGTTTTAGAAACCACTTGGTTGACGATTGTAGCACGTGTATTTACATCAAGTGCAGCTGCTGCCAATTCTACTGCTGTCACACTGTTTGGAGCCTTTTCGCTCACACAACCACACACATTCGTTTGTATGCTATCACGTTGCTCAGCAGTCATATATTTTGTTGCTGTTTTCCAAGCCGCAACATTATTAATCTCTGTAATACATTTCGCATTTACAGCAACCTTTAACGCAGCAACGCCTAATTGCTGAGTTGTCGTTTGTGCAGAAGCGCCTGTGTCAGTGCCTGTAGTTGTTGCACATGCTGTTAAAGCTAAAACAACTGGTGCTAGAGCAAGCATCAATTTTTTCATCATTTTTTCCTTTGATTGAACCTTGGCAGCGCGTATTGTGCCTAAACTCAACTTTAGAAGAAACAAATAATTTGATGCATTTATGCAATCTATTTTGCCGAGTGAAATTCAGCTCATCAAATCCTTTTTTGGAGTAAAACGTTCTGTTTTTAGCACGCTCTGTCACATTTAAAACATTTCTCAAAATCTGCGCTTTCCCCTAAAATCACAAATCAAAACGACAAAAAAAGGGTCTTTTATGCCTGCTGTTTCCTCTCAGTATTACACCCGTACCGCACAAATCCTGCATTGGGTGATGGCAATTATTTTCATCGTCGCATGGGTGATTGGTTTCTATAGTGGAAATTTTTTAAGTTACGACATTGATGGCAGCTTTAAAGGTGATGTGATTACCTTGCACAAAAATATTGCAACCACCATTATCTTTTTAGTGATTATTCGGATTTTTTGGCGCTATACACATCCAGCTCCAAAACTACCTGACACCATGTCACCGATGATGAAAACTCTGGCACACGTGGGTCATCTATTCCTTTATGTAATTTTAGTGGCTTTACCTGTCACTGGTTGTTTATTTAGCTGGAGCGCTGGTCACCCTGCCCCTGTTTTATATTTATTTGAAATTCCGCGTTTGGTGCAAGATAACCCAGAGCTTTTAGCTATTGTTAAACCATTACATATTTATATTTCTTGGTTTGCAGGTTTTCTTATTGTTGGGCATGTACTTGCAGCTTTGAAACATCACTTTATTGATAAAGACAATATTTTAAATAGTATGACCAAACAGCCTAAATAAACCTGATGTATAAAAAAACCGCCCGAGATAGGCGGTTTTTTTATTTAGATCTTTTGGATTTCTGCAATCCACTTTTGTTTCTCTTCATATGAAATGAAAGAAGCTTCAAAAGAATTAATTGCGAGTTGTTTCAACTCATCATTGTTTAAGTCTAAAGCTTGCTGAATGGCAAAGAAATTGTCATTCATATATCCACCGAAATATGAAGGATCATCTGAGTTAACCGTCACGTGTACGCCTTTTTGCAATAGACGACGGATATTATGATCTTTCATATCCTTAACAACACATAGCTTTAAGTTACTTAAAGGACAAACCGTTAATGGCATTTTTTCATTAATTAAACGCGCCATTAATTGTTCGTCTTCTTCAGAACGCACACCATGATCAATACGATTCACTTTAAGTAGATCTAAAGCTTCCCATACATATTCAGGAGGACCTTCTTCACCAGCATGAGCCACGATTAAGAAGCCTTCTTCACGCGCCTTAGCAAAAACACGTTCAAATTTAGCTGGCGGATGCCCTACTTCACTTGAATCAAGCCCTACAGCAATAATATCTTGTTTAAATGGCAAAGCCTGTTCAAGTGTTTCAAATGCAGCTTCTTCACTCAAATGACGTAAGAAACACATAATCAGTTGAGAACTGATACCAAACTTAGCTTTGGCATCTGCACAAGCGCGTTTTAAACCATTAATCACTGTTGAGAATGCAATACCACGGTCAGTGTGGGTTTGCGGGTCAAAGAACATTTCTGTGTGAACGACATGATCTTCAGCACATTTCTCAAAATAAGCCCATGCTAAATCATAGAAGTCTTGTTCATGTACAAGAACATTTGCACCAGCATAGTAAATATCTAAGAATGATTGAAGATTATGAAAGTTATAAGCTTGCTTTACTTCTTCAACAGATTTGTAAGGAATCTGAATCTGATTGCGCTGGGCAATTGCAAACATTAATTCAGGTTCAAAAGTCCCTTCAATATGCACATGCAATTCGGCTTTTGGTAAGGCGCGAATCAGCTCGACTTGATTCATATTAACTCCACGTCTAAAGAAAAAAGGGTGTGGTCAAAATCACACCCTTTTATAATTTTCTTCTTATTGAAAACTATGTCTAAGATAGCTCAAGAAGAAAATTATAAAAAATCATATTAACCGCCAAACGCGATAAATTTAAATACCCAAAGCGCAGCAATAATCCATACCATGTACGGTACAGTTTTTGCCTTACCTGTGAATAATTTAACTAATGCATAGCTAATAAAGCCCATTGCAATACCATCAGCAATTGAATAGGTGAATGGCATAAATACAATGGTTAAAAATGCTGGAACAGCTTCAGTAATATCATCCCAATCAATGTGAGTGATGCCTTGAATCATCAACACACCAATGAACAATAAAGCTGGCGCCGTTGCAAAACCTGGTACAGATTGAGCAAGAGGTGCTAAAAATAAACAGCAGATAAATAAGACTGCAACCACAACAGCAGTTAAACCAGTACGTCCACCTGCTGCTACACCTGAAGCTGATTCAATATATGGTGTAGTTGAAGATGTACCTAATGCGGCACCAGCAACGATTGCAGTAGAGTCTGCGAATAATGCTTTTTTCAAACGAGGTAATTTACCGTCTTGTAAAAGGCCTGCACGGTGTGATACACCAACCAAAGTACCCGTACTATCAAACAAGTCGACAATAAAGAATACGAAAATGACGCCGACCATACTTGCTGTAAATAGACCTTCAAAGTCCATTTGCATGAATGTTGGTGCAATTGAAGGAATTTGACCCACTACACCCTTAAATTCGTTTAAACCTAAAGCAGTAGCAATGGCCGTAACAACTAAAATACTAATAATGATTGCGCCGCGAACTTTTAATTGGTGTAAAACCACAATCATTAAGAATCCGAACAACGCTAATAGTACTGTTGGTTGTTTGATATCACCCAAACCAACCAAAGTCGCTTGGTTATCAACAATGATTCCAGCATTTTTTAGTGCAATCAGTGCTAGGAACAAACCAATACCACCACCGATTGCAAACTTAAGTGACATTGGAATCGCATTAACAATCGCTTCACGAATTTTAAAAAAGCTAATTGCAAGAAAGACAAGGCCTGAAACAAAAACAGCCGCTAAAGCTGTTTGCCATGGCACGCCCATTCCCATACAAACCGAGTAGGTAAAGTAAGCGTTTAAACCCATACCAGGAGCCAGTGCGATTGGATAATTAGCAATGATCCCCATTACTAAACATCCGATTGCTGCTGCCAAACAGGTCGCAACGAATACGGCACCATGATCCATGCCGGTTTCAGATAAAATGAGTGGATTGACAATAATGATGTAACACATCGTTAGGAATGTAGTTACACCAGCAAGAACTTCAGTTCGGAAAGTGGTTTTATTGTCGCTTAACTTAAATAAACGCTCTAACCAGCCTGCCGAAGAATTGGGCGCCGCCATAAGTAGCCTCTATGCAAAATCTGAACTGTGGAATATTTACGTCTATGTAGGTCGCTGAACAATATTGTTTTTCTGTTCAGCCCTATACACAAGAATCTCAAATTTTAGAAGCAACAAATATGCCACTCATTTGATGTCTGTTTTCATACATAGCAAATAACCACAGCCCCTCTTGAAACACAAAAAAGCTGCATAACCCCTATGCAGCTTTTTTACTATACGTTCAATAAGTTTAACAGATTCAACAGAAACATGATCAAAAATTATGAAAAGATATGACCAATGACACTGTAAAAGTTAGAAATTTATAGTTCGCAATTGCTAGAAAATAATTTTTTTCTCACCGATATATTCTTGCATATTATAAGAAGCTAAATTGCTGTGATGAGCATGGTTTGGGTTACGTTCTATACTTTGCAGGTTTCTTTCAGCTTCTTGTATGATCCGCATGAGCTCTTGATGTCTTTTATTTTGAGTATCTAAATAGGCCCAATACCCTAATACAAAGACAATACTTACACACAACACTATTAATACTTTATTGATCATTATTATTATCTCTATGTTTTTAATGTTAATGATCTTAACAAAAAATTATAGCTTTGTGAATATTTTCACATTTATTTACAATAACACACCATTGTTCAAGTTATTGAAAATAAATGTTATTTTAAAATAAACATTAATATAGCCAATAAATACTAAACTTTTCCATTGAAAAGTAACTTTATTTCATAAGTACTTATTTTTAGCTTTTTTTAATATTATCTTTTTATCATTTTTAACTATTAAGTTATTTTAAAGATAGAGCATAGACAAATGTGTATACGGCTTAAAATTTCTTTTTATTCGCTGAGCTTTAAATTAAATAAAAAGGAGCTATTTTCGTTAATGTACTTTTCTTTAAAATTGTTTCTTTAGCGACTAATTTTCTATGTTTCATGTTTAGCTTTCAAAATAAAAATTCATCTCAATGAAATCTTCATCTTATTTAAAAATATTTTTCTTCATTAATGCTATTGGTTGATTAGCAAAATTATGTCCAAGCTTTATCGTTCTATAAATCGCACCAAGCTTTCCATTTTCAGAGATTTATTCCCATAAACGCTACGATAAAATGCACTTAGATAAAAAATTAAATCAGGAGAATACATCATGTTTGATATGCGTTTATCTCACGAGCGTGGGGCAGCACATCATGGTTGGTTACAATCAAAACATAGCTTTTCATTTGCTAACTATTGGGATCCTAAACAAGTCGGTTTTTCAGACCTACTTGTAATTAATGATGATAACGTTGCTCCATCTAAAGGCTTTGGTACCCATCCTCATCGTAATATGGAAATTATTTCCTATGTGCTTGAAGGTGCATTAGAGCATAAAGACTCGATGGGTACAGGCTCTGTGATTGTGCCTGGTGACATTCAGCTCATGAGTGCAGGTCGTGGTGTTGCTCATAGTGAATTTAACCATTCAGCTCAAGAAGGCGTTCATTTCTTGCAAATTTGGGTTGTTCCAAATGAAGTGAATACAGAGCCGGGCTATCAACAAGTTCATATTGATGAAGCAGACAAACGCGGTAAATTGCATTTGATCATTTCACCGAAAGGTGGTGAAAAAACTTTGTCGATCAAACAAGACATTAATATTTACTCAGGTCTTTTTGATGGTGAAGAAACTGCTGACTTTGTGATTCCTGATGGTCGTTATGTGTACCTACACGTTGCTAAAGGTCGTGTCGATGTAAATGGTAAAACCTTTAACACTGGGGATGCTGCACGTATTCGTGAAGGTGGAAGCTTATCGTTTACCAATGGTGATAACGCCGAAATTTTGATTTTCGATATGCGCCCAGAAGAAGTTCCAACCATGCCATAAGATCAATCAAGCCTTCACATAAACTTTTATGTGGGGGCTTTTTATCGTTACTTGGACTTATAAAAATGCTATCTCTGCTCAATGCTCTTCTGAACGTGCCATCTCTGTATTGATATAGCTCATAATCATCGTGGTTAGTCCCTGCACCATTTCATCAAAACTAATATAAGGGTTTGGCAAAATAAGATGCCGTGCGACATTAAAAATTCCACTATTAATACAGATATAGGTAATTACAGGCAAATTATTAATTTTTAGGTATTTTGGATTATGCATCATATATTTCATGATGACTTCCATTAAAGCCTGTTCAATTTTGGGAATATATTTGTCGTACTGCAATTCTCCTGCATAGCGCAAAACAGTCAAATAGCGGTCGTTATTTTTCTTTAATAAATCACTAAAAGTATAAAAAATCATTTCAATGACAGGTTCTAACTCCAACTGTAAAATCGTCGGTGTAAGCTCTGTAATCATGTCCAGAATTTCCCGAACAAAAAAGTGATTCATCGCATCATAAATTTCTTCTTTATTTTTAAAATATTCGTATAAAGACCCGACACTCACCCCTGCAATCTCTGCAATATGACGTGTTGTAGTACCACTCGGCCCATGAAGTGCCACTGCAATAAAACCTGCTTCAATAATCGTGTCGACAGTGACTTTGGCTCGAGTTTGACGAGGTTTACGCGTAGTCATACGATCTAATTAATAATCCGAACATAAAGTCAGATTAGCATGTAATTTGACTCGTTAGAAATAAAAAAACAAAATCCGAATAGTTGTCAAACTTAAGTGGAAAAGTTCAGAAAAGTAGAACTTAATCTCTCAATTAATACATGGTTTAATTTATTACTTTCGGAGAAAAATATAAATTTAAATTATTATTTTTCAACTATATAAAACCAAATTAGTTAAAAAATTTATTGCAATATATGTTTCTAAAATACTTTTATATATTTAAGAAGTTACCCGAATTGAATCCGAACATAATGTCAGATTAATATGAAAAAATTAAAGAAGACTCATTAAGTAGCTCTTGTCTACATCGGCTCTTCTTTCCGTTATTCAGCCAAATAATCAAACAAATAACGGAGCAACAACACCGTAGTCAATGCAGAGAATCATCTGTTTTTGAAAATGGAATTTTATAGTGCTTTGTTGATCATTGAGTTTATTGATTTTCATCAAAATGCACCACTACTTTGCCTCAGGGTGTCGCCATGATCTCGACCGCAGTTAAAAAATCATTCAAGAAACTTACATTTCAGCGTGAAATTGAGTTACCCGATTTTGCTAGCAAAAGTTCAATTCCAATTCGTCATTTAAATATTGGTTTTGATGGTAAGGAAATTGATGTTAGATTCTATATGGACAACCAATTTGCTACTTTGTTTTTTGCCACACTTTCGGTGTTTTTAACCTATGGTGAAGATCTAGTGATTGAAACCGCTCGTCATCACCGCGAATTTATTAAAGATCCAATTTTAAAACAGCGCGTTACTTCGCTGATTGGCCAAGAGGCAATTCATTCTAAATTGCACAATGAATATAACGATGCCCTTCAAGATGCTGAATATCCTGTTGCGCTCTATCGTTTTCTTGGCTCAAACTTCTTTAAGTATGTTTTCTTAAAGTTTCCCCAGCCACTCAAATTATCAATGATGGCGGGTATTGAGCACTTTACTGCGGTACTTGCTGAATACATGATGAAGCATGAAAAGAATTTCTATTATTCAGATGATGAAAAAAGCCGTGCATTGTGGATGTGGCATATGCTTGAAGAGTCTGAGCATAAAGATATTGCCTACGATGTCTATCAACTTTTAAATGGTAGTTATGCACTACGTGCGTCTGGTTTCTTCCTCGCGCTATTTACCATTTTAGGTTTAATCCCTGCGACTACATTATTTGTGCCTGTGTTAAGAAAGCCACAAGAGATGCTGACTTTGAAATTCTGGAAAGATGCTCGTCGCGGTGTAGGCTTAATCTTTGGTCCAAAAGATGGAGTTTTCGGCAGTACGATTGGTCAAATTCTTGACTACTTACGCCCAGACTTTCATCCAAATGATCATGATACAACTGAATATCTTGAGTATTACAAAAAGAAATTACTGACCGAAGGCGGCGCAATTGCTCCTTACTTTGTTAAAGAATTTACCCCACCAGTACGCATGTCTTAATCGTCCTGCATTTCCAGCTATCAAATAGATAGCTGGTATCTCTTCAAGCTATTTATGGATGAATCATGATTTTATTTGGCAAAAAGAAAGTTAAACCAAGCCAAAAAGCTTATGCCGTAGTGACGGGTGCAGGCAGTGGAATTGGTCGAAGTTTTGCAATTGAACTTGCGAAACGTGGTGGCAGCGTAGTGTGTGCAGATATTAATCTCGAAGCTGCTGAAGAAACAGTAAAACTTCTTGAACAAGAAGGTGCAAAAGCTTTTGCTATGCGCTGTGATGTGGGTAACGCTGAACAGGTTAACCATCTCGCTGAAACTGCTGAAATCTTACTTGGGCATCCTGTGACTCTTGTCATTAATAATGCTGGAGTAGGTTTAGGCGGTAAATTTGACGAACTCAGCCTAGAAGACTGGAACTGGGTCATGAATATTAACCTTTGGGGAGTTATTCATGGCTGTCATGCATTTGTTCCCAAGTTTAAAAAGTTAGGTTACGGCGCGATTATTAATGTGGCATCTGCGGCATCTTACACGGCTGCCCCAGAAATGACTGCTTATAACGTGACTAAAGCGGGTGTGCGTGCGCTTTCAGAAACGCTTTCTGCCGAACTGCGTAAGTTTAACATTAAGGTGAACGTGCTCTGCCCGACGCTGGTACCTACCAATATCATTAAAAATGGTCGAATTCCCGGACGCTATTCAAAGCTTGCAGACCATGCACTGATGAACTATGCGCTGACCACAAGTGATGATGTTGCAAGATTAACCCTTAATCGCCTTGATCAGGATGAGATGTATACCATTCCTCAAATTGATGCGAAGTTATTCTGGCTCATGAAGCGTGCATCCCCAAGCTTGTATACCAAGCTCCTTGGTACATCGTACAAATTATTTAAATAAGAAATTTATAGGTAGTACACATATGACTGCGCAAATGAAAACAAATGCATCAGCAAAAAAAGCTGTCAAATCACCAAGCCATATTTTCGATACTTTTATTGTGGGTGCGGGCATTTCAGGGATCGCTGCTGCCATTCGCCTAGATCAAGTTGGTTATACCAATTATAAAATTATTGAAAAAGCTGGCCGCGTGGGTGGAACATGGCGTGAGAACACCTATCCAGGTTGTGGTTGCGATGTACCTTCTGCTCTTTATTCTTACTCATTTGCACCAAGTGCAAAATGGAGCCATTTATTTGCGCGCCAACCAGAAATCTTAAGTTATCTGGAAGATGTGAGTAACGAGTTTAATATTGCATCTAAAATCGAGTTTAACAACGAGTTGCTTAACGCAGCATGGGATGACTCACGTCATGTGTGGGTACTTGATACCACTACTGGGCAATATTTATCTAAAACCGTTATTTTTGCCACAGGTCCAATTACTGAAGCTCAAATTCCACGTCTTGAGGGCTTAGAAACATTTAAAGGCGAAATGTTCCATTCAGCAAAATGGAACCATGATTATGATTTAACTGGTAAACGCATTGCCGTGATTGGTACTGGTGCATCTGCTATTCAGTTTGTGCCACAAATTCAACCAAAAGCGAAAGAACTGTTTGTGTTCCAACGTACAGCACCTTGGGTACTACCAAAACCAGATACAGATTTGGGCGAATTTAGTAAATCAGTCATTGCTAAATATCCGGCTATTCAGGCGAGCTGGCGTAAAAGTGTGGCACTAACGCTAAATGCAATTAACTTTGGTTTACGTAATCCACTTGCCCTAAAACCAGTCAATGTATTAGGTAAGCAATTACTTAAATTGCAAATTAACGACCCAGTGCTACGTAAAAATGTAACGCCAAACTTTGACATTGGTTGTAAACGTATTTTATTCGCTAATAATTACTACCCTGCACTACAAGCATCGAACACGACCCTGATCCCTCATGGTTTAGTGAAGGTTGAAGGCAATACAGTGGTTGCTGCTAATGGTGAACGCCACGAAGTTGATGTGATTATTTGGGGTACAGGTTTTGAAGTATCTCATCCACCAATTGGTAAACGTGTCCACAATGAAAAAGGTCAATGTTTACAAGATATTTGGAAAGATAGTTCACCAGAGGCTTATTTAGGAACCAACATTGAAAATGTACCAAATGCATTTTTAATTTTAGGACCTAACATACTGGTTTATGACTCTTTCATTGGTCTGGCAGAAGCACAGCTCGACTATATCGTAGATGGCTTATTGAAAATTAAAAACAAAGGAATTAGCAAGTTAAATGTTAAATCTGATGTGATTAAAAAGCATAACGATTTAGTACAAAAGCACTTACAAACGACCGTATTTAATAGCGGCGGATGTAAGAGTTACTATCTTGATGCCAACGGGCGTAACTTTGCTGCATGGCCATGGTCATTGAAAAAACTTAAACAACGTTTGAAAAAAGTAGATTTGAAAGATTATGAAGTGACGTATCAAACGACAAAAACTCACTAATTTGTATTTTCGATCAAATCAGTTGTAAGAAAGAGGCAGTGTATTTTAGGTTTTCATGAAATACACTGCCTTCTTCGTTGAATATCTTCAAGAAATAAAAAAACAGGATAAAGATGAAAGAAGGTCAATCAAGCCGTACTGCTGAAGCCGCTGCTGCATTACGGGCCAATCATTTTCAAAATACACAGAACCCTGTATTTTCAGATCCTTATGCTTTTGAACTAACCAGTAAAGGCTGGAAAAAACTTCTCTCTAATTCACTGATTGTTAAAGTGATGAACTCTGCAGTTTTAAACCGTACTTTAGGTCTACTTACTGGACAAGTGGTCGGTCGCTCTCGCTATGCCGAAGATTTACTTGCTCAGGCAGTTCAACAAAATACTCAACAATATGTATTGGTGGGTGCTGGCCTAGACTCTTTTGCACTACGTGAATCACACCATTATCCTACTTTGAAAATTTTTGAAGTTGATCACCCTGATACTCAAACGGCCAAACAAGCCAAGCTAAAAAAGTTAGGAAATATTCCTACTACCGTTGAATTTGTTGCGATTAACTTTGAAAAAGAGTCTATTTCGGAAGCTCTGATCAGAAGTCTCTATGATCAATCTGCTCCTGCATTTTTTTCATGGTTAGGCACAACGCACTATTTAAACCCCGAAACCACGCTGCAAACTTTAAAAAGTATTGCTGAATTTGCTGTAAACGGTAGTGAAGTGGTACTCGACTATTCGACCGATTTTCAGGAATTAAACGGTATTGAGCGATTTGGAAGTATGGGCGTTGCACAATTTACCCATTTGCTGAAAGAGCCTTTACTAGGTCAATTTAAACCAATAGATTTACATCATGCAGTGGAGCAGATGGGTTTCGAAGTAGTCGAAGACTTATCAGGTGAAGCCATTACTGAACGATATTTTAATGCACGAATTGATGAAATTCGCCATACATCGGCAACGCGTTTGCTGCATTTGCGTTTAAATAGAAACTAATGTTGAAAGCCAACTTAGACTTTAAGTTGGCTTTTTTTAATCGAGGTTAATACCATCGTTACCAGCTTGAACGCGGCTCTGGCCCATCGACATGCTGATTTAAAAATTGGCGCAAATGATCTAAAAAGTGCGAGACTTTAGGCGATAGATTCAGTCTCTCTAAATACACCGCATAGACATCTGCGGGTGGTGTTTCATAATCTTCTAGCACTTGAACCAATCTACCACTTCTTAAATATTTTGCTACGTCCCACTCTGCTCGCATCAAAATACCATAACCTTCTAAGGCCCAATTTAATGCGACTGCACCATCATTCGTACTCAGTTGCCCATGAACTTTCACGGTTTCAACCTGTTTGCCATGACTTAACCGCCAATTACCATAAGCAGAATCATTTTGCCGAATCACGATACACTGATGCTGCGTTAAATCATGAGGAGTGAGTGGTTGCCCTGCCATTTTTAAATAGCTAGGTGATGCACATAATAAACGGCGGTTGGCTGCCAATTTTTTGGCAATGAGACGCGAATCGGGTATTTCGCCAAATCGAATTGATACATCAATTGCTTCATCTGGCAGATTAATCGCGCGGTCAGTTAAATGCAGTTGGACATCGACATCAGGATAGATTTTGGCAAATGTAGAAATCGCTGGAGCAATATAAGAACGACCAAAGCCTAAAGGAGCATTCACACGCAATACCCCTTTGGGCGCTGCCCGACTACTTGAAACCAAACGCTCCATTTCATCAATCTCTTTTAAAATACGAACCGCATTTTCAAAGTAAACCTCACCCTCACTGGTTAAGCTAATTCGGCGTGTTGTTCTATTTAAAAGCCTTACACCTAAACGCTCTTCAAGTTGAGTTAAACGTCTAGAAACCGCAGGTGGAGTCAAGTTTAACTCTCGTGCCGTCGCGACAAGACTTCCTTGTTTGACCAATAAACAAAAGAAAGCTAATTCCGTATCTGCATTCATGATTATTAAGTTTTTTGCAATAGTGATTTAACTTTATATCGATTCATCAGTTTTTTAAAGGATTTAACATCCATTTCAATGTTTCCCGACATAAGCCGTCTCTTATTTAAGAGCATAACAATGTCCGCAGAAGGAATGCTGTGGATGAACGGGAAAAGCCATCTAGCCGAATGAATAGCGGTAAAGAAAGCGAAAACTACCAATCAGGATTGGTAGTCATGAATATGGAGTCATGACATGGAAATGGATATTGAGAAGCGAACGTTACGTCGAATTACTTGGAGAATCGTACCGTTTATTATGTTGTTATACCTTATTGCCTATATCGACCGCGTCAATATTGGCTTTGCCGCACTCACCATGAAAGAAGACTTAGGCTTTACCGCCTCGGTTCTCGGGTTTGGTGCCGGAATTTTCTTTTTGGGCTATTTCTTATTTGAAGTCCCATCCAACATTATTTTGCATAAAGTCGGTGCCCGTATCTGGATTGCTCGAGTCATGGTGACATGGGGTCTGATTGCAGCCGGTATGGCATTTGTAGAAAGCTCAACCAGCTTTTACGTTATGCGATTTTTACTCGGTGTTGCCGAAGCTGGTTTCTTTCCGGGCATTATTTTGTACTTAACTTACTGGTTTCCTGCACGCCATCGCGCTGGTGTGATTGCTTTATTTATGGCAGCCGCCCCAATTGCCACAGCAGTTGGTTCACCAATCTCTGCCGCGTTACTTGAAATGCATGGAATTTGGGGACTCGCTGGCTGGCAATGGATGTTCATTATTGAAGCAATACCAGCACTCATCTTAGGCGTTGTGGTTTTTAAATATATGACTGACCGCCCAGAACAAGCCACTTGGTTAAAACAGGATGAACGCGAATGGCTTGTAAAAACGATGAAAGAAGAAGATGTCGGGAAAAATGCACCTCAGCATCACAGCATTCTTCGCGGTCTTGCCAACCCACGAGTACTTGCCCTTGCATTGATTTATTTCGGAACATCGGCTGGGCTTTATACCCTCGGCATCTGGGCACCACAAATTATTAAACAGCTTGGCGTAACGTCTATGACCGTCGGGCTTTTAAATGCCATTCCACCAATCGTTTCTGTCATTGCCATGGTTTTATGGTCTCGACACTCTGACCGCACCAATGAACGTACATGGCATGTTGCTCTCGCATGTTTAACCGCAGCAGTTGGTCTCGCAATTGCAGCTGGCACACACAATGTCATTGGATTAATTGCAGCACTTACCATTGTGAATGTCGGTATTAGCTGTGCCAAGCCACCACTATGGAGCATGCCAACCATGTTCTTGTCAGGATCAGCCGCAGCAGCAGGCATTGCCACGATTAACTCAATCGGAAATTTAGGTGGGTTTGCAGGCCCTGCCATGATCGGCTGGATTAAAGATCAAACTGGAGATTTCACAGGTGGACTCTATTTTGTGGCAGGACTACTCATTATCTCGACCTTACTGACACTAGTGCTGAGCTTCTCCCAAAAAGTGAAAGTAAACACTGCCAAAGCCACCCACTAACCTTATTTACATCAATTAGATCTGAACAAGTTTCTTCAAGGAGCACAACATGGACAAAGATATTGCCGTCCAGTCCCTTACGGACACCATGGCCAAATTTACGGCTTATATTGGAAAACGCCTACCTAAAGATGTGAAAAGCAAGTTAATTGAACTGCGTACTTTAGAAACCAATCCATTGGCTAAATCAGTTTATGATTCGATGGAAGAAAATCAGCAAGCTGCGGATAAACTCAACCGCCCAAGCTGTCAAGACACAGGTGTCATTCAATATTTCGTTGAAGCCGGTGCTAACTTCCCTTTGCTTGGTGAACTTCAAGATATTTTGAGCGAAGCAACTGCTGAAGCAACACGCATAGGTCCTTTACGTCACAATGCTGTTGAAACCTTCGATGAAAAAAATACGGGCACCAATACGGGTACTCAAATTCCATGGTTAGACTGGCGTATTGTGCCTGAACTCGACACTTGTACCATTGATGTCTATATGGCTGGCGGCGGTTGTACCCTACCGGGTGCGGCAAAAGTTTTAATGCCAGGTCAAGGCTATGAAGGTGTTGCTGAATTTGTGATGGATGTTATTACCGAACGTGGTGTAAATGCCTGTCCGCCGTTACTGGTTGGTGTGGGCGTATCAACTTCGGTTGAAACCGCTGCTCGTCTTTCTAAACTCGCGATTATGCGTCCGGTTGACTCAACAAGTGATAATCCACGCGCTGCCTTAATGGAACAACTGTTAGAACAAGGTCTTAATGAAATTGGTATTGGCCCTCAAGGACTCACAGGTAATAACAGTGTAATGGGAGTCAATATTGAATCTTCTGCACGCCACCCATCAACCATTGGGGTTGCCGTAAATACAGGTTGCTGGGCACATCGCCGAGGCAAAATTAAGATTAACCCAGATATGTCTTATGAAATCTTGTCTCATGAAGGAGTTGTACTATGAAAAAAATTCTGACAACACCAATCAAAGATGAAGATCTTTTAGACCTTAAAGTCGGTGATGTCGTTTATTTGACTGGCCGTTTGGTAACTTGTCGTGACGTTGCCCATCGCAGACTGATCGAACAAGGTCGAGAACTACCAGTTAATCTTGAAGGCGGAGCGATTTTTCATGCTGGCCCTATTGTGCGCAAGAAAGGTGAAAACGACTTCGAAATGGTTTCGATTGGTCCAACAACCAGTATGCGGATGGAAAAATTCGAACGGGAATTTATCAAACAAACTGGTGTTAAGCTTATTGTGGGTAAAGGCGGCATGGGACCAGAAACAGCTGCTGGATGTCAGGAAAATATTGCGGTTCATGCGATTTTCCCAGGTGGGTGCGCAGTACTCGCAGCAACCTTAGTTGAAGAAATTGAAGGCGCTGAATGGCAAGACCTAGGTATGCCAGAAACCCTTTGGATAAATCGAGTGAGAGAATTTGGTCCGCTCATTATTTCTATCGACACTAAAGGCAATAACCTGATTCAACAAAACAAAGTTGAATTTCAGGCCAAGAAAGCCCCGATTTTAGAAAAAATCAGCAAACAACTGAGCTTTATTAAATAAACCACTCTTTAGATGAAGGGAAAGCAAAAGCCCCTTCATCTTTTTTTATTTTTGTACTAAACGCATGGCATGAGGTGTTTTCCCATGCCATCTTTTATAGGCATGAATAAAACTGGCAGGTTCTGCATAACCTAACCACTCTGCAATCTGTTCAACTGAAGCCTTAGGTACGGTCAAATATTGCTCTGCTAAAACCTGTCTAACTTCTTCACGAATCTGGATAAACGTCATCTCTTCTTGCGCTAAATGGCGACGTAAAGTGCGAGTATTTAAATGCAGTCGATTAGCAACCACTTCCATGGATGGCATTTCACCGCGAATATTCATCAATTGTTGTTGCACCAATGCCGTGAACTTCTTTTGTGACTGACGTTTATCAAGAATTTGCCGACATTGCTCTTCAGCTGTATGTAAAACCAGATCATTTGCCATAAGTAGCTTTTGATCTACTTTTTGCGGATCAAGAATTACAAAGCTTTTAGCTGCATCAAATTCTGGCATCACACCAAATAAGTTCTGATAAGGCTCTGCATCACCTTTGAGTTGGAAAGAAAAAGCCAAATACTGGCAAAAATTGTCCTGCACCAAATCTCGCTGTACCGTAATGAGTGCAGCGGCATCGCGTTCAATAATGAATTGACGCACTGATAAGGGAATATCTTGCTCATCAATTTCGATGCGAACTCCCTGTGATGTATCAGATACATCAAAGCGGGTAAAAGCAAAGGTTAAAGTAAAATAGGTTAAAGCCAAATCCAGTGCTTCACGAATGCTCGCACTACTCATCAGAGCCATACCTAATGGCCCAAATGTGGTGAAATGATAGCGTATGCCCACTTCTAAGCCCAACACTGGTCGTTCTGGAAACTGTGCAACTAGATTATGAATGAGCTGTAATTCCTGTTGTCCTGACACCACCATATTCGGGTCAAGCAACTGCTGTTGACTCAGTCCTGTTCCGTCTAAAATGGTCTGATAAGAAGCACCTGCTTCTACTGCAAAATCAGCCATGAGTCGGACACTATGTATGCTGCGTTCAAATGCCCAAGCGTACGTCACTGTACTTTCCAAAATGTCCTCGAATCACAATATTTTGTCCTCATCCATCCTCTAAATCAAGTTAATAAACGTCTATTCTGCATACAGGAAATTGCGATTCTTTCGCCCACTGTTTTTAAGGATTTAGAGCAGCCTATGTTTAATTCGTCGACTAATTCAAATAAAAATGTACGCATCGCCATTATTGGCACTGGCTTTGGTGGTCTAGGACTTGCCATTCGTCTCAAACAAGCAGGTTTTGAACAATTTACTCTATTTGAAAAAGCTGCCGATGTCGGCGGTGTCTGGCGTGACAACACGTATCCAGGTGCTGCATGCGACGTTCCTTCTCATCTTTATTCTTTTTCTTTTGAACAAGAGCTAGGTTGGAAAAATCGCTACGGTACATCTCAAGAGATTTATCAATACTTACGCCACTGCGCGGATAAATATGATATTCGTCCACATGTTCAATTTAATACTGAAATAGCCAGTGCAGAATTTGATGCTCTGCAAGGTGTATGGCACATTCAAAGTACTTCTGGTGAACAGTTCGAAGCTGAATTCTTAGTGGGCGCTGTAGGCCAACTCAATCGCCCTGCCTATCCAAAACTTAAAGGCATTGAAAACTTTAAAGGTAAAGCATTTCACTCAGCGCGTTGGGATCATGATTATGACTTAACTGGCAAACGTGTTGCAGTGATTGGTACCGGTGCAAGCGCAATTCAGTTTGTACCTGAAATTGCAAAACAAGTAGCACATCTAGACGTTTATCAACGTTCAGCACCTTACGTGATTCCAAAACCAGATCGGGTTTACCAACCTTTAGAGAAAAAGGCTTTCCGTAAATTACCTATTTTGCAAAGTCTGGATCGAGCTTTGCAGTATGGTCATCATGAAATTCGTTTGCTGGCCTTTACCACTTCATTAAATGAAATGCCTTTGGTGGAATATTTATTCCAGCGTCACATTCGTAAAGTCGTTAAAGATGGGAAGTTGCGTCATCATTTAATGCCAGATTATCCAATTGGCTGTAAGCGTATTTTAATCTCTAACCATTGGTATGAAACACTGACCCAGCCTCATGTCGATGTGATTAATACGGGCATTCAAGAAATTACTGAAAATGGCATTTTAGATACGGAAGGAAATCTGCGTGAAGTCGATACCATTATTTATGGTACGGGCTTTGCCGCAACAGAATTTATGGCGCCTATGCAGATTACAGGTCTTGATGGTCGCACCTTAAAAGACACATGGAAAGATGGTGCAGAAGCTTATCTCGGTTTAACTGTTAGCGGCTTTCCAAATTTCTTTATGCTCTATGGTCCAAATACCAATCTTGGGCACAACTCAATTGTGTATATGATTGAAAGCCAAGTAAATTATATTTTAGATGCCATTCAAACAACCCTACAAAACAAACTTCTGTTCACCAATGTTCGTGCAGAAGTTCAACATGAGTTTAATCAAAGCATTCAAGAAAAAATGAAAAAAACCGTATGGGCACAAGGTTGTACCAGTTGGTATCAGACTGCTGACGGCAAAAATACCAATAACTGGCCAGGTTTTACCCTTGAATATCGACAACGTACTCGCCGCTTCGATATTGAAAACTACACTCAGATTTCGGCTATTTCTTAAACAAGCTTCACCATAGGAAATGAGAAAAATAAACGGAGAATTTTATGAAGTCTTTTAAAAATAAAGTCGCAGCTGTGACAGGTGCGGGTTCTGGTATTGGACAAGCAATTGCTATTGCATTGGCAAAACAAGGTTGCCATCTGGCACTTTCCGATATTAGTGAAGCTGGATTAGCTAAAACAGTCGAGCTTTTGGCACCTTATTCTGTCAAAGTCACCACTCAAAAAGTTGATGTAGCTAAGCGTGATGAAGTGGCCGCTTGGGCAAAGGCAGTAGTAGATGAACATGGCCAAATTAACCTGATTTTTAATAATGCTGGTGTCGCAATTGGTAGTACGGCTGAAGGTGTGAGCTACGAAGACCTTGAATGGCTCATTGGTATTAATTTTTGGGGCGTAGTTTATGGCACCAAAGAGTTTTTACCTTACTTAAAGCAAAGTGGTGATGGGCATATTATTAATATTTCCAGTATGTTCGGCTTAACAGCTCAACCAACTCAAAGTGCTTATAACGCTAGTAAATTTGCCGTTCGTGGCTTTACTGAATCATTGCGCCAAGAACTCGATCTACAAAATGCTGGAGTGAGTGCGACCTGTGTGCATCCGGGTGGTATTCGTACCAATATTGCCAAAGCTGCCCGCATGAATAATAGCGTCCAGTCTTTAGGAATGGATCCTTTAAAAAGTCAGGATGCTTTCGATAAATTACTTCGCACCCCCGCTGACGATGCAGCTCAACAAATTTTAGAAGCTGTTCGTAAGGACCGCCGCCGCTTACTCATTGGAGCCGATGCGAAAGCCGTTGATGTGATTCAACGTATTCTTCCACAGGGTTACCAAAAGATTTTTGCCACTGCAACTGCCTTGCAAACTCGCCTACTCAACAAATCAGCAAAATAAAAACAGTGGTCAGCATACTCTTCATTTTACGAGATGCTGACTGACATTAAATGCTTAGTATGAGTCCTTATTATGAAGCAGCTTCTTGCATGGACTATTCGTACCACGCTACGTCCAGCTTTATCCCCTAAAACACCACTAAAGCTACAGCGTTTTTGTAGCGATACAGCCAGTGCTATTGTGCTTGGTCCACGTGGCTATAAAACAAAAAAGCAAACCATTGCTCAAGTACCGACAGTCCATATTCAGCCTAAAACGACTAAATCAGGGCTCGGTATCTTATATTTACATGGTGGTGGCTATGTAGTTGGCAGCTCAAAAAGTCACACTAAACTTGCTGCTCAAATTGGACACGCAGCTCAGGCACAAGTTTGGTTACCTGAATATCGCCTAGCCCCAGAATACGCAAGTCCTGCTGCTATTGAAGATGTCATTGCAGTCTATAAAGCTTTACTTGCTCAAGGACAAGCCCCAGAAAAACTCGTGATCGCTGGCGACTCTGCTGGCGGCGGACTGAGTTTAAGTACTGCAATTGCGATAAAGAATGCAGGGTTATCGTTGCCAGCGGCTTTAGTTTTACTTTCACCGTGGGTTGACTTAAGCCTTTCTGGAAGCACAATGAAAACTCATACTGCTCAAGATGCAATGCTTTCAGAAGATTGGTTAGCTTGGTGTGCAAAAAACTACTGCGGCCAAAAATCGGCAACCGATCCAACTTGTTCTCCACTCTATGCAGATTTAAGTGGATTACCGCCTATTTTGATTCATGTCGGTACCGAAGAAGTTTTATTAGACGATGCAAAACGTCTCGCTGAACAAACCGAAAAATACGGTATTCCGACGAACTTGAAGGTTTATGACCGAGTCGGACATGTTTTTCAGTTCCACGCGGGTATACTAAATGAATCTAATGACTCGATTGAGCGCATTGGGCAATTCATTGATAAACATACACAGTCAATATAAAAATATCGCCAGAGAGGAGTCCTCGGCATGACAACAAACAATTATGACTATGATTACCTCATTATTGGTTCAGGCTTTGGTGGTAGTGTTTCTGCTTGCCGTCTAACCGAAAAAGGCTATTCAGTTGCTGTAATGGAAATGGGGCGACGCTGGGAAGCTAAAGATTTTGCTAAAAACAACTGGAATACCCGTCGCTGGATTTGGCGCCCGGGCATGAAACTTTTCGGTTATTTCAACATGCGTTTTTTTCGCCATGTCACCATTATTTGCGGGAACGCTGTAGGTGGTGGCTCAATTACCTATGCAAACACCCTACTGGTTCCACCTGAACATATTTGGGATGAAGGTACATGGGCAGATGCGGCGGACTGGAAAAATGAAATGCCACAGCACTATGCTGAAGCAGAACGTATGCTTGGGGTGACGGATAATAAAATTTTCGGTCCAGCCGACCATATGCTCAAAAAAATGGGCGATGCAGTGGGTGTTGGGCACACATTTAAACCCACTCGTGTTGCAACGTTCTTTCCACCCGAAGGTGAAGAAGGCGGCAAGACCTACCCTGACCCGTATTTTAACGGCGAAGGTCCAGACCGCGGAACCTGTACCGCATGTGGCGGCTGTATGACGGGTTGTAAACACAACGCAAAAAATACCTTAGATAAAAACTATTTGTACTTTGCTGAAAAAAATGGTGCCAAGGTTTACGAAGAAACCAAAGTTGTTGATGTTAAGCCCCTCAATGGTAAAGCAGATGGCAGCGATGGCTATGAAGTCACTACCGAATGCTCAAGCTCATGGTTTAACAAACAGCGTCGTACATGGCATGTTCGTAACGTAATTTTTTCGGCATCGTCTTTGGGCACGCAAGAGATGTTGTTCCGCTTAAAGCAGTCCGGTTCTCTGCCAAATATTTCTGATGATTTGGGTAATCGGGTTCGTACTAATGCCGAGTCGATTTTAGGTGTTCGCTTTTTTGGTAAAGATGTCGACATGAGTAAAGGTGTTGCCATTGGTTCAAGTATTTACATTGACCATGACACTCACATTGAAGCGACCCGCTACCAAACTGGTTCAGATGCCATGGGTCTTATGTGCACTTATATGGCTAAAGGCAAACCGGGTTGGACACGTATCTTCTTTTGGTTATGGGCACTTATCTGTCATCCATTTATTTTCCTTCGCATGAGTAATCCTGTCAGTTTTGCGCGTCAGACCTTAATTTTCTTGGTGATGCAAACAGCTGATGCCTCAATTAACATGCGCTTGAAACGTAATTGGTTCTGGCCTTTTGGTAAGGTGTTATCGAGCGAAGGTAAAAAGCTGCCAGTTTATATTCCGCAGGCCAATGCATTTACCGAAAAAGTTGCCAAAATGTTTAATGGTCACCCAATGACAACTATTACCGAAATTTTGTTTAACGTGCCTTTTACAGCCCACTGTATGGGTGGTTGTGCAATTGCTTCCAGTCCAGAGCGTGGCGTGGTAGATGGACAAAACCGTGTCTTTAGCTATAAAAATTTATACGTGGTAGATGGCTCAATGTTAGGTGCAAATTTGGGGGTTAACCCAAGTCTCACCATTACAGCTCTTGCAGAACGTGCAATGTCTTATATTCCAGCTAAACATACTTTGAATGATCAACAAGGTCATACAGCAGATGCAGAGGCCGTAGAGATCATTAAAGCTTCTGCTTAATTTAGAATTTTGTTTTATAAAAAAAGCCTATTTTAGAATAGGCTTTTTTCTTTCGCTTTTTAAATTACATCGCCACGGCTTTAGCACGAGCTGCATGCAATTTTTTATAGCTCTCGATCAGACGTAAATGACGATCAAGTCCTTCTAGTTTCATGCTTGTTGGTGTTAAGCCATAGAAACGAACGCTACCATCAACAGAACCTAATACCGCATCCATTCGTGTATCACCAAACATACGGCGGAAATTCGTAAGGTAGTCTTCAAGCTCTAATTCTTCATCTAACATCACTTCAAGCACCACATTCATGCACTGATAGAACAAGCCACGCTCAACGGTGTTGGTGTTATATTGCAAGTAAGTTTCGACTAACTCTTTTGCTTCTTCAAATTGTTGTAAAGCAACATAAATCAGCAATTTCAGCTCTAAGATTGTTAGCTGCCCCCAAACTGTATTGTCATCAAACTCGATGCCAATAAGTGTGGTGATTTCAGTGTAATCATCTAGCTCACATTCTTCTAAGCGCTCAACCAACGCTTCGAGTTGTTCATCATCCAAACGATGCAGATTTAAAATATCTTCACGGAATGAAAGTGC
This sequence comes from Acinetobacter lactucae, assembly GCF_013122135.1. Classification (NCBI taxonomy): domain Bacteria; kingdom Pseudomonadati; phylum Pseudomonadota; class Gammaproteobacteria; order Moraxellales; family Moraxellaceae; genus Acinetobacter; species Acinetobacter lactucae. The sequence goes on from NZ_CP053391.1 coordinate 2,777,196, forward strand.
TTTATTGGTATTGTCCCAAATCAAATCTTCAACGAGATAAATTTCTGAATAATCCGGTACCAAAATACGGCAAGCGGTCGCACCTAAGTGCTCATAGACTGCCATATACACTTCTTTGCCCATCTCTTCGAGAATACCGAACAATGTTGCAGCTTCTTCTGCGTTCGACTCTTCGCCTTCTCCAGAAAAATCCCACTCAACAAAGTCATAGTCAGATTTAGAACTAAAGAAGCGCCAAGAGACCAAACCACTTGAGTCAATAAAGTGCTCAACAAAGTTGTTCGGCTCAGTGACCGCATTACTTTGGAAAGTCGGTTGAGGTAAATCATTTAAGCCTTCAAAACTACGGCCTTGAAGTAACTCAGTCAGACTGCGTTCTAACGCAACTTCAAAACTTGGATGCGCACCGAAAGATGCAAACACCCCACCTGTACGTGGGTTCATTAAAGTCACACACATTACTGGGAACTGACCACCTAACGATGCATCTTTAACTAATACAGGGAAACCTTGCTCTTCTAAACCTTTAATACCGGCAACAATACTTGGGTATTTTGCTAATACGTCTTCAGGAACATCTGGAAGTGCAATTTCACCTTCTAAAATTTCACGTTTAACAGCACGTTCAAAAATTTCTGACAAGCATTGAACTTGGGCTTCTGCCAAAGTGTTACCCGCACTCATACCATTACTTAAGTACAAATTTTCAATTAAATTTGATGGGAAATAGACAACTTCACCGTCAGACTGGCGCACAAAAGGTAGTGAGCAAATGCCACGCTCTACGTTGCCTGAGTTGGTATCATATAAATGTGTGCCCAATAACTCATCATCTGGGTTGTAAATCTCAAGACAGTATTCATCTAAGATTTCTTTAGGTAATTCACCATTTGGACCCGGTTTAAACCATTTTTCATCTGGATAATGCACAAATTCAGCATTGGCAATTTCTTCACCCCAGAACTGGTCATTATAGAAGAAGTTACAGTTTAAACGCTCAATAAACTCGCCTAATGCAGAAGCTAAAGCACTTTCTTTAGTTGCACCTTTACCATTGGTAAAGCACATCGGGGATTGTGCATCACGAATGTGTAATGACCATACATTTTGGACAATATTACGCCAAGACGCGATTTCAATCTTCATACCCAAATTTGCCAAAATAGCTGACATATTGGCAATGGTTTCTTCTAGCGGTAGGTCTTTACCTTGAATATAAGTATGGCTTTCTGAAGTTAAGCTTGGTAATAACAATGCTTGTGCATCTGCATCGATGCTTTCCACTTCTTCAATAATAAATTCAGGACCCGTTTGAATCACTTTTTTAACAGTACAACGGTCAATCGAACGTAAAATCCCTTGGCGATCTTTCTCTGAAATATCAGCTGGTAATTCAATTTGAATTTTAAAGGTTTGCTTATAGCGGTTTTCAGGATCAACAATATTATTTTGCGATAAACGAATATTATCGGTTGGGATATCTCGAGCGGCACAATACACTTTTACAAAGTACGCTGCGCACAATGCTGATGATGCTAAAAAATAGTCAAATGGGCCCGGTGCCGAACCGTCACCCTTGTAGCGAATTGGTTGATCGGCAATTACCGTAAAGTCATCGAACTTAGCTTCCTGTCGAAGATTGTCGAGATAATTAACCTTGATTTCCATGCTGGCACCTAAATATTTTTATGTGTCAGCACAGACACATAAAATTCTAAATATTGAAAAATAAGCCGAATCACAGCGAAGAAATTGACTTAAAAAAATGAGAGATTAAAGCCATGTGTTTAATGAACGACTCAATTGGCTTTAATAAGATTGGCGGTATTATAGAGGGATTTTGTGCAGTTGATAACTAAAGTTAAAACATTGCTGCTCACAATGTTTTAACTTGTCTTGAATTTAGTTAAATATTGAACATTAAAACTTAAAAGTGTAATCGACATTTAACCGCGTTTCATTTGCCGAATGAAATGTCATATTACTTGGCATATCGTTGCGATAGTGAGAAAAACGGGCTCGCATTCCCAAACCTTTTAACTTACCTTCAGGAATTTTATAACCTAAATCAAATTCCATCGACTCTTCTTTAAAACGCTGATCGCCGTATTGCAACAAATCAATATCTTCGCCTTTTGCATAGCGAGTCATAAAGCGCAGTCCGTTTAATGAAACATCACCTACTCGTGCATTTTTAAAGTCATATTCATAACGAATCGAATAGACTTTTTCGTCTTTATTTGAATAGTCCGAACTCATAAAATCAAGCACAACAGGACTTTCTGTTCCAGACAAAAAAGGCAGACCAGTCGAGCCAAATGACTGCATATAGCCCAAAGAAACCGTATGGTTTTGATAGTTCAAACCAAATAAGCCGCTCACATGTCGGTTATCGACTTCTCCTATTTTTTTACTACCTGTTTCCTCACTATTAAAAAAACGTACATCACTTAAAAAATTAAGCTGATCATTTAAAGGCTGCTTCCCGTTAAAACCCAAAAACTGTTGCTGGTAAATGTCCTTGAGTTCTGCATGGTAAGCCCGTAAACGATAATCCTTTAACTGATAGCTTCCACCTAATGTATAAAAAGAATCAGTCGTTGCCGCTTTGTCAAAACGATGATTGATATTGTCTGTTCCAACATCGGTATAACGAATCGAATCACGTTGACGTACTTCATCGACATAAAAACCTTCGAGTTGAAGATTTGGAATTTCATTTGAAACAAAGCGGATACCACGGTAAGTCTGAGGGAACAAACGCGCTGGCGATGAAAATATGGTCGGTAATTGTGGAACTAAATCCCCCACAAAAAGCTCATTTTTTCTAAATTTAGCCTTCCCTGTAATACCTATTTTTCCATAATAATCATCACGCGAGTTATCAGGATTAACTGGCAATAAGCCACTCCGTGCATAGTCATCAGCACGGCTTCCCATCAGGTTAAAACCCGCCATTGCCAGCACATCTACACCGAACCCAACAGTGCCTTCTGTATAACCAGACTGCCCTTTAAAAATTAAACCCTGCGCCCAATCTCTACCTGCTGTATAGGGATATGGATCTTTTTTATAGTCTCGGTCAAAGTAAAAATTACGGAGTGTCAGCTCAGCTTTACTGTCTGCAATAAATTCGGCATGCAGAATTTGACTAAATAATGGGCACAAGCATATCCCCACCCACAATGGTGTCTTTTTCATTTTTTATCTCAACTATTTAATTTTTAATGGATTAAGGCGCTGTTTTAAGCGAATAGTTCTGCTCTTTCTTACTTCGATAAAAAGCATTACCCAAACTTAAAATCAGGAAAATAGCCAAAATAAAGACCACACCGTAATAGGCATACAGCGTTGCGGGTGCTATCCCTTTATCCAGAAAAATGCCTGCGACCGTTGGCGATAAAATTGCTCCAATTCGTCCAAAACCAATGGCATAGCCCACACCGCGACTACGAATTTCGGCAACATAAATTGTTGGAGAAATAGAATATAAACCTGCTACACAGCCATTAATAAGTGTGCCAAGTAATAACCCCACCATGAGTGCAATGCTGACTTGAGATGAGACTGCGACAAATAGGAAAACACATGCAGACGTTAGACCTAAAAACAGGCTTAAGGCATAGAAGATTTTCATACGTGATGCCAATAAACCAATAATGGCTGCCCCGAAAATCCCGCCAATACTAATTAAAATACCGGTACTTACACCTTGCTCTGGTGACATCCCCATTGAAATAAGAATTTTTGGTGTCCAGCTCATGACAAAGTAAAAACCAAACATCACTAAAAAGAATGCAAACCAAAGACAAAGTGTTTGAAATCCCTGTTGTCCTGCAAATAACTTGCCCAGTTCACTACCATTTTGTGTGTTGATTTTTTCATAACGTGGCATAACTGGCAGTTGGTTAAGCCCCATACGACTTACCGTTGTGTTAATCCGTTCGAGTGCCTGTTTTGGTCGTTTCGCGAGTAAATAATCTAAAGATTCTGGTAATAACCATGCGCTGATCAGCAGCATTGCAATGGTAGTAACGCCACCTGCTAAAAAGATTGAGCGCCAACCTAAATGTTCAATCAAAGCCAGTGATAGCACTCCACCAAGTGTCGCGCCAATTCCATAACCTGTAGACATTAAGCTCACTGCGAGACTACGCCAACGAGCATTGGCATATTCACTCGCCAACACATTACTGCTGGCAAGAATCCCACCTACCCCAATTCCGGTAATAAACCGAAGTGCTGCTAACATGCCGTGGCTTTGTACAAAAGCACAGCCCAACATGCTAAGACCTGCAATCACAAGACAGACTAAGATGAGTAAACGACGGCCAATTTTATCGGCTAAAGGTGCGAGAAAAATTGAACCGGCAGCCATTCCAAAAAGGCCTGAACTGAGTAATAAACCAATTTGTGCGCCTGAAAGTGACCATTCCGCAGACACGGATGGAGCGGTAAATGCCATTACCATCACGTCAAAGCCATCAATAATATTGAGACAAATACAGATCAAAATGACGAACCATTGGTAGCGGCTCATGTTGTTTTGATTGATCTCACTTAGAACGTCTCTTTCCATTTGTGTATCTCCCTTGGATAAGACATACACACGACATTGCTGATATGAGCGATTGGGTGGTTATGCATATCCGTATCCATAATGACCTAGAGGAATATTTGTTCTTTGAGCATCCTGCTCTTTTTCTATACTGAATATTTGGATCCAAAAAATCAACTAAAATTATAAATGGATTATTAAAAAGTATATAAACACATAAATTATATAAGTATAAAATTATTAAAAACATAAAATTAGGATGCTTGAATATTTTTATGGATCCATATTAAAAAATCTATTATGATCGATTCCAGAGCATTTTTTAGCCAAAAAAGCTCAGTTCATTTTCATGGAATGCAAGATGCATTTTTAAAACTTCAAAGGATTGTTGTTATGAAACTCAAAAGAGTAAGCCAGCTTACATTGGGACTTTTTTTTGCCAGCCAATTGTTTTACACAGCGCAAGCAGCACCTCCAAAAAATCAACAACCACCTAACATCATGATTATTTTGGCTGATGATCTTGGATTTTCAGATATTGGTGCTTATGGTGGCGAAATTAAAACCCCTCATATTGATAGCCTGTTAAAGCAAGGAAAAATGCTTTTTAATTTTCATGCTTCATCAATGTGTTCACCTACTCGTGCGCAGCTTATGACGGGTGCAGATAATCACTTGGTCGGTTTAGGTGCCATGTATGAAACTTCAAAACGACAAGAAAAATTGGTTGGAGCCGATAGCCCACGCGCACTACTCAAAATTGATGGATATTCAGGTCACTTAACGCAAAATGCTTACACACTCGCAGAAATTTTAAAGACTAAAGATTATTACACCTTCATGGTCGGTAAATGGCACTTAGGCTATGCTCCCGACCAAAACCCTAAAGCCCGCGGTTTCGATCAATCTTTTGCCCTGCTCGATGGCTTCGATTTACACTTTAAAGACCAACCTAAAAACTATCCGCGCAATACCCAGTACACTGAAAATGGTCAAAGGGTTACTTTGCCTGACAACTACTACTCAACCGACTTTTTTACACGAAAAGCCTTTGAGTACTTAGATAAAAATAAAGCGCAGAAACCATTTTTTGCCTACCTAGCCTATACCGCTCCACACTGGCCACTACAAGCACCTGCTCATTATAGAGACTTATATAAAGGCAAATACGATCAAGGCTACGATGCAATTCGCAAACAACGCTTTGAGAAGCAAAAGCAATTAGGATTAATTCCTGCAAATGCAGAATACCCAGTCGAGCGTGGCAACCAAGCTTTAGGCACCAAAAGCTGGAATGAACTCACCCCACCAGAACGCAAATATGAAGCGCGCAAAATGGAAGTTTATGCTGGCATGGTCACTCAGTTAGACGACCGCGTGGGTGATGTTATTCAATATCTTAAAAAGCATCATTTATATGACAACACTTTGATTGTGTTTATGTCAGATAACGGTGCTGAAGGTGGTGATCACAATTTCCCAATGGGCGATGCCGACAATCGCTATGAAAATATAGGTAAGGCGAGCTCATATCTTTACATGGGCCCACGCTGGGCAGAAGTAAGTAGCACACCATTTACCCACTGGAAGTCAGCTGCTTCAGAAGGTGGTGTACGAGTTCCATTTATTGTTAAATCGCCTGTGCAAATTTCTAAAGAACATGGAATCAACAATAACTTTGCGACAGTTAGAGATATTTTCCCAACTGTTATGGAACTAGCAGGTATTCAAAATAATCAAATTTATCCAACTTCAAGCACTAAAATTAAACCGTCGGGCTTTAGCTTGATTCCTGCTTTTAAAAACAATAAGGCTCGTATTCGTCCTGTTAATTATTATGACTTCAAAGAATTACATGGCAGCCGCTACGCCAAAACTGATGAATGGAAACTCGTTGAAAACTCACCTTCTAAATTTAAAAGCCATGGCTGGGAACTCTACAATTTAAAAACAGATTTTAACGAGCAGCGTAATGTTTACGCAGAACATCGCGAGATCGCCAAAGTCTTAAACGATAAATATTTAAGATATGCACATGAAAATGGTGTTGTTGATTTTGAGCAATACAACAAAAAGTAGGGAAAACTAGATGAAACAGATCATGATGCTTTCATCGCTCCTCTTACTTTGTGCATGCCAAAAAACCACACCTCAACTAGAACAGACCACCTTGCCCGACTTAGGCAGCAAAGCTAAATGTAATTCTTATTCGGGCCTTCCTTCGGGTTGGTCTAAAAATAAAGAAGCAGGGATGGTCAAACTTCCTCAAGGAAAAATTGTTTTAGGCACCACACAAGGTTATGAAGATGAACGCCCATTAAACTTACAAGCAACTTCAGTACCCGCTTTTTTAATTGATGCAACTGAAGTCACCAATGCTCAATTTCAAGAGTTTGTTAAACAAACAGGTTATGTCACCGATGCAGAAAAGCAAGGTGGTGCAGCTATGTTTGTACAGCCAGATCATCAAGTTGAAGAGCTACAATGGTGGAAATTTGAAAAAGGCGCCAATTGGAAACACCCATGGGGTTTAAATAATCCAAAACAACCCGCGCCTCACGAGCCCGTTCGCATGGTGACATGGAATGATGCCTACGCTTATGCAAACTGGCTAGGTCACGACTTACCGACCGAGCTTGAGTGGGAATATGCAGCCAAAGGTTTTCAGCAAAACTCCGATATTGGCCCTACTCATGAAGGACATATTGTAGCCAACTTCTGGCAAGGCGAATTTCCTTATAAAAATATTCAGGAAGATGGTTTTAAGGATATTGCCCCTGTTGGCTGTTTTAGTAAAAACCCATTTGGTTTATATGACTTGATTGGCAATGTATGGGAATGGACGCAAACATCCTATACCGGCCCACGAGATCATCATATGGGAGATCCATCGAAATATCGGCAAAGTCACGAACAGATTTTGCAATACACCATTAAAGGTGGATCTTATTTGTGCGCAACCAATTATTGCGCGCGTTATCGTGCTGCCGCGAGGCATCCACAGGAACTCGACCTTGCCACCAGCCATGTCGGATTTAGAACAGTAAAACGCTTTTAAACGGATTTAAAAATGAAGCATATTTTTATTTATGGGATTTTATTCTCAGGGACAACCCTTGCCTGCTGTTTAGCTCATAGCGAAATAGATGTTAATTTTCAAAATACACTCACACTCAAAACATTCAACTTCGACAGACAATATGAAAATGGCACTAGCCCCGATACTCATAGCTTAAGTCAAGGCTTGATCTATCGTGGTGACTGGTCAACCAAACTTAATGAGGTTCAGCTACATCTCAATCCAAGCATTCAATATGCTTATCGCCTAAGTAGCGACCAACACACCAATGATATGGTCATACCCTTTGACCCTAACACTAAGAAACAAGCACAAGATCAAGTTAAATATGGCTTAGGTGCTGGAGTTGAATATCAAAACTTTCGGATGAATATAGGTGAAATCACACCTGATTCACCACTTACACCACAAGTCGACACACATCAATTACGCGTGAACTATAAAGGCTTGGAATTAAAATATAAGACAACGCAACAAAATTTCGAGCTAGGTTTGATTAACCGTTATTCCCCAAAAAATGAGGAGGACTACCACAAACTGGCTATTTCAAAATATGAGTCTGACGGACTCTATTTTTTTCAATGGGATGGCAAAACACCTCGATACCATTGGAAATTTTATAATGGTTACTTAACAGATCTAATTAATCAAAGTTACTTTGCTTTTGATTATCAATGGACAAAGCAACACACTACAAAATTACGTGTGTTTCGCCACGACGATGTCGGGAAATCAAAGCTTGGTGAATATGACAACACGTCTATAGGGGCCATGCATTCCATCAAACATGGCAACTTTACAACTGGCATCGGCTATCAAGAAAACTTTGGCAAAGATGGTATTCCAAAACTCGATAATATGCCCATTCCCCATATGGTGAACTGGACCTTAGGCGCGTTTACCAAAGCAGATGAAAAGTCTTATCATTTCGTTGCCTCATATGACTTTAAAGACTATATCAAGGGTCTAAAAGTGACCTATAAATATATTTATGGCGACTCTTTTCAAACCATGAAACAAAATGATTTTGAGCAAGAAAGTGATGTGTTGATTCAGTATGATCTTAATGCTTGGATTAAAAATCTTAAATTCCTGTTCTTAAATATTAACTACGATACCAAACATGGCAAAAGTCTGGATGAACAGCGCATAATGCTTCACTACACGGTTAATTTCTAAATTATCACTCTCCATAATGGCTTCAACCACAGCCATTATGGATCCAAATTAAGATTAATAAAAATTTAACCTCTAAAACTCAAACAAATACAAAATCCTTTATTAGCAAACAAAAAAATACAATTCCATCAATTTCAAAGAACAATATTTTTTAAAAAATATACTGCTTATCAATTGACCATTATTTTTATTTATTATAAATTGGATCCAATAAGTGATAAGGAGTCGTCACAATGTTTATTAAAAATGCTTGGTATGTAGCCTGCCGCCCAGAAGAAATCCAAGATAAACCATTAGGTCGTACGATCTGTGGTGAAAAAATTGTTTTTTATCGTGGTAAAGAAAACCAAGTTGCAGCCGTTGAAGATTTTTGTCCGCATCGTGGCGCCCCACTCTCACTTGGTTATGTCGAAGATGGCAACCTCGTATGTGGTTATCATGGCTTAGTCATGGGTTGTGATGGAAAAACAGTTTCCATGCCAGCCCAACGTGTAAACGGTTTCCCTTGCAACAAAGCATATGCAGTTATTGAAAAGTTCGGTTTTATTTGGATATGGCCAGGTCAGAAAGCTTTAGCAGATGAAGCAAAACTTCCAACTTTAGAATGGGCAGATCATCCTGAATGGAGCTATGGCGGAGGCCTGTTTCACATCCAGTGTGACTATCGTTTGATGGTCGACAACCTCATGGATTTAACCCACGAAACCTATGTTCACTCAAGCAGTATTGGGCAAAAAGAGATTGATGAATCATTACCTGTCACTAAAGTTGACGGTGACCATGTGATTACCGAACGCTATATGGAAAATGTGATCGCACCTCCATTTTGGCAAATGGCCCTTCGCGGCAATCATTTGGCAGATGACGTACCTGTGGATCGTTGGCAACGTTGTCACTTCTTTGCGCCAAGTAATGTCCATATTGAAGTAGGTGTAGCACATGCTGGACATGGTGGTTATCACGCACCAAATGACAAAAAAGTTTCCTCAATTGTGGTCGATTTTATTACGCCAGAGACTGAAACTTCACATTGGTATTTCTGGGGAATGGCACGTAACTTCCAGCCTGACAATGCAGAACTCACCGATCAAATTCGTGAAGGCCAAGGCAAAATCTTTACTGAAGATTTAGAAATGCTTGAGCAACAGCAGCAAAATATTTTAAACAATCCACATCGCAAGTTACTGATGCTCAATATCGACGCAGGCGGTGTACAGTCTCGTAAAGTGATTGAGCGACTACTTGCCGAAGAAAATAAAACACCTCCTGAAATGTCCGCACAGAAGTTTCCAAACATTCGGGTTATTTAAAGGAGCATGAACATGGACGTTATTATTCAAAAAATTCACCAGCTCACCCCGACCATTCGTGCTTTTGAATTGGTTGCAGCAAATGGTACGGAGCTGCCGAGTTTTGAGGCAGGTGCGCATATTGATGTGCATCTGAAAAACGGTCTCACCCGCCAATATTCACTTTCAAACTGCTGCACTGAAAAGCACCGTTATGTGATTGGCGTTTTACATGATGCCAATTCACGCGGTGGCTCACGCTGCATCCACACTGAATACCGCGAAGACGACCACTTAAAAATTGGTGAACCGCGTAATTTATTTGAAATTCACCCTCAAACCAAACAGGCAGTTTTATTTGCGGGTGGTATTGGTATTACCCCTATTTTATCGATGGCATATCGACTTAAAGCCGCCAATATTCCTTTTGAATTACATTACTTTGTTCGTAGTCATGAAATGATTGCCTTTTATGGCAACTTAACCGAGCATTTTGGTGAACAAGTCCATTTTCACATTCAAGACCAACCAGACACCGAATGTAATATGGCAGAGGTTTTGGGCCAAGCTTCACCTGATAAACACTTATATGTGTGTGGCCCTACAGGGTTTATGCAGTTTGTCATGAGCTCGGCTGAACAAGCGGGTTGGCATAGCGAACAGTTACATCAAGAGCATTTCGTCGCTCAAAAAGTAGATACGTCCAACGATGAAGCTTTTACCATCGAAGTTAAAGGTACAGGCCGTCGAATTGAAGTATTACCAGAGCAGACTGCTACTGAAGCATTAATTGCAAATGGTTTTGATATTCCTGTTTCGTGTGAACAAGGTATTTGTGGTACGTGTATTACCCGTGTTGTAGAAGGTACGCCAGATCATCGCGATATGTTCATGACCGATGAAGAACATGCTTTGAACGACCAATTTACACCCTGCTGTTCTCGTGCAAAAACTAAAAATCTTGTGATTGAGCTTTAACTCGAAAGTTCCTTTATTCGAAAATAAAGGAACTTATTTCATTTTAAACATTGAGAACATTTTTTAGCGTTTCACCCAAAATCACTACACTGCTATGTTCACGCATTAAAGTTTCAGCACGCCCTGCCTGACGATGTACCAATGCATCGAAAATCGAACAATGCTGTAAATGTGCATAGTGCAAACGGCGATATTCCGACAAAGCTTGATTCTGGTCATAGGTAATGGCTTGGGCAGAAGCCATAGGCAATTGGTTGTTTTTCGCTAAGGCTTGTATAAGTGCGACGTTTTGCGCGCCTTCAATAATGGTGTCATGAAAAATGACGTTAAAATGGTGATAACGTTCTAGTTCAGCATCGCCAAACTCGTCTTTTTCATTAAAAAGTTTTTCAGTTTCCTGAATGCAATGTTGTAGCGTCTTTTTCTGTTCTTCGCTTAAGCCTTGTTCTGCCAAAGTTTTCGCAGCCAACCCTTCCAGCACCCCGCGTACTTCGAGCGCATCATGAACAAGTTGTTCTGAAATTTCACGAACCGTGTAACCACGAGTTGGGTTTTTAATGAGGAGGCCTTCTTGCTCGAGCAAGCGAAAGGCAATACGAACAGGCTGCCTTGAAACCCCAAGTAACTCGGCAGTCGGAATTTCGGCAATTCTGGCACCGCCTTCAAGTTCCCCTGAAATAATCATTTTTCTTAGTTTAAGTAAAACTTGTTGTCCTGAAGACATTCGCTGCCACACATCACCAAAAACGTCACTTCGATGCTAGCAAGTTCATTTGTAAAATGAAATAAATTTTCTGTTTGAATCAGTGCTTAAGTATTTCTATTGAGTTTAAGAAATTAAACTACACACTACACTCGATTAAAGGTTTTTAAGATTATTCACCATAATATCGAGATTATTACGAATTAAATAAGCCAAGTTAATATCAATGCCTTCAAGCATTTTTTCTTCGACTTTTAAAACCACTTCATTGCATTTGCTTAACTTTTCAATCCCGCTTTCAGTTAGCGTAATTAAAATACGGCGACCATGGGTTGGGTCAGGTTTTTTCTCAATCCAACCATTCATCAGTAAATCTTGCAGAATTTTATTAGCAGATTGCGGCTTTATAAAAGAACGCTCAGCAAGTTTGGCATTAGATAAATTACTTTTTGAAGCTAAAACAGAAAGTGCAGTAAATTGTGGTAAGGTAATTTCAAGCTCTTTTAAATGTTCTGATAAATGTTTACTAATAATTCGATCAACACGAGCAATCATATAGCTTAACTTAGGCTCATCTTCTACTTTTTTTGGAACTAAATTCGAACGTACCATAACCTTTCATTCATCATAAGAAAATCTGTAGTGAAAGTATGAGGATCTACCCCATACTTTCGTTAAAACTTAGCGAGCACCTGAGCTTTGTACTAAATGTACAGGCTGTTTAGGTTTTTTGACAAGAAGTAATGCAGAGATCGCTGCAATTAAAATCACTGGAATACTTGAACCAATTACAATGGTCGAGCTTTGTCCAAGCGACAGTAAAAAACCAGCCATTAAAGGCCCTGCAAAAGAACCAATACGGCCGATTGCAACCGCTGAACCTACTCCTGTTCCACGCATTTCGGTCGGATAATACATGGCAGCCAGACCATATAACGCAGATTGTCCACCCACAATAAACAGACCACAACCTACTGCTGAAAGTGCAAGTAAAGCCACTGTCGGAGAAACTGCCAAACAGCACAGCGAAAATAAAATACCAAGATAAATCAGCTTAATCACAAAACTCATGCGTAATTTATCAAGCAATACACCCATGAGAATCGAACCTAAAATTCCGCCAACGTTGTAGCCCATCTGTACATAGTTTGCCTGTAGTTTCGATAGGCCTTGCGCGCCCATCAGTAACGGCAACCAATTCAATAAGAAATACAGTACCACCAACGTACAGAAAAAGCTTATCCAAAGCTGAATGGTCGACATACGGCGTTCTTTAGCAAACAAAACTTCCAAAAATGGTGTCGTTTTCTGTGCTTGAACTTTACGTTGCAGATAATCATTTGACTCGGGTAAAAAGCGCATAATCAGTGGAATGAGTAAAATAGGGGCAATCCCACCAATATAGAAAATATGACGCCACTCTGCATCACCTGCCAATGACATAGCAACCACAGAAGTAAGCAATCCACCAAAAGGAATCCCGCTATACATAATACTTACTGCTGTCCCTTTGTGCTGGTCAGGCACAGCTTCAGAGGCAAGTGTAATCATCATTGGAAGTGCCCCGCCCATTCCTAAACCGGTACAAAAACGGATGAGAAGTAACAGGCTGAAATTGGCCGCATAGGCGGTCAGTAAAGACATAATTCCAAAAAGTAAGATACTAAAAATCAGAATTTTCTTACGCCCTACAATATCTGCAAATCTACCACCTAATATGGCACCTGGTAGTGTTCCTAAAATAGCAGCACTAAATGCCCACGCCATTTGGGCATTGTCTAACATAAACTCAGCCCGCATTCGTGGAGCGGCTACCCCCATTGATTGAAGATCAAACCCTTCAAAAATTGCTATGGCAAAGCACAGTAGCAATGTGATTTTTGCCCTTGAAGGCTGTCCTGATATTTTTTCCATTGTGTTGTCCTTTATTGACTAGTCGTTCCATTTAGCCCTTTGTGTATTGTTGTTTAAACACATCAAAAATATCAGTTAAACTTACTAAAAAATCAACATATTTTTATATTAAATAATCAATAAAATTAATTAATATTTAAAATACAATGAATTATAAAATATTTATGAAATTTTATAAAAAAGACTTGAATGTAAGTTTAACTGATATTAGATTAAATCCCAGAACAGCAAAAAATCATTCAAGGAGTATGAAGATGAGTTATGAAAACCGCTGGGAAACAGTAGATGTTAAAGTTGAAGAAGGAATTGCATGGGTTACCCTAAACCGCCCAGAAAAGAAAAATGCCATGAGCCCAACCCTCAATCGTGAAATGATTGATGTGCTCGAAACGCTTGAGCTTGATCAAGAGGCGCGTGTTTTAGTATTGACAGGTGCTGGCGATTCTTGGACAGCGGGTATGGATTTGAAGGAATATTTCCGTGAAGTCGACACTCAACCAGAGATTTTCCAAGAACGTATTCGCCGTGACTCATGTCGCTGGCAGTGGCAACTTCTTCGCATGTATTCAAAACCAACCATTGCCATGGTCAATGGCTGGTGCTTTGGAGGTGGTTTCTCACCTTTAGTGGCGTGTGACCTAGCAATTGCAGCAGATGAAGCAACTTTTGGTTTATCTGAAATTAACTGGGGTATCCCACCGGGCAACCTCGTAAGCAAAGCAATGGCAGACACTGTAGGTCATCGTGCATCTTTGTATTACATCATGACGGGTAAAACCTTTGGTGGTAAAGAAGCCGAAACCATGGGTCTTGTGAATAAAAGCGTACCGCTTGAACAGCTAAAAGCAGAAGTGACTGAACTTGCAAATTGCCTACTTGAGAAAAACCCTGTAGTGCTTCGTACGGCTAAAAATGGCTTTAAGCGTTGCCGTGAATTGACTTGGGACCAAAACGAAGACTACTTATATGCCAAACTTGACCAATGCATCCACCGCGATACTGAAAATGGCCGCCAAGAAGGTTTGAAACAATTTTTAGATGAAAAATCAATTAAACCGGGTTTACAGAGCTATAAACGTACTGGTTAACTTTTGATTCTTTAATGGCAATGTAAGGACGCAACCCATGCAAAATGTACAGTTACTTATTCACGGTCAATCTGTTGATGCATCAAATCAGGCAACTTTTGAGCGTATTAGCCCTATTGATGGATCAGTGGCAACAAAGGCTGCTGCTGCCACATTGGAAGATGTTGATCGTGCAATCGATTCGGCACAACAAGCTTTTAAAGTATGGTCGAAACTCTCGCCTACCGAACGTCGCTTACGTTTGTTAAAAGCAGCCGATTTAATGGACCAAAAGACCGAGCAATTCATTGAAACTGGAATGCAAGAAACAGGTTCAACTGCGACATGGTATGGGTTTAACGTTCACCTTGCTGCTAACATGTTACGTGAAGCCGCATCGATGACCACACAAATTGATGGAAGCCTCATTCCGTCAGATGTGCCAGGCAATCTTGCAATGGGTGTGCGAGTTCCTTGTGGTGTCATTGTAGGGATTGCACCTTGGAATGCTCCTGTCATTTTGGCAACACGTGCGCTTGCCATGCCTTTGGCTTGTGGTAACACGGTTGTGTTAAAAGCATCT
The DNA here is from genome assembly GCF_013122135.1 of Acinetobacter lactucae. Lineage (NCBI taxonomy): Bacteria > Pseudomonadati > Pseudomonadota > Gammaproteobacteria > Moraxellales > Moraxellaceae > Acinetobacter > Acinetobacter lactucae. Next base: position 2,792,546 of record NZ_CP053391.1, read on the forward strand.
GAAGCTTGTCCAGCAACACATCGTCTCATTGGTGAAGTGTTACATGAAGCAGGTCTAGGTGAAGGTGTGGTCAATGTGATTACGCATGCCGCTGAAGATGCGCCACAAATTGTTGAACGTTTAGTGTCGCATCCAGCCGTGAAACGCATTAATTTTACGGGTTCAACCAAAGTCGGAAAAATTATTGCCGAGACTGCTGCTAAATATTTAAAACCTGTTTTACTCGAACTTGGTGGCAAAGCTCCTGTTGTGGTTTTAAATGAAGCTGATATTAATGAAGCCGTAAATGCAGTCGCTTTTGGAGCATTCTTTAATCAGGGACAAATTTGTATGTCGACCGAACGAGTTTTGGTTCAAGACAATATTGCCGACCAGTTCATTGAAAAACTGATTGAGAAAACCCGCTCTATTCAGGCAGGTAATCCAACTTCAAAAGACAGTGTACTCGGTGTTTTAGAAAGTCGCCGCGCTGCAAACCGTATTCAGCATTTGCTGGAAGATGCTCAAAACAAAGGTGCTGACTTACCTTTAGGCATTCATATTGAAGACACCACCATACAACCAACACTGGTGCTTAATATTAAACCTGACATGCTGCTTTACCGCGAAGAATCATTTGGACCTGTATGCACAGTTCAACGTTTTTCAAGCATTGAAGAAGGCGTAGCACTGGCAAATGACAGCGAGTTCGGCCTTTCTTCAGCAGTGTTTAGCCAAAATATTTCGCAGGCATTAGAAGTCGCTAAACAAATTGATTCGGGTATTTGTCATATTAACGGTGCAACCGTACATGACGAAGCTCAAATGCCATTTGGCGGAACAAAATCGAGTGGTTACGGACGTTTTGGTAGTAAAGTCTCTGTTGCCGAATTTACCGAACTACGCTGGATTACCATTCAAACCCAATCACGTCATTACCCGATTTAGTCAGGCTAATGCGGACAACAACATATTAAATAAAAATTGCATGATGCAAAAAATAAAGCGCAGTGATGCGCTTTCCATGGAGTGAAAGAAATGCAAATGAATGCCACTCAATCACAAGACCGCGAACGGTTCGTAAAATTAGGGCAACATGATATTCATTATCACCATAAAGATGACACGCTCTATATCAGCCCAAAAGAGCAATTAAAACCGTATCCACAAAAACTGACAGATCGGTTAATTCATTTTGCACAAACCAAACCAGACCATATTTTTGCAGCAAAACGCATTGCTCAAGGCGAATGGGTCAAACTGAGTTATGCAGAAGTTCTACAACGTGCATGGCACATTGCTCAAGCTTTGCATGATCGTAATTTAAGCCAAGAAAGACCACTCGTCATTTTAAGTGGTAATGATCTCGAACATTTAACACTGTCTATGGGTGCTATGTTGGCAGGTGTGCCTTTCTCGGCTATTTCCCCCGCCTATTCTCTGATTTCTCAAGACTTTGGCAAACTCAAACATGTGTTTGAAGTACTTACACCTGGTATGGTCTATGCCAGCGACGGTCAGGCTTTCGCCAAAGCCATTCAAGCATGTATTACACCTGACATTGAAGTGGTAACGAATAAAGGGATTGTGGGTGATCAGATCTGCACGTCTTTTCAATCACTGTTAGATACGCCAGTTTCAAATGTTCAAGAGTTTTACCAAACCCTTGATGAAAACCAAATTGCCAAATTCTTATTTACCTCGGGTTCAACCAAATTACCTAAAGCTGTACCGACCACACACTTAATGTTGTGTGTTAATCAGCAAATGCTTTTGCAGACTTTCCCTGAGTTTGAAGAAACGCCGCCTGTCCTACTCGACTGGCTGTCTTGGCACCACACATTTGGCGGCAGTCACAATGTCGGTATCGCACTCTATAACGGCGGTACGATTTACATTGATGATGGCAAACCCGTTGCAGGAAAATTTGACGAAACCATTCGTAATCTCAAAGAAATTTCTCCAACCGTTTATTTAAATGTGCCAAAAGGTTGGGAAGAACTCACTGAAGCTTTAGAAAAAGATGAAGAATTAAGAGACCGCTTTTTTGCCAAAGTTAAAATTTTATTCTTTGCAGGTGCAGCACTTTCAGAAGCGGGCTGGAACCGACTCGATAAAATTGCTCAGCAACATTGTGGAGAAAAAATTCGCATCATGAGCGGGTTGGGCATGACTGAAACTGCACCCTCTTGTGCTTTTACCACTGGCCCACGCGTGATGGCTGGTTTTATTGGTTACCCTGCTCCGGGATGTGAAATTAAGTTAGTTCCATGTGGCGACAAACTTGAGTTTTGTGTTCGTGGTAAACATGTCATGAAAGGCTATTGGCGCTTAAAGGCGGACCAGCAAAGTACAGTTTTTGATGATGAAGGCTTTTTCCATACTGGCGATGCTGTTCGTTTGGTCGATGTCAATGATCCGACTAAAGGCCTCATGTACGACGGACGAATTGCCGAAGACTTTAAACTCAATACAGGCACTTTCGTCAATGTGGGCACGCTTCGCAATAAAGTACTGATTCAAGGTAATTTACTGGTTCAAGATGTTTGTATTACCGGTTCAAACCTGAATGCTGTCGGTTTTCTGATTTTTCCAAAACTAGACGCTTGTGCTCAATATGCAGGCCTTAAGCTGGGCGAACATTCTCCAGCAGAGATATTACAGCATCCTAAAGTTCAGCAGTGGTTTCGCCAATTTTTAACGAATTTTAATAAAGATACGACTGGTAGCTCCAATACAGTCTCTATGCTTTATTTAATGACAGAACCACCTCAACTCGATGCAGGCGAAGTGACTGATAAAGGTAACCTCAATCAAAGCAATATTACCAAGCGTCGTGCCGCTTTAATTGATGAGCTTTATCAAAAGCAGACTGATAATCCGCTCATTATCCGAGTGCCCACCTTAAAGCAATAAACAATTGAAATAAAAAAGGAAGCTCAAACTTCGGTTTGGGCCTTAGCCTCACTTTTGCCTAAAAAAGGTTCAACATGCCACACGATACAGAATTTGAACTATTTCGAGACAGTTACCGCAGGTTCTTAAAAGAACAGGTCGCTCCGTATTACGAGCAGTGGGAACACGATGGCCTAATCCCACGTGATCTATGGCTTCGTCTTGGGGAAAATGGCTTTTTGTGTGTTGATGTGCCCGAGGAATATGGCGGCTATGGCGCTCCTGTTCATTACTCGCTCATGCTGGTTCAAGAAACTGCTCAAGCGGGCTTTGCGTCTTTAGCTGTTGCCATTGGGGGACAAAATGAGTTGGTTTCTCCTTACCTGCAAAATATTGGAACCGAAGAGCAAAAACGTTATTGGTTACCCAAAATGGTGACAGGTGAAGTTGTCACTGCAATTGCCATGACCGAAGCCAATGCTGGTTCAGACTTACAAGCCATACGCACTCAAGCTATTTTAGAAAATGACCACTATCGTGTGAATGGTTCAAAAACGTTTATCTCAAATGGTTTGCATGCCGACCTGATCGTTTTGGTGGCTAAAACCGACCCTCAAGCTAAAGCAAAAGGTATTTCAATTTTTCTAGTCGATGCTGCGTTAGATGGCGTTAAAAAAGGACGTTCCTTACAAAAAATCGGGCTACATGCTCAAGATACAGCCGAACTATTTTTTGATGATGTTTGTGTGCCTGCAACTCAGCGTTTGGGTGAAGAAGGACAAGGCTTTGCCTATTTAATGCAAGAGTTACCTCGCGAACGTTTAAGTATCTCCATGATGGCTTTGGGGTCCATTTTGGGGGCTATTGAAATCACTAAAAACTATGTACTAGAGCGCAAAGCTTTTGGGCAGCCCTTAAGCCAAATGCAAAATACGCGGTTTGTGCTCGCAAATGCCCAAATCAAAGCAAAAGCCGCACAAGCCTTTGTAGACCAATGTGCAGCTCTGTATCAACAACACCAGTTAAGCGTAACTCAAGTTGCCGCACTGAAATGCTTTATTACCGATGTCCAATGTGAAGTGATTGATCAATTACTTCAGCTTTTTGGTGGCTACGGTTACATGCAGGAATACCCGATTTCACGCTTTTTTGTGGATGCACGGGTACAAAAAATTTATGGGGGAACCAATGAAATTATGAAAGAAATCGTGGCCCGAGAACTGCTCGGAAAATAATTCGATTTAAAAACCGAATAAGGCACACAACAACCATGCCTTGTTGAAAACAAAAAATGTTATTTCAGGAAGAAATGCTATGTCGAAATTATGGATGTACTCTACCCTTATGCTCTCTGGTTCAGTGTGGGCTGGCAATTTTATTGACAACAGTTCAGTAGAACTCACCACACGAAATTTCTATTTTGACCGCGACTACCAAGAGCAATCTGCTTACCCTGCTGCCAAGGACTGGACACAAGGTTTTATTCTTAAAACCAATTCAGGTTATACCGAAGGGACTGTCGGTTTTGGGCTGGATGTGCTTGCAACGGCAGGTTTTAAACTCGATGCCGACGCAGAACATGGAGGTACAGGAAACTTACCTAGAGACACGCGTACCAATGAACCCGCTGACTCTTATGGCGAAATTGGGGTCACAGCAAAAGCGAAAATGAGCCAAACCGAGCTACGCATTGGTACGCTCATGCCAATGAACCCTGTTTTGGTGGCGTCACCTGCTCGTTTGCTTCCTCAAACCTATAGAGGCATTTCACTGACCAGTAAAGATATTAAAGATTTTGATTTACAGGCAGCCTATCTCGATAAAGTGAATCATCGTGATTCGACCAACTATGAAAAAATTAAAATTTCAGGGGTAAATGGACGTTTTAAAAGTGCCGAAACTGATGGGCTTTATTATTTAGGTGGAAACTACCAGTTTAATCCTGCACTCAAGCTCACCGCTTTTTACATGGATGTTGATGATCTTTATAACCAAACCATGGTCGGTGCATTACACCAACACAAAATTAATGACACCACCAACTTTAGCTCACAATTACGCTACTACCGCAGCCGAGATGACGGACAAGAAAAAGCAGGCTTAGTCGATAATGACCTCTATCATGCGCATTTCGAACTTAAACATCAAAACCATAAATTTATTTTTGGAACCTTCCAACATCACGGTGACACCGCTTTTCCATATTTAACTGGCGGTGAAACTGGGCTTCTCATTGATACATGGCCGGGCGAGTTTTTAAACCCAAAAGAAAAGGCCTATAGCTTCCGCTATGAATACGACTTTAAAGATTATATACCGGGTTTACGTTTTATGACTCGTTACACCACAGGTCACAATATTTATGCACCCAACTTAGGCGGAACCAATTTAAAAGAACGCGAAACAGACTTTGATTTAGGTTACACCGTTCAAAGTGGCTGGTTAAAAAATTTAGGGTTACGCGCACGCTACGCCATTTATGACAACAACATGCTCTCTACAGCCAACATCAAACCTGTAAACGAAACCCGTATCAACATCGACTACACATGGAAATTTAAATAATTCAAAACGAGAGGTTCTGTCACACATAGAACCTCTTTTTATTTCGGGAAATTCATCATGAAAAAAGTTGTAACGCTACTCTGCGGAATTTGTTTCATTGGCCTGACTCATGCCGAAACGCAATATAGCCCGCCACCTATTCAGCTTGAGCCTTTAGCAAAATTTAGTGTGGATTTGAATGCGCCTGTTTGGGAGTTAGGTAACACCAGTGACGCAGGTAAACGCCGAATTATTCCCATTACAGGTGGGACTTTTGAAGGCAAATCACTTAAGGGCCGCATTTTAAATAATGGCGCAGATTGGCAAATTGTCGACAGTAAAGGATTGGCCATTATTGATACACGATATTTGTTAGAAACCGATGATGGTGCACTTATTTATCTTCAAACCAAAGGTTACAGACATGGCTCGGCCGAAACGTTAAAACAGCTTGCCCAAGGCAAAGATGTTGATCCGAAAAATTACTATTTCAAAATTACCATGCAGTTTGAAACCAGCTCACCTAAATATTCATGGCTTAACCAAACAGTTGCAGTAGGTAGTGCAATGCGCTTGGGTAAAGCGGTTATTTATGATGCCTATACCCTGAAATAATAATTTTTATAACACTTACAAAAAGGATGGAGCCTTCATTATGGATCAAAAAGCTTTAGAACACTTACCACCTATCCATCACCATTTGGGTGGACACAATATTCATTGGAATAAAGAAAATACTGAGCTCACCATCCACTACACAGCGCTAGAAAGCTTTACCAATCCACGCGGCACAGTTGAAGGCGGCATGATCTGCGCCATGCTTGACGATGTGATGGGACTTTTTGCATTTCTTGCGAATGGCCGTAAACCTGCCACCACCATCAACTTAACCATGGACTTTTTAAGACCCTGTGCTGTGGGTGAAGTCATTACAAAATGCCGATTCATTAAACAAGGCAAAACCGTACTGAATCTCGAAAGTGAAGCTTGGCAAAACAACAAAATGATTGCACGAAGCACAGCTAATTTCTTGATTTTAGATTAATTGCGACCATTCATTCAATAAGGATATGAATAAATGAATTACACCAACAATAAACGAATTTTGACCCGCTCCGCTTTGGTGCTTGCCATGCTTGGTTCTTTGGCAGGCTGTGGAAGTGATAGTGATGACACAACAACTCCCTCAACAACCAAACCACCTCAGTTGTCGCCTGCTGTTGGCGTAAAAATGACAGGAAGCTGTTCAGACTTACTCGGATTTCAGTACAACAATACCGTTATTAGCTCAGCTACCCTTCAAGAAGCAGGTAGATTGACTGTAGCCAACAAACCGATTGGCGCTCATTGTTTGGTCAAAGGTTATATGGACCAACGTGTAAGCCCTGTTGATGGACAAACCTACCAAATTGGTTTTGAAATGCGCTTACCTGTTGATTGGAACGGCCGTTTTCTCTATCAAGGCAATGGTGGAACCGATGGTAATCTAGTCCCTGCAACGGGTCAAGTCGGCAGCGGTGGTCCACTCACCAATGCCCTACATGATGGTTTTGCTGTCATTTCTTCCGATGCCGGACATAATGCTTCACAAAATCCAATGTTCGGTTTAGACCCTCAAGCTAGAATTAACTACGGCTACGGTGCGATTACCAAACTCACGCCTATGGCAAAAAATCTAATTAAAGCCGCATATGGTAAATTGCCAGACCGCTCCTATGCAGGCGGTACATCGAACGGTGGGCGTCATGCCATGATTGCAGCAACTCGTTTGGGCGACCAATATGATGGAATTTTAGCAAGTACACCGGGTTTTCATTTACCTCGTGCAGCTGCGGCTCAACTCTATACAGCACAGCAGCTTCGTCGTGTCGCAACAGATGAAAATGACCTAAGTACCGCCCTTACTCTTTCAGAGCGTAAAGTTTTAGCAAAAGCGATTTTAGATCGATGCGATGCTCTAGACGGTATTGCAGATGGACTGGTTCAAGACGTCGAGGCTTGCCGTACAGCTTTTGATATTTACAAAGATGTACCCGTTTGCTCAAGCACAAGAGATGGCACTTGTTTAAGTAACGAACAAATTGATGTATTAGCCAACATTTACCGCGGCCCTGTAAATTCGGCTGGACAAGCCCTCTATGCAACCCAGCCTTTCGACCCCGGTTTGGTCGGCAGTAACTGGGCAGGCTGGAAATTTGAATCTTCGGTAGGAACAGCGCGTGACCCAGTTGCAGTCGGCATTCTTTTTCAGGTTCCGCCCGACCCAACTGTGACTCAAAACTCTAGACAATTTGCCTTTAATTTTAACTTCGATACTGACTATCCAAAACTATCGGCAACCAATGATATTTACACTGAAAGCTCCATGTCATTCATGATGCCCCCTGATGAATTGAATCTGGATAAACTCCGTAATCACGGCGGGAAAATGATTGTGGTACAAGGCACAGCAGACGGTGTTTTCTCTGTGGATGACACCCAAAATTGGTACGATCAGCTGCTACAACACTATAAAAATGATGCAAAAGGTACTGCGCCTGAATTTGCACGTTTCTTTAGAGTTCCGGGCATGAACCATACCCGTGATGGCATTGCGACCGATCAATTTGACGCATTAACTGCTTTAGTCAACTGGGTGGAATATGGCCAAGCACCTGACAAAATTATTGCGACTGCACGCGGCGCAGGTAACCCTAGTGGTCAGGTAAATACCGAGCTTCCTCAAGATTGGGCGCCTGATCGTACTCGCCCACTTTGCCCTTACCCACTGATTGCTCGTTACAATGGTCAAGGTGATAGTGAAAAAGCTGAAAACTTTAGCTGTAAATAACACCCTATAAAATTAAAAGAGAGCTAAACAAGCTCTCTTTTTTTATCTTAACCTTAGCTCAAGCTTTACTGCTTAAACTTTTTAATACTTTTGGACAAATGAGCTCGCATCATTTGTCGAGCCAACAAACCGTCCTGATCGACAATTGCGTTATAAATATTGACATGATCATGATGAACCGCTTTTAAATATTCTTCACGGTTTTCAGGGCTTTGCTCAATAGATTTTAAGCGTGCACGCGGAATAATTTTTTCACCCAGATACTTTAAAAAATCAACGAAATATTGGTTTTCAGAAGCTTCAGCAATGGCAATATGAAAATCATAATCAGCTTTTACTGTGCCATCATTTGCATCTGATGAAATATGACGTTCAAAATCTTCAAGTGCAGCTTTCATTTTATCGATATGAACTTGCTTACGGCGCTCAGAGGCTAAAAAAACAGCTTCAGACTCAAGGCTAATCCGAAGCTCCAGTAAAGAAACAATATCGTTAATGGTTTCTAAACTGGCATTAGACAGCAAAAAATTCTGTTCAATCGTCTGCTCTTTTACAAAAGTACCAATTCCGTGACGAGTCTCGACAAACCCTAAAGAACGCAACTCAGTGATTGCTTCACGAATAACGGAACGGCTTACCTCAAAAGTTTCAATTAATTCAAGTTCGGTCGGAATTTTCTCTCCGACTTGGAAGTCTCCAGACTGAATTTTTTCGATCAGTTGTTCTACAATAATCTGGCTTAGTTTTTTTGTTGATCTAGGTTTAATTGCGCTAGACATAATCTGAAGAACTCATGAAATGTTGAAAAAATTAGAAAATTCATTTTACTATAAACTTAGACGATAGTCATATTCGGTTTTTATACCTCTAAGTTATTAAAATCAAAATATTTTATCTCCCTTACCAAACCCTCACACATATTTAAAAAGTAAGCAACTTATGCTTCTGTTGATATTTAATAATGCATTGAATAAGTTAAAAAATATGCAGCTCAATAGCGTTGATTGAGCTGCACAATTTTTAAATTTGAGCCTGAGTTAATTGCCCATTGACCAGACGAGTAATCTGTAATGGATTACTATCTTTTAATGCATCGGGTAATAAAACTTGTGGTGTATTTTGGAAACATACCGGACGCAAGAAACGCTCAATTGCTCCCGTACCTACCGAAGTTCCGCGTGCATCACTGGTTGCAGGGAAAGGACCACCATGCACCATGGCATCAGACACTTCAACTCCTGTTGGGAAGCCATTAAACAATACACGACCAGCTTTACCGGTTAGCAAATGGAGAAGCTCGCCTGCTTCGGACAACTCATTTTCATCACCAATAATGGTTGCCGTGAGCTGTCCACCTAAAGCTTCAATCCCTTTTAATAAAGTCGCTTCATCCTCTACGCCAATCACAATCGACATTGGTCCGAAAACTTCATGTTGTAGTTTTGGATTGCCTGATAGTAAAACAGATTGGTCCGCTTTAAATAGATGTGCTTTTGCTTGAGAAACTAGCTCGGCCTCTTGACCTGTCGCAATAACTTCAAAACCAGCTTCGCTGTTTAGAGCATCAATACCTTGACGGTAGCTTTTTAAAGTTCCTTCATTCAGCATGACCTGAGGCACAGCTTTTTGCGTGCTTTCAGCTAAAGCTGCTACGAAACTGTCAAATTCAGGACCTTGTACGCCTAAAATTAACCCGGGTTTTGTACAGAACTGACCACATCCCATATTAAACGAGGCAACCGTATCCTGAGCGATTTGTTCACCACGAGAACTCAAAGCTTGAGATAAAACCACTACAGGGTTCACACTCGACATTTCAGCAAAGAATGGAATTGGCTGAGGACGGCTCTGCGCAAGGTTATAAAGCGCCATTCCACCTTCAAGAGAACCTGTAAAACCGGCTGCTTGAATGAGTGGATGTTCTACCAAGTTTGCGCCAATACGACTGCCAAAAATCATATTGAATGTGCCTTTAGGCATATCGCAAACTTCAATTGCTTTTTCAATGGCTTCTGCAACAAGTTCGGCAGTTGCCATATGGCCAGAGTGTGCTTTAAAAACAACCGGACAGCCTGCTGCTAAAGCAGCTACGGTATCACCGCCTGCAGTTGAAAATGCAAGTGGGAAATTACTCGCGCCAAACACAGCAATCGGTCCTACCCCAACTTTATATTGACGCAAATCAACACGTGGCAAAGGCTTACGTTCTGGCAATGCCACATCAATACGAGCACCATAAAAATCGCCACGACGTAAAAGTTCAGCAAACAGTCGTAGCTGACCAGTAACACGGCCTGTCTCTCCTTGAAGACGAGCAAGTGGCAAGCCTGTTTCAAGTGAAGCGACTTCTTGCAGGTTCGCACCTAATGCTTCAATTTGGCGAGCAATCTCTTCAAGAAAAGAAGCTCGTTGCTCTTGAGAAGTTTGGCTATAAACTAAAAAAGCGTTATGCGCAGCTTGAGCAGCTTGATCTACTTCTTCAAGAGTCGCCTGACTAAATACATAACCTGTTGGCTGATAGTCTTTTGCAGCTACACTTTCTAGGGCTGGCGCATTTGCAGCAACGCGTTGACCATTAATAAACTGCCGACCGTTATTTTTACTCATTTTAAAGCTCCAATACCTAAACAGTTAAAATTATTGCGGACCAAGTGTCGCAATGAGGGCAGCCAAATCTTCATAGTCTGCTTGAGTTAAATCACTTAATGGTGGACGTACTGGACCTGCGTCGTGCCCAACAATTTTGGCACCTGCTTTAATCATGCTTACTGCATAACCAGATTTACGGTCGCGAATTTTAATCAGTGGCAAGAAGAAATCTTTAATCAAACGATTGGTTGTTTCAAAGTCATCACTACGAAGCGCGTTATAAAACTCCATTGCAGTCTTTGGAATAAAGTTAAATACAGCTGATGAATAAACTGGGCAACCTAAGGCTTTATATGGCGCTGCAAAAACTTCTGCTGTTGGTAAACCACCTAAATACGACAAACGATCACCCATCGTCTGAGTCACTGCCGTCATCATATCGATTTGACCAGAGCTGTCTTTAAAACCGATTAAGTTCGGGCACATCTCGGCTAACTTTTGGATTGAATCGAGATTTAATCTTGAAACGCTACGGTTATAAAAAATTACGCCAAAGTCTACTGAGTTACATACTTGCTTAACGTGTTCGATCAAACCTTCTTGGCTTGCTTCAGTTAAGTAATGCGGCATTAACAAAATACCGTGTGCACCTAAGCGCTCTGCTTCTTTTGCTTGTTCAATCGCCTGACGTGTCGGACCACCTGCCCCAGCAATAATCGGTACACTACCTTTACAAGTATCGACCGCAGTTTTAATCACGTCAGAGTATTCACTTCCAGTTAACGAGAAAAACTCGCCTGTACCACCCGCAGCAAATAATGCGCTTGCACCATAAGGCGCTAACCATTCAAGACGTTTTGCATAAGAAGATTTGTTAAAGTCCCCATTTTGGTCAAAGTCAGTAACCGGAAAAGAAAGAAGGCCATCAGAAACAATGTTTTTTAACTCAAGAGCATCCATTAGAAAATATCCATACATGTTTATGTTGTCAGACATCTTACATCATAAATTTTATTTTAATCAATATATTTTTCCTCTGAAAAATTAAATTTTTTAAAAAGATCAAAGTTCATTACCCAAAATTATTTAACCTATTGTTTTATAAAATATATTTTAAAATTCTTAATTTTAAGGCTAATCGTTAGACATAAAAAAAGCTGCCCATATGGACAGCAAAGTATTAAGAAAACTCAAAAAGCGAATTTTTCAAAAATATCGGTAAAATATCAACGAACCAAACACGGCTTTTTATTATTAAACGACCAATTTGGTATTAAAAATTGCATCGCATCGGCATCATTACGAGCCCCTAAACCTTTTAATTTATACAATTCATGGGCTTGATTAATTCGATCCCAGTCCAGCTCAACCCCAAGTCCTGGTGCGGTTGGCACCTGAATTTTACCGTCTTTAATTTCAAGCGGGGCTTTTGTTAGCTGATCTGTACCTTCTTGCCAAATCCAATGTGTATCAATTGCCGTAACCTTACCTACGGCAGCAGCTGCAACATGGGTAAACATGGCCAGTGAAATATCAAAGTGATTATTAGAATGCGAACCCCACGTTAAATTGTACATATTGCAGAGCTGCGATACTCGAACCGAACCTTCCAATGTCCAGAAATGTGGATCAGCCAAAGGAATATCAACAGCTTGCAATTGAATACTATGCGACATTTCTCGCCAGTCCGTAGCAATCATATTGGTCGCAGTGGGTAAGCCTGTTGCACGTTTAAACTCGGCCATAATTTCACGGCTTGAATAACCTTGTTCTGCACCGCATGGGTCTTCTGCATAGGCCAACACCCCTTTAAGATGTTTGCCTAAAGCAATTGCTTCATCTAAAAACCATGCACCGTTTGGATCAAGCGTCACACGCGCTTCTGGAAAACGGCGCGCGATTGCTGTAACAGCTTCAGCTTCTTGTTCGCCCTGTAACACGCCACCTTTTAATTTAAAGTCTTTAAAACCATAACGGTCATAAGATGCTTCTGCTAAACGCTGTACAGCCTCAGGTGTTAACGCTTTTTCATGACGGACTTTATACCAATCATGGTGATGTTGAGGTGTTGTCGCATAGTCTAATGAAGTCTGTTTTCGGTCACCGATAAAGAACAAATATCCTAAAACTTCAACTTCACTACGTTGCTGACCTTCACCAAGCAAACTTGCGACATTCACATTCAAATGCTTACCAAGCAAATCAAGTAATGCTGACTCATAAGCCGTTACAACATGAATTGTGGTACGTAAATCAAAGGTTTGATTGCCTCGGCCACCACTATCACGATCAGCAAAAGTTTGCTGAATTTTCTTGAGTAGATTTTTATATTCGCCAATCGGCTGCCCTTCTACTAAGGCTTTAGCATCATTTAATGTCGCTAAAATTTTTTCTCCACCCGGAATTTCACCTACACCAATATTTCCAGAATTATCTTCGATAATAAGTATGTTACGAGTGAAATAAGGTCCATGAGCACCACTCAAATTGAGCAGCATGCTGTCATGTCCAGCAACAGGAATTGCTCGAATTGACTTAATGATAGGTGTAGAGGTCGCCATTAAAATACTCCTTGGCATATTGATACTATTTTTTCATCACTAAAACTTATAAGACATCAGACAACTTGTCAATATAAAGCCGTATAAAAATTATTTTTCGACCCTACTTGCCAAAATAATATTTTTAATCATATGATGTCATACATCTAAAGGCGCGGTTTTAGAATTAGGACTATAGAGTAGAGACAAAATTCCGTTTTCTCATCTATTCTATCGATGAATTTGACATGACGTCACCTATTTCACGGATATGCAAATAGGTCGATTATTAAAAGAGTTTGTATATGGATAATCTGCAAACAAATATTGCTGTAGTGACTCAGCAAAGAGCCAAACATACAAAAACTCGCTACTACATTCTTGCGATGATTTTTTTGGTCACGGCTTTTAATTACGGTGATCGTGCAACCCTTTCAATGGCTGCAACGCCAATGTCTCATGAGCTGGGAATCGACTCAGTCACCATGGGTTATATTTTCTCGGCCTTTGCATGGGCTTATGTAATTGGTCAAATACCAGGTGGTTGGCTACTCGATAAGTTCGGTGCTCGCCGTGTATATTTCTGGAGTCTGTTTTTATGGTCGTTATTCACTGTTTTAATCGGTTTTACCGACATTTTAGGTGATACTGCGACCATTATTACTTCACTCTTTGTACTCAGATTTTTAGTGGGTTTGTCTGAGTCACCTGCTTTTCCGGGTAATAGTAAAATTGCTGCTGCATGGTTTCCAACCAAAGAACGTGGAACCGCCGCTGCCATTTTTAACTCCTCATCTTATTTCTCAACTGTACTTTTTGCTCCCCTGATGGGTTGGCTGGTTGCAACCGTCCATTGGCAGTCTATTTTCTGGGTCATGGGTGGTCTTGGAATCATTCTTTCCTTTATCTGGCTCAAGGTCATTTATAGCCCGACCAATCATCCAACAGTGAATCCCGAAGAAGTAAAATATATTGCTTCAGAAGGTGCTTTACTCGACATGGGTGAAAATAGCCAAAATAATAAAAAAGAGAAAATTACTTGGAGTAAAGTTAAGCAACTGCTTGCTTCACGTATGATGCTCGGTATTTTTATTGGGCAATATTGTGTAAATACACTGACCTATTTTTTCTTGACTTGGTTCCCTGTTTACCTTGTGAAAGAAAGACATCTCAGCATTTTAGAAGCGGGTTTTGCAGCAGTTGCACCAGCACTCTGTGGCTTTGTAGGCGGAATTTTAGGTGGCTTGATTTCAGATAAGTTAATTCGAATGAATTACAGCTTAAGCTTTTCAAGAAAGCTCCCAATCGTGGTCGGATTCTTGGTTTCAACCTCAATCATTATGTGTAATTACGTCGATTCTCAAGCAGCAATCGTATTCTTTATGTCTTTATCTTTCTTTGGGAAAGGCATCGGCTCTTTAGGTTGGGCAGTCATGTCTGATGTTGCACCAAAAGAAATGGTGGGTTTATCAGGCGGAATGATGAATGCGTTTGGTAATACGGCAGGAATCGTAACCCCAATTGTGATCGGCTATATCTTGGCAAGTACTGGTTCTTTCAACCTTGCATTGACTTATGTCGGTGTGCATGCGATTGCAGCAGTGATTTGCTATACCGCTATTGTGGGCAAAATCCAGCGCTTCGAGTTAAAACCTACCTCTTAAAAAATTAAGTCATAACGCTTAAACAAATTAAGCGTTATGACCTCTCTTCAAATGTATACAAGGAACGATCATGCTGAAGCCTCTCCTCATAAAAATTAGTCCTCTTGATAATGTAGCCATTGTGGTGAATGACGGCGGTTTACCACCTTCTACACCTATTAAGGAATACCAACTCATCTTGGTTGATCATGTGCCACAGGGACATAAAGTTTTATTAGAGTCATTAAAGCAAGGTGAAGCCATTGTTCGTTATGGCGAAGTTATTGGCTATGCCAATAAAGATTTACCCGCAGGTTCATGGGTAAATGAAGCCGTTACCCAAATGCCCGAGGCACCTGAGCTAGATGATCTTGAGCTAGCAACTCGTCCTGATCCAAAGCTTCCAGCCTTGAGCGGATATACATTTAAAGGTTATAAAAATAAAGATGGTAGCGTCGGCACAAAGAATATTTTAGGTATTACGACCAGTGTTAACTGTGTAGAAGGTATTGTCGATTATGTCGTTAAAATTATTGAACGTGATTTACTTCCTAAATATCCAAATGTAGATGGTGTAGTCGGATTAAACCATTTATATGGCTGCGGTGTGGCAATCGATGCACCCGCTGCAATTGTTCCTATTCGTACAATTCATAATCTTGCACTCAACCCTAATTTTGGTGGAGAAATTATGGTGGTGAGTCTGGGCTGCGAAAAAATGCAACCCGAACGACTTTTAAATATTCCTAAAGAAAACAAATATATTCCCCTAGCAAACGAAGATATTATTCAGTTGCAAGATGAACGTCTTAACGGTTTTGAAAGTATGGTCAATCATATTTTAACCGTGGCAGAACAACACCTCGAAAAGCTTAATCAACGTACTCGAGAAGAAGTTCCAGCTTCTCATTTGGTTATAGGCATGCAATGTGGTGGGAGTGATGCATTTTCGGGAGTTACCTCTAACCCTGCCGTTGGTTTCGCAGCTGACTTGATTGTGCAATGTGGCGGTACAGTCATGTTCTCTGAGGTTACGGAAGTCCGCGATGGTATTCACCTACTTACTCCACGTGCAGCAAATGAACAAGTTGCCAAAGATCTAATTCGGGAAATGAAATGGTACGACGACTATTTAGCAGCAGGCCAAGTCGACCGAAGTGCCAATACTACACCGGGTAATAAAAAAGGTGGGCTGAATAACATTGTAGAAAAAGCGATGGGATCGATCGCAAAATCGGGTCGCTCACCGATTGTAGAAGTTCTCGCACCAGGTCAAAGACCGACAAAAAAAGGATTAATTTTTGCGGCAACACCATCAAGTGACTTTATCTGTGGTACGCAGCAAATGGCATCTGGTATTACCGTTCAAGTCTTTACTACAGGTCGCGGTACACCCTACGGGTTGGCAGCAGTGCCGGTCATTAAAATGGCAAGCCGAAACAATATTGCAAACCGTTGGTATGACCTGATTGATATCAGTGCTGGCGATATTGCCATTGGACAGAAAACTATTGAAGAAGTGGGCTGGGAACTTTTTGAACTGATTTTACAAGTGGCTAGTGGTGAAAAACAAACGTGGTCGGACCGTTGGGGTATTCATAACTCACTCGCTGTATTTAACCCTGCACCCGTGACCTAACAAAGTTTAAAAGATGAGGCATATCACCTCATCTTTTTCACATTTTCTATATTAATTACGACACATTTCACCAAAACTTAACATCGCTGCTAAAATAACATCGAAAATTAAGAACTCTATTTCTCTATGCAAAATCAGACGGCTTCAAATCTCCCCTCAACTCAACTTGGAAAAGCACTGCTTTGTCTTATGACGTCGGCATTACTATTTTCAATTATGGGGGTGTGCATTCGTTTTGCTTCAGAAACGGTAGACAATGCGACTGTCGTGTTTTTTAGAAATGCAGTGGGTTTGTTTATTTTTATTCCGATGCTCTTTAAACAGGGGCTAGATTTTATTAAAACCGATAAACTCTGGATGCATACGTGGCGAAGCTTCGTGGGACTTGCCGCAATGTATGGTTTTTTCTATGCCATTGCGAACTTAAAATTATCAAACGCCATGGTTTTTAGTTATTCATCTCCTATTTTTATTCCGCTGATTGCATGGCTTTTCTTAAAAGAAAAAATTACTAAATCAATGATTTTTGCCGCGGTTATTGGACTTGTTGGGGTTTTATTTGTCGCTAAACCCGACCAAGGTTTATTTAACGCATTATCTTTTATTGGCTTGGGTGCATGCTTTTTATCCGCAATGGCTTTTGTCACCGTAAGAGCTTTAACCAGTACAGAGCCACCTGAACGTATCGTTTTTTATTTCTGTATTTTTGGTAGTTTAATTTCCTCTATTCCAATGTTCTGGCATTGGCGTATTTTCACTTGGCATGAACTGGCATTGCTGATTGCCGCAGGACTTTTAGCAAATATAAGCCAACTATTTATGTCTTATGCTTATAGCTTAGCGCCAGCAGGACAAATTGGCCCAATGAATTACATTGCTATTATTTTTGCAGGAATATGGGGATTTGTTTTTTGGCATGAATTACCGGATCTATTCAGCATTATCGGCATATTTATTATTTTATTTGCGATTTTGCTCTGTAATCCATTTTTGCAGAAAAAGTTACTCTCTCGATTTAAATAGCCGACATACCTGATTCTAATTTAGGTACTGTATTCGGTACTCATTTGGTGAAATGCCTGTCCAGTGACGATAGGCTTTTCTAAAATTAGAGGTATCTGAAAAGCCAATTCTCTCAGCAATTTCATCTACAGTTAAAGTTGTTTCTCGCAAATATTCATCGGCAAGACGGCGCC
Source organism: Acinetobacter lactucae (assembly GCF_013122135.1). NCBI lineage: Bacteria > Pseudomonadati > Pseudomonadota > Gammaproteobacteria > Moraxellales > Moraxellaceae > Acinetobacter > Acinetobacter lactucae. The sequence continues at coordinate 2,810,401 of NZ_CP053391.1, forward strand.
GAGTTTCATCTAACAGTTCCTGATAGGTTAAATCAAAACCTGCCAAGCGCCGATGTAAGGTCCGCTTTGACATATGTAAACGTTCAGCCATTTCTTGGGCCGATGGAAAAAGCCCTGTTCCATCCAATAATATTAAACGGATTGTTTTTACCAACTCAGGCTCTTCAAGTTCAGCAGCACCCAACATCCGTTCACAAAATGACTTACACATATCAGCGGTAATCGGGTTGGCATTTGGACAAGGTACATCGAGCCACTTTAAATCAAAGTGCCATTGCATCACTCCAGCATTAAACTGAACAGGACAATGAAAAACCTTTTCATATTCTTCTGCATAGTCAGGCGCTGGATAGGGCAACAAAAGCTTCTTGGCTTGAAATGGTCCTTCAAGCACACGTTCAATTAAGGTTTGCATGGAGCTAAACCAAAACTCGCACACTAAAGGCAGAAGCTTACCAAGTGCAATAATGTCCTGTCCTTCAAAAATGGCAGCATCATCTCGAATATAAAAAGACTTTTTTAAAATAGGCCCTGCAAGCTTAATGTGTCGAATACCCAGCTCTACTGCTTGTCTAAAATTACGCGAAGAGTAAAGTGCGTAACCATACACCCCAAAATCTGATAACCGCTGCTTTTGCCCTGCACGCAGACCAATTAAGGGATCGTGAGATAGTTTTTGAATATTTTGAAATAACTGAATTTTTTGGACTTGAGAAATATATAAAGAGGATTGATTCATCGGATCTGGTGAAATATTTGTGCCAGACAGAACTTCTGATATTGAATGGCCTTGCGAACCCATTTCATCAAATAAACTGGTCAAACCCAGCAAATATGTATTCGAGCCTAAGGATGTATTATCATAATTTCCATCGATAACTCTATTTGCATTTTTATAAAGATTATTAGGCATTTAACTCACACCATCCCTAGAGTGACGTGCATAATGGCACTAAACTACCTCGTGTTGTCTCAATTTAACATCGACCATACGACGCTTCAAGCATAAAGTATGATAAGCAAAAGTATGGAAGAAACAATAATGGAACACTCCACTTTAAAAGAATATAGCGGCTCTGCCACTGAACATATGGAACTTATTTTTTCCAAACAACGTGCCAATTTTGAGGCAGATCCATACCCAAGTCTTGAAGCACGCCGCACAAAACTGCATCAACTCAAAAAACAAATTATTCGTTATCAAGATGCTTTGGCTGCCGCGATTAATTCCGATTTTAGTTCCAGATCGCTTGATGAATCTAAATTACTCGATTTGCTTGGCTCTGTGTTAGAGGCTGATCATGCGATTCATCATTTACGCCGCTGGATGCGCCCAAGTAAACGCCGTACCGAGCTTTTATTTTTATCGAACCGTTTAAGTGTGCAATATCAACCTAAAGGCGTGGTTGGTGTCATTGTTCCTTGGAACTTCCCCGTTTATTTAGCACTTGGTCCGCTCATTGCCGCATTAGCTGCAGGCAACCGAGTTATGATTAAGCTGCCTGAAATTACCCCAAATACCAATGCAATGCTTCGACGCATGCTTGCTGAAGTCTTTAATGAAGATGAAGTAGCCGTGTTTGGTGAAGAAATTACAGACCCCGCAAGATTCACCACTTTGCCATTTAACCATATTGTATTTACTGGTTCTCCTGCGATTGGCAAGGTCGTTATGCGAGCAGCGGCTGAAAATCTAACACCTGTTACACTCGAATTAGGTGGGAAATCACCTGCAATTGTAAGCCGCAACTACCCGCTTACCGATGCTGCAAAACGTATTACGCATGGTAAAGCAACAAATAGTGGGCAAATCTGTGTAGCACCTGACTATGCGTTGGTTCCAAAAGAAAGTATTGATGAGTTTGTGGATGCTGCAAAATCAAGCTTTATAAAAATGTTTGGTCAGAACATCACAAACAATGAAAATTACACATCCATTGTGAATGACCGTCATTTAAAACGTATTCAAGATATTTTGACCGATGCACAGGAAAAAGGTGCTCGTGTTATTCCTTGCGATACTTATAGTTTTGACCAACAAGGTCGCAGAATGCCTGTACAGATTGTGCTGAATTGCACGCCAGATATGCGCATAATGAAAGAAGAACTCTTTGGCCCTATTTTACCAGTGGTGGCTTACGATTCTTTAGATGATGCAATTACTTATGTGAAATCGGACGAACGACCTTTAGCACTTTATTGCTTTACGCATAGCTCAGTAGAACGCGACCGAATTTTGCGTGAAACTCATTCGGGGGGCGTGACCATCAATGACTGGGGCTGGCATGTAGTTAACCATGATGCTCCTTTTGGTGGTATCGGCAACTCAGGTATGGGGTCATATCATGGCGAAGAAGGTTTCCGCGAACTTTCACATGCAAAAACTGTATTTATTCGTCATCGGTTTTTTCCGACTCAGCTTTTCCATCCTCCTTATGGAACGTTTCTTCAAAAATTAGCGATTCGCTTTTTTTTGAAAAAAGGCGATCCGAATATTAAGTAACTATTATAGAAAAAGCCTCGTAATGAGGCTTTTTTTTGGATTTTAATTGATCACTGGTTTTTTAAAAGAATAATAAAAATCCAAGCCATACAACTTCACCCAAACAATGGCAAATCACTGCACAACTATCTGTTTTATAATTAAAAAAATAGACCACAGCTATTAATTTTTAAAATTCATTTAATAAATTCTATTGTATACCCATCAATCTTTTTTTGGTCATTTTCAAAAAGTTTCAATTTAATCAATCCGCTAGTAATATTTCCTTTAACAGAATATGTATAGTAATAATAGCTTTGCTCACCACCATCACCTCCAAAATATTTCCCAGCCTTACGTAAATTATATTGTGTTATATCACCATATTTATTACGTAGTTCTATATCTTGCTTAAAGACTTGATCAATATAGATTTCATTATTTTTAGAAAGCCTATTTGCTATATAGTTTGTTATCAACATAAGTGGTGCTAATAAAGCTATTATTATCAGTATTTTTTTCATATTAAATTTCATTATTACGTACCATAAAAATTAAAAAACTAACTCTCACAAATGATATTCCACAATTCTTCATTATCACTATAATTTTTTCCAAAATATTCAACCCAAAATTACTGCACCTAAGATTAAACAAAAAATTATTTATTTAACTTATTAATATTATTTACGATTATTTTCTCCTTTCTTTCATTTACTATTTTTTAAATAGATATAAAAACTAAAATAAATCTCCTAAATACTTATCCGACAAGCATGATTCCTCATAATCAAGAAAATCCTCCCTATCATCTAAATATTTTTTAATTAGAGCATAATCAACCTTTTTAGGTATATTAATTGCATAATAGTGTCTACTTTCAAAGCCTTCCCAACCACACAAATAAGATTCCAAAGTAGTTAATATTTTTTCAATACCTTTAATATCGTTATTAAGAAATACAATTCTTAATGTTGAATTGTTAGATGGCTTTATTAAATCATCAAAATAGAATGTTTCATCATCTATTTCAACCTGAATAAGATCATCAAATGCAAGGTTAGGTGCAAAGAAAGGAATACTCCTAATAAAGTATTGATCAGTCCTGTACATCTCTCCCCATATTAAATTTTTTGATAGTTCATTATTGTGATCTAAATAGTCTATTATAATTTTTTGCTTATCTACTATACTTCCTTTTTATTTAAGATTTTTTTTGAATTATATATATTTTCAAACATCTATTTCTATCATTATAATTTTAATCATAATATCCTTCTATGAATATTATGATTGCTTCAACTGGTAAAAATGGTTCTTCTTCATAATCGGCTCATAAAAACCTATCCCAAATTTAAATGAAGTTAGACCATCCCCATCAATAGCAATACCTTTATCGAATGAAGCCATTAGCTTATAAGCTTCTGATGCAGGAAGATTAAATAATTCTACACCTTTAAAAAGAATTTGAGCAGGTTCATAAAACTCTAATGCTATAACTTTATCAGTACTATCATAATCTATATTAATACCTACTTCTTCATAACCATCAGAAGAAAAATTTTTCCCAAAGACCCTAAGCTCATACTCAGAAAAAAACTTTCTTACTTCTTCTCTTTTCATACCAAACTTAATTAAACTAGTTCCCACATATGGGATTATTTCAAACATTATTCTTTCTCAACTATTTTTTAAGTAATTAGCAACTCTATAAGTAGTATATATAACCACATTTATAATTTTTTATCATATCTCTTTTCAAATTTAACTTACATATCACCTATCTCTTTAAGTTAACCTTCTTCTTTAAGTTTTATCTTTCAATCAGTTCCTACTTTTTAAAATAAAAAAGCTAGACACACGCCTAGCTTTAAAAACATTTCATCTTCTAGCTTAAATATAATCAACCTTTTGTGATTTTAAAATATCAAGCTGCAACATCTTTTTCTTTTTATATTTATACGCAATAAATAAACCAATAAACCAGATTGGTGAGCACTCAAGTGCAATTAAAGTATCATGGTCCAAAGCCAAAATTACGATAGTAAACACTAAAAATAACATGGTCATCCATGCCATAAATAAACCACCTGGCATTTTATATTGAGATTGAATGTGTAGTTCAGGGCTTTTCTTACGATAATAAATATATGAAAGCACTATCAACATAAACGTAAAAATACATAAAATTGAAGTGAGCGCTGAAATAATCGTAAATGCAGTCATAACATTAGGCACAATAAATAAAATAGATGTTCCAACCGTTACGCACGCCATTGAAAATATAAGTCCGCGAATTGGAACTTTTCTTTTTGACAGCTTACTAAAGCTTTTAGGGGCATCGTTGTCTAAAGCCAAACCGTATAACATACGGCTGGTCGCAAAGATTCCACTGTTTGCAGAAGATAAAGCTGAAGTCGCAACAACAAAGTTGATTAAACCTGCCGCAATTGGTAACCCGACCAAAGTAAACATTTCCACAAATGGGCTCTTTTCTGGTGAAACTTTTGCCCAAGATGTGACTGCAATAATACAAACCAACGCGCCTACATAGAATAATAAAATACGTAAAGGAATAGAGTTAATCGCTTTTGGAAGTGATTTATGCGGATCTTTAGTTTCAGCAGCAGTCGTACCAACCAGCTCAATACCCACAAATGCAAATATAGCAATTTGAAAACCTGCCAAGAAACCTGTTACACTATAAGGAAACATTGATTCTGTTTCAAACAAATGGCTCATTGAAGCCTTAACCCCATTTGGAGAAGTAAACCCGGTCCCAATTAAATAAATACCAGCCAGAATAAATAGAATAATTGCAGTAATTTTGATGAGTGAGAACCAAAACTCAAGTTCACCAAAAAGCCGAACGGCCACAAAGTTGAGTATGGTTAAGATGGCCAATGAAGTAAATGCCGGAATCCAGACGGGTAAATCGGGATACCAAAACTGCATGTACCCTCCGATCACGATTACATCGGCAATAGCTGTAATAATCCAGTTACACCAGTAGGACCAACCAAGGAAAAACCCCGCCCACGGACCTAGATAAGCCGTTGCAAAATCGGCGAATGTTTTAAAATTAGTGTTCGCAAGCAACAATTCACCCATTGCCCGCATCACGAAGAAAAAGAAGAAACCAATAATTAAATAGGTTAAAACAATTGAAGTACCCGAAACACTTAATGTTTTCCCGGAACCCATAAATAATCCAGTACCAATTGCACCACCGATTGCGATCATTTGAATATGACGATTTGTCAATGAGCGCTGCAATTTCTCTTCTTCTTGCTCAGTCATATGTTGACTACCAAGAAGATCTCCTTCCAGGAACTGCTTTCCGTTATTCTTACTCATGTAATATTTACTCCAATTTATAGCAACCGTCGTAAATGCTTTAATAATAAACAAATTATATGATTATTAATTTAGTCCATTAAACCATTCTAAAATATTATTAAATCACTTAAGACCTTATAAATTCCTTTTTAAAAGCCATCACCTATAACAATAAAAATTATTCATCATTCCTTTCCTTCATTATTATATTAGCCTGATTTCCAAAATATAATTTCGATAAACATTTAAAATATATAAACTAATTAAATATTTTATTGATTTAACTTTTATATAGAAAAACAGGCTAATTAATCTCAGCTCAGCGAGCAAGATTGTATTTATCCATATACCCATCTTGCGCTAGCGATAATATAGTATTCCTTCTTAAATTTGGTGAAATGTGTAGTAATTTCCGCTTAATTAACAGCCATTCGAAAATGTTCAGTGGCTTTGAGTTTATTGACCACTTCTGGACTCGAAACTTGTTTAACATGAATACTTAGCACCCGAACTAAAGAGCCATTTTCAACATTCAATTGGTTTGCCTGTTCTTTTGTTAACTGCAATATGTTCTGATGAGGCTGGCTATACACAAGAATGGCGCGATAATTTTCATAGTCATCATTGGCCACAATGTAAGATTCATCCCCTACAGCGATATTTTCAGTTTGTTCGACTTGTACCGTTACGGACTGACTTTCTTTAATCGCCCTTAAATTTTCGATATCTGCTTGCAACGTCGCACCGCCATCAAAAATATCGACATAGCCTTTATAGCGCAGTCCTTCTTCAAGCAAGAGATTGTAGGCTGGTCGAGTATTTGGGTGAACAATGCCAATCACAGCTTTAGCATCGTCCGGCAACATATCGACATAGAGTGGATGTCTTGGCATCAGCTCAGCAATAAAAGCCTTTTGCCCGACACCACTTAAGTAATCGGCTTTGGTAAATTCAATATTAAAAAACTTATGCCCTACCGCATTCCAAAATGGTGATTGCCCATTTGCATCAGAATAGCCGCGCATTTCAGCAACAATCGTTTCTTCGAAATATTGGCGAAAAGCTGACAGAAACAAGAAGCGTACTTTAGATAAAAATTTGCCATTTTTATTTAAGCGATAGTCAGGGTCTAAAAATAAAGTACAAAGCTCACTACAGTTGGTATGGTCATTACTCAAATACAAAGTCGGTAAAGCGTTATAAACACTTAACGGTTCAGAAGCATGAACTTGTGTTCCTACATGGAAGTTATACCAAGGCTCTTTTAAACCAAGTGCGACTTCAATACCGCAAACACCGACAACTTTGTTGAGTTCAGTATCTTCTAAAACAAATAGGTAAACCTGATCTGCCTTTGGGAGTTCGCCTGTGACTGTCTTACACGCCCTCTCAATACGAGCAGCAAGTTTTTCCATATTAGGCTGCAAAGATGTCAAACCAAAACCCGCTTTTTTTGCCAACAGGTAAAGATCATTAACATCTTTAGGTTCGATGTAACGAATAATCATCATGCTGCTTGTTCATCCTTTTGAATTTCAACAAAGCGAGCAAGTGCACGTTCAAAGCGTTGCAAACCTTCATCAATGTCAGCAAATGGAATAATTAAAGATGGTGTAAAACGTACAACGTTTGGACCAGCAATCAGACTCAGCAAACCTTCTTCACCCGCAAGGTTATTGATGTCTTTTGCTTTACCTGCAAATTTGTCTTTTAAGGCACAACCAATCAGTAAACCTTCACCACGAATCGTTTCAAAGATTTCATATTTTTCATTTAATTTATTTAAAGCATTTTTATAGTAGTCATGGCGCTCTTTAACGCCATTCAGTACTTCAAGCGTATTAATAAACTCAAACACTGCACCAGCAACCGCACTTGCTAACGGGTTACCACCATAAGTCGTACCATGTGTACCCACTGAAAAATGCGGGGCAAACTTATCGGTTGTTAACATTGCACCGACTGGAAAACCGCCACCCAATGCTTTTGCAGTAGTTAATACATCCGGAATGACACCAGAGTTCATGTAGGCATAAAGTGCACCGGTACGGCCAACACCCGTTTGTACTTCATCAAAAATCAGTAAAGCACCGAATTCATCACACAGTGCACGTAAACCTTTTAAAAATTCGATGTCAGCAGGAATAACGCCGCCTTCACCTTGGATCGGCTCAACAATCACAGCACATGTTTGTTCATTAATGACTGCTTTTGCAGCGTCTAAATCATTGAAGGTAACATGGTTGATACCATTTGGAAGTGGTGCAAAGTCTTGTGAATATTTAGGTTGACCACCTGCTGAAACGGTAAATAAGGTACGACCATGGAATGCATTGTTAAATGCCACAATGCCACTTTTGCCAGCAACACCACTGTCTAAACCAACTTTACGAGCTAGTTTGAGTGCTGCTTCATTGGCTTCTGCACCTGAGTTACAGAAGAATACTTTATCGGCAAATGTATTTTCGGTGAGTTGTTTTGCAAGGCGTAGAACGGGTTCATTTGTATAACCATTGCCTACATGCCAAAGTTTTGTTGCTTGTTCTGATAAAGCATTTACTGCCACTGGATGCGCATGACCTAATGCGTTTACTGCAATCCCGCCTGCAAAATCGATATATTCTTTATTTTCTTGATCCCAAATACGTGAACCTTCGCCACGTACCGGAATGAAATTTGCCGGTGCAAAAACTGGAACCATCCACTCATTAAAGTCACTACGAGAAACTGCAAAATTATTCATCTTATCTAGTCCATTAAATTGAATTATTAGGCTTAACTGATGACCCTATTATTCAAAATCAAATTGATTCACAAAATTTGTAATTCAGTAAAAAATGAATTATTTTTTACCAATTTGATAATTGACAATTACAATATGGATAACATTGATCAAATTATTTTAGGTTTACTTAAAGATAACGCACGGATGTCTGTTACTGAGTTAGCCGAAAAAGTTCACGTTTCACGCGCAACGGTCAAAAAGAGAATCGAATATTTAGAGTCTTCAGGCATCATTACGGGATATACGGTACGGTTTAAACCCAATGCTGAACGCAACGTCATCCGTGCATGGATGAGCATTATGGTTGAAGGCACCAAGGCACAATCCGTAATTAAAGAACTACGCCTAGAAAGTGCCGTGGAATGTTTGCATAAAACCAATGGTAAATGGGACATTTTGGTTGAGCTACGCTCTGACACTTTAGAAAACTTCGATAAAGTTTTAGAGAGAATTAGAAATATTTCAGGTATTTATAATAGTGAAACCAGCATTCTGCTTGCGAGTCATAAGACCTAATCATCTGTCTGAATTTCAAATCATAAAACAAAAAACTGATGAGCTAAGCATAGGGTTTATGCTCATCAAACTGCTCTCGATTATAAAAATTCTTCTATTGTCTTTCGTCAAATCTACAAAGCTATTACGACAATAAACCTGCTCTAAAAAACTTCAATAAATTTTTAATTTTTTTTAAATAATCAAATCAAAAACTTAAAATCTAATTTGATTTAAATTCCAACTTTTTCCACCACTCCTCTTATCAAAGCATTTGACAGAAAATTTAAAACATAATACATATAGTATTATATGTTATATGTTATATGTTAAAACCTAAGGACAAGGTATAAAAAATGGCTAAAACTCAACTACAACACTTTATTAACGGCGAATATGTTGCTAGCAAAGGATCTGATTACTTCGATTTGGTAAGCCCAGTGACTGGTGAAGTTTATGCACAATCACCGAATGCAACCGAGGCAGAAGTTGATGCAGCTTATGCTGCTGCAAAAGAAGCATTTAAAATTTGGGGACGTAGTACACCTTCGACTCGTCAAAAAGCATTATTAAATTTGGCAGATGCGATTGAAGCAAATGCAGAGCGTTTAATTGAAGCTCAAAGCCGTAATACCGGTCAGTTAAAACACTTAATTGCATCTGAAGAAGTGGGTGCCTCAGCAGATCAGGTTCGTTTCTTTGCAGGCGCTGCCCGCTTACTCAATGGCACAGCTTCAGGTGAATATTTAGAAGGTTTAACCTCTTCTATTCGCCGCGAACCAGTCGGTGTAGTTGGCCAAGTCACACCTTGGAACTATCCACTCATGATGGCTGTTTGGAAAATTGCTCCAGCTTTGGCTGCGGGTAACACAGTAGTACTTAAACCAAGTGATACCACGCCTGAAAGTACACTTTTACTGGCAGAAATTGCTGCACCATTTTTCCCGAAAGGTGCATTTAACGTAGTGTTAGGTCAGGCTCAGGTTGGTTCAAAAGTTGTATCACATAAAACCCCTGCACTCGTTTCTATTACAGGTTCGGTTCGTGCCGGATTACAAGTTGCAGCTTCTGCCGCAGCAAATTTAGCAAAAGCGCATCTTGAGCTTGGTGGTAAAGCACCTGTAGTGGTTTTTGAAGATGCCGATCTTGATAAAGCAGTTGAAATGATTGCTTTAACGGGCTATTTCAATGCAGGACAAGACTGTACTGCGGCAACACGTGTAATTGTGGCTGAATCTGTTCATGATGAATTTTTAGCTAAGCTCGTTGAAGCTGCAAAAAATACCCGTTTCGGTGAACCTGATGATCAAGACGCACTTTATGGTCCGCTTAACAATGCCAATCAATTAAAGAATGTTAAAGCTTTCATCGACAATTTACCTGCTCACGCCAAAGTCGAAACAGGCGGCAAGCAAGCAGACCGCCCAGGCTTCTATTTTGAACCAACTGTGATTAGTGGTTTAGAACAACACGACGAAGCCATCCAAAATGAAATTTTTGGACCAGTGATTACCGTTCAGAAATTTACAGATGAAAATGATGCGATTGAAAAAGCCAACGATGTTGAATATGGCTTAGCTTCAAGTGTTTGGACTAAAGACCATGCCCGCGCCACTCGTCTTTCTCGTGAACTTGATTTCGGTACAGTTTGGATTAATACCCATATTCCTTTAACCGCAGAAATGCCACACGGCGGTTTCAAAAAATCAGGTTATGGTAAAGATTTATCTGGCTACGGTTTTGAAGAATATACTCGCGTTAAACATGTGATGAGTTCAAACGAATAATAACAATGCGTTTTGAAAGGAGATCAAAATGAATAAGCAAGAAATGAAAGACTTGGTGACTAAAGCCCATCACGAGCTATTTAATTTGCACGACACCACTGCTTTAGACCGTTATTTTTCTGAAGACTTTATAGAGCACTCACCACTCGTTGCAAATGGCATTTCGGGCCTTCGCCAATTGGTAGAAGACTGTCCTGACATGCAACATGAAGCTGTGCGTGTATTGGCAGATGGTGACTTGGTTGCAATTCATGGCCGCTTTCAAGGCTTAGATGAGAACCCATTGGTTGGGTTTGATATTTACCGAGTGAAAGATGGCAAAATTGTGGAACATTGGGACGGTCTTGTGGCAGAAGCCGCACCAAATGTGAGTGGTAGAACACAATTAGATGGCCCAACCGAAATCGTAACTCACCATGACCCAGAGAAAAATCGTGAGATTGTGACCTCGTTCTTTAAGAAGTCATTAATTGATGGCAACTACGAAGCATTTAAAGAATACACTCACGACGATCAGTTCATTCAACATAGTCCGGACATTGGCGATGGTGTTAAAGCAGTCATTGATTTTTTGAACAATATCCGTAATGAAGGACAAGGTTTGGTATACTCCAAAACGCATCGCTCCATTGCTGATGGTCAATTTGTGTTGACACATTCCGAAGGAAGTATTGCCGGAAATCGACATGCCTATTTTGAATTATGGCGAGTCGATAATGGCAAAATTGTTGAACTTTGGGATGCAATACCAGCTGTGCCTGAAGATGAACAGGCAGTCCATCAATATGGCGTGTTTTAATCATTTATCCGTTTCATTAAGCTAAGTCTCTGACTTAGCTTTTAGAGAATTCGCCATGTCAGCATATACGATAATTTTTGCACCTATCGCTCAGGCAACTCGATCGGAACAAGTTGTAGAACGCTTGGAAAATGCAATTATCTCTGGATTGCTTAAAAGCAATGAACAACTTCCTAACGAGGCGGATCTAGCTCGCTTAATGGGAGTGTCACCCATTACCGTACGTGAAGCTTTAAATACTTTACGCGTAAAGGGTCTGATTGATACACGACGCGGGCGAAACGGTGGAAGCTTTGTTTGTGAGTTACCTTCCGATTTACTCTTAAACAAGCATCCTCTACGTCAAGCTTCCAATGAATATCTAGCTGATTTAGGCGAGTTTCATAGTGCAATTTTAAGTCATGGTGCATATTTGGCAGCACAAAGAACTACTGAATATGAACTGGGTAAAATCAAAGAGCTTATTGATCAATTTGAACAGGCCGTTGAACCAGACACACGTGCCCAACTTGATTTACGTTGTTTGTTAACACTTACCTCTTTTGCTCAATCAGCTCGACTGGCAAATCAAGAGTTAACCATACAAGCCGAATGGGCACCGCTCATTGCTGTGCTTTACCAAGATGATCAATTTCATCAACTGGTCGTCGCTCAATACCACCAACTTTTATCATCTTTTGTTCAAGGCAATGAAGATGATGCTGTTATTCAAGCGCGAAAAATCATTTCGATGCTAACAGACCAAATGCTTCGATATAAGTTATCTATTGAATAAAAACAATAAAGTAGAGCACTTATAAAATATCGAGTGAGAAATACGGAATTTTAGGAGTTATAGGAATGACCCAACATTTAGATATAGAAGAGCTTCAAAATTTGTTAAAGACGGTGGTTGAAGAAACGACAACCATTACAGAAAAGCTGGCAGCTAAAGCGAGTAAAATTCTTTCAAAACATGAACCTGAAAAAACCAAAGACGTTAAGCTTTCAGGTTCAGAACGCACAGCTTTGCAAAAGGAAATTAAAAAGGCCTTACAGGAAAGCCATTATAGTCAAGGCATTGGTTTTGCAAGTTATAGCCCTGCAACGCAAGAAGAGCAAGATTATTGGACACTCGAATGGTGGTATAAAAAAGAAGATCAGTTACAGCAAGCCAAGCTTGAAAACTATCAAAATGCTCAGCGATTTTTAGATTTCCGCTCTTTTGAATGGTTCCATAAACCTGCTCAAAATAAAAGTCCGTGCATCCATGGGCCATATGTCGACTATATTTGCAATGGCGCATACACCATCACCCTTGCCCATCCAGTCATGATTCGTGATCAATTTATCGGTGTAATTGCTACCGATATTTTAGTTTCCGCACTCGAAAAAATTCTTATGCCGAAGCTTAAAAACATAAAACAAAAAGCAATTGTGATTAACGACTCTTCTCGAGTGATTACTTCAAATGACATCACCATCAGAACAGGCACATTATTTAAAGGCCAAAGCCCTGAGCAGGTTTTGTCACGACCGTGTCAATCTTTTCAACTAGTCGTGATCTAGAGTGAAGCCAAAAAATATAAATATTTGACTTTGCTTTAGGGCATCACCGAGGCAAAACAGCCACCCACTTTTGTACAAACTTTCTTCAAATAGACGTGTTTATTCAGGTCTAGGGGAAGTTTTGGCTCAAAAATAGCATCGCTTTTCCGGATGAAAAGCAAAACAACGAATTTGAGGTTGAAATGACATGGAAAATAAAACGTCTTCCTTAAAAAAACTGTCTCTTTGGCAAGTTACCATTATTGGTATTGCCTACATGACTCCCATGACGGTGTTCGATACTTTTGGTATCGTCTCTGGAATTACCAATGGACACGTACCACTGGCCTATTTACTCGCACTTGGCGCCATGTTACTCACCGCTTGGAGCTATGCAAGATTTAGTCAAAATTCAGAAAAATCAGGCTCGGCATACAGTTATACAGCTGAAAGTTTAGGGCCAAAAAGCGGTTTTTTTGTCGGTTGGTGTTCCCTACTCGACTATTTGTTATTACCTCTCATTAATGTTTTACTTGCTGCAATTTATCTCACCGCACTCATTCCTAGTCTGCCTTACTGGTTCTGGGTGCTTGTATCGGCGGGCCTAGTCACTTTAGTGAATTGTTTCCGCATTCGGCTACTTGCCAACCTAAGCCTCGTGTTTGTGTTTGCTCCGATTATCCTCATGGTCATTTTTGTTTATTTAGTGATTAAGGGTATTGGCTCGACCCAAGGTTATGAGCATGTGCTTACATTGGCGCCACTCTGGCATGAGCACCAATCTTTACTCCCCCTCGTTGCCGGTGCCTCAGTTTTGTGCTTTTCATTTTTGGGCTTTGATGCGGTTACTACGCTTTCTAATGAAACCAAACAACCCACCAAAAATATTCCTCGCGCAGTCATGTTAACGACTCTCGCTGGTGGGCTTATTTTCTTCACAGCCGCTTGGTTTATTCAGCTTTATTTTCCAAACAATCTTCGTTTTCAACACCCTTCAGAAGCGTTGCCTGAAATTGTGCTTTACGTTGGTGGTGCTTTTTTCCAATCCGTATTTTTATGCGGGCAAATTATGAACACTGTCGCCTCTGGCCTTGCCTCACATGCCAGTGCTTCACGTTTACTGTATATAATGGGCACCGATAATATTTTTCCTAAAAAGTATTTTGGGACAATTCACATCTCCTTAGGTACACCGTTTTTTTCGGTTTTATTTGTTGGTCTTATTTCAATGTCCGCGGTTTTTTTAGACTTAGCCCAAGTCGTCAGCCTGATTAGCTTTGGTGCGCTAGTCGCTTTTACAGCCGTAAATTTCTCAGTTTTTATGAAGTTTTATATTAAAGATAAACAGCGCTCAGGGTTTAAAAATAAATTTCTAAACCTCTTTTTACCGCTTATCTCTGTGATCAGCATTATTTGCCTCTGGCTAAATCTGGACTCATCTTCACTGATTTTTGGATGTTTCTGGTTAGCTTTGGGCATTCTTTTATTTATCTATAAAACGATTAAAAAACAAAGCATTGCTATTAGTAATGCTTATTAATTTTTAAGGAACTTTTGTCATGAAAATTATTTCTAAACCTCAACTTTTAAAAGACGTGGAATATAAACCAAGTAAATCTCTACAAGTGGGCAAAGAGTGGAGTTGGTTAAATCCAAAGCATGCAAAATTTGACGCAACAACTGTAGAAGGTGCATCGGCAAATAATCCAGCAAACTACTATGAAAGCTCACTTTCTGATTGGCATACCTTTGACAGTTTAAAAGCTGATATTGAATGCGATGTGGTGGTTATTGGCGGTGGTTTATTGGGTTCATCTACGGCCTTACATTTAGCTGAACAAGGTGTAGATACCGTTTTATTAGAAAAAAACCGTGTAGGTAGCGCAGCTTCTGGTCGAAATGGTGGACAACTCACCCCTGGTCTAGCTCGTTGGGAAGCCCAAGAAATGGCCGATCGCTTGAGTTATGAAGATGCAAAAAAACTCTGGCATTTTACCTCTACGGAAGCCATGCAGCTGATTGATGACATCTCAGAAAAATACCAACTCAACTTTGACCGAAAACATGGTCACATTACTGCCGCTGTTCATGAAGGACATTTGGTTGGTTTAACACAAGGCGCCGATGCACGAAAATATTTAGGTGAAGACCATACCCGTATTGTGGGTAAACACGAACTTATGGACTTTATTAAGTCTGATTATTACACAGGTGGTTTAATTGATGAGTTGGGTGGACAAATCCATCCTTTAGCTTTAAACCGCGGTTTAATTTATGGCTTTTGCCAAAATGGCGGTACTGTTTATGAACAAACAGAAGTCCTTTCAATAGAAGAAAAAGCAGATGGTATTTATGTTCAAACAGCAACTGCTGTCGTGAAAGCTAAAAAATCTGTGGTATTGGCAGTACACCATGCTTCGTTTAAACTTTTATCAGAGCAAAACAATACCACTATTCCGTTTTATACCTATGTTGCAACGACCGCCCCGCTAGAGCTTGATACAAAAGAGCTTTTACCATTTGGGCATCCAGTTTATGACACTCAGTTCCAGATTGATTACTATCGCCCAGTGTTTAACAACCGTTTACTATTTGGTGGCCAAGGCACAGGAACATGCTGGGGTCCAGAGAAAACTTTAAATTATCTAGAGCATCGCATTCATACCGTGTTCCCGCAAATTAAAAATCTAGAAATGGATTTTGTCTGGAGTGGAACCACTGATTTAACCGTAAATGGCGCTGTCGATAGCCGTAAGTTTGGCAATAAATTCCCAATTTATGCTGTTCACGGCTGGAGTGGTCATGGCGTTGCACAGACGGTACGTATTGGTAAAGCTATTGCGAATGACTTTGTTGGGCAATCTAAAGATTTTGAAATGTTATCTAAAATTGATCATCAAAATATTATGTTTGGTCGTACCCTTGCACCCGTTGTTATTCCGCTCGCAAAAAGTATGTATGGCATCGGCGCAATGATTAATCCGGGCAAAATGGTATCTTTCTAATTTATAAAATAACCAATTTTCAAAAAAAGGATTCGTATAGCTTTATATGGATCCTTTTTATTTAGCTGAGTAAAATCCTTTTCAAACTAGGTTATCCCTAGCCAATCTATTACAATAGCGCCAGCTTTTTTATTCAGCGCATATATTTTGAGCAATTCATCTTCCCAATTAAAACGCGGACTTAAAAATCGCCATATCCAGTTAATTGCCATGGGTGGTGCTGTCGGGACAGGTTTATTTTTAGGCTCTGCACAAGTCATCCAGTCTGCTGGTCCTTCTATTATTTTAGGTTATGCCATTGTCGGTTTGGTCGCATTTCTAATTATGCGCCAAATGGGTGAAATGATCGTAGAAGAACCTGTGGTTGGTTCCTTTAGTTACTTTGCACAAAAATATTGGGGCAAATTTCCTGGTTTTTTATCGGGCTGGAACTATTGGGTGGTCTATATTCTGGTCGCGATGACCGAGCTGACAGCAGTTGCTAAATATGTGCATTATTGGTGGCCCCACATTCCTGCGTGGATATCAGCCTTATTTTTCTTTGTTTTAGTCACGTGTTTGAACTTAGGCAATGTTAAGTTTTATGGTGAATCCGAGTTTTGGTTAGCCATTATTAAAGTTGTAGCGGTTATTGCCATGATCGTGTTTGGCTTATATTTATTGCTTACCGCAGGTAATGATTCTATCGCTAGCTTTGCAAACCTATGGCAGCATGGCGGATTTTTCCCACATGGATTCTCGGGCCTATTTTATATGCTGGCCTTCCTAATGTTTGCCTTTGGCGGTATTGAACTGATCGGGATGACTGCCGCTGAAGCCGAAAATCCTGAAAAAAGCATTCCACAAGCCATTAACCAAGTCATCTTTCGAATCTTAATTTTCTATGTGGCTTCGCTTGCCATCATTATGTCGCTCATTCCTTGGAATCAGCTTGACCTCGGTGGTTTAGATAAAAGTCCATTTGTGATGATTTTTAGCCATCTTGGTATTGGCTGGGCAGCGCATTTACTTAACTTTATTATTTTGACGGCTGCACTGTCGGTTTATAACAGCGGTATGTATGCAAACAGCCGTATGTTATACGGACTCGCAGTACAGGGCCACGCATCCAAGATTTTTACAAAAGTAAGTAAACAAGGGGTTCCAACACCTGCTGTTATCTTTTCTTCTATACTAATTTTTGGTTGTGTATTACTGAATTATTTTATCCCAGAACAAGCTTTAAGCTATCTCATGTACATGGCTGTAGCTGCACTAGTTTTAAACTGGGCAATCATTAGCTTTACTCATTTAAAGTTTAAACGCGCCATGAAACTTGAAAATAAAGTTGCCAAATTCCCTGCTCTGTTTTCACCTTTGAGTAACTATATTGTTTTGATTTTTATCGGCATGATTTTATATATCATGTGGATTAAAGGGTTTGAAAAATCTGTTATTTTAATTCCAATCTGGATTACATTCATGTTTGGACTATATAAATTTCTGAGTTGGAAAAAAGCACTCTAGTATTCAAAAAAGGCTTATTCAAACAGGATAAGCCTTTTATCATTTAACAGTTCGTCACCCTGAGCAACTTCAGAAAATCTATTCAAAAAACCATTCACATTCTATTCATCATTATTGAATTGCTCTCTGCTAGACACATGGATATGTAAACCTTAGTCATTCTAAACATTGGTATTTAATGAGATAATTATTAAAGTACAAGTGTTTACATGATCTATAAATATTTGTGTCAATGTTCAGCTAAAATCAAAGCAGACCAGTTATCGTTACGATCACTCAATAGGCAAAAGATACTGCATCGCAAGACAGGCTCTTTACCCACTTTACTGATTTAGCCCTCAACTGTGTCACTCAATGATGAAGACAGGAAATTTTATGGAAAAAGCTCTGCAATGTCCTAAGTGTGGTTCTACAGAAATTGAAGCACGTGACCATGACAAATTACTTAGAACAACTGGCGGTGTTTTACTGACAGCTGCTGGCACAACAGCAGGTACGGTAGGCGGTGCAGCAACTGGCGCGACTGTTGGAGCAGCTATCGGTACTGTTGCTGGCCCTTTAGGTGTGATTGTTGGTGGAACTGTAGGGACTTTTGTTGGTGCCATTAGTGCAGGAATTACTGGCGGTGTCGTTGGTAATATTTTTGGTAAAAAAGCAGGCGTAATGATCGATAAAAATATTTTTCAAGACTATCGCTGCTTGAAATGTAAGTATCGTTTTAAGCAAAAGAAGTAAAACGAGTTAAGCAGGAAAACTAGTTGCTCTAGCTCTCCTGTCTAACCAAAAAATTTAATAAACCATCTGGAATAATAATTTTTTATATAGCGCTCCATATAATTAATATATGAAGCAGCCTATTTTTAATAAAGTAACACTTTAGCTAAGACTTTAATTTACTTAGCTACTACTCCATCTTGTTGATACTTTGGTGAACGTGGGCCATATAACAACCCCATACCCGGATTATAATTAGTCGGGGTAAAAAGTTGAGTATTTACCATACTCGCTAATGGATAAGCGCGATCAGTTAAGCTGCCAGCAATCTGTTCCACTAAAGCACCAACGACCATTCCGATTAAACCCGCATTACCATCATTACTTGCTTGAACAAGTTTTTTCTCACCTGTCCAAATCACATCTCCAGTTTTTAAATCAACAAGCTTTGCATCAGCACTTACTGTCGCGACACTCTGAATTACTTGATATTTAGAACCATATTCTTTAATTCGAATATATAAAGCTGCATCTGCACCAAAAATCTCTTGTAATTTCTGAGGTGCAATAGACTGAGCATCACTGCCATTAGTTACACCATTCTCTTTAAACATATTGTCTACGACAGAGATGGGGAAAACGTAATAACCAGCTTCTGCAACAGGTGCCACTACAGTAGGCCAATAACTATAAGTCGCTTTCACATCAGGCGAATCATTGACTGGCGGTAATACCAAAATCGATTTTGGCATATGAGCTTTATAAGCCGTAATATCTTTATTAGGCGGTGGAGTAACAGCACATCCCGTAAATGCAAGGCTAGAAATAACCAAACCAGCAATTAGAAATTTCTTCATCATGATTTTGTATACCCACCATTAGCATTCATTTTTTGCAATAAACGATCCATTAAAACTGTAGATTCTGGATATACTTGTCGTTCAAGTTGGAAATACTCGATTGCTTTTTGAGAGTTATTTTCTTGCAAATATAATAATCCTAAATGAGCATATAAACCTGGTGGAACAGCTAAGCCCTTACCTTTAGTTTTTTCAATTTCAGCTTCTAATTTTGTGATTTGCGTACTAGGTGTCGCTTTCTCAGGTGCGCTATACATCAAATAAGTTTGATGAGTATAAGTTCCCCAATTATATAAAGGTTGAGGACCAGCGGCACAACCAACCAATCCCATAGCAAGAAAACTGCTTAAAAGAATTTTTTTCATTTAACACATATCCAAAATTATTGAACTGACCAACGGTTATTTTGAATATCTGTCACAAGATTATTAACTGCTTCACGAACAGCTAAATCTAGTACCTTGCCATTTAAAGTAGAATCATAAGAAGCTGTAGAGCCAAAACCTAATACTTCACGAGCACCTAATGCATATTCACCCGCACCTTGTACTGAATGCACAACTTCTGATGTTTTTACATCAACAATATTTAAATTAACTTTTGCATAAGCAACTTGCTGTTTACCGCGACCTAAAATACCAAATAATTGCTGATCACCTACTTCTTTGCGACCAAACTCAGATACGTCACCAGTAATAACATAACGAGCGCCTTTAATAGATTGACTTGTATTGCTATAACCAACTTCTTGTTTAATCTCAGATAAGTTGTCACGATTTAAAACTGTAAAATAACCAGTTTGCTGTAAATGTGTCTCAAGAATAGTTTTCGCCTGTCCGCCTAGGCGGTCTACATTATCAGAGAAAACACCTCTCATATAACTAGAGCGATTATCAAATTTACCAATCGAAACTGGAGCTTTTACTCCCGTATATTTAATTTGTGATGTAGCTACAGTTACTTGTGGGCTTTGTATCGTTCTTGAAGTTTCAGTAGTTGAACAAGCAATTAAACTGAAAGAACTCAAAGTAGTAATGATTAATATTTTTTTCATATTTACTCTATAATGATTAAAAAATATAAAGAATACATATTATATACAAAAAGACTATCAATTAATCTAACAATTTAACCATCGAGTAAAAAAATAATCCAACAACTTCTCCCTTTCACCAGCTTTATTCGGTTCTAAAAGTTGGATGATTGCACCATCAATCATAAATAAAATCATCTTAGCATCGGGTTTCAAGCCACGACTTTCTAAACTAAATATCAGATCAAAAAGCTCTCGTAGCAGCCATTTTCTATAGTCAATCGCCATTTGATAGGCTCTCGGATAAAGCAGTTTTATTTCAAAAATGGCCTTAAATAGCAAAAAGTAAAAGCTATTTAAATCGACATGTAAAAGAAAAATTTCTTTGAGTTTATCGTGGGAATTTGGGTAGCGATGCGAATAAATAATTGCCAGCACTTCTTCTTTTAGCCGACTTTTTTGAAAGGCTATGCATCTTTCAATGAGCCTCTCTTTGGACTGAAAATAATTATAAAAAGTTGCCTTCTGAATTTTGCATTTTTTGATCAGAAGGTTTACCCCAGTATTGTGAAATCCGTAAAGATTAAATAGCTGTATTGAAGTACAAATAACTTGTAATTTTTTGGTAGATATTTCTGAATGAGGCATATTTTTACCGTTTTAAAATAAGTTCTTGTTGTAGGTGAGATACTTTTTTGGGAGAAAAAAGGCACAGCAAAGCCGTGAAGACTGTGCTTGGCACATCTCAAATTTTATTGTTGCTAAGTTTTAGTCGTGACGATTTAAAGCCTGAAAAGCCCAAGGGCCATCAAACCGCTTTAACGTTTAAGTTGTGTCGATATAGACTTTGGCAAAGGCTGCCAAGAAATAATGAATGTGCAAAGCCAACTCCTTTTTATTGGGAGTTCTGCCAAGTCATTAAAATTATGGTGGCAGAACGAAAGGGGGTTAGCAGACTGGCCGAAAAAACCCAGCACACCCGAAGGTGTCCCCCTCCCGTTCCGCCGCAGAGGGGGCACGAGGGTTCGTCACTAAAAGATTGCTCTTTTAATGCTTTTCGGAACGGTCTGCTAAAACCGACTGGCAATGTAGGCCAGCAGGCAAAGGATAGTGCTCCGCCCTTTTACAGTCAAGCACACAAAATGACATTTGCTTTAAATTAGATGATTAAAAAGTAAGGGTAAATAATGAGAGAGTTATTGTTAAATGGGGGTTTATAAAGCAGCTTAGTGATATGCTGCTTTGAATGTATGCAAGTGTTTTCTATAAGGGAAAATTATGTTGATTTTAGAAATAGTTTGAAAAGTGACCTCTAATAATCTTTGATTGTTTCTTCTTAAGAAGAATTAAAAATCCCCAATAACATAGACCAGGAAATAATATGAATATAATAAAAGATATATCGGTATACATCATCCACCATTTTGGAGATGCTTCTCCCTCCATAGATTCCATATAATTTATTTTTGGAGAAATTTCTCCTGTAAAAAGCCATCTTAAGAAAAAGAAAAATAGCGAGGTAATAATTACCGAATTAATACAGATAGTCCAGATGTTAAGATAAGTATAATGATTTAAAAGAATGGAAAAAATAAAGCTAAAGGGTACGGTCAAAATACAATAAGCTAAATAAACAAGACTATAACCTACAATACCAAGAAAAAATACAGAAAAGATATCTAAGCTAAGTCTAACGTTATCCACATCCATAAATTTAAAAAAGAAATGCCATAAAAGTAATGGCAATGGAGTAAGCAATAAAGCTTTTTTAATTTGTTCACTTGTGTATTTCATTAACTTGATGTTCTTATGTATTCAACAATCATATTGTGATTATATATTATTAAAGAAAGCCATAAATAATTCACTTAATAAATTTTAATCAAAATACAATGTACTAAATAAAACAAAGCTAAGTCTCGATTACCGTGACTTAGCTTTTAAAAATAATTTTAATTAAAAAATTACTTATTTGATGTCAGTAAACTCAGAAACAGGTTTGTTCACTTCAACTTTAGTGCCACCGAATTTTTCGCTCACAAACTTTTGAACTTTAGGTAAGTGATAAAGCTCACCAAGTTTCGTATAGATTGGGTCATTTTTATTTGCTTCAGCAACACCCAATAAGTTCACATAAAGCTTAGTAGACTGATCAATAGGCTCACGGAAGATCGCATCTTTCATTACATTTAAGCCACCTTCAAGCGCCAATGTATTACCGAGTACAATCGCATCTACATCGTTTTTAACACGAACTGCCGTAGTCATTTGAATTGGTTTTAATTTCAAATTCTTAGGATTTTCAGCAATGTCGTTTGTAGTTCCTTTTACAGGGTCAAAGTTCGGTTTAAGTTTAATCAGTTTAGCAGACTGTAATAATGTTAAAGCACGCGCTTCGTTGGCAGTATCGTTTGGAATAGCGATGGTCGCGCCCTGCGGGAACTCTTCAACAGATTTAACTTTATTTGCATAAATACCCATTGGCTCTAGGTAAGTTGTCGCAACAGCAGCAACTTTAGCAGTATTTGAAGCATTATAAGCTGCCAAATAGTTGAATGACTGGAACGCATTTACGTCTTGTTCACCACTTGCTACAGATGTATTAAGCACAACGTAGTCAGTCAGGTTAGTCACTTCGAGTTTAATGCCCGCTTGAGCAGTTTCAGGAAGCGTTGCAACGTATTTCCATACGTCAGTATCCGAACCTGTTGAAACCAATTTAATTGTACGTACCAACTCAGTTTTGTCTTTAGCTGGAGCAGTATTTTCAGTTTGTGCAGGTTGTTTGTTACATGCAGACAGTGTTAGTACAGATGCGCTGAACAGGACACTAAATAATTTTTTCATAGATATATCCTAAACTAGGAAATGCCTACTCTACGAAAGAGTGAGACATTACCAACCATTGGGTCAAATGCAATTTTTGGGTGGAAATAATATCCAGATATAGGGTTTAGAAGACTGAATTCAGCATTATTCCTTCCTTGAACTTACTCGCTGAACGATAGAATTATGTTTTGAATCAGTTTCTAAATATGGCCTCATCATATATCAATAAATGAATATTCTACAAATAACTTGTTCGATTCTGATATATAGACCTCTTATTGCTAAGATATTGAAAACATAAAATATATTATATAAAGATAGCAATTTTGATTAAAATATGTACTTATTTGATTTATATGAAATTTTCAGGATTTGTTAGCAATATTTAAGCTAAATCGAGTTGTAATTTTTATTCTAGGCATAAAAAAACCCCTGTTTTCACAGGGGCTTTTCGAATTTGGCGGAAGCGGTGAGATTCGAACTCACGGAGGACTCACACCCTCGTCGGTTTTCAAGACCGGTGCATTAAACCGCTCTGCCACGCTTCCATGTGCGTAAGAATACAAAGCTTATTCATTTTATTCAAGAAAAAAATCACCGCTTTGTGTTCAAGTGCATATTGTTTCATCAATTTTACAGTTGGGCAGCCAATTCTGCTCCTTCTTTGATCGCACGCTTAGCATCTAGCTCTGCTGCGAGCTTTGCACCACCAATAATATGATAGTTCGCGATCGTCGACTCACCTTCTTTTGGCATCAAGTCTTTTACCGACTCTTGGCCTGCACACACCACTACCGTGTCTACACGTAAAAGCTGATCTTGACCATTATGCTCAATCCAAAGCCCTTCGTCGGTAACTGCTTTATATTGCACACCACGCAACATACGGACACCATGTTTTTTAAGCTGTGCACGATGGACCCAACCCGAAGTTTTGCCAAGGCCAATACCGAGTGGTGTTGTTTTACGTTGCAATAAATAAATTTCACGGATTGCTGGTTCAATGACTGGCGGCTGCATTCCACCTTCAGAAATGTAGTTTGGGTCTGGATCCACACCCCATTCACGTTGCCACTCGGCTAAAGGTTGAGGCTGTGGTTGATGTGGCGGTTTAAGTAAAAACTCAGACACATCAAAACCAATGCCACCCGCACCAATCACTGCAACTTTTTGTCCAACTTCTGCTCCTTTTAGAACTTGAGCATAGGAAAGGACTTGCGGTGCATTACTTCCTTCAATTTTTAATGCACGTGGAATTACACCCGTTGCAACAATCACTTCATCAAAACCTTCACGTTCAAGCTGCTCACGGTTCACGCGAGTATTTAAACGTACATCCACCCCAGTTTTTTCGAGTTGGACTTTAAAGTAGCGAATTGTTTCGTGGAATTCTTCTTTACCTGGTACAACCTTAGCAAAGTTAAATTGACCACCTACTTCCGCCGTTGCTTCAAATAAAGTAACCGCATGACCGCGGCTTGCCGCAACGGTTGCTGCGGACATTCCCGCTACACCGCCACCTACAACTGCAATTCGCTTAGGTTGTTTGGTTTTTAAATAGACCAGTTCCGTTTCATGCCCTGCACGCGGATTCACTAAACATGACACACGCTTATTTTTAAAAGCATGGTCTAAACAAGCTTGGTTACACGCAATACAGGTATTAATTTCATCAACGCGGTTAGTCGCAGTTTTATTTACCCAAAATGCATCGGCCAATAAAGGACGCGCCATTTGAACCATATCTGCTTTGCCAGTTGCCAAAATTTCTTCGGCAGTTTCAGGCATGTTAATTCGGTTTGACGCAATAATCGGTATAGAAATATGCTGTTTTACATGCGCCGTGTAATCGACAAAAGCTGCACGAGGCACAGACGTGACAATGGTGGGAACACGAGCTTCATGCCAACCAATGCCGGTATTTAATAAAGTGACACCCGCTTTTTCTAAAGCTTTTGCAACAGTCACCACTTCTTGCATAGTGTTGCCGTCATGAACTAAATCGAGCAACGACAAGCGGAAACAAATAATAAATTTTTCGCCGACTTTGGCACGAATCGCCTTTACGACTTCAACTGGAAAGCACATACGGTTTTCAATATTACCGCCCCAACGGTCAGTACGCTGGTTCACATGGCTACTTAAAAACTGGTTAATGAGATAACCTTCCGAGCCCATAATTTCAACGCCGTCATAGCCCGCTTTTTTGGCAATGTCAGCACAATGTGCATAGTCATCAATCGTACTTAATATATTTTTGTCAGATAGTTCACGCGGTTTAAATGGTGAAATTGGCGATTTGATCGGACTAGAAGACACTGCAAAAGGTTGATAACCATAACGGCCGGCATGCAAAATTTGCATTAAAATTTTTGAACCATGCTTATGCACAGCATGGGTAACTAAACGGTGCTGTGGAATATCGGTTAAACCATTCATGGTTCCACCCATGGGTAGTAGCCAACCTTGTCGGTTTGGAGAAATTCCTCCAGTCACAATCAGGCCAACCCCACCTTTTGCACGCTCTTCAAAATAAGCTGCCAGTTTTGGGTAATTGTAAAAACGGTCTTCAAGCCCCGTATGCATGGATCCCATCACCACACGGTTTTTAATGGTGGTAAAGCCTAAATGTAATGGTTTTAATAAATTGGCGTAACTTGTCATGCTGCGTCCCAATAGTTTTTGCAACTTGTTGCATAGTACTTTAATACTTTTTTAATAATTTTGGATGACCATGCAAAGAAATTTATCGGAGCTTATGGTCAATCCATTAATTTAAGAACGATACTTCATTTAACTCTTCTTATTCTATAAATAGCCTTATATTTTTTATCAAATTAAAACTTCAAATCAGATCACGTGAATTAATGCTTTTTTTGCGAAAAAAAGCACCATGAATAGTGCTACAATAGCCGCCATTCAGAATTCTCAAGACCGCCTATATGGGGTCTTTTTCATAAATGTTAGGATTAGCAATGACTGATAATGCAACTATCTTGCAGCATGTACCAGTAGGCAAAAAAGTTGGGATTGCCTTCTCCGGAGGCCTAGACACTTCAGCTGCCTTATTGTGGATGAAACAAAAAGGCGCAGAACCTTATGCATATACTGCAAACTTAGGTCAGCCTGATGAAGATGACTACGATGCAATTCCAAAGAAAGCAGAACAATACGGCGCTGTAAAAGCTCGCTTAATTGACTGCCGCTTACAACTTGCGCTTGAAGGTATTGCTGCAATTCAGTGTGGTGCATTCCATATCAGTACAGGTGGCGTTCCATATTTCAATACGACTCCTCTCGGTCGTGCAGTAACAGGTACTATGTTAGTTACTGCAATGAAAGAAGATGACGTAAACATCTGGGGTGACGGTTCAACTTATAAAGGTAACGATATTGAACGTTTCTATCGTTATGGTTTGTTGACCAACCCAAATCTTAAAATTTATAAGCCTTGGTTAGATCAAAACTTCATCGACGAACTCGGTGGCCGTGCTGAAATGTCACAGTTCCTGATCGACAACGGCTTTGACTATAAAATGTCAAAAGAAAAAGCGTACTCAACTGACTCAAACATGTTAGGCGCAACTCACGAAGCAAAAGATCTTGAATACCTAAACGCTGGTATCAAAATCGTTGACCCAATTATGGGCGTTGCTTTCTGGAAAGAAGAAGTTGAAATTACGCCAGAAGAAGTGACTGTACGTTTTGAAGAAGGTGTACCTGTTGCATTAAACGGTCAAACTTTTGACAATCCGGTTGAGCTTATTCTTGAAGCAAACCGTATTGGTGGTCGTCATGGTTTAGGTATGTCTGACCAAATCGAAAACCGTATTATCGAAGCGAAATCTCGCGGTATTTATGAAGCACCGGGTATGGCCCTTCTTCACATTGCTTACGAGCGTTTAGTTACTGGTATTCATAACGAAGATACGATCGAACAATACCGTATTAACGGTTTACGTTTAGGTCGTTTACTTTACCAAGGCCGCTGGTTCGACTCTCAAGCGCTTATGTTGCGTGAAACTGCACAGCGTTGGGTGGCTAAAGCAATTACTGGTGAAGTGACGCTTGAACTTCGTCGTGGTAATGACTACACCATCATGAACACTGAATCTCCAAACTTAACGTACGAAGCTGAACGTTTAACAATGGAAAAAGGCGATTCAATGTTCTCGCCAATGGACCGTATTGGTCAGTTGACTATGCGTAACCTCGACATTACCGATACACGTGCGAAACTTGGTATCTATACTGATGCTGGTTTGCTTTCAATCGGTCAAGGTTCTGCTGTACCACAACTCGATAGCAAGAAAAAATAATTTTCTTACTTAATAAAAAAGCCACCGACAAAGGTGGCTTTTTTATTTCAAGCTTTAAAGTTTAAACAAGTTCCACTACTTCCAAAGGTTGATAATAAATTTGGTTACGACCAAGCTGCTTAGCCCGATACAAAGCTTGATCCGCAGCGTGAATTAATTTTTCCTGATTTACTTTAAAACCTTCTGTATAAACAGTAAAACCTAAACTAATCGTGACATGCTTAGAAACTAAAGATGCGGCATGAGGAATTGCTTGGCGCTCAATTGCTTTATAAATATTTGCAGCTACTGCATAGGCACCTTGAGCAGGTGTTTTCGGCAACAGCACCACAAATTCCTCTCCGCCATAACGGGCAACAAAGTCAACATGGCGAATCGAATTTTTAATTGCAGAGGCAATAGATGAAATCACCTTATCCCCCATTTGGTGCCCATAAAAATCGTTATAATTTTTAAAAAAATCGATATCTATAAATAAAACAGCTAAGGGACGCTTTTCTTGCTTTGCACGATAGTAAAAAAAGTCGAACATCTCATCAAAAGTACGTCGATTAGAGATATTCGTCAGTGCATCCTGCTGGCTTAAATGAAGTAATTCAGAAGCCTCAATACGTAAAATCTGTTCATTAAGTTCAGCAAGTTGATTATTTAAAAAAAGGCTTCTTTCTCTAGACGTGAGCATCGTACTAATTGAAAAACCTAAAATACAACTACCAAACAGCGCTCTTCCCAAAGCAATATAATCACAATTCGTTTGCAATAAAATCAATAGAGAAAAAACACAAATAGCTGCTGTCAAACCTACATAAAGCATATGCAGAGGCTTTATTCCGCTTAAAATAAAACCAAGCATATATAAAAAAGAAAGTAGCAACATAGACTGATTTTTAAGGGCGACATTTCCCACGCTAAGAAGCAATATTGCATTAATAATAATGGTCAAAAATACAATGCCACAGGCTGCGATATAAAAATATTCAGTAAGCCTTTTAAACTTTGCAAAGATCCAAAATAGTAGCAATGCACAAGCAATATTAATTGCACTCAGTAAGCAGTACACGAAGTCCCAAGTAATATACGGAACACCGATCACTAAATAGTCAGTGGGTAAAGCCAGTAAAATAAAAATGAGATAAGTTAAAATGCCGCTTGTTAAGAATTTAGAGATATTTTGTTTAGTTCGCTCAAGATTTAGACACCAGAACTTTTTTTCTAATTGATATGGCAAAGGTGTATTGGCATAACGATGGGTATGTAGAGTTACTAAATATTCTATTTCTTCTTTTGCTTTGAGTAATTCATGTACATTTCCCCTATTCGCCACTACTTGATTCCTGCCTCTTACACATTAACAAAATATAACATTATTTTTTAAGGCCTCTTCCGCTTTATTTTGCCATTTGTCCGTAATTCTCGTTACCATTTTCACACTTTATCGATTATCATTTGTTTTATTTCGAAGTTTGAACTGCCTTGGACTCTATTACCCTGCTCCAGCCAGATGATTGGCATGCACATTTACGTGATGGTTTAGCATTAAAACGTACTGTACCTGATTTGGCCAAACAATTTGCTCGTGCGATCTGTATGCCAAACCTTGTTCCGCCTGTAAAAACTGTGGAAGAAGCATTGGCTTACCGTGAACGTATTCTTGCACATGTTCCAGAAGGTCTTAATTTTGACCCGCGTATGGTGCTTTATTTTACTGATTTCACCTCACCAGACGAAGTTCGTAAAATTAAAGAATCTGGACATGTAAATGCCATTAAACTTTACCCAGCAGGCGCGACCACCAACTCTGATAACGGTGTAAGTGACATTCGTAAAGTTTATGCAGTCATTGAGCAATTAGAAGAACACCAAGTTCCGTTATTACTTCATGGTGAAGTGACTCATAACCACGTTGATATTTTTGACCGTGAAAAACGCTTCTTAGATGAAGTTTTATCACCGTTATTAAAGCAATTTCCAAAACTTAAAGTGGTACTTGAGCACATCACAACAAGCGATGCTGCACACTTTGTTTTAGAACAAGACCGCAATGTCGCTGCAACAATCACGCCTCAACATTTATTATTTAACCGTAATGATATGTTGGTGGGTGGTGTTAAACCGCATTTTTATTGTTTACCAATTTTAAAGCGTCAAACTCACCAGACCACTTTGCTTGAAGTTGCAACTAGCGGTAACCCTAAATTTTTCTTGGGTACAGATAGCGCACCTCACTCGCAAAATGCAAAAGAAAATGCGTGTGGCTGTGCGGGCTGTTATAGTGCGCCTAATGCAATTGAACTTTATGCTCAAGCATTTGACCAAGTGGGTAAATTAGAGCGCCTAGAAGGTTTTGCTAGCCACTTTGGTGCAGACTTCTACGGTCTACCACGTAATACTTCTACTATTACTTTGGTAAAAGAAGATAACCTCGTTCCAGAATCTTTTGATTATTTAGATGATCAAAAAATTATCCCGCTGCATGCCGGGAAAACGCTGCAATGGAGAAAAGTGTGACACAAGAAACCTCTGTCCCGGTCATTGGCCAACGTTTTCGTGGCTTCTTACCTGTTGTTGTTGACGTTGAAACGGCAGGTTTTAATGCCCAGACAGATGCATTGCTAGAAATTGCGTGCATTCCAATTGTGTATGATGCTCAGGGACAATTTGTCCCTGGTCCAGCATTTCATGCGCATATTAACCCGTTTGAAGGGGCTAATCTCGATCGCCGTTCGCTAGATTTTATTGGTATTGACCCATTCAATCCGATGCGTATGGCAATGGCTGAAGATGAGCGCACCGCATTACGCCGTATTTTTAAATCGGTGAATGAAGTCCGTAAACAGCAGCATTGTACGCATGCAGTGCTAGTTGGTCATAATGCGCATTTTGATCTTGGCTTTGTACAAGCAGCAATTGCACGCACAAGCACAAAAAACCAAAATCCATTCCATAGTTTTTCAGTGATGGATACGGTGACTTTAAGTGCTGTCATGTTTGGACAAACTGTGCTTGCGAAAGCCTGTATTCAAGCTGGAATTGATTTTGACGGCAAAGAAGCGCACTCTGCTTTGTACGATACTCAGAAGACTGCTGAACTGTTTTGCTATATTTTGAACAAACTGTCGCCTTACCTCCTTGACAGTTTGGTGGCGGCTTCTTAAGATACCGCCATCCTCAACGTCCCTATCGTCTAGAGGCCTAGGACATCGCCCTTTCACGGCGGTAACCGGGGTTCGAATCCCCGTAGGGACGCCATACTTTCTCCTTATAAAATCCTTTTCTCTTTTGCTTTTAAACATTCTGTTTATTTTTCTAATTTTCTGTATTTCGGAATAAAATACACTTGTACACATATATCACCAATCCAGTATTTCCTTTACATAGATTTACAATATAATAATTCCTATTTTTATACTGATATTTATTATCAACAAGGTTTTAAATGGATCTTAAGCTTCGCCTTCTCTCCCTGAGCATCGCTCAACTATGCTGTATTTCAAGTGCTTTCGCAGAAACCAATGGTTCCTCAACGACTCTTGCTACGATTAAGATTAAAGCCCAGCAAGCTGCTGACCAAGCCTATAAAGTCGATAGCTCAAGTAGCGCAACACGTAGCGAAGTCGCATTAAAAGATACGCCACAATCTGTCAGTGTAGTGACTCAAAAAGTAATTGAGGATATTGGTGCGACACGTTTAATCGAAGCGCTTGATTTGGCTGGCGGCGTTACTCGCGCTAATAACTTTGGTGGTCAAGGCTTAACAGGGTTTAACCTGCGTGGTTTCACTAGCGGTGAGTTTTACCGTAATGGATTCCCGATTAACCGTGGTTATCCAAATGCTCCTGATAGCAATACAATTGAACGTGTAGACGTTTTACGTGGTCCCTCTTCTAGCTTATATGGCCGTGGTGATCCAGGTGGTACGTTTAATCTAATTTCTAAAACACCGAAGTCTGAGCAACAAACCACTTTAGGTGCCCAGCTTAGCAGTGAAGGTTTATATCGCACTACTATAGACACTACTGGCACTATTCCAAATGCAGAAAACATCGGCTATCGCCTCAATGTGATTGCAGAAGGCGGTGACAGTTATCGTGATCATGTCGAGTCCAAACGATATGGAATTGCACCAGTCATCCAATGGCAAGCTTCTGATGCAACCAAAGTTACTTTTGAAGCAGATATATTACGAAATCAGCATCCACTTGATCGTGGGCATACGCGCTATGCAGGTCAGAAATCATTTAACAGTTCCCCCGAAACCTATTTGTGGGAAACAGGTAAATACAATAATCGACTCTACAATGATAATGACATGACTCAATTACGAGTTGAGCATGACTTGGGAAATGACTGGAAACTTAATGCGGGAGTGCAATATCTACATGGCAAATTGTATGGCTATGCGGTAGAGGCAAATGGCATACAGGCCGATGGAGAAACTTTAGACCGAAATTACAACTATCGAGAATTAAAATGGCAAGATACCGATGCCCAAATTAATCTAACAGGTAATTTCCAACTTTTAGGTCTAGCTCATACTTTAGTGACTGGGCTTGAATATGAAAACTACGATTACAAGTCATATATTATTCGTTCGGATCCTAAGTCAAATAACTATCCAATCAATATTTATGATCCAGTTTTAGGCCAACCTCTGCCTGAGCTTAAAAATATTACGACCCATGACCGCGAAAATTTAAAAACAACTGCCGTTTTTGCACAAGACCAAATCGATTTAAATGAGCGTTTAAGTGCGCTACTGGGTTTACGTTTTGAGCACTACGAACATGATTACAAAAACCTATTACCAAATACTGCAAACTGGAATACCAGTCATGATGCATTTATTCCACGTTTAGGTTTAGTTTTTAAAGCCCGTGATGATCTTTCAATTTATAGCAATGCTGCAAAATCGTT
This sequence comes from Acinetobacter lactucae, assembly GCF_013122135.1. Lineage (NCBI taxonomy): Bacteria > Pseudomonadati > Pseudomonadota > Gammaproteobacteria > Moraxellales > Moraxellaceae > Acinetobacter > Acinetobacter lactucae. Next base: position 2,842,795 of record NZ_CP053391.1, read on the forward strand.
TAAACCAAATACAGGGGCTAGCCGTAATGGAGAGGGATTTGACCCAGAAGAAGGCATGGCTTACGAGTTAGGCTTTAAATGGCAAGCACTCGACAATATGCTATCGGTTGACTCCGCTATTTTCTATGCAAAAAAGAAAATGTCTTAACCCTCGATCCTGTAGATTCAGCCTATAAAGTTGCTGCCGGTGAAGTCCGTAGCCAAGGTATTGAGCTAAATATTGCAGGGCAAATCACTCCAGCTTGGAAAATTATTGGTGGATATGCCTATACAGATGCAGAAGTGACTAAAGACAACACTCTGCAAAAAGGAACGGCTTTAGCCAATATTCCAAAGAATAGTTTTAATCTTTTAAATATCTATGAATTTCAAGATGGCCCCTTACAAGGCTTAGGTCTAGGAATTAATCAGAAATATATTGATAAACGTGCAGGTCAAACAGCCAATAGTACTTACACCATGAAAGGTTATGCAGTTACAGATTTGGTTTCTTATTATCAGGCAACACCAAAACTTCGTCTTAACTTAGATGTGAAGAACATTTTTGATAAAGTTTATGATGAAAGTGCTTTCAATTTATATGCTTATCCGGGCGAACCACGTACCGTTCAGTTTGGTATGAGCTATACGTTCTAAAAAAATGCGCCATTTCAGTTAGTGAAATGGCGCATTTAGTTTATGCAGACTTACGCGAATTCACTTGTCCTTGAATCACCGCTTTAATATTGCCTTTGGCATAATTTAAAAACACCACAAGTGGTGAAAGTTTTGGATTTGGCTTTTTCCCTTTGCCAATCGTTTTAAATTGAGCTGCATACCAAATAATTTCCATAATTGCCATCTTATCGACAAATGGTAAGCCTGTTTTAATTGGTTTTACAGCATAGCGAACATCTTGTCCTGCAATTAAACGTTCTGTTAAATCAGTTTCTACTGCAAATGGACGAGCAATACCAATAAAGTCACAAGCACCACTTTCAAGTGCAGCGTTCATGCCTTCTACAGTACGGAAACCGCCTGTCACCATAAGTTTACAGTTAACATGCTGGCGGATTTTCTCTGCAAAATCTAAAAAGTATGCTTCACGTGCAATCGTGCTTGCTTTACGTTTATCCGCCTTAGCTCCAGCCATTGCTGGGGCCTCGTAAGTACCACCTGAAATTTCAATTAAATCGATACCCGCTTCATCCACTGCTTTAAATACTGAAATTACATCTTCTTCGCTAATACCACCGCGCTGGAAGTCGGCCGAGTTAAGCTTTACTGAAATGATAAAATTATCTGAAGTCGCTTCACGTACCGCTTTATAAACCTCGAGTAAAAAACGAGTACGATTCTCAACTGAACCACCCCATTGATCTGTGCGCTTATTGGTTAATGGCGATAAAAACTGACTGATTAAATATCCATGTGCACCATGTAATTGCACTCCTTCAAAACCTGCTTTTTCACAGATTTGAGCTGCTGTGGCAAAACGTTTAATAATATCTAGAATTTCATCATGAGTTAATTCACGTGGCGTTCCAAACATGGTTGCTAAAGCTGGGCTAAAAGGTACGGCTGAAGGCGCTACGGTTTCTTTATTTAAACCTTTTGGACACTGACGACCTGGGTGCGATAATTGAATCAACTGAACCATGCCATATTTCTTACCTAATGCCGCCCACTCTTTTAAGCGCTCTAGGTCACGTTCAGTTTCAATAACTACAACACCCGGTTCATTTTTTGCTCCGGCATTTACCATGACATTACCCGTAATTGCACAGCCAAGCTCACCTTTTGCCCATGCACCATATAGCCCCAAATGTAAGTCATTTGGTTGGCCTTCATAATTTGCAAGCGCTTCACTCATTGCGCCTTTAATAATTCGGTTTTTAAAGGTGGTATTGCGTATCGTGATAGGTTGAGCAATCTGGTTCATGGTAACCTCTTTTTTTGATTTTTAGAGCAATTACTCTAATTTAAATGAGTTATTGGGCATGTCAAGGCATAATCGATAACTGACAATAGCACATGTCAATTTTAAAGAATATAAAAATATGCAACTTTTTGCATAAAACACGAATTTTAATTATTTTATTTAAAAACAAATAATTAAGATCTTTTTTTAAAGAGATGCTTTAATTAATTGTCTGGTATATTCAGTTTGAGGCTTAGAGAATAGTAATTCAGTTTCCTGATATTCCACAACTTTTGCATGGCGCAATACCATTACTTTATGGCACAGTGCTTTCACTATATTGAGATCATGACTAATAAAAATATAACTTAACTGCTCGGTTTGCTGTAATTGTCTCAACAACTTGATTATGGCTTTTTGCGTGGTCCGATCTAAGGCAGAGGTAGGTTCATCCAAGATTAAAAGTTTAGGCTGAACCACCAAAGCTCTAGCTAAAGCCACGCGTTGACGTTGTCCACCTGAAAGTTCATGAGGATAACGATGTTGAAAATCTTCAGCCAATTCAACTTTTACCAATACAGATTCAACTTGCTGCTTTATCTCTTTTTCATTCACAGCTTTTAACTTTAACCCTTCAGCAATAATCTGCCCCACCGTCATACGAGGGTTTAAACTGCCAAATGGGTCTTGGAATACAAGTTGAAAATCTGATCTCATTAACCGTAGCACTTTTGGCTGTAACTGATTCAAATCTTGCCCTAAAAAAACAATCTGCCCTTTACTCTGAATAAGCTGAACCAAAGCGAGGGCTAAAGATGACTTACCCGCACCACTTTCACCAACCACCCCAAGCGATTCACCTTGAGCAAGATCAAAACTCAAATCTTCTATGGCGGTGAAATAACCTTGAATACGATTTAAAATTCCTTTTCTTATCGGAAACTGTACGCTGAGGTGCTGTACTGATAAAACATTCTGTTGAGTGGGTCTAGATTCTACTTTTCCAAAATCATGATCTAATAACTGTGCTGTATAACTTGTTTTAGGATTTGCAAAGATTTGGCTCAGTTCACCTTGCTCTACTACACGCCCACTTTGCAATACAATAAGTTTCTCAGCATAGCGATGTATTAAATTTAGGTCATGGCTAATTAAAATAAGTGCCATTCCATATTTGCTTTGCAAAGATTTTAATAGCTCTAAAATCTGTATCTGTAAAACCACATCCAACGCAGTAGTAGGTTCATCAGCAATCAAAATTTTAGGCCGAAGCGCCAATGTCATCGCAATCATGACGCGTTGTCTTTGTCCACCAGAAAGCTCATGCGGATAGCGTTTTAAAATTTGCTCTGGTTCAACAATTCCTACCTCCTTAAGCAGTTCAACTATTTTTTGTCGAACTTCAAGTTTTGAGAAACCTGATAATAGAAGGTTTTCCCCTATAATTTTTTCAACCCGATGGAGCGGATTTAATGCAGTAGCAGGCTCCTGAAAAATCATAGCGATTTGGTGACCACGTAAATTTGCTTGAGCTCTCTCATTTAACTCAAGCATGTTTTGTGAGCCAATCCAGACCTGACCTGTTATTTCTAATTTTTCTTGTAGCAAGCCCATTATCGCTAAGCAGCTCATCGATTTACCTGAACCGCTCTCGCCAACAATAGCAAGTGTTTCCCCTTCATTTAAGTGAAAACTCAGGTCATCCAATAAAACCTTTTGGGCTTTGGTTTGAACTGAAAGATGCTCTACCTTTAATAATGTTGAAATGTTGTTTAAATTATTTTCTTGGGTCAAACGCATCGCGGGCCGCCTCCCCAATATAAATTAAAAGTGAAAGAACAATTGCCAGACTAAAAAAACCTGAAATTGCCAGCCATGGCGCATCTAAATTATTTTTACCTTGCAGCAATAATTCACCTAATGAGGCTGCATCGGGTGGCAGTCCATACCCTAAAAAATCAAGAGCAGTTAAAGCACTAATATTAGTTGTTAAAATAAATGGCAATTGAGACAAACTCGAGCTCATCGCATTTGGCAAAATATGCCTAAAAATAATAGCGCGATCAGTCACTCCCAATACTTGGGCTGCACGAACATAATCTAGCTGGCGAGCTTTCAAAAACTCTGCTCTAACGATGCCCACCAAAACAGTCCAGCCAAAAAACAACATAATGAAAAATAGCCAATAGACGTTTGGCACAAACATACTGACTAAAATCATAACCATAAAGAGCATGGGTAAGCCATTCCATACCTCAACCAAACGTTGTCCTAATAAATCGATCCAGCCACCGTAGTAACCTTGAATGGCGCCTACAGTAATTCCAAATAAAGCAGAACAAAAGGTTAAGGCTAAACCAAAAAGCAACGACACTCTTAAGCCATAAAGAATACGGGCAAAAACATCTCTGCCCTGATCATCTGTTCCTAACCAGTTTTGCTTGGAAGGTGGTGATGGCACAGGAACAGCCAAGTCTAAATTGGGCGTTTGATATGAAAACTTAACGAGTGGCCAAACTGCCCAACCTTTAGCCTCAATAAGCGCTTGTACGGCGGGGTCTTTATAATCAGCTTCTGTTTCAAATACGCCACTAAACGTTGTTTCTGAATATGTTTTAAACACAGGTAAATAGTAAGAATCTTCATACTTAACTAACAGTGGTTTATCGTTAGCGATCAACTCTGCAGCTAAGGACAAAACCAAAATCAGACTAAATAAAATAAAGCTGGCCCAGCCCAATTTATGCTGTCTAAAACGCTGTAATCGAGTCCGCACAATTAAAGACATTATTTGTCCCCTTGTGCGTCAAAGTGAATTCGAGGATCAATCCATTGGTACAACACATCACAAACGAGACGTAAAATTAGGCTAAATAAAGTAAAGAAAAATAAGACACCAAAAATAACAGGATAGTCGCGCTGGACAATCGCTTCAAAGCCCAACAAACCCACCCCATCCAAATGAAAGATAATTTCTACAAATAGGTTACCTACAAAGAAAATACCCGCTAATGCTTCTGGCAACCCGGCGAGCACAACTAAAATGGCATTACGAAAGACATGCTTATACAAGACCTGTTGGCTATTCAGACCTTTTGCATAGGCTGCCAAAACATAGGGTTTATTGAGTTCTTCTAAAAATGAGTATTTAGTTAAATAAGTTAAACTGGCAAAACCGCCTAATACCATGGTAATCAGTGGTAAAGTCATATGCCATAAGTAATCGGTAACTTTGCCCCAAAGACTCAGTTGATGAAAGTTATCTGACACTAAATTTTGTAATGGAAACCATTGAAAATAAGAGCCACCTGCAAAAAAAACAACTAACAAAATGGCAAATACAAAACTCGGTACAGCATATCCCACTACAAGGATTAAAGAAGTGGAGCGATCAAACCAAGAGCCCTGCTGTTTTGCCTTTTTAATTCCCAGCGGAATAGAAATGAGGTAAATGAGCAAAGTACTCACCAGCCCAAGTGAAATAGAAACAGGCATTTTTTCCAACAACAATTGCACGACAGGTTTATCTTTAAAGAAACTTTGTCCGAAATCTAAAGTTAAATAGCCTTTTAACATTAAGAAAAACCGTTCAGGAGCAGAACGATCAAAGCCATACTGCGCCTTAATTTGTTCAACCATTTCAGGGCTTAACCCCTGAGCACCTTGATAATAAGTTTCTGCACTTAATGCACGGCCAATTCCCAAATCGCTTTGTGCCTGATGTATTGCTTGCTCAACTGGCCCACCTGGTGCAATTTGCACAACCACAAAATTAATCAATAAAATGACAAACAATGTGGGAATCATTAAAAGAAGTCGCTTGAGAATATATGAACCCATATAACAGGATTTCCTTTTTGGCAGGTGCTTTTTATTGTTGATGTAAATATTTGGCAACTTTTTTGGCTTTGTTTGCATCACTCCACCAATATTCTATCCCAGAAGAAAGCGCTGGTTTAATTTTAGGTTGTTGATACATATTCCAATAAGCATACCAGTTTTCACCTTTACCATAAGTCGGGATTTGATAATAACCGGCCCTAAGCAATCTATCGAGAATGCGCGTATAAATAATCTGTTGTTCACGACTTTTACTTGCAACGAGTTTTGAAATCACTTGATCAATTACTGGATTGCGAATTCCCGCATAATTGTAATTTCCATCCTGAGCTGCGGCGATACTTCCCCAAAACTGAGTTTGTTCATTGCCCGGATTGAGAGATTGCGGCAAGTTCATCGTAGTCATATCAAAATCGTAACGACGAGTCCGTTCTAAATATTGCGGAGCATCAACCTGACGCAAATTAACCGCAATGCCTAACTTTTTTAAGTTACGAATAAATGGTAGAAGCGTTCGTTGTTTACCATCTTGCTGAATTAAAAACTCAAGCCGAACTTTCTTTCCTTCAGGTGTAAATAACTGCCCTTCTTTAACTTTATAGCCAGCCTGTATCAATAATTGCCGTGCAGTTAATAAATTCTGACGGTTAAATCCACTCGCATCCGACACAGGGTATTTCCAGTTTGCTAAAACACCTTGCTGCATGAGTGGTGATAACTTAGGCAATAACGGCTTTAATAACTCTAATTCAGTTTTTAAAGGTCGACCCGTTGCAGCTAATTCACTATTTTCAAAATAACTTTGTAGACGTTGATATTGTCCATAAAACAAAGCTTTATTCTGCCATTCAAAGTCATAGGCATAAGTTAAGGCTTGTCTAAAACGAATATCATTTAAAGGTTTTCTTCGTGTGTTAAACACATAGCTCTCAGTGGCGATGGGATTATGGTGACGAAACTTATATTGAGTAACTAGCCCTGTTTTTACGGCTGGAAATCGATAATCTGTTACCCATTTTTTTGGATTAGTCTCTTCATGCAAAGTGTATTGCCCAGATTTAAATCCTTCAAAAGCAATATCCCAATTTCGATAATAGACATATCTCAAGCGATCAAAATTATAACGCCCCTTGTTAATAGGCAAATCTTTTGCCCAATAATTTGGGTTTCTTTTATAACTAACACTTCTGCCCGGATCGATTCGTTCGACTACATACGGTCCCGAACCAATAATCGGTTGTAGGGTAATTCGGCTAAAATCTCTTTTTTGCCAATCTGCTTTTGAATAAATGGGTAAGGTTGCCAAAATGAATGGCATTTTAGGATTATGGGTAGACTTAAAACTAAACTTTACTTGATGAGCATTTATTACTTCTGTTTTTGCCAAATCGGCAAGGTACATTTGCAAACCTAAATTAGACTTAGTCTGATAGGCATCAAAACTAAATTTAACATCCGACGCAGTGACTGGCTGTCCATTACTAAAATGTGCTTTAGGGTTTAAATAGAAAGTCACTGATTGTGTTTTTTCTGGATCAAAACTCACTTTCTGTGCCAAAAGCGGATATAAAACCCCGACCTCATCAAGTGATTGAGTCATTAAGGTATCAAAAAGATAATTCACGCCTTCTGTAGCATTCCCCTTACCATTCATACTATTGAGGTTATCAAAAGTTCCTTGAGCTGCCTGACTTAATAGGCCACCTTTAGGTGCATTAGGGTTTGCATATGGCATAGCCATCATTTCTAAATACTTAGGCTTAGAATGAATCCCTATATATGAAGTAGTTTGCTGTGCAGAAAAAGTACTATGGGAAATGACACTGAGCCCGACTAGCAGGCTCAGTTGAAAATTTAATTTATGCATAAGTGACTAATTATTTTACAAATTAGGCACTTTAATCACATCACCAATGCGAAGCTGAGTAGAAGGTGTCAAATTATTCAGCTCAGCCAAGAAATTGGTTTCTAAACCATATTTACTCGCAAGACCGATTAAGGTATCACCACGCTTCACTTTGTATTCCACGACAGTTTTTGGAATCACAATATTCTGACCACGCTGTAAATTAGCATTTGCTTTTAATGCATTCATTTCAGCCAGTTCACGCACTGAAATACCCGCACGGCTCGCAATACTATTTAAAGACTCACCAGATTTCACAGTATATCTTTCAGTGTTTTTACCAGCCGCAACTGTTTTAGTTGAAGTCTTGGTATCTACTTTAGCTGTTTCAATTGTAGGTACATCACCCGTTAGTTTTAAACGCTGACCTACACGAACACTACTGCTGCGTGAAAGGCCATTTAGTGAAGCAAGATAGTCCAATTGTAAGTGGTAACGGTTAGCGATATTACCTAAGCTATCACCAGACTTAACCGTATAAGTTTCTGGTGTTTCTTCTTTCGTATTTTTAGAAGATTTAGTTGGCGCTTCTTCAACTGTTCCCGTTAGTTTTAAGCGTTGACCAGCACGTAAGCCAGCTGTACGAGACAAACCGTTTAGGTCAGCCAAATAACTTGTTTGCAGGTTATATTTACTCGCAATAGCATTTAAGCTATCGCCAGACTGTACAATGTATTGTTCTGGAACACTTAAGCCTGCCGGTACTTTTAAAGTTTGACCAAGCTGTACATGGCTATTTGCTTTTAAGTTATTTAACTCGGCTAACTCAGCTAGGCTAATTTTTGATTTGGTTGCAATACTCGATAAAGTATCACCACGTTGTACTTTATAGCCTTCTGTTTTATAAGAAACATTTGCTGACGCCTTCTCAGATTTAGTAGAAACCTTAGTTTCTGCAACTTCATCTACAGAAATATCTTGTGTAGGCACATTAATTTTTTGGCCTACCATCAAGTTACTAGCCGCAGTTAACCCCGGAGTTAATTCAGCAAGTTCCTGATTAGACAGGGCGTAACGATCTGCAATCAATTTAAGGTATTCACCGCGCTTCACAGTATAGCTTTTAGTTGCTATACGCTTTGCACTTGCCTGAACTGCTTTCGGTTCTGCTTTAGCACTTGAGCGACTATTCTTTGGTTCTTTTAACTGAAGTTTTTGCCCAACAAATAGGCCATCAGTCACTGATAAATCGTTATATTCAGCCAATTGTCTTACTGACAAATTAAACTGGTTTGCCACACCGCTTAAGCTATCGTTAGCCTGAACGACATATACATCTGGTTTAGCTGTGCTTTTTGAAGCCGTTTGAGTTTCTTGAGGCTTAGCATCATAAAGGTAAAGCGTTGAACCAACATATAACGTTTTTTCAGGGTCAATCTGGTTCCACTTCGCAACATCGCGCCAGTTTACGCCGTTTTTCATCGCAATAACGGCTAAAGTATCACCCGGTAAAACTGTATAGGTACTACGTTTGCCTTTAGGCTGCACAACCACTACATCTGTATCAGTTTTAATGTAAGGCTTATCTTTATTGCGCTGACCATCTTCAGAGTTAGCTACAGTCACGTCTTCAGCTAAAGTTTTTGGATATGCAAAACCTTTACTTACTTCTTTACCTTGTTGCTCTGCAACCGATTGGCTCGTTTGAATCGCAGTTAACTTAATTTTGCCGTCATAAGGATCAACAATTTCCGTTCCTTGTGGGGCAAGAGCTTTCAACTCAGCAACCACCTGATCTTTTTCAGCCTGTGTTGGTTGTGGCTCTAAAGCTTGTTGAACTGTTTCTTTCTGACCTTCAGCTCGAACTGCCGCTAAAATCTTTTCACGCTCTGCAGCAGAGATTGGCGGCTCTGTCTTCACTTGCTTAATATTTGCCGCAGGTGTCACAGCGACAGGAATACGTGGAGCACTTGGTACATCAGCCGAAGCAGCAAACGCAGCTAAAGCGTCAGATCCACGAGGTGTTGAACCTTTTACCGTGCTAGAGCTACCGGTTGTTTTAGCAGGAGTTGACGGTTTAACTGGTTGAACCTGATTTGCAGGTGTTGTTTTAATTGTCACCGATGTTGAAGCACTTGCATCTGGTTTAGATGGTGAAGTTACACTTGCCCACCAACCTGAACCACCACCAGACTTCATACCTTTCAATTTATTATCAATTGAAGGACTTAAATCTGCCGGAATCAAGATACGCATTGGACTTGCAGGATCTACCATTTCACCACGATATCCCGGATTCAATGCATAGAGTTCCGAACGGCTTAATCCCGCCACAGAAGCAATTTCATTTAAAGATAAAGGTGCAGATAAAGTCACTTCACGGAAATGGGGTCTATTTGCAATAGGAGGTAAAGAGATACCGTAAGCTTTTGGATTTTTAATAATTTGGGCAACGGCCAAAAAACGTGGAACATAGTTCATGGTTTCTTGAGGTAATTTTAAAGACCAATAATCAGTTGGTAGACCTGCTGCCTGATTTCGGTTAATCGCTTGTTGAATACGTCCTGGTCCAGCGTTATAGGCTGCTAAAGCAAGCTCCCACGAACCGAATTGGTTATATAAGCTTCCTAAAAACTCATAGGCAGCACGAGTCGACTCAACAACATCTCGACGGCCATCATACATGCCTGTTTGTTTTAAGCCATAAATACGGCCAGTACTCGGAATAAACTGCCATAAACCTGCTGCGGCTGCACTACTTGTTGCAGCTGGGTCATATGAACTTTCAATTACAGGTAATAACGCAAGTTCTGTCGGCAAACCACGGCGTTCAGCTTCTTTAACTGTATGGTACAAATAACGACTTGCACGGGCACTTAAACGATCAAGATAAGGTTGACGAGAAATAAACCAACTACGCTGAGCTTCAATACGTGAATCCCAATGGTTTAAATCCATTTTGAAACCAACGGACATACGCTTCCAGACATCACCGTGCTTTAAAATAAGCAGACGGTCACCTTCTACAGCTCGCATATCAGTTGCTGAAAGTAAGTCTTCTAACGAATCAAGACTACTCGCATCTAAATAACCTGCACCACTGACCTGTTTTGATTTTGAGGTTTTTGCAGATTGCGGAGTCGATGAACAGCCTGTTGTAATACCCAACGCAGCTAACGCAGAGCTAAGTACGGTAATTTTAAACAATGATGCTGCAGATGGCTGCCACACAAATGTGGTTGGTTTATACATAAAAACTTCCAAACAACTCGCGTAATATTTTTTTGGGGTCTGCCCACAAACCCTAGGTCTTCGATGCCATTGTAGTAAAGCATGCAAGATAGACAAGGCAATAATTTAATGTCATTTGCATGGAAATGTTACAAGAAATTAAAAAAACCTTGCTTTGATACGATGGAACCGAACTTTTTGCGTATACAATACACCATATTCAGTTCTTTTTCTTTTAGTTTAGGTTTCGATTTATGTCTCAAACAATCACACTGTATGTTGATGGTGCATGTCGTGGCAATCCGGGTTTAGGTGGTTGGGGCGCATATGTCATTACTGAGCAGGGTGAACATAAATTATTTGGCGGTGAACCTGATACGACTAATAACCGTATGGAACTCACTGCTGCCATTGAAGGTGTTTCATTTTGCCCAGCCGAAGCACATTTGATTATCTGGACAGATTCAAATTATGTGAAGCAAGGTATTACTGAATGGATTCATGGCTGGAAAAAGAAAAACTGGAAAGATGTAAAAAATCCTGACCTTTGGCAGAAATTAGATGCTGTCTGTGCAGGTAGAAATATTGAGTGGAACTGGATTAAAGGCCATGCAGGACACCCAGGCAATGAAATGGCAGACCAGCTGGCGAATTTAGGTGCAGACAAAACTGCTAAAGAACTCAAGCAACCACAGTCTGCCACTGTATCGCAAGATATAAAAAAGCCTGAACAGGACTGGTTGCTAGATGACCCTTTCGGGTTTGATCTGGCCGATGCAAGTGAAGAAGAAAATATTCATCTTGAAGCATCTGAAGAAGTCGAGATGATTATTGTGGACGAAGAAATCATTGAAGTTGAAACTGCCGAACAAGAAAGTAAGCAGCCAACCAATAACATTCACCCTCAAATCGTTGTGACCGAAGCCAAATTAAGATTACAAGGTCCTCGACAACTGATTCTCGATACGGAAACCACTGGTTTTTATTTCCAAGATGGCGACCGCATTATTGAGGTGGGTGCGATTGAGATGATTAACCGTAAGCTTACGGGTAGCTCGATTCATATTTACATTAACCCACAAAAACCAGTGGGAGATTCAGAAAACATCCACGGTATCAGTGATGATTTCTTAAAAGATAAACCGCTTTATGCAGACATTGCTGACACCTTATTTGACTATCTCAAAGGTGCAGAGATTATTGCCCACAACGCAACCTTCGATATGAACTTCCTTGATATGGAGTTTAAACGCGTAGGGCTTCCTGCACTTTCAGAAGTATGTGAGGTAACGGATACTTTAGCTTTAGCGAAAAACAAACATCCGGGACAAAAAAACTCCCTTGATGCGCTTGTAAGACGTTATGAAATTCCGGCACGTGACCGTACTTTCCACGGCGCATTACTCGATGCTGAAATTCTTGCTGATGTCTACTTGGCAATGACTGGTGGACAGGTTTCTTTTGATATAGATGCCTTATCTCAGAGTGAAAATAGCCAGCAAACAACCAATCGAAGCAGAGTTCAAATTGACCTTCCTGTAATTGAACCTTCAGTTGAAGAGTTAAATACACATGAGACTTGGGTCAAAGAATATGAGGAAAAACACGGAGAACCTTGCCTTTTTGCAAAATAAATTTTTGATTCTTTAGTGTTTTTAGCTTTTCCCCTTTGTAAGTTAAGTTATATTAGTCGCATAGATTTTTAGCTCAAATTATTGAGCACTACGAATATAACAATTGATTTTTTTGCAAAGGGGAACGTTTATGTCTGAGCATACGTCGATTCATTTCGATCCAACAGCTTTACTCATCATTAAACATGAAATTGATCGTTCAATAAAACTGGTTGAAGGTGCGGTAAGTACCTTAATTGAAGAACAAACTCTCCCTTTTGGTATTGATGATGCATTAGAGCAATTTAAACAATGCACTCAAGTTCTACGCTTAATTGATGTCCCTTATCTTGCAAAAATCACTCAATATTCGACTGAGTTGATGCAAAAAATTATTGCGAATCCAGCCCAAATTAATACGGATGATGTGGTTGCCCTAAGCGAAGGCACGACCATGGTAAAGCGTTATATTGAATTTATCTGTTTGCGTGAAATACAAGTTCCACAGTTTCTTCTTACAACCTTAAATAATTTAGAATTAGCTTTAAATAAACCACTGACTACATCAGGACAGGCTCTTGTTCCTTTACTTGCAAATACTTCCCTTGAACTACCCTTGCCCGAAATATTAATTAGTGAAAAAACTCAGTTCATCCATCAACTATACAAACTATCTCTACACCAATTTTTAAAAAAGACAGCCTCAGCTCAGAATTTTCAAGCCTTTAAACTTATTGCAACCTATTTGGTCAGCATGGCGAATACTCAGCCAAGCCAAAAATATTGGCAGCTCGTCAATTACGCTTTTAACAATATTGATGACCTCCTTTTAAATGATTCACGCCTACGTGTACTGATTAATATTGAAAGTCATATTGCTCTATTTTTGGCAGCACCCGAAAGTTTTCAACCTAATTTAGCGGCATTCGCAGATATTTTAAGTATTGTCATCGCTCAAGAAGATGAGACTGCTCAACATATTCGTAACCAGTTTCATATTGGTGATGAAACACCAACTGATACGCAATTACTCGTTTTAAGTCGCCATCTTTTTGGTCCTGACTTTGACACGATGCACACTGTCAGCCAATTAATCTTGGATGAAATGAATAAGGTGCGGAACGATATTGAATACAACTATCAAAATATGTCGCCTGAAAAAGCACAGCAACTACAAGCGAGCCTTTTACAACTGGCTCATACCTTTAAACTTCTAAACCTTGATGAAGCCGCATCTGCTCTTTCTCAACAAGCCAGCAGTTTAAGTCAACTTAACATTTTAAGTGATGAAAACTATGCTCAGCAGCTGATGAACAGCATTTTATCTGCTATGAACTCAATTGGTATTTTGGTACGCAATTACACGTCAAATCGTCTACAACTTAGCGTAAATAATACGGCTATTTCTTTAGATCGTCTTGATGAAGCTCATCAGGCTTTGCTTACCGAGACAAAAAATTTAATTGATTTTATCTGTCAGAGTCTTACGTTGTATGCCAATGACCAAACACAAAATATTGAAGCCATTGCAGGTTCATTAAAAGAGTTAGCAGGTGCAGCCGAATTTTTAGGAAGCACGACTCAACAACATGCTTTACTCCAAACTGCCCAATTTGTTCAAGAGCAACTTGAACAAAACCAGCCTTTTAATACAGACCAAATTCACTGTATTTTTAACGTATTAGCAGGCATTGACATGTTAGTTGACAATTTAAAAAATAAACAACCTGTTCTACAATCCATGTTTAATGTAGCATTGTCGAGTAGTCAACAACTTCAAAAAAAGGCAGCTTAATGTCTGAATTATCACTTGCTTATATTTTCCATCATCAACAATTACTGGTTGACCAGAATCTCCAACTACCCAAAGTCGAAAAGTTAGCAAGTGATTTACTTTTCACTCATGATGAGCAGGTCATTGCACGTGACTTGCTTGCTGAGGAACCTATCCCCGAAGGCTTACAACTTGTCCCAATTCGCCAGCTTATTACCAGCTGGTCGAAAGAACAGTTTTTGCAAGCGAGCCGTGCTGTTCAATTACTTGAATGGCGACGTAACCATAAGTTTTGTAGCCACTGTGGACATCCGACAGAAGTTCATCCAACCGAATATGCAATGGTATGCCCTTCTTGTCGCTACCACCAATATCCTCGTGTAAACCCTTGCATTATTACCGTCATTACTCGTGGTGATGATGAAATTCTGCTGGCTAAGTCAGTTCATAACAAAACCAATATGTATGGTTTGATTGCAGGTTTTGTTGAGGTAGGCGAAACACTTGAAGAGGCAGTACAACGTGAAGCCTTTGAAGAAGTAGGTTTAAAACTTAAAAATATTCAGTATATGTCAAGTCAGCCTTGGCCATTCCCGAGTAACCTTATGGTGGCATTTCGGGCAGAATATGAGTCGGGTGAAATTAAGCTTCAAGAAGAAGAAATTGCAGATGCACAATTCTTCAAAATTGATCAATTACCTGAGATTCCATTTAAAGGAAGTATTGCTCATTCAATGATTATGCAGATTACCCAAGCTGGGTAATCTGCCGTGTTTTAAACGAGAGTATCGTTTAAAACACTTCTTCGAGAAAATGTAAGATCGTTCTTTTCGTTCTGAAATAGTGGCTAATAAAGCTAGAAAGACTGGCCAAAATTGTAATATGTCCAGTTTTAGGAATCACAGCGATATGGCTGTGATTTCCACTCTGTCTTAAAGCCCGATCCAAATCCAATGTATTCTCTTTGCCGACAAGCTGATCATTTTCAGCCATGAGCAAGTAATGTTTAATACTATTTTGATTGACGAAATAGTATGGCATCACCTCTTGATAAGAAATACTTTGATCAAAAGCATCTTCTGCAAGTGGGTCACCCTTATAATCAAAATGATAAGGTCCAGCTAAACCGAAAATCGCCTTAATATTTCCTAAACATTGAATAGGATTTGGCGTTGGGTGATAAACAGCAGACATTACATTAAATGCCCCTGCCGAATGTCCCATAAGCACAACATTTTCTGTAGAAATTTCTAGTTTGTCTTGGTTTTGATGTAAATAATTCAATGCCTGAGTCAGGTCATCAACAAAACTCGGAAAAATATTTTTAGGAGCTAATTGATAGTTGATAACTGCAACGTCATAGCCTTCTTTAGCAAATGTCTCACCAATAAAAAGATAATCTCGCTTATTACCATGTTGCCAAGCACCACCATGTACAAAAACAATAAGAGGCTGATGTGCTAGTTTTTTAACAGATCGGTAAATATCCAAACGGTGACGCGGCTTTAGACCATAACGTACATTTGCGACCTGTTCAAAACCATCTTTTGGCGTAAAACGGTTTAAAGCAAAACTCCCCAAATCATAAAGGCGGAACTCTTTATAAAGAGTTCGCGCCTGTTCAATTTTACTTTGTAGTTGTTCAATCAGATTCATATATTACTGTGCATTCGAAGCTGGATCTGTTTGGTCAGGATCAATTGCAACAGGAGTTTGAACTGTTGGTTGAGCAATGACGTTATTAATAATTGGTGTAGTCGTTGCACTAGCAGTACTCGCCGCTGGCGCAGGTGCTAAATCAACGTTATCAATGAGTGTCACAATTTTGGTCACGTTACCCACATTTTGTAAGACGCTATTCAAATCATTAATTTCAGCAGTATTTAAACGTCCCATGACATAAAGTACGCCGTCTTCAGTATGTACTAGAACCTTACTATCAGAAACTACAGGTGCCTTCATTAAAAGCGCACGTGTATTGGCTGTTACACCCGCATCTTGCATAATCGTGTTGTAGCTGACCTTGTTACCTACAGTAATGTAGTTATGTACAGCTTTAACATCGCTCATGGCTTTAAGATTGTCTTCTGCCAATTGTTTCAAGTATGGATCTGGCACTTGTCCTGTTAATAAAACAGTACTATGGAAGCTTTCGATATTAATACGTGATTGTTTAAAACGCTGATCAAGCTTATAGAGGTTAATATTCGCTGTACGTTTAATTGAGGAATCAATGAATACCTGACCTAAGCTACGTACACCACTATCTGTTCCGACTGGAGCTGTACCTGTTCCACCAGAAATAAAACTTGCGCAACCTGACAAACTTGCGACACAAAGCGCTGTTACAGCAATACGTTTCAACACTCCACCAGACTCCTATCAATCTCTTCTTGGCTTGATCATAAAGCATCAGACTTAAATTTGCTCAAAAGAGTAATGAACTCTTAATCCAAAGTAAATGCATTTTCGATCCATTGCAGATCATAATGGAAATTTGAAAAGTCTTGCTGTACTGTTTTTGCAATTTTCTGTGGAAAATCAAAACAAATCACATCAAAACGACAATAAAAATCCTGATAAGATGGGTAGCGCTGTAAAAAACGCATCGCGGTTTTAATAATTTTCTTCTGCTTTGTTCTGGTCACCATTTCGCAAGCCTGTCCATAATTTCCTATAGTACGCGCCTTTACCTCAACAAAAACCAGCTCTTGCCCTCTTTTAACAATCAAATCCACTTCACCACGGCGTGAATGGTAATTACTGGTCACCCATACATAGTTTTGCTTTTGTAACAGGTTTAAAGCCGTTTGCTCTGCCCATTTACCCAATTGCTGCGCTAATATCATTATTACCTTCCCCAAATTAAAAGTAGCACTACATTTTTTATGCTTAAATTATTTCGTTCAATCCAACCGTATTTCTAATTTAAATTGAACAAATGAAAATCAGATCATTTATAAAAGCAAAGGTTGGCAGACATTGTTCACGCCCAAAACATAATTTCGGGTAAACTACCCGATTAAAATTGTTTATCTGTACGGAGTAAAACCAAATGAGTGCTCAGTTATTCGTTGTAGCCACCCCAATCGGGCACTTAGATGATATGACTTTCCGTGCAATTGATATTTTAAAATCAGTTTCTATTGTAGCTGCAGAAGATACGCGTCAATCAGCCCAACTATTTAAGCACTATAATATATCGACTCAACTTACTGCATGTCATGATCATAACGAAAGCAATAAAATTGAGCAGTTAGTTCAAAGATTACTTGCGGGCGATAACATTGCTTTAATTAGTGATGCAGGTACGCCGCTCATTAGCGACCCTGGTTTCAAATTAGTTCGTGCTGCTCAAGAACATGGCATTAGAGTTGTGCCTGTGCCTGGTGCATGTGCGGCAATTGCTGCTTTAAGTGCAGTAGGTTTACCAAGTGACCGTTTTAGTTTTGAAGGCTTTTTACCGTCAAAAGCATCTCAACGTATTTCTCAATTAGAAAAACTCAAAAATGAAACTCAAACCTTAATTTTCTATGAAGCACCACACCGTATTTTAGAATGTGTAAAAAATATGGCAGAGGTATTTGGTGAAAATCGCCCAGTTGGTTTCGCCCGTGAAATTACCAAAACTTTTGAAACCATAAAAAAAATGACCTTAAAAGATTTGGTCAGCTTTATTGAAAATGACCATAACCAAGAAAAAGGCGAAATTGTTCTTGTAGTTGGCGGTGCACCAGAAAAAACAGATCTGGAACAAGAAAAACTAGATGAACTTTTAAAGCGCTTACTTCAAGATTTATCTGTTAAAGCAGCATCTCAACTTGCTGCCGATTTAACAGGAGTTAAGAAAAAAGTCGCTTATCAACGTGCACTTGAGTTAACGCAATCTTAATCTTTTAATTAAGCACAGTGATGAACAATGATCAGCGTCATCACCGTGCATGAATTTTGCATAACAATATTAAAGATAAAAAAATAAGAGTATTGATATGACTGAATCACTTGGAAAACTTGGACCACATGAAGAGCAAGAACTAGAATTATTACTTTCAGGCGAGAAACCTATCGCTTTGTTTTATGATCTATTACCTACCGAATTTTTAGAGCATCTCGAGCAAGGTACTTTATCTATGCTGAGTAAAGAAATTGAAACCTCTTTACCTTCACCATTTTCAATTATGCTGATCTATAAAAATGCACCTTTAGCAGATTTAAATGAACTTGTGTTATGTATTGAAAAATCACTAAAGGAGTCTCAACTCGAAGATCGCTTAGAGCTTGACTGTAGAATCGGACAACTTTTAGGTTACTCAGCACAAGATATAGAGTTTTATATTCAGCATGTTTCAAATTTTTATGCCCACTTACGGACTTAAATTTATCTCAATATCTGTTTTGCTGACTGAACAATTGTCTCAGTCAGCGCATCAAGTTGCTGCGACTGTCTTTTCCAATGATGCCAATATAAAGGAATATCAAGTTGGGCTTCAGGCATAATATCAACAAGTGTTCCATTTTCGAGTAATTGTTGAACTTGTAGCTCGGGCACCATGCCATAACCTAAACCTAATTGAATTGCTTTGACGAAAGCATCCGTAGCAGGAACAAAACTATAGGGATAACTTTGTAAAGGTAAACCATAATATTTCAGCAACACCTCTGAATGCATGAGATCTTTATGGTTAAAAATTACAGCCGGTGCATTTCTTAAAGCTTCTCGGTTAATTCCACCACTAAACCACCGGTTTACAAACTCGGCCGATGCCAGCATTTTATAGCGCATTTTTCCTAGTGGTTGAGCTAAACAACCTGACATGACCTGCTCTTCTGCCGAAATACAGGCATTGACTTGTCCTGTCTCCAATAAGGTGTGCGTGTGAGATTGATCATCAATTTTTAGTTCTAACACTATTTTTTCTTTAAAAAGCGTTTGCTGAATGTTCGGTAAAAGCCAAGTGGCTAATGAGTCTGCATTTGAAGCCAAAGCAATTTTATAAAATTCGGATTCGGAAGATTTCCCCATTAAACCTTGTAATAAATTTTGCTCCATTAACCTCGTATGACGTAAATGTTGCAATAAAGTTTGCCCCGCTTGAGTGAGCACACACGGGCGGCCCCGTATAATTAGAATTTGTCCTAAATACTTTTCTAAAGCCTGTACGCGTAACGAAACTGCAGAAGGCGTAATATATAAATGCTCTCCTGCCGCATCAAAACTTCCCAATTCTGCTACCGCCAGAAAGGCTTCACATTGCTTGCTATCTAACATATCAAACCTAAATTATTTTTAGCCAAACCTAAATATTCTTAATTTTACTTATTTATCAATAAAAAGTCAGATAATTCCCACATCTGATTTTTCAAGCTTATAGTCATGTTATCTCTTAGTATATTTTTTAAAGGTTTCGGTATTGGTAGCGGGCTTATCGTAGCAATTGGAGCTCAAAATGCTTTTGTTCTAAAACAAGGACTTAAACAGCAATATGTATTTTGGCTATGCTTAATTTGTGCCTTATCCGACTCAATTTTAATTGCATGTGGTGTATTAGGTTTTGCCGAAATCATGACAGCATCACCAATCTTAATTACAGTTGCTAAATATTTAGGGGCAACGTTTTTATTAGTTTATGGTGGCAAAGCATTTTATGCCGCATTTAAGACCACCCAAAGCATGGAACTTGATAGCAGTCAAAAACAGACTTTAACCCAAGCATTAGTGACCTGTCTTGCCTTTACTTGGCTGAATCCTCATGTTTATTTAGACACTATTGTTCTGATTGGTTCAGTTGCAACTCAGCTTGAAGACAAAGTTAGTTTTGCTTTGGGGAGCATTCTTGCCTCTTGGGTTTTCTTTTTTAGTCTGGGCTATGGTGCAAGATTATTAAAGCCACTATTTACCAATCCCAAAGCTTGGAAAATTTTAGATTTCATTATTGGTTGCGTTATGTGGAGTATCGCTATAACCCTTTTGTTTTAACGGCTTAAAAACTAAAAAAGGATCATCTAAAAGATCCTTTTTTATTACTCATTAATATTAGGCCTCACTTCCAAGCACAACTCTTGCCTGTTTTCTTTCTTGCTGTGACTGTTTTATAACAGCGTAGCCAGAAGATACACCTAAGTAAGCAATAACAAAGGCAACCAATAAATCGGGAAATACGCTGCCTGTTCCAAATACTCCAACCGCCGCTAAAATTACAGCAATATTGGCAATCGAGTCATTTCGACTACACAACCAAACAGAACGCATATTGGCATCACCATCACGAAATGCATAAAGCATAAGCGCGACTGAAACGTTAGCAATTAAGGCTATTACGCCAATTGCCCCCATGACCATTGGTTCCGGTGGAACTCCATAGAAATACGACCAGACCACTTTCGCAATAACAAAAACACCGAAAGCCGCCATCGTTATTCCTTTAAGTAATGCAGCTGTTGCACGCCAATATAAACTCATCGAAAGAACGACTAAAGATAATGCATAGTTTGCTGCATCTCCGGCAAAATCTAATGCATCGGCCCAAAGTGAAACAGATTGGGCTTTATAACCTCCCAATATTTCTACTACGAACATTAAGGCATTAATTACAAGCGCAATCCATAACGCTTTTCTAAAGCGCGGACTTACTTTCTTGGTAGGAGAGCATGTTGAAGCACAACCACATCCAGCCATTTTATTTCCTCAAAAACTCTTTTATAGTAATTAAAAACCCTCGAGTAACTCCAGAGTCAAGCCTTATGAGTCTTTCTATTGGTCAATTATCAAAAAAAGCGGATATTCCAATTGATACGATCCGTTATTACGAAAAAGTAGGTGTGCTGGGCCGTATTCAGCGCTCAGAAAATAATTATCGTGTTTATACAGAGCAAACTCTTGCAGACCTTTTATTTATTAAGCATTGCCGTGAATTAGATATTTCACTGAGTGATATTAAAACGTTAAAAGAAATGAAAGCCCAGCCCAAACAGGTGTGTACGGAAGTTGATAATTTGGTGAATAAATACTTGATTGAAGTATCTGAAAAAATCGAACGATTATTACTTTTAAAAGAATCTTTAATTGATTTAAAACAGCACTGTTCTACCAATCGAACAGTAGATGAGTGCGGGATTTTGAAAGAACTTCAAAACTTACCTTAAAAATAAAAAAGCATCACTCTTGTGATGCTTTTTAGAATTAATGGTCGCTATGTTCATCTGGAGGAACTTCGGTAATTCTCCCCCCTCGAGCTAGAAATGCGGCAACTTCATCTTCCAACGCTTGGCGCTGTTTTTGTTTAGCAGTCACAGTTAGTGTTTCTGCCTCCGCAATGTCAGTATCATTAATACTGCTTGCTTCTTCATCAGCTGCACCGCTTTCGGCCGCTTTCGCTTCATCTTCATCTACAGCAGAATCTTCTGCATCTTCATAATCATTGATATCTGACATTTCACACTCCCCACAATGACTTTTATTGCATCATCGCTATGGTCCCAAGACCTCAGAAATTTAGCAATCTCTTTGCATTTAGCAAAGAGCCAAAATGGTCAAATCCGTAGTTTTTTTGACCGAATTGGTAATGATATATAAATGATTGTTTAAAAAATATCTACTGATATTTTTTTAGACCAGTAGAGCATAAACTTCGTAATTATTTTAACGACTATACTGGGTGTTTTGTAAAGCCCCTAAACCATTTGCTTGTTGCATAAAACGCTCTTTTAGGAACGAAATTTGTTCAACTTGCTTGAGTCCCATATTTCGAACCCAAATAAATGGAAATAGCTCACTACTTTCCAACCAGCCAATTGCTGACATGCTATGCATCATTGCATCATTCTGACCTTTCCGGCGATGTTCATAACGCAACAATGTCTGTTCATTTGCCCATACACCACGTGCTAAGTCATGTAGTAGTGCATCACAGAGTACAGCTGCATCTAGACAGCCAATATTTACCCCTTGTCCAGCAAGTGGATGGATAACATGTGCTGCATCCCCAATTAAAGCTAAACCAGCTTTCACATACTGTTTTGCAGCGCGCGCTTTGAGCGGGAATTGGGCTCTTGAACGTACATCTAATACTTCACCCAACATATGTTGGCTTTCACGAGTTAAAAGCTGCATAAACTCATGATCGGTTAAAGCAGAATATTCATCGGCATAATCATCAGGTAGTGTCCAGACAATTGACTGCCAGTAGCCATTTTCACTTTCTTCAAGACTAGCCATCGGTAAATAGGCTAAAGGCCCTGTAGGTAAGAAAATTTGGCGAGCAACATAATTGTGGGGTTTAGATGTTTTAATGACACAACTAATCGCTGCTTGCTTGTAATCTAAGACATCTAGGTCAATAAAAGCCTGTTCTCGTACAAATGAATTGGCGCCATCAGCACCAATAAGCAACTTAGTTTTAAGTGTAGTGCCGTCTGCTAATTGAATATACCAACAACCAACACCCTGCTCAATACGAGTCACACGAACCTGAGTGCGATAATCTGTTAGTTGCTCAAGCATTTTTTGTTGAATAGCAACATTCAATACACTTGGCTCAACCATAGAACCCAAGGACTGTTCTGGCATTGGTCTTTGTATGGACTCATGGCCAAAATTAATTTCACCATAGCCATTTAAGTTCCACACCTGCATGCCTGTATAAGGCATTTGACGTGCCAGATCATCCCAAACATTGACTGTTTTAAGTAAATGAATGGTCGCTTGGCTCAGTGCTAAAACACGCGGGTTCATCACACCCAGTGTCTTTTCAACATCCAGTACAGGAGCCGCATCAAGCACAGTAGGCTGTACACCGCCTTGGGCAAGCAATAAAGCAGTTAAACCACCAACCAGTCCACCACCAACAATGACAACATCTAATATTTCACTCATGCTTTTAGCCCCATTGCATAGTTCGCTACCAGTGGCTTAACACCCGGAATAACATCAAATGCAATTAATCCGGTATTACGAATTAACTTTAATAATGGATTTTGGTTACTAAAACCACGAACCACGGTGTCACAGAACTTAATCACTCGCTGTTGGTCTGACAAACGAGCTTGTTCATAGGCAAGTAAATTATCAGGGTTACCAATATCATCAGAAGCGGTTAGCTGGTTCACTAAATAACGCACCAAAACATCCGCATCACGTAGGCATAGATTAAAGCCCTGTCCTGCAACCGGATGAATTGTATGTGCCGCATTACCCATTAAAATAACGCGACCCACAGCTTGTTTATGTGCAAGCACTTGCGAAAGTGGATAACTAAAACGTTTGCCAGTTTTTTCAAATTTACCCGCTCGGTCACCGTAAGTTTGTTGTAACGCACTTAAGAAATGCTGATCATTTTCATCGCCTAACCACTCACCTTCAGTGCCTTTTTTTACAGGCCATACAACCGAACGGCGATATTCACCCGGTAAAGGCAATAAAGCTAAAGGACCTAATGCACTAAAACGCTCAAAGCCTACTTGGTCATGAGGTTTTGAGGTCTGAACGGTTGTAACAATTGCAACCTGATCATAATCATGAACATCAACACCGACGCCAATTGCCTGACGACAAAAAGAATCACGTCCATCAGCCGCAATTAATAATTTTGACTCAAGTTTTAAGACTTCTTCTCCACGCTTGGCTACAATATGTACTTGTTCAGCATCTTGAGTTAAAGCAGTCACCTGTACGCCATCAATCAGCTCAATCAAAGGCTGCTGACGTACTTGAGTCAATAAAACACGGCCAAGCCAAGCATTTTCAATCACTTGCCCAAAGCTTTCGACTTTTTCTTGTTCTGCAATTAAGCGCGCCTTACCAAAACTACCTTGTTCAGTAATGTGAACTTGTAGAATTGGAGTCGCATGTTGCTGTAATGCATCCCACAACCCCAGCTTTTGGTAAATCTGTACACTACGACGCGATAAAGCGGTATTACGCGCATCAAAACTAGAATGATAAGGAGCAACATTTTGATCATCATAGTTTGGGTATTTCACAGCCTCTAACAGCTTTACTGCAATATTAGCCTTCGCCAGCATGAGTGAAAGGCTAAGTCCGACCATTCCCCCACCTACAATAATCACTTGTTGTTGCATCGAATTGTGCTCCTTTGGCGAATACGTTTAATTATGATTTAGCTTGTGCCATTAAATGTTCAATATCTGCAATATTTTTAACTACATCAGCAGTTAAAACTCGTGGCCCTTTCGATGTTGCGACTACATCATCTTCAATACGAATACCAATACCACGCCATTTTTTATCTACAGTTTCATCGTCTGATGCGATATATAGGCCTGGTTCAACGGTAACGACCATACCTTCTTCATATTGACGCCAGTCTTCACCTTTTTTGTAAGACCCGACATCATGTACATCCATACCTAACCAATGACCTGTACCGTGCATATAAAATTGACGGTATGCTTCGGTTTCGATAAGTTCGCTCACATCCCCATTGAGCAAACCTAAATCAACTAAGCCTTCGGTTAAAATTTTAACAGCTACTTCATGAGGCTCACGGTAAGAGTTACCGATACGAACTGCATCAATGGCAGCGTATTGGGAAGCCAATACAACTTCATATAATGCTTTTTGTTCAGCACTAAACTTCCCATTTATTGGAAAAGTACGGGTAATATCTGATGCATAGAACTCATATTCGCATGCAGCATCAATTAAGACTAAATCACCGTCTTTAAGAGGTTGGTTATTTTCAACATAGTGCAAAATGCAGGCATTAGCCCCACCACCGACAATACTGTTATAAGACGGTACACAACCATTTTGCCCAAATATATAATTGAGTTCGGCTTCAAGCGCATATTCCATCATACCTGGACGCACCATTTGCATTGCACGGGTATGTGCCTGAGCACTAATTTTTGAAGCAGTTTGCATAAGCTCAAGTTCTTGTGGTGACTTGATTAAACGCATTTCATCAACAATACGGTCGAGCTGTACCAGTTGAGCGGGAGCACCTTGATGTCGGTGCTCAGCATCTGCTTTTTTAATCCACTGGCTTACCCGTGCATCAAACGCAGCATTTTGCCCAATCCGATAATAAAGGCGTTCTTTATTTAATAACTTTTCAATAATTTCTTCATCAAGCAGATCAATTGCATAGGCTTCATCTGCATCATAGTCTTCGATTGCACCGTCAATTCCGGCACGGTAACCATTCCAGATTTCCATCTCGCGGTTACGTTCACGGCAGAAAAGACTATAACTATAGTCAGTTACATCCTCAAAGGTTTCAATAACTGCAACTGCTTCAGGCTCAGCAAAGCCCGTCAAATAGAAAAAACTACTATCGGCACGAAATTTATAATCCGCATCACGATTACGGTACATCTCCTCACGCGTTGCAATAATTGCAATACTGTTCGGACCCATTTTTTCTGCCAGACGGTCTCTACGATGTTGAAAATCAGCTTGAGGCAATTTCATAATGATCTACTTGATTTAGAATTTTAAAGTCAAAAAATAAAATACAACCAATAACACATCGCCTCAATTAGCTTGGGCGATGTGGTGTGAACATTTCTACAATATTCTGATCTGTACCTAGAGCAGCAGTTTTACTTTTTGCATGAAAGTTTTTCAATAAAGAACTTTCAGCTACAGTGATTTTTTTTCTGCCAATAGACAAGCTTACAGGGATTAAGCGTACAAATTCATACAATTCTTCGTAACTGCTTTCACCTTCCTCATCATTGTCAGAATCTTCAAATTCGACTGCTGCAACATCTTGAAGATGTTCAATGAGTTCACGTTCATCACCGCGCACATGACCAGATGCCAAACCGAAACCTAATACAACACCCGCACACCAATCAGATAATGCTTGCACACGTTCTTGAAGTAGATGTTCATCGTCTGGAAGCATTGGTAGATAATCTAATTCGTCTTCCGATAAAGCATGAACTAGATCTTCTGCTTCGTCAGTTAAAAGCGTTAAAGCATCGTCACTTAACTCTGGCACATTAAGGGTTGTTAAAATTTGTGACCATTCTTCACGCGTAGGCGCTTCTGTCACACAAACAATACCTGTTAACAGACCATGTAACTCACTAGGGCTTGAAATTTCTTCAATTCCTTCAAAATGAGCGTTCCAATCTGTCCAGCCTGAAATATCGTCTTGCATTCGTTTATCCAATCTCTATACTTTGTATATATTACCTTTGATTGCAATTCTGTGCGACCTCGTTATGTTAGAACAATTACAGCGGCTACAAGCGCATATTAGCGTTTTAAAAACACGCTTACATCATTTAGAGAGTGAACATGCGGCACTCTCGGAAGCTAAAGAACTGGCTGAAACAGAGCATCACGCACAAGTTGTGCAAAAAAATAGTATTATCACTAAAAAACAAGAGGAAATTGAGACGGTAACTGAGCAACTTTCTCAGTTAAAAGGCCAATTTCAACAATTGAATCAAGATGCTAACACACTTGCCGAACGTTATAGCCGATTAGAAAAAAGTACGACTGATTTAAAAAATCGTTTTCAAGAAATTCTTGCAGAACGAAATGAATTACGTGTTGCAAAAGAAAAGTTACAAGCCCACCAGCGCCAAACCCAGCAAGAGCTGCATGATTTACAACAAGATCGTGATCGTTTGTTACAAAAAAATGAGCTTGCCAAATCAAAAGTTGAAGCCATTATTCAACGTTTAGGAATTTTAGGTACAGCTCAAGACCAACATGCGCAAGAAATCCAGCAGCTTGCCCATCCTAATGCTGAAACTGGTGAGGAGACCCAATCATGAGTGAACAAGTCATGGTAGAGCTTAGGCTGATTGAGCAGACTTTTAGACTCGCGACTACCGCAGATAAAAAAGATGAACTTGAACGTGCAGCACAGCTTCTTAATGAGAAGTTTAATGATATGCGCCGTAGTGCACCACGTGTTGAGCACAATAAACTTGTCATTATGGTCGCTCTACAGTTGACTCAAGAAGTGCTGAGCCTTAATAAATCTTTGCAGGAATACACTCACTGTGAACGCCTACTGCAAACGATTTTAGAAGATGTGGAACAAATTGTTTAAAAAACCTCAATTAATAAAAGCATGCCTTGTACTCTAAAACATAGATGCAGGGCATTTTTATTGAAAGCAACACTCCAGTTGAATATTATTTTCCGCTCTCTAATGTACAAAGCTTCATCAAACGCAAACTAAGTTTACAGTTCGATAAGCTCAAGTGATTGCCAACAGGGTCATATCGGTTATACTTAAGCTATCTCTGGGATGTTCGCCAGCGGGTCTATTCCCCTGCCGATACTTAAACTTATGGATTGCGTTCTGTATATTTAGAGTGTATGCCTACCTTCGAGTAGGAAACCCAGCAAGTATACGTCGCGTCCACCTTGAACTCATCGGGTTCAGGGTAACGACACATGCAGCGGCATCTTCGGAGCATTTATTTTTAATAATAAAATTCCAAATATTTATTTTAATTAGCCTTCCAATATACATCTACGTTTACGATCTTTTTTCAAGCATGACATTATTATTTTATAGATGAATAGTCTCTGCATTCAAAATTACTTTTCTTTTCTACTCAGGCATTCCTGATACCAAGCTGTTTGAAAATCTTCTATCGCTTTTCTTTTAAAGAAACTGGTCTTGAATACTTTCGTTGAGTAAGCAGAATTAATTAAATCTTGATAAAGTTGTTTTGCTTTTGGATCTTCAAGGCTATTCGCTATATGCTGCAAGTCTTCAGATGGGACTTTTTGTTGACGCGCTTCCATGACAGTATAAGAAACTTTCTTCACTACATTACAAATTTCGGGATCACTTACACTTTCTTCGGCATAACAGCCCAGAGCTAAAAAACTAAGAAAAAATAATTTAAACTTCATATACCTACCTTATTTTTATAGCTTTAAATTAATTAGAGAATCTTATTAACGAAAAAGAAATAGTGATCAAGTCACTATTTCTTTTAAAGGATTTTATGCGGGATTAATCACATAAAAGTAAATAACAAGCCCTACTAAAACAGTTGAAGCAATCGTTAAATAGGTACCAACTGTATTAAAACTCTGTAAGAACTTTAAGATTTCCATATCCAAATCCCCAAACTACGGTTTATAAAGACAAAAGAAAATTTACCACAACTCAATAATGCCAATCAATTCACATTTATCGGATTTTTTGAGACTAAAAACAATACCGACTTATTGATTGCATCTAATGGCAAAAGCATCCTTATAGTAATCAGTTGCACTTTTTAAATCGGAAAGTAATTTTTCTTCGGTATACGGTTTAGGCGAAATTTTTATTAATGCGGGCATGTATTGAGTTTTATAAACTTCAGGATAATCATGACATAAGATTTTGACTTTAACTTCTTGAGGTGTATTCGGGTTATCCAACTGATCTAAAAACTCTCCGATTTTACGATCTGACTCTTCAAATTGGGCTTTATAATCAACTTCCGCTGCTTCAGGTTCTGCTTGTTTTGTGCAGCCACCAAGTAGCATTAAACTACTGATAGTAAGGGTTAGAATTTTTAACTTCATAAGCTTAAGAATGCTGTATCAATCTTTTAAATATACTTAACCTTATTAAATGTAAAGAAATACTGGTAATACGTAAAGAAATAGAAACTTTTAACTTTAAATAGAATATATCGGAACGCTTTATGACTATTGGTCAATAAATTTAGGCTGCTTTTCTAAATTACTCTCCTATATCCATAAATCTATCAAAAATAGGTATAATTTTGCACGACTGATCTCTAATTTTCGTTAGATTTATACATGAATGAACTCAGCTTTATTAGAAAAAATTTAAGATCTAAAAGACGTTCTCTAAGTTCATTTGAGCAAAAACAAGCTCAGCTTAATGTTCTCCATCATCTAAATACTCTCCCTATTTTCCAATCTTCCAAAAAAATTGGTTTATATTTGCATGCCTTTGGAGAAGTTCACACAGATCTTCTCATAGAATTATGTTTTCAAAAAAATAAACAAGTTTATTTACCTATAATTTGTTCTATGAATCAAAGTTTAGTTTGGGTAAAAATATCTAGAAACCAATATTTAAATCGACGTTTTTCACATCATCCGTTGGGTATGAAAGAACCCATGGCAACAAGAGGAAAACATGTGTCTTCACTTGATTTAGTGCTTATGCCACTTCTCGCATGTGATCAATATGGTACGCGTATTGGTATGGGAGGTGGTTATTATGATCGTACTTTAGCTACTGCAAAACACAGGCCTTATCGTTTAGGTATAGCTCATCAATTTCAATTTATTGAACATACTTTAAAACGCCAAAGTTGGGATCAACCCTTAGATGCTTTACTCACCCCTCAACATATTTATTATTTTAAAAGATAATATTTATATGAAAATTAAAATTAGTCTTAAGTTTTTAATGCCCCTAAAATCATAAAAGTAACCACCCTAAGGATGGTTACTTCTACGTGACAGACCGATTTACCAACTTATAGTAACACGGCTATTTAATGTTCAATATTAAATAAGTTTTGCATTATTGTTAATTATACAATGCCGATAAATGGCATGAGAAAATGGTTATTTTCCACCCAAACGTCTTTTCTACTATATGCATATTTCATAATTATTAAGCTAAATTACCTATCCTTTCTACAAAATTTTATTCTTCTTAAGAATTAATCTCTTGATTCATAACATTTTTAAAAAAAAGTTGACTAAATTAGTCCTTTTTTCCACATTTTCTCTAGTAAGGCCCTTGTAATTTTTAAAATACACATCACTATAAAAAACATGGCAACCTCGTTGTCACTCATTAGGAGTGCCCATGTCTGAACTTATTATGAATGAAAAAACTGACTTAGAGCCTCAGGTTCCAAGTGTATTACCACTTTTAGCGTTGCGTGACGTCGTGGTTTATCCACACATGCAAATTGCGTTATTCGTGGGTCGTGAAAAATCGATCAATGCAGTTGATGTGGCTCGTAACAGTGACAATTTAGTATTTGTAGTTGCGCAAAAAGATTCGCTTACAGAAGAAATTGATCACGATAACCTTTATCAGTACGGAACTGTCGCTAAGATTGTTCAAGTCGTAAATCATGAAAATGATGAAAACTGCATTAAAGTACTTATTGAAGGCTTACATCGCTCTAAACTTGAAAAGATTATCGATGAAGATAGCCATTTGACTGCTGAGCACAGCTTAAGTCCAATGACAATTAACGTAGATAAAGCTACTCAAGAAACTCGTTTGCAAGAGTTACGTACTTTATTTGCTCAATATGCTGAAGCAAAATTACGTAATGCACGCGAACTCGTTGCTGCGGCTAATAAAATTGAAGACTTGCTACAACTCATGTTCTTCGTAGCAACACGTGTGCCTCTAAATATTGAAATTAAACAGAAGTTTTTAGAGCACGATGAGTTTGAAGCACATTTACAAGAGCTTATGAGCTACTTGGTAAATCAATCTGCTGAACAGCAAATTGAACAAACTTTGCATGACAGCGTAAAACGCCAAATGGAAAAAAACCAACGTGAATACTTTCTAAATGAAAAAATGAAAGTCATTCAACGTGAACTTTCTGACATGAATGGCGGTGCTGAAGATGACGTTGCTGAAATAGAGAAACGTCTTGCTGAAGCTGATTTACCTGAACACGTACGTAAAAAAGCTGAAGCTGAGTTCCGTAAGCTTAAAGCAATGCAACCAGCGTCTAGTGAAGCGGCTGTTGTACGTAACTATCTAGAAGTAATTTTAGATACACCGTGGAATAAAGCGAGCAAAGTGAGTATTAACCTTGCGAAAGCACAGGAAATTCTCGATACAGATCACTACGGCTTAGATGACGTTAAAGACCGTATTGTTGAATACTTAGCTGTTCAGTCACGTGTTAAAAAGCTCAAAGGTCCGATTCTATGTTTAGTAGGCCCTCCTGGTGTAGGTAAAACTTCACTTGGTGAGTCTGTCGCGAAAGCAACAGGTCGTGAATTTGTTCGTATGGCACTCGGTGGTGTACGTGACGAAGCTGAAATTCGTGGTCACCGTCGTACTTATATTGGTGCGATGCCAGGTAAAATCGTGCAATCTTTAACAAAAGTTGGCGTGAAGAACCCATTGTTCTTACTCGACGAAATTGACAAGATGGCGCAAGACTACCGTGGCGACCCTGCTTCTGCATTGCTTGAAGTACTAGATCCATCACAAAATAGTAAGTTCAACGATCACTATTTAGATCTTGATCTTGACCTATCTGAAGTGATGTTCATCTGTACTGCAAACAGTATGAATATTCCAGAAGCATTGCTTGACCGTATGGAAGTTATTCGTCTACCGGGTTATACCGAAGATGAAAAAGTTAATATTGCTGAACGCTACCTTGTTCCGAAAGCAATTAAGAACAATGGTCTACGTGCAAAAGAGTTAACAATTCATGAAGAAGCGATTCGTGACATTGTTCAACGTTATACACGTGAAGCTGGCGTACGTAATTTAGAACGTGAAGTGTCTAAAATTGCACGTAAAGTGGTAAAAGAAGCAGTAAGTAAAAAGTCTAAAAACTTACAGCTTGATATTACTTCTGCCAATCTTCCAGAATACTTAGGTCCACATAAGTTTGACTTTGGTATTGCAGAAGATGAAGCACAAGTAGGACGTGTAAATGGTCTAGCTTGGACATCTGTTGGTGGTGAGTTACTTACTATCGAAGTTGCAGCTGTTAAAGGTAAAGGTAAATTCATTACGACCGGTTCACTCGGTGACGTTATGAAAGAGTCTATTACCACAGCAATGACTTTAGTACGTACACGTGCCGATGAGTTGGGTATAGAAGCTTCGCGTTTTGAAGAAACTGATGTACATGTTCACTTACCTGAAGGTGCAACACCAAAAGATGGTCCGTCTGCTGGTTTAGCGTTAACAACTGCGCTTGTGTCAGCATTTACAGGTATTGCAATTCGTCCTGATATTGCAATGACTGGTGAAACAAGCTTAGGTGGTCGTGCAATGCGTATTGGTGGCTTAAAAGAAAAACTTCTTGCAGCACACCGCGGTGGAATCAAGCTTGTCTTTATTCCTCAAGACAACGTTCGAGACTTAGCAGAAATTCCTGCAAATGTTAAAGAAGGTTTGGAAATCAAAGCTGTGAAAAGTATTGATGACATCTTGCCTTTAGCATTAGTTTCGATGCCAAAGCCTTTACCTAAAACACCGATTGTAAAACCGGTGGAAGGCTCAAAAGCAGCACGTCACTAATTAAAAAGTAAAAAAGAGAGAGCTTCGGCTCTCTTTTTTTTGTTACACAATTTGATTGAAAAATATCCAACCATCCTCATAATAGGTAATAAGGGTATTTAAATAAATGAGTACTCTTATCTATCTAATTCATAGATAGCCTTGTTTTTATTCTCTATGATCATCTGAACTCCAGACAGATGATCATTTGATCGCAGTCCAACACCGTTTTTTGGACTGCGTTTTTTATGCCCGTCTTTTAGATCATCAGATGCTTTCATTCCTCAGGTATAATGCGCCTGCTGTTTTTGAATGAATAGATAATATGAAAATTCGTATTCTGACCATTGGTCAAAAAATGCCTGCTTGGGTTCTTACTGGTTTTGAAGATTATTTCAAACGCATCCAACCTTTTGTTCAAACCCAAGTTATTGAACTGCCTATGGCCAAACGTGGTAAGAATGATTCAGAAGCGGATATTTTAAAATATTGTCAAATTGAAGGCGAAAGTATTTTAAATGCTTTAAAACCGAATGAAACTTTAATTGCACTAGAAGTTGGTGGTCGAGAACTAAGTACAGAAAAATTAGCGGACACCATGAAACAATGGATGCTTGAAGGAAATGATGTAGCACTTGCTATTGGCGGTCCAGATGGTTTATCAGATCAGGTACGTAAAGCTGCCGCATGGCATTGGTCACTCTCAAAACTGACAATGCCTCATCCTTTGGTACGTGTTTTATTAATCGAGCAACTATATCGAGCTATGAGTATTAATCACAATCATCCGTATCACCGTGCATAAAAGGAACAAACGTTTCATTTTAAGAACAATCCGTTGAAATCTGAATACTTTTATCATGTTCTGATTTTGGCATAATACTTATTATTCTGCTTTTCAACTCAGGTGTAATGAAATGGAACTACAAACCCTTCCCGGACTGTTTATTTCACATGGTTCACCCATGCTTGCACTTGACCCGGAACAAGTGGGACCTGCTCTACACCGTTTAGGTACAAATCTGCCTATCCCAAAGGCAATCATTGTGATGTCTGCGCACTGGGAAAGCAAAGCACTTGAAGTGAGCATTTCAACTCGTCCTGAAACGTGGCATGACTTCCGTGGATTTCCTAAAGAGTTATATGAAATTCGCTACAGTGCGCCTGGCGAACCAGAACTCGCAGAAGAAATCTTAAAATTATTGGCCGATGCTCACTTTGTTGCACATGCCAATAGTACACGTCCTCGTGACCATGGTGTATGGATGCCTTTATTGCATATGTATCCAGACGCAGACATTCCCGTGGTTGAAATCTCTTTGCCATCAAATTTAAGCGCTCAAGAAATTTATCGGATAGGACAAACACTCGCACCTTTACGTGATAAACAAATTTTACTGATTGGTTCGGGAAGTATTACCCATAATCTTGCAGAGTTATCTTGGCAAGGAGACAACTCTAAAGTTCCTGAATGGGCTTCAACGTTTAGAAATACTGTTGTGAATAAGCTTTCCCATCAAGATTATGATGGAGTTTTAGACTGGCAATCACTGCCTTACGTAAAACGCAACCACCCTACTCTTGAACATTTTGCACCTTTGTTTTTTGCAATGGGTACAGGCAATCGCTTTACGATTGTTCACAGTAGCTTCACAATGGGTTCATTAGGAATGGACATTTATCGTTTTGATTGATTATTAGGAAATACCCCGTTTTGCGGGGTATACCATTATTTTTGTTGAAAATTAGAATAATTTACAAACTTATACATTTTAAAAACCGAAACAATCAAATGTTTACATTTTCTTTTTTTAAGAATGTTTTAAGCTTATTACTGTTGTTTTTTTACTTGAAGTTTTTAAATGAAAATTAAATATTTAATTCTTGCGTTATTACCTTTTTCTTTGATGGCGTGTCAAACAGTTACTAATACTCCTGCTCCAATTGTATCTGAGCAACAACAAAACCTTGCAACCACTTTAGGTGAATATGCATGGACTTATCAAAATGTAAAAGCTTCTAAACCACTTATTCTTAACTTTAATGCAGACGGTAAATTAGCCATTAATACAGGTTGTAATGGCCAAGGCGGTACTTGGAAAGTTGAAGGCAACCAACTTGTTACTTCGAATCTTGTTTCAACTATGATGGCTTGCCAAGATGATTTAATGAAACAAGAACAATTGTCGAATAGCATCTTTAATGAAGCAAAATTACCAATCGAAATTAGCAACACTAATGGTCAGGTGATTTTAACCGTGACAGATAAAACTGGTCAAAAACACATTTTCCAAGGCCAAAAAGCAGTGAATATTCAAGCTTTAACAGACTACTCTTGGTCATATCAGCCTGAAAATACTAAAAAACCAATCGTTCTTAACTTTACAAATGATCGTCTATCTATCGCAACAGGTTGTAACCGCCAAGGAACAACTTGGAAAGTTGAAAACAATACCATCGTAACTGCAGACGTAATGTCGACGATGATGGCATGTGAACCTGCTTTAATGAAACAGGAACAGTTCTCTAGCACTCTCTTCCAAAAACGTGCAATTCCGTTTGAACTCAATACTACAAATGTTGATCAACCAACATTGACAGTATCTGATGCTCAAGGCCAGAAATATACTTTCACAGGTAAAATGACACCTGAAGCAAAATATCAATCTGAAGGAAAAACTGTTTTCCTTGAAGTAGCTCCAGAAACTAAATCTTGTACTGGTGTTGCCCCACAAACTTGTATGCAAGTTCGTGAAATTAAATATGATGACAAAGGCGTTAAAACTTACGCTGACAAAAACTGGTCATTATATTATGGTCAAATCGAAGGTTTTGAACATAAGCCAGACCAACGCGTAATTTTACGTGTAAAACGTTTTGAAGTGAAAAACCCAGCTGCAGACCAATCTAGTCAAGCAGATGTATTAGATATGGTTGTAGAGCAAGAGTTAGTTAAAAAACCTAAAAAATAAGTTTTTAAACTAAAAAAATCCGATGCTTTTGCATCGGATTTTTTTATTTCTATTTTTAGAAAATACCTTGAGCAAGCATCGCATCAGCAACTTTTACGAAGCCTGCAATATTGGCACCGTCTACATAATTCACAGTACCGTCTTCCTTAGTTCCATATCGTACACAGTTGGCATGAATGTCTTTCATAATTGCATGTAAGCGTTCATCGACTTCAGCATGGGTCCAGCTTAAACGAATTGCATTTTGAGACATTTCTAAACCAGATGTTGCAACACCACCCGCATTAGAGGCTTTTCCTGGCGCATACAAAATTTTAGCTTCGATAAAGTGTTCAACTGCTTCAAGTGTAGATGGCATATTAGCGCCTTCAGCTACACAAATGACACCGTTAGAAATAAGTATTTTCGCGTCTTCACCTGTTAATTCATTTTGTGTAGCACATGGCAAAGCAATATCAACAGGAATATGCCAAGGCGTTTTTCCCTCAAAATATTCAAAACCATGTTTAGAAGCAAACTCGGAAATACGACCACGTTTAATGTTTTTCAGTTCCATTACTTCGACAAGTAACTCATCTGTAAAACCATTTTTTAAATAAACTGTGCCATTTGAGTCCGACAAAGTAACAACTTTCGCTCCTAAGAACATCGCTTTTTCTGCCGCATATTGTGCGACGTTACCAGAGCCTGAAACAGAAACAGTTTTACCAGCAAAAGATTGTCCACGGGCTTTTAGCATTTCTTCTGCAAAATAAACCGTACCATAACCAGTTGCTTCAGGACGCATTAAGCTACCACCAAATGAAATTCCCTTACCGGTAAAAACACAAGCGGTGTCGTTACTCAGCTTTTTCATCATGCCTGCCATATAACCGACTTCACGTGCACCCACGCCAATGTCACCCGCAGGAATATCCGTATTTGGTCCTAAATGACGATAAAGCTCAATCATGAGTGCCTGACAGAATCGCATAATTTCAGCATCAGATTTGCCTTTAGGATCGAAATCTGAACCACCTTTACCACCGCCCATTGGTAAGGTAGTAAGTGAATTTTTAAAAGTCTGCTCAAAACCTAAAAATTTTAAAATAGATAGGTTGACCGATGGATGGAAACGCATACCACCTTTGAATGGACCAATTGCTGAATTGTATTGAACACGGAAAGCTCTGTTAACTTGAGTCTGACCTTGATCATCCATCCATGAAACACGAAATTGAATCACACGCTCAGGTTCAACTAAGCGTTCTAACAAACCCTGCTCTGCATATTCCGGATTTTTTTCAATAAATGGCCACAAACTCGTCATTACTTCTTCGACAGCTTGTAAGAACTCAGGTTGATGCGGATCACGCGCTTGCACGTAATTCAGGAATTCATTCAGGTTGTTATATTTCAATGCACGGTCCTCAGCATAGTAATGAATTAAATTGGTGCAATACATTATTAAATGCATCATTTAGCAGCAAAATATTAAATCCCTTTCCATCAATTTTAACAATAGTTATTTTAAATTATTTTATTAACCTTAATTATCAAAAACTTATTTTTAGGAAAACTACTTAAAGATCAGAAATAGTCATTTAACTTTTCACTTTTATTGATCTATTATTGTGCATAATTAGCGACATTTTAGGTCAATTAAAAACCCGATAAATTCGTTAAAATCCATTGACCTTACTTAGGTTTTTCTTCATTATCGCATCGTTTTAACCAAGCTATTTGCCCACTATGAATTCATCTATTTCTCTCATACGCGAGATTGATGCGTTATTACCACAAACACAATGTGGTCTATGTGGACATCGTGATGGATGTCTACCCTACGCAAAGTCGATTGCTGAAGGTGAAGAAGCAAATAAATGTGTTCCAGGTGGCCAACCTGTAGCTGATGCACTCGCAAATCTATTAAATCGTCCTGTGTTAACCGCTGAAACTAGCGTATGGCCTGTACAAGCCGATGGCCGCCCACAGCGAATGAAAGCAATTATTCGTGAGGATGAATGTATTGGCTGCACCAAATGTATTAGTGCTTGCCCCGTAGATGCTATTATTGGAAGTGGTAAGCTCATGCATACCATTTTGACAGATTTATGTACGGGTTGTGAGTTATGCATTCCACCTTGTCCGGTAGATTGCATTGATTTGGTCGAAGACAACCAAGCATTACCAAATGAGCAACAGCGTCTTGCTGAACAAAATGATTTAAGACAACGTTATTACGCTCACATTCAGCGCGAAGAAAAGCGTCGTACTCACCGTAAAGGGCCTGTAGTCCGCGCTGAAATTGATACCCAACTGTTTGCACAGTTCTCTCAGGCACTTGATGAAGTACCTTCAATTGAGCTCATCGAGAAACCCAAAGAAGTTATGTCAACTGATGCAAAAACTACAATTGAATTAGCGAAAATTCGTACACAAATTAAGAAACTGGAAAAACAGCTCAGTGTTCGTGAAGATGCTAAAAAGCGTCTTCAGCTTGAAGAACTGCAACAGCAACTCATGCAATTACAGGAGGTCTGAATGGCCGTCAAGAATATGACGAAAAAGCAGATTCAAATTTTCTTTGAACGCCTTCGCGAACAACGACCTTCACCTCAAACCGAGTTAAAATATTCCTCTCCATTTGAGTTACTTATTGCAGTTATGTTGTCAGCTCAAGCGACCGACGTAAGTGTTAATAAAGCAACAGATAAGCTCTACCCTGTAGCAAATACAGCTGAAAAAATCTATAACTTGGGCGTAGATGGGTTAAAGGAATATATCAAGACCATTGGTCTCTATAACGCAAAAGCCGAAAATGTCATTAAGACCTGTAAGATTTTAATGGAACAATTTAACAGCGAAGTGCCAAGCAACAGAAAAGATTTAGAAGCTTTACCGGGTGTCGGGCGTAAAACAGCCAATGTAGTTTTAAATACGGCTTTCGGACAACCCACCATGGCTGTCGATACTCATATTTTCCGAGTAGGAAATCGAACTGGTTTAGCAGTAGGTAAAAATGTTCTTGAGGTTGAGCACCGTTTAGTAAAGGTCATTCCTAAAGAATTTATTTTAGATTCACATCACTGGCTCATATTACACGGTCGTTATTGTTGTATCGCCCGTAAACCTAAATGTGCTGAATGTGTAGTTGCAGATGTCTGTAACTGGCCTGATCGCTTTGAATTTGGCGCACAAAAGCAAATTGCCATTAAAAATATTGAAGCTTAAAAATATGGTTGGGTATAGGGATCATACCCAATCAAACTTACTTTAGGCGCTTTTTCTCATTACGCTCTTCTTTTGCTTGTTTTTGTACCTGTCTTAGCATTTTGTAGCTTTGAAAAGCCAAAAATATTAATAGTGCTAGACTCAGCAATACCACCAAAATCAATATGATTTTCATATTGTTCTCCTGCACCTAATGAAAGAAAAGAGCCCTCACAAAGAGGGCTCTTTATCACAAACAATATTAAATTATTTGTCTAAGATGTTGAACAAATCTTTTTGTACATCTTCAATTGTACGCAAGCCATCAAGCTTGTCATAAGTTGGAGCATTTTCACCAGAAGCAGCACGACCTTGGTAGAAACCAACTAATTGCTCTGTTTCAGTGTGATAAGACGCTAAACGCTTACGAATAGTTTCTTCTTGGTCATCTGGACGTTGAACAAGGTCTTCACCAGTTTCATCATCTTTACCTTCCACTTTAGGTGGATTGTATACAGTGTGATAAACACGGCCAGAAGCTGGATGCTGACGACGACCAGAAAGACGTTTTACGATTTCTTCATCAGGAACATCAATTTCAATCACGTGATCGATGCTAATCCCTTCTTTTTCCAGAGCTTCAGCTTGTGGAATAGTACGCGGGAAACCATCGAAAATGCAGCCATTTGCACAGTCAGGTTGAGCAATACGTTCTTTTACTAAACCGATAATAAGTTCATCTGAAACCAAACCACCAGATTCCATTACACTTTTAGCTTTTAGACCTAATTCAGTACCTTCACGAATCGCAGCACGGAGCATATCACCGGTTGAAATTTGTGGGACATTGTAGCGCTTACAGATCAACTGAGCCTGAGTCCCTTTGCCTGCTCCAGGTGGTCCGAGTAAAATAATGCGCATAAAAAACATCCTCATTTAAAACAATGAATATGAAGTCCGGCAGAAAAAGTCTCGTTAATCTTCAATAGATCCTGCCTGACATCGAATTATAAGAAAGCCACAAACAAATGTATTGTACCAGCAATAAATCCGGTTACCCCACCTAGTACAATAAGAATCCACTCATCCTCCTGAAATGCAGGACGTAATAAATTCTGAAATTCTTTTGGTGTCAGTTCGCGAATACGCTCTTTAAACATTTGAAAAATCTTCTGTGCCCGGCTTGCGTTCAGTGCTGGGTCACATACGGGTCCCATCGTAATTTCAATTGAACGATCAATCAAGTCCGTCTTTAATCTTGCGTACTCTCTTGGCCCTAAAGAAAGCTGTAAAGAGGTGCGAACTAATGGAGTTTCCATGATTTCGTTAATATGACGCTTAACAATGCGGCGCGTTTTATCTTTACGCGGCCCGTACATCATTTCAGTCATAATCGATTTTAACGTGATCAGATCCTCTGTGACTACGCTCGAAAACACATCAGAGACTTCCTCTTGACGCTTCATAAAAGCGCCTTGAACATTATAGGTCCCAATTCGAAGAACTGGTACAATCCAAGGAAACTTACGATCTTTTGTTAATCTAAAAATCTGTGGGTAACGAATATAATGCGGTTCAATTGGGTTAAATACCATCCAGATTGCGATCCAGTTGGTTAAAAACCCCCAAATTGCAGCCCAAAACGGTACTGTCCAGTGCCATGGTACGACAAACCATACCACCATTTGGAAAATACCAAAGAACATTCCAATCAGTGCACTGATATGCCAAATAAAGTTAATTTCTTTTTGACCCACCTTTAAGAACATACGTACCATTAAACGGCGATCACCTTCCATCTGGCTCACGACCATTTCACGCATATTCACCAGTGACTCAACGTTCATGGTCAGCTCAGTCACTAATTCTTTTAGCACACCCGGCAATTGCTTATGCGCTTGAGCATAAATACGGCGTTTAATCGAGTAAGGAAGATTTTCCCAAAGTACGGCATTACGGTCGATCATGACTTCATCAATAAGATGTTCAAGTTCAAAACCGACTTGTTCGCCAATAATACGCGCCATATCTTCAGGATCCATTGCTTCTAAGAATTCACGCAATGAACCTAATTTAGATAAAGTATTATCGGTAATAATCCCAGAGATACGCCCAGCTTTACGTGGCACGATACCTTGCCAACCTACTGGCAATGGTCCTAAATGGAACCCCCAAAATTTAATTGGGTAAAATACCATTTTTAAAGCCATCCACACATGTGCCCATGTGACAAAAGCCGTTACGGGAATAATACTCAAAACGGCCCAAAAATCAGGTCTGTGTAAAAAGGTCTGCCACAATCCACTGACGTACTCTAACATGTAAGACTCTCGTATTTATTTGTGCTCTGCTTATGGCGAGTTAACGATAAACTGCTTTGTTTTATAAACCAAAACTTAGAGAATAAGAAAATTGAATTTGTGGTTTAGTATCTGCAGCAACATTTCCGTTCTGGTCAGTTAATTTTTCAGCCGCACCAATACCCACACTAAAAGTGCTAATTCTTTCTGAATTTAACCACACATAGGCCAAATCAACACCCGCACCTAAACGGGATTTAAAATCACCATCAACCTCTTTACTATCAAGATGCCCAGCATAGAAACCGATATAGTAACCATTTTTGTCTGTGCCGGTAAGATAATAAGGATAGCGGAAGCCAACTTGTCCGCCAGCTGTTTTATCACCATTCAAAAATGCGCCGGCTTTGGCATAGGCAATACCATACGGATTTACCCACTCACCATTAAGATGTAATAATTTTTGAGTAACTCCGGCACCCACATTCCAAGTAGATGCATTATGTCCTACTAATTTTGCTTCCGGAAGAAACGAGTAGTCTTGAGCATGTGCCCAACTACTTACTGTCAAAACTGCAAGTAAGGGATAAATTTTTCTCATTATTTTCTCCATTTTCCCTAATCGTATGGTGAGAACAACCCTATTCTATTGAATGAGAGACTTTAACAGAATTATTTTGCTTCTTATATACAAGGATCTACAATTTTGTTGTCTGCAAAGTCAAAAAGTATCTTATTAAAATCCAATGAAACTTTGAAAATTATGCAATATTTTAAGTGCTCTTGCGTTAGAATAAGCAGCTATTTTTCTTCCCCTATGTCATTAAGTCGATCCTTATGAAGCAGCACTTTCCTTTAAAAGATATCCAGCAAGAAAAGCGCATTTATCGAGGTCGTATCTTTTTTGCCGTAGGAATCGTGACCATCTGCTTATTAGTGTTAATTAGCCGATACGCTTATCTACAAATTTTTCACTATGACGAATTCTCAACTGCATCTGACAAAAACCGAATTCGCTTACAGCCACTTCCACCTGCTCGTGGTTATATCTATGACAGAAATGGTGTCTTACTAGCAGATAATTACCCTGTTTTTACAGCAACTCTAAGTAAAACAGATGTAGAAGATGTTGATAGTGTGGTTGAGCAATTACAGCCTATTTTAGATTTAACACAAGAAGATATTGACCGTTTTAAAAGCCGCATAAAAACTGCCCGTAAAACTGAACGCGTCGCGATCAAACTTAATCTAACTGAAGCCAATATTGCTAAGTTTAGTGAAGCCAAATATAAGTTCCCGGGTGTAAGAATCGAGACACAAATGACTCGCTATTATCCACACGGTGAATTATTTGCTCATGTGATTGGCTATGTCGGGCGTATCAACGATAAAGAATTAAAAAGTATTGATAAAGACCTATATGCTGGAACCAACCTCATCGGAAAGATTGGTGTTGAAAAAAGCTATGAAGATTTACTGCATGGTACGCCAGGTTATGAATCTGTTGAAGCAGATGCACATAGCAATGTATTACGCCATTTAGGTCGTAAAGACCCTACTCGCGGTAATGACCTGTATTTATCTTTAGATTATGGATTACAAGTTATCGCGTCTCAACAGCTTGCAGGTCGTCGTGGTGCTATTGTAGCCATTGACCCTCGTACGGGTGAAATTCTGGCTTTAGTGTCTAGCCCAAGCTTCAACCCTAATTTATTTGTGACAGGAATTAGCCATACTGACTACAGCTCACTACGTGACAATTTAGACCAACCGCTTTATAACCGCGCAGTACAGGGTGTATATCCGCCCGGTTCTACCATTAAGCCAATGGAAGCTATGGGTGGTTTACATTACGGCATAGTGGACTGGTCAACAGCAATTTCTGACCCCGGTTATTTCCACCTACCAGGTGATTCACATAAATTCCGTGACTGGAAAAAATCTGGTCATGGCATCGTGAATATGCATAAAGCCATTATTATGTCATGTGATACCTATTTTTATATTCTTGCCCATCAAATGGGCATTGATCAAATGAACCAATGGATGCGTCAATTCGGGTTTGGTCAAAAAACAGGTGTCGATTTACCAAGTGAAAGTGAAGGTCTTTATCCAAATCCTGAATGGAAAATGCGTACGCGTAAAGCGAAATGGATGAAGGGTGAAACTATTTCAGTCAGTATTGGGCAAGGTGCTTTTACAGCCACTCCGATACAACTTGCCATGGCAACTGCGATTACGGCAAACCATGGTTCCCACGTTACTCCTCATGTTTTACGCGCAACTCATGGTGCAAAACAATTTACCGTACGTAATGCACCTGACGGCAAAATTAACTTTAACGGAACCGATGAAGACTGGATTCAAATGCGCGATGCCATGATTGATGTAATTCAGTCAGGTACTGGTCGAGGTATTCGTACCCCTCTATATCAAATTGCAGGAAAAACAGGTACAGCACAGGTTAAGAGTATCGCACAAGGTAAACGTTATAACGAAGCAGCCTTGAGTGAGCGTCAACTTGACCATGGTTTATTCGTGGGATTTGCCCCTGCTGATAAACCTGAAATCGCGATTGCCGTGATTTGGGAAAATGGCCGTCATGGTGGTTCTGCTGCTCAACTTGCCCGACCTGTGTTTGATTACTGGCTATTAACGCGTAAGAAAAATCCGATTCGTCCAGCAAACCACCAAGTCAATGGTGGACTAATGACAGCAGGAATTAAACCCGGTGAACTACCAAGCGGTGGTGAAAGTTCTGCTCCAGCACCAGCGACTTCAAACAAACCGGCAGCATCAACACCACAAGCGACTCCTGCTCGTCCTACTACCAATGAGGCCGATGAATAATGAAAAATCAATTACGCATTATTGGAGGCGAATGGAAAAGACGAGTACTTCCCTTCGCTAGCATTGATGGCTTACGCCCAACCCCAGATAGAGTACGCGAAACTTTATTTAACTGGCTCATGTGGGATATTCAAAACGCTAAAGTTCTCGACATCTGTACAGGCTCTGGTGCATTAGGTTTTGAAGCTCTGTCACGTGGTGCTGCATCTGTTTATATGATTGAACCCGACAAAACTCAGGCACGATTTTTAAAAGATAATATTGAACTATTAAAAGCCCAAAACTGTCATCTAATTAATGCAACGGCTCAACAAACTCTACCCCGCTTAAAAGAACAGTTCGATGTGGTTTTTTTAGATCCACCTTATAGTCTTGATTTATGGCAAGAACTCTCGAACTTGGCCGAGCCTCATATTAAAAAAAATGGCTATATTTATGTTGAAGCTGACCGAGATTTATCTCAGCTTCATCTTCCAGCAACATGGCAACAAGTTAAAACCACTAAAGCGGGTACAGTTCACGCGGGGCTTTACCAGAAAGTAAACGAATAAAAAAGGTAGCTTAAAGCTACCTTTTTCTTTGCAAAGTTTTAGTTAGCTTAAGCCAATCACTGCAACAACTGCTGCACAGGCGCCAACAATTTTTTTGCCATATGGCACATATCGGGTAAGCACAGCACCCAACACCAATCCACCCAAATAGATGAGCGCCATACCAGCAACCATACCAGTTACTAATGCAACAATATGCCCTGCGTGTGCTAACTCAACACCATGAGCCATGCCATGAAAACTTGCAAGTAATGCCGCCGCTACAGGTAAAACCTTATTCGATTTTGTCCATAATGCAATTGCTGTAACCACTAAAGAAGCCACAATACCGTATTCAGCAACATTTGCAGGTACTAAACCTTGAGCACCCACTAAGAACCCTACAATTAAGGTCACGCTTAAAGTAATAACTCCAGCAATTTTCCACAGCTTAGCTGCTGACCACAATAAGACACCAAAAGCCAAGGCCATGACTAAATGGTCTAATCCGGTAAACGGATGAATAAAGCCTGCCATGAATCCTGAATGTACGTGATCATGTCCCGGATGGGCCATTGCAAGAGCCGGCAATAATGAAAG
Source organism: Acinetobacter lactucae (assembly GCF_013122135.1). Taxonomy (NCBI): domain Bacteria; kingdom Pseudomonadati; phylum Pseudomonadota; class Gammaproteobacteria; order Moraxellales; family Moraxellaceae; genus Acinetobacter; species Acinetobacter lactucae. The sequence continues at coordinate 2,887,637 of NZ_CP053391.1, forward strand.
GAGCGCTACACTCCATTTTTTCATGAAGTCCATAATCTCTCCTTAAGCTTTAAACAGCCCTTGTTTCTCAATAAATTGGATAATTTCTTCAAGACCATCTTGTGTTTTCATGTTTGAAAATAAGAATGGCTTTTCTCCGCGCATGCGTTTCGCATCTTGGTCCATTACATCAAGGTTTGCACCTACCATTGGCGCAAGGTCAGTTTTATTAATAATGAGTAAATCTGACTTGGTAATACCCGGCCCACCTTTACGAGGAATTTTTTCACCACCAGCCACATCAATCACATATAGAGTTAAATCAGAAAGTTCAGGGCTAAATGTTGCAGCCAAATTATCACCACCACTTTCAATGATAATGAGCTCTAATCCTTCGAATTTTTCACACAAATCATCAATTGCGGCTAAGTTGATTGAAGCATCTTCACGAATTGCTGTATGCGGACAGCCACCAGTTTCTACCCCCACAATACGATCTGGTGACATCGCCTCATTACGGGTTAAGAAGTTTGAATCTTCTTTGGTGTAAATATCATTTGTCACCACAGCCATATTGTATTTATTACGCAAGGCTAAACATAAATTAAGTGTAAGTGCTGTTTTACCCGAACCCACTGGTCCGCCAATTCCAACTCGTAATGGACTACGCTCTGTCATGATTTTTATCCTTTTTTCCTAAACTTAAGATCTGAATAACCGTGAATATTGGGTTTCGTGTTTCATGCTCAGCATGGCATAACGAGGTAAAGCACTGCTCAATTGTTCATCTTTGAGTTTCAAAGCTTTCTCTACCGCCTGAGGGACTAAACCATGCAAATGCCATAAAATTCTTTGCCCAGCCATTTGCCCTAAAGGAACTGTTTTTACTGCTGCTAAAACCTGATTTTCCAAAACAGTAAAGGTATAAGCTGTAAGCACATCCATGTCGTTGAGTTCGAGTCGACCACAGAGCTGTGCATAGACTGGCACGAAACCAAACTGCTTTTTAACCTCAACTGTTTTTTTTAAAACATCTTTAATCCACGCATTTAAAGAAAATGCCAACTGTTGAGACTCTGCCAAAAGTTCTTTACTTTCTCTGCTGGCCTTATACAAATTTGCCCATACCAGAAACTGTTCTGAATCATCGTGATGCTGCATGAGACGCTTTAATACTGGTAGCTCAAACCTCACCAACAACATCTCAAGTACTTCTTCAAAGTAAGCAATTGCCGAGATTTCGTCATGTATTAGGCCAATATCAATGGCTGTTTCTACACCTTGTGAGTAGCAATATGCTCCAACTGGCAATGCTGTAGAAGACAGTGTCAGTAATTGCAGTAATTGAGCAGCACTATGAATGGACATGATGCAAAGCTTTAATTGGGCTTAGGCGATGATCATGGCTATGCTGTGCATAGGCACCACTTTCAGGTTCAAATGGATGATAGGTTTCTGAAACCGTAAGTCCCAGACCTTCTACCATTTCTGCGAGCACATGATCAGGCTCAAAATACAAAGCAGTAGGTGTCAGCATTAATGGCACATGCCTATTACCTAAGTGATAGGCAGCTTTAAGCAAATCAAAATCGGTTTGAGCAGTGACTTGCATTAATCGCTCAGGCTTTGCATCAACACGCAATACATCGCCCTCTTGAGTTGCGATATATGAGCCACTACGCAAAATACCAGTACGCGGTAAATCAGCACCAATATCTACCCCACTCGCTAAAGCCGCTCGAAACCGTGATTTTTGGCGTGTATCAAAAGTCAGTTCAACCGTTTCAAATGTTTGATCAGGAGAAATATATTCAAGACGTTGGGTATAGATTTTCATTTAATTTCTCTCTCCTTACTTATTTCTTTCATATCTAAAGTCATGAGGCAAATCACCTCTATAAAACTCATTAAAACAAGAAATAACGTTGAGCCATTGGTAATACATCAGCAGGTTCACACGTTAATAATTCACCATCTGCTCGTACCTCATAAGTTTCAGGATGAACATGCATGACAGGACAATATGTGTTGTGCTTCATATCGTTTTTGCTAATTTGACGTGTGTTTTTACATGAGCTAATTAACTTTTTAAGGTTTAATTTCTCAGCAACTTTTTCATCAATTGCCACTTGAGGTAAAAAGGTAATACAGGTGTTATGTACACCACGCGGATAAGCACCAAACATTGGACGATAATGCACGGGTTGAGGTGTTGGAATTGAAGCATTAATGTCACCCATCGGTGCTGCCGCAATCATGCCCCCTTTAATAATCATGGAAGGCTTTACGCCAAAAAAGGCAGGCTTCCAGAGCACTAAATCAGCAAGTTTTCCGACTTCAACAGAACCCACTTCATGACTTAAACCATGGGTAATCGCAGGGTTAATCGTATATTTGGCAATATAACGTTTAACACGATTGTTATCATGAAACTCATTATCACCCTCAAGAGGGCCACATTGAATTTTCATTTTATGAGCAGTTTGCCAAGTTCGTAAAATCACCTCACCTACGCGACCCATCGCCTGAGAGTCAGAGGACATCATGGCAATAGCACCTAAGTCTTGCAGGATATCTTCAGCGGCAATAGTTTCACGGCGAATACGACTTTCAGCAAATGCAATATCCTCAGCAATTGCTGGATCTAAATGATGGCAAACCATGAGCATATCTAAATGCTCATCAATGGTATTGATGGTATAAGGACGTGTTGGATTAGTTGAAGACGGCAAGACATTACTTTGTCCAATTGCCTTTAAAATGTCAGGTGCATGCCCACCACCCGCACCTTCGGTATGGTACGTATGAATCGTGCGATCTTTAAATGCAGCTAGTGTTTCTTCTAAAAAACCACCTTCATTTAAAGTATCTGTATGAATAGCGACCTGCACGTCAAACTCATCCGCCACACTCAAACAGTTATCAATGGCTGCCGGTGTTGAGCCCCAATCTTCATGTAGTTTTAACCCGATTACCCCAGCTTTAATTTGCTCACGAATTGGGTCTGGCAAACTCAAATTACCTTTGCCCAATAGGCCAATATTCATAGGTAAATCATCAATGGCTTGCAACATGGTCGCAATATGCCAAGGCCCCGGAGTCACTGTCGTTGCCGAAGTACCTGCCGCAGGTCCAGTCCCGCCGCCCACCATAGTTGTTGTACCCGACATAAGTGCAGTTTCAACTTGCTGCGGGCAAATCCAGTGAATATGAGTATCAATACCACCTGCCGTTAAAATTTGCCCCTCACCCGCAATCACTTCTGTTGCAGCACCTAAAGGAATGGTAATGTCAGGTTGAATATCAGGATTTCCTGCTTTCCCTATTTTCCAAATTCGACCATTTTTTAAGCCAACATCCGCCTTTACAATTCCCCACCAATCCACAATCAAAGCATTGGTAATCACAGTGTCGGCAACTTCATTGGCTAAAAGTTGAGATTGCCCCATTCCATCACGAATGACTTTGCCACCGCCAAACTTAACTTCTTCACCATAGGTCGTTAAATCTTGCTCAATCTCAATAAAAAGCTCTGTATCAGCCAAGCGAATACGATCACCAACCGTTGGACCAAACATTTCAGCATATGCACGACGTGACATTTTCATAACTTATTACTCATCTCTTTCATTATCGTTGTTATGTCTAGTCCAGCTTGCCCATGACTCGGCCTGCAAAACCATATACTTCTCGTTTACCAACCAAAGCAACAAGCTCTACTTCTCGACTTTGTCCGGGTTCAAAACGTATTGCTGTGCCTGCCGCGATATTTAATCGAAAGCCTTTAGCTATTTCACGATCAAACTGTAGTGCATCATTTGCTTCATAAAAATGAAAATGTGAACCCACCTGAATAGGCCGATCGCCAATATTAGCAACTACAACTTTTAAAGTTTGTCGTCCAACATTCAGTTCAATGTCTGTATCTGGAGTAATAATTTCACCGGGGATCATAAGTCCTCCTTTTATACGATTGGCTGATGAACAGTGACTAACTTCGAACCATCAGGAAAAGTTGCTTCGACCTGAACCTCAGCAATCATTTCTGGCACACCATCCATCACATCTTCGCGCTTTAATAAAGTTGTTCCGTAATGCATCAAGTCACTCACCGTCATACCGTCCCGCGCCCCTTCAAGCAAAGCAGCAGAAATAAAAGCGATAGCTTCCGGATAATTTAGCTTTAAGCCGCGAGCTTTACGGCGCTCAGCGACTAGCCCTGCGGTAAAAATAAGTAATTTATCTTTTTCTGTTGGATTGAGTTCCATATCTCTTTCCTAAATAGCATCTAATTTTCTTTAAGCAAAATACGTGCTCAAAAGCAGCATACTTGTTTTAATCGTTTTTTAAATACGCAATTTAACGTAACTTAGGTTCTCCAAATTCTCGGAAATTCTTCATCCAAATCAAACCAATAGCGTCTTAATCTCGCTCTTATAGCCGCAAAAGCATCATGGCAACGTCGGATATCTTTTCCCAAGAAACGCGCACAAACCACATCATCTAATAATGTTAAAGTTACAGGTGCTTGCATACGCATCATTAATTCACGAATGAGTTCGAGCTGTTGTTCTAAATAAAATAAAGACCGATATTTCTCAGGTGGCACAGCCCAAAAGCTTCCCATCACGGCTTGATTATTCATACCTAAACATGAACGAAGCCAACGGTCTTCACCTTCAAAAAACAACATATCTGCAACCAGTAATTTTTGTTCTCGCCACAACTTAAACTGGTTATGGTAGCTTCCCCGCACAAAACGTTCAGCACGTGCCTGCCTCCCGAGTACCAACATATCCCAGCCAATAAAACTTGCAGCAAGATCAAGATGAATATGAGTTTCTGAGTGTGCTAGAGCTCCGTCAAATAACATGGATTCCTGCGGAACCCACTCCAAAATAGACTGATCTCGCACATGAAGATGAATATGCTGAAAAGCTTGCTTCCCATTGGTTTTGTACCACTTCCCTGCGCCAGGAGTCGTTACAACCGCATGAGCTTGATCTTTGGTTTCGATTTGAAAAGTAAGATGATCTCCTCCTGCAATTCCTGCGGGAGGATGTACAATAATGGCGTGACATACACCTGTTTTTTCAGGCCAGAGCATTTTTTGCACCCTTACAGGGCCATAATGCTTTCTATGATTCATTATGGTGCGCGAATTTTCAAAACAAAATCCGAGCTCTAATCTCGCATACCAAAATGGTGCTAAAGAGTTTTTTGAAAACGTTTGTACCTGATTCATTCTGGTTCGTATGTTCAAAATAAGTGCTTAAAGTTATAAGCAAAATACGCACCAAATATAAAAATAAGCCAAATGATAAAATTAGATACAATTTTTCGATTTTAATGAGTTAAAAAACAATCAATGTCTAACATAAAACCACAGTAACTCATGGAATTATTTATACAATAGCGCCCACCGTTGCTTCCATACTTGCTCTCCATGAAACTTTTTTTCGTGTTAACGCCACTTGTCTTTTTAACTGGGTGTATTTTTGGCCAATCTAGTGAGGTCAAACGTGCAGAAAAAATTCTCCATAATTTTGAATGTAAAAATGTTGAGACAAGTCAGATTGCAACAAGTTCAATTAATTCTTACTACCAACAGTCTTTAGCGGTAAGCAAAGAAAAGGCGACTTCATATGTAGAGAGTTATAAGAATGGTGAAGAATTATTCGATATGCCGTTAGATGAAGTTTTAAAGCAACAATATCAACTTTATAAATCAGCTTGTGATTCTTTAGGCGGAGTTTCATCTCAACCTTAATATAGACAGGTATTCACTAATTTTTTAGTGGATACCTTTTTTAATTTTTATATCTTTCTTTTTGATCAAATTTTACTCACTTTACCTTTTGTTAAAATTAAATTACATACTTAAACTTTTATTAAGCTCCTAGATTTCATAGCCTGTTTACTTGTTTTTTATTTATTTTCCGAGGTTTAGATCATCATGAAAAAAACATTATTATCAGTAGCACTCTTAAGTATCCTTCTTGCCGCTTGTAGCAAAAATGAAAATAAAGCCGACACGACAACTCAAGCATCTGCTCCAGCACAAACAACTGAAGCGAATAATAATGCTGTAGATACCGCACACACAGCTGAAAACTCACTCGATTGGGACGGCACATATAAAGGCACTCTCCCATGCGCAGACTGTGAAGGTATTAAAACCGAATTAGAACTTAAAGATGATAAAACCTACGAGCTGACTGAAACTTATCTTGGTAAAGGTGATGCAAACCCATTTGAAACCCATGGTACCTTTACTTTTGACAAAGATAATACTTCAGTCATTACCCTAGATGATAAAGGTCAAAACCGTAAATTCTTTATCGGTGAAAACACTGCAACTGCTTTAGATATGGAAGGTAAGAAAGTTGAAGGCTCTTTAGCTGAACACTATGTTTTGAAAAAATAATTTTTAATAATTAAAAAACCCGCTCATTTGAGCGGGTTTTTTTATGAATCAATTCTTAGTGAGCAGCGAATTGGTTCATTGTGTTTTTAGCATCGTCATGCGCTTTAAGAGCGTTGTCACCAGAGAAGATTTCTTTGTGATCATCACCGATGTCAGAACCCGCCATTGCTTGGTGTTTAACACAAGCGATTCCACCGCGGATTTCTTTACGTTGTACGCCAGCAACATAAGCCAACATACCTTCAGAACCGAAGTAACCTTGTGCAAGCTCATGAGTAGAAAGAGCCGCAGTGTGGTAAGTCGGAAGTGTGATCAAGTGATGGAACACACCTGCTTCGCGAGAAGCATCTGCTTGGAAAGTACGGATCTTGTCATCAGCATCAGCAGCTAATTCAGTGTTGTCATATTCAGCACTCATTAATTTAGCGCGGTCATATGCAGAAACATCTTTACCTTCAGCAACCCAACGGTCGTAAGCTTGTTGACGGAAGTTTAAAGTCCAGTTGAATGATGGGCTGTTGTTATAAACAAGCTTAGCATTTGGAACAACTTCTTTAACACGGTTAACCATGTGCGCGATTTCTTCTACGTTTGGAGTCGCAGTTTCGATCCAAAGAAGGTCAGCACCATTTTGAAGGCTAGATACACAGTCAAGCACAACACGGTCAATTTGAGTGTCAGCACGGAACTGATATAAACCTGATGGTAAACGCTTAGGACGGTGTAATTTACCATCACGCTTGATTAAGATTTCATCTTCTTGAGCATCAGCAATATCAATTTCTTGAGTATCTAAGTAGCTGATGTATTGAGAAGCGATGTCACCTGGCTCTTTAACCACTGGGATTTTTTGAGTCAAGTCAGCGCCTTCAGAGTCAGTACGCGCAACAATGATACCTTCTTCAAGACCCATTTCTAAGAATGCATAACGTAATGCATGGATCTTAGCGATGAAGTCTTCGTGTGGAACAGTTACTTTACCAGCTTGGTGACCACATTGTTTAGCATCAGATACTTGGTTTTCGATTTGAAGCGCACAAGCACCAGCTTCAATCATTTTCTTAGCAAGTAAGTAAGTTGCTTCTTCGTTACCGAAACCAGCATCGATGTCCGCAATAATTGGCACAACGTGAGTTTCAAAGTTGTCGATTTGAGCTGTGATTTCAGCTGCTTTAGCTGTATCACCAGCTTCTTGTGCTTTTTTAAGTGCACGGAATAAATCGTTTAATTCTTTTGCGTCAGCTTGACGTAAGAAAGTATAGATTTCTTCGATCAATGCAGGAACAGAAGTTTTTTCGTGCATAGATTGGTCAGGAAGTGGACCAAATTCAGAACGAAGAGCAGCAACCATCCAACCAGAAAGGTAGATATAACGTTTGCTTGTAGTACCGAAATATTTTTTGTTCGCAATCATTTTTTGTTGTGCGATGAAACCATGCCAGCAACCTAATGATTGAGTGTATTTGCTTGAGTCAGCATCGTATTCAGCCATATCACGACGCATAATCGCAGCTGTATACTTAGCAATATCTAAACCTGTTTTGAAACGGTTTTGAAGTTGCATACGAGCAGCATCTTCTGGGCTAATGTCTGCCCAAGTGTTGCCGAATTTTGCTTTTAATTGACGTACTGCATCAATCGCTGTTTGATATGTAGTCATGATATTGTCCTGTATTCATTTTAGGATTTCATCGATTGAAGCCTAGAGTCACGTTACTTAAATTTCTTATGACACCAGCTGCTTCCTCATGACCACAGCTTAGACTTAGCCAATCAATTAATCCAATATCCTTTGTTAATCTTCAGTATTTATTTAAAAAATATACCAATAAATCGATATTATAGATAATACTAAAAACCTTAACACTCTGTTTATAAAAATAAAATTATCCTAAAGGAGTATAGAGTTTCATTCTTAAACCTCACTAAGTCTTATTTTTATACAATTTTTGAAGATTTTCCACTCATTTTTAAATCTAAAAGTCAATTGTAAATTAGGCTATTTTTGCCAATGCAAAAAGTCAATTGATATGCTAGAAATTGAGAAGTTATTCATAAATATATTCTATTTAGATTTCTTTCATTCAAAACTAAGCAAAGACAATAAAATCGTACCTTTGAAACGGCTTTCCACCCTACTTAATTCCTACAAAAAATGTCGCTTTTCTCATCATTTTTTCACACAATGATTATTAAATATGGCATAATTTGAAACAATTTCAGGGTTTTATTTTCGGTATTTTTTTTATGAATCTGGAGCGAGTAGATCTTAATCTATTAATATATCTTGATGTACTTCTTCGTGAAAAAAATGTTACGCGCGCAGCCGAACAGCTTGGGGTAACTCAGCCTGCAATGAGTAATATTTTACGTCGCTTACGTAATTTATTTAATGATCCGCTTCTTATCCGTTCTTCTGAAGGGATGACCCCAACAGAACGTGCACTCGAATTACAACCTCGTATTCGTGATGCCCTTTCTGACCTCTCTATGATTTTGGAACCCCGTACCGAATTCCGCCCTTATACAAGTAATCGCGTTTTCCGCATTATGACATCTGACTATGCCGAGGCAACTTTAGTCCCTCGTCTTGTCAAAGCTCTACGCTCTGAAGCTCCAAATGTTGTCCTCGACTTTCTTACACCAAGTGATGTGTCTTATAGAGATATGGAACAAGGTAAAGTTGATCTTGCGATTAATAGATTTAATGAAATACCGCAAAGTTTCCATCAAGTTTTAGTTTGGCGTGATAGTTTCAGCTGTATTCTTAACGACAAACACCCTGCTGTAACCCATTTAAATCTTAAAAGCTATCTAGATGCACAACATATCTGGGTTTCTAAAACAGGTATGGGCGTAGGCTTTGGTGTAAATCCAGATAAACAAGGCGGTTTAGGCTGGATCGATCAAGCATTAGAGCGTATTGGTCAACGTCGTAAAATTTCTGTATTTACCCGTCACTACCAAATGCCAGCATTACTTGCTCAAAATGTAGATCTTATTGCTACATTACCAACACGCATGGCACGTTTACAAACTCAAAATCCAAAACTGGTTATAAAGGATCCTCCTTTTTATATTCCAGAATTTGAACTTAAAATGGCTTGGTGCCCGTTATTACATCATCATCCTGCTCATCGCTGGTTGCGCCAACTTATTTTATTTGTTGCTCGTCAAATGATTGAAGAAGAAAATCGTGAATTTCTAACCAACAATTCACAATTTTCTCACTATTAAATAAATTTTAATTTAATTGTCGATTTTAGACATTATCTTCAAGCGCTGAGCAATCAATCTGATTACCTCAGCGCTTTTTTGTGTTAAAACATAGTCATAATAATGATGAACCTCGGGTGATTTGTGAGTCTCTTTCAAAATATCATTATCATCGCACTGCTCATCATCGCAGCAGGCTTTTTATCTTTAACTGAAATTGCCTTGGCTGGTGCCAGAAAAGTAAAGTTAAAAATTTTAGCCGAAGCTGGCGAAGAACGTGCCCAACAAGTACTTGATCTACAAGAACAATCTGCCGATTTTTTTGCAGCTTCTCAAATTGGCCTAAATGCAGTTGCGATTTTAGGTGGTATTTTGGGTGAAGCTGCTTTTCGTCCTTTTTTTGTCACACTCGTCGACCGTTTTTATGAAGGACCTTGGACACAAACTATTGGTTTTGCCCTATCCTTCACCTTAGTAACTTCTTTATTTATTTTATTTGCCGATCTCATGCCAAAACGTTTGGCCATGATTGCACCTGAAAAAATTGCGATTAGTGTTATTAACCCAATTCAAGTTTTTATTAAGGTTTGCAAACCTTTAGCTTGGGGAATTAATGCAATCGCCAACTTACTATTTCGTTTATTCAAAATTAATACAACACGAGAAGACAATATTACTTTTGATGATATTTCAGCAGTCATGGATGCAGGCGCGCAAGCTGGTGTACTTCAAAAACAAGAACATCACTTTATTGAGAACGTTTTTGAGTTAGAAGAACGTACCGTACCCTCAAGCATGACAACACGCGAAAATGTTGTTTATTTCACCTTGAATGAACATGAAGACAGTATTCGTCAAAAATTAGCAGAATATCCTTACTCAAAATTTTTAGTGTGTAACGAAAATATTGATCAGGTCATTGGTTATGTTGATGCCAAAGACTTTCTGGTGCGCATTTTAAACAATCAATCCCCAACACAATTGAATGAATCAACCATTCGTACTGTCTTAATGATTCCTGACACCCTAACTCTCTCGGAATTACTTGATCGTTTCCGCTCTACAAAAGAGAAATTTGCGGTGGTCATAAATGAATATGCTCTGGTTGTAGGTGTTATCACCTTGAGTGATATTATGATTACAGTTATGGGTGACTGGGTGACCCCTATAGAAGAAGAGCAACAAATCATTAAACGTGATAATAACTCTTGGTTGATTGATGGCAGCACACCAATTGATGACCTAAGACATGCACTTGAAATTGATGAAATGCCCGATGAAGAAAATTATGAGACGCTCGCAGGTTTTATGATGTACCGTCTACGTAAAATACCTCGTCCAGCAGATTTTGTAGAATTTGGTGGATATAAGTTTGAAGTTGTCGATGTCGACCATTTTAAAATTGACCAACTTCTTGTAACTCGAATTTTAGAACAAACCGAAACACACTCATCAATTGATGAAAACTAGTCTGCATTAATTTAAATACCCCACAATTTAGCTGGGGTATTTTTTTAAAACTAAATAACTTTTTTAAATATATGTAATAATTATTTTAGATTCATTTATTCAATTTGCTCTTTTAATTTAAAAGTATTATTATTTTATTTAGTAACTGTATTAAAGCTTAAATACTGAAAATTAATAAAATAATCTATATCTCTTAACTGCCTATAAAGTGATTAAGCTCCCATTTACTTTGCAAACAAACTTATGTAACTTAGCTCAAAGTAAGCCCCTAAATGCTTCTTCTTCTCATTTCACTCATCAAAACATATATAATTTCAAAAAATGCCATATAATTTTTATAATTATAATACTCTTATATTATTTTATAATGACGTTCATTTATTATAATACCATTATAATCTTAATATATATGTTCAGTATTTCATCTATATATACCCTTTCAAATGAATATATATTAACCAAATAAACTAAATATATTATTTGTCTTTTTAATAAAAATTAATAAGAATAACCAAGGTCAGAGTTTTGAATAAACTTGTTCAGTAAAACTATAGGCAAAGGATTGATTGTATGCTGACATTACTTGGTGTTGGCATGATTTTGTGCTTCATGTACTTAATCATGTCCAAACGTTTAAGCCCTATTATTGCTTTAATTCTCATCCCATTTCTTTTCGCTCTCATTGCTTGGGGCCTAGGTCATTACTTTGAAAGTTTAAGTCATATTGAACTCAAAGGTCTCAGTGAGATGATGCTGGATGGCATCAAAAAATTAGCGCCAACTGGCGTAATGCTTTTATTCGCAATTTTATATTTTGCCTTAATGATCGATGCAGGTCTCTTCGATCCACCAGTCAAATGGATTTTGAAAAAAGTTAAAGGCGATCCTTTAAAAATTACCCTAGGAACTGTCTTTTTAACTACTCTCGTTTCTTTAGATGGTGATGGTTCAACCACCTATATGATTTGTGTCGCTGCAATGTTGCCACTTTATCAACGTCTAGGCATGAACACTCTTATTATGACAGCCCTGATGCTGCTCTGTAGTGGTGTAATGAACTTAACGCCATGGGGTGGTCCTACCGCTCGTGCTGCGAGTGCTCTTCAAGTTGATCCGAGCCATATTTTCGTACCAATGATTCTTCCAATGATCGTTAGTATTGGTTGGTTATTCTTCTTGGCATACCTATATGGTCGCTATGAACAAAAACGTTTAGGCGTGATTGAGCTTGAAAGTCATCATGGTGACAACATTACGGTATCAAAAGATCCTGAAGCGACACGTCCACATTTACGTAAAGTGAATATGGTACTCACGATTATTCTCATGATTGCATTAATCAAAGGTATTTTACCGATGTCGGTGCTATTCATGATAGCGTTCTGTATTGCAATGCTCATTAACTATCCGAATGTTGATATGCAGAAAAAACGTATTGCAATGCATGCAGATAGTGTCTTAGCAGTTGTTGGTTTAATTTTTGCGGCTGGTATTTTTACAGGTATTTTATCTGGTACAGGTATGGTTGAGGCGATGTCTAAGGAATTCGTCGCAATGATTCCTCCAAGCATGGGGCCATATCTCGCACCGATTACCGCTCTAGTCAGTATGCCTTTGACATTCTTTATGTCAAATGATGCATTCTTCTATGGTGTATTACCAATTCTTGCTGAAGCTGCCTCGCATTACGGTATTAGCCCAGAAGCTATTGCGCGTGCATCAATTATCGGTCAGCCAGTGCACCTGCTCTCACCTCTTGTTCCATCCACCTATTTGTTATGTGGCCTTGCAAAAGTTGATTTTGGAGACCATCAAAAATTCACTCTCAAGTGGGCATTTATAACATGTATGGTTTTGATGGGGACCGCTTTAGTGATTGGTGTTTTCCCACTTTTTAGCACACTTTAATTATTCTTCTAAAAATAAAAGCCCCAAATGGGGCTTTTATTTTTATTTATTTATATACTCAATCATGGCGTCTAAGAACGCATGAAAGTGCAAGCTAATATCTTCTTCTAAAATTTTATAGGCATTATCAAATTGCACCATTGGCCAACCTTCTTTCCAAAATGGAAAGATGTCATGTAAGTCATGAGTAACTATTGCATCTTCTCGAACAATTGCTTGTGAAATTTGTGCCAAAACTTGTGCTGTTTCTGCACCATCAATAGCTAAATAATCAATACCACGCACTTTTAAAATACGAATTCGATCTTTTTTATAGCGAATTTTTTTAGCTTGAGCTGCATTTAAACCTAGTGCAAGCGTAACTGCCTCTACAAACTTCTCTTCAAAATTTGTATTTAGTGCCACTAAAGCCTGTTTATGTGCTTCTTGACGCCCAGCTTTTCCCCCATTACGGATAATCTCATTTGCTTCCGTATCTAGCTTATCTTTTTTCATCGACTGTAAAATGTCTAAAATTTCGATATCGCTTAAAGATTCAGGAGATTGCTCAAACATAGGAGTCTCTATACATACAACTAAAGGCGTATTCTCTCATAAAAGCGATACTAAAGCAGAGTAAAATTTTAAATAGCCTATTATCTTGACTATTTTTATAGTCCTAATTTCAGCGACTATACTCATAAAATCTGTTAATTCTTTATTTATGATTTTTACTATTTGCCAAATTAATTTTACCCTGATAAAAATATGCGGCTAAAATGAATACTAAAATCACTTATACTGCTTTCACTGGAAGCACACTTATTGCCAGTGACTCCCTGGTTGAACTGGCAAAAAAACTAAAAACTCTTCCTAAAACAACAGAAGATACTCTGATTTTTAATGATCAAACAGATCAACCAATTGATCTTTCTGGTTCGGAACAAGAAATTCAACAACGTTATGCTGAACCGGAAGAAATTAAAAAAGTTGGGCGACCCAAACTCGGAGTAATTTCTCGTGAAATCACTTTACAGAAAAAACATTGGGATTGGTTAGATCAACAAAGTGCAAGTGCATCAGCAGTAATTCGTAAGTTAATTGATAAAGAGTTAAATAACCCAAATTCTGAAGGTAATATTATGCTCGCTAAACAAGCCATCGACCGTTTTATGTCTGCCATGTTGGGCAATATGCCAAATTACGAAGAAGCAACACGTGCCTTATATCAAGGTGATCGAGATGTATTTTTAAAGATGATTCAAAATTATCCTAAAGATATAAAAGAGTATCTGATTCAAAAAACCCAAAATATTTTTGAATTTTTTGATTATTCCAGCTTCTTGATAAGCGGAACAATCAGACATAATCTATAAATTATCTTCATCATTTATTGAAGATGTCATTTTCATATCAAGATTTTTATAATCAACCCCCTGCAAATAACCTAGACATCTCTCTTTCAACTCATCAATCATTTGCTGTTGCTTGACCTCTCCACCATCAAGGCTAGATAAAGCATCAATCTCATCAAAACATGCGATTACATATTTTAGATCGTCAGAAATTATTGTAGATTTTAAGATTTTATTAGAAAAGCTCGACCTTGCTAAAGACCATATTCCAGCTTCAGGAGAAAGAATTCCCTGTTTCATTCCCTCTAAAACTCCCAGAGCTAGTGAAGCGATATAGAATTCAGCATTTTTATTAAGGGTTTCAAGTTTCATATATTAGAGATGTAGTTATATAAAAATATAGAGTATACACAATACAAGAAAACCCGCTTACGCGGGTTTTTTCAAAATCAATTCAGCCTATTAAAGACGGACTAATTCCACAACTTTTTCAACTGCTTCTTCAACGGTTTCAGCAGTAACTTCTGTATCTGTACCATCCACAGCCGTAGTAATAACTACAACACCTGTCTCACGCAATAAAGTAATTTGCTCAGCAGTTAAGTTGGCTTTTGCAATCGCAACTACACCTTGTTGGATCAATAAACTTTCTAAAACTTGAGCTTTCTCGATTAACTGTGCAGAAATCCCAATCACCGCTGGCTTTTGACCTAAACGTGCAGCACGATCTTCAGCTGTTACAGGATTACTATGCGCAGTCCATTCAACAGCAGCTTCAACCATACCCGCACCAACAGTTACGTTGCTTAAACGGTCAATAAAGATAAACGAACCTGTATAGCGAGAATCTTGGTATTGATCAAATACAACTGGTGCATCGAACTCAACCACAACATCTGCAATCGCATTCAACTCAAGCTCTTCCACATGTGTGTGTTCAAGTGTATTCACATTCACACGATAATGGATATTAGTGACTTTAGCAGGAACGGTCTGTGTACCAATCTTAACGTTGTACAACTTACCTTTCACGAGCGGATGTTCATTCATCCATACTACTGAAGCACGAACACTACGTGAGATTAATGGTTGCTCGCCAGCACGCACCAAAACGTTACCACGGCTAATATCAATTTCATCATTTAGAGTTAATGTAACCGCTTGGCCTGCTACAGCCTGCTCAAGATTTCCATCAAATGTGACGATTTCTTTAATTGTTGAACGCTTACCTGACGGCAAGGCAACAATCTCATCACCCACATTGATTTCACCTAAAGCAATCGTACCTGCAAAACCACGGAAATCTAAGTTTGGACGGTTTACATACTGAACAGGGAAACGAAATTCGTGTTTGTTCGACTCACGACTAATTTCCACCGACTCAAGAATGCTCATCAAGGTTTGTCCCTTGTACCACGGCGTATGAGCTGACGGATTTACAACGTTATCGCCATTTAAAGCAGAGATTGGTACAAACTGAATATTGGCTGGACGGCGATCACCTAACTGGCTTACGAAAGCATCATATTCACTCTGAATTTCATTAAAGCGTTCAGGAGAGTACTCAACCAAATCCATCTTATTGATTGCAACAACGATATTTTTAATACCCAGCAAACTTGCAATAAACGTATGTCGACGAGTTTGAGTTTGTACACCATAACGCGCATCAATCAAGATGATTGCCAAGTCCGCAGTTGACGCACCTGTTGCCATGTTACGGGTATATTGCTCATGCCCTGGGGTATCCGCAATAATAAACTTACGTTTTTCAGTTGAGAAATAACGGTAAGCTACGTCAATGGTAATACCTTGCTCACGCTCTGCTTGTAGACCGTCTACCAGTAATGCCAAGTCTGGTGCATCACCCGTAGTTCCTACTTTTTTACTGTCACGCGTTACTGCTTGCAATTGATCTTCATAAATCAATTTTGAATCGTAGAGTAAACGTCCAATAAGCGTACTTTTACCATCGTCTACGTTACCACAAGTCAAAAAGCGTAGAAGGTCTTTTTGTTCATGTTGCTTTAAATAGGCCAAGATATCTTGACTGATTAATTCTGATTGATGAGACATTGCTCAAACTCCACAAATTTAGAAATTGTCTTAGAAATAGCCTTCTTGCTTTTTCTTTTCCATTGAGCCCGCTTCATCATGGTCAATCATACGACCTTGACGCTCAGAACTCGTGGCTAAAAGCATCTCTTGGATAATTTCAGGTAACGTATCTGCTTCAGACTCAACTGCACCAGTTAACGGGTAACAGCCAAGTGTACGGAAACGTACAGACTTCATCTGTGGAACTTCACCCTCTTTTAGACGCATACGTTCATCATCAACCATGATTAACGTACCGCTACGCTCTACTACCGGACGAACAGCAGAGAAATAAAGAGGAACGATTTGAATATTTTCTAAATAGATATATTGCCAGATATCCAACTCAGTCCAGTTAGATAAAGGGAATACACGAATACTTTCACCTTTGTTCACTTTACCATTGTAAAGATTCCAAAGTTCAGGGCGTTGGTTTTTCGGGTCCCAACGGTGCTTACTATCACGGAATGAGTAAACACGCTCTTTAGCACGTGATTTTTCTTCATCACGACGTGCACCACCAAAAGCAGCATCAAATTGATATTTATCCAAAGCCTGTTTTAAAGCTTGGGTTTTCATAATATCTGTATATTTTGAACTACCATGATCGAATGGGTTGATTCCAGCTTCACGGCCTTCTTTGTTCTGGTGAACAATTAAGTCAAAACCATGAGTTTTTGCCATGTTATCGCGGAATGTGATCATGTCTTTAAACTTCCAACCCGTATCTACATGTAATAATGGGAATGGAAGTTTAGCTGGATAAAATGCTTTTAACGCAAGATGAAGCATAACAGCTGAGTCTTTACCAATTGAGTAAAGCATGACTGGGTTTTCGAATTCTGCAGCAACTTCACGAATGATGTGAATACTTTCAGCTTCAAGTTGCTTGAGATGTGTGAGTCTTGATTCAGTCATGAACACGTCCTTCTCTATCCATTTTGCCCATAAAATCTAGAAGTAGTATTAAACCACCACCTAGAAGACCATGTGGAGGAACGAGTGCCATAACAACTCCAATTTTTCGTGATAGATAATCTAACCACAAGCCTTTATATGGCTTATAGCATTAGTTATGCATTATAGTGATTTAAAACCGATTCCTTTTGCTTGTTTTTTCATATTGATATTCGATTTAATCATATACATGTAATATGCTGATTCACCTGCATAACTTCACAATCGTAGCTTGTGTATTCAACTTAAGCAAATCATGTTCTAGTCTTTAGATTTCTCTAAAAACCATAAAAAAAGAGAAGCATTAGCTTCCCTTTTTTAAACATAATCTAATCTTAGAAACCAAACATTTTACGTTCTAGTGGAATTTCAATCCCAATAGATGCACCTGCGTCATTACCCTCAAGATCCGAATCACTTACCCAACCATTAATTTTTAATGGAAGATCAGGTTTGATGAAATGCGTCCAAGTTAAATCAAGTGCTTTAATTTCATCGTCTTTAGGGAAGGCTTTATTGATTGCCAAGTTAGATTGATTAACTTTAACTACCATAGCACGACCACTTAAACGGTTCATGACATCAAAGCGGATATCACCACCTACTGAATACATTTGCCCATCACCACCCATCGCATGGCCTAACGAGAAACCATGTTGGTAATAGCCGTCTTTATAAGTTGAATGCGCATAAGAGATACCTCTTACATCACCATTAGTACGTGTATCAGCCCACTCTGCATACAGTTGATATGGCATATTATTGTAGCTAGATGAATAATCCACACCAGCTAAGTACATCTTCTTAGAAGGCAAACCACCTGCTTCATCTTCACCTACATATTGTCCATATATGCTAACTGGAACTTGGAATAACGGTTGCAGTAATAAACGACCATCAAAGCCAGCAATTTGGTTCGATGGATCTGCTTCACCAGTTCCACCATTATCTTTATTGCCAACAAATGCATCCCATAACGAACTAAGACTTTCAGGACGGCCATCTCCACCCCACTGAATAGCACGCGATGCACCTAACTCGATATATGGTAATGGTTGTGCAGTTAGACGTAATCCAATTAATTTAGCATCTGGAATTGCTTTATAATCATCTAATTGACCAGCAAAAGCTTGATATTGCCAAGGACCAATCCAAGATAACCATTTTGTCTCAAAAGCATTTTGTACAGCACGTTGTGCCGTTACACCATAAACTGGGCGGCTAGCATCGCCACGAATTAAGCTACCATCGTGTCCAGGTCCCCACCATGTTGGAATTTGACCTGCAACTACCCATTGATTCCAAAGTTTACCAGCGACATATGAACCCTCAACATTGACATCTTGCCCATTATCAATTTGAGGGTCTTTTTCTGCATTTACTCGGATTTTAGCATCCCAGTTTTCACCACCCGCATTAAACTCTAACGAACCTTGATATTGAGCTTTTTGGTTATCACCAAATGCTTGAGGAATATTTTTGATATCAGTTTCAGCAAAAGCACCCACTTTAACTGTATTGTTATCTGCTTTTAATGCATTAAGAACTGAGTTAATAACTTTTTGTTGAGCTGGGTGGCTCACTTTTGCTTGAGAAAGTGCTCTCTGAATTTCATCACCACTTAACGGCCAAGTTGAAGTGCTAATATTGATAACACCTTGTTGATTTAACCAATTTAAGTCGGTACGTAAGTCTTCATTATTTAGCACTAAACCTTGTGCAAAAATTGCGGATGAAGCAGTTGCCAATATTGCAATCGAAAGTGTTTTTCTTAGAAACATGCCAGCCAATTCTCAAAGTTATTTATGAGCAACACCTTAAATTTTTTATCACAACTTTGCAATTGTTAAACTGTGCAATTACATTTTTTAACGCTATCTTAAGATTAGTATAAGTAGGTAAGTTTCTAGATATAAAAAGTAATAAAAAAGGCAGTATAAATACTGCCTTTTTGCACATTAGAAGATTAACCTTCTTTACGACGCATGTGCGGGAATAAAATTACATCGCGAATACTTGGCGCATCAGCAAATAACATAACTAAACGATCGATACCGATACCTTCACCTGCTGTTGGAGGTAAACCATATTCAAGTGCTTCAACAAACTCTGCATCGTAATGCATTGCTTCATCATCACCTGCGTCTTTTTCCGCTACCTGAGCTTGGAAACGTTCAGCCTGATCAATCGGGTCATTTAACTCGCTAAAACCATTTGCTAATTCACGACCACCGATGAAGAATTCAAAACGATCTGTAACATGTGGATTGTCATCATTACGACGCGCCAATGGAGAAGTTTCCGCTGGGTAATCAGTAATAAATGTTGGCTGACGGAGTTTAGTCTCAACAGTTTCTTCAAATACGATCGTTTGAAGCTTGCCTAAACCAAAACCTGGCTTAACTTCTTCTTTTAGCTCTTCACGAATAAATTTTGCAAGAAACTCGCGATCACCTACATTTTCAGGTGTGAACTGCGGATTGTTCTCTAAAATCGCATCGAACATAGAGATTTTCTTGAATGGTCCTTTGAAGCTAAATACTTCACCTTGGTAAGGAACATCAGTTGTACCTAGAATATCCAAAGCCAACTTTTCAAGCATATTTTCAGTCAATGCCATTAAATCTTTATAATCAGCATATGCCTGATAGAACTCAATCATCGTGAATTCAGGGTTATGACGTGTTGATACCCCTTCATTACGGAAGTTACGGTTGATTTCAAACACACGTTCAAACCCACCAACAACTAAACGCTTCAAATAAAGTTCAGGTGCAATACGTAAGAATAAAGGCATATCCAAAGCATTGTGATGTGTTTCGAATGGACGCGCAGAAGCACCGCCCGGAATCACATGCATCATTGGCGTTTCAACTTCCATGAAACGTTCATTGTTTAAAAATGCTCGAATACCTGCAACAACTTTGGCACGGATTTCAAAAGTTTTACGTGTCTCTTCATTCACGATTAAGTCAAGGTAACGTTTACGGTACTTAACTTCTGTGTCATTTAAACCATGAAATTTATCTGGTAACGGACGAAGAGATTTTGTAAGCAGTTCAAAACCTTCAAGATGAACATATAAGTCACCTTTGCCTGAACGTCCGATATAACCTTCGGCAGCAATGATGTCACCAAGATCTAAACCTTTAATGGTTTCAAGAATATCTTTTGGTAAGCCTTTACGGTCAACATATAACTGAATACGACCTGTCATATCTTGGATTACCATGAAAGAACCACGGTTTAACATGACACGACCAGCCACTTTTACATAGACATGCTCAGCGCTTTCAATTTGTTCTTTCGACTGATCTTTAAATTGTTCTTGTAAATCAGCAGCGTAATGTTCACGCTTAAAAGTGTTCGGCCAAGGGCTCTTTCCAGTTTCCTTCGCAACATCTTGGATTTGCTTTAATTTGGCATGACGCTGTGCAATTAAATCGTTTTCGGAAATAGTTGGTTCAGAAGTCGATTGAGCGTTTTGTTGCGTCATCTCTGCCTCGATTAAGTAAAAATGAAGTGGCATAGCTTAACAGATTGCAGGAGTTTTTCGAATGATTTCAATCAAACAAAAATGAAAAAAGACAATTTATGGAAACGAGCAGTACTTTTTAAAGGCAAAATGACTTAGACCAATCGCTAAGATCATTTTTTAAAGCATTTAGTAAAATATAAAAAAATCCAAATAACCTCGATATTCAAAGGCCCTATTTGCCTTTTATTTTATCAATGAGATTGTGTCGTAAATAATGAAAATTCTATTTTTACATGGCTTGGATTCTTCTCGTGAATCAACAAAGTTCCACGCCATTTTACATCCTGAAAAATTTTGTATTGACGTTGATTATCGTAACTTAAGTTATGCATCTGTTGAGTACTTTTATCATCAGGCTATTCAGACGATCAAACCTGATTTATTGGTTGGTCACAGCCTTGGAGGATATTGGGCCTTAAAAACTGCCGCTCAACATAAATTAGCTGTTATTGTGGCGAATCCAAGTCTTACACCTAGTTTTCGACCTGACTACCCTCAATTGTCAGAAGATGAACTCATCCTCTCTAATCCTAAAATGGCCTATTTAGAATTAGGAGACGAGCAACTTGATATGTACCAGGTTCAAGAAAAACTTGCACCCTACATGAATATTGAAACGTTTGAAGGCGGACACCATCGTTTGGCCTATCCTTCTCGTATCAATGATTTGATTATGAAAATTTATAAAAGATATTTGGCTTAAATTGATGACGATTGCCTATTTTCCTTCTGCCAATTTCTTGATTACGTCAAAACCTTGAACGAAGCCACTTTTCAACATACCCATATATTCAGGTAAGGTGGCTAATTCGACTTTTAAAGTAGTTACATTATCCTGCTGGCTCAAAAAATACTTTTCTAATGAACCGCTCCAACCTTTAACTTCTTCACTTTCTAAATCTTCCTTACCATCCTTAATCATTCCTAAATGTTTAAAAATTAAGATTTCTGGTTTTTTCATTTCTTCAATAGTGGAAACCATGCCATTACCTTCACCATCTAGGAAATAGGTTTTACCACCGACTTGCCAATCAGTACGCATTGAGGAATCTGGAGCAAAAAATTTTGTCCAGGCATTATATGTCTCGTTATTCCAAAGTAATTCCCATACTTTTTCTATAGGCGCCTCAATTTCTACTTCGTATTCTAAATTTTCCATAGTTCATTTCCCTGATTTGTTCCATTTTTATGATGTAGAATTTTAATTTTCGCGTTTAATGATGACATCTGTTGAATCTTTATTTGTTGTTATTTAGCTTTCTTATTATATAAATCTTTTAAATGAGCAGACACTTTTTATTTCTCAATAATTTCACAAACAACATTAAGTTTTAAATTAACATTAAGAATGTATTAGTTATTATTAGTTTATGCTCAAGTTTTGCCTAAATAACCACTTATTTGTCCTAACCTGCCATTCATCTTTGCTTACGAATGATTAAACTCCGTTATTTGCTTTACATTAAATGTAGAACTGCGTAAAAATTTGATATCCGATCAAAGGCACATTGGTTATTATTGACCGGATCGTGGTTACATTATTAATAGATGGAATAGTTTTACTGAAAGGCAGCTTTGAGCAAACTTATCAGTGCGGAGAGTCTCATGAAAAAATATCAATGTATCGTTTGTGGATGGATTTACGATGAAGCAGAAGGTTGGCCACAAGACGGCATTGCAGCTGGAACAAAATGGGAAGATATCCCTGATGACTGGACTTGCCCTGATTGTGGCGTTTCAAAAGCTGACTTCGAAATGATCGAAATCTAATGATTTAAAGTAAAAGGCCATGATTGACATGGTCTTTTTTACGAATATTACCAATCACCGTATTAAATAAACAATTCTAACTCTGGAGAGAAAAATGCATCCTATCGTCATTATCGGATCAGGCATGGCGGGTTATACCTTAGCACGTGAGTTTCGTAAGCTTAGCCCAGAGCAAGAACTTGTGATGATTTGTGCGGATGATGCAGTGAATTATGCAAAGCCAACATTATCAAATGCATTTGCAGGTAAAAAAGCACCAGAACAAATTGCTTTAGGTGATGCTGCTAAAATGGGTACCCAGCTCAATATGCGTATTGAGCCTTTCACTTTTGTAAAAGAAATTTTAGCTGAACGTCATGAGCTTGTTCTTGAAAAAGACGGGGTAACTTCGAATCAATCCTATTCAAAACTGATTTTAGCGGTTGGTGCTAACCCAATTCGTCTTGCAATTGCAGGTGATGGTAGTGATGACATTCATGTAGTGAACTCGCTAATTGATTACCGTGCTTTCCGTGAAAATCTAGCTCAACGTAAAGACAAACGTGTTGTTATTTTGGGTGCCGGTTTAATTGGTTGTGAATTTGCCAATGACTTACTTCACAGTGAATATGACATCACTGTCATTGATTTGGCACCTCAACCATTAGGTCGCTTATTGCCAGGTCATATTGCTTCTGCATTCCAGCAAAATCTCGAAGAGGCTGGTGTTAAATTTGCATTAGGCACAACCGTTGAAAAAGTCAGCAAAATTAATAATGGTGAAGACTATGCGATTACACTCGCAAACGGCCAAACTTTGGTTGCTGACATCGTTCTTTCAGCCATTGGTTTACAGCCAAATATTTCACTTGCTAAAAGTGCAGATATTCAAACAAGCCGTGGCATTATTACCAATAGTTTGCTTGAAACAAATCAAGCCGATATTTATGCGATTGGGGATTGTGCAGAAGTAAATGGCACCCTACTTCCATATGTAATGCCGATTATGCAGCAGGCTCGTGCTCTTGCAAAAACTCTTAGTGGACAACAAACTGCCGTGCATTACCCTGCTATGCCAGTAGCAGTAAAAACTCCAGCGGCTCCGCTTACCGTTTTACCAGCACCAGTTGATGTAGAAGTAAACTGGGAAACAGAAGAGTTCGACGATGGTATGCTTGCTAAAGCAATTGACAATGAAGGAACATTGCGCGGTTTCGTATTGTTAGGTGCAACGGCAGGTAAACAACGCTTAACTTTAACAAAGCTTGTTCCAGATCTTATTCCAGCTCAAGCATAAGGTTTGAATCAGGAGTACTCTTTTGTGAGTATTCCTTTGAGGAATGAATAACATGAATAGCGCCTTACAGTTTAACATTTCACCGTATACATCTTTCATGCAAGAGACCAAAGTCAACTTAGGCAATGGTATTGAGCTACATGTAGAAGTAGGTGGAAAACCGGATCATCCAACCATTTTGTTAATTATGGGTCTTGGGGCTCAAATGCTTTTCTGGCCGGATTTCTTCTGTAAATCACTCATTGATCAAGGTTTTCGTGTTATTCGTTTTGATAATCGTGATATTGGCCTTTCATCAAAAGTGCGTCATGAAGGTAAACGATTAAATACGGTTAAATTGATGGGTCGCTTTGCACTTGGGCTAAGTAATCAAGGTGCACCTTATACACTGCATGATATGGCAGATGATGTATCAATGCTTATTGATCGCCTAGGAGTGACTAAAACGCATGTCATTGGTGCATCAATGGGCGGGATGATTGCTCAAATTCTTGCAGCAAAATATCCTGAAAAGGTTGAAAAATTGGGGCTCATGTTTACCAGTAATAATCAGCCTTTTTTACCCCCTCCTTTTCCTAAACAACTTTTAAGTTTAATTGGCAAACCCGAGTCACGTGACGAAGATGGTATTGTTAATCACAGTTTAAAATTATTTCAATTGATTGGTTCACCTGGTTACGTCAACCAGATTGAAGCAATGCAAACTGCACGCAAACTTTATCAACGTAGCTATTATCCTGCTGGTGTACTTCAACAGTTTTTAGCAATATTATGTACAGGCTCCTTACTTCAACTGGACCGTGAAATTAAGCAACCCGCGTTAGTCTTACATGGCTCTCGTGATCGTTTACTTCCACCTAGTCATGGTAAGGCTGTAGCAAAAGCAATTTCCGGTGCTAAGTTTGAATTAATTGATGGAATGGGGCATGATATCCCTGCACATTTTATTCCACAGCTTAGCGGTTTATTTGCGCATCATTTTAAATCATCATACTAGGACACTATGGCTGCATTACCCTCACTAAGACAGCTATCATATTTAGTTACGTTGTCGGAAACTTTGCATTTTACTGAAGCAGCACGCCGCTCTTTTGTCACACAATCGACGTTATCAGGCGGCATCATGGAGCTTGAACGATTGTTAGGTGGCGTTCTGGTAGAGCGTGACCGTCAGAATGTGCGTTTAACACCCTTGGGTGAACAAGTTGTTGCTCGTGCCCGTGTACTACTAGCAGATGCTCAAGATTTAATGCGTTTGAGCCGTGAAATGAGTGAACCGTTAACAGGTGATTTGCATTTGGGTGTTATCCCAACCATTGCACCTTTTATCCTGACACGCTTACTTGATGAAGTGCATCAGCAGTTACCTAAAATTCAGTTGCATCTGCATGAAGCTCAAAGTGAAAAAATTGTAGAGCGTCTAGAACACGGTAATCTAGACATGATTGTTCTTGCTCTACCGTTTGATACTAGAGGCTTAAAAGTCGCTGAAATCTCGAAAGAAAATTTGTACCTTGTATGTAGTAAACAAGATACAAATGCTTTGCAAGCAAACTCACTAGATGATCTTGATTTATCGAGATTAATTTTGCTTGAAGAAGGCCACTGTTTACGTGATCACGTTTTAAGTGCCTGCCCTATCGGTGAGCGTAAAAACGACAACCGTTTAAAAGCAAGCTCTTTACCAACTTTGGTGGAAATGGTTTCTTCTGATTTAGGCTTTACACTTTTACCAGAAATTGCAATTGATAACAGTATGATCAAGTTTAATGATCAAATTACTGCTAAACCAATTGAAGATGCCCCAAGTCGGACTTTAGCGTTAGTCACTCGTAAAAGCACACCGCTACAAAGTGAGTTTGATGTCTTACTGCAAATTATGCAGAAAATCACCACAAACTTACATGAATAAAAAAAGGAGTCTTCGGACTCCTTTTTGTTTTACTGAGCTGTAAGCGATGCCCACTTAAATACCCAAGCAGATTGCATATTCAAACTATTATCAGCAATAATTTTTTCTCTAATAATTTGTGCGATAGCATAATCATTGGCTGAATCTATCATAACCCGTATTCCTTTAGTGGTTGAACTAGTCACGACCTTATAGCCTTTTGCTTCAAGCTGAGATTGAACCCGATTTGCTTTATTTTGATCAGCTGCTAGTGCCACCTGTACCATCCACTTTTTTTCACCATTTTCTAAAATTTCTTTAGCAATTGCAGCATCAAGTTGTTTTTTATTTTCAGAACTTTTCTTTTCTTCTAATTTCTTTGTATGAACATCCTCAGTTTTCTTGTGAGCTAAAAACTCATCTTGCTTTTGTTTTCTTTTCTGGATAATTATTGCTTTATTCCTCACTTCACTTTTTTTAGCTTTATTATTAGAAGCTGGCGCAAAATAAGGATATATTGCTTGATCATCAAACCTTTGAAATACAATGATATCCCCATAACACTTCTGATCTGCGTAAGCGGTCACTGGTATTATCCCCAAAAGTATTTTAATAAGTAAACTTCTAATAAAGCACTGCATTTTATTCATTTACCAAATTTAAGTATATTTAATGCGGCGTATTAAAGTAGATTTCACATGATTTGTATATTTTTAAAATTCAATGTTTTATGGCAAAAATCACATATTTTTAAAACATCTTGCTGTGTTTCAAATTATTATCGTTTACCCAACAACCATTTAGAAAAACTAATTAAATTATTTTGAATTTCAATGCATTAAAAAGCCGACAGAATGTCGGCTTTTATTTAATCCTAAAAATACATTATTTAATGATTTCCAATAGTGCTCTTTGAGCATTATGCAATTTTTCACCCTCTGCTGGCTCAGCACGCACCCAAGTACCATCTGACTGTAGTAACCAAGCTTGCTGATTATCTTGCAAATAGTTCACGAGGCCTTGTTGATAGATACGTTTTTTCAGTGCAGGATCTTCAACAGGGAAACATGCTTCAACACGGTTAAATAAATTACGATCCATCCAGTCTGCGCTTGAGCAGTAAATACGTGCATCACCATTATTACTGAAGTAATAAACACGAGTATGCTCAAGGAAACGTCCTACAATTGAACGTACACGAATATTTTCCGATAAGTTAGATAAACCCGGACGTAAACAGCAAATAGAACGAATAATCAGGTCAATCTGAACACCTGCTTGAGATGCTTCATATAATTTATTGATCAATTGAACTTCTGTTAGAGCGTTCACTTTCACAATAATTTGAGCTTTACGTCCTGCCTTAGCATTGGCAATTTCTTCATCAATAAAGTTGATGAGTTGAGCATGTAAGGTAAATGGCGCATGTAATAGCTTTTTCAATTTCGCCATTTTGCCCATACCCGTCAGTTCTTGGAATATGCGGTGCACGTCTTCACACAGATCTTTATCGGTCGTCATGAGACCATAATCGGTATAAATTCGAGCATTCATCGCATGGTAGTTACCTGTTCCTAAATGAACATAACGCACCAGTTTGTTATTTTCACGGCGTACCACCATAATCATTTTGGCGTGAGTTTTATAACCTACAATACCGTAAACAACGACAGCCCCCGCTTCTTGTAAAACGTTAGCGACTTCAATATTGGACTCTTCATCAAAGCGTGCGCGCAATTCAATCACAGCAGTGACTTCTTTCCCATTACGCGCAGCTTCTGCCAAAATCTGTACAATTTCAGAGTCAGCACCACTACGGTAAAGTGTTTGCTTGATTGCCAACACTTGCGGATCGCGAGCAGATTCACGAAGTAGCTGAATCACAGGAGCGAAAGATTCAAATGGATGATGAAGCAAAATGTCTTGCTTCTGCATTGCCGAGAAAATGCTCTCAGTCTTTTTAAACACTTTAGGCACAATCGGCGTATGCGAGTCATAACGCAAATGAGGGCGTTTAAAATTTGAAACCAGGCGAGCCAAGTTTACAGGACCATCAACTTTGTATAATTGCTCATCGGTTAAATCAAATTCTTCCAATAAGTACTCATAAATATGCTGTGGACAATTATGAGTCACTTCTAAACGAACCGCGCGACCGAAACGTCGAGAACTTAATTCACCTTTTAAAGCTTTTGCTAAATCTTCAACATCTTCATTTAATGCCAAGTCCGCATTACGTGTAACACGGAATTGATAACATCCGGTCGCAGTCATTCCAGGGAATAAATCTGACACATGCTCATGGAT
The DNA here is from genome assembly GCF_013122135.1 of Acinetobacter lactucae. Classification (NCBI taxonomy): domain Bacteria; kingdom Pseudomonadati; phylum Pseudomonadota; class Gammaproteobacteria; order Moraxellales; family Moraxellaceae; genus Acinetobacter; species Acinetobacter lactucae. The sequence continues at coordinate 2,915,807 of NZ_CP053391.1, forward strand.
AATGGCAGATAGCATCACGTGATGTTCTTTACCACCTGTTAACTCATCTGGCAGTCGAACCACGCGAGGTAATGAACGTGGTGCTGGTACCACAGCTAAATCAATTTGACGGCCAAAAGCATCTTTACCTTCTAAAGTCACAATAAAGTTCAAGCTTTTATTGACGAGACGTGGGAACGGATGCGCTGGATCTAAGCTAATTGGTGTTAGTACAGGTGCAACTTGCTCTTGGAAATATTTCTTAATCCATGCTGACTGTGCGGGCGTTAACTCACCACGACGGAGGAAGCAAATATCTTCTTCACGTAGCTTAGGTAATATTTCTTCATTTAAAATACGATATTGACGTTCAATCGCGGCATGAGCAGTTTCAGAGATTTTTTGTAAGACTTGTCTTGGCGTCAAACCATCAGGACTACGACTCTCATTGCCTAGAGAAAATTGCTCCATTACCCCCGCAACGCGAATTTCAAAAAACTCGTCTAGATTGCGTGAAAAAATGAGCAAGAAATTCATTCGCTCGAGCAATGGATGTAAAGGGTCTACCGCTTGCTCCAATACGCGCAAATGGAAGTCAAGAATAGACAATTCACGATTTATATAACGGTCATTATAACTATATTCTATTGGGGTCGTTGGTGTAATCGCTGTATTCATGTCTAACTCAATTCTCTATCCAGCCAAAATCTCTATAAAACAGTATGCTGCAAAAATATGACAATTTGGTAAAAACTAAAAAATTAACACATCTTTAAACATCATTATTCAGGAATTTGGGTGCCATTCATATAACGTAAAATAACGCGTTTTCTATATTGTAGTTTACGATCGTTGCGGTGATCTTGGTAATATTTCGGATCTGGTAATAATGCAACTAAAAAAGCAGCCTGTTCGCGCGTTAAGCTTCTAGCACTTTTACCATAATAATATTGCGCGGCAGCTTCAACACCATATAAATTCTTTCCAAACTCTACAGAGTTCATATACACCTCAAGAATTCGGCGTTTTGACCACATGCGTTCCATCATCCAAGTTGCGATAGTTTCTTGGCCTTTACGAATAAACGAACGCTTATTGTATAAAAACAAGTTCTTTGCAAGTTGCTGAGACACAGTAGAACCACCAGCAACTACTTCCCCCTCTTCATTATTACGCTCTAAAGCAAAACGAATCCCCTCCCAGTCAAAACCATGATGGTGGATAAATTTTGCGTCTTCTCCAGCTAAAATCGCATGTTTGAAATTGTCGCTAATATCATCATAGTCAAGCCACTCATGAATGATCGGCTCGGATGTATCTGACCAATAATCTAATCGCATAAACATGGTGGTATCAACTTCATGTGTACGCCACCAGACTAAACTTGAGAAAATCCAAAGTTGAATGAGGAGAATTGCCCCAATAAAAATTAACAACACGCGAACAATAAAAGCTTTCATGTTCGTCCTAATCTCCTGTATTCAACTTTTTTCATGTTAAGCTGTTAAGCATGTTTATATATAACAAAAGCATAGCATGACTCAATATCAGCCTCCGCACATTAATCGTAAACTCAATGTACAAACTTGGTGGCTGACCGCCCTATTGATCTTGATTAATGTAGGTTTGTTTGTCTGGCAAATTGCAACTGGTGTCGATATTAGCGACCCAGCCATGAAAGATGCTATTCATTGGGGTGCTGATTTTACACCACTTACTTTTTCTGGGCAGCCTGAACGCTTATTTACCAGCATGTTTTTTCATTTTGGTCTTGTTCACCTCATGCTTAACATGTGGGCACTCTATATTTTCGGTAATGTTGCTGAGTCACTATTTGGTCGCTTCTACTTTATAGGCATGTATTTACTTGCTGGCTTATTCGGTAGCCTTCTCAGTAGTTATATGACGATTCAAAATGGACATGAATTACTACAACATTTCGATCAGAGTTTACTTCCTCATGTCAGTGCAGGTGCTTCGGGTGCCGTAATGGGATTAGGTGCTGCGTTAACTGTTCTTTCTTTATTCCCTCCGCTTCCGCATCAAGCTTACATACTCGATAAAAAAGCCTTATTAATGGTTATGGCCATCAACCTTGTTTTTGGTTTTGTCGCAACGGGTATTAATAATGCCGCGCATATTGGCGGCATGATTATTGGAGCATTCCTTGCCCTAATGTGGTACTTAAGCTATGTCAGCAAGTTAAAAAATGTTCTCCAAATCTTAGGGTTATTAGGAGCAGTAATTATTACATGTGGTTTTTATATGTACTGTGTACAAATCAATTCACCGTTACTTCCACTCTGGCATGAAATCATCATCCAGAACCCTGACATTATTCCTTAACCTATAATTGATTTAACTCTCTTAAACTTTGTAAAGGCGGTAAATTGCAGAGGTAACCTAGTCGATAACGACCAATCAGGGCGCAAACCAACATCATACCAAGAGGTAAAATCAGCCATATTTCAATATGCCACTGTAGGGCCATATTCATTTTATAACTTGCAATCGCACTAATCACTTCTGCAAAACAGCAGGCAACTACGCCTGCTAACAGACCTAAGAAACCAATCTCAAAACTAAGCATTTGCTTCATTTTATTTTTAGATAAACCAAATGAGCGTAGTAAAGCAACTTCACGGCGTCGCTCATCCATTAACAGATTTAAACAAGCAATCAGTACTAATACACCCGAAAAACCGACTAATGCTGCCAGTACAGTTACTATTTTAACCAAAACATTCATTAAGCGTTTTACTTCATCTAAAATTCGATCAACATCAATAAATACGGTATTTGAGAACTGCTGAATAATATTGATCATTTTAGGTTGGTCTTGCTTAGGTACATAAAAGCTACCCAAGTAACTTCCAGCATTTTCGTCTAAGGTTTTAGGTGAAAAAATAAAGAAAAAGTTAGGGCTAAAACTCTCCCACTCTACACTCCGAAAATTGACAACTTTGGCTTGCAATGTGCCTTCGGGCAAACTAAAAGTAAGCTTATCCCCAATTTGGATTCCCAAACTTTCGGCAGTTTTACTTTCGACTGAAACTTGCCCCACGCCATTAAACTGGGCTTGTCCTTTTGTAATTGCATTGTCATCCGGTAATAGATTTGATTGAGTCAAATTCAATTCACGGCGTAAAGAGTTATTTTGTTTTATGGCTTCTTCTGAAAAAGGCACATCATTCTTTGCTATCAGTCGGCCACGAATATTTGGATATAACGGCGTGCTTTGCCAACCATGTTGCTTTAACTGTTGCTCAAAGGCTTTTAAATCAAATGGAGGCAATCCATAAACAAATTGATTCGGCGTACCTTCAGGCAGTTGTTGCTGCCAACGCTCCAATAAATCTGTTCTTAATACGCTCAACACTGTAATAAGACTTAACCCTAAAGCCAATGCAGTAATTTGTAAGGCACTTTGCGATGGAGACCGAATATAAAAAGACAAACGATTTTTCAGCTTTTTTAAGCTACGAAGCAATAACCAAACAACGGCGTAAAGCAAAATACAAAGAACAATAATGGCAGCCAAAACCAGAATGCTGAGCATTAAGTTTTCGCTCAACACCAAACTAAAAACGATCAGGCTAGTGATCCCTGCAAAAAACATAAAAAATAAAGATTTACGAGATTTGGCTTGTTCTCGAATCACTCGAATTGGAGGTGTATTTAAAAGCTCCCAGATGCTTGGCAAAATAAAACCAAGCAGCACAATCACACTCGTAAAAATAGCGATGGGTAAAGGCCCGATTAAAAGTGGTATGACCGAAAAACTTAGCTCTAATTGAGGAATCAATTCCAGCATAAGTTGCAGCAGGCCAAATCCCATGATCAAACCTAAAAGACTACCCAACACAATTGAAATCGCACTGACAACACAAAGCAATCCAATATATGCCCACAAGATTTGGGACTTACTAGCACCTAAACATCTGATCAGCGCAATATGATCTTGGTTTTGCTGCACATAACGTTGACTCGTTAGAGCGATGGCAATCCCACACAATAAAATAGTTAAAATATTGGCCAATTGCAAAAAGGTATCTAGGTTTTCAAGCGGACGTAATAACCTACTATTCGATTCACTTGCATCACGCAATCGCAAACCAACCGTTTCATCTGGGTCTTTAGAGGTTTGATGCTGTTGCTTAAATTGCTTTGAAAAACTTTGAACCTGTTCAGGGCTACCCGACATTAATAAACGATAGTCAATTCTGCTGCCTGTTTGAATCGCATGCGTTTTAGCAATATCGGCTTGATGAATAATGACAGTTGGCGAAAAGCCTGAAAAACCGAGTTCCTGATTTGAATCACGCACAATCACACCGCTAAAACGGAAGGTAGCGTCAGCAATAGAAACAGCATCACCCAGTTTTACTTTTAATAAATCTGCCGCTCTTTGGCTTAGCCAGACTTCTCCAGACTGAATGCCTTTAGCATGGGGATTAATCTCAAGCTGTCCTCTTAGTGGAAATATGGGCTCTATCGCTTTCACATTGACCATGACAAACTGATCTTGGGTATGCGCCATTGAACTAAACATGGTGACATGAGTTTGCTTTAAACCAAGCTGCTGCGCCTTTTTATTCCATGCGACTTCAATCGGCTCATTATTTGAAAGAACTAAATCGGCGCCCAACATTTGAGAGGCTTGCAGACTGACCGCATTTTTAACTTGGTCGTTACTAAATTTAAGAGCAGTTGTCGCACTAATCGCAAGTGATAAGGCAATAATAAGCAGGTACAACCCACCTGTGCGAAAACTTTGTAGTAAAAGTGGTTTTAGAAGATTACGCATAAGTTAACCACCCTGTACTGTCTTTAATCGGCCATCATCTAATTCAATATGACGCTGGCAAAGGGTCGCTAAATTACGGTCATGAGTCACCAGAATCAGAGTCGTACCTAACTCTCGGTTTAAATCAAAGAGTAGGCTTTCAACTTCTTGTGCTGTCTGACCATCTAAGTTTCCTGTCGGTTCATCCGCAAAAATAATTTGTGGTTCTGCAATGAGAGCTCGTGCAATTGCCACACGCTGCTGTTCTCCTCCAGATAAGACTTTAGGTGTTTGTTCAACTTGACGACTAAGACCTACTCGATGCAACCAATCTAAAGCTTTTTTCTCTGCGGTTTTATAATCAAAATCTTTACGCAATCGCAAAGGTAACATGACATTTTCAAGCGCACTCAACTGAGGTAAAAGTTGAAAAGACTGAAATACAAAACCAATATGCTGCATTCGGATCTGGGCACGTTGTTCCTCTGTTAACTGATGAACAGCTTGTCCACACAACCAGATCTCTCCCTCTGATGGCTGATCTAAAGTCGCCAAAATTCCCAATAATGTTGATTTACCTGAGCCAGAACGTCCCGTAATTGCTACCTGCTCCCCTTCAAAAATCTCTAAATCGATATCTTTTAAAATCGTAAACTGATTTTGGTTAATCTGAATAGTTTGTGTAACTTGATGGGCAGCAATGATCGGTTGTGGCATGATGTAAAAAGTCCTATGTATTCAGAATCAGGGTCGAAGTACAAATGTCTAAATCTTTTTTGATTGGTTCTAAAAGCATCATGCTCATCTCATTAAGTATGCTGCCCATGCTTGTATCGGCGAAAACTATTTTGATTTTAGGAGATAGTATCAGTGCCGGTTACGGAATTGATCCCAAACAAGGTTGGGTACAATTACTGCAAAAACGCTTAGACCAACAGTATCCCAAACAACATAAAGTGGTCAATGCAAGTGTTAGTGGAGAAACAACCAGCGGCGCTTTAGCACGACTACCTAAATTACTGCAGACCTATAAGCCCAACGTAGTTGTGATTGAATTAGGCGGAAATGACGGCTTGCGTGGTCAACCACCTCAAATGATTCAAAAAAATCTAGATCAACTTATTCAACTAAGCCAAAAACAAAAAGCCAAAGTTATTCTTTTTGGCATGAAAATCCCGCCAAATTATGGGGCTGCATATAGCAAGGCTTTTGAAAATAATTATAAAGTTGTAAGCCAAAAATATCAGGTGAAATTACTACCTTTCTTTCTAGATGGCGTTGCGGGTCAAAAACAGCTTATGCAAAATGATTTGATTCATCCAAATGCTCAAGCCCAGTCAAAATTACTTAATTTGGCTTATCCATATATAAAAGGTGCCCTATAGGCACCTTTTATCTTTAAGTATTCTTTTTAATATGATCAGAAATCAAAAAAAGTAACTTCACCAGTTTCTAGTGAATATTCAGCGCCAACAACAATCAACTCACCTTTTGCAATCAGACTCTCTAACACAGCCGAACCATGACGTAATTGATTTACCGAAGCAAAAACGTTTGAACGCACCGCATGACATGAAAGTTTTTTCAAATCATTTTTTAAATCAGTCTGCATTAAAATTTCAACTGATGGGCGAACACGGTTCACAATTGACATTAAGTTAGATGATGGCGGGTGATCAGGATTCATTAACGTATCAATTGTTGCTTGAATCGCGCCACAATGACTATGTCCCAATACCACTACAACCGGACAATCATAACGCTCTGCTGCGAACTCGACACTACCGACTTGTGAGGGTGCAACCACATTACCAGCAACACGGATTACGAATAAGTCACCAAGACCTTGATCAAATACCATTTCTGCTGGAACACGTGAATCTGAACAACCTAATACAATCGCAAAAGGATTTTGATCCTTTGCCATTTCAGCGCGTTCATGATGCGATAAGGTTTTTGCAAGGGAAGTATTTCCATTTACAAATCGTTGATTACCAGCTTTCAGACGATCTAAAACTTCTTGCGCAGTAGGCATTTTATATTTCCATTGTTTTTTCAAGGTTAGAAAGCATTTTAATGTGTCAAAATTTGAATGTCACTGACAAAAAATAAATCCTTTGTCATGAAAAAAATGAAAAGCACCTCATTCTATTTAATGTAGGTTTTACGGCCAATTCTCTGCTGTTTAGCGAAAAAATAGACATACTTTGCTTCTCCGATTGACTATAATTTTCTTCATTCCAAACATTTGGCAAATGACTCATTGGCAAAGTTTTTCAATAATTTTTCAAACTCGCTTAAGCATCAAGGATGAAATCAATGACAAGGCTGTCCACATCAATTAAAGCCTCTATGAAAAAAACTGCTACCGCACTGACTGTAGCTTGTAGCTTATTGTCAGTCATGAGCATTTCTCAAGTACATGCAGCCGACAACATTGATGTGACGTTCCAGAATGTTTTACAACAAGAACGTGGCTGGGCTGGTTTACAAAGTAAAAGTCTAAAAGTAGGCGATGTGACTTGGTCATATAGTGAAGGCGGCTCTACAACAAAACCAACTTTACTCCTCATTCATGGCCTAGCGGGCAGCCGTGATAACTGGAACCGAGTAGCCCGTTATCTCACAACAAATTATCATGTCATTATTCCTGACTTACCGGGTAGTGGTGAAACTATCGTTTCCCAAGACTTCGATTATTCGGTACCAAATCTTGCAGAAAAATTACGTCGATTTGTTGAAGCTGCAAATTTAAAAGGTCCGATCCACATTGCTGGGCACTCACTCGGCGGCTCTATTGCCCTGCTCTATGCTGGACAATATCCATTTGAAACCAAAAGTCTATTTTTAGTAGATAGCGGTGGTATTTTTCGTTCAGCCAACACAATTTATCTAAAAGATCCTGCTTATCTAAAACAACTCTTAGTATCTAAAAAAGGTGACTTTAATTATTTATTAAAACAAACCATGTTTAATCCTCCGTTTATTCCTAAAGAGTTTTTGCAAGCTCAAGAAAAATTGATGATTGATCAGGCACCTCAAACACAAAAACTGGTTGATCAACTAATTGCACTTAATAAGGTTTATACGCCAGATTCATTTGCCGTACTTACCAAAACAATTGATGCACCGACGCTCATTTTATGGGGTAAACAAGATAAAATTATTAATGTAGAAGTCGCAAATGAACTGAAACGGCTTTTAAAGAATGCTGAGCCTCCCATTATTTTGGAAAACGTAGGCCATATGCCAATTTTGGAAGCTGAACAGTTGGTCATTCAACAATATGTACCGTTTTTATTGAAAGTAGAAGCAAACCAATCTTTAAAAACGACTACGCCTTAAATAAAACTTTTAATTTGTGAGACCTTATGTCTACCCAAACCATCATTGAAAAACTTATTGAAGCTCATCTAGATTTTTTAGATGAGCAATTTGCTCAGACTCAAGTGATTCAACAAGAGTTTGAGCAGTTTTATCATTGGTTGGGAAGTCGGCAATTACAACACATTTGGACTTTTGAACAGATTCAACAGCTGATTCAAAAGCAGATTTTAGACACGCCTGCTTCTGATTTTCTGATTGAACAGATCGCTGAGCATATTCGTTTTGCGCTGATTCATCCTGCAAATGAAACGGCAACTGTTGAAGATGTTATTCCTGTTTTAACGATTGACCGAATTGCACAGTACATTGCAAGTAAGGAAGAGCACCGTAAAAAGCTGATTAAAACGATTGTGAATAACCCTGCCTTTTCAGCACTTTTGACTCAATTGATTCAGCAAACAATGCATGATTATTTAGATGAGTCTATGTCAAAGCGTGTACCAGGTGTAGGTCGTTTCATGAAAATGGGGAAATCTGTTTTAGAAACCGTAACCGATTCAAATCTAGATGACACGATTAATCATTATTTGCAAAAGAATATTTTAAAACTCAGCCAAATGAGCGAGCGTGTTTTAAACCAACATTTTGACAATGATAAGCTCTACCATTTTCAGGCAAATGTTTGGCATAAAGTTAAAACGATGCCGCTGTCTGTTTTAAAAAATTATGTAGAAACTCAAGACTTATCAAAAACGGTTGGTTTAGGACATGAAATCTGGGACCACATTCGTCAAACCGATTATTTAAAACAACAAGTACATGATGGCATTTACACTTGGTATGTACGTAATCAGGAACGTAATTTTGACTTGTTACTTCGTGACCTCAATATTGACGAAAGTTTAGTGAAGCATGAACTGACCGCATTGCTTGTACCCGTACTACAACAATTAGTCACAACTGGACATTTAAGACGTCGTGCCCGTGTGTACTTAGAGAAGTTTTATTATTCTGAAAAAGCATTACAGATTTTAAATAACAAAGGCGCTTAAAGCGCCTTTGTTATTTAACTAATTAAAATTTATAAATAATACCTAAATTATAACGGCGTCCGTCTAAGACATAATTATAAGTTGCTACATCAATGTCTTTATCAAATAAGTTATAGATGCCTGCCGCAACTTGGATTTTGTCAGTCGGTTTATAGTTCATACCAACATCAACCAGTCCATAAGCAGGCTTTCCTTCAGCCATTGAGGTACGGCTTAAATACTCAGAAGTTTTGCTACGGAAATTCAAGCGACTCCACATGTTGACTAAGTCATTAACTTGCCAATCTAAAGTGGTATTAAACATATGTTCCGGCATTTCATTTAAAGGTTGACCTTTAAATTGACCACTTTTTTGCTCAGTATCGGTATATGTATAATTGGCATTCATTTTTAAATCTGGTGAAATTAACCAACCAAAAGTTGCCTCAATCCCTCGCATATTGGCTTTATCCACATTTGTGCGTTGACTGACAAAATCAAAATCTAGACCTAACCACTTACACTCGCGAGCACCTGCATCTCCTGAGCACGTTCTAACTTCTGTAATTTTGTCTTTAAATTCACTATTAAAAATCGTTACGCCAGCATTCAAGTTATCTAAATTATCCCACGCGAATGACAGCTCATAGTTGGTACTTTTCTCTGGTTTTAAATTTGGATTACCTACAATCACTCCAGCAGAACTGCTACCACCTGTAGCTTGTCCCCATTCTGCTACGGTCGCTCGTAGTGCAGGTGTTTTATAACCTGTTGATACGCCGCCTTTAATAATCCAGTTATCATTTAAAGTCCATACACCATATATTTTAGGACTAAAGTGATCTCCAAATTTTTCATCCTGATCCATTCGTAATGACATTGTTAAAGTGAAAGGATCAATAATATTCCATGCATCTTCTGCAAATAATGCCCAGCTATAACGATCTAAATTAGAAACAGGTTGTGAGCCACCCACTTTTAACTGGTTACCTAAATCGTCTAATTCTTCTTTTAAATAGCTTCCGCCCACACTAAGCGCATGATTTGCGAGTGTGATCTGATTAAGCGTGTTAAATGTAGTATTTACAGCTTCCATATTTCTAGATGGATTCTTATTTTCTTCGCGCTGAATATAAGAATGAGTCTTTACAGGACCTATGTCACCACGGTGCGTTAAACTATACTCTGTACGATAATAGTCTGTTAATGAATCTGCTGGTGGATTACGGCCGGTCTGAATAGGTGAAACTGTTTTACCAATTGTGGCATTACGATTTTGGATAGAACGTTGATATTCAAGCTCAATGGTATGTTGATCATTAGGGGTCAAGCTTAAAGTCGCCCCTCCTGCACGAATTTTTTGTTTGTTGTAACCACCAATAATTTCATCTTCATCTCTTTGTGAAAATGTGCCGTTGGCTTTTAATCCAAGTAAATTCTTAATTAATGGTCCCGACACATAAGTATTGGCTTGGTAAAGATTTCCAGATTTATTATTTTCCTGAATCGTTGTATCTAACTTAACCGAACTGTTCCAAACATCTGCAACTTTTTTAGTAATGATATTAATAACACCACCCATCGCATCTGAACCGTATAGGCCAGACATTGGACCACGAATAACCTCAATACGTTCGATGCTTTCGATTCCCGGTAACCAACCTTGCTCAATACCTGAATTATCACTATTTGGTCGCACAGAACGTGTATTTACTTTCTTACCATCGACCATAATAACGGTATATGCGCTACCCATTCCGCGAATACTGATATCAGATGAACTCCCACCACCAGTAACAACCACGCCTGGTACATCTTTAAGCGCATCAGTTACATCACGATATGCTTTTTTATTAATTTCATCTTGAGTTAAAACAGAAATAGAAGCGGCTGCCTTTTTTATATTTTGTTCAAAACCACTCGCTGTTACGACTATTTTTTCTAATTGGGTAACTTCTTTTTTATTTTCACTTGAAGAATCAACTAAATTATTTTCATTTTCAGAAGCGTAAGCCATAGGAAACATAACTGTAAATATCGATAGAGATAATACAGATTGGAAAATATATTTAGTCATATCCTGCTCCAGCAGATCAAATAATGGATAAATTGTGAATTTCACCTTAACAAATGTAACAAAATTAAATAAAAAGATAAATAATATTGATAATTATTTTCAATTAATAGGCATAAAAAAACCTCATTTTGAGGCTTTTTTATTTCACTTTTCAAATAAATTAATTATTTGAAATAAGCACCTTCTGCTTGCGTATGGTCAGTTTGGTCAACCACACGTTGAAGTTCAGGAATGTTCTCTCTTAGAGTGGTTTCGACACCTTGTTTCAAGGTAACGTCAATTGCTGAACAGCCTTGGCAACCGCCACCAAATTTTAATACAGCAGTTAAACCGTGTTCTGGATCATCTTGTACTTCTACCAAGCTACAATTTCCGCCATGCCCTGCAAGACCTGGGTTAATTTCTGCTTGAAGAATGTAAGTAATACGTTCTTCAATTGAAGCATCTGGACCAACACGTGGAACTTTAGAATTTGGAGCACGGAAAGTGAGCTGACCACCAAAACGGTCTTTGTTGTAATCGATTACGGCATCTAAAAGATAAGGAATAGATGGCGCATCAATATACGCAGGAAAATTAGGATAATCCTGTTTATAATCCGTTGGAATCACTTCTTCTGGCGCACTATATGCCATACAGCATTCGGCACGTGGCGTACCCGGATGTTCAACAAAAATTCGAACGCCAATTCCCGGAGTATTTTGCTTCGTTAGTAAATCGTGCAAATACTCTTGTGCAGATGGTGTAATCAAAAGGTTTGGAATTTCTTCTGCAACAGCAGTGTTGGTGTTCTCAGTCGACATAACAATATTCCTCAAGCTGATGCCTTTATATTAACCGAAGATGAGGTAGATTTAAAAAAAATCAACTAAATTTGTCGGATTTATACACAACAGGGTTTCAAGTTAAGTTTTTAATGGCATTATTGACCTCAGTATTGATCATTTTTTAAATATTTCTTATGTTGCATTTGCCGTTTAACCATACCATTACCCTTATTATTATTACGGTCATTGTCTCTTTACTTGCATTTAGCAATCAAAATGTAATGAACCGCCTGATCTTTTGGCCACCAGCAATGCAACGTGGGCAGTTTGATCGTTTCATCACGCATGGTTTTATTCATGCCGATGGAACACATCTACTTTTCAACATGATTACCCTATTCTTCTTTGGCAGTATTATTGAAAGTTTTTATCGCCAATATTTTTATGACATGGGTTTCGTGTTGTTCTATTTAGGTGGCTTAATCTTCGCGATTTTACCAAGCTATTTACAACATAAAAACGATGCGAATTGGGCCAGTCTAGGCGCTTCAGGTGCTGTTTCAGCAGTTTTATTTGCTTATATTCTGTTTCAGCCATGGAAGCTGATTTTTGTATTCTTCATTCCCGTACCCGCTATTATTTTCGCCATTTTATATGTGGCATACAGTATTTGGGCAGGTAAGCGAGGTAATAGTCATATCAATCATAGTGCTCATTTATGGGGTGCAGCTTACGGGATCATCGTTACCATTTTACTTGAACCTAAAGTTATTCCACATTTCCTAGACCAACTTACTCGCCTTCCTTTCTAAATAGAATAAAACAACGAAAAGCCCGTTGTGGGCTTTTCTTTTTTTCTTATTTATTTATCTGCATAAATTCTCAGTCTTTTTTCTGATTTTCTTTGATCAATTCTTTGTTTTGTTTGCAAAAACCATCTGATTAAACTCATGCCAATTCTTTTAATAATTCAGATGATACAATGAAGTACAAAGCAATTTTATCTGGCCTTTCCATTGCATTATTTAGCTTATCTTTGGCTGGATGTAATGACAACGATAATCAAGAAAATGTCGTAAGTACACCTAAGCAACCCAATATCTTATTTATCATGGCTGATGACTTAGGCTATTCCGATTTAGGAGCTTTTGGTGGTGAAATTCATACGCCGAATATTGATAGTTTGGCTCAAGAAGGTCGCCTTTTAACGGATTATCATACTGCCCCGACCTGTTCGCCAACACGCTCTCAACTCATTTCTGGTACTGATCACCATTTAGCTGGTATTGGGGCAATGGCTGAGCTCACACCTGACCATTTAAAGGGACAACCAGGCTATGAGGGCTACTTAAACGAACGCTCACTATCGATTGCTCAAGTGCTTAAAGATAATGGTTATCGCACGTACATCAGTGGTAAATGGCATTTAGGGCTAACATCTGAAACTAATGCACATGCTAAAGGTTTTGACCACTCATTTACCTTATTACAAGGTTTAGACCATCACTTTAAGCAGGCTCCAAGTGCGTTTAAACGAAATTCAACTTATACCGAAGATGGACAAATTGTTCCTGTTTCAGCATTGCCTGACGACTTTTTCTCGACGAACTATTTTACCGATAAATTACTAAGCTATTTAGATTCAGGTAAAAATAGTGGTAAACCATTCTTTGCTTATGCTGCCTACACAGCACCTCACTGGCCAATTCAGGCACCAGCCGAATATCGCGAAAAATATCGCGGGGTTTATGATGTCGGTTACGATGCAATTCGTAATGCCCGTATTGCTAAGCAAAAACAGCTTGGGATTATTCCTGCAAACTTTGAGGCAGCAGAACCAATTGCAACTCAAAATGCCCCACAGAAATATGGAAAGTGGGATGAGTTAACAGCTGAACAAAAAGCACTCGAAGCCCGTAAAATGGAAATTTATGCGGGCATGGTCGAGAATCTCGATGCCAATGTAGGTCGTATTATTCAATATCTCAAACAAAATAATCTTTATGACAATACCTTAATTTTCTTTGTTTCAGACAATGGCGCAGAAGGTTTTGTACGTGGAGGATATGGCAGTGAATCTGGTTTTGATAACTCTGTAGCAAACGTAGGTACACCTACTTCGTATCATTATATTGGACCACGTTGGGCCGAAGTGAGTGCCGCACCTTTTCACTTGTGGAAAGACACGGCGGGTGAAGGTGCAACGACAGCCCCTGCCATTGTGAAATTACCGAATCAGAAAAAAGCAAAAGCAACCAATCATAGCTTTGCATCTGTACTCGATGTTTTCCCAACTTTACTAGATTATGCTCATATTCCAGTACCTCAAGGCCAATATAATGGACGTACTATCAATACGCCAACTGGCTACTCATGGAAATCTGTACTTGAAAATAAAACAACTACGATTCGCCCTGCCAATTTTAGTTTTGCCGACGAGTTACATGGTAGTAAATATGCAAAACAAGGTGATTGGAAAATTGCAATCCAAGGACGCCCTGAATTAGGTACAGGAACTTGGGAGTTATATAATCTTAAAACAGATCGGGGGGAAAGACAAAACGTTGCACAGCTTTACCCAGCTAAAGTTCAAGAGCTGTTATCGGTTTATCAAAAATATACTGAGAAAAATGGTGTGCAGGAATATAATGCCAAATGAGATTAAAACCATTTTTAGTTATCACAATCAGCCTGTCTTTTATGACAGGCTGTAGCCAATCTTCAAAAATTTCTGAGTCTACATCTTCAGCTCAAAAACCAACTTCTTTAGCTGACTTGGGTTCTATTGAAAAGTGTCAACACTACACAGGACTGCCTCAAGGGTGGCTCAAACTATCTACAGCTGGGATGGTTTTAATTGCCGATGGGCATTTTAATTTTGGTTCTGAGAAAGCCTATCCAGATGAACTTAATTTTGGTAAAAAACAACGAGAAGTTAAAGGATTTTGGATTGATCAGACCGAAGTCACCGTAGCCCAATTTGCAAGCTTCGTAAAGGCAACAGGCTATATTACCGATGCCGAAAAACAAAAGCAGGCTGCTGTTTTTTCACCAGATTCTGATCAGCCACAGCAATGGTGGCAATTAAAATCAGGATATACGTGGAAAACCCCAAATGGTGATAAAGGCGCTGTAGCAAATCCTAATGAGCCTGTGCGATATGTAAGTAAAAATGATGCTGAACATTATGCAGTCTGGCTAGGACGTGATTTACCCACAGAACTAGAATGGGAATATGCAGCTAAAGCCAATTCAAAAACGGATACTCCTTTACATCAAGCTCCTACCGATGAACACCAACATCCACAAGCAAATTATTGGCAAGGTGAATTCCCTTTTCAAAACCTGAATCAAGATCACTTTAAAGGTGTTGCACCCGTTGGATGTTTTGCATCAAACAATTTCAAACTATTTGATACGATTGGAAATGTATGGGAATGGACGTCCTCTCCATATCAAGGTGCTCATGACCAACATATGGGAAATTATTCTGATTTAAGACAACAACAAATCACTAGTACTCAATATGTAATTAAAGGCGGATCTTTTCTTTGTGCTCAAAATTATTGTTCCCGTTATCGTAGTAGTAGCCGTTATCCACAGGATTTTGATTTAGCTGCGACACATGTTGGATTTCGAACAATTTTACGATCTCCTTAATTTCTTCTTAATTAGGCTGTTTAAAGATATTTTTTAACCAAAATTAGATCGAAAAACAATCAAAATATTTTTATAGTACAAATGAGAATGATAAAAAAGTGAGAACAACATGAAAACTTTACTTCTTTGCGCCGCAGCAATTTTCACGATGTCTCTATCGGCCTGTGCAGTCCATACTCCCGACGGTAGTATTGTGATTGACCCAGATTCACCACACTACGGACACCCTGGAGACTTTTGCCCACCAGGACAAGCTAAAAAAGGTCGTTGTTAGAAATACCCTCTTTTAAAGTAATTTTGAAGTTACTCTAAAGAAACAGGCTTCAATCAATTGATAAATTGAATACTAAATGGAGGGTTCCAGCCCAAAAATAGATGGGATGAAACTAGAAAATTATGGTGTAAAAAAATCACCATATCCCCAAGATTTTTAAAAGACAATCTTACGTTGTCTTCTATCTAGTTTCACCCCAATTCTTTCTTATTTCGTTTGACTTGTCTTATAACTTAAGAAAAAAGTCTAGTTTTTAATCATTTCTGTATCGCTATTATTGATACATTTTGAACATTTTACCTTCAGGTTAAAACTGATGTATTTGCTTAATACAAAATAATCATTTATGTAACGTAAGTCTATAAAAATGTTCTAAAAATGTGAAAAAAATTCAGACAAAAATGAGATGAATTTATCATAATAACTTTCTCTTTCAAGTTTCATCACATAAATAATCAATATTATTTTGTCAGTTATTGCCACTCGTTTCCTTTCATTGGCATAGATAATGTATACATCTGTATATTAACCCAGTCGTATAAACGAGATATTTTATGTCCAGCACAAGTCAAGTCGAAGGTCTACAATTTCCGGTACACGCCTCAACAAAAAAGCAAAGCACATCTCTTACAGGCCAAGAGATCTTGTCAGAGGCTTTATCTATTGTAGATAATAAAACCGCACAACAAGTGTTGAATGAAAAAAACTGGCGAAAAAACTATCCTGAATATTTTAAAGCACTTGTTAAACAAGGAATTTCTAACAGTAACAACCCAATTACTATTGCGAAGCAAGGTTTGCATAAAGCTCACCATATTTTTGATTATTATCGTGATAATAAACACTACCTTTTAAAAGATGCCGTTCATATTGCTTCATCTAAACCACTTTATACAGTAAAACTTAAAGGTGAAAGTGACGCAGCACCTGAATGGTATGTTCCTTATAAAGGACAAAAATTAAGTGGACAAAGCTTATTAGACCAGATTCAACGCTGGGAAGTGGCTGGTATTATTGAACCAAGCCATGCAAAGGCTTTGCGTGAAGCTATTGCTCACCCAGAATGGTTCGATTTATCTGACCGTACCATGGTGCTGTTTGGAGCTGCCTCAGAAGCCGGTCCCCTCCCTTGGTTAGCTAAATGGAAAGCGAATATTGTTGCGGTAGATTTACCAAATTCACGAGTCTGGGGCAAGATCTTAAATACGATTCAACAAGGGAATGCCACACTCATTGCACCATGTTTTGAATCAGTTGATTCTTCAGCAAAAGCTTCTGAGTTAAAAGATAAGCTGGGTGCAAATTTACTGACTCAATTACCAGAAATTGCGCAGTGGTTGGTTCAGTTTCCACAAAAGTTAGATTTGGCAGCAATCGCCTATTTAGATGGTGAAAAGCATGTCCGCGTTTCCATGGCCATGGACAGTATCATGCAATTTGTGAGTGAGCATAAGCCTGATACGAGCCTTATGTTTATGTGTACACCAACCGATGTTTATGCAGTACCAAAGGAAGTTGCAGAGGCTGCTCAAGAGAAATTTAAAGCACGCAAAAAAATACAAAAATTAGCTGTGAAAGGTGTTTCCACACTTTCTCTCAATCGTTTTTTTCAAGCGCCATATCAAGACTTGGTTACATGTGAAAATGGAAAAACTTATGGTATTGCTGACTGTTTAGTGGTTGAACAAGGACCAAACTATGCTTTGGCAAAACGTATTCAACAATGGCGTGCAATTTTGGCTCGCCATCAAGGGCAACGTGTCAGCATTAATATTGCACCATCGACAACAACTCACTCAGTGACTAAAAATCCATTGCTGAAAGCAGCTTTTAATGGCGCAGAGCTTTTTGATGTAGAAGCATTTAGCCCTGAAACCACTAACGCTATTATGGCGGCACTCTGGATTCATGACTTAAGAAATGAGTCTTCTGTAGCAAATCCTGAAACTGTATTGGATCATCCGCTTGAGCTGATGATGGAAGGTGCTAACCATGGTGGGTTATGGCGTGTGGCTTATTTAGCAAGAACTGCCCTGCCTTTCGCTGCAATTTATGGCTTTGCTACCGAAAAGTTACCTTTTAGAAAATCATCTAAAAAATAATTTGATTAAAGCCCAATCCTAGAATTGGGCTTTTTTCTAAAGTGTCTTTATTTACCTTGAAAGTGCGATAGATATTTTTGCATTTCATCAGGTGGCACCATACCGCCTCCAGTCGCCCATATCACATGATTTGCTTGCTGCAACTGCTCAGCTGTTAATTGATGTAAAGCCAAATAATCAGGGTTAGTCTGGACATAATATGGCCCCATCATGCCTGCTACCGCAGAAGGCTCAAGCTGAATATTCTCAGTTTGATTTAAAAGCGCAATGAGCTCATATAAACGTTCATCATGAATGGTGTAGTAACCGTCGATTAACTGTTGCATCGCACGCCCGACAAAACCTGAAGCACGTCCTACCGCAAGCCCGTCTGCTGCTGTAACGTTATCAATACCGATGTCATTTACTGAAATCTGATCATGCAAACCTGTGTGGACACCAAGTAACATACACGGCGAATGGGTTGGTTCTGCAAAGATACAATGTACATGCTCACCAAAAGCAAGTTTTAATCCAAAACTCACCCCACCAGGGCCTCCACCGACGCCACACGGCAAATAAACAAATAATGGGTGTTCAGCATCGACTTTAATTTGTTTTTGCTCAAATTGCTGTTTTAAACGTATTCCTGCAACGGCATAGCCTAAAAACAATGTTGTTGAGTTTTCATCATCAATAAAAAAGCAGTGAGGATCTTGCTCTGCGGCTTTACGTCCCTCTTCAACAGCTACGCCGTAATCACTCGCATATTCCACAACATTAACGCCCAGAGAACGTAGTTTGTCTTTTTTCCACTGTCTCGCATCAGCCGACATGTGAACAGTGACTCTAAAGCCGAGTTTGGCACTCATAATGCCTATAGAAAGCCCAAGATTGCCCGTAGAACCCACTGCAATTTGATACTTAGAAAAGAAAGCCCGAAATGAATCTTGATCTAATTTACTATAATCATCTTCTGGTTTGAGTAAGCCAGCCTCAATTGCCAATTTTTCGGCGTGAGTTAAGACTTCATAAATACCACCACGTGCTTTAATAGAACCTGAAATAGGTAAATGGCTATCTTTTTTCAGCCAGAATGTTCCGTTAATCTGTACTTGTTTCGTTGAAGAAAGTGCTTGTTGCATATGAGCAATTTCAACAATATCTGATTCAATTTTTCCGTGTTGTGCTTGAGTTTTGGGAAATACCTTTGCCAAATAAGGTGCGAAACGCGCTAGTCTTGCTTCTGCTTCACTTACATCCTTAGCGGTTAGTCCAACTTTTTCTAAAGCTTCTTTTAAAGGATAACGATGAGGTGTAAACCAAAATGTTTCTTGATAGGCTTGAAGTGTTTCAATAAGTGGAAATTGTTGTTTTAGCTGATCTATTTGAACCGCATTCATAATATATCCTGATATAAAAGTTTAAGCCCAGCCAATAAGCTGCTTGATGGCCTATAACAACTTATTAATTTATAGATGAATGTATATGAAAAATAGTCCCAATTTTAAAAACTAAACAAATAAAAAAGCCACTGTGAACAGTGGCTTTAATTTTTTAAATGCTTTTATACAAACTGTAAGAATAACCAGTACAAACCACCTGACAAGCAGATTGTTGCAGGAAGAGTAAATACCCATGCAGATAAAATTGTCTTCACGGTATTAAAGTTTAAACCTGATTTATTCGCGACCATCGTACCCGCAACAGCACTGTTTAAAACGTGTGTTGTTGAAACCGGCATACCTAAACCATCGGCAGCTGCAATTGTACTCATTGCGACAAGCTCAGCAGACATCCCTTGACCATAAGTCATGTGATGCTTACCAATACGCTCACCTACAGTCACAACAATACGTTTCCAACCCACCATTGTGCCTAGGCCAAGTGCTAAAGCAACCGCGACTTTTACCCAAGTTGGAATGTATTGTAAGAATGAATCTAAGCTACTACGGTATTCTTTCACAAGTTTCTTTTGTGATTGATCCATTTTTGGTAAAGCATCCGCTTTATCCAAACGTTTAAATGTAGTGGTGCTTAAATACATGTCATTACGAATTTCGCTAATTGCAGCTTCAGGAATATCTTTTAAGTTGCTATAGCTAGAAACGCGCTCACCCAAATGATCAGTCATACTTGCCAATGCAGGTACAACTTCCGGAGTTTGCTGTTTAGTTTGAATATAGGTAGTCAGAATAACACGTGCTTTTTCATCGGTTAATTCTGGCTGATTTTGATTCAAAAATACGGCAGTTTGAGAAGAAAGCTGATGGAATGATTGAATTTGTTGTGTATCAAGGTTTTTATTTAATGAATAAGCCAATGGCACCAGACCAACCAAAATCAGCATGATGAGTCCCATACCCTTTTGGCCGTCATTAGAACCATGTGCAAAACTTACACCTGTACAGGTAAAAATTAAAATTGCACGAATGATTGCTGGCGGTGGTTTGTTACCTTCAGGTGGCTGGAATAATTCTAACTGGCGTTTAAAAATAGTTTTAACCAACAAGAATACAATCGCTGCAAAAGCAAAACCAATTAAAGGTGAAAATAATAATGCCTTACCGACTTTAATCACCTGATCCATGTCTACACCACTGGTTGTTACGCCAGTCGATGCACTCAATAGATGGTTCATAATGCCCACACCCAAGATTGAACCAATCAAGGTATGAGAGCTTGAAGCAGGAATTCCTAAGAACCATGTACCTAAGTTCCATAGAATCGCAGCAATAAGCAATGCAAAAACCATTGCGAAACCTGCACCACTGCCCATATTCATAATCAGTTCAACAGGCAACAATGCAATAATGCCGTAAGCGACTGCGCCGCTTGCAACCATTACCCCAAGGAAATTACAAAAACCAGCCCACATGACTGCAACCGGTGCTGGTAAAGCATTGGTGTAAATCACTGTTGCTACTGCATTTGCAGTATCGTGGAAGCCATTTACAAACTCAAAGCCTAAAGCAATCAAGAGTGCAGTTGATAAAAGAATAACTGAATAAAGACTCAAAGGTGGTACATGCGCTAAATCAGCACTCACCTGAAATCCAATATAAATAAGTGTTGCAACAATAATCGTCAGAAACACCGGCATAAAAAATTTAGGTGTCGGGACATGTACATTCGTCGATTTGACTTGCAGGTTTGCCGCAAGTTTTGAATCCGAAACAGGGGGTAGATTAGAATTCATGCAGACGGTAAGAGGATAAAAAAATCCTCTGTATTCTTAAATTAAATTATGACAATTATATGACAAAGCAGCGCCCGATGAAGTCAATTTTTCATATTTTGACCTCATTTGATGCACCTTTCCTCTACGATTTTTATTTTTTTATAAAAATACAATAACTTACATAAGTCCCCACCCATCTAATTTATGACTATTTTTGAAGCAAAAAGATCTAAAAAATTACCTAAATGGCTAATTTTTAAACACCACAATTGTCATAAAACCGAATATTGGAGATGAAATATTTCAATATCATGATCATTTGATGAATATTTGATGAAAAATCACTCGCCACTTTGTCATAAAGTACTTGTTTAGGGGATGATTTACAGTGAATGATGGGTCGTTATAGGTCATCTATTGCGCAACTATTCTGTTACAATAGCGCCGCATTTTTAAATTCGTACAATATCGGGGTTTTATATGTCCACGCTTGCCACCCTAAAAGCGCTTCTTGCCAAACGTATTCTGATTATTGATGGTGCAATGGGTACCATGATTCAGCGCCATAAATTGGAAGAAGCAGACTACCGTGGTGAGCGTTTTGCCGATTGGGCACATGACTTAAAAGGTAACAATGATCTTTTAGTTCTGACACAGCCTCAAATCATTCAAGGTATTCATGAAGCTTATCTTGATGCTGGTGCAGACATTATTGAAACCAACAGCTTTAACGGCACGCGTGTCTCAATGTCTGATTACCACATGGAAGATCTTGTTCCAGAGATTAACCGCGAAGCAGCACGTTTAGCTAAAGCGGCTTGTGAAAAGTATTCGACTCCAGATAAACCGCGCTTTGTAGCAGGTGTACTTGGGCCAACATCACGTACTTGTTCAATTTCACCTAATGTAAATGACCCTGCCTTTCGTAATATCACCTTTGATGAGCTAAAAGAAAACTATATTGAAGCGACTCATGCGCTGATTGAAGGCGGTGCAGACATTATTCTAATTGAAACCGTTTTCGATACCTTAAACTGTAAAGCAGCAATTTTTGCGGTTAAAGAAGTCTTTAAACAAATTGGTCACGAATTACCAATTATGATTTCAGGGACTATTACCGATGCATCAGGTCGTACCTTAACAGGTCAAACTGCTGAAGCTTTCTGGAACTCTGTACGTCATGGCGACTTGTTATCGATTGGCTTTAACTGTGCACTTGGTGCAGATGCAATGCGCCCTCACGTAAAAACCATTTCTGATGTCGCAGATACGTTTGTTTCAGCACATCCAAATGCTGGCTTACCAAACGCATTTGGTGAATATGATGAAACACCCGAGCAAACTGCAGCATTCTTAAAAGAATTTGCAGAAAGTGGTTTGATTAATATTACTGGTGGTTGCTGTGGTACAACGCCTGACCACATCCGTGCAATTGCCAATGCGGTAAAAGATATTGCACCTCGTCAAGTTCCTGAAACTGTACCGGCTTGTCGTTTAAGTGGTTTAGAACCATTTAATATTTATGATGACTCACTTTTCGTAAACGTGGGTGAACGTACCAACGTTACAGGTTCAAAAAAATTCTTACGCTTAATTCGTGAAGAAAACTTTGCCGAAGCTTTAGAAGTGGCACAGCAGCAAGTTGAAGCTGGCGCACAGATTATCGACATTAATATGGATGAAGGGATGCTCGATTCGCAAAACGCGATGGTGCATTTCTTAAACCTTGTAGCTTCCGAGCCAGATATTTCACGTGTGCCAATCATGATTGACTCATCAAAATGGGAAATCATTGAAGCTGGCTTAAAATGCGTACAAGGTAAACCCGTTGTTAACTCGATTTCATTAAAAGAAGGTTATAACGAGTTTGTCGAAAAAGCTCGCCTGTGCCGTCAATATGGTGCTGCGATTATTGTCATGGCATTTGACGAAAAAGGTCAGGCCGACACTGCTGAGCGCAAACGCGAAATCTGTAAACGTTCTTATGATGTATTGGTTAACGATGTAGGCTTCCCTGCTGAAGATATTATTTTTGACCCGAACGTGTTTGCAGTAGCAACAGGTATTGAAGAACACAATAACTATGGCGTCGACTTTATTGAGGCCACAGGTTGGATTAAACAAAACTTACCTCACGCCATGATTTCTGGTGGTGTATCGAACGTTTCGTTCTCATTCCGCGGTAATGAACCTGTTCGTGAAGCGATTCACTCTGTGTTCTTGTACCATGCCATCAAGCAAGGAATGACCATGGGTATTGTAAATGCTGGCCAAATGGCAATTTATGATGATATTCCAGCCGAGCTAAAAGAAGCAGTTGAAGATGTCATCTTAAATCAAAACCAAGGTGAGTCTGGTCAGGCGGCGACTGAAAAATTGCTTGAAGTGGCTGAAAAATACCGTGGACAAGGCGGTGCTGCAAAAGAAGCTGAAAACCTTGAATGGCGTAATGAATCTGTAGAAAAGCGTCTTGAATATGCATTAGTTAAAGGTATCACGACTTATATTGATGAAGATACCGAAGAAGCTCGCCTCAAAGCTAAACGTCCTTTAGATGTAATTGAAGGCGCTTTGATGGATGGTATGAACGTGGTTGGTGACTTGTTTGGTTCAGGCAAAATGTTCTTACCACAGGTTGTGAAATCTGCACGTGTCATGAAACAAGCTGTGGCTTGGCTCAACCCGTACATTGAAGCTGAAAAAACAGGTAGCCAATCTAAAGGTAAAGTCCTCATGGCAACTGTTAAAGGTGACGTACACGATATTGGTAAAAATATCGTAGGCGTAGTACTCGGCTGTAATGGTTATGACATTGTTGATCTTGGTGTAATGGTACCTTGCGAGAAAATCTTGCAAACTGCTATTGATGAGAAATGTGACATCATTGGTTTATCTGGCCTGATTACCCCATCTTTAGATGAGATGGTGTTTGTTGCGAAAGAAATGCAGCGCAAAGGGTTTAACATTCCTTTATTGATTGGTGGTGCGACTACTTCTAAAGCACATACAGCCGTAAAAATTGATCCTCAGTATCAAAACGATGCGGTGATTTATGTGGCTGATGCTTCACGTGCTGTAGGTGTTGCAACAACCTTACTTTCGAAAGAAATGCGTGGAAACTTTATTGCAGAGCACCGTGCGGAATATGCCAAGATTCGCGAGCGTTTAGCCAACAAACAGCCAAAAGCTGCAAAATTGACTTATGCAGAGTCAGTTGAAAACGGTTTTAAAATTGACGAAAGCTATGTACCACCAAAACCAAATCTTTTGGGAACACAAGTTCTCACTAACTACCCTCTTGCAACCCTTGTAGAGTATTTTGACTGGACACCATTCTTCATTTCTTGGAGCTTGGCAGGTAAATTCCCGAAAATTTTAGAAGATGAAGTGGTTGGTGAAGCTGCAACAGATTTGTACAATCAAGCTCAAGCGATGTTGAAAGATATTATCGACAATAATCGTTTTGATGCACGTGCTGTATTTGGTATGTTCCCTGCTCAGCGCACTAACGCCGACACAGTGAGCGTATTTGATGAAGCTGGTCAAAAGGTTACGCATACTTTTGAGCACTTACGTCAACAATCGGACAAAGTGACAGGTAAACCGAACTTGTCTTTGGCAGATTACATTCGTAGTGACCGTGAGCAACAGGATTACTTAGGGGGATTCACTGTATCGATTTTTGGTGCAGAAGAATTGGCAAATGAGTACAAAGCCAAAGGTGATGACTACTCTGCAATTTTAGTTCAGTCACTAGCCGACCGTTTTGCTGAAGCCTTTGCAGAACAATTGCATGAACGCATTCGTAAAGAGTTCTGGGGTTATAAAGCTGACGAACAGCTCAGTAATGAAGAACTGATTAAAGAGAAATATGTCGGTATTCGCCCTGCACCGGGTTACCCTGCTTGCCCTGAGCACTCTGAAAAGGCAGTGTTGTTCGACTGGT
The DNA here is from genome assembly GCF_013122135.1 of Acinetobacter lactucae. Lineage (NCBI taxonomy): Bacteria > Pseudomonadati > Pseudomonadota > Gammaproteobacteria > Moraxellales > Moraxellaceae > Acinetobacter > Acinetobacter lactucae. Next base: position 2,940,916 of record NZ_CP053391.1, read on the forward strand.
TAGACTCTACCAACAAAATCGGCACTAAACTTACCGAGCACTTTGCAATGATGCCGCCATCTTCGGTAAGTGGTTTCTATTATTCTCATCCACAAAGTGAATACTTTAACGTGGGTAAAATCTCTCAAGACCAACTTGAAGATTATGCGAAACGTAAAGGTTGGACTCTGGATGAAGCGAAGCGTTGGTTAGCACCGAATTTAGATGATTCGATTGTTTAAGTTTTTGAATCATCTTGATTAAAAATAGTGCGTGAAGGAATTTCCACACGCCCTTTTCAATTTGAAAAATTTAATCTTTCTACTTCAAATGTGACTTAACCTTCTCTTTAACTGCTTCTGTTGAAATACCATATCGATCATGCAAAGTGGGTAAAGCCCCTGCATCTAAAAATGCATCTGGCAAACCAATCATGTCAAAACGAGGATGTTGTCCATTTCTTAAAAGTAGTGAGCCAACTGCTTCCCCTAACCCACCAATGACTGAGTGATTTTCGGCAGTTAAAACAGGTCGGCCACCTTTAGCGACTTCATCCAAAATAGTTTGTTCATCTAAAGGTTTAATTGTAGGCACATGCAACACTGAAACCTCAATGCCCTCTCTTTCAAGCTCTTCAGCGGCCTCAAGCGCACGCATGGTCAATAAGCCAGTCGAAATGATGAGTAAGTCTTTACCCGGCTTAATCACCTGTGCCTTACCCAATTTAAACTGGTAATTGTATTTATCGAGTACTAATGGAACCTGACCACGCAATAGACGCATATATACAGGGCCATTATGAGCGGCAATTTGAGGAATCGCTTGTTCGATTTCCAAGGCATCACAAGGGTCAATGATCATGAGGTTCGGCATTGCACGGAAAATCGCAATATCATCTGTCGCCTGATGACTTGGGCCGTAGCCCGTAGTTAAACCTGGGAGTGCCGCCACAATTTTGACATTCAGATTATCTTCTGCAATCGCCATACAAATAAAATCGTAGGCACGGCGTGATGCAAATACGGCATAAGTTGTTGCAAAGGGAACAAATCCTTCACGAGCAAGTCCTGCTGCTGCGCTCATCAAAAGTTGTTCTGCCATACCCATTTGGAAAAACTTGTCTGGGTTTTCCTTGGCAAAAATATGCAGGTCAGTATATTTGGATAAATCTGCTGACAAACCGACGATATCGTCACGCTCTTTTGCCAAGGCATTGAGTGCATGGCCAAATGGTGCAGGTTTGGTCGGCTGACCCTCGGCAGCAATAGAAGCAATCATTGCCGAAGTGGTTAGTTTTTTCTTAGGAGGATTGGCTAACTGGCTCATGGTATATTCCTTACTGTCCGTAGTGGGTCAAAATATTTAAAGCGTCATCCCATTCATGTTCATCAACACGAATGAAGTGTGTTTTTTCACGGCTTTCCAAGAACGACACGCCTTTACCCATTTTAGTGTCACAAATAATGACGCGTGGACATGCTCCTTCATGGTTTCGTGCTTGGTCGAATGCCTTAAGTAAAGCTTCGACGTCATTGCCATCTACGCGTTGGGTGTACCAACCAAATGACTGCCAACGGTCTACAATCGGCTCAAACGCTAAAATTTCGCTTGAGTGCCCATCTGCCTGCTGATTATTCACATCAATAATGGCAATCAAGTTATCTAGTTTCCAATGCGAAGCAGACATTACGGCTTCCCATGTTGAGCCTTCGTTTAACTCACCATCGGACAGTAAGTTATAGACAAAAGCATCCGACTTTTTCTGTTTCAGTCCTAAACATGCACCGACTGCAATTCCAAGACCATGACCTAATGAGCCACCTGTAATTTCCATACCCGGTGTATATGAAGCCATGCCCGACATCGGTAACCGACTGTCATCTGCTCCATAAGTTTCAAGTTCTTCAAGCGGGATAATTTTTGCTTCAATTAAGGCTGCATAAAGTGCAATTGCATAATGCCCAATAGAGAGATAAAAACGGTCACGGCCTTCCCATTCAGGGCTTTCAGGCTGATATTTCATGGCATGGAAATAAGATACTGCCAGTAGATCTGCTGCACCTAAAGCTTGTCCAACATAGCCTTGACCTTGTACTTGCCCCATACGCAGAGCATGCTGGCGAATGTGGTAGGCACGTTGTTGCAACTCGGCAATTTGGCCTGCTTTATCAACATTTAATATTGTCATTTACTATTCCTTATTAACGATTAACCAGTTTTGCCGGAACACGCAGAACCAGACTGGCACCGAAAATTAATACTGCTGTGATTAAGAACATGCCGATTGCATTTGAACCTGTGTTGGTAGTGACCCAACCGATTAAATAAGGTGAGCAAAATCCTGCAAGATTGGCGAAGCTATTCACTGCTGCAATACCTGCCGCTGCGGAAACACCACCCAAGAAGTTGGTCGGTAACATCCAAAATAAAGAGGATGCAGTCAGCACACCTGAGGCTGCGATGCAAAGGCAAATTAAAGAGAGCGTTAGATTTGAAGCGAATAAGGTCGCAAATGTGAGTGCTATAGCGCCTGCACACATTGGAATAATTAAGTGCCAGCGGCGTTCTTGGAAATGGTCACCGCTACGCCCTGCCAAAATCATAACCACAATCGCACACATATAAGGCAGGCTTGTGAGCAAACCGATATGCCAGTTATCGCTAATGCCTGAGTTACGAATAAGAGTTGGCAACCAAAAGGTAATGGCGTATTGGCCCATCACTACACAAAAGTAAATGCCTGCGAGTAACCATAACCGTTTATCTGCGATGAACTCTTTGACGCTAGCATGACCTTCTTTGTGCTGGTTATCTTGAGCAAGCTCTTGCTTCACCAAGTTTTTTTCAGCTTGAGTTAACCAATTGGCGTCTTGAACTGAATCTTTTAAAACAGCGAGTACCAATAGGCCAACAAGCACAGTAGGAATAGCTTCGATCACAAACATCCACTGCCAACCAAACCAGCCATGTACGCCGCTCATTCGGTCCATGATTAAACCTGAAAGTGGTCCACCAATCATTCCCGAAATTGGAATCGCGATAAACCAAAGAACTGTCATGCGTGCTCGGCGGTAAGATGGGAACCAGTAAGTGAGGTAGAGTAACAAACCCGGAGCTAGTCCAGCTTCAGCAACACCAAGCAAAAAACGTAAGGTGTAAAATTGCCATTCGGTTTGAACAAAGGCAAAACAGCCTGACAAAATGCCCCATGTAATCATGATACGGGCAATCCAACGTCTTGCACCTACCTTATGGAGTACGATGTTGCTTGGCACTTCACAAAGGAAATAACCAATAAAGAAAATCCCTGCGCCTAGCCCATATACAGCTTCACTAAACTGTAAATCGCTCATCATTTGGAGCTTGGCAAAACCCACATTTACTCGATCTAAATAGGCACAAAAATAGCAAAGCATTAAAAATGGCATGAGCCGAAATGCAATTTTTCGATAGGCAGATTTACGAACCACCGTATCTACTTCAGATGAAAATACTGTATCCATCATGCGAATCCCTTTACATTTGGCCACAGTATCCTCTTGTGACCATCATTCTATTTTTAGTTTTTAAATGACAAGCCTTAATGAATCAGCATGCCACCATTTACATCGAGTGTGACACCAGTTAAGTAAGCTGACAGATCACTTGCCAAAAATAATGCCGCATTTGCAACATCTTGTGCTTTACCTAAGCGGCCGAGTGGAATACCTGCCAAAATGTCGTGACGACGGTCATCATTCATTAAACCGCCAGTAATATCAGTCTGAATTAGACCTGGAGTAAGCGAATTTACACGAATCTGGTCACCACCAAACTCACGAGCCATCGCCTTTGCCAGACCTAACACGCCTGCTTTGGCAGCGCTATAGTGTGGCCCGCCAAAAATACCACCACCACGTTGCGCTGAAACTGAAGATAAGCACACAATGCTTCCACCACCATTTGCTTTCATAGATGGAATAACAGCTTGCGACATAATGAGTGTTCCGCGCAAGCTCACATCTAAAATACGGTCATAGTCATTGCGCTGAATATCGAGGGTTTTAACTGGCTGAGTAATCCCTGCATTGTTAATTAAAATATCAATCTTGCCGTAGTGCTGTAGTGCCTGTTCAACAGCTGCTTTGACCTGCTCTTCATTTGCAACATTTGCAGCAAGACCTAAATGTCCTTCACCAATTGCCTTTGCAGCGTTTTGGCTTTGAGCAAGATCTAAATCAACAATAATGACTTTAGCACCTTGTTGTGCAAAGATTTCTGCGGTTGCTCGCCCAATTCCACGTTCTGATGCTGCACCGGTAATTAATGCCACTTTTCCTTGTAATAACATGTTCAATCCTCTTTTACGCTTTATTTCCTGAGTTCTGACTTAGAATCTCTTTTTTCACCAAGACCAGCAATCAGCTCGAATTCAACAAGGCATGAAAAAAATTCATGCCTATGCTATTTTCAAATAAGTTTTAGGGATAAAAACGGATCATTTCATGGATAGCAGTGAAAACAATTTCAATCAGATGCCCTCAATTAAAACATTGCAGGCTTTTGAACAAACCGCCCGTTTTGGCAATGTTGCCAAGGCAGCCGAACATTTGAATCTCACCCCCTCAGCAGTAAGTCACCAAATTGCTAAGCTTGAAGAAATGATTGGACAGAGCTTATTTATCCGTGGTGCCCGTGGTGTGACGCTTACCCCTTCTGGCGAACGCTATTTTCAAGATGTCACCACCATTTTGCATAACCTAATGTTAGCCACTGAAAAAGCTGCCGATAAAAGTCCTAAAGACAGTCTATATATTCACTCATCTCCAAGTTTTGGTTTACTTTGGTTGCTCCCCCGCCTTGAGTCATTTAAAGAAAAGTTCCCCATGATTCAGGTCAACTTGTCATGTTCATATGAAAATTTGCACTTCACCCGCGATAAGATCGATATTGATATTCGTCACGGTTTGCCCAACTGGACAGGGGTAGAAATCAGAACGATTCGTAATGAAAAGCTAGAAGTACTTGCATCCCCCAAACTACTTGAACGTAGTCCAGTAAATAAACCTCAAGATTTATTAAAGAAAGAACTGATTTTATCGCGCTCAACCTTAGTCACTTGGCCCCAATGGTTTGCCCATCAGGGTTTAAGCATTCCTGAGTTTCCCTACACTTTGAGTTTTGACCGCTCTTACATGTCACTTGAAGCAGCCACACATGGACTAGGTTTTGTTTTAGAAAGTAATTTACTCACTCAAAATTATTTGGAATCTGGAAAGTTGGTTAGAGTTTTTGCCGATGAGCTATCGATTCCTATCTCTGCTCATCATTTGGTTTATCCACGAACCCACCAGTTTATTCCTAAAATTGAGCTGTTTTTAAACTGGATTCATGATGAGCTGGCAGATTGAAAAAATGATTTCTTAAATGATTTGAATTTCCTCAACTCGTAAGTGATGCATCATCTCTCGAACAAATACAAAGTAGGTAAAAACATTGCTCATAAGATTAATTTCTCTATAAGCGTAAATTGAACCAGTTTTTTCAATATTTAACATTAACAGCTCCATTATTATTAACACTATCTATAATAAAAACCTCTTTAAAAAGATGAAAAATCAATCTTATATTCATCCAGTCCAACTATTACAATATAGAGTATAAGCATGAAAAAATTAGTAATTTTAGGTGTTGCGATTTATAGCTTTGCACAACTTGCAAATGCAGCAACATTAAATGTAAAGCCATATGGCACAACTCAAGACGGCCAAAAAGTTGATCTATACACCATGAGTAATAACAATGGAGTCTCGGTATCTTTTATTAGTTTTGGTGGTGTAATTACACAGATTTTGACTCCCGATGCCCAAGGCAAAAAAAACAATATCGTTTTGGGCTTTGATGATCTAAAAGGCTATGAAGTTACTGACACCAATGCAGGGATTCATTTTGGCGGATTGATTGGCCGTTATGCGAACCGGATTGGTAATGCTAAATTTAGCTTAGATGGAAAAACGTATAACCTTGAAAAGAATAATGGGCCGAATTCATTACATAGCGGGAATCGTGGTTTTGATAAACGTGTGTGGCAAGTTAAGCCCCTTGTTTCTAAAGGTGAAACCGTTAAAGCTTCTCTTAAGTTGACCAGTCCAAATGGTGATCAAGGATTTCCCGGAAAATTAGATGTAGAAGTGATCTATAGTCTTTCAGATCGAAATGATTTCCAAATTGAATATAAGGCTAAAACTGATCAGCCTACAGTCGTCAACCTCACCAACCACAGTTATTTCAACTTATCAGGCGCTGGCAATAACCCTTATGGCGTACTAGATCATGTGGTACAACTCAATGCAGACCGTATATTGGTAACCGATCAAAACTCCTTACCAACAGGTGAAATTGCCTCAGTTGCAGGTACACCTTTTGATTTTCGGACGCCTAAGGCTATTGTGAAAGATATTCGAGCGAATAATCAGCAATTGGCCTATGGATACGGCTATGACCAAACTTGGGTAATTAATCAAAAGTCTCAAGGGAAATTAAATCTTGCAGCTGTTGTGGTTGATCCAAAATCTAAACGGACCATGCAGGTTTTAACCACTGAACCAAGTGTTCAAATGTATACAGCCAATCATTTATTAGGAAATATTGTTGGCGCAAATGGTGTGCTCTATCGACAGGCAGACGCGCTAGCATTAGAAACGCAGCACTTTCCAGATAGCCCTAATCAAGCATCTTTCCCGTCTACACGTTTAAACCAAAATCAAACTTATAACAGTGTTACCGTATTTAAGTTTGGTATTCAAAAATAGTCTTTTAATTAGAACTAACGTTATTTAAAAAAGACTCTCAGCCGAATATGACTGAGAGTCTTTTCATTTATTTAACTTTTGTACCAGCTAGTACAAGGTGAAATGAATCACTTAATGAATATTCGTTCGAATTGAACCGGTCACATTCACATCACCCAGCTTTGTACCATTCAGTTGGATATAAGAACCATCTTTAGAGATCAATACATTTTTACAATCACCTAAAGTACAAGAATAGCCATTTATCTGAATATTAACAGGATTTTGTCCTTGAACAGTGATATAACCATGCCCAGTAGTAGATGTAATAAAGTAAGTTATTTCTTTATTAGAGAGTTCATAAGCATAAACCTCGTTTGTATCAATTTTTCCTACATTTGAGATATCAATTTTGGCATAACTATTAATTAACGTAATATTTCCTGAAGCTATTTTAGAGTTAGATCCAGTTTTTGAATTAAAGTAAACGTTATTAAATTCTACATTTACTCGATCGTTATCTAGTTTTTTTAATGTTCCCATAGCCGCACTAGAGAGAATCTCTTCTCCTGTATAATAAGTGTTAACTAGCCCTGATGATTTACCTGTAAGCAAATATAAGCTCTCACCATTCGTAAATTGAACAACAAGCTGAGTATCCCTCATATATGCTCGAAGAATATCCATTTTCTTACCATTAACAGTAATTTCACCATTATGGTTCTTTTCAAAATCTGTAAATTCTAAAGGTTTGCTACTAATATTCCCTTTTACCGTACCATTCAATGTAACTAAATACGTTATCTTTTCATTATTCGAAGAGGAATCTGTATAATATGAATCTTCAAATTTTTTATTATTAAATAATAGTGTTGAATCACCAGTACGGTCATCATAAATCACACTAATTCCTTCACAACCTTCAGGAGTCCATTTATCATCCCTACAAGTTAAAGAAGATTTCTCCGTATCAATTCTTGCATTCACTACTTTACCAGAAAGCTTATCATACTCAACCCTAACAAATTGATTTTTATCTAATTTATAATAAAATGAAAGTCCTGAATTTCCATAAGTTCTTACACTATAACTAGGTTCAATCACACTATTACTAGATCCATTACTTGGAACAAGCTGGGTTGATATGCCATTATTTTTTTCATTAGTTATAGTAAGATTTTGCTCAAAAGTTGTAGTGTAATTAATCAAAGGAGTAGATGATAAAGTAGGGATTTCATTAGGATTTGATTTTGAAGATGTAGAAGAACCGTCAGTAGAACTTCCTCCACCCCCACCACCACATGCAACTAAAGTTAATGTAGAAATGAGAAAAACACTTAATGATAATTGCTTAATAGCGAGCACTTCATACCACCTATAATAAATTTTATTTTATATAATAAATTCAACAAATTAAGAAATTACTACTGTTTCTACAATATTATCAATTTATGACTTGATATATTGCCTTGCGATTTTAAACAATTTTTTTCATAGGACAAGATAGCCTATTGAATTAACTTTATTATTTTTAATTAAAATAAATTTATCACCCTAATATAGCTCTCTTTTCTAATAAAAAATCCCCCAACCCTTTTAAGACTGGAGGATTTAAAAAACAACGGAGTGATGGTTTTATTTAACTTTTGTGTTTGGTAAAAATGCAGTTGCAAAGCCAAGTAATGGCAACAATGAACACAAACCAAATACCCATTCAATGCCGTTAATATCCGCTAAATGTCCTAAACCTGCTGCGGCAATACCACTGACCCCAAACATGAGACCGAACATTAAACCTGCAATCATACCCACACGGCCCGGAACAGCTTCTTGTGCGTAGACCACCATTGCTGCAAAAGCCGACGACAACACCAAACCTGCAATAATTGAAAAAACTGTTGTCCAAAATAAGTTTGCATACGGCATCATTAATGCAAACGGTGCCATACCAACAAATGAAACCCAAATCACAGCTTTACGGCCGATCTTGTCACCAATTGGGCCACCTGCAAATGTGCCTAAGGCAACGGCTGCCAAGAAGGCAAACAAATGCAACTGAGCTGTTTGAATACTGATATGAAACTTTTGAATAAGATAAAAAGTAAAGTAGTTACTAATGCTGGCAATGTAGGTAAATTTAGCAAACATCAACACACTAATTGTGCTCAAAGCGATAATTAGCTTACGACCATGCAATTTAGTATGTGCTTGGGTAGCACGTGCAACCACCTGACTTTTAGCATGGCTCACTGTCCAGCGGCTTACCCCAAATAGAACCCAAATCGCTAAAAGTGCAAATATCACTAAGCCCGCAACTGCATGTTGTCCAAATGGAACAATCAGTAAAGCTGCCAACAATGGGCCAATGGCTGTACCCGTGTTCCCGCCCACTTGGAAAGTGGACTGAGCTGTACCGAAGCGTCCACCCGATGCCATTCGCGCCACCCGCGAAGCTTCTGGATGAAAAGTTGCAGAGCCTACCCCAATTAGCGCAGATGCACATAACAACACAGCAAAACTTGGTGAAAATGCCAACAAAATAATGCCGCAGAATGTGACCACCATTCCGAGTGGGAGAAGATACGGTTTTGGATGTTTATCGGTATAAAGTCCAATCCAAGGCTGTAGCAGCGAACCTGTAATTTGATATACAAACGAGATCAGGCCGACTTGAGCAAAACTCAGCGAAAAGTTTGCTTTTAGCATTGGATAGATGGCTGGTAGCACTGCTTGAATTAAATCATTCAGTAAATGTGCGACCGCCACGGCGCCTACAATCTTAATAATCATTCCCTGAGGCTGATCATTTGCAACGGTATTGGCAATACCATCTTTCAATTGTATTGAAGACGTCATACCTGAAAAACTCCAATATTTTTAAATGAGATGCTTATTGTAAATTGTCGCTTATAAAGTTATCTTCCAATAATCATCGTATAAGTGACAATTTTTAGGATAATTTATGTCCGATTCTCTTATTCAGTCTGATTTGTCTGAACTTGTGATTGGACTCTCTTCTGAACATTATTACCGAGAAATCACACCTACCCACACGCATACGCGTGCACAGTTTTTATATGCGTCTACAGGAAACATTCAGGTTTTTACACCCAATCATGTGTGGATTGTGCCGCCCATGTGCGCGTTATGGATTCCAGCACATGTTGAGCACAGCGTGATTTCACTGAGTCACGTGAAGTTAAATACGGCATTGGTTGAAGTAAATGCAGCAGCTCTAATGGGACAACATTGTTTTATTATTCGAGTCAGTAATCTGTTGCATGAACTTTTGATTCGTTTAAATGAAATTGAACAAGAGGAGATTCCAAATATTGTCACCTCTCAAGAGCTTTCCCGTTCTTTACAAATTTTGATTTTTGAAGAAATTCATCGCGCTAACTTGTTGCCTATTCAGATTCCGTGGCCGAAAGACAAACGATTATTAAAAATTTGCCAAGAGTTATTACATACGCCTGACCATTCAAAAGATTTAACAGATTGGGCTGATGATATTGGCGCGAGTTCTAGAACTTTAATGCGTATGTTCCAAAAAGAAACTGGGCTATCTTATCGGGCATGGGTACAGCAAATGCATATTGCACTCGCCTTGAGTAAAATTGCGAATGGCGAATCTATTGCTCAAATTTCAGAGTCACTGGGGTATACAAACCCCAGCGCGTTCAGTGCGATGTTTAAGCGACATCTAGGAAAAACACCTCAGCAGCTTAGAAGTGCCGCGATGTCGCTATAAGTCTTTTTTTTGGAGCGGATCTCATGCTTTTCTAATAAATCATCAAAATCATGATAGACATGAAGTTCTCGATCTTTGGCAGTTCTCGCATGATCTAGGCGCTGTTCAGGATCAACCAAAACAAGGGTATGACCATCATCAATCAGACGATCTACCCCTTCTAAGAACATACGTTTACCCACATCATGGATAAGTGAAATTTGGGTTAAATCAATAACAATTGTACTCTGATCAGTTGTCTCGTCTTGTAAAATACGCAACAACATTTCAGCTTCGGTAAATTTCAATACCCCACGAAGCACATACACACTTAATGATGCATCCTTGCCTGTACGATAATGGCTTTGGACAATGGTTTGTGCAGAAGGTGTACCTTCCATGAGGTGTAGCCCCATGTCACGAGATAATCGCTCTAAAATATCGATACCTCGAATACTATGACCATGCTCATCCAAACGAGGAGAAAAAGCGGCAATACTCACCTGACCCGGTAACACACCTAAAATACCACCTGCTACACCACTCTTAGCAGGAATACCGACAGTTGAAAGCCAGTCTCCCGCTGCATCGTACATACCACAGCTCATCATGACACTGAGCACTTGTCTAACCACAGATCGGTTCAATAGGCGTTTTCCAGTTTTAGGGTCTACCCCACCATTGGCAAGCACACTGCCCATACGTACCAAGTCTTTAACCGTAACCATGATCGCACATTGGCGAATGTACCCATTCACAATATCGACTGGGTCGGTTTCTAAAATCCCCACAGTTCGCAACATATAACCGATCGAAAGATTACGGTAAGCAGTTTTGACTTCCGAATCATAGACAGACTCATCAAAACTTAATTCGCGACCTGCAAGCTCGCTCATAAAACGGCGTAGAATTTCTGCGCTATGCAAACCATGTTTGACCTGAATCAAGGAATGTACAGTAATTGCGCCAGAGTTGATCATCGGGTTTTTCGGACGACCATCTTTACCCAATGAAATTTCATTGAAGGCTTCCCCTGAAGGCTCTACCCCTACCTTATCAAGCACAGCATCAATGCCAAGCTGTTGTAAAACATAGGCATATACAAAAGGTTTAGAAATCGATTGTATGGTGAATTCAACATCATCATCGCCAACCGAATAAATTTCACCATCTACCGTAGACATTGCTAAAGCTAATCGATCTGGGTTTGCATTTGCCAACTCAGGAATATAATCAGCGAGATGACCGCTGTTATCGATGTCACAGGCTTCAATAACATTTGCCAAATATTCTGGGAGAGGGGTTTTCATGGTCAGTAACCTTAAATGAGGAGATTCACAACATCGCGCAAAATTTCAGCACAACCTGCTGATAATATTAAAATTATATCTTTTGTAATGGATTAAAAATCACGATATAAGTATTCTAATTCCGATGTCTTATCTATTTCAAGCTCATTATAGGTTTTTCAAAACTTTAAACTAAAGATTAGATTATTCTTTCTACAAACAAAATCCCATTTAAATGATCGACCTCATGTTGAACAATACGAGCAGGAAAACCATGAAAAACTGTCTCAACCATTTCACCCTGAAGTGTTAAATATTTCACCTTCACCATTTCTGCACGTTCAACTTGTCCACGCTCATCCGGTACACTTAAGCAGCCTTCTTCACCTAAACACACTTCGTTTGAGAACTCTAAAATTTCAGGATTCACCATGACTACAGCTTCCATTTCAGGTGCATCGGGATAGCGTGGATTTGGTCGAGACGCCACAATAATGACGCGTTTAGAGATGTAAACTTGCGGTGCTGCAATCCCTACCCCATTACGCTCAAGCATTGTTGCATGCATAGCGTCAGCAAGCTGATAAAGCCAATTACTGTTTAACTCATTTACCGAAACGGGAACCGCAATTAGTTTTAGAATATCTTCGCCACGCTTCGCGACAGGTAAAACTACACTCATCCTTTGAATCTCTCATTAAACTGGCTATGACAAGTTTTATTGTGTCGCTGAATGACTCAAAAGAAAAGTCATTCCTACATCTGTTTTTATTTCATCTAAAGCGTTTTTTGTTTTAAAGCTTTTTGTTCTGAGTAAGTCCAATCGACATCATCCTATAGAACAAATTTCCTCCATTTACTTTTACTTCACTTTTCCATTAATATCCAAACTTCAATTACAACAATTAAGTAAAAAATGGATCAGGACTTAACTTTGCAGGATGCGAACTATCTTAATAAAGAAGATAAACGAACCCTTGCCCTTTCTTCATTGGGTGGAGCTTTAGAATTTTACGATTTTGTGATTTATGTGTTTTACGCCAAAATCATTTCCGACCTCTTTTTCCCCAGCACGCTTAGTCCGTTTTGGGCCATGCTTAATACTTACGGTATTTTTGCAGCAGGTTACTTTTTTAGGCCTTTGGGCGGGGTTGTCATGGCCCATTTTGGTGACTTGGTCGGGCGCAAAAAACTATTTTCACTTTCTATTTTACTCATGGCACTGCCTACTCTGTTTATCGGGATTTTGCCTACTTTTGAAAATATTGGGTATTTGGCCCCCCTACTTTTATTGCTCATGCGTGTGGTGCAAGGTATTGCGATTGGGGGTGAAATTCCAGCCGCGTGGACCTTTGTGTCTGAACACGTGCCTGAAAGAAAAATTGGACTGGCAAATGGTTTGTTAACTGCCGGACTGTCTTTAGGAATTTTACTAGGTGCGCTCATGTCTTTATGGATTTCACTGAATTTTAGTGAAGGGCAAATCCATGACTGGGCATGGCGGATTCCTTTTATTGCAGGTGGTATTTTTGGTCTAGTCGCACTTTATTTACGAACTTATTTAAAAGAAACACCTGTGTTTAAAGCCATGCAAGCACGTAAAGAAATTTCAAAAGAAATGCCTGTAAAACAAGTCTTAAAAACACATAAAACAGCCGTTGCAATTGGCATGTTATTTACATGGTTTTTAACTGGTTGTGTAGTGGTGGTGATTTTAGCCATGCCAAATTTATTAACTGGTACGTTTGGCTTTGAGCGCGCACAGACTTTTGAAATGCAAAGTGCAGCCATTGTCATGCAAATGGTGGGCTGTATTTTAGCAGGCTATTTTGCTGACCGTTTTGGCTGTGGCAAAGTCATGATGTTCGGTGCGCTTGCCGTTGCACTTACAGCAGCAGTTTTTTATAACAGTTTGGGGCACGCGGCACATTCAACCATTTTTGGTTTATATATGTTGTTGGGTCTATGCTCTGGTACTGTCGGCATGGTGTCGAGCAGTATGGTTAAAATGTTCCCCGCGCCTGTGCGTTTCTCGGGCATTTCATTTTCTTATAATTTGTCATATGCAATTGTTGGTGGTATGACCCTGCCTTTAGTGCATTGGCTCAGTCAATATAGTGATATTGGTGCGATGTATTATATTTTCGCGCTAACCATTTTGGCCTTTGTGACTGCCTTTGTGTTTTGGAATAAGTTTGAAAAAAACAGGTATTAAACGCTTTAACTTATTAAATAAAAAACCACGCCGATTGCGTGGTTTTTTATTGCTGCTTACTTTAGAAAGTAAAGCCAATATTAAAATTAATACGGTATAGCCATTTATCACTGTTTGGCGAGGTAGCAGAGGTATAACCCGTTGAGTTGGTCGAGCCACCAATAATGTTGGAGTTTTTACCCCACGTATAATCTGCCCAAACCATAAATGGTGAAGCAATAAACATCATTCCTGTGGTATTCATTTGCGAATCTGACCAATCATCACGTTTTTTATCGAGATAACTATAGTCATTATAAAACTTAATGGCTTTTAGCTTGCCCATATTGGTCACAGGCAATGTATAGGCAAGGTTTAAACTGGCAATCGTCCCTTCCGAAGCAATGAAATAAGCTGGCGTAAGACCATTTGCCCCCATCAAAGTCATATCACTATTTACACCATCCGGATTTTTAGCATCGTACTGATAGTGAATAACCGAACTTTGTAAGTTAAAGCGCTTGTAGTTGTTTTCGGTATGCAAACCGACTGCATAATATTTGCCATCTTTATCGGTAATATCATTATGTAGCTGAGCAATTGCACCCGAAACACCAAACTCTTGTTTACCAAAATCAGTTTCTAACTTGCGAACAATGCGGGTATTCACCTGATTGCGCTTTTCATTTTGATAGGCTTTTTGAGATGGAAATGCATTTCCTGCCAAGTCATCATAAGTTGCACTTTCAGGTGAATAACGCAAGTTCGTCTCTAACATTTGAGGATAATAACCGACTTTTACATCCCAATCTTTGTCGTGATAATTCCAGTTGATCCCTGGCGCAATGTTGTTGCCATAACCTAAAAAGAATGGAATGTGGTAAGTCCAGCCATTTTGTGGATAGGGATAAATCGTAAATGGTTTATAAACCAGACCTGCTTCAATGCTGTTATTGGCATCTAAGTTATAGCCGACATATGCTTTTTCAATGGACGTTTTTTGTTGGTCTTGAACCATATAACTGGCATTAATGTAAGCATCATCAAACTTACCTTTGAGATCTACCTTAAAAATATCAAAATGGAGCTTACCAAAACCACGGTTCGGACCTTCCCAATCTTCATAACGCTGATTTAAACGCACCACCCCACCTAACTTTAATGAGTCGGTGCCGTCATCACTTTTCCATTCAAGCAATGAATCTTTTGCAAATGCATTGACGCTTACCCCCAGCGTAAACGGTGCAATGAATGCCATGATCAATGAAGTCTTTTTCATCTCTACATCCTTGATTGAGTTCCAGCGTCCTGCTGGAACTTTATTTGTTTTACCTGTAAAACTTCGTTTTTATTGTTTTTTAGATAAAAAAATTTATCTAAAAAAAGGATGGCTTAGCAGCTCCCATCGCATATGTACTAAACCATCCAAACTGGTTAATACAGTTTCTTTTGCGGTGGACCCGCGAAGTTTAATGGTCCAATCGAGTTCATATCGAGCTCGATCACAGTTGGCCCTTCAAAAGCGACAGCCTCTTGAATAACCGTTTTAAACTCATCTGCACTACCGACTTTCCAGCTTTTCACACCCATTGATTCGCCAAGAAGTTTATAGTCCGGTGTATGCAATTCATTGAAATATTGACGACCACCAAAGTAGTTATTTTGAATGCCACGCATTACGCCATAACCACCATCATTCATAATCATAAGGACCATGTTGGTGTTTTCTTGCACCATGGTTGCAATCTCGCCAATGCCAAGCATTAAGCCGCCATCGCCGACTAAACCAATCACTTTTTTGTCAGGGTTAGCAACCGAAGCACCAATTGCTGTTGCAAGACCTAAACCAATTGCACCTGCGAGTGAATGGATATTTTGGTTTGGCGCTTGTACAGGGAATAAACGGCTGCCCCATGTACTGCCCGACATAGTGATATCTCGTACAAAAATACCGTCTTGCGGTAAAGCTGCACGCAAGTGATCACAAATTAATGCGTACTGATCGATTTGTTTACGCAGTGCATTAATTGCAGCCTGTTTAGCCTCCACTACAGCAGCATCGTAATCGGCATCAACTTTTGAAGTTCCTTGAAGCTGTTCCAACACACGTGTTAAGACATCTTTGGCATCACCACAAATGAAGTTACGAATTTTGTAATTACGTTGCTGAGCCACTGGGTTTGCATCAACCTGAATAATATTTTCAGGGAACTCAACCGAATAAGTTTTGGTTTCATTACTGCGTAAACGAGAACCCACCACAACCATTAAGTCAGCATCTTTTAACAGTTGCTCAACACCTGCCGAGTTATGGAATGCACCTAAACTACGTGGATGGTCATCTGCCAACACACCGCGGCCGTGTGTAGATGAAACAACTGGAATACCTAAATCTGCAATTGCTTTAACTTCGGCAACACTATTTAAAGTTCCACCACCAATCCAGAAAATCGGGCGTTTTGCTTTTTTGATTTCACTCACAAGAAGATCAATTTCAGCTTGTTCTGCCTGTGGCAATTCAAGTGCTTTCACTGGGCCTAAATTAAGTGGTAAATCAATTTCTGCTGCCTGCACATCAATGGGTAGCTCGACACTAACAGGTCCCATTGGAACAGTCGTTGCAACACGGATGGCTTCACGAATCACACCCACAGCATTGTCTGGACTGGTAATGCGAAATGCCGCTTTGCTTGATGCACGTAAAAACGTAAGTTGGTCTTTAGTTTCATGAATGAAACTTGCATCACGGTCGAGATATTCACGCTCAACCTGACCAGTTAAATGCAATACAGGACTACCCGCATTCATTGCTTCAATCAATGACCCCACTGCATTACCAGCCCCAGCACCGGTACTGGTCAACGCTACACCTAGGCCTTTAAAGCGTGAGTGTGCATCTGCCATAGTAACCGCACCCGCTTCACCACGAGCTGCGACAAAGCGCATTTTTTCACGGCGCCCTACTGCATCGGCAATAGGTAAATTGTGGATGGAAATAACACCATAAATACTATCAACTTGGTGCGCTTCTAAAACTCTTGCGATTGCTTCGCCTACATTTACACGTTCAGTCATGTCTGTTCCTCAAAATTTGTTTTCAGTCCTTGAATTTATTAATCGCACCAAGGGTTAGGCTGTTCATTCAGCCCCATATAAATACTCTTTTGTTGCATGTACGATAAAATACCCAAACGGCCTTTCTCGCGCCCAATACCACTGTCTTTAAAGCCACCAAACGGTGCACTAATCGAGAATTTTTTGTAGGTATTAATCCACACTGTTCCCACTTCTAATACACGTGCAATACGCCAAGCTTTGCGATAGCTTTCAGTCCAAATTCCTGCGGCAAGACCAAAACAACTGTCATTGGCTTGAGCAATTAAATCTTGCTCGTTGTCATATTTCATAACCACTAAAACAGGGCCAAAAATTTCTTCCTGACAGGTTTGAGTACTATTATTTAAGCCCGTGATAATGGTCGGTAAGTAATAACTTCCTTTGGCATAATCACCAGTCGTAAGCGCTTCACCACCAATCAGAACCTGACCACCTTCGCTTTTGGCAAGCTGCACATAACGGTCAACTGACTGCAAATGTTTGTCATTCACTAGTGGCCCTAAATGCACACCCGCCTGTTCCGGATGACCTATACGTAAGCCTTTGGTAATTTCAACTAAACGAGTTAAAAACTGATCGTAAAGACTGCTATGAATAAACAAGCGAGAACCTGCGATACACGCTTGGCCTGCCGAGCTAAAAATACCGTACGCGACACCTTTAGCAGCCAGTTCGACATCTGCATCAGGTAAAACGATGGTTGGTGACTTTCCACCCAATTCAAGTGAAGTGGTAATCAGTTTGTCAGCGGCAATGTGTGCCAAATGACGCCCTGTGGTTGTTCCACCTGTAAAAGAAATTTTACGAACCAATGGGTGCTGAGCAATTGCATCACCAATGATCGAACCACGACCCACTAGCACGCTGAGTAAGCCTTTTGGTAAACCTGCTTCTTCAAAAATTTTGGCAAGCTCTAAAGCAATCAGTGAAGTTGCTTCTGCTGGTTTTAACACTACGGCATTTCCTGCTGCTAAAGCTGGAGCAAGCTTTTGAACTTCGCTTGCAATTGGAGAGTTCCACGGCGTAATGGCTGCTACTACGCCTACAGGTTCATGCACACTCATGGTCATAAAGTCTGGAGCACGTTGAGTGGTGAGCTCATCATTCATTGTTTCACATGCCGCTGCAACATAGCGTGCAGTCGCCGCAGCGCTCATGACCAAGCCACGAGTTTCGGTTAAAGGCTTCCCATTATCGCGTGTTTGTAATTTTGCTAACTCATCAACACGTGCTTCAATAATGTCTGCAACTTTGTAGAGAATACGTGCGCGCTCATGCGGCAAGCTGTTTCTCCAGCTCTGTTGACGCCAAGCCTGATCCGCTTTTTCAATTGCTTCATTTACATCATCAAGCGTTGCCGTTGAAAGCTCAGCGTTTACCGACTGATCTGCCGGAAACAGGCTTTGAATGACTGCACCACGGCCTAATCGCCATTCACCTGCAATATAAATTTCCTTTGCCATGATCAAATCCTTCTTAAATCTGTATTGCTTCTACACTATTGCGACAAGCACGAATCACGCTAAGCGCAGCCAAAGTTGATGTTTTCGGGTTACTTGGCAGCGGCACTCCCACCAGTTCAATGGTCATTTGTCCAAAGCCACCTTCTGCCACAATGGTGTGTTTGTTTTTGTTGATGGTTGGATCAACAGTTAACTCAACCATGGTTTCATCCATTCCAAGCCCTGCAAGTGCAATGGTTGCTGCAACATTGGCATTGGCTGGAAATTTGGTCGCAGCTTCACGAGCAGTTCCAGTGAAAAAGACCGTAGCTTCAGAAACATGGTCTAAATCGACCAACTGCTCTGCATAACTACCTTTCCAACTTTTTGGACTTTTACAGCCTTTGTAAGTGACTTTTTGCAAACCACCTTCTTTGGCCGCAGAAATACCGTCAATACCTGCAATAGCGCCTGCCAGTAAATGCAGATGGGCATCATTTTTTTCAGCAGTTTGCTTAAGCTGAACCAGAAACTCGTTATCAGCCAAAGTACCCACCGAAATCAGACCAATGGTCCAGCCTTTCGCTAAAACTTTTTGAGCATGCTCTTTCACAGCTGCTTGACCTGCCACCTCAATGACATAGTCTGGCGTACCATCACATTGCTCAATATCGGAAATCACCTGAATCTCGGAAGAGACTTGTGACTGCACTTTTTCAATACTGCGAGATGGCACGACAATCCATTTGAGTTGCAGATCTTGAGGCAAGTGGGCATACACTTCTGCTGCCATTGCGCCAAAACCAATCATCATCAACTTTTTCATGACAGCACCTAATATTTATAAATGTTTATTAAAACCACCCGAGACATCTATTGCCGAACCTGTGGTGTAAGATGCCAATGGTGATGCCAAGAAAACTAAAGCACGGGCCGGTTCTTCTGGACGACCTAAACGCTGCATTGGGATACCACGATTTTTTGCGATATTGCCTGTCCACTCTTCCCAAGACATATTTAAATCTGAGCGAGTTTCATAACGACGTTTCCACTGCGCAGATTCGACCATACCTAGTAAAATCGAGTTAACTCGAACGCCATATTGAGTAAATTCATGCGCCAACGAATGGGTTAAATTCAATAACGCAGCACGTGCAGATGAAGTCGCAATCATGTGCGGTTCTGGTTGCAATGCCAGTAATGAGTTCACATTAGTAATTGAGGCATTTGCCGACTGTTTTAAGTCGTCAAGAAAAGCCCGTACCGGATGTAATACACTGAAATATTTCAGTTCAATTTCTTTCATCCAGTCTTCATCTTGCGTATTTTCAAAATTTGAAACACGGCCCTGCCCAGCATTGTTAATGAGCATGTCCACATTGCCCAAATTGAGTTTGACGTCTTTGGCAAATTGCTGAACTTCTTCTTTTTTCAATACATTGCATGCTTTAGTAAAAATATTGGCATGCGGAAATTTTTCTAAAATATAGTGCTTAGAAGCATTTAAACGTTCTTCATCGCGACCACACCACGCTACTTTTGCACCCTCTGCAACCAGTATTTCAACAGCAGCCAGCCCAATCCCAGATGAGCCACCGGTAACAACTGCAACTTTTCCTTCAACTTGGAAGCTCATAATCCTTAATCTCTCTTACGATTGTTCCTGAATCGTCAACATAATTTGGTTAAATGCTTGCGGTTGGTCGACATAACTTAAATGTCCTGCATCTTCTATGACGAAGCGCTGCTCCAACTGCAATTCCTGAGCAAGCTCTTGTATACCTAACGCAGGAGTGATTTGATCTTGCTGCCCTGCAATGACTGTGCATGGGACTTTTAAATGGGTTAAGTAATTACGTATTTCGTCATATGCGAGTAAGTACGATGCATGTGTGAAACCCTGTAGAGTCAACTGTTGCATCACCTCTGAAACTAAAGCTAAGGCTTGGGGCTCTTGTTTATAAATCAAATGAGGTCCACGGTTTTCGGCCATTCCTTTAGCACCAAGTTCTTTCAACATCTTTGGTCTTTTTTCAAAAACCTGAATTTGTGTCTTTTCATCGTGGCGTTGGTAGCCTTGCGCTAAATTAGCGACGACCAAGTGTTCCACTCGCTCTGGGTAAAGTGCAGCAAATGCACTCGCCTGTAAGGCACCTAATGAGTGTCCAACCACAATTGCTTTTTCAATTTTTAAAACATCGAACAATGCTGCTAAACGCTTTGCATAGTCGGTCGCATTGGGTTGATCCGTTAAAAGTTCATCTGATTTGCCATAGCCTGGTGCGTCCCAGGCAATGACATGAAAATGATGAGACAACACTTCAAGTTGGTTTACCCATGAAGCAGAACCTGAACTAATGCCATGCAACAGCACAAGGTACTCGCCCTGACCGGCTTCCCGATAAGCTTGTTGCTGACCTTGAACAGTCACGGTTTTCACCGGAAATTCTGCTAACTTTTCAATGAGTGTCATCATTTTCAATTCTTTCCTTTCATTCACTTCATCAAACAATTAACGTTTGATTTGAGACAATGGATGCTCTGGTGGATAGTTAGGAATTGTTGGTTTACCTGTTCCCAACATCACACACATCAAGGCATCTTCTTGACCTGGGTTAAATAAACCGCGGTAAATTCCCGGTGGAATTGAAATCAGGTCACGCTCTTTTAAACGGGTCTCAAATTTTTCGCCATTGTGTTCAATGAACAAATCAATTTCGCCGCGGAGCATAAAGAACACTTCTTCAACATCGTGGTGAATGTGCAAAGGACCTTCACACTGTGGTGGCAGAACCATGGTTGAAAATGTGAAGTTTTCTGCTGGCACGGTGTTACCGTCATTTGCAACGCCTGTTGCACCCGTACCCATGTAACGCATTTGTGCACGGCGATATTTCGGGTCGTAATCTGCTTGGAACTTCAAAGCATCAAAGTCATATTTACGTGTCTCAAAGCGAGCAATACGCGTGTTTAACCACTCTTCTAAAGAAGCACCCTCTGGTTGTGCCCACGATTCGAATTGTTGTGTAGTCATTTTTTAAACTCCTATACAGTGAATTAATAACGTTTTAAAAGAGGAACCAAGAACAACGACCCAATGACAGCGACAGCAGCCAAGAAGGTAATTCCTAAATTAAAACTATGTGTTTGCATCACGATGTAACCGATAAGAACAGGCGCAATTGCACTTGCAAAATTACCTAAACCGTTAAATATTCCACCCGCAGTCGCCCCTACATTTGAGGTTGTTACTCTTGCAAGCAGAGCAAATACAGCTGCTACTCCAAAACCCCAAGCCATAGCGCTTAAAGACATGGCAGCAATAATCAATAATGGCTCGGTCATAATGACCATCACATACATGAAGATGCCCGCGAGTAATAAACCGCTAAATACTTGAATTGCTCGGCGGCCTAACTTGTCAGATAAAAACGCACCGATAATTTCGCCAATTAACATGGCAATGAATGGAAAGCTTGAATACATCCCAAACTCTTTGAGATTGAATCCTTTGTCTTGCATTAAGTAAGAAGGAACCCAGCTATTTAAGCCCCACAAATACGTCATCAATGCAATGTTGAACAGACAAACCAACCAGAATGCTCTATTGCTCAAAAGTATCTTGGTATTGGCAATGTGACCTTTGAAATTGGTACGTTTACTCTCACCCTCAATTTCGACAGTTTTCTTGAGCTGCAAGTTACGCAGACCAAAAACAATGCTAAAAATCGCAATCAGGGTTAGCGCAGCCATCACAAAAAAAGTGGTGTGCCAGTCATGGTGAGCTAAAACATTTGCAGTGATCGGGAAACCAAGGAATGCACCAATCGGCGTTCCAAGTAAGAACATGGTAGAAGCGCGTGCCTGCTGACGGTCTGTGTAAGTCTGCTTAACAATGGTGTAAGCCAAGGCAAATAAAGGACCTTCTGCTAAACCAAGCAGTACACGTAAAACCAACATGCCTGAATAACTAGTGGTGAACCCCATGCAAAACATGAGTATTCCCCACGATGTTACGCTCCAGAACAGCATTTTCTTTGGGTTAAAAATGTCACCTAAAAAGCTTAGAAAGACCGATGAAAAACCATAAGCAAGTAAGAAACTTGTCATGAGCCATCCAAGCTTGGCCTTATCTTCAGCAATTCCCATTGCACTTTGAAAATGAGGATCTGAAAATAAAACCGCAATACTAATCTTGTCGAAAAATGCCAGTACCACACACACCATAAGGACAAAAGCAGGTACCCAATGCTTCAATCCACTTTTTTCTTCATTACTCATGTGTCATTCCTTCGATTTGGTAATGAGAACCAGATTTAATGTTTACGGTTTTAACTTCATGACATTAAATTCAGCATCTGCTAATAGTTTTGGATCTAAAACGGTGTTGGCTTGCATCCAACGTTTCGCCAGTTTGATCAGTTTAGAATCATTAATGGCAATCATGTTGAGCAAACGATTTTCATGGTCCAGATATAAATAGCTCACCTGATCTTCACCACCTTGGCGAATCACCACTTCTTTGGTTTTTTCAGGCTGATACGTCCCTAAAATCTGGATATTGAAGTGATATTGATCAGACCAAAGCCATGGAATATCAGTATATTCAGTTTCAATTCCGAGCATCGATTTTGCTGCAGCAATCGCCTGATTTTGCGCATTTGCCCAAGACTGAATGCAATACCCCAAACCCGGATGAATTGCGACATCGCCTGCGGCATAAATGTTTTGATCTGAAGTTTGCCCAAAACAGTTCACCACAATGCCATCTTTCACATCGAGACCAGCATGTACACCTAACTCTTTGGCAATTTCAGCGCCTGCACCTACCACAACACAGTCAAATAACTGGCTATTTTGAGGATGGTTCACCACTTCAACTTTCTGATTCGGCGCTTCAACTAAATGAAGGCTCTTGCTGTCTAAATGAATTTTTGTGCCTTGGGTCTCATGCATATTTTTTAAAAATGCAGAAACTTCCGGACTCACACTTCTTGCGCATAAACGGTCGCCATATTCAAAAATATGAACATCTTTACCTTGCTTACGTGCAGTTGCAGCAATTTCTAAACCAATCCAGCCACCGCCAATCACAGCGACATTTTTTGCATTCTTTAAAATTTCAGCCAAACGTTCACAGTCATGCACATTGCGTAAGGTCACAACATTTGGAATAAATTGCCATGTATTGACCGGTACACGTGCACGGCTTCCGGTTGCAATCAGCAATTTGTCATATGGCAAAATCTGGCCACTTTCTAAATGAACCTGTTTTTGCTCACGGTCGACTTTTGTTGCAATTTCCGGTTTATGCCATTGAACGTTGAACTCTTGAACCTGTTCAGGAGAGAACAGATTCAAACTTTCATAAGTTGCTTCTTTTGAAAGTACTTGCTTAGACAGTGGCGGACGTTCATAAAACACTTGATCTTCATTTGAAACCACGTGAATTTCGCCCACATACCCATTTTGACGTAAGGTACTTACTGCCCAACCCGCTGCCTGTCCGGCACCTACAATTACGATCTTTTCCATAGCCATCTTCCTTGTAAAGCAATCCCTGTTAAACAGGCTTCACCTGACGGCGAGTTGTGTCATCAAGACCACCTTCAATCGCCCATTCGGTGAAAAGCTCTAGACGATGTTCTTCTACACGTGGCTGCCATTCTTCTGTCAAATAATCATCGTTGGTGTAATATTCAAATGCACCACCCAATGGTGAGTTGACGTACCAGAAATAAGCAGAAGAAATTGGATGACGTCCCGGTCCAATAAAGGTTGACCACTCCGAACGATTCATATTTAAACCGCCCCCAATCACCTCATGAATATCACGTACTACAAACGCAACGTGATTTAAGCCAGCAGGTTTATTTGGAACACTGAGCAAGAATAAATCATGGTGATAACCTTCACCGCGGCAGCGTAAGAATGCACCCCGATTTTTGTAGGCATCAGATAAATGAAAGCCTACTTTTTCAATATAGAAGTTTTCAGTTGTTGCCAAATCCGGTGTGAAGAACACCACATGTCCAATGGCAACAGGTTGGCCTTTTTCATAGACAGGACTTGCTGCATTCACACGTTGAATGTTGCCGTATTGGTTAATACCTTCCGTTTTAAGTTCTGGTACTTCTTTAACAAAACTTTGTTCAAAACGAATGGTCATGCCATTTGGGTCAAGACACTGAACTGTACTTTCAGAACGTTTAAAACCCTCTACATCGGCCAAACGAGCTGCTAAGTCTTCGAGGTCTTGAGCACTATCTACGCCCCAAGTCACTTCACGTAAAGTTGAACCTTTTTCAATGGCAGCAGGCAAACGGTCATCATCACAATTAAATAAATAAATTTTGCTACCGTTTTGAGTCTGGTAAAGATCAGCGCCTTCAATATCCGAAGTACTTTGGCTTAAACCAAAATCTGCTAAAAACTTGTTTGAAGCGGCTCTATCTTCAACTCCAAACTTTAAAATCTCGATCCCTGTAATCATTTGACTACTCCTTAGTTAAAGACAAAACCGCCATTGACCGGAATATTTTGACCTGTCACAAAAGAGGACAAATCCGACAGTAGATACAATGCTGTTCCATTTAAATCTTGTGGAAGTTGCTGACGTTGAATCGCTCTTCCGTTTACATATAAATCGTGACGTTCCTGCGGCACATACTCAGTTGCTTCAACCAGAGTAAGGCCGGGTGACAAGGTATTAACACAGATATTGAACTGTCCCAACTCTCTTGCCATTGAACGTGTCATGGCAAGAATTGCACCTTTACTTGCTACATAAGCCATCAAGTTCGGTGCGCCCCAAAGTGCTGTATCGGAAGCAACATTAATAATCTTGCCCTCAGCCGATTGTTTTAGATGGGGAACGCATGCCTTACTGATTAGCCATGTACCTTTCACATTAATATTCATGACCCGATCCCAAAGTTCAGGATCATAATCAATCATATTTTTTCCACCGACATTGGTTGCCAGTGCCGCACAGTTCACAAGTCCGTCTAGTCCTTGTAATACTTCCACGCTTTCGGCAACCGCATTTTCAATAGAGTCTGCATTGGCAAGGTCAACTGTTACTGCATGAACATTGAGTCCTTGTTTCTGTAAAGTTTGTGCTTCTTGTTGCACCAAGTCAGACAAAATATCTGCCATCACAACTTCAGCACCAGCCTCAGCAATGGCTTGAGCAAAATCTCGGCCTAAACCACGCGCAGCACCTGTCACTAAAACTTTTTTGCCTTGCAACAACGCTACATTAGCCATGAGCTTCTTCCTGCATCTCGATACGGTTTGATGCATTTAGCGCAGCAATTTTCTTTAATTGCTTCTCAGCTTCTTTCTTCATTAAACGGCGTAAACGTGCAAGACCCACATCGTGTTGATATAAGAATTCTCTTTCACGCGCATTTGGTGCAAGGTTTTCTAAAATAATGCGGTCTTGTTCCAACACATCCCAATGCAACTGTTCTAAATGATTGCGATATAAGAAACGCCATACATTACGTTGCCAGCCACTTACCTTACGGCAGCGCCAGAAAAATACACGGGTATTGTTGGCATCAATTGGGGTTGCATAACCCACAATCCAGAATTCACCACCTGGACCAAATTGTTTACGGTAAGGAATTGAAAGACGTAACCAGCTTGCACCAGTTGAACCATATTCAACCCAGTCGAAGTTCACGCCTGTTTGGCCTTCTTTTTCGAAAACAAAGCCATTATCGGTTGTACGATGCTTCATCTCTGCAGTACGTTCACCATCTGCCATAGAGTGTGAAGTACAGTGCAAATAGGTCCCGTGCATTGGGTCCATCACGTTATCAATTGCGTATTGATGGTTTACTTTCCAGTCTGCTTGGCAGAGGAATGAACTCCACTCTTCACTTGCAAGTTGCTCTGGAAACTCAAGCGGTTTTGGCTGTTCATTTGCATCAATACCAAACCAGATGAAGATTGCGCCATGTTGCTCAATGACCGGATAGTTCTTTAAACATTTGGTTCCAGTCATTGGACATTCATGAACGGCTGGTACATCAGCAACTACACCATCAGCACGAACCTCAACACCGTGATACCAGCAAGCAACTCGGTCACCCAAGTTCCAACCAAGTGAAAGACGAGCACCGCGGTGTGGACAGCGATCTTCAAGCGCATGAACCTGACCTTCGGCATCACGCCAAACCACAATATTTTCGCCTAAACGAGTAATTCCAACTGGATTAGCAGCGACTTCCCAACTTGCTAAAACCGGGTGCCATTGATCACGTAAACCAAGTTCTAAATATTCTTCAGCGCTTTGTGAAGCTGATACGATTGCGTTCATTTTATTCTTCCCTGAATCAATAACCTAAACGTTGCAATTCTTCTGTAAAGCTTGCAGAAGTCCATTCATCACCAGATTCACAGCGGAAACCCTGTTGATTAAGTGCAGAAACAACGTCATCTAACTCTGTTGCGCCCGCAGAAAATGCCTGAATCAAGTTCTTTACAAAATCTTGTTCGTAGAGAGTTGGCTCTTTATAACGTGTCTGCCAAACCAACAATTCAGATTGACCTGGAACTTGAATATTGTTGATACCTGCTTCGGTTGCCGGCGTTGCATGAATCCAGCTTGCCAACTTTTCATTAAATGTCTTCATTGTTCTGCTTCCTTGTACATGTGAGGACTAGAGTTGAATTTGAATATCCTGTCCTTCAACACGAACTGGGTACGTACATAGGTTTCTACACCCTGGTCCACTTTTTAGCTCACCTGTCTGAATGTCAAAAATTGCTTCATGCAATGGACATTCAACAGTCTGATCTTCGATAAATCCTTCGGTTAATAAGGCATACGCATGAGGGCAAACATTTTCGATAGCAAAGTAATTTTCATCGACGAAAAATACGCCTATTTTTTTCCCTTCAATTTCGATGGCTTTCGGCTCATCTTCGCTAACGTCACCCTGCTGACAAACTGAGATCCAACTCATACCTTGCGCCCTCATTTTGTTTTATATACAAAACATAATTTAACTTTCAAAACACAAGCTAAGCATAATACCCTTGATCATTTTTTGTCAAAGTAAAAATAAATATAAAATTCATTACTTTAATAAATTTTAAATATTTTGTTACGTTTCATTCTGGAAACAAAGTTTTAAATATAAAAATTGTTTTATGTATTTTTAACAATTACAATAGTTCTAAAATAAAGCAGCATGCCCCAAATTGAACCTTGTTTTATTTATAGGAAAAAGACACGAATGAGCCTAGCGATTGAAGAAGATTCTCAAGAATCAGAAACTACAAAAAATGATGATCGATATTTAGTCCCCGGCCTTGTGCGGGGTTTAGCTATCTTGCAAGCTTTTAATCAACAAGCGCAAGAAATGACAATTACAGAAATTGCTGAAATTTTAGAAGTGAACCGTTCTAGTGCATTTCGTCTAATCTATACACTCGAATCTTGTGGTTATTTAAGAAAAGCATCTCAAAAAACTTATGCTCTCGATTCTAAAGTGATGGAACTTGGTTTTAACAGTCTATCTAAACTTTCATTACTCGATTTATCGACACCATTAATGAAAGAACTACGTGACCAAACCAAACTTGCGGTGCATCTTTCAATTTTAGAAGGCACTCATATTGTCTTTGTAAATAACATTCAGTCGATGGGAACATTTACGAGCAACATTAGCTTAGGAACTCGCTGGCCTGCTCATGCCACCGTGATTGGTCAAATGCTTTTGTCTGATTTACCTGAAACTGAAGTACGTCAGCGTTACCGTAATTTTAATGATTGGGACAGTTTCTCTGAACTGACTCCAACCAGTTTAAAAGCTTTATTGCAAAGGCTCTCTTACGTAAAAACTCAAAAGACCATGGTGAGCTGGGGTCATTACAATCATGATATGGCAGCCTGTGCGGCACCTATCTTTAAACAGTCAAATGGTAAAATGGTCGCTGTTATTTCAGTGAGTTGCCCAATTACCACTTACGACGAAAAAACTTTTAAAGAAGATATCGCAAACCTCGTCATTGAAACAGCAAATAAAATTTCCAAATTTATTTATTAAAAAAAGCGACGTTAAGTCGCTTTTTTATGGAAAGTGATTTTATAAATTAAAAGTTACTTTCGAATACTTTCCCATTCATGTCTTGAAAAATAACTGTCGAATGATGCTCTTTAATATCAAACTTTAAATACTGCTCTTTAAACTGAATAATTGCATAAAACTCTTCAGCACCATCATCTAAACCGGTAGCAAAAATCTGGCTGCCTTGTGGAAATTTCTTAAGCCATGCAGCGTTATAAAAATCTGATACAGAATTAAATTCACAATACTGTTTTGGCTCTGCCATTATTTTTGCAGCAATTTGATCAAACTGTTGTTGTTTATAGGCCTCTAAGCTCAACAACATGATCGTTCTCCAAATTAAAGCTGGTTTGAGGCTAAAAGCTGTTTCTTTTTAACCTTTTCCCATTGATACCAACCATAAGCTGCCATCAAAACAAATGCTGCATACAAAGCAGCTGTTAAAAATAAATCTTTATAGATGAACATACCGACATAAATAATATCGACAAATACCCAAAGTATCCAAGTCGCAATATGTTTTCGGCTGGTCCAATACGTTGCAAGTAAACTAAATGCGGCAAGTTGTGAGTCGAGCATAGGAACTGCTGCATCAGTAAAGTTTTTAAGAATTAAGCCAAAAAGCAAGCCACCTACCGCGGCAATGATCATTTGAAAAATTGCAACTTTAGGAGCTATTGGCTCTATACGAATGTCATGATCTTGCTGCTTTCCTTTGAGCCAGTAGTAAAAGCCATAAAAATTTACGACCATAAAAAAGAACTGCAAAATCGTTTCGCCATATAGCTTAAATTCGTAAAACAAATAGGCATATAAAACAAAGGCAAAGAAATTAAACAGCCAACACCACATATTACGGATGACAGTTAATCCGACTCCAATTAGGCTAATCAAAACTGCAAAAATTTCTAGAGGTGACATAAAACAGCTGCTTATTGAGATCATTTTGACAGCGTATTATGAGAAAAATATAAAGTTAAGCAAACTGCTAATTTAAATAAATCATGGAAATTAACATGATATGAGAGTTTATACTTTTCATATGACATCGATTTATTTCAATACGTAGATAGATAAAAGAAATACTTATCAGGTCATCAACAAATTGTATTTGATCGTTTTTTAATGATTGTTTAAAAGATAATGAAAGACAAATAAAGAGCATGAGAATATGTCAAATCAAGAAGGAAAAGTTAGCCGTGAAACTCGTGGACATATTTTTTTAATTGGCCTAGATCGGGCTGCAAAACGTAATGCCTTCGATAGCCACATGATCAAAGACTTATCACTAGCGCTCACTGAATATGAAAATAATGATGCCCTGCGCTGTGCAATTATCTTTGCTCATGGCGATCATTTTACAGCTGGTTTAGACCTAGTTGAGTTACAACCTAAACTCGCTACAGGTGTTTTTGATTTTAGTGAAAATGAAATTAACCCTTGGGGCACTGTAGGCCGAAAGCTTAGTAAACCTTTGATAGTGGCAGTACAAGGTTATTGTTACACCGCTGGTATAGAACTATTTCTCAATGCTGATATTACGATTGCGAATGAAAATACACAATTTGCTCAAATGGAAGTTCAACGTGGCATCTTACCTTTTGGCGGAGCAACTGCACGTTTTACTCAAGCCGCGGGTTGGGCCAAAGCCATGCGCTATTTGTTAACAGGTGACTCTTTTGATGCCAAAGCAGCTTTTGATATGAACCTGATTACCGAAATATGCCCAGAAGGCTCTCAGCTCAACCGTGCAATAGAACTTGCTGAACACATAACTCAAGCTGCACCACTTGCGGTAAAAGCGACCCTTGCCTCTGCACGTGAAGCCATGAATGAAGGTTACGAGGTTGCCTTTAAGCAATTGCAAAGCCATCTTCAACCATTGCTCACAACGGAAGATGTTCAAGAAGGTGTTTTTGCCATGTTGCAAAAAAGACCTCCTATTTTTAAAGGTAAATAACATCTACTTAAGCACTGCGCTCTACAGTTTAAAACTTATGGATATACCGAAATTAGCGTAAAAAAAAGCCCACATGATGCGGGCTTTTTTGATTAATCTTTTTTATTCAACTCTAACGATTTTACCTAATTCATCGTGGTGAACGACTGTAATTTTTTGGCTACGCCCCTGCTCAATTTCATGTTCAGGTAAATCAAAATAGCGCGCATAGTCATCTGTCTGTTTTGCTTTAAGCGCATTACCACCAACACGACGCTCCGGTAGCACATGACTCCACAACAATAAACAAATTGCACAAGCAATTAATGCAGTAATGCCATGTTCAATGCCTACACCGAAGGCACTAAACAAACGGTGAACCAAATGTGTTTTTTGGAGCTCAGCCAATACCCAGATAAATACGAATGGACGCCACAACAACAACCAAACCGCCCACATCATGGCTGTGCTTGTTGTAGAAGCATAGCGTTTATGCCATGGTAATTGACGGCGTAAATCAATAATCAACGAATTTGTCTTCATTTCTCTCTTTACCTAACGAAGTGCTGTGGTTTTTCCCCAGACATCAATACAGCACGATCTTTAAAATCTCATGACTCTTGCATTTCATCCACGAATGCCCCGATCCGGGCTCACCCAACGCGCACGTTTCTCATCTCCACGTTTTAAAACTTTTGGAAATGCCACGATAGTTGCCGAGATGGTGATTAGCCAAAAGACCAATGGATACCAGATCATCCAGAAATAGTTTTTTCCTAGATGTGGTTCATAACGACTATCCATCCACTTGCTTAAAGCAAACTGAATGAGACAGGTTGCCCCCAATAAAATACCGCTACCATAAGGTAAAAACGGAGAGCTCACAACGGCTAAAGCAGGGACCGGTAAAATAAAATGTACCAACCACAACAAAGCCATCGCGAGCATTAAATATGACCAAACTAAGGTTAAGCAAAGCTCAAACATTAAAGGCCATAGAAAATTTAATTTCGGTTTGGTAAACACATCAATATTTTTAATTAATACCTGTGCCCCACCCATAGCCCAACGTAACCGCTGTTTCCACAAACCATTTAGAGTTTCGGGCATTAAAATCCAGACCAAGGCATTCGGTTCAAAACGAATGTCCCAGCCTGCGCGCTGCAATTTCCAAGTAATATCGATATCTTCAGTCAACATATTGGGTGACCAATAATCGACTTGGTGAACAGCACTCTTACGAAAAGCGGTAATTACACCCGATACGGTAAACAAGCGACCAAAGGTACGTTGTGCACGTTTAATCATGCCGACAATCGATGAAAACTCGCCGACCTGAATACGTCCTAGTAAAGTTGAGCGAGTACGGATACGCGGGTTACCCGTAACAGCTGCGATGGTTGGGTTTTCCAGAAAATGACGAATCATCCACTTTGCTGCATGTGGATCAAGTAAAGCATCCCCATCAATACCAATTAAAAACTCGGCATCAGTCATTAAGCTTCCGGCTTGCAACCCCATGGCTTTACCTTGGTTTTGAGCCAAATGAACAACACGTAATTTTTCATGTTGTGCTGCTAAACGGTCGAGTACCTCTCCTGTATTGTCTGAGCTACCATCATTAATCGCAATCACTTCAAAATGAGGATAGTCCAGTTTTAAAGCATGACTGATAGTCTCTTCTGCATTATCCCCTTCATTAAAACAAGGAATTAACACAGCAACTTTAGGATAACTTTCTAATGGAGCAGGTTGATCGTAAGGCGGAGCCTGACGTTCTTTCCAATAGAAAATGATCGCGCCAATCATCCATAAATACGACATGAATAATGGATAATAGAAAACGAATTTTAAGGCATGCGACCATATTGCAGCAAAGATTGTCATGTTTTAGCCTCAACTACGGCACAAGACGAGAAGATTTTTCAGCAAATGCTTTATGCATTGTGTTTACATCCGGATGATCTTTAATTGGGTCATCTGGGTAATATCCGACATGCATGACACCTTGCTGATAAAGAGAATGAATTGTTGCAGCCATTTCAGCCGATGGTACCTTTTCGTTTTTACGCCAGTCGGTTGCCTGTAATTCAAAAACGGTTTTCTTAATGCCATTTGGATATTGTTTCACACGATCAATCATATCTTTATAGAATTGATCAGCATTATCGACCTGTTCCATATAAGGCATTGCCATAATAGCCGTAAAGTCATAACGTTTTAACGACTCTTCAAGCGATTGTGAATACCAGTTTTCTGCATATGGTTTTAAAGCAACTTGCGCGTATAAGTTACGTGCGGTAAGCAAGAACGGTTCATATTGTCGCACGTCATCAACGAGTTGCATGGCAAAATCATCTAGATATTTTGTCTTATATGCCGTCCATTTCTGCAAGTCCTGATCATTACCACGGATTTTTGCTAAATCTGTTGGTAAGCCTTGTTTCGCATAAGCTTTTAATGCATCGGGGCTTGCATCTTCATAGTCAGATAAAGTGACATCATCATGGAATAAAATTCCGTTAAATGAAGATGACTTAGCCAAGTCTTGATAAATCTCACGAATAGTTTGGCGTGCCTCTGGTGAGAATGGGCTTAAACGGATATACCCCATGTTGAGGTGCTCACCTGCTTTTGCTTGCTCTGTCACCACCAAATCCTTAGAAACAGGATCAGTTTTTGGTAGTTCCCATGCCAATAAAGGCATCCATGCATAAATACGACTTACAGGCGTACGGGTTTGAATTTGCCATGCTACACGGTTAAATAAGTCGGCACGCATTGGAATGTGACGGTTTGGGAAATACACCATATCGGCAGAACCATTAGCATCTGGATCTGAAAAAGCTTGCAAATAAACTGTATTTACACCCATTGCATTAATTCGGTCTAACAAATGACCTAGATTACGCTCTTGCTGTTTCGGGTCTGGGTCATAAATATAGTCCAGATCGACATGCATAATTTTTTGCGGACGGTTGTTATCCGTTAAATTCAATTCACGATTTTTGATTTCTTGAGCCAAATCATCAGTCGTCATATCGCCTTCTACCAAAATACGGCTCATATTTTGTAGAGATTGTTTTGCGTGATCAGCCCCATCATCCAGTGTAATAGTCACTGGCATACCCAATTTTTTCGCAATTTGGACAGTTTGCATATTGTAGCGACCATATGGCCACACCATAATACGTGGTGAACGTAAGCCATGCGCTTTGAGTAGCTCGTTATTTTTCTTTAAGTCATTATAAATACGTGATTGATACTGTTCATCGATCTCATAGGTTTGAGTTTTAACATCATAAAAACGAGTTGTTGCAGCAGGTTCAGAGTTACCTTGCGGGTTGCCTGTAATACCGCGGTGTAAATGATAGCTATGGCTTGCAATTTCTACAAAACCACTATCTTGCATCTCTTTGAGCTCACCCCAGCTTAAGATTTTATCACGTGGGATTTCTTCCCCTGAAAAATCAACTTTCTGCCCTGCTTTTGGTTCTAACCATGAACCTACTACTGCAAGTACTACAGGGATTTTTTTAGCTTTAATGACAGGATACGCATTTTGATAGAAAGATTGATAACCATCATCTACAGTTAATAAAACCGGTTTTGTAGGCAGTTGAGCTTTCCCCTGATGAGCACGGATCAACTGATCAACCGTAATAAAATGGAATCCGTTTTTTTGTAGCCATTCAACGTGCTGTGTAAATTGTTGAGTCGTCACTGCATATTGAGGAATTAAGGCATTTTTAGTATCGGTAATTTCATGATAACCAATCACCGTAAGTGTTGAAGCGTCCAGTTTAGGTGGTTTAGCTAATGCCATGCCTGACAAACCTGCCAAGGCCAAGCCAAGTGATATGTTCAACAAAGGAGATGCAAAGCGGATAGTCATGAAATAGCGTCTCAATATCAATATAGATTATTTATGTGAAATTTGATGTTAAGGCACAAACTATTTGAAATTTGGTCTTAATATCACACTGCCTACAAATGAACAGTTTTTCATTTGGCATTTATAATCAAATAATCTGAAAATAATCTTAAATATTTAAAAAGCTAAAATATAAATTAATAATGTATTTATATTTAAAGCTCATATAAATAAGAAAGCCCCCTAAAGGGCTTTAAATTTTTCACTAGTCACGAGTTTTGACATCGAATAATTCAATCTCAAAAATTAAATTAGAGTTTGCTGGAATGATCTTACCCATTTTACGCTCACCATAAGCTAAATGAGCAGGCACGATGAGTTTACGTTTGCCGCCAACTTTCATTCCCATAATGCCTTGGTCCCAGCCTTTAATCACACGGCCTGTTCCAATCACACATTCAAAATAATTACCACGATCAATTGAAGAATCAAATTTTGTGCCGTCTTCTAACCAACCTGTGTAGTGAGTTGTAATCAAAGCACCTTTAACCGCTTCTTTGCCTTCACCTACTTTTAAATCGATAATTTCTAATTCATTTGACATGGTTTACCCCTTAATCTGAATCTTTAAAATCGCAATTGGTACTTAGTGTACCAACTGAATCTGTAGAATTTGTTGCGCTTTTCTATGTTACTGTAACTGTGTCCACACAACACTTGCCTGACCCTTTTCACCTAAAAGCGTCCACTCGTTGTCCATGACATTTAATTGAAGCTGCATGGTACGTTCACAAAGTTGTTCAAGCTCTGCTGTACTTTGCGGGGCAATTTGCCACACTTGAACGTTACTTAACGTTTTAATTTTACTGTTTCGTTTCCACCATTCTTCGACTTGTGTGCCATACACAACAAGCGCAACTGTTTTACAGCGCGCACTGGCTTTTTTGACTTTATCTTCAGACGGTAAACCGACTTCGATCCAAGTTTCTAACTGACCCGTTAAATCTTTTTGCCATAACGCTGGCTCGTCAGTTTCAAAAAGGTCTTTAGTAAACTCAAGCTCATCACTTGCGAAACGGGCGAAAGCCATCAAACGAACCATTAAACGTTCTAAAGTTTCCGAAGGATGCAAGGCAAGCGTCAGCTGGTAATCACCATAAATATGGTCATCCATATTGGCAATATTCAAGTCTGCCTTATAAATTGTTGCTTTAAGCGCCATGATTAATATGTCCAAAAATTTGGCGCTAAGGATACTCGATTTTAGGTAAAAATTTATAAAAAAACTGAACAATACAAAGCATAGTCATGTGAAATTTGCATATTCTTCCAAAACGCTCAGCTTATTTTATAGTTGGCCGGTTTTTTGCTTTAGAGAGATATTCTCCTCTTTCTAAAATTGATGACTTATGTGGCTAAAGCTCAAGCGTAGTTTATTTTTACAGGTTCTTTGTGCTCTCTTTCTTGGGGTTGCAGTTGGAATCGGCTTTCATGATTTCTCCCTATCTTTAAAGCCATTAGGTGATGGTTTTATTTCTTTAATTAAAATGCTGATTGCCCCCATTGTGTTTTGTGTGGTTGTACTGGGAATCTATGGTGCAAATGACATCAAAAAAATGGGCAAAGTCGGTGCAAAAACCATTCTTTATTTTGAGGTGGTCACCAGTATTGCCTTAATTTTAGGCATTGTTGTGGCTTATGTATTTAAACCGGGCGTCGGTATGAATATTGATATTAGCCATTTAGATGCAAAAGATTTAAGTACCTATACTGAACGCGCCCATGAAATGCATACAGGTTCGGAATTTCTACTCAATATTATTCCCAAAACCTTCACTGCAGCTTTTGCAAACGGCGATATTTTACAAGTTTTACTCATCGCTATTTTATTTGGTGTTTCCCTACTTTTAATTCCTAAACATTTAGCAGAGCTGGTACGTCAAGCACTTGAAGCTTTTTCGGAAGTCTTCTTTAAAATTATGGGGCTCATTATTCGTTTAGCTCCAATTGGTGTATTCGGTTCAGTCGCCTATACCACTGCTAAATTTGGTTTAGATTCACTCTTACAATTGGGTTATTTAGTTTTACTGTTTTATGCAACCTGCATTTTATTTGTCGTTATTGTTTTAGGTTCGATTTTAAAACTTGCCGGTCTCAACATTTTCAAATTTGTGGGCTATTTTAAAGATGAACTCGCTATTGTTTTAGGTACCGCTTCTTCTGACTCTGTTCTTCCTCAAATTATGAAAAAACTCAAAAATTTGGGAATTAAAGATTCAACTGTCGGTTTGGTTATTCCAACTGGTTATTCATTTAATTTAGATGGCTTTTCAATTTACTTAACTTTAGGCGTGATCTTTATTGCACAGGCCTGCAATATTGATTTGTCTATGCACGACTTACTGGCTATTTTGCTAGTTTCGCTCATTACTTCTAAAGGTGCACACGGTATTCCAGGCTCAGCTTTAGTTATTCTTGCAGCCACGCTTTCAGTGATACCAAGTCTCCCTGCAATTGGGTTAGTGCTGCTACTTTCAGTTGACTGGTTTATTGGAATTATTCGTGCCTGTACCAACTTAATTGGTAACTGTGTCGCGACCGTAGTGATCGCTCACTGGGAAAAAGATATTGACCATGCGCAAGCTAAAGCTGTGTTAGATAGCAAACCTTAATCCCACTCTTCAGAGAACATTGAATTACTTTTGGTTTAATGTTCTCTACTTTTCAAGCTGACAGGCAAGTAATGCTGTTTCAAACGCCAACCAATCATGGTTATGTTCGCTAATGATTTCAATACGGTTATCAATGCCCTCTTCACCAGACTTATAATTAAACTGATCAGGATTAAAGTTAAAAACTTTCCACCCTTGATCTGTGTTAAAAATTCCCTTAATTCGAAGCCAGTCTTGCTGTGCACATAATAAATCTAGCAAAGCATAAAACTCGAATTTCCAGCGTTTAGGCAACTTCCAACCAGCCACAATATAACCTTGTGCCGACTCGACATAATGATAAGGTAATTGATTAATTTCCTTTGCGACCTCGGTTTCAGTCATTTGCTTTTGAAGTTTAAGTAAAGGTTGTATAGATCGCTCGGTTAAACGAGCAGCTATATCAATTTTATTTAAAGCTAACTGACCATGTTCAGTTTTAATCCACTCTTGGTGATAAGGCTGATATTCGTCTTTTAATAACTCAAGCGCTTGTTCATCTTCAAAAGTCATCACATCGGTATGTGACACCACCACAATTTGGGCAGCTTTTAACTGATCTTCATAAAGGTTTTGTTTAACCCAATTGGTATCATGCAAACGACTACCATCTACCACAGTAATCAGTGCTCGCATGGCTAAACTACTTTGCCAATGAGGCTCAGTCAGTTGGTCAAATAACTGAGAAGGATGCCCAAGTCCAGTCGGCTCAATAAAGAGTCGATCTGGCTTTTGTTCACTCAATAGCCGTGCTAAAGCAATATGCATCGGCAATTGACTGCTACAACATAGACAGCCCCCTAATAGCTCTTTGACTGCATATCCTTCATCTTGAGGTAAGAGTTGTTGGTCTACTCCAATTTGTCCAAACTCATTTATTAATACAGCCCAAACCTCCTCTTTAGGTTTTTGGCTTAATAAATGCTGTAATAATGTGGTTTTTCCTGCCCCTAAAAAACCAGAAATAATATGGGTGGGAACAGTTTTTGGGGCTATCAGTTTCACAATCGGCTCAAATCAACAAGGTATAAAAACTAAGAAAGGTATATCACTGTTTAAGTAGCATGAAAATGATTTTTCACTTTGAAGATATACTTTTCAATTATCAGGCTAAAGCTCTCAATTTGTGACATGCATCTCATCAATTATCTAAATTAACTTTTAACATCTACAATTCAAACGAAATATCCTATTCAAGCATATTCACAATTCATGCCAGAGTGTTAGGTTTACGTAACACAGTTGGCTTTTTTTTACTCGATAAGAAATATTTTTTCACATTTTAAGGTGTATTTAAGCCCTTTTATTTTACAGATTGCTCACATAAATGACCCGTATATTTCATATTGTTAAGATAGCCGTAATAGATTGTTAAGTTAATTGATGTAATACCAAGCTCGGCTTAGCATGTGTCCTAGCTTAGTCATTCAGCCATACAGGTTTCAGGTATGTATGAACGATTAGGTTTAATTTATTTTTAAATGAAATTTAAGGATGCCATAAAATGAAATTAGCTAAAACTTTACTCGCTACTACACTTGCTTTAACTGCTGCTTCAACTTTTGCTGCTTCTAAGCACGACCAAGCACATAACACTGCTGGTGAAGAAAAAGTTGTTGTTTCAACTCAAGAACAAGCAAACACTGCAAATGCTGCATCTGATGCTGTAGGTTCTGCTTCTGAAGCTGCTCCTGCAACTCGTTAATTCTCTCAGCATTCTCCTCCAAGCTCAGAGATAATTTTACTGAAATGAAAAATGGACGCTGAATTTTGGTAAAGAAGAAAAGGATCGAACCATGCTGCGGTTTGATCCTTTTTTAATTCAAAATTTTTAAGAAGTTTTCTTATACATGCTACAAGATGGATTGTGGTTTTCTTGAAGACGTAAAACCTTACGATGCTCAGCAGCTTCAAAGCGGCAACGCTTCCATTCTGTATTGAGATTTAATTGAGGTACTTCACATGGCTTGCCCTGTTCATCAACAGCAACCATCGTGAAATAACAGCTATTGGTATGGCGCACTGTCCTCTTCTGGATATTTTGCGCTTCAACACGGATTCCGACTTCCATTGAAGTACGACCTACATGATTCACACTTGCCAAGAAGGTTACCAACTCACCTACATAAATCGGTTCTTTAAAATTTACCTTATCTACAGATAAAGTCACCACGTAGCCACCCGAATAACGACTTGCGCAAGCGTAAGCAACTTGGTCTAGTAGTTTTAGAATCGTACCACCATGAACATTACCTGAAAAATTTGCCATATCAGGCGTCATCAAAACTGACATCGTCAATTCAGACTGATCATCAGTTGCTGTGGTCATTTCATCTAATGTAGGCATAGCTCAACTCTGTCTTAAAACAAGCTCAGTCAACATTATGGTTGATAATTCACAAAAAAAACATGCTTAAATCCACAACATAGCATTGTATTTTTTAATATCTTTGATTGTTTTTTAAAATTTAATTTTTTAAAGCACTATTTTTAAAGTTATTTTTTAAAGTTGTTTTATTTATCTTAGAATTTTTTAGAAGATGCTATGCCATTTTATTCCATGTTCAATGGCATAGCAGGTTCTTATGAGTGACTTGCTAAACTTTATTAATGACGCCTGTCACACCATTAATAATCATATCAATGGCGATCGTACCGATTAATAAAGCAGATAAACGCCCGACAATATCAAAATAACGGTCAATATGTTTGGCATGTTTATAGCGTAAATGATCATGTGAAAATTTCATCAAAATCAAAATACTGCAAGTTAAAAACAAGGTGAAGGCAATCACTAGGGCTGCCTCACCAATTGACATTTCAATCCCTGTGACCACAGCCGCACTAATGGTGCCCGGGCCGATCATAAATGGCATGGCAATGGTGCCAGCCAGATGTTCTGGTGCCCCACGCATTTCACCAATGGTATCGGCACCCTGAAACACATAGCGGTAGCCAATCACCAAAAAGATGAGGCCTCCAAAGATCTGAAAGGCTTCAAAACGTACATTCAGATATTTACTAAAAATTGTTTCGCCGCCCCATGCAAATAGCATGAACACGACAAAAGCAATTAAACTGCCCTGAATCAGTGCTTTATTAAACACCTTAGCTTCTGAATGGCGGATTAAGCCAATCATATAAATGCTCATTAAAAAAGGATTGAGCAATGAGAAAAATAAAGCAAAAGAATGTAGATAAGGAGAAGCCATGCATTTTCCTCTTAAGCTTGTGGATCTGGGAACAATGGACGATTCCCTGGGCTAATACGATTAATATGTAAGAACGTCATATGTCTTTCATATTTATCTAAAATATCGTTAATGACCTGTTCTTTACTGTAGCCAACCAGATCGTTATCTTGAGAGCCATCATAAAGATAGGTTTCAAGTCGGAAATAGAACTGTTTGCCTCGTTTTACACGCTGGCTAAAGTTCGGCGCGCTATAGCGTACAGGCCAGATCTGATAAACAAAGTTTTGCTCTTCTTCCAAGTGGATAGTGAGATCTAGATGGTAAAGCGTATCTTCATCTTCTAACGGTGTTTGCTGCACATCTACATTCATACCCTGCTTAACAAGCTCATCGGCAACAGCCTGAACAGCTGGCAAACACACCGTATCTAGCATGCGCTGTGTTTCAGTAGTTCCCGGATGATGCATGACTCGAGTTAAACGTTGTTTCCAGTTCAGAATATCAACGTTCCCTACCACTGGCGCTGCATTCATACTGCGACTAGCATGCCTGTAATCTTCAAGTCTGAGCGACTTATAAAGTCCAGCCATCACAAGGAACATCACAAAACTAAACGGCAACCCCATAATAATCGTTGCGTTTTGCAAGGCGGTAATGCCGTTGGTCATGAGCATCGCTAATGTGAGCAAACCAATCGCCACTGCCCAAAACACGCTTAACCAACGTGGAGCATCATTATCGATATTAGTAAGTTTAGTCGTGAAGTTACCTAAAACCAGCGCTCCCGAATCGGCAGAAGTCACGTAGAACAAAAGCCCTGTTACGGTGGCAATTGAAGCAATAAAGGTAAAGCCCGGATATTGCGCTAACAGGTCATAAAAACCATGAGCCGGATTTGCTAACACCGTCGCTGCTAAGGTTTGGTTGCCTTCAAAAATAACGCTGTGCAATGCGCTATTACCAAAAATGGATAACCACGTGAGTGTAAATAGAAGTGGAATAATTAAGGTACCGCATACAAACTCACGAATAGTACGTCCTCTTGAGATACGTGCCAGAAAGAGTCCTACAAATGGAGACCAAGCAATCCACCACGCCCAGAAGAAGAAAGTCCAACTGCTCATCCATTCTTTAGGCTGTTCAAAAGCAAAACTTTGTAATGCTAAAGCAGGGAAACGAGTTAAATAATCACCAATATTTTGCACAAGAGCATTGAGTAAAAACTCAGTATTTCCTAAGAATAAAATAAACAGCAATAACCCGACCGAAACATAAATATTAATTTCAGATAAAATCCGCAAGCCTTTATTGACCCCAGATGTCACCGAAATAACACTAATACCCACCGCAACAGCAATCAGGATAAATTGCATCCAGATATTTTCTGGTAATCCCAACAACACATGTAGGCCATAATTCAGCTGTACTACCCCAATCCCGCAGGTCGTCGCAATACCAAAAATTGTCCCAATCACGGCAGCCGTATCAACACTATGCCCAATTGCCCCATTAATTCTTTGTCCAAAGATTGGATAGAGAGCAGAACGAATAG
The DNA here is from genome assembly GCF_013122135.1 of Acinetobacter lactucae. Taxonomy (NCBI): domain Bacteria; kingdom Pseudomonadati; phylum Pseudomonadota; class Gammaproteobacteria; order Moraxellales; family Moraxellaceae; genus Acinetobacter; species Acinetobacter lactucae. Next base: position 2,982,792 of record NZ_CP053391.1, read on the forward strand.
TCAGTGGCAAATTATAACGATAGCTGAAATATCCCAATGACATACCAATCAAGGCATACATACACCAGCCAGTTAAACCATAGTGAAACAATGTCCACACCATACTTTGGCGCGCTGCTTCATAGGTTTGACCTACTCCGACCGGAGGTTGCATGTAATGAGATAGTGGCTCAGCGACCGAGAAGAACATGAGGTCGATACCAATACCCGCCGAAAACAGCATGGCGGACCAACTAAGTAAACTAAATTCAGGTTTTGAATGCTTAGGTCCTAATTTGATACTGCCATATCTTGAGCAGGCAATAAAAATCACGAAGGCCATATAGAGTGTTGCTGCCAGCAGATAATACCAACCAAAGGTTGAAGTTACCCACTGAAGTACGGCGTTCATGACTCGATTTGCAAAATCGTTGAACAAAAACGTGACGAGAGAAAAAATTAAAATAAGTACAGCTGAAAAATAAAAAACCACACGGTTGAGCGGGTCTTTTTTAGATTTAGATAATGTTAAATCATCAACTGCTCTTGGATTATCTGTTGCCATACAATCCTCAAGGAATAAAATAAAAACAAAATATTTAATTTCGTCTTTTCACTCTTATTAAAAACAATGAAAAGACGACTTTAAACGCAAAAAATAATATATAGATGTGATCGATTGAGGTTATAAAACCTCGGTCACTTTATTCTGGTCACAATTCGATGGGACCGAAATGTCTTTTGAAACAGCTAACTGTTTTTTCACTAATTGAGGGTCAAAATCATCTTGCTTTAACGCTTTGGCTAAACCAAACATATAGAGCAAAATAATCACTGAAAATGGTAAACCACATAACACCACAGCACTTTGCATGGAGTTAAAACTACCGGCTAAAAGCAAGCCAATACTTACAATGGTAATTACCACAGACCAAAAGACGCGTAACCAGATCGGTGAATCACTATCATTGGTGCCCCCTTTTGAGGACAAATTAGCGATCATTAGTGTACCAGAGCCAACTGGTGTCAAAAATAAAACGAAACAAATTACAACAACAATACCCGCAACGTAAGGATTAAACGGCAGATATTCGAGTAATTTAAATAAAGATAATGCTGGATCAGTTAAGACCATATCACCTAATACTTTCTGTTTTTGCTGCAAGATAAAATAAATTGCAGTGTTTCCAAAAACCGAAATCCAAGCCAGTGTAAAGCCGAGTGGAATCAGGCATACACCTAATACTACTTCACGTATGGTACGTCCTTTTGAAATGCGGGCAATAAACATACCGACAAAAGGCGCCCAAGCAATCCACCAAGCCCAATAAAATACGGTCCACGAACCCAACCAGCCACTGGCTTTTTGATTGTACAAATACATATCAAAACTTTTACCAATAAAATTATTGAGGTAATCGCCCGTATTTTGTACCAGACCATTTAATAAATGGTTTGTCGGACCTGTTAAAAATACAAATAAAAGTAAGGCATATAGCAGACGTAAATTAATACGCGACAACCATGCTAAACCTTTTTCAATACCCACCACGGTTGTGATGGTTGCAACAAACATCATGATGAGAACAGCAGTAATTAAGGTTGCAGAATTATCAGGAATTTGAGGAAGTAAATAACAAATGCCCGATACCAGCACCAACGCTCCAATTCCCAAGTTGGTGACCAAGGAAATAACTGTCGCTAAAATCCCAAAGCCATCGACAAAATCACCCACTAAGCCATGCACTCGCTCTCCAAAAATTGGGTAGAGCGCTGAACGCAGTGCTAATGGCAAGTTTTGTCTGAAAGCGAAGTAACCTAAAGTGACTCCAAGCAAAGCATAAAGTACCCAGCCATGAATCCCCCAATGCAAAAAGCTATAAGTCATCGCATTACGGGCTGCCTGAATCGTTCCTGCCTCGCCTTCTGGCGGTCTTAAGAAATGGTCAACAGGTTCGGCCACACCATAATAAAGTAGCGCAATACCAATCCCTGCCGAGAACAACATTGAAGTCCAAGCGAGATAAGTGAACTCAGGTTTATCGTCATCTTTGCCTAAAGGAATCTGTCCTACCTTTGAAAAAGCAAGCCAAGCGACAAAGCCCAAGCACAGCACAATAACCAGCATGTAATACCACCCAAAAAAGTGATTTACCTGCTCTTGTACATAAGTTAGCCAAAACTGACTTTTTTCTGGAAACAGCACAAAAAGTAGGCCAAAAATGCCAATACTGATGGCTGAACTCCAAAATACAAAACGATTTAACCGAATATGGTCTGAAGAATATTTATCACTTTTCAACACCATCTTATTGCTCCTTGCAATCGGTGTATTTTCTCAAAATAACGTGATAAGTAATGTACTTATGCGCATCATCCTATTCTTAACAACTCTTGATTTCACCTCTTTATTCCTAGAGGCAATCTTCAAAAATTCATTGATTTTTACATATCATACTTGTTATTGATTGAACGTTCAATCAATAACAAGTATGATAAAAAAAGTGCTATGATGCTCTGCAAGTTAACATGCTGAATTTAAAGCACCACTAAAAGTGCTGATGTGGAAAAACATGACAAAACGCAGAGTAAAACCAGAACATGTGCGACGTGAAGAAATCATGAACGCTGCACTCGACGTAATTTATGAAGTGGGGTTATCCAATACCACCATTGCACAAATTGCAAAAAAAGCCGAGTTGTCGACCGGCATTGTCAGCCATTATTTTGGTGACAAACAAGGGTTGATAAATACCTGTATGCAAGAAATGTTAAATGTTCTGCGTCGTAAAACCGAACAGTACAGAGCAGAAGCAGATTCGCATCCAGAGAGCCAGATTAAGGCCATTATCGACTCTAATTTTGACATTAGTCAGGTTAATGAAAAAGCAATGCGGGTCTGGTTAGACTTTTGGTCAGCAAGTATGCATGTACCAGACTTAAGCCGCTTACAAAAGATTAATGATCAACGCCTGTACTCCAACTTGAAGTTTTATTTTCTCAAGTTAATGAATGAACAACAGGCCAGTGTTGCCGCTAGAGGGTTGGCAGCATTGATTGATGGATTATGGTTACGAGGCAGTTTAAGCCGTCATAACGAATTTGACAGCAACCTTGCCCGTTCCATTGCTTACGATTATGTACAAACGCAAGTTCAATTTGCGAACAAGCCTTTGCAGGAGAGACAAAATGAGTGATGCACAAGTTCATCAACTGTATATCCATGGACGCTACGTTAACGCAACCAGTGGAAAAACATTTAATAGTATTAACCCTGCCAACGGCGAGACCATCGCGACTCTTCAACAAGCTTCTGAACAAGATATTGAAGCTGCTGTACAAAGTGCCCAACAAGGACAAAAAATCTGGGCTGCCATGACTGCCATGGAACGTTCACGTATTTTACGTCGTGCTGTCGACATTCTTCGTGAACGAAATGATGAGCTTGCCCGTCTTGAAACTCTCGACACAGGTAAAGCCTATAGCGAAACATCGACAGTCGACATTGTGACTGGCGCAGATGTACTCGAATATTACGCAGGACTTGCAACAGCCATTCAAGGTGAACAAGTTCCACTTCGCGAATCAAGTTTCTTTTATACACGCCGTGAACCTTTAGGCGTAGTTGCCGGTATTGGTGCTTGGAACTATCCAATTCAAATTGCTTTATGGAAATCTGCCCCTGCCCTTGCTGCCGGCAATGCCATGATTTTCAAGCCAAGCGAAACCACTCCACTTACTGCATTTAAACTTGCAGAAATTTATACAGAAGCTGGCGTACCAGACGGCGTATTTAACGTTGTGCAAGGTGCTGGTCGTGAAATCGGTCAGTGGCTTACTGAACATCCCGTGATTGAAAAAATCTCATTCACTGGCGGTGTGGAAACCGGCAAAAAAGTTATGGCAAGCGCTGCTGGCTCTACGCTGAAAGAAGTGACCATGGAACTCGGTGGTAAATCTCCACTGATTATTTGTGAAGATGCCGACCTGAACCGTGCCGCAGATATTGCCGTCATGGCGAACTTCTTTAGCTCAGGTCAGGTATGTACCAACGGTACGCGTGTTTTTGTTCCGAAATCTCTTTTAGCCGATTTTGAAAAAGCGGTTGTAGAGCGTGTACAACGTATTCGCATTGGCGACCCAATGGCTGAAGACACAAACTTCGGTCCACTTACCAGCTTCCCTCATATGGAAAAAGTGTTGTCTTTCATTGAGTCAGGCAAACAACAAGGTGCTAAAGTCTTAATTGGTGGTGGCCGTGCTACAGAAGGCGAACTTGCCAAAGGCGCTTATGTGCTCCCGACTATATTTAGCGACTGCACCGACCAGATGGCCATTGTTCAAGAAGAAATTTTTGGACCTGTCATGAGCATCTTAAGCTATGAAACCGAAGAAGAAGTCATCCGTCGTGCTAACGACACGACCTTTGGTTTAGCTGCCGGCGTTGTTACTCAAGACATTAGCCGCGCTCATCGCATTATTCACCAAATTGAAGCTGGTATTTGCTGGATTAACACTTGGGGCGAATCGCCTGCCGAGATGCCAGTCGGTGGCTACAAACAATCTGGTGTAGGCCGTGAAAATGGTTTAACCACGCTTGGGCACTATACCCGTATCAAATCTATTCAAGTTGAACTTGGCGATTATCAAAGCATTTTTTAATGCCCCAATCGCTCTAAACACTTCAACCTAAATCACATATGCCGAGCAGTCTTTCATAGATTGCTCAGGCAAACTGTTAGTAAAAAAAGGATAGTTATGAATATTAAAGAATATGATTACATTATTATTGGCGCAGGATCTGCCGGAAATGTACTCGCTGCGCGTCTTACTGAAGACAAAGATACCACCGTTTTATTATTAGAAGCGGGCGGACCAGATTATCGCTTGGATTTCCGTACACAAATGCCGGCAGCTTTGGCCTACCCTCTTCAAGGCCGTCGCTATAACTGGGCTTATTTAACCGACCCAGAACCACACATGAATAACCGCCGTATGGAATGTGGTCGTGGTAAAGGTTTAGGTGGCTCATCTTTAATTAATGGCATGTGCTATATCCGCGGTAATGCCATGGATTTAGAGCAATGGTCAACCCATAAAGGCCTAGAAAACTGGTCTTATGCCGATTGTTTGCCATACTACAAAAAAGCCGAAACGCGTGACATTGGTGAAAATGACTACCATGGTGGCAATGGCCCTGTGTCAGTTGCTACACCTAAAAATGGCAATAATGTCTTATTCCATGCCATGGTTGAAGCTGGCGTACAAGCAGGTTACCCGCGTACCGATGACTTAAATGGTTACCAGCAAGAAGGTTTTGGTCCAATGGACCGCACGGTTACCCCTAAAGGTCGCCGCTCAAGCACTGCACGTGGCTATTTAGATATGGCAAAAGGTCGTCCAAACCTGACTATTTTGACTCATGCGACGACTAACAAAATCTTGTTTAATCAAAAGCAAGCGATTGGTGTCGAATACATTATTGGTGCTGATCAAAACAACTTACAACGTGCATTGGTTAAACGCGAAGTGTTACTGTGTGCAGGCGCAATTGCTTCACCACAAATTTTACAGCGCTCAGGTGTAGGTCAAAGTACTTTCTTGAAATCAATGGACATTGATGTGGTTCATGATTTACCGGGCGTAGGTGAAAACCTGCAAGACCATTTGGAAATGTACTTACAATATAAATGTAAGCAACCCGTTTCTTTATACCCTGCCTTGAAATGGTATAACCAACCTGCGATTGGTGCCGAGTGGTTATTTAATGGTACAGGTATTGGTGCAAGTAATCAGTTTGAAGCAGGCGGATTTATCCGTAGTTCGGATGAGTTTACATGGCCCAACATCCAGTACCATTTCTTGCCGGTTGCCATTAACTACAACGGTAGCAATGCAGTGAAAGAACATGGTTTCCAAGCACACGTAGGTTCAATGCGTTCGCCTTCACGTGGTCGTATCAAACTTAAATCGAAGGATCCATTTGAGCATCCAAGTATCTTGTTTAACTACATGTCGACTGAACAAGACTGGCGCGAGTTCCGTGATGCGATTCGCATCACGCGTGAAATCATGCAGCAACCAGCACTTGACCCATATCGTGGTGAAGAAATTAGTCCAGGTAAACATCTACAATCTGATTCAGAGCTTGACGACTTTGTTCGTAACCATGCAGAAACCGCTTACCATCCGTCTTGTAGCTGTAAGATGGGTGAAGATGAAATGGCTGTTGTAGATGGTCAAGGTCGCGTACACGGTATGCATAGTTTGCGTGTTGTCGATGCCTCTATCATGCCGCTGATTATTACCGGTAACTTAAACGCAACCACCATTATGATTGCCGAGAAAATTGCAGACCAAATCCGTGGACGTGAAGCATTACCACGTTCAACTGCACCGTTCTATGTAGCATCATAAAACTTTAAAGGGCATATTTCTTATACAGAGATATGCCCTTAATTTAAATCTATAGAGTGAATATTAATAAGAACGATGTATGACAGAAAATAAGCACTTACCTGCAGCTTATTTACATAAATATGGTGTGAAATAAAAATTAATCGATTTTTATAGGGAAATATTCTTCAAATGATTCAACTTTAAGCACATTAAAATTATTAATTTAATTTCAATTATTTATATAAAAATAGTAAGCTTAAATTATCTTGTTAAAGCTAAACTTGGCTAAATATAAATCATATTTATGATTTTGATGAACCCCATTTATTATAAAAATTGTCTTGTCAATGCAAAATTAGTCTAAAATATAGTGTGTTTGCGATAATCCCAAGTCATTTTTATTTTTTTGAAGTTCTCTAATTTTGAGAATTTACTTTCGCATTTATATCCATTTTGTCTGGATACGCTGTCTAGGTTTCCTCACACCTTAAGTGACTCAAATAACTTATTTTAAGGTCCCCCTTACATGAAAAAGTTTTTGAAATACCTTCTGGTATTAATCATTCTTATTCTAATTGCAGGTATTGCGTTCTTGTTTAGACCGACAACGTCAAAACAAGTTGAAACTGCAAAAGATGAACCCGTTGTTGATGCTGTTCTTGTTGGCGGCGGCATCATGAGTGCCACTCTTGGTACTTATTTCACTGAGCTTGAACCAAACTGGCAAATTCGTATGTACGAACGTCTTGACCAAGTTGCTCAAGAAAGTTCAAACGGCTTTAACAATGCCGGAACAGGCCACTCTGGCTTTATGGAAATGAACTATACCGAAGAGAAAAACGGTAAGATGGAAATTGCCAAAGCTGAAAAAGTTGCTTCTCAATTTGAAGTTGCTAAACAGTTCTGGTCACATCAGGTAAAACAAGGCGTTTTAGCTGAACCAAAATCATTCATTAATCCAGTTCCGCACATTGCTTTCGTTTGGGGCGATAACGTTCAATTCTTAGAAAAACGTTATGCAGCCATGATCCAAAGCCCGTTGTTCAAAGGTATGAAATTTACTGAAGACCCAGCTGTAATTAAACAATGGGCACCTTTAGTGATGAATGACCGTGACCCTAGTCAAAAAGTTGCAGCAACTCGTATGGATGTTGGCTCTGACGTTAACTATGGTTCAATCACTAAACAATTAGTGAGTCATTTAAATCAAAATCCTAATTTCAAATTACAGACTTCAACTGAAGTGACTGGCATCAGCCAAAATGATGACAAAACTTGGACTGTGTCTTTCAAAAATTTGAAAACTGGTAAAGTAGATCACGTTAAAACACGTTTTGTATTTATCGGTGCAGGTGGTGCAGCAGTTAAATTATTGCAACTTACTGGTTTACCAGAAGCTAAACAATATGCTGGCTTCCCTGTTGGCGGTGAGTTCTTAATTACGGACAACCCAAAAATTACTGCTGAACACACAGCAAAAGTGTATGGCCGTGCTGAACTTGGTGCGCCTCCAATGTCTGTACCACATATTGATACGCGTTATATTGACGGTAAAAAATATGTATTGTTTGGACCATTTGCAACCTATTCAAACAAGTTCCTGAAAAACGGTTCTCAGCTTGATTTACTTGCATCAACAAACAAAAGTAACGTTTTACCAATGACCACTGTTGGCTTAGAAAACCTTGATCTTGTTAAATACTTGGTCAGCCAAGTCATGATGTCAGATGAAGACCGTCTCAATGAACTTCGTAAATACTACCCAGATGCGAAAGCTGAAGACTGGCGTTTAAGCCAAGGTGGTCAACGTGTTCAGATCATCAAAAAAGAACCAGGTAAACCAGCAACACTCCAATTCGGTACAGAAATCTTTGCGTCTAAAGATGGTGCTGTAACTGCATTGTTAGGTGCGTCTCCGGGTGCTTCGACTTCTCCATACATTATGCTTAACTTGCTTGAAAAAGCTTTCCCTGAGCAAACTGAAGGTAAGTGGAATCAGAAGCTTCATGAAATTGTAGTGTCTTACAAACAAGACTTAAGCAAAGATCCTGTGTTACTCGACAAAGTGCGTCAGTACACAAGTTCTACGCTTGGCTTGAACTATACATCTCCGTTCAAAGCTGCAAACGATGAAACTGCGGCTGCCCCAGTTGCAAAAGCAAACTAAGTTTGACGATGTATAAATAAATTCCAAAAGGATGAATTTCGATTCGTCCTTTTGTTTTTTAAGCTCCAACTTGAGATATTTAGATTCGCTATGACCCATTTAAACTTATCATCTCGCCTCTTATCATTTGGTTTTAAGCTGGTGCTTGTTTTGCTACTGGTTTATCTTTTGGTAAGCGGGTTTTATATGTGGATGATTGGCGGTACAGCGATTTATGTCAGCTCAGCGGTGTTACTTGCTCTGACTGCTTATGCATTTAAGCTCGGTAAATATCAAAAGCTATGTTCTGTTTTAAATCTGCTGATGAGTGCAGTGGCATTATATTTCAGTACTGCTCATTTATTTTTCTCGCCTGTTCAATTCTTTATATTTGTACCTGCCCTATTTTTTGTTTTATTGGCTTTTGCTCGCCTAGAAAAAGTTCTTTGCTTATCTAAATTTTTAATATTCATTAGTTTATTGATTTGGTCAGGCATACATTTTACGCAGCTTGAGCAACTTAATGCCTATTATAAAACGCAGCACACAGGTGAAAGTTGGCAGCAATATGGCGCGCTATAAAATCGTTTTTTATTCTAGATTTTCAATTAAAGATATTTTCTTTTTCACATGAAGTTCATCAGTAAAACTGAACATCGTTTACAGAATTCCTCTTAAGAAAAATTATTCATAACAATCTAATTTATTTAGAAATGTATCGAGCATATTCGCGATTGAACACAATTCATCTACACGTTAGATTAGCTGAATTATTTTTCTCCCTTTATGTTGTAATTTATGAAGATTTTAGATGGCGGTTTAGGCCGTGAATTAGCCCGCCGTGGCGCTCCGTTTCGTCAACCAGAGTGGTCTGCGCTTGCACTGATTGAAGCACCTGAAACAGTAAAAGAAGTACATCTCGATTTTATCAATGCTGGTTCAGAAGTGATTACCACCAATAACTACGCTGTTGTGCCATTTCATATTGGACAAGAACGCTTTGAAACTGACGGCGTGCGTTTAATTCAAGTTGCCATCGAACAAGCAAAAAATGCAGTTAAAGAAAGCGGCAAAAATGTCAAAATTGCAGGCTGCTTACCACCGCTATTTGGTTCTTACCGTGCAGACTTGTTCCAACCTGAACAGGCTAAAAACCTTGCTGAGCCAATCATTAATACATTGGCACCAGAGGTTGATTTTTGGTTAGCTGAAACTCAATCGTGCTTAAAAGAAGTAGAAACAGTGCATGCCTTATTACCACAAGATGGTAAGGACTATTGGGTATCTTTCACGCTGCAAGACGAAATCAAACATGAGCAAGCACTACTTCGCTCAGGCGAAAACATGCAACAAGTGGCTGATTTCATCAAACAATCAAATGCCAAAGCTGTATTGTTTAACTGCTGCCAACCCGAAGTAATCTTGCAAGCGATTAATGAAATTAAAGGACTTATTCCAGAGTCTGTACAAATTGGTGCTTATGCCAATGCTTTTCCACCGCAAGATGAGAGTGCTACTGCCAACGATGGTCTGGATGAAATTCGTAAAGACTTAGACGCTCCAGCTTATCTTGCATTTGCTAAGCAATGGCAGAAAGCAGGTGCAAGTCTAGTCGGCGGTTGCTGTGGCATTGGTCCAGAACACATTGCTGAACTTTCTCAATTTTTTAAAGAATAAATACCATGTCTGCTGCCAAAATTGGACTATTGTCTCTTACAGCGCTGGTCTTTAGTTCTATGGTGGGGTCAGGCGTATTTAGCCTACCCCAAAATATGGCTCAAGTCGCTAACGGCTCTGCCCTTCTTGTTGCATGGCTCATTACCGGAGTCGGCATTATTTTCTTGGCTCTCACGCTATTACATTTAACCCGTCAACGACCAGATCTAGATGGCGGTATTTATAACTATGCGCGCGAAGGCTTTGGAGACCTGATTGGTTTTTGCTCGGCTTGGGGCTATTGGTTGTGTACCACCATTGGTATTGTCGGCTATGTGGTGATTGCCTTTTCAGGCGTTGGCATGTTTACCGACAGCAAAGACCACGTTATTTTTGGTGAAGGTAATACGCTCTACTCACTGATTGGTTCAAGCATTTTTGTATGGCTGGTGCACTGGTTAGTGAGCCGAGGTATTAAAGAAGCTGCGATTGTGAATTTACTGGCAACCATTGCCAAAATTATTCCAATGGTGGTCTTTATCTTCTTTACCTTTATTGCTTTTAAGTTTGATTTATTCAAACTCAACCTACATGACTTTTCTTTGCAAGTTCCGCTTTGGCAACAAGTAAAAGACCTAATGCTCATTACCCTTTGGGTATTTACCGGTATTGAAGGTGCAGTGGTTTTATCATCGCGTGCAAAAAACCGCTATGACATTGGTAAAGCGACCATTTTAGGTGTGTTACTGGCGTTAAGTTTTTATGTCATGGTCACTGTATTGGCTTATGGTGTGGCAAGTCGTGAAGCACTTGCTGGCATGCATAATCCATCTATGGCGACCATTTTGCAGCAACTGATCGGCTTGCCGGGTACCATCATTATTACCATCGGGCTGATTATTTCCGTTGCATCGTCTTATTTAAGTTGGACGTTATTTGCTACTGAAATTCCATTTTTGGCTGCAAAAAATGGGGCATTCCCTAAATTATTTTTAAAGAATAATCAGAACAATGTACCTATTTCATCCCTTTGGCTGACAACGCTTGTCGTGCAAGGCTCACTTATTGCCGTGTATTTTTTCAATAAAAACTATACCCAGCTTTTATTGATTTCATCGGTCATGATTTTACTGCCTTATTTTCTGGTGTCAGCTTTTTACCTTAAAGAATCCATTCGCCATAAACGCATGCCGCATATTGCGATTGCAAGTGTCGCTTCAATCTATGCGCTTTGGTTGCTCTATGCAGCAGGTTTAGACTTACTTATGTTGTCTGGCGTGTTGTATTTGGTGGGCTTGGTTATCTTTTCAATCAGTTATTTTGAGCATAAAAAATCGCTCAAACAAAACCAGCTTAATTAATCACTTCAACCACTGTTGAATCATTTCAGCAGTGGTTTTTTAAAAACAAAAATTTCTATTTTGAAGGCTGCGACTGCTTTAAGTGCAATCTTAAAATACGGCGTAATTCTAAAATTGCCTCAGGCGTGGTTTGAATCGAATGTCCACCTTTAATGATCAACTCCGACTGCTCCCCACCCAAATGCGAACTTTGATAGGGTACAATTCCATCGCTGCTTTTTAACTTATCAGTCGTCCCATTTATGTTCCCCATAATCGAATGATAGACCACATTGGACGAAGGCTGAATGGTTTGCGTAAGCTGCATAAAGCTAGAAGAACGACTTAAATTACTCGCCCCATTTTCAATTAAACCTTTTCTGAGTTTTGTATTTTTCTCATCTCTCATTTCAACTGCAATAAAAAAATCAGCGGGCAAACGAATAATACGGCGGGCAATTTGGGTAAACCATCGGTCAGCGTAGTCTGTACCATGATGAGGGGCCGATACAAAAACAACCCGATTAAAATATGGCAAAGCCTTGAACTGAAAGCGCTCACGAATGACTGGATTTTCTTTTAACCGATTTAACTGCGCTTCATTCATTTTTTGCATGGCTTGCTCTGAAACATCGGCATCACTTACCAAGAGGCGGCTAATGACTCCGCCCATACTATGCCCAACCAGCACGGCATCATGCGCAGCGTAGCTGTCTTTAGCAACGTTTTGAAAAGCTTGATTCAGCAAAGAATAAATCTGAAAACGACTTTCAAAAATCGGCATATTGGTTGAATAAAATACCTGCCAAACTTGGTAGTTTTGTCTTAATTCGGCATCGCCCATAATGTCATTGGTTAAGCTCACCCAAGCCTCTGGACTACTCGCTAAACCATGAATAAACACAATGATTTTCTTATTTGGGTTAAAAGGTTCCAGCATATATAAATGCGGCATGATCAAATTGGCTTCTTTATTAATTAAGGACCAATAGCCTGCTGCACCTAAATTATATTTCGACAGCCAAAGCCCATAAGGTACCGAATAGTTTGCAGTGAGCGGATAGTCCACACCTTCAACCTTTACGCGGTCTTGTCGATATGGATCAAACACCGCAATTTCTAACTCTGCCCCAGCAATGACCTGATCGGCTGTAGCTTTTTGTTTTGGATAAGCAATCGCCGTGACCGGAAAGAAGCGTGGTAAATGTATGTTGGGATTATTCTGCTGAGCATAAAAAGCATCGGGGTCTAAAATGAAGCCGTGATTTACATCATTTTCTTTACGCCCAACAATAAACTCTGCTCCTAAACCATCCTTACGGTTGACGGTATTAAAGCCAGAAAAGTTCATGTTATAGCTGGAGCGAAAAGTATCGACTTCAATCTTTTGTACATCTAAGGCATGGTCAAAATTGACGTGGTACTCATGCCTATCTGCTTTAAGCAATGGTGGAAAGCGATGTGTATTTAAATGATTAAAGTACGTGGTCATGAGCTTCGACAAGGCAACGTTATAAAAAATACGTACCTGATTTTGCCGATGGTCAAATACCCGATCAAACGGCGACTCTTCCGAGTCAAACAAATAGACATAGCTATAGCGCAAGCTTTTATCAAACAGCGCTAACTCTTGCTCAAGGCAACTGCTACTTTTATTGATCACATTACACTGGCTGCTACGCCCGACATCTAAAGCTTTTGCCAAGTAAATTTCACTCAGCGCAGCATAGCGTTCTTCTCGGCTGCTATTTTCGGACAGACTCTGAATTTTATTTAAACAATCATCAAAATTTTGCAGACAAGACTTTTCATCTTTTTTGATTAAATACAGTAAGTTTTGGGTTTGATGGCTTAAGGTATTTGCGGTCAAAATACTTTCATTTTTACTATTTAAAGCACTGCTTAAATTAGTTTCTTTCAAATGAATAACCTGACAGCCACTGAGCAAAGCCATTATTGTTAACAATGAATAATGGTAAGACTTTGTCATTCTGCATTCCTTAATCGAATGTATTCCCCATCTGGTCATTATGCCTGTAAAGCCGTGAACGAACAATTTCGGCTCAGCTTTCGTTTTTCTTTATGACGAAAAAAGCCTGAACTCATTTTAATTCAGGCTAATTTGTTGTTTTTCAAATCAAGCTTGGTTGAACTTTTGCTGTGAAGCTAAATATGAAAAATACAAAATGGGTAAGATAAACGGCGCTACACTCCAGAAATCAAAATAGACATAAAGTACCGCTCCTAAGAAAGCACCAATTACAAACCCAATCACAATACTGGCACTTTTTAGAAAACTAGCCCGATTGGCTGCGTTATTGTTTTTAAGTAAGTTGGCAATATCAATACCGAGCTGGGTAGTGTTGCCAGTCATCATAGTGCTAGGGCTAATATTTTTAATGAGGGTTTTGCTAGAAGTATTACGAATAGCCAAAGCAATTAAGCCCAGTCCTCCTGTTACTGCAAGTGTTAGTGCATCCGGATCTTTAAATGGCTCGAAATAAAGTCCTGCAATCATGAAAGCACATAGAAAAATGGCTTCAAATAAAAATAAATAAGATAGCGTTTTGTGCTTGACCTGACTACGGTCAATTAACAGTTTGGTAATCACCACTGTCAAAATAAATAGCGGGATAGCTGCGAGCTTTATCCATAAACCAGCGCCGCCTTTAACCCACGCCGCCCCCGCCAACACTAAGTTTCCCGTCACATGCGCAGTGAAAAAGCCAAATAACGCAATAAAGCCAATAGTATCAATTGCCCCACCGACCATGGTCAGCAAAACTGGATCTCGACAAATTGCCCAAGTACTTTGTTTCTCTTGTTGCATTGAAGTCTCTGGCATAAACTGCATCCTATTATTTTAAAGTCATTAATTCAGTACAAAAATGTTTTAAATATTTAAAAACAAATCAAAACTAAAGCGTTTATAAAAGCAAAAAAACATGTAAAAACATAGAGTCTGTTATGTCGCAACACTGTCTTTGAAATGGCAACAATCAAAATTGACTATTTTTAAAACAATAAAAGGTTATCGGCTTCAAATCAATTTGACCTCTAAAACTGTTCTCACTATGATGAAGCCGCTGGTTGATAGCAACTGGTTTTGGACCTAAAAAAGTTATGCCAAAATATGGATAATCAATAACAACAATCACGAGTAGATATATGTCACTTTATAATTTTTCAGTTTTTTTAGGGGGATTATTATTTGTATCTGTTGCCTTTGCGGGTCAAAAAAACAGTCCTCATCGTGATTTCTATTTAAAATGTATTGCGGCTGGTCATAGCCGTGCAAGCTGTACATGCATTTATCATCGTTTAGAACGCCAATACTCCCCTAAGCTCATGCATAGACTTGGAAGTTTGAGTTTACAAAGTCCTGAAATACCGCGTGATTTTGTAAAGTCCATGATGCGTACCATGCAAAAATGCCAGTCATAATTTTATTTTTTAAGCCACATCCACGCTAATACCCCAGCCATACATAAAATTGCCGGATAGACAAACCACGGATGCGGAATGGTCCAAATCATCAGTCCCGCGGCCAGACTCATACTTAAGGTCGAGATGTATTTCGCCTTTTTTGGAATACGCCGATGTTCTTGCCACTCGCGAATGAATGGGCCGATATAACGATGATTTCGAAACCATTGATGAAGTTTCTCAGAACCTCGAGCCGCAAAGAAAACAGCTAAAATTATAAAATCAACAGTAGGTAAACCCGGAATAAAAATACCCAATATGCCAAGCGCGATACACAACCAAGCCAAACCAATAAACACCCAGCGCGCCCACATAGAACGAGCAAGTTTACTGACTGGTTGAGTGGGCGTTAATGATTGCTCATGTTTTACCATTACGTTGACTTGATTGAGTTTGTCCATATCGGGTATTCCCTTTATCCACTTTATTATTTCAATTCATCAAGCTGATCAAGCGCTTGACCAAAATATCCAAAGGCATCTAAGGCTCCTTGAACAACTCGGTCTTGCTGGGTTTGGTCAAAGCCTGTTTCATCAAGTGCTTGTACAAAACGTTTCCAGACTTTAGCGCGCCCTTCGGGATAGGCAGCTAAATTACGCGCAGCAAACGTTTCTGAAAAACCCAAATGCTTTTGAGCTTCTTTAAACAAAAATGCAGCGCCTAAGGTTGAACCTTCAGACACATAAATCCAGCCTAAAGCTTCAGGTAGCTGTACGTTTTCACTCTGTAATTGCTGCCCGTTGGGTTGAATACCTAAATCATTCAAATCGGCGAGTGCTTGTTTTGAGCGGCCACGAATGTCGAGGTCTGGAATCAATCCTGCTACACCCTCTTTTTCAAAAAGATGTTCAATTTCGCGCTGAAAGTAATATTGAGACAACGTAAATTGTGCGTATTTTTCTTTACTTGAAAACACCTTTGCCTCAGACATTAATTGATGCATACGTTCGTGTTCAGCAGCAGTTTCTTGTTTCAAACGTAAAGACAAGCTGTTGCTAATGATTTGTTCTGTAGATGAGTTCATCATCTTTCTCCTGCAAAATGGATATTACTCATCGGTTAGCGGCCCCGATTGAGTTTGAGTTGGACTGGAAAATCCACAACAATGGTCACGGCTCGACCGTTAATTTTGTGGGGTTTAAATTTGGATTTACGCGTAGCTTGTATGACCCGTTCATCAAGGCTTTGAATGCCCGAACTTTGACGTAATTGAATGTTGATCGGCTGTCCTTTTTCATTAATCCGAATCCGAAGCTCAACCAAACGATTTTGTTGTTTTAACTCGCGGTCATCATAGTCAAGCCCGCCAAAACTCAGCACATCTACACTACTCACCTGAACAACATCATCATGTTCAACTTGCGTGCTCGGTGCTTTGGAATATTCTTGCTGCGTTTCAGGTGTTTTAACGCCGCCACTTTTGGTTGTGCTGCTGGTGTTTTCTAGCAAATGCTCACTTTTCGTTTGTTCAATATCGGTCGAACCCAGTTGTTTATCTGTATGAACCGTTCGCCTTTCTGTAGGCTGCGCTGCTTGAGACGAAGCTAAATTGTTTAAACTCGTTTTTGGTTGCGCTTGCTGTTTGTCATTTAAGTTATTTTGCACCACCTGTTTAGAGGCAGTTTTTGACACTAATGTTTGAACATTTTTAGGCGAGTTTTTTGATTCTTCAGGTATAGAAGATACCGAACTGTTTAATGTAAATTTAGGCGTTAAACTTTTTCCGATAGGCCTACTTTCAGTCTGGTCAGGTGATGGCTTTTTAGCAGGTCCCAGCGACACAAAACTTACTTTTAAGGCATCTACTTTTGGTGATGTCGCAAAAGTATAGGGTTCAATTAAATGGCTCAGCATCCAGACAACAAACACATGTAGTCCAATCACCACGACTACGGTTAAACACTTATAAAAATGCTTCGGCCCTTGTGTGAAAGGCAGCTTGACCATTGGCTCATGTGTAGGGAATAAAGATTTTGATTTCATAGCTTATTCCCTAAAAACGATGCTCAAGCTTGAGACTAATGTTGTGTTTATCGTAGGAATACAGCCAATCGACATTGCTTTTATTTTGGTTATAACGATAGGTTAAATTAGGCGTCATGCCATAAAACGCAAAGCGCGGCATTTGCACAACAAAGGTATAGTTCTGTTCAAAATCATGACGACGAGCTAAGTAACTTATAGCGTATTTGTCAAACTGACGCCAACGGTAAGAACTTAACAAAGTGGTGTTAAATCCTGTGCTCCAAGATTTGCTTAAGCCTAATCGTACGCCTTGCTGTTCGTAGGCAGCTACATATTTTTCTTGTGCAGAATGGTCAACTACATCTAGACCACCAAAAACAGTCCATTGGTCTGGAAAAATTTTCCAGAAAGTGGCAAAAGCTGAATTTTCTATACCATCAAAGCTTTTATATTTCTGATAATTAAAATCTTTTCTTTCAGCTTCAAGCTTAAAGGCTTTATCTGTCGAGATAAAATGCATCCACTCGGCACGCGCTCCCCACGCACTGTAAAGGCCATCATTGCCATAACGTTTATGTTCAAAAAGTGGACTCACCCCTATTTGATTTTTTAAGTCAAAGTAGCTATAGCCTGCATTAATGTTAATGGTAGATTCATTAAATGCCGCGTGGTCGTTATAGGACTGTCCAAAAGCCAGCGCACGTAAAGCCACACCATGATGTCCTTCAATGGCATAGCGTTTAATCAGACTGGCTTCGTAATCTAATCCCGTTGCCGACTCAGCTTTTTGCTTTTTACTAGTAACTTCCTGCCCCCCAGTAACATTACCGTCCTTATCTGTCTGATAAAACATCCAAGTTTTAGTCTGTTTAGACGCACTATTTAAATTACTAACATAGGTATAACCCGCTGAAACCGAGCCTTGCCAAGAGTCTCGTTTTTTTAATGCCTGAACAAAGGTATTCACTGTTGTTAAAACCCCAGACGGGATTACCGCAGGGTCACTTTGTTTCAGTTGGTCTTGAATGGAAATAAAAAGGCGTGCTGCTTCCTTATTTTTCTGTTGTTCAAACAGCACGCGCGCTAACTCAAGTTCACAAATTAAATTATGAGGTTGTTGTTTTAGGCTGCTTTGAAATTTTTGTTCAGCCAATTTCAGTTGACCCTGAGAACGTGCAACTGCCCCTTCGGCAAAGTCGGTTAAAGCCCGATCGTAGCCAACATATTTCTTATAATGTTCTAAATAAACCGTGGCTTTGAGCCACTGTTTTTGCATGACTGCCAAATATAACGCCTTGGCAAGATCATTCGGGTTTTGCTCAACACTATATTCTTGTCCATTAATTTGAAGTTTTGGTAATTGCTCGGTACTACGAATGGTTCCCTGCTCGTGAAACTGTCGCTGTTCTTGTAAAAGTGTTTGGTCCAAGCTTTGATTAAGACGAAGCTGTGTGTCTTCGTCGGCATATAAAAATGGACAACTCAACAATGTCAAACAGCACAAAAGCGTTCGTTTCATAAAACAATAAACCTGAAGCAACCAAGCAAAAGCTCAAAAAACAAAAGGAATCTACGTGTGTAGATTCCTTTTGCATTCATTAATTTTTAGCACCGCCAAATGCAGTGTTGTAAGACACGTTATCAAACTGGGCAATACCCGCTAAAGCAGAAGCATTTGCACCGAAGAATTGACCTTGAACCACACCAGAGTTGTCGACACCAGCCGTACCGTTAGCCGTTGCCAAACCTGCAAACGCAGCAGTACCCGGGTTAAATGCCACACCATCTAGGCTTAATGATGAAACAGCTGTACCAGTTCCTGTAAGCGTTCCTTCAAGTGTGCCCGCGCCATAATTTGCCGTGAACGTACCACTTAACAGATTACTTGCAGAGCCGTTAATTCCTGTAACGGTATAGGTTGCCGTACCCGCGGTTGGAACAGTGGTATTAGTATTATCACCCGCGTAGTAAACGGTATGGCTCGCGCTTGCCGGCGTGTCACCCGCTTTCCACCATTCACCAAAATAGACTTCCTGTGTGCCCACCTGACCAAAGTTAAAATTACCTAATGCACTGTGTGAAGGTGGCATTGCAGACACTGGAATATGCGAAATATTAAAGGTTTTGCTGCCAACCGTTACATTGGTGTTACTCGTTCCCTGAGCAGCAAAAGCCTGAGCCAAACCTTTTAACGAACTAAAACCTGTAAAAGCGTTATATGGCGCACCCGCAGCTTGAACCGACACCGCTGCTACACCACCCGGATGGCTTGCATTGGCAGCAGCACCAATTTTGATGTTACTTTCATTACTCGAAATACCATCAATTCCTGCATAAGCAAATGCAGTTGAACAAGCAACGAGACCCAAGAACAATTGAGAGATTTTCATTTGTTGTTACTCCATCTTTTTAAAACTAAGTTATTGTTTAATTTAAAATAACGATTTCGCTATTTTTAGTTTATTGAGTAGGCCCAGCTGAAAACCTACTCGGCTTTTTGTAAATAATAATCATTCAATCTTATTATTTACCGTTACCTGACTCCCCTTTTATGTATGTATAGAGGGAATCAAATTCTTTTTAAAATTTAGTGGTCCAACTAATTTTCATCGTTCGGCCGGGTGCGGCCATGGCACTACGAGTTAAAGGATCGATATAAAACTGGTTAGAAAGATTACTGCCGACAAACTCAACTGTGTTGTAGTCATCAACCTGATAACGCGCATAGGCATCAAAAATCCACGTGTCATCCCAAGCCAAAGGCACATTGAGGTAATAGCCTTTATTAACGCTAGCATCATTGTTTTTGCGTAGCGGGCTTTCATAAGCTTTATAGAATGTTGCACGTGCACCGAGCTCTAACTTTTCATCAAAAAAGCGTGCGCCAAGCAAACCGTGGAAACTCAGTTCAGGAGTGGCCATTGTTACCAAGTAGCCATTTGGGAAACCGTCATCAACACAGCGCTGATACGGTTCACGGAACTCAAGGCCCTGCTCGGTTTGAACCGTGCCGCCTAAAATCATTTTGTTAATGGCACTATTGGTGTCACATACTTCATTTTTTAAGTTATAGGCCACGCTCAAGTCTGTGAAAAAACCGCCATTATCAAAACGACTTTGTAACTCTAGACCTGATAGCTTTTGCTCATCCATATTGGTAAAAATAAGGTTTTGGTCACGCTCAATCACATTTTTGGTCTTGTTGTAGTAATAGGCGAGCTTAATGTCGGCATTGCGCGCTGTGCTAAACCAATCACGCATGTCATAGACATACCCTACTTCGTAGTTAAAAACGTGTTCAGGTTTGATTGCTTGATATGGCAACATGGCAGAAAAACCGACAGTGCTTTCAAACAAACTTGGTAAGCGGTATTCCTCTGCATAGCGTGCATAGATTCTGCTCTTTGGCGTGAGGTGAATTGAGGCACCTAACTGCGGTGCCCAGCCGCTATCTTTAACTTTGTCGGCAGACTCAACTGGAACTTGGTCTACCACCGACATAAAGTTCCCGCCAGTTACGACGTACTTTTGGCCAGAGGCATTGAGCTGGTTTAAAGGATTATCGGCAAGCGACAATTGCCCATTCGCATCGGCTTTCCAGCTCAGCGTATTTTTCTGTGACCAGATCATGTTATATAAAGTGCTCTCTGATGCAGGCACAGTATCGAGCTGCCCATCCCACTCAGGATTTTTTGTGGCATAGCGCTGTTTTAAAACATTGATTAAACGCTGCTGAGTCGAGGTGTAACTCTCAGGCATGGTCTGATATTCAAAGGTATATTCCTTAAGCCTACTTTTTTTGGTAAACAGCGGATTTAAACTCGGGTCAATCTCGCTCTGCAAAGACTTATTTAAAAAGTCATCAACAGCCCAATACGAGCGATAACGCATGCCCGCATCAAAACTTAACCAAGACAGTGGTCGATAATTAAAGTTAAAGTCGAACGTTTTTTCCTCACGGCGGCCTGCTCGTGGCAGTGCCTGATAGAGCGAATAACTTGGGCCAAATTCACCATACACATCGTCGGACGTTAGTTTTTCTTTTAAGAAACTTCCACCGAGCGTCAAATCAAGCTGGTCTAACAAACGGGTTTTATTACTGACCGTAATGCCTTTACGCGTATTGTCAGAATGGCTTATCGCCGTGTTAATAATGGTGTTATCTCGAAAATCGATTGTGGTTGGCCACCCGCCACGTGTGTATGTCTGGCTTTCGGTGTCGGTTTGCCAAATGTTGGCATAAAAATCAATCCAGCGATTATTCTCAGGCTTAAACTTATATTCGAGGCTATAGGCTTTAGAGTGAATATTGCTTAAAGGCCACTGCGGAACCCCCAAGTCAGGCGTAATGCCCCAAACAATTCGAGACGGCATAATTTCACCAAAAATGTTTTTGGTATCTCGATAAGTCAGTTTAAGAGTCTGGTGATCGGTTGGGCGATAGGTCCCTTTTAACAACCACGACTCCATATGACTTGAAGTGTTAGGAACTTCATCGCCCGGTTGATAGGCATAGGCAAAGTAAGGAATAAAATCGAGGCTACTGTCTGGCGTCGCTCGTTTATAATAGCCCGCGCCATGTGTCCCTGAAAAATAATTGCCGCGCTCACGTACTGCATAGACAGCCAGTAAATCGAATTTGTCTTGCTTGGTGGCAATTGCCAGTCGGCCCGCCAAGTCATCGCCCGAAAAATGAGAGTTATCACTTCTGGTCCGATTCTTTTTATAAATATCGGGGTCATATTTTGACCCGTTCATGTCGATCCAAGGCGTTGTGTCATCGTAGTTTTGGCCCACTTTGCTCATGTCTGGCAAAGACGGATCGATTGAGTTGGTTGAGCCTTCTACTTTCAACTCGGCACCAAAAGACTTACCCGGACGAACAATATCATCGGCCTCTAGCGTTTTAACGACTACACCGCCGCCAACAGAAGTTGTGGTATTTCGTTCTAAAGATGGGCCTTTAATGACTTCAATGCCCGCAATCAGATTGGGGTCGATATAGTTTCTGTTATTTACCCCGTTGTAGCCACGCCACACCGCAATCGACTGTTCGGTGCCATCAATGGTTAAAGGCACACGGCCAACGCCCTGCACACCACGCACACTCGGGTCGAGTGCCCCACTGTTACGGGCATCGCCGCTATAGACTCCCACCATGCCTTGTAAAACATCGGCTGGGTTGGTTCCTTTAAATCGCTCAACATAGTCTTTGCCCGCATAGACCGAAGAGCGGTTTGCATCATAAACTTTGTTATAGCCTTCGGTGTCACGGTCTTCTTTGCCGTACACTACAATTGGCGTGAGTCGTACCGATGCATCTTCTTCAATTACAGCACTACTTGGCGGCAGGCTAGCGGCCTGAACTTTAGATGAAGTGACCCACGGCGTAGTTTTTTTGCTGAGTGTGTAGCCCTGCCCAACTTTTACAGCATTAAATTCGGTTGCTTTTAAAAGCTGCTCAAAACCTTGTTCGACTGCAAAGTTACCTTTTAAGCCTAGGCTATGTAGCCCTTGGAGTTGTTGGGCATCCATTGCAATTGAAGTACCCGATTGTTCGGCAAACTGGTTGAGTACGTTAGCAAGACGGCCAGCGGGAATGTTATAGCTTTTAACTCCGGCTGTTTCTGCATAGGCCTGCTGCATAGGAAATACAACAAGCCCACCCATCGACACAACATGCATGGCAAACGCCAGTGTTGAGAATCGAAAAATCGATCGATTCCGCTTTTGTCCCGTTCCCGCTTTTCTCATTTGCCCCGCCCAGTAAATCGTAATAAGAATCATTCAATACAACAAATTAAAATGATCCATATTTATTGCTTCTACTTACTATGACGAACGACTTGCAAAAAAGTGGAACCTAAAATTTAAAATAAATTTAATTTTTTATTATTTTAAAGAAACCGTGACCATAAATGGCGTGATTTGCTTAATTTTCAGATCTGGAAAAACCGTAGCCAAAAGCTTAAGCGACTCTGTGGTTTGGTCTAAAGACAACACAGCATTGACCCGCACATGTTGCAACGCCGCATCATTAAAAATAATTTTGCCTTTGTAGTTGCGGTCTAGCTCTTGTAGCACTTGATTCAGCGGCAGGTTTTCTACCATAAGTTGATGCTTTTGCCATTTTTGTTGTTCGTTATACACATTTAGTGCAGGCAGTTTTTGGACGCCATTTTTGTCCATTTTAATGGCTTGCCCTGCTTCAACAATGGCCTGACGAGTCGCATGCAATTGGGTGGTTTTAACCTGTGTGGCTTCTACTTTTACCTTTGAGTGCAACATGTTGAGCTCGGTTGCCGAAGGGTCATAGGTTACGCTAAAAGCTGTGCCGAGTGCCTGAATTTGTCCATGACTGGTTTTGACTAAAAACGGTCTAGTTTTATCTTTGGCAACATCGACATAAATTTGACCTTGCACCAATTCAACCACTCGCTGGTTGGTTTTAAAATCAAGATTAACTGCACTTTTACCACGTAAAATTAAACGTGAACCGTCTGGTAAGGTTTGCGTGGTCCACTGCCCCGATTGCCCGTGAATGTCGGCCGTAACATAGGCTACTGTGGTGTCAGTTAAATAAAATAACGCCCCACTCATGGCAACAAACACAACGGCAAAAGCTGTTCCTGCCCGTAAATGTTTATAGGCTTTGCCTGAGTTTAGGCCAGCCTTAAGGGCAACTTTAGTGACTTTTTTATGTCCGCTGGTTTGGGAAAGTTTTTGAATTGATCCAATACACTGTTCAATATCGGCAGCCACTTGACGGTGTTGCTCACTGGTTTTTTTCCACTCTTCAAATTTTTGATTGGCAGTTTTTCGTGAGCTTTCATCATCCGAACTCAGTTGAACAATCCATTGCGCGGCTTCTTCAACCAGTTGGTGATGTTTGCTTTTATCCATGGCCATTTAAATGCAAGCGTCCATGTCTTGTCGGTTTTGGTAGCACTGAATTAAACAGCTCGCCAAATATTTTTGAATCATTTTGGTCGACACATTTAAACGCTCGGCAATTTCTTTATGGGTATAGCCTTCGAGATAATGCAAAATAAAAGCTTGCTGTGCTTTTTCAGAAACCCCTTCGAGTGCTTTGCAAAGCTGGTTAATAGCTTGAATAATTTGTATCTGGTCTTCGGGTGAAGCCACCGCGTCAAGCATATATTCCATTTGACTCAAGCCATCTAAATAGGCCTGTTCAATGCGTTTACGGCGCACTTGGTCAATGAGCAGGTTTTTAGCAATCGAGGTTAAATAGGCACGCGGTTCCTTAATGCCGAATAGCTCGTCTCGCGTTTGTAGCAGTTTAATAAATGTGTCCTGAACCAGATCTGCGGCCTGATCAGTATTACCTAATTTTTGTCTCAACCATTGGTGAAGCCAGCTTTGGTGACTTCTATATAACTGATCTACAAGCAAAGAAGTTTTGTTCACAGCAATTGGACTCAAAACAAGGAACTCACAAATGATAATAATTATCATTTAAACAAGTCAAGCAATAATTCAAGTAAAACTTAAATCACTGTTTAATAAATTGAATTAATTGCCCGCTCGCTTTGCTGCACTTCTCTTAAAGCAATTCGGCCAAATTCCTAATTTCTTCCATCACCGCTTTACACGCAGGTGTTAAATAGCCGTGCTTAGAAATAGACAAAGAAATATAACGCTTGAGTGCGGGATTAATAATTTTTGCGGCTTGAATTGAGGTGTATTGGCTGGCCTTTTTTAGAGCCTGCGGCCCAAGCATGGTGTAAATGCCAGATTCGGCAACCAAATGCGTTTGTAAACTAATCGAGTCAGCTTCAAACACAATATTCAGCTCTACCCCATTTTCATAAGCCATGTGGTCTAAAAAATTACGCCAATTACTTGGCCTGCAAAACGTGACCAGCGGTAACTGATTTATTTCTTTAAATTCGACTTCATTTGCCTGAGTGAGCACATCTCCTTCACAACCGATCAAGTAAGTATCGGCTTCGGTAAGGTAAACATCGCCCTGTTTAGGCGTTGGGTTAAAGCGATAGAGAATGGCTAAATCGACGCTGCCATCTTCCAGCCATTTTTCTAAATGCACCCCTTGCCCTTCACGCACCGACAGTTTAATTAGAGGATATTTTTGTTGAAGCACTTTATACAAAGTCGATAACAATGGATGTGCAGTAGACGGTAAACTGGCAATACGAACCGTACCAATCGGTGTATCGGTCGAGTGCAAAATTTCATTATTGAGTTGGTCGGTCACGTTCAGCCATGAACGAATTTTAGGAAGTAAATGCTGACCTAAATCGGTCAACTCAACGCCGCGTCCTGTTCGGTTAAATAAACGACCACCACATTGCGCCTCAAGCTCGTTCATTTGCCGACTTATTTGCGGTTGATTGGTGTTATGCAACATGGCAACTTTGCTTAAGCTACCAAGTTCCACCGCGTCTAAAAATATTTTCCATAAATCATAATTCATCGATTCTTCCTAAATCTTAAACCAGCGCTTTTGAGCTATACATTTTCAGTATAACTGAAATTCAAGAATTGGTAATTCCTACATAGCTCGCCTATTTCTATACTCCAATCATGTTCTCTACAACACGATTTAAGTCAGATTAAGAACCAGAGAATATTTAATTACACTGTATAGGAAGTACGATTATGAGTTTAGATTTACGTGGATTAACCCCAGCACCTGTGACTCCTTTTACCCGTGACGGACAAGTAGACCATGATGCAATTCAACGTTTAGGTTCATGGTTAGGCAGTATTGATGGTGTGAAAGGCTTGGTTGTTCTTGGGCATGCAGGTGAAGGAACATTCTTGTCGCAAAAAGAACAAATGCAGGTCATCGAAAGCTTTGTTAAATCGGTAGATGACAAAATTCCGGTAATTGCAGGGATTACGCTCGAAGGTACTTCAGTTGCAGCAGAAGAAGCAAAACGTGCAGTCAGCGCAGGTGCTTCGGCAGGTTTAATTTACCCTTCACATGGCTGGTTGCGTTTTGGCTATCAAAAAGGCGCACCGCAAGACCGTTATAAAGCGATTTATGAAGAAAGTGGTTTGCCATCTATTTTATTTCAATATCCAGATGCGACTAAAGCCACTTACGACCTAGAAACTCTACTCGATATTTCTGCACAGCCAGGCGTGTTTGCCATGAAAAATGGTGTGCGTAACATGCGCCGCTGGGATGTCGAAATTCCAATTATTCGCCGTGAACGTCCAGACTTACAGGTGTTGACTTGCCACGATGAATATTTGCTTCACACCATGTTTGATGTAGACGGTGCATTGGTTGGCTACGGCAACATTGCCCCTGAACTGTTAATTGAAATGATTAAAGCAGGTAAAGCTAAAGATTACGCTAAAGCTCGTGCTATTCACGACCAATTATTACCAGTGACTCGCAATGTTTATCACCGTGGTTCACACATGGAAGGCACGGTCGCGCTTAAACATGCACTGGTTGCTCGCGGAATTTTGGACCATGCTACTGTGCGTTCGCCACTGCTTCCACTTGTAGATGGTGCTGAGCAAGAAATTCATGATGCGATGCGTCAAGCCGGAATTGGCAAGGTCGATTTAACCCAAGCCGTTGCTTAAATTCTATTCGGGCTAGCATGTACGCTAGCCTTTTTTTCCTGTACGCTGCCTGAGGCCAAACATCGGGCATGTCTCTTAAAAATAATAATAAAAAGCATGCAAACTGTGGTGAACAGGTAGTGCGAAATAGAACAACAAAACTACGAGGAATGTAGTAATAAGGAGATAGAAGATGACAAATCTAGCGGATGTAGAACAAATTAGTCATCATCAAAAAAATGCGGAAATTATTGCAAGACTTGAAAGACTACCCGTCACT
The DNA here is from genome assembly GCF_013122135.1 of Acinetobacter lactucae. Taxonomy (NCBI): domain Bacteria; kingdom Pseudomonadati; phylum Pseudomonadota; class Gammaproteobacteria; order Moraxellales; family Moraxellaceae; genus Acinetobacter; species Acinetobacter lactucae. The sequence goes on from NZ_CP053391.1 coordinate 3,009,610, forward strand.
GGGCGATTGCAATTTATGCGAATTACCATTGGTATCGCGACCTTTTTTGACGCTTATACTGTTCTTGCGATTGCCTTTGCTTTACCCCAACTCATTACCGAATGGCACCTGACGCCTGCCTATGTCGGTGCGATCATTGCTGCGGGCTATGTTGGGCAACTGATCGGTGCGATCTTTTTTGGTTCTCTTGCCGAAAAAGTCGGTCGTTTAAAAGTGCTGTCTTTTACCATTTTACTGTTTGTTGCAATGGACATTTCTTGTCTGTTTGCGTGGAGCGGAATGTCGCTGTTAATTTTCCGTTTCTTACAAGGTGTTGGCACAGGTGGCGAAGTGCCTGTTGCGAGTGCCTATATTAATGAGTTTATTGGTGCAGAAAAGCGCGGTAAGTTTTTCTTGCTCTATGAAGTTTTGTTCCCACTCGGCCTTATGTTTGCAGGCATGGCAGCATTTTTCCTGATGCCAATTTACGGCTGGAAAGTCATGTTTATTGTGGGCCTAATTCCATCTTTACTGGTCATTCCTTTACGGTTTTTCTTGCCTGAATCACCACGCTGGTTGGCTTCAAAAGGTCGTTTTAAAGAAGCAGATCAAGTCGTTAAAAGCTTTGAAGACGGTGCCATCAAAAGCGGTAAAACTTTGCCTGAACCTGTGGTTAAAGAAATTAACCCGCAAGGCATGGCAAAAACCGACTGGCGCGAGCTGTTCCGTGGCATCTACCGCAAACGTACCTTTACCCTGTGGGGCATGTGGTTTTGCGTGTATATGGTGAACAATGCCATGGTGACTTGGCTGCCATCTCTTTACAAACAACACTTTGGTCTGTCGCTGCAAACCAGTTTAGGTTATGGCTGGATTACGTCGGGCGTAGGTGTGATTGCCTCTATTATCTGTGCGTTAATGATTGATAAAGTCGGCCGCCGCCCTTGGTACAGTGCAGCGTTTTTCTTGGCAATCATTCCACTCATGGGCCTCTCGGTTTTAGGCGCAAAATCGGCGATGGAGGTTGTAATTTTCGCAACGATTAGCTATGCCATTTTGCAAACCATTTCATTCTCTTTATACCTTTACGCTGCCGAACTTTACCCTACTCGCCTACGTGCAATGGGCATTGGTTTTAGTACCGCTTGGCTACGTGCTGGCTCTGCAATTGGGCCTGTTATGGTCGGCCTCGTTGTTGGTGGCTATGGCATTCAATATGTGTTTAGTGTGCTGGCTGTTGTGGCGCTCATTGGTGGCCTTGTGACCTTCTTGTTTGCCATTGAAACCAAAGGCCAAGTGCTCGAAAAACTCTCTCCTTAATTTATCCATTTCATAAAAGCTTGCCTAACCCAGCGTTAGGCAAAGGGCTTATTCATACTTAAAAAAGGAATTTAAAATGAATAAATATTTGCTATGGGGCTGTATTGGTTTAGGCAGTGTGTGCAATGCTTATGCAGAGCTTCCTCAACAATTTGGCAATTTAGAATTAAAACTCAACACCCGTTACTGGAACGATGAAGGCACTGCCCACCCCACGCTTGCCAACCCTTCGCCTTCGTCGAATGAATATGAACAAAGTGCCTTAGGGCTTGAGTTAAATTATCAGTCACCTTACTTGTGGGACTGGCTTGGAGTAGATGGTTCACTCTATGCAGTCACCAAGTTATTTGACTCTGGCAAGCCTAGTGCTCAGCTTTTAGAGGTCGAAAATAATGGCAAGCTCGACCAAAACTTTGCGACTTTAGGACAGCTCTACATCAAGGCAAAACTGGGTGATAAAGGCGAAATTAAATTAGGCCGCCAGCTGCAAGACTCACTGTTACTTAAAAGCACTAATAACCGTGTGGTGCCCGATACCTTTTCGGGTGCGAGTGGGCAGTTTCAGCTCAATGATCAGCTACAGACTTATATGGCTTACTATGACCGCTGGAAACCGCGTAGCATGGACTCTTTTGAAAAACTGGTGACTGAAAATGACGAGCGGATTGATTATGTCGGTTTGCTCGGTGCCAAATATCAATACAAAAACTGGAGCCTGAATGCCGAATATTTAAATAGCAAAGATTACTTAAAAAAGTACGGGGCGATTGCTCAATATAAATTGCCCTTGCATGGACTTGTATGGACATTCAACACAGGCGCTTTTTTCTCACGTGATGATGGCAAGCTGTTTAAATGTGGCACCGAAAGCGAGTTGGACTGTGTCAAAGGTCAAAACATTAACAACCGTGGAAATGGTTATTTTGTCGATGTAAATGTGGCCAAGAATAATCTCGAAGGTGGCATTGCCGTTTCAAAGTTTGATGGTTTTTGGATTGAAGATAACTTTGCCGTACACTCCGCCCGCAACTCGGTTTTAACGCAAGATCACGGCACCAACCCGTTTCCGACCTCTGCGACCATTGGCCCTGACTTTACCAATAACGATGAAACCGCCGTTGCCCTTCGCTTGAAATATAACTGGAAAGACTACGTGAAAGGTTTAAAAACCGAAGCGAAGTATATTTATGGCTTTGGTGCTCACCAAAGTAACATTAGCAGTGATATTGAGGGTAAAGAGCGTTACTTTGACTTTACGGTGAGTTATGCCTTGCCGTGGGTGAAAAATTTAGATGTGCGTTATTCATTTTTGCATTATGAGTCAAAATTTGAAAATGCAAACCTAGGTGAGAAAATAAATGGCATGTCTCGTAAAGATTGGGACCAGCACCGTGTATTTATTAATTACCGTTATACGTTTTAAGTTCAAGCTAAGCTCAACGCTTAGCTTTAAAACAGCCTTTCAGCTTATGGAATTAAGCTCTATACTCTTTTTTTGCATTCAAAAAATGATTTATAGGCAAATCCCTTACTAACAGCATATTTATCTATAGAGTTTTCATGAATGGGTTCATCATAAGCCTTATTTATTAAATCCATTTTATATTTTGAGTACTCAGGATATCTATAAAGATTCTGCTCATTTGAGTCTAACTGCATTGTTTTACTCACTCCAGCTTGACGTGCTTTCATAATATTTTCAGCCATCTCAAAACCAGCTTTACACAATAAATCTTTTTTTTCGATCTGGTATTTTTCTTCCTGCATTTGAAGTAGATCATCTTTAGTAGGAATTACATTGTTTGGTCCAAGATCTCTAAAAGATCTAGTAGAACTCCAGTTAATACGACTAAAAGCTACATCACTTGGGTCTCTACTGTTCTTTAATGCATCGATAAGATATTGGTCGCGGTTACCTAAGATATAAGTGTTTAAATCATTATCTAATAAAATAACTAAGATATTTTTATTAGAACTGTCATAGGCAACATAACTTTTAAGATTTTGTCCTACAAATTTTTGATTCTTTTGCCAAAAATAGGTCGTTATAACATTTTCCTGTAAATTTCTCTTTGTTAGACAAGCGCTCATATCAAAATCCCCAGGTTTTAAAACGCCAAAGGGATGTAACCTTGCAATAAGGCCAATCGTTAAGTCCTTATCTAACTTAAGCAAACTAAAACCATTGACCTCACATTCTTCAAATTGTTTATCTTTTAATTTATAGATGTCATTAATTGAAGTTAAATTTTTAGCATGTAATGTAGTACAAAACGCTATTACCCCACATAAAAGTAATCTTTTCATATCATCAAGTCCTGTAATTTCGAAATAGAATACTCATTTTTATAGAAAAAATACATGGTAAGCCTCTTAAAGGCTAAGACCAGCACCGTGTATTTATTAATTACCGTTATATATTTTAAGCACAGGCTAAACGTTTAGTTTAGCTTTATTATTTTTATTAATTTTTGGCTTTATAGATATTAACTTTTGAGTTTAATTAAAATATAAATTTATATTTAAAATTTTTATAATATTTTATTTAAATTGAATTGACCTATTAAAAACTTATGATTATTATGGTCCCGCTGGCCTACATTGCCAGTCGGTTTTGACAGACCGAGTATACAGCGTATCAGGTTCATACTTCCTGAGTATGACACTTGTGCGCAACCTGCACCTCCCCCTTACCGTTGCGGTAGGACGGGAGGGGGACGCGCTCGCGCGTGCTGGTCTGTATACCCAGTCTGTCAACCCCTTCTCGTTCTACCACCCTAATCAATTGACGGTGATTTTTGGTGGTAGAGCTCCATACATTTTAAGGAGTTGACCATGCCACGATATATATTTATCCCCTCTCCCTTATAAACTTTTTATTTATTTAAAATTTAGGTTTTCTATTATCTAAAGTTTTAAATCTATAAATTATTTTTATTTTAAAATTTAAGTCATTTTATTTTATTGCTTTTATAGGCGGGTTAACTATTGCCTTTAAAAATGATTTTAAAACTTAAAATATAGCGGTTTATTTTTTCTCATTGAGATATCCCCAAATCATCACGAGAATAATATGAAATTTTATAAAACTATTTTGGTTTTAGGCCTCATTGTTGGCGATTACAGCGTTTCGGGTTGTGACCTTCGCACGCAGCAGGAGTTTGAAAAAATTTGCCTGTCTGGTGGGCATACCCAAGCCAGTTGCGACTGTATTTACCAACGGCTCGAACAAGTGTATTCGCCTCAGCTTATGCAACGCCTAGAACATGTCAGTTTGCAAAGTCCTGCTCTCCCACAGGACTTTGCCCCTACTTTTTTTAGTGTGATGCGGCGGTGCGATAAAAATGACATGGGCTAAGCATTTGGCTTAGCTCCCTTATCTCTGTGTCGCAATGGTGGATGACTTTAAATCAGCGCAAAAAATTAAAGTTCTGTTGTGGCACGGGGGCCTATTTATAAGAGAATTTGAATACTGGTAAATTAAATTTTTAAATAATTAACAGTGAAATATTTTTATAAAATAAACAATATGTTATATAACAATCTAAATTAAATACTAGATAAAACAAATGATTAGTCTTACTGCTATTACTACTGTATTGGGGGCCTTAGTTCCTTTAATGGTTGCGTATATTTCATCGCGGTATAACTTTAAAAAACATCCAAGATTGGAGTTTAGCGAAAGTATTGAAGCTGCTAAAGAGTTTGATGCAATTGTAATCTCTACTGAATCACAGTTAGTAAAAGATCGTGTTGCTCAAAAATTGATAATGAAAAAGAATATCAATTTTCTAGAAACACAGTATTTCTATAACTATGTAGATATGGAATTTTGGATTGAAAGATATGTTGATGTTCGGAAATACATAGAACCAATTATTGATGAGAATAATAAAATTGTGGACTTAAAGAATAAATATACTATGGCAAAGGGGATCCTATTCTTATGCATGTATTTTTTCTTTGCCATTTTAGCCATGATCCCACTCATGTTTCTAAAGCATTATTTAGAAATCTTGCAGCGAACTATTGATACTATTAGCTTTTTAATAACATTTAATTTAATAATTTGGCCAATTCTATTTGGTTTTATAGCCCTAGGTGGTCTTCATAAAGCTAATAAAATATCTGATGCTTATAATTTTTTAAAGAATTTTGAACATCAAAGAATAAAAGTTAAGGAATAGAAAATGATAAGATTTATAACAATGGCATAACTAGCAAGTATGAAAAATTTTAGTTTATTATTTAAATTTTTAGACGGAGTAAGCGTTACAAAACGCATCGCCTACTCTCTCTTGATCATTACAAGCCTTTATAAAACTCTTTGATTTTTTGTGCCATCAACTTACGACGTTGCTCCAAAAATTCACTGTATTGATCTGATTCTAAGCCATGAATATTGTTGGGTATGCAATGAGTAAGTAAGTTTTTATCTAAACTATCCAAATCTTTAAGAGCGGTTATCTCGTTTTTCTTCAAATTGATGTCTTGATAAATAATATCCATATATGTTCTAGGAGATGCATTCCCTAATTTGATGTTCACCGATTGCTCGGTGTAAACATAATTCGCAACCTGATTATATTCACTCTTCTTAAAGCCATTTTTAGCTAGATAATCTTTAGGGAAAACATGATGTACATCTCCTCTCTGCTCAATCAGACTACGTACTGTCAAACTATCTGATAAAAAAGAAAGCTCATTCGATTTACATTGTGACGCTAAATAACATAAGTATGCATTATTAACAGTACTCGAAGAATCCAACTCATTGACTAAACGGTAATCCCAGAATCCTTCATCTAAGTCTGCTTGCTCAATTTGTGCCAAATATCCTTCAATACCCTTTTCCAAGATTTGTTTACTATCGCGTTCAATTGCTGTTTCTGAAGACCCCGAATAACGTCCTGTTAACAGTGATATGACATACCAACGTTTTACAAGATTCTGAATTTGCGGTTCAGGCATTTTTGACGCTCTTAGCTGTAGATATAAAGCATAGGCGAAGTTAAGACTTGTTTGAGAACTAATCAACTTTTTATTTATAAATCCAGCGGATTGAATGATCGTAATAAATCGCTGGTAGTTAGTTTGATTAAAGAAATCTTCTAAACCTTGTCGTAATTTTTTATAACTTTCTTCCGCAATACTTTGAACATTACGCCTATTTTCAAAGTCACGGCCTGAGAGTAAAGCAACTAGATCACTAAATTTCCCACGATTAAACTGACAAGTATATGCAACACGCAATACATCTATGTAATTCGGCTGATAAAGATCATCCTTAATATTTGCAATCCAACTGATTTTTTTATAGTCATCACTGGTTGCAAAAACTTTATCATTTTGTTGGATAGTTTTATTAAAACTACTTTCTTTTAAAAGATGGCAAAAATAGTCAATCATTTTGCGTAATCGATTGCCACCAAAATGCTCATCAGATGCAATCTTAGACATGACAAAGTCAGCATTACTAAGTACCACACCCTTCTGATTAATGCGTATAAAGATTTCAGTAACTGTATCAATATCAAGTGATGAGTCTAATTCAATAATACCGATCTGACGATTTTTGATTGCTTTTAATTGCTCGAGCTTGTCTTCAATAAAATCTTCATCCGCATCAGGATTCAATGCCATATATGCACGTCTAGCCTGAGATATTGAAATATCTCCATTTAGAATTGGTGCAATATTATTCACCCAAATTGGATTGCGTTCGATCGCTGTATTACAGACCTCGAATAATGTCTCATCATTTTTTGCAATTGGGTTATAGGCTATTCGAATATTCGTTTCTTTGTAATCTTTATCTAATACAGCTTGGCCTACAACCGCAGCCGTTAATGCTGTGATGCGTTGTTGCCCATCAATTAAAACTTTTTTTCCAGCAGATAAAGTTCCATCTTTTAGGCGAATATCTGGGTTGCGCCATGTAATAATGTAGCCAACTGGATAACCTTTATATAATGAGTCCATCAAATCACGAACTTTACTACTTGACCATACAAATGGCCTTTGAATCTCAGGAATTGCAATTTCGCCTGATTTAATCCATGAAAGTAAGGTATCAATCGGATGTTGATGAACAGAGTACTTAGCCACTTTTAATTTTTCCCAAACTGAAACATGCAATTCTATAAAGTTATAAATTTTAAACAATTAAATTGAAAATATCCTTACTAGTCCTAAAAAATTATCGGAGAATACTCAAATTAAATACAGTTGAAAGATAAAGAATTTGAAAATTAATTAAGCTTGTATATGAGTCTTTATAATTTAATTCAAATTCTTTAAAATTTGATCTTTAGCATACTAAAATTTCAAATGAATTTTATATTTAAAGCCTATGACTCTTATTATAATCATAGTTCATAAAGACAAAGCAAAAAATGAACTTCTTGTTGACTTGAATAACATTAACAATTCGAACATATATAATAATTTCGATTCGTTCAGTAAGACACTTCAATCCTGCTATTACTATAACTAGATTGTTACTTTGAAGTGTTCATTTTAACTTAGGCAAATTATATTTATGAGTATATCTGCCTATTTATAATCAAATCACTATGTGTAAGGACATAATCAAAAATCGAATCAGCTTTTTCTTTACGCTCGTTATAGTTAAATGTTTCCCATGATAATTCTTCAGTCAAAATAATTTCTGAATTCAATACTTCCATTAATTTAGCTTTATTACTTTCTTGATTAATCCAATTCACACCTTGAGATAAAGTCATTTGAATCTTTTTCAATAATTCCTGCGCAATTTTTTTAACTGCTTTTTCTTCTGTCTTTGATAAGTTAGGTTTTTTTAACTTATCAAATAAAGTTAGCTCCAAATCATTATCTAACTCTTCTCTTACATAACGAGTTTCCTCTTCAGATAAGTCTTCATATACTTTCATAAGTTCTTCAAAAACTTTTTGAATAGTCACATCTGATATGTCTTCATTAATTTGTGTAATAATCTTCTGATAATCTTCACAAAATTCTGCACGATCACTATTTATAGCAGTAAGACGAGCCAAAGCTTTTTCAATACGTTCCTGCAGTTCCATCAATACAATCCGCTTATGTTTGAGTTTTTCAAATTCAACTTTTAAACGATGAAAATCAATAGCAGATAAATCATATTCTGCATTTTTACCTTTTTTGTCCTTAGCATCTAGATGATGATTTACATAATTCTGAATCTGTCTCAATTCCAACGTAATATCAGATCCATCTTCTCGTTTAGATAATCTACGGTAAATGGCTTTTAATGTGTTCAGGTCTGCCTGAAATATAGAAAGTTCATCACACGGCAAAAGACTTTCTTTACGTAAATCTAAATCATTAAACATTGTAATAAATGTAACTTTAACTTCCTTGGTAACCGATAGTGCATCTTTACATTGTAAAAGTAATTCCAAGCGATCATCATCTGTTGCAGTTTTTAAAGCTTCGTAAGGGGCTTTTTTAGACTTAGTATATTTAATTAAATTCTTCAGATATACGCCAAATTCAATTAATAAGTTTGGCTTATCATGTAATGGATCAGTTTCAACTTGTTCTGTTTTCCCAGCAGAATTCTTACCAGTTGAAAATACAGCCAATGCGCGTCTTAAACTCTGTAGCATTCCATTATAGTCAATAATCGTCCCTTGCTTTTTACCTGGTGCTACTCGATTTGCTCGTGCAATTGCTTGCATCAATGTGTGGTTTTGCATTGGCTTATCAATATATAAAGTTGATAATGACTTCACATCAAACCCTGTGAGCCACATTGCGCAAACTATCACAAAGCGTAACGGATTGTTGCTATCCTTGAACTCTTCATCTAACTTACGCTCTTGCATTAGTTTCCGATGTTTCAAAATATCCAAAGCCTTACTATTATGGTCATTGAACTTTGCAAGCTCTTCAATTTCGCTTTGCTCACTACTGACCACAACTGCAAACTTGGTCTCTTTCATCCATGCTAAATGTTTGCGTTTTTCATCTAAAATATCTGGATCGTTAGAGTGAATGATTTCCTCTTCTGCAAGGTCTTTTTCTTGTAACTCAATCGCTAACTGCCATTTTTCAGTAATCAGCTCATACATTTTCAAGCAAGTATTACGGTCTAAACAAACTAGCATACCCTTATTACAAGGTGATTTATCCGTACCAAGTAACCATCGCTCTTTATAATGATCCACAACATCTTGCGCTACGATCTTTAAACGCTTCGGTGAAGTTAGAATATTATAGTCATCACTTGCTTTACGAACTAATCGTTCAATATCCGCTTCACTTTTGCCCTTTTTCTTAGCATCATCGATTACTTTCTGAATACGTTGATTTAACTCATCAGAATTAGCAATACTCAGCTGAGCACCATGATTTTCGTAAATTAGCGGTACAGTTGCACCATCTAAAATGGCGCGTTTAAAGTCATAAATTGAAACGTAATCACCGAACCATTCTTTGGTTTTTTGATCTTCTGGAGAATCCATTAATGGTGTTCCAGTAAAACCTAGATATTTAGCATTTGGTAAAGCAGCCCGCATATTACGTGCCAAATCACCATATTGACTGCGGTGTGCTTCATCAGAGATCACAATGATATTATCCGCAGTACTATATGGTTCTGTCACAAGCTGATTAAACTTATGTACAGTCGTAAAGATATATTTATCATTCGAGTGTGTAAGCTTTTTACGAAGTTGGTCACCACTTACCGCCTGATCATTGACCTTATTTGATTTACCACAATCGCTATAAAGCTTAGAAATCTGGTCATCTAATTCAACACGGTCAGTAATAATCACAAAACGGTAATTTGACGAGATTTTTCTTAGCAATTTTTCAGTGAAAAATAGCATTGAGAAAGACTTACCTGATCCTTGGGTATGCCAGTAAACACCTAACCGGCCTTCATTACGCTCTTTAATATATTTTGGGTCTTGGCTTACAAGCCTTTCAACCACACGATTCACCCCTAAATATTGGTGATTTTTAGCAATAATTTTAATGGCTTTATCACCTTCACCTTCAAAAGTAATAAAGTTCTGTACTAAATCGAGTAAACGTGTTTTATCTAAAATCCCAAATAACAAACGTTTAAGCTGATTAGTATTTGCTGCTGGTTCTGCCTCATCTTCATCATTACGTTTCCATTGTCCATAGAACTCAAGTGGAGATATAAATGTGCCATATTTTGCTTCTTCACCATTGGATAAAATCGTAACCGCGTTAAAGTCAAAAAGTTGAGGAATTTTATCCTTATAGTCTGTCAAATTCCCCTTAAGGGCACGATTGACATCTATATCTACACCTTTAAATTCAAAAAACACCAATGGTAAACCATTTACAAAGCAAATTAGATCAGGACGCTTACGCTCTAACGTAACTGCGCTTTTTACCCACAGTTCATCAACTGCATGGAAAATATTATTGGCAATATCATTAAAGTCGATGATTTTAATTGTGTAATCTTTTAACTGACCAGTTTTAAGATTTTTTGCCTGTGTCTTATATCCAATTAAAAGATCATTTTCATAACGATATCTATTCTCAGCAATTGGATTAGCATTATAACTGCGACGATCTTTTAAATACTTAATTGTATTTTGAATGGCTTCTTGAGGCACATCTGGGTTCAATTGCACTAATGCTTGTTTCAAATCATCTAGCAAGACTACTTGTTGCTCAGACTCACGACCAAAGATGCTTTTTCCTGATTTCCACTCATCATCATAAGCATGGGTTGTACGCCAGCCTAGTTGTTCTTTTAAAATTTTGATAGCCGGTTTTTGAATCAGATTTCCTTCGGAAAATTGTGCATATGCCATAATATAAATTTATAAAAATTAGAAAGTTTCTTTTATCGAATTTAACATAACTCATATAAAAAAACCTGTGAATTCACAGGTTTTTTTAGTTTATTGGATACTTAATAGTTTAGAAACATCGAGTTCACCAGACATAAGCCGAGGTAGCAAAGTTTCTTTCAACTTAAGTAAATGCATGTTTTGCTTCATCAAATTCAATATTTTTTGTTCCATTGGTTCTACTATTTTTTGAAAATGTTGTTGAATTTCCATAGTAGGGCACAACAAATCAATTCTACCGATCACTTCACGCTTCAATTCAAGTTGGTTTGTTGCACCTTCACCCAAGGTTTCGATATAACTTTCCAGATTTGATATTGCTGCACCGAACCATGCGGAAGAAATTTCGTTTAATGGCCTAACAATAGTGACATGTGTATCTACCGTAGTATCTGACAAATTCTCATGAACTTGGGTTACACGTCCTAAAGTTCCAGCACCTGTCGAGTTGATTAGTACATCACCTTTCTGAACCAATTTTGAAACTGGTATTTCTTTGTCTTGTCTTCTTGCAAATTCAAGATTTAATTTATTATCTCGAATACACTTTTGATTAATAACAATGCTACTTCCAGACTCATCATTGTATTTTGGTGTAATACCTCGACTAATCAATTGGGTCAATTGATTAATCGGCTTTATTTCCCAACCTTCAGGAATATCATCAACAAGTTTGATGTTTTCATAGCTAGGGAATTTAAAATTATGGAACCACTCAAAATATAACTTCTCTATCACTAACTTATAACGGTTAATTAAATCAACATTACAAACTACTAAATCATCTATTGTCCCTAACACATCAACTATTCGATTTTGAATAGCTAATGATGGGCATGGTATTGGATACATTAATAACTTTTCAAGATTAAGATTGTCTTGCGCTGCACCTTGAGAAATTTTCTGTAAATTACGCTGAAATAAACTATAAAAATACTTAACGTACTTCACATTAACTTTAGTTTTATCTGCTACAAAACCAATAATACTATCTGGAAAACAGGCTTCCATATCTAATATTGCCGTATCTGCAATGTTTGCAGCAATAGTGATACACAATGTACCTTTTGGCCACAATTTACTCTGCGCTAATCCCTTCTCATTATACGTTTGAGAATATTCTCGAATATATAACTCGGCTTTCTTTACATCTGCTGTCTGAATAAATGGATACTCTCCGCCATATAAACTTTCATCATTTCTGGGACGATGTTTAGATTTACCTCTTCCAACAAATCCTAATTGTTCTAATGGAATGTACTCAATTTGCATTAAAACAATTCCTTTAAATTAAGAGTTAATTTATTGTGCAAAATTTGAGATGACTGATTTAATTCATTTATCTCAACTAATAAACGAAGAACCTCTTCAACTACATTTTTATTGATAGAACTAATCTCTTCAATTCCCACATAACGCCCTGGTGTAAGAGAATAATCCTGTGCCTTAATGTCCTCCTGTGAAGCTAGCTTACATAAACCAGCAACATCAGCATATACACCTTCAGGAAAGCATTCATACAACCAAGTAATATTAGCAATACAATCAACTAAAGCTTTTTCCAAGCACTGCACTTGATCTTGAATTGTTTCAGGCTCTCCTTCTGCCGATGTATTCAAATCCCTCAATAATGCAACGACCTCTTTATTGGCCCATCGTTTTTTATCTTTTTTGGCATACAAACTATCAGCTTGTGCAACCAATGCCAAAGCCTCAGATTTTGTTGTATTTAATTTATTAAATACAGCTTGTGTCTGATTTTGAGTATTTTGCAAAGTAGTAAAGATGACAATAATTGCAGCATGGTCTTGAGCATCATTAAGTTTTTGGCGTAATTTTTCGACATTTGGTAAAGCATCAAGAAGTGCAATTTTTTCCTCTTCAACAAGCTCTGAATCAAGACCTTGCTGAGCTTTCAAAGCAGACGCTTTTAACAATGAAAGTTGCTCTGTTGTGATTGGCGTTGGCTTATCTTCAGCTTCTTGTTCTTTCTTCGACAGCTTGTTTAGAATATCAATCGATGTATTTGAAGCAAATTTAGCAACGTAATCCACAACAGATTTAGATGAGCGTAAGTAATCTTTATAAACCGCTCGCATCTGCTCAATTGTTTCAAGCATAGTATTGATATAGCGACGTAGCAAGTTTTGATATTTATTGTGCTCCTCACGATATAACCACACAATCGCATTTAAAGCTTCTAACTGTGACTCACTAAAAATATGCGATTTTGCAGACACTACAGTAAATATATTACGCGCATCTAGCATCAACACTTTATCTTTACGGCTTTCAGTTTTAGATTTATCAAAGAACCAAAGCGCACATGGTAAAGAACGAGTATAGAAGAATTTTGGCCCAATAGAGACCATAATATCGACATGACCAGTTTCAACCAATTTTTGACGAATTTCTTTATCTCGTCCACCTGCATCCGATGCACTTGATGGCATAACAAAACCAGCTCGACCAGACTCATTCAAATAGCTATAAAAATACTGAATCCACAAACTATTTGCATTTGAGACTTGCTCATTTTTTGCATCATTACCATCATTACGCTTACCACCAGACTTAGATGTCACGCCTGGTAAACCAAAAGGTAAACGTTTCTTCTCAGCAATCGCTGCTTGAACAATTTCTAATGCTTTTGGTTCAGGCTTACCTTTTTCATGCTGTGGTATAACGTAAACATCATTCTTACATTTGCTTGCATCAACCGCATCTACGTTAAATGGAGGGTTCGCCATGACAAAATCACATTGTCCAATATAGTCTGACAGTGCACTATAAAACGAGTTGCCTTCCACAATGTTAGAGGCATCTAAACCATGCACAACCATATTCATGATGGCAAGTTTTTGGTTGTTTTTAGTTTTTTCCTGACCAACGAATTGCATCTGATTATGCGTGTGATTTTGCTCTTGGAAATGCGTTGTTTGAATAAACATACCCGCAGAACCCACCGCAGGGTCAATTACCAAGCCATGATCTGGTTCAATAAAATTAACAATAGTACGCACCAATGATGGAGGTGTGAAAAACTCCCCTCCTTCTTGTGCACCCGACTGAGCAAATTTATTTAAAAAATATTCATAAATTTTACCAAAGACATCACCCTCAGCATTTAATAGTGTATCTCGGTTAAAAATACGAACAACACGCTCTAATAGATCTTCTTCAAAATGCTGATAAGTCTTAGGTAAAATACCTTTTAAAACTGGGTTTTGAGTTTCAATTGATTCCATAATTGCATCAAGTTCAGCACCCAAGTTATGACCTGTTGGTAAGTTTGCCAAATAATCAAAACGTTGTTCTGGATTCAAATACAAAGCACTCCGTGCCTTAAAAGCAATCTCTAATTGCTTTTCAAATGCTTCCGCTGGCATTTTATTTTCATCAACAAGTTTTTGATAACTTGCCATTTGATGATCTTTTAATAATTCTTTTTTTAGCGAGTAAAAACGTGAAGTTGCATGGGACAAGAAAATGATACCCAAAATTGGTTGAGCATATTCCGTTGCTGTTAATTTCGAGTTCGCACGCAGGTCATCCGCTGCTTCCCATAAATCTTTTTCAATCAAAGAGATGTTCATATTGCCTCAATTCAATAGTTTAGGTCAGAGACTGGGATTGGTTTGCTTTATCTGACACCAGAAATGTATTTCAAACGCCTATCACCTAAATTCGATAATGTATAAGAAACTTTGAGTAAGCTAATACTAGCCCTCATGTGTGCTTTTCAAAATCTGATTAAATTCATCCGTGATTTGTAAATATTAAATTTTTTACCTTGAAGCAAGTTTGGCTCTTACTCAAAATCAAGCTATTTAATTTCAATATATTCAGCAAAATATTTCGCTCACTGTAATCTATATCTATTTGCTTTGATCTGTTGCATGATGAGATCCTTTGGCCATAGCTCATATAAAAAATCGACTCAATTTATTAGTCATAAACAAAATGATAGTCTATAGAATCTCAAAGATTATTTTCTTACCTGTGAACAGACATTCTTCATATTTAAATAACATAAGAATTTACCCTTATTTAAGCGAAAATCAGATCGAATAGTTTTAAATAAAATCATAAAGGATAGTCAACAAAAAAGCCTTTAAACGTTGAATTTAAAGGCTTTTTTATTCAGTGATACACTTCTGAATAGAATTTTGGTGGAGATGGCGGGAGTTGAACCCGCGTCCGCCAGCATTACGCTCGAGAATACTACATGCTTAGATATCGTCTATTGTTTTAACACCAAGTGACCCGACGAACAGGGTACAAGTTGCGATCCTCTAAGTTTGGTATAAAGCCCCGAGGCTTGACTCTATACGGACTTGTGTGCGTGCGCTACGGTCGGGTTCCTAAACCACAAGTATTCTAGGAAGCGGACAAACTGCCCTTAGGCAGCTAGAGCGTAAGTTTCGTCGTTTGCGACTAAAATATGCAAATTTGATTTACGAGAGAAAATGCGCTCTCGGCATGCATCTATGAGTTTCATCACCAGCGTCGAAGCCAATAACATCCCCATGAATGTCTGAACATCATAGCATAACTAAAATAAAATACTGTGCATTTTATCAACAGTCTGCTACTGATGAACATATTTACATAATGGAGAGCCTTTTGTTTTTTTCAAGGCCTCTCATAAAAAAGCTGCCAAAAATGACAGCTTTTTTAAAGTTTGATCTATAAGGCTCCATTGCCTAACACGATCCCTTCACGGCGTGGGTCTACCCCACCTGCGTATTTACTCTGATTATTTATATTTACTTTCATAATCGTTGAAATACCACTGGTTTGCGCAGTGTTAGAAATGCCATGCCCTTTTGCTTTTAAGCCTTCAATCAGGTCAACTAAGGAAAGCTGAACGTTTGAGCTATCCACATTGGTGTTTTTGCTATTAGTCGCACCAAAGTTAACAAGCGAAGTGGCCTGCTGTGCATTTAAGTTCCAGTCCAATGCACCCACCAAAGTTTTAACTACATATTGAATGATCGTGCCGCCACCTGGTGAACCTGTTGCCATATAAAACTCATCTGGCGTGGTGCCTTTAAACACTAAAGTTGGCGCCATGGTACTACGTGGACGTTTGCCCCCTTCTACACGGTTAGCAACCAGTGCCCCAGTGCTGTCATAAGGATTCGCGCTAAAGTCAGTTAACTGGTTTGACAGCAAGAAACCATCCACCATGTGGAAAGAACCCATGCTCGATTCAACAGTCGATGTCATTGAAACCACATTGCCATAGGCATCTACAATGGTGAACTGCGTTGTACCATGTTCAACAGTGGTATCGACTCCCGAAGCTGGGTTGAAATTGCCTGCTGGCGCAACGCCCATACTTTGGTTCGGGTTAATCAGTGATGCACGTTGTTTCAAGTAATTTTTATCAATAAAGCTTGCAATACCCTGTGCTGGTAAAGGCACAAAGTCAGTATCTGCCACATATTTGTCACGGTCAGCGTAAGCCAAACGCTCCGCCTCAGACACTAAGTGCACACCCATCACATCCGGCACACCGCCTTCATTTTCAGGGTTTTTAGGTGGATAGAGCGACATATCAAAGTTTTCTAAAATACCCAGCGTTTGCGCAACCGCAATCCCTCCCGAAGATGGAGGTGGCATGGTACATACATAGTAACGGTCACGGTACGTCGTGCAAATCGGGTCGCGTTTTTTAACCTGATAGTTTGATAAATCCTGCAAGGTCATCAAACTTGGGGTAATTGGAGTTCTTGCTGGGTCATCACCTACGGTTTGGCCTGCTTTTGTCACAATGGCTTGCGCAATTGGCCCAGTGTGCAATGCATTTGCACCTTGCGTGGCAAGTGCTTCTAGTGTTTTTGCATATTCTTTATTGGTCATGATTTCACCGACTTTACGTGGTGAACCATCTATATAGAAATAGGTTTTCATTGCATTTGCATCGAGTGCCAAGCTATTTGCATTACTTGCAATGGCATCTGCCAAACGACCCGGAATACGGAACCCGTTATCAGCTAAACCAATGGCTTCATCAAACAACTGGTTCCACTTGAGTTTGCCGTGTTCTTTTTGTGCTTGTTCAAGCAAACGCATTACACCTGGCACACCAATCGAGCGACCACTACGGCGCGCACTTGGGACAGGTGCTGGTGAATTTGGGTCATCCATATTCTGGCGAATTAAATAATATTCGTTGGCTGCGGCTGGTGCGGTTTCACGACCATCATAAGCCGTGACCTGCTTGGTTTTGGCATCGTAATACATCATAAAACCACTACCCGCAATGGTACTCGACTGCGGCTCGACCAAACCAAGCACTGCTTGTACCGCAACCGCCGCATCGACTGCACTACCGCCTGCTTTTAAAACATCACAACCTGCTTTTACCGCAAGTGGCGTGTTTGCCACCACCATATATTTATCTGAATATTTAACCGTGTTACCCAGTCTATAACCTGATGCACCCTCAGGCGCGGCTGGGTCACCATTTTGGTTTGAGCCCACCACCACGCTTGAACCGTCTTGTGCCAGTTTGCTACAACTGGTGGGGTCATTATCTACAATTAAATTGGGCGGAGTTGTATTTGAGTCATCCTTGGGTTGATCTGAAGAATCATCTCCACATCCTTGTAATAAACCGACTGCTAATAAACTACTGAACAAAAATGAATATTTTATATTCACGTGATAACTCCAATATATACGCTTGCCTATCCATGCAATTGCCATGCAAGCTTCTCTAGTTTTCAGGTCTTCAGTTTTTAATCTATGATAAAAATAAAGTTTTAATAATATTAAATGATTAAGGGTGTTTATTTTGTGCTCTGTATGATATCTCCTTGTTTGCTATCACACTCTTTTATAACTGATTTGCCCAATTCTGGCATGCTTTATTTCTTTAAATACAGGCAAAATCTGCTATTTATAAACTCGCTCACTTTGTAGTAGGCCTAAAAAAAGCACCTCCGAAGAGATGCTTTTTGATGATTAGTGAGAAGGCATTCCGCCGACATCCCCTTTGGGTTTTGGACACAGCCAAATGACCAGCCCCGCAAAGACAAATACCATCGCAAACAGCAAAAATACATGGTTCGCCGACATGGTAATCGCTTCTTTATCGACAAGGTTGGAAATAATTCCAAGCGTCGAGTCAGCCGTAAAACCATTTTGCATCAGGTTATTTTGAACTTCGGTCGTGTTTAGATTTGACACCATTTCACTACGTGCAACTTTGGCGTGGTCGTCCCATACGGTCACTGCAATTGAAGCACCAATCGCCCCTGCCATGGTTCTTAAAAAGTTCATGAGACCCGCAGCAGATGCAATTTCTTGCTGGAGTACCGAACCGAGTGCAATGTTCGACAGTGGAATAAAGAAGAACGGTACAGCAAAACCTTGCAGGATTTGCGGCCAAGCCAGTGCCATAAAGTCGGCGTCTGTGGTCCAGAATGCCCGCATTAAGGTCACACCACCCAGCAAAATTAAACCAAAACTTGCCAGTGCGCGTGGGTCATGTTTGGTCGAAAGCTTTGCCACAATCGGTGACATGGTCAAACTACCAAAGCCCATGGTTGCGGTTAAATATCCGGCCCATGTGGCAGTGTATGAAAGGTTCATTTGCAGCCACTGTGGAATCAGTACAATACTGCCAAAGAACGCGCCAAAGCCAAGCGACAAGGCCAGTACCGATATTGCAAAGCCCATATGCCTAAAGACTTTGACATCCACGACGGGGTGTTTGTCGGTGAGTTCCCATATGAGGAACACCACAAAGCCAATGGCGGCAGTTAAAGCCAAAACGATAATGCTGGTGCTGTTAAACCAGTCGCGTTCGTGCCCTAAATCGAGCATGAGCTGTAACGCACCAATCCACAGAATTAACAAACCTAAACCGACAGTGTCGATTCTTAAAGAAATGGTTTCTGTTTCAGCCACTCTTAACAAGCGCATTGCTGCTAAAACACAAATAATCCCAACCGGTAAGTTAATAAAGAAGATCCAGTGCCAAGACAGGTTGTCACTAATCAGACCACCCAAAATTGGCCCTAAAATTGGCCCAACCACAGTAGTCATCGCCCATAGGCCCATCGCCTGTGCATGCTTTTCTTTAGGGAAAATACGCATCAGCAAGGTTTGGCTGAGTGGCATGAGGGGGCCACCGCATAGACCTTGTCCAATACGGAAAAACACCAGCATGCCTAACGAGTTTGCTAGGCCGCACAAAAACGAAAAAATGGTAAAACCAATCAGGCCAAAAATAAAAACCCGAACGGTACCAAAGCGCCCTGCAAGCCAACCCGTTAAAGGTACACAAATCGCTTCTGCAACTGCATAGGACGTAACAACCCATGTGCCTTGTGTACTTGAAACAGCAAGGTTACCGGTAATATGCGGTACAGATACGTTGGCAATGGTCGTATCGAGCACGACCATAAAGTTCGACAAGGCAATAACAAACGCTGCCAGTATTAAACGGCCACCGCTTAGTTCGGCAAAAGGTGTTTGCGTTTTCATAAGCGTTTACTTCGCAGATAAGTCGACTTTTGCTTCCATCGACAAGCCAACACGCAGTGGGTGTTCAGCAAGTTCTTTCGGGTCAAGTGCAATACGAACCGGTAAGCGTTGAACCACTTTAATCCAGTTTCCTGTTGCGTTTTGAGCCGGAATTAAGGCAAAGGCAGAACCTGTACCACCAGAGAAGCCTACCACTTTGCCGTGATATTCAACGTCGTCGCCATATAAATCTGAAGTCAGCGTGACAGCCTGACCCGGACGGACTTTTTTCAACTGACTTTCTTTAAAGTTCGCATCTACATATAAATCATTCAGCGGCACAATCATCATCATGCTCGTACCCGGCGCCACACGTTGACCGACTTGAATATTACGACGTGTCACCACACCATCCACTGGCGCACGAATCACGGTACGCTCCAGATCAAGCTGAGCTTGTTCAACATGCGCTTGTGCAACTTGTACATCCGGAGTCGAAGTTTCGCTTACACCCTGAATTAACGCTTCGTTTGCAGCTAAGGTGCTTTCGGCAGCTTTACGGCTCGAAGACGCTTGCGCTAAACCAGCTTTGGCAAGCTCTAGCCCCGCTTTGGCTGTTTCAACTGCACTTTGTGCTTTAGTGAGTTCTTCTTTAGACACTGCACCAGATGCTGCAAGCTGCGCACGGCGGTTGAGTTCTAAAGCAGCTTTGTCATAGTCTGCCTGTGCTTGTGCAACTTGTGCTTTGGCACTGTTAATTTCGTCAGCACGAACCACAACTTGAGAGTTTAAAGAGCTACTGTTTGCCGCAGTTTGTTTGTATTGACGTTTTGCTTTGGCGAGCTCTGCCTCAGCTTGAGCCAATGCAATTTTGGCATCACGATCATCAATACGAACCAGCACGTCACCACGATGTACCGTTTGGGTATCTTTTACGACAACCTGAGCGACCTGTCCGCTCACCATTGAAGTAATTTGCGCGGTTTCTGCACCGACATAAGCATTATCCGTACTCACCGAGTGATTTAAAAATAATGCCCAGATTGCATACAAAATAGCGGCGATCAATAAAATCAGCGCAAAAAAACCAAGAAATTTTTTGCGCTTGTTTTGATTGTTTTCATCCGAGGCAGATGTTGTTGGCACTGTTTCTTGTACATTGCTTTGTGCATCAGTCATGGTATGTTCCTAAAGATGAGTTGGCTTTGCCATCAATCTCGCACTACACCTTGTTATAGAGTTTTTATTTTTCTATAAACAAGACATACCGCATTGTCAAAGGAGCCAATTTTAACGCTAAAACCTCATAATATGAGAATAAAAAATTATAACTAATGCGTTCGTTCTAATTAAATTAATGTTTATCTCAAAGTTTTTATGAAAATTTCTGCTTTTTAAACACTAAAAAAAAAGCGCACTTGGCGCTTTTAAACAGTTCAATTCATTACTTAATAGGCATATGAGGCAATGCCCGCAGCAATCGGCTTATCTTCATCATTGACCATGGTCATGCGCATGGTGCAGCCCTTACGACCTAAGCGGAGTACTTCGGCACGTGCAATAAAATATTTACCACGCCCTGGTGCTAAATAATCTACACGCATGTCGACTGTTGCCAAACGCGACACTTGCTTAATGGTTTCAGTTAAAGTTTCGGGAGTTGAACGGCGATATAGGTGTTCCATTGCCACAATTCCGCCAATACTATCGAGCAAAGTTGCAGCAACACCGCCATGCAAAATCTGAAATGCCAGATTGCCAATCAGGTTGGGTTGCATCTCGATATAGCCTTCAATGTGCCCATCCACCACACGCATAATCATTCCACTATGCTTAAAAAAAGGAGAGCTATTAAACGCCTTACATAATTGGTTGAGTACGACAGTTAGGTCAGTTTTTGCACCTAAATGGATGTTCCCAGTCCAATTTTTCTTTTCATCACTCATACGTTGCCTAAATTTAAAAGCATGATAAACACCCATAATTTTGTACAAATCCAGCATTATGGGGCTACAATACAGCAATCGGTTGACAGTAATGGAATATCCGCCAACCTATCCTAGTGTAATACCGAACATCGAGATTGTTATGACTTATACGTTCAATCGTCCTGCATTTCCAGCCACTCGCATGCGCCGTATCCGTAAAAATGACCAGTTGCGTGCGATGGTCAGCGAAACACAGCTCACTACCAATCACTTGATTTATCCAGTATTTGTATTACCGGGACAAAATCAGACCCAAGATATTCCAAGTATGCCAAACATTCAGCGTTTGTCGGCAGATTTGTTACTGAAAAAAGCTGAAAGACTTCTGGAATTGGGCGTATCAAAACTGGCTCTTTTTCCAGTTACCCCGCAAGAAGATAAAAGCCTCACCGCAGAAGCTGCATGGCGTGAAGATGGTTTAGTACAAACCACTTGCCGTTTGCTTAAAAAAGAATTACCAGAAATGGTGTTAATCACTGATGGTGCCCTCGACCCATACACCACGCATGGTCAGGATGGCATTATTGATGAAACAGGCTATGTCCTCAATGACGAGACTGTAGAATGCTTGATTAAACAAGCGTTAAGTCACGCAGAAGCAGGTGCCGAAGTGATTGCACCAAGTGACATGATGGATGGTCGTATTGGCTCGATTCGTCAAGCTTTAGAAGCCAATGGTCACATCTACACCAACATCATGGCCTACTCTGCAAAATATGCATCTAGCTTCTATGGTCCATTCCGTGATGCTGTTGGCTCTGCATCCAACCTAAAAGGTGGTAATAAATATAACTACCAGATGGACTTTGCCAACCGTGCCGAAGCGTTACATGAAATCGCGCTTGATATTCAAGAAGGCGCCGACATGGTGATTGTAAAACCAGGCATGCCATATCTGGATGTGGTACGTGAAGTGAAAGATACCTTTGGTGTTCCGACATTCATCTACCAAGTGAGTGGCGAATACGCAATGTTAGCTGGCGCAATTCAAAATGGCTGGTTATCAGACTCAGTGATTTTAGAATCACTCATGTGCTGCCGCCGTGCTGGTGCAGACGGAATCTGGACTTACTTTGCAGAAACCGCTGCCGAAAAACTCAAGGAAATGAACTAAGTTCGCAGAGAAAGGATAACACTGCATGCATATTGCAATCATTGGCGCGGGCATAAGTGGATTAATGTCTGCGCTGGAGTTGGTTGAACAAGGCTGTACGATCAGCATTTTTGATCAACAACAAGCGGGACAAGCAGCCTCTTGGGCTGGCGGAGGTATTCTCTCTCCGATGTACCCGTGGCGCTATGTGCATGCAGTGAACCAACTTGCTCAATTTGGTAAAGCCTCGTATCAAGCATGGAACCAAAAACTCTACCCTATTACAGGGATTGATTTTGAAATTCATGACACAGGCATGCTTATTTTTGATGAAGAGGATTTTGACGTTGGGCTTTCTTACGCAGAGCAACATCAAGAACCGATGCAGCGCTGCGAATATTTACAGCGAGATGCATTAGAACAAGTTAATCCACATATTTCCGATCAGTTTCAAGAAGCGATTTATTTCCCCGAACTGTCTAATATTCGCAATCCACGCGTTTTACAGTCCCTGATTAGCTATTTAAAACAACATCCAAATGTTGAATTTTTTGAACATGCTGCTGTTAAAAAACTGATTCAAAATGATGATGTGATACAAGCCCTACAAACCGAAGATGGACGCAAACATACAGCAGATCATTTTGTAATAACTTCGGGTGCTTGGAGCCATTACTGGAACTCACAATTACAACTCGAAATTCCAGTCGAACCTGTTCAAGGCCAAATGCTGTTATTTAAAACCCCTGCTCACTGGTTACCGACCATGTGTATGAATCGAGTCATGTATTTGATTCCACGTATGGACGGTCATATCGTGTGTGGGTCTAGCATGGCCCATCGTGGGTTTGACACCTCTACCGATGAAACCACCCAGCACAATATTTTAGAAGCATGTTTAGAAATGGTGCCTGAACTAGCCGATTTCCCGATTGTACAGCGCTGGGCAGGCCTCAGACCAAGTTCACCAAATGGCGTTCCCTACATTGGCAAAATGCCTGAAATGGACAACCTATGGGCAAACTTTGGTCATTTTAGAAATGGTTTATGCATGGGCGCAGGCTCTGCGCAATTGCTCCGTCAGCTTATGCTAGATCAACCAACATTAGTTGATGCCAAAGCATATTCCCCAGAGCGTTTGCAAAATAAAATCTTAGCCTGACGCGAGTATATTCTCTAAAGCCATTTTTAATTGAGGATAAGCAAACTCAAATCCTTCTGCTTGCAAGGCAGCAGGTTTAACGTACTGCCCATTTAAGATCAATTGCGATTGTTCGCCCAACAAACAGCGAAAAACCGTGCTCGGCGCTGACAACAGTGGTTTCTTATTCAAAACCTCAGCAGCTTGCTCAACAAATACCTTTTGAGTCACATTTTCTGGCGCTACAACATTGTGAATTTGAGCAGATTGAGGATGCTGAAATATAAACTCGATGGCGTTTAACACGTCTTCAATGTGTACCCAGACCACAGGCTGACGGCCACGACCAATTTGACCGACCAAATTGAGTCGAATCGGAAGCAACATTTTAGGCAAAATACCACCGCCCTGCCCAAACACCACCCCTAAACGAATAATTTTAGTATTTTGCTGAGCATCTGCTAAAGCTGCTCGCTCCCACTCTTGGCAAAGCTGTGACATAAAAATAGGCTGTGGCGAGCATTGTTCAGTGCACACCTCTGCCCACTTTTCTTGATCATCTATACCGTAATAACCAATGGCCGAACCAGAAACAATTACTTCAGGAAAAATTTCAGACTGCTTGAACCACGCATATAGCTTTCGTGTCGTATTTACACGGCTTTCAATGAGTTGTTTTTTACGTGACTCTGTCCAGCGTTTTTCGCCAATATTTGCACCTGCCAAATTCACCACATAATCAATTTGCCGTGTCAAAATATCTTCAAACTTTTGCACCCACTGCAAGGCCGGATGGTCAGATGCCTTTCCAGCCTGCCGTGTCACAGCAATCACGTTATAATTTTTTTGTAGTAGGAACTTAATTAAATGCGTTCCGATAAAACCGCTGGCACCCGTAATTAATACATTCTTATTCATATTTCCTCCTAAGCTGAGGATTCAAGTTTTATTTAATTGTATAAGACTCATTTATATTTAATCGTATGAGTTTTCGTAGTGATCTATTGCACGTTAAACATTTTGTTTGCCATTCGCTGTGCTTGTTTGCCATAAAACCAGTAAGTAATTAAATAAAGCGGAATAGCTAACATTAAAAGCATAATCACCATAATGCTTAAAAATTGAGGCTGTTTGAGGTAAAGCATAAAGTTTTGCAGAATCTCAGGGTCTTTTCTGGCAAATAAGAACAGGCCAAATAAAACGCCACATAAGTTATACCCCCAAAAAATGAGAGTAAAACCTAAAGTAAATTTCTTTTTTTCTTGTACAGTCGGAGCACGACGTTCTTTCTTTAAAAA
The DNA here is from genome assembly GCF_013122135.1 of Acinetobacter lactucae. Taxonomy (NCBI): domain Bacteria; kingdom Pseudomonadati; phylum Pseudomonadota; class Gammaproteobacteria; order Moraxellales; family Moraxellaceae; genus Acinetobacter; species Acinetobacter lactucae. Next base: position 3,034,773 of record NZ_CP053391.1, read on the forward strand.
TTTAAATAAGACAAAAATCATTGCGCCTAAATATGGAACGGCTGTTAAAATACCGCCTACACTCGCTGGTAATAATGCTGCAACAACACCTACAATTAAGGTAAGCACGATGCATAAACCAAAAAACCAGAGAAAGTAAGAACGTAATTTGGTCATATTTTTGCCTAATTTATGGGTTCAAAAAATAATTATAAATTTTTTTCGATTTTTTTTCATTTTTCTGTCAACCAATCCTGATCTCTTGACGTTATATAGGGTAACAAGGTCGCAGCAACCGAATACTTCCTTTGCACGGCATCCGCAAAATTGTTTCGGTGACCTTTCATTACGACGCTTTTCTTCCTTCGGATTAGGTTTTGTTAGCAGCCGAAACCCTTGATGAAGCTTTTGACCGACGATTCTCTCATCACTCGAATCGTCGGTTTTTATTTTTTAGCACTTTTATTTATTTTACGTTCAACATACACAATCGTGCTTTCATGGCTATAAAAGCTATGCGTATACTTTTTTTACCATAAAAATATGATTTAAATAATATGAACAACATTGCCTATTTTGAAATCCAGTCTTCAAACCCTGCCCGCGATGCGCAGTTTTACCAAGCTGTGTTCGGCTGGCAATTTAAACTTGATGAAAGCTTACCGATTGAATATTACCGCATAGAGACACCTTCAATGATGGGAGGACTATTAAAACGCCCTGCTCAAACACCTCCAATGGAATATGGCACCAATGCATTTACCTGTTCGATTCAGGTGGAAAACTTTGATGACATAGCTGCCAAAATTTTAGCGCAAGGTGGTATTGTGGCGATGGATAAATTCGCCATTCCTGGTCGTGCTTGGCATGGTTACTTTGTCGACTTAGACCACAACGTTTTTGGTATTTTCCAAATCGATGAAAATGCAGCTTAAAGCTTTTATTTTAACGACTCTATTTATTTTTTAATGTATAGCCACCGGCTTTTTATCGGTGGCTATTTCATATTAATTATTCAGCAAAGCTAAAACTGGCTTCACATGTAATTGGAAAATTCACCGAATTGGCAATCATACATTCGTGATGTGCTTCTTCATGTAATTTTGCTGCAAGTTCTTGATCGGCACCTTTTTCTAAAACAACTTCTGGTCTTAAAATAATTTGGGTAAAGTGACCACGTTTAACTGGATCTGCATCTTCCATAAAGCCAATTGCTTTATCGACATAACTCAACACATGAATATGGTTGACTGCACATAGGTGCAGATACCAAAGCTTATGACAAGCTGAAGCTGATGCAACCAATAAATCTTCTGGGTTCCATCTGGTCACATCCCCTAAATAGGCTGGGTCTGATGAACCTTGAATAGTGGCCTTTTGAGGATGCTGAATACTAAAGTCTCGTTTATATGAACGATAAGATGAAGTGCCTGTACCCGTATTGCCTTCCCACTGTATTTTCACTTGGTATTCATGAATGGTCATTTTGTTCTCAAAGTTCATGGTTTAAGTCGATAGTAACAAAGCAAACTTTAAAGTGAAAAATTTAATTTAAGTTTCAACTTAGGCTTAAATAACGAGCACTTTAAAATGTCTTGATAAAATCTCCTGCCAATTTATGCTAACGTATCTGTGTTTATTTTGGCTTGATGTCTGTTTCTATGTCCGTACATTTTCTACATACTTCTGACTGGCATTTGGGGCAGTTTTTTTATAATCATTCACGCCACTACGAACACCAACAATTTTTAAGCTGGTTGCTCACTCAAATTCAAGAAAAACAACCGCATGCCCTACTCATCGCCGGCGATATTTTTGATGTCATTAACCCGGGCTCTCAAGCACAAAAACAACTTTACCAATTTTTAGCAGATGCGCATCGTATTGCGCCGCACATGCAAACACTCATGATTGCCGGTAATCACGACTCAGGCTACCGTATTGAACAGGTCGAGCCACTATTAGAAAAATATAATGCAAAAACCGTGGGCGTGGTTCGCTGGAATGAGGATAAAACCCTAGATCTCGATCGACTACTTTTACCTATCTATAATCAAAATCAAGATATTGTGGCGTGGTGTCTTGCCCTGCCTTTTTTACGTTCAGCCGAAATTACGGGCTTTAATGAACATACCACCAACAGCAAAAATGCGATTGCCTATTTGCATCAGCAACTGATTGCCGAAGCAAAACGTCGTAAAACACCAGACCAAGCGCTGATTTTGATGTCGCATGCCCACATGCAAGGTGGAGAAACATCTGACTCTGAACGCCCAATTATTATTGGTAATGAAGAGGCACTTTCGACGACTTTATTTGAAGATGCGGTCGACTATGTCGCTTTAGGGCACTTACATAAACCACAAAAAGTGGGTCAGCCACACATTCGTTATAGCGGTTCACCCATTCCGCTTTCTTTTAGTGAAATTAACTATAAGCATCAAGTGGTCGAGGTCAAAATTGACCCAGCTCAAGAGGCAGACAGCCGTTTGCAATTTGAAGCTGTAGAAATTCCGCGTTGTATACAGTTGCACCGCATTCGTGGTGAATTAAACGAAGTGCTACAACAACTCAAAGCCTTGCCAAACGGCATGATTGAAAATATTGACCACCGTGAATATGTCGATATTGAATATTATAGTTTAACGCCGCCGCAGCCCAATTTACGACAGCAGTTTGAAGCAGCCCTACCACCTGACCGCTATCGTTTAGTGCGTATTTCTCGTCAATATGTGAATAAAAACGCTACCGATTCAAATACCACTCAGCAAATCGCACTTGAACCACCAACACCAGAAAAACTCTTTCAAAATATCTGGGAAAAACAAGGTTACAGCGCCGATGATGCGGTCTTAAAAGATTTTCTAAGCCTAGTACAAGAAGCACAAAAACATCTTGAAAATGATGCAACCCCTTAAGGATATGTCATGAAAATTTTATCCATTCGAATAAAAAATCTGGCATCTCTTTCTGATGAACACTTTATTGATTTTGAAAGCGCGCCTCTCGCCCATGCCGGTCTGATTGCAATTGTAGGGAAAACAGGGGCTGGTAAGTCGACTATTTTAGATGCCATGTGTCTGGCTTTGTTTAATCGGGTTCCTCGCCTTAAAGACAGCGATGGTAAGTTAAAAGATGTCGATGGTTCCGAGTTGCTGACCAATTCACCTTTAACTGTCTTACGCCGTGGTACAGGACATGGTTTTGCTGAGCTTTGCTTTATCGCACAAGATCAAAAACGTTATTTGGCACGCTGGGAAATTAAACGGGCACGTGAAAACCCAAATGGTAAATTACAAAGCGTACAACGCCACTTAAAATGCCTGACCGATGGCGTGGTGCTTGCCGACAAAGCCAAAGCGGTTGATGAAAAAGTTAAACAAATTACCCAGCTTTCTTTTGAACAGTTTACTCGTGCGGTATTACTTGCCCAATCCGAAGTGACCGCATTTTTAAAAGCACGAGACAGTGAACGCGGTGAGTTACTTGAGTACCTGACCAACTCCAGCATTTTCGCCAAAATCGGTGAATTGGCCTTTCGTAAAACAGCAGATATTGCAAAACAGCGTAAACAGCTTGAAGAGTTCTTAGGCCACATTGAAATTTTGTCTGATGAAGAGATTACGGCTTTTACCGAACAATATCAGCAAGCTGAACAAAATCATCAAAAATTAGAACAACATAAAAATGTCTTAGACAAACAGCAACAATGGTTTGAGCGTAAAGCAAAACTTGAGCAAGAAGTTCAAGCTAGACAACAACAGTTTCAAACCCAGCAAAATCATCATCAACAATTGGCTGGTGAACGTGAGCAATTAAAACGACTCGAAGTTTTCTCTGAAATACGCCCACAAGTTTTTCAGCAATCTCAAAATTTACAAACCCTACAACAACTTGAGCCACAAATTCAGCAAGCTCAAAGCAAGTTTAATGAGTTAGTGCAAATTTTTGAAACGGGACAAAAACAATATCAACTTGCAGAACAAGAACTCAAACAAACGCTCGATTTTGAGCAGCAGCATCAACAAGCTTTAAATCAAGTTCGGCAGTCCATTCAAGAACGTGCCTTTATTGCCGATGAATATAAAAAGTGCAAAGAAAAGAAAAATGTACTTGAGCAGAAACTCAGTCCAGTGCAACAACAGCAAAACACTGTGCAACAGCACATTGTACAGCTTGAGCAGAACAGAATTTACCTACAACAGCAGCTTACTCAGACTCAGCAATATGCTGTATTGGACAAAGGCCTTTCAGCGCATCTGCATCAGCTCGGACAATTTATTCAAAATTACCAAGCGATTGAACAACAACTCGGAAACCCTACCCTTGCCCGCCAAAAGCTAGCGGAAGATAAAAGTGAACTTGAACAACTGACAGCTTCACTCGGCACAGTTGAACAAATTGAGTTAAAGCTTGAACAGCAACGTAAAGACAAAGAACAAAAGCTCGCTCAAATCACTCAGCTAGATCTGACTCAACAGAAAGTTAAAATTTATCATGAGTTATATGCTGAGCTTCAGCAATTCACTGAAAAACAAACTCAAGTCTCAGCCCAAGAACAGCAGCTTAAAACCGTTTGCCAGTCCACAGAGCAAGACTACCAAACAACAAAAGCTGAACGTGAAAAGTTACAGTACATCCTGCAACAGCAGCGTTTACTACACACTGAAAATATTGAGCAATTACGAGCCGATCTTAAAGAAGGTGAAGCGTGTTTAGTCTGTGGAAGTACCCACCACCCTTACCGTATTGATGATAGTGCAGTTTCCAAAGCTTTATTCGACTTGCAGCAACAACAAGAGCAGCAAGCTGTTGCACTAGAGCAAACTAAGTTTAATGCGTGGCAAACCCAGCAACATGCACTTACCCAGTGCCGTGCTGAGCTTGAGCAAGTTCACAAATATCTAGCTCAACTTCAAACAAAACAATCAAGCTTGCAGCAAGAGCTTGAGCAAACGTTTAAGCTCAATCAATTACATATTGAACTTAATCAAGCTCCTGAACAGATCTTGCAAACGCTCAACGAACTCAGACAAGCCGCGCAAACTGCTATAAGTTCATTTGACTCAGAAAACTTGCGTTTAGTCCAAGCGATTAAACAACATAGTCAACTCGTTCAGTCTATTCAGCGTAATGAAAGCTTGCTTAATACTGCACAGCAATGGCAACAACAGGTTCAACATATTGTTGAGTGCTTATCTGAAACAGAACAGCAAGCGTGGCAGCAGTCGAGTAGCCAAACGGCTAAGCAGACTTGGACTATTCTTGATGCACGCGCTAAGCAGCTTGAGCAACAAGAACAGCTTGCACAGCGTTTTGAACAGCAGCAACAAGAACTTAAAATGTTAGCTGCCAATCTTGAGCAAATGTCCAAGCAAATTGATGAGATCAATCAAAATCTCAGAGAGATTACGCTTAAAGGCCAACAAAATAATGAAAAAGCGGTGTCGCTCATTCAACAAATGACAGGCCGCGCTGACATTAAACCGCATGAATGGTTAATTGAACACGATGCTAAACGTCAGCAACAACAAACCGCGTATCACGAGGCTAAACAACGTTTTGAACAAACCAGACAGCACTTTGAGCAGCAAAAACAGGCACTCGATCAGCTTAAGCATCAACATCAACACACTGCGGGGCACCAGCAGCAGATTAATGAACAAATTCAAAACTGGTTAAAAGCCCATACTGATTTTCAGGCAACTGATCTTACGGCGCTCATGCAAATCAATTCCGCCCAAGAGCAAGACATTCGTAACCGTCTTAATCATGCCGAGCGTTTATTAAGTGAAGCCTCTTCTGCCCTTAAAACCATGCAAGAGCAATTGAGCGAGCACTTACAAACTCAGCCAGATATTGAATATGAAAAGCTTGTTAGCCTTATTCAAGACAATATTGCAGAACTCAAAGCCCAGCTTGAAGTACGTGATCGGCTTAAGCTTAAGCTTGAAGTCCATCAGCAAAATCTGGCTAAACAGCAACAATACGCTGAGCAAATTCAAAATATTCAGCAAGAAGAACATCGCTGGAGCAAAATTTCAGGCTTGATTGGTGATGCAAAAGGTAAAGAGTTCCGCGACTACGCTCAGCAATATCACCTAGATATTTTAGTGGAACATGCCAACCAGCAACTGGCAATGCTGTCTCAACGCTATACACTAAAACGCCTAGATCAGTCTCTAAGTCTTGCGATTATTGACCATGACATGGATGGAGAAACCCGCTCTGTTGCTTCTTTATCTGGTGGTGAATCGTTCTTAACTGCCCTTGCCTTGTCTTTAGCGATTGCCAATATGGCCTCGGGCTCAATGAAAATTGAATCGCTGTTTATTGATGAAGGCTTTGGTACTTTAGACGCCTCATCTTTGCACATGGTGATGAATGCTTTAGACCAATTGCAAAATCAGGGTCGTCAGGTCATTCTCATCTCACACATTCAAGAAATGCATGAGCGTATTCCTGTACAAATTCAGGTAAAACCACTCGGTGCAGGTGCAAGTACCATAGAAGTAGTAGGTTAAAACTAAAAAGCCCCGACATCCTGTCGGGGCTTTTTTAGATTCTGCGTTGGTATAACTCCTGTCGTACCTGTATGCATCCATTCATCACTGTTTATTGTTATTCTTAGAAACATCCTGTTTCCTGATGAGTTCATAATACGAAAAAAGCATTGTCTGCCATAGCCGCAAAAGCCCGCAGTTTCTGTAAGATAAAGCTTACATCACCTTTTTTGCGAATAGTCTCTAGCACCAAATAAGGCTGTTCCTACACGAACCATGGTTGAACCAGCCGCAATTGCAGCTTCTAAATCACTCGACATTCCCATACTTAAAGTGTCCCAATCTTCTGGGTGGGCATGTTGGTCTTTCACAGCATCAAACAAGGCTTTAGCATCTGCAAAAGCGGCAGTATTGTCAGGCGCTGGAATGACCATTAAGCCACGTAACCTGATTTTCGGTAGTTGACTCATTTGACCAACTAACTCGGCAACTTCATCTGGTACACAGCCATCTTTACTGTCTTGCCCATCAATATTCACTTGCAAACAAATATTAAGCGCAGATTGATCATCACCACGCTGGTTAGATAGGCGCTCGGCAATAATTAAACGATCTACACCATGTACCCAATCAAATTTCTCGGCCAAATGCTTCGTCTTGTTGCGTTGAACATGACCAATAAAATGCCATTCAATGTCTAAATCGTGTAAAGCTTCGATTTTTTCTAAAGCTTCTTGCAAATAGTTTTCGCCAAATGCTCTTTGCCCTGCTGCATACATTTCACGCAAACTTTCACTTGGATGTGTTTTCGATACGGCTAAAAGTTGCACGGTTTCAGGCGCACGTTGAACATGTTCACAAGCAGTTTGGATTTGCTGTAATACGTGCTGCCGCGCATCTTGCAGGTAATTCATTGACAAGGTTCTCATTTTCAAAAAACTTTTTTGCTTTTCACCTAAAGCGAGGTGTTGGTAAGCCTCGGTGAAAGCCGTATATTATTCTACAAAATAATGACATATTTTGATTTACTTGGGGAAATTATGGATATTACAGAGCTACTCGCCTTCTCTGTGAAAAATGGCGCGTCCGATTTACACTTGTCTGCTGGCATGCCACCAATGATTCGTGTTGATGGCGAAGTCCGTCGCATTAACTTACCTGCTCTAGATCATAAAGATGTTCACCGTCTGGTCTATGACATCATGAATGATAAACAGCGTCGTGACTACGAAGAAAAACTCGAAACCGACTTTTCTTTTGAAGTGCCTAATGTTGCGCGTTTCCGTGTTAATGCATTTAATCAAAACCGTGGTGCCGGTGCAGTGTTTCGTACCATTCCCTCCAAAGTGCTCAGCATGGAAGATTTAGGCCTAGGTCAAATCTTTAAAGATATTTGTGATTATCCACGTGGCATTGTACTGGTTACAGGTCCAACAGGTTCAGGTAAATCCACCACACTTGCAGCGATGATGGACTACATTAATGAAAACCGTTATGACCACATTTTAACGGTTGAAGACCCTATCGAGTTTGTACACCAGTCTAAGAAATGTCTCATCAACCAACGTGAAGTGCATCGAGACACACACGGTTTTAATGAAGCGCTACGTTCAGCACTGCGTGAAGACCCCGATATTATTTTGGTTGGTGAGATGCGTGACCTTGAAACCATTCGTTTAGCACTTACCGCGGCTGAAACAGGCCATTTGGTATTTGGTACGCTCCATACGACTTCTGCTGCGAAAACCATTGACCGTGTGATTGACGTATTCCCAGCCGAAGAAAAAGACATGGTTCGAGCCATGCTCTCTGAATCTTTACAGGCTGTTATTTCACAAACCCTGCTTAAAAAGAATGGCGGTGGGCGTGTTGCAGCCCATGAAATCATGATTGGTATTCCTGCCATTCGTAACTTAATTCGTGAAAACAAAGTCGCGCAAATGTACTCAGCTATTCAGACAGGCGCAAATCATGGCATGACCACCCTCGACCAAAGCTTAAAAGGTTTAGTCGCTCGCGGTGTAATTAGTCCTCAAACGGCTCGTACTGCTGCTAAACAGCCTGAATCATTCCTATAAAAATAACTAGAGAATAAATATGGATTTTAATGACCTGCTCAACCTGATGGTTGAAAAAAAATCATCCGACCTCTTTATTACAGATGGCGTTGCACCGTCGATGAAGATTAATGGACAAATTGTTCCCATTTCAAAAAATAGTCTTTCAGGCGAAATTATTGGTCAACTGTTACATTCCATCATGAGTGAAAAACAACGCAAAGAATTTGCAGACACTCGTGAATGTAACTTTGCCATTATGAACCGTGATAAAACTGCCCGTTTTCGTGTGAGTGCTTTTCAGCAACGCGACATGCCAGGCATGGTACTCCGTCGAATTGAAACTAAAATTCCTTCAATTGATGACTTACAACTACCGCCTGTACTTAAAGATTTATCGATGACCAAACGCGGCATCATTATTTTTGTAGGGGCAACAGGCACAGGTAAATCGACATCTTTGGCTTCAATGATTAGCTATCGTAATCATAACTCTAAAGGTCATATCATTACCATTGAAGACCCAATCGAGTTTATTCACGAACATGCAGGCTGCATCATTACCCAACGTGAAGTCGGAATCGATACGGACTCATTTGAAATTGCCTTAAAAAATACTTTGCGACAAGCACCCGATGTCATCTTGATTGGTGAGATTCGTACGCGTGAAGTGATGGACTATGCAATTGGCTTCGCCGAAACGGGTCACTTGGTCTTAGCCACAATGCACGCCAACAACGCCAACCAAGCGCTCGACCGTATTATTCATTTCTTTGAAAGTGATCGTCACAGCCAGCTCTACATGGACCTATCACTTAACTTAAAGGCCATGATTGCACAGCAACTTATTCCAACACCTGATGGTAATTCGCGCCGTGCAGCGATTGAGATTCTCATTAACTCACCATTAATTTCAGACTATATTCGTAAAGGCGAAATTCATGAAATTAAAGATTTAATGAAACGCTCACGTGAACTCGGTATGCAAACTTTTGACCAAGCGCTGTTTGATCTTTATAAGTCAGGCCAAATTACCTACAAAGATGCATTAAAACATGCCGACTCACCAAACGATTTACGTTTAACAATTAAGCTTGCCGAAGAAGGTCCTGATCAAATTGCAGGCACAAATCAGCATTTAACCTTCGACAGACAGTAATTTCTTCATAAAAAAAGGAAGGTTAAACGTAACCTTCCTTTTTTATTTGTTTTCTTTGTGTGAAAACGATTATTTCTTGCGCAGTACTTCCTGACATTCAGGTTCGTTACAGTAACCGTAGAGGTTTAATGAGTGACCCGTTAAGGTAAACCCATGTTGCTCTGCTACAGCATGCTGTTCCTTCTCGATAACATCATTAGTAAATTCAATAACTTTGTTGCAATTATGGCAAACCAAATGATCGTGATGATCTTCTTGCATAATTTCGAAAACAGAATGATTATTTTCGAAATGGTGGCGCTGAATGATACCTGCAGCTTCAAATTGTGTTAACACACGGTAAACTGTCGCAAGGCCGACATCTTCCCCTTGTTCTAACAAAGTCTTGTAAATATCTTCAGCGCTAAGATGATGTTGTTTTGAATTTTCTAATAATTCCAAAATCTTAATTCGTGGAAGGGTAACTTTAAGTCCAGCTTTGCGCAAATCTTGATTGGAAATAGGCATGAAAAAAGGTCTCTCAACAAATCTCAAGTTGGAATAGGCAATAGAATTTAGATGAAGTATGATCTATCCTTTGATCAAATGCATCATAATTTATTGGGATAGTGTAGCAAAATGCAAAAACTCGTGCTGACGTTATTAGTCACTTCACTCCTTGCTGGTTGTTCAATCTTTGGTGTATATAAGGTTGATATTCCTCAAGGGACTCCATTGACCAAAGCTCAAGCCTCTCAAGTACAGGTCGGCATGAATTTCCAGCAAGTGCGTTTTTTACTTGGTAGTCCAACTGTGACTGATCCCCTCAATCCTCTACGTTGGGACTACATTTACAACTATATCCCGGGAACTTATGCGAAAAAAGCAAAAATCCCCGCAGCACATGGTCAGCATTTAAAAATTTACTTTGATGGAACTGGCACAGTAACTAAAATTGAAGGTTTAGAAACTATTCCAGAATCGCAACCAGGTTTACCTGCTTCTAAAGAAGCGATTTTAACTGCACCACCACTATAATCGTTTTTTCTAATAAAAATAAACCCCTCAAGTGAAAAACTTTGAGGGGTTTTGTTTATGGGGCTTATTGCTTAAAGCGATTACTTTTAATATATCGTCCCACAGGGTTTTTCTCGGCGCGTTTACGGCGTATATCTTTAGGATTAATGGTTAAAGGTCGATAAACCTCAACTCGATCACCCGCTTGCAAAATCGCATGTGCCTCAACTTTTGCACCAAAGATGCCAAGTTGTAATGGCTCAGGCAAACTCACCTGTGTTTGCAACCCACTCGCCTCAACTGCTTGTAATGCAGTCATACCAGCTTCAAATGGAATAGCAACTAAAAACTGTTGCTCTGGGGCTGCAAAAGCAACCCACACTTGCTGAGGTTTTTCCATCAGATCATTTGTCCAATTACCGCAACCATGGCAATGATAATTGAAAGCGGTAATACAATACGTACCGCAATACGCCATAAGTTATAAAACAACTCATTACTAAAATTCATAGATTTACGCAAATGGCTAATTTTCATAATCCAGCCAGCAAAAATGGCATAGATCAGGCAAATGAGTAATCCCCAAAGCATCAAAATTAACGTAAAGATACTATGGAGCTCAGGTACAGCCCAAACCGCAATCGCTACAACAATAATCACCCACTGTAAAATAGGCATAAGCTGGCGCTGAGCAAGCTGCTCTCTAGCCAATTGCACAAATAACGCTGTTGTCATGACTGCGGTAAATATCCAAGTGAAAACAGGAAGCTGTGCTTGCAAAGAAAAGAAACCAAAGGCAATCACAGCAATGAGCTGAGCTAACCAGATTGGAAGAACAGTTTTAGTTGCACCTTCTTGCGACTGAACAGCACCTACACTATTTTGCCAGTAAAGTCCTAAACCTAGCCCACTCGCAACAAGTGCAAGTACAGTCGCATTACCCCATTCTTTAAACTCAACATTGGTCCAATGCCAAGGCTGTAAAGTCGTTCCCATTGTGTTAGCTAAAACAAGAGAAGCAATTACACCAACCGTCATCAATAAAATTAAAATCTGACGTGGAATAAAGGATAAAATTAAACCCACAACAGCAAGACCTGCGAAAACAAGCTGCCCAGAAACGCTATTATTAAGTTGTGTAGCTAGTAAATTGCCAGCGGTACTTAATACATTACCTGCTAAAAATGGAATAAAAATAACTGCAAGCCAGCCAACCAAACGCCATTTTGGGGAACTATCTGCTTCACGAGTTAAACTTGATAACGCATTTAAGGCTGTAGTCTTCGACCGTTTTGCTAAAGCAATTTCCAAATAACAAACTGGTAGTGCCAATAGCAACATTGTGCCTAACCACAATAACCAGAAATCGAGTTGACGATCAATCTGGATGCCCATCGTGGGTGCCAATGTCGCCATAATGATGAAAGATAAGCAAAACGCCATCAGGGGCGATAACCATCGTGACATAGGTATGTCCTGCATTATGCATTCCTTGAAAAAGACTATAGATATTTTGCCCGTGTCATGCTTGAAAATCAAAGTTTGCTCAATAAAAAAAGCAAACTACCGAATCGATAGTTTGCCGCGCTAACTGAAATTATGAGTTATTTTTATTTCAGGTTATGAGAAAAACCGAGCAAACCAGTTTTTCCCTTTCTTTTTTTCTTTTTCTCTAATAATTCCCATCATATTTTCTTTTACTGCTCCTACATAATCGGCATCATCATGTTGAATATGGTTAATTAACCATTTAGCCAAAATTTCTTGTAATTCTGCTTCAATCGTGTGTCCCATTTCAAAACGTTCACGATATAACTCTATTTTTTTAATAAATAAATCATGTACTCGTTTATGAGGTACACGATATTTATAATCAGCTTCCTCTTGCAAACTTTCTTCGAAAGTAAAATGTGATTGCGTATAATCGATAATATTGTCTAAAACATCTTTAATGCGACGTCTATCCTCTTCATCTTTTACATCATCAATCTCATTAATATAATCAAGTATTCGTTTATGTTGCTCATCAATAACATCAATACCCGTATTATATTCTGAAGCCCATTTCATTTTCATACATCTCCCCAATGATGCTTAATGATTGTTGCATAAACTCCATGATATATTTAAAGAATATAAATAAAAACAAACCTATTTTGTCGGCTTTAGCATATAAAAAATATATTTTACACAAGTTATTGTTTTTATATATTTTAATTAAAATTAACCAACTAAAATAATAAAGTATTTTTTAAACAAACTATTTTATTATTAAATGACTAAAATATATAAATATCCTTATTCATATATTTTAAATATATTTTATATTAATACTGATCTGCACGTGTAATACGTTTAAGTTCAGGATTTTCCTGTTCGCGCTTTAATCTTTCTACAAAAGTTAGAGCTTTTTTAATTGGTTTACCATGTTGAAATAAAATCATTTCACCAGGTTGATATGCTGTCCAATTTTCATTATGTGTTAAAGGTTCAGTCGTTATAACTGCCACACGATCTTCAGGTGTGGTTACTTGGCTAAAATCAACTTCGACATCTAAGTCAATTAAATGAGCCTGATTAAATGGATATTCACGAACGAGCCAATGTAATTTAGTAATGGCATAACTAAATAATGCTTTGCCATTAGATAGACAATAATTAAATGTGCCGTATTCCGCAATTTGTGGAGAAATCTTTTCTAATACTTCAAATATCTGTTCAAGACTTGGTTCTTCATAACCAAATGCTTCAACAAGTTGATCAAGCAAATAACAAAATGCCCGCTCGCTATCGGTATTGCCTACTGGTGTGAAACGTCCACTTAACGGCGGATTAAAATCATGTAAATCGCCATTATGAGCAAAAATCCAGTGTCGCCCCCACAACTCTCGAATAAAGGGATGTGAATTTTCTAAAGTGATTTTGCCTTGAGTAGCTTTGCGAATATGTGCAATCACGTTACGTGATTTAATAGGATAATTACGAATAAGATCGGCAATTGGAGATTCAACTGCCGACTGATTATCAACAAATAAACGGCACGCTTTATCTTCGAAAAATGCGATACCAAATCCATCGCTATGGTCTGAGGTAATTCCTGCACGTTGTGAAAAACCACGGAAGGAAAAAGTAATATCCGTTGGTGTTGCACAATTCATTCCTAATAGCTGGCACATATCGCTTTTAAACTACTTCTAATTACCCCATCTGCTCTATTGTGCATGAGAGTAAAAGTGCTTGCAAATCTCAATATGTGCTGGCTATTACAAAATAGGAAATATGATTAACGCTGCACCATTTTATTCATTACAAATGAGGTCGCAACTTTATTCACTTCAAGAAATACAAAATAATCTAAACAGTTAAATTCTTCATCAAAAAATGCCTGTTTCGATAATTTTGACTGCATGCTCAAATACATTTGGAATAGCTTTGGCATACGTTCATCTTGTGGAAAACTAAACTCAGGATATTCAGGTTCATAGATTTTTTTCGAACGGATATCGATCGTTTTGCTTTCAGATAACTGTTGAATCTGGCGATGTGTGTAATACGCTCTAGCTAAATTATCTTGCAAATGAATACTGACACAGCCCATTAAATATTTAGCGCGCATTGACCATAGCACTTTCGGTGCAAGGTTTAACCACAGCATCGACAATGCCTTACCATTACGAAAGCGAGGATGTACACAAGTACGGCCTATTTCTAACACATTTGGAAGATGAGATAATTGAGGAACAATATCAAACTCATGTGCACTGTAACTTTGTGCAATTTCGTGGCCTTGGAATAATTTTAAACGAGTATACGCTACGATTTCTCCAGTCCACTTTTCACGCAAGACCGCATGTTCACAACCAAAATCGTAAATATCTTGGTCTAAGTTATCTTCAAACTTGATTCCGAATTGTTGGCTAAATTGTTGTGCACGAAACCGTTGTACATCTTGTAATTCTTTTAAATTATCAACCCATTCAAAACGAAATTGCGTCTGATTTATTGCTTTATGACGATTTAAAGGTAAAGTCCAGGTTTGGCGATATTGATTAAATTTTTCCAGCATAATGAACGCTCCTAGTGACACCCCCTACACTAGTCAAAGCTCATGACAAAAAAATGACCAAATCAAGGTGGTATAAAAAAAGACCACCTAGGGTGATCTTTTTATTGAGAATAACGGATTTCTTAAGCTGTTTTAGTGCGGTTAGAAATCAGTGTTCCCACACCATGATCAGTGAAGATTTCAAGTAATGTGGCATGTGGCACACGACCATCAACAATATGTGCGCTCACAACGCCACCTTTAACAGCGTCAAGCGCACAGCCTACTTTAGGAATCATACCGCCATAGATCACACCAGTTTCAATGAGGCGATCAACTTCTTGCGTCGTAAGGCCAGTTAAGAGATTTTTATTTTCATCAAGCACACCACTAATATTCGTGAGCAAAATTAATTTTTCAGCACCTAGTGCTTCTGCTACCTTGCCTGCAACTAAATCAGCATTAATATTATAAGTATTGCCTTCTTCATCTACACCTAGTGGCGCAATCACTGGAATAAAGTCACTTTGGGTAAACATTTCCAATACATCTGTTTTAACGCCAGTCACTTCACCCACCATACCCAAATCGATATGTTTGATAGAACCATCTTCTTCTTGCTTTTCCATAAGCAATTTACGGGCACGAAGTAAATTACCATCTTTACCCGTTAAGCCAATCGCACGTCCACCGTGTTTATTAATCAGATTAACGATTGATTTATTTACGCTACCGCCCAACACCATTTCAACCACTTCCATGGTTGCAGCGTCAGTTACACGCATACCGTCAATACGGTCAGATTCACGGCCTAACTGCTTTAAAAATGAATCTACTTGTGGTCCACCACCGTGAACAACAATCGGATTTAATCCTACAGTTTTGAGTAAAACGATGTCTCGGGCAAATGAACTCTCGAGCTCCGGATCAGTCATTGCGTTGCCACCGTATTTCACCACCAGCGTTTTACCAGTAAAACGTTGAATATACGGCAAAGCTTCAATCAAGATTTTTGCTTTGTCGACACCGATATGCTGATGTTGTGGCATTACGCCTCTCCTTAGTTAGGCCTCTGAAAGTTCTTGTGCAATTTGCGGATAGTGTTCTTGCAACATATCTACAAATTTTTGCTGGATTTCCTTTAATCGTAAAGGATTATCTGCATCAAATCTTACTGTAAAGTATTCACCAGTATTTGATGCTCGAATAATGCCAAAACCATCATCAAAATCAAGACGTACGCCATCAATTTTACTAATACGTGCCCCTAAGCGATGACTTAAAATTTCAATATCTTGTAATACATACTTTGGATCGGACTGATACGTACCAATATAGGTATCTTCTGTACAACATCTTTCTGGGTATGGAGCAAATAATTCAGAAATTGTAGCGGCATCAGATTGGGTAAAATACTCCATTACTCGTAATGCAGCATATAAACCATCGTCATAGCCAAAACCACGGCCATCATTAAACACATAATGACCCGCATATTCTCCACCAAAAATGGCACGTCCGCCTGACTGAGACAAATAAGCCCGTAGGAAGCTACTTCCCGTACGGATCATTTTTGCTTTTCCACCGAGTTTTTCGACAGTCTCTTGAACCATACGTGAACATTTCACATCAAAAACAATTTCTTGCTCTGGGTGCTGCTCAAGGCACATTTGCGCAAAAAGCGACAATAAGCGGTCTGCTGTCAATATCTGTGCTTTTTCATCGACGAGAACAACACGGTCTCCATCGCCATCAAGAGCAATGCCAATATCCGCTTGCTGCTCAATGATTGCTTTACGCAAATTAGTTAAATGTGCTGCATGTGACGGATCTGGAGCATGATCTGGAAAATCTCCATTTGGATTGGTACGTAAAGCAATGACTTCACACCCCATTTTTTCCAAGATTAGTTTTGAGCAATGCCCTGCTGAACCGTGCAAACCATCTAAAACAACTTTTAAAGGACGTTTTAATTGAATATCTTTAAAAATAGCTTGTTGGTATTGCTGACAAAATTCAGCTTTAAATTGAGGTAGGATTAACTCAAGTACAGAAATTGCATGAGATGGTACATAAGTTTGAGCTTCTTCACCTACCTGCTGAATCATTTCCGGAGACGGCGGTTCACCTTTTAAAATCCACTTAATACCATTATCCGATTTTGGATTATGGCTTGCAGTCACCATAATGCCATTACCACCAAAATCTCGGGCAATGTAGTACATCATGGGTGAGGAACAGCATCCAATGTTAGTAACTTTTAAACCTTGTTCTATTAAAATTTCTTCAATTAAGTGTGCATAGGCTGGACTTGTCAGACGAGCATCATAGCCAATCACTAATTGAGTTTGTTTTGCTTGTTTGTATTGTTGTGCCAATCCGTAGGCAATTGAACGGACAACGTCCGTGGTTAAGTAAGAAAGTTTGCCTCTAATATCGTAAGCACGAAAAATACTTTTTGGAAATGAGTGTCTTACATTCATAGCGTATCTTCTATTTAAAGATCAATTCGATCTATCGCAAAAACATAGATTATTCAAAATTTTTGAAAGGTTTGTTTGCTAAAAAAGTTAAAAGAATATGAGTAAAGCGTGTTGTAATATAATCCTTTGTAACATTCAAGATGTAAAAAGAAACGCCTGTTCAACAGGCGTTTGATTTTCGTTAAGATTTCAAAAAAACTTATTGTTTACCTGTGTGTCCAAATCCACCAGCACCACGTAAAGTTTCTTCAAATTCTTCTACTTGTTCAAATTCAGCTTGTACAACTGGCACTAAAACATACTGTGCCAAACGCTCGCCCGGCTCTAAACGGAATGTGCTTTGACCACGGTTCCAAACAGAAACCATCAATTCACCTTGATAATCCGAATCAATCAAACCAACTAAGTTGCCAAGCACGATACCGTGTTTATGACCTAAACCTGAACGCGGTAAAATTAAACCAGCAAAATTTACATCATGAATATAAATTGCCATACCTGTTTTAACTAAAACAGTTTGGCCTGGTTCAATATCAATTGCTTCATCTAAACAGGCACGTAAATCTAAACCGGCTGAACCTGCTGTTGCATATGAAGGTAAAGGCCATTCTTTACCTAAACGCGGATCGAGCAATTTCACTTGAACTTTCATGGGATTTCCTAAAAATTAAAAAATTAACGCTTTAATAAAGCTTTTAAATTTGCCAGATATTGTTGAGCCTGTTCTTTAGGGTCAACATTAGCCGCAATTTTCTTTTTACGCCCTAACCACTCGAGCTCATCTTGCGGAAGTTCATCAAGGAAACGACTAGGCGTCATCTGTTTCATCTGCCCGCCATTTTTGCGCTGTTCCGCTAAAGTTAACGTTAAACCTTGACGTGCACGGGTAATTCCCACGTACATGAGACGGCGCTCTTCCTCAATAGTTTCTGCTGCAATCGAGTTCTTGTGAGGCAATAGTTCTTCTTCAAGTCCCATAATATACACATATGGGAATTCCAGACCTTTTGCTGCATGCAAAGTCAGTAGGTTAACTTTGTCTGTATCTTCTTCTTCCTGCTGTTGTTCTAACAGATCAAGTAAGACCAATTTTCGGATGACACTTTCAATATTCTTTTCATCAACATCTTCTGCACGATTAATCAGATTTTGAATACTGGTAAATAAGTTCTCGATATTATCGAGTTTACTTTTCTCTTGTGCAGGCGTTGCCGACTGTTCGCGAACGTAATCCATATAACCCGCTTCATTCATCATTTGACGAACTTTAGGCACAGGCTCATCATCTTCTAACAATTCACGAGTAAATGTCGCAATAAAATCGGCAAACTCATGAAGCTGTGTTTCCGCTTTTTTAGGAAGCACCATGCTTAAACGCTGGTCAGCAGAAGCACCAAGTAAAGACAAATTATTTTCTTGTGAGAATAAACCGAGCTTCTCT
Organism: Acinetobacter lactucae; assembly: GCF_013122135.1. Classification (NCBI taxonomy): domain Bacteria; kingdom Pseudomonadati; phylum Pseudomonadota; class Gammaproteobacteria; order Moraxellales; family Moraxellaceae; genus Acinetobacter; species Acinetobacter lactucae. The sequence goes on from NZ_CP053391.1 coordinate 3,053,436, forward strand.
AGAGTAACCGGGCCAATCGCACGTTTAGGTGTATTAATAATACGTAAGAAAGCACTGTCATCTTCTGGGTTAATAATAAGACGTAAATAACTCATCACATCTTTAATTTCTGCACGCGCGAAGAACGATGTGCCGCCAGAAAGTTTATAGGGAATTTGCATTTGGCGAAGCTGGGTTTCTAATACACGCGCCTGAAAGTTCCCGCGATACAACACCGCATAATCTTTCCAGTTCTTACCATTCATCAGCTTATGAGTCAGTAGGTCTTTTACCACGCGCTCTGCTTCATCGTCATCATTACGACATGTAATGATTCGGATGACTTCACCATGCCCTTTATCACTCCACAATTTCTTATCAAAAATATGTGGGTTATTTTGAATCACACAGTTAGCAGCTTTTAAAATACGGCTGGTCGAACGATAATTTTGTTCTAATTTAATGATATGTAGATTAGGGAAATCCTGTTTAAGCAATGCCATGTTTTCAGGCTTAGCACCACGCCATGCGTAGATCGATTGGTCATCGTCACCTACCGCGGTGAACTGCCCCATTACTCCAACTAACAGTTTGACCAGAATATACTGAGCCGTATTGGTATCTTGATATTCATCGACCAATAAATAACGAACGCGGTTTTGCCACTTATCACGTACTTCTGCATTTTCTTGCAATAAGCGTGTTGGCATAACAATCAAGTCATCAAAATCAACGGCGTTATAAGCACGTAAATTACGTTCATAAAGTTGATAGAGATGTGCAAACTGTACGTCTTCTGGTGTTTCACAAGTCGAATGTGCTTGTTCCGGCAAAATCAGATCGTTTTTCCAATCTGAAATTTTCTTCATTGCTTTTGCAATTAATTCTTTACTCTCTGCACCCGATAAATTATCCCGATGCATTAAATCCATCAAAATACGTTTACAGTCATCTGCATCCAAAATCGAAAAATTAGCTTTTAAAGGTAAGTTTTTAAGTTCTAAACGCAAAAGGTTTAAACCGAAAGTATGGAAGGTTGAGACGGATAAACCTTTGGCTTCTTCACGCGACAACAGCTTGGTCACACGCTCTTTCATTTCACGTGCAGCTTTGTTTGTGAAGGTCATCGCAGTTATACGATGCGCTGGAATACGACAATGTTGCACCAAATAGGCAATTTTACGGGTAATTACCGATGTTTTACCTGAACCAGCGCCAGCAAGCACCAATAAAGGGCCCTGAGTATATTTCATGGCTTCTTCTTGCTTGTTGTTCAATTGACTGGCAGATGACATCGTGTATTACCTCTTAATTTTTCGAGCATGATTATAGTCATCTCTGTTTTAGAAACCCAATAGTAAATCTACGGATATGTATAAATGATGTCTAATAATGCAATTTGTGCGCCGCAGAATGTCGTGATTATTTCTTGTACTGCAGTCATAAAAAAACCACCCGAAGGTGGTTTTTAACACAATAATTTAAATCTTATTGTTTTGCATAAATGCTGATTTCTACACGGCGGTTTTGTTCACGGCCAGATGCAGTTGAGTTGTCTGCGATCGGGTTAGAAGAACCGTAACCTTGTGCATCGATACGGCTAGATGGAACACCGCGACCAGCTAAGTAGTTTTTAACTGATTGTGCACGTGATTGAGACAATGGAATGTTGATAGAGTCATTACCAGTGTTATCTGTATAACCAGTTACCAAAATTGCACTCTTGTTATCTTCAGCCAATGTTTGAGCTACTTTGTCTAAAGTTGCATAGAAGTTTGGCTTGATATTTGATTTGTTTGTATCAAAAGTAATGCTACCAGGCATGATCAATTGAACAGAACCATCTGGGTTACGACCAACGTCTACACCAGTACCCGCCATTTGTTGACGAAGTTTTTTCTCTTTCTGGTCAAGATATACACCACCAGCGGCACCAAGAACTGCACCAATTGCTGCAGCACGGTTATTTTGACGGCTAGAGTTTGCATTTGACTTAGAAATACCGTAGCCCGCTGCTGCACCAATTAAAGTACCTAGTGCGGCTTTATCGTATTCAACGCCACCAAGATTATTACCAGTTGTTTGACAACCAGATAATACTACTGCTGCCCCTACCACTGTTGAAATAACTAATGCACGCATTGCATGCCTCCTCACTTTGTGTGTTTTGTTGTCTGGATGAATAATGAAACAAAAAGGAAGTATAAAACATTGATATTTTGTTAATAATAAACAGTTTAGTTATGTTTTTGTAATATTTTGATGCACTTTAAGATGCTGGCTCATCACAATTTCTTCATTGTTGTCTAAGATGTCGTTGTATTTCATATTACGATAGTTATAGTTAAACAACTTTTCTATGGATTTTAGACATTCGGGGTCTTTTATATGTCAACTGCACCCAATAAGCAATCTGCGCTAAAAAAAATTACACGTGGACTCACTGTAGGTACAGTCATCACAGGAAGTACTTTTTTTCATGGCCCACCTGTTCTTGCATTAGGTCTGACCAAGCTATTAAAAAAATCATCAAAAATAGATGAAACTAATATTCAAATTACAAATAGCTGGTTAGGGGTAAATAATTGGCTCATTGACCATGTTCTACCCAATCTAAAATGGGACATTACCATTGATGAAGGACTTAATCTGAATATGCAAGGTCGTTATTTAATGACCTGCAATCATCAAAGTTGGGTAGACACGACCGTAAATCAATATTTTGGTTTAACACGTATGCCCCTTACCCGTTTCTTTACCAAATGGGAACTCATCTTTATTCCTTTTGTTGGGCAAGCATTTAAAATTTTAGGCTTCCCAATGATGAAACGTCACACCAAAGAACAGATTGCAAAAAATCCTGAGCTTAAAGACCGTGACATGATGGAAGCACGTAAAGCCTGTGAACAACTTTTAAGTCAGCCCTTCACATTATTAAATTATTTGGAAGGAACTCGTTTTACTCAAGAAAAACATGACCAGCAAAAATCGCCATATAAGCATTTACTAAAACCCAAAGCAGGCGGCTTGGCACTTGCATTAAATATCTTGGGTGACAAAATCGATGCTTTGGTTGATATGACCATCGTCTATCCTGACGGCGTACCGGGCTATAGCAATTTCTGGCTTGGCGATGTTTCAAAAATCGCAGTCAACTTACGTAAAATTGAAATTCCAGACTGGGTGCTTGGCGGCAACTATGAAGATGACGCGGCTTATCGTGAACGTTTTCAGCAATGGGTTCATGACATTTGGACCGAAAAAGATCAACTTATTGAGCAAATGAAATCTCAATATACCACTGTAAATATTTAAGAAAGCACTCGTTATTATGCAAAACAGTTCTGGGAAAAAAACCAAATACCATCATGTAGATCCAAACAGTCTTTCATTTAAGCTGTTTTTGGTCTACGACATTTTTATGGTGTTTATTATCATTTTTAACCTGTTCTGTCTTGCTACTAATTTCTTTTTAATGAGCAGTATTGGGGCATGGTTCTTTGAACATATTCACTTGCCCCAAGTACTCAGTTTTTATCGTACTACACTGCATCCGTGGGTGATCACATCAGAAGCTTGGTTTATTGGTTTTTTAATTGTTGAGTTGCTTGTGCGTTGGGCTATTGCAATCATCAATAAGCACCATAAGCGTTGGTTCTTTTTCCCATTTATTCACTGGTATGAAATTTTAGCGATTATTCCCCAGCTCCGTTTTTTACGTTTATTCCGCGCCGGGATTATTGCTTACCGTTTACATGAGTTGGGCTATCCAGTTGTTCCGGAAAGTTGGCGGAAAACTGGGCTATTTTACTATCGCGTCGTAATGGAAGAATTATCTGACCGCGTTGTAATTACCGTGATTGATGGCATTAGATATGAACTTGAAACCAGTTCTAGTCATAAACAGATTATTCACGACTTGGTTAATCATCATCGTGAACAATTTACTGTCGCTCTAACCGCATTATTACAAGAATCTTTAGCGACTGCTTTAAAAGAACAAAAGCCTGCTATTACAAAAGGTGTGGGCAAAATTGTAGATCAAGCTATTATTGATACACCTGAGCTAACTCAATTATTACGCTTAATTCCGTTAGTCGGCGGTCGTATTGAACAGCAAATTCAAAGCATTGGTCAAAGATTAGGTGAAAATATTAGTGCAGGTTTAATTGAGCCTTTAATTGAGGGATCACCAAACAGTCCAAACCCCACGTACCAATTAATTTCTCAAAGAGTAAGTGAAATAAATATTAATAATCGTCAGCTTGAACAATTGGTTGAATCTGTCGTGTTCGAGACATTGGAGTCTGTACGTAAACAAGTCAAGGTCAAACAATGGCAACAAACCCTTGCGGAGTATGATCGAATCAAAGAATAAGCATTTATTTAATTTTTTATGAATCACGCTAGAGAATTGGCACGAATTGTTCTAGCATTTGCCCTATTTACAATAAACTTAACGATATTACAGCTCGTTTAACGCCTTGAAGGAAGACTTATGGCTGATATACGGATTACCGGCAGAATGGTTAACTTTAGCAGGATAACCTTCGATACCAATGATCATGATGTGATCCGCCAGCAATTATCAAATATTTTAAATGAAGGTTCCTATCAGGGAACTTTAGTGATTATTGACAGTACAGTTGAGCAAGAATTAATTGCATTAATTCAACTTCTGGTGAGCTTAGGTTTACAACCAATGGCGGTAATCGACGGTATTTTAGGAGATGAAGCTCGCGCTATTCAATTCCCTGTTTTACCGGCAGATCAACCCTTACAGCGCATTAAAGCGACAGCTGAACAAGTTGCTATTGTGGAAAAACCTGCTACCGCCCCTGCCTCGTCTTCAGCAGAAACAAAAAAACCACTAAACAAGATAGCGGTCGCTCATATTACCTCTTATCATGATGAAATTTTGCGTACAGGCCAATCCCTTGTACAAGATAACGGCGATATTATTTTAAAGGCTGGCATGAATAGTGGTTCCGAGGTGATCGCTTCAGGAAATATACATATTTATGGCACAGTTCGTGGTAGAGTCATTGCTGGTGCGGGCGGGCACGCAGCTGCACGCATTTTTTGCCAATCTTTAGAGGCTGAGCTCGTTTCCATTGCCGGAACGTATTGTGTCGCAGATGATATCCCTAAACATGTGGTAAAAAAACCAGTACATATTTATTTAAATGAAAAGCAAGAGCTTGAATTTGAAGCTCTAGAACTTTAATTTATTAAGCAAATCACCAAAAAACAGCCCTTTTAAGGGTGTATGACCATAATAGGAGTGGATTCGGTGGCCAAAATTGTTGTCGTAACATCAGGCAAAGGTGGTGTAGGTAAAACTACAACGAGCGCATCTTTTGCAACAGGTTTAGCCCTTCGTGGTCATAAAACTGTTGTGATTGATTTTGATGTAGGCTTACGTAACCTTGATTTGATTATGGGTTGTGAGCGTCGTGTTGTTTATGATTTTGTTAATGTTATTAATAACGAAGCACGTCTGCAGCAAGCCCTTATTCGCGATAAAGATATCGAAAACCTTTATATTTTACCGGCTTCACAAACACGTGATAAAGATGCGTTGAGCGACGAAGGTGTTGCTCGTGTTATTGATGAGCTATCTCAAGAGTTTGATTACATCATTTGTGACTCACCTGCAGGGATCGAGCGTGGCGCGATTTTAGCCATGTATCATGCAGATGAAGCAATCATTGTAACAAACCCTGAAATCTCTTCAGTACGTGACTCTGACCGTATTATTGGTATGTTAGATAGCAAAACCAAGAAAGTTGAACACAACGAAGGGCGTATACGTAAACATTTATGTATTACACGTTTTAACCCGGAACGTGCTGACCGTCAGGAAATGCTGACAATTGATGATATTTCTAAAGATATTTTACGCGTACCGACATTAGGTGTTATTCCAGAATGTCCAAGTGTATTACAAGCATCAAACGAGGGTAAGCCAGTTATTCTGTATTCAGAAACTAAAGCTGGTCAGGGGTATGATGATTTGGTTGCACGCTTCCTTGGCGAAGACCGTCCTTATCGACACATCACAGCTCAACCTAAAGGCTGGTTAGCACGACTATTTGGAGCGTAGATATGGCAGGATTCTGGAGTAAATTATTTAGCAGCGAAGAAAAACCATCAAGTGCTCAAACTGCCAAAGATCGTTTGAAAGTTATTGTTGCTTCTGAACAAGGTTTAGGCCGTCGTTTAAGCCAAGACAAAATTGATCAGATGAAAAAAGAAATCATGCAAGTGGTTAGTCGTTATGTTAGCGGTGTAGGTGAACAGCATATCCAAATGCAGGTTCGCTCTGAAGCTAATATCGAAATGTTAGAAATGAATATCAATTTACCTGAAGAACGATAATTCTATTTCTGACTATTCAATAAATCAGAATCAAGGCAAAATAACGCAAGTTATTTTGCCTTTTTTAAAATGAGGAGATTGTCATGGCATTATCACAGCCAGCAACTTTCAATGAAGAATGGTCCGATGAGCGTGTTTTTGCCTACCTCAACCAACTTCCTCCAAGTGGTGTGAATGCAGATTTTCATGTGCTCTACCATGCTTTCAAACATATGCGTCCAACAGACTATGAACGTCTTTTAACTCAATTTATTGCGGACGGACGTGACATTAATGCCAAAGACCCTGAAGGCCAACGCATCCATGATGTAATTGGTAAGTTTCCACGTCAATCGGCTCCATTTTTAGAAGTTCTAGCAAAGTTTGCTTAAAAATAAAAAGCCTCTTAAAGAGGCTTTTTTCTTATCTAGGCTTATCGATTGCCAATCAGGAAAATGCCAAATACGGTGAAAATACCACCTGAAATACCATCAATCCATTTTGAAAAATTACGATAAGCTGCTCTGAAACTCGGTAATGAAAAAATAAAAGTCACAAAGCAGAACCATAAAATTGTTTCGACTGTGACGATAATAAAGAGTAGCCAGTGGACCTGATCAAGTTGAGGATTGGCTAAAAATAAAGAGAAAACACTACCAAAATAAATAACAGCTTTCGGATTTGATAGATTGGTTATCAAACCTTTAATAAAAAATAAGTAAGGTGCTTTGGGAAGTTCAACTGCAACATTGCCCTCTTGCTGATTTTTTGAAAAAGCCGAACGTAGCATCTGATAACCCAACCAACACAAATATAAACCACCAGCAAGCAGCAAACCTTGCTTTAACCAAGCCATTTTTTCAAAGATAAGATTTAACCCCATCAGTGCCAAACAAGCCCAAAACATAACACCTGCCGTTATACCAGCAACAACTAGCATAGCGTCTTTACGAGATCGACTAATAGCAGTTTGAGATACAAGAAAAAAATCAGGCCCGGGAGTAATAAGTGCGCAAAAGTGGATAAAGGCTAAAGTAATCAGAGCTAATAACATGTCTTTCTCCTGATTTAATTCATTGTTATTGATTTAGGGAAAATACATTAGCATTTTTTACTAGACGATAAAATCTTTAAGTCATTTATTAATAGGTCCACTTTTATTTAAGCTATAAAAAAAGCCTCCGAAGAGGCTTAAATGATATTGTCTTAAACTAGAATATCCCGCTTACCATTAGGGCCCATTGAACTCACAATGCCGTTCTCTTCCATTTGATCAATGATACGAGCGGCACGGTTATAACCAAGGCTAAATTTACGCTGTAGCGAAGATGTAGACGCTTTTCGAGTCTCGAGAACGAATGACACACACTGGTCATAGAGTGCATCTCGGTCAGAACCACCCTCACCCTCTTCAAAGCCACGTGATGCTGGCTCCTCATCAAATGGAGTCAAGATTTCATCAATATAGTCGGGCTCACCACGCTCACGCCAAGCGTCACAGATACGGTTTACTTCATCATCACTAATGAATGCACCATGCACACGTTCTGGCTCAATTTTACCAGGGCCTAAGAACAGCATATCACCATGACCAAGCAAATCTTCTGCGCCACCTGCATCCAAAATTGTGCGCGAGTCAATTTTACTGTTTACACGTAATGCTACACGCGTTGGAATATTGGCTTTAATCAAACCGGTAATAACATCAACAGATGGACGTTGAGTTGCAAGCAATAGGTGAATACCGGCAGCACGAGATTTTTGCGCCAAACGTGTAATCATTTCCTCTGCTTTTTTACCCACTTGCATAATCATGTCGGCGAACTCATCCGCAACAATCACAATAGATGGTAATGGCGTTAAACGAGGTGCTCGTTCTTGTGTCGCAGAATCACTTGGCTTCCAAGTCGGATCAATTAAGTCTTCACCATTCGCAATCGCTTCTTCAACTTTACGATTGTAGTCACTTAATTTACGAATTTTCAAGAACGACATAAGTTTATAACGACGCTCCATTTCATTCACACACCAGTTCAAAGCACTTACCGCATCTTTCATGTCAGTAACGACTGGAGTTAATAAATGTGGAATATCATTATAGTTTGCAAGTTCCAACTGCTTTGGATCGATTAAAATTAAACGTAATTGGTCAGGTGTATATTTAAGTAACATCGATAAAATCATCGAGTTGACCGCAACCGATTTACCAGAACCTGTCGTACCAGCAACCAACATATGCGGTGCTTTCGCCAAGTCTGTTAGTACCGGATTACCTGAAATATCTTTACCCATCGCCATACTAATTAATGCACTTGGGTCGCGATATGTCGGTGTTTCCAACAACTCAATCAAACGTACCATTTCACGGGCACTGTTTGGCACTTCAATACCAATATATGGTTTACCAGGAATGACTTCGACCACACGGACAGATGCCATCGACATTGAACGCGCCAAGTCACGCGAGATATTCGTTACCTTAGAAGCTTTAACACCTGGTGCCAAATCTAACTCAAAGCGAGTTACAACTGGCCCTGGTTGAGCCTCCACCACCTGAGCTTTTACGTTAAATTCTTGCAATTTAATTTCAAGCAATTCAGATAAGCGCGAAAGCTGCTCTTCAGTAAAGTTGACTTTCTTATTCGGATCGACCTTATCGAGTAAGTCAAGACCAGGTAAAGTTGGTAAATCCAAACGCTTTTTGGCAACTTGCATTGCACGAGACATTGGGCGGCCTGAGGCATCTGTTAAGGGCGCATCAAAATCGAAATCGTCTTCATCAAAATCAGAATTTTCCTGCGGTTTTCCAGCAGTCTCCTGCCAAGCTTCAATAAACTCTTCTTTTGAAAGTTTGTCGGCCTGAATAGTCGTTTGGATAGGAGCTTTTACAAATGCTGAAGATTGCGCATAACTACTTGCTCTTACAGGCTCTACTGGAGCAATGTCTTCATCTATTAATAAATCATCAAAATCTTCAAAAATTTGTTCGTTTGACAAATTTTTAGGTGACTGATTTAAATTCGAAATAGGTGAAGACGTTTCACTCGCAATATTAACGGATTGCGAAGTTGGTTCTGCTTCTATATGTTGATCTTGAACAAACGGTGTATGTACATCTGTTGCAGTTTTACTGTTTGGAACCGCAGCAAGCAGTTCATCAAAAATCTCATCATCATTCCAATCAAGACCATGTAAGTCTTGTTTAGATGCAGGCTGAGTCTGATTGACTTGAGAAATTGTTTGCTGAAATTGCTCACGAGCAGGCACTTGCTCTATCTCTGTTGAATCATCAGCTGCTCTTAAAAGTGCATCAATTTCTTGCTTATGACTCGCATCATCACGCTGCAAAGCACGCCATACTTCACCAGTTGCAACTAAACGTTGGCTATCTCGTTCAAGTTTATGGGCCTGTTCAAGCGTATGCTCAAAGTTTTGAGTGTTTGTAATTGGTGTATCTACTACAGGTTCAGGACGGCTCTGCTCTTTCGCTAGCACATCTGCAAATAAACGCTCAGCAACTACATCATGTCGTGTTGTTGATTGCGGTTGAGCTATTTCAGATGGAGCTGGTGCTTCTTTCTCATCTGAAGTATTCGCATTTTCCTCAGAATTTTGTGCAACTTTAACCGCAGCTGCTTTGTTAGCAGGTTGCGTTGTTAAATCATAATCCGACTCATTCGGAGATACGTTCTTATAAAATAAATCTTGTAAATAACTTGGTGTAGCTTTGAGCGTAATCCATGTTTTATTCCATTGCACCCCAAATGCAAGAGTAAACAACACTACTCCGAAAACCAGTAAAAATAAGGTTGCACCGTAAATTGTTAACAATTGAGATAGGCTTTGACCTAACTCATAACCAATAATTCCTCCAGCTGCATTATCTAAAGTATCTGCCGGCACATTCCAGTGTAAATAAAGTAGGCTAGATACAACTAAAATTAAGAAGAATTGTGCAGCATAACGAAATGGGCGGTTTAAGAAACTACGTGGCCACCAAACCTGAATTGCTTCAATGAAAAGGAAAATTGGAATAAGCAAACTTGCCCATCCTAAAAAACCAAACAGCAAATCTGCAATCCATGCGCCAGCAATACCACTTGCATTGGATACTTGCTGAGTATCACTGGAAATATGCATCCAGCCAGGATCAAATGGTGTATATGTTACTGTCGCGAGGAACATATAAATACCAAAAGAAACCAAGAATAATGTCATCAATAAGCGCTGTGCATAAACACTTGACACCGCAGTCATATACTGTCCTGTAACCCATTTAATTATTGGTTTAGAGATGTGAAGAACTACATTTTAGATCTTCAACGAATGAACTTTATATTATGCACTTGTTCTTACAAAAAAGGTGCATGATTCTTTACAGTTGTTGTTAACATAAGGCACTTCTATATTGTTATATAACTTAATTCGATTGACCTGATCAATATTATCCACATCGATTTCACGCTATTGGTCGGTAAATTCACGTATAATTTTCAAAATTCTCGAAATAAATAAGGATACCCTCAATGAGTGCTCGTCATTCTCGGTTAATTATTCTCGGTTCTGGCCCTGCGGGCTATAGTGCAGCTGTATATGCAGCACGTGCAAACCTTAAACCTACTTTAATTGCAGGTTTACAACTAGGTGGGCAACTTACAACAACAACCGAAGTTGACAACTGGCCGGGCGATCCTGAAGGTTTAACAGGTCCTGCATTAATGGATCGTATGCAAGCACATGCTGAACGCTTTGGTACAGAACTCGTCTATGACCACATTAACGAAGTGGACTTAAATGTACGTCCTTTTGTTTTAAAAGGTGACATGGAAGAGTACACATGTGACGCTTTGATTATTGCAACTGGTGCTACAGCTCAATATCTTGGCCTGGAGTCTGAACAAAAATTTATGGGCCAAGGTGTCAGCGCATGTGCAACATGTGATGGTTTCTTCTACAAAAACCAAAAAGTAATGGTTGTTGGTGGTGGTAACACTGCTGTTGAAGAAGCACTTTATCTATCAAATATTGCTTCACATGTAACTTTAGTACACCGCCGTGATACTTTACGTTCTGAAAAGATTTTGCAAGATCATTTATTTGCTAAAGAAAAAGAAGGCAAAATCAGCATTATCTGGAATCACGAAGTTGAAGAAGTATTGGGTGACAATACTGGCGTAACAAGTGTTCGCCTTAAATCAACTCAAGATGGTGCTAAGCAAGACGTAGAGGTTCATGGCCTATTCGTTGCAATTGGCCACAAACCAAATACTGCAATGTTTGATGGTCAATTAAATTTACGTGATGGTTATATCCAAGTGCAAAGCGGTACTTCAGGTAATGCAACAGCAACTTCTGTAGCGGGTGTTTTTGCAGCTGGTGATGTCGCTGACAGTATTTACCGTCAAGCTATTACTTCTGCAGGGTCAGGCTGTATGGCTGCTCTAGATGCAGAAAAATATCTAGATAATCTTTAAATCATAGATTTCTAGAATTTTAAAACAGCCGTTCTTATAACGGCTGTTTTTTTAAAATAATGACTAGCTGACATATATTAATTTTTATAGCATAACCTTAAAGCTGATCTTATTTTGTTTTTATGAATACACTTCCACTTTCCCAATTCATTTTTCCTGACCCGATTGAAGCCGATCCTGATGGGCATGGTTTAATTTGTATCGGAGCGGACCTCTCCCCCTCTACGCTATATGAAGCTTATACACATGGTCTTTTTCCTTGGTTTAATGAAGATGAGCCTATTTGTTGGTGGAGCCCAGAACCTCGTTGTGTGATTTATCCTCAAAACTATAAACCAAGTAAATCACTCATTCGGAACATGAAAAAGTACGATTACACCATTACGGTCAATCATGCTTTTGAACAAGTTATTCGCTCTTGCTCTCTACCAAGAAGTTATGCAGACGAAACATGGATTAGCGAAGATATTATTCAAGGCTACTGTGAGATGTTTAATGCGGGCTACGGTTACAGTATTGAAGTCTGGCAAGAAGAGGATCTTGTAGGAGGCTTATACGGTGTTACCATTGGCAAAGGGTGTTTTGGTGAATCAATGTTTAGCAATGAAACCGATGTTTCAAAAATGGCTTTTTATACATTAATGCTCATAGGACAAGAAAATCAGCTACCATGGATAGACTGCCAACTCGTAAACAGTCACTTAATTAGTCTGGGAGCCAGTACACTTTCTCGTCAAGACTACTTAAAATCGTTACAAGATGTAATTATTCACCCCTCTATCAATTGGAAAAAGTATCAAGAACGTGTATTTTCAAGTAAAACAATAGCATTAGATGCAAAATTAATGGAATGATAACAGGAGGGACCAATCATGAAATCATATCACCCGAAGTCCCTTTTAAATGATCTGCAGTATTATATTACTCCACCTCATGATTGCAGCTACTTAGAAAATAAATCTGCACGCATGGTGTTTTTAGACCCCATCCATCGAATTGATGTGGTCACGCTTTCAGAACTTTCTCGTTTAGGCTTTCGTCGTAGTGGCGACTTTGTTTATCGCCCTGAATGTCATTTATGTCGACAATGTTTGTCTTGTCGTGTTCCTGTGGCCGACTTCCAAATGAACAGCATGCAAAAAAAAGCATGGAAACGGAATCAAGATCTCACCATGACAGTTCTGCCTACGCGACAAGCAGCACAAATTCATTATGATTTATACGAACGCTATATTAATGAACGCCATGCAGATGGTGATATGTTTCCGCCAAGCTTAGATCAGTTTGAAAAGTTTTTAGTACATAGCTGCACAGATAGTTTTTTTCTTGAGCTTTGGAAAGATAATCGTCTAATTAGCGTTTCTACTTGTGATCTAATGGACGATGGTCTATCGGCTGTTTATACATTCTTTGACCCAGATGAGCATCGCAGATCACTTGGTGTTTACTCTATTCTTAACCAAATCGAATATGTGAAATCGCTCGGTTTAGAATATCTCTACTTAGGCTATTGGGTGCCACACTCAGCTAAAATGAACTATAAATCGCAATATACGCCTTTAGAACTTCTACTCGATGGACAATGGCGCCGTTTAAACAGGTCATTATCACCAGAGGAAATTCAACAGCTAGGCACGTCTCTTATGACCACGTTACCTTCTGAATGGAATAATTTAATCATTAAATAAAGATGCGAAATCATCTGTACAGGTTTTTACCATAATCACCGCGTGTTCACGCCCACCATCTTGGGTAGGATAATAATTGCGGCGCAGGTCAATTTGGTGAAAGCCTGTTTTTTCATATAAACCGATAGCGGCTTTATTACTTTCCCGAACTTCTAAAAAGATTTGTACTGGCTGATTTTCTAATTTTTCAATCGATGAGTTTAATAACTCATATCCTAAACCCTGCCCTTGCATTTTAGGATCAACTGCCATGAGCAATAAATTCGCTTCATCTAAAACAGGCTGTAAAATACAAAATCCAACGACTCTGTTTTGTGACTCAATCACTGTACATTGATACGAGTTCAAAGATTCAATAAATTGCTGTTTTGACCACGGATGTGTTTGAACTAATTTTTCAATTTTAACAACAATATCCACATCAGTGTTTTGCATAATACGAATCATGAGTTTCAACGCAATGAAGATTCTAAAGTAGTGCGTATTATAAAAACTTCCCAAGAAAAAACGAGCAAAAAAAAAGGACAATTAAATTGTCCTTTTTGCAATATTTTTTAAAGGCCCAACTTTTCACGCCAAGTTGCCAGCAATGCTGTGGTATCCGAGTCATTTGGATGAAATTTTGGTCTTAAAAAATCAAGTAGTTCTGGAATTTGACGAGTCATAAAACCTTTACGACCGTACATGAACTTAAGCATGTACTTCGTATCTTTCCAAGTTAATTTATCGTCAGTCTTGAGTAACTTAGCGGTAAAATAAGACTGAGTCGCGAAGATTAAAGCCATTGCAATAATCAAGGCTGTTGAACGCATAAAATAAGCTTTCGGACCTTGTCCGTACATACTTGTATACACATCAAATGCCACAGCTTTATGTTCATTTTCTTCAACTGCGTGCCACATCCACAAATGATACATAGTGTCGTCTTGGAACATGGCCTGAATTTCAGGGTTTTGTAAAAGTTCAGCTGCAATGGTCGATGTGAAATGCTCTAGAGCACAGGTGCCAGTTAAATCAATCATTTCTTTGGTATAGCCAAAAGGTTTCATCAATTTGGTTACAACAGCTGTACCCATCTTAATGACTTTTCCTGTTTGCTTTTCCATATGGCGCACATCATAACCATAAGCCTGTGCTGAAGCATTAAATGCTAAATGCTCTTTAGAGTGCATCGCTTCTTGACCAATAAAAGCACTAATTTCTTTTTGAAGATCTGGATCAGCAAGCTTTGGATCATTTCGAACAGCACGCGTACTATTTACAAAGAACTGCTCACCTTCTGGAAAAAGGGCCGATAATGCTGTCATAAAATGTGTTAATGCTGCATCATAATTTGCCCAATAACGTGGGACCTGAGCAAATTCAAAATCCATACGACGCACAGGGAAACTAGCGCCAGCACGATTGGAAATATTTACCTTAGCATTCATCTCAGACTCCTTTTATGTGAATAGCTAATTCACATATAACTTTATTTATTTTCTTAATATTTATAATCATACGTCTTTCGATGTACCAATTAAGTGCAGATGAGGACAGAGAAATATCAGATGAGGTCATTAATAACCCCATAAAGGTGCATAGACTTACTTATACTTATGGTTAGCAAATAATACTTAAAAAGAAAAAAGGGCTACTCATGAGCCCTTTCAAATCAACATAGATTTAAATTACAAACCTAGTTTTGCTTTCCATGTTTTCAATAGACCAACGGTATCTAGGTCATTTGGATGAAAGCCAGGTTTAAAGTAAGCTAGCATTTCTTTAGCCATACCACTAATAATGCCTTTAGAAGGGCTATATCCGTATTTATAAATTACTGATAGTTCATCTAAATTCAACTTGTTATCTTGCTTTAATAAACGAAGCACAAAGGATGACTGGATCAAAAAGATTAAAGTCATAGCAAACACTAAAGAGCTGGTACGTAAAGCATAAGCTTTTATGCCTTTACCAAACACACCTTCATATACATCAAAAGCTACGGCTTTATGCTCATTTTCTTCAATAGCATGCCAATACCACATTGTTGACATTGTCTCATCTGTCATAAGCTCTTGAATGTGCCTATTGACCAATAATTGAGAAGCAATGGTAGCGGTAAAATGCTCAAGAGCCGTTGTAGCAGTCAAGTCAACCATTTCTTTGGTCATACCGAAAGGTTTAACAATTTTTACGAAAGCTTTAATGGCTGTTTGAATCGCCGTATCGGTAAACTTCTCTAACGTTTCTACATCATGACCAAACTTTTGAGCAGAAGCATTGAAGTTCACATGCTCTTGAGTATGCATTGCTTCTTGCCCAATGAAAGCACTAATCTCTTTTTGCAGTGCTTCATCATCTTTAATAGCTGGGTGATAACGTACTGCTCTTACACTATCTATAAAGAATTTCTCACCAGCCGGAAACAATGCTGACAATGCAGTCATAAAATGTGTGAGTCCAGCAGAACCATTCATCCAATATTCTGGTACATCATTAAAGTCAAAATTCATACGACGTACTGGAAAGCTTGCACCTGCACGATTCGTAATATTCACTTTAGCATTCATACCCAAAGCTCCTTAGTAAGTAACCTTAGTTACTCAAACTTTATTGTTCGTTTTCTTGATTCTTATCATACAAATTTAATAAAAAGGATTAAGTGTAAATAAGGACATTGAAATATCAGTTAAGGCCAGCTTTTATAGTGATTGTTAGACAATTAAATATAAAAAAAGCGCTCTAAAAAGAGCGCTTTTTTTCACTGAAAGTGATTATGCAGTTACTTTCGCAACAACACCAGCACCTACAGTACGACCACCTTCACGGATCGCAAAACGTAGACCTGGGTCCATTGCGATTGGGTGGATTAATTCTACTGACATTTCAACGTTGTCGCCTGGCATAACCATTTCAACGCCGTCTTGTAATTGGATTGCACCAGTTACGTCAGTTGTACGGAAGTAGAACTGTGGACGGTAACCATTTAAGAATGGAGTGTGACGACCACCTTCTTCTTTAGAAAGTACGTATACTTCTGCGTCGAATTTAGTGTGCGGCTTGATTGTACCTGGTTTAGCAAGTACTTGACCACGTTGTACGTCTTCACGCTTAGTACCACGAAGTAAGATACCACAGTTCTCACCTGCACGGCCTTCGTCAAGAAGTTTACGGAACATTTCTACGCCAGTTACAGTTGTTTTAACTGTATCTTTAATACCAACGATCTCTACTTCTTCACCAACTTTAACGATACCAGCTTCTACACGGCCTGTTACTACAGTACCACGACCAGAAATTGAGAATACGTCTTCGATTGGCATTAAGAATGCTTTGTCGATAGCACGTTCTGGTTCTGGGATGTAAGAGTCAAGCGCTTCAACAAGAGCAAGAACTGAAGACTCACCATATTGACCAGCATCGCCTTCCAACGCTTTAAGCGCAGAACCACGGATAACTGGAGTGTCATCACCTGGGAAGTCATAAGTAGAAAGAAGTTCACGAACTTCCATTTCTACTAATTCAAGTAATTCTTCATCATCAACAAGGTCACACTTGTTCAAGAATACGATGATGTAAGGTACACCAACCTGACGAGAAAGAAGGATGTGTTCACGAGTTTGTGGCATTGGACCGTCAGTCGCAGCACACACAAGGATCGCGCCGTCCATCTGAGCAGCACCAGTAATCATGTTTTTAACGTAATCGGCGTGGCCCGGGCAGTCAACGTGCGCGTAGTGACGAATTGGAGAATCGTATTCTACGTGTGAAGTATTAATTGTAATACCACGTGCTTTTTCTTCAGGTGCTGAGTCGATTTGTGAGTAATCTTTCGCTTCACCGCCGTAAGTTTTTGCACAAATAGTTGCAATCGCAGCAGTTAAAGTTGTTTTACCATGGTCAACGTGACCGATTGTGCCCACGTTTACGTGTGGCTTATTACGTTCAAACTTGGCTTTAGCCATGATGATCTTCCTTTATAAACTACTCATGGAGGGTCACCCCATGAGCACTTGGTTTTTAACTAAGAAATTAGTTTGGGCTTATAGTAATCGAAAGATTACTCGTCGTCACCTTTTTTACCGCCAGCTTGGAATTTAGCGATGATGCCTTCAGCCACGTTACGTGGAGTTTCAGCATATTTAGCAAATTCCATAGAGTAAGTCGCACGACCTTGAGACATAGAACGCATTTGAGTCGCGTAACCAAACATCTCAGCAAGAGGAACTTCTGCACGAATTGCTTTTGTTCCACCAGGAAGATCGTCCATACCTTGAACCATACCACGACGACGGTTTAAGTCACCCATGATATCGCCCATATAGTCTTCTGGAGTTTCTACTTCAACTTTCATGATAGGTTCAAGAAGGATAGGATCCGCTTTCATGAAACCATCACGGAAGGCATAAGAACCTGCCATTTTGAACGATAATTCGTCAGAGTCGACGTCATGGTAAGAACCATCGAATAATGTCGCTTTAATACCAACAACAGGGTAACCAGCCAATACACCATTCTTCATACGTTCTTGAATACCTTTGTCAACCGCGCCAAAGAATTCTTTAGGTACTACACCACCAACAACTTCTTCAACGAATTGGTATTCTTTACCAGCTTCTTCAACATCAAGCGGCTCAAGACGTACATATACGTGACCAAACTTACCTTTACCACCAGTTTGACGTACGAACTTACCTTCTTGTTCAACAGACTTTTTGATCGTTTCACGGTAAGCAACCATTGGTTTACCAATGTTAGCTTCAACACCGAATTCACGCTTCATACGGTCAACAATAATGTCAAGGTGAAGCTCACCCATACCAGCAATAATTGTTTGACCAGACTCTTCGTCTGTACGAACGCGGAACGATGGATCTTCTTTAGCCAAACGACCTAAAGCGATAGACATTTTTTCTTGGTCTGCTTTAGTTTTTGGTTCAACAGCCAATGAAATTACTGGCTCTGGGAATTCCATACGCTCAAGAGTAATGATGTTTTTCTCATCACATAATGTATCACCAGTTGTAACGTCTTTAAGACCTACACACGCTGCGATATCACCTGCACGGATTTCATCAAGATCTTGACGTTCGTTCGCATGCATTTGTACGATACGACCGATACGTTCACGCTTAGATTTAACTGGGTTATAAACCGGATCACCTTGTTTAAGAACACCAGAGTAAACACGTACGAATGTTAAGTTACCTACGAATTTGTCGTTCATGATTTTGAACGCAAGCGCAGAGAACGGAGCTTCGTCAGATGCTTCACGAGACGCTTTAGTTTCGTCTTTGTCGTCAAGGATACCTTCGATCGCTTTAACTTCTGTAGGTGATGGTAAGAATTCAATTACAGCATCCAACATACGTTGAACACCTTTGTTCTTGAATGCAGAACCACAAAGCATTACTTGAATTTCAGAAGCTAATGTACGAGCACGTAAACCAGCGATGATGTCTTCTTTAGAAAGATCACCTTCTTCTAGGTACTTGTCCATTAATTCTTCAGAAGCTTCAGCCGCAGCTTCAACCATTTTTGTACGCCATTCGTTAGACGTATCAACTAGGTCAGCTGGGATATCAGCATATTCAAACTTCATACCTTGAGATGCTTCATCCCAGATAATCGCTTTCATTTCGATAAGGTCAACAACACCCTGGAATGTATCTTCAGCACCAATTGGCACAACGATAGGAACAGGATTACCACCTAAACGAGTTTTAACTTGCTCAACAGCACGGAAGAAGTTTGCACCAGTACGGTCCATCTTGTTCACGAATGCTAAACGAGGCACTTTATATTTGTTCGCTTGACGCCATACAGTTTCAGACTGAGGTTGTACACCACCTACAGCACAGTAAACCATGCACGCACCATCAAGAACACGCATAGAACGTTCAACTTCGATTGTGAAGTCTACGTGTCCCGGGGTGTCAATTACGTTGATACGGTGTTGTTCGAATTGGTTACCCATACCAGACCAGAAACAAGTTGTAGCAGCAGAGGTAATTGTAATACCACGCTCTTGCTCTTGTTCCATCCAGTCCATTGTTGCTGCACCGTCGTGTACTTCACCAATTTTGTGAGATACACCTGTGTAGAACAAAATACGTTCAGTTGTAGTTGTTTTACCTGCGTCAATGTGCGCAGAAATACCGATGTTACGGTAACGAGTAATTGGGGTTTGGCGAGCCATGATGTCTACATTCCTAAATGTTATATTTAAAACAGGACGCACCAATTAAATTGATGCGCGCGAATATCCAAACAGGCAACTTAAATACCTGCAAAGCCCCCACTTTGATAGAGAGCAATGTTGAATCGAGCTGCTGTACGCATGAATATTCTCCTGAATAAGGCCTGTTTTATCCGCTTAGAAACGGTAGTGAGAGAAGGCTTTGTTAGCTTCAGCCATACGGTGCACATCTTCACGTTTTTTGATTGCTGCACCTTTACCTTCAGCTGCATCAAGCAACTCACCAGCAAGACGTAAAGCCATCGTTTTTTCAGAACGCTTAGCAGCAGCATCTACTAACCAACGCATAGCTAAGGCAGTACGACGGGATGGGCGTACTTCCATAGGTACTTGATAAGTAGCACCACCAACACGGCGTGCTTTTACTTCAACCATAGGACGAACTTTTTCAAGAGTAGTCTCGAAAAATTCAACTGGGTCTACTTTGTTTTTTTCTTGAACGCGTTCTAAAGCACCGTAAACGATACTTTCTGCAATAGATTTTTTACCATCTTGCATTACGTGGTTCATGAATTTAGCGATTGTTTGGCTGCTAAATTTTGGATCTGGAAGGATCTCACGAGCAGCGACTACGCGACGTCTTGGCATTTTAATACACCTAATAATATGACACTTCAGGATGATCCAGCAGTTTGTACAAGTGTCATGTACACGACGCTGGCCTTACTATACGTCGCTTGAATTACAAATCTATGAAGAATTCAAACAAGCGAAACGCTAAAGGGCTTATTCGACTAGTTTCCTAGAATTACTTCTTAGGACGCTTAGTACCGTATTTAGAACGTGATTGATTACGATCTTTAACACCAGCACAGTCTAATGAACCACGAACGGTATGGTAACGTACACCCGGTAAGTCTTTAACACGACCACCACGGATAAGAACAACACTGTGCTCTTGTAAGTTATGGCCTTCACCACCGATGTAGCTAGATACTTCAAAACCTGAAGTTAAGCGAACACGGCAAACCTTACGCATAGCTGAGTTAGGTTTTTTAGGTGTAGTTGTATAAACACGTGTACAAACACCACGACGTTGTGGACAAGCCTTCAACGCAGGAACTTTGGATTTTTCAACCAAAGTCGTACGACCCTTACGGATCAACTGATTCGTTGTTGCCATATGGCAATTCTCCCGTTATTAAAAAACCTTAAAAAGAAAATACCTCTTTTTAAGGGCACATAATTGTAAGCCAAGATGCAAAAATGGTCAACACGGCAATACATTACCAAATGTTGACCATATCAATGTTTGACAGGACGATTTACAAATTTAAATGGAGGTTAGTTCCACTTTTTAAACCTCATCATTGTAAGCGTATTGTTAAGAGTATTTTTTATCCTCCAATATCTCGTCGTCATCTTCTGGGGTTAAAGCTGGCTTTTGCTCAGTATGCTCATGCTCTGCTACATGCTTGTCAGCAAGTTTTTCAAGGCCCTGATGAACATTTTCCTGAATTTTTTCTTCACTCTTTTGGCCGTCAGTAGGCTTTAACACAATAGAAACTTTTGAAATCACCTCATGATTTTCTACTTTATGATGATGAGCAGCCTGAATATTGCCATCTTCACCTATATTTAAAAGTCTTGGGCTCGCTTTTTGGATGAGTGTAACTGCAGCATAATAGGCTTGTAGCGGAGATAAATGCTCACTTGGATGCTCATTTAAATAATGTCTTGCAGCTCCAAAAATTGCTTGAGCTTTATGGCCTACATCTTCTTGTAATTTCCAGCTGTATACCGCGCTTAAAACAGCTCCCGCAACTGGCGTAAACTTACCAAAAGCAGACAGTTTAGGAATACGGTTTAACCATTCCCATTTAAACTCACCATCTTCATCTGTTAGCCATTTTTTCAAAGTGTCTACATCAGTGGTTGACCCCAATACTTGTTGAAATTGATGAATATCTTGGGTTTCCAACATATTTCGTAATGTTTTTAAAGCCAACAAGAGGGTTTGCTTCTCTGCAATCAGACTAATATCAACTTCTTTAAAAATAAACTCGACAACATCTTGGTCAGTAGCTTCTAAAAGATCGAAGCCATGTGATCTTCCTGTCTGGTAAATAGTTCTTAAAACTAAAACTAATGAAACTGGAATATCTACTGCTGCACCCACTACGCCAGAAATGCCTGTAATTGCACCTTGTACAGTCGCAATGAGTTTGTTTTGTTCGATAAGTGCCTGACTTAGTCGTTGAGAACGACCCGTATCTTTAGTTAATTCAAATAAATCTTTAGCACCAGCTTCTTCTAAGATTTTTTCAGTTAAGGTACTTTTCGAACTAAAGTCATTTAGCCAATCAAATAAATAACCTGAGATTTTTTCATCCCAATCCGGTGAAAGAAATGTTGCAACACCATTTACTTTTTTAAAATGTCGTCCAAACACCTGACGTGTGACTTTTGGTAAATGTTCTCTTAGCATTTGTTGAGGACTTTCATATTGCTCAACTTCAAATGGGCTTTTTGTTCTCGATCTACCTTCAACAGTTTTTCCAGTTGGGATTGGTTCAATTACCTTACTGACGTCACCTGATTGGTTCTGTTGTAAGATACTCAATCCTGTAGAACTGAGCTTTTTAGCCACTCCGAAGACCTGAGAAAACAAATTGTCAGATTGATTATTATTAAATTTTGTCATCAAGTACCTCGATTTTTTAATTTATCTAATTAGAGATAAATACTAGGTGGAATGTGGATTTATCTCAACTTGAATGTGTGTATTTTAGTTAACCCTAAATGCAACATACTATGTATTTGGTTATTTTTTTTAAATGTAAAATTGTCATAAAGATTTGCCATAAGAAATAAAAAACCTTTCTGCTATCATGTTAACAACGAAAAACATGAGTCTCGTTTTCTTACAGCTATATTCTCCTATTCATTTTCATAGCTGTTGAACACGATAGACTCTTAATATCACCATAAAGGGACCTGTAGATGAAACGTGTTGTAATCACTGGTATGGGTATTAACTCATGTATCGGTAACTCTTTAGAAGCAGTTACTCACTCACTTCAAAATGGAATCTCCGGGACACGTTTTAACCCAACTTATGCTGAACTCAATTTTAAAAGTCATGTTAGCGCTGCTGCAGACCAAGAATTTGATAATATTGATCGTAAATTAAAACGCTTTATGGGCGTATGTGCGATGTATGCCTACAACGCTGCTGTAGCTGCAGTTAAACATGCAGGACTTACTCCTGAGCAACTTAGTGGTAACCCACGTTATGGTATTGCAGGTGGTTCAGGTGGTGGCTCAACTGCTTCTGTTGTTGAAATGACAGAATTATTAGAAACTAAAGGCGCACGTAAAGTAGGCCCATTCTTCGTGCCACGTAACATGTCAAACACTATTACTGCGAACGTCGGTGTTGCATTTAAACTACAAGGTATTTCTCATACTATTACTAGTGCTTGCGCAACTTCTGCAGATGCAATTGGTTATGCCTACAATTTGATTCAACTTGGCAAACAAGACCTTATGCTTGCTGGTGGCGGTGAAGAAGATCACTGGTCTCAAAGTTTATTGTTTGATGCAATGGGCGCACTTTGCTCGAAATATAACGACTCTCCAGAAACAGCTTCTCGCCCATATTCAGCAGACCGTGACGGCTTCGTTATTGCTGGCGGTGGTGGTTTCGTAGTACTTGAATCACTTGAGCATGCTCAAGCACGTGGTGCGAACATTTTAGCTGAAGTAGTAGGTTATGCTGCGAACAGTGATGGCGCAGATATGGTTGCTCCAAGTGGTGAAGGTGCTACACGTTGTGTATTAATGGCACTTGAAGAAGCTAAGCAACATGGCGTAGAAAAAATTGACTATGTAAATACACATGGTACTTCTACTCCAGCTGGTGATATTACAGAACTTAAAGCAATGGAGCGTGCATTTGGTGAAGGTAAAGTACCTCCTCTTAGCTCGACCAAATCGATGACAGGCCATAGCTTGGGTGCCGCTGGTGTACAAGAAGCTATTTACTCTGTACTAATGATGCAAAATGACTTTATTGCACCAAACATCAACGTAACTGAACTTGATGAAGGCGCAAAACCTTTTGATATCGTACTTGAAAAACGTGATGCAAAATTGAATACTGTAATGAGTAACAGTTTTGGCTTTGGCGGCGTTAACGCTTGCCTTATTTTCAAGAAGTGGGATGCATAATCCCACCTAGGATTATCGATGGATGCACCTTCTGATGCTTTTTTGTGGGTAAAAGCATTACATATTATTGCCGTGGTTTGCTGGTTCGCTGCTTTGTTCTACTTACCACGTCTATATGTTTATCATGCTATGAGTGAAGATGCTGCAAGTCATCAACGCTTTGAGGTAATGGAACGCAAGTTGTACCGCGGAATTATGTGGCCTTCGATGATTGCTACATTAATTACCGCCCACTTTCTTGTCGAGTGGGGTGATGCAACTCGACATTATCATGATGCAACATGGTTTTACCTCAAAGTTGGATTAGTGGCTTTATTAGTGATTTATCATTTGCTATGTGGCTATTATCGTAAAAAGCTCATCGGAAATGCTCACTATAAATCACATAAGTTCTGGCGATTCTTTAATGAAATGCCAACCTTAATTTTATTTGCTGTTGTGATTTTAGTTGTTGTAAAGCCTCAGTTCTAACTGGGGCTTTTGCTTTTATTCTCTAAGAAGTCTTTTATTCATCATAATAAAATGCACAATCTATTCAAACAATTATATTTCTCAAAACAGAACTATAAAACTAATGAATAGTCATAGCTCTTTATTTAGCAACCCATGATCTATACTATGCTAAAGAAATAGATGAACTCATTTAATGGCAAAGCTATGCTAACTGATAATGCCCTTAAAAGCTTAATCCATACACCATTTATTCTTCTTACACTTTTTATTTTCCGTCACTTAAAAAATTACCCGATTAGACATTTGACTACTCAAGAAAAATTATTGGCACAAATGGTTTTCGGCGACATGCTTGATTGTGAACGGCCTAAAATTATTGCTACGCGCTACCTCCCTTGGCAGACTTGCGGTATTTTCATGGCCCCAAATGGGAATATTTATGTCAATCCTGCTGATTACAGCGAAAATTACGCTTTAGAATCTAAGTTTATGCAGGGTATTTTTATTCACGAACTCACACACGTCATGCAATATCAAAAAGGCATTCATGTACTACTTAAAGGTGCTTTATTACAATCAGCCTATTACCTCAGCTTTAAAAGTTACAATCCCTACAAATATACCTACCACCCTAACAAGGCATTTAGTACGTATAATATTGAACAGCAAGGCGAAATTGCGCGCGACATTTGCTCAGGAAAAATCCCGAATATTATCTGTTCACCTCAACTTCATTTGTAACTAAATAATCAATCTCGCTTTGAACGTAACATTTTTTGCGTAATGTAAATGAGAATTCTTATAAATCAGAAATACTTATCTAAACTATAAAAGTAGGCTTACTCAATTCAAATTATTGAAAAAAATAGAACAGACTTATTCCAAATTAGCTTGTGATAAGGCAGTATACAAACAATAAAAATAATGAAGCCTGTTTCTATTCTATACAGAAAATCTCGTTATTTTTACGCAGAAAATATGGGATTGGTATATATTATTGATCTTGACATTTTTGTTTACTATTTTAATTGTTTACTATCGTATCATACACATCGTTGAAAAATTATATCCATAAAAATCAACACTGTGTGTATCTATATTCGTTATGATCTAGGATTAGGTTTGAATGAAAAGTTTTAAAGTTGCCCTTGCTCAGTTTTCTCCGCATATTGGCAATATTGACTCAAACACCCAAAAGATGATTGAGCAAGTAAATCAGGCGAAAAAACAAGACGCTGACCTGATTATTTTTCCCGAGCTTTCTGTTATTGGTTATCCAGCTGAAGATCTATTGTTACGTCCAAATTTAAATAAACGTATGCAAAAGGCCTTTGCACAACTTGCCGAAGTTAAAGACATTGTTATGGTTTTCGGATTTGTAAACCAGACAGAAGATGGTCAACGTTATAATTCTGCTGCTGTCATGAAGGACGGTCAAGTTTTGGGTGTTTTTAATAAACATAATTTACCAAACTATGGCGTCTTTGATGAAAAACGTTATTTCCAAAAAGGCCATCAGCATTTGGTGTTTGAATATCTTGGACATAAATTTGGTGTATTAATCTGTGAAGATATCTGGTCAATTAATACAGTCAAACAGTTGAGCCAATTAAATGTTGATACTGCTCTTGTACTCAACTCATCACCATATGAAGTCGGTAAACCACAACACCGTATACAGACCTTGAGTGAACTTGCAAAACAACTTCATCTAAATATTGTTTACGTTAACCAAGTGGGTGGACAAGACGATTTAATTTTTGATGGCACAAGTTTTGTCAGCAATCAAAATGGTGAAATTGCTTTACAAGCACCGAGCTTTAAAGAAGACATTTATATTGCTGAATTTGACCGTGATACAAAGTTATTTAAAGACACTGAGTCTGCTCCTGCATTAGAAACCTTTGCTGAGATCTATCAAGGTTTAGTCATGGCAACTCGTGACTATGTAGAGCGCTCAGGATTCCCTGGTGTGATTTTGGGTCTTTCTGGTGGTATCGACTCTGCCCTTACACTTGCGATTGCTGTTGATGCAATCGGAGCAGAAAAAGTACAAGCTGTAATGATGCCTTATACCTACACTTCTCAAATTAGTGTAGAAGATGCGGCTGAACAAGCTCGCCGTATGGGTGTAACTTTCGGTATTGCTGAAATTCACTCAATCGTAAATAGCTTCATGCAAACTTTGTATCCTTTCTTTGGTAATTCACCAGCTGACGCAACGGAAGAAAATTTACAAGCGCGTGCTCGTGGCACATTGCTTATGGGCTTATCAAACAAGTTCGGTAATTTAGTCCTTGCTACAGGAAATAAATCTGAACTTTCAGTTGGCTACTGTACGCTTTATGGCGATATGGTTGGTGGCTTTGCGGTTCTAAAAGATGTTTATAAAACTATCGTGTTTGAATTAGCAAAATACCGTAATAGCTTAAGTGAAACTCCGGTTATTCCTGAGCGTGTGATTACTCGCCCACCTTCTGCAGAACTTCGTCCAGATCAAAAAGACCAAGACTCTTTACCAGCATATGATGTATTGGATGCCATCCTGTATGCATACATTGAAGAAGATTTAGGTCAGGCCGACATTATTGCCAAAGGTTTTGATAAAGAAGTTGTTGAAAAAGTCATCCGTTTAGTTGATCGTAATGAGTACAAACGTCGTCAAGGTGCGATTGGCCCGAGAATTACTTCTCGTGCATTTAGTCGCGAACGACGTTATCCGATTGTCAACGGTTGGACAGCGAATGACTGAGCAGAAAAACTCATCAAAAACTACCGCACTTGCTCAAGCACTTTTGCTTGAGCAGGTGGAATTTTTTAAAAAACAATTATCTATAGAAAACTCACCTATTTATTTCCAGCAGTTCATACAACTGTTTATGCAACATGCTGATGAAATCAAGCTACATGAAGTTGTTGATTTAGAGCAATTACAAGCCGTTGTGAAACGCTATGCTTTTGAAATGCAGCTAGGGGCCGGTTTACTTGAGTTTATTGGGGAAATTGCGCAGCGTATCTATCTATCCGCCATGAAGTCTCCAATTCAGTTACAAGATTTAGTCTCTGACCACCAGTTTGAAATGTGGTTATCCAAATTTTTGGAAATGGAACATATTCCTCATTATCTCAATCAGTTTTTAAGAACCAGCTCTTCTGTACAACAACTTTGCCAATACATTGCAACTTCAACCTTAGAACAAAAATTACCTAAATTTCTAACAGCACCTAGAGTGGATGACTACCATTTTGAATGGCAACATAAGCTCAAAAAATTCTCATTTTTACAACAACAGCGCCTTGAGCATAAACTTGAAACTTGGATTGCCGGCTTTATTCATGAGCAACTTACAGAATTAAGTCTTTTATCGAGCGAAGATTTAGAAAGTCTAGTGCGCCATGTTTGGGAAGATATTAGACATAAAAAAATGTATGAGTTTATGAAACAGCTCACTCCTCTCGATGTAGAAGAGTTCTTTGTTTTAATTTATGAATATTGGAAAGAATTACGCCAATCAGAATTTATGCAAGATCTGATTTTGTATGGCGTAGAAGTTTTTTATGATTTTTATAAAGATCAGAGTTTATTTGAAGTATTAAGTGAGATTGGGTTAACCGAAAGCGACTTACAAACAGAGGCTTTACGTTTTTATCCGAAGGTGATGGATGCCTTTAATGAGCACGGTATTTTAGAACCATTACTTCAAGCGCTTTTAGCTCCTTTTTATCAAAGTCCCAAAACACTCGATATGATTGAAAAACATTTTAATGAGTAAAAAATAGATAAAAAGAAACCACGCAGGAGCGTGGTTTTTAAAATGGTGGCTATGACGAGACTTGAACTTGTGACCCCCGCATTATGAGTGCGGTGCTCTAACCAACTGAGCTACATAGCCGTAAACTGTGTGCGCATTATCTATAGTTCTGTATAGCAGGTCAATAGGTAAAAACCCTTAATGCCCATCAATTGAACAAATAAGATTCAGATCATCATTATTTGTTCTTTTTTTAGCAATTTTTACTTTAAACAATTGATCGGCCAAAGAAATATATTAAAGATCTAATACTAATTTTTTACCTTTAGCTCTCGATACACAAATCATCATGCTCTTCTGTGAAGCCTTTTCTGCATCACTTAAGTATTGATCGAAGTGCTCAGCTTCACCTTCTAAAATAGCAGTTTCACATGTGCCGCACACTCCTTCACGACATAAGCATTCCACATCAATATTTAATGTTTCGATGGCTTGTAAAATTGTCTGATTACTTTGTACTTCAATTTCTTGATTAGACTTAGCAAGTACTACCGTAAATGCTTCACCATCCTCAGGAACTGTTGAAGCAAATTGCTCCCAGTGGATATATTCATCGCGGTAACGATGCTTATTACAGCAATCAATCACAGCATCAATCATGGGTTTCGGCCCACATACATAGACATGTGTGCCTTTAGGTTGCGATGAAATCAATTCATCCAAATTCAATGTACAGCCTTCTGAGTCAACATAACTAAATACATGCTCGGCATGTTTCTGCTTTAGCTCATCTAACAAAGCCGCATGTTCAGGCGAGCGATAAGCATAATGTAGCTCAAAATCAACACCGCGTGCCGCAAGTTCATCCATTTGCGGCAAGAATGGTGTAATGCCAATTCCACCTGCAATTAAAATATGTTTATTGCCTGTTTCGGCTAATGGAAATAAATTTTTTGGTTCTGAAATCTGAATTTCACAGCCCTCATTACACTGATCATGCATAAACACTGAACCACCCTTACCTTCCACATCTTTACGAACGCAGACTTGGTACGTCGATAGGTCTTGTGTACAGCTCATCAATGAATAGGCATTTGAAAGCTGTTCATTCATTTTGACAATAATATGGCTTCCCCCACTAAATCGAGGAAAGTTCTGCCCATCTTGACGTTTGAACGTAAACCGTTTGATTAAAGGGGTTAGCTGCTCCACATGAGTAACAACCGCCGGGAACATTTCATAATGACTAGCCATATTAGAATCCTTCTTTTACCGCATATTCTTGTTGTTAGGGCTTATCCTTAAAGCCCTAAACACATATATTTAATGATCATGAACTCTTCAAGACCGTACTTTGAACCTTCACGCCCAACACCTGATTGTTTCACACCGCCAAAGGGTACAACTTCATTTGAAATTGCTGTGGCATTCATACCGACCATTCCATATTCAAGCTGTTCTGACACTCGCCATAAACGTGAAATATTTTCGCTATAAACATAAGCGGCCAAACCAAAGATGGTGTCATTTGCTTGAGCAACAACATCAGCCTCATCTGTAAAACGAATGAGTGGTGCAACTGGACCAAAAATTTCTTCTTGGACAATTTCCATTGTACGGTCAACATTCGTTAAAACTGATGGTTCATAAAACGTTTGCCCTAAAGCATGCTGTTTGCCGCCACAAGCTACCTTAGCGCCTTTACTTACCGCGTCATCAATCAATTGCTGTGCTTTTAACACTGCTTTTTCATTAATTAATGGGCCAATTTGCACGCCATTTTCAAGTCCATTACCGACTTTAAACTTTTGTACTTCTTGTACAAACTTCTCAGCAAAAACTTGATAAATATTGTCATGTACATAAATGCGGTTAGCACAAACACAGGTCTGGCCTGCATTACGGAACTTGGCAAAAATCGCACCTTGTACAGCTTTATCTAAATCGGCATCATCAAACACAATCAGAGGAGCGTTACCGCCTAACTCAAGTGCCAACTTTTTAATAGTACTTGAACACTGCTGCATCAATAAACGACCCACTGGTGTTGAGCCAGTGAAGGTCAATTTTTTCACTTTTTCATGTGAAGTAAATACAGAGCCAATTTCTTGAGATTTACCGGTCACAACATTAAGCACACCAGCCGGAATACCTGCTTTTTCTGCAAGTTTCGCAATCGCTAACGCGCAGTAAGGTGTTTCATTTGCTGG
The DNA here is from genome assembly GCF_013122135.1 of Acinetobacter lactucae. NCBI lineage: Bacteria > Pseudomonadati > Pseudomonadota > Gammaproteobacteria > Moraxellales > Moraxellaceae > Acinetobacter > Acinetobacter lactucae. The sequence continues at coordinate 3,083,766 of NZ_CP053391.1, forward strand.
CTTAATGACAACCGTACATCCTGCTGCTAAAGCGGGAGCTGCTTTACGGGTAATCATGGCGATTGGGAAATTCCACGGCGTAATAGCAGCCACGACACCCACAGGTTCTTTACTAATAATAAAACGCTGCTGATTATTGACCGTTGGAATCACATCGCCATAAATACGTTTGCCTTCTTCGGCAAACCATTGAATAAATGATGCTGCATAACGCACCTCGCCTTTCGCTTCTGCCAAAGGTTTTCCTTGCTCAATGGTCATGATTAAAGCAAGTTCATCGGTATGATCGAGAACCAGTTTGTACCAAGCTAATAAAATATCTGCACGATTTTGGGCAGTTAAAGCCTTCCAACTTTGCAAAGCAGTATAAGCAGCCTCAACTGCTTGAGTAGCCTCAGCCGCTCCCATATTTGGAATTGTGCCAATTTCTTCGCCTGTTGCTGGGTTAGTCACTGGAACCGTTGCATTTGACTGTGCAGCTAACCATTGCCCGTTAATATAGGCTTGTTGCTGAAATAATTCAGTACTTTGTAAACTCGACATATCATCTTCCTAACTGAAGAATCAGGTGCAAGTCATCTTTACACCTGAATAAATCCATTTATTTTATTTGTGATGCTGCGCCACTAAATGTTGGAAGTAAGCAATACCATGTTCACTGATACCAGAGCGTTGTTTATCAGTCATGATACGGCCTTGACCGCGATAACCACGTGATTTCAAACCACGCTGTACGCTTTCGACCAAGTTCAAATCTTCAGGACGGAATACATTACGATACCACTCAATCAAATCTTTCTGATCTTGAGTAAGTTCTTCGTTCGTGAAGTAAATATCGTAATGCTGCAAAGTCGTTTCTGCATCAACTGGGAATTCATAGATCACAGTCATGAAGTTGCTGCCCGGTGGTACGTTGAACATTGTGCAAGGCCAAGTCCAGAAACCATGAAACTCAGGATCAGTTACCGATGGATCAAGCTTAAATGACTTCTCAGATGAGCGTGCAAAGCCATATTGCAATGTCCAGTTTTGATGTGTTGTGTGCCAATATTTATCAACTTGTACCGAGTCGGCAAAGCCAGGATGCGCTGGTCCACAGTGGTAACACTCTAGATAGTTATCAACAATCACTTTCCAGTTTGCTGGAGTTTCTGTCACAAAACGTGCCGCCAGTTTCAAATCTTTAATTACGCTACATGCTTGATTTAAACGCTCAGCAAATTCCGGAAGCTGGTCTTCTACACAAGTCGCATTTTCATCCATATTAATGAAAACAAATCCTGCATATTCCTCAACCTTTAAAGGAACCATGCTTGAGTTTTCTTTGTCAAAAGATTCAACATGGTCACAGTTACGTGCCAAAGCCAAGCTACCGTCTAGCTTGAAAGTCCAAGCATGGTATGGGCAAGTAATTACATTTTTTGCTTTACCACTGCCACTTAAAAGCTCATGACCACGGTGCGGACACACATTATAAAACGCACGTAAAACACTATCTTTATCACGAATGATGACAATATTTTCACCAATTACTTTACGGGTAATATAGTCATTCGGTTGTGCCAATTCACTGCCATGTGCAACACAAATCCAGCTTTTAGCAAAGATTGCTTCTTTCTCATGCTCAAAAACTTGCGATGAAGTATAGAAAACTTTAGGAAAAGTCCATGCAACATCTGGGTTTGCACAAAAATCTTCAGGTAATTTTTCAACTGCACTCATGTTATTACTCCATTAAATTCTTTTCGTCCAAATGACTCGATATTAAATTGATGTCTTTTCAACACTGCCAAACATGCGGCGTATTGCACTCAGCATGTTTTGATATAACTGTTGAACTTCAGGGCAATCACGCATGAGACGTAAACTGCCATGTAATAAACCTTTGCCTAAATGGAACTCGTTAGGGATACCTGCTTGTTCCAATTTTTGGGTAAGGAAATAACCGTCATCACTTAAAGGGTCATATTCTGCAACGGCTACAAAACTGGCAGGCATATCTGAAAAGTCCGTTGCCAATAAAGGCGCTAGACGTAAATCCTGCCAATCTTGTGAGTTAGGTGCATATTCCTTTAAATAAAAATGCATATCTTCGGTTGTTAATAACGGCGCATGGGCATGCTTTTGTGCGGCTGGTGTATCAAGTGCTGTAGTTAAACACGGATAAACCAAAGCCAGACCTTGAGCTTGCAAACCACTATGCTGTAGATGCACTGCAAGGGCTGCTGCTAAGTTACCGCCTGCGCTATCGCCTGCTAGAACGATATTTTCGCTATCAATCTGCCAGTCAGAACTATGTTGTTTAAGCCATTGATAGACTACTAAACAGTCTTCAAAAGCTGCTGGAAAGCGATGCTCTGGTGCCATGCGGTAATCCACACCAATGACAACTGCATTTAAGTCCTGACATAAATAACTGGTAATAAACTCATGTGAATCGAGTCCACCGACCATCCAACCACCACCATGTAAATACAACACACACGGCCAACCAGCTTCAGGTCGTTTAGTTTTTGGTGAATAGATGCGAACAGGTACCGGATGCTCTGCATTTGCAACAACACGGTCTTCAACTTCGATCTTGCCATCACGAGGCAAAGTGTAGTGTCGGCACATCGCGTCATATGCTGCACGAATTGAGTCAATATCCGCATCTGCTGGTGAATAAATGCTGCTCCAGTACACTAGGCTTTGCATTTCTTCACTTAAAACATACGTGGTCTGTTCACATGTAGTCATTACCGTTCCCTCTAGCTGGTTTTTCTATCCAGTTTGATTGAGCTTGCAAGCTCAAGCTGCATCCGTTTTGCATGTTCATCTTGAGACTGGTTTAAACCAATTTCCGCATCATCATAACCTTGTTGCTCAATTAAATGCGATGGGACTTTGGCATAATCCTGAATCAGCCATTTCACTAAGCCATAGGTTTGAATCAGAATAATCACGATGAACGGTAAAGCCGTCACAATAGTTGCCGTTTTCATGGTGTCTAAAGGTGCCTTACTAAAGATCATGGCAATCGGAACCAAAGTCAGCATGACACACCAGAACAGACGGGCATTTGGCGATGGATCTTGTCCTTCACTTAAACCACGTGTACATGTTGCTGAAACCGCATACCCGACCGCATCCATATGTGCTGCCAAGAACACCACCATAATGCCGAGGAAAATCCACATCATCAGCTTTCCAGCAGGTAATAGGCTGAGCAATTGTCCAATTGCAACCTCACCACCCTGTTGGCTTAAGATTTGCGGTACATTTACAGCTCCATGAATAAAGCTATAAACACTGTAGTTTTCAAACACACCAAAGATGAACCAGAGACCAACACTGCCACCAATTACCATGGCAAAGATCACTTCTTTAATGGTACGGCCTTTAGAAACACGTGTTACAAACAGCGCCACACCCGGTGCGTATGAAATCCACCATAACCAGTAGAAAACAGTCCATTCACGAGTAAACTTGCCATCGCCCATTGGGTCGGTAAACAAGCTCATGTCGACAAAGTTGGTTGCCATTAACCCAAAACTCATTAATGAATTATTCAAAATGAATTGAGTCGGACCAAAGCAAAGTACATAAATCGCAAATAACACTACACCCAAGCACACCATGTGACTTAAACGCTGCATACCCTTATCCATACCTACATACGAACTGAGAGCAAACAGAACCGATACTGCCAAAATAATGATTACTTTGGTCATAAAGGTATTTGGAATACCTGTAAGCTGAGACAAAATATTGGTAAATGTCACGGCGGTGAGTACTAATGAAATCGTCAATGCACCAAACATGCAAAGCAAGAACATAAGGTCAACTAAACGTCCAACCACACCGGTTGATTTAAAGCCTGTTACAGCCTCAATCACAGAAGCCAAACTCAACCCTTTGTTTTTTCTCACATGGTAGCTGTAGCACAAAGAAATTGATGCCAAAGCATAAATTGCCCATGCACTTAAACCTGAGTGAAAGAACGAGTAAGCCACGCTATATTTCAATGCTTCTGCTGACTCAGGCGGTAAGCTCAAACCCGGAGTTTGATAATAATAAGCCCAGTCCAAAAAGCCCCAGTACAATGTAGAAGACCCAATGCCTGACAAAATGAACATAAAAATCCATGACATTGTGGTGTATTGAGGCTTTCCTTCACCGAGTTTGATTTTGCCGTATTTACTAAAGGCCAGACCAAAAGTAAAAATAATAGCTAAAAAAGCAAACAGTAATACTGGGGTTGTAAATACCGACGTCGTCCACTGCATCCATGTTGCAGCAATCTTGATCGACTCTTGCGAATAAATCGCCAAACCAGCAACTGAAATAAATACAAACAGTAAGCTGGTTACGGCAAGAACTTTATCCGTATAAATTTTTGTGTTTTGATTATCCATATCCCTACATCCATTTTTGGATGGCGTTATTCCATAGCGAATACGTCCATTTTAGTTTGGGCTACACACGATGCAATTGCATCTCCTACCTCATAAGTTTTTGCCTGACCACCGATATCGGCTGTTTTTGGCCCATTAATTAATACATTCTCAATCGCCTGCATAATGTCCTGACCTGCTTGAATGCAGCGTTCATCATCGTCGCCAAAGAACTCGAACATCATGGCACCCGACCAAATCGCAGCAATTGGGTTGGCAATTTGTTTACCGTAAATATCTGGTGCTGAACCATGTACAGGTTCAAACAATGATGGAAATTTTCTTTCTGGGTTTAAATTTGCCGAAGCCGCTAAACCAATGGTTCCTGTACATGCAGGACCTAAATCGGAAAGAATGTCACCAAATAAATTCGATGCAACAACCACATCAAAGCGTTCAGGTTGTAAAACAAAACGAGCTGCTAAAATATCAACATGCTGTTTATCAGCCTGAATTTGTGGATATTGTTTTGCCATCGCATCAACACGTTCATCCCAGTACGGCATACTAACTGCAATACCATTGGACTTAGTCGCTGCTGTAATTTTTTTCGCATCGCGCTGATTTGCAAACTCAAATGCATAACGCAAAATTCGGTCTACGCCATGACGTGTAAATACTGCTTCTTGTAAAACAAATTCTCGGTCTGTTCCTTCAAAAGCTTTACCACCAATGGCCGAGTATTCACCTTCACTATTTTCACGAACCACGTAAAAATCGATATCGCCCGGTTTTTTACCTACCAATGGACATTTCACACCCGGCATTAGGCGCACTGGACGTAAATTCACATATTGGTCAAAACCACGACGGAACTGGAGCAGCGAACCCCAAAGCGAAATATGGTCCGGCACTTTATCCGGCCAGCCTACAGCGCCAAAATAAATCGCATCGTAGCCCTGTAAAGTTTCGAACCAGTCATCTGGCATCATTTTGCCGTGCTCAAGGTAGTAATCGCAGCTTGCCCAATCGAAAGCATCTAGCTGAAGCTCAATACCATGCTTTTCTGCTGCTGCCTTTACAACCTTAATGCCTTCTGGTAGAACTTCTAAACCAATGCCATCGCCTGCAATCGTGGCAACTTTATATCTTTTTGCCATAAGCTTCCTTCACACCTTCGACTAATATCCTTGTATGGCTTAAACATGATGTTTTAAGCAAAAATGATCAACAACAGAACTATCACTCCAATGGACACGGATCGTGAATAATCTACCTAACCTATCGGATTTAAAGGTTTTTTGCACAGTCGCCAAACTAAAAAGTTTTGTCGAATCTGCTGAGGAACTTGGGACATCGCCAGCTTTTATTAGCAAGCGAATTAATATTTTAGAAAACACGTTAAGCTGCAAACTCTTTCATCGCAGCACGCGTCATGTCAGCTTAACGGAAGATGGCAAACTCATCCTTGAGAGAGTTTCAAATATTCTTGAAGAATTTGATGAAGTCTGTGAACTGGTCAATAACCCACTCAGTACACCTACAGGTCGTATGGATATTATTAGTAGCTTTGGTTTTGGCAGAAAACATATCGCACCAATTCTGTCTAAATTAATGATGCTTTATCCAAAGCTCCAAATTCATTTTGACACCATCGACAATACTAAAGACCTGATTCAACACAGTATCGATTTGGACATTAGAATTGGTAATGAAATTGCGCCAAACATGATTGCGAAGAAGTTAGCTTCTAATTTTCGAATTTTGTGTGCAGCGCCAAGCTATTTACTTAAACATGGCGTACCAGACAGCATTGAAGATTTACAATCACATGACTGTTTAACAATTAGTGAACGCGATCAATCCTCGGTACTCTGGAAATTTAGGCATGCTTCTGAAGATGTCTCGGTACATATCAAACCACGTTTTGTTTCAAATAATGGTGAGATTATTCATCAGCTTGCCATAGAAGGTCACGGTATTATTTTCCGGTCAATTTGGGATGTTGCAGATGAATTAATTACCGGTCAACTCCAACACATTTTACCTGAGTACTGGCAAGATGCAGATATTTGGGCGGTTTATCCATCACGGCTTAAAAGCTCATCTAAATTACAGACTTGTATTTTGTTTATTCAAAACGAGCTACTCAATCGTTTACAGCATGTTCAAAACCTAAACCGAGGGCAACTCATTTCTCCAGCAGTTAAACGAGAACCACCGCCTGAAAAAGTCTTTCTATGAAAAAAAGCCCTAAGTGAGGTCTATTCACTTAGGGCAATAAATTGCTTTCAAATTTTAAAAATAGTACCCAATTGAAAGATAAAATAATTTATCCCAATCATTACTGCTACCTTGTGCAAGGCCATCAGCCCCACCGCCAACCATTGGATCATTTTTACTCATAATATATTCACCCTGAATACCAATGGCTTTGTAATTAAAATAAACCCCTGCAATTAAGCGTTCAGAGTCTTTATAGCCATCCTCATCTTTAAAGAAGCGGCTATGAGAGATATAAGGTTTAATATTTTCAAGTTTGTGAAATGGCTGAGCAAAGGTATAGTTAATTTCATTGACCAAATATTTACCTTTATTGGCAACTTGATATGGATAATCAAAAGCTCCAATGGTTGAGCTATTTGGAAATAAATTATCGCCATTGGTGACATCTTGCTTCCCAGCTAAGAACATCCATTGCCATGCTTGATATTGCGTTTGAGCAAAAACGTTCCATGACTTACGATGACCATCTTCATCAGTTCTTTTATTTTCTAAATCAGAGTACCAAACTGAACTACCTAACTCGGTCGAAAAATTTTGTGCCTTATCAAGCTCAAATTTTCTAGATGCTCGAGCAATCCACATATTCTTTTCTTCAATATTAGTACCGTTGGTTAAATCATCAGCTTCAACAAAATTACCACTATAACGGCTTGAGTCTTTTGAAGTTCCTTTATAATTTCCACCATCAGTTGGATAGAAACCTAAAGTTAAATTATATTGATTATCTACAAATTTATATTTGATCCCCAGATTATCGATGTCTTCTAAACCGACTGTATTTAAAAGCGTTTCGTAGTAACTACTCCCCCAAAATTCGCCAAAGCCAAAATCAACGGGTTGTAAACCTACTGTCATTCTCTGCTGGTCAGTTAACTTATAACCCACCCATGCTTTTTTTAGGAAAATCGCATCACATAAGCGATCATATTGATAACAACGGGCATCTGCACCTGCAATCCAATTTGGATTCTCATAACCTAACACTAATTTAATATCGGTTAGCCGCCAGTCATCATTTTGAGAACCTTCATTTGCATCAACTACATAATCTTTATGCAAATAGCGGGAACGCACGGCGCCAGAAACTTTAAACTGACCTGAATCTAAAGTTGGATCTCCCCAACTTAAATCGGCCGCAGAGACTTCTACTCCCGCAGTTAAACTTAAAATTCCTAAAAATAATAATGACCTTTTCATGTCTTCAACATCCTTGTTAAGTGTCATAAGAACATGAAGAAATTGATCTAGACAAACAATGCCATAACTATAAAGTCGGTCTTTACAAACTGTGTTTAATCAAAAAATGAACATAAAAAAAGACCACGCAGGAGCGTGGTCTATAAAATGGTGGCTATGACGAGACTTGAACTTGTGACCCCCGCATTATGAGTGCGGTGCTCTAACCAACTGAGCTACATAGCCGAAAACTGTGCGCGCATTATCTTAACTTCTTTAACGCACGTCAAGAAAAATTTTAAATAAATTAGGTGAAGTGAGCCTATAAGCCGGGTTCTGTCGAGGATGGTCATTCCTCTAGGCGTACAATCACTCATACGCTCAAGCGACCTACCCGAATCCAGTACGGGCCGTACCTCAGGATTCCTATTTGGTCTTGCTTCTGGTGGGGTTTACCATGCCGTGAACTGTTACCAGACACGCGGTGCGCTCTTACCGCACCCTTTCACCCTTACCTCACGAATGAGGCGGTCTACTCTCTGCTGCACTTTCCGTCGGCTTTCACCGCCCAGGCGTTACCTGGCACCCTGCCCTATGAAGCCCGGACTTTCCTCCCCTGCTTCAGTCACGAAGACCTCCACAGCAGCGACCATCCAGCTCACCTCAGGGGCGCATATTAACAAATTTATTGACTAATTGCTTGTGCTTTTTTGAGCAATTAATTTTTTATATTTGTCGAATAGCTGCTCTTCCGTTTCCACATGCTGTGGATCTTTAGGAATACAGTCTACAGGACAAAATAACTGACATTGCGGTTGGTCATGATGACCAACGCATTCAGTGCATAAATCAGGATTAATTTCATAAATCACTTCACCCATGAAAATAGCTTCGTTTGGGCAAACTGGTTCACAAACATCACAGTTTATGCATTCATCGGTAATATATAGCGACACGTTACCAACCTTGTTGATGTTTACGTTCAAAGGCCTCAACCACAGCTTGCGGAACAAACTTGGTTACATCCCCTTTTAAACGAGCAATTTCTCGAATCAATGTCGAAGAAATAAATGAATACTGCTCAGATGGTGTTAAAAACACTGCTTCAAAATGTGGGTCAAGTTGACGGTTCATATTGGCAAGTTGAAATTCATATTCAAAATCAGAAACTGCTCTTAAACCACGAAGTACTGCTGTTGCCTTTTGCTCTTTGAAAAAGTTAACGAGCAAACCATCAAAACCAACAAATTCCACATTTGATAAATGGCTTAATGAGGTTTGGGCCAGTTCAACTCTCTCTTCTAAACTGAACAAAGGGTTTTTATGATGTCCAATTGCAATTGCTACTACAACCTCATCAAACATTCTTGATGCTCTAGTAACTAAATCAACGTGTCCATTCGTGATGGGGTCAAATGTTCCAGGATAAATTACACGCGTTTTAGACATCCGCTAGTACTCTAATTGTATTGTGAACCTATTTTAGCAAAAGTTATACATGAGGCGAAATATTGATGTGCAGGAAAAACTTCACCTTAGCATCAGTTTACGGCACAATAGGGGCAATTGTGGAAGTTTGAATTATGGCGAAAGCAACAGTAGTAAAGAAACATAATGGCGGAACCATCGCACAAAACAAACGTGCCCGCCACGATTATTTTATCGAAGAAAAATTTGAAGCTGGTATGTCTTTACTCGGCTGGGAAGTAAAGTCTTTACGTGCTGGTCGCATGAGTTTGACAGAAAGTTATGTCATTTTTAAGAATGGTGAAGCGTTTTTATTTGGTGCACAAATTCAACCGCTCCTTTCTGCATCTACTCATGTAGTACCTGAAGCTACACGTACACGTAAATTATTATTATCACGCCGAGAACTAGAAAAGTTAACAGGTTCAGTTAACCAAAAAGGTTACTCATGTGTTCCTTTGGCATGTTACTGGAAAGGTCACTTGGTTAAACTTGAAATTGCCCTTGTGAAAGGTAAACAGCTTCATGACAAACGTGCGACTGAAAAAGATCGCGATTGGCAGCGTGATAAAGCTCGTATATTTCATAAGTAATTAAATAAAAAGCCTCTTTTTAGAGGCTTTTTTACATTGTGAAGTTTATTAATTTAATCTGTATAAAAGACCCGCAATATACTCGCCAAACCATTTTGCAGTATCTAAATCGCCTTGTGGTGGAGTAATTTCAACAGGCGCATTATCTGACTGTGTCATTAGACCTAAACAACTCGATAATCGGTTTAAATCTTTTTCACCATGACCTGTCGTCATTAAAGGTAAACCAGACCAAAGCATGCCATGTTGCATTGCAAAAATATTTAATTGTTGTAATACAGCTAGTTTATCGCCGCTTAGACCACCTGAGTTTGCAAATCCAGCTGCAAGCTTCCCTTGCCATAAACGCTCTTTCCAACGTTTAGAAGTACTATCCATAAACTTTTTAAAGTCGGCCGTCATACTTCCCATATAAGTAGGCGAACCAAAAATAATACCATGCGATGCATCAAGCGCATCCCAATCAATATGTTCAATATTCATTAGATGTACTTTTACCCCCATCACCTCTGCACCCGCAGCAATTGCAGCAGCTACCTTCGCGGTATGACCATATGGACTGTGGTAGACAATAGAGAGGTGTTTTTCAGGCAAAGACATAAGTTTAAAATTTTGAGCGATTTTTTCTATTTTATCATTTTATTAACGCTTGCTAAACCTTCATCTATAAATATGAAATATAAGGCTTTCACTACCGCATACTATAGAAATATTTTCAAATTAAATAAAAAACTCTCCTATTTTTAATAAATATAAAATAAGAGAGTCATTTAAGGCGGTGATCAAAACTTACATAAAAACAAACGTAGCCATACGTCCTGTCTTCGCATCACGACGATAAGAAAAATATTCATTACTCTGTTGATAAGAGCATTGATCTCCACCTAAGACTTGTTGCACACCTAAACGTTGCAAAATAAAGCGTGCAATCGCATATAAATCTGCATGAAATTTATTGGGACCCGCCCCCTCAACAAAAGCTGTTTCCAACTCTGGATACTTGTCACAAAAAGCAGTTTTTACTTCAGCTCCAATTTCAAAACAAGGTTGACTAATTGCAGCTCCTAACCATGCCCAAGTTGGAGGATTTTGCATAGCCGCCACTGTATTTTCAATAATGCCACCAGCCAAACCACGCCAACCCGCATGCAAATTAGCAACTTCACTGCCTTCGATATTTCCCAACACGACAGGTAAGCAATCAGCCGTCATCATCATTAAAGCATGACCTTTCGTTTGAGTAACTAAACCATCACCAATTAAGGCTTTAAAAGGAATTTGTTCATTTACAGTATGGCAAATCGTACTGTGCGTTTGAGTCATCCATGTCATTTTTTTAACACCGAATTTCGCAAACTCATCTAACAATATCATTCGATGCTGTTGAACACGTTGTGCCTCATCTTTGACATGTAAAGCCAAATTAAAGCCAGATAACTCAACTTGATCTGTTGGCAATGCCAAAGGATGCTGAATACGTGTCTGCCCTACAAATACGCCTTGAGGTAAACCTTGAACAAATTCCATATACACGTCCTTAATATGCAGCGTTTTCTGAACGCAACACATTCACTAAATGTGTAAAGTCTTCAGGCCACGGCGCTTCAAACAGCATTTCTTCACCAGTACGAGGGTGTTTTAAGCCTAATTTAGCTGCGTGCAATGCTTGACGTTTAAAACCACGTAAAGTTTCAATCAGTAATTCAGATGCACCAGCTGGCACACGTACACGGTTCATATAAACCTGATCACCAATCAAACCGTAACCAATATAACTAAAATGCACACGAATCTGATGTGTTCGACCCGTTTCAAGACGCGCTTGTACACGAGTAAAATCTTTAAAGCGTTCTTTCACATTATAGTGGGTTACCGCATCTCGCCCGCCCGGCAAAATCGCCATTTTCACACGGTCAACTGGATGACGTTTGATCGGTTCATCAATCGTACCGCCAGCAATAATATTTCCATAAACAACCAAGTCATATACACGGTAGACCGTTTTATTCGCCAACTGTTTACTTAAAGAAAATTGAGCCTCTAATGTTTTAGCAACAACAAGTAAGCCACTGGTATCTTTATCAATACGGTGTACCAAACCAGCACGCGAAAGTTCTGCCAATTTTGGAAAATGATAAAGCAAGGCATTTACCAAAGTTCCGGAACTATTGCCTGCTCCTGGATGTACCACCATGCCTACCGGCTTATTAATAACTAAAATATCATCATCTTCATAGACAACATTGAGTGGAATATTTTCAGGTTGACTCGTTGTCTGAGCTTCAAGCTCTACTTCGAGCGTAAGCAGCTCAGTTCCTTCACAACGGTGCTTAGGCTTGACAATGTTACCATTCACCAACAGATGGCCATCTTTCAACCATTGCTTGAGCTTTTCACGTGAAAACTCGCTCCATACCAAGGCCGCTACCTGATCGATACGTTGTCCCAGATAGGTTTCATCTAGCTGAACTTGCAACGATAAACGTGTTGCAGTTGTATCAGAAGTATGGTTATCTGCATCCTCAGAATCTTCAAGTAAATTGAAGTCGGTTTCAGATAAGTTTGTGTTTGAAGATTGTGCTGAAGTCATTTGATCATTGAGATAAAAGTGGTTTAATAGCGCAATTGTAGCTCATTGCCCAACATAACAGAGGAGTTTTTATGTCGCTACCACGTTATAAAATTACGATGCTTGCCTTATCTTTAGGCGTAGCGTCTGCATTTGTGGGCTGTAGCAGCAATCCAAGTAAAAAAGAAGTGGTCGATACTGGCCCTCAATCTAGTGAACAAGCTTACTTCGAAAAGGCCCAAAAGTCGCTTGACCGTGGTCAATATCTTGATGCGACCAAGTCTTTAGAGGCAATCGATACTTATTATCCGACTGGACAATACGCACAACAAGCACAACTTGAACTTCTATATTCGAAATTTAAACAAAAAGATTATGAAGGCGCGATTGCCTTAGCAGAACGTTTTATTCGTTTAAATCCTCAACATCCAAATGTGGATTATGCTTATTATGTTCGTGCTGTTGCCAATATGGAGCAAAACTACGACAGTTTGTTGCGCTATACCTCTTTACAGCAATCTCATCGTGATGTGAGTTATTTAAAAGTTGCGTATCAAAACTTTGTTGATTTAATTCGCCGTTTCCCAAGTAGTCAATATTCTGTTGATGCTGCTCAACGTATGAAATTCATTGGGCAAGAACTTGCTGAAAATGAAATGACTGCTGCTCGCTTCAACGTTAAACGTAAAGCTTGGATCGCAGCTGCTGAACGTTCGCAATGGGTGATTGAACATTACCCACAAACGCCACAAGTTCCAGAAGCGTTAGCGACTTTGGCATATAGCTATGACAAATTAGGTGATAAAGCCACTTCACAACAATATATTGAAGTTTTAAAGCTTAATTACCCAAGCCTTGTGAAAAAAGACGGCACAGTTAATATGCGTGCTGCTCGTAAAGAAGGTAACTGGATTAACCGTGCAACTTTAGGTATTTTCGGTCGTGAGTCGACAGCTGCAACGCCAGAAAGCACAACTGAAGCAGAAGCTCCAAAACGTGGTTTCCTCAATCGTGTTAGCTTTGGTTTAATTGGCAATTCAGATAAAGAAGAAACTGAAGCACCAGAACAAACACCTGTTGAAGCGCCTAAGTCTGAACGTAGCTGGACAAACCGTTTAAGCTTCGGGTTATTAGACAAACCTGAACCACAAGCAGCAGAAAATACAACTGTTGCTCCGGCTGTTACCTCTACTGAAGCTTCAACTGATGTTCAATCAGATGAGGCAACACAAGGCGCGGATAACGCTGCTCAATAAGTTTAAGCTTTAAAAAAACATCAATAAACAGGCAAGTGATATCACTTGCCTGTTTGTTTTCATAAAATATTAAAATATTTATTGGGCATATCTCGATTCATCATGTCAGAATATTCTGACTCACTGTCTCATCAAGTTTTAATACGGTTATCTGAATTATGGCAATTCCACAACATACGATTGATCAAATTCTAGATCGCACAGATATTGTCGATCTGATTGGTCAACGTGTGAAACTGAAAAAAACCGGACGTACATATTCCGGCTGTTGCCCTTTTCATCAAGAAAAAACACCATCGTTCCATGTCTACCGTGACAAGCAGTATTATCACTGCTTTGGTTGTCAAGCTAACGGAAATGCAATCCGTTTTCTCATGGATATCGATAACCGAAACTTTATAGAGGTAATGAAAGAATTATCCAGTAGTACTGGAATTGAATTACCCAAAGATAATACTGAAAATAAAAAACTGTCTTATACCCGTCAGGTTACAAAGCCACCTGTTACTAAAACAAATATGGCTGAGCCTGTAACTCCACAGCAGCCATCAGATGAAAGCTACAACACGCTTGAACCAGTATTCTTCGATGACCCTTTTGCTCAGTTCGAACAGCCGTTTAGCTTTGATGAACCAGTTCAAGAAGGTAATTTATATGACTTACTGGAAAATGTTGCTCAGTTCTATGAACAACAATTACCTCATAGCCAAAAGGCAAAAAATTACTTTAAACAGCGTGGATTAACCAATCAGACGATTCAATTTTGGCGCTTAGGCTATGCTCCAGAAGACTGGCAGCACCTAGAGAAAGCCTTTCCCTATGACATTGACGGCTTAAAACAACTTGGGCTTATCCGCTCGAGCGATAATGGTCGTGATTTTGATTTATTACGTGATCGCGTTATTTTCCCAATTCGTGACCCTAAAGGTCGAGTCGTTGGTTTTGGTGGACGTGCCTTAAATGATGAAATCAAGCCCAAATATATTAACTCACCGGACTCCGAAGTCTTCCACAAAAACCAGCTACTTTATGGGCTTTATGAAGGTAGAAAGCTTAAATCTAGCGATTGGTTAATGGTTGAAGGATATATGGATGTCATTGCACTTCAGCAATATGGCATTACTGGGGCCGTAGCAACGTTAGGGACTGCAAGTAATACAGAACATCTTAATATTTTATTTAAACAAAATAGCCGAATTACCATTGCTTTTGATGGTGATGCGGCAGGTCAAAAAGCAGCACGCAGAACGTTAGAAATTGCTTTACCACTTCTTAATGATGGTCGTGAACTTAAATTTTTTGTTCTACCGAATGATCATGACCCCGACTCTCTGATCCGTCGAGAAGGGCTGGAAAATTTCCAAAAATTATTACAACAGTCCCCTCTTTTGTCCGATTTTGTATTTGCGCACTTAACAGGCCAACACGATATCAGTACACCTGAAGGGAAAAGTTTAGTCATGGGAGAACTCAGAGAACTCACAGAATTATTACCTAAACAAGGTTCTTTCCGTTACTTACTTACTCAATCTTTCCGTGAGAAACTCGGACTTGGTAAACGTTTTACCCCACAAATCAGTCACGATGCTTCGCTGTCATTTAATATTCATACAAAAGATGAAGACTTTGCGATCGCAATTTTAATGCATCATCCTTTTCTTTATATTCATTTTGAAGGATTACGGGCCTATATTCACCAAGATGAATTATTAGCCAAAGTACTGGCGATCTTAAATCGTATTTTTGATGATTTACCAGATGACCAAGAGCTGGCAACTTATTATGTGCTTGGTGCTTGTAGTAGTTACTGTCATGAAATTGCCGATATTATGCAAAGAACAAATATTCAAGCATTAACACAGGCTCCTGAGGTAGCTGACAAGTTAGCCAAAGAATATTCATTAAGTCTGCAAGAAAGATATTTACGTCAAAAACTTAAATCGCCGATTTCTTTAATTGAATCAAGAAATCTAAGACAACAACTCAATGAGTTGACGAAACAAATCAGTTTAAAGCTGTTGTCTTAATGTTTTGGTTTACGCTCATGATCAAACACATCCTGTAAATGCTGTTGTAGCCATTCAAAATAATCAGGATTTTCTGCTTTAGCAGCTTCACGTAGTAATATCGATGTAGGATGCATAAGTTTTTGCGTCAAACGGTGGGCAAATTGCTGTAATACTTGTTCGGCATTATCACCATGATGTAAAGCTTCTAATGCATGCGTAAGCTCTTGTTGACTAATCTCTTCACTGTGCTGGCGGTACGCATGAATTGTGCTACCAGCTTCTTTAACCTTTTGATGAGTAATAAGCTGAGTCGCTAATTGATTCACCATCACTTCCGCTTCAACTGCCGCCTGACGACGCTGAGCGAGGTTCTCATCAATCACACTTTGTAAATCATCCACACCATATAAATAGACCCCATCAAGTGCTTCAACTTTAGGATCTATATCACGTGGCACTGCTAAATCGACCATCAACATTTGTTGATAGCGACGTTTTTTTAATGCGGTCTTAACATCAGAATAAGCAATAACTTGGTATAAACTACCAGTACAGCTCGACACGACATCAGCACGATATAAATTTTCTGCTAATGCTGAAAACTCAATAATCTCAACTTCCACCTGATGTGCAATTTCTTGAGCCAACTGGTCAGCACGCTCACGGCTACGATTACAAATAATAATCTTCGCGACACCCATTTCAGCCAAATGTTTAGCCACTAAGCTATTCATTTCACCCGCAGCAACCACCATTACGGTAAGTTTTTCAGGCTTACTAAAAACCTGTAAGGCCAGTTGTGCAACTGCATAACCCATTGAAACAGCATGACTACCTACCGCGGTTTCGGAACGTACCCGTTTAGCTGCATAAAAAGCATATTCAAAAACACTGTTCAATTCAGGAGAGACCGTTTGGGCTTCTTTAGACAATGCTAAAGCACTTTTAACCTGCCCTAAAATTTGTGGTTCACCTAGCATAAGAGAGTCTAAACCACTCGCTACTCGCATTAAATGTGTAATTGCCTGCGTGTTCTCGTAACGATAAACATGATGAATTAACTGCTTTACATCAATATTATTGGCATCGGCTAACCATTTTAGAAGGCTTTCGGCATTGTCTGCCATGGCATAAACTTCTGTACGGTTACAAGTCGAGACGACCACCAAATCCTTTAGGTTTTGGTGATGGCGTTGTTCGGCAAGCAAACGACTTAATCGCTCTGCATTGAAAGCAATTTGTTCGCGGAGTTCTACAGAAGCTGTTTGATGGTTGACACCCAATGCAAAGAAAGACATATCAGATCATCATTTCGCTAAATTTATGCTATTGTGCAACATCGGTGTCATAAAAAGCATTACTTTGGATCAATAAAAATTGCGTCAAATGAATAGCCGTATTAATTTTAACGGTGCTTCGATAAGACAGTATTCTACCACATTCTTATTGTTAGGTAGCATGTCCTCATATGTCTATGCACGTCCTGTGCAAGAGACCTATGCCGTGCATTCGTTTGATCAGGCATTAGAGCAATCCATGGTCGCTGAATTTGCGCTCGCTTATGACGATATTCCAAACGCTTTGCACAATTACACAGTGCTCGCAATTAAAAGCAACTCTACCTCAATTAAGCAGCGAGCTTTAGACGTTGCACTTGAATATAATGATTTACAAGCTGCGTTAAACATTGCTACACATTGGGTCGCTCAAGAACCCAAAGATGTACCAGCCTTATTCTATTTGTCACATATTGCTTTAAAAACGCACGAATATCAGCTTGCTGCTGAGACATTAGATAAGATTTTAAAGATAGACCCCACCGCCGATCTAGAACAGATTTTAGCCAGCATTGCCCCAGAAAATGCACAAGATCGAGAGGTTTTATTAACAGCTTTACGCTCGAGTGCAGAAAAAGCCAACCCTTCTATCTTAGCGCTCATCGCCAATTTAGAAGCACAAAATGGTCAATTACAAACTGCGCTAACCAACATTAACAAAGCATTACGCCGACGTCCTAAAGTAACGAGCTTTATTTTAATGAAAGCAAACTTACTCATTGCTCTCAGCGATCAAGAAGGTGCACTTAAATGGTATGCAAAGTCGAGTCGTAAAAATAAGAAAAATTTAGATATTCGTTTAGCTGAAATCCGCTATCTCATACAAATTAACCAACCTCAGCTTGCTTTAGAAAAACTTGAAAAAATTATAGAAGCGAACCCTCAAGCTGAAGAAGCTTTATTTATTGCAGGCTTAACAAGCATTGATTTAAAACAGTATGACAAAGCAGAACAATATCTTGTCGACCTGCGAAACTCGGCTAAATACCAAAATGAAGCGTATTACTACTTAGCGATTAATGCAGAACGTAAACAGCATTATGAAACTGCAAAAGCTTACTATCGTTTAGTTGATGGCAGTTTATACGTGGTATCAAGACGAAACTTGATTGCAATATATGATAAACAAGAAAATTTACACGATGCTTTACGATTCCTTACTCAAGAACGCGTAAATTATCCCCAACATGCAAGTTTCTTATATCAAGCTCAAGCTGAAATCTTAAAGAAAATGGGCAATAAAAAAGCTGCATTAAACTTATTAGATGAAGCGATAAAGAATTTACCCGATGATCCAGAACTCATTTACGCAGAAGTTTTATTACTTGATCCGTATACTGACAGAGATAAACTGGACAAAACATTAAAGCAATTATTGCAACTTGAGCCTAACAGTCCAACTTACCTTAATGCATATGCTTATACATTAGCCCTGCAAAACCGTCGGCTAAAAGAAGCACGTCAATATGCAGAGCAAGCTTTAGAATATGCGCCGGAACAAGCCTCAATCCTTGATACGCTAGGCTATATTGCATTTTTGCAGAATGATTATGAAGCCGCGGCAGAGGCTTTAGGCAAAGCTTATGAACTTAGTCACAATATAAATATTGGCATTCGTTATGCTAAAGCATTGTATATGCAAGGATCATTAACTCAATTTAGCGCTGTGTTACAACAACTGAAACAAAAACATGCCAATGATCCACAATTACAACAGCTTGATGCGTTAATTTTACCTACATCTGCAAAAAAGAGTTAAATATATGAGCAAATTTGCCCAACTGTGCACAGCGATCTGTGGATCAAGTGTATTATTTCTAACCGGTTGTCAGCATTTTACTCAACCAAAACCTGCGGTTACCCAACAAGTTCAAGATGAAAAACACTTTAATTTACAAGGTAAAATCGGGGTTCGCACACCACAGCAAACTGGTAGTGCTTTTTTCACATGGGTTCAACAACAAGATAATTTTGATATTGAATTAAGCGGTATTTTAGGTGTAGGAAAAACCCAAATTCAGGGTAAACCCGGTGAAGTTAAGTTAAATAGTGCGAAAACTGGATTAATTACTGCGGCCTCTCCAGAAGAGCTTTTAGAGCGTGCAACTGGTTGGCAAGCACCTATTACTCATTTAACGAGTTGGATTTTAGCCAAACCTGCAACTTTAAGTGCTCAAATCAGTAAAGATAGCGAAAATCGTGTAAACCAACTGATTGAAGATGGATGGACAGTTAATTTTAGCTATGATGGCGCACAAACTTTGCCAAACAAACTGGTTTTAAAGCAAGCTCTTGCTGAAGATAAAGAAAACCGTATTACAATGGTCATCCAAAACCGTTAAGTCTAATTATATAAATCTATGATTCGAGTTCCTTCTCCAGCTAAACTCAACCTGTTTTTGCATATTACAGGCCGACGCGAAAATGGTTATCATGAGTTACAAACCATTTTCCAACTTATTGATTTATATGACTGGATGATATTTACGCCCACTTTGGATCAACAAATCGAAATTGATGGATTGAGTGAAGTCAGACCTGAAGAAAATTTGATTTATCGAGCTGCTCAAATACTAAGACCGCATGCGAAAAAACTTTGTGGCTTGCACATCAAAATTGAAAAAAATATTCCAATGGGTGCGGGTCTAGGCGGCGGTTCATCTAATGCCGCCACAACGCTTATTGTGTTAAATCAATTATGGGAATGTGGCCTAAAGCAAGAACAACTTGCGGACTACGGTGTAAAGCTCGGTGCTGATGTTCCAATTTTTATTTATGGTAAAAATGCATGGGCTGAAGGCATCGGCGAACATTTATCATTCATAGACTTAGATCAAAAACAGTTCATTATTTTAAAACCTGATTGTTTTATCAGCACTCAATTGCTTTTTTCACAAAAAACATTGACAAGAGACTCTAAGACCACTAAATTTTGCGCCTATCAGTTAGAGCCTTCTAATTTTGGAAATAACTTTGAGCCACTGGCTCGACAGTTATACCCTGAAGTAGAAGAAGCAATGCAATATTTAGATCAGTTTGGTCAAGCAAAGCTTACAGGTACAGGTGCTTGTGTTTTTACTGAAGTAACGAATGAAATGAATATTGATGAAATTCTTAAGCATTCGCCATGTAAATCTTACTTGGTAAATAGTTTAAAAGAATCTCCTCTTAATCATTTTAAGGTTACACGTTAGGGGCGTCGCCAAGTGGTAAGGCACCGGGTTTTGATCTCGGCATCCGTTGGTTCGAATCCAGCCGCCCCTGCCAACCTCACCTGTAATGATGATTATATTAGGGGCGTCGCCAAGTGGTAAGGCACCGGGTTTTGATCTCGGCATCCGTTGGTTCGAATCCAGCCGCCCCTGCCATCATATATATCATCGAATTTAGGGGCGTCGCCAAGTGGTAAGGCACCGGGTTTTGATCTCGGCATCCGTTGGTTCGAATCCAGCCGCCCCTGCCATTCTCTTATTTTAAAGACAGACTTAATTGCTATGCTTTTTGTTGATTAATCTTGACATTGCATTGCAAAAATATTAAAGTTCTGCCGCATTAGGGGCGTCGCCAAGTGGTAAGGCACCGGGTTTTGATCTCGGCATCCGTTGGTTCGAATCCAGCCGCCCCTGCCATCTATTTCATTACATACCAACCGCCAAGGGTGCTTCATGCCCAATCTTGTCGTTTTTAGTGGAAATGCTCATCCACAGTTCGCTCAAAAAGTCGTAAGTCACTTACATATCCCTCTAGGTGCTGCATCAGTCGGTCACTTTTCTGATGGAGAAATTTCAGTAGAAATTACTGAAAATGTTCGTGGTAAAGACGTATTTATCGTTCAGCCTACTTGTGCCCCTACCAATGATAACCTTATGGAAATCTTGGTTATGGCAGATGCTTTGCGTCGTGCAAGTGCTGGTCGTATTACCGCTGTTATCCCTTATTTTGGTTATGCTCGCCAAGACCGTCGTCCACGTTCTGCACGTGTGCCGATTACAGCTAAAGTTGTCGCAGACATGCTTACCACTGTTGGTATTGACCGTGTCGTGATGATCGACTTACATGCTGACCAAATTCAAGGTTTCTTCGATATTCCAGTCGACAACATCTACGGTACTCCTGCTTTGCTTGCTGACTTACGTCAACAACAACATGACAACCTTATGGTGGTTTCTCCTGACGTTGGTGGTGTAGTACGTGCTCGTGCTGTTGCCAAACAGATGGGTGACATCGATTTAGCAATTATTGATAAACGTCGTCAAAAAGCCAACGAGTCGCAAGTTATGCACTTAATTGGTGACGTAAAAGATCGTGATTGCGTTATCGTAGACGATATGGTTGATACTGCGGGTACATTGTGTAAAGCAGCTGATGCGCTTAAGCAATTTGGTGCACGTCGTGTAGTTGCATACGCAACTCACCCTGTACTATCAGGTAAGGCTATTGAAAACTTACGTAATTCAGTTATTGATGAACTGGTTGTGACTGATACCATTCCTCTTTCTGAAGAAGCATTAACCTTAGGCAAGATCCGTCAGGTTTCTGTTGCTAGTATGGTTGCTGAAACGATTCGTCGTATTAATAACGAAGAGTCTATCAGTGCAATGTTCGATAGTTTATAATATTGCAGCTTTTTATAAACCCTAGCCTTGGCTGGGGTTTTCTCTCACTAAACTGGTCGCAAGTTTAGTCTATTTAAACTTTAATGAGGATTTACTCATGGCAAACTTCGTATTAAACGCTCAAGCGCGTGCTGAAGACAAACAAGGGAAAGGTGCGAGCCGCCGCCTTCGTCGCGAAGCTTTAATTCCAGCTATCATTTATGGTGGCAACGCTGAGCCTGTAACTGTTACTTTAGAACTTCGTGAGCTTGTAAAAGCTTTAGAAAGCAATGCTTTCTTTGAAGAAGTTGTAGAAATCAAAGTGGGCGACAAAGTTGAAAACGTTAAAATCCAAGCGTTACAACGTCACCCATCTAAAAACACTCCTATGCACGCTGACTTCAAACGCGCATAAGTGTTTAAAGGCGTAGATTAGTGTCAAATATTTCGCTAATTGTTGGTTTGGGCAATCCTGGTTCAGAATATGCCCAGACCCGCCATAATGCAGGTTTTTGGTTCATAGAACAGCTTGCTGATAAATATGGCATTACATTAAAAAATGATCCGAAATTTCACGGAATCAGTGGACGTGGTAACATAGAAGGACACGATGTCCGTCTACTTCTACCCACTACATTTATGAACCGTTCTGGACAAAGTGTAGTTCCATTTGCAAAATTTTATCAAATTGCTCCCGAAGCAATTTTGATTGCTCATGATGAACTAGATATGAACCCTGGAGTTATTCGCCTTAAAACAGGCGGTGGTCACGGTGGGCATAACGGTTTACGTGACATTGTTCCTCATATTGGTCCAAATTTTCACCGTTTACGTATTGGGATCGGACATCCTGGCTCGAAAGAGAGAGTTTCAGGTCACGTACTTGGAAAAGCACCAAGTAGTGAACAAAGTCTGATGGATGCAGCAATTGATCATGCCCTTTCTAAAGTGAAGCTACTTGTTCAAGGACAAGTTCCTCAGGCAATGAATCAAATTAATGCATATAAACCCACTTAAATTGTTGAACAATCATGCTTGCTATCTTGCTTTTTTAGGAGCAAAATGCGCATCAGCCACTTTGCCAACCGCAAAAGCTAAAGATTTCACCATAAGATCTACATCTTAGGTCTACTCAGGAGACGCTAGCCATGCTATCTCGTTTATTAAAATGCAAAATTCACCGTGCAGTTGTAACCCATGCTGAGCTTCACTATGAAGGTTCTTGTGCAATTGATGGCGTATTGATGGATTTAGCTGGTATTCGTGAATATGAAGAAATTCATGTTTGGAATGTAACCAATGGCAAACGCTTCACGACTTATGCGATTCGTGGTGAAGATAACTCTGGCATTATTTCAGTAAACGGCGGTGCTGCACATCAAGCAGATGTTGGCGATTTAGTTATTATTGCTACGTTTGGTGATTTCACCGAAGTTGAAGCAAATGCTCACAAACCACGTTTGGTATATGCAAACCCAGATAATACAGTCAACCACACAGCGAATTGCATTCCTGTACAAGTTGCTTAATAAAGATTAAAAAAGAAAAGCCCGTATTAACGGGCTTTTTTATTTTTATAAATCCTAAATAGTTCTTTTCCACCAGTTCTTTTGCTTTTCACAATTTAAAGGTTGAAGCCCCTCTCCTCGCAAATCAAACAGAATCGCCTCACCTTTAGGGTTTACCTTAAATTCAGCGTATTTGGCTTTTTCATAACATTGAGCCAAGCCTTCTGCAAACAAAAAACTACGAGAAGCAGGATATAAAGCCTGCAAACGATTTTCAGGATTTTTTAAAATTAACCTCTGCCCAGCAAATGAATTATTGATATCTAAAATGGTACGAACTACGCGATTTTGTGAATCCAAAATAATTTTTGCGGGAACAGAAGAGCGATTAAAAACCACCTGTTCTAGTGCTTCACTTTCACTTCCAGCAAGAGCTTTAAGAGATTGTAAATGTAACTCATAAGCCAATGCCATATAGTCACCTTGTAAAATTGAACGAGGATCAACTGGTTTAAGCTCAATGAAAATACTTTTACTATGGTGCAGATGCCATTCGTTTTTGACTACTAACGCTGCAAAAAATAACATCGTGGCTAATGCAAGAATAAGAGAAAAATACTTTTTCATTGTTTCTCTCCTTCAATAAGACCATTTTTATTTTCACGGTCAAGCAACCCAGACAGAGCCAATAGAAAAACACCAGAAATAAAAATAGATAAACTCTTAGCAAGAAAAGTTATTTGTAGGTTGTAATAGAGCTGCCAGAACACTAAAACGAATACAGCTAAGCTAACTCCATAAACAATCCGATCTTTACTTTTTAATGCCCACGTTAAAATAGTAAACAATATGAAAATTTCGAAATATCCCAATGCAATAAGTAACACACCAAAAATTAAAAAAGCGAAAAATATGATTCCCTGAAGTTGTCTATATAAATGAAAAACACTAAAGTAAAGTAACCAAACACTAGGCAGAAAATATAGAACCCACCTATATTGATCTATCGAATTTTCTGGAACAAGTCCCATAAAAGTATCGAAAAAAGAAGCTACTAGAATGACGACTAGCACACATAAAAAAATACTACGCTCATATAGAACTAGTGATTCTCTCTTAGGTAAGAGTACCAAACTAAAAACAAAATAATTGAGCAAAGTTAAATTTAAATAGGTTTGAGTAGAATGTATTGACCATAATGAATGGTCCAGTTGTAGCAAATAGATAAAAGCTATGCCATACGTAGCAAGCATTTGAATTAAAATGAAAAACCAATGTGGTTTAAAGAAATAACTAATACATAGAATAAAAATCTGTGCAATTAAAACCCATAGCATCTGATCTGTTTCTGAACCAAGATGAAATAAGAAAGCAGTCTGTCCACTGATAAATAAACAATAAGCAAATTGTCGAAAGAAATAACGTTGCGATTTTTTTAAAAGCACGATAGCAAATGCTACAAAAATAATTCCAATCACTAAAGAAATGGCTTCCCAAAATACGAGCGTAAAAGCTGCAAGCGCTAAACCCGCAAGCCAAGCACCAATTGCCATTGGAATGATATAAAAGCGGCTTTGACGAAAAATTTTTATTAAAAGATAGCTAATCAGCGCAAACCAAATAAAAATAATGCCCGCAATCAATAAAAAGATGAACTCATTAGAGTCTTTAAATAGATGATTAATCCCATCTACAAGCCATATGGTAGCCGTTACACCAAGAACAGCAGCCATTAAACTGGCACATAATTGATCATCTTTTTTGAAGAAATAATAAAAAGCGATTATTCCTGAAAAGAAAGCAGAGATCAGATAAGGAATATTCTCATTCGATAAATATTGAATCATTCCAATGATTGAAATAACTGCAAACCAAGCAATAAAGACAAATCGTAAAGCACGATATTTCTTTATACATATCCAAAACTCAATAAGGCTTAATAAATTTAGAGCAAATAGATATAAATAGGGAAATTTTTCTAGCCAAAAAGTCTGCTTAAAAAATAAAAAAAGTGTAAGTTGGCTAGTAATACAAATTAAAGCAAAGATTCCAATATTGGGTCGATATAGCCAAGGTAATAACAGCAATGTCCAAATTAAAAAAAGCAAATAGCTGTCTGCACCAGTTTGATAAATCTGCCCAATTACAGCCAGACTTAAGCCTATCATCAAACCACAAACGCTATGTAAGGTCTGCCTAACCCCATCTCTTAAAGTATCTTTTATGCTGAACCAAGCTGTGACAACTAATATAGTGGGCGGGATAGCGAGTTGAATACTGTCTGGAAGCATCAACCAATTAGCAGCAATTAAATACAGAATGCTTACCGCCATAAATACATAACTGAAAATATGGAGATGCTGAATAAATGAGCTATTGGTCAGAGGATAATAGTCTCTTCTCTGCATGAAACACCTATTTTATTTATAATTTTCTATAAAAAACATAGCATTCCATTTTCATATCAACAAGTAAGCTCTTGTTAAAAAGCCTAATTCTATTTATGAAAATACTTATTCGTAAAGAAACTTAGCATTCTATAAAAGCATCTAGCCAATTTTATCAAGCGCGCTATAATGAAACCCATCGCTTCAGGGCGGGGTGTAATTCCCCACCGGTGGTAAAGTTAATTTTTCTAAATAGATTAACAAGCCCACGAGCTTAAATTGTGTAATTTGAGCAGATTTGGTGAAACTCCAAAGCCGACGGTATAGTCCGGATGAAAGAAGACGACGAACTGGGATAAATCCGTTTTATTTCAGTGCCAGCCTGTTTTTACATCAGTCCTGAAATGTTCAACCGTATTTTTACGAGAGCGTTTCATTATGTCTAGCTTAATTCAACCAGAACTTTTTTTCTCAGCCCTCTCTCCTGCTGAACAACGCATTCAACAAGCATTAGAAGATATCCGTCAAGGCAAACCTGTCTTGGTAATGGATGACTTCGACCGTGAAAATGAAGCAGATTTAATTGTTGCAGCTGAAACACTAACTGTTGAAACAATGGCACGTATGATTCGTGACGGCTCAGGTATC
This sequence comes from Acinetobacter lactucae, assembly GCF_013122135.1. NCBI lineage: Bacteria > Pseudomonadati > Pseudomonadota > Gammaproteobacteria > Moraxellales > Moraxellaceae > Acinetobacter > Acinetobacter lactucae. The sequence continues at coordinate 3,109,973 of NZ_CP053391.1, forward strand.
GTATGTTTATGCCTAACAGAAGAGCTAGCAGATCATCTAGAACTCCCTCCAATGGTTTCTCAAAACTCAAGTCAGTTTCATACTGCTTTCACAGTAACAATTGAAGCAGCTCAAGGTGTGACTACTGGTGTTTCTGCTAAAGACCGTGTTACTACCATTCAAACTGCAATTAAAGATGGTGCTGTCGCAAGTGACTTAAATCGTCCGGGTCACGTTTTTCCATTACGTGCACGTCATGGTGGCGTACTTACTCGTCGAGGCCATACAGAGGGAACAATTGATCTAGCAAGACTAGCTGGGCTTAAACCCGCTGGCGTGTTATGTGAATTAACCAACCCAGATGGCACGATGGCGTCGGGCATTCAAGTTTTAGCATATGCTCAAACTCATCATTTAACTGTGATTACGATTGAAGAACTGGTTCAATACCGCCAACAACATGGTATTTAAATAACAAAGGTTTGGCTTTAGATTAAAGCCAAACCTTTAAATTCAAATTTGATAATATTTAAGATACTTTCTTTTGGGTTGCCTGCCCTTCAACATATTCCAAAAGTTCAGAAAATTGCGTAATCATTGCTTTTGGTTGTGCTTGAGCGAGCTCTTCAGGTGTTCCATAACCATAAGTTACTGCTACCGCTTCAATACCATTATGACGAGCACCCAAAATGTCATATTGGCGATCGCCTACCATTAAGCATTCTTCAGGGTTTAGTTGCTCACGCTCAAGAATATAATGGATAAGCTCAGCTTTATTTGTGCGCTCACCCGTTAACTCACTCCCATAAATATGTACAAAGTATTGGCTTAATTCAAAATGATCCAAGATACGTTTTGCATAAATCGTTGGTTTAGCGGTGGCGACAAATAAACGATATCCTTCTTTTTTTAATGCACTAAGCGTTTCTGCAACAGATGGATATACTTCATTTTCGAATAAACCTGTAACCGAAAAACGCTCACGATAAGCAAGTAAAGCTTGTTCAGCTAAAGCATCATCTTGTGTGTCTAGAAGTTTCGCTAATGATGCTTTTAACGGGGGACCAATTGTCCAGTCAATATTTAAATCGGCGGCCAATGGATAGCCCAACTTATCCATTGCATAACGAATTGAAGTATGGATTCCAACTTTTGGGTCTGTTAAGGTTCCATCTAAATCAATCAAAATATGTTTTATAGCCATTCAATCACTAACCCAGTAAAGTATTTAATTCAATTGGTCGAGAGTTTAATCAAACTCTCTTATACTAACGTAAATTTAAATTGAAAAGGAAATAACCGTGCGTCCAACCGTACTTTGTTTCTCGGGTTTAGACCCTTCAGGTGGTGCAGGTTTACAAGCCGATATCGAAGCAATTGGACAAAGTGGTGCCCATGCAGCAATTGCATGTACTGCCCTCACCATTCAAAATTCACAACAAGTATTTGGCTTCGAAGCAACCTCAAAAGAACTTTTATTAGCACAAGCCAATGCAGTTGTAGGTGACTTACCCATCAAATGTGTTAAGTCAGGCATGCTTGGCACGACAGATAATATTGCTGCACTAGCTGAATTTTTACGTGCTCACCCTGACTATCAATATGTACTTGACCCTGTTTTAGTTGCAAATAGTGGTGGCTCTTTAGGTGATCAAGCAACTCTCGTTAAAGCTTTCGTTGAGCTGATTCCCCTAGCAACACTTATTACTCCAAATACCATTGAATTACGTGCTCTAACAGGTATTTCTGATTTAGATCAAGCAACTCAAAAGTTATTTGAAATGGGTGCTAAAGCTGTTTTAGTCAAAGGTGGACACGAAGATACACCAGATCATATTAAAAATAGTTTATACATTAACGGTGAACTGGCAGCGACTAGTAGCTGTCCTCGCCTTGAAGGTGAATATCACGGATCAGGTTGTTCTTTAGCTAGCTTTATCGCAGGGCGTTTAGCTTTGGGTGATTCTTTAAAAATTGCGGTACAACATGCTGAAACATGGTTATTCGGTGTTTTAAAAAATGCGGATACCCCTGTACCAAACGGACAAAAGATTCCAAAACGTTTTTAAAAAGCACAAAAAAGGCGCTTAAAGCGCCTTTTTATTAACCTCAATTATTGAGGAATACGTAAAACTTGTCCTGGGAAAATCTCATCAGGATCTTTTAACATTGGTTTATTTGCTTCAAAGATTTTTGGATACTGATTTGCATCACCGTAAACTTCTTTCGCAATTTTTGAAAGGTTGTCACCAGATTTCACTGTATAAAATTTACTTTCTGGTTCAGGCGTTGCAACAGTCATCTGGTCATCTACTTGTGCCACATGATCAATGTTCCCAACAATAAGAATAATTTTTTCTTTATCTGCTTGGCTTTTTACCTGTCCTTTAATAGTCGCGGTATCGGTAGTACCGTTATAGGTTACAGATAAGCCTTCTACCCCTAAACCTAAACTTTTAATTAAACCTAATAATTTATTTGCAACTTCTTGTGCAGAAGGTTCTGCTGGTGTTGCTGGAGCTGGTTGTGGTTCTGCTGGTGCGGTATTTTTTTTGCCAATACCTTTTACAAAATCAAAAAGACCCATCTTTTAGTCCTCATATTATTGTTTATAGTAAAGTCATTAAACTGACCTTTATTGTTATACTTCAAAAAAGTTATACCTCTGCTATCAATTGAGGTTGATCTTGTAAAAATATGTATCTCTTAATTTTTTTAAAATAAAAAAAGCCACCTTACGGTGGCCTTCTTTTTATTCAGCAATATGCGAATTAACCAAGTTTTTTAGTTACATAGTCAATTGCAGATTGAACTGTAGTGATTTCGTTAGAATCTTCATCAGGGATAGTGATGTCGAAGTCGTTTTCGAAAGACATAACAAGTTCAACTAAATCTAAAGAGTCAGCACCTAAGTCATCCATAAAAGATGCTTCGTTTTTAATCTCTTCAGCTTTAAGACCAAGTTGTTCTGCAACCGCTTGTTTAACGCGTTGTTCGATATCGCTCACAGGAATTCTCCTCATTGCTTGTGGCGTTTAATTTGCCACTAGTTTAATTGAATATAAAAATTTTTAAAAGTTTATACATCGGCGTTAGGCCATGTATAAACCACCATTTACATGTAATACCGTACCGGTAATGTAACCTGCTTTATCACTTGCAAGGAAACTCACCGCATTTGCGATATCTTGTGGCTCACCTAAGCGATTTAAAGCCACTTGATCACTCATTTTTTTGCGAATGTCTTCACTAAGTGCATCTGTCATTTCTGTTGCAATAAAACCTGGCGCCACACTGTTTACAGTAATTTGGCGGCTACCCATCTCTTTTGCAAGGCTACGGCTGAATGCTTCAATACCTGCTTTAGCAGCAGAATAGTTCGCTTGGCCTGGGTTTGCAAAGTGAGCTACAACAGAACTGATATTAATAATTCGGCCAAAACGTGCCTTCGTCATCCCCTTAAGCACACGTTTAGATAAACGATAAACTGCTTTCAGGTGAATGTTGAGAATGTCATCCCAATCATCTTCAGACATACGAAGCAACAAATTGTCTTTCGTAATACCTGCATTGTTAACTAGAACAAGTACAGGACCATAGTTCTGTTCAATATGAGAAACGACTGCTTCAATCTCATCAAGATTACGCACGTCGAGCGCCAAACCTGCACCTTGTTCACCAAAGCTATCACTTAACTTTTGTGCACCAGATTCAGAAGTCGCAGTACCTACAACAAAATAACCGTCTTGAATAAGTTGCTGGGCAATGGCAGCGCCAATACCCCGACTCGCGCCCGTTACTAATGCAACTTTGCGTTCTTGTGTCATGCAATTTTTCCTTCTGCCACTAAAACAGCATTTAGGGCATCTTCCATTTTGCTCTTACTATCAATAGAAAAAGCTTTTTCAATATTTGGTAAACGCTTTGCGAGATTACTCAATACTGTACCCGGGCCACATTCAACAATGTAATGTATGCCTTGGTTTTGTAAAAACTGCATCGTGTCTGTCCATTGTACTGATTGGTACAATTGTGCAGTTAACGCCTGACGCAATTGAGCAACATCGGTAGCTATTCCCGCGTTGACATTTTGTATTACAGGAATGGTAGGTAGCTCAATGGCAGTTTGTTCCAAAGCTTCTGCAAATTTCTCCGCAGCAGGTTTCATCAATGAACAATGTGAAGGAACCGATACAGGTAAAGCAATTGCTTTAGCAGATTGTTCTTTTGCCAATGCCATAACTTGTTGTACAGATGCAGTACTACCCGCAATTACAACTTGGCCTTGTGAATTATAGTTTGCAGCTTCTACAGAACCCTCACCTGACGCACTCACAGTTTGGCAAAGCTCAACTACTTTTTCATCAGCCAAACCAAGAATTGCAGCCATAGCCCCTTCCCCTTGAGGAACGGCACTTTGCATGAGTTTGCCACGCAAGTTAACTAGTTTAACTGCATCCGCCAAGCTCATAGAGCCTGCAGCTACTAATGCACTGTATTCACCTAGTGAATGTCCTGCAAGGTACTTAGGTGCCAGACCACCTAAATCAAGCCATACACGCCATAAAGCGATGCTGGCAGTTAATAACACAGGTTGGGTATTTTCTGTTTGGTCGAGACCTTCGCCACTTTGCGCAATATGCCACAGATCAAATCCAAGAGCATCTGAAGCTTCCGCAAAGGTTTGCCCGACCCCACTAAACTGTTCTGCTAGTTCAGCAAGCATACCGACTTTTTGTGAACCTTGACCAGGAAACACAAATGCAGTTTTTGTGGCTAAAGCTACTTGTTCAAGACGTTTAGCAGACATAAGAAATCCTTTTTTGGGTTTTCACTCATTTCTGGAGCGGAAATTTAACATGTTATTTATATATTTATAATTGCGAAAAACAACAAAAAAAGGGAGCTTTCGCTCCCATTTTTTCTATACTTAAGCATCACGCTTAATGCATATCATGCAATTATTCAGCATCAGCTGCTTTAGCGAATAATTGACGACCACGGTAGAAACCGTCTTTAGTCACATGGTGACGACGATGAGTTTCACCAGTTGCTTGGTCTACTGTTAATGCATTCTCGGTTAAAGCGTCATGTGAACGGCGCATGTCACGGCGAGAGCGACTTTTACGGTTTTGCTGAACGGCCATGATGGCTCCTTACAAAGATCGAAAAAATGGATCAGAACAAATTCAGTTGTCTTATCTCACAATTATAACACAAATTATGAGTTAAGTTTACCCTTCAAACCTGCCAAAACATCAAACGGATTATCCCGTTTTTCTTCGACAACATTCTGAATGGTAGGTTGATGTTTATGTTCACAAGCATCATGCTTGGGAGATAAAGGCATCAACAATAACAGTTCATCTTCTAGTAATGCGAGTAAGTTAATCGAGGCAGGCGTATCATAATCGCCTTTCGTCGAAGACTCACTTTCACCTAAAACGATGAAATCAGCATCCTCATCCAAGCGCTCTATCAGTGACTCATCATCCACTAATGCAATATGGAAGTCTAAGACAAGAGGCATTTCAACAGGTTCCAAACAACGTTGGCACTCCATTGGAACTTTCGTGTCCATGTGACCGTCCATCCACACAATGCGATGATATGCATCCATTGATAGCTTACAGTCTATGTTGATCAATTGATTATCAATTGATCCAACAGCTTCACGAGCGATACGAGCAAAGCGAGACAAGGGCAGTTGACCTGACCATGTAAAGCCTTGTTCAGCCCATTTAAACGGCTCAATCTGTGCCGGAAAGGTATTTGCTGACATAATTAAGGCGGCAATTCTACAAATTCATCGGTACTCTGTCAAAGATTAAGATACAATTTTGCACTTCTTTAGACAGAACTCGGGGTAAATTAAGCAATGCACCTGTTGCAGCCGCAACCTGAAGTTAACACTTCATTACTCGTTTGCACCCATTCAACTCATCAGAACACTCTTGTACCTGACCTAGTGCAACTCTCACCATGGTCAAGCTCAAAATCGGAGTCTGAGCAAGTTGATTGGCTTATTTTACACTTTAATCACTGGTTTTCCCACCATAATGTGACATTAGTTCGTGGTGATTTTGAACCTGAATATTTCCCAGCCACAAATAAAGAACCCGCTAAGATCCAATTTGCTCACGGTTTCTTTAATAGCGCTTTGCATGAAATTAGTCACTGGTCTATTGCGGGTGAAAAAAGACGTCTATTACCAGATTTAGGATATTGGTATGCACCTGATGGTCGTACTCAAGAAGAGCAAAGTTTATTTGAACAAGTAGAAATTAAGCCTCAAGCGATTGAATGGTTATTTGCACAATCCTTTGGCGGAAAATTTAGAGTATCTCTTGATAACCTTACGGGTGATGGCGGAGATGGCAAACTATTTAAAGATAATGTCTATGCTCAAGTGCAACGTTACTTTTCGGGCGAAGCTAAGTTGCCCCGTGATGCAGCAGCATTTATTGGTTTTATTTGCCAATGTACACGTTCGGGTACACCTTTACAATTAAATGAATTTAAACGTGAACTCCTTGATTAATTGACAAAAAAACTACGTTAATTGCTTGCCTAGGTTATTTAAAAAGCCTAATAATTATTTCTAACACTGGCGTGATGGAGTCTCTAAAATATGATGCATTTACATGTACATCCTGAAAATCCACAGCAACGCCTCATTTCCCAAGCTGTTGAACGTATCCGAGCAGGAGATGTTGTGGTCTACCCTACCGATGCAGCCTATGCGATTGGGTGTCAAATCGGTAATAAAAATGCCATGGAGCGTATTGCACAGATACGTGGTTTAGGGCCTAAGCATCAATATGCCATTATGTGCTGTGACTTATCTGATATTGCGACTTATGCAAAAGTTGATAATGCAACCTATCGTTTATTGAAAGCGAACACACCAGCTATTACTACGTTCATTTTGCCTGCAACAAGTGAAGTTCCTCGTAGATTGATGCATCCTAAAAAGAAAACGATTGGCTTACGTATTCCAAGTAACCCGATTTGTCAGGCTTTATTACAAGAACTGGGCGAACCCCTACTCACCAGTACATTAATTTTACCGGGCCATGAAGATCCTTTAGATGATCCGTATGATATTGAAAATCAGCTCGATAAACGAATTGATGTATTTATTGATGGTGGTTTTGGTACGTTAACAAGTACAAGTATTGTCGATTTATCGGGTGAACATCCTGAGATCATCCGTCGTGGTGTTGGCGATGTAAGTGCTTTTGAATAAGCACTTACATTTTTTACCAATAGTTTAAAAAAAAGTATTATCACTCCAAAAAATACTCTTTATTTATTTTGGATTTTTTTTACACTTTAGTCGTTAAGTAATTTATTAAAAGACACAATTCATTTAGAATGATTTTCACTATCTGCTGTTCTTCTACTTACAGCTGTCTTTGACTTGAATAACAAGTCTCATGCTTTTGAAAATTCGCGTGGCTTATAATCGTAATGAATCAATCACTTCATCAATCCATGGAAGACGCTCCACACATCCGTGTTTTAGATGAGTGGCATGACAAGATTCCTGAAGATCTCTATATACCTCCAGCTGCATTTGAGATTTTGCTCGAGCACTTTGAAGGTCCATTAGATTTTTTAATTTATCTGATTCAGAAAAATGGTTTCGATTTAGTCCAACTCGACATTGCACCTATTGCGACTCAATATTTAGCCTATATGGACAGTATGAAGTCTTTAAATATCGAGTTAACAGCAGATTATATGGTAATGGCTGCTCTATTGGCCGACCTAAAATCTCGCCTACTTTTACCCAAACCTACAATTATAAGCATTGAAAAAGATCCTAAGCAGGAACTTATTGATCGTCTTGAAACTTATCTACGCATTAAGCAAGCAGCTGAGCGTTTAGGTCAAATGCCAATTCTTGAGCGTGATACGTTTAGTGCTAATGTAAGTTTAGGACATATCTCTCCTGTTTATGAAGGTTACGATATCTCAGCGCTACATGATGCTTTATTCTGTGTATTTAACCGTCCAGAACCTGTTACGCACGTTATTGCTCAAGAACCTGTTTTACTTGAAGAACGTATTGCATATATTGAAGAGAAATTAGAGTCTGGTGACGTGTTAAGTTTTAAAGAATTACTCAATCCCCAGCAAGGTCGTATGGGAATGGTTGTTACATTTATGGCGGTATTAGAATTAACCCGCCAACAAAAAATTAAAATTATTGCCACTGGTATCGAAGCCCCGTTAGCTATTCAAGGATCTTCAATATGAGTAGTTTTGAACAAAATAATAGTGATTTGTCATTAGCTGACATACATCATGAAGTCTTATTACAACTTGAAGCAATTATCTTTGCCAGTGAAGCGCCCGTTTCAATTGCCCGCTTAAAAGAAGCATTTAATAATCAGTATAATAAACAACAGCTTCGTCAACTTTTACAACAGCTCGCCTTATTACAGCATGGCCGCTCAATTGAGTTGATTGAAACAGCACAAGGGTTTCGCTTTCAGGTAAGATCTAAATATCGTAGTATTATTGCGCAAATTTGGCCAGAGCGACCAACAAAACTGTCGCCTTCATTACTAGAAACCCTGGCTGTCATTGCTTATCATCAACCGGTTACCCGAGCTGATATTGAACAAATTCGTGGTGTATCTAATAATAGTCAGATTCTCAGAACACTATTTGACTGGAACTGGATTAAAGAAGCCGGTTTTAGAGATTTACCCGGAAGACCTGCGTTGCTAATTACAACGCCTCAGTTTCTGAATGCTTTTGGTCTAGCCTCTCTAGGCCAATTGCCTCCCCTACAGAACGCCAAGGAAGCCTTTATGGCTCTCGATGCAAATGCACCGAAATCATAAAGAGGTGGACTGTTGATCATTATGTCTAAGGTTGTGCTGTCATGAGTGAAAAATTGCAAAAAGTATTAGCGCGAATCGGATTAGGTTCCCGCCGATATATGGAAGAGGTTATTGCCGCAGGACGCGTGAGTGTAAACGGTCGTGTTGCCCAAGTGGGTGAGCGCATTGAACCAGGCGATGAATTACGCATTGATGGCCGTAAAGTTCAGTTTCAGATTGAAGACGAAATTCGTCGTCGCGTACTGATTTATTATAAGCCTGAGGGTGAAATCTGTTCACGTAATGATCCTGAAAAACGCCCAACCGTATTTGATCATTTACCACAAATTGCCAATGACCGTTGGGTAATGGTAGGTCGTCTGGATATTAACAGTACTGGTTTATTACTCTTCACAAATGATGGTGAACTTGCTAATCGCTTAATGCACCCATCTAATGAAATTGAACGTGAATATGCTGTTCGAGTAATGGGTGAAGTAACACCAAAACTACGCCAAAACATGGTTAATGGAGTAGAGCTCGAAGATGGCCCAGCCAAATTCGAATCATTCTCTGAAATTGGTGGTGAAGGTATTAACCGCTGGTACCAAGTTGTAGTAAAAGAAGGCCGTAACCGCGAAGTACGTCGTATTTTCGAATCGCAAGACCTTAAAGTAAGTCGTTTATTACGTACACGCTACGGTACAGTTATTTTACCGCGCGAATTACGTACTGGTCGTTGGATGGAACTCGACAAAACTGACATCGACAACTTAGCAAAATCAGTTGAGTTAAAACCACGCCAAGGTACAGGTTTATTTGGTATGGCAAAACGCCGTACTGATCGTATGACTGAAAAACCAATGGCAGCGCGTCGTGGCGGTTACTTACGTCAACAACGTCGTGATGATGACAAAGAAGCTCCAGTTAATACGGGTAGCCAACGTAAAGCGACTGGCTTTAACCGTGGTTCGAAGAAATTCTAAAACATTAATAAGATGTAAAAAACCGCTCAAATTTGAGCGGTTTTTTATAGCCTGTTGAACTTAATTCATTTTTGCCAGTTCAATCCATTCAGCTTCAGGAAAATGAACAGCTAAATAATCTTTCAAATAATTTGAAGTATCTTGAGAAATTAATGGATCTTTTGATTCATCTTTTAGGTTATAAACTAAAGCTTTTAATTTAAGTCCACGAGACTTAAGTGCTTCAAGACTAAGTAAAGTGTGATTAATACTTCCCAAACGCCCCGAGGTTACTAAAATAACCGGAAACTGGTGCTGAGCAACATAATCGATGGTAAGCAGACTGGTGGTTAATGGCACCATTAAGCCTCCCGCACCTTCTAACAATACAATTTCAAAACGTTCTGCTAATGTTTGAGTCGCTTTTTCAATTTTTTGAAAATCAATTTCTCGATTATCAAGACGTGTTGCTAAATGAGGTGAGGCTGGATAACTGAAAATTTCAGGCATGGTTAGCTTGTCATGATCTTCTTCAAACCAACCCTGTCCCATGATTTCACGGTGCTTTTCGATATCTTCAGAAATATCTGTATTACCTGTCTGAATGAGTTTTTGGGTAATCACTTTTTTACCCTGCTCAGTCCATAATTTTGCTAAAAACCCTGTCGCGTAGGTTTTACCAATTTCGGTATCAATCCCACTCACAAAATAGATCTGACCACTCATTTACTTCATTCTCCGGGCAATACAATAAATCGGATGATATGTTAGGGAATATCCCTCGACACACTTAAACTGCTCATAATCTTGATAAAACTGTTGTAACGTTTGCTTACTCCAACGATGCTGAGCCGTTGCGGTTACACCTGTTGCTTTTAAATGTTGCAATACAGCTTTAGGTGAATCGAAATAGAGTTGAGTTTCTGATTCTGACAAATGCAAAATCTCAAAACCAGCCTGAGTTAAGGCACTATTCCAATTTTCAATAGACCAATAACTTAAGCCTTGTCCTGTTAGCTCTTTAATTTCGAATAAGTTCTTAGGGCCGAATGTTGAAAAGCATAACCAGCCTTGATCAACTAAAGATGCCGTACAATGTTCGAGCAAGCGCGGTAAATCTTGCATCCACTGTAAAGCGGAACCTGAAACAATCATATCGAGCTGCTGAGGAAAATCTATCGTCTCAACATCTCCAATCAACCATTTCAAACTTTCGTGAGAATTAAAATGCTGCTGCACATCTGCATACAGATCATTCAAAATTAACTCTTCGATTTGGAAAGAGGCAGTAATGAGACGAGTTAAATTGCCAGAACCACAACCAATTTCAAAAACACGTGACATCGTCCTCGGGCAAAACTGCTGGAGTAATCGTGTTAAATTTTGGCAAATTTTTTTTTGAACAACTGCATGTTCTGAATAGCTTTGCCCTGCTTTGGCAAAACGCTGGGCAACTAAGTTTTTATTCAAACTCACAGAAAACTCACCAATTCTTCAAGCTCATGTTGCTGTACCATTGACGTTAAAGAAATACGCAAACGGGAACTGTTTTTAGGTACTGTTGGCGGGCGCACAGGCATAGCATAAAAACCACTTTCCTGAACTTGCTTCGCTTTATCGATAGCAGCCTGACTTTCTCCCACAATGACAGGAATAATATGGCTGGTCGATGGGCTATCGTAGCCCTTTTGCACAATAGCGTGTTGAAGATATTGGCTAATACTTTTTAAATGTTCACGCTGAGGTTGAGCAACTAATACTTTTTGAAAAATAAAGTTTGCCCATGCCATCACAATCGGGGGCTGTGCAGTACTAAAAATAAGTGGGCGCATTTTATTAATGAGATAATCTTTAATAATTGGATCGCAAATAATGTAACCACCGACTGCTGCTAATGCTTTACCTAATGTACCAACTAAAAAATCAATTTCTTGAATGGTATTATATTGTTCAGCACACCCTAATCCTTGCTGACCACGCACACCAATTGAATGTGCTTCATCGACATACAACATGGTTTTAGCAAAACGTTTTTTGAGCTGGACTAAAGCGGCTAAATCTGTTTCATCCCCATCCATACTAAAAATACTTTCTGTGACCACAATAATTCGTTCAATCTTTTCATCATCATGATATTTTTGTAGAAGTTGTTCTAAGTGCTGCAAATCGTTATGTCGATAACGCACATATTGAGCACCAGATAAACGGATCCCATCAATCATGCTCGCATGGACGAACTTATCTGCCAAAATTAAAGTTTTACTATCAGCCACCGCAGGTAAAATACCAAGATTCATATGGTAGCCACTATTAAATAAGAGAGCCGACCGACCACCAAATGCTTTACTTAGGCTATTTTCTAACTGTTCATATTCTTCAAAATTACCCGTTAATAAACGTGAAGATGAAGAACTAAAATAGCTTCGTTCTAATGGATAGTGATCTAGAAACTCTTGGCGAAGATTAATATCAGCCGCTAACCCAAGATAGTCATTTGAAGCCAAGTTAAGCATCGTTTTATTTTGAATCGTAATAAAACGGTCATGCTGCACATTTTGAGTAAAGTGTCTAAAGTTACCTTGTTGTTTTAACTCATCTAACTCGGCAGCAAAATGATTGAGCAATGACATCTTAATACGCTCCCTGCATCGTTTGAACAACCTCAACCAATTGTTCAAGCAAATCATTTAACTCTTGATGAGTGATCACATACGGTGGCATCACATAAACCAATTTTCCAAAAGGACGAATCCAGATTCCGCGGTCTACAAATTGTTGCTGCAAAGTCTTCATATCAACATTAAAGGTGAGTTCTACTACACCAATCGCACCGAGCACCCGTACATCGGCAACATAATCAAGCTGACTTAAAGGCGTTAAATATTGGCTAAGCTGTTGCTCAATTCGCTTAATATTGGCCTGCCAATCTTGTTCAATTAACAATTGCGTACTTTTTAAAGCAACCGCGCAAGCAAGTGGATTGGCCATAAAAGTTGGGCCGTGCATAAATACCCCAGCCTCACCGCGACTAATGGTTTCTGCAACATACTTTGTGGTTAAGGTAGCAGATAAGGTCATATAGCCGCCTGTTAAGCCCTTACCTATGCACATAATGTCTGGCTCAACTTGGGCATGTTCCCACGCAAAGAGCTTACCCGTGCGACCGAAACCAGTAGCAATTTCATCAAAAATTAAGAGCAGGTTATATTGTTCACAAAGTGCTTTCACTTGACGTAAATATTCAGGATGATAAAAACGCATGCCCCCTGCACCTTGTACAATTGGCTCAATAATCAGTGCAGCAAGGTTTTCATGATTTTGCTGAATAGCCTGTTCTAGCTCAGCAATATCTTCTTGGTTCCATTCTTCATGAAATTTGGTTTGCGGTGCTGCTACAAAAAGCCGGTTTGGTAAACTTGTACCAAAAATCTGATGCATGCCTGTTACTGGATCACAAACAGACATCGCATTCCATGTATCACCGTGATAACCAGAACGTGTAGTAATAAAATTTGTTTTTTGTGGTTGGCCTTGTGCTGTCCAGAATTGCACAGCCATTTTCAAAGCAACTTCAACGGCAACTGAACCTGAATCAGCATAGAAAATTTTATCGAGACTCGATGGAGTAATTTTTAAAAGAATTTTTCCAAGTTCAATGGCAGGATCATGAGTTAAACCACCAAACATGATATGCGACATATTCTTTAATTGATCTGTTACTGCCTGATTGAGTTCAGGGTGGTTATAACCATGAATTGCACACCACCAAGATGACATACCATCAATTAAAGTCTTACCATCCTCTAGTTCAATTGTTGCCCCATAGGCACGTTTAACTTTAAACGTTGGTAAAGGTTGGGTCATTGAGGTATATGGATGCCAAATATGTTCTAAATCAAAATTATCGGTCATCCTATTTACCCTTTTACAGCATTCAAATCTTTCATTTAGCACATGTTAAACCTGTTGAGAATGAAAGAAAATTGCGAGATCAATCAAAGCTTATTAACTTTGCTGATGAATTGTTAAAAATTGGCAGATTTCTTCAATTGTTCGATCTACTTCTAGGTATGGAAAAGCATGAGTAGCGCCTTTTAGCACTTTATAATTCATGTTTTTTGTCACGATCTCTTTAAAATTTTCAACAATTTTGCAAGGAATGACATTATCTTGCTCAGCAAATAGATGAAGCTGTCGGCCAGGATAGTTTTTTAAGTTATCTACCAAATTTAGTTGTTCAAGCATTTGCAAACCTTCTGACAGTAATTCGCTTGGAGGTGGGTTTGCGATGTTTTGTACGCTTACCCAATCTTGTTTAGCTTGAGTTGAACCAAGTGTAATTAAATAATAAAAACGTTTTAAAGTAGCTTGCGGATTTTTAAAAAAAGAAGCTTTAAATTGACTAAACACATCAATAAGCATTGCAGTTTGCCAATGAGCATTGGCAACAAAACAAGGGTTTGAAGCAAGTGTAATTAATGTTTTCGTCTGCCCTGTTTGCTTATAAAAAATATCAACCAGTTGAGTTGCTAACTGTCCACCTAAAGACCAGCCTACGACTACATCAGCCCTAGCCACCAAGTCCAGCTGTGCTTGAAAGTTATTATCTAAAACATTAAAAATATTAATAAGTTGTGTTTCAAAACCCGTTTTTTCCAAATGCAATTTGAGAGATTGCAAAGGTTCCACTCCTACTCCCCAACCTGTAATCAATAAAATTTTATTTTGTAACTTCATATGCCTGCCCAAAGTCGATTTCACAAAGATTATATAATAATATTTCTGTTAAATATCTTTTAAAATCAACATTAAAAATAATTTCTAAATCATAAAATCAAGTATTTTTAATGAGTTAATATTCTGAAATATATTGATAAATAAGACCTGCATTATTCATAGTAAATATACAAAACTTTAATTATCTAAACATTGAAGCCTATCAAAAAACAACATACTCCACACTTCGCCTATAAATCCATTATGCAATGTAATTAATGTTAATACTTATGTTTTTTTATTAAAAGAAATGACTCATCAATTCATTTTAATGTTAGAAGATTAATTATCGATCAAAAATATTGGGAAGGCTAATATGAACAGTCAAAGTACAATATCTGATGGGAGAGAAAAAAATACATATTTTGTTACACCCAATCACATTATAAACAACTTATCTTTAGATAAAAATTATTGTTTGTTTTTGGATATTGATGGGACATTAGCACCCTTTCAAATTAATCCTGAACACAGTTTTATTCCAAATACTACATTAGAAATTATTAAAAAAATTATTCAATTAAATATTCCTGTTATTGCTGTAACAGGTCGTGATGTAGATACAGCTAGTAAACTCTTACATCCTGTTAAAACACCGATTGCTGGATTGCATGGTTTAGATATTTATTTTGATTCTGATAAGTATATTCGACCAGATCTAAGTCAGATTAATTTTAAAAAATTAAAACAAGATATTATAAAGTCTTGTGAAAAATATCCTGAATTATTAATTGAGGATAAAGGGTATTCTATTGCTTTACATTATCGTAAAAATCCTGATTTAGAAAATTACGCTATTAATATTATGCAAGATATTAATGCCGATTATCCCCATTTAAAATTAAATAAGGGTAAATTTGTTATTGAGTTAATTCCTAACCAAGCTGATAAAGGCAAAGCAATTGAGATTATATTAAACCACCTTGATTTACCTCCTACATTACCAATTTTTATAGGTGATGATTTAACAGATGAATCTGGTTTTGTTTTTATTAATCAACAATCTGGTCTCACAATTAAAGTGGGCTCTGGTGAAACACAAGCTAAATATAGATTAAAAGATATTGATAATGTCGCGAATTTTCTTTCTTTATTTCAAAACAGAATAAAAAGCTTATATGTCAAAAATAGCCAAAATCAGAATGGAGAAAAATTATGTCTAAATTAATCGTATTATCGAAC
This sequence comes from Acinetobacter lactucae, assembly GCF_013122135.1. NCBI lineage: Bacteria > Pseudomonadati > Pseudomonadota > Gammaproteobacteria > Moraxellales > Moraxellaceae > Acinetobacter > Acinetobacter lactucae. Next base: position 3,125,712 of record NZ_CP053391.1, read on the forward strand.
AGAATAAGTATGCCTTCAGGTAAAGCATCAGCGGGTGGCCTTGCTGTGGCTGTACAAGATGCTTTGAATGATAGCAATGGCATTTGGTTGGGTTGGAATGGTCAACAAATTACTGATAGCGAAGCGCCAGAATTTGAGCAGGCTTATTCTCAAGGAATTGACTACATTACCTGTCCACTTACTCATCAGCAATACGCCCAATATTATTGTGGCTTTGCAAATAAAGTTCTCTGGCCAGCAATGCATGATCGAGATGACCTGATTGAATATGATGCACAAGAATATAGTACTTATCAAAAGGTCAACCGTTTATTTGCGGAAAAGTTAAAACAACTTGCTCAGCCTGAAGATCTTATTTGGGTACACGATTATCACTTTTTTAGTGTGGCGCGTTACTGTCGTGAATTAGGCATGCAAAATAAAATTGGTTTCTTTTTACATATTCCATTTGCTAGCCTCAATATCTGGCGCAAAATTCCAGTTGGCCGAGAATTAATTCAAGACTTGAGTCAATATGATGTTATTGGCTTACAAACTCAGATCGATCAAAATGCATGTATGCAGACTTGTCTAAGTTTGCTCGAAGCTCAGAAAATTCAAAGCAACAGTATTAGCTATAAAAAACGTCAAATATTAATTAAGTCGTACCCAATTGGTGTTCAGCCAGAAATTATACAGAAGCAAGCTCAACAAGATTTGGCGACCTCTTCTGTATTTAATTTTGAGGAAATTCCACGTCAAAAAACAATTATTGGGGTGGATCGTATTGATTATTCGAAAGGTTTACTCGAAAGATTTAATGCATTTGCAACCTTTTTGGAGACCAGTCCCGAATATCATGGTCTCGTTCGACATCTTCAAGTGGCGATTCCTTCTCGTACCGACATTCCAACTTATCAACGCTTATACCAACGTTTTAAAACTAAGCTCGAGTTAATTAACGAAGAGTTTGCACATGAAGACTGGCGACCTGTAGATTGCTGCTATGACACGGTTCAACACCATAATCTTATGCACATTTACCGCCATTCAGATATCTGCTGGATCAGTTCACTACGCGATGGCATGAACCTAGTTGCTAAAGAGTATATTGCCGCTCAAGATCCAGAAAATCCAGGTGTGCTCATTTTATCTAAATACGCTGGTGCTGCTGAGCAAATGTCTCAAGCCTTGATTGTTGATCCTCAAGATAGAGCGGCAATGATGGATGCTTTAAAAATGGCTTTAGAAATGTCTAAAACCGAGCGTATTAATCGTTATGAACAACTGATAGAAGGGTTAACGTCATCTGATCTTACCCATTGGCGAAATAATTTCTTGGATGATTTAGAAAAGACACCAACTCGACTAATGAAGCCACAGCGATTAGTACAGGATAATTATCAATCGATCTATCAGGTTTTATAAATCCAAATAAAAGAACATCGAGAAATTTAATTTCTCGATGTTCAATGTAGGATGTCTATTATTTATAAATTAATTTGTCTTTATTAATGTAAAGCGGTTAAGTAAAGCAATGACAAATAGCAATACAGCCACACCTGTTAGAACCGTACTTAAACCCGTCCATTCACCAATTAAACCGATTAAAGCTGGGCCACTTAATGAACCTGTATAGGCAATTGTTGATACTAAAGAAAGTGCTGCTGCTTTAGGCATATTGTTTTGTCGGCCAACACGAGAAAACATTACTGGTACAATATTAGAACACCCTAATCCTAAAATTGCATAGCCTAATACAACCACCTGCCATACTGGTGCTGTCACAATAATAGCCATACCAATACCTGCCCCAATTGCACTATAAGTCACAATATTTTTCTCACCCCATTGCTTAAGCAAGACATGACCAGCAAAACGACCAGTCGTCATGCTGAGTGCAAAGAAAGTATAAGCTAGTCCAGCAAAGGCAGGATTAAGTTGATATTTACTTGTTAAATAAATACCACCCCAATCCATAGCCGCACCTTCTGATAAAAAGGCAATAAAGCACATCATGCCAATAAGCAGAATAATGCCATCGGGACGATAAAGCTTTTTCGGTGCCTGAGTTGTATCTTCATGTGGTTTTTCATCTTGTTCAAAAGACGTTAAACAAGAAGGAATAGCCACACCACCAATAACAAGTAAAATCATAACAACTGATAACGTACTCATTAATGGAGAAAGGCCCACTGCCAACAATGCAGTCACAAGCATAGCGCCCGTTAAGCCACCAAGACTGCACATTCCATGGAAGCTAGACATAAGAGCTCGCACACTATGTTTTTCAACCACCACTGCTTGTAAATTAATAGCTACTCCAAGACATCCTGCTGCCGATCCAAAAATAAACAGTGCTACAGCCATCGACACAATGCTGCTCCACATCGTAAGGCTCGGCAATAAAACCATTAACAACATTAATGCCAAAGCAATTAACGGACGACATCCCCAGCGCTTGACTAAAGCACCAGTCGCAGGCATAGCAATCATTGACCCGATCCCCATACAAAGCAAAAGCAAACCAAAATCGGCATGATTTAGGTTTAAGCGTTGCTGTGCAAAAGGAATGAGTGGTGCCCAAGCTGCAGTCGCAAAACCTAAGCTAAAAAAACTTAGTCGTGTTGCAAGACGCTGTGTGCTTAAGAGAGTAGCTGTATCTAAAACAGCAGGTTTGGTAAATAACATATTTCGCGAACTCACCATAAAATCATTGGCGATCCATACCAACCGATTTTCCATAGAAAAACCCTTGCCTCATTAAGTTTCTAGGCAAGGGTTTTGTTGGCGAAATTATATCCAATTTCATAAAAAAAACAGGGGGTGTGATACAAATTTTCTGACTTTTTTGTAACTGCCAAAGCCTTATATAGTAAGGCTTTGAATATGTTCAATTTGACAAAATTAACATCTAAGCGATGAGCTAATTTTATTGACATCAGCCAATAAAAAAACCAGCCTTAGCTGGGTCCTTTTATTAAATTTGAGATTGAATATAATTTTGTAAGCCAATCAACTCAATTAAACGTAATTGCTTTTCTAACCAGTATGTATGGTCTTCTTCAGTATCTGATAATTGTTGACGCAACATATCGCGGCTAATGTAATCACCCTTCTCTTCACAAAGTTTGATACCTGTCGCTAACTTTTCACGAACGTGATATTCAAGCGCTAAATCAGCTTTTAAACAAGATACAACGTCTGTACCAACATTGATATCTTCACGGTGCATGTTTGGTTTGGCACCTAAAAACAATACACGGCGAATGATCGCATCAGCATGAGAAGCTTCTTCTTGCATCTCATGATCAATACGTTCATAAATTTTATTTAGGCCCCAATCTTCATACATACGAGAATGGATTAGATATTGATCACGGGCAGCCAATTCTCCGCCAATGAGCATATTTAAATAGTCTATGACTTCTGGATTGCCACGCATAATAAATCTCCTATCGTATGAAGACTATTATGGGCAATCTTAAAAGTGATTGCAAAACAAAAAATCGTTAAGTTTATGATTTTTATCAAATTAAAATGAGAAACATACGCATTTACAGTTTAAGTTATTTAAATTTTCTCTGCAAAAAGAAACGCTTGTCTGATTTATAAGTTCAGACAAGCGTTAAAATATAGCTCAAACCATCAATTTATAAATTTGTAACTAAAATCAATGGTTCTTATTTCGATAAATCTATTCGCTTAAAGTCTGCCCATAGCTCGCCATAAGTGATAAGAAATCAGTCTCATTCATAACTGCAATGCCAAGTTTTGCTGCTTTTTCTAATTTAGAACCCGCTTTCTCACCCGCAACAACGCATTTGGTTTTACTCGATACGCTACCACTTACACGTGCACCTAATGCTTGTAGCATTTGAGTCGCCTGATCACGGGTCATTTGCTCTAATGTACCTGTTAACACCCAGCTTTCACCATTTAACGGTTGGCGTGTTGGTGCTGTTGGTGCATCCCAATGAATCCCTGCTGCAATTAAGCGATCAAGCACTTCAATGTTGTGTGGTGCCAAGAAAAAGTCAGCAATCCACTCTGCGGTAATATCACCGACATCGGGGGTTTTCTTTAAAGCTTCAACATCAGCAGCTTTAAGCGCTTCCAAAGTTTGGAAAGTATTGGCTAACATTCTAGCTGTTGTTTCACCTACTCCTCGAATTCCTAAAGCATAAATAAAACGTGCAAGCGTTGTCTTTTTGCTGGCTTCAATGGCATCCATCAGATTTTGTACCGATTTCTCGCCCATTTTTTCAATACCAAGTAAAGTTTCTCGGTGTTCGTGCAAATGGTAGATATCGGCAACATCTTTAAGTAAATCGAGGTGTAATAAAGACTCTACCCAGCGATCTCCTAAACCTTCGATATCCAGAGCTTTACGTGATACAAAATGACGAATCGCTTCAATACGCTGTGCAGCACAATACAGTCCACCAGAACAACGAGCTAAAGCTTCCCCTTCAGGCATTACAACTGGTGAAGCACAAACAGGACAGCTTTCAGGTAAATGTACAACTTCGGCATCAACAGGACGGAATTCCGGCCAGACTTTTTCTACTTTAGGAATAACATCGCCGGTACGATAAACACTAACCGTATCGCCAACACGTACATCAAGACGATGGATTTCACCAATGTTGTGTAAGGTTACATTAGAAACCGTCACACCACCCACAAATACAGGGTTTAAACGTGCTACGGGGGTCAAAGTACCTGTACGCCCTACTTGCCAATCAATTTGATCAACCGTAGTTAATGCAGCTTGTGCAGGGAATTTATAAGCAGTTGCCCATCGTGGTTCACGACTTAAAAAACCAAGTTGTTGTTGTTGCTTTAAGTCATCAACCTTTACGACCATCCCATCAATTTCAACTTGTAAATTTGAACGTTCTTGCTGAATTTGCTCATAACGTTGCTGTACTTCTTGAATTGAATTACACAGATATTGACGTTCCGCAATTTCAAATCCAAGTTTTGTGAGCCATTGTAGACTGTCATGCATGGTGGTTAAGCCATGGTTAGGTTCACACTGAGCGATACCATAAGCATAAAATGCTAAAGGTCTACCAGCAGCAATATTAGGATCGAGTTGTCTTAAACTACCCGCTGCTGCATTACGCGGGTTCGCAAATGTTTTATCGCCTTTTGCTTCTTGGTCGGCATTGAGTTTTTCAAAGCCAGACTTTGGCATAAGTACTTCGCCGCGTACTTCTAACAAACGTGGAATTTCAAAGTGATCTGAATGCAACACTTTAGGCAAATTACGAATCGTTTTAACGTTCTGGGTAATGTCTTCTCCAGTTTCACCATCACCACGTGTAACACCACGTACTAAGACACCATTTTCATACCAGAGTGAAATCGCAAGGCCATCAAGTTTTAATTCGACTTCATATTGTACTTTTTGATTAGGCAAACGCTCTTCAACACGGCGAGCAAATGCGAACAAGTCTTCCTGATTAAAAACATTCCCCAAAGAAAGCATCGGAACGACATGAGTCACGGTTTGAAATTTAGAGAGTGCTTGTCCGCCTACTTTGGTTGTTGGTGAATCTGGTTGAACAAGATCAGGATATTGCTCTTCTAAAGCTTTTAACTGGTGAAACAAATGATCATATTCACTGTCCGAGATTGTCGGCTGATCCATGACATAGTAGGCATGGTTATGCTTTGCAATCAGTTGAATAAGCTGACGCATCTGTTCGATCACGGAAGTTGTTGCCATTATGTTATTCACCATAAAAAAGGGTGGAAATTTCTCCACCCTGAGCTGCGACTAGATATGTTGCAATTATCGCAACGAACGTAAAAAAATAAAACTAGGCAGTCGCCTGTGCCGGACGATAATCAATCACATGATGACGCCAGTGCTCTTTTAACTGTGGTGTAAATTCAAGATTATTCTCATCGTAAACTTTGCCATCAATTTCACGAGCAATTAAACCTGCAATACTCGCCATCATGTCAAAACCAGTCACGGCTTTACTGTTTGGAAGGGCTAGGAAAAATGCCAAACCTTGAACTTGTTCAGTAGATAGAGTTTCAAGATCAAACCCAGCTGGTCCATTGTCTGTCATACGCAATACAGAGAACATGAGTACACTCGGCTCATCGGTATTTTCATAACGATGGAAGCACGACATTTCGCCATAACGTAAACCGTATTTTAACAATACTTTAAGTGCCTTATCGCCAGACAACGCACGACGCGGGTTTGGATAAACATTTAGCGCAATAATCTGTTCAGCCATCGCTAATGCACTTTCATCATCATAGCGTTGCTGTTCATGTAAATGCACGTCCAGAATATTACTCTCGCCTTCAAACTCAGCAATTTCGGCAGTTTCAATATTCGGGTTTAAACTCAACTCAGGCTCAGCTTTTTCGCTTTCAGCTTCCAGATTTTCTTTTGCTAGAGCTTCAGCTTCTGGTTTCACAGAAACTGCATCAACCAACTCAACTGAACCATCTTTATGAATGGCAGAGTTTGTTACTGTTTCTTCAGATTTAATTTCTTCTACAGAAGCGTTTTCAACAACTGCTTGAGTTTGTTCAGTTTGAATTACTTTAGCGGGTTCTACGGTCTCAATTTCTGACTGTTTTGCTTCAGGTACTTGTGACGGCGCAGCTTCGCTTAAAGTCGGTTCTACTCGCTCTGCACTAGTCACCGCTACAGATTCAGCTTCAGTTTTCTCAAGCTGATCTCTTACGTGCCTAGGTATAACCGGTTGATTACTATCAGGATTAATATGCAAATCACTGTCTAATGAGGGTTCAGCATGGTTTGGCTTTTTTAAAATCATTTTTAAGCCAATTAGCATAATTATAATGGCAACAACGATGCCAATAATCGTATTGATTTCCATTCTATGACTCCGAAACTAACCCGTATTCTTTTGCCTGTTCTAAATCGACAGTGACTAATTTTGATGTACCCGGTTCAGGCATGGTCACACCCAACAAATCAGTTGCCATGGTCATCGCCAGCTTATTATGTGTAATGTAAATGAATTGTACATGTTCAGAAAGTTCTTTTACCAAATTACAATATCTCTGAACATTCGCATCATCAAGTGGTGCGTCCACTTCATCTAGTACACAAAACGGTGCCGGATTTAATCTAAAAATCGCAAATACTAATGCTAACGCTGTTAAAGCCTTTTCTCCACCAGAAAGTAATGCTAGAGAACTATTTTTCTTACCCGGTGGTCTTGCCATCAGTTTAACACCAGATTGCCAGTCATCTTCAAGACTTAAACTCGCCTCTCCACCATTAAAGACCTTTGGAAACAGATTTTGCAACTCCTGATTGATCTGATCAAAAGTTGTCATAAACAGCTTACGGGTTTCTTGGTCAATGCTTTTCATCGCATCTTTTAATTGAGTTACCGTATTTTCCAAATCTTGAATCTGGTGGCTCAGCTCATCAAAACGCTGAGAAACTTCTTCAAACTCTTGCGAAGCGGCAAGGTTAACCGCTCCAATTTTTTCAAACTGTTTCTGTACTTTTTCCAGTTTTTGCTGGTGCTCGACTAAATCTATTTGTAAGCCTTTTTGGAGCTCGGCATTCAATTCTTTAAGCTGTTCTTGATAATGCTCACGATCTGACTTAGCTGCTTGCCAAGCTAACCGTTTCTCTTCAAGTTGTTCTCTGAGCTGCTCATCTTTTTGTTGATATTGATGACGCTGATCGGTCAGAGTTTGTTGCTTTTCCTGCACACTATTGAGTTCAAGCTGCCATTCATTCCAGTTCTTTTGCAACTTTTCAGTTTGAGCAAATTGTTGCTGAAACTCCGACTCAAGATTTGGTAGCTCTAACTGAATAGGATCAACAAACTTTTTCGCTTGCTCCATTTGAGCTGCAATTTGCTGATATTGGCTCTGCAAGAATGAGATATCTTTTTCAAGCAACTCAATTTGTTGAGTAGTCTGCGTGCTATTACGGCGCAAAATTTCACGTTCTTGTTGCTGATGTTGCAGGGCTTGTTGCTGTTCTTCTAGCTGCTCTGTTAACTCTTCTACCCGAAATTGTAAAGTTTTATAGTCAGGTAAAATGGTTTCTAGCTTGATTGCTAATGCATGCAAATCAATTTCAAGATCATCTTTTTGCATGGCATCTTCTTCAAGCTGCATATCTAACTGACCAAGTTGATCTTTCAATTGTTGTTTTTGCAATAAAAATGCTTGTGCTGCGGTTTGCTGTTTAGCAATTTGTACATCAAGCTGTTGTAAGTCTTTTTGTTTTTGTTTCACAACTTGCTGTTTGTGCTGCACATCAGCCTGTAACTGCCCTAACTCATCCTTTTGCTGTACTACAATTTGATCTAATGCTTGTAATTCAAGTTGCTGCTTTTCAAGAGCCTGTTCAATTTTATCTAAACGAATACGATGGCTCAGCATACCTTGTGCACTTTGACTTTCGTCATCATACATAAGGGCGATCACCCAATCCTGCCCAACATGATAACCATCTAAAGTCAAAATAGACTGACCATGTTGCAGTTGCTTTTGCTCATTTAAAGCATGAGTCAAATCTTGTGCAATGGCCACATTTGAAAATATTGATAGTTGTGGCGACGCAATCCACTCATTTAAACAAGGCAAACTATTTTTAAATTTACTTGTGTACTCGGAAGGTTTTAACTGGCGAGCAATTCCTTCCTGAAAGGCTTGTTCAGTTTCAACAATATGCGCCTGCAACCATTTTGCTAAAAACTTCTCAACAATCTGCGCATGCGGTTTACCTTGCTCACTTAACTGTAGAGCCTGCATTAAACGTAACGCATCTTGATGCTGCTTTGGGCTTTGCTTTGCAACAAGCTGGCTTAGGTTTTTCTGCTCTGATAATAGAACTTGGATTTCTGTTTTCAGGGTTTGTTGTTGATTTTTACTCGACTGATGTTGCTGTTGAGATTGCTCTAAACTTAGCAATTGTTGCTCAATTTCAATTTCAAGCACCGAAATTTCACGACAAAGCTGCTGTTGTAGCTGTTCAAGCTCGCCCTGTTCATCTTCATGAACATGCGATTGAATCTGACTTGCTTGATGTTGCAACGTTTCTTTTTGCTGCTCAATTCTTAAAACATTTTTGCCTAACTGCTCAATTTGAGCTGACATTTGCATTTTTTGTTGCTGTTGTTTTTCAACCTGAGCTTTTACTTGTTCAAACTGTTGTTGTGCTTGTTTTTGCTGGGATTGTAAATCAGCAAAGTTTTGTTCAGCTTCGGCTGCTGTATGCTCAATTGCAGTTAAGGCTTCAGTTTGTTCATCTAACTGATTATTCAAAGTTTCAAGTTGCAATTCAGAAAGCTGTAAACGTTCTTTAGTTTGGAATTTTTGCTGTTCTAACTGAACGAGAGTGGTACTATTTTGCTGGTATAAACTCTGTTTTTGTTCCAGAGTCATTTTCAGTTCAGACAGTTTTTTCTCAGCTTGCCGCCATTCGTGTTGTAGTGGTGAAGATTGCTGAATGAGTCGCTGAAATAAAGCACTAGTTGCTTCTAAATCATGTTCAATTGTACTTAGCTCTGAACGAACCAATTTAAAGGTTTCACCCAGTTCATTCATTTGAACTGTATATTCTTCTTGTAGGCGTACACTTTTATCTGCCTGAAAAGACAAAATTTCAATTTTCAGCGTACGAATCTGGCTTTCTAACGTTTTATATTGAACTGCCGCTTCTGACTGGCGTTTAAGCGTTTTAAGCTGCGATTTTAACTCAAGCGCAATATCTTCTAAACGTGAAAGGTTTTGCTCTGTATGTTCAAGATGTTGCAATGTTTCGCGTCGACGCGCTTGATAGCGTGAAACACCTGCTGCTTCTTCAATAAACACACGCATTTCTTCGGGCTTGGCGTCAACCAAACGGTTAATCATGCCTTGTTCAATCACCGCATAAGAACGTGGCCCTAAGCCTGTTCCCAAGAAAATATCGGTAATATCACGACGGCGGCAACGTGTACCATTTAAGAAATATTCGGATTTACCTTCGCGAGTCACCTGACGGCGAACGGCTAACTCATTATACGCATTATAAGATCCGCCCAACTTTCCATAAGTATTATCAAAGCGTAGCTCAACACTGGCCACACCAACGGGCTTGCGTTTGGAAGTTCCTGTAAAAATAACATCTTGCATGCTACCACCACGAAGCTGACGGGCATTTGATTCCCCCATCACCCAGCGGATCGCATCGATTACATTGGATTTGCCACAACCGTTTGGACCAACCACTGCTGTGCGGTTCGCCTTAAAATTTAAGGTTGTACTATCTGCAAAAGATTTAAAGCCTGAAAGTTTTAAACTGCTTAAACGCATAATGCCCTAACTAGCGGCGTGAGCGTCTTGCCCAAGCCAATTCAATCTGTTTCATTCGTGTCAGCGATTCCAACACAAGGTTACGTAAGTGTCGACAAAAATCTTCCATAAATAAAGCGGCTTGTTGTGATTTTCGGATTAAAATTGCATCAGTCACGAGTTTAAATAATGCAAATGCTTCTTGTAGTTCCCGCTTAGAGGTATTTAAGGTCAAAAAATAACTACGACGTAATGAAGGCAATAGCTCTTTATAAAACTTCATTAGATAAGGATTCCCGACCATATCTTGCTGTTCAGCTAAATATTGGAAGACTCCATCATAAAATTTTTCGATATCACCTGCTTTAACATGCTCAAGAAGTTGCTCTAATAGCAACTGTAATTGATCTGCTTCATGCGCACGCCATGTTTCGCTCATGCGTTGTACAATATGCCCCAATAACATCATATTTGTATCAAACAACGCTTTAACTTGTTGTGCAGACATTTCTGAGACAATTGCCCCACGGCGCGGAAATATCTCAATTAAATGAGTACGCTCTAATAGTAACAATGCTTCACGAACTGATCCTCGGCTGACGTCAAGTTCTTTGGCAATACGCAGCTCTTGAATACGTTCGCCTTCAACTAGTTCACCACTAATGATCTGTTCGCTAATATATTTGACAATTTGCTCAGAAAGACTTTCTGTCTCTTCGAGATTCATAAATCACCCGCTACTTTTTATATGCATTAATCCATGCTTTTCTTTCGCATCCTCGTTTTTAACTGATCCCATCGATTAAAAACTATGTCATTGTCTGACAATTTCATTGCATTTTAAGCCAACTCATTTAAAAACAACACCAAAATCAGATGAATAAAAGCCTAGAACATTCTTATATTTTATGAATAAAAAAAGCTCGAACTCCTAAAAATTCAAGCTTTTACATAATCTTCTTACTAAATTTAAGATTTTAGTCTCTAGTGCATAATGCCTTTATAAATAAAATAACTGCCTACCACCACTAACAGGCAAGCAAAACATTTTTTTAACATCTGCGGCGACAAGGCATGAGCAACCTTTGCTCCAAACTTCGCTGTGACAAAACTCATGATACTAATACCAATAAATGCATAGATGTGTACATAACCAATCGTGTTAGGCACTGAGATTTGTTCTTTCGCACCAAACCACATAAATCCAATCGCTCCTGCAACTGCAATCGGTAAACCGCAAGCGGCAGAAGTCGCAACTGCTTTTTGCATGACCACGCCATGACGATTTAAATATGGCACGGTTAAGCTTCCTCCCCCAATTCCAAAAATTGCAGAGGCAATGCCAATACCGCCACCCGCCATAAATTGCATGGGTGTTGAAGGAAGCTGACGTGTTGGGTCAATAACGACATGTGCCCCTTTAAACATCCGATAGGCCATCACAACCGCAAAAACTCCAATAAGAAGTTGCAAATGCTGACCAGACATCAAGTCGGCAATACCCGCTCCTAAAAATGAACCTAATACTAACCCTGGCGCTAAATTACGAAAAACGGGCCAGAGTACCGCACCCTTTTTATGATGAGCCGAGACTGAACTAAAAGATGTCACAATAATGGTTGCAAGCGATGTTCCGACTGCAATATGCATGATTACAGCTGGGTCATAATTTAACTGGGTAAAAACGACATAGAGGATTGGTACAATAATTAGTCCACCACCAACTCCAAACAATCCGGCAGTAAAACCAGCAATTGCGCCAATGAGTAAATATATGATTAACTCCATAAATGTTTTACCACTCTGCTCATATTCAACATGGATTTAGAGACTCGCCAACTACAACAACTTTTAAGCGCAAAAAACCAGCTTCCAGAAGTGGTTTTATTAAAAGCAACCACAACTTCGACCAATGATGATATTCGTGAAATTGCCCAAAAAGGCATTACAACAGGCTTGGTTTGCAGTGCTCAACAAACTCAAGGGCGAGGCCAACATCAACGGCAATGGATTTCACCTGAAGGAAACATTTATTTAAGCACATTGGTGCAAACTCGAACACCCTTAGATGGTCGCTTAGCACTTGAAGTTGCTCTGAATATTTTGCAAATCCCCCAGTTACAAGCTCTTAATCTGCAAGTGAAATGGCCAAACGATTTATATAGTGCTCAGGGTAAATGGGGTGGAATTTTAGTCGAACCGCTTTCCCAGCATCAAGCTATTGTGGGCGTAGGCATTAATTTAAAAACACCACCAGTGACTGATAGTGATCAGCCAATTACCTCTTTAGAGGATTTAGGTCTAGAGCAAATGGGTCGTCTTGAGTTAATTTCAGAGCTTTATGTTGCTATTCAAAATGCTGCTCGCTGGTTTGATCATGGCTGCTACAATTTAGCGGGACGTTTTAACCATCATGCGGCATGGATTAATCAGCTAGTTCAGTTTGAACATAGTCAGGGACTGGTACATGGTCGTTTTGTTGGAATCTCCAATGAAGGTGCAGTAATTCTTGAAACTCCTGAACCTCAACAGTTTTATCAAGGTCGCTTAAGACCGCAAGTGAATCAATAAACAGGTGTTCTTCCATGAAAAGTTTATGGCTTGATATCGGGAACACCCGTTTAAAGTATTGGATTACTGAAAATCAGCAAACTATTGAACATGCAGCTGAGCTGCACTTACAATCACCTGCCGATTTACTACTTGGATTAATTCAACACTTTAAGCATCAAGGTCTGCATCGAATTGGAATTTCATCGGTACTCGATACCGAAAACAACCAACGTATTCAGCAGATTTTAAAATGGCTTGAAATTCCAGTAGTCTTTGCCAAAGTTCACTCTGAATATGCAGGTTTACACTGTGGTTATGAAGTACCCAGTCAGCTCGGTATAGACCGTTGGTTACAAGTCTTAGCCGTAGCTCAAACTGATGAAAACTATTGCATTATTGGTTGCGGGACAGCGCTCACGATTGATCTAACGCAAGGTAAACAGCATTTAGGAGGCTACATTCTTCCTAATTTATATTTGCAGCGAGATGCTCTGATTCAAAATACAAAGGGCATTAAAATTCCAGACTCAGCTTTCGATAATCTAAATCCCGGCAATAACACAGTTGATGCAGTACACCACGGTATTTTATTGGGCCTTATTAGTACCATCGAAAATATTATGCAGCAATCTCCTAAAAAGCTGCTGCTGACTGGTGGCGATGCAACACTATTTGCCAAGTTCTTACAAAAATATGATCCTGTTGTGGAAACAGATCTTTTGCTCAAAGGATTACAGCAATATATTGCTCATTATCCTAAAGACTAAAATACAGAACAAAATAAAAGGCGCTATATGCGCCTTTTATTTTATGGATTTATTTCTTTTGGTCATTGTTACCAAAGAGTGGTCCCATTCCGCCACCGCCGCCGCCAAATTGCTTTTGCATATTGCCTAATGAACGCATCATTTTGCTCATACCAGATGGATTCGCAAACTTCTTCATCATTTTGGCCATTTGCGCTTGTTGCTTAATAAGTTTGTTCACTTCAGCAACATCCATACCGCAACCTGCCGCAATACGTTTTTTACGACTTGGGTTCATTAAGTCCGGATTACGGCGCTCTTTAACAGTCATTGACTGGATAATAGCTTCCATCTTCTTGACTTGTTTTTCAGGGTTCGCTTGCTCAATCGCTTGCTGAATTCCTGCACCACTCATGCCAGGCAACTTATCTAAGAAGCCCATCATGCCGCCCATTTTTTTCATTTGCTCAAATTGCATCAGCATATCTTCAAAGTTGAAGCTACCACCTTTTTGCAATTTTTTCGCCATTTTTTCGGCTTTTTCTTTGTCGATTTTACGTTCAACTTCTTCGACTAAAGAAAGTACGTCACCCATGCCCAAAATACGTTGAGCAACACGGTCCGGATGGAATGGTTCTAAAGCGTCAAGCTTCTCACCCATACCCAAGAACTTGATTGGCTTACCAGTAATGGCACGCACAGAAAGCGCTGCACCACCACGTGCATCACCATCAGTTTTAGTAAGAATCACACCTGTAAGTGCCAAAGCATCATTGAATGCTTTTGCTGTATTTGCAGCATCCTGACCTGTCATGGCATCAACCACAAACAGGGTTTCAGTCGGCTTAACTGCTGCATGCAATTCTTTAATTTCGTCCATCATATCTTCATCGACATGGAGACGACCTGCCGTATCGACAATCAATACATCAGCAAATTGGATTTTTGCCTGTTCAATTGCACGATTAACAATATCAATTGGCTTTTCAGAAGGATCTGAAGGAATAAAGCCTGCGCCAACTTCATTTGAAACAGTTTCTAACTGTTTAATTGCTGCTGGACGGTAAACGTCGGCAGAAACAGTCATTACTTTTTTCTTTTGACGTTCTTTTAAGAAACGTGCCAACTTGGCAGCAGTTGTTGTTTTACCTGCACCTTGTAAACCAGCAAGCAATACTACAACAGGAGGTTTCGCACTTAAATCTAGTGTTTCATTCGCCTCACCCATCATCTTGGTGAGTTCGTCATAAACAATTTTTACAAATGCCTGGCCTGGTGATAACTGAGTCATCACTTCTTGGCCCAATGCCTCTTCCTTAACTTTCGCGATAAATTCACGAGTTACAGGTAACGCGACATCGGCTTCAAGAAGTGCCATACGTACTTCACGTAAGGTATCTTTAATATTGTCTTCGGTCAGCTGCCCTGAGCCAGTAACATTTCTTAAACTCTGTGTGAGTCGTTCTGTTAAGGTATCAAACATTGCAAAATCCGCTTAAAATGGCTAGTTGCAAAAAAATCTTTCTCGAAATAGAAAATTTATGCATAGAATGCTATAGGATACTTTAGTTCGCAGCGAATTTATATCTTATATAGATGAATTAATCCTGAAAAAGGTTTGACATGATTAGCCTCCCCTTGGTTTACACAATTTTGGCACTCATCGCATATACCACTTCTTTCTGGTATCTGTTTATTCGTTTAATGTCAAAACGTGAACCAAACCCATGGTTATTTGCTTTTGTTGCTCTCTTGGCATTAGCACTGCACGGTACAGTTTTGTGCGATGCTATGCTTACGCCAGCAGGAATTAACTACGATGTATTTAACCTGATGTCTTTCACATCGGGGCTTATGCTACTGTTAAGCTTAATTTTTAGTACTTTCCGCCCAATTCTGCCGTTAAATTTATTAGGCATACCTGTCGCAGCTATTGGTCTTATTTTAGGTTTTGCCTTTAGCCGACCAGATCAATTTATTGAGCAGCATTCTCTAGGACTTGATACTCATATCATTCTTTCGCTTTCTGCCTATGCTGTTTTATTAATGGCAACCATACATGCGATCTTAATATGGTTTCAAAACCGTGAACTCAAAAAGAAACAAAAAAAACGTTTCTGGGTCAACTTACTTCCGCCAATTCAGGCGATGGAATCTTTATTATTTGATCTGATTATTACTGGTTTCATTCTATTAACAATTGCGCTTGCATTTGGTTTTTTAACTATTGATAGCTTCTTTGCTCAACATCTCGCTCATAAAACCGTATTTAGTATTATTTCTTGGTTTATCTATGGCTCACTATTGATCGGCCATTACAAACTAGGATGGCGAGGTCAAAAAGCGATTCGCTTTACCTTGATCGGTTTTGTGCTTTTGGCGATTGGCTTTATTGGTAGTAAATTTGTGCTTGAGATGATCTTGGGTCGCTAGATAAATTAAAATTTAATCGATACTAGACAGCGTTATACATATCCCGTATAACGCTGTTTTCGTTTTATTCAGGTGACACAGACTGTGAAACTCATACTCGCTCCAATGGAAGGTTTAACTGACCCGATCATGCGGGATACACTCACATCTGTTGGTGATTTCGACTGGTGTGTGACCGAGTTTATTCGCGTTACAGACAGTATTTTGCCAGACCATATTTACTATAGTTTTTGCCCAGAATTAAAAAATGACGGTAAAACAGCCGCTGGTACGCCTGTTCATGTTCAGTTCTTGGGTAACAATCCAGATATGCTGGCAGCCAATGCGGCAAAAGTTGTAGAGCTTGGTGCACCTGCAATCGACCTTAATTTCGGTTGTCCCGCAAAAACTGTTAATCGACATCGCGGTGGTTCAGTACTTCTTGATGAACCGGATGTTGTACATCTATTGATTAAGGCAGTCCGAGATGCAGTACCTGCGCACATCCCTGTTTCAGCAAAAATGCGCTTAGGTTATCTCGATGAAAACCATACGATGGAAAATGCCCACGCTGTTGAAGATGCGGGTGCAAGCTGGTTAACCGTACACGCTCGAACTAAAGCAGATGGCTATACGCCACCCGCTTATTGGGAAAAAATTCTACCGATTAAAGAAGCTTTAAAAATTAATGTCATTGCTAACGGTGAAATCTGGACCAATGCTGATGCTAGAGCCTGTCAGCAACAATCTGGCTGTGAAGACTTAATGATTGGCCGTGGTGCGGTGACGACTCCTGATTTAACACAATGCATTCGTGAAAATATGAATGAGGCATTATTCAGTTGGGAACAGCTCGTTGACTTACAAATTCGCTTTTTAAACGGTCAAGCAAAAACAGAAATTGGGATGGTAGGTCGTTATAAGCAATGGTTAGGTATGATGACCAAAGCCTATCCACAAGCGAAAGAATTATGGGATCAAGTGAAACGGATTAAAGCTTTAGATGAAATTGTGCAACAATTAGAACACACCAGATCAGACAATATTTAACTTGGTATAGCCATAAAAAAGAGGGCGATTGTTTTCACAACCGCCCTCTTTCGTATTTCAGGTTAAGCTATTATTCTTTTTTAAAAGCCGCTTACTTTCATTTTAAAGTCAGTTACAGAAACACCAGTGACACCAAAACTCCCCATAGAGCCATTAGGTAAATTATTAAACGTTGTTGTATTTTGTGTACCCATATTTCCTAAAGTGACATTGTTAAGTGAAGCATGAAATTTACTAGATGCGCCTGTATTGCCAAAAGTTAATCCAGTTGAATCAACCCCTGCATAAAAACCATCTAACACAAAACCCGTTGAAGTATTTGTTCCTGCAAATTTAAATCCAAATGTAGCACCTGTATTATCGGACACCAAAGTAATTGGACAGCCAGAGGCAGCAGAACAAATAGACTGAATTGCCCCACCAAATTTAACCATGACGGACTGGGCAGCATGACCAAGTTGAATATTTAAACGGGGTTTATTGGTTGATACAAAGTTAATATCCAGATTTCCACTAGAACGAATGATTTCTTTTACACCCGTATTTACTGTCGTTCCCGAACTAAAAATTGATTTGGGTGCATAGCTCGTTAATGCGTAATCGGATGGGCTAGATAAAGATGCACTTGGAGCTAAATAAACTGAGAAAGGTAAAAGTCGAATACCGTTTACATCATTCCCCATAGATATAGCTAAATTTAAAAACGGATTTCCACCACCAGCATCGGCATCCATTGCAATATTAAAAGAAGGATTACCCGATACAGCAGCTTTAATAAATTCTATGCCAGGAACTGGATTAGTAGAGTTTCCCGCAATGACAAAACCAGCTTTACTGTTATAAGAGGTTGAAGCAATACCGTTAGTATCAATGAGTGCGACTTGATTAAATTTAACGCTATCGGCCTGAATGCCTAAGGTTAAGCCATTTTGACCCGTCGCTGCTGCAAGGCTTTGATCATCCAAAGGCTGCATTGCAAAAACACTTGAACTACTGGCAAGTAGCAGCCAGAACCCTATATTTTTATTCTTCATGTCGCTCTAATCCTTAAGAGACAAACGCTTATTATTTGTTCAGACTATCAGAATAATATTCAAGTACAAAGCAATTATCTCTATAACCCGACGAATGCAAATCCAATCACACTAAAATAAAATTTATATAAAAAAGCAGCGATTAACGCTGCTTTCTTTAATTAGTTAAAAGCCCCATTTCTAGGCACAATACTAAAGCTACTATTTAAACGTCCACCAGTAATTGCAAGCTCACCTAAACGCGCTCCAGCTCCTGTTGAAGGTGGATAAAAATTAATATCTTTAACACGTAATGCGCCGTCAATACTCTTATCAGGGTTAAAATAAACCGCCGTATTTACCCCAACTTTACCTAAACCGCTTGTTGTATCTTTACCCACAACCAAAGCAGTATTAAACGCTAGCTTTCCGGTAATATTATCAAAGCCAATTGCAGAACCATCAATCGGATCACTAATTTGAACTGTATTTCCAGTTGCTGTCGCCGGCATTGTGAAATCGCCGAGTACAGTTAAAGCACTACCATCTGCAATAGAACTATTTGGAACGATCGATAAGTTAAGATCACCACCTAAACGTAGTTTTAAACCAAATAAAACATCATTATTTTTGGCAAAATTATCGATAGGTGAAGTACATGAACCTGTCGCTGGACAAGTTTTATATTTAGCACCTGGTAAATAGCCAGCTGCAATTTCTGTTGATAAAGCAAGCAGCATCTCTTTTAAACTAACATTGAGGCTGCCATTTTCTAAACCAATAGTTCCATTGCCTTTGAGGAACATGTCGATATTACGTAAGCCCATGTAATAATCAGTAGGACTACCGCCATTATTAGCATTTGGAGAACCATCAATTAATAAAATTGAGGTTGTTTTGGTCCCAGTCGCATCACGTCCAGTAGTTCCGGCAGCAATCCCAAAACCTAAACGCGAAGTCGTTCCAGATGTAGCCACAACATTTCGAACAGGCTTACCATTTGCATCTTTTGTATAATAATAAGCACTATTTGCTGGTGCATCTAAACCATATACAGCAGCGTTAGCATTTAAATTATAAAAAGGTAATGCTAAGCCCCACTGGTTATTTGCACCATTGTCTGCAAACTGATTGGCAGGAGCGACATTCGCACTTGTCGTAAAACGACCGCGTCTTGAAAATGCCTGAAACTCTGCTCCACGCATCGCAAGAATTAAGCTAAACGGATTAGTGACCGTATCACGGTGAATATTATGCTGATAATCAGCAGCTGTTGTTAAAGTACCCGATCCTAAACGAATTGCATTTAAAGTCGCGTTATTTGGCATTAATAACGTTTTTGTATCAGCGAGATTTAGATAAATATTTCCGCTGTCGAAATAACCGCGCGTAGCAGAGTTAAGACCTGTTAAATTACCAAATTCGAAACCATAAGCATTCAGACCCGCTCCACCAATTTCTAACGTAGTTGCTTTACCATCTGAACCTAGCATTGAGTCATTATCTTTAGTGAACTCACCTTTCATACGAAAGGCAATTCCAGAATTACCTAAAATACTATTACTTGAACTGGTGCCCGAAGCAGTATTTGCCGTACCTAATATTGTTGTATCTGACGTACCATCCATACCACGGACTTGTAAATAACTATTTACCATACGTCCGCTAGCACCTAAACGAATCAAACCTTTCGCATTTTGTGGACTATTGGTGGCATCTAAAGCATAAGGATTAGTTTTATCAACATTGGAACTTAACATGACCTCAATGTTCAGGCCCGAATTGGTTACTTTTCCACTACTGTCTACATATGTGCCTGCTGTTAAACCAGAAGCTGAATCTGCTACACGGTTAAAATCAACATATCCATAGGTATTATTCGGGGTTTGACCTACACTAGCGACGTTAGTTCCAGTATTTGTCTGTAAAACTAGGCCACGAGTTGGGTCAATTAACATCGCCCCTTTACCGACAAAATTAAAGTTAAAATTTCTTAAAATTAATTGATTTAACTGGCTGCGCGCATCGACTTGCCCTAAATAAATATTGGCATTATTAATTCCGAGCGTCATGCTTGACTGACTATTTGCATTAAATAGACCGTCTTGGGTGGTAAGTGCCAAATTTAGTGGAGAAGTTGTTTGAATAGCCAACTGCCCCATAGTCGGTGAGCAAGTAGCAGAGTTATTACATACCTTAAAACTATTCACAGTAATAAGTGATGGACTGCTTTGCATAGAAAAGTCGAGTCCAGTTTTACCCGTAGTTGGATTGCTCCCTACATCTAACCGATAATTTGTGCTTAAAGGCTGACTAGATGCATTACTTTTTTGAACTTTTATGCCACCGGCTTGCGCCCTTAAAACCTGATCAGCACTGCTAGATGTACCCGCATGGTCATCCCAGTAAGCATTATCAATATTGATTTCATTGAACGTCGTTTGGATCGAAATTCCATCTTGTCCATTAACAGCACTCAAATCAGCATCTGTTAAAGCTTCTAAAGCAAAAACGTGTCCGCTCACTAACAACATGCTGGTTGTTAATGCATTTAAAATAAACTTTGAGCTGTGATTTTCTTTATTTTTTCTCATCACTTCAGTTCCTTTGAAATCTACATTAACCCTTAACAACGAGGATGGCTGCCATCACAGCTAAAGACCATGACTTTTCCTTGAATAGCCAAGTTTCCGTTCATCATTAAGCCCATAAAACCAGTTTCACGCCCATGGTCATACGCCGATGGTGTTGCAGTAGCCACTTGCTGGTTTGCACTATTGGCAGTTGCTGCATAAGTTGGCTTTTTGAAATATGCATAATCATACATATTTGCGCTCGAACCTTGCGCTGTTGTTGAGCTGGTAAAGTTATCTTGCTCAATTGATAGGGCATTAAAACCAAAGTTACGAATTAAAATGGGCTGTGCTGCACTAAAACTCAGTTGAATAGCAGGCTTAATCATTTCAGTATTGTTTTTATCCAAATACTTTAAATCAGCCCCATCCAAACCCATCTTTTGAATATTTAAAGTACCTTGTACGCCTTTAAATACAAGCCAAAGTTTATTACCACTATTACTATTTTCGGCCCAGCCACTTGGTTTGGTCGCATCTGCTTGTACAAAACGCTTATTAATTGCCAAACCAATATGGCAAAACTCTACGTTCTCACAGACACCACCACTACCATTGTCAAATACACCACTAGCGGTCTGATTTAAATTGAGCATTAAAGATAAATCCGCACCAGCCTGACCATTGATGGCTTGTAATGCTTCATTATCTAAAGTTTGTAGCTCTGCATGAGTGACCGTTGCACAAAGAGCGAGGATTAAAGTACTTATTTTTTTCATATTACGCTCCTCCTCTTATAGGCCTTTAGTTGTTAGTTTTAAGTGCTGAATTAAAACACCATCAATAACAGCAGAACCCATATTATTCGTAATTGCTGAGCTAATTTGCGCTCCAGATAACTTATACGTGTTCAAATCTGCATTTGGCGTGGTCGTGTACCAACGCCCACCCTCATAACGGGCATCTGGCAAAGGCGTACCATTCGGTACTGTGTACTGAGCGCCATTTCCGGCATCAGCTAAGGTATAACCTGTATTATTCACAGTAGGATTATAATAAGCAGTACTCTCTACATTTGCCCAATTCGCACCCTGAGAATCAAATCTTAAACCTGAGCCAGCATTGCCAGTCCAGCCTGTTGCTGTCCGATATTGCCATGTATCATAACAAGTACTTAAATTCAAAAATCCGCAGCTATAGCTACCTGCACGGCGTTCCTGATTTTGCAATTGGTAGAAATTTTTAGTTTGCGTGATCGCCGCCACTGTGCCTGTAGGTAATTTACCGAATGAAATACCGACTGCATCTTGTGTGCTATTTCCTTTAAATGCTTCTAAAGTATTATTGGTTGCATTATAGACAGTTGAACCAATTGAAATGCTACTATGGGTTGCGCTAGAGCCCTGATAAGTTTTACCACCTAATGTTACGTTCGTACCACATTGATAAATATTACAAGTAGAACCTAAATAACTCGTATCTGCTCCACTATAGTCTGTATAGATTTTCTTATAAATTTCAGGTTTATTTGGAATACGAGCGAGTTCTATACTAAAGTTCTTGCCATCCGAGCTTAAAACTAATGGCTGATATAAAGAACCCAATACAAGGTTAATATTCGGATTATAGAGATATAACCCTTCATTTGCATCAAAAGTTGGAGCAGCTCCACCATTAATTGCAGGTGTTACCAAATTGCCTTGTGTAGTCCCTGACTCGCGCGTACTTAAACGTAAAACATTATTCATAGCACTGTCAGTTGGGGCAGTCCATGACCCTGTTGATGTCACAGTCGTGGTCTGACTACGAATACGATATAACCAATCTGAACTTGGGGAGTTATTACTCGGTGCGCCAGTATATTGAGTGCTATAACGATTTACCCATGGCCCTACTGTAGACGTTGGAGTATTCGAAGTAATTGTTGCTCTTAAATTAGAGGCATCACCACTATTTAAACGTACTACTCCAGCAAAGCCTAAAGTATCGTTATAGAAAGGACTCATTCCTCCAGCAGATGTCGCTCCACCTAATGTTTGGAAAAGCTGTAAGCGGCTGCCATTTAAGCTAAAGTTATTCCACACTCCTTGTAAACGAAGACGGTTTGCACGAGTTGCGTCAGTACTCGTGCCAATTAGACCATTTGAATCGCCATAATTAAATTGATCTGTGGCGCCATTTATTTTATTTGGATTACGGACAAAAATATCTGTCCATAAGCCTAATTTCAGCTTATAAGCGTCAATACCTGCAGAATCCTTTGTTCCGACTTCATATAAAGGAGCTTCTAAAGCTAAGTAAGTTACCTGACATGTTGGGTCAGTCGCACCTGTGCAATTATTTGCACTAAAATTCGGCACTGAGTTTTCAGTCGCAACTTTGAAAATCCACGGGTTAACAGCAGTACCCCAACTTGAGATTGCAGCAGCTGCATCGGTAGAAGCAATGCGGGTATTTGTATTATTATCAGATTTAGAAAGTGCTAAGCCATAAAGAAAAATATCTGCTTTACCTACCGCACGGTCACCTGAATCAATTGAACCATTTTTATTGGTATCAGCGGCTGTCATACTTAAAGGGCCAACAGGTACATAATTGATATAGCCCGTATCTTTAGTACGATCAGTTAAAATCTGACTTGAAGTTTCGTTAGCGCCTGCTCCTCGAAATACCATATAAGTATTCTGTGGCAAGATAGCAATACCTTCACCTGTCGTTTCACTCAAGCCCGCATCAGAAAGTTCTTCGAGTGCGAAACTAGGTTGGCTTATACAAAGCCCGATTAAACTTGCCAAAACGGTTTTTTGAAACCTTACCGTATAATTAAGTGTAGTCATCTTGACCTTCCTGTTTTATACGATGCCGTGCACCATATTTATTTTTCTTTAACATTCCTTGATGCCAGGTGAATCTATCCTTTTCACCTTAGACAATGAGGCAAATCTAAAAGATATTGCCAACCTTTCCACATTTCTATTATGCGGAATATTTGCACAAATGCAAAAAAAAGCATGTAAAAATTTACTTTTCCGATGAATGTAAAATAGCCATAGCTACTTTCTTTTAAAGTTAGCAGAACTTTAAGCTGCCATAACAGTTCGGAGCAAAACTCTGATTTTTTAAAACTAAATTACTCAAATTCATAGGAACATACTGACCAGTTAAATCTACAGTACTAACATCAATATTACCTAGCAAACAATTGAAAGCTAAAGTTCCACAGTCAACCGGATTGGCTGTCAAATACTGACTAACCTTGCCTAATGTTGCTTTCACCACATCATCAGTAATTACCACCTGTGATTGTGGTGTTACATCACCAATATCAATCGGATTTGAGAGTTCTAACCACCAACCAGCCTGAGAAACTGACTTCGCTCCTGTCCATTGCAAATTTTGTCCTTGCAAAGAAAGAGAAGCCGCTGTGCCATTCAAATTAACTTTATGGAAGTAACCTAAATCTTCATTGACAGCAACATTTACTCCTAAGTTATTAATTGTTCCACTTAAGTTACCTGCAATCGTGATAATTAAATCAGTATCAGCTGCAATTGTACCTGACAAATTAATACCGCTCACATTAGCAGTACCAGTCAAATTCGCAGTAGTAATACGCTTTCCACTAATGACTTGAGAAGGTAAAAATAAACTGCCAGAAGCACTACTCAAGCCTAAATCATAACTAGTTGAACGGAAATTTGTATTAATAACATCAAGACCCAACAATGTTCCTTTTGCGCGCCCAGTAATTTGTGTACCTAAATTGGCTTGCGTTAATCCTGAACCTGTTGGACGGGCAGCTGTGCTAACCGTACCCCCAGTCGCTTGAGTCACCATATAACCACTAAAAGAGTTAATACCATTTTTTGTAGTTGTATTTTCCGAACCAAAGGTAAGTAGGCCCTGAATAGATTCAGCACTTAATCTCACCCCCGCTACTTCACGAGTCGATGCGCTGTTAGGGTTTTTAATCGCAAACTCAATAAATGGATTGGTTAATTTTGCCGAAGAACTCGCACGGCCATCGTTAGTATCTGAAATGCCGCTTAGACTTAAGTTATCAATATCAATATCACAAGCACCTGCACCGTTAGCCCCACCACAGCCAAGCTGTAACTTTTTAATATTCGCATTCAATTCTAAATCAGCATCTAGGCCTAATTTATAAAAGCCTACATTACTATTACTGTCACGTAGTTTTTCTAAGTTTGCAGAATCGGTAGGCGCAACATATGACATACTCATCAAGGCTTGGCCACGGGTCGCTGATAGTTCAGCATCTGACATAGGAACTAATGTCGAAGCAGCGTAAGCTGAAGAAAAACATAAGCTTCCGAGTGTCAAAAGTGCTACTCGAAGAGACGTAAACTGTCGCATGGCCGACCTCCGTATCCGTGGGGGCATAATCCTGTTTAATTTCTTTTTATTTGGCCTATCTACATTTGATAATGTATTTAACTAAATATTATCAAAGAGAGCCTATATCCATCATATTTGCTTTTAAATTCTGTGATGCAGAACAAAAAAACAAATCAATTATTGATCATTTTATATCATTTTTTACAAAAGGAAACTGTCGATTATCATAATTCCGATAAACGCTTCTCACAAAATTTTATTTATAAAATTGGGCCACCTAAGTGACCCATTATTTTTAAAATCTTTTCATCGAGGAAACATTAAGTTTTAGGAAGTGTAACACCTGTTTGACCTTGGTATTTACCACCACGGTCTTTATAAGAGGTTTCGCACACTTCATCACTTTCAAAGAATAGCATTTGTGCTACGCCTTCCCCAGCATAAATACGTGCAGGTAAATTTGTCGTATTTGAAAATTCTAACGTAACGTGACCTTCCCATTCCGGTTCTAATGGAGTCACATTTACAATAATACCGCAACGAGCATAGGTCGATTTACCTAAGCACACTGTCAATACATTGCGAGGTATACGGAAATATTCAATTGTACGTGCTAGAGCAAATGAGTTTGGCGGAATAATACAAACGTCAGACTCAATATCGATAAAACTTTTGTCATCGAAATTTTTTGGATCGACAATTGCAGAATGTACGTTTGTAAAAACCTTAAATTCACGGGCACAGCGTACATCATAACCATAGCTAGAGACCCCGTAGGAAATCAACTTTTCACCATTTTCATCAAAACGGACTTGATTCTCTGCATAAGGTTCAATCATGCCGTGTTTTTCGCTCATCTCGCGAATCCAACGATCAGACTTAATAGCCATGTATTTTCTATCCAAAAGGTAATTTCATTGATTGCGACGTACTTTAACGTAAAAAACCAATTATGAAAACAACGCTTGAGCTACTCTTCTCGATAAGAATAGCTCAACGGTACATTTAAAGGTTAAGTAAAGCAGAATAACTAATTGGAATTGAAAAGCTGACCAAGACAAGTGAAGCGGTTTTTTGCAAGTTAGTTTGATTTAGCCAACCCACTTTCTTAGAAGCTAAAACCGATCCCAAGAAAATCCATAACAATGCAATGGGTGTAATAAGCGCTAAGTAAGCCATCATATGAATTAAATAAATATGAAAATTACTCCATGCAGCTACCGGAAAAATAGCTGAAGCAAAGAGTAAGGCTTTGGGATTTAATAAAGTTGCACAGAATAATTCACGAGCACGAATCGTAGGCTGATTTAATTCAACTTCTTGATTCGCCGTATGCCATAACTTAATGGCCAAGAAAATAATATAGCAAGCACTCAATAGCTTTAGAATAGGCGGCAGCATTGGCAGTGTGTTAGACACTTTCCCAATCAGCATTCCCCATGCAGAAATAGAGATCACATAGCCCAAAACTTCTGCTGGAATAAGTTTTACTGATTTCCTTAAGCCCACTTGCACGCCTGAAGAAGCGAGTAGTGTATTGGTTGGACCAGGAGTAAGTAAAATTGTGGCTACTAAGCCAATAAAAAGCCATGAAATCATTGAATGACCTCACAATATAGTCATCTCAGATTAATAGATATTCTGTTACAAGGCAAAAAGTAATTGTAAGACAAAATTTTTAAAATTATTTTTATCATCTAAATAAAATTCATAAAAACAAATACTTATAAAATTATCTCAAAAACTAGAGAAGAAAACTTTACGGTCAGTTGTGATGCTTTTCAAATAGATTACGCATTAAGTAACATAAGTATTTTTATTTTAAGTCTATTTTTCCATCAAAAGTCTTTATAATAAAAAATATATAGCAATGGTAAGTTTAAATTTTAAGCTTTTAATAAGTTTCAATTCTTATATTATTTCTGATTTTTTATATAGAGCATCGCGCTCTACTACCCTTAATGATTATGGCAAAGCATTTTTTTCAATCTTGGCTTCCCTCCCCCGAGAAAGTTTCAAATATGAAATTTCTAAGGATTTTTGGTAAAAAGACCCTGAATCCTGTGCTTTGGTACGTCAATCGAAAATCAATTACTCGTGCTGTTTTTGTCGGAACTTTTTTTGGTTTACTGCCTATCCCTTTTCACAGCGTATTTATTGTGATGGCGGTCTTACTATTTGAAGTAAATTTACCCATTAGCTTAATGCTGGCTTGGCTAAGTAACCCGCTTACATTAGTTCCTATTTTATATATTGGTTTTTGGTTCGGTGCCCATATTTTTCATGTGCATATGATTAACAAAGAAATGCTGCTAGGTGTATTGCATCAGATTTCTCGTTGGATTACTCATTTCGGCCATGGTCATATTGATTTTAGTCTTGCGAAAATCTTGATGACTGGACTTGTTGTAGAAGCTTTTGTATTTGCTGTCATTTTATATATATGTACAGAAATTTTCTGGCGCTGGATGGTCGTTAAAAACTGGAAAAGTAGACATCGTCAAAAGAAGCAAGAAGAGGTTTTATAAAAGCTTCACTCTTCTTGCATAGGTTTAAATCATTATTTTGGCAGTTTTGATTTCATATATTCTTCGGCCACATTAAGTACATACTCTTGGCAAGCCTCCCCTGTACCAGGGTCATAAGCTCCATTATTGGTAATATTATTAGATAAGATTCGAATACCTAAAAACGGAACATTAAACTGGCTTGCGATTTGTGCAACTGATGCTGCTTCCATTTCCTCAACAGAAGTGCCATAACGCTGATGGAAAAATTGAATACGATCAAGTTCGTTATTCCAAACATCTGCTGAACCAATCGTTCCTTCAACTACTTCGCCTTTATCATAACGAACTTTATGTGCCGCCATTAACAACTCTTGGTCACCTTCAAATTTGCGTATTGCAATCGGTTCTGGGTCAGATTCATCTGTTGGCAAAACATCGAAAGCCTCAACCCAGGTGAGTGAGTCTGAACCACCACCTACTGGCTGTTTAGGTGTTCTAAATGCACCAATATTGGTTGTATATTTTCCTAAAACAATATCGTAGACATGTAGATCTGGGTCGTGTCCACCTGATGTTCCCTGATTAATGATCGCAATCGGTTTATAACGTTCAATCGCTAAAGCTGTTGCGGCAGCCGAGTTACTCATACCCATGCGGGTTTTAGAAATAATCATTGGATAGCCGTTATAGGTTCCTTTCCAGAAGGTCCACCCACCAACTTTTTCAACAGTCTTATTCTCTAACTTTGAAGCCATTCTTTCCGACTCTACGGGTAAAGCACCCTGAATAATAATTGGCTGTAACTTCTGTTTTTGCTCCTGAACTGTTGGTGTTTGTGAAACGGATGAGTTGTCATCATTACATCCCACTAAAAATAAAGCGCTACATAAACTGATTACGCCCAAACTATACTTAAATTGCATTTTTTAACCTTTCTTTTTAAAAAGTGTAAGGTAGCAATCTACATGCCAATTTCAAGTTCAGCTTTGTTATTAGGATTCAGTAATTTAATTTTTTATTTTAATCAGATGATAAAAAACCCGACTTAAAGCCGGGTTTTAATAAATTAGAAAATACGCTTATCATCACGTGTGCGTTGAGGGATTTTTTCAATCTGCTGCCAGACTGCTTTAGCAATCTCAATATAGCTATCAGCCGCATCATCCATTGCTACAACACTAGGTTTACCCTGATCAGCATGTTCACGTATTTGAGCATTTAAAGGCAAACGACCTAATAATGGAATATGGTATTGCTCGGAAAGTTTATCACCACCACCAATACCAAAAATTTGCTCTTCATGCCCACAGTTCGAACAAATATGGGTCGACATATTTTCGACGACCCCTAATACTGGAATACCAACTTTATTAAATAACTCAATTCCTTTGGTCGCATCTAACAAAGCAACATTTTGTGGTGTAGTCACAATGATTGAACCTGTAACAGGAATACGCTGAGCAAGTGTAAGCTGAATATCACCAGTACCTGGTGGCATATCAATCATAAGTACATCTAAATCTGGCCAAAGCGTTTGATTAAACAATTGCATTAGAGCGCCTGTTGCCTTTGGTCCACGCCATGCAACAGGTGTGTTGTTATCACCAGTTAAATGTCCAATAGAAAGTACAGCCATACCATAAGCATCTAAAGGTACAAAATTTTCACTTTCAATAAGAGGAGTTTTACCAGCGTTACCTAGCATGGTCGGAATACTTGGGCCGTAAATATCAGCATCTAATACCCCCACCTTAAGTCCCATTTTTTGCAAGGCAAGTGCTAAATTGACTGTAGTTGTCGATTTACCAACACCGCCTTTCCCAGATGAAACTAAAATGACATTTTTAATACGAGGGTGAAGTGGAACATCTCTTTGTTGCGGAGCGGCTTTTTGAATCGGTGCATTATTTGGATCTGGTGCTGATTTAGGTGAAGCATCCAGCACAGGAGGTAAATTTGAATTTTCTGGTGTAGGGCGTTTTTGTTGAACCACATGCAAGTTAAGTTCTTCAATACCGCACTTTTCTAATGCACTCGCTAAATCATCATGAATTTGCTGCAAATGCTCTTTTTCATCTGGAAATGTATTAATCGTAAGTTGTAATACACGACCTTGAACTTGAAGCTGACTAATGCGCTCTTTTAGAGCATCTTTTGAATGGGGTAATAAATAATTTTGGAGTACGGTTTGGATTTCATCTTCTTTCACCTCTTGTGCGGGTGAAAAAACGGACTTTAATGAAGAAAGCCAAGACATATTGTTTACTCCAAAAACAGATCATTACAGCTTAATGGAGATAGTGTAACAGTATTGGTCCGCACTCGCTCACCTTGGGATGAATAATTACTCACTTACAATCTCATCTTTTAGGTGAGGAGTGCAGATTTTAGTTTAGATCAGCTTATTCAGCAGAATCATGATTTTTTAATTTATTTAACTTATCAGTTGCTGTTTTCTTTAACTCATCAAATTTTGCTGTTGCTTGAGTTTTTAACTCATCAAATTTTGTAGCAGCTTCTTCCTTTAGTTCCGCAGCTTTAGCTTTGGCATCATCAAGTTTATGGCTTGCCTCAGTACGTAAATGATCAAACTTGTCTTGTAGAGTATGCTGAGCATCCTCAAGTTTGCCTTTTAAATCAGTTGCTTTATCTTCAACAGCCTCTTTACCAGACGCTTGTTTCTCTTTTACATTTTCCTTTAAATCGTCCAAAGCTTTTTCACCTTGTACTTTTGCATCAGCCGCTTTTGCCTTTAATTGGTCTACTTTCTCTTCAACTGCTTCTTTACCAGCAGCTTGCTTCTCTTTTACATTTTCTTTTAAATCGTCCAAAGCTTTTTCACCTTGTACTTTTGCATCAGCCGCTTTTGCCTTTAATTCGTCTAATTTATTTTCAGTAGTCATCGTTGTTATCCTCATAGCTAATTAAAAAATTACCTGAATAAGTTATTAGTTATACATCGTTATGGCTTATTTTCTGACCGTAACTGCAATTTGAAACAAAGACAATACAGGATGATTCAAATATTTTTTGATTTGTTTATCTATTCTAAAGAGAAACTATCAATGACTAAAATTCATTTTCATAGAATCCGCTTACGCCAAGCCCAAGATTATTAATCTTTGCTTATCTCCCTGCATCAGTTAAAATCTTCCACCTTATAAATACGAATGAGAGAATGAAATCCGTGCGTAAAATTTTAGTCACTAATGCCCTCCCTTATGCTAATGGTCCAATTCATATGGGTCATTTACTCGGTTACATCCAGGCAGATATCTGGGTTCGTGCCATGCGAGCAATGGGTCATGATGTGACTTATGTATGTGCGGATGATGCTCACGGTACAGCAATTATGCTACGTGCCGAAGCGAATGGTATTAGCCCAGAAGAACAAATTGCCAATGTTCAAAAAGAACATATCCGTGATTTTGATGGTTTTGGCGTACATTTCGATCATTACGATTCAACGCATAGCGATGCCAACAAAGCACGTTCAACAGATATCTATATTAAGAATCGTGAAGCTGGAAATATTGCAGTTCGTCCTGTAACTCAATTATTTGACCCAGAAAAAGGTATGTTCTTATCCGACCGTTTCATTAAGGGTACATGCCCAAAATGTAAGTCAGAAGATCAATACGGCGACTCATGTGAAGTCTGCGGTACAACTTATAATGCGACCGAGTTACTTAACCCTCGTTCGACTTTAAGTGGTGCAACACCAGTTGAAAAATCATCAGATCACTACTTCTTCAAACTTCCTAACTTCGCTGAATATTTGCAGAAATGGACCCGTGATGAAGGTCGCTTACCAGTTTCGATTGCAAACAAACTTGATGAATGGTTTGAAGCCGGTTTAGCAGACTGGGATATTTCTCGCGATGCCCCTTATTTTGGTTTTGAAATTCCAGATGCGCCAAACAAATATTTCTATGTTTGGGTAGATGCCCCAATCGGTTATATGTCTAGTTTTGAAAACTACATCAAAACTAAACGCCCAGATTTAAACTTTGATGATTTCTGGAAAAAAGATAGCCAAAATGATGTTTATCATTTCATTGGTAAAGACATTGTTTATTTCCATGCTTTATTCTGGCCTGCAATGCTTGAAGGCGCGAACTACCGCACTCCAACTGGCTTATTTGTTAATGGTTTCCTGACTGTAAATGGCCAAAAAATGTCTAAGTCACGTGGTACTTTCATTAAGGCCGAGACTTACTTACAGCATTTAAACCCAGAATATTTACGCTATTACTTTGCTTCTAAGCTTTCAGATAAAGTTGAAGACTCTGACTTGAACCTTGATGATTTTGTTCAAAAAGTAAATTCAGACTTAGTGGGTAAAGTCGTTAACATTGCTAGCCGCTGTGCGAAGTTCATCAATAGCAACTTTAACAATACTTTATCTGCTGACTGTGCAGAATCTGACTTACTACAAAGTTTTATTGATGCAGGTGATTCAATTGCTGCCGCATATGAAGCACGTGAATTTTCTACGGCTATTCGTGAAATTATGGCGCTAGCTGACCGTGCAAACCAATATATTGATGAGAAAAAGCCTTGGGCACTTGCGAAACAAGAAGGTCAAGAACAACAAGTTCTTGATGTATGTTCGGTTGGTATCAACTTATTCCGTCAATTAGCTGTGTACTTGGCGCCTGTTTTACCAACTTTGGCTGCACAAGTTCAAGATTTCTTAAAACTTGACAGCTTTAATTTTGAGTCACGTAAACAAATTCTTGTAAGCCATGAGATTGCGCAGTTCCAACCTCTCATGCAACGTGTTGATCCAAAAGCTGTTGCAGCCATGGTTGATGCTTCTAAAGAGTCTTTGGGTACTCCCGCTCCACAAGCAACAAAAGCCGCAGCAAAAAAAGACAAAGCAGCTGAGAAAAAAGCAGCGCCTACTCCAGCAGTGGGTGAAGCTGAAATTATCGGTATTGAAGACTTCTTAAAAGTTGACTTACGTGTTGCTCAGGTTGTTGAAGCAGGTACAGTTGAAGGTTCAGATAAGTTACTTCAACTTACTTTAGACGTTGGTGAAGCTGAACCACGCAATGTATTTAGTGGTATCCGTAGCCAATATGCACCAGAAGATCTAAAAGGTAAATTGGTCGTGATGGTTGCTAACCTTGCACCACGTAAAATGCGTTTTGGTATTTCAAACGGTATGGTACTTGCTGCCGGAAATGGTGAAGGTATTTTCATTATTTCACCAGATAGCGGTGCGAAACCTGGCGATAAAGTTTCTTAATCTAGGTTCATAAAAAAAGCTCCCTAAATTGGGAGCTTTTTTATATTTAAGAATCTTCAATGCTTTTAAACTAGCCATATCAAATTATGACCATGGCCATCCTTCACAAGGATTTTTAAATAAAACATGAACATTACCTAGCTCTTCATTTGTTAAATAACCATTCTTATTTTCATCTAAATAATTGAATAGCTTCGTTTGCTTGTTTTCACCTTGAAAGCGCTTATCACTCGGCCAGTTATAAGGATAAAAGTCTTCAACCCGTTGAAATTCTTTTAGACTATACATGCCATCATGATTTAGATCATATTTTTCCTGAAAAAGTTTCCAATCTAAAGACGCAGGCTCACATGCACTTACCCCATTTAAAATGAAGTAAGTGATGCAGCCTAGAAATAATTTAATAGTTGGATAGCTCATGATTATTGGTTTGTAAATCAGAAATCTTATAATCTTTTTCATGAACAGGTGTACCCACAATACTCATGGACCGTTCATTTGCCAGTTGCTGCTTGCTCATCGTTCTCATCTCACATCCAGTCGTTAAGATGAGAAAAACTACAGAAATGCTCACCATTAGTTTTTTCATAACGTGATCCTCATTTCTTTTTGTTTTATTTATTAAGTTACCACTTTTTAAATGTTTAAATGCTAAAAAAGATATTTCAATTTGTATATATTTTACACAAAAGAAAGCCTGACTTTCATTGTCCGGCTTTCTATTTTTTAGATATTTGAATTAAACTTTATTTACTTGAAAAAGATCAGTTTTAAACCTAATAGCGTAACAATGCTTCCAGTAACTCGATCAACACCTGTTTTTGCCTTTAAATACATTTTTCGAGGCTTCTCTGAAGATAACAGCATTGCCACACATGAGTACCAGCCAGCATCAATCATAAAACAAATCACTGGCAATGCGACATAGTAATAATTAGGGATTTCTTTTGGCAGTAAAGCTGTAAATACACTTGCTAGCACGACTGCAATTTTTGGATTACTTAACTGGGTAATTAAGCCATATCGATATGCTTGTTTATAAGTCATTTTCGATTTGCCATCGTTTTCCATTGCAATTGGTTCTTTAGCATGTTTAATAATTTTAAAAGCCAGCCAAAGCAAATATAGCCCACCACCAATTTTTAAAATTAGATAAGCAGAAGGTACCGCCAATAAAACTGCTTGTAATCCCATCACTGCTAATAGACCAAAAAGCGCTGCGCCTGTCCCCGTCCCTAAAGCGGTAAACAACCCATGTTTACGTGATTTAGAAATTGAATTTTGTGCAACATAAATAAAGCTTGGCCCAGGACTTATTGCTCCAAGCATCAATGCCATCGCAATTGAAAAAAGAGGAATAAGGGACTCAAACATTGTATTGACCTAGCATCACGCAATTGCGCGGTATTCTAACAGCTTTTTATGACACATATAAAAATGGCGAAGATATAAATGATGAAAATTGAATTTTCATGTTTTTACATTTTATATCTTCACAACGGACAAAAATGTCCGTTAAATATATAACCTTTAAAACACCCTAATCGATGACATGAGTAAACGTCAAAAAATCGCTGCCCATAATCGGGATGAATTACTCAATGCAGCCGAAGAATGTTTTCGTATCCATGGCATTAATGTCCCCTTACAAGTTGTAATTGACCACGCTGGTGTTGGTAGAGCAACTTTTTACCGCAACTTTTGTGATCGCAAAGCTTTAATTAGCGCCCTTTTAGAGCGTGCGATTACACAGCTAGAGCAAAAAGCAGCTCATTTTCAACAATTCGAGGATGGTTTATTTCGTTTAATTGAAGGACATATTGCACAACTTCCCAAGCTTGCAATTTTGCAAGATTTTTGGAGAGTGATTGATCGACAAGATCCAATTATGTTAAAAATTTATGAACGGCGAAATAATGCACTTAACCCACTGATTGAAAATGCGATAAAACAAAAATTGTGCCGAGCCGATCTAACTGCGGACGACTATGCAATGGTCACTGCAATGTTAGGTTCTTCATTTCAAGGACATGAGCCAGAAGAACAGACTCGCTTAGCAAAACGAGCAATTGAATTACTATTTCATGGTATTCAAATACAAAAAATTCGAGGGATAGAATGAGTAAAACGCCTCGTTATTTAGAAACACCACCCGACTGGACGCCTGAAGAGCAACCGACTTTACCAGGTTCACCAGCAGCTATTGCGCATTCTGTACCTAAGCGGTTTATTTACTTTTTTATCGGTTTATTCGTCGCTCTTTCAGCAAGCTTAAGTAATGGTTTTATTACAGCAAACTTACCCTTAATCCAAGGTGAGTATGGACTAACTCCTTCCGAAGCGGCTTGGCTGCCTGCGGCCTATGTTATGGCAAATGTCAGCTCAAACCTGATTTTGTTTAAAGCTCGACAACAGTATGGCCTAAGAGTGTTTTCAGAAATAGGACTCGTGATTTTTATTGCAGTTCTGGTCTTACATATTTTTGTGCATACCTATGAAATGGCGCTATTCGCTCGGGTTGTGGCAGGTTTAGCTGGCGCGCCACTGAGCTCATTAGGCATGTATTACACCATGCAAGCTTTTAAAAAAGCAGACATGGCAAAAGGAATATATATCGCATTCGGTTTTCAGCAACTCGGCGTACCATTAGCTTGGATTATTTCTCCATTTCTTGTAAATACAGACAGTTGGTCTGTTCTATATACGTTTGAGCTCGGCTTAGCACTTTGTTGTTTAGCCATGGTTGTTTCATTGAAATTACCACGTAGCTTACGAATTTATGTTTTTGAGAAGCAAGATTTTTTCACCTTTGCTTTACTCGCTCCCGGCTTTGCCTGTTTATGTATTGTGCTCACACAAGGTCCAATTTTATGGTGGTTTAATAGCGAGTGGCTTGCTTATGTATTAATTGCAGGTTTTAGCTTAGTTGTTCTTGGTTTGCTTTATGAACATTATCGCGCCAATCCATTAATTATGACGCGCTGGTTAGGGGCCGCTTCCACCTTACGTTTCATTTTTGGTGCCTTTGCCATTCGACTTTTAATGTCAGAACAAAGTTATGCAGCGGTTAACTTCTTAAAAACTATGGGAATGGGTCCTGACCAATTTGTTCCCCTCTATGTGGTCATATTAGTGGGGATTTTAAGCGGAACACTTTTTAGTGCGCTTACTTTTTCACGTGAAAGAATTATCTTCCACTTACTTTTTGCAGAGTTTTTAATTTTAGTCGCGTGTGGACTAGATTATCACTTAACCAGTGATGTCCGACCTGTAAACTTCTTTGCAAGTCAGTTTTTAGTCGGCTTTGCTGGTGGTCTATTTATTGGGCCCTTGCTCCTGATTGGCTTTGCGCAAACACTTGCTAAAGGTCCATCTTATGTGGTGACCTTCATCGTATTATTTTCTGCAACCCAAACTTTCGGTGGTCTTGTCGGGTCTTCGTTCTTCTCGACCTATCAACAACATCGGACGCAAAACTATCAAGCCGAAATTATTAAAGATTTAGAACAAGCAGACCCTCTGGTCGCTCAAAGACTCTCTACCTATCAACGCAGCGCATCAGTTACTACGACTGACCCAGCATTACAAACAGCTCAATCCATGCGCTCACTTAATCAAGTAGTCACACGTGAAGCCCAAGTGCGTGCCTACAATGATGTTATTGCATTAAACGGTATTTTTGCTGTCGCACTACTTTTGTGGGGTGGATTTAATATTGCACGGAGTAAATATCTACAACGCAGAGGAATTAGCCGTCCTTAATAGCTTCTTTATTGATGAAATAGAAATTGAGATTGATATATGTCAGATGATCAAAACAAACCGGAACCAACACCTGCTCAGGCACCTACCAACGAGCCAACACCTGCACCTGCACCTGCACCTGCACCTGCAAGTAAACTGATTCCGACAAAACGCTCAACTTTATTATGGATGCTGGTTGTGCTCATTGTCGGTATTTTAGTGATTTTATGGGCATGGAGAATCGGACCTTTCGCAACGAGTGTTCAGCAAACTGACAATAGCTATGTCAAAGGTAAAACCACGATTTTATCGTCACAAATTAATGGTTACGTTAAAGATGTATTAGTTAAGGACTTTGACTACGTTAAAAAGGGTCAAGTATTAATGCATATTGATGCAACGACTTACGACCAAAAAGTAGCGCAAGCCGCTTCAGGGGTTGAACAAGCTAAAAATACTTTAGCCAACCAAACGCAGTCTATTGCTCAAAAACAAGCTGATATTGTGGCTGCACAAGCTAAAGTAGAACAAGTTAAAGCTCAATATGAACTCTCTTTAGCCCAGCTTAGACGCTATCAACAGTTAGGAAATAGTGGCGCTGCCTCTAAATCTGAACAAGATAAAGCCGCAGCAGATGCTGAAAATAATCTTGCAGCACTGAAGCAGGCAGAAGCTAATGTTTTAGTTGCCAAAGAAGCACTTAAAACGGCGCAGGTCGCAGAAGCTGGCTTAGAAGCACAAGTTTCTAGCGCTAAAGCACAATTAGATCAGGCGCAAACTACTAAAGACTACAGTGTTATTGTTGCTCCAATGGATGGTCAACTTGGTGAGGTGAACCCTCGTGTTGGGCAATATGTAGCAGCAGGTTCACAATTACTCTATTTGATTCCACAGCAAACTTGGGTAATCGCTAACTTCAAAGAGACCCAAATTGCTAATATGCGAATTGGTCAAAAAGCATGGTTCACAGTCGACGCCATGAAACATAAAAAATTTACAGGACATGTTGAGCAGATCTCACCAGCTGCAGGTTCGGAGTTCAGTGTATTGAAACCTGACAATGCAACTGGAAACTTTACCAAAGTGGTTCAACGAATTGCGGTACGTATTACCATTGATCCAAATCAGGAAGGAATCGAACACTTACGCCCTGGCATGTCAGTGATTATTTCTGTCGATACAGGTTCGTAAACTGCTTTTTAAAAGCCTCATTAAAAAGCTACAATGTGATCAATCATTATTTTTCTCAATTTCTAATGTTTGATCACATTGCCCAGCCCATCCCCTACCAGCACATTGAACTCCCCTCTTTAGTTCATCTCGACATTAAACGATTAGATTTAGTTCATCCTCAAATTTCGGGCAATAAGTTTTTCAAATTAAAATACAATTTTCTTGCTGCAAAACAACAAAATTTATCAAGCATTTTGACTTTTGGTGGAGCCTATTCCAACCATATTGCCGCGACTGCCTATGCAGCTCATCTTTTTGGTTTAAAAAGTATAGGCATTATTCGTGGTGAAGAATTAGCAACCCAGCCTCTTAATCCAACCTTAGTAAAAGCTCAAAGTTTAGGAATGCATCTACATTTTGTCTCACGCAGTGAATATCGCTTACGAGATGATGCAAACTATCTTCAACAGTTACATCAGCAGTTTCCTGAAACTTTCATTATTCCCGAAGGTGGGACTAATGAACTCGCAGTTCAAGGCTGTCAGGAAATTCTCAGTCAAAGCGATTTAGAACAATATGATGTGATTTGCTGTGCAGTAGGAACTGGTGGAACGATTTCGGGAATTATTGAACGAAGTTCAGCAGATCAAGAAGTCTTAGGATTTTCGGCTCTAAAAGGTGATTTTTTACCACAAGAAATTCGGCATTGGACCAAAAAGCAGAATTGGTCTCTTACAGATGCCTACTGCTGTGGCGGATATGCAAAAACCTCACCCGAACTATTGGCATTTATAGAAAATTTTGAAGAGCAACACGCCCTACCACTTGAACCGATCTATACGGGAAAGATGATGTTTGGTCTGTTTGATCTTATAAAAAATAATTACTTCTCTAAAGGAACTCGCATTCTGGCAATTCATTCTGGTGGCTTACAAGCAGATATAAGAAATAAATCACATCAATAACTTATCATTTTTAGGTCGCATTGTTCACTACCATAATAAATGTCTTTAGCATGACTAAGGCTCGGCATGATAGTATATGCCCCTTTTAAATTTTCACGATCAATCGAGAATCTCTTATGTCTAACAGTCATGTCGATGTCATTGTCTTAGGTGCAGGTGCTTCTGGACTCATGTTGGCTGCACATGCTGCTAAACGAGGACGCTCGGTTTTAATTGTAGAAAAAGCCAATAAAATTGGTAAAAAGATTTTAATGTCAGGCGGCGGTAAGTGTAACTTTACTAACTTGTATGTAGAGCCTGACAACTATATTTCTCATAATCCACACTTTGTTATTTCAGCCCTGTCACGCTATAGCAACTGGGACTTTATCGGTTTGGTATGTGATTATAAAATTGCTTATGAAGAACGAAAACACGGACAGTTATTCACGCTAAATGGCGCTAAAGAAATTTTAGAAATGCTGGTGAGTGAATGTAATAAAACTAACAATGTGGATATTCAAACTCAATGCGAAGCTGTCCAGATTGACCCATTAGAACAAGGTGGTTTTACTGTACACACAAATCAAGGTCGATTTAGCTGTGAGTCCCTAGTCGTAGCTACAGGTGGCTTATCCATTCCAACTTTGGGTGGTTCTGGTTTTGGCTATGAACTGGCACAAAAATTTGGACATCAGGTTTTCCCAACTCGCGCAGGTTTGGTCCCATTTACGTTTTCAGATCATATTAAAGAGGTCACCACACGCTTAAGTGGTAATGCTTTAGATGTGACACTCAGTAACTCGAAAAATAGCTTTACTGAAGCATTATTATTTACCCATCGTGGTTTGAGTGGTCCAAGTTCTTTACAGCTTTCAAACTATTGGAATACTGGTGAAAATTTTAAAATTGACTTTTTCCCAAGCCAAGATTTAGCAACTTATTTAAAAGATAAAAAGAAAACTCAACCTAAAGTTTTATTGCGCACCCTTCTTAGTGATTTTACTGCCAAGAGTATTATTCAAGAGTTACAGCAACTCATCTGGCCAGAGCAGAGTGAAACAGCGATTGGTAATATCAGTGATGCACAGCTAGATCATATTGCTGAGCAGCTACATGGCTTTACCGTCAAACCATCAGGTACAGAAGGATATCGTACTGCCGAAGTTACTTTAGGTGGAGTTGATACAACTGAAGTATCTTCTAAAACCATGGAAAGTAAAAAGCAAAAAGGATTATTTTTTATTGGCGAAGTACTTGATGTGACTGGCCATTTAGGAGGTTATAACTTCCAATGGGCTTGGTCTTCCGCTTATGCAGCAGCACAATACGTTTAAATGATGAATTAGCTAATTTGACGCTTTCGAATCATTTGACGAATTTTCAGAATTACGCGTATGCGTTGTTGTCTGTTTTGATGAATTAGATTTGTTAAATACAAACTTATAAGCACTTGCCAAAAAACCGACAGTAATTCCCGCAATGACAATCGGTGCTAAAAAACGACCTGGTTTCTTCATCGTATTTTCCTCACTTATTTGTTTTTATAACGGCCAAAAAAGGACGACCACTCAATATAGAGTGGTCGAACTTATCACAAAAATCAAAGATTTTTTGTACGGTTTATCTGAAAATTGATTTCATTTACTAAATTTCGTCATTTTCTCCAGTAGATCCAAACGGTTTATTTACTGGTGGTTGTGCTGGATTTACTTGCGCAGAATCAGCTGGTTTTGCATCAGATGAAACCGTTGATGGTGAAGTTGTAGACGTTGGTGTAACTGTAGATGTTGACGAAGTAGTGGTTGCAGATGAGCTACCAGCAGATGGACTGCTCGTTGTCGTAGTAGAAGGTGGTTGGTATAAAGGATTTGGTTCATTCGCTTCTTTTTTAGCTTTATCTAGCAAATCACTCAACAGTCTTTCTGCTGGTTGGCGACCACCTAAACCAAATGCAAGAGCGAAAGCAACTGCAACTGCGCCTAGAGTCAAACCAAATGCAAGATTAACGATTGAATCTGCAATACCCATCGCTCTTAAACCAAGCGCAAGTACAAGACCAATAATTAACACACGAACTAAACTACCCAACCAACGCGAGCTATTGTATTCGCCACGTTGAACCACGTTCGCCACAACATTGGCAAGCCAGAAACCAATCACCAAGATTACAGCGCCCAATAGAATGTTTGCACCGAAATGGATAAACATTGCGATTAGACCACTAATCTGTTCGAAACCAAGACGATCAGCAGCTTCAGAAACCGCAAACAGCATCGTAAAGAATACAATTAGCCAGCCAACTGCATTAGAAACTTTAGTTTGTCCTAAAAAGCGTTGTACATCTAACTTTGCAGGAATTTCATCAACACCTGTACCTGCAATTAATTCAGCGACTAAGCGGCCAACAAAACGAGAAACAATATAGGCAACCAGTAGAATTAAACCAGCAGCAATAATGTTTGGAATCGCCTGCAAGATTTCATTGAGCATAGCTGTTGCTGGCTGAGAAATTGTCTCAATACCTAAAGCTTCAAACGCTACAATCAATGTTGTAATAATGATGATTGCGAAAACAAATGAACCTAAGAACTTGCCTACGTTAGAGCTTTTAAAAAGACCAATTTTTTCAGCTTGCGCCTGAACACCCAAGCTATTTACTAAACCTTCAACAATACCCCGTACAATTTTTGCCAAGATATAACCAACAAAAACGATAACACCAGCAATAAAGATATTTGGTAAGAACGCTACTGCATCATTTACCATATTTTGAACTGGAATCAGTAAGCCTGTTAATCCTAGTATTGAAAGAACAATCGGAAGGAAAAGTAACAATACAAGCCAGTAAAGAATTTCACCAATATTCTGGCTAATTCCACCTACACCCACTTCACT
This sequence comes from Acinetobacter lactucae, assembly GCF_013122135.1. NCBI lineage: Bacteria > Pseudomonadati > Pseudomonadota > Gammaproteobacteria > Moraxellales > Moraxellaceae > Acinetobacter > Acinetobacter lactucae. The sequence goes on from NZ_CP053391.1 coordinate 3,167,228, forward strand.
GCTTAACTTATCATCGAGTTGAGTTCGGGATAAAACATTGGTCACCCCCGCTCGCACCAGTCGAGCAACGATCCAACCAATAAAACCCACCACAACAGCAGCAATAATATTTGGAATATAGACGAGTACCTGATTCACCATATTGCTGAACGGGCCACTTACTCCACTAATGTTAAGTACATTAAGAGCTGCGACAACAGCTAAGATTAGAATAAACCAGAATACGACTTTTGAAATAAGACCTTCTATGTTTGGAGCACGCCCAGTTGCTGAAGATAATTTTGCATTGGTATTTACTTTTTGCAGAAGTTTTTTTACACCTGCCGCAACTAATAAAGCAATTATCCAGCCTACCAGTAAGATGACGATTGCAGCTAAAATAGGATGAAACTGATCCCAGTAATACATCGCATCAAATTGAGCGCCGCGAGGCCTATCAAAAAATTCATTCATATTGTTATGTCCTCAATTGTTATGTTCTTTTCAGTGCTTTCAATAATGAAAAACACTTTTCGTTGTTAAAAATGACGATGAATGCGGTCTATCTCACCTTATGTTTTGAATATTTTCTAATCAACACAGTTCTGCATAAATACAACAAATTGATGCAAAAGGTTGCAAAAAAAGCCTTCAGGTCACGTCCTAAAGGCTTTGTATAAAGATATACTGGTAGCTTATTACCCTTTATAAATATTCAAATCTGAAGTGCTCTTAATGACATGTGGTGTGGCCTCATGTTGAAAAGCGGCTTCTTCTTTAGGTGTTTTGCTGTGATCAGCAACCATGTAGACGATCAATGCAATAAGAAAAAGCCCGACAATAATTAAAATGTAAACTGGCAATCTTCTTTTTTTCGCAGTTTCTTCAGGACTCGTCACATGAGGTGGTTTTGAAAAATCATGCATCTTCTTTCCCCTCTTCTTTTATCATTAACTTTATAATCATCATAGCAATTTCGTTTGTTGCATTGTGTGAAAAAGCATTATTCTAAGGTGTCTGTGGTTGCAAAACTCTACTATTAAAATCATAAAAACAGTATAAAATTTAGGCGAAATTATTTTTCCCTTTAAAAATAATGATGAGTTATGCCCGAGCTTCTTCAATGTTCTATTTGTAATACAATATGTTTTAGCGCTCACTTTTTATAAAATAGGCTATAATAAGCCCCCTTGTTTTAAAGCTGCTCTATTTTATGATGTATCGTCAGCAAAACGTAACACTTGATCTCGACACTGACGTCACACATCAATGTTATTTACATCAGACGAGAGACGAACATCTCATTGGTATTATTGAATTTAATAAACCAAGTTATGAACTCAAATGGGGTGATTTAGAGTATTTTCGTCGCCGTACCGAAGAATTTTCCGTCATGCCATTTCCTGACTGCATTAATGCCATGATTGTTGATATTCGTAATATCAATATTTTTTTGGATAATGAAGTTCCGATTTTACCTTGGCGTTTGCTTGAAGAAGACTGCCCTGTTCGCTTAGTTGTCCCTCAAGATCGTTTGGAACATTATGCAGGTCTTTTTGAACCAACTTGGCTTTCAACTGATGTAGATAGTGCAATCGCAGAAATTCGCGAATTTATGGATATGTTTGTCCACTAATAAACATATCCATAAAATTAATTTTTAAGTAATTCCAAAATAAGATTTATTACCAGTAATTTTCTACCGCAATATTTCCCTCACCTCGACGATTCATCGTCAAACCACGTCGTTTTAAAGCCTCTTTAGTGTCATCTACCATTTGCGGATTTCCGCAAAGCATGACATGGCTAGTGGCAGGGTTCAGTTCTATACCAGCAGATTTTTCTAGTTCACCATTTTCAATCAAAATTGGTAAACGCTCATGTAAAGGCGCAGATGGATCGCGGGTAATAATTGAAATAAATTTAAAACCATTGTGCCCTTCTCCAAAAGTCTCAGCAATCTCTTGAATACGATCGACATACGCTAATTCAGCTTCAGTACGGACACTGTAAACCAAATTAATCTTTTGATAATTAGTCCAAGTTTCAAAGTCTTGTAGCATCGATAAAAATGGAGCTAAACCTGTACCTGTTGCCAGTAACCATAAATCGTGCGGTAAAGGTTGTTGATAGCGAGCTAAGGTCAAATAGCCATAAGGTATTTTTTCTAAGTAAAGCTCATCACCTACTTTTAGATGTTGAAGGTTTGAAGTAAATGCGCCATCAGGTACCACAATCGAAAAGAATTCAAGCGTTTCATCAAATGGAGAAGAAACTACAGAATAAGCACGAACAACAAGTTCTTCTCCAACTTTCAGCCCAATACGTGCAAATTGCCCAGCCGTAAATTTAAAATGTGCAGGGCGAGTCATGGTGAAACTGAAAAGAGTTGGGGTCCAACGGTGTACAGATAAAACTTTTTCTACGCTAAATTTTTCAATTGACATGATTTCAACGTGGCATGAAATAGTGCGCTCATGTTAGCATGACAGCCGAAATAATGAATACTTTTAAACGTTAAGGCTTTTTAAACATGCGCATGACATTACGCCAGTTGGCTGTTTTTGTAGCAGTCGCTCAAGAAGGAACTGTCACTAAAGCCAGTGATGCGGTCAGACTGACGCAAAGTGCAGCAAGTATGGCTTTAGCAGATTTAGAGGATGGCCTTGGTGCTCCTCTATTTGACCGTTTAGGTAAACGATTACAACTTAATGATTTAGGTCGCTTTCTGTTACCACAAGCCCTAGAAATATTAGGTCGCTGTGAAGCTTTTGAGCAAGCTGCAAAAGGTGAATTGCAAAGTATTGATTTACGTATTGGGGCCACTTTAACAATTAGTGATTACCTCATGCCAGATTTAATGGCAAACTTTTTACAACATCACCCTAAAGCACATTTGCAATTACAGGTGGGTAATACACGCCAAATGATTGAAGCAGTTAATCAATTCCAACTTGATTTAGCTTTAATTGAAGGCTCATGTCACTTACCTCAGCTCCAATGTATCCATTGGCGTGATGATGAGCTTGCAGTCTGCTGTTCCCCAAATCACCCATTAGCACGTTTAAATAGACCTTTAACAGCACATGATTTTCTTCAAGTCGAATGGATTTTACGTGAAGAAGGCTCAGGAACTCGTGAAGTGTTTGATAATGCTATATTGCAAGATCTGCCAGATGCGAATATTCGCTTAACCCTAGGTCACAATGAAGCAATTTTAAAAATCGTTGCTGGTGGTTTAGGTATGTCATGTATTTCTAAACTTGCCATTGAACCTTTAATTGAAAAGGGACAATTAGTAATTTTAGATACACCATTCTGGCAACTTACCCGTCCGCTTTATATGCTGGTACACCGTCAAAAGTATCAGGGGCCTGGCCTCAAAGCATTCTTACAATTTTGTGAAGATCAGGTTTAAAACCTGATCTTTTCATTAATTAACGTCGAAAATTTGACAACAATTCGCTTGTGATCGCTTTATTGTGATCCGCAATTTTATTTTTCTTGGTTTTCGCAGGATTCGGGTCAACACGCTCAATTTTGATCGCTTTAAATTTACCCTGATTATCTGCGGCAAGAAATCTCACTTTTTCATTTCTTTTCGGTTCGCCCTCTGATGCAGGGAAATCAGAAATATGAAAGAAAATATCTCCTTCGGTAGTTTCAATAAAACCAAACCCTTTATCAGGGTTATATTGTTTTACCCTTCCAGTATAAAACTCTTGCTTCATGATCTTTCCCCTACTTTTCCAATCCAGTCGTTGCAGTAAATAAAAAAGAGACTCACGATTCCGTTTTTAAAATTATACGGTTTAATGAAGTCTCTTTTTAATGCGATTTCAAAAAATTAATCTTTTTGTACACTACCAAAAATTTTATCGCCAGCATCACCCAAGCCAGGAACAATATAACCTTGTTCATTTAAGCCATTATCAATAGATGCTGTATAAATTTGCACATCTGGATGAGCTGCTTCAACTTTAGCAACGCCTTCAGGAGCAGCAACTAACACCATCACACGGATATCTTTACAACCACTTGCCTTTAACACATCAATAGCAGCAACTAACGAATTACCCGTTGCTAGCATTGGGTCAATAATCATCGCAAGACGGTTAGCAACATCTGGAACTAGTTTTTTATAATAAGTACGAACTTCTAAAGTTTCCTCATTACGCTCAAGACCTAAAACACTCACTTTTGCGCTTGGAATTAGGTTAAGTACACCATCCAACATACCAATTCCGGCACGTAAAATCGGTACAATCGTTATTTTCTTACCAGCAATACGCTGTGTAGTAACAGTTCCAGCCCATCCATCAATTTCGCAATCCACAACAGGTAAATCTTTTGTTGCTTCATACGTCAACAACATAGTCACTTCCTGAGCAAGCTCACGGAAATTCTTAGTACTGATGTCAGCACGGCGTAACAAACCTAATTTATGACGAATAAGTGGGTGACGAATTTCTTGAATGGCCACAGATGTTACCTAAAAATATAAAAACGTATTTATTATAATCTTTTTTTAACGCCCAATAAAAAAAAGCCTCCAGTTTTGGAGGCTTTTTTGTACACCAGAATTACTGTTGTGAAAGCATGAAATGTAATGGAGATAAAATTTCTGCTTTCAATGCCAAATTAATCATTGGATCTGGGTAAACACCCAAAATAATAACTAATGCAGCAGCAGCCAATACCATTAAACCACCTACTTTTTGTCCCCAATGAGCATCTGCATCAATACGAGGAGTTTCTGGTGGTGTCATATACATGACAACCATCACACGTAAGTAATAGTACAAACCAATACCACTACCCACAATAATCATTGCAGCCAAGAACCAGTGTTGAGTTGTTACAGCAGCCATTACCACCAAGAACTTACCAATGAAGCCTGCTGTTAATGGAATACCAGCCAAAGACAACATCATGACTGTTAAAGTTGCTGTAAGTACTGGACGGCGCCAGAACAAACCACGGTAGTCTGCAAGACTTTGTGCTTCATCTACGTTGTTATATGGGCTAGACATTAACGCTACCGCACCAAAGGCACCGATAGTTGTTAATACATAAGACACCACATATACAGTTACGCTACCCAAGCTTGCATAAGTCATGCTAATTAAAGCAATTAACAAATAACCAAAATGAGCAATAGATGAATAACCAAGAATACGTTTTAAGTTAACTTGACGAACAGCAAGTAAGTTACCAACTAAAATCGACAATACAGCAATGATCGTCAAAATAGTTACTAACGAGTTCACCATCATTGCGCCTGATGCAAGCATATAGCGCACGAATAAACCAATTGTTGCAACTTTAGCAGCAGTTGCTAAGAAAGTTGCCATTGGCGCTGGTGCACCTGCATATACATCCGGTGTCCATTTATGGAACGGTGCAAGCGACAATTTAAATGCAACAGCAAAGATAATAAGTGCTAAACCTAATAACACCATTGGCTGTTTGATTGCTTCAAATAATGCTTGTACAGAATCATAGAATGAAAGCGAACCTGTATATGCATAGATATATGCCATACCCATCAACAACATTGCAGAAGCTGTTGCTGAAAGTACAAGGTATTTAATACCCGCTTCAAGTGAGTTACTACGTTGATAAGTATAAGCAAGTAAGCCATATACAGGAATCGACATTAACTCAAGGCTAATGAAGAACGATGCATAGTGAGAGCTTGCAACCATTAACATTGCACCTGCTACTGAAGCAAGTAACAAAAGGTATAACTCTTCACGGTTATCTTTATAAGTTTCGATATAGGCATGAGACAAAGTACAACAAGCCAATGCCGCAATCAAAATCATAAATTGATAGAACATGGTAAATGGATCAACCATAAACATGCCCATCACATTTGCCGGAACAAACTTACCGCCAAATACTGCAAATAAAATATAAAGTGCAGCGAGGTTTAAACCAACAACAGAAGTCGTTGCGATTAAATTATGATTACGCTTAATAGAAATTAACAACATGACGACGATTGTTGTCAAAGCAACAATCATCACCGGAGTTAAAGGCATAAGCGTAGAGAATGATACTGTGAAGTTCATGATTATTGGATCTCCACATGGTCAAGTTGAGTAGCTGTTTGCTGAACAGTTTCAACGACTTCTTGTACTGGCACATAACTATTGACCAACCACTGCATGCTTGAATGAGATACATCCAAGAATGTTTGTGGGTAGATACCAAGCCAAACGAGACCAATCGCACAAATCATCAAAATACCAACTTCACGAGCAGATAAGTCTTTCAATGGACTAGTGTAATGTTGCTTTTGTTCAGGATTTGGTTCACCGAATAAAGCACGGTGAATCAAGATCAAGCCATATAAACCTGCGAACACAAGGCTGATAGAAGCAAGGATCGTGAAGACAGGATATTTATTAAATGAACCCATCAAAATCAGGAATTCACCAATAAAGTTACCTAGACCCGGTACACCTACAAGAGCAGCAACAAAGAACATCAAGAAAAATGGCAAGTACTGAAGCTGGCCACGAAGACCACCCATTAAACGTAAATCACGTGTATGTAAACGTTCGTAGATTTGACCAGACATAATGAACAATGCAGCTGATGACAAACCATGTGCCAACATCATGATCATTAGACCTTGGAAGGTCAAAATGTTACCTGCATAGATTGCAAGTAAGATAAAGCCCATGTGTGAAATCGACGTATACGCAAGTAAACGTTTCATGTCAGTTTGCTGGTAAGCACACCATGCGCCGTAGAAAATACCAATCAAACCGAAAATAATCGCAATGTCTGCAAACTGTGCAGAAGCGGTCGGGAAGAAAGGAATAACAAAACGAAGTAAGCCATACGCAGCTGTTTTAATCAAGATACCCGCTAAGTCTACAGAACCCGCTGTAGGTGCTTGAGCATGTGCATCTGGTAACCAACCGTGTAATGGGAATACTGGTAACTTCACCGCAAAACCGATGAAGAAACAGATCATGAAACCGTATGCTAAGCCTGCAGGCAAGTGGTTAGCTACAGCTAATAAATAGTTGTAATCGAAACCGATCATGCCTGTCATCATGTAGCCATAAACCACAAGACCTAGGATACCGATTAACATCACTAGACCAGCAATCTGCGTGTAAAGGAAGAACTTAGTAGCCGCGTAAACACGTGAACGACCGTTTGAACCTTTATGACCCCATAACGCAATCAAGAAGTAGATTGGTACAAGCATCATCTCCCAGAAGAAGAAGAACAAGAACAAGTCAATCGCTAAGAATACACCGATAACACCACCTAAACTCCATAAGAGGTTTAAGTGGAAGAAACCAACGTTCTTTTGAATCTCACCCCATGAACAACCAACAGCAAGTACACCAAGTAACGCTGTTAATAACACCATGAGTAAAGATAAACCATCCACAGCTAAGTGAATGCCTATACCGAGTGATTGAATCCACGGTAAATAGAACTCAGCAGACCAAGTTGGGATTTTAGAACCCAACTCGTAGCTATAAGTTCCACTTTGCCAAAGTGCAAGACCTAAGCCCAAAGTAATGAGCATACCAATTAAGGCAATCCAGCGTGGCAGAGTTTTGTCGAGCTTATCGACTAACCAACAAATAAAACCGGCAATGAACGGAACAAGGATCAGCGCGGGTAAAATTAAATTGTTTTCCATTTTATTTCCCCACTACCTGAATAACGATCAAGATCATCAATAACACCACTACACCGAGTGACATGCTTGATGCGTATTCACGCAATGAACCTGTTTGACGTGAGCTTGTAAAACTGTTTCCGCCTTTCACGAGTGCAGGAAGAACCAACCACAAACCGTCAATCGGATCACGGCCAAAGATTTTGGCGAAGAATAAATAAGGTTTAACAAAAACGATGTCATACAATGCATCAAAACCAAAAGCGGTACGGCAAATATGTGCCAAACCTGAACCCAAACTTGTTTGAGCGAATGATTTCACTGCACCATAAGCAAATGTAAATAATGCTATACCAACAACTAGACCAACTAGTGCAATACCTACTGCTAAGTGCTCTGCCCCATGCATGCCTTCTACAAATTGTTCAGCGACATGGAATTCAGGGATTTTTGCAGTATTCAGAATACCTGCTACCGGTGCTTTTAATACCGCACCAACAAAAGTAGACAATACAGCTAAAATACCCAATGGAGCCCAGTAAGTTGCACCTTTAATCTCATGGTAAGGGGTATTTTCTTGACCAAAGAATACAACCCAGATTAAACGGAATGTATAGATTGAAGTCAGGAATGCACCTGCTACACCCACCCAATATAAGGTGTGATATAAAGCAACTGATTGGCCTTGTACCCAAACTTCACCAAGAATCGCATCTTTAGAGAAGAAGCCAATTGTTAAGAATGGAATAGCTGCTAATGCACCGCCACCAATCGCGAAACAAGCAAACAGGAATTTGTTACGTTTGAACAAACCACCCATTTTGAAGATGTTTTGCTCGTGGTGGTAAGCCAAAATCACCGCACCAGAAGACAAGAATAATAATGCCTTAAAGAATGCGTGAGCCAACATGTGGAATAAACCAGCTTGATAAGCTTCCGCACCTACAGCCATAAACATATAGCCAAGCTGACTCATTGTTGAGTAAGCCAAGATACGTTTGATGTCTGTTTGAACAAGTGCAGCAAAACCTGCAACTAACAAAGTTACCGCGCCAGTTACTGAAATGAATTGCATCACTTCAGGAGCAAGTTCGAATACGCTGAATAGACGGCAGCATAAGTACACACCAGCCGTTACCATTGTTGCAGCGTGGATTAATGCAGAAACAGGTGTTGGACCTGCCATCGCATCTGCCAACCATGTTTGCAATGGAATTTGAGCAGACTTACCAGCAGCACCCAAGAACAACATTAATGCAGTCCAGATTGTAAGTGACGAACTCTTCGTCATTACTTCTGCTGCGTGTTCAACGATGTACTGAGTATTCAGCGTACCAAATTGTTGGTAAAGCAAGAATAAAGCAATAAGCAAGAATACGTCACCAACGCGGGTCACTGTAAACGCTTTGATCGCAGCCCAACCATTTGCAGGGTTTGCATAATAGAAACCGATTAGCAAGTAAGAGCAAAGACCTACGCCTTCCCAACCCAAGAATAACAACGCCAAGTTGTCACCCAATACAAGCACAAGCATGCTGGCAACAAACAGGTTGAAATAAGAGAAGAAACGCGCATAACCCTCTTCACCACGCATGTACCATGATGCAAAGATGTGGATTAAGAAACCAACACCCGTGATCATGCCCATCATGAGTAAAGATAAGCCATCTAAATGTAAGCTAATGCCCGGCGCAAAACCGCCAACATTGAACCATGTCCACAAGTTTTGAACAAAAACTTGTTGACCACTCGTGGTAAATGCCATTCCAGCAATGAGTGCAAATAATGCAGATAAACCTACAGAACCTACACCAATAACAGCTGCAACATTTTCAGAGAGTTTGTCTCGTCCTGCCGCCAATAAAATAAAACCGATTAGCGGAAATAATACTGTTAAATATAAATAACTCATCCGCGCATCTCACTAGCAGCATCCACATCCAAATGATGGAAGCGATGATAGAACTGAAGGACAATCGCAAGACCGATACATGCCTCTGCTGCTGCAAGGGTCAAAATCAGAATGAACATCACTTGCCCATCTGGTTGTGCCCATACGCTACCTGCAAGAACAAATGCCAATGCTGCAGCATTCATCATGATTTCAAGGCTCATTAACATAAATAATAGGTTGCGTCGCACCATTACACCGTAAAAACCGAGTGCAAAAAGGATGGTTGCAACAATCAAACCATGTTCTAAAGGAATCTGGCCCATTATTCTTTTTCCTCTTCTGCACCTGGTTCACGTTTACCTAAGTGGTATGCTGCAACAAGGGCTGCTAGCAATAACATCGCGGCAACTTCAACCAATAATAAATAGTGAGTAAAGAGTGCTTGACCAACTACTTTTGGTCCAATCACTTGTGCCCCAAGCGGTGCTGAAATAGTGGTGTATTCACCACCAAGCATCCAAACTAAAAGCAAGCCGAGCAAGAAACTCATGAGTGCTGGATATGCCCAAGCATCTGAAGAAAGCCATTTGCGTTCTTGTTCAACGGTGTGTTGACCTAAGTTAAGCATCATCACCACGAAGACAAATAGAACCATAATTGCTCCGGCATAAACGATGATTTCAAGAGCACCTGCAAAAGGCGCCCCCACGATCATGAAAATACCAGCAACAGCAAGCAATGAAACAATTAGACTAAGTAGAGCGTGTACAGGGTTCGTGTTAGTCACTACACGAACCGTAGAAACGATGGCCACGAGTGCCATCAAATAAAACGGCCACATCATGGTAATAGACTCCGTACATCGATTGGTGCACTTTCTTTTTGTGCTTGACCTTTCTCTTTACCGTTAATTGCCATACCCGTTACACGGTAGAAGTTGTAGTCTGGGTATTTGCCTGGACCTGAAATGAGTAAGTTTTCTTTCTCATAAACAAGGTCTTGACGTACATATTCGCCTAACTCGAAGTCTGGGGTAAGCTGAATCGCAGTTGTTGGACAAGCTTCTTCACACATACCGCAGAAAATACAACGTGAGAAGTTGATACGGAAAAACTCCGGGTACCAACGACCATCTTCTGTTTCTGCTTTTTGTAGTGAGATACAGCCAACCGGACATGCAACCGCACATAGGTTACATGCTACGCAACGCTCTTCCCCATCAGGGTCACGCGTTAATACGATACGACCACGAAAGCGTGGCGGCACAATCTGTTCAGCCGGAACTTCTGGATATAAAATCGTGTCACGTTTACGTGTTGCATGGCTAAACACCATGAGTAACGTACGTACAATTGATCCGAATCCAGCTAGAAATTTATACATTTTGTACTCCCTGCTGTCCTAGGCCTGATTCATCAGAATCACAGCACCAGTCACTAACAAGTTGACCAACGCCAATGGCAAACAAATTTTCCAACCAAAGTTCATGACTTGGTCATAACGTGGACGCATTAAAGAACCACGTGCCAATACGAACATCATTACAAAGAATGCTGTTTTAATCACAAACCAGAATACTGGTGGAACAAATGGAATTTCTAAATTGAATGGTGCTAACCAGCCACCAAAGAATAAAGTCACGATCAATGCAGAGATTAGTACTACGTTGACATATTCAGCAACGAAGAACATACCCCATTTCATACCGCCATATTCAACATGGTAACCTTCTGCCAATTCTTGTTCTGCTTCTGGTTGGTCAAATGGATGACGGTGAGTTACCGCAACACCAGCAACTACGAAAATCAAGAAACCTAAGAATTGCGGAATGACGAACCAAACATCACGTTGTGCTTCAACAATTTCACGAAGGTTAAATGAGCCTGCAATTGCAACCACACCCATCAATGAAATACCCAAGAACACTTCATAAGAAATAGTTTGAGCTGCTGAACGTAAACCACCAAGCAATGAGTATTTGTTATTTGAAGCCCAGCCACCAAATAAAACCGCATAGACTGCAATACCAGCCATTGCCATGAAGAACAATAAACCGATACTCATGTCAGCAACACCCAGTGAAGGACTCACCGGGATTACCATGAACGAAAGAACCGCTGTTGCCATTGCAACAGCTGGTGCTAAACGGAATGTAAGTTTGTCAGCAAACTTTGGTGTCCAGTCTTCTTTGAACATGATCTTGAGCATGTCGGCAACGATCTGGAACATACCACCAGGACCAACACGGTTTGGACCATAACGGTCTTGCCACCAAGCAAGTAAACGACGCTCAATAAAAGACATCAACGCAGCAACTAAAACAACAACAAGCAAAATCACAACTGCTTGAACGACAGCGTAAGCAATCGGCCAGTTCTCAGCCCAAAGTGGCGTTTGACGTATAATTTCTTGATTCATGAATTACACTCCTAAAGCCACTGAAACAGGCTCAGCTAGTGACACCATTGGTGCTAAACCAACTGGGTAACCAATATAACCTGTAGGTAAATATTCAATTACTTGTACCGGCAAGCTCACAGTCGTTTCGCCTGCTTTTACCGTAATGCGTTGACCTTCTTGAAGATTCAAACGAGTTGCATCTTGTTCGCCCACTGCAAACACAGCTTCAGGAATACGAGTTTCCATTGCAGGTGTTTTAATCGTGAATTCACCAGAACCAAAAATATGATGCATTGGTACTAAGCGGAAACTTTCAGGGTTTGCAACTACTGGCACTGGAGCAACGTAGCTACGTGCAGGACGTTTTGCCAAGCGATCGAATAAACGAACACCAGAATCACCACCTTTTAAGTGACCACCGACTTCATCTTGGTATTTGTTCCAAGATTGTGGAGAGTTCCAACCCGGAGCCCATGCAAATGGTACTAATGATGATGCTTTTTGCGGACCAACATAACCTTCCATTGAGAATGTTAATGCTGAATCTGGATCGGTAGGCTGTTTAGGCTCATGAACCGATAACGGCGCACGCATTGCTGTACGACCTGAATAACGACGTGGTTCACGAGCGATTTTCAAGCCATGTACACGATAACCTGCATCAGGCGCAACATCTTGGATAGCTTCAAGTACTGGTACATTTTTCACGATGCTTTCAATGACATCATCAAGCAATGTCCAATCTACAGCCTTACCTTTAATGCCAGTTTCAATGGCATGTAACCAACGCCATGATTCTTTAATTGCGTATTCAGGTTTGTAGTAGCTTGGATCGTAAACTTGATAGAAACGCTGTGCACGACCTTCTTGGCTTACAACAGTACCATCACCCTCTGCAAAGCTTGCTGCTGAAAGAACGATATCAGCCTGTTTCACAGTTTCAGTTTCACTGTGATCAAGCACGATTACTGTTTCAGCTTTATCTAATGCAGCTTGTACTTGTGCAGCTGGTAAGCGACGGAACAAGTCATTTTCAACAATAACAAGTGTGTCGTAGTCTTGAGCAAATGCTTGTTCAAGGCTTAAACCACCGAACAATGCCAAGCCCATAGAGTTCACTTCAGGAACTACAAGACTTAAACCAGCTTTAGAACCTAAGTTCTGAGTCAACTGTGCTGCAGCTTCCATAATAGAAGCATCTTGCAAGCTTGTACCCGCAATAATTAATGGTTTGTTTGCTGCTTTTAGAGTGTCGGCAATGGTTTGAGCAAATGCTTTTGCATCTTCATCTAAACCACCTACAACTTCACCATTTACTGCCGCAGCAACTGCAAAGCCTAAACGTGCGATGTCATTTGGAGAAGCAACCACTTCACCAGTTGCAATGTCAGCAAGACGAGTTTGAGTTGCAGCTAAAATGTAAACTGGAGATTTTGCTTCTTGGCCAATACGTTGTACAGGCTCAGCTAACCAATCTGGTGTACGTGTTTTTGCAGCCATTTCACGCGCTTTGTTTTTCGCAGCTTGGCGAACAGACAATGCCATACGAGGTGCAGTTTGAGTTAGGTCTTCACCTAAGATCAGAACAGCATCATAGCTTTCAATTTCACGCATATTCGGGTTGTAGATACCCTCGGTTTGCATGATAGATGCAGCAAGTTCAACAAGCTTTTGCTCTTTTTGTGCAATACCAGTTGAATAATTTGCCTGACCTACAAGCTCACGTAATGCATAGTTCGATTCCAAACTTGCGCGAGGAGAACCAATACCCAAAACTTTTTTGCCTTGAAGCTTAGCAATCGCTTGATCTAGAGCTTGGTCGACAGAAACAGTTGCAACAGTTTCACCATTACGGAACTGAGGCTGACGTGGACGGTCTGCACGGTTTACATAACCTGTGCCAAAACGACCTTTGTCACAAAGGAAGTATTGGTTAACCGAACCATTAAAACGGTTTTCTACACGACGGATTTCACCATAACGTTCACCCGGAGAAATGTTACAACCAGAAGAACAGCCTTGACACACGCTTGGTGCATACTGCATGTCCCACTTACGGTTATAACGCTCTGAATGAGTCTTATCAGTAAATACACCTGTTGGACATACTTCAGTCAAGTTACCAGAGAATTCAGACTCTAAAGTACCTGATTCCGGACGACCAAAGTAAACACGAGATGCATTGGCATATACGCCAAAGTCTGTACCGCCCGCATAGTCTTTGTAGTAACGAACACAACGGTAACAAGCAATACAGCGGTTCATTTCATGCGCAATGAATGAGCCGAGTTCTTGGTTGTAATGCGTACGTTTTGTAAAACGGTAGCGACGACGGTCATGACCCGTCATTACAGTCATATCTTGTAAATGACAGTGACCACCCTCTTCACAGACTGGACAGTCGTGCGGGTGGTTGGTCATCAAAAATTCAACAATAGATGCACGGAAATCCGTTGCTTCTTTGTCTTCAATTGAGATATAGGTATTGTCAGATGCTGGTGTCATGCAAGACATGACTAAACGACCACGCGTATCTTCTGGATTCGCATATTGCGTAACAGCACATTGACGGCAAGAACCAACCGAACCTAAGGATGGATGCCAACAAAAATATGGGATGTCGATGCCCAGACTCAAACATGCTTGTAGCAAGTTTTCCGAGCCGTTGACTTCATACGATTTTCCATCGACATGAATTGTAGCCATAGTCGAATTCCTTAAGCTTGTTCTACGTTGCTGGTTTGCACGACAGGACGATTCGTCACTTTCGCTTCAAACTCACCACGGAAATGTTTGAGTGCGCCCATAAGCGGCTCCATCGCACCTGGTGCGTGGGCACAGAAAGTTTTACCAATCCATAATTTACGAGTTAGTTCTTGTAAATGGTCGATATCTTCTTTCTTACCTTCGCCTGCTTCAAGTGCTTTAAGCGCTTTAACAGCCCATGGCAAACCATCACGACATGGTGTACAGAAACCACATGATTCACGCGCAAAGAACTCTTCTAAGTTACGAGTGAGCGATACCATACATTGGGTTTCATCTACCACCATTAACAAACATGTTCCCAAACGAGAACCTGCTTTCATAATCGTGTCTGCATCCATTGGTAAATCAATGGTATCTGCTGGCAAAAAGTCAGTTGAAGCACCGCCCGGTAACCATGCTTTGAGCTTTAAGCCCTCACGCATACCACCTGCATGATCTTCAATCACTTCACGCGCAGTTGTACCAAATGGCAATTCCCAAAGACCCGGGAATTTAACTTTACCCGATGCACCATAAATTTTAGTGCCTGGATCTTTTGATTTACCCGCTGATAAACCGATATACCACTCTGGTCCACGAAGCATGATTGCTGGCAAGTTGTTATAAGTTTCAACGTTGTTCACAATCGTCGGACGGCCCCATGCTCCTGCAACTTGCGGGAACGGTGGCTTAGTACGTGGGTTAGCACGACGGCCTTCAAGCGAGTTAATCAATGCAGTTTCTTCACCACAGATATAACGCCCTGCACCCGTATGTACATGCAGATCAAAATTCCAGCCAGAACCTAAGATGTTTTCGCCTAAATAACCTTTAGCACGAATCTGTTCTAACGCTTCATTTAGATATTGAGCAGCCTCGATGTATTCACCACGGATAAAGATATAACCTTGAGTTGCTTCTAAGGTATAACCCGCAATTAACATCCCTTCGATCAATTGATGTGGAAGTTTTTCCATCAACAAACGGTCTTTAAAGGTACCTGGTTCCATTTCGTCGGCATTACAGATCAAGTAACGTGGACCACCATCATTTGGTGCCATCAATGACCATTTAATACCCGCAGGGAAACCCGCACCACCACGACCTTTTACAGTTGCAGCTTTAATGACATCTAACACTTCAGCAGGTTTCATGCCTAAAGCTTTTTTAAAGCCAGCATAGCCTTCAAGTGCTTCGTAATCATCAGCACTACGTACCGCTTCTTGTTTGCTTAAACGCCAAGTGAGCGGATGAGTTTCCGGATTACCGTCGCCATAAATTGGTTTTGGTTCAGTATTCATACATACTTCTCCAATAACTGTTTAATTGATGTCACTTCGACTAAACCGTGAGTATCTTCATCAATCATTAAAGTTGGGCCTTTGTCGCAGTTGCCTAGGCAGCAAATTGGAAGCAGAGTAAAACGACCATCTGGTGTCGTTTGACCATACTGAATTCCTAATTCACGCTGGAATGCTTCAGCAAGAGTTTCTGCACCCATTAAGAAGCAAGCAATTGAGTCGCAAAGTAAAATTACGTGACGACCTACCGGATGGCGATAGATACGGTTGTAAAATGTTGCAACGCCTTCCAAATCAGCAACACTCATCGACAACAACTGTGCGATGGCATTCATTTGAGCGTCATCTACCCAACCATTACGGCGCTGTACACACTTCAATGCATCCAAAGAGGCTGCACGAGGGTATGGATAGTGACCAATGTGATGTTCGATTTCGTGAATTTCTTCCGCAGTCAAAATCCCTTCGACATTCACACGTGGTTTTTTATCAGTCAAAATCATCATTATGTGTTACCTCTTAGCGATCCACGTCAGCCATAACCACGTCAATGGTCGCCAGATAAATGATTAAGTCAGATACTAAACTTCCGTTAATCACTGAAGGCATTTGCTGTAAGTGAGTAAACGTCGGTGTACGAATACGAGTACGATAACTCATAGTCGCTTTATCTGAAGTCAAGTAATAAGTACTTGCACCTTTAACCACTTCAGTCATAAATGATGACTCGCCCGCTGGCATGACAGGACCCCATGAAACGCTCAAGAAGTGCGTAATCAAGGTTTCAATATCTTGTAATGTCTTATCTTTCGGTGGTGGAACAGCCAATGGATGATCCGCTTTGTATGGACCAGAAGGCATGTTATCCAAGCACTGTTGAATAATTTTTAGCGACTCGGTAATTTCACGGAAGTGAACAAGCACACGTGCGTATGCATCGCCTTCATACTCAACCGGCACATCAAAATCGAAGTTTTCATAGCCGCTATATGGACGATATTTACGTACGTCAAAATCGATACCTGTTGCACGTAAACCAGTACCAGTTACACCCCATGCGAGTGCAGATTTGGCATCGTATTGTGCAACATTACGCGTACGACCAATAAACACAGAGTTTTTCAATGCAGCTGTGTAGTATTCGTTTAAGCGTTTAGGCATCCACTCTAGCAATTCTTTAACAAGCTTTTGCCAGTTGTTTGGAAGATCGTGTGCTGTACCACCAATACGGAACCATGCTGGATGCATACGGTAACCCGTGATTGCTTCGACAATGTCGTAAACTTTTTGACGGTCTGCGAACATATAGAATACTGGTGTCATACCACCGGCATCCTGAATTGCCGTACCACAGAATAACAAGTGGTTATTGATACGGAACAATTCGTTCAACATGACACGAATCACTTGCGCACGCTCAGGAACTTTAATACCTGCCATTTGCTCTACAGCCATCACATACGGCATGTTTTGAGCACAACCACCTAAGTAGTCAACACGGTCAGTATAAGGAATGAAAGAATGCCATGTTTGACGTTCAGCCATCTTTTCCACACCACGGTGGTGATAACCAATATCAGGTACACAGTCTTTCACTTCTTCGCCATCTAACTGCAATACAACACGGAACGCACCATGTGCAGATGGATGGTTAGGACCCAAGTTCAAGAACATGAAGTCTTCATCAGCGTTACCACGCTTAAGGCCCCAGTCTTCTGGTACAAAACGTAAGTGCTCTTGTTCAAAGTCTTGTTTCGCTTTGTCTTGCATATACGGCGTATATTCTGTCGCACGTGCTGAATATTCTTTACGAAGCGGATGACCTTCCCAATAGGTTGGCAACAAAATACGACGGAGCATTGGATGCCCTTCGAAATTGATACCGAACATATCGTAAGCTTCACGTTCATACCAGTTGGCATTTGGCCAGATATTTGTCGCTGTTGGAATGTTTAGATCATTTTCGTTCAAGGCAACCTTGATACGAATGTCACTATTACGCTCAAGCGATAATAAATGATAGAACACAGTGAAGTCAGATGCTGGTAAACCATCACGATGAACACGTAAACGTTCATCCATCGCAGATAAGTCAAATAGCATTACATACGGACGTTCCACTTTACGTAGGAACATAAGGACTTCTTGCACGCGTGCGCGCTCAACCCAGACTGTTGGAAACTCTTCAAAAGTCGCCTGCACGTAAAAGTTCTCACCAAATTTGGTTTTGAGCTCTTCTACGATTGCAAATGCTGGGCGTGAATCAACTGCTGTTGACTCTGGCATAGCAATGTCAGTTTCAGCCATTGGCTTGGCTTCCTATTTAATACAAATTCTGTCAATTTTCTCGATGAACATATCAGTTAGATATGTCAAAACACCGTCAAAAAATTATTTAATCTCATCCATAGAGCGTAAGTTTTTAACGGCAATACGCTCAGCATTCTTACGGTCACGTTCTGGCATCATCTTTGGCTTATATACTGGCTGAAGATCATCACCGATCACGGCAGAAAGCGGGCGTCGCTCTAATTGAATCTGGTCTTGTAAAAGCATTAAAGCTTGAATTAATGCTTCAGGACGAGGCGGACAACCTGGGACGTACACGTCAACAGGAATAATTTTGTCTACACCTTGTACTACTGAATAGATGTCGTACATACCTCCAGAGTTTGCACAAGCACCCATCGAGATGACCCATTTAGGCTCTAACATCTGTTCATACAGACGCTGAATAACTGGTGCCATTTTTACGAAACAGGTACCTGCAACAATCATCAAGTCAGCCTGACGAGGTGAAGCACGGATAACCTCTGCACCGAAACGTGACAAGTCATGCACACCGGTTAAGGTCGTTGCATATTCGACGTAACAACATGAGGTACCAAAGTTAAATGGCCACAAAGAGTTTTTACGTCCCCAGTTTACTGCTGTATGCAAGACATCCTCTAAACGAGTCATGAATACGTTTTTATTCACTTCCTCTTCAAGCGGATCCGTCACAATTTGACGTTCTTGCAATGGGTATTGATCAGCATCCGGATTCGCGCGGGTCAGAGTATATTTCATCCCGACTTACTCCTTTTCAGATGGCAATGCAGGTGTAGTTTTTGACTTAACACGACCTGATGATTGAGCTGGAATCTGGCCTGTAGGGTCAGTTACGAGCTCTTCAATAGAATTAAAGCGTGTAATTTCAGCAATGTTCATTGTTGGTGAACCGATTTTAACCGCCTCACCTGCTGATTTACGGCGATCTGCTGGTGACCAACTTAAAGCACCTACAGAGAAGGCATAAACAAGCGCAATCAATAGATCAACGACAAAGATCACTACAGTGGTATATCCCAACCACCCTACTTCACGCACAGAAGTAGACCATGCATAGAGGTAAAGCGCCTCTAAGTCGAAGACAACAAAGAAAATTGCAACTAAATAGAACTTTGCAGACAGGCGAATGCGAGCGCCACCAGCACTCACGACACCTGATTCAAACTGCTCTTGCTTAGCACGTCCCCACGATTTTCCCCCGAGGAGTAAGGGAACTGTGAGCATAAAGACGCAAAGAAATGTAACGCCGATCACGAAGGCGATAATCGCCCAGTCGTATGGAGTAATGGCACTCATGCGGGGATAACTCCTGGCAGGCCTATTATTTAACAAAGAATGTATGTATTGGCCTTCAAATACACCAAACACAAAATTAATCCCGCCAATTGTACCTGATTTCTAATTTCCCATGCTAGTTGAAGCGTCTTAGTCTTTCGGATGATTTTCTAGACAAAACTATTCATCTATGTGTTGTAAGGGGGGTTTCACCGCACATAATCGGTTTATTTAATTGTTTCTTTATTTATGATGATTTTTTTCATTTTTTAATTTTAGAATATTTACACAGTTGAAGCTCTTATTAACTTTTTATAACTTACTTTTTTATAATATTAGTTTGTTTTTTATTGTATTCAGCTTCTCCTCTGAATTATGATGAATGTTTAATCATGCATAATATTTTATTACTCTTGGATAAGAGTATTTATCATTAAGGGCAGCTGATGCCATACTCACTTCGTGAATTTTCATTTCTCTCCTTTTTAAAACTTTTTCTCCTCTTTAGCTTCATTATTGCAGTATGTTGTTTCATCGGCATCGCATCTCGTCCTTTAAGTTTTCTCGCATTTTTTTGGCCTGCCAACTCGGTTTTGCTTGGGTTACTCATTCGCTTTCCAAGCACACGCCGACTAGGTACATTTTTAGGTGCATATAGCGGCTATGTTATTGCTGACCTATTTCAGGGTACCCCATTTGCTCTCACACTCGTTTTAACAACTTCAAACTTTCTTTATGTTGTTACTACGTTTGCGCTCTACATGTTTTTTAATCAGTATATTAAAGCCGCTTACCGAGGTTATTCTTACTTATTTTTATTTGCTTTATGTGGGGTCGGTAGCGTAGTAGGCGGATTGTTTGCAGCAACTTTCGTGCCTATGTTTAATACTAAATTTATGCTTGGTGGCTTGTTGGATGAATTTGGTTACTGGTTTACCTCAGAATTGCAAAATGCCTTACTTCTTTTACCGATCATACTGAACATCCCTCAATATAGTCAGATAAAACATTCCTTCTCAAGAAATCGTGGTTTACACGCAACCGACCTCTTACCTTTCGTGGCTGTCCTTATTTCTATCGCAGCCAGTTATTATGATTCTGGTCCCGGTTCGCTCCTCTACCCAATTGCTGCACTCATCTGGTGTGCTATTCGCTACAAACCTATTGTTGTTGCACTCATTACAAGCTTTACCAGTGCTTATATTATTTATCATGTCTCTGGGCACTACCTTTTACTCTACCCGAATGACTATTTCAGCAATACGATTTCAATCCGTATAGGGTTAATCATGATGACGATTGCCCCTCTGACAGTTTCGAGTATTAGTGTTTTGCATTCAGAGTTAATTCAAAAGCTTCAACATGCGATTGCACATGATGAACTAACTTCAAGTCTGACTCGACGTCAGTTTTTGCAGTCAGTCAGATTACTTCAAGAAAAAGTACAAAAAGAAAATAAAACTTCAGCTTTTTTCATGTTGGATGTCGACCATTTCAAACAAGTCAACGACAACTACGGGCATCAAATCGGTGATCGTGCGCTACAGACTTGTGTCACCACGATTCAAAATATTCTCCATCCTCATGATTTGTTGGGCCGCTTGGGCGGTGAAGAATTTGCCATTTTTATTGCAGATACCACCAAGGAAAGTGCTTTTGAACTTGCAGAACAAATACGAATTAAAATTAGCCAGCAACCTATTTATATTTATGGGAAATTACCCATTTTTATACAAGTCAGTATTGGTATAAGCTTATATTCCCCATCTTCTCATCGAGCGATTGAAAGTTTATTTAAAGAAGCAGATGATGCTTTATATCAAGCAAAGCGCCAAGGGCGTAATCGGGTCTTTATATCTTTATAATTTTTTCATTTCATCATCTAGTGTAATGAATTTTATACAATAACCTGTGTTTTGCCATGTATGCTAATAACAGATAATAAGGAGAAAAATGCATGACTCTAGAATATACGCATAAACCAAATTACTACTTGTTTGCACAACTACTTGTGCGACATATAGAAAGCTATATTCACAAACATCCAGATGCTAACAATGCAATTTTTGACTTGCGGGATGTCTATGAAATATTTAGACAGGATTTTGCGTCAACCACAACCAACCTAGAAGGTATTTTGCATATTGCAGATGAATATAAAATAGAAACAATTAATGGAGACCAACCTCTTATTCAAAAATACCAGATTGATGCAAAAAATAATTCATTACTGATCGACTTTAATTCCGAGGCGTTAACCAGCTTAAGAAGCGGGAAAACTATTTTGGAACCAGATGCGACTCAATTATAAATAGACTAATAAAAAAGCACCTTAAGAAGGTGCTTTTTTGTTGGCTTTTAAAGGAGGCTGTTTAAAGCGTTTTGCTGGCCATGTCATGATAAAACGAGCACCACCCAAAGTTGGGCTTTCATCCACTTTAATTTCACCACCAAACCAGTAAGCAATACGACTTACAATAGACAACCCTAAACCATAGCCACCTGACGCACGAGTACGGCTATCGTCTAAACGGGCAAAAGCTTCAAATACTCTTTTACGGTCTTGTTCAGGAATACCTGCGCCATCATCCTCAACACAAACAAAGGCCATGCCATCACTGTGGATACCGCCGGTAATCCGAACTTTATTATCGCAATAACGAACCGCGTTACCCACCAAGTTTTGTACAACACGATGCAAATAACGGCGCTCAGCATCTACTTTCACATAAAGTGGCGGAGCAACAAGTTCAATTTCTTTTTGCGTTTTTAAAGCTTCGGTTTCGACCGCAACCTGATCTAATACATCAAATAAAGTAATTTCATCGAAATCTAGTGAAGGTGTGCCCTGCTCTAGTTTTGCATAAGTCATGATTTCATCAATTAAAGTATTGAGTGCTTCAATATCTTTATCAATCATATCGACCTGATGCATACGATGATTGTAATCGTCTTCTTCAGCCAACATCTCTGTACCAAAACGAATACGGGCAACTGGAGTTCTAAGCTCATGAGATACAGCTCTCATTAACTCACGCTGAGCCTCGATTAAACGCTGAATATGATCAGACATGTTGTTATAACTTGATGCCAAGTTTGCCATTTCGTCACTTCCTTCAATAGGAACACGCAATGACAAATCACCAGACTTCATGCGGTTTAATGCATAACGTACTTGGCGAATTTTACGCTCTAGCGGCAAAATCAACCCATAAACACCTAAGCTCAGTAAGAATAGGCTAAATAAGGTAATCCCTGCCGAAAGCTGTAAAGGCATCCAGTTAAACATTGGAACCGGTCCAAGCACGAGAACTTGTGTAGGATGACTTGGTATTGGAGATACGATTGAAATGGTTGTGCCACGCATTGTTGCACTATCTTTGTACAACATGACACTTTGGTCTTGGCGCAAACGGCCAATTTGCTCAGAGTCCAGATTAATATCTTGAATATTGTAGATATTAATTGGATAAGAGAAATGTTTTTGAATCTTGGCAAGATATTCTTGTTCTTGCCCCGGATAAAACATTAGATAATCAAGTACAAAAATAGGGAGAGCCTTCATTTGGCGCTCACTAATTTTGTCTACTTTTATAGATAGATAATGTTGTGGGTCGTCACGTAAGCCAATAATGATATACGCAATACTATTACTGGCATCGTAACGGACAACAGATTTTTGAGCTTCGATTCGTTTTTTCTCGGTACGAGATAACTCAACCTTACTTGCATCAGTATAGTAAATTGGAAGTTCCAATAAATCTGACGCATCAGAAACCCAATCTATTTTCTGTTGCTTCCCCGGTTGTCGAGCGACTCCCTCACTAATGACATAAGAAATACCATCGGTTAAAGATTCTCGGTATTCTTGTGCCCGTTGATAATTGATAATTTGTACAAGCAAATAACCAAAGACAGCAACCAAAACAACAAGAATTACCAGTCCCGCATATATTCGCAGGAATATACTGTGTTTAAACACTCGACCAACCTTATAGGAAGTTTATTCCGATCTTATAACCCATTGGTTTCTTTAACGAACAAGTAACCTTTACTACGTACTGTTTTAATACGTTTTGGGTTTTCAGGATCATCGCCAATTTTTGGACGAATACGTGAAATACGGACATCGATTGAACGGTCCTGACCATCGTATTCGATACCACGTAAACGTTCGAAGATATCTTCACGCGATAAGATACGACCAGCATTTGATGCAAGCAACCATAATAGGTCATATTCTGCGCTAGTGAAGTCAACAAGTTCACCATTTAGCGTTACAGAACGACCACCATTGTCGATGACAAGGTCATCAAACTCGATACGCTGTGCAACTTCATCTTCTACGGTTTTGTCTGTGCGACGTAATAGTGCACGGATACGCGCTAAAAGAACACGTGGTTGAACTGGTTTAGCAACATAGTCATCTGCGCCCATTTCCAAACCAAGCACCTGATCCATATCTTCTGTACGTGCAGTCAACATAAGAATCGGTTGATGGTAATGTGGACGAACTTCACGGCAAACTGTTAAGCCATCGGCACCCGGCAACATGACATCCAAGACCACTAGATCTGGTTGTTCACTAATAATACGACGAATTGCACGGTTACCATCAGTTTCTACACCAACTTCTAAACCGTTGCGAATTAAATATTCTTGAGTTAAACGCGCTAAGCGCTCGTCATCTTCAACGATCAGAATCTTTGGTAACTTTTCTTCTTGGCTCATATCATTGCCCCTATAAATCTCGTTTCATGCATCTTAAAAATCTTGCAGATACATTCGTTTATCATTTGCAATATACACACGTTTACATTGTAAACAAGTAGGCGTTCACCAAACTGATACATGACAATCGTATTTTGTTGCATTTTATTAACCTTTGAATTTTCACGTGTTTTTAAGATTTATTTATTGTTATTAAATTTCATATTCTATTCATATTTCCAATGTATGAATATTAAACAAATTATTTCTCTGTTTAGTTTAAATTTATTTAAGTGTTTGTTTTTTGAGTTATCCACAAACTTATCTATAAGTGTTTTTTAACAGCTTTGCTATGCTATCTCCCATCAAATCATACAGATAAAAAATTACTAAAAAGTCAAGATTGATCTGCTATGAAAAATCCCGTATCTTGTGTTGAAAATAAACTTTAACTACTAAGTCTTGTGTTTATCCCTCAAATATCGTGGCATGTTTTTTTGCTCGGTTCAAACGGTCTATGAACATAACAAAAGTGACAATGGAGCTATGCTGGCATGAGCGTAATTACTTCGACTCCCGGTCAAATTCAGGTGATTAAGCGCACTGGAGATGTTGCTGCATTTGATGCAGAGAAAATTTCAGTTGCGATTGGTAAAGCTTTTCTTGCTGTGGAAGGTCAACAGAGTTCGGATTCTAGCCGTATTCATGACCGTATTACCCAGTTGACGGAAATGGTCTTAAATACTTTTACTCGCCGTTTACCATCGGGCGGTACGATCCATATTGAAGAAATTCAAGATCAAGTAGAACTTGCTTTAATGCGTACTGGGGAACAAAAGGTTGCCCGCGCTTATGTGATTTACCGTGAACAACGTGCTAGCGCTCGTCAGCAAACGAACTCAAACCACCACCCTACTTTACAAGTTACCGACATAAACGGTCAGCTTCAGCCACTTGATTTAAGTGCATTGCAAGCAACTGTTTCTAAAGCAGCTGAAGGTTTGGAAGGTATTGACGTTCAAGCGATTGTCGATGAAACCGTTAAAAACTTATACAACGGCGTAAAAGAAAGTGATATTGCCACTACAATGATGATGGCAACACGTACCCGTATTGAACAAGAACCAAACTACACTTACGTGACTGCACGTTTGCTTTGTAACGAATTAGTGAGCACTGGTTTAACGTTCTTAGGCTTATCAACAGATACACCTGAAAATAATGCACTTGAAGCATTCTTGAAAAAAGGTGTTGAGCTTGATTTGCTTTCTCCTGACTTGCTTGACTTCGACTTAGAAAAATTATCAGCAGCAATTCAGCCGGAACGTTCTAATCAGTTCACCTATTTAGGTTTACAGACTTTATTTGACCGTTACTTCATTCACTCAAACGGCGTTCGCTTCGAATTACCACAATTATTCTTCATGCGTGTGTCGATGGGTCTTGCACTCAATGAGCAAGATAAAGAAGAACGTGCAATTGAGTTCTATAACTTATTGTCTAGCTTCGACTACATGGCTTCTACGCCTACCCTGTTTAACTCAGGTACATTACGTCCACAGCTTTCAAGTTGTTACTTAACAACAATTGGCGATGACCTTTATGACATTTATGGCGCAATGCGTGACAACGCGATGCTTTCTAAATGGGCTGGTGGTTTAGGTAATGACTGGACGCCTGTACGTGCCTTGAACTCTTATATTAAAGGTACTAACGGTAAGTCTCAGGGTGTTGTTCCATTCTTGAAAGTTGCGAACGATACAGCTGTTGCAGTAAACCAAGGTGGTAAGCGTAAAGGTGCTGTGTGTGCATACTTAGAAACTTGGCACTTAGACATCGAAGAGTTCTTAGAGCTTCGTAAAAACACGGGTGATGACCGTCGCCGTACTCACGACATGAACACTGCGAACTGGGTTCCAGACTTGTTTATGCAACGTGTATTTGAAGATGGTGAATGGACATTATTTACTCCTTCTGAAACTCCAGACTTGCACGACTTAACTGGTGCTGAATTTGCTGAGCGTTATGCTTACTATGAGTCTGTAGCGAAAGAAACCAACATGCTACACAAGAAAGTACGTGCTAAAGATTTATGGCGCAAAATGCTTTCTATGTTGTTTGAAACTGGTCACCCGTGGATCACATTCAAAGATGTATGTAACTTACGTTCACCACAACAACATGTTGGCGTAGTTCACTCATCTAACTTATGTACTGAAATTACCTTGAACACAAATCAAGACGAAATTGCAGTATGTAACTTAGGTTCGATCAACCTTGTACAACACGTTCAAGGTGGTGTGTTAGACCGTGAGAAATTAGCTCGCACAATTAAAACAGCAGTACGTATGCTCGATAACGTGATCGACATTAACTACTACGCTGTACCACAAGCGAAAAACTCGAACTTGAAACACCGCCCTGTGGGTATGGGTATCATGGGCTTCCAAGATGCTCTATATGAAATGGGTATTGCTTACGGTTCAGACGCTGCTGTTGATTTTGCTGATGAATCAATGGAAGTAATTAGCTACTACGCGATTGAAACTTCAAGCAACTTGGCTGTTGAACGCGGTGCTTACTCAACATTCAAAGGTTCATTGTGGGATCAAGGTATCCTTCCAATCGACTCTTTAGAAATTGTTGCGAAGTCTCGTCCAGAGCGCATGTTCGAAGTTGACCGTACTCAACGTTTAGACTGGGACACTTTACGTGCCAAAGTTCAAAAAGACGGTATGCGTAACTCAAACGTGATGGCAATTGCTCCAACTGCAACCATCTCTAACATTTGTGGTGTTTCTCAGTCTATTGAGCCAACATTCCAAAACTTATATGTGAAATCTAACTTGTCTGGTGAGTTCACTGTTATTAACCCATACCTTGTTCGTGCATTAAAAGAACGTGGTCTTTGGGATACAGTAATGGTGAATGACCTTAAACACTTTGAAGGTTCAGTACAAAAAATTGCTCGTATTCCTGAAGAATTAAAAGCAATCTTTGCTACTGCGTTTGAAGTAGATACACGCTGGATCGTTGATGCTGCATCACGCCGTCAAAAATGGATTGATCAAGCTCAATCGCTTAACCTTTACATTTCTGGTGCAAACGGTAAGAAACTTGACATCACTTATAAGATGGCATGGTTACGTGGTCTTAAGACGACTTATTACCTCCGAGCTTTAGGTGCAACCTCTGCTGAAAAATCTACAATCAACACAGGTGCTTTAAACGCAGTTAAACCTGCGACTGTTGAAGCCGCGGCGGTTGCTGCCCCTGTGGTAGAAGCGAAGAAACCAGAAGCAGCGGTTGAAGAAGAAGGCTTCACTCAAGCAGCTCCTGTACCAATGGCTTGTTCAATCGACAACCCTGATTGTGAAGCTTGCCAATAACATTCAATAAGGTTGCTCTTTTTCACTAAAGAGCAATCTTAAAAGAGGTAAAGATTATGCTTTCTCATCTCAGCCATAACTATATACTTGGTGTTGGAGTTTTAATCTTTGCCTTTATTTTCTTTTATATGCCGATGGTTTACGCATTTATCACAATACGTAAGCAGCAGCGTAAACAAAATAAGTTGTAGTGAGTAGAGACCAAAGGCCCAAAATTTGGTCATGCATCAATAAAACTTAATTTTGTTTACACATTAAAAGCGTATAGTAGGGACATCTTCGTTTAAGAGATGTCAAATATAGATATATACAACGAAGAGAGAACAAAAATGTCTATCCTTAGTTGGGACGATTTTGAAGATGATTCGCAAAAACCGACTACACCTGAACACAAGTCTGCGCCCGTCCAATCGGAAAAAGCGTCAGATTCGCAGAATGTATCTACTGCGCAGCCATCATCGTCGAGCGTGGCAGCTCCACAATCCGCTGGAACCCATTCCGTGCGACCAACAGTTGCCTCCGATACAGTGGCTAGAGCCGCTCAAGCCTTAGAACATTTAGACGTTGCCCCTGGCCTTGAAGAGCTAGAAATGGGTGCTCAACGTGTTCAAGTTGACGACAAAGCAATGATTAACTGTCGTGCGGACTTGAACCAACTTGTTCCATTTAAATATGAGTGGGCTTGGCAGAAATATCTTGACGGGTGTGCAAACCACTGGATGCCTCAAGAAGTTAACATGAACCATGACATCGCGCTTTGGAAGTCTGAAAATGGCTTGACCGAAGATGAGCGTACTATTGTTATGCGTTCTTTAGGTTTCTTCTCGACTGCGGATTCTTTGGTTGCAAACAATTTGGTATTGGCGATTTACCGTCACATTACTAACCCTGAATGCCGTCAATACATCTTGCGTCAAGCGTTTGAAGAAGCAATTCACACTCACGCTTACCAATACTGTATCGAATCTTTAGGTATGGACGAAGGCGAAGTCTTCAACATGTACCGTGAAGTTCCATCTGTTGCACGTAAAGCAGCTTGGGGCTTGAAATACACGCAATCTTTAACTGACCCTAATTTCCACACAGGCACACCTGAAAATGACCAGCGTTTACTTCGTAACCTGATCGCATTCTACTGTGTACTTGAAGGGATCTTCTTCTACTGTGGCTTTACTCAAATTTTGAGTATGGGTCGTCGTAACAAGATGAACGGTGTTGCTGAGCAGTTCCAATACATCTTGCGTGATGAATCTATGCACTTGAACTTTGGTATCGACATGATTAACCAAATCAAGATTGAGAACCCTCACCTTTGGACTGCTGAGTTCCAACAAGAAGTGGTTCAAATGATTGTTGAAGGTACAATGCTTGAAATCGAATATGCACGTGACACAATGCCACGCGGTGTATTGGGTATGAACGCAAGCATGATGGAAGAATATTTGAAATTCATCTGTAACCGCCGTTTAGCTCAGCTTGGTTTACCAGAGCAATTTGCTGGTGTAACGAATCCATTTGCGTGGATGTCTGAGATGATGGACTTACGTAAAGAGAAAAACTTCTTTGAAACTCGCGTAACTGACTACCAAACTGGTGGTGCGTTAAGCTGGTAAGTTAAAGTATCTACTAAATAAAAAACCGCTATTTATAGCGGTTTTTTATTTAAGACATATTTCATTAGATTAGAAAAACAACAGATAAAATAAATAACAAAATCAAAAATATAGAGATTTAAAATTCATACTAATTTCAACTAACAAAATAAGTATTTTTAATATTTAAACGCTAACAACCACAGATCCAAAACATATTATAGACAATAAGAGCTGGAGCATTTACAGGATAAGTACCACTATCCAACACCTTATATAACCTACTCTTATACTTAATAGTTAATAATTTTTCTTTTCGGTCTACCACCATGCCAACTCTATAAATGAAATAAAAAGAATCATTATTAGTTATTCTTCTATATACAAACTGCACATAATCTTCTTTCTGAATTTTGGAATGATCAACAACAATAAAACCATTACATATAGAGCACCTCCATTTCTCTAAATCAATATTCATATCCATATTTAATTTTACCAGATCATAAAAATCAAACACATAGCTATACAATACAACCTTTAATAAATTAAAATTATTTTATATAACATATACAACAATATGAATAAAAAATAAAAATATCAATATGAATTTAATTTTAAAATTAATTTTTAATTTAATAAGCATTAAATTAAAAATTAAAACACAATTTAAATCACAACAAAAACTAAATCATTTTAATCCATCATTTAACTCTAATATTAATTGTTTAATTAATCATTGGATTTTTCAATTATTCTTTGTATTACAGTCCTTGAAACTGCAAGATCCTTAGCTAAAGAATATACACTAAATCCTTTTTTAAATTTATTAATAACATCCTGTTTTTGATCATCCGTTAATTTTTCAGGTCTACCTACCTTTTTAGATAATCTATAGTTTTTTTGTGCAGCTTGATCAAATATGAAAAGTTCTTCAAAACCAATACTAATTTCAATAAAATGAATTAAATTATTTTTAATATCTTCTTTCAACTCACTATTTGTATAATCCAATATAATTAATTTAATTTTCTTTTTTTCAATTAAAATAATTGTAGATAATATTTCTTTAAAACTATTTCCTAAACAATCAATACCTTTAACAATTAGAAAGTCCCCCTCCTCCAAGGAATAATTAATTAGATTATAAAAAATATTTCGTATAGTAATAGATTTATCTACTGATACCAATTCAAGAATAACTCTATTTGGATGAACTTTATGATCAAAGCTTGCTAGTAAAGAAATAAAAGATTCTTTTTCTTTTTGCAAATCATCAATATTTGAATTTATTCGTATATATGCATAAATACGCATAGTCATCCCCCTCTATCCCTTAGAGTGATGTGAAGTATGTCTAATAAAGTAAATTAAAATCAAAAAATACTTTTAGATCTTCACTTATTGATTGTTATATGATTAGTTTATTAATTTCATACTTTTATAGTAGTGTAATTATTACCATATTTCTACTATTTTAAAATTCCAATGATCACAACAACAAAAATATAATATGTTAAAATATTATATAAAGATTAAATAATTGCCTAAAAATTACTTTAATTTTTATATTTAAAACTTACAAAGCAGCATAAGAAAATTATAAATATAGTCAAATATTAAAACTATATATATTTTAAATATTAATAAAAAATATAAATTTATAATTTTCATAAATTATTTTACAGAAGTGTTTTAAAACCATGTTTTTTATTTTTAATAAATTTAAACACATAGTTATAAATCAAACTGATATATTAAAAAAATACTTTTATATCAAAAAGATATATAAAATATCAAAAATCTTCTGATTTCCTATATGATATTTTGTTTTGTTATGTATATTCAAATCATTCTATTAAAAAAATAAAACTAGATTTTAATATTAGATTAATATTAAATTTAGAAAGTCTTAAGCAACAAGGTAATTAAAGATGAAAAGAAATACCCAGAAAAGCCCAATAAAATTATTAACTAATATAATAACAATGATTAAAAATGTGATAAACAGTGAAGCTCAATCTATGCATTTAATTAATGTGTTTTAAACAGTGTATAGTACACTTTTGTGATTTAGTTCATGTTTTTTTTAAAAAAATAAGATGCTAAGATTTGTTTTGTTTTTGTTTAATTTTGGTGTTTTTAATATGCGTACATATGCCTATGTTAGAATAGAGCCTAATTTGCAATTTGAATTTTCTAGATATATCTCTTTTTTTAGTGAGTATGGTTATAAAATTCAAAAGAATAGATTAGTAGTAGAAGAAGTATCTGTTGATAAATCTATTATTTATAGAGATAAATTTCTTAACTTAATAAGTTATTCATTAGAAGAAGGTGATATTTTAGTGATAAAAAGCATGGATTGCTTGGGTAATAGTTTTGAAGAAATTTTAAGTATAGTTGATAAAATTGATCAAAAAAAAATCCGACTGATATGCTTGGATTATTCTAAAAATGAAATTAATGGTGACTTGAAAATTTTCTTCCTTCATTTTCTAAAATTATCTGCTGAATTTGAAAAATTGTTCAAATCTGACAACAAAAAATTCAAAGATCACAAACCTGCAAGAAAAGTTGGTAGGCCTGAAATATTGAATAATGAACAAAAAAATAGAGTGATTGAGTTGTTCAAAAAAGGCTATAGTGTGTATTCACTCGCTAAAGAGTTTTCAGTTACAAGAACTGTAATCCAAAGAATTTTAAACAATGCTTCGAAAAGTAACACATTGTAATTATTTAAATTTTATTTCAAAACCCATTAAATGCATATGGAATGATATAAAAGGGAATCGTAATGAAATATATTTCATTAGTAAAATTTAATCCTTTACACAATATAAATTATAGGAAATATTGAATTTTAAGAAAATTCGATAAGATATTGATATATATAAACATATTTAAAATATTGTTATATTTTAAATTTATTTTTTATTAATGATAATTTATAATGGCTCTATATTAATTTACTTTTTCCTTACAATTTTAAATTACTTTTTTCTTTTTACTCTTCTCTATAAAATCAGGATTAATTAGTTATACACCATAAAATAAACTTTATTTTCAATTGATTATGAAATTAATTTGCGCAAATATATAATTTATATATATTTACTATTGATTATATTATATTTACAAAGTAAAGTTGTTTTCAATGAAATAACTTAATCAAACTTTTAAGTTAATCTTGACAGTGTTAAAAAATTTCAAATGTTAGCTTAATAGTTTAATCTTTTAAAATTCATAATTTTGAGTTTTGAATCAAATAGTTTAATGCTTTCAAGCCATTATTATGAAAATTTATTTATTTTTAATTTTGATAAACACTTAATATGAATGATCTTTTTTGGAATTCCTCACTAGGCTCAGCAACAGGTGAGATTTATATTCCCAAAGGACTTGGGCCCTTTCCAGGCATAATTATGTTTGATACAGGATCAATAAAAAGCACTAAAACTTACGCTACTTTCTATGCAGAAAAAATGAAAGAAATAGGTTTTCTCTCTTTTTTAGTTTCATTAAATTTAAACCAATCAAGTAATTATAAAATTAATGAAATAGGTTCTGCTATAGAATATATTTCAAATCGAAAAGAAGTAAATAATAACATATATTTAATAAAAATTGAAAAAAATAGTTTTCTAGATCTAAATATAGAATTATATAAAAATTATTTTCAGGCTATCGTTTCAATCAATTATTTTGATTTAAATAACTAATATTTTAAAAATTGTTTAAATAAATTATAGTGGAGATTAAGCTATTCGAGCTTAATCTCCACTATGTACTTAATTATCAAAAACCGTGGCTTACAGATGATTTGGAAACATAAATTGAGTTTTGTGGGTTCGCATCTTCGACCCAACACGATTTAGGGACATTAACTTCCTCGCCACTTACTAAAGTAATCTTTGTCTGCTTCAACTCACTAATAGTATTACTCGCAGCATAGTAATGATGTTTATCACAAATCACTGTCTTCTTATGATTATTTGTATATTTAGCAGCTTTATCTGCTGTAACCTCACCTGTACCAAAGCTAGGATTGGCTGATTTTTCTGCTATTAAGTACAATTTATGATTCGCAATTGTATTAATAGAAGGTGGTGAATAAACCGATTGATGTCCATATGGTTGATTTATACAACCTGTTAAGATTAATGTGAATGAAAATACGATTTGAGTTAGAATTAAATTCTTCATTAATTTTAATCCTCATGTTAGATATATAAACATCCATTTTTATAAATCCCATCTTAAATTATAATTTAGAAAGTTTGGATTATTAACAATAGATATACCCCAATGCATTTAAGTGAGATTTAACTTTACACTCTTAAATTAGATAAAAGAAATCAATATAACTTTAAGTTCTTTATTAATTAAGAAGAGTCCACAACCTAGGTGGCTGTGGACTTAGTGAATATCACTTAAACCTGAAATACGAGGATAGTTTCATAATAAAAATCCTCGAAATTATATTTACATGAGACCACATCCATATCAATTAAAAATTAAGCAAATTCAATAAAAAAATTCTTGCTTAAAAATTATCGTTATTTTACATGCACTAAGATCATGCTATTTAAAAAAAATGTTTTAAAATTATGTTTTAAATATTTAAATTTCAAACATTATAATAAATTTAAAAGATAAAATCCTCTCACAATTTATTGTTCAGAATTTATATTTTTAAAGACTATATTTTTTCTCATCTCAATTTTCATTTCATTTCATTTATAAAATTTATATTTAAGTAATAAAAAATTGAATAGATCATTTTATAAATTTAATGCGAGCTAATATTTTAGTATTCGCGTAAAAGTGATTCCTATGAGTGATATAACGAGAATACTTTTATTATTGTATGCAAATAAATAGTACGCTTATAGATTTCCTGCTTGGTCAAGAATATTTAAGGTTGGCAATCCCCTTGCACACATCCCAGCTATCTTTATAGCTTTCTCAGCTACATCATGATGAGAGCCGTCAATTGCTTGTAAATTTATGATATTTGACGCCCAAGATAATTGAATCAACTTATCATGAAGTACCTTTTGAGAAACCCAAGGCACAATACTGTCATTTAAATCCCCTACTACAAATACTCTATTCGCTGGATGCTTAGGTGTAAGTGCAGTTATTGCATCTACAGCTTCAAATAGTCTTGGATCAGGCGTCTTACCCAATGCTTCAGCCTGTATTTTTGGTGATGAAGGAGCTGAACTTGGAACAGCACATAATATATCAGTCCTTTTTGATAATAAGGCAGATACAATATGGCCACCACCACTATGCCCAACTAACACATAGTTAAGAATTTGATGTCTTTGCTTAATTTTATTTAATGCTTCAGACATTAATAAAGATTCTAATGGCTTTCTAGCACCATTATGCACACCAGATGATCCATAAATCCCTGGACGAGCTACAAAAATATATGGGAAATTATACAACTCTGTGGACCAAACGACTGCTTCATTAACTTTGTCCTGTGGTTTTTTGTTAGTATATGATAAAGGTGCTACTCCTCCTACAATTGCTACATCACCAGAAAAATACGCAATTGCTCTATTATTAATTTGATTTTCGAGTAATCCGGCAGAATAATATCGTATGCATTCTTTATATGAGTAACCATTTAAATTCACTTCAGCCCAAACTGTTCTTCCGATTCCCGAATTGTCCAATTGTGTACATTGTGCTTGGGTCGAAGTAACAACTTTATATGCATCATCTCCGATAAAATTTCCATTTGTTAAATCAATACTAACTGTTTCAGCAAAGCTATGATTAGCACCTAAAAACATCAATAAAGAAATTATTTTTTTCATAATTAACCTTTTTAATTCAAATAAATTTTAGACAATTAAATTAACAATCAAGATTAATTAACACAACAAAAATAGAAATATTAAAATTATATAAAACATATAATTAATTTATTTTATCAAAAAAATAAACTAGGACACATAAAATTATGTTTTAAACCATGCTAAAATTAAAACACATGAATTAAATTTCGAATAATTTTAAACATAACTAAAGCCTTAAAATCACTTCTAGTACAACAAAAAAACCAATACAATAATAAGCAGAATTAAATATCACTCTATTATTTTTTAAGAAAGGAATTAAAACAATTTAATTGTTTTCTAGCCAAGATTAACTTAATTAGGTCGCAATATGCTACATCAATTAAAATATTTAGATTTAAGTAATTTAAAAAATCAGATCAGTGAATGGATATCACTATATGATCAGACTGACTCTGAAAAAAAAATAGTCTTTATCTCATATGGTTGCCTAGATCAACGGTGTAAAGTTTTTTCAATTGCTAGTTCTGATATACAAAAACTGCAAAAAAAAATAAATAACTTTTTAGAAAAAATTTTTCTTAGAGATAAACGTTATCTAGGCTATATAAAACTTGATGTTGTAACTCACGTAGAAAAGAAAAGTTGGACCGATGTTACCCATGATATATCTAATCAAAAGCATAATAATCACTTTAGAAAAGGTATTAGTTTTGATAAAGATTTCAATATATGTTTTTTAGAACAAGAGATTTATGGGAATGCAATCATACGAGGAATTTCATATGATCAAAAAAATTTTATTGACCAAAATAATTTAAATAAAGCAATCAAGAAAAAATATTCTTCTATTCAAAAAGATTTAGAAATTATTAAAATTAAAGATGTATGGCTTTTTGAAACTGAAAGTGTATTTTACGAAAATGGTAAATTCATTAAACTTCAAAGTGGAGGTTGTGAAAATGGGGTTAGGTTCATTGATAAAAATGATAAATCTCATATTAAAGAAATAATTAATAAAAATTCTAGTTTCCTAACCAGTCAAATTTTAGAAGATGGGAAATTTATCTACGGCTATTTCCCTGCATTTAATAATGAAATTAAAAGCTACAATACAATACGGCATTGCACTTCAATTTATTCACTTTTAGAAACTTTTGAGATTGAAGAAAATAATCAATATTGGTCTAAAATTCACTTAGCTATTGAGTATAGCATCAAAAATTTTTATAAATTAATAGATGAAGATACAGCTCATATGATTGATGGAAATGACAATAATTATGAGATTAAGCTTGGTGCGAATGCAGCTACTATTTTAATGTTAACAAAATATCAGGAAATTACTAAAAATAAAAAATATCTAGAATATGCAGAAAAAATAGCAAATGGTATTATGCAAATGATTGATAAAACAGGAAAAACTACTCACATTCTGGAATACCCATCCTTGTCTATTAAAGAGAAATTTAGAATTGTTTATTATGATGGTGAAGCTGCACTGGCACTCTTAAGGCTTTATCAGTTAAATAATAATAAAGTTCTTTTAGATACTGTTAAGTTAATGTTTGATAACTTCATATCTAATTCATATGAAAAATATCATGATCATTGGTTAAGTTATTGTACGAATGAATTAACATTAGTATGTCCAGAAGTTAAATACTATCAGTTTGGTATAAATAACTATTTAAATCATATGGACTTTATTAAAAATCGTAAAACAGTATATGCTACTTTCCTTGAGATGATGATGTCTGCTTATAAAATGGTAAATCGTCTAAATATACAAGGTCATGAAAATCTATTTAAATCTTCTAAATTTGAAGAATTAAAATCTCTTATTCAGTTACGTGCTGAATTTCAACGCACGGGTTTCTTCTATCCAGAAGTTGCTATGTATATGAAAAAACCCAAGTCTATATTAAATTCTTTTTATGTAAGACATGATCGTTTTCGTGCTCGAATTGATGATCAAGAACATAATTTATCAGGTTACATTGCTTATTATTTACACTTCAAAGATTAGTTTCAAATCCAAAATTATTTAATAATGCAATTAAAGGTATTTTTATGAATAATGAAATATTTACTTTATCAAATGAAACTACAAATGTTGAGTTTTTTAAAATTGAAAAGAGTCTTAGTCGACTTAATATAAATATGTTTTTCCTTAAAAAAAATCCACATAAGCTTATTACCCTAAATAATGATTTGAAACTTGAAGGACATAATAATTTTTATAATTCTGTTCTAAGCCTTTGTACAATTGGTGCCTTCTCATACTCATCTTCTAATCTTAACTATGGAGTATCTATTGGCCGCTATTGTAGTCTAGCAAGTAATATCAAAATTATGGGTGCCCACCACTTCCCCGAGTGGATTTCTACTTCACCTCACTTTTATAGTGAGGACTATCATGATACTGATCCAGCATTAGTCACCCATAATTATAGAAGTCGGCGTAATGTTACTATTGGAAATGATGTTTGGATTGGAGCTGATGTTGTTTTAAAAAATAATATTACAATTGGTGATGGAGCAATAATTGCTTCTAATAGTGTTATTACAAAGAATGTAGAACCATATACTATTGTGGGTGGTAATCCTGCCAAATTAATTCGTAAAAGATTCGAAGATACAGTCATTAAAGAATTAATGCACTTAAAATGGTGGAGATTTCATAAAAATGATTTAAAAGGTCTAAATTTTACAACCCCATCTGATTTCATAAATAATTTAGAAAAAAGAATTTATATGGAAAAATTAAATGAATACCACCCACAAATTTTTACAAAAAATGATTTACTGAAACCATCGTAAAGCAAACAAATCTTTTATGTTGTATAAATTATAAAATGGTTATTTATTATGAAAACTCAATATTTTTTTCTATTTCCAAAAATTGACCAAAAGAAAAATGGATTGGTTTTTGCTCTTTTAAAGCGCGCAAAAATACTAAATGAACAATTAGGTATTAGCCCCACAATTATTACTACTGAATATGATCGCTCACTTGCAGAAAATTATTGGAGCCTTATATCTACAAACTTAGCTCCTCCTTCTATTGGATATCTCAATTTATATGGTGATTTTCAAGGAACTCATCTAAAACTAGCTAATAAAAAAATTCATAACCCTATGGTAGAAATGTTTAACAGTAACATTTTAAAAACTATAATTCCTTTCACCTACAATCAACGTTTTCATGATAAAAATAATAAAAACTATTTGTACGAAATACGGCAAAATGACTCTCCTACTTTAAGTTATGTGAATACTTTCAAAAAAGGTGTAAAAACAGGACGAATTATTTATGACTCTTATGGTTATCTTAGTTGTATTCAAGTCATCAACCCAGAAAATCAAATGATAATAACTGAAACATATTATCATACAGAAGGTTATCCAGTTATTATAAAAAACTATCAACTCAACGAAAAGAATAAAAATATTGTTTCAAATATTTTTTTATTTAATAAACAAGGTGTTATTAATGAGGTTTTCGATACTGAGTCTCAGCTCATTCAGTATTGGTTCCTAAAAATCTCTAAACTTTATAAAAATGATCTAATGTATATTCTTATCGACCGTGCAATTCATTTCTATGAACCACTTAGAGAGATAAAACAAGAAAACATGCGATTTATTGGGACAATTCATGCTACCCATTTAAATGGTCATGATATTCAAAATTCTACAATTAATCGTCATTATCGTAGCTATTTTAAATATAGTAATGAATTAGACGCACTAGTAATCTTAACTGAACGCCAAAAACAACATATTCAACAGCGCTTTGGAATGAAAGAGAAATTATTTGTTATTCCACATATATATGAAAAAACTATTGATCATGTCAATTTTTCAAACAGAGATCCAATGTTTTGCTTAACTATTGCTAGATATGATAAAGCGAAAAATTTAGATAGCTTAATTAGGGTTTTCAAAAAAGTTGTAGAAGTAATCCCCAATGCTTATTTAAACATTTATGGTTTTGGAAGTGAGCATAACTTCTTACAAAGTCAAATTGATGAACATCAGTTAAATAATCATATTAAATTGATGGGCTATAATGAGAATACTGATGCTTTATATAATAAGGCAAGCTTATTCCTTTTTTCTAGCCGATCTGAAGGTTTCGGTATGGCAGTTTTAGAAGCCCTATGCCATGGCTGCCCTGTCGTGAGTTATGACATCGATTACGGACCATCAGACATGATTAATCATGATGAAAATGGCTATTTAGTTACTTTTCAAGATGAAGAATTATTTGCACAGAAAGTAGTTTCTTTATTAAAAGATGAACACAAACGGCTTAAACTTAGTGAAAATGCATATGCATGTAGTCGACTCACAGATCAAAAACAATTTGCCCTAAAATGGCAAGAGCTTTTCCAGGCTATTCAGTAATGTTTTTTATGCATAAAAAAACTTTGGTTTTATTATTCTCTACATTTTGTGTATCTACTTATATTCATGCAAAAACTGATTGTTATTCAAGTAGCCCTCCTGTTGTTAAACAACTTGATCAAGTCTATTATGGCATGAATAATCTGCGTATTTTTTACACTACTTCTGGTGATAATGCTTTAATATTTCAGCAGGATAAAAATCTAAATCATGTTCCTGACTATGTAGAAAATATTGCTATTCAAGCAAATACCATACGAAAAGCTTGGTCCGTTTTAGGCTACCAAGATCCTTTGAATAGTCCACGCTATAAAAATAACGTCGAATATATTGATATACAAATACAGAAGCTTGATGGGCTCGGACTAGCTTATGATGAACCCCATCGACATTCCAATAATCCATTAAAAAAAAATGCTTGTGCTCTAATTATTCTTATTAGCAATAATATTCCAAATCTAACTACTGACTCTTCATTAATATCACATGAATTATTTCATCTTTATACCTATGGTTATACGATGTTTAAGCAACCTTGGCTGACAGAAAGCTTGGCAGCTTGGTCAGAAGGGATTATCAGAAAAGATAAGTTTGGTACATATGGACAAAGAAATTTGCCGACAAATGAAGAAGATTTTGACAAATACATCTTGCAAAGAACTTATAGGACATCTCAATTATGGAACCGTCTTTCTACACTTGTAGATACATCTGATGGAAAACTATTTTTACCCTCTTCTCTCATAAAACAGAGATACACTGATGGACAACCTGTTTTTCAAGATCAATATTTAAAAGGAACCGTCTTTATGAAAAAGTTTCTTGAAAATCTTGGAAGACAAGATCAACAAATTTCTATTTTAAATAATTGGAATTTATATCATTGGAAAGAAATTGATCAAAATTCAGCTCATTTCAACACACAAATTTTAGATACATTATTGATAACTCTAGAAAGCAAGAACGAACGTAATATAGAGAAAAATGAATTTAAAAGACTCTTAAAAAAAATTATAAAAAATAAAAAATCTAGTTAATTTTACTTTCAAAAATATTAAATAAGCCATTTACTACGACTAATGCTTTTAAAAACTGTTTTTCAATAAAAAAAGAGAAGGCACTGGTGCCTTCTCTTTTATTTACAGATTTCTATCAACAACAATCAATTAAAACAACAACTGATTATTATTCAATAACTCATCCAGTGTTGTATCTGTATTTTTCAATACAATGAGATCAGTTGAGTTATAGGTATTTCCAGTACCATCTCGATCAATACTAATCAAAGTATTACCCGCACCGTCAGAAGTAACAGACACATAATTAGAGATATTGCTTGCATTAGCGCCATTTAACAATGAACTAATATCAACTTTATCACCTTGTGCCAAATTAAAGTCAGTCCATTCATCCTTACCATTGCCACCTGTTGCATCAGCAGCGTTCAGTAAGTTATAGACAACTGTATCTGCACCAGCTCCAGTAGTAATAATGTCGTGGCTAGCGGTACTGATGGTCTCACTACCAATATTCACGGTCAAAGTTGCAGGTGTACTTTCATCACCTGTTGCAGCAACCAGTTTATAGTTCAATGTAGCGACATCACCAGAAGTAGCAGAACTATTTGCTGTGAACGTATATGTTCCATTTGCCGAAACAACGAATGTACCATCCTCAACCGTGATTGTTTGACCATTCGCTTGTACATATGTACCAGGCGAAGTTTCTACAAATACTTTTGTACTTGCTCCACCCGTTACATCTACACCATTACCAGAATCATCTGTTAACAAGTTACCCGTAGCAGTTACCGTCGCACCATTACCAACGAATTGGTCATAATGTGTGAAAGTAGCATTTACAGTAGTGTTGACAGTAGTTGTATTCGTTCCAGCAATCAGAGGAATATTAGATTCTGTGCTACCAAACACGACACGCCATTGACTAGCAGTGTCTGATGCAGAAACCTGATAAGAGCCACTGATCAACACAGTACCGCCAGCATCACCTAAGATTGGTGATGAATGTACAACAGAAGCTGATGCTCCAGGTTGAGTTGTCCAAACACCATTCACAAGTTTTTGCACTTGATAACTGAAAGTATCACCATTAGCAGAGCTATCGAGGATACCACCTTGTGTAGTTACAGAGAAATTAAGCGATGCGGCAGTATTTGCAGCGACATTAATCACATCGCTTGTATCACTACCAGCAACTGAAGTAGCAGCGCCAAATAACGGTTTCGTACTACTTGCAGCCATACTACCCGTATCAACAGTTGTATTGGTTGATGGAACTAATGTAATCGCAGCTGCTGCTGTATTATCAGTTGCCGTCAACTCTACTACACCATCTTGAGTTGGATCTTCTGGCCATGTGATATCAAGATCATTTGTATCAATGCGAACATTTAAAGTCGCTGTATCTTGATGCCCGTCACTATCCTTAATGGTGTAAGTGAAACTATCTACTTTACCTAGACTATTTGGAATGGTGAAATCACGGATGTATTCATAATTACCATTCTTATCAATAAACAACTCACCATATTCACCTTGAATACGAGTAAATGCTTCACTGTCTTGTGGTAGAGCAGTTGTCACACCATCTTCATTAGCAACACTGATAACCGTTGCTGTTTCACCAGCATGAATCACATCAGCAACGTCCGTTGGATTTTCAGGATTATTTGCTGTAATCACATTACCTTTCGCAACGACATCACCATAATCACTCAACACCTCGTTGGTAACAGAAATTGAAGCGATACCAATTCCTGTAACTTGTACGCCCTCACCTGGAGTTAATACAAGTGCATATTGTCCTTCAGGTAGATTACTGATGGATGCTCCACCTCCCATGACGCCTAAACCAACTCCAAGCATGGATCCAGCATTATCTATTTTATTATAGAGCTCATATCCACCCGTATTCTCGTTATAACGAAGAATATTAAGGTCATAAGAACCAATACCACCACCTATTAGAACTCCACCAAAAGATACATCAAACGATGCAATTCCACCTTCAGGTACAGTCACTGTAATTGGTGTTTGACCTTTCAAGTCAATAATTGGCCCAATCAATGATAATGATGGGAAGGTTACTAACGCACCACCCGGAATATCAGGATTAGTTACTACAGGATTAACCTCACTTAATACCGTAGCAATATCATCAATAGCATCAATGAAAACTGGAACTATAGATGTGACTGGTAATGAAGTATTACCTGCTGCATCTGTCGCTGTTGCTGTGACAACATCGCCAGTTACTAATGTGCCAGGATTAGCTACAGACCAAGTACCATCACCTTCTGTAGTAGTAGTAATGGTACTACCATCTGGGAAGGTTACAGTTACTGTTGAACCTGGTTCTGCCGTACCTGTGATCGGATCAACATCATCCAATTCATCAATAGCAATTACTGGAGGTACAGTATCTACAACTTCTGTTGCCGGTACTGATTCATTACCTGCTGCATCTGTCGCTGTTGCTGTTACAACATCGCCATTATTCAAGCCTGGATTCGGTACTGTCCAGCTTCCATCTGTACCTGCAACAACTGTTGCTGTGGTGCCATCTGGATAAGTCACTGTCACTGTTGAACCTGGTTCTGCCGTACCCGTAATCGGATCCGTGCCATTGATTGGGTCAATCTCTGGTGCAGTCGGAGCCAATGCATCTACAACTTCTGTTGCCGGTACTGATTCATTACCTGCCGCATCAGTCGCTGTTGCTGTTACAACATCGCCATCATTCAAGCCTGGGTTCGGTACTGTCCAGCTTCCATCTGTACCTGCAACAACTGTTGCTGTGGTGCCATCTGGATAAGTCACTGTCACTGTTGAACCTGGTTCTGCCGTACCCGTAATCGGATCCGTGCCATTGATTGGGTCAATCTCTGGTGCAGTCGGAGCCAATGCATCTACAACTTCTGTTGCCGGTACTGATTCATTACCTGCCGCATCAGTCGCTGTTGCTGTTACAACATCGCCATCATTCAAGCCTGGGTTCGGTACTGTCCAGCTTCCATCTGTACCTGCAACAACTGTTGCTGTGGTGCCATCTGGATAAGTCACTGTCACTGTTGAACCTGGTTCTGCCGTACCCGTAATCGGATCCGTGCCATTGATTGGGTCAATCTCTGGTGCAGTCGGAGCCAATGCATCTACAACTTCTGTTGCCGGTACTGATTCATTACCTGCTGCATCTGTCGCTGTTGCTGTTACAACATCGCCATCATTCAAGCCTGGATTCGGTACTGTCCAGCTTCCATCTGTACCTGCAACAACTGTTGCTGTGGTGCCATCTGGATAAGTCACTGTCACTGTTGAACCTGGTTCTGTCGTACCCGTAATCGGATCCGTGCCATTGATTGGGTCAATCTCTGGTGCAGTCGGAGCCAATGCATCTACAACTTCTGTTGCCGGTACTGATTCATTACCTGCTGCATCTGTCGCTGTTGCTGTTACAACATCGCCATCATTCAAGCCTGGGTTCGGTACTGTCCAGCTTCCATCTGTACCTGCAACAACTGTTGCTGTGGTGCCATCTGGATAAGTCACTGTCACTGTTGAACCTGGTTCTGCCGTACCCGTAATCGGATCCGTGCCATTGATTGGGTCAATCTCTGGTGCAGTCGGAGCCAATGCATCTACAACTTCTGTTGCCGGTACTGATTCATTACCTGCCGCATCAGTCGCTGTTGCTGTTACAACATCGCCATCATTCAAGCCTGGGTTCGGTACTGTCCAGCTTCCATCTGTACCTGCAACAACTGTTGCTGTGGTGCCATCTGGATAAGTCACTGTCACTGTTGAACCTGGTTCTGTCGTACCCGTAATCGGATCCGTGCCATTGATTGGGTCAATC
The DNA here is from genome assembly GCF_013122135.1 of Acinetobacter lactucae. Classification (NCBI taxonomy): domain Bacteria; kingdom Pseudomonadati; phylum Pseudomonadota; class Gammaproteobacteria; order Moraxellales; family Moraxellaceae; genus Acinetobacter; species Acinetobacter lactucae. The sequence continues at coordinate 3,211,611 of NZ_CP053391.1, forward strand.
TCTGGTGCAGTCGGAGCCAATGCATCTACAACTTCTGTTGCCGGTACTGATTCATTACCTGCCGCATCAGTCGCTGTTGCTGTTACAACATCGCCATCATTCAAGCCTGGGTTCGGTACTGTCCAGCTTCCATCTGTACCTGCAACAACTGTTGCTGTGGTGCCATCTGGATAAGTCACTGTCACTGTTGAACCTGGTTCTGCCGTACCCGTAATCGGATCCGTGCCATTGATTGGGTCAATCTCTGGTGCAGTCGGAGCCAATGCATCTACAACTTCTGTTGCCGGTACTGATTCATTACCTGCTGCATCTGTCGCTGTTGCTGTTACAACATCGCCATCATTCAAGCCTGGATTCGGTACTGTCCAGCTTCCATCTGTACCTGCAACAACTGTTGCTGTGGTGCCATCTGGATAAGTCACTGTCACTGTTGAACCTGGTTCTGTCGTACCCGTAATCGGATCCGTGCCATTGATTGGGTCAATCTCTGGTGCAGTCGGAGCCAATGCATCTACAACTTCTGTTGCCGGTACTGATTCATTACCTGCTGCATCTGTCGCTGTTGCTGTTACAACATCGCCATCATTCAAGCCTGGGTTCGGTACTGTCCAGCTTCCATCTGTACCTGCAACAACTGTTGCTGTGGTGCCATCTGGATAAGTCACTGTCACTGTTGAACCTGGTTCTGCCGTACCCGTAATCGGATCCGTGCCATTGATTGGGTCAATCTCTGGTGCAGTCGGAGCCAATGCATCTACAACTTCTGTTGCCGGTACTGATTCATTACCTGCCGCATCAGTCGCTGTTGCTGTTACAACATCGCCATCATTCAAGCCTGGGTTCGGTACTGTCCAGCTTCCATCTGTACCTGCAACAACTGTTGCTGTGGTGCCATCTGGATAAGTCACTGTCACTGTTGAACCTGGTTCTGCCGTACCCGTAATCGGATCCGTGCCATTGATTGGGTCAATCTCTGGTGCATCTGGCGCGGTTGTATCTGAATCGCTGTCAGAGTCAGAATCGCTGTCAGAGTCTGAGTCGCTGTCAGAGTCAGAATCGCTGTCGCTATCAGAATCAGAGTCGCTGTCAGAGTCAGAATCCGAGTCACTGTCAGAGTCTGAGTCGCTGTCAGAGTCAGAATCGCTGTCAGAGTCAGAATCGCTGTCAGAGTCAGAATCGCTGTCGCTGTCAGAGTCTGAGTCGCTATCAGAATCAGAGTCGCTGTCAGAGTCTGAGTCACTGTCAGAGTCAGAATCGCTGTCGCTATCAGAATCAGAGTCGCTATCAGAGTCTGAGTCACTGTCAGAGTCTGAGTCGCTGTCAGAGTCAGAATCGCTGTCGCTATCAGAATCAGAGTCGCTGTCAGAGTCAGAATCCGAGTCGCTGTCGCTGTCAGAGTCTGAGTCACTGTCAGAATCGCTGTCAGAGTCTGAGTCGCTATCAGAATCAGAGTCGCTGTCAGAGTCAGAGTCGCTGTCGCTGTCAGAGTCAGAATCGCTGTCGCTGTCAGAGTCAGAATCGCTGTCGGAATCAGAATCGCTGTCGCTGTCAGAGTCAGAGTCGCTGTCGGAATCAGAGTCGCTGTCAGAGTCAGAATCGCTGTCGCTGTCAGAGTCAGAATCGCTGTCGCTGTCAGAGTCAGAATCGCTGTCGGAATCAGAGTCTGAGTCACTGTCAGAGTCAGAATCGCTGTCAGAGTCAGAATCGCTGTCGGAATCAGAGTCGCTGTCAGAGTCAGAATCCGAGTCACTGTCAGAGTCTGAGTCACTGTCAGAATCGCTGTCAGAGTCAGAGTCGCTGTCGCTGTCAGAGTCAGAATCGCTGTCGCTATCAGAATCAGAGTCACTGTCAGAGTCAGAATCGCTGTCGGAATCAGAGTCTGAGTCGCTGTCGCTGTCGCTGTCAGAGTCAGAATCGCTGTCAGAGTCAGAATCGCTGTCGCTGTCAGAGTCAGAATCGCTGTCGGAATCAGAATCGCTGTCGCTGTCAGAGTCAGAATCGCTGTCAGAATCAGAGTCGCTGTCAGAGTCTGAGTCGCTGTCAGAGTCAGAATCGCTGTCGCTATCAGAATCAGAGTCGCTATCAGAGTCTGAGTCACTGTCAGAGTCTGAGTCGCTGTCAGAGTCAGAATCGCTGTCGCTATCAGAATCAGAGTCGCTGTCAGAGTCAGAATCCGAGTCGCTGTCGCTGTCAGAGTCTGAGTCACTGTCAGAGTCAGAATCGCTGTCGGAATCAGAGTCTGAGTCGCTGTCGCTGTCGCTGTCAGAGTCAGAATCGCTGTCAGAGTCAGAATCGCTGTCGCTGTCGGAATCAGAATCGCTGTCGCTGTCGCTGTCAGAGTCAGAATCGCTGTCAGAATCAGAGTCGCTGTCAGAGTCTGAGTCACTGTCAGAGTCAGAATCGCTGTCGGAATCAGAGTCTGAGTCGCTGTCAGAGTCTGAGTCTGAGTCGCTATCAGAATCAGAGTCGCTGTCAGAGTCTGAGTCACTGTCAGAGTCAGAATCGCTGTCAGAGTCTGAGTCGCTGTCAGAGTCAGAATCGCTGTCGCTATCAGAATCAGAGTCGCTATCAGAGTCTGAGTCACTGTCAGAATCGCTGTCAGAGTCAGAATCGCTGTCGCTATCAGAATCAGAGTCACTGTCAGAGTCAGAATCGCTGTCGCTATCAGAATCAGAGTCGCTGTCAGAGTCTGAGTCACTGTCAGAATCGCTGTCAGAGTCAGAGTCAGAGTCAGAGTCGCTGTCGCTGTCAGAGTCAGAGTCGCTGTCGGAATCAGAGTCGCTGTCAGAGTCAGAATCGCTGTCGCTATCAGAATCAGAGTCACTGTCAGAGTCAGAATCGCTGTCGGAATCAGAGTCTGAGTCGCTGTCGCTGTCAGAGTCAGAATCGCTGTCAGAGTCAGAATCGCTGTCGCTGTCAGAGTCAGAATCGCTGTCGGAATCAGAATCGCTGTCGCTGTCAGAGTCAGAATCGCTGTCGCTGTCAGAGTCTGAGTCGCTGTCAGAGTCTGAGTCGCTGTCAGAGTCAGAATCGCTGTCGCTATCAGAATCAGAGTCGCTATCAGAGTCTGAGTCACTGTCAGAATCGCTGTCAGAGTCTGAGTCGCTGTCAGAGTCAGAATCGCTGTCGCTATCAGAATCAGAGTCGCTGTCAGAGTCAGAATCCGAGTCGCTGTCGCTGTCAGAGTCTGAGTCACTGTCAGAGTCAGAATCGCTGTCGGAATCAGAGTCTGAGTCGCTGTCGCTGTCGCTGTCAGAGTCAGAATCGCTGTCAGAGTCAGAATCGCTGTCGCTGTCAGAGTCAGAATCGCTGTCGGAATCAGAATCGCTGTCGCTGTCAGAGTCAGAATCGCTGTCAGAATCAGAGTCGCTGTCAGAGTCTGAGTCACTGTCAGAGTCAGAATCGCTGTCGGAATCAGAATCGCTGTCGCTATCAGAATCAGAGTCGCTGTCGGAATCAGAGTCGCTGTCGCTATCAGAATCAGAGTCGCTGTCGGAATCAGAGTCGCTGTCAGAGTCAGAATCGCTGTCGCTGTCAGAGTCTGAGTCGCTGTCAGAGTCAGAATCGCTGTCGGAATCAGAGTCTGAGTCGCTGTCGCTGTCAGAGTCAGAATCGCTGTCGGAATCAGAGTCGCTGTCAGAGTCTGAGTCACTGTCAGAGTCAGAATCGCTGTCAGAGTCTGAGTCGCTGTCAGAGTCAGAATCGCTGTCAGAATCAGAGTCGCTGTCAGAGTCTGAGTCACTGTCAGAATCGCTGTCAGAGTCAGAGTCGCTGTCGCTGTCAGAGTCAGAATCGCTGTCGGAATCAGAGTCACTGTCAGAGTCAGAATCGCTGTCGGAATCAGAGTCTGAGTCGCTGTCGCTGTCAGAGTCAGAATCGCTGTCGGAATCAGAGTCGCTGTCGCTATCAGAATCAGAGTCGCTGTCGGAATCAGAGTCGCTGTCAGAGTCAGAATCGCTGTCGCTGTCAGAGTCTGAGTCGCTGTCAGAGTCAGAATCGCTGTCGGAATCAGAGTCTGAGTCGCTGTCAGAGTCAGAGTCGCTGTCGGAATCAGAGTCGCTGTCAGAGTCAGAATCGCTGTCGCTATCAGAGTCTGAGTCGCTGTCAGAGTCAGAGTCGCTGTCAGAGTCAGAATCGCTGTCGGAATCAGAGTCTGAGTCGCTGTCGCTGTCAGAGTCAGAATCGCTGTCGGAATCAGAGTCGCTGTCAGAGTCAGAATCGCTGTCGCTATCAGAGTCAGAGTCGCTGTCAGAATCAGAGTCGCTGTCAGAGTCTGAGTCGCTGTCAGAGTCTGAGTCTGAGTCGCTATCAGAATCAGAGTCGCTGTCAGAGTCAGAATCGCTGTCGCTGTCAGAGTCTGAGTCACTGTCAGAGTCAGAATCGCTGTCAGAGTCTGAGTCGCTGTCAGAGTCAGAATCGCTGTCGGAATCAGAGTCTGAGTCGCTGTCGCTGTCAGAGTCAGAATCGCTGTCGGAATCAGAGTCTGAGTCGCTGTCGCTGTCAGAGTCAGAATCGCTGTCGGAATCAGAGTCGCTGTCAGAGTCAGAGTCGCTGTCAGAATCAGAGTCGCTGTCAGAGTCTGAGTCGCTGTCAGAGTCAGAGTCTGAGTCGCTATCAGAATCAGAGTCGCTGTCAGAGTCTGAGTCACTGTCAGAGTCAGAATCGCTGTCAGAGTCTGAGTCGCTGTCAGAGTCAGAATCGCTGTCGCTATCAGAATCAGAGTCGCTATCAGAGTCAGAATCCGAGTCACTGTCAGAGTCTGAGTCACTGTCAGAGTCTGAGTCACTGTCAGAGTCAGAATCGCTGTCGGAATCAGAGTCGCTGTCAGAGTCAGAATCGCTGTCGCTATCAGAGTCTGAGTCACTGTCAGAATCAGAGTCGCTGTCAGAGTCAGAATCGCTGTCGGAATCAGAGTCTGAGTCGCTGTCGCTGTCGCTGTCAGAGTCAGAGTCGCTGTCGGAATCAGAGTCGCTGTCAGAGTCAGAATCGCTGTCAGAGTCAGAATCGCTGTCGCTATCAGAATCAGAGTCGCTGTCAGAGTCAGAATCGCTGTCAGAGTCAGAATCGCTGTCAGAGTCAGAATCGCTGTCGCTGTCAGAGTCAGAGTCGCTGTCGGAATCAGAGTCGCTGTCAGAGTCAGAGTCGCTGTCGGAATCAGAGTCGCTGTCAGAGTCAGAATCGCTGTCAGAGTCAGAATCGCTGTCAGAGTCAGAATCGCTGTCGGAATCAGAGTCACTGTCAGAGTCAGAATCGCTGTCGGAATCAGAGTCACTGTCAGAGTCAGAATCGCTGTCGGAATCAGAGTCACTGTCAGAGTCAGAATCGCTGTCGGAATCAGAGTCTGAGTCGCTATCAGAATCAGAGTCGCTGTCAGAGTCAGAATCGCTGTCGCTATCAGAATCAGAGTCGCTGTCAGAGTCTGAGTCGCTGTCAGAGTCTGAATCGTTATTTAAATTATTATTTTTATCATCACTATCATGTGCCCACCACAAAATTCCTGCTGCGGTTAGCGGTACAGATAACCATGCCCATGGAGATGCAACTCCATCGTGATAAAGAAGCGGTTCTATACTATCAATATAACTATAAGTAATATTTTCTAATAATGCCCCGTTGGCATCAGTAAATTGTACCCAAATTAATTTATGATTGTTATCCTCAAAAACTAAGCTATTATCAGTTGAATAATTACTACCGTTAAAAAAATCAACTATTACTATTTGTTCACCATTTTTTAAAGTAATAATTGCATTTCGACCATCTTGTCTAATTTCGGAAACATCATCTTTATTTACTTTTATTAAAATAACAGATGCTTCGGAAAGAGAGACTGTATCCTTTGTCGTAATTTCTAAGGTTTCATGACTCTCCTTAGAAACTACCCTTATCTCTGACATATTTATTCCCCTTGTACAGGATTATTTAATTAAACCAATCCAATTTAAAGCCCTTATTTTTTGAAATAAGAAGAGCCCAAATTAAGGAATAAACTAGAGAAAACAAAAGCCAACCTCAACGCAAAAACCAATTATAAACATGAATCACGTCACGAAAAATGGGGCAAAAATAAGTTTGTTTATTAACCAAATAAAAAATTAAAATAATAAATATTGTTTTTCAAAAACTTATAAATAAATAATACTCACAATAGTGTTTTAATTTTTTTATGTTTTAAAACATAAATAATAAAAACCACATATTTAAAACAAAAATTTTTATTATTAATATCTATATAGCTTTTAAATATTTAAAAGCTATATAGATTTAATTTTTTATCTTTCTCTCAAAGCTTCTTTGGCTTTATTAAATGGTTTAAGTAAGTAATCGAGTATTGTTTTTTGACCAGTACGAATATCTACTGTTGCCACCATACCCGGTGTAATACCAAACGCTTTACCTTCTTTATTGTAAAGTTTATCGGAATCAGTGCGGATATAAACACGATAATAGAATTGGTCCTGTTTCACTTCATCACGAATGGTATCTGGTGAAATAACCGTAACCTTCCCTTTTAAACCACCATAAATTGAGTAGTCATAGGCGGTAATTTTAACCAGTGCTTCTTGTCCCGGACGAATAAAGGCAATGTCGCGCGGTAAAATACGCGCTTCAATAAGCAGCTGTTCATCAATCGGTACAATCGTCATCAATTTACCGTTTTGTGGAATAACACCACCATGGGTAGTGACTGCAATTTCTTTTACAACACCACGTACCGGTGCTCTGAACACTGCGCGATCTAAACTGTCACTACGACCCAGTACAATTTGTTGTTGCGTTTCGCTATCCGTATTCGCTTTAGATAACTCTTCACGCGCTTTCACATAGTACTGGTTCTGCGCATCATTCATTTTATTTTGCAAATCATTTGCTTCACGACGTAAACGTAAAACCTCAACCTCACTTGCTGCACCTTTAGCAACCAAAGGCTCTGTCATCGCCAGTTCTTGTTGTACTAACTGTAAAGCTTGCCTAAAACCCGCAAGGGTTTCTTCGAGATTGGCTCTGCGAGATGTATATAATGCAGTTTCTTCTTGTACTAACTTTGGTTCTTTCATCACAATTTCCGGAAAAACCAAAGGTGTACCGTTTACTTCCGCACGCAAACGCGCTGCTGTTGCCTGAGCAGAGATCAGTAAAGATCTTGACTCACCGACATTTGATGCAAAACGGGTTGGATCGAGCTGTGCAAGAATTTCGCCTTTTTGAACAATGTCACCTTCTTGTACATTCAGCTTGGTTAAGATACCGCCTTCTAAAGACTGGATGACCTGTTCTTTAGATGATGGAATGACTTTACCTGTACCGGTAGAAACTTCTTCAAGTTTAAATACCCACGCCCAGATAAAGAAAATAACCAAGCCAATGCCCACAATCCAGATCACTAAACTGGCACGTGGTAAGGGTGGCTCACTATAAGACACATTCATTGAACGGGTGAGTTGTTGTTCTTGTTGTGGTTCGCTCATGAATTACCCCCTTGGCTCACTTGTTTTTGTTGGGCTGTTGATTGATTGAGGACCTGATCTCTTGGACCGTCCATCACGATTTTGCCTTCATTCACGACAATAATGCGGTCCACCAGTTCTAAAACAGCGCGGCGGTGGGTCGCAACGACCAAAGTACGATGTGCCAGCCAACCTTTTAAATGATCAATCAGTTGTTTCTCTGCCACGTCATCAATGGCTGCTGTCGGTTCATCCAACAGTAAAATGTTCGGTTGACGAATCAATAAACGAGCCAGTAACAACCCTTGTTTCTGACCACCAGAGAAACCAACACCACCTTCTAAAATCAGGTGATCTAGCCCTTCTTTTTTCTCTTGAACAAAAGGTAATGCACCAGTCACTACTAGCGCACGAAGAATCTCTTCATCCGTTGCAAGCGGCGCACCTAAAGTGAGGTTTTCACGAATCGTACCGTAGAAAAGATGTGCATTCTGGTTAAGTAAACCCATATCACGACGTACATCAGACGGATCAATTAATGAAAGATCGAGACCATCTAAGTGTACTGCGCCTTGAGTTGGAACTTGCATACCAGATAGAAGCTGGAGCAGTGTTGATTTACCTGCACCGTTACGCCCCAATATGGCAATTTTTTCACCAGCACGAATTTTTAAATGACGGATTGCCAAACTTGGTTTCGGGTCTTCTTCGCCATATTGGAATAAGACACTTTTTAATTCGTAATCGCCATTTAAAACTGCTTTGTGTACCAGATGCGAACGATCTGCCTGATCGATCGGACGTTGCATGAGTTCATCAAGGCTTTGTTTGGCAACTTTTGCTTGCTGTAAACGTCCTAACACACCTGTAATTTGAGCAATCGGTGCCAACATACGTGAAGATAAAATTGAACAAGCCACTAACGCACCTGTAGTCATTTCACCTTCCATCACGGCAAAACATCCGACCAACACCACAAGTGCGTAGGTTAAGCCTTGAATCTTTTGGGTCCATGCCATTAAGGTGCCGACAATTTTACGCTGTCTCATCCCGATATCGGCTGAAACCTCGTTCATGTGGTTCCACTGGTTCTGAAAGCGAGACTCAGCACGTAATAACTTAATGTCTTCAATGCCCTGCACCGCTTCAACAAGAATAGCGTTACGGATTGAAGATTCTCTCATGCCCTCTTGTGCGAGTTGCGCTAACTTCTTCTGTGCCAGAATACCCGGCAAAAGCATAAGCGGTACAACCAGCAGCATCACCCAAAACAGTTTCCCACCAATAATCGCAAAAATGATCAGGAACAGGAAAAAGAACGGGAAATCGGCAATTGCACTAATGGTGGTTGAAGTCACCAGCTCACGAACACCTTCGAGCTCACGAATCTGGGAAATAAAACTACCTGTAGATTTTGAACGATCTTTATTCTTGATGCGTAGGGCATGGCCAAATACACGATCAGATACCCGTAAGTCAGCACGTTTTCCAATAATATCGGATAAATAAACTCTAGCTACACGTAAAGTAAACTCAAAAAGCGCTGCAATCAGTACGCCACCTGCCAACACCCATAAAGTCGGGATAGACTGTGAAGGTACAACACGGTCATAGACTTGCATTGAGAAAATAATGGTTGCCAGTGCCAACACATTGGCAATCAGTGAGGCAAACATAATGTCAACATAGCGTTTCCAGTCTCTTAAAACAATAGACCAGAACCAGCTTGCTTCGTATGGTTTGATATATTCATCAATACGCGCATCGGGAATAGACGTTTCAGGGCGCAAAATATAAATATTTTTGACCGTATCTTTCAAAGCACTTAAAGACGCATTTTGCGAAAGTCCCTGATCCCCACTAAACTGGATACTAACATTTCCTTGAGTATCGGCCTTATCAATTACACCGACCTGTCCGTCGTTAAACTCGACCATGACGGGTAAACGCCATGGATTAAGTAAATCTAAAGAAAAAGGTACTTTACGCAAATGGAGTCCAACCTGACGGGTCATTAACTGCAAAACATCATCAAGGTTTTGATTTTGGTTCCAGTCAAGTTGTAAACGAATTCTTTCTTCTGAAGGCTCAATTCTATAATGTTTAGCAATCGTTAAGACCGCCTGTAACCAGGGCTGGTAGTTTATTTTTGTCATCATGGTTGTACTTCGAACCCCTGAATTGAAATATTATTTAAGCCATAAGCTTGGCGGGAACGTCCTGTTGCCGAAATATACTGAACAATACTGCTGTAGATGTCATAACGTGCAGTTTCAAGTTCTGAATTGGCGCTATGAATGGCTTGTTCAGCATTCAGTAAGTCAACCAATGAACGTGTACCGAGTTTGTACTGCTCTTGATACAGTTCGCGTGTACGAACTGTTGTCGCTTGGCGGTTGGCTAAAACCTGCATTTGACGTTGTTTATTTTCAATTTGCTCACGGCTGGTTCTGATCTGATCGAGCACATCCAGATACACAGAATTCACTTTAGATTTAGCGGCTTCCTCTGCATAACTTGCCATTTTCACCTGAGAGGAAACTGCCCCACCTTGATAAAACTGGCTAGTGGCTTCAAGCATGATGGAACTATATAAACCGTCGTCTTCATTATTGTTTGGGTTTCTTCCGTTAATAGCCTGACTCAAAGAGCCTTTCACTGCCAAAGTTGGATAACGTGTTAAACGGGTCTGTTCCTTTTGAGCTTTAGCCACTTCAATGCCCGCTTGTGCAGCGATCATTTTTGGAATGGTATTAAACTCAGGTTCACTATAAAGACCAGATTGTTTCACTAAATCGTCAGGAATGATCCATGATTTATTAAAAACATCTACGCCTACCAGAGTTCTTAAATGTTGTTGGTACTGACGTAATAAAGATTGCTGTGCAATAAGTGTTGACTGCGCAGATTCTAAATATGTTTGTGCCTGAACTGGATCAGCTTGGCTACTAATACCAGCATTTGCACGTAAATTAGCGATTTCCTGAATTCGCTGAATACCCGCAATTTGCTGTTCGGCAATTTTATTTAATTGAAGATAGCGCTGAATGTTGATAATCGACTGAGCCACATCAAGTGCAATATCGTCAATGCTGACCAACACATTCGCCTGCTCGACTTGGAGTTTGGCTTTCTCAACCGATACACCTGATTTGACTTTACCAAAATCAAAAAGCATTTGAGTTGCAGATAATGTGAGTAACTGCCTTCCCCGCTCACCGCTACTCAAGTCACCTGTGGTAATACCACCTGAAATTTGGGGGTAATAACCCGCCTTCGCAACATCAATACCGGCATTTTGGCCAGCTAAAGTTGAAATGGCTTGAGAAATGTTAGGATTTCGTTGAACTGCATATTGAACAGCATCAACTAAACTGACTTGATTATTCCACATCGCAGTAGAAGTCGGTAAATAATTCCCATCATTTCCAAACCGTTGAAATTGGTTCTGATCAAAGCCTAAATTACTTAATTTTTGGAAGTCGATAGATCGATAGCTTTCATCTGGCGTGGGTTTAAAGAGCTTAGAAACTTTTTTTGTTAAGTTTTTTCCCGAGTTAACAGACACGGTCTCTGCTTTTGCGATTGATATTGATAAACTAGAAGCAATACAAAAATATAAAAAAAACTTCGTACCTGATTTGATTATAAGTTGTAAATCATTGGGGGGAAAAGGCAATTTACTCATTAGAAGATCTAATCTCTTGAAATATTTTAAAACAATCCAAAACTTATTTAAAAATTATTAACCCCCACACATTAAACAAATAATTTTCAGAATAATTTTCTTTTAAAAAAAATAAAGCGAAAAATGATTATTTTTTAAAAACATTAACTAAACAATTAATTTTTTTAAAATTTAAATTATAAAAATAGGTTTTAAACACATACATTTAAAACCTATCAAAGCTATACAATCCAGCAATTAAAGTAAAATTTTTAAATAAAAAAAACCTACCCCTTGGGGAAGTGGTAGGCTATAAACTCTAAAAAATCATATTATTAAAGATATATCATTTATTTAAAAGCAGCAATAATGATTAATTTAAATAAAATTAAAACATATGATTAAAAACATATAAAATTAATAAAACCGCATTATTACAATTAAGATTTATTAATTAAAATTTTCCTTTATATAAATATTTTAGTTTTTATATCAATGTATTTCCCCAAAACCTCTCCAACACCACATCCCGCTCATTCAAACTGTTGGAGCTTAAAACCTGTAGCATCAAGCCATCAATTAGGTTTAAAACCATGTTGGCATCAGGTTTAGGTTTGTTAGTTTGCAGACTAAAGACCAAATCAAAAAGCTCTTTCAGTAACCATTTTCGGTATTCAACTGCCATGCGGTAAGCCCGTGGATAAAGCAGTTTTAATTCAAAAATGGCTTTAAACAAAAGATGGTAAAGGCTATTTACATCAACATGTAAGCGGACAATTTCTTTGAGCTTATCGGCTGCGGTCGGGTAGCGGTGTGAATAGACAATTGCCAGAACTTCTTCTTTGAGTCGGCTTTTTTGAAAGATTAGGCACATTTCAACAAGGCGTTCTTTCGAGTGAAAGTAGTTATAAAACGTGGCTTTTTGAATTTTGGATTTTTTGATAATCAGGTCTACGCCTGCATTATGGAATCCATGCGTGGTAAAGAGTTGGATAGCGGTTTGAACCACCTGTAATTTTTTGGAAGATATTTCTAAAGTTGGCATCGTTTTACCGTTATAAATTCTTGTTGTTTCTAAATGAGATAAAAAGCCTGTGCCCTTTTTGGGAGAAAAAAAGGCACAGCAAAGCCGTAAGACGGTGCTTGGCACATCTCAAGTTTTGTTGTTGCTAAGTTTTAAGTAAAAAAGACTTAAAGCCTGAAAACCTTATGGCGTTCAAGCTGCTTTAAATTTTTAAGCTGTGTCGTTATAGCCTTTGGCACTCAAGGCCAAGAAATAATGGATGTGCATAGCCAACTCCTGATTTTGGGAGTTCTGCCAAAGCATTAGAGAATTATGGTGGCAGAACGAAAGAGGGTTGACAGACTGGTTTTCGAGAACCCAGCACGCACGAAGGCGTCCCCCTTCCGTCCTACCGCTACAAAAAGGGAGACGAGTGGGTATACATCAAAAAAAACAAGTCTTTTCAATGTACTCGAAAAAACAGCCTGTCAAAGCCGGCTGGCAATGTGGCCAGCACGCAAAGCATAATCTGAGAGTTTAGAAGTGTCAATGTGGCTTTAATGACAAGTGTTTAAATTTCTTATTATTTTTCATTAGATTAACTTAATTATTGTTTTAGATATTATATTTAATTATATTTTTAAAACCCAGCAGAAGCGATCCGTGCTTATTGATTTCTATCTTTTAAATTTTAATTTGAAACAACAAACCGGAAAGTGAGATTAGACAATCTCAGTCTGCCCCACTTGGTGATAAGCACGGTTAAAATAAACCAAACTTTGGTCATGTTGGCTTTGTTTAATCGCTATGATCGGACATATAAAAATTGTGTGTGTGCCGACTTGTTGAATTTGCTCAATCTCACAGTCGAAACTTACCAAAGCATCGTCTAATACAGGTGAACCCGTTTCTAACTCAATCCATGCGCCATGTTTAAAGCGCTCTTCTGGTGTGAGTTTAGATGAAAATGCTTTTGAAATATGTTCGTGCTGCGCACCTAACACATTTACCGTTAAGATTTTGTTATCTAGGAAATGTGCATGCGAACTTGCAGATTGGTTCATACATACCAATAATGTCGGCGGTGTGTCGGTCACACTACAAACAGCAGAGGCAGTAAATCCAAAACGGCCAGACATGCCTGCCGTGGTCACAACACTAACTGCACTTGTGAGTAAAGACATTGCATTTCTAAAGTCTGTTGCTTGAACCATGACATTATTCCTAAATTGAACCGTACCTTGTCCTGTGTGTTTGCTATACCGCCCAACTCCATCAGGAAGGTACTATCGACATGCGATCTGATTAGAGCGACATGTAGTAAGTAAAATGAGGGTTACTTGTTTGATTATCAACTGCCATCAAAAAAGTAACCCTTTATACCACTTATTGGTAAATATTAAGCAGTAAGATCATAACCCGTAAGTTCTCTGCGAACGATTTCTGCACCTGCACTTAAAGCATTTAACTTGCCACGTGCCACTTCACGTGAAAGAGGCGCCATACCGCAGTTTGTGCAAGGGTAAAGCTTGTCAGAGTCTACAAACTGAAGTGCTTTACGCAATGTGTTAGCCACTTCTTCTGGTGTTTCGATCTGGTTAGATGCAACATCAATTGCGCCAACCATGACTTTTTTACCACGAATGAGTTCGAGCAAATCGATAGGCACATGTGAGTTGTGACATTCTAACGAGATGATATCAATGTTAGACGTTTGAAGTTTCGGGAAAGCTTCTTCGTATTGGCGCCATTCTGAACCGAGTGTTTTTTTCCAGTCAGTGTTGGCTTTAATGCCGTAACCGTAGCAAATGTGAACCGCAGTTTCACACTTAAGACCTTCAATTGCACGCTCTAGAGTCGCGATGCCCCAGTCATTTACTTCGTCAAAAAATACGTTAAATGCAGGTTCGTCAAACTGGATAATATCTACACCAGCAGCTTCTAACTCACGCGCTTCTTGGTTCAAGATTTTGGCAAATTCCCAAGCAAGTTTTTCACGGCTCTTGTAGTGACCATCGTAAAGCGTATCAATCATGGTCATTGGACCAGGTAATGCCCACTTAATTGGTTGATTGGTTTGCTGACGTAAAAACTTAGCATCTTCAACAAACACAGGCTTTTGACGAGACACCGCACCGACCACAGATGGCACGCTTGCATCGTAACGGTCACGAATACGAACTGTTTCGCGCTTCTCAAAATCTACGCCATTTAAGTGTTCAATAAACGTGGTCACAAAGTGTTGGCGGGTTTGTTCGCCATCGCTCACAATGTCGATGCCTGCAAGTTGTTGCTCGTGCAACGCTAAACGTAACGCGTCTTTTTTACCTTCGGCTAAGCCTTCATTTTCAAGTTTCCAAGGCGACCAAAGCTTTTCAGGTTCTGCAAGCCAAGACGGTTTAGGTAAGCTGCCAGCAGTTGAAGTTGGTAATAATTTTTTCATGATCAATGACCCGTATGTTGATTAATTAGGAGCGTAATTAGCAGACCACTGCTCAAGAATCGCTTGGTATGGTTTGATAAATTGCTCTTCAACAAACTTCCCCTGCTCAATAGCCAGACGGCTACGTTCTTCACGGTCATACACAATTCGAGTAAGTGAATAATCTTCGTGTTTCAAGCTTGGTTGATAAGATTTTCCAGCCACTGAATTTGCATTGTAAATTTCAGGACGGTAAATCTTTTGGAAGGTTTCCATCGTACTAATGGTACTAATCAACTCAAGGTTGGTGTAATCACTTAGCAAATCGCCAGTAAAGTAAAACGCTAACGGCGCAACGCTATTTGGCGGCATGAAGTAGCGAACTTTTAAGCCCATTTTTTGGAAATATTCATCAGTTAATGAGTAGTCTTCTTGCTTGTATTCCACGCCTAAAACAGGATGTTCGTTTTCAGTACGGTGGTACTCTTTCGTGGTCGAAACGCTTAAGCAAATCACAGGTGCCTTTTTAAAGTTGGCTTTGTAAGTTTCAGAGTTAATAAAGCTCTTAAACAAGTTACCGTGCAATTCACCAAAGTTTTCTGGCGTGCTAAACGTAGACTTGTTTTTGTTGTGATCTAACAACAGCACACTAAAGTCATAGTCACGTACATAAGACGAGAAGTTGTTGCCTACAATACCTTCGATGCGTTCATTGGTTTTCTTATCAACAATATTGGTTTTTAATATTTCGATGAGAGGAAGTCCGCTTGCACGGTTTTCGGCATCAATGTTCATTTCAACTGAAATAATTTCAAGTTCAACGCCGTAGCGGTCGCCTTTAGGGTTGTCCCAATGAGCTAAGGCATTGAAACGATTGTCGATCATCTGCAATGTATTGCGCAAATTTTCTTCGCGGCTCATCCCTCTTGCTAAGTTAGCAAAGTTGGTTGTAATACGTGTATTGTCTGCTGGACGATAGTTCTCATCGAAACAAATACTCTTAATCGTAAATGTAAATTCTTTACTCATTGTGATCAGTACCCTAATTTCTGAGATAAACCTAAATAAAAACTTTTTGCTCTTTTTAAACTTTCCAGACTTGTCAGATTTGTGCCTTATGGTCTTATCAAAGTGAATGACTGGAGCGCTTCAGAGCATGAATAGATTTATACCGCAATCACAACATGAATAAAAATGATTTAGTCTCATTCAAAACTGAGTAAAATTCATGTTTAAGATTTAATAAATAAGTATTGAGTTAAATTTTTTTCATCTTAGGGAATTTTAGACGGCAGTAACTTAATATACGGCGCTCGAAAAGCACCTTAATCTTTTTTAAATATTTATTATTAATTTCAATAATTTAATCAATAAAATCCTTAAACAAATGCCTAAACTTAAAGTAATTTATGCTGACTCACATTCATCTCTGCTTTTAGCCATTCTAAAAATATGGTTTTACGTGAATCTTCCTCAAAAGCGCTATGAGAAAGTAAAAAATAGGCTGAATTATCTTGCACAACTGGTGATTTTTTTTGCAGTAATTTCCACTCAAGCTCTTTTTCAATCATATAAATTGAGATGACTGTCGCGCCGAGTCCCGCCAAACAACCTTCTAAACATAGATAAAAATGCTCGAGTTCAACTTTGGTGTAGCCTTTTAAACTTTGCTTTAATTCAGCAACGCGGCTCATGTTTTTAAAAAAATTCGGTCTAGAAGTCGAAATGAGTACGTCGTTGGTTTCCGATGGCTTAGTTGCCTGAACTAGAGCGATATATTCATCGGCAATTTTTTCGCTATAGATATGCTCTCCCCAATCAAAGTCATTTCTACGAATTGCGATATCAATATTATCTTTTTCAAAATCGACCACGCCGCCTGCAGTGAGTAGCACGACTTCAAAATCGTGACCGAGCTTTTTAAATTTTGATAAACGAGGAATGAGCCATTTCATAGAAAGAGTCGGTTCACACGACAAAACCAGTTGTTTGCTTTTAGCTTTAGGCTGGCTTAGCTCTATTAGACATTCATCGAGTTGACCAAAAACTTGATGGCAACAACTCAATAAAATTTCGCCCTGCTCGGTCATCACAAGTGTTTTATTTTTACGGTCGAATAAAACCGTATTTAAAGCTTCTTCTAAATTATAAATCTGTTTACTAACCGCACTTTGCGTCACAAATAATTTCTTTGCAGCTAAAGTGACGCTGCCATACTTCGCCACAAAATAGAAAAATTTTAATGAATTCAGCGATATTCTTTCGATCATTCCAAAAACTCATAGATGTGTAGTCGTTTTTATCGATTTTTATTTCTAGGTTTCTGTTCAAAATAAAAATCATCTTTATTAAAACTTATTTTAGATGATGAAAAATATATTAGATATCTATATCTGTCTTCGAAACACTAAAGCCCCAACCTTTCTCCTGACAAGAATAGCAACATTAAGGAGTACTTTTACCTCCTTACATACATTCCAAAAAGTACAGATTAACTCTCTCGCTTTCAGTGAGGGCACAAGATAATGGCAGAGTTCATTGCAGTTATTCTCATTACAATTTTAGCAGTGATTAGTCCCGGAGCAGACTTCGCGATTGTCACCAAAAATAGTTACTTGTACGGCAAAAAAATAGGTGTGTTCACTTCACTCGGAATATCGCTTGGCGTGTTGGTGCATGTGACCTATACGTTAGTTGCCGTTGCCTTTGTGATGACATATACGCCGCAAATTTTGAATATTGTTAAGTACATTGGTGCGCTTTACCTAATCTATATTGGCTATAAAACTTTTACTCAAAAACCTGTTTTAGACTCTGCTGCCTTAACTTCTATAGGTACTTTTCAAGCCATAAAATATGGCTTTTTTACCAACGCCCTCAATCCTAAAACCACACTATTTGTAATCAGTACCTACACGCAAATTGTGAGTTTAACTACACCTAAAACCATTCTTTTGGCTTATGGCTTTTTTATGTCTTTTGCCCATTTTATATGGTTTTCACTGGTGGCTGTGCTTTTTTCTTCAATGCTGTTAAGACAAAAAATGTTAGCCAAACAGGTGCAGATTAATAAGGTGATTGGTTCAATTTTATGTGTATTGGGTGTGATTCTGCTTTTTACCAAGTTTCAGTAGAGCTCGTTATTTTTAAGAAACTGTATAGTGAAATTATGATAAATGGACTAAGAGGCCTTCATAGAGAACTTAGTCCATTTGAATGAGATAAACAGCTATGTTTTAACTTTTTGACTCTGATAAATCATTTACGTTCCAACGGTTTGCTCTTTTAAAGGTTCCGACATCGTTGAACCGCACGCCCATATCACGCATGACTTTATGGGCAACTGGCGCAGTCATTTGGCGAATGTAGAATGGTTCTTTCACCACAAAATGGTGGATGGCATGCGTTGAACCAAAGTTAAAGCAAAACAATTGGAACGGCATCATCCACCACGGTGTTAACACTTGCGTTTGTTGAATCACATTGCCCAATTCAACATCACCGTAGTAATGCATATTGCTGGTCACAAAGTGCAGACAGAATGTACGCAGCACATTTGGTGCAATCCAAACCACAGTCAAAATATTAATCACATGCATGATATTTAAAGTGGTCGCCGACCAAGCAATTGGTACATTTGCCCAACTTGAAACGGCATCTACTGCATGAAATCCTAAAAAGATATACCACAATGACCAGTGAATAATCCCTAGCGGGAAATAGGCCATAAATGCACGTTTAAAAATAACTTTTCTAACCGTCCAATTATTTGCAGAAATAATACGGAACAAGACCGCCAAGCCGTTATCACCAATCGCGATGAGACGACGTATGCTCCACTGCTCTCCATTGGTTAAAGCTCTTTCTTCTAAATCAACTTCAGTGCCTGAGTTTTTATGATGGTTAAAATGCAACTCACGGCGTTTCCATGGGTTAATGGTACTTGGTCGAGCTAACCAGACTAAGCCCATCATTAAATGATGTGCCCATGGTTTCTTTCTAAAATACATCCAGTGAATCAGGTCATGCTCTAACTCATGGGTGAGCGATGCAAAAAAAGCAATAATGGGAATTGCAAACCAAGCTGAAAGTTGATGATTGATATAGAGCACGGCAGTCACGATCATGCCCACCAAAGATATCAATAGAATCATCGCCCCTATTGCATTTTGATGGTTCAAAATAGGATGGCGTTTGCGTAAATCCACGCCTTCTGCTGTGACTACTTTTTTAATATGTTCCGTTTTTTCGCTATCGGTCATTCCGGCAGGATTTTTATAAATATAGGTCATCCGTTATTCCTCAGTTTTTCATGCCCCTACTTTATTTAGATCCCCCAAAGTGTGCTTAGCTCGAAACGCCAATCTATTGGCTATGGATGCCAAAATAAAAAGATTCAAAATAAACAAAAGATTTTTTAGTTTTGAATCTTTTATACTGTTCACAGGAATATGAGTCACAAGTTATAGGACATAACATGCCACAGACAGCAACGGCACTGGCTAGCTGGGTGAAAGCGATTCAAAAAGCGCTCGAAAAAGCCGGTGTTGATAGTCAACCTTTATTAGAACAAGCAGGTTTAGATATTCAGGCCCTAAACGATCCAGATGCACGCTATTCATTAAAACAAACTGCGAATTTATGGAAATTAGCCGTTCAAGCGACTGAAGACTCGTGCTTTGGTCTTAAAGTTGCCAGCCAAGTCAACCAAAATACTTTTCATGTGTTAGGGCATTCACTGATTACCAGCACTACCCTAAAAGAGATGTTTCTAAGAATTATTCGTTATTTTCGTGTGGTTACGGATATTCCTGAACTCGAGTTTTATGGGCAAGGAAATAACCATTATTTCGTTATTCATGTTCCCGACGAAGTTCAGCCCGAATCAATAGATGCATTTATTTCCGTTTTTATTCGTTCAAGCCGTGCCTTACAAGGATCTGTTTTTTCGCCATTACGCATTGAACTTAGACGTTCAGAGCCCGAAGATTTAGAAACATTCCAGAGTATTTTAAAAGCTCCGATCGTATTTAATGCACCCAAAGACATGATTGTGTTTGATACAGCAACGATTGAACAGCCACTAGAAGGTGCAAATCCGACCCTCACCCAAGAATATGATGAAATTATTAATCGTTATCTGGCACGGTTCGATAAAGAAAATATATTGGCTCGTGTGAAAGTAAAACTTATTGAAAAATTATCTACAGGTGACTTTCAACAGCAAGACGTTGCGAAAAGTCTGGGCTTAAGCATACGGAGTCTGCAACGCAAACTTTCTGCCGAAAACACCTCTTATAGTGAGTTACTTGATCAGACTCGGCATGAACTGGCTTTGTCGTATATTAAGAACTCAAGCCACAATATTACTGAAATTGCTTATATTCTTGGCTTTACCGACGTGAGTAGCTTTACACGTGCATTCCGTCGCTGGACTGATTTATCACCAGTTCACTATCGAGAAAAACATCTGGCTTGCTCTTAATTTTTTAAAAATTTAAGCAAAAAAAGATGCATATGAATGCATCTTTTTTATGGTCAATTTACTTTTTAGTGAGCAGCTCTAACATGGAAACCGTTGTGACTTTGGCTCCCACTGGTAAAGCTTTTAAGTCAACAATGTAGTTAGGACTATGCGGAATATAAGGCACCGGTTTTCCTTGTTTTACTGCATTGGCAAACACAACTGGGTCCGCCACACCAATAAACATAAAGTTAAAAGGAATATCTTTTTGGTCACCTAATAAATGGTGAACATCTTCTGACCCCATAACCGCAGGATACTCAGTTAGAACATGTTTATCGCCCAATAGTGCTTTTAAAGGCCCATTTAAACGTGCGGAAAATTCTTTATTGTTAATTACTGGTGTGCTTGAACCTTTAAAAGTAAAGGTCGGCAATTGATCTTTACCCATCCCCTGCATTTGCGCCGCACCTTCACTCATAGCCTTAATGTTATTTAACATGGTCTCGCGTACTTTTGGATCAAACCAGCGCAAGTTCATTTTGACCAATGCAGTAGAAGGAATCACATTATTCGAATTTCCAGCTTGGATTGAACCAATTGATAACACTGCCGCTTGTTGTGGATCAACTGCGTTACCCATAATGGTTTGATATTGATTTACTGCATTGGCCGCCATGCTAATTGGGTTTTTGGTGAGCATCGGTAATGAGCCATGCCCACCCACACCTTTAAATAAAACATCAAGCTGATCGGTTCCTGCCATACGTGGCCCCGGTGCATTGATGACTACGCCCACAGGTGCAGGTGTGGTATGCACTGCAAAGAAATAATCAGGTTTTGGTAAGTTATATTTGGTCCATAAGCCATCAGTCACCATAGCTTTTGCACCTGTGATCGGCTCTTCGGCAGGTTGTGCAACTAAAATAATGGTTCCGCTCCATTCCTTTTTTAAAGCAACTAAGGTTTTTGCCATACTGAGCATCCATGTCACATGTGCATCATGACCGCACATATGTGCTACAGGTGTTTCGGTTCCATCATCGAGTTTTACGCGTACTTTACTCGCGTATGGTAAACCAGTCGCTTCTTCAACAGTGTTGGCATCCATATCGGCACGATACATGACCGTTGGCCCTTCACCGTTTTTTAAAATGCCGACCACGCCTGTTTTGGCTATTCCCGTTTTAACATCAAACCCTAATGACTTAAGCTCTTTAGCAACAATGGCAGAAGTGCGGGTTTCCATAAACCCGAGTTCAGGGTGTTCATGAATGTCTTTATAGACCTTATTTAACCACTCTGTTTGCCCATCAATAATGGTTAACGCCTTTTGTGAAACCGCTGGCAAAGTTGTTGGACTTGCTTCTGCATGCAGAACCGTTCCATAACCCGCAATGAAAGTCGACAAACCTAAAAATAGACTGTTTTTAAAAAATTTGTTCATTATGTATGAAGCTCCGTTTTAATCATCTTTACAGCTAGTTAATCATTATTTTGTTTTTAGTTAACTCTTTCTTTTCTAATTGATTTAACAATGTGCCGAATAAGGTTGCCATCACATACATTAATATTGAATACACTGCTGCTGGCATGGCCGCATCCGAACTTGCCATCACAGTCAAAGCAATCGTTAAGGCCAAGGTACTGTTATGAATGCCGATTTCAAATGCACATGCTTTGGCTTGAAAACTATTAATGCCAAATAAACGTGGCAACCAGTATCCAATTGCAAGACTACAAACACAGAAAAGTAAGGTAGCTCCACCAACGAGTCCAATGTAATCGAGAAGTTTTTGATAGTCTTTTGCAATCGCGAGCGCAATAATAAAAAGTAAAAATACGATGGCGAACACACGAACGGGTTTATTTAACTTTTCTGCAAATTTTGGTGAGAAATGTCTAATTAACATTCCAATAATGACTGGAAATAAAATAATAACAAACACTTGAATTATTTTAGAAAATTGCAATCCGACATGTTGTTCACTTGCCACAAAATGTAGTAGTGCAAAGTTCACAATTAGGGGCAAGGTAAAAGCAGCAAGCACTGAATTTATCGCTGTTAAAGTAATATTAAGTGCAATATCACCCTTATATAAATAGCTAAATAAATTTGCAGTGGCCCCTCCTGGTGAGGCAGCAAGTAACATCAGCCCGACAGCAATCATTGGTGGTAAAGCAAAGACCTTACAAATGATGAAAGCAATAGCCACTAAAATAACGAGCTGACAAAACAATGCAATAAATACGGCTTTAGGGTGCTGGCGAACACGTTGGAAATCTTTGAGGGTTAATTCCAGCCCCATACCTGCCATAATAATAGCCAAGGCTATGGGTAAGAATACGGTAATTATCATTGAATCCATTCTCTATTTCCTCTTTTAATTTTTTGTATTATTTAGAATTTATATCCTATTTTTAATCCATAGCTTAAAGAGTGATTATCCTTAAACTCTCCTACATAATAATCACTACCTGCCTGCGCGCCAAGCTGAGCTTTTGCATCGCCTAACCAGAAATACTTCACGCCACCAGAAATAAAGTATTGTGATGTCGGGCTATATTGAGCACCCATGCCTAAATTGTAATATCCCTTACTTGGCCCACCTGTTGACACCTTATCGCCTGCTCCCGAGTCCCAACCTACCGATACAGAACCTAACCATTTAGGTGAAAAGCGTTGTCCAACCCCTAAATTTAAAGACCATTGATCATCATAGTAGCGAACCAAATTAAAGCCTTCTGGGCGGCTTGGCGTCGATAACACTCCAACAACTTTTGAAATTTCACCAAAGCGATAAGGCTGTAGAGCAAGATCACTCCAATTTACCCAGCGTATGCTCCCAAACAATAAGGTCCCCTGACGAAGTCCTGTTTGAAACTCTAAATTTACTGAATCTGGAGACTTAAACTTTGTTGTACCTGTATCTTCTTGTTTGGGCAAATTGGCAATAATCTGATTTAAGTAAGCCTTCTTTTGTGAAGTCATCTGCCCAATAGAAATCATGTAGTCTAAATGCTGATTAACTAAATCACGACCTTGTTGAGTGTTTAACATATCAATAAGGGGAGCGTTTTCAGTGGCATTTACTTTATGAGTAATGGCCGAGCGATAAGTTAATGAGACTTTCACAGCTTTTTCAGGAATCTGGTAGGCAAGCCCCGCTAACCATCCCAAGTCACCTACAGTTTTGGTGTGAAAGTCATAGCCGTTGTAAAGACTAAATACATTACCTCTTAATTCAACCTGACTTTTAAAGCTCTGATAAACTGGCCCTGCATAAAGATTCCAGTTTTTTGTGGGTTGATATCCCAAAATAAAGCTTAAATTTTGTATATCAAATTCTGATTTTGCATTTCCTGTGGGCACTTGACCAGAAGTAGCATTGGCAAGCCCCGCGGTTGTAATGCCGGGTAACATCACTGTGTCTCTTGGCGTTGCGACAAAGCCATTTAGACCTGAATACTCAGTGTCGGCACCAAATGGTTGATCATACAGCAAGCCAAATGAATACTGCGGTGCTAACTGTAGTTTTAACGCTGCGGTAGGTCGATAGTCTGTATTGGCGATATCTGAAATTGAATGATGTGACGGGTTTGTACCCGACTCTACACCACTTAAATCGGTGTCTGTGATTCCTAAACTTGCTTCAAAATAATTGCCTGATTGTAAAAATGCCGCTACAGACTGCCCTGTTTTATCAAATGCAGCAGCATGTAATGTGCTTGTGCAAATTGAAGTTATTCCTAATATCAATATTTTTTTATTCACAACAAAATTCATAGATCCATCCTGGATATTTTTTATTTTGATTCCTCACTTTATGTAGATTTGAATGCTTCTGCTTAGCTCCAAACGCCAATGATTTGACCGTAGATGCCATATTGAAAAGTTATGGTTTGTATAGCGGTAAGCACAACAAAGTTTTTATATTAAAAAAGGGCTTACTTTTTAGATTTAAAAAACAATTGCAGACTGTATTGATAAAAAAAGCGTGTAGTGAGAATTACGAAAATTAATCTAGAAAGTTGAAAGGCAACCACGATTGGCACTGCAAGTCCTAACGCTTTAGCCATCAGTGACATTTCTGCAATGCCTCCGGGTGAAAGGCCTAAAATCAAGATTTGTTTTTCTGTATGACTTAAATTGACGAGTAATAAAGCAATGCTGATCGATAACACTAAAGCCAGTAAATTGAATATCAGTGTGATTCCAATAAATTTTTTATTTTTTCTTAAAAAGCTAAATGGAAATTTGCTACCTAATGACCACCCAATACAGACTTGACCAAAGGCAGTAAACCATTCAGGCAATCTCATCTGAAGTATCCCAAAGAATGATAAGAACCCGATAATCGCGAGTGGCCCCAAAATCCAAGCATTCAGAATATTAAAAAATTGAAAAACTTGACCTATCAATAGGGCCAGACAAAACAGTAATACGACCTGAAAAAAGCTAAATTGATCGGACGCAAGTATTTTTAAACCAGTCCATTCGACATGAAAATAAAGTTCCATAAAAATTGGAACCAGCACCACCAGAATCACAATTCTCAAACTATGGGCAGCAACGACTTTATCGACTTGAGCTTGGTACCGCTCTGCAATATTGACCATTTCACTAGCACTGCCAATGGCCGAAGAAAACCATGCAGTTGCCCAATCCAAGGCATTAACTCGATATTGCAATCCGGCCAGCAATGTACCCAATACAAGTGACCACACCATCCCAATGAGAATAAAGCCCCAATATGATGCCACTGCCTGTACCAACGCTTGTGTAAAGTATAGACCCAAGGCCATACCAATAATGACCTGCCCTATGCGTCGCCAACGAGAGTCACAGACAAGTGGATGACCAACGCTACCGAACAATAAAGCCGTCAATAAAGGCCCAAGCAACCAAGGCAAGGGAATATGCACATATTTGGCAATTAAAGCCCCGATCAGAGCAATTGCTAATCCTTTGAGATTTGAGCTTATTTTTTCCATAATTCTGAGCAATAACAGTCAACCAATGCTGACTATTATTGCTGTCCTATTAAGCTTGTTGCTTTTTGATAAACAAGTACTTACGAACAATTGGCAAGATCAACAACAATCCCGACATAATCCAAAGACCCATACTAATGTTACTGCTCCATAAGACATCAAGTTCCCCTTGAGAAATCGACAAAGCACGACGTAAGTTTGACTCCATCAACTCTCCTAGTACAAAACCAAGAATCAGTGGTGCTAATGGGAAATCAAATTTTCGTAGAATATATCCAACCACACCCAAGCCCATGCATAACAGCAAGTCAAAGATGTTGCTATGAATAGCATACACACCAACAAAACTAACACTTGCGATGATCGGGATCAAAATATAATTAGGAATACTCAACATGCGGGCAAAGAAACCCACCAATGGCAAGTTCAATACCAACAGAATGATATTACCCACCATAAGCGATGCAATGAGTGACCACACGAGTACAGGTTGCTGAACAAATAACTGTGGACCTGGCGCGATGTTATACATAAGCAATGCACCCATCATTACCGCCGTAGTACCTGAACCAGGAACACCTAGTGTCAACATGGGTACAAATGAACCACAAGCTGCTGCATTATTCGCACTTTCTGGTGCAGCAAGACCACGTAAGTCACCTTTACCAAACTTGCTACTATCCTTTGCCATTTTTCGTTCAGTGGTATAGGCCATTGCACTTGCAACTGTTGCACCTGCACACGGGAGAATACCCAAGAAGAAACCAATCACTGAACTGCGGATGATAGCTGCTAAAGAGAAAAAGAACTCTTTAAGATTAAAAAGGGAACGTTTTCCTTGTTTTAAAGCAACTTGACCAATTGTCGTGCGTTCGAGTAGTAATAAAATTTCACTTACGCTAAATAATCCAATCACTAACGTTGTGAAAGCAATTCCATCACTTAAACCCACACTGTTAAAAGTAAAGCGATACACCCCTGTAATGGCATCCATTCCCACCGTTGCAAGAGCTAAACCCATGAGTGCCATAATTAAAGTTTTAAAAGGCTGTGTACTGACTAAGCCTGTTAAACAAACAATTGCAAAGACCATCAGAGCAAAATATTCAGCTGGACCAAATGCAATTGCCCATTTCGCCAATATCGGAGCAAACAATACAATTCCAATAAAGGCGACAGTACTTCCAACAAAGGAACTGACCGATGACAAAGACAATGCGATGCCAGCCTTTCCTTGCTGTGCCAATGGATAACCATCTAATGTGGTCATAATGGCCCCAGCATCTCCGGGTACGTTTAACAGAATCGCTGAAATACGTCCGCCATATTCACAACCCAAATAAACTGCTGCCAATAAAATCAAGGCACTATCTACAGGTAAACCCAAGGCGTAAGCAAACGGCAATAAAATTGCCACACCATTAATTGGACCTAAACCCGGCAATAGCCCTACAATCGTTCCAATAAATGCGCCAATAAAAGCAATTAAAAGATTCTGCGGTTGCAAGGCAACCTCAAACCCCATCATCAAAAAACTTAATACATCCATATCGGGTCATCCTTAACCAAAAAATCCAAGTGGTAACGGCACATCCAAGAAACGATCAAACATATAGTAGGTACTCAAGCTGAGTACTATGCTTGTCACCAAAACTGGTATGGTTTTGCCATGGAAAAGTTTGCCCACTGCAATGGTCATCAACAGGGTCGCCACAATAAAGCCGAGCCATTCAAAAACCAATGCATATAGCGTTAAAGCCACTGCACACAACGCTAACTTCACAACCAGATGTTTTGTCCACCCCAGCTCAACGGGTTCGAACATAATGGCAGGCCGTACAGTGAGATAGATTGCACTCACTGTGATCAACCCCATTAATAGAATGGGAAAAGCTTTTGGTCCTACTGGATCGTAGGAAATTGGTGCTTCAAAATTGCTTGCGTAGATCAACAAAAATAACCCACAAACCGTAATAATGGCGGTAAGAATCCGTTCAGATTTCATCATCTATCCTCAAAAAAAAACTGAGCTGAAAAATCACTTCTCAACTCAGTTCATTTGTTATTTTGATAATTTGTATTCTTGCGACAACTGACGCATTTCCTCGGTCTGTTTATATACATAAGCGGTGAGTTCTTCACCTGTCAGTTGAAATGGGAGCAAATCTTGTTTTTCACGTACTGCTTTAAATTTCTGGTCTACCATCATTTTATCAAAGGCATTTTTCCACCAGCCATACGCTTCATCACTGACCTGTGGCCCCATATAGAAACCACGGATGACTGGCCACTCTATGTCATAGCCTTGCTCTTTTGCCGTAGGTAATTTTGAGAATTTCCCATCTAAACGCTTGTTTGCAAAAACTGCTAAAACCCGAATATCGCCAGACTCTAGGTATGAGCTTACTTCGCTGACATTACCTACGCCGACTTGAATGTGCTGTCCCAGTAATGAAGTCAGCACTTCCCCTCCACCTTCAAGTGCGACAAATCTTAATTCAGCAGGACTAATACCTGCTTTTTTGGCCAACATTGCGGTTTGCATCCAGTCTTGACCACCCACACTTCCTGCACCACCAAAGCTAAGTGCTTTTGGATTTTCTTGAAGTGCTTTCATCAAGTCATCAAGGTTTTTCAATGGTGAGTCTTTATGTACCGAAACTAGACCATAATCGACGGCGACTCCCGACAACCATTTCACATCTTTTTCAGTAAAGTGCCCGAATTTTCCTTGTGCTAGATTCAGGAGTGAACCCGTCGAGAAAGCAACTACGGCATTATTATTAGCAGGATCACTATTTACAATCTTATTGTAGGCTACAGCACCTACTCCTCCTGGCATATACGTTACGCGGATTGGATCTTTGATCAGCTCTGTTTTTTGAAAGCCAGATTGTATGAGTTTACAGGTCATATCAAAGCCGCCACCTGGTTTGGCTGGGGCGATACATTCTGGTCGTTTTGGTTGTCCAGCTTCTTTAGAGGCATTTCCGGAGCCACAGCCAACCATGGTCACACTGACACATGCCAATGCGAGTAATTTTAAATTTTTCATGTTACATACATCCTTATAACGTTTTTCATCTATTCATATTTTGGTTTTACCAATATCAGCATCGGCCTCCTTGGCGCGATTATGCTTACTGGTTATTTAGTTTTGATCTGATGTTTCGCTGCACTCTTCGGCTGCGAACTTCAACAATGCTGCGTTACAATAAAAATTATGAATTAAGCTGCTAAAACAACTGGCCTAGTGAAGGAAAAATCCTGACATTCAGTAAGTTTATAAATGAGCAATCAAACACTTGCAGAACAGCTTAAAATGCTGGGGCTAATAATATTGATAAAAAACAAAGTGCATCATGCATTTAATCTTCTCCCTTTCGAACTTAGGAGGATTAAAGCACAGAACAATAAATCATCGTGATACCAACAATTTAAAGGGGGCATTAGTAAAATTAAATAGCTATGCCGCTTAATGGGAAGCTGGGAACTAAAAAAAGATCGTTTTTATTGTTCTTGGAATATTAAGCTAAAGATTAATTTCATAAGAATGGGTAATTATTTATAAGAGAATATACAGCTGTTAATATACAAAAAATCGAGCAGGTTTGACGCTTACTAAAATTAATACGGAAATTTATATATGGAAATCAAGCAAATTAAGTATTTTTTGACAGTCGTTGAATCAGGCAGTATTGGTAAGGCAGCCCAGAAACTTGATGTGGGCGCTTCAGCCATTAGTCAGCAAATTAGTAAGCTCGAACAGGAGCTAAGCATTCGTTTGTTACAACGTAATGCTTTTGGTGTCACCCCTACTCCCGCAGGTCTCGCCTTTTTAAAACACTCTCAACTCATTTTACGTCAAGTGAACTTCGCCATAGATGCGGCGCATTCTGCACGGCTTTCTGGTCATGTCAGCCTTGGTTTTCCACCGACCATTACCGCTTTAATTGGGATCCCTTTAATGAAATTAATGTCTGAACGCTACCCAGACATTCGTTTAGAGATTGTGGAAACGCTTTCGGGTAACCTCATTCAAGCCATTAACTCCCGTCAGCTCGATATTGCCATTATTTTTACCAATGAAATTGATAAACAGTGGTCAATACAACCCTTGGTACGCGAGCAAATGTATTTAATGGCACGAAAGGAAGTACTAGAAGAATATGGCCTTGCCGAATGCATTAAAAGTGGAATTATTCAGTCACAGCAAATTGGTGACATTCCTTTAGTATTGCCACGTCAGCGCCATAGTTTAAGAAAGCTGCTTGAACATAAGATTGGACAGCTTAATGTCGTCTATGAAATTGATGGGCTACACTTACTTATGGACAGCCTGATTCACCTTGATCTTGCCAGTGTTCGCCCGGGTAGTGCTTGTCTGCAAGAGTACAAACATAAGCTTCAATTGCTGAAATTGGTAGAACCCGAAGTTGAGCGAATCAATTACTTGGTGAGCCTTGCCGAAGAAGAATTATCACCTGCTGCACTTGCTGCAAAGTCAGCCATTAAGGCCTGTGTAAAAGAACTAATTCAAAATCAAATTTGGCCGTGTTCTGAAATTATTTTATAAAAACCCATTAATTTTATTAAATACCTAATTAATTTTGTCCTCTCACTCCTCTGTACTGTTTGAGATTACATTTTCTGTCGAATGATAAATGGCTTTCTGTTTATCGAAATATAGATGTGTAGTTTGAACTGGAAACAAGGCATCACATTTTCTCTGAAGGATCTCTTTAAATCTCATCTCTAGCCCATTTGCTCTTGAGGTTTACTAAAGTCTATTTAAATCCATGCATTGAAGATCGTGAATGTTTCCATTTTGTCAGGCCAAGGAGGTCTCCAATGGATGTCGTGAATAACCGTAGGGCTACTTTTAAAAAAATATTAAATGTAACGAGTGGCAACTTTTTAGAGCAGTACGATTTTTTTCTTTTCGGTTTCTACGCCACCTATATCGCGGCAAAATTTTTCCACTCTGAAAATGAATATGTCTCTTTAATGATGACATTTACAGTGTTTGCTGCGGGCTTTCTTATGCGTCCTCTCGGCGCTATTTTTTTGGGCGCGTATGTCGATAGAGTTGGTCGTCGTAAAGGTCTCATTGTTACTTTAAGCCTTATGGCAATCGGTACCATCTTAATTACCTTTGTGCCGGGATATGAAACCATAGGTATTATCGCACCGATCTTGGTGGTGATTGGCCGTCTATTACAAGGCTTCTCGGCAGGTGTTGAATCTGGCGGTGTATCTATTTATCTAGCTGAAATTGCAACAGATAAAAACCGTGGATTTATTACCAGCTGGCAGTCTGGCAGCCAACAAGTTGCCGTTGTATTTGCCGCATTACTTGGCTACTGGCTCAACACCATTTTAACTACTGCTCAAGTAGGTGAATGGGGCTGGCGTATTCCTTTCTTAATTGGTTGTTTGATTATTCCTTTAATCTTTTTGTTCCGTCGTACTTTAGAAGAAACTGAAGACTTTAAATCGCAAAAGACTCATCCTTCAACCAAAGAAATTTTCAGCACACTGGCGAACAACTGGCGCATCGTACTTGCAGGTATGATGATGAGTGCGATGACTACGACCACTTTCTACTTTATTACGGTTTACACCACGGTGTATGCAAAACGTACTTTAGAAATGTCAGTCACAGATAGTCTTTTAGCAACTGTGTTTGTTGGTTTGTCTAATTTCATATGGTTACCAATGGGTGGCTTACTTTCAGACAAAATTGGTCGTCGTCCGGTTCTCGTAGGCATTACCACACTTGCGATCTTCACAAGTTATCCAGTTTTAAGCTGGTTAGTCAGCGATATTAGCTTCACGAACCTTCTAATTACGCTTGCTTACTTCTCTTTCTTCTTTGGTATGTATAACGGAACCATGGTCGCAACACTTGCCGAAGTGATGCCAAAACGTGTACGTACAGTTGGCTTTTCTTTAGCATTCAGCCTTGCAGCCGCTATTTTTGGCGGTATGACCCCAATGGCTTGCACCTTCCTTGTCGAAAATACAGGCAATGCAAGTACACCAGCTTTGTGGCTCATGCTCGCTGCGGTATGTAGCTTAATCTCAAGCTTATATCTATGCCGTGGTTCTAAACAGAAGAAAACTGACTCGATTGCTGAAACTGCAAAAATCAGCGCTTAAAACAAAAAACGACTTAACCTGAAATTTTAATGAACAGTACGGCAGATCTTACGTCTCCGTACTGTGTTCTCCTGTCATTAAAGCGAGATACTATGAAAAAGTCCCCTATCTTCATGACCATTTGCCTAGCTGGTGTAGGCTTAGGCTCAACCCTTGCTAACGCAGATACAATCGAAGTGATTAGCTCAGGTGGTTTCTATTCATCTATGGAAAAACTCATTCCATTATTTGAAAAACAAACTGGTCACACTGTTCACCTTTCGTCTGGTTCATCAATGGGTGCATCACCAACTGCAATTCCAAATCGACTTGATCGCGGTGAACGTTTTGATGTGGTGGTCTTGGCTGCTCCTGAACTCAACAAGCTTGCAGAAAAGGGTTATGTAGACCCAAATTCACAAAGTCCTTTAGTAAATTCAAGCATTGGTATGGCTGTTCCAAAAGGCGCGCCAAAACCAGATATCAGCTCTGCGGAAAAATTCGAAAAAGTTTTATTAAGTGCCAAGCACATAGGCTATTCAGCAAGTGCGAGCGGTACACATCTTGAAAAAGATGTGTTCCCAAGCTTCCCACCTGTGGAATATAAAATCATTTCAAGCAAGGCAGAAAAAGTAATCGGCGATCGTGTTGCAAAACGCATTGCTGAAGGCCAGTTTGATATCGGTTTCCAGCAAATTAGTGAAATCAAACCTTTTACCGGCAAATATGGTCAAGTTGAATTAGTCGGCCCAATCCCAGCACCTTATCAAAAAGTTACCGTATTTGCTGCTGGTATTGGTAAAGGCTCGGAACATGAAAAAGCCGCAAAAGAGTTAATCAAGTTTGTGAAATCACCTCAAGCCACACACATTATTGAAGAACAGGGTCTTGAGCAGGTTAAACAATAAAAGCCCTAAAAGGCAGTATCTTGGGGTGATGTTGCCTTTTCTCTTTTAGTAGTTCAGTCAGCATAATAGAATAAAATGTTGAGTGATAAACCAGTGTAGAATTAATCCATAAAGGTTAATGTAGTATTTGCCGTGGAACTCAAACAATTAAAGTATTTTATTGCAGTGATCGAGTCAGGAAGCTTGGGTAAAGCTGCAAAAAATCTCGATATTGGAACTTCTGCATTAAGTCAGCAAATCTCAAAATTAGAAAGCGAACTTTCTATTCGCCTTTTACAACGTACTGCTTTGGGTACAGTTCCCACTCCTGCGGGTTTAGCTTTTTTTCAACAGGTTCAACTGGCACTTAGGCACTTAGACCATGCAGTAGACTCTGCGCACTCTTCACGTTTAAGTGGTCATGTCACCGTGGGGTTTTCACCCAGTGTTGCAGCAGTTATTGGTACACATTTTTTAAAACTCATGAGAAATCGTTACCCCGACATTAAAGTCCGTTTAATTGAAGGGTTATCGGGAGATCTCAAAGCCTTAGTCAATGCAAGACAGCTCGATGTTGCCATCATCTTTAGTGACGATGTCGACCCACAGTGGGCCATACAGCCTTTAGTCAAAGAACAAATGTTTTTAATCTCACCGAAAGAAGTGCTGAGTCAGTACAACCTTGAAAGCTGTATTAACACTCAAACGATTACTCATTCGCAGCTTAAAGAGCTTCCTCTTATTTTACCGAGCCAACGACATGGACTGCGTTTGTTGCTCGAACAGAAAATTCATCAGCTTAAAGTGGCATATGAAATTGATGGGCTGCATTTATTAATGGAAAGCATTAGCCAACTCGAAATGGCAACCATTCAACCCGCAGGTGCATCATTAAACTCACGACAAGACTTATGCCTGCTACGCGTTATAGAACCTGCTATTGAGCGTATTAACTATTTAATCAGTCTCTCTGAAGAAGAACTCTCGCCTGCTACTTTAGCCACTAAAGTCGTAATTCGTGCCTGTGTCACCAACCTGATTAATGAAAGTCGCTGGCCTGGTGCGAAACTCATAAACACTTAAGCGATTAGTGTTTATTTTTACTAAACACCTATTCAAGCCTAGCCTCTCACTTCACCTTTCTTTTTAAAGCTACATTAGCCCTAGCTGAGAAAGGGAGAAATCCATGCATGATGTGATTGTAATTGGTGGTGGGAATGCCGCACTGTGTGCCGCGCTCACAGCAAAAGAAAGTGGCGCGTCTGTGCTTGTCATAGAAGCAGCCCCTAAAGAGTGGCGTGGGGGTAACTCACAACACACTCGTAACCTTCGCTGCATGCATGATGCTCCTCAAGACGTATTGGTTGATGCCTACCCCGAAGAAGAATATTGGCAAGACCTACTTAAAGTAACTGCTGGAAAAACCAATGAACATTTAGCCCGTTTGGTCATTCGTAGCACTGCCTCCTGCCGCGACTGGATGCGTAAACATGGTGTGAATTTTCAGCCCCCGCTATCGGGTGCTTTGCATGTTGCACGTACTAATGCCTTTTTTATGGGTGGCGGTAAAGCCCTCATTAATGCCTACTACCGTAGCGCCCAAGAACTTGGTATCGAAATTTTATACAACACAAAAATTAAAGATCTAAAGTTAAATCAAGGGCATTTTGAAGCGGCAATTGCTGAAGATGGTCGTGTATTTAAAGCAAAAAGCTGTGTATTGGCCGCAGGCGGTTTTGAGTCAAATCTGGAATGGTTAAGAGAAGCATGGGGACAAAATGAAAACGGCGAATGGCCTGCCGATAATTTCATTATCCGTGGTACGCGCTTTAATCAGGGCAACTTACTTAAATTTATGATAGATCAAGGTGCCGATATTATTGGTGACCCATCACAATCACATTGCGTAGCCGTAGATGCACGCGCACCTCTATATGACGGCGGTATTTGTACTCGTATTGACTGCGTTTCATTGGGAATTGTGGTCAATAACAAAGCTGAACGTTTTTACGATGAAGGCGAAGATTTCTGGCCAAAACGTTATGCGATTTGGGGCCGGCTTGTGGCACAACAGCCACAGCAAATTGCTTATTCGATTATTGATTCAAAAGCGATTGGTCGCTTTATGCCGCCTGTGTTTGCAGGTGTAAAAGCTAATAGCATTCAAGAACTGGCTGAAAAAATCGGACTAGATGCAAAAACCTTATGCCACACGGTAGAAGAATTTAACCAAGCTTGTGTGCAAGGCACCTTTAACCATACCGTTTTAGATGACTGCACCACCCAAAATATTGTTCCCAACAAAACCCACTGGGCCGTTCCTCTCGATCGCCCACCCTTTTATGCCTATGCCCTTAAACCCGGCATTACCTTTACCTATTTAGGCTTAAAAGTCGAAGATGATGCTGCGGTACGTTTTAACAATAAAGCAAGCCCAAACCTATTTGTCGCAGGTGAAATGATGGCAGGTAACGTACTCGGTCAGGGTTATACCGCAGGCGTTGGCATGTCGATCGGAACGACGTTTGGACGCATTGCCGGAAAAAATGCAGCCCACTATGCACTATCACAAGGAGTTGAACATGAATGCTAATAGCAAAGCCCTAATTCCAGTTGTTCAGCTCTCTGATCACGAACAAGAAGTCCAAAGAGCCCTACAGATTTGTAATGCTTGTCGCTACTGTGAATCATTCTGTGCTGTATTTTCGGCTATGACCAAGCGCCTAGAGTTTAACCAAGCCGATATTCATTACATGGCAAACCTTTGCCATAACTGTGGTGCATGTTTACATGCTTGCCAATATGCTCCACCCCACGAGTTTGGTGTAAATATTCCAAAAGCGATGGCACAAGTACGTTTAGAAACTTACCAAGAGTTTGCGACCCCTCAGCCTCTAGGACGACTTTATAAGTCTGTGGGAATTCCTTTTGTTTCAGTGTTAACACTTATTTTCTTTTTTTGCATGTTAGCCGTGGTGTGGTACAAAGACACCGACCTATTTGCAGGTTACCAAGGTAATTTTTATGCAATTTTCCCACATAACTTTTTAGCACTACTGTTTGGATTTACCTTTACGGTTGCAATCATTTTACTACTTATTGGGATCAGCAAATTTTGGCGACAAACTTCTAAAGTTATCCATGGCAAAGTTGAAAAACCCGATCTAGTTCAAGCCACCCAAAATGTATTAACGCTTAAATATTTAGATGGTGGACATGGCAAAGGTTGTAATGAACAAGATGACCGTTACACACAAATTCGTCGTGTGTTCCATCACCTGACGTTTTATGGCTTTATGCTTTGCTTTGCAGCCACAGGTGTAGCGACGTTATATCACTATTTTCTTGACTTACACGCACCTTATCCTTATCTAAGCTTGCCCGTTATTTTGGGCACTTTGGGTGGAATTGGCTTAGTCATTGGACCATCTGGCTTGCTCTATTTAAATCTTAAACGTCATCCGTTGCATGGTGACCGTGAGCAAAAACCTGTAGATCGAGGCTTTATTTTCCTTCTACTTATCGTTAGCGCTTCAGGGCTAGCACTCATGGCATTTCGCAATACCCCTTACATGGCACTTTTACTGATTTTCCATTTAGCTACGGTCATGACCTTCTTTATTACCATGCCATTTGGAAAGTTCGCACACGGTTTTTACCGCAGTGCTTCTTTACTCAAATTTGCCATCGAAGAACGTATTTCTAAGAAGTCATAATTTCATTCAAAAGTATTCACTATCTTGGCGTAGTGAATACTTTTATTATTTTTAAGCTCAAAACACTTCATGCCATCCCTACTTTTTACTATTTAAAATTCCTAAACCATACATCGGCCACTTCGTACTCGCTTTAATATTATTAATCAGCATCGCCACCAAAACTAAAGACACTGCACCGACCAAAACAGGGAAAATTAAGAAACTCCACTCGTAATATATGCTGCTTGCAGTGAGTAAAATAACCAAAGGATTGGCCCCAGCAGGTGGATGAACACATTTAAAAACTTGCATGAGTGCTATTGCACAGCCCACTGAAAAAGCAATTGTAAAAATGGAAACACCGATAAATTTTAGAAAAAATAAACCAACAAAAGCCGAGATGAGATGCCCAAATATAATATTTCTGGGCTGTGCCAAAGGTGACTGCGACGCCGTATAAAGCAATACACAGGTTGCACCAAACGGTGCCATGATAAAAATATTGTGTGTGAGCTTGCTCAACCACAGAAGTATAAAAATACTGAGCGTACCCCCAACAAGGCTTCTCAAAATCTCAATTTTATTGGGCGAAGGAGCCAGTTTTTCTTTGCCATAAAAGATCGAGAACATGGTTTTATTCCTCTAACAAAAAGTTGCTTTTTAAAAAGCATATAGATAAAATTTCAAATAGTACAGATCTGTACTATTTAATTTTTTGGAAAAGTTTTATGTCAAAATCTGCCTTAAAAATATTAGATACAGCCGAGAAGTTATTTAATGAAAATAGTTTTGTCGGGGTTGGCGTCGACCTGATTCGCGATGAATCCGGCTGCTCTAAAACCACCATGTACACGTACTATAAAAATAAAAATCAACTGGTTAAATCTGTGCTCGTTGCACGTGATGAGCGATTCAAGCAAAGCCTTTTGAGTTATGTGGGAGAAGCAACGGGATTGGAAGCCATCAATAAGATTCTGGATTGGCATACCAACTGGTTTAGACAAGATTTTTTTAAAGGCTGTTTATTTGTAAGAGCTGTCGCTGAATCTAACCAAGATGATCAAGACATCATTTCTATTTCTAAAGCCCATAAACAATGGATTAAAGAGCTCATAGCAGCAAACTGTAATATGCCAAATGGTGAAGCTTTATCTGAGCTGATCTATACGGTGATTGAAGGGCTCATTAGCCGCTTTTTAGTCGATGGTTTCGATGAAACACTTGCGATAAACATGAAAAATTCTATTAATCAATTATTTAATATTCATAAACTTTAGCATGAGAACTTAAAATGGAAGTGGACCATATTTTTATTTGTGTACAATCAGGCGCTCCCGAAGCTGAAACTTTAAAAAAATTCGGTCTAACAGAAGGTTCATCCAATAATCACCCAGGTCAAGGTACAGAAAACAGACGCTTTTTCTTTAAAAACAGTTTTATCGAGTTAATCTTTTTAAATAATCAAGAAGAAGCCTCAAGCAATCTCACCAAACCAACTCTGCTTTTTGAACGACTCAGTGCTAAAGATAATATCGCATCCCCTTTTGGAATTTGCTTTAGACCTAAAAATAAAGATGATAACGTCGCAAAATTTCCTAATTGGGTTTATAAGCCAAGCTATTTGCCAACCAACTTAGAAGTAAATGTTGCCAAAGACTCTATTGTATCTGAGCCAATGTGGTTCTTCCTCTCATTTGCTTCACGACCAGATCTAGCCGCAAAAGAAAAACAACAACCTCTTGTACATAGCAAAGATTTATCAGAAATCACCGCGATTAAGGTTTCTATACCAAACCTAGAGCAGCACCCAACTTCATTACTGTTCAATTCGCTTGATGGTTTTGAAGTGACTGATGGATTAGAACATTTAATGGAAATTAGTTTTGATTATGAGCCTCAAGGAATGATTCATGATTTCAGACCAGAGCTGCCCCTTATTTTTAAATATTAAGAGTCTTATTTTTTAATAAAAAAACTGTGATTTATTGCAAATCACAATTTCCATTTAAATTGAATTACATTAAAAACGACAATAGCTTAAGCAATTTTCCCATCAATAATGCCTTTCTCTTTTAACTCAGCTAGCTCTTCTGCTGTTTTAAATCTCGATAAGATTTGAGCCGTATGTTCACCTAGCTCTGGCGGTGCGTGATGATATTCAACTGGAGTATCAGACAGCTTGATTGGTGAGCCAATCGTTTGGAAGTTTTCATTTAAACGATGAGGAATGTTCACCACTAAATTGCGATGTACGATTTGTGGTTCAGCCAAAGCATCTTCAATAGAGTTGATGACACCTACAGGCACTTTAAGTATATGAATCATGTCGACCCATTCTTTAGCAGTTTTCTGCAAAAAGTGCTCCGATAATAAAGGAATCAGTTTATCTCGATACTTTACGCGGTCTTGGTTGCGTACAAAATTTTCATTTTCGAGTAGCTCTGGATAACCAATCGCCATGCACAAATCTTTAAACTGCTTGTCATTACCACAAGCAATAATAAATTCTTTATCTTTGGCCTTAAAAGTTTGGTACGGAACAATACTTGGATGTTGATTACCCATGCGCTGTGGTGCTTTACCTGAGGCTAAATAATTCATTCCCTGATTTGCCAGTGCTGCTACCTGCACATCAAGCAGTGACATATCAATATATTGACCGCGTCCCGTGTGCGACCGTGCAATCAAGGCAGCTTGAATAGCAATAGTTGAATACAACCCCGTTTGAATATCGACAACAGCCACACCAACTTTTTGTGCACCACCACCTGCCACATCATCGGGCTCACCAGTAATGCTCATTAAGCCAGACATACCCTGAATAATAAAATCATAACCGGGTTCTTCTGCACGTGGGCCATCTTGTCCAAAACCCGTAATCGAGCAATACACAATATTTGGGTTCAACTCGCTTAATGAAGCATAGTCCAAGCCATATTTAGCCAAAGACCCTGTCTTATAATTTTCAATCACCACATCGGCAGTTTTGGCAATTTCATAAATTAAGGCCTGACCTTCGGGTGTAGTAATGTCCACCGCAACCGAATATTTATTTCGGTTGGTACACTGAAAATAGCCAGATTCACGGGTCATGTTTCCATCTTGATCGGGCATCCATGGTGGTCCCCACATGCGGGTGTCATCACCGACTCGAGGACGTTCAATTTTAATGACTTCTGCGCCAAGGTCTGCCAAGATTTGTCCACACCACGGCCCTGCAAGTACACGACTTAAATCTAAAACTCGAATTCCTTGTAATGCACCCATAACGCTACCCTTATCTTTGAGAAGGCGCTCAAAGCACCTTCTTGTCATTGTTTATGATTGTTTTTGCGGATCGTACTGACGATCTTTAATAAATAAGCCTGGCAATACACCTGCAACAAAATACGCAGCGCCCATCACAATAAAAGCCATGGTAAACGTACCACCCGATGCCAAGAAACCAATCGTGGCTGGTGCAATAGCTGCCCCGACACGACCAATGTTATAGGCACCACCAATCGCTGTTCCGCGTACATCGGTTGAAAAACTTTCAGCCATATAAGTCGCGTTCACACCGTATGGGATGCCATATAAGAAGCCAAAAGTGATCAATAAATACAGAATATTGTCAGGGGTATTGAAGAAAATAATGATTGGCAAAAACACAGCGCTGGCAATTGTTCCAAACACAAAAACAGCACGGCGGTTAAATTTGTCCGCAAGATACCCCGCTAAAATTTTGCCTAGAATCATTGCAGTATATGAACCCACCATATAACTGGTTAAGTTTTTAAAGTTCATATGTACTTCTGTTTCTAAATAACTTGGCATCCAGTTGTTAATGCCGTAATAACCAAACTGCAAGAAGAATGCTGTGGTCATCCACAACAAAAACATTTTACGGTGCTTAAAGTTATTAAAAATTTGCTTATAAATACTGCCACTTTTAGGCTTTTCAGCCACGACCATTTCTTTCGGTGGTCTGTTGCCTTGTAAGCTTTCAATTTTAGTGAGCTGCCAAGATTTTGGCTCCGGCACAAATCGTTGCAGGAAAATATTAACGAAAGCAGGCACTACAGTCAGGAAGAATAAAACACGCCAGCCATGATCTGGAATAATCGCGCCAGCTAAGAGTGTCGCTGCAATATAACCTACGGTTTGCCCTGTCTGTAGCGTGCCCAATACTGTTGTACGGTAAGTGGTTGGCACATATTCAGCCATTAAGGTATTACAAGCCATATAAAGTGCTCCGATTCCCAAAGCACCAATAAAACGTAAAGCCATAAATTGCTCGAAGCTTTGCGTAAAGCCTAACAAACAAGTCGCTACCGAAAAGAAGGTTACCGAGTTCGCAATGGTTCTTACACGGCCAAACTTGTCACATGCCCAACCACCCAAAATACCGCCAATACCCATACCCGCCAAAGAGGCACTGCCTAAGGCACCCGCTTGAAAGGTACTTAAACCAAACTCTGCCTTTAAACTGGTCAAACTATAAGACAGCAGCATAATATCAATGCCATCGACCACCATCGCAAAATAGGCAAATAACAATGCCCATTTCCATGTATTTGGTCCAATCTTTTCATATGTTCCAAGGTTACTTGGAAATGTAATTTTTAACTCTTTCGATATTACTTGAACATCATTGTTCATCTTTAGTTCCTCATTTTCCCAAATGAGTCATCGGTAGCCTACTTATGTTTTCTGTATGACTTAATCTTCTATATTTTCATCATCTTACATTTGGTTTTAAGTACACAGAGGCACATCTTTACATGAGTATCCTTACGATGAATCTTGTCATTATCCATAAATTTTTGCGTAAAAATCCCTAAAGGTGCTCTCGAAAGAACACCTCGATCTTTTAAAAATTAATGAGTTAGTTACTAAATGCCGCGATACCCGTTTGCGCACGACCTAAAATTAAGGCATGAACGTCATGTGTACCTTCATAGGTATTTACGACTTCAAGGTTAACCAAATGACGTGCTACACCAAACTCGTCACTAATACCGTTTCCACCCATCATGTCACGTGCCATGCGGGCAATATCAAGCGCCTTTCCACAGTTGTTACGCTTAATTAGAGATGTACCTTCAACTGAAGCAATGCCTTCATCTTTCATGCGGCCAAAACGTAAAGCCACTTGCAAACCTAATGCAATTTCAGTTTGCATATCTGCCAGTTTCTTTTGAATTAACTGATTTGCAGCCAACGGACGACCAAATTGTTTACGGTCCATGGTGTATTGATGTGCGGTATGCCAGCAGAACTCAGCAGCACCCATTGCACCCCATGCAATGCCATAGCGGGCGCTATTCAAACAGGTAAATGGGCCTTTTAAACCTCGAATTTCAAGGAATGCGTTCTCTTCAGGTACAAATACGTTATCCATTACGATTTCACCCGTAATCGATGCACGTAAACCAACCTTGCCATGAATGGCTGGTGCAGATAGACCTTCCCAGCCC
Organism: Acinetobacter lactucae; assembly: GCF_013122135.1. Taxonomy (NCBI): domain Bacteria; kingdom Pseudomonadati; phylum Pseudomonadota; class Gammaproteobacteria; order Moraxellales; family Moraxellaceae; genus Acinetobacter; species Acinetobacter lactucae. The sequence goes on from NZ_CP053391.1 coordinate 3,252,795, forward strand.
TTTTCTAAAATGAAGCCTCGAATATCACCCACATTACCTTCAGCAGAAACTTCTTTTGCCCAGACGACAAATACGTCAGCAATTGGGCTATTGGTAATCCACATTTTTGCGCCCGTTAAGCGGTAACCACCGTCAACTTTTTTAGCACGGGTAATCATACTGCCCGGGTCTGAACCATGGTCTGGTTCAGTCAAACCAAAACAACCAATGTATTCACCTGTAGCTAGCTTAGGTAAGTACTTCTGCTTTTGCTCTTCGGTACCAAATTCATGAATCGGAACCATGACCAATGAGCTTTGCACACTCGCCATAGAGCGGTAGCCTGAATCGACATATTCAATTTCACGCGCAACCAGACCATAACTCACATAGTTCAAACCCGCGCCGCCATATTGCTCAGGGATGGTTGGACCAAGTAAGCCAAGCTCTCCCATTTCACGAAAAATGGAAGGATCTGTTTTTTCATGACGGAATTGTTCAAGTACACGTGGTTGCAAACGTTCTTGGCAATAGGCATGAGCCGCATCACGAATCATGCGCTCATCTTCGGTAAGCTGTTGTTCAATTAAAAATGGGTCTTGCCAGTTAAATTGAACTTTTGCTTTTTTTGTTGTCACCATGTGATTCATCGCATCCTCTGCTTGATTTGATCTTCTTTATTTAACTCGATGTTATGCGTGAAAAATGCAGTAATCAAACGATAAATGTTCATGCAGATATGCAACTTACGCATATTTAAAATGAGTCACGTTAAATTTAACTATTTAATTCGTTGTATTTCATTAAAAATGGCTTATTTTTATACTAAACTTTGATATCTGCATTTAGGTCATATGCTGTTTTGAAATATGACGACAAATAAAAGGATTTATTTATGCGAAGAAGTATCCCGTCCATTCAGGGCCTGATTTGCTTTGAAAGTGCAGCAAAACATCTAAGTTATACCTATGCTGCCCAAGAGCTATGCATTACTCAAAGTGCAGTTTCGCGCCAAATTCAGCAGTTAGAAGATTTCTTGGGTGTCGAACTTTTTATACGTACTCGGCATGGCGTCGAGCTGACCATTGCAGGTCAGCAGTATTTTAAAAGTATTAAGCCCTATTTATTAGGTTTAGAGAAATGTACGGCCGATGTGATTTCTCACAAAGGTTTAGGTGGAACATTAAAGTTAGGTGTTGTTCCTACCTTTGCAACGCGCTGGCTGTTACCTAAACTTCATCTTTTAAATCAAAAATATCCTGAAATTACCGTTCATTTAGAAACCAGTACCAAGCCCTTTTTATTTAATGACAATATTTTTGATGCCGCTATTTTTGCAGGTACGCAGCAACAAATTGACCATTGGCCCGGCATACAAGCACACTATTTAATGGATGAAGAAATTGTACCTGTGTGCTCACCAAGACTCATCGAAAAGTATTTTCCAGATGCTGTGATGATCAATGAAAATACCTATGATCTAAGCTCGGAAGATTTGCTGAAAATTCCCCTACTACAACAAACCACTCGGCCTAGCATTTGGCAAGAATGGTTTTTGACTCATCACATGCAGCACCCGAAACCTTTTGATGGACAACGCCATGAGTTATTTTCAATGCTTGCAGTTGCTGCCAGTCACGACATGGGAATGGCTCTAATTCCGCAAATGTTGATTGAATCTGAACTACAAAAAAAAGAACTGGTGATTGTTTCCAATAAAAAACTAAAAGGCAGCCGAAAGTACTATCTCATTCACTCAAGCCAAGATGTATCACCGACTATTCAAAAATTTGTTGAGTGGATTTACCAAGAACTAGAACAACTAAAGACCAATACAAATTAGCCCACCGAGTTTGATTTATGCCATATATTGCGTTCTATACGCATAAAAAAAGATTGTGATTGATGAGATCACAACCTTTTAGTTAAGCATAAATATCTTTGAATTAATGACTCATCAATTGAATATCAGAACCGCTACGTTTAGGGTCAATCAAGATTTTGGCATGCTGTTCAGGGTCACGTAATGCTTGAAATGCATTGGTAACACCTTCTAAGCCGACAACACCAGTAATGAGCGGTGAGCAGTTCACTTTACCTTCTGCAATCATATGCAGCGCATCTCTAAACTCAAGCGGTGTATAGCCTAACACAAACTGAATTTCTAGCTCTTTATTAATCGCAAGTGCTGGTTCTATTTTGTCACTTTGCATACACACACCCACCCCGACAATTCGGGAAAACAAAGGTGCACCTTCAATAATTTGCTGCAAAACACCCGGTACGCCCACACACTCAAAAATAACAGGACGTTTTGGCAGAGCGCCCAATTTATCAATCATACGCCATCCATGCCACCACGGTAAGCGAGTCGCTTGTAACTTATCAAACAGCCCCATACCCATATTAATCGCGTCAGAAACATTGCCAAGTAAACCAAACTCTTTCCAGTTAGCAAATGGCGATGTTTCTTTAGGGTCTACCACAATATCGGCACCGCATTGCTCGGCAAGCTTACGTCGGTTTGGAGAAAAGTCACTGGCAACTACGGTTTTAACCCCAGCAGCTTTAAGCATTAATATGACACCTAACCCGACAGGACCACAGCCAATTACAATCACAGGCTCACCGGTTTTCACACGGCTACGGCGAACGGCATGCAATGCAACCGCCATAGGTTCAGTCATGGCAGCACTATCTGCATCTAAGCCATTCGGTACTTCAAACATCAAGCTCGACTGAGCCAGTACTTGCTCGGCATAACCACCAGATGCATTTGGAGAAAGCCCTGTAGATAAATAACCATGCTGATCCACATTTAAAAGCGGCATTGCGCAAACAAGTGTATCGGCTTTAAATTTATGACGTGTTTTTGGGCCGTAGTCTAAAACCTTGCCACAGAACTCATGTCCCAATACAAATGGGTCTGTAGACTTCGCTAAACCATTAAATCCAACACGTGCAGCCAAATCATGCATGTGGTCACAGTGGTGCTGCATATGTAAATCAGAACCACAGATCCCGCATCGCACCACTTCCAATAACACCTGCCCTTTTGCAGGCGTTAAGTTCGGTTGGTCCACGACTTGCAATGTTGCTTGATGACAAAGTACCGACTTCATTTGAGCGCTTCCTATTTCTTCTTTTTCATTTACTTGCCAGAAATAGATTTCTACAGATAAATTAATCGCTTTATCAGTTTGGTCTTTAGCAAGCCTTTATTCATCTTTACAAGTAAAAGGCAAAATACCAATGACCATTCTTCAGCCAATCCACTCTTGACGAGTCAACAAAACAGGCTCAGCGAAATTAAAAACAATAAAAACCTTGATGCTTGTATCTTACACAGACTGCGTTATCTTCGTAGGCCAGAACAATGTCATCAAAATTAAAACTTATACAAATATAGTAAGTTCAAAAAACTCAACTCAACGCTTTTCACAAAAACATAGCAAATCCAAACTTTTATCAGCAGTCTTAAACAGGCATGATGAATTAGTAGCAACAGATAAGAAGAAATTTATGATTACAAAAACGCTCCCTCTTACAGATATACACCGTCATCTTGATGGCAACATCCGCATTCAAACCATTTTAGAATTGGGGCAAAAATACAATTTAGATTTGCCTGCTTACGACATTGAATCTTTACGACCACACGTACAAGTGATGGATAACCAACCCGACTTATTAAGTTTTTTATCGAAGCTGGATTGGGGCGTAAAAGTATTAGCAAGTTTAGATGCCTGCAAACGTATTGCATTTGAAAACATGCAAGACGCTGCCCAACAAGGGCTAGACTATGTAGAGCTGCGTTTTTCACCGGGTTATATGGGAATGACACATCAACTTCCCCTTGAAGGTGTTGTTGAAGCAGTTATTGCTGGTGTGAAAGAAGGCAGTCAAGCTTACGGGGTAAAAGCGAATTTAATTGGCATTATGAGTCGTACTTTTGGCCAAGAAGCCTGCGAAAAAGAATTAAATGCCCTACTTGCCTATAAAAATGATATTAAAGCATTGGATCTCGCTGGAGATGAGCTTGGTTTTCCGGGCAATTTATTTATTGAACACTTTAAAGAGGCGCGTGATGCAGGTTGGCACATTACGGTACATGCAGGAGAAGCTGCTGGCCCAGAAAGTATTTGGCAAGCCATTGAAGAATTAGGCGCTGAACGAATTGGACATGGTGTTAAAGCAGTTCAGGATTTAAGACTTTTAGATTATTTGGCCAAACACCAGATTGGTATTGAATCTTGTCTCACCTCAAATATTCAAACTAACACAGTGCCTTCTTTAGCAGAGCACCCATTAAAGACATTTTTAGAACATGGTGTGCTTGCCACTATTAATACAGATGACCCTGCGGTAGAAGGCATTGAAATACAGCATGAATATTTAACTGTTGCCCCATTAGCAGGTTTAAGTCCTGAGCAAATTTATACAGCTCAAGAAAATGGACTTAAAATCGCATTTTTATCAGAACAAGAAAAAGATGAGTTAAGACAGAAATATCAATAGCAGAGAACAGAGAACAGAGAACAGAGAACAGAGAACAGAGAACAGAGAACAGAGAACAGAGAACAGAGAACAGAGAACAGAGAACAGAGAACAGAGAACAGAGAACAGAGAACAGAGAACAGAGAACAGAGAACAGAGAACAGAGAACAGAGAACAGAGAACAGAGAACAGAGAACAGAGAACAGAGAACAGAGAACAGAGAACAGAGAACAGAGAACAGAGAACAGAGAACAGAGAACAGAGAACAGAGAACAGAGAACAGAGAACAGAGAACAGAGAACAGAGAACAGAGCTTATATAAATAAGTTCAGATATTGGAGCAATTTGGAATAAAAATTTTATTATAGAAAACAAAAAAATTCCTTCTATCTATAAGATAAGAAGAAATGATTTTAATATATGGGATATTTTAGAAAGCTTAAACGCTTTTAAATATGGTCGGAGCAGTAGGATTCGAACCTACGACCCCCTGGTCCCAAACCAGGTGCACTACCAGGCTGTGCTATGCTCCGAAATTGGGGTGAATGACGGGATTCGAACCCGCGACAACTGGAATCACAATCCAGGGCTCTACCAACTGAGCTACATCCACCATCAAATAAGTTCTATGTACCAAGCTACCGAATGGCGCGCCTGACAGGATTCGAACCTGTGACCATCCGCTTAGAAGGCGGATGCTCTATCCAACTGAGCTACAGGCGCTTAACCGATGATGCTTATCATGCGATACTTCGCCGATCTTAAAATAATATTTTAAGTGGTCGGAGCAGTAGGATTCGAACCTACGACCCCCTGGTCCCAAACCAGGTGCACTACCAGGCTGTGCTATGCTCCGATCTATCTCAGCTTTTGCTGTATCGCACATCGTGCGGTACGGTGTGCATTCTAGGCGCGACGCCCTCAGACGTCAACACCTATTCTCAAAAAAAGTTAAAAATCCTTATCAAATGTATATTTAACAAGCATTTTGAGGTTTTTTAACGTTTTAACGATGCGCTAAAGGCTAACATTCGATCTAAAGGCATTTTGGCACGTTCAGCAAGCGCTGGATCAACGTGTATTTCCTGATCACCTTTTTGTAAAACTTCTAAAATTCCGTCGAGTTCATTCATTGCCATCCACGGACAGTGAGCACATGAACGACAAGTTGCCCCCTCACCCGCTGTTGGTGCCTCAACTAAAATCTTATTAGGCACCGCTTGCTGCATTTTGTAGAAAATACCGCGGTCTGTTGCCACAATGAGTCTTTCATTTGGTAGAGTCTGCGCAGCTTTAATCAGTTGAGAAGTACTACCTACCGCATCGGCAATTTCTACAACCGACTCTGGTGACTCCGGATGTACTAATACCGCAGCGTCTGGGTATAGTGCTTTCATGTTGGCAATGCCACGTGCACGGAATTCTTCATGCACAATACATGCGCCATCCCAAAGCAACATATCCGCACCAGTTTTCTTTTGAATATAGCGACCTAAGTGCTGATCTGGTGCCCAAATAATTTTTTCGCCTAAGCTATCTAGATGCTCAACAATTTCTACAGCACAGCTTGAAGTTACCACCCAATCTGCACGTGCCTTAACAGCAGCCGATGTATTGGCATAAACAACTACAGTGTGGTCTGGGTGCTGATCACAAAATGCTGTGAACTCGTCAACTGGACAGCCCAAGTCGAGTGAACAGGTTGCTTCAAGTGTCGGCATTAAAATTGTTTTTTCAGGAGACAGAATTTTAGCCGTTTCTCCCATAAACTTAACACCAGCCACAACCAGTGTAGAGGCTGCATGATCTCGTCCGAAACGAGCCATTTCTAAAGAGTCAGAAACGCATCCACCTGTTTTTTCGGCAAGCTCCTGTACTTCAGGGTCGCAATAGTAATGAGCAACAAGGACAGCATCACGTTTTTTGAGCTCTGCTTCGATCTGTGCAAACTTTTGTTGTTTTGCTTCTTCACTTAAGCGATTGTCTTTTGGCTCACCTAAACGGTCTAAATGCGCTTGTACAATGTTTTTTGCATCGTTGGCAATTAAAGTCGCATCACTCATAAAACGTCTTCTCTATCCTTCATGCTGGCATACCTGCTCGCATATAACGTTACTGCTTAAATGATTTATGGATTGAATCATTTAATATCAAAAGATGGGGCTAATAAAAAAGCCTCTTTGTCGAGGCTTGATTATAACTGATATTTAAGAACGGTAATCAGCATTAATTTTGACATAGTCGTAAGATAAGTCACAGGTATATACCGTGTCTTTGGCCTGACCACGCCCTAAATCAACACGAATGGTAATTTCGGTTTGAGCCATAACACGCGCGCCCGCTTCTTCGGTATAGTCCTCAGCTGCGCCGCCGTCTTTACAGATTTGTACGTCGTCTAACCACACTTGAATTTTAGATACGTCTAGGTCTTTAACACCTGCATAGCCAATCGCAGCTAAAATACGTCCCCAGTTCGGGTCCGATGCAAAAAGCGCAGTTTTGACAAGTGGTGAATGCGCAATGCTATAAGCAATGTCACAGCATTCTTGAGTATTTGCGCCGCCTTCTACAGCAACAGTAATAAATTTCGTCGCACCTTCACCATCACGGACAATTAACTGTGCTAAACGATTCATTACACGAGCAAGTACTTCTAGCACTTTAGTGTAGCGTGCATCGTGGTCTGATGTAATTTCAGCGCCACCCGCCTGACCAGTTGCTACAAAAATACAAGAGTCATTTGTTGAGGTATCGCCATCAATCGTAATACGGTTAAATGAATGCTCAACCGTGGTCTTTAATAGCTTTTGTACTAAATCACGGCGAATAGGTGCGTCTGTTGCTACAAAGCTCAACATGGTTGCCATGTTTGGGCGGATCATTCCAGCGCCTTTACTAATACCTGTCATGGTATAGGTAATGCCATCAAGCTCAAATTGTTCAGATGCACCTTTAGGCACAGTGTCTGTCGTCATAATGCCAGATGCAGCATCGTTCCAAGCCGTATCTTGCAAAGTATTTAACGTCGGCTGCAACCCAGCAAGTAAACGCTCCATTGGAAGCTGTTCACCAATCACACCCGTAGAAAACGGAAGTACTTCAGAACTGTTAACTCCAGCAATCTCCGCTAATTTCGCACAAGTATCTTGAGCGTTTTTCAAACCCGTAGGCCCAGTTCCCGCATTGGCATTACCCGTATTAATCACTAAATAACGAGGATTACCTTCGGAAAGATGGGCTTTAGAAACATGAACAGGCGCTGCACAAAATGCATTTTGAGTAAATACACCAGCAACATTTGAGCCTTCTGCAAACTCAAAAATGACTAAATCTCGTCGGTTTTGGTAACGTACATATGCTTCTGTTGAGCCAATTTTTACACCTTTTACCACATGCATTTGTGGCATTGTTACGTCACCGACAGCCATTTTTAGAACATCCAAAGTTTGTTGAATAAGATCAATATTTCAAAAAAAGCGATGCAATGAAGCACCAGCCTTATGAAATATCATAATTGACAGCTTAGTAGAAAAGTCTAAAAAAATCGAGCGCAAAAACGGCTCATTGTTGCTCTAGTTTTAATAAAATATCTTTCTTATCAAGCCCGCCAGCAAAACCCACTAAAGCACCACCCGCACCAATGACTCGATGACAAGGTGCAATAATTGAAATCGGGTTTTTGCCATTTGCCGCTCCCACTGCTCTCACCGCTTTTTCATTTCCAATTTGAACAGCAATATCTTTATAACTTCTTGTTTCGCCATAAGGGATGGTCAGTAAAGCAGACCAAACCAGCTTTTGAAATGCGGTTCCTTCAAAATCTAGTGGCAATGTAAACTCACGGCGCTTACCTTCAAAATATTCTTCTAATTGTTGTTCGGTCTTTAATAAAACGGGATGTTCAAGTTGTTCGACCAGCTCGGCCAGCCGAACACGTTTTGGATTTTCATTGTCCCAAAGTACTGCCACCAAAGCATTTTCATTCGCAACCAGCTTTAATTGCCCAACAGGCGAATTGATATACTTATAAGACAGCAACATAGTTCATTCTCTTAGGACGGCGATGAAATTTTCATTAAAACCAAACCTGACACAATCAAGACAGCGGCAATCATTCGCATAGCACCAATAGGCTCATGAAGAAAGAAAATACCGACTAAAAATGACCCAATTGCGCCAATTCCTGTCCAAACCGTATAGGCAGTGCCAAGGGGTAACGTTTTCATTGAAATTGAAAGTAGAACTACACTCAAAATCATAAAAACTACGGTAATAATACTAGGGGTTAAACGGGTAAAACCTTCGGACATTTTCATAGAATATGCCCAAATGATTTCGAATACACCTGCTAAAATTAAAATAGCCCAAGCCATAACATTCACTAATTTTTATAGCGTCAGGTCGTCCCGACATGATGACCCATTATGGGGGAGGTCGTTCCTCCTTTATGTAAGAACTCAGTTTACTTTAAAATAAAAAATGAAGGCAAACCCTACTCGAAGTAAACCTGTCTTAGAGAATCTTATTCATTTTTTAACTGTAAAATTTTTCGTGCACCATTTAAAACAAACAAAACAATAATCAATCCAATAATCAAATCAGGATAACGAGAGCCTGTCATGGCAACCAATATTCCCGCGACAATCACACCTAAGTTTACGATGACATCATTTGCAGAAAAGATATAACTCGCCTTCATATGTGCCCCGCTCTCCTTATGGTCTCTCATTAAATAAAGACAACTAATGTTGGCCGCAAGAGCTAATCCGCCAATTAAAATCATGAGAATTGAAACTGGTTCACTGCCATAAATAAAACGGCGCAGTACATCAACTAACACAACCATGGCTAAGCCAAACTGCAACCAACCCGAAAGATGCGCAGCCCTTAATTGTGCATTTAGATTTTTACCTACCACAAATAAAGCAATGCCATAAATTGCAGCATCGGCAAACATATCAAGCGAGTCAGCAATTAAACCTGTCGATGAAGCAATAATGCCTGCCATCAACTCAATGACAAACATGACGCCATTAATCAGCAACAACCATTGTAAAACTTGCTTTTGTGCTGCATTTGAAGAACTGGCTCGTACCTTTTTTGGTTTTTCAACGGGTTCATAATGTGGCTGTGTTTGTTGTAGTTCGGCCCCTAGTCCTAAACGCTGTAGACTTTGAGTAATCATTTCAGCTTGAACACTGTGATAAATCGCCAAATGTCGTGCTGGCAAGTCAAAATGAAGCTCTTGAATATCGTCAGCGTAAGAGACCAAAGCCATCCGCACCATTTGCTCTTCGGCTGCACAATCCATGCGAGGAATATGATAATAACTTACCCATTGGCTGTTTTTACGCACAGCTTCACTAGGAGTGGAATACTCCTGAGACGGTACGCTTGAGCACCCGCAGCTAGAACTAGTTTTACTTAAATGTATTTGATTCTGTTGTTTTTCTAAAGCCATCTGTGCACCATAACTGACACAAAAAACAATGCCATTAGTATAAACCAATGGCATGTCATTAAGCTTAATTTTTGTTCGGCAATTAGAACTTAAGTGTTAACCCTGCTCCATAATACCAACCATGTTCAGAGTCGGTTCCAGTTTGCCAAGCCGTTTGTTTTAAACCTTTTTCATAGCCGTAACCCACATCAACAAATGGCATCACCTTTTTGTTGATTTCATAACGGGTTTGAAAACCAACTTGTAAACTTGATAAACCTGTTTTACTGGCATAGCGAGATTCATCTTGCAAAACAACATCTGCTTTTAAATAAGGTTTACCAATTAACTTTTGGGTAAAGAGTAAGTCTCTTTCCGTTTCTAAACTTAACTTCCATAGCTGGTCTTCACCTGCATAAAGATATGCATCGGTTTCAAAAAAGTAAGGTGCCATGCCATGTAAACCTACTACACCAGCCCAGCGATCTTGCTTGTTGTCTGCTCGCTGTAAACGCTCGTAGTTTACCCCAGCCTGTACATCCCAATAATCAGCTACATTTCGGCTATAAAGTACTGAACCACCGTAATTAGCATCTTCTGACTCGGCTTTATCAACATGGGCTTTAATGAATAATTTATTTTCATCCGTTCCCACCCAAGTTTCTAATTCAGAAGAAAAACCACCTTCTCCTTCTTCATTTTGAGTCCAGCCAGTATCAATTTTTGTTGCTTGATAGATCTGTCCACCATGTTCGCGTAAATGATCATGCGTTAAGGGCTCTTGTGCCAAAGCAAGAACTGATACACCAGAGAAAACACCGCAACATATCATTTGAGAAAATAACTTAGTGATGCGCATGACTAGCTCCTTTTTCATTTTCAGATTGAACAGGTGCTTGAGATACATCTACTGCTCCATCATTCACTTGAGCCACAATCAACTTATTCATCATCCCTGCACTCATGTGATAAAGCAGATGGCAATGAATCGCCCATTCTCCTAAAGCATCGGCTGTTAATAACGCAGTAACTGTCTTTCCTGGTGGAACAATAACGGTATGTTTATTTGGCAAGTTTTCAGCTTGCTGACCATTTTCCAATTGCATGAACATGCCATGTAAATGCATTGGATGAGCCATCATGCTGTCATTCACGAACTTCAAGCGAATACGCTCGCCATACTTAACTTGCAATGGCTCAGCTTCGCTAAATTTCTTGCCATTAATGGTCCAGATATAACGCTCCATGTTGCCGCCTAAACGAATAACAAGCTCTCGTTCTGGCGCACGTGTGTCTGGCTGAGGTGTTAAAGATTGCAAATCACTATATTGCAGCGCTTTCATACCCTCTGGTGTCGAAGCATTTGCCCAGCCATAAACAGGCTCATCTTTTTTAGTTTTATTCTCAGATTGCGCAGGCATCTCATGCTTCATATTCACCATAGCGTGGTCATGCTTGCTCGATGGCATTGCCTGCATATCATGTTTCATTTCAGGCATTGCTGACATGTCATGCTTCATTTGCATCATAGAATGATTATGTTCTTCAGATGACATATTTTTCATGTCATGGCTCATGTTCATCATTGTGTGATCATGATTAGTCTGGCTCTCTTCTTTTTTCATTTCAGGCATAGCCGACATGTCGTGTTGCATGTTCATTTGATGTCCAGCATGTTCATCACTCGCCCCATTGCCATGACTCATGCCCATATCGTCCATGGTTAGCAAAGAACGTGGACGTGGCTGCGGCATTTGAACTGGCCCCACAGCTTGCGTATTTTCATTGTGCAAAGTACCGATAGCGAAACCACTGCGGTCAATAGACTCTGCTTCAATCTGATAATTTGGCTGTTTAGGTTCAACAATCACATCGTAAGTTTCGGCTGTACCAATACGAAACTCATCAATTGCCACAGGTTTAACTGGCTGTCCGTCTGCACTTACAACTGTCATTTTCAAATTTGGAATTCTGACATCAAAAAATGACATTGCCGATGCGTTAATAAATCGTAATCGAACCTTATCGCCCGCTTTAAAATTACCTGTCCAGTTTTGCTCTGGTGTCTTGCCGTTAACTAAGAAGGTATAGCCCGTCACATCAGACATATCAGTTTTTAACATCCGCATCTGATTCCACATCGAACGATCTTGCCAAGTTGCTTTTAAGCCTTGTGCTTTAACTTGCTTCCAGACATCAGATACAGTTTCACGGCGGTTTTGATAATATTCAGGAGATTTCTTCAAATTCTTCATAATACTATCGCTAGAAGAGTTATGAAAATCTGAAAGCATCACCACATAATCACGATCAGTTTTTTCATGAGCAGCTACGGGTATTTTCCCTTTCGGGTAAATCACCAGCGGCCCATATAAACCATCTTGCTCTTGGCCTTTACTATGGGCGTGATACCAATAGGTACCGTTTTGTTTCACCTTAAAACGGTAAACAAAATCTCCGTTTGGCGCGATTCCTTTAAAACCATTGAAACCAGGTACACCATCCATTAATCCTGGCAATAACAAACCATGCCAGTGTAAAGACGTGTCTTGATTCTTTAATTGATTATGAACATGGATCACAGCCTCATCTCCCTCCTCAAACTCAAGGAGTGGTGCTGTAAACTTGCCATTTACGGTAATTCGTTTGAGCGACTGACCCGTAATATTGACCTGTTGTTCATTAATATTAAGGTGATATTCCTTAATTGCTGCAAGCGTCCATGGTGAAACCAATAGACCAAATACAGCGACGAAGCTGCTAATTGTTTTATGAGGCATTGCTGTAATCCTTTGAACTAAAAAAATAAGTAAGAAAGGATTAAGCTTTTGGAGGACGTAAAATTTCTTGCCAGTATCCGGCTAAATGCTGAGCCTGATAAATACTGCTAAATTGAGACGAGATAGGAATGAATTGCGAGTCAATATCTGGTACAGCTTGCTGTAATGCCAAATTCACAATTTGACAATGGACTGGGTTACAGTCCTGACAATGTTCACCATGCGAATGAAGAGACTGTGTCATATTTTGATGACATGCAGTCTGATCATCTGTTTGAACATGCATATTCTTATGCGAAGTTTTGTCACTATGACACGGCATAGCATGAAGATCATGCTGCATAGGCGTCTGAGCAATAGACACACCACTCCACCCAATGACCAAAGTCATTAGGAACACAAACCAAGCATACTTGCGTAAGTGTTGTAGAGCCATTGTGGTTTATAGCCTAGAGCCGATGAATAATCTTAATTCCATTAGCATAACCAAGTTTTAAAACAGATACAATTTTCATTCTTAACTGTTTGTTTTTAAGTGATTAAGAAAATGGTGTTTGACGCTGGAGTACTAAATCTATCACCTTTAATGCACCTTCTTGTTCATTACTTACAGTTGCATAAGGAGCTACAGCTTTTAAAGCATCTACTGCATTTTCAACTGCAAACCCATACCCCACAGCTTTAATCATCTGAATATCATTATTGTTATCACCAATTGCGACTACCTGATCAGGTTCAACCTGCCATTTTTGTAGTAATAGCTTTAAACCATGGGCTTTATGTTGGTCTGGAAGAATCAAATCGATAAAATTAAAACCACTTGAAACAGGTACCAAAACTTTATCTGCTACAAAACTTTGCTTCTGAAAATGCTCAAAAATTGCAAAGCTCTCATTTTCCTGAGCCGTAAAAGTAATTTTGCACACTAAGTCATCTAGTGCATAAAAGTCCTCTACAACTGTCAGCTTTTCAAAATATCTCGCAACTTTGGCATAATCCTCTGCGTTCATACTGCTATGCACGTAAGCACTTTGTTTTCCACAGATCACCATTGTTGAGGTATACACGGGGTCAATCGTTTTTAAAATCTCAATGTATTGTTGCTGACTTAAATGAGCAAAAGCTAATTCTTGCCCAGCATTTACAACATGTGCGCCATTTTCTGCAATAAATGCAATCTCATGATTAATTTCTGGAAAATAGGTAACAAGTTTTGCAAGTTGATTACCACTGGCTACCACAAAATGAATATTATTTTGTTTTAGTTGTTCGTATTGTTTTAAAAAACGTGCTTTGTTGTACTGCTTTTTGGAATTAAGAAAAGTCCCATCCATATCTACCGCTAAAATTTTTACTGTCATTAATTATCAAGGTCTCTTACTAAAAACTTATTAAACCAAATTTAGCTTTATTTTTCATGACACTTTTACAGTTTTATACGTATGTATGCACAAAAAGTTTTACACAGAGCTGCATCGTTTTTTGCACAGGTTATTTTTTAGCAAAGCTTAATAAAAAACCAGCTAATAAATTATTCAACACGCATAAAAAAAGAACGCCAAAACGTTCTTTTTTCATCGTTTTTGTCTAGCGAATAAACGGTTGATCTAATTTTGTTTATTTTACCAACAACTTATCCATACGGTTATCAACACAGTTATCCATACAGTTATAAACAAAGTTATCCACAAGCTTATTCTCAGATAAATATCTTTTTTAAGCGTCGACGCTACCTACTTTTGCAAGTTCTGCACGCATTTGATCAATCACAACTTTATAATCTGGTTGACCAAAAATTGCTGAACCTGCAACAAACATATCTGCACCGGCTTCTGCAATTTCACGGATATTTGCAGGGCCAACGCCACCGTCAACTTCTAAACGAATATCACGACCACTTGTATCGATAATTTTACGAGCTTCACGTAATTTTTCTAAAGTCATTGGAATGAACTTTTGTCCACCAAAACCAGGGTTTACACTCATTATTAAAATTTGATCAACTTTATCAAGTACATAATCTAGATAATGCAATGGCGTTGCAGGGTTAAAAACTAACCCTGCTTTAGCACCACCAGACTTAATCAACTGTAATGAACGGTCAATGTGATGAGATGCTTCTGGGTGGAACGTAATAATATCTGCGCCTGCTTCTAGGAAATCGCCAATAATACGATCAACTGGAGATACCATTAGATGCACATCAACAGGAGCTGTAATGCCATAATTTTTTAAAGCCTTACATACACCTGCACCAAAAGTTAAATTTGGAACATAGTGGTTATCCATCACGTCAAAATGCACTACATCTGCACCTGCGGCTAACACTTTGTCTACATCTTCGCCTAAACGAGCAAAATCGGCAGATAAAATAGAAGGAGCAATCAAGTAAGGCTTGGACATAGGTGGATGACCTGGCTAAAAATTTAAGGAGAGGCTGAAAATTATAACAAAAAAGAACCTAATTGGCCTGCCCTTCCTTGCTTAAATGACAACATTTCAAACTTGCAACGTAACGTTGCAACAATAGAATGCTAATGGCGAAACGAATTTGTTAAGGTACATTAAACCAATGTGAGGATTGATAATGAAAAGCACAACTCATCTATTAACAAACGATGGAAAACGCATTGCAAAACGTCTGGTTAATCATTGGAAACACAAGTTCGAAGTACAAGAAACTGAACAAGATTTTAAAATTTTAATGCCTACAGCAACGATTACACTTGCACCAGAAACAGAGCAGTTAAATGTTGCTATTGATAGCCAATTAGATGACCACGACCACTTAGAAAAAGTGGTGCTTGATCATCTAAACCGTATGGCTCAACAAGAATTTCAGGTGGAATGGCAACACTAATTAGCCAGCGACCTTTTCTAATTGGATCGCATGAAACTGTAAATGCTCATCCATAAAGGTTTGAATAAAGTAATAGCCATGGTCATAGCCAGCATGTTGTCTTAAAGTTAAAGGCTGTCCTGCTTTTAAACATGCTTGCTTAAACTTTTCAGGGTGAAGTTGTTCATAAAATTGGTCATCTAATCCCTGATCAACCAAAATTTCGTCAAATACTGCACCATTTTTTGAGACCAACGCTGTGGCATCATGAGCTAGCCAGCTTTCGCGGTCTATACCTAAATAATTGCTAAAGGCTTTGTCGCCCCATGCACATTCAGTTGGTGCACAAATTGGAGCAAAAGCAGATACCGACTTAAATTTTTCTGGATATTTAAACGCTAAAGTTAATGCGCCGTGGCCACCCATTGAGTGCCCAAAGATACCGACTTGTTGAGCGTTTACAGGAAAGCTGTTTAAAATGAGTGGATATAACTCATCTATTAAATAACTTTCCATTTGATAATGCTCAGACCAAGGTGTTTGTGTTGCATTAATATAAAAGCCCGCACCTTGCCCAATATCCCAATGATCCCCTGCTGCGACTTGTTCTCCACGAGGAGAAGTATCAGGCGTAATCAATATAAGGCTCAGTTGTGCTGCCATATGCTGTGCATGGGCTTTAATGGCAAAAGTTTCTTCAGTACACGTTAACCCAGCTAAGTAAAACAAAGTTGAGCAAGCTTTACCTTCTAAAGCTGCTGGTGGTAAATAAACACCAAACTTAGCTGGCCCTTTTAAATAAGAAGATTCAAATTGGTATATACGCTGCTCGCCCTCAAAGCAGCGGTTTTTTTGCAGGAGTTGCATCGTTTTTAGCCTCTGTTTTTGTTTGAGCAATATCTACACTACCCGTATTTTGTTGAGGAAATAGATACTTTTCCAACTGAGGTAGCATAAGTTCCATATTTTTACCGATCATCCACTGAGGCTCTGAAGGTTCAACACCTTGAGCCACTTCCCATTTGGTGACTGTTTGCTTAGCTGTGTTAAACGAATCTTTCATCGACGATTGCTCTCGCATAGCCAAATCAAAGAAAGCTCGTCCAAAATAGGTATAGTCAGCTTCGTTATTACACCCAAAAGAAGTTTTATCAGCGGCTGATGCAGTAATAATTAAAGTATCAGGAGACTGTAAAGCAGGAATAAAGCTTCCTGAATAACAGGCTGAGATAACAATCACACGCCAGCGAATACCAGATTTATCAAGTGTTTCTCGCAACCATTTAGGGTCTACTTGCCCTAAATCTAATGGTGCATTTTCAATTTCAAAGTGATTTTGTTCACCGTGTGAAGTCATATATAGAAATAAGACATCGCTATCACGGTTCATTTGCTGCCCCATACGGCGTAGGGCTAACTCGATACTGGTTTTAGAGGCAATTGGAATTTCTGTGCGGGTGTCTGGATTATTGACCAGCATCATTGAGCGCCCAATTGTTCCAAAACGTGTATCAAACTGTTCTTTAATACGGACTACTTCCGATTTAAAAACATCTTGATAACTATCGCCAGCAACACCTAAAAAATACCAATGGCTTTTGGCGAGCTCACCATATTGAACTTGCTCTAAAGAATCATTTAATAGTTTACTTTGCGCATAAAAAGCATCTTCAGCAAACGTTGGAGCAGACTCTTCGACCTTCCAAATCGGTTGGTCTTTTACAGAAAGTTGCCAAACCACCATCGTTGCAATAGTCGCAACCATAACCAGTGCACGTTCCCACCAAGGCCACTTGAGTTCACGTGAGAAAACCCAAATCACCGCTAAACTTTGCCATACAAACAAAGCTACAAATAAGCTCGGTAAAATTCCATTATAAATAGCATCGGGAATAAAGTTGAGATAACCGTTAGAACCCAAATATTGAATTAAACATTGAATTAATAAGATATTCGTATCTAGAACCAACCATAATAAAGCAGGTACTAGCATTAAGCGAGGTTGATTGGTTCGCTGTGATAAGAAAATACCGACAATTAAAGCAATGAATGGCCAGAGTGCATAACCAATTAAACCTTGTGAATTGAAATCACCGATTTGACCTGCTACAAGCCAGCTATAAAGAGAGTTGGTACACCCTCCTAAAATTCCCCAGACAATGAGCTGAAGGATAGATGGATGCACAATCTGTAAAGAACGTCTTGACCCCAAAAACAGCCACATTCCGGCAATTTGGTTGCTTTTAAAATCATGCCAAAAGTTAATGGAGGGTTTAAGATCAATCATAGAAGGTTTTCAAAAATTTCGTTTTTGACAGGCATCTTAAGTGTATGCCTGCTAAGAATTTTAGCAATCATGCTTTTGAACTATATCACATATATTTGTGCATTATTCAAGCAATAAAACCTAACCTTACATAAGCCTACTGAAAATATGCATCAAAACGACAAGCATCTCCTTGCCATTGATGAGCTGGCTCTTGATTCGCCAAGAAAATAGCATGGCGCGGTCGTTTAACGACTACACGTTTAGCAACTTTCTGTGCCAAAACCAGCAAATTATCTCCCAGATCCATCTCACCATCTTCGGGTAAAAGAAGATGTAAAAGCTGCATCTGTTTTTTTACTTGAGCTTGTTTTTTGATTGCTTGATGGTTTTGATCACGCTGTGGAAACATCGGATCTAGATAAACCACATCAACCAGTTGAGCTGTTTGCTGTAACTGTTGTAAATAACTTGCAGAGTCAGCAAAGATCAGTTGAATCCGATCCATAAACTGGCTTAAAAAGCTGTCTTGTTCAGCTTGTGCTTTTGCATCTTCAAGTAAGGTAAATAAAATTGGATGGCGCTCAACCAATTGTATTTGTGCGCCAAGGTAAGCCATGAGTAAGCTATCGTGGCCTAAGCCTGCTGTAGCATCAACCAATATTGGTTTTTCACCTAACTGACAAGCACGGGCAATCATTTCTGATTTAAGACTTGCACGCTTTAAACGGGGAATTTCAGCTTTCCAGTCGGGCTGCATTTTCATGCCATTTGCAGATAGCCATAATCCATTTTCATCTACACAAAGGGCAATTTCAGGATTGAAGCGTAAAAACCGTGCATTCAGCTTTTCGATTGGCTGTAAATCGACAGTCACACCTCTAGAACAAAGCACAGCTTGGTAGTGCTGTGCTTGTTCTTGAAAATCTTCTTCAAAATATATATGCATGAGTACTGCCTTTATTTTGCTTTACCCTGATCCGCTATCTTTTTCCATGCATCATCACGTAAATAAACTGGCAAAGCATGTTCGGCATCAACCCACTGCTTTTCTTCTGCATAAACACGTGCAATAGAAGCAATATCTTGTGCAGTTGCGGTGATTGTTTGATGCTCTGCATCAGCTTGAAGTAGCTTGGCGCCCGAACCAATTAAGCAATGTTTTGCATAAGCAGCTGCTGGCTCATAGCTCATTAATTTTTCTTCATCAATACACTGCATAATTCCTTGTTCATCTAAAATATAACTTGCAATGTAAACTTCATTCATACGTGCATCGAGCACCGCAGTCACCTGCTCCAAACCTTCAAGTCGGTATGCCGCTTGTGCTAAAGCTTGCAATGTAGAAACTGGAACCACAGGTAAATCTTGTGACCAAGCTAAAGCTTGGGCAACAGCAGCATTAATTCGAACACCACTAAAAGAACCCGGCCCACGGCTAAAGGCAATTGCATCTAAACCAGCAACCTCAAGACCTGTTTGTTGTAGCCCTAGCTCGATCATGGGCAAAATGGTCTGGGTTTGTGCTTTCGCCCGCGTATCGAGCTGAAAAAACAGTTCTTGGGTTTCATCGACTAATGAAATAGAACACTGCTCATTTGCAGTTTCCAACGCCAGCAATTTCATGCACAACCTTAGTATTAAATCAGATTAAAAACGAGGGTTATGATACCCCACTCGGCTCTGATAGGCGAGTTGTTCTCTCTCTAAATAAAAATGTCAAGCTTGTGCTTGGCATAGAACATATCTTACTCAAATTTTAAAAGTGGAATTCTTTTAAATCCGTATAGTTCTTAAAGTGTTCAGCATAATGCAATGCACTCAAACGTATTTTTGCGGCACCATCGTCATCTAAAGTTTTGACAATTTTGCCAGGTGAGCCCATCACCACTGAATTATCTGGAATCACCTTCCCTTCAGGAATTAAAGCATTCGCACCGATAATACAATTTTTACCAATCACAGCCCGATTTAAAATTACGGCGTTCATACCAATCAAACTATTATCACCAATCGTACAACCATGCAGCATGACTTTATGACCGACCGTGACGTATTCACCAATATTTAGCTCAAGTCCAGCATCGGTATGTAATACCGAATTTTCTTGAATATTAGAAAAATCACCAATTCGAACTACACAGTTATCAGCACGCACTACAGCACCAAACCAAATACTGACCTGACGGCCTAGTTCTACCTGCCCAATAAGCGTTGCAGTTGGAGCAACCCAGCCATCCCATGGCTCATGTAAGGCTTTTGGGTGCTGACCTTGATAGCTATACATCATAATTTATCAATCCTGATCTTTATTTTTTATGAGAAAACTTTGGCATTCCAAAGGTTGGTGAGTTAAGTAAAAAGGGCCAATCTTTTTGATAACCTAATCCATATTTAAACAGAGCAACTAACATACGAGCAGTTAAACCCCAGATAATTTCATTATCAATCTGTAGGCTTGGGAAATATAAAGACTGATGAGCATATCGAACTTCATAGGGTATTGGACGCGTTTCAATAAGTTGCTGTAACGGGACAAAGAAAATTCGATCAATTTCGGTAGGCTGAGGTATTAAAGTGACCTCAGGAGGAATAAGCCCAACGATCGGTTTTACAGACAAGCCACTTCTTGCACGTTGCATCGGCAAATCACCTAACAACTGCACATCAAACGGGTTTAAAGCTGTCTCTTCTTGAGCTTCTCTTAACGCTACAACAATGTTACTGGTATCACTAGGATCACGCTTTCCCCCAGGAAAAGAGACTTCCCCCGCATGGTTGTTCATATGTATTGAACGGCGTGTAAGCAGTACCTTAGGATCATTCTCATTCGTAATGGCAATGAGTACTGCAGCTTGTGCTTCTTGTATGCGGGTGGAAAAGCGCAATCTTTGCTGTAACTTTTGTGTTAGCAAGTGCTCTTCCATACCATTCACCTATTATTCTGTCTCTCTTTGCATCATATCTGAAAATCAAAGTTAGGGAATAGAGTTGATGCGTAAGTCTAAAAATTCAGTTATGCTGAGGCATCTCTATACTCGATGATAATTATGAGTTTCTGTGTAGCGTGTGGGCATAAAACCGAACAAAAAATTCCTTTAGGTGATCATAAAGTACGCCGTGTTTGTACTCATTGTGGCAATATTCATTATGAAAACCCCAAAGTAATCTGCGGTGCCTTAGCGTTATGGGAAAACAAAGTATTACTCTGTCGTCGTGCGATTGAACCTCGTTATGGTTTATGGACACTACCCGCTGGATATATGGAATTGTTCGAAACCATGGAGCAAGGTGCAGCACGCGAAACTCGTGAAGAAGCAGAAGCCGAGATAGAAATAGAACAACTTTATTGTATGTACAATATTCCTCGTATTGGCCAAATTTATGTTCTTTTCAAAGCGCAGCTGAAAGATGGCATTTTTGGTGCAGGTGAAGAAAGTATCGAGAGTCGTCTGTTTGAAGAACATGAAATTCCATGGGGAGAGCTTGCTTTCCCTAGTGTCGAACATACGTTAAGACATTATTTTGAAGATCGTAAGAAGCAAGTTTTCCCAACCCATCTGGAAACTTTAGGGACTCGTTTAGACCATACAGGTTAATCAGTTAAACAATAAAAAAGACCGCGAAAGCGGTCTTTTTTTATTTATCTTTTATTTAAGGTTTAGTCTTAATAGCATTACAGGCTGGAATAGACTGATTTGCTAGTTTAATTGATACTGTTCCAGACAGACGTTGGGCCAAAGCTTTTTCTTCATCAGTTGGTGCTGGACTAATATCTTTAATATTATTATAGACAGCTTGATAGAAAGCATAGAGATTAATCCAACGCGCAGTCTTGTTCTCATAATCACTTAAATTAATACTATTACTGCTGTTTTGACCTGCTAATAAGTTATAGAGATTAATCTTGGCTCCACCCACTGAAATCGAATCATTTACATTATCGTCTGGATCAGTATCCTGTCTCACTACAGAGTTAAGTCCCATCAAGATCCCATTAAGGTTACCTAGCTGTGGATTCGATAAAATCATACGAACAGTAATAGAACTATCATTATCAGATGACTCTGTTCCCCCCGTAGTACCAAGTCTATATTGTTGTACTCCATTACTATCAATTAAGCTATTGTCCGCTACTGTTGCACATTGACCAGACATATCTGTTGCAGTTGCATTTGGTTTAATATCCGTACGAATATCTCCTTTTTCATTAACAACAATACCTAAATCGATTGGAGCTATCCCTGTAGTATCAAATCTGAATGTTAAAGTTGCATATAATGGGAAGACATAGCGCTGACCAGAACTCACGTTAGCTGCAGTTTTAAAGATTTCTTTTCCAAGATAACTAATTGGATTGGCTTTAATAATATCGAGTGAACCCTTATAGTTTTCTGTGCCTACTGTTTGTCGCCATAAACCATAATGCTGAATATTCCCTGTTGTCGAGCGTGTTAGCTGTTTATAAAAACCTTCACTTCCCGCAACAGCATAATCGTTCATAAACTTACCTTGATAGATTTGCAAATCATTATTTGCATTGTTATCAACGCTTAAACGTAATGGTTGAGTCGATTGAATATCTTTTGAAATTGGGTTAAGCCAACCATTTTGTTGTGGAGCAACCAGCATTTGCATTGGTTTTGCTTTGGTCCACAATAAAACTGGAGGAGCAACGCCTGTCACGTTTCCGTCCTTATCTTTGTATAAAGTAGCATCACCACGCCATTGCAGACCGTAACCCATTGCATAACCTTCACGGTCAGTCAACATGAACATGTTAGCCATCATATGACGTAAATTAGTGGTAGATTTATTAAAGCAATCTGCTAATGCCTGATTACAGCCATAAAAACCGAGTGGTAACGGTGAACTGGCAGAATCTACAATACCCGCATAAGTTGCTTCATTTGCTTGGAATAATGCAGCGTTTGCCAAATTCGTTACTTGAACTACGAGTGCATAAGCTTGTGCATCAGATACTTTGCTTACATCTAACCAAGGTTTTAGAAGAGTTACATATTGTCCATTCTTCCATTCCGTTGCGGTTATATCTTGTGTCAAACTAGTTAAAAGATTTTTCTTATCTTGAGTAAATTGTGTTGGTTGTAAATCACCCACCACATTGTCGCCACGTTCAACACCAATACTTTGGAATAACTTAACTAAAGCCATAGCCACTTTAATAGTTGGATCAGCGTTACTCATTGAAGCAGGAGGTTGGCCTGTTAATGCGGTAGCCATATCCAAAACTGTTAAATGTGTTGTCCCATATTTTCCTAATGTATCAAGTTTTATAGTACCTAACGCAATCTTGCGAGTATTAGTACCTTGTAGATAAAGCGTAATTGTTTCATCTGATTTACTGCTGCTGATACTACAAGCACCGCCAACCGAGTTACCAACCAATTTAGTAATATACCGCTGATTTGGAGATAAACTACAGTCGAAATTCAATCCTGCTATTGGATAATTTAATTCAAAATTCAGACATGTCTCATCCGTTGCTTTACAATCCAAATTAGTGGTCGGAATCTCACCTCCACCTTGTGTAGGATCTTCATTAATTGTTGAGCCACCACCGCCGCACCCATTTAATACAATTGCCAATGCGGATAATGCAAAAGGTAATAAAATTTTTTTACTCATCATCATTCCTATTTATTTTTAACGTAATACTGAAATTTTAATTTGTCCCTGATTAGATAGTTCTTGATCCGGCATATCCACGGCCGAAGATAAAGGCGTTAACATAATATAGTGCGTACGTTCTGGCACTTGTAAAACACCTAAAATCGATGCATGTTGCAAAATCGTCGCAGGATACGACTTACTTTTAAAACCACTAGCACCTTCTAAAACACAGCCCTTTTCATCCAAGAAAACAGCCAGTGGCCAATAATATACAGGCTTATCATTAGTTGTAGCATAGGAAGCCACTTGTATATTTTTGATAGAAGAATCTAATTTTACGACTTCGTATTCAAACTTTTCTTTAAGAGGTTTTCTGGGCCATAACCCAACTTCTTTATTCTGGCTCAATTTTTTAATTGATTTGTTATAACCTTTAATAAAACACAAATCATTTTCAAAAGTATTTGCCAATTCTTGTTGTGAAAGTCGTAAATATGTAGGTGCCAATACAACAGGGGAGATTTGATCTTCTCGTGATCGGTTTAATACATTATCGAGGATAGACTGACTAACACCTTTTTTGCGCTCAATAGATTCGGTTCGGCCTAACCCATCAGGCATAATATAAAAACGTTTTTTACCTTCTAGATTAAATTCTTGATTTTCTAAATATTCATTATTGACGTATTCCACACCATCAATAGTAGTGTACTTCGTCTCATCCTTTTTGGATGTGGTCGCTGATGAAGTCACCCCTTGCTTAGACAAAGATGAATCTGGATTTGACTTTACTTTTTCTTCATTCCTTTGTTGAGAAGCAGAATCCGTTATTACTGTTTTTTCTTTACTAGTTTCTAAAGTAGATTTTTGATCAATAACTTCTGCCTTTTCTTTACTTATTTTTCTCGGTTTTGAGTCATTAGATTTTTCTGTCATTAGCACTGGTGCAGTTGGTGCAGTTGGTGCAGTTGGTGCAGTTGGTGCAGTTGGTGCAGTTGGTGCAGTTGGTGCAGTTGGTGCAGTTGGTGCAGTTGGTGCAGTTGGTGCAGTTGGTGCAGTTGGTGCAGTTGGTGCAGTTGGTGCAGTTGGTGCAGTTGGTGCAGTTGGTGCAGTTGGTGCAGTTGGTGCAGTTGGTGCAGTTGGTGCAGTATTAGACGATTTTGTAATTACTTTAGGCAATTCTTTTGATTTTAAAGACGTTTCTGGCAATACCTGCTGTTCTGGACGAGTCGCCTTTATCTCTGGATTTGTTACTACCTTAGACGGATTAACATTTTGTTCAACCCTTTTACTCGGAACAATCATTGGACGGCCATCAGGGCCAATAATTGTATAGAAACCATCCGCATAAACAGCAGAGTTAGTTGCTATTGCAACAAAAAAAATCGCAATAGCAAACCTAGGTCGAGACATCCATTCGCAATTTAATTTTACCATTTTGTTCTATAATTTAACCCGAGTACTGTAACTTTAGTATTGGTTTTAACATCCAAACCGGCATAAGGGTTTAACAGGATATTATCAACTCCTGTTTTATTAGATAAGGTACTAGTCCCTGCTGGAATATTATCGCGACTACGTAAGAATCCAACTGAAAGATCCAGATCTGTATCTGCATCAAATCGATATCCAATACCTAAACCAAATAACTGCGCATTATTAATTGGAATCATGGTATTACGTTTATCATTTGGAATAGCACTAGCACGCGGCTCATAACCAGCCCGTAACTTCAAACGATCTGTTGCCGAATATTCTAAACCAATCCCCCAACTCCATGGCGAGGTAAACTTTAAAGGTAAACCTAGTGAAGAATCTGTAACATCATTTGATAAAAGTTTAGCGACTTTGAGTAAGGTAATCTGCCGATCAAATTCAAATTTGAACTTATCCCAAGCAGAATAGTCAGTCCAACCCACATCAAAATTAACTTGCAAATCAGGGAATATTTTATATTTAATCCCTGCTTGGAAATGTGCTGGATATTCAAGATCCATCGCCGCCAGTCCAGATTCAGAGTTTGGGACACTTCCTGGTAAACCGAGAATAGCCGCCAAAACCTGACCTGTAGCTGATGAGTTTAAGCCTTTAATTAATTCTTGAGGAGCCTTAGCATTATTAATTAGGTATTTCCCTTTCATACGCATTTTAGCTGCACTTTGGTAAACCATACCAAAGCCAAAATCGTCCGTTGGTTCCCACATTAATCCCAAGTTATAGCTTGGGCTTAAAGACTGCTCCATAGAAACTTGAAGTGATCCCATTTTCTTAAAAGGGTCCATCCCTTCTTGAGTATTACATAAGCCAAATAACAATAGATTAGTAATCATATCGTTATTATCTTTAAAAGGCCCACATACTACGTCATCAACCATACGCAACACCCCAATCATATCATTGGGAAATCGCAAATCGGTTTTCATAGCAAGAGCGTTATAAGACATACCCACAGACGCACCGATCGACAAATGGTCATTTACTTGATAACCAAAAGATGGAGACAAATAAGTAATCCGCTCAACAGCCACCTGCTGCCCCATAAAGTTTCCAGCGTTACCATTTTCAGCGCCAAAACCTGCAATTAAAGGTGCATAAATTGCAGTAGCATAGGTCAGCTTTGAACCTGGTGGTTTATAGGCAATCCCTGCGGTAGGAGCAGCGAGTGGATACCCCTCCCCTAAATCAACCATTTTTTTTAGAATCGGCACATATAAGCTAGCGTATTCAACATCACCACGTACAGGCCCCTTAAAATCAGTACAAATATTAGCTGCAACTTCTGGACCATCATTACAAACAAGAGGGTCATCTGAGTAGCCAAACACGTTATAACCAGGAGGTGCAGAGAACTCACGTTGAATATCAAAATTCGCTAAAATTCCTTGCACATCTGTCTGTAACCCATCAATTTTTGCTAAAGCCGCAGGGTTAAAGTGAACTGCACTAATACCAGGTGGATCTGCAGTTACAGCATTCCCCATTGATAGTGAACGAATATCAACAGCTAGGTTTTGTCCTAATTGAGCATTGGCAAAGCTAGAAAAACCGGAGATCACAATTGCCGCCGTTAAAGGACATAATTTAGGATATCTCACCTGCATATCTCCTTATTTTGTTTTTTTGCCAAAGCCTATAAAATCTAGCGGGAAAGACAGACCAAGCGAAACATCTGGTGCATCTTCGGTTAAACCAATACCCACTGTGCCATTAACAATCGTTTCAGGTGAAACACGTACACCTAAAGCAAACGACAACATCGCACTACTTTGGTCTGGTGACTGATAGGATTCACCATTCTTAAACTGAAACTCAGCATCCATGTTAAAGCTTTGTTGATATGACATTGTTAATGAAACGTCATAGTTAAATGAGTAAGCAAAACCGAAAGAGAAACCACCACTAATACCGGGATCAAAACTCTCTAGATAACGAGGACCATTAGCCCCACCACCACGTGCCTGATTTAAACCCGTTTCTTTAAATCCATAATTGGCAGATGCCGAGGCAAATAAAACCACTGGATCAATATATTTACGGGTACTTGCTCCCACTCCAACAGAGTAATAACCCTTACCAGTTGAAAGCTCATCTAAACCAATTTCGTAAGGGCTATCCCCAGTTTTTGTTGATAGGTTACCGAACAACACTAATGGCAGACGACCTTGCTTTAATGGGAAAGGTTCCCAGCGTGCCCCTAAAGAAATATCACCTAAACCAGCTGCAGTTGTATCTCGAACAATTTCAGACTTAGCAACGAACGGAACTGTTGCAGATAATGTTAAGTTGTCCAATACACCATATTGAACAGTAAAACTATTCGTCAAAGTATGATTCGCATCTTCCTCAATACGTAAACGGTTGAGTTGAGATGAATCATCAGCTAAAGCTAAATCAATTCGAGTATCGCGATAATAGGTATAATCGAGATCGTAATAGGCTGAAAATACGCCTCTTTTAATCAATGAATATTGGCGCTCATTTGAAGTAAATACTTCTTGTAAATTTGTTTCTTGAGTCGCATCACCTTCTTTTTTCTGTAAGGCAGTCGCAGCTTGATTAGCTCCAGTATTTTCGGGTACAACAGGCGCAGGTTCAGTAGTGACCACATCTGCGGTTGGGGGCGTACTCACTTCTTGAACTGAATCTGTTGCTGATGTTACTACCGATCCTGTACTCGTTTCAGAAACAACAGTGGTGTTTTGTGCTTCAGCTTCAGTTTGTGCGACTTGGTCATTTGCATAAAGTGTGCCTGTAATAGCACTCATACTTAATGCCAACACACTCATTTTCATCCATCGATTATTCATATTTCTTCCCACCTAATGTATTTATTTTACTCAATTCATATTTGATTATTTACGCTTATAGTAAAGACGCATATACGTTTCAATTGGCTGATTATAGGTTGCAGAATTTGGGTCTTTATCCAGTACCCGGCGCATGGTTGATGCTTTATTTGCTAAACGGTCATAATTGAATGTTGGATATTGCACATCCACAAAGGCATAACGGTTAACAGTTGCATCTTCCACATGACGCATATCTGAGTCTTTTAAGGCCAATAGGTCTTTACGTTGAGATTCAGGAACAGAAACAACAAATAATGTATTATTATCCCAAACCTCTTTAAAACGATTTTCATCAAAGCTGATATTCCCTAATGCAGGATCAGCAACATAGACTCGTCCATCTTTATAAGCTTTATATACGACAAAATGTTTAAAACCAGCATAAGAAATTGGAACAATTGCAGGTTGTCCAAGATTAACTAAATCAGAAAATTCTCCACGATACCCCCCACTCTCTAAACCAATTGCGGTTACAAAGCGCTTCATATCAAGTAGTGAAAAGCTTCGACGTTCAATAATACGTTGATATTCGCCATACTGTAGCAAACCACTCATCGTCTGCTGTTCAGTCAAGCTAGTCCCTACGTAACCATTTAGAAGTGTAGTGAGGGCTGCTGAACCACAGCTATAGTCATAAGCTTGTCGAACGATACCTCGAAACTGATCTTCTACAGCTGGTTTAATCTGAACTGGTTCAATATGATTACGGCGAAAAGATAAATTACGTGAATCGGCGGTTTCTGTATAATAGACAGTTCCCGGTGGCTTTTTTTCTATTTCGAAGGCTTCTGTCGCAAAGTAATATATCAATGCTGAGCCCAAAGCAATCTCTAACATAAGCACTTGTTCTAAATGGTGGCCTAACCGGCCTTATTCATTTTATTCTTAGAGCAAAAGCTCTACATCCCTGTGTGTTGAAGATACCTTTTTTTTTTGAAAAAAACAGCCTTTTTTTAATTTTTTTTGATGAACGTTTAGTTTTATAAAAATAGAGAGACTTGTGTGATTAATTTAAATCGATTTTTAATTTAATAGCTTATTTTTATCGATTAGAAATATACTTTATAGAACAAAATTGACTGAATTAATAATTAAAAAAGCGCGTATTAAACGCGCTTTTTTAATTATTAATTTTAAATTAGTGACCTGAGATTGTAATTGTAGAAGTTCCTACATTTAAACCTTGGATTTCAACATCACCAATTGAAGCATTAGCAGCGGCACCTAAATGTACACCCTGTACATAAACATTCATGCCTTGTGCACTATTATTTTGAATTTTTAAGCCTGTTGGTACAACTGAAATGTTAGCATCAACATCTAAATCACCAGTCGTATTACCAGCACCGCGAACCATAACTTTATCTAAGAAGATTTCACCACCACCTGCAGCATCTTTAATACCAAAGTTAGATAAGGTTAAACCACCTTGTAAGCTTGAGTTTACTTTGATCATTGCACCTTGTGGTGTAGAACCTAATTGTACATTCGCTGAAATTGCGCCTAGAGACAAATCTAAACCAGAGATAATTTCAGTTGGAGCAGTTTCAGTAATACCACGTACAGCAGTAGTTGTATTTAAAGTACCAGAAGTACCCACACCAATAGAACCAACACTTACATTAACAGCACCTACATTTGCAGCAACATTTAAAAACGCGCCGTTTGTACCTGAAGCACCAACGCTATCAATTTTAAGGTCTAATAGATTCGTTGTTGGATCTACTTGATTAACTGTTACTCCGCTTACTACAATTGCACCCGCAGTTGCTGCAGCACCAGCAATACCTGTAGTAGGGTTTAAACCATCATTATCATGAATAAATACTTTATCGATAGAAATACCGCCAGAACCTAAAGCGATACCGATGTTAATACCATCTTGACCTGTAGCAGCACTGAGTGCAGCATCGTCCATTGACTGCATTGCCATTGCATTTGCGCTGATAGCTAAAGAAGAAACTAAAGCAAGTTTAGTAAACATTTTCATTGAGCACTCTCCCAAGAGCATTTATTTTTTGACTTTAACCACTCTCATTGTCTCAAATTGCATTTTTCTTTATATGGCAACCGAAACTTCCAATCCTTGAGTAGTTTTGCTTAGCAATTACTAAATTACATCTACGTTACTTTTTGTTCAACTAGTGTTGTGCATTTTTTGCCAACTACCCGACAAACGGTACACTCAAGTTTTTCTAAACAAACTTTGCCAAACACCATACCTAAGCTAGAGTTTCGTTCATTTTATCGGCAAAAAGTTTACTACTTAAAAGACTTCCTCCTGACAAACTGCAACTTGTAGTAAACTAATTACTCTCTCATTAATCATTGTCTTATTTAAAAATGTCTCAGTTAAAGAAAAAAATCTCTTTACATAGTAAAAATGCTGCCGATGTTTTAAAAAAATTAGATGGTTTAACTGGGCTTATTTATTTAAATGACAACAACAACCCAACTATCGGATTTCTTCCGCAAGAATACATTATTATTCAAAATGAAATTTATTTAGAATTTCAACATCAAAATATTAATGAATATAAAAAAACCTTAAAATCAAGTCAATTATTGGATTTTATTCAATTTAAAGAAAAAAATTTAAATAAAGATGTTCAATCAACAACAAGTTTTACAGGTGGATATATTGGCTTTATTAGTTACGATTTCAGTGCACATCAATTTATTGATATAGAAAATCACATACAACCTTCTTTATTCTTAGGCCAATATCGATCTTTCTTAAAATATATAGATAATGACTGGTATTTTTTTAGTGATGAATCAAATGCACTCGGTCTATTCTCATATATTGAAAATAAAATAAACAATTCTACTTATAGTCATTCTAAAAATACATTTGATTTAAAAACCACTATTCAACCAAGATGGTCTAAAAAACAATATTTCGATGCTTTCTATAAAATACAAGAATATATTAAGGCTGGGGATTGCTATCAAATTAATTTAACCCAAGAGTTTAAAGCTAAATTTTCAGGATCCTTATTAAATAAAGCTAAAGACCTATGGCAACTTACAAATGCTCCATATGCAGGTTATTTAAAATTAGATAATTTTGAATTATTAAGTTGCTCGCCCGAGCTTTTCATCGAATTCAATCAAAATAAACAAATTAAAACTAGGCCAATTAAAGGCACAATGCCTCGTTATGAAAATATAGAAAAAGATTTTATTTCTAAACAAACCTTAAAAAACTCTCAAAAAGACCAAGCAGAAAACGTAATGATTGTCGATTTATTACGTAATGATTTGAGCATTTATGCCAATACAGGATCTGTAAAAACAACAAAATTATTCGAAATTGAGAGTTTTAATCAAGTTCATCATATGGTCAGTGAGATTGTCGCTACGCTTAAAGATGATATTAATCCTATGCAAATGCTGCTCTCTGCCTTACCAGGAGGTTCAATCACAGGAGCTCCCAAAATTCGGGCAATGCAAATCATTGAAGAGTTAGAAGAATCAGCAAGAGGTGCATATTGCGGGACGTTAGGTTACTTCAATTTTGATGGAACTGGCCGCTGGAATATTCTTATCCGTAGTTTTCAACAATATCAAAATCAGCTTTCTTTATGGGCTGGTGGCGGTATTACGATTGCATCAAATGCTGAAGCAGAATATCAAGAAAGTCTTGATAAAGTCTCTGCTATGCTGAACTTGATGAACAGCACAGCAGAGTAAAATTTAGAGAATATCTTCTTTTAAGGTCTGTACTAAACGCTCATTTTGCTCATCAGTTCCTACAGTAATTCGCAAGAATTGATTAATACGAGGCTTATTGAAATAGCGCACAATAATGCCCTGCTCACGTAATTGCTGTGCAAGCTGACCTGCATCATGTGATGGATGTGAAGCAAAAATAAAGTTCGCTTTAGAAGGTAAAACTTTAAAGCCCAAAGCAGTTAAATCATCTACTAGCTTTTCACGACTAGAAATAACTTTCTGACATTGTTCCTCAAAATAAGCCTGATCTTCAAAAGAGGCTACTGCCGCTGCAATTGCAAAACGGTCAATAGGATATGAGTTAAAACTATTTTTGACAGCTTCAAGCGCTGCAATTAAATGTGGCTGAGCGATTGCAAAACCAACGCGCAAACCAGCTAATGAACGAGATTTTGAAGTTGTTTGGCATACAACTAGATTCTCATAGCGATTTACTAAACTCACCGCGGATTCTGCACCAAAATCAACATAAGCCTCATCAATTACAACCACTCGATCTGGGTTAGCTTTTAAGATTTGCTCGATATCAGACAACCCCATGGCAATACTTGTGGGTGCATTAGGGTTTGTAATAATAACCCCACCATTTGGTTGTATATAGTCCTTAGCTTCTATCTCAAAATTATCATTGAGTGGAACTTCTTTAGTTTTTGTTCCAAAGAACTGACTATAAACTGGATAAAAACTATAAGTAATATCTGGATAAAGAATCGGTTCGTCTTGAAGAAAAAATGCTTTAAAAATATGAGCAAGTACTTCATCGGAGCCATTACCAACAAAAACTTGAGACACCTCAATATTCTGTTGTTTAGCAATTGCTTGCTTTAAAGCTGTTGCATCTGGGTCTGGATATAAACGCAATGCATCAGCTTGCTGAGTTAAAACAGCTTGAACTGCTTCAACTACTTTGGGCGATGGCGGATATGGATTTTCATTCGTATTGAGTTTCAATAAATTCTGAATTTTAGGCTGCTCACCCGGAACATAAGGCTCTAATTCACGAACTTCTGGACTCCAAAAGCGCATTTGTGCTGTAGATAAAGTCATGGTCTTATCTCAAAAAAGGGCTGAAAATCAGCCCTGAGTAATAATTAAAACACTACAAGGTTTATAAGCTTATTGATAACGATAGCGAGCTGAGCGTGCATGGGCATCTAAATTCTCTTGTACAGCTAATATGTCGGCTGTTTTAGCTAACGTTTTAACTCCATCTTTCGAACACATAATTAAGCTCGAACGTTTTTGGAAATCATAAACGCCTAAAGGAGAAGAAAAACGAGCAGTTCCAGATGTCGGCAATACATGATTTGGGCCCGCGCAATAGTCACCAATTGCTTCAGGTGTATAGCGCCCCATGAAAATTGCTCCAGCATGACGAATATGTTCGCTCATGGCTTCAGCATCATCTAAGCAAAGTTCTAAATGCTCTGGCGCAACCTGATTAATTAATTCAATTGCTTCTGCACGGTCTTTGACTAATACCAAAGCACCACGGTTTTCAATTGAAGTTCGAGCAATATCTGCCTTTGGCAATTCATTTAAATGCTTTTCAATTGCCAACTCGACTGCATTAAGCAAAGCTTCATCTGGAGTAATAAAAATAGCTTGAGCAACTGTGTCATGTTCAGCTTGAGATAAAACATCCATAGCTAGCCAATCTGCATTATTCTCGCCTTCTGCATATACTAAAATTTCAGAAGGTCCAGCAATCATATCAATGCCGACTTGACCAAATACAGCGCGTTTGGCAGCTGCCACAAAACGATTTCCAGGGCCAGTAATTTTATCTACAGGTGGAATGGTCTGAGTACCATAAGCTAAAGCTGCTACAGCTTGAGCCCCACCAATGGTGAATACTCGACTAACCCCAGCAAGATAAGCTGCGGCAAGGACCAATGAATTCAGTTCACCATTAGGTGCTGGAACAACCATGATAATTTCAGGTACACCGGCAACGTGGGCTGGCACAGCATTCATTAAAACTGAAGATGGATAAGAGGCTAAACCGCCTGGTACATAAATACCTACACGGTCTAGAGGTGTCACTTTTTGCCCTAAGGTATTGCCCAAATCATCTATATAAGTCCAGCTATCTTGTTTCTGAGCTTCATGAAATGTACGAATACGAGCTGCTGCTAACTGAAGAGCATCGCGAATTTCTGGATTTAAATTATCAAAAGCAGTTTTAAGTTGTTGTTGAGATAATTCTAAATCTGAGAATTGATGCGCTGGATGTCGATCGAACTGTTGAGTGAGCTTTAAAACATGATCATCACCATGCTGACGAACATCAGCAATAATTTGATCTACTGTTTGCACTAAATTAAGATCATTTACGGTTTCAAATGCTAAAAGCTCAGCAAAAACCTGTTTGAAGTTCTGATCTTGAGTCGATAAACGTCGCATCAATTTACCCACAAGGCGAAAAAGAAAAACCAAGTTTACTCTTTTTCTAAGCGCTTGTGGGCATCATCTGAAGCAACTATCACAAAAGCATGATGGGAAATTGCTTTTAACGTGATTGAACGGCTTGTTCAAGCTGCGAAATGATTGGGTTTAATAGAGCTTGCTTACGTTTAAAACTAGCTTTATTTACAATTAAACGTGAAGAGACTTTGCAAATCTCCTCTAATGGCTCAAGACCATTCGCTCTTAGCGTATTACCTGTATCAACCACATCCACAATGTAATCACCCAACCCAACCAAAGGCGCTAACTCCATAGAACCATAGAGTTTAATTACATCAACTTGCTCACCTAAGCTTGCATAATACTGACGTGTAAGATTGACATATTTCGTGGCAATTTTTAAACGGCCTTTTGGACGCTCCATTCCCACTTTACCAGCAGTCATTAATTTACACTTAGCGATTTTCAGGTCAAGTAGCTCATATACATGCTGAGCACCGTGTTCCATCAACACATCTTTTCCTGCTACACCTAGATCTGCTGCGCCATTTTCTACATAAGTAGGCACATCAGATGCACGTAAAATCAAAATACGTACTTGCTTATGCGTAGTAGGAAAAATCAGTTTACGGGACTTTTCCGGATCTTCGAGCAAATTAATACCCGCTGTAGCTAGTAAAGGTAACGTCTCTTTTAAAATACGCCCTTTACTGAGTGCCAAGGTCAAACCATGATCAAAATTGCCCATCACATCAAAATTAGGATCATCGTTTCTTACATCATTCATTAACTTACTCGCTTAATTTTGGCACCTAAACCTTGAAGTTTCTCTTCGACATGCTCATAACCACGGTCAATATGGTAGATACGATCAATTAAGGTATCTCCCTCTGCAACTAAAGCAGCCAAAACTAGAGAGAACGAAGCACGTAAATCTGTTGCCATTACAGGTGCTGCCTGTAAAGTTTCTACACCAGTTACGACAGCATCGTGACCTTCAACCTGAATATTAGCACCCATGCGTGACAGTTCAGGAACATGCATAAAACGATTTTCAAAAATCGTTTCAGAAATCGTTGCAAATCCACGACCAATAGCATTTACAGCCATAAGCTGAGCTTGCATATCTGTTGGAAACTCCGGATGTGGCAAAGTTCTAAAACTTACTGCTTTAGGGCGTTTACCCAACATATCAAGTTCGATCCAGTCATCACCACGAGTGACTTCAGCACCCATTTCTTCAAACTTATCCAAAACAGATTCAAGCAATGCAGGGTCAGTATGTGTAGTTTTGACACGACCGCCCGTAATTGCAGCAGCTGCCAAATAAGAGCCCGTTTCGATACGGTCAGCTACCACAGCATATTCACAGCCATGTAAACTTTCTACACCAGTTACAACTAAAGTATCGGTATCAAGACCTTCAATCTTAGCACCCATTTTAATGAGCATTTGAGCAAGGTCAGTAATCTCAGGCTCACGAGCTGCATTACGAATAGTCGTAACACCATCAGCCAGCGCAGCAGCCATCAAGATGTTTTCAGTACCACCAACGGTAACCATATCGAAAACAACTTCACCACCTTTTAAACGCCCTTCAACTGAAGCATGGACATAACCATTTTCAACTTCAATATGCGCACCTAAAGCTTCTAAAGCTTTTAAATGCTGATCAACTGGACGTGATCCAATTGCACAGCCACCTGGCAAAGAAACTTTTGCATTACCATAACGTGCTAATAATGGCCCTAAAACCAAAATTGAGGCACGCATTGTTTTTACCAATTCATAAGGAGCAAACTGATTATCTAAAGTAGAGGTATCAGCTTTTACTGTGTCATTTTCATAGCCGATTGTAACCCCTAATCCACCAATCAATTTGACTAAAGTATTTACATCTTTAAGATTTGGAACATTAGTGATCGTAATTGGAGAGTCTGCAAGAATAGTTGCAGCAAGTAATGGTAAAGCCGCATTTTTAGCACCAGAAATGCGCACTTCCCCGTCGAGCTTAACACCACCCGTAATTAAAAATTTATCCATTAATATTTAAGCTCCGAAAAGGCTTGCTTTACGCCATTCATCTTTGGTCATTGCACGAATTGTTACTGCGTGAACTTCGCCACTTGCAATATAAGTATTTAATGGTGCATAAACTAATTGTTGACGAGCAACAGTACGCTTACCGTCAAATTGATCATCCACAATACGGAGGTCAAATTTTCCGGCCTGTCCGCTCACCGCTACTTCCGCTTCAGGGAAAGCTTCTTTTAAAATTTGAGTGAGCTGTTCACTATTCATTGCAAAGACCTCTGACACAACCTAAGGTGTAAAACGAAGTATTTTACTATAACTTTTTCAAAGAATTCAGTACGTGTTTATATTTTATCAATAAAAAAGAGGCTATGTTTCAAGCCCCTCTTAATTATAAAAAACTTATTGAATAGAAACAGCAACTTGTGAATAAGTACACTGCATTTTCCGATATTTTAATAATTGTTTTTTTAATTTTTCAGTCAGTTTTTTAATTGAAGTATACATGTCATCAGCAGCTGCCTGAGCAAACAACTCAATTCCCGGCAATCTTATAATAGCCTCTGCAACATGGTTTGAACTACCTTTATGAGAGCGCTTATCAATTTGATGATCTTTTGTTAATTTAATCTGCATACTATTCACCTGATCTAGATGTTTCGTTAACTGATTAAATTTTGATTTAATATTTTCTTCTATAGCTGGTGTAATTGCTAAATGATGTCCACGAATCGTTATTTGCATAATTCTATCCCTCACCTTTTTTAGGTTATCTAAAGAAGAACTAAAACGATTTAATGCGATCAAAAAGAAAAATTGGGACAATTAAACCATTTTAGTTACTCTCTTGGTGAAAATGAAATTTCATTATTTCGTCATAATGAATCTCTAGAATAGCCATACTTCAAATTTCAGATCAAGACTTTTCTTTCAGACGATGAAGGAATATGTAACGATTCTCGATATTTTGCGACCGTTCTTCGAGCCACTTCAATTCCTTCATCTTTTAATAATGTAGCAATTACATTATCTGACAAGGGTTTACGTGGATTTTCATTGGCGACTAGTTTCTTAATCATCGCACGAATCGCTGTAGAAGAAGCCTCTCCCCCCGTAGTTGTTCCCACATGACTAGAGAAAAAATATTTCAACTCAAAAAGTCCACGTGGAGTAAGCATGTATTTATTTGTAGTTACACGAGAAACTGTAGATTCATGCAATTCGACCTCTTCCGCCACATCCCGAAGAACTAGCGGTTTCATTGCTTCAGGTCCTATTTCCAAAAAGGCTTTTTGATGTTCCACAATACATGAAGCTACTTTTAATAACGTTTTATGTCTTTCATCAATGCTTTTGATAAAATTTTTCGCCTCAAGCATCTGATTACGTAAATATAAATTATCTTCGCTCTGATCTGCTCTACGAATCATACTAGAATAAAAAGAATTAATTCTTAATTTAGGAAGCACATCTGGGTTTAGCTGAACCTGCCAATGTAAATCTTTTTTTGAAACGACTACATCGGGAATTTGATAGTCTGATTCTTGCTTATCAAATTCCATACCTGGATAAGGTTTCAACGTTTTTAAAAGATTGATTGCAAACTTTAATTGTTCTTTCGTTAGACCTGTTTGTTTAAGTAATTTATTTAAGTCATTTGCTATTAAAAGTTCGTAATACTGCAATAAGCTTTTTGCCTCGCTTAAATATTCAACATCTTTCGGTAAAAATTCGAGCTGCACCTTTAAACATTCTGCTAAATTACGCGAACCAATTCCTAATGGATCAAGTCGTTGAATATATTTTAAAACAACTAAAACTTCATCCTCTTCAATCTCTTCTTCAATATCCATTTCATTCAACAACTGTTGTGCTGCTAAAATTATTTCTTCTATTTCAGCATCTAAGAAACCTTTGTCATCTAATGCATCAACAATACAATAAGCAATTAATTGATCTATTTTAGAAAAATGCAAAAGATTAACTTGTTCTAAAATATGTTCCTTTAAAGATAATTGAACTTGGCGATTATCCTCTCGCTCTTCAAATTCTGGAGTAGCTAAAGCCGTTGACTGATGTGTATATACGTCATCCCACTCAGTGTCGACGGGCAAATCATCAGGTAAATGATCTGCATTTAGTTCAGTTGTTAAATCATCTGATTCTTTACTTTCTAATGTAGACAGACTTTCCGTTAACGACTCTTCTTCTATTTTTTCAAGTAAAGGATTACTATCTAATTGAATCTGAATTTCTTGTTCAAGCTCTAAACTAGAGAGTTGCAATAAACGAATCGCCTGCTGCAATTGAGGTGTTAACGATAGAGAATTCGCAACTTTCAATCCAACAGATAATTTCATATATTTCAGTTTCCATAAAACAAGCAAAAATCATGCCTATTCAATATTTATAACATATAGTCTCCATTTGTCATACATATCCAACTAAAATTTGTAGAAGAAAAAAGAGGTTTTTCCAATTATAAAAATAATCTTATTAAATTAATTCTATCAAAGATAGTTCACATAAAAGTCAGACATGAAATCTTGTTATAAGAAGTTAATTAGGAGGAACTCGCTCTCTTTTAATTTTGTTTAATTAATTACCCTCCTGTTCTATAGTTTCTATTTTATTTTTCTTTCTGCAATAAAAAACACCCCCACTCAAAGAGTGGGGGTGTTTGAATAATGAGCTGGCGATGACTTACTCTCACATGGGTAACCCCACACTACCATCAGCGCTAAGAGGTTTCACTTCTGA
Organism: Acinetobacter lactucae; assembly: GCF_013122135.1. Classification (NCBI taxonomy): domain Bacteria; kingdom Pseudomonadati; phylum Pseudomonadota; class Gammaproteobacteria; order Moraxellales; family Moraxellaceae; genus Acinetobacter; species Acinetobacter lactucae. The sequence continues at coordinate 3,291,520 of NZ_CP053391.1, forward strand.
GTTCGGGAAGGGATCAGGTGGTTCACTCTTGCTATGGTCGCCAGCACAACTGGTATGGATACTTGCTTCGTTTTATTCACTGTGTGATACGTTGCGTTTTCCAAATCTTGACAGACGGGCTGATTGAATCTGAATTTGTTCATTTTAGCTAGTAGTATAACTAAATCAAGTTGCTTTGCATGTTTATGAATCGATTGATGCTTCATATACAACTGCTTGGGTGTTGTATAGTCAAGCCTCACGAGCAATTAGTATTGGTCAGCTTCACATATCACTATGCTTCCACATCCAACCTATCAACGTCCTAGTCTCGAACGGCTCTTTAGAGGAATAAATTCCTAGGGAAATCTTATCTTGAGGTAGGCTTCCCGCTTAGATGCTTTCAGCGGTTATCCCTTCCGAACATAGCTACCCGGCGATGCGACTGGCGTCACAACCGGTACACCAGAGGTTCGTCCACTCTGGTCCTCTCGTACTAGGAGCAGATCCTCTCAAATTTCCAGCGCCCACGGTAGATAGGGACCGAACTGTCTCACGACGTTCTAAACCCAGCTCGCGTACCTCTTTAAATGGCGAACAGCCATACCCTTGGGACCTGCTTCAGCCCCAGGATGAGATGAGCCGACATCGAGGTGCCAAACACCGCCGTCGATATGAACTCTTGGGCGGTATCAGCCTGTTATCCCCAGAGTACCTTTTATCCGTTGAGCGATGGCCCTTCCATACAGAACCACCGGATCACTAAGACCTACTTTCGTACCTGCTCGACTTGTGGGTCTCGCAGTTAAGCGCGCTTTTGCCTTTATACTCTACGCGTGATTTCCGACCACGCTGAGCGCACCTTCGTACTCCTCCGTTACTCTTTAGGAGGAGACCGCCCCAGTCAAACTACCCACCAGACACGGTCCTCGTCCCGGATAACGGGACAGAGTTAGAACCTCAACATTACCAGGGTGGTATTTCAAGGACGGCTCCATTGGAACTAGCGTTCCAACTTCAAAGCCTCCCACCTATCCTACACAAGTAAGGTCAAAGTTCAGTGTCAAGCTGCAGTAAAGGTTCACGGGGTCTTTCCGTCTAGCCGCGGGTACACTGCATCTTCACAGCGATTTCGATTTCACTGAGCCTCTGCTGGAGACAGCGCCGCCATCATTATGCCATTCGTGCAGGTCGGAACTTACCCGACAAGGAATTTCGCTACCTTAGGACCGTTATAGTTACGGCCGCCGTTTACTGGGGCTTCGATCAAGAGCTTCGCTTACGCTAACCCCATCAATTAACCTTCCAGCACCGGGCAGGCATCACACCCTATACGTCCACTTTCGTGTTTGCAGAGTGCTATGTTTTTAATAAACAGTTGCAGCGGCCTGGTTTCTGCGGCTGTCGTCAGCTCAGGAAGCAAGTTCCATCACCAACAACAGCGTACCTTCTCCCGAAGTTACGGTACCATTTTGCCTAGTTCCTTCAGCAGAGTTCTCTCAAGCGCCTTGGTCTACTCGACCTGACCACCTGTGTCGGTTTCGGGTACGATTCCTGTGTAACTGAAGCTTAGAGACTTTTCCTGGAAGCATGGTATCAGCCACTTCACTGTACAAGTACAGCTTGCTATCGGATCTCAGTATAGAGTACCCCGGATTTGCCTAAGATACATACCTACATCCTTCCACCTGGACAACCAACGCCAGGCTGACTTAACCTTCTCCGTCCTCTCATCGCATTACACAGAAGTATTGGAATATTAACCAATTTCCCATCGACTACGCCTTTCGGCCTCGCCTTAGGGGTCGACTCACCCAGCCCCGATTAACGTTGGACTGGAACCCTTGGTCTTTCGGCGAACGGGTTTTTCACCCGTTTTGTCGTTACTCACGTCAGCATTCGCACTTCTGATACCTCCAGCATACTTCTCAATACACCTTCATCGGCTTACAGAACGCTCCCCTACCACTTGACTAATGTCAAATCCGCAGCTTCGGCACATAGTTTTAGCCCCGTTACATCTTCCGCGCAGGCCGACTCGACTAGTGAGCTATTACGCTTTCTTTAAAGGGTGGCTGCTTCTAAGCCAACCTCCTAGCTGTCTATGCCTTCCCACATCGTTTCCCACTTAACTATGATTTTGGGGCCTTAGCTGGCGGTCTGGATTGTTTTCCTCTTGACTACGGACGTTAGCACCCGCAGTCTGTCTCCCGGATAGTACTCATAGGTATTCGGAGTTTGCATCGGTTTGGTAAGTCGGGATGACCCCCTAGCCGAAACAGTGCTCTACCCCCTATGGTATTCGTCCGAGGCGCTACCTAAATAGCTTTCGGGGAGAACCAGCTATCACCAGGCTTGATTAGCCTTTCACCCCTATCCACAAGTCATCCCCTGGCTTTTCAACGACAGTGGGTTCGGTCCTCCAGTTAGTGTTACCCAACCTTCAACCTGCTCATGGATAGATCGCCTGGTTTCGGGTCTATACCCAGCAACTAAACGCCCTATTAAGACTCGATTTCTCTACGGCTCCCCTATACGGTTAACCTCGCTACTGAATATAAGTCGCTGACCCATTATACAAAAGGTACGCAGTCACCGAACAAGTCGGCTCCCACTGCTTGTATGCATGCGGTTTCAGGATCTATTTCACTCCCCTCACAGGGGTTCTTTTCGCCTTTCCCTCACGGTACTGGTTCACTATCGGTCAGTCAGGAGTATTTAGCCTTGGAGGATGGTCCCCCCATATTCAGACAAGGTTTCACGTGCCTCGCCCTACTCGTCATCATTATGTGTGCCCTTTCGTGTACGGGAATATCACCCTCTACGTTCGCACTTCCCAGAGCGTTCCACTAAAACACACATAACTTAATGGGCTGATCCCCGTTCGCTCGCCGCTACTGAGGGAATCTCAATTGATTTCTTTTCCTAAGGGTACTGAGATGTTTCACTTCCCCTCGTTCGCCTTGCAACACTATGTATTCATGTTGCAATACCTACCTTAAAGTAGGTGGGTTCCCCCATTCAGAAATCTCCGGATCAAAGGATATTTGCCGCCTCCCCGGAGCTTTTCGCAGGCTATCACGTCTTTCATCGCCTCTGACTGCCAAGGCATCCACCACATGCACTTAATTACTTGACTATACAACCCCAAACAGTCGTCAACACCTACAAGTGAGTGTTGTCCGTGCGATTCTTCATCGCTACTATCTGTTGTCTGTGTACTTAAACACTGTACAGCTTCAATCTAAATTCATATACCAAAACGCTTGATTCAGTTAATTTGCTAGTTCTCAATTCATTCAGATTAATTGCTTAATCTAAACTCTTGAGTGAACAATTTATTTCAGACTCAATTTTGCCAATCTGTTAATGAATAAACATGCCTTCGTCAGGTCATGCTTAATACCGTGATACTTAAATCACAGAAGTTAATAAACCAAGATCCTAAAATCTCTATTTACTAATTTCTGTAATCCGAACTTCTCTTAAGTTCTGGTGGAGACTAGGAGAGTCGAACTCCTGACCTCCTGCGTGCAAAGCAGGCGCTCTACCAACTAAGCTAAGTCCCCAGCTTACATCATCAGTCATGTATCTTTTATCTATAACTTTAACCAGTCAAAGTCATGGTGGGTCTGACAAGACTTGAACTTGTGACCCCACGCTTATCAAGCGTGTGCTCTAACCAACTGAGCTACAGACCCTCAGATACATCTATGAAGAACAACTTGTTGTGGATTCTTACCAATCGTCAATCTTTCGTTAAGGAGGTGATCCAGCCGCAGGTTCCCCTACGGCTACCTTGTTACGACTTCACCCCAGTCATCGGCCACACCGTGGTAACCGCCCTCTTTGCAGTTAGGCTAGCTACTTCTGGTGCAACAAACTCCCATGGTGTGACGGGCGGTGTGTACAAGGCCCGGGAACGTATTCACCGCGGCATTCTGATCCGCGATTACTAGCGATTCCGACTTCATGGAGTCGAGTTGCAGACTCCAATCCGGACTACGATCGGCTTTTTGAGATTAGCATCCTATCGCTAGGTAGCAACCCTTTGTACCGACCATTGTAGCACGTGTGTAGCCCTGGCCGTAAGGGCCATGATGACTTGACATCGTCCCCGCCTTCCTCCAGTTTGTCACTGGCAGTATCCTTAAAGTTCCCGACATTACTCGCTGGCAAATAAGGAAAAGGGTTGCGCTCGTTGCGGGACTTAACCCAACATCTCACGACACGAGCTGACGACAGCCATGCAGCACCTGTATGTAAGTTCCCGAAGGCACCAATCCATCTCTGGAAAGTTCTTACTATGTCAAGGCCAGGTAAGGTTCTTCGCGTTGCATCGAATTAAACCACATGCTCCACCGCTTGTGCGGGCCCCCGTCAATTCATTTGAGTTTTAGTCTTGCGACCGTACTCCCCAGGCGGTCTACTTATCGCGTTAGCTGCGCCACTAAAGCCTCAAAGGCCCCAACGGCTAGTAGACATCGTTTACGGCATGGACTACCAGGGTATCTAATCCTGTTTGCTCCCCATGCTTTCGCACCTCAGCGTCAGTGTTAGGCCAGATGGCTGCCTTCGCCATCGGTATTCCTCCAGATCTCTACGCATTTCACCGCTACACCTGGAATTCTACCATCCTCTCCCACACTCTAGCTAACCAGTATCGAATGCAATTCCCAAGTTAAGCTCGGGGATTTCACATTTGACTTAATTAGCCGCCTACGCGCGCTTTACGCCCAGTAAATCCGATTAACGCTTGCACCCTCTGTATTACCGCGGCTGCTGGCACAGAGTTAGCCGGTGCTTATTCTGCGAGTAACGTCCACTATCTCTAGGTATTATCTAAAGTAGCCTCCTCCTCGCTTAAAGTGCTTTACAACCATAAGGCCTTCTTCACACACGCGGCATGGCTGGATCAGGCTTGCGCCCATTGTCCAATATTCCCCACTGCTGCCTCCCGTAGGAGTCTGGGCCGTGTCTCAGTCCCAGTGTGGCGGATCATCCTCTCAGACCCGCTACAGATCGTCGCCTTGGTAGGCCTTTACCCCACCAACTAGCTAATCCGACTTAGGCTCATCTATTAGCGCAAGGTCCGAAGATCCCCTGCTTTCTCCCGTAGGACGTATGCGGTATTAGCATTCCTTTCGAAATGTTGTCCCCCACTAATAGGCAGATTCCTAAGCATTACTCACCCGTCCGCCGCTAGGTGATAGTGCAAGCACCATCACCCCGCTCGACTTGCATGTGTTAAGCCTGCCGCCAGCGTTCAATCTGAGCCATGATCAAACTCTTCAGTTAAAATCATTTTGCACCTTATTAAAGACAAGGTGCCAATTCTGGCTCATCAATTACTGACTTAAATTTCGCTCAAATAAACTTCGAGTAATTTAAACCAATCAATCAATGAAAATTATTTCGATTAATCAATCAGTAAAAATCCACACAAGTTGTTCTTCAATTCTCTTAATGATCTTCTTACTGGTTCGTCACCAGCAAGCTAGGTCGGCTATATTACTCTTAATCTCTTAAAAGTCAACAGGTAATTTCGATATTTTTAAAACTTATCCTCTAAACCAACTTCTCATCAAATTCATCACTTAAAGCAACCAATCTAATCACAAGTAACTGTTTTTCAACAAGTTTCTATCTGCATCACCGCCGATGGATGTGCATTATAGACCATCCTAACTCCTTTGCAACCCCTTTTTTAAATCAATATCATCAACTGGATACTTTTTAGGCTTTTTAGCATTTTATCTATATTATTTGATCAATTTTACATTGATAATAGGTTATCAATTTTGTATTAAAACATATCTCCACCCAACTGCACATTAAGTATTAGCCTGGCTGGCGGTTAAGGAATTATATGAATTATTCTAATTTAATTTTACTAAGCGTGTTATCTATAGGTGTTTGCACCTCTATATATGCTCAAGAAACTACTACAAGCGACCCTTCTGATGCTAGCTCATTAGAAAATACAGCGCCCACTCATCACCGCTCACAAATTATTCAAGATTTAAAAAATATTAAAGTTAAAGATTTAAAAATTAATGCAAATGCTGCACAACCAGATCCTGTAAAAGATCCATTACAATCATTAAATCGTCCAATTTATTCATTTAATGATATGTTGGATCGAAATTTTTTACGTCCTGTTGCTGTTCAATATAAAGAAAAAACTCCAGAAGATGTACGTGGTTCTTATCGCCAGTTCCGTAAAAATCTTGGAGAACCATGGAATGCAGTTAACCAGCTTATTCAAGGTCGTCCTGGTCGTGCAGCAAAAACTTTAGGTCGCTTTACAATTAATACATTAACGACTCTTGGTTTAGCTGACCCAGCAAGCCGTTTAGGTTTACCGACTGAAGAAGAGAATTTTGGTGTAACGCTCGGTTACTATGGTGTTCCTTCTGGCCCATTTCTTATGTTGCCTTTTTTTGGACCAAGTACTTTACGTGATGGTTTTGGTTTAGCTGTAGATGCCCAAGCTCGTCCTCAGAAATATGTTATGGATGATCAAGACGGCCTTTACTGGTCAAGTAATATGTTACAAGCTGTTGATACACGTGCTCAATATCTAGATTTAGATCAAACCTTACAGGGTGATCAATATGCCATGATTCGAGACTTATATCTCCAACGTAAAGCATTCCAAATTGCAGAAAAAAAGGGCGACTCAGCTGATGTATCTTTCATTGATGATGATTTAGAAGATACACCAGATGAGAATCAAAACCCTTAAAACATGAAATCAAGGTATTGCTCGGATTAAGAGTTTGGCAATACCTTGATTTTGATCATACATACTCTATGATGAATAAAGTGATCATATAAAAGGACTACCATCTCTTCTATGTATTTTATTAAACCGACACGCTCTATTCCTTATTTAGAGCAAGCTTTGGATAAATTGCCAGGCTTACAAGTCATTAACATAGATGATTTAGATTTATATGATCCAACCATCATTGCAATTGCAGATGTACAAGATTTCCTAACTTATAAATGGAATTTACCAACAATTGTGATTGCTTTTGAACATGAAGGTACTGCTTTAGCTCAAGCTTGGGAGGCTGGTGCTCTAGCAGGTTGGGTGTGGAATCAATTACCTAACGATTTAAATAAAGCATTATCAAGAATTGATGCGCAATATAAACGCAATCAAGATAGTCGTGATTTGCCTTCGGCTGCTGAACTACAAAAAAGACTATTACCCAATCCAATTGATCTATTAAATTATCAAGTCGAAACTTTTTTTCAGCCTTCAGCTTATCTTTCTGGTGACTGGTATGACTACTGGAAATTAAATGATAAAGAAGTTTTATTCTATCTTGCCGATGTTTCAGGACATGGCGTAACCAGTAGTTTATTAACATCATGGATGGCAGCTTTCCATGGCCGTTCTAAAACACCAAGACAGTTAATAAAAAAATTAAATGGGATGTTGGTTCAAGAGAATATTGAAAAGCACATTACCATTGTGGTCGGTATTTTAAATCTAGAAACACATACGCTTCGCTGGTCAAGTGCAGGGCACTACCCTCCTCCTATCATTTTTGAACCTAATCAAGCTCCGAAAATTCTAACAACCAGTAGTTTTCCATTAGGCTTAACTGATGAACTCGAAGTTGAAGAGCATGTTTGTACATTAAACCATCAATCACGATTCATTGTTTGCTCGGATGGAGCTCTTGAACCTTTTGATGGTGGCTTAAATGATCAGTTCCAACAATTGGTTCATCATTTGCAAAATCAATCATTTCAAGCACCCGATCATGTAGCTGATGACATTGCCATCTTTAGTCTTTGTCGAATGAATTAATTTACGAATCAATTAATTACATAATATACGACTTAAGGACTCTTGAGTCTGCGATGGCACTATGTGATAATTTTTCTATCCTTCTCTGAAAATGGCATTTATATGTCAACAGGTCATGTTGAATATGCAAGTTTAAATGGAACGCATATTTTCAAACTTATTGGTGAAGTGCGAGCCCATTCTTGTATAAGTCTAGACAAACTTTTAAACAGAATTGAACAGCAAGAGAATGTTGTTGGTGCAATCGTTGATTTAACCCAAACAACATTTATTGATAGTACGGTATTAGGCATCCTGGCTAAGCTAGGTTTAAAGCTTAAACAAACTCATCATATTCAAGCTGTGATGCTATCTACCAATCCAGATATCACTACCTTAGCCAACAGTATGGGGCTAGGGCAGGTTTTTGTCATTTTGAATTACTGTGGCGATCCTAACGTTTGCACATTAACGTTAACTGATGAACAGATCACTCATAATGCAATGCTAAGAACTGTTCTGGATGCACATAAGACATTGATGAAACTCAATGCAAACAATCAGAACATGTTTGAGCCACTTGTGAAGCAGTTACAGAAAGAACAAGATACGCTTGAACAAGTATCTGACAAGCAAAATGCCTGATTTTTAAGCCGGACTAGAATATGACCCTTGTTTCTGTTGCTCAAATGAACTCTCAAGATGATATTGAAAATAATTTTCAAGTCATTGAGTCTTTGATTCAACAAAGTAAGGCACAAAATGCTAGCTTGATTGTTTTCCCCGAAAACTTTGTATGTTTTGCTGCTGGAAAACAGCGCGAAACAGCCAAGCAATTTGAGTCTATTCAACAAAGGCTTGAGAAACTGGCGCATCAATATCAAATCTGGATTGTGGCCGGCACCTTACCATGCCCATTTCGTCCAGATGGATCTACTATTCAAGATGGTCGAGTCCGGACGGTTAGTCTTTGTATCAGCCCTGAGCGTACAGAAGCACGTTATGACAAGATCCATTTATTTGATGTACAAGTGGGTGATGCTGTCGGTGGTTATCAAGAGTCTCGTTTCTTTGAACCTGGAACAGACGTAGTAGTCACATCTACCCCTTTTGGCAATATTGGCTTAATGGTATGTTATGACTTACGTTTTCCAGAGCTTGCTCTCACCCTGAGACAACAAGGCGCTCATATTCTTACTGCTCCTGCTGCGTTTACCTATACAACTGGACAAATGCACTGGCAGCTTTTGCTACAAGCTCGAGCAATGGATAGCCAATGTTATGTTTTAGGCGCAGCACAACAGGGCTGGCATGGTGAAAAACGACAGACTTGGGGACACTCTGGGGCAACAGATAGTCGTGGCCAAATTTTAAGTATGATTGGATATGAAGGGAGTGGTTTAATCACTGTCCCCTTTGATTTAACAGCACAAGAACTCACCCGCTCATCAATGCCTCTGATGACTCACCGTAAATTGATTCATTATTAAAAGTTTAATTATTCATGTGGAAATACTTATTTAGCATTTTTTGCTTGGGGGCAAATATTCATTGTTATGCAGAGTTTGGTACAACAAATCATTTTGTTTCGCCTGCTGCACAACTCAATTCAGATATTCTTCCAGCAACTCCTAAAAATATCCCCTTACCCGCTTTTGGCCAAAGAATTATTGGCTGGGGTACGGGTGCAGAAGGTGCAAGACAACGTTTAGAAAATATTCAGCCTGCAGATGTTTCTGTGATTAAAAAACAAGGCACCACGCTTGAAATGATTACTGCATGGCAAGACTTTTATGAACAAGAGCAGCAACGCAATGCAAATAATCCTACCGCTAAATATCGTGCGCGTTTAATGAAAAAAATTGCAGATTTGTGGTAAACACTTTCATCTAGAATATTTTTATCTTATGGAATAATTGATGTAATTATTCCATTTTTTATGTGCGTTAATTTGTTTTATTCATAACCTATTCTGATGAACATTTAAGAAACTGAATAGAACGCGATATACTACAAAAGCAATATTAGTTTCTTTGAGGAATATATGGACCAAGACTGTCAAAACTTAAAGCTTGAGAATCAATTATGTTTCCTCATTTATTCAACAAATTTAGCGCTTAATCAACTCTACAGAAAACTTCTAGCGCCTTTGGGCATTACCTATCCCCAATATTTAGTGATGTTAGTGTTGTGGGAACAGGATCAAGTGACTGTTTCAGAAATTGGAGCTAAACTTTTTTTAGAATCATCTACCCTTACCCCTATCTTGAAAAAATTAGAAGCCCAACATTTGCTTCATCGTACCCGTTCATCTCAAGATGAAAGACAAGTGATTATTACGTTGAGTGATGACGGAAAAAAATTAAAAGATCAAGCAATGCATATTCCGGCAGGTGTACTAGAAGCAAGTTCATGTGATATGACCACGCTAATAGGCCTCAAAGATCAACTTACTAAACTCCGTACAAATATAGCTAAATAATCACCAATTTTTTTACAAAATTGACTTGTCAAAATAATTAAGTCGTGTACGATATATTTGTATTCAATTTATTTTAGGAATAAAAAAGATGTCATTAGAAAAAGTTGTTTATCGTGCAAAGGCTAAAGCAACTGGTGGTCGTGATGGCCGTGCGACTTCATCAGACGGCGTATTAGATGTACAACTTGGTGTACCTAAAGAAATGGGTGGCGCTGGTGGTGCTGTAACAAATCCAGAGCAATTATTCGCAGCTGGTTATTCAGCATGCTTTTTAGGTGCTTTAAAATTTGTTGCAAACCGCGATAAATTTAATATTAGTAAAGATGCTTATGTAGAAGGTGAAGTAGGTATTGGACCAATTCCTACAGGTTTTAGCATCGAAGTAACTTTAAATGTTTACTTAGTGGGTATGGATCGTGAAGAAGCTGAAAAGTTAGTTGCAGCAGCCCATATTGTTTGCCCATATTCAAATGCAACTCGCAACAATATTGATGTAACCTTTAATATTGTGACTGAATAAGTTTTGATATTTAAAAAATGCCCGAATCAAATCGGGCATTTTTTACATCTTAAATATTATGCTTCACTTGCTTCATTGGTTACACGAAGCACTTCTTCGAGTGTAGTTTTACCTGCAAGTACTTTGCGCAAACCATCATCACGAATAGAACCTGAATACTCACGAGCATGATTTTCTAATTCATATTCAGCTGCATTACCATGAATCAGACGGCGCATGGGCTCATCAACTGGTACGATTTCATAAATCGCTGTACGTCCATTAAAACCTAAATGTGAGCAATGATCGCACCCTTTGGCTTCAGGTAACTGCAACAACGGTTCATTATGAATATGCTGAAAAACCTGCTTCTCAAAAGTATCGGCTTCACGCCATGTCATACAATGTGGACATAACGTACGAACCAAACGTTGAGCAATCACACCAATTAAAGAACTTGATAATAAAAAGGGTTCAATTCCCATATCTTTAAGTCGGGTAACAGCCCCAATAGCGGTATTGGTATGTAGTGTTGATAAAACCAAATGTCCTGTTAAAGATGCTTGAACTGCAATTTCAGCCGTTTCCAGATCACGAATCTCCCCCACCATTACCACATCAGGATCTTGACGTAACATTGCTTTTAAAGCACGAGCAAATGTCATATCCACTTTGGTATTCACTTGTGTTTGACCAATACCTTCGAGTTGATACTCGATTGGATCTTCAGCAGTTAAGATATTACGAGTATTGTCATTTAGATCAGACAAAGCTGCGTATAAGGTGGTCGTTTTCCCCGAACCAGTAGGCCCTGTGACCAAAATAATACCGTGAGGACGATGCACTAACTGAGTTAAACGCTCATAGTCATTAGCCATTAAACCCAAGTGAGTCATGTTGAGTCGGCCCGCTTGTTTATCAAGCAAACGCATAACGACCCTTTCACCATGTGACGATGGCAAAGTTGAAACACGCACATCCACTTCACGACCAGCAAGACGTAAAGAAATCCGTCCATCTTGTGGTACACGTTTTTCAGCAATATCGAGCTTCGCCATAACTTTAATACGCGAAACCAGTAGAGGCGCCAGCTCACGGCGTGGTTGTACAATCTCACGTAGTTGACCATCTACACGTAATCGTACAGATAGTTTCTTTTCAAAAGCTTCAATATGAATATCAGAAGCCCCTACTCGAATTGCCTCAGAGAGTAGTGCATTGATCAGACGAACAATAGGTGCGTCATCTTCTTGGTCCATCAAATCTTCTGTTTCGGGAACCTGGTCGGCCAAACTCAATAAATCCGGATGGTCTTCTAAACCAGCTGCAACTTGTTGTGATTCCCCTGTATCACCTGCATAACTCGTACTTAAGAGCGTATTAAATTCTTGTTCAGTACATAATTGATAATGAGCTGGCTTACCCAAGATACGTCTTGCTTCCTGCAATGCAATTTTTTCAGTGTTTTGACGTCTAATAATAAATACCTGATCACCGTCATAACGAAATAAAACACCATGACGCTTGGCAAAACTATATGGAACTTGTATTTGTTTCAATATTTGCATCACAATTTATAATGATGAGTAAGATGATTTTGAGTGTACTCTAAGCAGATTACAGCGTGAAGTCTGTTTAACAACTCGGTAGAGGAATTTTGCGTCTTGTTTGAAAATAATGAATATCAGCCTCGCCCCCAGAATTCTTTAAAATGGTGGGGTGAACAGCACTTTGAAATTAACCAGTCCAAAGCATGGCAATTCGGTTCAATGCTCTTTCGTTTAACACGTGGCATAAAAGAATGGCGCATCGAATATTATCGTCCCTCTCTTCAAGACGATAATGAACAAGATTGGCACCCAATTGCCGATCCACATTTTGCCTTTCCGCATACGGTTCAAGTAGAACGTTACATGTTTCGAAAGACCAACCCAGAATTTTTACTGATGCCACGTCTGGCAGATCGTTCTGTGGTTATTAAACCTGTTGATCCTATTTATATTCCAGCAGGTCAACGTGGGACTCTATATATAAGTACACCATTATGGATTGCAGGCTTAGTTGAAAGTCAGCATGAACCTTTGTTTGAGATTCCTGTAATTCAGCCTAAAGATACGTGGTTTGGTCCTAATGCGCAGCAAGGAGAAATCTGTTATGCCACTTCCGTTGATGGACGTACTGATTTAAATCTATTAACACCACGCGCTTTCCGTGCTGTTACTCCAATTGACTTTCACAACACAAGTAATCATCAATTACGCTTTGATCGTATGAATGTGCCAGTTACTGCTCTTCCTCTTTTTTATAGTGAAAGTACTGGTCGTTTATGGACTTCTCAAATTAAAGTTTATTATGAGGGTTCTGATCGTCCTGCACGTATTCGTATTGAAAATCGTACGCCACCTCTTGCTGGTGAAGTGACCTATGTTCACCCGCCACGCTCACCTGGTGGAGCATTATTCAATATGTTTGATTCATTCTTTTAAGAGGTTTATATGGCCGATTCAAATATTCCAAAAGATATCGCTGATAGCCTCAAAAGTATATTTACCAATATCAACACCGAACGTATTAGTGAAATTTTAGTCGCTGTTGTACTATGTTTCATTGGCTTTGTTCTTGCTCGTATTATTTCGAATACGTTTATTAGAACCATTGGCTCACGTTTTAATGCTCACCAACGCCTTGTATGGCGCCGTGGTATTTTTTATTTTATTTTTTTACTCTTCATCATGACGAGTTTGAAAGAAGCTGGGTTCAAACTTAGTGTATTCCTCGGTGCAGCAGGGATTTTAACTGTAGCTCTCGGTTTTGCATCGCAAACATCTGCCAGTAACTTGATTAGTGGTTTATTTTTGATTGGTGAAGGTTCATTTGAAGTCGGTGACACGATTCAGATCACCCTTATTCGTGGCAACACAATTGAAGGCGAAGTCATCTCCATTGATTTGCTTTCGGTCAAGTTACTTACACTCGACAATGTCTATATTCGTTTGCCAAACGAACAACTCATTCGTGCCCCCGTACACAACTTATCTAAATATCCGATACGGCGTATTCCAATTACACTTGCAATTAACTTCCACGAAGACATTATTAAAGTTCGCGAAGTTCTACTAAATGTGGCAGCGAATTATCCGCTCGTGTTAGATGACCCAAAACCTGCTGTTACGGTTACGGCATTCAGAGAATCATCAATTGAACTTTTATTTGCAATGTGGTGTAGACAAGAAAATTCTTTAAAAGTTCGGGATGAAATGCAAGAACGTATCCGAAATGGATTTTTGGATAATCAAATTGAAATTCCTGTACCGAAAATGGGCTTAATTGATCGACCACCTACCGCTTTTGCTGAAGATGATATCGATCAATACAGTAATCAAAAAGAATTAAAACGAGAGCCTAAAGCTTAGGCTCTTGATTCTTCTCTACAGAAGATGGTGGTAATGGCGCAAGATAAGCAATAATCAACATTACCCCACCCGCTCCAATAAATGAGATGACGCGAGTTAATGTCGCACTTTGCGATAGATCAAGCAAAATTAGCTTTAATACAACAATACCTAAAAGCGCAGCCCCTACAAACCAGAGTTGACGAATCATTTTACGACTAGAGAATGTAGTTAATACAAATGCCAAAATAACCCAAAGCAATGTCAAACTTAACTGCACTTCACCATTTGTCCAAATTGAAGCACTCCACAATGGCGTCGCCCAGTAATGGTGCAAGCCCCTGACAACCACACTACTAAACACCAATAACCCCACTAGAATGGTTGTGATTTTAAAAGTCCATTCCAATGACTTATCTTGATCAAAAGTATGTTGATAAATAATAAAGAGCAAACCTGCAAATACTACAATTGAAAGAAAGTCAGTTAAGTTAATCAAAGGAACAAAATAAAGATATTCGGCAGAATGGCGATCAATACTCACGACTAACAACCACAGTAGGCTCAAACACCACACTGGAATTTGATGTAACAGTATCGTTTTATAAGCTTTATACGCCCATAGGGAATAAACCACAGGAACGAAAGCCAGAGCAACAACTGGCATTTGTGGAAAAATAGCCAAACCAACTATCGCTAATGCTAACCAGCTTAAACCAGCCCAGACGTTTAAGTATCCAGATTCATCTGACTGCGGTTGAGCCATAATAAATAAAATACTAAGAATAATGGTACTCACAAGAAAAGTACCCTGTCGTAATATGTCGGCCCATTTATACAGCGTGAATACTTGGCTGGTAAAGGCTTCACCCAAAATTAACAACAGTAACAGGCTAATTAAAATTAACTGCAAACTTTGCCATTGCACACGTAATTTATAGTGAACAACTGCACTAAATATTGCTATTAGAGCAGTGGCAAACATCAAATATGGACTCAAACCATGATGATGCCATGTCATTATTTCTACACCAGCTACGGCGCCCGCGTACATACCTAAGCATAAGAAAATGCCACTAATCATGCTGGCACTAAAATAACGTTGTTCTTTACTGTTGTATTGCAATAAATAAAAGGCAGAAATAAATTGAGCAAGTGCATATATGCTTGTACTTAGCGTTGGGAACTCTTCATTTGCCCACACCTGATAAAACAGTGCAAGTGAGCTGAGTAAGACTAAAACTACACCAATATATCGGCTTAAACGGTAGCGTTCAGTTACTCCCCATACAATTAAAGCCGTACCTTGAGCTACCCAACCAATGGCAGTCCAGTGTGCTCCTTTTGCAAGTGGGAAAATTAAGGCAAAAAATGCAACCGCGAGAATGAAAAAGCTTTTTGCAAGAACTGAAAGCTGAGGATGAGTCTTTTTAATCCAGAAAGTTAATATTGCATATGTACCAGCCAAAACAGCAGCACCAATCGTCAACGCTTGCGTAGACTCATGTACTAAATAGGCATGTAATGTAAAGCCCAGTACAGGAACACTAAAAATAAGGCCTACATCTAATAGTGGAGGTAAACGAATGCCCTCTTGTTTTTCATGTGCCGAAACACGAGATATATTTTGGCTATAACGCACACTGAGCCAAATAAACAGCGCTATATGAAGCCATAAGATCCAGTCTAGTGTGTCAAATTTTGTTGCTTCTGCATAAAATGCGATTGCGCTACCACCAATAAACATGGTAGCAAAGAAAGAAATTTGATTTAAAATTTTCCAAGGCTGAATAAAATTAACAGCGGCAACCGCAAGATTAATAACAAGATAGTAGCTAAATAAGAAGACTACATCTGGGCGGTATTGCGGAATAACTAAAGGAGCCGCATAGGCCATACCGAGTGCTAAAATTGCTAAATAAATAGCTTGTTGTTTTAAACTCAGGAAGACCGTAATAGCTAATAAAATCGCAAACAGAATACTCGCTGTAGTTAAGTTGGCGATTACACCAAAATGATGAGAGAACACAAGCGTTAAGAATACAACTGCTAAACCAACACCTTGCAAGGCCACAGCAAAAAGCTGGTTTTTCTTTTGCAAAGTATATCCAAATGCTGTTAATACACCTCCAGTAATGGCAATAAAACCAAGTTTGACACCCAAACTAAGTTGCCAGTGCTCACTTGCAAAACGTAATAACAACACCACCCCAACCATAAGCACAGCAACAGCAACTCTTAAAATTGGATTGCCATGAATCATCCAATCTACAGCTGGTTGCCACCATGCAGTTTTTACAGGAGTCGGTTGTTCTGTTTGATTGAAAGTTGCCGTTTCGGCAGGGCCTAGCATGCCAGTATTGTTGAGGCCAACCTGCTCTAGCGCTGGATTTATAACTTCAGACTGTATGGTCTCATTTGCATGAACAGTTTGTTTTGCCGATTCGAGGTACAACAGTCGAGTATGAAATGCGCTGATGGTTTGAATTAAACATAGCAATAAAACCAGTAAAGCCCCACCAGCAATCCACATCCAATGATTTATATAAGCAACTAATGCAACCAAGGCGGCTGCATAAATCACTGTTCTTTGCATGTGAATAGAATAAAGTGGCGTTTTCTGATGAGAAAACTGCTGTTCTAAATGAGTTAAGCGCTCATGTAGATTTGACAGTAATTGAACTAGAATGACAGTAAGTGCAATAGATAAAGCAACAACAGCACTCTGAAATTTAAAACCAATTGAAATGGCTAAAAACAAAGTCAAAGCGATCAAAACAATGATCATTCCCTGTTTGTCTTTTTTATACATGGGCTTAGCAATATGACACCTTCATTACAGGTCATCTTACTTCAAGCCAATACAAGCGTATATTTATACATACAAAATACTGCAAAAATCATAAACCTGCATTCATAGCCGTTTTCACGTAAAATACCCGTAATTCAGATTAAGGAATTGTTCAATGCCACCATTTGTCTTGGTTGATGGGTCCTATTTTTTATTTCGTGCATATCATGCATTACCACCATTGACGACCTCTACAGGGTTACATACCAATGCAATACGTGGAGCAATTTCTGCCATTCAAAAATTGATGCGTCGTATGCAACCAACACATATGGCTGTCATTTTTGATACGCCTGAGCCAACTTTCCGCCATAAGCTTTCACCTATTTATAAAGGCGATCGCCCAACCATGCCGGAAGAGTTATCTCAACAGATTCCATATTTGCATGCATTGATTAAAGCGCAAGGAATTCCTTTATATAGTCTTCCGGGTGCAGAGGCAGATGACATTATCGGTACGCTCGCTAAACGTGCCGTAATCGAAGGCCATCATGTACTTATCTCAACCGGAGATAAAGACATGGCTCAGCTCGTCAATGATCATGTAAAACTTGAAGATAGCTTTAAAGATCGCGTACTCGACACGGACGGTGTATTTGAAAAATTTGGGGTTTGGCCAAATCAAATTATCGACTATTTAACCCTCATGGGCGATGCATCTGACGGCATCATGGGTGTGCCTGGTGTAGGTGCAAAAACAGCAGCTAAGTTACTAACTGAATATGGCACTTTAGACAATATCATTGCCAATGCAGACCAACTTAAAGGCAAACTTAGTCAAAATATTAAAGATAACTTAGAGAATATTAAGCTTGATCATCAGCTAGCTAGCATTGTCTGTGATCTTCCCTTAGAACTCGACTGGCATGAATTAAAGCTTACCGATCCAAACGTAGAAGCTCTACGCAATCTCTATACTGAACTCGAGTTTAGAAATCAGTTACAGTCGCTTGATCATCCCAACAATCCAAATAGCTCGAGCTATAAACAACAAGCTTCACAGACTGTTGTTCAAAATGAAGTTAAACCTGCTGAATCTATAGAAACTGAAGATCAAGCAAGCTTAACTAGTCAAGATGACCAGCTTGGAACAGCAAATTATCACACTGTTTTAACCCAAGAAGCATGGGATCAGCTCTGGCAATGCATGCAAAATGCCGATCATTTTGCTATTGATACAGAAACTACAAGTCTGGACTATCGTATTGCAGAGATGGTCGGTTTTTCAATCGCATTTGATGCGAAAGATGCCTACTATGTTCCATTAGCGCATAATTATGAAAATGCGCCGCAGCAACTAGATCGTGATCAAATTCTGGCTCAAATTAAGCCTGTGCTAGAAAATGAAGCAGTTAAAAAAATTGGTCATCACCTTAAATATGATGCCCATATCTTTGCCAATCATGGCATAGAACTTAAAGGCTGGTATTTCGATAGCATGCTGGCATCTTATGTACTAAATGCCGCTGCTACTCGTCACGGCATGGATGATGTAGCTCGTGTCTACTTGAGCCACTTAACCACCACTTTTGAACAAATTGCGGGTAAGGGTGCCAAACAAAAGACTTTCAATCAAATTGAGATTGAAGTTGCTGCTCACTATGCAGCAGAAGATGCACATGTGACTTATCGTTTGTATGAAGTGCTTTCAAACAAACTTAAGCCATTTCCTGAGCTAGAAAATATTTTATATAACATCGAAATGCCAGTTGCCCGTATTTTATCGGGTATGGAAGAAGATGGTATTCGTCTAGATCATGCTTTCTTAGATAAATTAAGCGTTGAATTTGCAAAAACGATGGAAGGGCTTGAAAATCAAGCGATGGAAATTGCAGATGAAACTTTTAATATTGCATCTCCAAAACAAGTAGGCGAAATACTATTTGATAAATTAGGAATTAAAGGCGGTAAAAAAACTGCAACTGGACAATACAGCACCAGTGAAAGTGTTTTAGAAAAAATTGAACATCCTTTAGCGGAAATTATTCTAGAGCATCGCGGTTTAGCAAAGCTAAAAAGTACCTATACAGATCGTCTAGTTGAGCAATCTCATAACGATACGCATCGTGTACATACGAGTTATCATCAAGCACTCACAGCAACAGGCCGCCTCTCCTCTTCTGATCCTAATTTACAAAATATTCCAATTCGTAGACAAATTGGTCGTCAAATTCGTAAAGCATTCATTGCACCCGAAGGCCGAGTACTATTGGCTGCCGATTACTCGCAAATTGAATTACGTTTAATGGCACATTTTTCTCAAGATGATGCTTTAGTACATGCATTCCAGCATGGACAAGATGTTCACCGTCGTACTGCTGCCGAGGTATTGGGTATTGCAATTGAAGATGTGACCAATGACCAACGCCGTCAAGCGAAAGCAGTTAACTTTGGCCTACTGTATGGTATGTCTGAGTTTGGTTTAATTCGTCAGTTAGGTTTCACACGTCAAGAATCGCAAAACTATATTAAGCAATATTTCCAACGTTACCCTGGTATCTATGAATATATGCAACGCACACGTCAAGTTGCATCAGAGCAAGGCTTTGTTGAAACCATTTTAGGTCGTCGCCTTTATACGCCTGATATTGATGCCCGAAATGTAATGGTACGTAAAGCTGCTGAACGTGCTGCGATCAATGCACCGTTACAAGGTAGTGCGGCTGATATCATTAAACTTGCAATGATTGAGGTTGATAAAATCTTGCCAAAAGATCAAGCTAAGTTACTTCTTCAAGTACACGATGAATTAGTATTTGAAGCAGATCAAAATATTGCCGAAGAACTCTCAAAACAAATCGCAAGTGTCATGGAATCAGTAGTAAGAATTTCTGTGCCTTTAGTTGTTGAAGTTGGGCAAGGGCAAAACTGGGATGACGCCCATTAATTAGCAGAAATAAAAAAAGGGCTGTGAAATACAGCCCTTTTTTCTTGCGTTAACTTAAAGTCCAGTTAAAAGAACTTTAGCCACTTCATTCATTAAAATCTCGGCAATATAAAGCGCCAAAAATGCTAAAATTGGAGATAGGTCAATCATTCCCATATTAGGTAATATACGACGGAATGGTGCAAGTAATGGTTCAGCTAAATCTTGAATTACTTCAATATAAGGTGAACGCGATTGAGTGAACATCACCACCCAACTCAAAATGATTGTTGCAAAAATTAAATAACGGCAGAAACGAATCAAATCTTGAATCATCGTCACAAATGTCAGAATCACTAAGTGAACTGGACTATTTGGCATAGAACCAGAAAGATACATCACACCGAAAATTTTCAGTAAATATAAAATAATTAAAAGAACCAACGCAGCCAAATTAAATCGGCCTTTTGCGACCGTCGGAAAAATTCGGCCAAAAATATCAACAATTTTAGTCGCCTTTACAGTCGATAAAACCACAGGATTATAAGGACTTACTGCCGCCAATTGCATTAAAAAACGGAAAAAGACCAATAAAATCGCGACATTAATTAAAATTCCAAAAATTAGCGCAGAATTTGCACCCATAGTTGTCTTATCCTATTTAAGCTATTTCGCACTGTCACTCAATTCTTGAGCCAATTCTTGACTACGCTTCTGTGCAGCAGCCAATGCAGATTGAATATTTTGGGAGATTTGTGCACGGTCAAAAACTTCAAGTGCAGCTTGAGTTGTGCCATTTGGCGATGTCACATTCTTACGAAGTTCAGAAGGAGTATTTGAACTAGTAATTGCCATTTGAGCTGCACCTAATGCCGTTTGAAGAGTCAACGCAGTTGCAACTTTTTCATCAAGTCCTAAATTTTTACCCGCACGGATCATACTTTCCATCAGATAAAAGAAATATGCAGGACCTGAGCCAGAAACCGCTGTTACCGCATCAATTTGAGCTTCGGAGTTTACCCAAATTGTTAAGCCTGTGGCTGCTAAAATCTGACTTGTTAATTCACGATCCGAAGTACCAACTATCTCATTTGCATAAATACCATGCGCACCCGTCTGAACTAGAGCTGGCGTATTTGGCATAACTCGAACAACTCGATTGCTATCAATTAAGTTTGATATCGTTTGGATTTCAGCACCAGCAATAATTGAAATAACCAATTTATCTGATAATAGACCCTTTAAAGGACGTAAAACAGTTGCCAAAACCTGTGGTTTTACTGCCAGTACAACAACATCAGCATTTTTAATTGCAGCTACATTATCTTGTGTCACATGGACTTCTTTTTCTTGCAATAATTGGCGGATTTGCTCAACAGGATCTGAAACGGTAATACGTGTTGGCGGTAAACCTCTTGAAATGAGCCCGCCAATCAAAGCTTGGGCCATATTCCCACCACCAATAAAACAGATATTACTATTTACTGCACTTGTCATAACCATATTCGCCATTTACCAGATTACAAGAATAAGAAATTAAATCTGGTTGCCATCCTCCTTGCTCACAATACGGAGACTGAGCCAACCAAAATCCTTTCGGTGTAAAAACCCCAAGCATAACATTATCTACGACTAATATTTGAATTGTATGACGAAGCCAAGGCAAAATATGTGCCTCTTGAATTGCTTTTTTTAAGGGCCATTGCCCAACGCGACCATATAAATGGATTTTTTCACCACCTTGACGACCAATTATTTTTAATTTTTTAGCCAATAAAGATGAAGATAACCCCATTTTTTTTTGTGTAATTTGAAAATGTCCTGAAGCGCAATCCACTATTTCCCCCATTTGGAAATAATGCTCTGTCTCGGTTTCAATTGGGTTTAATTTTTCAGCAAGAAAAACTTGCTTGCTCAACCTATAAAGATGATGTTGATAACGTACATAGTAAAACTGGTTCCAGTGTAATGCTGCTTGTGCATCAGACTTTGAATCAATTACTTCATTTTTTAAGCGCTCAACCATTTCAAATGCAGGCCGATATTGTCCCTCACCTTTCATCCAAACCGAAAGCAATTGACGCTGACGGGCAGAGGATAATTTTAATAGCTGAGTTAAATCCAAACATTCATCCGTCCCACAATTTTGCAAATCAATTTTTAAAACTTCTTCTAAAATTTCAGAAGCATCTTGCATCAAATAGCTGGTACGACTAAGTGCTTGCTGCATTTTTGGAAAACGGTTTTGTAATAAGGGCCAAAGTTCTTCACGCGACCATGCCCGATCATAATGAATATCATAATTTGTAGGGTCAACTACATACTCAATCTCAAGCTGAGCAGACCATTCGACAATTTGCTCACGGGTTAAATCTAAAAAAGGTCGCCAAATTGTCATATCTTCGCGATGATCAATAGACTGCATAGCAGCCAGCCCATCAACCCCTGCACCCGATAATAACCGTAACATCACTGTTTCAGCTTGGTCCTGCTGATGATGAGCAAGCACTAAAATTTCGTTGGCTTGTAAATGTTGTAGATAAGCTTGGTAACGCGCCTGACGTGCCTGAGCTTCCAAATTACCATCAGTAACTTGAACTTTTTGAATGATATAAGGAATATTTAAACTCGTAGCCTGTTTAGCAACAAGTTCCCCCCACTCTGCACTTTTTGATTGCAGTTGATGATCTATGTAAATTACTCGGATCTTTTGAGGGAAAATTTGAGACATCAAATATAGCAGCAGCATTGAATCCATGCCGCCACTACATCCGATAAGAAAAGTATTATTTTCTAAAGACTCTTGAGCCTGTTTTAAGACGTGATGCCTAAATTTTCGCTGCCAAACTTCATTAAACGTTGATAACGTGCTTCGCATCGTTCATTTGCATCCATTGGTAGCAACTCTTCCAAAGCTTGCTTCAAAACTACTTTTAGGTTTTCCATGACTTGCTCAGGGTCTAAATGAGCCCCTTCACCTTCATCTACTACATATTCAACAATACCTAGAGATTGTAATTTATCTGCTGTCAAACCTAAAGCTTCGCTTGCTTGAGCTGCTTTTTCAGCAGTTTTCCACAAAATAGATGCACAGCCTTCTGGTGAAATCACAGAATAAATACTATGCGACAACATGATTACTCGGTCAGCAACACCAATACCTAAAGCACCACCAGAACCGCCTTCACCGAGTACTGTTGCAACAACAGGAACTTTCAAACTTGAAAGTTGAGCAAGACTCGTAGCAATTGCTTCAGCTTGTCCACGCTCTTCAGCACCAACACCCGGGTAAGCACCCATCGTATCAATAAATGTGAAAACCGGAAGATTAAAACGTTCAGCCATATCTAATAGGCGTTGAGATTTACGGTAACCTTCTGGGTTAGCCATACCGAAGTTGTGCTTTAATTTTTCACGGGTACTACGACCACGGTGTTGGCCAATAACCATCACAGGCTGACCATCAAAACGAGCAAGACCACCTACCATCGCACCATCGTCACCAAACAAACGATCACCATGCAAGGCATCAAACTCTGTAAAGATTTCACCGACATAATCTAGAAACTGCGGACGATCAGGATGACGTGCAATTTGAACCGTTGTCCACGCTTTGGACTGAGTAGCTTTTTTCATAGGTCGAATATTATCCCTTTAATCGATAAATTTTTCCGACTGAATATTCAATTCAATGTCCCAATGCTTAAACTGCTCTTGCTCATCATGCAAGTCGGCAACTAACAATGGCCATTGTTTGGCATCACCAGAAACACTAAGCTGCCATTGTTGATCATTTATGATGGTCAGTTCAATGGCAGGAAGCATCTGATCACTTCGACTATGGTTGAGTAAAACTGCTAGGCGAAGTAATAAACATAGATAAAGTAATTTATTTCCACCAGCCTTCAAAATTTCGTTTTTTACATCATTTCGCAATTTACGACGGTGGTGAGCAACCAAATGTGAAAGATGGTTTTGATCAATTTGTGAGAAGCCTGGAATATCAGAATGCTGCAATAAATAAGCACCATGACGGTGATAACCACCATGACTAATTGCTAAACCAATTTCGTGCAAATACGCAGATCGACGCAGTAAGTCACTGTCTTCACTGGTTAAATTAAGTGACTCTGCAACACTATCAAATAATTGTTGTGCTGTATTCACAACTCGTTCTGCTTGTTTTGGATCTGCATTATAACGGCCCATTAAAGCCTGTACACTACGATCACGGATGTCTTCATGTTTAAAACGACCTAATAGGTCATACATGACTCCTTCACGTAATGCACCATCAGAATATGCCAAACGATCAATTTCTAAAACTTCAAAAACTGCGTACAAAATTGCCAATCCGGCTGGCAAAACTGCTCGTCGGTCTTCTCGAAGTCCTTCAAAATCAATTTCAGAAATATTTTTAAACTTAAGTAACTTATCTTTGAGTTTATATAAACCCTCTCGAGTGACATTTTCTTGTTCATCACTCAAGCCCATATTCACCATGATTTGGCGACAAGCTTTAATGGTTCCACTAGAACCAACTACAGTATCCCAACCTTCCATTTTATAAGTTGTTGCAATAGCTGAAAGTTCTTTACGCGCAGCAACTACTGCTTTATCAAAGGCTTTTTGTGTGATTTCACCATCAGCAAAGTAGGCTTTTGTATAAGCCACACATCCCATTTGCAATGACTCTGTATAAATAGGTTCGAACTCTTCGCCAATAATGAACTCAGTAGAACCACCACCAATATCTACAACTAAACGTCGACCACCATTTGCCATAGTATGCGATACACCGAGATAAATCAGACGCGCTTCTTCTCGCCCAGCAATAATCTCAATAGGTTTAGGCAAAATCTCTGCTGCTTTTTGGATAAATTCATGACCATTTTTTGCCTGACGCAAAGCATTGGTTGCCACAATTCGTAAGCGATTCGGTTGAACAGAACTTAGTCTTCCAACAAAACGTGCTAAACATGCTAAACCACGCTGCTGAGCCGCTTCTGTTAAGTTTTTATTCTCATCTAAACCAGCTGCAAGCTGTACTTTTTCTGACATCGAAGCAACTTTTTTAACTTCACCATGGTCTACCCGTGCAATTGCAAGGTGAAAACTGTTCGACCCCATATCTATGGCGGCAAGTAATTCTTCATCAATCAGAAAGTCAGACATTATTGAACTAAACCCATAACAATTCACGCCTAGAGTAATTCACAAGAATGCAATTGAAAAGCCATTTTCATCAACAATTAGCTGTGATTTAAATTTTTCTATTTATAAGTTGATTGTACAAGTCGATGATGAATATCGTGAGCATCCATTAGACAAATTTAGATAAGCCTTGAATAATAGCATCAAACCCTTACATTGAACTAAGTAGCTATGTAATACTGATAGAGATAATTTTCTCCTGTAATAGCACTTTTTTCTAAAAATTGGAGCCGTACCATGTCTGCGACTATTGTAAATACAACTGATGATAACTTCCAAGCAGATGTTTTAGATTCTGAAACACCTGTACTTGTAGACTTCTGGGCAGGATGGTGTGCACCTTGTAAAGCGATCGCACCTGTTCTTGAAGACTTATCAAGCGAATATGCTGGTAAAGTAAAAATTGTTAAAGTTGACGTGACTTCTTGCGAAGATACTGCAGTGAAATACAACATCCGCAATATTCCTGCTTTATTACTTTTCAAAAATGGTGAAGTTGTAGCTCAACAAATTGGTGCTGTACCTCGCTCGAAACTTGTTAGCTTTATTGATGAAAACGTTTAAGCCAAAATGCTAAAAAAGAAAATACGCTATACTTTTTTATAGCGTATTTTTTTCGGCTATAAATTGACAAATTAGCTAGGCTGGCTTATATTGCATGCTCAAGAGGCACTGAAGGGAATCATCTTCGTCCGGCTTCTTACAAGACACAAACATAAAGATCGCCACTCGGCAACAGAAATTGTTTTTTCACATTTCTCTTCGAAACAATTAATCAGACTTCTGAATTGTTATTGTGTAAATACAATTGCGATAATCTTTTTTGTATGCGAGCGATTTTTCTTCTTTTTAAACCACACTCTACTCTTTCCTAATTCTGACCCTTATGAATTTAACTGAACTCAAGAAAAAACCAATCGGCGAACTAATTAAAATTGCTGAATTTATGGGCCTGGAAGGTATGGCTCGTAACAGAAAGCAAGATATTATCTTTGCCATTTTGAAACGCCATGCGATGAATGGCGAAGAAATTTTTGGTGATGGCGTTCTCGAAATTCTCTCTGATGGTTTTGGTTTTTTGCGCTCTGCCGCAGGTTCGTATTTAGCAGGTCCGGATGATATTTATGTGAGTCCTTCACAAATCCGACGCTTTAACTTGCGTACAGGTGATACCATCACAGGTACTATTCGCCCTCCAAAAGAAGGTGAGCGTTATTTTGCGTTGCTCAAAGTTAACCAAATTAACTACGACACGCCAGAAAATTCTCGAAATAAAATTTTATTTGAAAACTTAACTCCCCTTTTCCCAACCGAACAATTGGTTATGGAATTAGGTAATGGTACGACAGAAGATTTAACTGCTCGTGTAGTTGATTTAGTTGCGCCAATTGGTAAAGGCCAACGTTCTATTATTGTTGCACCGCCAAAAGCGGGTAAAACAATGTTACTTCAAAATATTGCTCAATCGATTGTTAGAAACAATCCAGAAGTATTCTTGATCGTTCTACTAATTGACGAACGCCCAGAAGAAGTAACCGAAATGGAGCGTACTGTTCGCGGTGAAGTTATTGCGTCAACATTTGATGAAGCTCCAGCTCGCCATGTACAAGTTGCAGAAATGGTCATTGAAAAAGCAAAACGTCTTGTTGAACATAAAAAAGATGTTGTGATTCTTCTTGACTCTATTACCCGTCTTGCACGTGCTTATAACACTGTTATTCCG
Source organism: Acinetobacter lactucae (assembly GCF_013122135.1). NCBI lineage: Bacteria > Pseudomonadati > Pseudomonadota > Gammaproteobacteria > Moraxellales > Moraxellaceae > Acinetobacter > Acinetobacter lactucae. The sequence continues at coordinate 3,318,333 of NZ_CP053391.1, forward strand.
TCATCAGGTAAAGTATTAACTGGTGGTGTAGATGCTCATGCATTAGAGCGCCCTAAACGTTTCTTCGGTGCTGCACGTAATATCGAAGAAGGTGGCTCACTTACGATCATCTCAACTGCTTTGATTGAAACCGGCAGTAAAATGGATGATGTAATTTATGAAGAATTCAAAGGTACAGGTAACCAAGAGATTACGCTTGATCGCCGTATTGCTGAAAAACGTGTCTTCCCTGCTATGAACATCAAAAAATCTGGCACACGTCGTGAAGAGCGTTTAATGGATGATGATAAATTACGTAAAGTATGGATCCTCCGTAAGCTCCTTCACCCTATGGATGAGTTGGCCGCAATGGAATTCTTACTTGACCGTATGAAAGAAACCAAAACAAATGATGATTTCTTTGATCAAATGAAGCGCAAAGCTTCAACTTAATTGATCAAAGCTTTAATAAAAAAGCCACTCTTTTGAGTGGCTTTTTTATTTGGTTGACAAGCTTTACACAAAAATACATTTCGCTCATTTTTATGTAAAATTATTTATAAGTTTTTGATAATAAATATTTTTACATAAAAAATCTCAGTTTTTTTAGTAGCTTACCTCTACCTTTTCCAATATACCCGAGCTAGTTAATTGTTTTTTTCTGTTAAAAAACAGTCTGTTTTTCTCTTTTTCATACGTTTTTTTGATAGGCGGCAGTAGTATTTCAACATTTGCAGTGATAGCATAGCGGCAGACCAGTTAGACTGCTCCATGCGTTGTTACCTAGCTACGTTTTAGGAATAATAAAAGCAAAACAGTCCAACTTAGGTTTTTTTAATCTCAAATCTTTTTTGTGAGAGTGATGCCATGTTATTCAAAAAATTTGCTGTTGCTGCTGCCGTTGCTGCTACTTTAGCTTTCGTTGGTTGTTCTAAGAAAGAAGAAGCTCCTGCTGCTGCTTCTGAAGCTGTAGCTGCTGCTTCTGAAGCTACTGCTGCTGCTTCTGAAGCTTCTACTGCTGCTTCTCAAGCTGTTGATGCTGCTGCATCTGAAGCTGCTTCTGCTGCTGCTGCTTCTGCACCTGCTGCTTCTGAAGCTGCTGCTTCTGCTGCACACTAATCTATATTTTAGATTAGATAAAAAAAGAGGACTTTTGTCCTCTTTTTTTATCCCTAAATTTTATGTATGAATGACTAACCATACTTTTCTAATAATAAGCAAAATTTATTCTAGGTTTATTTGAAATTATAAATAAAAAAAAGCAGATCAATCGATCTGCTCATTTCCAACGCGTTGTCTAAACTTCTGACCCGCTCTGAAGGTAACTACACGGCGTGCAGAAATTGGAATTTCCTCGCCTGTTTTAGGATTACGTCCTGGGCGTTCGCGTTTATCTCTTAATTCAAAATTACCAAAACCAGAAAGCTTAACTTGCTCTCCTGCAATAAGCGCTTGGCTAATTTCGTCGAAGAACAACTCGACCATTTGTTTTGCTTCACGGCGATTTAAGCTGGTTAACTCACTTAAATGATCAGCCATGTCTGCTTTAGTTAATGCTGTCATGAGGCCCTCAATGTCGCTTGATAAGTGTTTTCCAACACTTGGATTATATTGTCCATACCAGATTTAATTTCAGCATCTTCAAGCGTACGTGAAGGATGTTGCCATAATAACGCAAACGCTAATGAGCGCTTACCTTCTTCGACACCCTGCCCCGTATACACATCGAATAACCATGTAGAGTCTAAAAGCTCTCCACCAGTTTTTTCGATTAACTGCTGAATATCTCTAACATTTATATTATCAGAGATTAAAAGCGCAATATCACGTCTGATCGAAGGAAAACGTGATAATTCTGTAAAATTAGATACATAAGATTGCAAAACAGCTGTTTGATCAAGTTCAGCTACCCAAGTCGTGCTCAAATCTAGCTCATTTTCTAAAGATGGATGCAGACGGCCTAAGTAACCAATTGATTGTCCATCAACTAAAATTTCAGCTGATTGCCCTGGGTGCAACCATGAACGCTCAGAACGTACATATTCAACTTTGACACGACCAGCAGCTAAAATCTCTTCAATCTCTCCTTTGAAGTCGAAGAAATCCATTGGCTGAGGCTTAACATGCCAAGATTCTGGTTGTTGTGAGCCAACTGCAACCAAAGCTAAAGTTGGAATCTGTTTTAGATCTTCAATACTTTTAGCATTTTGATAATCAAAACGTAGCCCTAATTCAAAGAAGCGAACACGGCTTTGCTGGCGGTTGAGATTATATTGTACGCAAGGGATTAAACTTGAAAGTAGAGTACTACGCATTGCAGCCAAATCACTTGAAATTGGATTTGCCAGCATTAATGGATTTACTTTCGGGTTTAATTGCTTTTCAAGTTTTGCATCGGCAAAACTAAAGCTAATTGCTTCTTGATAACCTAAACTTACGATAGTTTGACGTAACTCTGCAATTTCAAAGCGGTCTTGATATTTAGCTAATTGAACATCCATGCTTGGTAAACTAATTTGGATATTGTCATAACCATCTATACGCGCTACTTCTTCAATTAAGTCTTGGTAAATAGCCATGTCATAGCGATGTGACGGAGGGACTACACTCCACTCACCTTCAGCTTTAACAGTTACCTCACAGCCTAGTCGAGTTAAAGCATCCGCAATAAACTCACCAGCGACTTGATATCCCAACAATTGGTCTACCTGAGTCTGTTTAAGATCAATTGCTTCACGTTTAGGAAGTAGATCAGTTTTTTCAGCTACAGTAATTGGACCAAACTCACCGCCTGCTAACTCTTGAATAAGCTGAGAAGCACGGTTCATCGCAATTAATGGTAATTCAAAATCCACACCGCGTTCATAACGCTGCGAAGAATCTGTGTGTAAACCAAAACGGCGAGCACGTCCAGCAATAGCAAGTGGCGCAAAGAAAGCACTTTCTAAGAAAATGTCAGTTGTATCATCGGTTACACTAGATGCTAAACCACCCATAATTCCGGCGATTGCCAAAGCTTTCTGGTCATCCGCAATAACCATTATATCTTCTTGCAACTCAACTTCTTGATCATTAAGAAGTTGTAGCTTTTCTTGTGGCTGAGCTTGACGCACATGTACAGTTCCTTCGATTTTAGCTAAATCGAAAGCATGCATTGGCTGACCCAGTTCCATAAGGACATAGTTCGTCACATCAACCAAAATACTGTGCGTGCGAATTCCTGAACGAGCTAAAGCCTGCTCCATCCACTCTGGTGTTGCAGCTTTTACATTAACGTTTTTAACTACACGTCCTAAGTAGCGTGGAGCACCATCAGTGCTAATCACAACTTCTTTTTCATCAGCAGCTGTTGCATCAACTGATTTGATTTCAGCCTCATTCATTTGCAGTTGGTTAATTACTGCAATCTCACGGGCGATACCACGGATACTGAAACAGTCACCACGGTTTGGTGTAATACTGATATCGATGACATTATCATCGAGTTTTAAGTATTCACGGATGTTTACCCCTACTGGAGCATCGGCAGGTAACTCAAGCAAACCATCGATTTTATCTTCAAGATCAATTTCAGAAGCTCCACAAAGCATGCCTTGTGACTCAACTCCACGAAGTTTACCTTTTTTGATTTTGAAATCACCCGGTAACACAGCGCCAATAGTTGCCACAGGCGCTTTCATGCCAGCGCGAACATTCGGTGCTCCACAAACAATTTGTAAAGGCTCATCCGAACCAATATTAACTGTTGTTACACGCAGACGGTCTGCATCAGGGTGTTGCTCAACTGTTAAAACTTCGCCGACCACAACACCAATAAATGGCTTGGCAACAGGTGCAAGTTCATCAACTTCAAGACCAAGCATAGTTAGCTGATCAGACAATGTCTCACTATCAATTGCTGGGTTAACCCATGTGCGTAGCCAATTTTCGCTAATCTTCATCTTTATAAACCTTTTTTAATCCTGAAAAACTGTTAGGCAAATTGGCGTAAGAAACGCACATCATTTTGATAGAACATACGCAAATCATTAATGCCATAACGCAACATTGCAAAACGCTCTACCCCTAAACCAAAAGCAAAGCCTTTGTATTTATCAGGATCAATACCCGCAGCACGCAATACATTTGGATGTACCATGCCACAGCCTAATACTTCTAACCAACGTCCACGCTCATCCATGATATCTACTTCTGCACTAGGCTCTGTAAATGGGAAATATGATGGGCGGAAACGTACTTTTAAATCTTTCTCAAAAAATTCATTAAGCAGGTTAATCAATAAACCTTTTAATTCAGCAAAGCTGGTGTTCTCAGCAACGTATAAACCTTCAATCTGATGGAACATAGGTGAATGCGTTTGATCTGAATCACAACGGTAAACACGGCCTGGACACACGATACGAATTGGTGGCTCACTTGTTTCCATTGTACGAATCTGCACCCCAGAGGTATGCGTACGTAGTAAGTGAGTGGCATCAAAGTAGAATGTATCGTGCATAGCACGTGCTGGATGGTGACCAGGAATATTTAATGCTTCAAAATTGTGATAGTCATCTTCAACTTCTGGACCAGTCGCCACTGTAAAACCAGCTTTAGTGAAGAACTGACAAATTCGCTCTTGTACCTGAGTAACAGGATGGACTGTACCAATACGTTGACCACGGCCCGGCAATGTAATATCAATCGTTTCACTTGCTAGCTTTTGCGCAAGTGCAGCCTGTTGTAATGCAGTTTGACGTTCTGTTAATGCAGTATTAATTGTTTCTCGAACAGCATGAATCGCAGCACCTTGTACTTTGCGTTCTTCAGGGTCCATTTTCCCTAATGCTTTCGATTGTTCTGCAAGCTGGCTTTTTTTCCCTGTAAATTGCACACGCACCTGATCAAGTGCAACAAGGTCTTGAGCTGCTGCAATGGCAGCAAGCGCTTCTGTGGTCAGGGCTTCCAGTGACATATTAACTCTCAAAGCAACAAATTTAAAAAATATAATAAAACACTGCATTCTAACAGTTTTTCATCGAATTGATGAAGTTTATCCATCATGAAAAATGTATTAGGCAACAAAAAGATAAAACGTATAAGATAATAGCATCGTCAATGAGATCAACTATTATGGCGCTTAATCAGATTTGGAAACAACAACTTACGCTTGTGACATACGGTAATGAATACCTCCGTCAGAATTTAAGCTTTAACCAATGGCGACAACATCATATTTTCGACCATCATAGTTTTCAGTTTCGTGACTTAACTTCTCAACATTTATTGGCTCAACACTTCCAAGTCTGGCTAGAAGCATTAAAAAAACAAGGTACCTCAAAGCTCAGCTTACATTTATCAAGCCTTCTCAATGAAGAGCAAAATCCAAACAGTAATGTCGAGCTCCTACCTTATACTCATTTTATTGTGAGTCATCAAAATGATAAGAAATTTGCTTGGATTTTTGGCCATGAGCTTGCCGAATGGTATAACAATGATAATGAGTTTGAAGCCCCTGCCTCACAAACCTGTGAGCTTCGTTTAGAAACTTTCTGGCGTTTTGAGCTCAATGAAAAATTATCAAAAAAAATTGAAGCTGATTTAAAAAATCCGCCATGGCAAGAAATAGCCGACTTTATGGATAGTGAATTATTTCGTAGTAAATATGCAGCAGGCTTTGAAGAACCAGAACTTCAAAATGTTCTTTTTGATGGTACAAATATTAAAAGCTTAGAGCAAAAACTTGCATTAATTCCTGAAAGTTATCCCGCAGATTATGCTCATCAACTTTTATCTCGTACTCAAGCATTAACCGACTATTTAGAACAAAAGAAACATATTGCAAATGATCCTTTAGGAGACGAGCTAGACCAAGAGCAACTCATCAATTTAAGAAACTTTACGCAAAAAACTGATGATTTGTTTGCCAAACTTATTGTTAAGACTGCAAATCACTACCAAACAGCTCAGATTGTACCTGTAATTAAAGCCTCCCCATTCGAGCAATCAAATGAAAATCCACAACATTTGAAATCTCATCATCATAAAAGCACTGGTTCAGGCGTTATTAAGCTGATTATTCTAACGATTATTATTTGTGCTCTGGCTTATTATTTTGGGCTTTAACCACAGGAATATATGAAAATGATATATAAAAGATTACTCCTAACGCTCATTGCATTATGTTCCATTAACGCATATGCACAACAAACTATTTCAAACCAAGAAAAAAGTTCCATTAATTTCCCTGTAATAGAATTTACACTGAGTCAGATTCAACAAGAATTAAAACAATTACAGTCCATTGAAAATCAAGAGCACCCCCAGTATTCAGCCTTAGCTCAACAATGGTCTGAAAATAACTCCAGAATTAACGATTTTATATTTTCACCGCTTAATAATAAAACACAATTAATAAAAGAAAATTTTGAATTATTACAAAAGCAATTGGATAAAACAAAAAAACTTAAACAAGAACTTAATGAAATGAGAATTAGTCTATTAAAAGAAAATAATATAAATCTAGCGCAGTTAGACATTAAAACAGAACAAGGCCTATCTTTAAAGAAACTTTATTTAGAACGTAATCAAATATGTATGCAATATTTTCAGAATGAATTAACAAATACCGCTTTAAATGCAATTAATATGGACTTAAAACAACAATGCACACAAGCTAATTCTAGAGTACAAGAGCTGTCTACGACACTATCTGAAAAATATAATATTCCTGATAATAAAAAAGACCGCTAAAAAGCGGTCTTTTTTTGAATCTCTAAGCTTATGCAGCTAATGCGCCTTTAGCTTTTTCAGCTAAAGCAGCAAATGCTACTGCATCATGCATAGCGATGTCAGCTAATACGCGACGGTCGATGATCACTTGAGCTTTTTTCAAGCCATCGATCATACGGCTGTAAGACAAACCGTTTTGACGAGCACCAGCATTGATACGCGCAATCCATAGAGCACGGAATTGACGTTTCTTTTGACGGCGGTCACGGTAAGCGTATTGACCAGCTTTGATTACCGCTTGGAACGCTACGCGGTAAACGCGTGAACGAGCACCATAGTAACCTTTAGCGCGAGCAAGAATTTTTTTGTGACGACGATGAGCCACTACACCACGTTTTACACGAGCCATTTATAATCTCCTTAGATGTATGGGCACATACGACGAACTGAATTCATGTCAGAAACATGAACCATTACACAGCCGCGTAATTGACGGATACGTTTAGCAGATTTTTTGGTCAAGATGTGGCGCTTGAACGCTTGTTTACGCTTAAAACCGTTTGCAGTCGCTTTGAAGCGTTTAGCTGCACCACGGCGAGTTTTTAACTTAGCCATAGTAACCTCTTTTAGGCACCTGTTCGGCGCGATTGCACCATTGCAAAATCGACCTGCAGGTAAGGAAGCGCGTATTTTATAGCATGCTGACTAAAATTAAAACTATTAGTTACTGTTTTTATGGGTGCAAAGAAAGACTTTTCGATTTTAACTGTGGCAGCGATACCAATAATAAATAAAGTAGTTGTCCTTTTTTCCATTTATAATATGATCAAATTATCAACATACGATATTCCTAATGCAGAAACACGATGCATTTGCTGCCTTACGCTACAGAGATTTCTCAATCGTTACGATTAATCAATTTTGCTTAACTTTAGCAATTCTGATTCAAGAAATTATTGTTGCTTACTCACTCTATCGAATCACCAAAGACCCTCTGACTCTAGGTTTAATTGGACTCGCAGAAGCCATTCCTTTTATTACCCTTTCCCTTTGGGGTGGCTATTTTGCAGATAGATTTAATAAACAGATTATTATGAAAATCTGTTTATTTTTCTCGGTTCCTCTCCCTTTAGTTCTGTGGTCACTGTTCCATCTACATGGTTTAGGTCATATCAGCGTAAATTTCCTTTCTTGGGGTATTTATGCAGTCATTTTTGGATTAGGTACTATACGTGGGTTTTATAATCCCTCTGCAACGTCTTTAAAACCATTTTTGATTCCTCGTGAACTGTATGCAAATGGTGCAACATGGACGACGATCGGTTGGCAAAGTGGTGTAATTATCGGGCCAATGCTTGGTGGTTTCATGCTTGCCTATTTAGGCCGAGAAACAAGTCTATTTAGTGTTGCTGTTTTACTTGGTATTTGTTTTATCTTAATTAACCTATTGCATAAGCGTAGTTTCCCTAAAATTGAAACTGCGAATGTTTTAGAAAGTTTAGGAGATGGTTTCCGTTTTATCTGGAAAACCAAAATTGTTCTTTGGGCAATTTCTCTTGATTTAGCTTCTGTTTTATTTGGTGGAGTCATCGCGTTATTACCAATTTTCGCAGAAGATATCTTAAAAGTTGGTCCAGAAGGACTTGGATATTTGCGTGCGGCGCCTTCTATTGGTGCTCTCGTTACTATGATTGCTTTGACTCGATTCCCGCCAACTCAGCATGCATGGCGTAACATGTTACTTGCCGTAGCCGGTTTTGGAGTATTCACTATTTTATTCGCCTTCTCGAAAAATATGTGGTTATCTCTATTTGCACTGGCGATGACAGGCGCTTGTGACAGTATTTCGGTTGTAGTTAGACAAACTATTTTGCAAATTTTCCCGCCAGAAAATATGCGTGGTCGCGTTGCGGCTGTAAACGGAATGTTCGTTTCATCAAGTAATGAGCTTGGTGCATTTGAATCAGGTTTGGCGGCAAAATATTTGGGAACGATTACAGCAACTATTTTTGGTGGTTGTATGACTTTGGTCGTTGTTACTTTCTGTTGGCTAAAAACCAATGACTTATTTAAAGTCGATATTACTAAAAGCTCAGAAGACTAATGAAATCATTTTAATTTAAGCATCTTCGGATGCTTTTATTTTAAATAATGTCTGTAATCACCCAATAGATAAAAATATAACGCCCCGCCTTCGCAATCAAAACGATAATTAAAAAGCGCCAAAAATTTTCTTTGAATAAACCAGCAACTAAAGTAATTGGATCTCCAATCACAGGTGTCCAACTTAGAAGCAGCGAATAAAATCCATACTTATGATAAAAACGTTGAGCTTGTTCTAAACGTTTTTCAGAAACCGGGAACCACTTTTTGTGTTTAAACTGCTCTATTTTTAAACCTAGCCACCAGTTGACACACGAGCCCAGTACATTTCCGAAAGTGGCGATAGAAATTAGAAGGAAAGCAGAATGTTCTTTTTTTAATAACAAGGTGGCGAGCACAGATTCGGATTGTAACGGTAATAATGTGGCCGCCCCGAACGCACTCAAAAAAAGTAAAAAGTAACTTAGCATATTAAATTAGACCAAATCACCTTTCACTTTATTCATTACGGTATCAACAAGAATTAGATAACTTTAATTGATAATGCTTTTTGTATCGCAGGACGTGCCGTCAAGCGAACAATATATTCTTGTACGTAAGGATAATCTTCTAATTGAATACCCTGCCATTCATAGCGCAATATCCAAGGTAAAATTGCCATATCAGCAATCGAGTATTCACCTGCAACAAACTTCTGTCCAATCAGCTGTTTGTTCAGCACACCATATAAACGTTTAGTTTCATTTACATAGCGGTCTATCGCATATGGGATTTTTTCTGGTGCAAAGCGGTTAAAATGATGATTCTGCCCAAGCATAGGCCCTAGCCCACCCATTTGCCACATGAGCCATTGTTCAACTTCAACTCGCTCTTGCTCATCAGTTGGATAAAATAATCCAGTTTTCCGACCTAAATATTGCAAGATAGCACCTGATTCAAATATTGAAATTGGCTCACCACGAGGTCCATCTTGGTCAACAATCGCAGGAATTTTATTATTTGGAGAAATTCTCAGAAAGTCTGGTTGAAATTGATCATTTTCTAAAATATTAATTGGATAAAGAGTATAATCCAGTCCCATTTCTTCTAAGGCAATTGTGATTTTATGTCCATTGGGAGTTCCCCAATAATATAGATCAATCATTCTATTTTCCTATTCATCGTTATCATGACTGCGTCTTGCGTTATAGCATGTTTTAAGAGGGACGATGAAATTTCCAACACTAAAAAAATACATAAAATTCAAGAATTGAATTTCTTTTAAAAGATATAGTAATTGTCTTAAAGAAAACTGAACAGAGAAAATTAAATCATCTTTTTTATTATGATAAGGATATAAAAAAGCACTGCTTTAGCAGTGCTTTTTTTGAGTATTACTTTTTCTTTTTCGGTCCAAGTAACATACCCATTTGACGGCCTTCCATTTTAGGTGCTTGTTCCACAACCCCAAACTCAGCAACATCAGCTTCAATCTTTTGTAATTGAGCTAAGCCAAGTTGTTGGTGAGCCATTTCACGACCACGGAAACGTAAGGTGATTTTCACTTTGTTTCCTTCTTCAAGGAATTTCAAAATAGCACGAAGCTTAACTTGATAATCACCAACATCAGTTGCAGGGCGCAGTTTGATTTCCTTCACTTGCACTTGATGCTGTTTTTTCTTCGCATCTTTTTGCTTCTGCTTAAGGTCAAACAAGTGCTTGTTGTAATCCATAATTTTACAAACAGGCGGCTCGGCGTTTGCAACGATCTCAACTAGGTCAAGATCTGCCTCTTCAGCAGCGCGCAGTGCTTCATTTAATGAAACAATTCCTTTTTGCTCACCGTCAGCACCAACGAGGCGTACTTCTTTTGCACGGATCTCGTCGTTAATTGCTGGGCGGTTGCTTTTTGCACCTTGTTGTTGGTTACGGTCAGGCTGTTTAATCTTTCTTACTCCACAATATACCGGCCACGTTCGGCGACGGCAGACTTCACTAAGTCAATGAATGCATCTACTGACATAGTACCTAAATTTTTTCCTGAGCGAGTACGCACATTCACTGTACCTTCTTCAACTTCTCGGTCACCAAGAACTAACAGGTAAGGAATACGCTCTAGAGTACGCTCACGAATCTTAAATCCGATTTTTTCATTTCTCAAGTCAGAAATAGCACGAAGGCCATTTTCTTTGAGTTTTGCTACGACGTTCTCACAAGCTTCAGCTTGAGAGTCCGTAATATTCATGACACATGCTTGTAACGGCGACAACCAAGGTGGCATGAAACCAGCGTAGTGTTCAATTAGTATACCAATAAAACGCTCAAAACTGCCAAGAATTGCACGATGCAACATAACAGGCTGATCACGATCATTGTCTTCAGTCACATAAGACGCATCTAAACGTTCTGGTAAGTTGAAGTCACACTGAATAGTACCACATTGCCATACACGTCCGAGACAGTCTTTCAATGAGAATTCAATTTTCGGACCGTAGAACGCACCTTCGCCTGGTTGTAATTCCCATTCTAGACCCGCTGCATCTAAAGCATCTGCTAAAGATTTTTCAGCCATATCCCAAAGCGCATCATCACCCACACGTTTTTCTGGACGTGTAGAAAGTTTCATTTGCACTTCTTCAAAGCCAAAATCTTTATAAACATCTAAAGTCAGTTTAATAAAGTCTGCAACTTCCTGACCGATCTGTTCTTTAGTACAGAAGATATGCGCATCATCTTGTGTAAAGCCACGTACACGCATAATACCGTGTAAAGAACCTGATGGTTCGTTACGATGACAAGAACCGAACTCAGCCAAACGGATTGGTAAATCACGGTAAGACTTCAAACCTTGGTTGAACACTTGCACGTGACATGGGCAGTTCATTGGCTTGACCGCATAGTTACGATTTTCAGAATGAGTCGTAAACATGTTGTCAGCATAATTCGCCGCATGACCTGATTTTTCCCACAATGTAAAGTCTACAATTTGTGGTGTTTTAATCTCAAGGTAACCGTTGTCTTGCTGAACTTTACGCATGTATTGTTCAAGTACTTGATAAATAGTCCAGCCATTTGGATGCCAGAACACCATACCCGGTGCTTCTTCTTGCATATGGAACAAGTCTAAAGCTTTACCAATTTTACGGTGGTCGCGCTTTTCAGCTTCTTCAATACGTTTGATGTACGCAGCGAGCTGTTTCTTGTCTGCCCAAGCTGTACCATAAATACGTTGAAGCTGTTCGTTCTTCGCATCACCACGCCAGTATGCACCAGAGATTTTAGTGAGCTTGAATGATTTTAAGAATTTAGTATTCGGTACGTGTGGACCACGACACATATCCAAATAATCTTGATGGTAGTACAAGCCCATTTGTGTTTCTTCAGGCATGTCTGCAATCAAGCGCAATTTGTATTCTTCGCCACGCGCAGTGAATTCAGCAATAACTTCATCACGCGGTGTCATTTTTTTAACGACATCGTAATCTTGATCGATGAGCTTCTTCATACGCTCTTCGATCGCTGCCATATCATCTAATGTAAAAGGACGTGGCATCCAGATGTCGTAGTAAAAACCTTCTTCAATGACTGGACCAATCACCATCTTAGCTTCAGGGAAAAGCTGTTTAACAGCATGTCCTACAAGGTGTGCACAAGAATGGCGAATGATTTCAAGACCTTCTTCATCTTTTGGAGTGATAATTTGTAAGGTCGAATCTTCGGTAATTAAGTCACATGCATCAACTAAGCGATCATTTACACGGCCAGCAACAGTATTTTTTGCTAGACCAGGCCCGATACTTTGGGCAACTTCCATAACAGATACAGCGTGATCAAAACTCTTTTGATCGCCATTTGGCAATGTGATAATTGGCATAAAAAAATCCTTAAGGAGTGATGCCCTATACGAAGGAGCATTTCACCGCGAGATTATGATCGAGGCGAACCTCAAAATATAAAAACGGTGTAAATCAAAGTTAAAAAACCTGAAAGATTTTACACTTGTTCAAGCAATGTGAAAACCTTTGAGTCCATAAAATCATAAATACATTTTGCTTATCAGGTAAACAGCAATAAATGACTTAAAAAATATATTGAGGCGATTTTTAAATATATTTAGCACAAGTGGTTTAAGATGAAGAAAATAGCATTTCTGCTCATTTTTTGACTGGAAGGTATCGCCCTTTAAGACTAAAGCATAAATGCTTTGATTAATATTAAGTCATATTTTCAAAGAATGAATTAAAAATAGAACACGGAGTTGTTTCACATGGTTAGTGCTTATGACGAGTTACCACGCACCCCCGCAAACTTTGTTGCATTATCACCTCTACGCTACTTAGAGCGTGCAGCTTATATTTACCCAGATCAAGCTTCGATTATTCATGGTAAGCGCCAAATATCATGGAAAGAAACTTACCAACGTTGTTGCCAATTTGCATCTCAGCTCAAGCAATTGGGAATTGAAAAAAATGATACGGTATCTGTCTTATTGCCAAATATTCCAGCCATGATTGAAGCGCATTTTGCAGTTCCTATGGCTGGTGCGGTACTCAACACCCTCAATACACGTTTAGATGCAAAAACAATCGCTTTCATGTTGGAACATGCAGAAAGTAAAGTACTGTTGGTTGACCCTGAATTTGTAAATTTGGCAAGAGAAGCCCTCTCACTGATTCCTAACCAACACATTATTGTAATTGATGTAGCTGATACGGAATACGAAGGTGAAAACCAGTTTTTAGGTTCTTTTGAATATGAAGAATGGATCGCTCAAGGCGATATTAACTTCTCTTGGCATTTACCAGAAGATGAATGGGATGCGATTAGCTTAAATTACACATCTGGAACTACAGGTAATCCTAAAGGTGTGGTCTATCATCATCGTGGGGCTTATCTTAATGCTGCGAGTAATATCTTGGCTTGTGGAATGAAACCGCGTGCTGTGTATTTATGGACACTACCCCTCTTTCATTGTAATGGCTGGTGTTTTGCATGGAGTATCGCAGCAAGTGGTGGAACCAATATTTGTTTACGCAAAGTCGATCCAGAATTAGTCATGCAATTGATTGCTGCACATAAAGTTGATTATTTCTGTGGTGCGCCTATTGTTCTTTCAATGATTCTTAATTTACCTAAAGAAAAACAAACCAGCTTTGATCATCATGTTGAAGTTATGGTTGCTGGAGCAGCTCCTCCTGTTGCCATTATTGAAGGGATGCGAAACATGGGGATTAACGTAAACCATGTATATGGCTTAACAGAAACTTATGGACCTTCTGCACTATGCGCCTCTCAATCTGGATGGAATGAGTTATCAATTGCTGAACAAGCCCAGCTTCATTCCCGCCAAGGCGTACCCTACCCATTACAAGATAGTATGCGTGTGTTAGATCCCGAAACAATGCAGCCTGTCCCGAATGATGGACAAACCATGGGAGAAATTATGTTCCGTGGCAATATTGTCATGAAAGGTTATTTAAAGAATCCTCAAGCAACTCAAGAAGCATTTGCAGGTGGATGGTTCCATACGGGCGACTTAGCCGTTTGTCATCCAGATGGTTATGCAAAAATTACTGATCGTTCAAAAGACATCATTATTTCTGGTGGAGAAAATATTTCATCTTTAGAAGTAGAAGATGTTTTATATAAACACCCTGCTGTATTAACCGCTGCAGTCGTTGCTAAACCCGATGCACGTTGGCAAGAAGTACCATGTGCGTTTATTGAATTAAAGATGGGTACTACGGCAACACCTGAAGAAATTATTGCACATTGCCAAAAAGAGTTAGCGCGCTTTAAAGTGCCTAAAGATGTGGTTATTACAGAAATTCCAAAGACATCGACTGGCAAATTACAGAAATTCATTTTGCGCGAATGGGCAAAAGAACGTGCTGAAAATATATAAATAAAAAAGCGACGCCTTGAGCGTCGCTTTTTTTATTTAAGCGCATTTAGCCTTGATCAGACAATAAAGCAATTTGCTGCACATAGTTCACAAATTTACCTTTTGATGCTTCAAGCTCTGCTTCACTCACTTCTTGAGTTTTATCACGCTTGATTCTCAACACATGCTGACGCAAGGTGTGGCGTTCCGATGCATTATAAATTTTACTAAATTCATTAATTGCAGGGTCACCTTGTTCGATCATACGATCAACCCAACGCATCAATTGAGCCTGCTTTTTTGCACCTTGCTGCGGAGTTAAATAAGACAAAATAACGGTCTCATCTTCATTGCGCAATAATTTACCAATACGTTGAAACTGACGACGACGAGCTTCAAAAGAACTAATGTTCTGTACTTCCATTAACGCATCAATTAAACGTTCATCTACTGGGAGTTTTTGAATCTGTTTAATAGAAAGTTGTGCTAACTGCTCGCCTAAAGCAGCCATACGTTGAACTGCTTTTTTCTGTTCTGTCTTACTTGCACGTCCTTCTAAAGAGCCAAAATCTTCTTCAGTATAACGTTGGGGACGACGTGCCACGATTAATCTGCCTCATAAAATTTTGCGGCGAATAACGCCTGTACTTCATTTAATGCCTGCTCTTCGTCGGTACCATCAATGACCAATCGCAAAGTGGTCCCTTTACCTGCACCTAACATCAGCAAAGACATAATATTTTTTGCATCTACTAAATGATCGCCTTTTCCAATTTGGATCGACGAACGAAATTTTGTAGTGACCTCTATCAGTTTTCCTGATGCACGAGCATGTAAACCGAGTTTATTAATTACATCAACAGTTGTGTCTATCATGACCAGTGCTTCATTTCTCTGTGTAAGACCTGAACAGACCATTCTGCCTCAAGTGCTTGTTTTAGTCTATCTACGATATAAACGGAACGATGTTGACCACCAGTGCAACCAATAGAAATCGTCATATAGTGACGATGTCCTTCAGCAAATGCTGGAAGCCATTTTTTTAAGAAGTGAAGAATATCATCAAACATTTCGTTTGCTTGTGGACTTGCTTCTAAAAATTGTCTTACTGGCTCATCCAAACCAGAAAAACGTCGTAATTCTAAATCCCAATGTGGATTTGGTAAATGCCGTACATCAAAAACATAATCAGCATCTAAAGGAATGCCATGTTTATATCCAAATGACTGCAATATGACAATAAGCTTATCTGACTGCCCCAATTTAGACAGTAAAATATGCTTTAAATCATGAACACTTTTATCTGTTGTATCGATATGAACCGTAGCACGGAACTGAATTGGGAGCAGTAACTGCTTTTCTTCATGAATACATTGCAACAGACTTTTAAAACGATTGGCCAAAGGATGTGGACGACGCGATGCACTAAAACGTGCGATCAAATCCTGATCTTGCGTAGTGAGATAAATCACATCAACTGTGCCATGTTTTTGTAATTGCTCAAAAACATGATCGAACTCTTGCATATCTGCACGAGTGCTTCGAACATCCACACCTAATGCCAACTGCTCTAGATTATTTTCATGATCTAGCTTTGCCACAATTTCGGGCAGCAATGCCAAAGGCAAATTATCAATACAGTAATAGCCCAAATCTTCTAACACTTGAAGAGCCGAAGATTTTCCTGAACCAGACTGTCCTGTCACGATAAGTATACGCTTCATGGCATGGCTGTCCTTTGATCTGTTTATTGAGGTGTAAAGGCAACTTCTAAATTATCAATCAAACGAGTTGCACCCAATTTTGCCGCGATAAACAACACAATATCACGATCAAACTGAGTAGCAGGTAACAGATTTGACTGACGAGCTTCGACATAATCCACAACAAACCCATTATCTGTCAACTGAGTTTTGATATCTTCTAAAACTTGTTGTAGATCTTTACCTTGATGTAACTGCTGTTCAGCTTGTTTCAAACTTTGATAAATAACCGGAGCGACTTGACGTTGCTCAGGACTTAAATAACCATTTCTTGAACTCAGAGCCAAGCCATCGGCTGCACGAACAATTGGTACGCCAATGACTTCTAGTGGGATATTTAAGTCTTGTACAAACTGGCGAATCACTGCTAACTGTTGATAATCTTTTTGACCAAAGAAAGCATAGTTAGGTTGCACAATATTAAAGAGTTTGGTGACCACCAAAGCCACCCCATCAAAATGTCCAGGACGTGAACTACCACATAAAGCATCAGTAATTTGACTAACACTTATGTTGGTTAAACGTGGCTGAGTACCGTACATTTGCTCAACTGATGGTGCAAAAATAATGTCACAGCCTACATCAGCTAATAGACGACTATCTTGTTCTAAAGTACGAGGATAGTTATCAAAATCTTCACCCGGTCCAAATTGAGTTGGATTTACGAAGATGCTAACAACCACAACATCACATAACTTTTTCGCTTCACGAACAAGTGTGAGATGTCCTTCATGTAGATTTCCCATTGTTGGGACAAAACCAATAATTTTACGTGTAGCTCTAGCAGGATTTAAAGAAGCTGCAAGACCTTGTATGGTGGTTTCTGTTTTCATGAATTACAGCTCAACGTGGAAAGTATGTTCTTTGGCTGGAAATGACTGATCCTGCACAGCAGCATGAAAAGCTTTAAAAGCGTCTAAAATGGCAGTTTCACCAGATTGCTCTTTCATAAAGTTACGGACAAAACGCGCAACTCGACCAAAAGTTAAACCCAACATATCTTGTACTACAAGTACTTGGCCATCAGTCGCATTACCCGCGCCAATACCAATCACAGGTGTATTTGGGAATAACTCAGCAATTTCTTGTCCCAACTGAGCAGGAACACACTCAAGTAATAGAACTGCCGCACCAGCCTCAACCACAGCGGTACAGTCAGCAATAAGCTGATCTGCAGCTTCACGCGTTTTAGCTTGTAATTTATAACCACCAAATACATGTACAGATTGAGGAGTTAAACCTAAATGTACGCATACAGGTACACCATTACGTGTTAAAACTTGTACAGTTTCACTTAGCCACGCGCCACCTTCGATTTTGATCATCTGGGCACCAGCTTGCATGACTGTTCTTGCATTTTGCAAAGCATCATTTAAGGTTGCATAACTCATAAATGGTAAGTCAGTCATAATCAAAGCATGCTGGTTACCACGACGCACCGCCGCCGTATGATAAGCCATGTCCTCAACAGTTACAGGTAAAGTTGAGTCACGACCTTGAATTGCCATTCCAAGAGAATCACCAATTAAGATTGTATCAATTTCAGCAAGTTCCATTGCTTTTGCCATACTCGCATCGTAACAAGTTAGACAAGAGAACTTACGTCCTTCGGCTTTAAATTTTCTTAAGTCACTTAGACTAATCATGATGGTATCCTCTACAGGAGTTTGCAGAACGTAATAAGTCAGGTTTTAAGCCCAAGACTCATCAGCAAGTACAGTCAGCGTCGGCTGCTGTATCAGTTCTAAATTTTTAAGTGGCTGATCATTAATATGTAAATCAGCGTCTAAATCTAATAAAGGAATTACAACGAAATCTCGCTCTAGAATTCCAATGTGCGGCACCGTTAAGCGCTCATTTTGAATTTTTTCATTGCCATATATAAGCAAATCCAGATCTAACGTTCGCTCACCCCAACGACGAAGGCGTACACGACCAGCTTCTTTCTCAAATTGCTGTAACTGGTCTAGTAAATCTAAAGGCGTGAGATCCGTGTTTAGCTCTACAACTGCATTTAAATAATTTGGTTGATCTTGAGGCCCCATGGGTGGACTTTGATAAAGTTTAGAAACTTTTACTCCACCTAAAGTTTTAAGCTTAGCAATGGCTTCAGATAAGATTTGGCGTGAATCGCCCAAATTACTTCCTAAACCAATATAGGTCTTCGTTGTCATTGCGTTGGCCCAAAAATAACTTGGCTTAAATCGCGTTGAACTCGCTTACGCTTCAAAATCGGATGGTCGCCCATCACTCCTGTTTCTGAAGCAGTGGCTTTTTCAACGAAACGCCCCATCGATTGTTCTTGTCGAACACGTTCTTTTTTCCCACGACGGCTGCGTGGTTCAGGAATATCAACCAAAGGTTCAATTTCCGTCTCGACTTTATTATTTTCAATAGGTTCAGCAGCGACTTTACGACGGTTTCTAGCTTTCTGACGATTGTACTGGCTAATTGCAGCTTCTTTTTCGTCATTCGACATTTCTTGGTAGGCTTCCCACCAGCTTCCCATCCCTTGTGTTGTGTCATCACCTGACTTTTCACGAAGTAATAAGAAGTCAAAACCAGCACGGAAACGCGCATGTCCAGCCAATGCTTCAATTTGCTGTGGTTTCGGATTAAGCAAACGAGTCTGCATTTCCCAAACTTCACGAATAAAAGTTTCTGCAAAACGCGGAATCACTGTGCGTGTTGCTTGACGCTTTAATACATCTAGACCAGCTTGTGCACGCGCTTCTGCTGGTACAACACCTTTAGAGAAATAAAATTCACAACGCTCTAAAAATGGTTGCCACAATAAGACTGCATAGAAAAATGCTGGGTTAATTGTTTTACCCACTTGGATACGCTGATCTGTATTCTTTGCTGCTCTTAGAATAAACGGAGTGAGGTTCGGCTGGATATCTGCAAAAAGTTGTTTCCAGACACCAAACTCAATCAACATTGGCAAAACACGCGCCAAATGCCCCATTGTAAAGAGCTTCTGAGATTCATCATATAAACGATGCGGAGAAACATCACGCAAGAGCTGCGTCATCTCTGCATCAAATATATCGAGAATATCTGAATCAATTTTGAAATTTAATTTAGCTGCAAAACGTAGAGTTCGCAGCATACGCACCGGGTCTTCTTCAAAGCGCTGTGCCGGATCACCCAATAAACGTAAGGTTTTATTTTTTACATCGTCAATTGCTTTGCAGAAATCGAGCACAATAGCCTTACGCGGTTGGTAATATAGCGTATTGATTGAAAAGTCACGGCGAGCAAAGTCTTGTTCGATAGTACCCCAGTTATTGTCACGTAAAATCATGCCTGAAGCACTGGTGACTGCTTTTTTAGGAGGAGCACGGAAAGTAGCAACTTCAATAAGCTCACGTCCTGAATAGACATGTGCTAATTCAAATCGACGGCCAATGATTCGACAACGTCGACCAAAAACTTCTTTAATTTGGGAAGGTGTTGCATTAGTGACTGCATCGAAATCTTTAGGATTAAGCCCTAGCATTAAATCACGGACACCACCCCCAACAATATAAGCTTCATAGCCAGCTTTAGTCAGGCTATCGATCACATCTAAAATCGAAGAAGGAAGTTGGGCTGTGGACAAACCACATTTTGACGCTCGCAAGGTTTGCAAAAGACGCTGTCTCCTACGTCAGGACGTAAATAACAAGTTGTCGCTAATCATAGCTCTAACGCACACAAAGGGCAATTTGATTCTCTGTAGTTTGCGCATGAAATGACAATTGACAGACAGATAATTTATAAAGTCAAACGTGCTTTATTCTTTTCAAAAATGGCTGGACCAATGCCCTTTACGTTTTTAAATTCATCAATATTTTTAAAGCCACCATTCTTTTGACGGTATTCCACAATCGCCTGAGCCTTTTTCTCACCAATACCTTTTAGCTTTTGCAGCTCATCAAGATTAGCTTGATTCAAGTGAATTTGCCCTGACGAATCAGTCATAGCTGAGCTTTTTGAAACACTAGAATGAGAGGAATGTTGCATACTCAACTTCTGATCGTATATCTGTTGCTTAGCCTTCCACTCCCTAAAATTTTGATCAAAAGATTGAGCCTGAACAAAGCTTGATGAAATCAGGCTCCAAAATAGAGTAATAAAAATATAGTGTTTATTCTTCCAAAGATTCATGCTGAGCTGCATGTGTTTTTTCCCCTGACTTTAACTGCCGCTTTGCCTGATTCCACAATTCATCCATTTCAGACAAGGTCATGTCCTCTAATGTTCTTTGCTGTTTTCGCGCTTGATCTTCAATAAAAGCAAAACGACTTCTAAATTTATGTATTGTTGATAAAAGTGATGTTTCACTTGAAATCGCAAGTTTACGTCCAACATTGACTAATGAAAACAAGCAATCTCCAAATTCATCTTGAATTTCATCAATATTTTGATTTTTAAGGGCCTGCTTAAACTCATCCAACTCTTCTTCTAGTTTTTCATAAGCATCTTCTACTGTTTCAAAATCAAAGCCAACCTTAGCGACATTTGCTTGAATTTCTTGTGCCTGCAATAGCGCTGGTCCATGCTTTATTTCATCTAATCTTGATTGCGGCTTTCCTTGCTTCTCTTGCTGTTTAATTTGTTTCCATAATTCACTGACTTGTTCTGGTGTTAAGTTATTAAATTGATCTGCCTGAAAAACATGTGGATGACGGCGAATTAACTTTTCACTTATTGCCTCAACAACATCTTGAAAGTTAAAAGCACCTTGCTCACTAAACATCTGTGATTGAAATACAACTTGCAATAACAAATCGCCTAGCTCACTTCGAATCTCGTTAATATCGCCCTGACGAATAGCCGCCTCGACTTCATATGCCTCTTCAATTGCATATTTAGTCAGTGACATTGGGGTTTGTTCTTGATCCCACGGACATCTTTCACGTAACTCTTGCATAATTTTAAGCAATTTATCCATGGTAACCCTCAAGTTTTAAAAATCGGTCAGTCAAACTAAGATTTTAATTTGCTATGATCAAAATCAAAGCGATTAAATCAGTCGCACTATTGTACTGAGAAAGAGAAAAAATATGGGATACAGTATTCTGATTAGTGGTGCCGCTCAAGGTATTGGGGCTGAAATTGCACGAGTATTCTACAAACAAGGATATAAAGTAGGCATTTATGATATTAATGAATCGCTTGCTCAAGAATTGGCAAATGACTTAGGGGCAAATGCCCGTGCCGGCTATCTAGATGTAAGTGATTACGACCAATGGCAACATAGATTAAAAGAATTTACTGACTGGGCGGGTGAACTTAACATATTGATAAATAATGCCGGTATTTTGTATTCTGGCGCGTTTGAAACGACTGATATTAAAGCTCATCAAAGAACAATAAATATTAATGTAAACGGTGTCATCAATGGCTGTCACGCTGCTCTACCCTATTTAAAGCAAGCGTCTTTTGCACGCGTTATCAACCTATCTTCAGCTTCTGCAATTTATGGGCAAGCTGATTTAATCTCTTATTCAGCCAGTAAATTTGCTGTTCGCGGAATTACTGAAGGTTTAGATGTGGAATGGAAAAAATATGGTATTCGTGTTTTAGATGTGATGCCGCTATTTGTGCAGACTGCAATGGTTAACAATATGGATGCAGGCACCATTCAAAATATGGGGATAGATTTAACTCCAAATGATATTGCTCAGCAGGTGCTTACACTTGTCGAGAAAAAAGCTCATTTTTGGACGCCTACCCATACTCCAGTGGGTATAAAAACCAAACTGCTTTATCAGCTCTCAACATTAAGCCCTCAGTTTTTAAACCGACTTACCAATATTTATTTATCGAGAAAATAATCCAAAATAAAAAAAGGCTGTCATTTGACAGCCTTTTTACTCAATTTATTAAACGCCTTGAATCATGCGTCGAGCACTAATAATTCCCGGTTGTTGCTCTAGGCGAGCCAATAAGCGAGAAAGCTGCGCTAAACCTTTAACCTCAATGAGCAACTTCATATTGGCAATACCATCTGCCTCAGAAATTGTATTAACCTGACGAATATTGATTTGGTCAGAGAAAATCACTTGAGTTAGGTCTTTAAGCAGACCACGACGATCATAAGCTTCCACCACAATCTGAACGCTTTGACCACGTGTTGGCTGCATTTCCCAATCAGCTTCAACAGCACGCTCTGGCTCTTGCTTAATCATACGCTGATAGTCAGAACAAATGACTTTATGGATACTGACACCACGGTTCAAAGTAATATATCCAGCGATTGATTCACCATGCACCGGCTGACAACACTGCGCGATGTGCAGCTCTACATTATCTAAACCATCAATTAAAATGCCATGTGCTGATAGCGTATGGCTGGCACGCGGATTTAACGTTGGTTTAAGTACTAGCTCAGGCTCATCCTGATCTAGATGCATTTGGCGGTTCACCTGATTAATCAGGGCATGTAAGCTAATATCGCCACTGACCAGATTCACCAAAATGTCGTCGCCTGTCTTCACATTAAAGTGTGAAGAGTAATCGTTTAGGTCGATACTTTTTGGATGAATCGCAAGACGAGCTAATTCTTTATTAAGCAGTTCACGGCCTACTTCAAGATTCTTACTACGGTCTTGCTGTCTAAACCAATGACGCAACTTGTCACGTGCACGAGAAGTTTTAATATAACCTAGAGAGTTCACCAACCAGTCACGGTTCGGTTCACGATCTTTTTTAGTTAAAATTTCAACCTGTTCACCCGTTTTTAAAGTATAGGTAAGTGGCACATAACGCTGGTTGACCCGCGCTGCATAACACTTATTCCCTACTTCTGTATGCACATGATAGGCAAAATCTAAAACTGTTGAGCCACGCGGCAATTCCTTAATATCACCATCACGACTGAAAACATAAATCTTCTCAAAGCCTTCAAAGTCTTGTAACTGTTCAAAGCCTTCTGTTTCATCTTCGTTTTGATGTACCGTCGTTTCATTACGTTCTTGATAGTGTTCTAAAACAGCACGCAACGAATGCAAACGATGATTAAAGGAATGATCGGTATTCTTTGAACCTTCTTTATAGTTAAAGTGCGAACATACGCCTAGCTCTGCTTCATCATGCATCTCGTGAGTACGAATTTGTACTTCAAGAGATTTGTTTTCAGCAATTACAGCTGTATGCAAAGAACGGTAACCATTGGCTTTCGGGTTAGTAATATAGTCATCAAACTGATGCGGAATATGACGCCAGATTTGATGTACGATACCTAAAGAGTGGTAACACTCTGGCACACTATTGACTAACACACGCAAAGCACGAATATCATAAAGTTGGTCGAAGCTCAGGTTTTTGCTCTTCATTTTTCGATAAATCGAATAAATGTGTTTTGCACGCCCTGTAATTTCAGCTTCAATGCCGTAAGACGCTAACTCATTTTTCAAACGGTCAATGACGAACTGAATATAATGCTCACGCTCTAAACGCTTTTCATTGAGTAATGAAGCAATCTCTTTATAGCGATCTGGAGCCAAATAGCGAAATGCTAGATCTTCAAGTTCCCATTTAAGCTGAGCAATACCGAGTCGATGTGCAAGTGGCGAATAAATAGTAAGAATTTCACGTGCTACACGTTCTTGGCGTTCGCGAGAGGAATTTGCAAGCTCTCGCAAAGAATAAGTACGTTCAGCAAGTTTAATTAAAACAACACGAACATCTTCTGTCACCGAAATCAGCATTTTATAAATGCCACTTAGATGTTCTCGTTGATTATTATTAAAGTGATCTTCTAACCGTTTATTTTTCTCAATAAGTTCTGAGAGTTTACCCATTGCCAAAGTACCTTTGACAAGGTTGTAAACTTGCTCCCCGAATTTCTGTTTTACTTCTTCTATATCGGTAATGCCTTCACGCACACTACGATAAAGCATCGCTGCTGATAAAGTATCTTCATCTACATGCAGATGTGCCAGAATATCGGCCATTCCAACGCCTGTAGCAAAAGTATTGGAACGATGATTAACCGTTGAATCTAACTCTTTTTGCAGGGTTAAATGAGCGACTTTTTCAAGTTGTTCAAGCTCCGCCCCATCTAATATTTCACGCACCCGATCCAACCATGAGGCTAAACCGATTTGCGTTTCGGCGGCATGCTCTACAGTCGTTTCCTCTGACAACTCGGTTAGTTGTTCAGGTAACTGTTCACGTACTGTGACCATACCATTCTCCTCAATATGTAACTCATGTTTTTAATCGTTTATCTCTTGAATTTTTTCAAATAATGCAATGGATTCAACATGTTCGGTATGCGTAAACATGTCCATCACCGCTGCTTTTTTTAACTGGTAACCATATTGGACCAAAACACCCGCATCCCTTGCCAGTGTAGCTGGATTACATGATACATAAACGATTCTTTTTGCTCCAAAATTTGATACATACTGCATAATTTCATATGCACCAGCACGAGGAGGATCAATCAATAATGCATCAAATCCTTGATTTGCCCAAGAATGATGCGAAAAATCTTTTGTTAAATCTTGTGAAAAGAAGGTTGCTTGCACCAAACCATTGCATTTCGCATTAGCTGTTGCTCGCTGCACCATTTCTTCACTCCCTTCGACCCCGACAACCTGACCACTCGCACCAACACATCGTGCTAACGGGAGTGAGAAATTGCCCAAACCGCAAAATAAATCAAGTACCTTTTCACCTGATTGCAATTGAAGCAATTCACATGCCAATTGAACCATCTGTTCATTTACTGTGGCATTGACCTGAGTAAAATCCAATGGCGAAAAAGCAAAATTTACATTAAACCTCTCCAAGGCATAGTGTAAACGTAAAGCCCCTTGTTCATCATCAATACGATGAATGCTTTCAGGCCCCTTAGGTTGCAAATACAACTGCCACCCTTTGTGTAACGCAAATTGCTTTAATTGGTTGACATCAGAATTGTTTAATTTTTCTACATGACGAACCAATAAAGAAACTTCATTATCACCTTTTGCTAATTCTACATGACCAATGTGTGCTTTGCCTTTTAGACTTTGGAGTAAAGTGCGTAACTCAGGCAGACTATTTGATAAATTTTTATCCAAAACACTACAACTATGGATCGAAGTTAATCGATTACTATGATGTTCGCGAAACCCCATAATTAAGCGATCTGGTTTTGGCAAATAGCGCACGCCTATTCGAGCTCGGCGACGATAATCACTTTGTGAAGATCGAATCGGCTCTAGCCACTGTTCAGGTTGAATACCTGCGAAATGCTGTAAATGTGATTGGAGTACATTTTGCTTTAAACGGATTTGCTCATCAGGATGGATATGCTGCATGCTACATCCACCACAGATACCATAGTGAGGACAAATTGCCTCGATACGATGTGCTGAAGGTTCTCCTAACAACTGCAACATCTCAGCCTCTTCAAGGCGCTTGGCTTGATGGGTAATTCGAGCCTTTACAGTTTCTCCGGGCAATGCATAGCGAATAAAAACTTTCTTACCATGCTTATCTGCTGGATGCTCAGGATGAGAACCATAATGCGCAATTCCCCGCCCCTCATGAGAAAGTGTTTCAACCTGAAAAATATATTCGGGCTGTGGCAGGTTGCGAGATTTGGCTTGTTGTTTCAAAGGATGAACCTAAAAATCTGAAGAATTAAAATAGTGAGAAGTAAATTCAGTATGTTTCGAAGTACGTTCCCATACTTCAAGGAAATCGGCCTGCTGTGGCATAGTCTGTAAATATTCAATACTCGAACTAATCCAGTGGTCATGTTCATCTGCATTCAATTGGCCTTTTAGTACGAGCCAACGCAAATAAATAAACCATGTATTGAGCACGTCCCCTTCACAATAGCTCGTCAATTTTAACCACTGTTGATTACGGACATATTCAGGCACATGATAACCCGATTCACCACGCTTACCCGGTAAACCTAAAATACAGGCAATATCATCAAGCTTTTGGAAATTACGACCATTAAACATTGCCATCACATCCATTAAATCTATATGGCGATGGTGATAACGATTTTGGTAATTATTAAAACGCTTTTGGCTATCAATTTCACCTTGATCAAACAAGCCAGGTGCAGAAAGCCCATGATACATCGCGCGAAATAGAATGACAGGTAAATCAAATTGTGAGCCATTCCAACTCACTAGAGTCGGATGACGCTTATCAAAAATAGATAGAAATTTCTGCAAAATCTCAGCTTCAGAATATTGTTCTCGACTAAAAGAAAATAATCTAAAACCAGACTCATCTATCCATAAGCCAGAAATACAAACGATTTCATGCAAAGGCAAACGCTGAAAATCCATTCCAGATTCTTGACGACGGATTTTTGTCAATGCTTGCTCTACATCGGCCTCAGGTAAATCAAGATGATATAAATGCGCTCCCGCTTTTAAATCAGTTAAAGTTTCAATATCAAAAACTAAGGTTGGGAAACGCATCATTTCTCTCAATTATGAGTTATCGTCCTGTACTGAAAACAGACCTGTAGACAAGTAGCGGTCGCCACGGTCACAGATAATGCAAACAATAACAGCATCCGGATTTTCTTCAGCAATTTTGATTGATGCCCATACTGCACCGCCTGAAGAAGTACCAGCACTAATACCTTCCATACGTGCTAATTTACGCATGGTTTTTTCAGCTTCAATTTGTGGAATATCAATAATACGATCTACACGGCTACTATCAAAAATAGTAGGCAAATATTCTTTCGGCCAACGGCGAATCCCGGCAATACTTGATCCATCGGATGGCTGCAAACCAACAATCTGAATATCCGGGTTTTGTTCTTTTAAATATTTAGAAACACCCATAATGGTACCGGTTGTGCCCATTGAACTCACAAAATGGGTGATTTTCCCACCTGTTTGCTTCCAGATTTCAGGACCAGTCGTTAGGTAATGAGCCTCAACATTATCAGGATTACCAAACTGGTTTAAAACGTGACCTTTACCTTCTTTTTCCATTTGCAAGGCTAAATCACGTGCACCTTCCATACCTTGCTGTGGTGTTACTTCAATCAGCTCTGCGCCATAAGCCAGCATCGCATCTTTACGCTCTTGGCTCATATTGTTCGGCATAATAAGTTTCATTTTATAGCCGCGCATTGCCGCAACCATAGCCAACGCAATACCTGTATTACCGCTGGTTGCTTCAATTAATGTATCACCTGGTTTAATTTGACCACGTTTTTCTGCCTGCATAATCATGTTATATGCTGGACGATCTTTTACAGAACCTGCCGGATTATTACCTTCCAATTTTGCTAAAACCGTTGCCTGCGTATGACAAGCCAAGCGCTGCAAACGGACTAGAGGTGTTTTACCTACATAGTGATCTAACAAAAATTCGTCGGCTAAAAAATCAGGTTGTGTATTACTCATGATCAACACCTATATCGAGGTGGGCCTATTGTATGAAAAAATGCTCGGTACTGCACCCATTTCAATATGCTTTTTCAAGAAAGCGATTAAAGCTCGGTCATTTATAAAATGGCGTCTGTTTTAAAATAAAGCGTGATAAGATGCCGTACAGAGAGATAAATCTGATGTAGCCATGTCTAATTTCAATAAAACCTTATCGAAACGCTTACGTCTGAATCATGCATACGGGCAATTAATTGCTCTGATTTTTGTGCCCATTATGATTTTAACATGCGTGGGCGCTTTTCTGGTTTTAACTGAAACCTCACATTCAGTAAAACAACAACAGCTACATCATGCCTCTGCAATTTTAGCTCGCTACAATCAAATCGCGATCGATTTATATAAGCTGGTTGAACTAGAGCCCGATGAATATGATCATGCCCAGCACATCATGCAGAGCATGTTTAGTGAAAAAAATCTAAAACGTGCTGCTCTAATCGACAGTAATGGTCAGACCTATTTAAGTATCGGTTATCGCGATAATCGCTACTGGCCAAACTTTACGAAAAGTAATGGTTTTTTTGGTCCAATTTCTTATAACCACAACAATATTTATGGACTGCGGATTAGCGATACACCTGGAAAAGCACCTGTCTGGCTCGTGATTGAAATGGACAATCAGCCACTAGAACTGGCACGTTACCGTATTTTGATTGCCCTCGTCATTACTGGCTTAATGACCTTACTGTTACTTTTACTTTGCTTGAATTTTTATTCACGTCGCTGGATTGCGCCGATGTATGAAATTCGCATGCAGTTGCAACGTTTAAATGCTGACACACTAGACCAGCACATGGTAATTAATAGTACTGGTGAATTACGCTTGTTACAGCGAGATATTGCAAACGTTGTTAAACGATTACACTTTAGTTTTTTAGAATTAAAAGAACACACCGAACAAACCGAAGAAGACTTGCGCAGAACTTTAGATACCTTAGAAGTTCAAAATATTACCTATCGTCAAGCACGTGACCAAGCGATTTCATCAAACCAAGCCAAATCAGTTTTCCTTGCCAATATTAGTCATGAGCTTCGAACCCCTCTAAATAGTATTGATGGCTTTATTCATTTATTACTTCGTCAACAAAACCTAAATAACGAACAAAACCTCTATCTACAAACTATTCGCAAGTCATCTGCCCATTTATTGGCATTAATTAATGATGTATTAGATTTCTCAAAAATTGATGCAGGTAAATTAGAGCTAGAAACAGCACCATTTGATTTAGAAGAAGCTGTCTTCGATGTCATGGATATGTTGTCTCCACTGGCTGCCCAAAAGCATATCGCTATGGCTTTTTACTATGCCGACAACATTCCACAACAAGTGATTGGAGATGCTTTACGCTTCAAACAAATTTTGACTAATTTAATTTCAAATGCGATTAAGTTCACTCCAGACGGCGAAATTATTGTTCGTGTTCGTATGGAACATGATGATATTGGACAATGCCTACTTCATTTTAGTGTGCAGGATAGTGGTATTGGCTTAAGTGGTACAGACCGTAAAAAATTATTTGAATCATTCTCACAAGGTGATGCATCCGTTACACGTCAATTCGGCGGTACAGGTTTAGGTCTAGCTATTTCTAAACAGCTTGTTCACCTCATGCATGGTCAAATTGGCTTTGAGGATAACCAAGAGCGCGCACCAACAGAAAAAGGTTCTACGTTCTGGTTTACCGCACAATTTGTAGTAGATGAAGATTACGAGATCGAACATCCACACTTTGAGCATTTACAAGTGGTGTCTTATCTTGCACACCCTGCTACAGCAAGTGTTTTACGTTATTATCTTGAAAACTATCATGTTCCTCACATAGAGACACAATCGATTCTGGATTTATTTAGTCGTTTAAAACATCTTGATCAAAAAGATAATACGTGGCTCATTGTTGACCATAGTGGCGATACTGAAGCGTTATTAAAAGAAATCCGTAGTCGTTATCAAGGTAATTTGGCAGTCTATGGTTATCAAATGACGCTTGAGCCAAACATGCTCAATGAATATCGTGCTCGACCTCTATATCAACCATTAAGTCGAAGCGGACTTATTCAATTATTAAATGATCAACCTATTTTTGAAGAGGAACAACAAGATTTCAATGGGCAGGGTTTACACATTTTGGCAGTAGATGACCACTTACCTAACTTAATTGTGTTAGAAGCTCTGCTTGGAGAACTGAATGTTAAAACGACTAAAGCAATTAGCGGTCAAGAAGCGCTAAACCTCATCCAAGAGCGAATCGATCAAAAACTCAAACCATTTGATTTAGTATTTATGGATATTCAAATGCCTGTTATGTCAGGTATTGATACAACTCGCGCTATTCGTTCGCTAGAGTCAACTTTAGATGGTGAAATGCAACTTCCAATTATTGCATTAACAGCCCATGCCCTTGCCGATGAAAAGCAAAAACTCCTTAAAGTTGGCATGAATGACTATGTCACCAAGCCAATTCAAATGGAACAAATTATCCAAATTTTAACGCAATGGACCAAAAACAACTTTGCATCAAAAGCGCTAGAGAAAGACCATCATGTGGTTGCAGAAGCATTAGACCCAGAAATTCTCAACTGGCAACAAAGCTTGCAGCTTGCAGCAAATAAAGAAGATTTAGCTCAAGACTTACTTAAAATGTTAGTTGATAGTTTCCCAACCGAGCTAGATGAAATGCAGCAGCTCATTGAGCTTGAAGACTTCCCTCAACTTGAGCATGTTTTACATCGTCTTTATGGCGCCACTCGCTATGTAGGTACTCCAAAGCTACAACAAGTGACAGGTGACTTTGAGCAATTTATTTCAACACTACGCAAAGAACGCCGTATAGCAGATGAAGGCTTCATTGAAGAAGTTATGAGACGCTTCGACGAGCTAGGACTTGTTGTAAAAGAAGTAGAAAGTGCTGCTCATCAAATTTTGGTGATTCCTGACTAATCTATCTACAAAATAGGCATGACTGAGCTGTCATGTTTCCAAATTACAGCCATGTTATGCTCCGCTTATCTATAAAAAAAGAAGCGGGAATCTCATGGCACTTTTACGTATTGAAAAAAATAATGGCATTGCAACGGTATATTTAAACCGTCCCGACAAACGCAATGCTATGAGTTTTGCCTTATTAAAAGAACTGGTTTCAACAGCAAAAGCTATTAAAAAAGATCGAGAGATCCGCTGTGTGATTTTGACAGGTGAAGCACAAGTTTTTAGTGCCGGAATTGATTTATCTGATCTTAATAATCCCAAAAATTCTGCCTTTGCGATTTGGGAGCTTGTGAAACCCGGACAAAGCTTATTCCAAAAAGCATTTCTGATTTGGCAAAATTTACCTGTACCTGTGATTGCAGCACTAGAAGGTTATTGTTTTGGCGCAGGCATGCAACTTGCCTTAGCAGCCGACATTCGAATTTCTCACCCAGACACTAAAATGTCGATTATGGAAAGTCGTTGGGGATTAGTTCCAGATATGGGACTTACTCGTTCATTGAAAGGTTTAATTGGCGTTGACCTTGCAAAAGAGCTTACCTTAACCGCTCGTGTTTTCGATGGAAATTATGCAAAAGAAATTGGTCTTGTCACTCATTTAAGTGACTCTCCACTAGAGAAAGCAAATGAAATTGCAGCTGAAATGTTACAGCGCTCACCAGATGCGCTCACTGCAGCAAAACGTGTACTTGATGCGATGGAGCACCAACCAGAAAAATCATTACGTTTAGAAAAAATCTGGCAACTTAAATTATTACTTGGTAAAAATAGCAAACTTGCTCGTAAAAAAGACAAACATCCGGAAGTTAATTTTTTACCACGCCAATATAAATAAAGAGCTTAGATTATGAATTTTGATCGCAACACCCCTATTGCTTTTTTAGGTATAGGGTTGATGGGAAGCCGCATGGCAACCCGTCTTATTCAGGCAGGTTTTCAAGTTGCTGTTTGGAACCGAACCTCTTCTGCATGTGAAGAACTGATTGATATCGGCGCACAGCCTTTAGATCTTATAAATATTGGCGAATATCCTGTTATTTTAACTTGTCTCGCAGATGACAAAGCCGTACAAAGTGTATTTGAGCAAATTCAACCTCACTTAAAAGCTAAACAGGTGATTGTTGATTTCTCAAGTTTATCTGTTGCTGCAACAAAAACACTTGCTCAAGCAACTGCCGCGCATGACGTTACTTGGATTGATTCTCCTGTTTCGGGTGGAACAGCTGGTGCAGAACAAGGAACGCTAGTCATTTTTGCAGGCGGTGATGCTCAAACAATTACAGAATTAACGCCTATTTATAATGTTCTATCTCAACGTGTAACACGAATGGGAGACACAGGAACTGGTCAAGCCACCAAAATTTGTAACCAACTCATCGTCGCAGCCAATAGTGCACTTATTGCAGAAGCTGTCGCGCTTGCAGACCGAGCGGGTGTAGATACAACTTTACTCGCTCCAGCCTTAGCAGGCGGATTTGCAGACTCTAAGCCCTTTCAAATTCTAACCCCACGCATGGCAACTCATACATTTGAGCCTATTCAGTGGAAAGTTCAAACATTATCTAAAGATCTTAACAACGCAGTAACATTGGCTAACAATGTTAATTTAGACATCCCCGTTGCACAAAAAGCTCTATTACAGCTACAAACTCACCAAAAAAATGGCTTTGCTGAGAAAGATTTAGCTACTATGATTCAATTAATAGAGCAAAAATAAACGGAGTTTGAGTATGGGTCGTCTTGCAGTCAATTTATCCATGATTTTTACCGAAGTTCCTTTAATTGAACGCTTCGCTCTGGCTCATGCACAGGGCTTTGAATATGTAGAAATTCAATTCCCCTATGAATTAACGATTGAAGATATTCAAACCCAACTCGAACGCTACAACCTTAGCCTTTGCCTAATTAACGTACCTGCTGGTGATCTTATGCAAGGTGGGAACGGTTTAGCAGGCATACCCGGTCAAGAAGCAGCTTTTCATGAAGCATTAGAATTGGCTATTCGCTATGCCATCGCTTTAAACGTTCCTCGTGTTAATATTTTAGCGGGTAAACAACCGCTAGATGCCGACTTACTTCCTTGTTTAAAAACTTTAGCAGCTAATCTAAAACTTGCCTGCAATTTACTCGGTGAACACGGTATAGAGCCTGTTTTCGAAATGATTAACGGCACTGATATGCCACGCTTTTTAGTGCAGAACATTGCACAAGCACAAGAGATGCTCGAAGCAGTCGACCACCCCTCTCTCAAAATGCAATATGACTGCTATCACATGGCGATGATGGGTGAAGATGTACTTGAAGGTTTACAAGAGAATATTCACTTAATTGGACACATTCAATTTGCAGACTGCCCAGGCCGCCACGAACCTGATACAGCTCAAATCCCATATGAGCAAATTTTTTCTTGGTTAAAGCAAAGCTCATATCAAAACTATATTGCAGCAGAATATAAACCTGAAAATGGTTCAAATCAGTCGTTTACATGGAAGAAAAAATACTTTTCTGATGATGTAAATATATAAACTGTTACGACTTCTGTTTGAAATTTAGCGCGAAAACCACTATATTAGATAGTGAGTAATTGTCAGGAAAATATACCCTATATGAATTTAGAACCATCGCCCAGCGTGTCTAATTCTCACGATTTCGCAATGAACACCTCAAATAAAGACGTACAAGCTTGTCTCAAAGTCGTCCACGACGCTTTAGTTGATGTAAAAGCAAAAGATATTCTCCAGTTAGATGTTAGCTCAATTAGCAATGTCGCTGATGCTATTGTAATTGCAAGTGGTACTTCTACTCGCCATGTCAAAGCACTTGCTGACAATGTTGCAGAAGAAGCTCGAAAAGCCGGTTTCCGCCCGATTGGCGTTGAAGGTGAACGAGATGCAGAATGGATCTTAATTGATCTCGGCTTTGTTGTAGTCCATGTAATGCTACCAACAGCTCGTAAATTCTATGATTTAGAAAGCTTATGGCGTACCGCTCCAGAGTCGGTTGCTTAAAATTTTGCTTTTAAAAAAAGCGGCTCTTTTGAGCCGCTTTTTTATTTCTCTAACAGTGGTTTTAAACCTTTTCAAATATCCATATCCCACCCCAGAAAAACCAATCATCACCTATATTCAAATTTGACATGACAAATTGTCAGATTTATCGCACTATACAAATTCTTAAAGTTCTCACTAATAAATAGCATAACCGGAGTACAGAAAGTGAAGATATTAATTACGGGCGCCAACACAGGCATTGGTTTTGCCACAGCAGAACAACTTGTTAAACAAGGACAATATGTGATTTTGGCATGTCGAAATCCACAAAAAGCCCAAGATGCACAGAATAAACTACGCGCGCTTAACCAAGGCCAAGTCGATTTAGTTTCCCTCGATTTAAACAGCCTTGAGTTAACCAGAAAAGCAGCAGATGAAATTGCTGATCGCTATGGCAGTCTTGACGTACTCATTAATAATGCAGGCTTATTTTCTAAAACAAAACAACTAACCATAGAGGGTTTTGAACAACAATTTGGGGTTAATTATTTAGGCCATTTTTTACTTACTCAAAAATTACTTCCAGTTTTACAACAATCTCCTAAAGCACGAATTATTCATCTAGCTTCGATTGCTCATTGGGTTGGCTCAATTAAACCCAATAAATTTCGTGCAGAAGGTTTTTACAACCCCCTGTTCTATTATGGGCAATCAAAACTTGCAAATTTACTGTTTAGCAATGCATTAGCAGAGCAACTCGCAGAAAGTTCAATTACCAATAATGCATTACACCCCGGCGGTGTTGCTTCTGATATTTATCGTGAATTACCAAAACCTGTCTATGCGGCGATGAAATTAGGCTTAGTTCCAACCTCAGTTCCAGCAAAGCTCATTACAGAAATGGCAACCGGAGATGCATGGCAAAACCGCAACGGCGAATATGTCAGTGCACATATGCCAGACTGGAAATCCTCACATGCTAAAAATCAGCAACTGGCACGCGACCTTTATCAACAATCGATAGATCTTGTAGAAAAATTTCTTTAAAAATAGAGGTAAATAAAAAAAACCACCCGAAGGTGGTTTTTTTATTTCAAAGCAACTTAGTGGCCTGTACCGTTAATTGCTTTTGTCATATCTTCAACAACTTTCTTGGCATCACCAAAGATCATCATTGTTTTTTCGTTATAGAACAAATCGTTATCTAGTCCAGCATAACCTGTTGCCATTGAGCGCTTAATCACCATGATTGTACGCGCTTTATGAGCCTCTAGAATCGGCATACCATAAATCGGCGAGCTTGGATCATCTTTTGCAGCAGGGTTAACAACGTCGTTTGCACCAATAACAAGTACTACGTCAGTTGCAGGGAAGTCTGAATTAATCTCGTCCATTTCCAAGATGTCTTCATATGCTACGTCTGCTTCAGCAAGCAATACGTTCATGTGACCAGGCATACGACCAGCAACAGGATGGATTGCGAAACGAACGCGAACACCTTGCTCTTTTAGAATTTCACATAATTCTTTTACAGCATTTTGTGCACGACCTTGCGCCATACCATAACCCGGTACAATCACAACGCTGTCAGCATTTGACATCAAGAAGCCAGCATCATCAGCAGAACCAGAACGGTGGTTACGTTGAACTTGTTCACCTTTATCTGCAGATGCAACTGCTGCACCACCCATTGCCCCACCAAACAATACGTTGATGATCGAACGGTTCATTGCTTTACACATGATGTACGACAGAATCGCACCAGATGAACCTACAAGCGAACCTGCAACGATCAACATGTTGTTTTCAAGTGTGAAACCAATACCTGCTGCTGCCCAACCAGAAAATGAGTTAAGAAGCGATACCACTACAGGCATATCACCACCGCCCACTGGCGCAATCCAAACCCAACCAAACGCAAGCGCAAGTGCTGTCATTGCCCAAAATGCAGTCATATTGCCAGTCGTGAAGAAGTAGAAACCACAAGCCAACATCGCAATAAAGATAAGCGCTTGAACAGGTTTAACCCACGCACCAGAAATTGTTTTCGCCCATTTTTTCGCAGCTAATTTACCGTATGCAAACACAGATGCAGTAAAGGTAATCGCACCAACGAAACAACCAACAAACAATTCAAACAAGTGAACCTTACTCATGTGTGCATGTTGCACGCCAGCTGCTGTTAAAGCCGCCTCATTTTGAGCGAATAGTTCAGTAAGTTGGTTGTTATGCAAAATTGCAGCAATCGCAATAAGAACAGCAGCCAAACCAACCAATGAGTGCATAAGTGCAACAGTTTCTGGCATTTGCGTCATTGGTACGGTACGAGCACGTGCAATACCTACGATTGCACCCAACACCATTGCACCAACGATCATCCAGATCACTGGATTATTGGCAACAAAGAAAGTCGTTACCACAGCAATCGCCATTGCGATCATACCGTAACGGTTACCTTGAATTGCTGTTTTAGGGCCAGACAAGCCACGAAGCGTCAAGATAAAGAGAATTGCGCCAACAAGGTACAACCAGTTTGCATTTGCTTGAATAAATTCCATGTCAAAGCCCTCTTATTTCTTTTGCTTAGGCTTGAACATTTCCAGCATGCGTGCAGTTACTGCAAAGCCACCGAAAATATTAATGCTTGCCAAAAATACTGCAATCGCACCGAGTACGCTCACCACATTCACACTTTGAAATGCAACGTTAGCATCTACACCTAAAACTGGCAGACCCACAGTTTGCAACATCGCACCCACCACAATAATAGATGACAACGCATTGGTTACTGCCATAAGTGGCGTATGCAAAGCTGGCGTAACGCCCCAAACCACGTAATAACCTACGAAGATGGCAAGGACGAAAATTGTAATAGTTTCAACCATGAGAAATCTCCTTAACCACGCTTAAGCAGCACTTGACCGCCATGAGTGACCAATAGGGCTTTTTGGATTTCGTCTTCTTGATTAATCGCAAAGTTTTTCTCTTTGTCAAATAAAGTCTCTACGAAATTAAAAACGTTACGCGCATACAATGCAGAAGCTTCCGTTGCTACAGTTGCCGGAATATTTGGAACACCCAAAATTTTCACGCCATTCTCTGTAAACACAGTCTCACCAACTTTAGAGCCTTCAACGTTACCGCCGGTTTCAACCGCCATATCTAAAATGACAGAACCCGGTTTCATCTTGGCAACAGTTTCAGCCTTAATCAGACGTGGCGCATCACGACCTGGTAGCAATGCAGTCGTAATCACGATGTCTGCATTAGAAACAGCTTTATCAACAATCGCTGCTTGGTCTTTGATGTACTGCTCACCCGGCATCCATCCATAACCATTTTTAGCGGCGTCCGCTGCACGTTGTTGCTCTTCTTCAGACATTGGTACGTCTAACCACTTACCACCTAAAGATTCAACCTGATCTTTTGCTGTAGGACGTAAATCGGTCGCCTCAACAATTGCGCCTAAACGCTTTGCGGTTGCAATTGCCTGAAGACCTGCAACGCCTACACCCATAATCACAACACGAGCAGGTTTTACAGTACCAGCAGCAGTCATAAGCATTGGGAACATGCGCTGATATTCAGCAGCAGCAAGTAAAACTGATTTATAACCAGCCAAGTTTGCTTGAGAAGACAACACATCCATGTTTTGTGCACGAGAAAGCGTACGAGGAAGCAGTTCTAGAGCAAAAGCAGACACTTGTTGATTCGCAAACTGATCTAGCTCGGTGTTACGATAAGGATCAAACATTGCTACAACAGCGGTATTTGCTGCAAGTTTCTGAATTTCCCCGCCCTGTGGAGCGCGAACTTTCAAAATAATTTGACTACCCGTATAGGCATCATCCGTAATGGTTGCACCGACCTGTTCATAAGCACTGTCAATGTACGCAGCCTTTACACCAGCACCACGTTCAATCACAACGCTATGACCAGCGCTAATCAACTTCTTTACTGTCTCTGGCGTAGCAGCTACACGATTTTCACCGACGACAGTTTCGGTTGGGATTCCGATCTGCATGAGCGTTCCTCAAGCTAATTTCTCATTGTCAAAAACATTGCAAGCTGCAATGTTTCCCCCATGTGTATTCTTTGTACAGAATTTGGATTCTAATTGAACTTTTTTAAAATACCACCCACTATTTATTTAATAAATACCCATATTTTGAACTGATGATTCACGATATTTATTTAGAGGTGTAACATAGGAAGCTTTTTCTTTTTTTTGCAGACAATAGTCTCTCTTATACAGTCCTGTATATGAAAATTTCTTTATCTTCGTTTCAAATCGGGTCTTTTTTTGCTCTTTGCTCTGCTTTTCTATTCAGCACAAAAGCAATCTTTATTAAACAGACTTATGCCCTTTCTCCATTAGTAGACGGTACGGTCCTGATGGCTTTACGCATGTTAAGCGCTTTACCGTTTTTTCTATTAATTTGCTGGTTTAACAGGCATCATAATCAGGGCATAAAAAAGAAGGATTGGCTAATTTTAATTTTTGCCGGTCTATTAGGCTACTACTTTGCAAGTTGGCTCGATTTCATGGGTCTCATGTTTATTAGCGCCTCTCTAGAACGAATTATTCTATTTTTATATCCCACGCTTACAGTCATCGTATCAAGCTTACTCTACAAACAAAAATTAGATGCAAAAAGTTTATTTGCCATTTTTCTTAGTTATGGTGGAACCGTGCTGGTTATGCTTCAGGAACACAACAACGCACCAATTCAGGGCAACTTCTGGCTAGGTACAAGTTTCGTATTTGCAAGTGCCGTGGCTTTTGCAGGCTATTTATTGCTAACACCCCCTCTCATTAAAAAATTTGGTTCTTGGAATTTCACAGGGTTAGCCTTAACTGTGGCTTGTATCGGCACATTAACTCATTACGTATTAAGCACACCTCACCCAATTCAACTTCTATTAGAGCTTCCCTCTAGCGTGATTTGGTATGGCATTGGCTTAGGCTTTTTAGTTACCGTGCTACCCACCGTTATGCTCATGCAAAGCATCGAACGGCTAGGTGCCTCTCAATCTGCAATGATTGCTTCGATTGGTCCAGTTTTAACAATTTTACTTGCTGTTGCTTTTTTAAATGAGCATCTCAATATGTGGCAATGGGTCGGCTGCCTACTCAATATTATTGGTGTGATGATGATTACATTAAGAAAGAAAAGACTAAAACATTAAATTCTCTTGACCTCAACTTAAGTTGAGGTTGGATACTCATCTAAATTTTAATGAACGGTTGAGTTCCAATGAGTCAAGAAACTTTTAAAATCATAAATCCATCAACCTTATACGATCCTACCCCAAATGGTTATAGCCATGTTGCTGTGGTAGAAAGCTTTAAGAATATTATTCATGTGGCAGGTCAAGGCGGCGAAAATTCCAAAGGGGAATTAAGCCCAAGTTTTGAAGAACAAGCGAACCAAGTTTTTGATAATATTCAACATGCTTTAAACGCGGCCAATGCAGAGCTTAGCAATATTGCTGTGTTAAGAGTTTTAGTTGTTGACCACTCGGTCGAAAAACATCAAATTTTGATTAAAATTATGCAAAATTTATGGAAAAATCATCCTTTTCCTGCCTGTACACTCATTCCTGTGCCACGCCTTGCGCTAGAACACATGCTCATTGAAGTTGAAGCAACGGCATACACCTAATAAAACTGAGAGAACATCATGTCTACCCCTGAAGATATCAGTCAAAATAAACCTTTGCTTTGGTTGATGGCAGCAGCATGTGGCTTGTGTGCAGGTGTGAATTATTATTGTCAGCCTCTGATTCACTCGATTCAGCAAGAATTTGCTGTAACTCAAGCACAAGCCGCTTTAACAGTGACATTTGCTCAGGTGTCTTATGCCCTCGGTTTACTTTTTATTGTACCGATGGGTGATATTGTCAATAAAGCCAAGGCTATTCCGTTTTTAATGGTGCTTTGTGCAGTTGGTCTATTTACGTCTGCTTTTGCCGTCAACTTACCCATGCTATGGATCGGTACAATTTTAGCGGGCTTGTTTTCGGTTGCAGCTCAAGTCTTGATTCCACTTGCTACAATGACTGTAAAACCTGAAAAAACTGGCGAGATCATTGGTTTTTTAATGAGTGGCTTATTGGTCGGGATTTTACTATCTACCAGTCTGGCTGGCTTATTTTCCAATCTTTTTCACTGGAAAGTCGTATATGTGGTTAGTGGCGTATTAATGCTTCTGTTGGCATTTACCTTAAAAAATCGTCTGCCTTATGTCTTACGTATGAAAATGAACTACGGGCAAATTTTTGTTTCCATGGCTCAACTCTTAAAAGAGGAAAAGCGCCTATTACTAAGAGCACTTACGGGTGCGTTCGCATTTGCAGCAGTAAGTATTCTGTATTCCACCATCGCCTTACTTTTGACCTCGGCACATCATTTACCTGACCTATTTATTGGACTGGTACCTTTAGTCGGTATCTTTGGCGCTTTATCAACACGTTATATTGGTAAATACGCCGACCAAGGCTATACACGATTACTTACTTGGATGGGTTGTGGGCTGTTTTTGGTAAGTTGGATTTGTTTCTATTTCGGACAAACTCTACTTTCAGCTTATGTTATTGGTTTTGCTTTAATCCAATTGGCACTTGCGCTGGTACACACCAGTAACCAGAGCATTATTTTCCGTTTACGCCCAGATGCCAAATCTCGTATTAATGCCATTTATATGACGACTTATTTTATTGGAGGAGCTGGTGGCTCTGCTTTAGGGATTTTTGCATGGAATCGTGGTGGATGGAGCATGACATGTCTTGCTGGTGTTGTACTCGTTATGTTTTGCATTTTGTTTAGTGTGATTGATGCTTTCTTACAAAAAAAGCAACTCGCTCATTAACAAAGTAAATTGTTATAAATCATCTCCCTATATTTAACACAAGGGTGGTTATAAATTACTCGGCTAAATGCCACTGTCGATTCAGGGCTAAACCCCGTATAATGCTGCCCTTTCATTAATTTAGCGACTTTTGGGTCTATTGGCTATGCAATCACTTCAATCGTTACAACCTCGTATTTCTGTCGCACCTATGATGGACTGGACAACGAAGGATTACCGATTCTTTGCACGGTTGTTTAACCCAAACGTTATCCTTTATACCGAAATGGTGACTACAGGCGCGATTCTATTTGGCGATGCTAAACGCCATTTGGACTACAGCGCACAAGAACACCCGATCGTGTTGCAACTTGGCGGTTCAAACCCACAAGAGCTTGCCACTTGCACAAAAATGGCCGAAGACTGGGGTTACGATGAAGTCAACCTCAATGTAGGCTGTCCAAGTGACCGCGTACAGAACAATAAAATCGGTGCGTGTTTAATGGCAGAGCCAGACTTGGTTGCTGAGTGCATTCACAATATGCAAAAGGCAGTGGATATTCCGGTAACGGTGAAGCATCGTATCGGTATTGATGACATGCAGTCTTACGAAGAAATGCTACATTTCGTAGATACTGTCGCGGCAACGGGTTGTACGTATTTCGTTGTACATGCCCGTATTGCTATTTTGAAAGGTTTGTCTCCAAAAGAAAATCGAGAAGTTCCTCCTTTACGCTACGAAGATGTATATCGTTTAAAGCAAGAACGTCCACATCTCACCATCGAAATTAACGGTGGAATTAAAACGTTTGCTGAAACTCAAACCCATTTACAACATGTTGATGGTGTCATGATTGGTCGTGAAGCCTATCACAACCCTTACCTACTCGCTGAACTGGGACAGCTTTGGAATTTAGAAGCACCAGATCGTTTCGATATTATGGAACAAATGCTGCCTTATATTGAACAGCGCATGGCTGAAGGTGCGCCACTCTCCATCATTACACGTCATATTTTAGGTTTATTCCAAAACTTACCAGGTGCTCGTAAATGGCGTCAGGCGCTAAGTGGCGGAAATGCAAAAACTTTAGCTGACGTTGAAAATGCAATTCAGAACATGCGAGCGGCCATGATTCGTACTGAAGAGTATTTAAAAGAGCAGCAAGTTTAAGTTAGTGATGACTT
This sequence comes from Acinetobacter lactucae, assembly GCF_013122135.1. Taxonomy (NCBI): domain Bacteria; kingdom Pseudomonadati; phylum Pseudomonadota; class Gammaproteobacteria; order Moraxellales; family Moraxellaceae; genus Acinetobacter; species Acinetobacter lactucae. The sequence goes on from NZ_CP053391.1 coordinate 3,360,181, forward strand.
CTTAAATTGTAAGAAAATGTGGCATTTTAAATCAGAGACTTAGATTTTGAGTATATTCGCAAATGTTGAAGCAAAATATTTAACTTTAAGCTCTGATTAGTTATTTATTTATAATGATATCAATAATTTAAATTTTACTATTTTTAACCATCTCTTTTATAAGTATCTTTTCTCTCCAGAGCAGACACTTCTGGTAAAAAGATACGTTATTACATAACATAAACAAAACTTTTAAGGTACGCCTATTAGTATCTCTGAACGCCACAGGTAGGTGGTGATTTTTTTAATATGGATATGAGTAGCACGGTAGAGATTTCACGATGATTATTTATGACGGACAAGTAGCTGATAATTACATGTATCAGGATTCAAATCAGGCAGCCATTGTTGTATCGCACAGCGCACCAAGCCTCCCTTATCCTTTCACCATGAAACCCAATAATCATCAAACTGAAACTTCCAATACTCCAGCAATAGATGTTGATAAATTCGTAGCTAAATTAGAAAGCATCACCTCTAGACGTAGTAAAGCTCGATGTGCACGTAGTATCCGCCTTGCTCTTGAGTCAGCCGGTGCTAATGTTGAAAACCATCCAATCGCAGCTTCAGATTGGGGCGATACCCTTAAAAAAATTGGCTACAAACAAATTGATCCAGCCTTCGACGAACCTCAGGAAGGTGACATTTACATCATTCACCGTACCCGCAACCATGTTTATGGACATATCGCTGGCTATACGGGAAGTGAATGGGTCTCCGACTTCAAACAAAATAGCTATGATGTCTATAAAGATGACAGCGTAACTTATACTTATTATAGATTAGCGGCCTAATCAATTTTTTAAGATTGAAAAATTTGGTGAATGTGTTCGGCACAATGTTGAATTATTTCATCATGATCTTTTCTATAGACCAAAACTACTTCCGAAAGTGATAGCTGATCGGTTAAAGGTAATAGTTTCACCTGAGCAGGTAAGATCTGCTGAAATTCTTTAGGCACAATACTTACACCTAAATTTGCAGCCACAAGTTGTAACTGTGAAGTCTTACGCGACTGGATTGGAGCTTTTTGTGAGGTAAATCCTGCGGCTAAACATAGATTTGAGACTAAATAGCTTAACCCACCTCTTTTAGAATGTGGTGTAGAAACAAAGTATTCATCTTTTAAATCTTTGACTTCGACCTTCTCTTTATTTGCAAACTTAGCATGATCAATGTGCACGGCCACCATTAAAGGTTCTTCATATAATTTAATAACATTGACGTCATCTAATGTATGCCGAACTGGTGGTCTAATTAAGCCAATATCAATCTCCCCATTCAGTAAAGCCAAAATCTGATTCTCAGATGACAACGTATTTATCTCAAAGTTAATTTCTTGCGTTAAGCTAATTTCTTTTAATATTTGGACCTTTTTATCATCCATAATAATACTGCTCGAGTGAGCAATTTTAATCTGACGATTTTTTCCTTCTGCAATATTCTTAGAAACTCCAATGATCTCATTTAAATAATGCATATTATCTTTTATTTTTTTGTAGAAGACCTCTCCCGCTGTCGTAAGTTTCACTTTTTTATCAGTACGATCAAATAATTGAAAATCAATTTCTTCTTCTAATAATTTAATTTGCCGACTTAAAGCAGACTGAGCTATGAATAGCTTTTCGGAAGCCGCGGTAAAGCTTCCTTCTTCAACGATTTTTATAAAATATTGAAATTGCTTTAATGTGAGCATTTCTATCTCAAAATAAGATTATAAGGTCTATTTTCTATATTAGATTAGATAGATGGCCTTCGCTAGAATTTTATCAAGACCATTCACTTGATTGAATTATTCATGAAGTATTTAAAAGGGTTCGCCATCTTCACCATTGTTGTTCTAATTTTATGGTGCTTTAAATTTTATGATCAACAGCTCCCAACACAGCCCAAACACGACAGCATAGAGTTATATGATTAAATCAATTTTAACTTTACTCAAAAAACAAAAGGCAAGCACTCACATAAGTGCCTGCCTTTTAAGATTTAAATTACGCTTTCTTTAAATCGAGTTTCTTCAATACTTCAGCCACAGCAATCATCGCAAAGCTTGACGTCACCACTACCGCTGAACCATATCCACCGCAACGTAAGCCCGCCGATGGGCAGACATCAGCACTAGAAAATGGATTATCGATTGAGTAAATACAGGTAATACCAAATTTCTCTTTTGGCTTTTTACAGATGCCGCGAGCACGAAGTTGACTCCGTAGCTTCGCTAACATCGGATCTTGTTCTGTTTTTGATAAATCCGCCACACGGATTTTAAGTGGATCAAGCTTACCCCCTGCTCCACCCGAAACAATCAAAGGAATTTTATTAAAACGACAATGAAGCATTAAAGCCAATTTCGCTTTAACGTCATCAATACAGTCCAAGATAATATCGGGTACAGGGTTTAAAAGCTCTGTGACATTTTCAGGCGTTAAGAAGTCATCAATAATATTTACTTTAATACGTGGGTTAATTTGGCGACAACGCTCCGCCATAATCTCAACTTTTTCACAGCCTAGAGTTGATGTCAGCGCAGGCAACTGACGGTTCACATTTGATGCCGCAACCACATCCATATCGACTAATGTAATCTCACCAATACCCGTGCGTGCCAAAGCCTCTACCGCCCAACTGCCGACACCACCAATACCAATCACCATCACATGACTTTTTTCATAGTGCTGGAACGATGAATCACCATAAACTTTGGCTACACCTGCAAAACGGCGGTCATATTCATCTTGTTGAAGATCGGTCATTGCTACTCTTTGAGGGGATATAAAACACGGCGAGTATTTTACTGCTTTTCAAAACCAAATTGCTACTTGGCACTAGTTCATTCTCTGATTAGTGCCAAAGCCATTCACAGCCTGTCGAGCATCAACAAGGTACTGTTTTTGCAAAACATAAAATATTAATCAGTATTGAACAGGTTCTGTGAATGGCAATGGTTTTGCCTACTTTTGCCGAAATAAAAGTAGGGTTATGAGCTACTACCATTAGAATTTTTTACCGTAAGACACCGTCGTGATTATTTTTCAAATACCAATCAATATAAATATTAATTGGTATTAATCTCAAGACATTAGCCAGCAATCAAATTCCGAAGTACATAATGCAAAATACCACCCGCCTTAAAGTACTCAACCTCATTTAACGTATCAATTCGACATAACACATTAAAATGGCTCGCTACTCCATTTGGTCCTTTGACATCAACTTCAAGAATTTGATGAGGTTCAATCCCATCGGACAAACCTCGAATTGATATCACCTCATGACCAGTTAAGTTGAGAGATTGTCGAGTTTGTCCATCAACAAACTGTAAGGGCAACACTCCCATACCTACCAAGTTTGAACGGTGAATACGCTCAAAACTTTCGGCAATGACAGCCTTTACGCCTAATAAATTTGTTCCTTTGGCAGCCCAGTCACGTGAAGAACCTGTTCCGTATTCTTTACCAGCGATAATAATGAGCGGTGTATGCTCTTGTTGGTAAAGCATTGCTGCATCATAAATAGCAAGCTTTTCACCACTTGGCACATGAATGGTATTACCACCCTCTTCACCACCAAGCATTTCATTTTTAATACGGATGTTGGCAAAGGTCCCGCGCATCATGACTTCATGATTACCGCGTCGAGAACCATAAGAGTTAAAGTCTTTTGGCTCAACACCTTGCTCTTGTAAATATCGACCTGCTGGACTGTCTTTTTTGATATTACCGGCTGGGGAAATATGGTCTGTCGTTACCGAGTCACCTAAAACAGCTAAAATATGGGCCTGTTCAATATTCTTAATAGCTTTGGGTGGCTCACCAATGCCTTCAAAGAACGGCGGATGACGAATATAAGTTGAATCATCAGCCCACTCATAAGTTTTACTTTGTGGAATTTGAATCGCTTGCCATGTCGCATCACCATCAAACACAGCCGCATATTCTTTGTGGAACATGTCTGTATTTACTTTTTGCAAGACTTCATCAATTTCTGCCTGACTTGGCCAAATATCTTTTAAATAGACAGGTTGCCCATCTTTACCTTGCCCAATAGGTTGCGTAGTCAAATCGGTACGAATATTACCCACCAAGCCATAAGCCACAACAAGAGGTGGAGAAGCTAACCAATTAGTTTTAACTAATGGATGCACACGTCCTTCAAAATTACGGTTACCAGAAAGTACAGATGCGACATTTAAATCATGGCATTGAATTGCATCTTCGACTGGTTCAGGTAATGGTCCTGAGTTACCAATACAGGTTGTACAACCATATCCCACCAAGTTATAGCCCAATTCATCTAAATACGGCGTAAGCCCAGCAGCCAGCAAATAATCAGTCACGACTTTAGAACCTGGTGCAAGAGAGCTTTTCACCCATGGTTTACGCTGCAAACCTTTTTCAATTGCTTTTTTAGCAAGTAACCCCGCCGCCAGCATTACACTCGGGTTAGAGGTATTGGTACAAGAAGTGATGGCTGAAATAACAACATCCCCATGATTTAATGGATATTCTTTTCCTTCAATCACGCAAGAAGGACTTTCATGTTGGATATTTGCTTTTTTTGCTTCGACAGCAGTACCACCACCACCTTCATTTTCTAAACGCTCTTTGGCTTCTTTGGCTGGTTTTAAAGTTAACTCCATCAGCGCATTAAACGTTTTTGGTACTTCTGATAAAAGCACTCGGTCTTGTGGACGTTTTGGACCTGCCAAACTTGCCTGAACCGTACTCATATCAAGACTTAAAGTGTCTGTAAAAACAGGTTCATCACCAGCATTTCGCCATAAGCCTTGTGCTTTGCTATATGCTTCAACCAGTGCAATACGATCACTTTGACGACCAGTTAATCTCAAATATCCTAGTGTCACTTCATCAATCGGGAAGAAACCACAAGTCGCACCATACTCTGGTGCCATGTTGGCAATGGTTGCACGATCAGCAAGAGGTAAATCAGCTAAGCCATCTCCATAAAACTCAACAAATTTACCCACGACACCTTTTTGACGAAGCATTTGAGTAATAGTCAGCACCAAGTCAGTTGCAGTAATTCCTTCTTGTAATTTGCCAGTCAGTTTAAAACCAATGACTTCAGGAATAAGCATCGAGATAGGCTGGCCCAGCATAGCTGCTTCGGCCTCAATTCCTCCTACCCCCCAACCTAAAACACCTAAACCATTAATCATGGTGGTGTGTGAGTCTGTACCCACTAAAGTATCTGGAAATGCAAAAGTCTGACCATTATCTTCACCTAACCACACCGCTTGAGCCAAATATTCTAAATTGACCTGATGGCAAATACCCGTGCCCGGTGGCACTACACTAAAGTTATTAAATGCAGACTGTCCCCAACGTAAAAATTGATATCGCTCACCATTACGCTGCATTTCAATTTGAACGTTTTCTTCGAAAGCCTGATCATCGGCAAAATAATCAACCATTACAGAGTGGTCAATGACTAAGTCTACAGGAGATAACGGGTTAATCTTTTCTGGATCGCCTCCCGCCTGTGCCATCGCTGCTCGCATTGCAGCTAAATCGACTACCGCTGGAACACCTGTAAAATCTTGCATTAAAACCCTTGCAGGTCGATATTGAATTTCTTGATCTGAGGTACGAGTTTTTAGCCATTCTGCTAAAGCATGGATGTGTTCAATTTTAACGCTATGTTGATCTTCAAACCGTAATAAGTTTTCCAATAGTACTTTTAAAGATTTCGGCAGTTTGGCAATATCCCCTAGCGTTTTCTCTGCTTGGGCTAAGCTAAAAATCTGATAATTGCTGGAACCTACTGTTAGCGTCTGTAAAGCATTAAAACTATTGATATTGCTATACTTAGCCATTGGGTTATCCTCCCATGTCTGGCAATGTTATTTTTCACGTTTTTACATGTTGTTTTCTTACTTTAAGCTTCTTTTTTAATCGCTGTGTTTTGTTTTAGTTACTATTTTTAATCTTTGATTTTTATTACGATAATTTCAATGCAGTGAGAGAGTTTTTCCACAGCAACTCAGCCAAATCCGACTCTGGCATATTTAAATTTTCAGCCAAACTTTGTAAAACATAAGGCAAATTAACAGGGGTATTACGAGTACGCTGTTCTGTTGAGGTTTGACAGCAAAGCGGTGTCATATCTGGACAATCTGTTTCAATCACCAAATGCTCTGCACCTATAGCCTGCACAACCGTATGAAGTTTTTTTGCATTCGGGTTGGTGATTTGTCCTGTCACACCAATTTTAAAACCAAGCTTAATAAGACCTTTTGCCTCTTCTACCCCACCACTAAATGCATGAGCAATTCCGCCAAATTTAAATTTTTGAGCTTTTACTATTGCCAACACATCACCATGTGCTTTTCTAATATGAAGCAGTACTGGTTTCTGATATTGGGTTGCCAGCTCTAACTGATCTGCAAAATATTGTTTTTGCTTTGCATAGATATCTGGCTGCTTATGTTCTTTTAAGAAAGTATCTAAACCAATTTCACCCACAGCCACACAGTCCTGTTGCTGCAAGATTTGTTCAAGATGAGAAAGATGCTCTGGTTGATGCTGCTCAATATAAAACGGATGTAAGCCTGGTGCTAAATATGAAGTGGGGACATTTTCCCAGTTATTTAACTGATGATGTGTTTGTAATAATTCATCAAAACGTGACTGCACAAACCCAATTAAGACTAATGCATCAACTCCAGCTTCTTTAGCATTAAGCGCTAGCTGCTGCCGATCTTCATCAAAATCGGCAACATCGAAATGCGTATGAGTATCAAACAGACGCATTAGCCAGCACTTTTTGCAACTGGTGCCGAAGCTGGTTTAGCTTTAGGCTGGGGCAAATATTCTTCTTTCAACACATCGTGTAATTGATCATAAGGAATCACTAATCGAGGGAGACCAACCACATATGGTCCAATTTCATACTCACCGTATTGAAGGATTAAACCTTGCTCACCCAACAAGAAGTTATTAGATAATTTAAACGGCCACGCCTGCTCATAGTCAGCAACATTATCAGCAAGCTTGGAATCAGTTACCCAAGTCTTAAAGGCTTCATGCGCTAACTTTTCTAATACAGCTTTTTTCTGTGGGCGCAACAAGTCTTCAAGCTCAATCTGTTTTTGCTCTTTTAAATCGAAATTATAGTAATGCTGTGCAGCAGAGCCATGAGCACCACCCAAATAGCTACTACTATTAAGCACGACAGTGACAACTTTGCCTTGAGCCTGCAAAATTTTAGGTTTAACTAAAAGATTGATCTGATGATTACTACTTAAAGCTTTTAACTCATTATCTAGATCAATAAATGAATTTGCATAACGTTGTACCTGCGCATCAAAGCTATTTTTTTGCTCTGCACCCGCAGCCGCCGAAGCTTCTGTTTTTTGTTCCGTTTGCGCGCCCTTAGCATCAGGTTCAGCAATTTCTAAAATTTGATTTAATGTATTTAAGATTTGTTGATCTATAATTTTGTCAATAAAAGGAAAATTACTCTGTAAGCGCTCTACCGTAAATTCTGGACAAGTTTTACCATCACAATCAGGTAAAACCACCTTACTAGGAATTGTTTCACCCTTCAAAGTCAGCTCTACTGGCTTTTGTTCCTCAACTGCTGGTTTCTGCTGCTCTTGAGAATCCTTAGGATCAGCTTTAGGTTGGCATGCTGCCAAAAATATAGCAGAAGCAAGCAAAGTTAATCGCAGTGAAGCTTTAGAAGATAACATCATATTTTGCCTTTTATTCTAAGGAGATTACGCTATGCCTTTCTAAGAAATTAGCGCATATAAATAGAGGTTGCAAATTCTGCTACCATCTTAAAACATTTGTTCATAAACCTCGGGTTGTAATATTTTTTTGGTTTGTTCTTTAGATAAATAAATATCCAGCTGTGGCGCTTCTTTAGTAATCTGGTTTGCCTGATAATGTAAGCCAACACCTTCACCATCAAAAAACCAATCTGCCTGCCCCCAATATAAAGTTTTTGGTGCTTCTTTCTTTATGTCAACGGTCTGCTTTTTTAACCAGTCTTGATATGCCACCTGCACCATTTGATGCACAGCTGTTTGCTGATCCTTTTTCAAAACATCTAACAAAGTTAAGCTTTTATGCAGTTGTCGGTCGGCAACAAAAAAGTAATAACGATCTTTAATCGTGAGCTCTTCTTGTTTGGTATCAAGCCCTAATTGCAATAAAACATATTGGTTACGCTGCGATGCAATACGAGTATGAAGATGCAATTCATAAGCCCGATTCTTTGAATATTTATCTTGCCATTCATCCGACTTTTTAACATAAGCATTAATGGCTTGCTGCAAACTTAAGTCTTTTTTCAAATTAATTTGATCTTGAATTACCTTAGCCTGACTTTTCGCAATCCAATCATTTAGCCATGCATCTTGAGTCTTTATCGTTTGAATATCGACATCAATACAATTCTTCTTCTCACAAAATGGCAAAGCATAATCAGCTTTTACTTGTTGTATGTTAAGAAATGGTAGTACTTCGGCTTTCTCTATATTTTGATTCTGGGTAGAAGTTGATTTGATTTGAGAAGATGATGAAGGCTGAGTGCTTTTCCAGACAAAAAGACAAATCGACAAAATTAATATGATTACCGCAACTAAAAACACAATAAATGTCTTTCTATTCAAATTCATCTCATCATCCTTTCTTATTTTTCAAAACAAAACAGCTTCTTTTCGAAGCTGTCTGTCAAATCTTAAAGATTAGTGTTCACGTGTGTTACGGAACTGGATATCAGGCCAACGCTCTTGCATAATCTGCAAGTTCACACGACTTGGTGCAAGATAGGTTAAGTGACCGCCACCATCGATAGAAAGCTGATCATGCGCTTTTTTCTTAAATTCATTGAGAATCTTGTCATCATCACAATGAATCCAACGAACCGTATTAACACTTACAGGCTCATACACGCAGTCAACTTTATATTCTTCTTTCAGACGATAAGCAACAACGTCAAACTGAAGTACACCAACTGCGCCCACAATCAAATCATTGCTAATTTGTGGCATAAATACCTGAGTTGCACCTTCTTCAGACAACTCTTTCAAACCTTTTTGCAATTGTTTTGACTTTAATGGATCTTTCAAACGCACACGACGGAACATCTCTGGTGCGAAGTGCGGAATACCTGTGAAATGTAGATTTTCACCACTTGTGAAAGTATCACCAATTTGAATTGTGCCATGGTTATGTAAACCAATAATATCACCTGGCCACGCTTCTTCTAAGTGCTCACGTTCACCCGCAAGGAATGTCAATGCATCACTAATACGTACATCTTTACCGATACGTACGTGATTCATTTTCAAACCTTTCTCGTATTTACCTGAACAGATACGCATAAAGGCAATACGGTCACGGTGTTTCGGGTCCATGTTTGCTTGAATCTTAAAGACGAAACCGGAAAACCCTTCTTCTTTCGCATCGACAACACGCTCTTGCGTTGGATGTGCTTTAGGTTCTGGCGCCCAATTCATAAATGCATCTAATACATGGTCAACACCGAAGTTACCTAATGCTGTACCAAATAGAACTGGAGTTTGTTTACCTTGTAAAAATAATTCACGGTCTAAAGGTTCGTTCGCCATTTGTACGAGCTCAAGTGACTCTTCAAAAGACGCCCAAGCCAGCTCACCTACTTTTTCACGGATATCTGCATGGTCATAACCATCACGCACTTCAATATCAGTAATGGTGGAACCAAAACCTGCTTTGTAAACATACAATTTATTTTCAAGAATATTGTATACACCAGCAAAATCACGTCCCATCCCTAATGGCCATGTAATAGGTACACAGCGAATATTAAGGACATTCTCAATTTCATCCAGTAACTCAAGTGGTTCACGAATCTCGCGGTCCATCTTGTTTACAAATGAAATGATAGGAGTGTCACGCATACGACAAACTTCCATCAATTTGATGGTACGTTCTTCGACACCTTTTGCACCATCAATCACCATTAACGCAGAGTCAACTGCAGTTAGGGTACGATAAGTATCTTCAGAGAAGTCTTCATGTCCCGGTGTATCCAGTAAGTTAATGGTGTGACCCTTATAAGGAAACTGCATAACAGAAGTGGTAATGGAAATTCCACGCTCTTTTTCCATTTCCATCCAGTCAGATGTAGCTGCGCGATCAGATTTACGGCTTTTTACCATCCCTGCAACCTGAATTGCTTTACCCCATAACAGTAATTTTTCTGTCATGGTGGTTTTACCGGCATCGGGGTGGGAAATGATGGCAAATGTGCGGCGTTGAGCAACCTGTGCCGCTAACTCATCTTTAAAACTCATGAAATACACCTACTGCGGAGATTGCAGTGCAAAAGATCTAAAGTCGATCAAAATAAAAATTGGCGTAATTGTAGCAGATTTATAGAACTGTTTAATGATTGTTGATAAACCAAAAGTTACTCATAAGCTTTTTAGATCTTATTTGAGAATATAGTTTAGCTTCCAAGAAACTTTGTAATTTAAAAAGCCCACCTGTTTATAGATGGGCTTTGTTCAAACTTATCAGAATGGTTATGCCAGTTTCTTTTCTTCAATAAATTGAACATCTGCAATTTGTGCATCCCAGAACTCATTCCATAAAGCACAGTAATCAATACATAGCTTGGTTAAGCTTTCATAATCATCTTTTGTAATCGCTTGCGCTAACGCGAACCAAAGGTCATCTTGATGGTCATCATCAGCAGCCTCAGATGTTTCATCCGTGGATACACCATGTACATGGTAATAACCCCCACCCTCAACATCAATATTTACGAATTTAGTCGCTTGACGTAATGGTGGGCTAAAAAGAATGACTTCTTCCTCTGCAACAGCCAATAATGCTACGACGTTAATATAGCTATCATAAGAAGATTCTAAGAATGATCTCACCTGATCTGCAAATTTTGATGGTTTATAATTACGGCGGTCAAGCTCAGTTAAACCATAATCATTAAGTAAATCTTCATATAAAGGATAGTGAGCGTATTCAGGATTCCCCAAATAATAATTATCTTTATCGAGTCCAGGACGAAAACCAAACTCATCAAGTATATTTAAACTTAATAATACCCTTGGATACATCTTAGCTCCAGAATGAAGTTTAGGTTCCAATTGTTTTGTTAGAAACTGGGCCTTTAATAGAGCATCAGTAAAAATCTGTACAATCGCATGGCGATACTCTAAATGAATATGCTTCAAAGTCGTCTTATCCAGATATCCATTATTTAATAACTCAATTGCAGGATGTTTACAAACCGGTAATGCTGCAATTTTTTTTCTTAACTGTTGAAGAAATTGTAAATTCTCATCCCATTGTTTTGCAGGGATACTATTTTTCATCCCCTGCAATGCTTTTTCTCTTGGATTATTAAAGTCTTCAAATTTTTTTAACATAATGATTCTCAGTAGAAAGTTGTTCTTATAGTTAAGTTATAGGTTTTCCCTTTATTTCAATTATGCATTCAATTGCCAAAATAAATTCCGCTCACCTATGCTTAACAAGTTGATACTATGTTTATTATCTCAACAAATCAACGGATTAATTAATAATATTTAAAAAAGTAAATTATTGCCAACTAAATACATAATATGTTGTTTTTTTAAATCAACCAAACTATTGAATAAATATAATTTTTTAAATACTATAAAATAAGTTTTATTTAAGCATCTACACTTTACAATAGCAAAGTTAATCAAAAAATATTCACGACGGGAAAACCAATGTCAAAAAGAGAAACTATTATAAGAACAGCAACAGCCCTCTTTAACCAAAAAAGCTATACCTCCATTGGAGTTGATCGAATTATTGCTGATTCTGGCGTTGCAAAAATGACTTTTTATAAATACTTTTCTTCTAAAGAAGTGCTCATTGAAGAATGTCTCTATAGAAGAAATTTAGAAATCCAACATTCAATGTTGGAAAAAATTAATAATATTAAAAATCCAACACTTAGACTGAAAAAAATCTTTAATTGGTATATCGAATGGATCAACACAAATGACTTTAATGGCTGCTTATTTAAAAAAGCCACAATCGAAGTCATGCAATTGTATCCCTCTATTAAGCATCAAATTAATGAGTATCGTGAGTGGCTTTATACTTTAGTTTTTTCAGCATTCGCAGAGCTAGAAGTTGAAAATAAAAAAATTCTAACAGGACTCTTTCTTAACATTGTCGATGGAATCATTATTGATGGAACTATAAATAAAGAAAATATTAATCCAGAAGAAACATGGTCTTATATAAACAAAATTATTGAGTTTGAAACAAGACAAGAATGTGCAACCATTTAATCTATCTATCAATTAAACTTTTATATTTTTATTAATATAGAAATTACTTTCAATTCGGTGGAGGCTAATCTCCAACTCCACCAACAAAAAAACAAACCATTCACATCAAAAATTAAGACATTTATATTTTATAAAAGTAAAATTTTTAATTAATCTCATTTTTATTAATTATAGTTATTATATAAACTTCACAATACCTTATAATAATCGATTTAAAATCTTGTATTTTCTAGACTATAACTATTAATTTATTAGTATTACTTTATACTTGTAGTATATATTTATAAATTATTATATATAAAATTTTCAGCCAAACGTCAAAATATTACATATTAATTATGACGAAGATAAGAGTATCTTTTGAGAATTAATATGATTTTAATTAATTGTTATTTAAAGAAAATTTAAATAGTAGATATAATTTTTAAGATCAATATGGGAATGATTAAGCGAAATGAGCGCCTTGAGACTCAATGAGTTGATCGACTTGAACAGGCATACCTAATAGATAACCCTGAAACTGCTGACAACCTAAACGCGTTAAAATCTCAACCTGTTGTTGAGTTTCTACCCCTTCCGCTGTTACGGTTAAACCTAACTTTTTAGCTAAATGTATAATACTTTCTAAAATGACTTCTTCTTTAGAGCCTGGCTTTAAATCAACAATAAAGCCGCGGTCGATTTTCAATTCATCTACAGGTAAATCTTTTAAATACAAGAAACTCGAATGACCTGTTCCAAAATCGTCGATTGCTACACGAATGCCCATATCACGTAGTCGCTCACAAGCTCGAATACTTAAATCAATGTGTCGCATTGCTGTTGATTCAGTAATCTCGACAATTAAATGATGGGGTTGAATTTGATATTTTTTCAACAATGCTTCAAGCGTACTAAATAATTTTTTATTTTCAAATTGTAGTGCAGATAAGTTTACTGCGACGGGATAAAATGGCGTATTACTGCGCTCCCACTCCTGAATTTGCAAGCAGGCTTGCTCAAGAGCCCAATACCCCATTGGAATGATTAAACCCGTTTTTTCGGCACCTTCTATGAACATATGCGGTGTGAGTATGCCTAGAGCTGGATGATTCCAACGGATTAATGCTTCCACACCACACACTTCAAGATTCGTATTAAATTTTGGTTGGTAATATAAGATGAACTGTTTTTCTTCTACGGCTTTATAAAGGTCATTGATCAGTTTTGACTGACTTCTTGTTTCTTGCTGATGGGTTGAGTAACTAAAGATGGTGTAAGTATTTCGGCCTTGCTCTTTAGACATGAGCATCGCGGCATCAGCGTTCATGAGTAAGTCCTGAACATTTTGTCCATGCTCAGGAAATAGTGCCACCCCTAAACTCGCAGAGATGTTAATTTCTTTACCTGAAATTTGATAACTCTCCTGAATCAGCTGTAAAACTTTCTCCGCCAAAACAACTGCTTCATCCGCATTGGTATTTTCCGCAATAAGCAAAAACTCATCGCCACCAATTCTAAGTAGTTTACATTTCTCATTGAGTTGCCAATGTAAACGGTTTGCCATTTGAATCAGTAGTTGATCACCCACATGATGCCCAAATGCATCATTTACCGATTTAAAACGGTCTAAATCAATATATAAAAAAGCAATTTTCTGATCTTTATATCGATGATCTGACAGCAATACCTCTGCATAATCAACCAAATAAAGGCGATTGGGTAGCTTAGTTAAATTGTCTTGTATAGATAGGTTAGCTAATTCTTTATTTGCCTTGCGCAATTCTAAATTTTGTTGCGTGAGACGCTGCTCTAACATTGCAACAATAAAACTTGCTACGAGTACCAAACAGGTGACTAGGATAATCGTAAATAGTAATAAGTCATGTTCAGCCTGATATTGGCTAATAAATTTATCAGTAATATTCGTCGCAATAAGAGCGGTATAGTGCATCCCCATAATACTTAAAGTCATCATCACCGAAAATGCGATTTTTAAAGTTAAGCGATATCGTTCAGTATCTTTTAATTTATAGGCTAATAAAAATGCCAGCCCTGAACCGCTCATCGCAATTAATACAGAAAATAAGAGTAGGAACGACGTGTAATCTTTTTTATAAACATTAATATTCCAGCCCAACATGCTAATGTAATATGAAGCTGAAATTCCGATTCCCATCATAATCGAACTCAAAATGAGTCTAAATAAAGGAAGCGTAAAACGCGAAGTCAACCACATTGCGATGCAAGATAACAATGCACTAACGGCACAAGAAACAGCGATTAAAGGAAGATTAGAGTTAGCTGTATCAAACAGATGATAAGCTTGTATACCAATAATATGGACAATGCTAATTGCTAATGCGAGTAGCAATCCATTAATCAATAAAATTAAGGACTCAAATTTCTTATAGGCTTGCTTGAATATTAGCTGCTCCATGGAAATTACAATATAACAAATGAAGCCAGCTGCAATAAAAGAGCCGACGATCAATGTGCTATCGTAATCAACATGACCCATATTGGACTTCCATGATTATTCAATACTTTTTTTTATTTTGTTCAACTCATTGCCCAAAATACTACAATTAAATATGTTAAAGAAATTTTAGTAAATTTGACTTATTCAGTCAGTTATAAACAATAACATTATCTATCTTTTGGTCAAGTATTTTTTACTTTATAAATCAATAAAGTAAATAAAAATTAAGCAGCCAATTATATGAAAAATATAGAATTTATTTAATCTAATCAAGTTGACCTAATCGCAATTTTCACATTCAAATAAAATAGTATAAATAAAGAACCCTGCTTAGAGCAGGGTTCTTTTAAAGCGTTAGATAAAGAAAATTAGTTCTTTTCTTTGTCTACAATTTTGTTTGCTTGAATCCATGGTATGAACGAGGACTAGTAGAGCATTGCTCTACCCGAGCGCAAGAGCGAAGTTTTACTTCGCTAACGCGCGTTTCAAGCTCAAGAAAAAACTTAGTTTTTCTCTTTATCTACGATTTTTTTTGCTTGAATCCATGGCATCATCGCGCGTAACTTATTACCAGTTACTTCAATACCATGTGCAGCATTTTGACGACGACGAGCAGTCATAGATGGGTAGTTTAACGCACCTTCTTGAATGAACATCTTAGCGTATTCACCAGATTGAATACGTTTCAATGCATTACGCATCGCTTCGCGAGACTGTTCGTTAATTACTTCAGTACCAGTTACATATTCACCGTACTCAGCATTGTTAGATACTGAGTAGTTCATGTCAGCGATACCGCCTTCGAACATTAAGTCAACGATCAATTTAAGTTCGTGTAAACATTCGAAGTAAGCCATTTCAGGTGCATAACCAGCTTCAACTAGAGTTTCGAAGCCCATTTTCACTAATTCAACTGCACCACCACAAAGAACTGCCTGCTCACCAAATAAGTCAGTTTCAGTTTCTTCACGGAATGAAGTTTCGATAATACCTGTACGGCCGCCACCTACGCCAGAAGCATAAGAAAGAGCAACGTTACGTGCATTACCAGAAGCATCTTGGTGAATTGCGATAAGATCAGGAACACCTGAACCACGTTGGTATTCAGAACGAACTGTGTGACCTGGTGCTTTAGGAGCAACCATGATTACGTCTAAATCTTTACGTGGAACAACTTGGTTATAAAGAATTGAGAAACCATGAGCAAATGCAAGAGTTGCACCTTCTTTGATGTTTGGCTCAATCACGTCACGGTAAAGTTGTGATTGGAATTCATCTGGAGTCAAAATCATTACGAGGTCAGCTTGCTTAACTGCAGCAGGAACTTCTGCAACTTTAAGACCAGCATTTTCAGCTTTCTTCCAAGAAGCTGAATCTGCGCGTAAACCTACAGTTACGTCTACGCCTGAGTCTTTAAGGTTAAGTGCATGAGCATGACCTTGAGAACCGTAACCAATAATCGCTACTTTCTTGCCTTGGATGATTGATAAGTCACAGTCTTTATCGTAAAAAATTTGCATTTGTGTTCTCCGCTAAAATACTTTTTAAAAAATTAAATGGCTAATACTTTTTCGCCACGGGCGATACCAGATACACCTGAACGAACGACTTCTAGAATAGTGTTTTCTGCAAGTGCATCGATAAAACCATCTAATTTTTCAGTTGTCCCTGCTATTTGAATGGTATAGGTAGTTGGTGTCACATCTACAATTTGCGCACGGAAAATATCCGCTGTACGCTTAATTTCAGCACGTGAAGCACCTAACGCTTTTACTTTAATCAACATCAGTTCACGCTCAATATGCGAACCTTCTGATAAATCTACTACTTTTACAACTTCAACAAGTTTGTTGAGCTGCTTTGTAATCTGTTCAATCTTATGGTCATCACCATAAGTGGTTAACGTCAAACGTGATAACGTAGGGTCTTCGGTTGGAGCTACATTCAACGTCTCAATGTTGTAGTTACGTTGACTGAATAAACCCACCAAACGAGAAAGCGCACCAGCTTCGTTTTCAACGAGTACAGAAATAATATGTCTCATTACGTACGCTCCCCTTTACCTAACCACATATCCTTCATAGACTGACCTGCGATCAGCATTGGATAAACATGTTCCGTGCGATCAACCATGACGTTAATGAATACACACTTATCATTAATAGCCATTGCTTCAGCAAGCTTTGACTCTAGTTCATCAGCATGATCAATCTGAATACCTACATGACCATAAGCTTCCATCAATTTGCCAAAATCAGGCAATGATTCAACATATGAGCTTGAGTGACGGCCTTCGTAGTTCATATCTTGCCACTGTTTAACCATACCTAAAGCACGGTTATTCAAGCATAAGATCTTCACGTTCATACCGTATTGCTTACAGGTTGAAAGCTCTTGAATACACATTTGTATTGAAGCTTCACCAGTAATACAAACCACTTGTTGATCAGGGAAAGCAAGCTTCGCAGCCATTGCGTAAGGCAAACCTACGCCCATGGTGCCCAATCCGCCTGAGTTAATCCATTGACGAGGACGTTTGTACTTGTAGTACAACGCACCAAACATTTGGTGTTGACCAACGTCCGAAGTAATGATGGCATCACCATTTGTTGCTTTATATAAAGCTTCAACAACTTGCTGTGGCTTCATTGTGCCATCAGTCGGTGTTTCGAATTTCAAACCATGAACTTTACGCCATTCATTAATTTGATCCCACCATGCAGCGATTGCTTCTGGGTTTGGCTTAGACACATTCAATTGTTTCAATTGCGTCAACATTTCCTGAAGTACAGGCTCAACTGCCCCTACAATTGGAATGTGCGCCATAATTGTTTTTGAAATGCTCGCCGGATCAATATCAATATGAATAACTTTGGCATTCAAACAGAATTTTGCAGGGTTATTGGTTACTCGGTCATCAAAACGAGCACCTACCGCAAGAATGACATCAGCATTATGCATAGTCATATTTGCTTCATAAGTCCCATGCATACCTAACATGCCAATGAACTGTGGATCATCGCCAGGGAAGCCACCAAGGCCCATCAGTGTGTTAGTCACTGGGTAACCGAGTAAATGAGCAAGTTCAGTCAATAATGCTGATGCATTACCTTGAACAACACCACCACCCGTATAAATTACAGGACGTTTGGCACTTAAAAGCTCATCAATCGCTTTACGAATTTGACCAGAATGACCACGTGAAGGTGGCTGATAAGAACGCATCTTCACTTTTTCAGGATATTCGTACGCAAATTTTTCTGCAGGATTTGTCGCATCTTTAGGAATATCGACAACAACAGGGCCAGGACGACCACTTGATGCGATATAAAATGCTTTTTTGATAATTGCAGGAATTTCACTTGCGTGACGAACTTGGAAACTGTGTTTCACGATCGGACGTGAAATACCTACCATGTCAGTTTCTTGGAAAGCGTCTTCACCAATAAGATGTGATGCAACCTGGCCAGACAAAATCACCATTGGGATTGAGTCCATATAAGCTGTTGCAATTGGAGTTACTGTATTAGTTGCGCCAGGTCCAGAAGTGACCAGTACTACGCCAGTCTTACCTGTAGCACGCGAGTAAGCATCTGCCATATGGCCAGCAGCTTGTTCATGACGTACGAGGTAATGATTAATTTTGTCTTGTTGAAATAGCGCATCATAAATATGTAATACAGCGCCGCCTGGATAACCGAAAACATGTTCAACGCCTTCGTCCGCAAGAGCACGAACGAGCATTTCACCACCAGATAAAAGTTCCAACGTGATTCACCCTAAAATCTTTATCACTATTTATGGAAGGCACAAATAGTGTTTCATTCATTGAATTGTCTGCACTGTTATAGCACACATATTGTCTAGTTTTCGTTGCAATAGAAAAATTTCTGTTTTTCAGCCGTATAAGCTTTTTTAACATTAATAAAGCATGTCTGGATATACATACTTTAAGTAAAATCAATCTCTCGGCTAGAGAGAATGTCTATTACAAAACATGACGGTTATTCGAAGGGTGATCAAATAATCGCATATAAAACTAAAGGAAGCATTTTTGTTGTTTAATTCACTAAAGTCAAGATTAAAGAAACACTTTTCTATGATTATTTTTTAACTGACTATTTTTTCATCTTATTTGATTTTTCCACTTTTCTTTTTTTATGTCTGCCCCACTTTTTTGAGGTTTATTCCTGTTTAATTTTTAACGGAAAATAAATCCATCCCAAAACTGCATTTTTGTCGATTTTGCGCTATGCTGTGCAACAATCTTTAATATCAATTTTTGTTGTATAGCTTACGTCTATGACTATTTCTCACATTGACCCCGAATATCAAGCAAACACGATTGAACCATCAGTTCAACAAGATTGGGAAAATCGTAAAGTCTTTAAAGTTGCCGACACTGTCGAAGGTAAACATCGCTACATCCTGTCAATGTTTCCTTACCCAAGTGGCAAGCTGCATATGGGGCATGTGCGTAACTATACAATTGGTGATGTGATTAGCCGTTTTTACCGTTTAAAAGGTGAAACCGTATTACAACCGATGGGTTGGGATGCATTCGGTTTACCTGCGGAAAACGCTGCAATTGCCCATAAAGTTGCTCCGGCAAAATGGACATTTGAAAACATTGCCTACATGCGTGATCAATTAAAAAAATTAGGTCTATCTGTAGACTGGGATCGCGAATTTGCAACTTGTACACCAGAGTATTATCACTGGGAACAATGGTTATTTGTTCAGCTTTATAAAAAAGGCCTCATCTACCGCAAGCTTTCAACAGTAAACTGGGATCCGGTTGATCAAACAGTTTTAGCAAACGAGCAAGTTGAAAATGGTCGTGGCTGGCGCTCAGGTGCATTGGTCGAAAAACGCGATATTCCAATGTACTACTTCCGTATTACGGACTATGCACAAGAATTACTAGACGACCTTGACACCCTACAAGACGGCTGGCCTCAACAAGTGTTGACCATGCAACGTAACTGGATTGGTCGCTCTACAGGCATGGAAATTACTTTCCCATCTGCCAATACCGAAATTTATGCTGATGGCTTAACTGTTTATACAACACGTGCTGATACGCTTATGGGCGTGACTTATGTTGCTGTTGCAGCAGAACACCCTCTTGCGCTTAAAGCTGCTGAAAATAACCCTGAATTGGCTGCATTTATTGAAGAATGTCGCATGGGTTCAGTTGCAGAAGCAGACTTGGCAACAGCTGAGAAAAAAGGTATGGCGACAGGTTTGTTTGTAAAACACCCTGTAACTGGTGAAGAGCTTCCTGTTTGGATCGCAAACTACGTATTAATGTCTTATGGTTCTGGCGCAGTCATGGCTGTACCGGCACATGACGAACGTGATTTTGAATTTGCTAACAAGTTCAACTTGCCAATTAAGCAAGTAATTGATGCAAAAGGTACTGATGATGCAGATTACTCTGCAACTGAATGGCAAGAATGGTATGGCTCAAAAGAAGGTAAACTTGTTAACTCTGGTGAGTTTGACGGTTTAGAATTCCAAGCTGCTTTCGATGCATTCCTTGCAAAATTAGAACCACAAGGTTTAGCAAACTCTAAAGTTCAATTCCGTTTACGTGACTGGGGTGTTTCTCGTCAACGTTACTGGGGTTGTCCAATTCCAATGATTAACTGTGATACTTGTGGTCAAGTCACAGTTCCAGAAGACCAGCTTCCGGTTGTATTACCAACTGACGTTGTTCCAGATGGTTCAGGTAACCCATTAAATAAAATGCCTGAATTCTATGAAACTAAATGTCCTTGCTGTGGTGGTGATGCACGCCGTGAAACAGATACTTTAGATACATTTGTAGAGTCATCTTGGTACTACGCACGCTATGCATCTCCAGACTTTACTGGTGGTATGGTTAAACCTGAAGCAGCTCAAAACTGGCTTCCTGTAAACCAATACATTGGTGGTGTTGAGCACGCGATTCTTCACTTACTTTATGCACGTTTCTTCCACAAATTAATGCGTGATGAAGGTGTGGTACAAGGTAATGAACCATTTACCAACTTGTTAACTCAAGGCATGGTGCTTGCAGATACATTCTATCGTGAAGCAGAAAATGGTAAGAAAACTTGGTTCAACCCTGCGGACATCGAATTAGAGCGTGACGAAAAAGGTCGCATCATTTCTGCGAAATATTCAGGTGACGGTCAAGAAGTGATTATCGGCGGACAAGAAAAAATGTCTAAGTCGAAAAATAACGGTATTGACCCACAAGCGATTATTGATCAATACGGCGCAGATACAGCACGTGTATTCATGATGTTTGCTGCTCCACCAGATCAATCTTTAGAATGGTCTGATGCAGGTGTTGAAGGTGCAAACCGTTTCTTGAAACGTGTATGGCGCCTTGTAGCTAGCTTCCTTGAAAAAGGCAACTCAGCTTCTACAATCGATACAGCTAACCTGTCTAAAGACGCTCAAGATTTACGTCGTAAAACACACGAAACTATTCAAAAAGTAAGTGATGATATCGAACGTCGTCATGCATTCAATACTGCGATTGCTGCTTTGATGGAATTGTTAAATGCAAGCAATAAGTTCGAAGCAAAAGATGACAACGACGTTGCTGTAGAACGTGAAGCGATCACCACATTGTTAACGTTACTTGCTCCATTTGCACCACATTTAAGTCAAACATTATTGGCTCAGTTTGGTACGGATGTAACAGAAGCAACATTCCCTGAAGTCGATGCTTCTGCATTAACTCGTAACACGCAAACGATTGTTGTACAGGTTAACGGTAAACTTCGCGGTAAACTTGAAGTTTCTGTTGATATTTCTAAAGAAGATCTATTAGCTCAAGCTAAAGCCCTTCCAGAAGTTCAACAATTCTTAACAGGACCAACAAAGAAAGAAATTGTGGTTCCAAATAAATTAGTTAACCTCGTGGTTTAATTAAAGTTATTAATGAGAGGATCAAGCATGCACTTTGCCAAACGTTTAGCCGCTGTTGTTTTGACCTTAGGCCTTAGTGCAGGCTTAGTCGGGTGTGGATTTCATTTAAAAGGATCTAACCCGACTGCAACTCCACTTGTTTATAAAAAGTTAAGCCTTGAGTTACCGGCTAAAACTGATGATTTGGAAACGCAGTTAAAAGTATATTTGGCTGCAAATGGTGTTCAATTCAGCAATGATAATGATGCCTATGTACTTCGTGTTTTGGAGTACACCCCACGTCGTCAGCTGTTAAATGGAAAACTAACGGAAGTATTATTACGTTTAACTGTAACCTTCCAAATTGAAGACCGTCAGGGTAACAAAATTACTGAACCACGTTCATTAACTGCATCTCGTAGTTATCAATATGATCTTGCAACGGTTAACACCGAAAATCAGCAAGAATCTTATTTGCAGCGTATTGTGATTGATGACATTGCACAGCAAATTACTCGTCAGATTTCAGCAAACCGTTTACCAAAAGCTCAGCCTTAATCTTTATTTTTACCAGCAATGAAAATTGACTATTTACAAGCCTTAAAACGCATTCCGGAAGCAAGGGGTGCGTGGATTTTACACGGCCAAGAACCTTTGCTGGAACAAAATTTATTAGATGCTTTTCGTAAAAGTTGGCAACAACAAGAAGTTGAAAGACAGCGCTACGATATTAGTAGCGTGAGCGACTGGAAAAATGTTTTTAATGCGCTTAACAGCTTATCTTTATTTTCTCAGCAGCTCGCCATTGAAGTTCATGGCAATATAAAACCTGATGCAAATGGATTAAAACAGCTTAAAAGTTATATTCAGCATAATGAAACTAACCTACTTTTAATTGTTTTACCTAAGCAAGATAGTAGTAGTTTAAAGTCTGCTTTTTTCCAAGTTGTTGAAGCAAATGGCGTTGTCGTTGCCTTAACCGCAAACTATCCGCAAGACCGCCAAAGAATTTTATCTGCTGAAGCAGAAAAACTTGAGATTCAACTCGATAATGACGCATGGCAGTGGCTCATGCAGCATCATGAGCATAATTTGCTCGCAGCTAAAAATAGCTTGATGCGTGTAAGAGACACTTTTCCAGACCAACAACTGATTCAAATTGAACAGTTATATGCTTGTTTACAAGATCAGTCCCGTTATACCACTTACGATTTAAGCGATGCCTTATTAGAAGGTAATCTCGCTCAATCCATTAAAATTTTTCAATATTTAATTGCGGCTGGCGAACCAGAAAGTCTGATTTTATGGACGTTAAGTAAAGAAATGCGCTTACTAATGCAATTATTTGAACAGCCTCATAATGCCTTACAGCTCGGTATCTGGAAAACAAAAGTCAGCTTATATCAACAAGCGTTAAGAAGATTAAATCCTCAACAATTTTTAGGCTGGTCTACCCTTCTATTGCAAGTTGATGCAGCAATTAAAGGTATGTCGAATGAAAATGCCCAACATTTAATGCAGCAGGCTATTGCTGAATTATGTGGGAAAACGCTATTTATACAATAATTCGGCGGAATCATTTTTCTTCATTCTTGAATTATCATAAAAATTCACGTTTTATCCTCATTTCGCTTTTATACTAAATTAAATTTTAAACTTTTCGACCTCTCATCATGCCAAAAATAAAGCCAATCAAACTCGTTATTATCATTGTCTGTATAGCAATTATTGCTGTATTAGCTTGGAAGTTTTTGAAACCTAAACAGCAGCAGCCTCAATATATTACTGCTGAGGTGACGCGTGGGGATATTGAAAATAATGTACTTGCCACAGGTACACTTGATGCAACCAAGCTCATTAGTGTTGGTGCGCAGGTATCTGGTCAGGTTAAAAAGATGTATGTACAGTTGGGCGATCAAGTTAAGCAAGGTCAACTCATCGCGCAAATTGACTCAACAACACAAGAAAACAGTCTAAAAACCTCTGATGCAAACATTAAAAATTTAGAAGCGCAGCGTCTTCAACAAGTTGCATCTTTAAATGAGAAACAACTTGAATACCGCCGTCAGCAACAAATGTATGCCCAAGATGCAACGCCGCGTGCAGATTTAGAATCGGCTGAGGCAAGCTATAAAACAGCTCAGGCGCAAATTAAAGCATTAGATGCACAAATCGAATCTGCCAAAGTGACAAAATCTACGGCTCAAACCAATATTGGTTATACACGTATTGTTGCTCCAACTGATGGTACGGTTGTCGCGATTGTGACTGAAGAAGGTCAAACCGTAAACGCAAACCAAAGCGCGCCAACAATTGTCAAAATTGCAAAATTACAAAATATGACGATTAAGGCACAAGTCAGTGAAGCTGACATTATGAAAGTTGAAAAAGGGCAACAGGTCTACTTTACAACTCTAGGTGATGAAACCAAGCGTTATGCAACATTACGTCAGATTGAGCCTGCTCCTGACTCAATTTCGAGCGAATCGACCAGTACAACAAGCTCAACCACCAGTTCGGCTGTTTACTATAATGCGTTATTCGATGTGCCAAATACTGATGGTAAATTGCGTATTGATATGACCGCACAAGTTTATATCGTATTAAATTCAGCTAAAAATGCTTTATTAGTTCCATCTTCTGCTTTAAGTAGTAAACAATTTTCTGGTCAAAGAAAATCAGGTCAGTCATCTGAGAAAGCAAGTTCTACGCCAAGTACAGAACGCAAAAATCAAGGTAATGGTGCTCGTTTAGAACGCTTAAATTTAACTACTGAACAAAAACAACTGGTTGAACAAGGGAAAGCAACGCTAAGCGTAGTACGTATTTTACAAGCCGATGGTACAGCCAAACCGACTCAAATTTTGGTCGGCATTAATAATCGTGTAAATGCACAAGTTCTTGCGGGCTTAAAACAAGGTGACCAAGTTGTCATTGCAGATAGTGCCGATACTTCTGCTGCATCAGCAAATAGTAGTAATAACCGTCGCCGTAGTGGCCCAATGGGAATGTAAGCATGACAAAACAAGCTTTGCTTGAAGTCAGCAATCTGGTCCGGGAATTCCCTGCTGGCGAAAGCACGATACAAATTTTAAAAGGTATTGACCTGACCATTTATGAAGGTGAACTGGTTGCCATTGTCGGCCAGTCTGGTTCTGGTAAATCGACTCTCATGAATATCCTGGGTTGTCTGGACCGACCTACGAGTGGTAGTTACAAGGTTAACGGACAAGAAACAGGTAAACTCGAGCCAGATCAACTCGCTCGACTACGCCGTGAATATTTTGGTTTTATTTTCCAGCGCTACCATTTACTGGGTGATTTATCTGCTGAAGGTAACGTAGAAGTTCCAGCTGTTTATGCAGGTGTTACCCCTTCTGAACGTAAACAACGCGCAACGGCTTTACTGACCGAATTGGGTTTAGGCACGAAAACACTCAATAGACCAAGCCAACTTTCCGGTGGTCAACAACAACGTGTTTCTATTGCCCGTGCACTCATGAATGGCGGTGACGTTATTCTGGCAGATGAACCCACAGGAGCGCTCGATTCTCATAGTGGTGTTGAGGTGATGCGTATTTTGCGCGAACTCAACGCCGCAGGTCACACGATTATTTTAGTGACCCATGATATGCAAGTTGCCAAAAATGCGACTCGTATTATCGAGATTAGTGACGGAGAAATTATTAATGACCGTCCTAATATTCCAGATCAAACAGCTGAACCGATCAAATCTGATCCTGATGCAGCTCCTGCTTTGCAAGGTAAACAGAAGAAAGGCAAAAGTATTTCTGCGT
The DNA here is from genome assembly GCF_013122135.1 of Acinetobacter lactucae. NCBI lineage: Bacteria > Pseudomonadati > Pseudomonadota > Gammaproteobacteria > Moraxellales > Moraxellaceae > Acinetobacter > Acinetobacter lactucae. The sequence goes on from NZ_CP053391.1 coordinate 3,385,688, forward strand.
GGCGTTCTACTTTAGACCGTTTATCAGAAGCCTTTCAAATGGCTTTACTGTCTATGAATGCCCATCGCATGCGTACTTTTTTAACCATGCTTGGGATCATTATTGGTATTGCTTCTGTTGTTACAGTGGTCGCTCTAGGCAAAGGCTCTCAACAACAAATTTTAAGCAATATTAGTAGTCTCGGAACAAATACGATTACCGTGTTCCAAGGCCGTGGTTTTGGTGACAACTCTAAAACTGCAAGTTTTAAGACTTTAGTACCTGCCGATGCTGATGCGTTAATGACTCAACCTTATGTCAGTGCAGTCAGTCCAATTGTCAGTACATCCAAAACCATGCGTTACCAACAAAATGAAGCAAACGCGACCATTAATGGTGTGAGTAACGATTATTTCGATGTAAAAGGTTTGGTCTTTAAAGATGGACAAACTTTTGACCAACGAAGTGTTCGTGATCGCTCACAGGATGTAGTCATTGATACCAATACTCAAAAACAGTTCTTTAGTGATGGTACCAACCCCATCGGTCAAGTCGTGTTACTCGGTAGTGTACCTGCCCGTATTATTGGTGTTGTAGAACCACAAACAAGCGGCATGGGCTCTGATGACACTTTAAATGTCTATATGCCTTATACAACCGTAATGAGCCGTATGTTGGGTCAGTCGAATGTACGTAATATCGTGGTTCGTATTAATGACAAATATTCAACTGCTGCCGCAGAAAATGCGATTGTAAATCTATTAACCCAGCGCCATGGTGCACAAGATATTTTCACCATGAACAGTGACAGTATCCGTCAAACCATTGAGAAAACAACCAGCACAATGACGCTTCTGGTTTCAGCAATTGCCGTAATTTCATTGGTTGTCGGTGGTATTGGGGTGATGAATATTATGTTGGTTTCGGTGACCGAACGTACTCAGGAAATTGGTGTACGTATGGCCGTAGGTGCTCGTCAAAGTGATATTTTGCAGCAATTCCTGATTGAAGCAATTTTAGTGTGTTTAATTGGTGGTGTGCTTGGCGTCTTACTGTCGCTTGGCCTTGGACAACTTATTAATAAATTTGCTGGCGGTAACTTTAGCGTGGCTTATTCAAGTACCTCAATTATTGCAGCCTTTGTCTGTTCAACACTGATTGGTGTCGTATTCGGTTTCTTACCTGCCAAGAATGCCGCGAAACTTGACCCTGTTGCCGCACTATCTCGAGAATAAGGAAAATTGCATGTCTTTCTCAATGACTAAACTCAGCACAGCACTTCTTCTCACAGGCTCTCTTGTAGGATGTGCGGCTGTAGTAAAAACACCTTATGAAACACCTGCGGTACAAGTTCCGGGTAGTTTTCAATATGACACAGCAAAATCAAAAACCATGTCTGCCGATCAATATTCTGACCGTTGGTGGACGCTTTTTAATGATGCGCAGCTCAATCAACTTGTAAGCAATGTATTAGAACGTAACAGTGATTTAGCAGTTGCAGGTATTGCCTTAAAGCAAGCCCGTTTACAAGCAGATCTAACTGCAAACAAACAAGGCTTACGAACCAGCTCTAGTGTTTCTACAGGACATTCTTTCGATTTAAATTCGGGAGATGATAGCTCTAAAGGTCTTTCAATGAGCGCTGGAGTAAGCTATGAGCTTGATTTATTTGGCAAGCTTGCACGCCAAACCGAAGCAAGTAAATGGGAAGCTTTAGCAACCGAACAAGATTTACAAGCTACTGGACAAAGCTTAATTGCAACCACTGCCAAACTCTATTGGCAACTGGGTTATTTAAATGAACGTTATGCGACTGCTCAGCAAAGCCTAGCAACTTCTCAAAAGCTTTATGACTTGGTTCAGATTCAATATAAAGCTGGTGCCGTTTCAGGTGTAGATCTGACTCAAGCAGAACAATCAGTGCAAAGCCAAAAAGCAAGCTTAAGCCAAATTGAGCAACAACTGGTTGAAACACGCACAGCCATCGCAGTGTTATTGCATGAACCATTGCAACAATTAAACATTCAAGAGCCAAAGCGTTTACCACGCACCGCTCTACCTGCAATTGGCGCTGGCTTACCTGCCGACATTTTATCGCGCCGTCCTGATTTGCAAGCAAGTGAGCTACGCTTAAGAAAAGCATTAGCAACTAAAGATGCAACCAAAGCAAGCTACTACCCTTCGATTAGCTTAACCAGTAGTTTAGGCTCAAGCAGCACATCTTTAACGGAGTTGTTACGCAACCCTGCCCTGACGCTTGGTGCAAGTTTAAGCTTACCGTTTTTACAATATAACGATATGAAGAAAGATATCGCGATTAGTAATCTGGATTATGAAAAAGCGATTATTCAATATCGCCAAACGCTTTATCAGGCTTTTGCTGATGTAGAAAATGCTTTATCGAGTCGTACAGAACTCGACAAGCAAGTAGCGCTACAAGAGCGTAATGTTGAACTTGCAGAAAAAACTGAACGTTTAACTGAAGTCCGTTACCGTTATGGTGCTGTCGCATTAAAAACACTTCTTGATGCACAGCAAACCACACGTACTGCACGTCTAAGCCTCGTTGAAACAAAGCAAAGCCAATACAATGCTTATGTCACCCTCATGCAAGCTCTAGGGGGTTCACCTGTAAAAGAACTGCCGCAATAACTTGTACCAATTAAAAAAGCCGTAGTCCTTCAACTACGGCTTTTTTTATGCCTGAATAAATTTTAAAACTTATTCATCATCCATCATAGATTGGCTCATACCTACAGTATTGAAACCAGCATCTACATATAGAATTTCACCAGTAATACCTGAAGCCCAAGGTGAGCATAGGAATAACGCTGCGTTACCTACTTCTTCAATGGTTACATTACGCTTTAACGGCGCAACTTTTTCATTGGCATCTAACATTTTACGGAAAGATTTAATACCTGAAGCAGCTAGAGTACGGATTGGACCCGCAGAAATCGCATTTACACGGATACCATCAACACCCAAGCTTGAAGCTAAGTAGCGAACACCAGCTTCTAAAGAAGCTTTTGCCATACCCATAACGTTGTAGTTAGGCATAACACGCTCAGAACCTTGGTAAGTCAAAGTCAATAAACAACCTTGGCGAGCTTGTAATAAAGGTTTTGCAGCACGAGCCATTGCAATAAAGCTGTACGCACTGATGTCATGAGCAACTTTAAAACCGTCACGGTCAGTCACGTCAGTGAAGTCACCATCAAGCGTGTGTGCAGGTGCAAAGCCGATTGAGTGCACAACACCGTCTACACCATCCCAATGTTTTGCAAGTTCTGCAAATGCATTATCAATTTCAGCATCAACAGCAACATCACATGGAAACACAAGCTTAGAACCGAATTGCTCAGCAAATTCATCCACACGTTTTTTTAATTTTTCGTTTGGATAAGTAAACGCAAGCTCTGCACCTTCACGGTGTAATGCTTGGGCAATACCAAAAGCAATTGATAATTTACTAGCAACGCCTGCAATCAAAAAGCGCTTACCTGCTAAAAGTCCTTGTGTCATGCCGATCTCACTCAAAACAATTTCAAGCATAATGCCAATATTCGGCGGTTTTCGAAATTGCATAATGCATCTTTTTTCAAAAATCGCACGAAAAAAAATCGCTCCTTATTAAGGAGCGATTTTTAGATACATACAGTATTAGTCGTCAGACAATAAGCCTAGTAAACGTAAGAAAGAAATATACATCCAGACTAAAGTTGCCAGTAACGCAATACCACACAACCATTCCATGAATTTTGGTGCACGATATGCGGCACTAGTTTCAATTAAATCAAAATCTAAAATCAGGTTAAGTGAGGCAATCACCGCAACAAATGCAGCAAAACCAATGCCTAACCAGTTACTTTCAAAAATATAAGGAACGCTTGAACCAAATGCTAAACGCATGACCATCTGTACGATAAATACAATAAAGATCGCCAAAGATGCAGAGATAACGACTGACTTGAACTTTTCAGTTGCGCGGATAATTTGGAATTTATATAGACCAAACATCACCAAAGTTGTAACGAAGGTTGCTAATAAAGCCTGAAGAGGAACACCAGGGTATTTCAATTGGAAAGTAAAAGAAATACCACCTAAAAAAGCCCCTTCAAATAAAGCATACGGAATTGCCAATGTTGGTGCAGTCGTTGGTTTAAACGTTGTAATTAAAGCTAAAACCAAACCACCAATTGCACCCACAATTGAAGCCGCGTAAGCAATCCCAACATTTGCAGTAAAGGCTGCATAGAAAAATAAAGCGACACCCACCGCTGCTGCAATCACGGTCAACATAACAGATTTTTGAATCGCACCTTGCACAGTCATCGGTTGACTATAATCACTGACCGTTTCAACTCGGGTCAGTATCGGGTTATTACTTTGCATAAATGTTCTCTTTTTATAATAAAAATTTAAAACATCATTTTAAGCAAAATGAATATGAAAGCCAAATTAAGCAATCGGCATTATTGTAACAAGCTTCTTTAAGCAATAAAAAAGGAGGCAATAACCTCCCTTTCATCTCACGTCTACAACGTAATTAATCTTTACCGTCAGTATTCATAATAAAGAAGTATTCGCGGTAATATTTCAGCTCCGAAATTGAGTCACGAATATCATCCATTGCCAAATGCGATGCATTCTTTTTCAAACCGCTCATAATTTCAGGGCGCCAGCGTTTTGAAAGTTCTTTTACCGTAGATACATCAAGATTACGATAGTGGAAATATTGCTCAAGCTCAGGCATAAGACGATGTAAGAAGCGGCGATCCTGACAAATCGAGTTACCGCACATTGGTGAAACTTTTGGATTCACCCATTTTTTTAGGAATTCTAAAGTTTGTAACTCAGCATCACGTGCTGTTAGCTTACTGCGGCGAACTCGTTCAATCAGACCAGATTGGCCATGTTGACGAGTGTTCCATTCATCCATTGCATTTAAAATACGATCAGGTTGATGAATAGCCAAAACTGGACCTTCGGCAAGTACATTTAAATGATCATCTGTAATAATTGTTGCGATTTCAATAATTTGGTCATTATCGGTATCTAATCCGGTCATTTCCAGATCAATCCAAATTAATCGTGTATTTAAAGTACTGCTCATGAATGTACGTTCTAAAATGCCGTAAAAACATCAATAGTAGCAAATTTCTTGCTTCCGCGCTGTAATTCTATAGCTGCTTCATGCTATTTTTGCGGTCTTCAAACAATGGTTTTTTTGGGATATGAATGGCTTTAATTCGTAAGCGTCGTTTAACTGAACAACAGCAACGTCGTATTGAAAAACAGCATAAAACTCGCCAAGAAGAGATCGATACTTCACAGGATCTAGATGGACTCGTTGTACAACACTATGGCCGTCAACTTGAAGTACAAGCCCTCTCTGTACCTGAGCATCACCCAGAAAAACCACAAGTAGCCGAAGGAGAACCAGAACCATTCTGGAAGCCGATCGAGCTCAATAGTGTTTGGCGTTGCCATACTCGAACTAATCTTGAGTTACTTGTAACTGGTGATCGTGTTAAATGGCAGGCAGACCCAAATACGGGTTTAGGCATTATTACAGCCATTCACCCACGCACCTCTTTACTTACCCGCCCTGACCGCTATCACAAAGTTAAACCAGTGGCCGCAAACATCAGTTTGATTGTGATTGTATTTTCACCACTTCCTGAACCAGCTCCAACGTTAATTGATCGGTATTTAGTTGCTTGTGCAGACGCTAACATTCCTGCTCTTTTGGTCCTCAATAAGTCTGATTTACTCACTGAAAATGACCCAATTCTTACCTTATTAGAAGAATATAAAACCTTGGGTTATGAAGTGATGATTTGTCAGTCCAAGAAGGGAGATATCTCTGCTTTATCTGAGCGTTTAGATGGTGAAACCGTAGCATTTGTAGGGCAATCAGGCGTAGGAAAAAGCTCTTTAATTAATGTGCTCATTCCAGATGCAGAGCAAAAAACTAATGTTATTTCTGAAAACTCTGCACTTGGACAACACACGACAACCTCTACGCGCTTAATCAACTTCGGTAAAAACGGTGCCTTAATTGATTCTCCGGGAATTCGTGAGTTTGGGCTTTGGCATCTCGATTTAGAAAAAATTCGTATGGGCTTTCCTGACATTGCCGCACATCTAGGATCTTGCCAATTCCGTAATTGCACACATACTCATGAAAAGAATTGTGGGCTTAAACAGGCCGTTGAAGCGGGTGAAATTTTGCCACGACGTCTAGATAGCTTTTTGCGTTTAATCGATGAGATTCAAGAAGCACAGCAAAAAAACTGATTTTCTGCCCTATTTGCCCTTGAAGTGGTGATTTTGATCACCATCTATATACGCTATACTCTAGGTCAATTTTGTTTTTTAATTTTTTTAGGTGACTTGTGGAACGCTGGTTAGAGTTTATGGGGAATCACCCCATTTTGTTTGGTACGCTCGGAGTCTTGATCGTGTTGTTCTTCATTTTTGAAGGTCAACGTAATGGTCGTAAAATTTCTCCACAGTCGCTTGGTATTTTAGTGAAAGCGAAAAATGCTCTTTTGATTGACTTACGCGATAGCAAAGATTTCCGCGAAGGTCACATTAGTGGCAGTCGCAATATTCCGTATAGCCAAATCGCAAGTCATGCTGACGAATTAAAAGCAAGTGACCGTCCACTGGTATTTATTTGCAACTTGGGGCAAGTTGCTGGAAGTGCTTTGCAAAAAGTTGCTCACCACGATAGCTATCGTCTTGATGGTGGTATTAGTAACTGGAAAGCACAAGGCTTACCTCTTGTTAAAAGCAAACCAAAAGCTTAAGGAGAATTATCATGGCTGCAAATGTCATTGTTTACTCAACTTCTGTATGCCCGTATTGTGTTCGTGCTAAACAGTTACTTGAGCGTAAAGGTGTTGCTTATAAAGAAGTAAATCTTTCTGTTGAAGCACCAGAAGTACGTGTTGAATTAATGCAACGCACAAATCATCGTACTGTCCCACAAATTTTCATTAACGATCAGTTTATCGGTGGTTTTGACCAACTTTATGCTTTAGAGCGTGAAGGTAAACTCGACGAATTATTGGCTTAACATCGCATCCATATTAAGGAAAAAACAATGAGCGAAGAACAACAAGTTCAACCACAATTAGCTTTAGAGCGTATTTATACAAAAGATATTTCTTTTGAGGTTCCTGGGGCGCAGGTTTTTACTAAACAATGGCAACCTGAACTTAATATCAATCTTTCTTCTGCTGCAGAAAAGATTGACCCAACTCACTTTGAAGTTTCTTTAAAAGTTGTGGTACAAGCCGATAACGACAACGAAACAGCGTTCATTGTAGATGTAACTCAATCAGGTATTTTCTTGATCGATAATATTGAAGAAGAGCGTTTACCTTATATTTTAGGCGCATATTGCCCAAATATTTTGTTCCCGTTCTTACGTGAAGCTGTAAATGATTTAGTAACTAAAGGTAGCTTCCCACAGTTACTTCTTACTCCAATCAACTTTGATGCAGAGTTTGAAGCTAACATGCAACGAGCTCAAGCTGCTGCTGTTGAAGGTCAAGCTTAATTTTTAGCTTCTCCTTTTAATAAAAAAACCGCGTAATACGCGGTTTTTTTATGTGTGCTATTTAGATTATTAACGATCAAGTGAGTGAAGCTGAATAGACGGAAACTCAAAACCACGGCAAGATAACTCTGAACGCCATGCCGCGGTTAATATCATATTGCCCACAATAAAATTCTGATAAGCAAATGTCCCATTAAGTGGGTGAGAACAGACTCCACCATGATCGGTAGGATGTGCCTGAGTATTTAACGTGTTTAAATCTAAACGTATGCCTAGTCCTGAAGCTTTTAAAACAGCTTCTTTCGTGGTCCAGACTTTGAACCAATATTCTCTATCTTGTTCTAAGCTTAGCCATGTTTCATATTCATCGGGATGAAATGCATGTTTTGCTAAAGCGTCTAAGCGTACATTTCGATCCTGTTCCTCAACATCTATGCCAATATCTTTAACCTGTTCGCTCATGGCTAAAGCGTAGTATTGTTGGCTATGTGAGTGATTAAAATGCAAAGTGTGATTCAATAAATAAGGTTTACCATGTTCATGCTTGGCAAACTCCAATTCCATTGAATTGAGTTGTAGTTTCTCTGCAATCAGTCGATTTCTGACACTCTGTATTTGTTGTTTTTTATAATGATTAAATGAACGGAAGTCTGGAAAATCTTGTTTAGACTTTAAAAGAAGCTGAGATAATGCCTGTGTGTAGACCTCAATTTTACGCTTAGACATTATCTCGACCTTACTTTAAATGATTAGAATTTAACGACATCGCCTTTTAAAGCAACACCCGCCATCATGGTGCCTTTATAGCAATCGTAAGTTGTCGTACTCGTTGTTTCATTGGCTTTAAAATAGCTCACAATATTGGTAACGGCGTTTGCCCCTTGTGCTTTAGCATTGTTTTGCATTTGGATCAGTGCTGAACGTAAAACCCAGTCACAAGACGTTGCTGCCGACTTACCAAAACCATTGGTCTTTTTATTTGTCACAGCATCTTTTTGAATAACTTTACCACCAGACTTTGTACCCTTTAAATAAAACTTTACAGAACCATCCAGAGTCCCATCGGCAACTGCACGGTCTACAGCTTCTTTAAAATTTAACTAATGTACTTCATCTCCAGCCTGAACAGTAGCAGTAAAACCCGCACTTAGCATTGCTACAAATAAAAGTTTTTTATTTAACATTGTTGTGTTCCTTATTGTTTAACACGTTTAAAAATAAGCGAAGTATTAATTCCGCCAAAAGCAAAGTTATTGCTCATAATAATGTCAGCATCCAAATTTCTCGGCTGCTGAACGATATAATCTAGTTCACCACATAGCGGGTCGATTTCATCTAGATTTAAAGTTGGAATAAAACGGCCACGATTCATCATTTCGATGCTTAACCAAGCTTCAATAGCCCCACACGCTCCCAGCGTATGTCCAAAATAACTCTTTAAAGAGCTAATTGGTTTATAGCCTAAAACTTTTGCAGTGGCTTGGCTCTCCGCCACATCCCCCTGATCTGTTGAAGTACCATGTGCATTTACGTAGGCAATATCTTTAGCTTCTACAAATGCATCTTTCAGCGCTAACTCCATACAGCGCCCCATCATTTCTGACTCAGGACGAGTGACATGTTGACCATCGGTATTGCTACCATAACCAATCACTTCTGCATAAATATGAGCACCTCGTGCTTTGGCATGTTCATATTCTTCGAGAATTAAACACCCTGCCCCTTCACCAATCACCAATCCATCTCGTTTAGCATCAAAAGGACGTGGTGTTTTTTCAGGTTGATCATTCATGCTACTGGTTGCGAACAATACATCAAAAACTGCCGCACCTGCCGCACTGAGTTCCTCTGCACCACCCGCAATCATGACTTGTTGTTTGCCATATTTGATTGCTTCATACGCTTGCCCAATTGCCATGGAACCAGAGGTACATGCACTTGAGGTCGGTAAAGTTAATCCTTTTAGACCAAAATATACGGTCATGTTCACCGCACTTGTATGAGCCATCATACGAATATAAGTGGTTGCATTGATCTTACTCATGCTCTGATGAAGCAACATGCTAGCAAACTCACCCACGGCATCTACACTACCCGCGGAAGAACCAAAGGCAACACCCGCTTCGCCACTAGATAAAATTTCATGTCCAAGCAAACCAGCATTTTGTAAAGCAGTTTCGGCACAAACCACAGACATAAGCGCTACACGCCCCATCCCGCGGGTAACCTTACGGTTAAAATGTTTTGGAACATGGAATGTTTCAACAGGTCCAGCAAGCTTGGTCCGAAGGTCAACATATTGCTCCCACTCGGGCATGTAACGTATACCGCTTTTAGCAGCTTCAAATCGCGCAAAGATGTCATCGGCAGTTTCACCTAAAGAGGTAATTCCCGCCATTCCTGTCACAACCACACGTTTCATCAGATGAGTCCTCCATTCACAGAGATCACCTGTCGAGTTACATAAGAGGCTTCATCTGAACATAAGAATTTCACTACACTCGCCACTTCATCGACCTGCCCCATGCGTTGCAACGGAATCATTTTTAGCGCATGTTCTTTGACTTCATCTGTCACCATTTCGGTCTCAATGAGTCCTGGTGCTACACAATTCACCGTAATTTTTCGCTTCGCCAATTCGAGTGCCAAGGCTTTAGTCGCACCAATCAATCCCGCTTTTGCAGCACTGTAGTTAACCTGACCACGGTTACCCATAATCCCAGACACAGAAGATAAAGTGACAATACGGCCACCTTTACGTAAGTGAATCATTGGCATAATTAATGGCTTCAATACGTTATAAAAACCATCTAATGACGTCGAAATCACTTCATCCCAATCTTGATCTGTTAACGCTGGGAAAGCGCCATCATGGGTAAGACCTGCATTTAATACGACCCCATAAAAAGCGCCATGCTGCTTTACGTCTTGCTCTAGAATTTGTTGAACCGTCTGGCGCTCATTTACATCAAACATTAAATAATGGCTATTTTGCCCTAAGGCTTGAATCTCTTGTACGACTTGCTCAGCCTCTGCTTGACGTGAACGTGCGTGTACAGTCACATCAAAACCAGCCTTTGCGAGTTGTAATGCAATCGCTTTCCCAATTCCTCGACTTGAACCCGTTACTAAAATTCGTCTTGTCACAATGTATTCCTAATTCTTTGTGGTTATTCAAATGGTGTTTCTGTAGGTTCAAATACACTTAACGTTGCTTGAATGCGGTGCTCAGCATATTGAATTTCACAGGAAAATTGCCCAAGTCCTTCATGAAAATATTGTTGCTCTATTTGAATGATCAATCTTGAACCCAAAGCGAAATAAGGAATGGGTAAATGCAATTTACGCGTTCCCAATAAAAAACCAACTTTTGGCGCTTGTTTTGACTGCTCACCTTGCCAGCCTGAATAAGCACTAATGGTTTGTGCCATAATTTCAATGCTTGCCCATGTCGGCAAACCTTCCACTTCACAAAACATGAGCTCTGGGGTAATTGTAAGTTCTGCTTGCGCCCGCCCTTCTGCAACCTCTGTTAAATGGTCAATAAATACCATCGGTTGCTCATGAGGAATATATTGAATTGCATCGAGTTTCATCAGGACTTCACTCCAAAAACAAGACTAATATTACTCCCCCCAAAAGCAAAAGAATTACTCATGACATAGCGGATAGGTTGTTTTAGTTCGGCATCTTGCACATAGTTTTGGTCGGCCAAATCCGGATCAATTTCAACATTCTGATGTAAAGGCAACCAACTTTGATCTTTTAGAACTTGTTCACAAATGAAAGCTTCTATAGCACCCGCTGCACCGAGACAATGTCCAGTTTTATGCTTGGTACTACTTAAAGCCACTGGGTAATCACCAAAAACTTGTTGTACAGCCTTAATTTCCATTGCGTCATTTTGTGGAGTTGCAGTGCCGTGCAAATTGATATAATCAATCTGTTGAGCTGAAATATGTGCCATATCTAATGCACGTTGCATTGCTAAAGCTGCACCGTTACCTTCAGGGTGCGGGGCTGAAATGTGCCATGCATCCATAGATTCACCCGCTCCTATTAACATGACAGGTGCTTGTTCTTTACTCAGTACAAAAAACGCAGCGGCTTCACCAATGTTAATACCATCACGATTTACACCGGAGGGTTGGCAAATATGTTCAGATAAACTTTCTAAGCTATTAAAACCATTTAGAGTTAACTTACACAAGGTATCGACGCCACCCACCAGCACCACATCTGCTAAATCTGCATGAAGTAATCTCTGCCCCGCTGCCAATGCTTTAGCACTTGAAGAACAAGCTGTCGAAATCGTATAAGCTGGCCCTTCCCATCCTAAGTACTGCTGTAATGCTTTCGCTAAACAACTCATTTCTTGAGGATAATGAGATATCGATAGATCTGTTTTCCCTTGAAAATATTGCTTAAGTAATAACTCATTATCTGCAATACCAGAAGTAGATGTGCCCACCACAATGGCCAAACGTTTATTTTCAAAGGAAGCCGTATAAGCTTTTAACTCTGTTTCAATTTCGGCTAATGCGGTTAATGCAAAACGTAAATTACGTGAATCTACAGACTGCAAAGCATCAGGTACGCTCGAACATAATGGATGCGTATATTGTCCCACCCACACATTACGATCAGTAATTAAATCATCTCGTAAACTCAAGGTTTGCTGCGGCTGTTGTAATGCTTGTTTAATTTGATTAAGTTCGCAGCCTAATGCAGATAAACCAACACTAAATTGTATGCCTACGGCCATTGTGGCTGCATTTTCTAAAGGTAAATGTTTCATGGCGTAGGACTTTCTTCTGTCTGCAAGGTGTTCTCAATCGAACTCAGCGTCATGGTATAAGGGACTTGTTCATTAATCAATTCAATGCTTCCTTGCCCTTGTTTAAGCTGTAACACAGGCTGCTTTTCAATATAAACAACCTGCTTGTCTGCTTGTTGTTTCATCTCTACAGCTTGCTGCCCTAAATGCGAAAACTGAGGGTATGTCGCAAACAAAAGGTCACGCACCACAAACTCAAAAGGCAATAAACGCATTTGATCAATACGTTGTTCAACATGAACCCGATGCCCATCAAACTGTAACTTAAATAATTGCTGGCCTGTCAGGCTTAAAGCGACCATATCCAGTACAGTGCCCTTTTGCTGTTGATATAGCAAGAAGCTAAAACTTTGCTGCTTCCACTGAACTTCAACCTGATCTTGCCTTTGATAAGTCTGAGCCTGCCATAGAGGACTTTGCAGTCCTTTGGCATGTGGCATGACCTGACAACCATTTAAAAATATCAAGCTACTGAGTAATATCGTTGCCCATTTGCGTTGCATGGTTATCCCTCAAGTACCTGTTCTTGCGCCAAACCTTCACGACAATATTCTGCCAAGGTGCTGAGCCTACGTTTAGCATTTTTATGAATCGGATTTTTTTCATCCCACGCATAACCCGCTAGTAAGGAAGAAATCATACGGCGAATGCCTTCATTCTGATTTTGTGAGAACACTACATCTTGAAACTCGCCTTCATACCATGACTCAACATAGGCACGAAATACCTGAATACCACGACGTAATGGTTTTTCATATTCTTGCAACCAGTCTACCTGCTCACCTTGCAAAACACGCTCAACCAAAGGTACAGCCAAGCTGGAAGATTTTAAAGCGATCGTCACACCTGATGAAAAAACTGGATCAAGAAACTCACCCGCATTACCTAATAGCGCATAGTTGCGGTCTGCCAAGTGTTTTACATTCGCTGAATAACCAACCAAGGTGCGCACTGGTGTATCAAAGTTTGCACGGCGCAAGACATGTGACAAGCTTGGCTCATCAGCCAAAATACGCTTAAACATTGCCTCAGGCTCATTATCTTCAGCATTTTCGACCGTGTATTTGTCAAAAAAGTCTTGTTCTGCCACCACACCGAAAGAAGCTCGTCCATCTGCAAATGAAATCAGCCAATACCATGCACGATGATCTTTTTCATGAACGGTAATTAAAATTTTATTACGGTCAAATTCAGGATCATCAGTAATTCCATCTTCAATATGGGTAAACAGTGCACGTCGTACCGGAAAATTTGATGGGCTCTCTAAATCTAATAACTTTGGCAAAATCCGCCCAAAGCCACTCGCATCTAACAAGAATTTAGTTTGAATCTGATAACGCTGTTGTTCTTCATCAATTACTGTAAGTACAGGCTGTTCAGATGCAACATCAACATCTAAGACTTCATGTCCAAAGCGTATATCTGCGCCATAAACTTGAGCCTGTTTTGCTAGTAAATTGTCAAAATCTGCACGGCGAACTTGCCAAGTCGTCCCCGGCCCATCGGTAAATTTTTCAGTAAAGTCGTAAAAGCTACGCTGTTTGCCGCGTAGAAAAGCTGCCCCGTTTTTAAATTGAAAAGCATATTGCTCAACATGCTCACGGACTGTTTCTAATAAACCAGCCTCTTCTAAAAACGCCATAGACTGCGGTAACAATGACTCACCAATCGAAAAACGAGGGAAATACTGTTTTTCAATGAGCGTAACGGTATAGCCCTTTTTTCGAAGAAGTGCAGCAGCAGAACTACCTGATGGCCCAGCCCCAATAATCACGACATCAATTTTTTCTATAGTGCTCATAGCACAACTTCCTTTTTAATTTATTCAAATTATGAATGGTCTTGTAAATTCACGATATGTTTTTCATCTGCGGGGGTTAACAAAGTCGCATAGATAAATGAGAAAATAACCCCGAATAAAACCGTTAAACCAAAACAATGAATTGCGTAAGTATGGCTAAATGAAAGTAATCCAAAACCAAGTAAGGTCGACATCATACATAAAAACAATGCCATTCCAACTACTTGCGGATGATCATGTCCATGTCGGTAGAAAATTGCATAGTCGACTCCAATCCCGATAATCAGAAAGGTCGCCATAATACTAAACAGGTTAATCTCGACACCTAACCATGCCTGAACAGCAAAAGTGCTCAGTAATGCCAAGCTGACTGGCAGAACCAAAGGCACAATCGAACTTAGTCCATAAATAAGCGCCAAACCAACTGCCAAACCAATTAAGGCATAAATCAGAAGATGTTGAGCCTGCACTCGATGTTCAGCAAACATTTGCGACATTGCAGTAATCGGTTGCTGGAAATGTATGTGATCATTCTGAAGCTGCTTTAAAGCGTCAGGCTGTTTTGCCCCTGTCACTATCACTAATCGTTCATTGGCTTGAGGTTGTAGAAAAGCTAAAGGGTGATCTTTAAATACAGAAAAATCTAATAACGGTTGTGCTGCCAGTTGCTGTTGCCACTGTAAAACATCATTAACATTTAGCCCCATACTTTGTGCATATTGCAGCAAAGTCGCTTTTGGAATATTTCTTAATAGTTGTAGATTATTTTGCTGCTCTGCCAATGGTGGAATCCATTGACCCAGAGCTTGAAACGCACTGATTTTCCCTTGTGACTGTAACTTTTGCAAATGACCAATCAGTTGCTGCTCTTGTTGCTGCATTTCATTTGCCGATGCTGCACGCACCACAAAATAATCACTACTTTGTTGCTGGCCAAATTGCTCACGAACCGCTTGGTCTTGCTGTTTTAAGCTCGCGTCCATACCTTGTAAGTTACGAATATCATCGTTACTTTTAAGATAGAAAAGACTCGCCGTACCTACTGCTAAAATGATTGCAATCAAGCTGTAACGAACTTTGGTTCGTTGCTGAAACCATAACCGTGCTTGTCCAATCCACGACAGTGCTTTTATTGCTGGCTGGGCATTGAGTGCAGGTAATCTTGGTAATAGTAGAACACTACTGATCCACGCCGCAGTTAATCCCACAATTGAAAAGACTGCAATCTGCTTAAACCCAGGAAACGGAGTAAAACTCAAAAAGATGTAAGCAACCAATGTGGTCATTAAGCCCATAAACAAACTTGGTAATAGCGGTTTTAAAATTTGAAAACCACCAAGCTTTCTATGTTGCGATTGCATCGCCATAAAATAAAATGAAAAATCGACACAGACACCAATTAGACTGGCACCAAACACTAATGTCATCAGGTGAATTTCACCAAACACCCAATGTGTGACTGCAAATGCCACAAAGCTTCCAGTTGAAACTGCAATAAACTCGGTTACCAAAGGTCGCAGTGAGCGAAAGCCGAACCAAACCAGAAAAATTAAGCCCAGTGTCGAGCCAACACCAATGGTTGAGATTTCCTGCTTAGCCGATTGCGTCCCAAAATTTGAAAATAAAATAGTTCCAGTCCAATGAGATTTTAATCCCATTGCCGTTAGCTTTTGCTTAGTCTGCTCAATCCAAGTAGAGGTCTGTTCTTGATAATCAATATTGTATGGGCTTTGCGTCAACTGTAATACGAAAAGCCGAGAGATACCTTGCTCATGATGAATTGTGGCAAAGCCTTGCTCCATTTCAATATCTTGTTGCGACGGGGTTGCCAACTGCATGGCATAACGAGGGAACAATAATAGCGGGTCTTGCTTAAGTGACTCAGCAGTGACAGGCATGCCTGGACTCATCATCTGCATCAAGCTTTGTTCAGTCAGCGCAGCATAATCCTGCTTTTCCAATAAGGCTTGATCTTGAGCACTCAACAAACCTGCTCGATGTTGATACAACTGCTTTGCAAACTGGTCAAAATCAAGCTGTGGTTTGAGTGGTTGCCATAACGCACTTTGCTTCGCTTGCGCTGTTAAGAAATGAGTCGCTTGTTGTATCGCAGCCTCATCTTTGGCATCTACCACCACAAATACTTTATTGTTGAGTTGCTCATTCATGTACTGCTGAGTACGTGCAAGTTCTGGATCTTGCTGAACTTTAGGCAATAACGCAAAAATATTAGTTTGAATATGAATATCTTTATTCAGCCACGTCACGCCCAGCCCCACAGCAATCAGCAGCAGAACAATTAACCAAAGCGCGGTAAACTTATTTTGCCAGTTGGAAAATCGCATGCTCAGCAGCCGTTAGAGTCGTCGGTTGAGAAGTCTGGTGACTAAAACGAATAGTCGTTAAATTATTCGCTTTCTCAGTAATCACGATTTGGTTGACGTACTGTTGACCTTGAGCATCAACACGCACAAATAACTTTTTAAACAAGCTACTTTTCGGAGTTAAGCTCATGCTCCAACCCGCTGGACTATAATTCGCACTTACTACATTAAAATTCTTTGCTAAGGCCTGTTCATTACCAGACATGAGCTGTAAGAATAAAGTCGCGACCGAACTATATGGCGATTGATCAACTTGTATTTGGCTAAATGTACGCTGAGTTTTCTGTATCAATTTGGTTGGGGTAACGATCAAATCTGCTTGCACAGGACGTTTGATTTGCCATGCCACACCATAAGATTTTGAGAACAACAATGAGCCGTTCGATACAAAAGTTTTATTCAACGATGGCAATTTTTTTTGCTGTTCAAAATCAGCACGAACCGTAGGAGACTGTGACAATTGCTGAAAAATTTGAGTAATTTGTGCTGGTGCTGCATAGACCACACTTAAACTGCTCATCCAAACAGCAGCACCTAAACCTAAAGTTTTGATGAATTGAGACATCACGCATTCCTCTTCGGTTGAAACTCAGACCATGCATTCAAGCGATCAAACAAAACCTGTGGCGATTGAAAACACATTTCACGAGCTTCAATATTCACCGCTACCTGTGTGGTATAACCCTTGGTTAAACGTTTTCCTGACTCAGCATCAAAAATCAAATAATCAATTTTCAAACGATTTTCCCATTCTTTTAAAATGGCCCGAACCCGAATCTTTTGTTCAAACTCAATACCGTATGCATAGCGAACATGGCTTTCAATCACAGGCCATGCATAACCTGATTCTTTCATCTGCATATAGTTATAATGAAATTGATCGAGCAATTTACAGCGCGCAATCTCAAAATATTTTAAATAGTGTCCATGCCAAACCACATTCATGGTATCGACATCATGAAATGGAATTTCAATGATTACATCTGCATGCATTGGCTCACCTTATCCCATAAATTCTGGTTGATTAAACAATTCAAGTTGGTCTAAACGATCAACAATCTGTTGTAATTCGGTTTGTAATGGTCGGTCTTCTTCGACAAATGCAAAGCTTTGTAAGGTCCATTGCATAAATGCCTGCAATGTCGGACTTAGCTCTTTAGTAAGGCCTTTCAGATGAATCGCCTGCACACTCGCGCAGCAAAGTGCTGCAATAACTTGCTGCGTTAAGGTAATTACGCGGCTAGCATCACGCGCAGCAATGGTTCCCATACTGACTTTGTCTTGGTTATGACATTCGGTTGAACGTGAAAAAATTGAAGCTGCTAAAGTATTTTTCAAAGCTTCAGCCGTCCACGCCGACACCCCAATTTGTACCGCTTTAAAGCCATGATTTAATGGCAAACGCTCTGCTGTTGCACCCGTTAAATTACGTGGTAAGCCATGATTCATTTTATGATCGACTAGCTGTGCAATTTGTCTATCCATCAAATCAGCAATATTGGCAATCATAATTTTTAAGCTATCCATTGCCTGCGCAATGTGCCCACCGTAGAAGTGCCCGCCATGCAATACACGCATACCGACTGGATCAATCAATGGATTGTCGTTACTTGAGTTCAGCTCATTTTCAATAAACTGACGCAACCATACTTTTGAGTCTTCAAACACACCAATAATATGCGGCGCACAGCGCAACGAGTAACGATCTTGCAAACGTGGACTTTGGTGTGCTGTTTGTACTTCACTGTTCAGCCAGTCACGTAATTGCTTGGCAATCTGTTGCTGTCCCGGATGAGGTTTCTGTGCAAACAGCACTTCATCAAAATGACTAGGATTACCTTCCAACGCCAACACATTCAAGGCGGTAATTAAAGTACTTGCAAGTGCAATTTGCTCTGCTTTTTTATAGTTCAAACAAGCAATTGCCGTCATCACCGCTGTGCCATTCATAAGTGCCAAACCTTCTTTAGGTCTGAGCGTTAAAGGCTGTATATTCTTTTCAGCATAGACTTGAGCAACAGGAACAATTTGTCCATCAACATAGACATCACGCTCACCGACTAATGTTCCCGCAATGTAAGACAACGGCGTTAAGTCACCACTTGCTCCGACTGAACCTTCAGATGGAATGACTGGAATTACATTTTCATTTAGTAGCCACGCCAGACGTTCAAGCAAAGCTAAAGATACGCCTGAATAACCACGAGCTAACGAGCATAAACGTGTCACAACTACTGCACGTGCAGTGATGACATCTAAATTTTCACCTAAACCACAACCATGAAAGCGTGAAAGATGTAGCGGTAGTTCATTAACCTGATGTAATGGTACTTCAACCAAACATGAGTCGCCATAACCCGTGGTCACACCGTAGATAACCCCTTCTTCTTCAAGGAGCTGATCGAGAAAATCAGCGCCTTTTTGAATCAGTTCACGCCACTCAGACGTTTCAGGTAAAGCAACCTGACATTCGCCTCTTGCTACAGAAACGACATCTTCAATACTCAGTGGCTGTTCACCTACGGTTAACACACGCATGTTATTTCGTCCAAAAATTATAAAAATTAAACCATTGATAAGGGGCACGCAGACAATGCTGTTCTAGAACAGCAACGTATGTTTTAGTGATGGTTTGCATACTTTCTATACGGTTAGCACGTGGTAAATTTACCTGCTCGGCAATTGAATGGATATGCACTTGAAACTGCTGTTGTACTCGATAACAAAACACTGCAATAACAGGTACTTTGAGTAAATTTGCTAAAATCCATGCTCCTTGAGGGAAGGATGCTGGCTCCCCTAAAAAATCAATTTGCTGTACACGATCTGACTGCACAGGTACACGATCCGCCGCCACAATGACCCATTCACCTTGTTGCATCTTGTCTTGCAATAGCATTGCAGTTTCAATACCCAGCTCATCAACTGATAAAAGACACACATCTGCCTTATCATTTATTTTTTTCAAAAACTCATTAAATTTTGTCGCGTGCTTTTGGTAAACCAGTACATTAATTTTCTGCGGATGCTCTGACTTAATGGCTCGAAGCAATTCAATATTGCCAAAGTGAGAGACAATAATCAGAGCACCTTTTTGATAATGCTGAGAGAAGTTTTCATGTCCAAAAACTTGTAGTTTCTGCTCGGGAATATTGCCTAGCCAACCCTCAATCTTATCTAAAATACATTCACCAAATTGCATGAAATGCGCGTAGCTATTTGTCCAATTTGGTTGGTGGTTAAACGGCGACTTCGATCCAGCAAAATGATGAAGTTTTTGTAAATAAAGTAAGGAAGCCTGCCTTGCTGTGACAGCAAATAACCAATACCACATGATGACGAAGTACATCACCAACTTGCATAACCAACGTCCACCAAAACGGTAAAACCACAACATCAGCATGAGGGGCAACATGCCGCCTCGCTCTTTAATGTCGTTCCATTTTGGTGAAGCTGAATCTGTCATAATTAACCTTGCAGCTTTTGTTTTAATAGCTTCGGTAAGCGAATCAGCATCCCCATAAACAAGGTTGCATGCGCTTTACTTAGCCCTAAATTATCTCGCCAAGCATGAAAATGAGAAATACCCTGCTCTGGATAAACCACAGGTGTTGGTACATTAATAAAAGGAGTATTTTCCCATTTTAAACGTACTAAAATTTCACTATCAAAACCCATACGTGGCTGGAACTTAGCACTATTCAATACCTTGATTGTGCTCTCAAGCGGATACACGCGAAACCCGCACATGCTGTCTTTAATTTCAAAAGACAAACTGTTTAACCAGACCCAAAAATGGGTAATGTAACGGCCATATAAGCGCTTTTTAGGAATAGAGGCATCAAAGTATGGCTGACCAATCACCATTGCATCGGGATGTTGCCGAGACTGCTCAATAAATTTTGGAATGTCATCCCAGCAGTGTTGACCATCCGAATCGAGTTGTAATGCATGACTTAACCCAAGCTCATAGGCTGCACGTAAACCAGTCATTACGGCTTGCCCCTTACCCTTATTCACATCATGTTCAATAAGATGAATTTGGGAATATTGCTCTGCCAATGCTTTTAAAATTTGGCTACATGCGGCATCACTGCCATCATTGACCAACACAATCGGTAGATGAAAACTATCCAGATAAGCAATCAAATCTGC
Organism: Acinetobacter lactucae; assembly: GCF_013122135.1. Lineage (NCBI taxonomy): Bacteria > Pseudomonadati > Pseudomonadota > Gammaproteobacteria > Moraxellales > Moraxellaceae > Acinetobacter > Acinetobacter lactucae. Next base: position 3,406,417 of record NZ_CP053391.1, read on the forward strand.
TAAATAGTGTGGATGGTTATAAACCGGAACAACAAAGCCGTAATTGGTCTGCATTTTTAACCCTCTGCTTCTGTTTGCAAAGCAAATAATAATCGCCCTGAAGCCAGAATTTGTTCTGAATCGCGTAATTCAAAACTCACTTTATGATCTTTTCGAGAAAGCTTGAGTTGTACCACAGCATAAGGACGAATCAGGTTTTGGAATTTTAACTGCTCATATCCCTGACACCAGCTCAAATCAGACCAAATTGATTTAGCAAAATGTTGTAAAAAACCGATCTGCCCAACTCCAGGATAAATCGGTTGTGTTGGGAAATGTCCTTTAAAACAAGCTAATTCAGGGGGAAATTCTAACTCCCAAATATAGTCATCTGAATTTTGAGACTGTGACAGCACCACAGGTTGTAACATAGGCTTAAATAGAGTTTTCAAATAGTTTTTATTGAGTTTGGACTGAGTATTTTGTGGTAACTGGCTGAGGAAACGCCACTGACGTGGAATTGCTATGGTTTCCAAACTGTCTTTCAACTGCTGTTTTAAATGACTGACAAAAGCCGACTTACACTGTTGCTGTAATTGTTCACAAGCTTGTTCTATTAGAACGACAATACAACCTAACATTTGGCGTTGCTCATGTTCAAGTACTAGTACATGACAGTGTTTTACAACATCTAGAGCCTGAATAGTTTGTTCGATCGCATCTAGACTTAAACGTTTTTCTTCAAGTTTTATAATTCGATCTGTACGCCCCATCAGCCTAAAAGTCTGACATGTTGCATCTGTCCATGCGGCGCCATCACCTGTAGTAATCCAGTCATTCTCAAAGGCATGGTTACTTTTTACTATGAGCTGTTGGTCTTCAATACGAATAGCCACATTACTAAATGCAGTCCAAGCATCTTCATCTTTAGCACGATGGGCAATACCACCAGTTTCTGAACTTCCCAAAACTTCAATAATCGGACGATTTAGTAAAGGGCGAATACCTCTTTCTAGCTTGCCACCTGAACTAAAGACCATCTGGCACTTTTGTAAAACAACATCGGTTGTCCAACGTTTTAATAAAGCAGGACTTGAGATCAAATAATTGCTTAATCCCAACATTTCTAATTGTTTTTGGGCTTGTACTACATCTTCAGGGAATGCCATTTGAGGCACATAAAAACTTCGACCAGTAGCAAGTGGTAGCAGTAATTTAAACAGTAATCCATAAATATGTTGATGACTAACTGTTGCAATCGCAATTGCATGCTCATCGAAACTAAAGCTCTGACTCAACCCTTGAACTTCGTTAAGTAATTGTCTAAGTGTTCTTGGAATTTTTTTAGGTTCCCCTGTTGAACCTGACGTATAAAAATAGAGTTGAGCCTGCTCTAAAAAAGCATCGTCTAAAGTTAAAGATAAAGGAACAACTTCTCCAATCTCTTGACGCTTTAAAAAATAAATCTGCTGCGCTGTAAAATCTTGTTCTAATTCACGCACTCGATTGGGTGGCAAAAGTATTTGTTTTTTCGCTAGCAAACCAGCAAAGAATAAAACCAGAAATTCATAACTATCTGCTTCCCATAAAGCCCAAGTTAAATTTTCCATTTGAGCAATTGCAGCTGCTTGTATAGCCACATCTTGCCAAAATTGATTAAAACTGGTCGAGTTTAGAGTACCGTCTATACAAAGTGGCTGAGCTGAATCGATGAATTTCTGAAAATGGCAATACATAATTTTTAATTAATGATTTGAAGAATGTAAACGCTGATGTCGCTTACGCAAAATAAATTCACCAAGGAACAAAATGCCCATCAGCACATAAGAAATAAAGCCATTATAAATGACCCAAACCTGAGTTGAAGTAAAAAGCACAGTGCCTAAAGCAATCAGTGCATTACAAAAAAAGAAAACACACCAAACTTTGGTGACCTGTCTGGTCCACTGTACGCCAGAAGCAGGTAAATCAGGTTCAACGAGTCGGGCAAAGCGCTCAATCATAGACGGTGGCTTAATGAGCGTCAGCGCAAAAATAATTAATGCACCTAAACTCATACCCACTGGATATAGCTTTAGCCAAGCATGATCATGTGACAATAAACTCAGGCTACCGCAAACGATAGCAAAACCCGTTAATGGCCATAATAACGAGTTGCCTTTGCTAAAAAGTCTGAACACACCCAACCCGATGAGTAAAGCACTCACCCAGACAAATTGGCCGTGAGTCAAACTCCAGCCCACAATAAAGGGATACAGCACAAAAAGTGCCGTCATTATCCCTTTAAGAACAAACTTCATTCAGCAGTCATGTTCTGAATAACCGTCACGACATCAAGCACGGTTCTCACATTTTTAAAGTCTTCAGGTTTTACTTGCTTACCTGTTAACTCCTTAATTTTTACGACTAAATCGACCGCATCAATACTGTCTACATCAAGGTCTGAATAAAGGTTCGAATCGAGTTGAACAGTCTCTGGCTCAATCTCAAACAAATCTTCCATCCATTCGCGGAGTTTAGTTAATACTTGCTCTTGAGATAACATCATCATGCTCCTTATGACTTCTGTTGTGCTTCAACTAAAGCAACCAAGCTCTGGATTGACTTAAAATGCTGTTTGGTTTCATCCGACTCTGCATTTAAATGAATGTTGTAACGCTTTTTCAAAGCCAGTCCCAACTCAAGTGCATCAATCGAGTCTAATCCTAAACCTTCTCCAAATAATGGAGCTTCTGTATCAATATCGGCAATAGTAATATCTTCTAGTGCTAGAACATCAATAATCATTTGCTTTAGTTCATCAGCAAGATTGCTCATTTCAAGATAACTCTTCATCAAAAATTTTATAAAAACTACGACTTAACTGACGAACTTGTTTAGGTCCTACTGTTAAATCATCTAACAGATCTGATACCTGTACAGCATCTAATACTTTGACCTCGATATGAAATGGTTGAGATGGTACGTGATACCATTTTTCATTCTTGGTTAAAGTAGATGGTGTACAAGTAATAATTACTGGGCGAATTGGTACATTTGCACGAATGGCAATATTGGCTGCGCCTCGCTGAAACTCGTTTAGGGTCATCCCTTTTTCAGTACGCGTGCCTTCCGGAAAAATTAAAAGAGAAGCCGCATTGTCTTCTTTTAAACGCTTTACACAGTCTTCAACAAATTGCTGAGAACCTGCATTTAAAATATAACCTGCGCTTTGTACCGGTCCTTTAGTAAATGGGTTCGACCAAAGAGATTGCTTCACGACACAATTAGCCTGCTGCATCATACCAATTAGTACTACAACATCAATCAAAGTCGGATGATTGGCAATCACCAGCTCTTGGCGACTATTTTGTAGCTTCTCTAAACCCTCTACCGAATAAGTCATGATGCCAAGTTTGACCATCATGTCGGTAAAGCCTTTAAAACTATGTTTAATCACATTTTGCGCACGTTGCTGCCGCTTTTGTGGATCAGAAGTGGTTGCATTTAATACTGGTGCAATTACTGAGGCAATTGCCATACCACCCAGCCCAAAACTGGCAAAGCTAAAACCAGTGGCAGCCACACGCCAGCAATAATTACTTTTTTGCTTGAGATTTTTAAGATTTAGCATTTGTTCCACCCAAATGCAGATGTTAACTGGTCGGCATCCTGCCAAAAATGAGCAAAAGCAGGAGCATCTGCTTCATCTGTATGCATCCACGCAGTAATTTGTAAATTAGGTTGCTCTAAAGTAACGACAGCAGCCATCGCATAGGCAGGAAAATTAATTGCCTCAGCATAAATACTAGGTAATGGCTCATCATAAGCAACAACTAATACCCGCTTAATCTCAGGCATTGACTTTAAAAGTGCATAAGCCTCAATCAAACCTTCAGTCCATGAACAGCTTAAGCTTGTAGAGGGAGTATCATCCTGACATAAAATTGAATAGAGGCCAGAAATTGCATTATGAACAGACGTTGAAAATTGTGTAGGTGATGGAGTTTGATCATTTAAAACATCTTGCAAGATATTTAACGTTTTGGTCTCATCACCATATTTTGATACCCAAACAATATAATCGGCCTTACTACCTTCTAATGCACCGATCGCACTATTTAAAGCAAGTTTGGCCAATGGTGATAAACGTCTACGCTGCATAGCTGGGATGCAGTCGAGCGCCGCGTAGGAAGGTTGAGCATGTGTAAATATAAGCTGAGCAAGATGTAATGTTACCATGCTAAAAAATGAACCCTAGGCCGCGTTATTCTGTCGAAATATAAATTATTTTATAAAAATGCTGATTATAGCATTCGTTATAAAATTTACAAAAAATTACGTTTATTACTCACACTTTTTCATAACTCTTCGGACTAGCTCATTTATTTGCAAAAAAAACCCAAAGAAAACTTTGGGTTTTTGAACAGAAAAAAACTTAACGGTTAAATTTTTTCTCTGCTTTTTTAAATTTTTGAATATAGCGACGGCGACGTGCAGCAGTACGTTCATCAACCTGACTCTTACGACCTTCAAACGGGTTTTCAGAAGTTTTAAAGTCAATACGAACTGGCGTACCTTCAAGTTTATATACTTTACGGAACACGTTTTCTAAGTAACGACGATAATCCGCAGGTGTCTTATCAACCTTATTACCATGAATCACGATAGTCGGTGGGTTCTGTCCACCCATATGCGCATAACGCATTTTAATACGACGACCGCTAATCATTGGTGGTTGATGAGCTTCTGTCGCATCACTCAAAATTTGAGTCAATTTAGCTGGTGATACTTTTAAGTTCGCAGACTCATAAGCACGGTGGATAGAAGGATATAAATCACCTACCCCAGTTCCATGTAAAGCAGAAATTAAATGGATTTTTGCCCATGGAATAAAGTCAAAACGACGTTCAACATCAAGCTTACATTGCTTGCGGTCATATTCAGACATGTTATCCCATTTGTTGATGGCAATAACCATGGCACGACCAGCTTCAAGCGCATAGCCAATTAAATGCAAGTCTTGCTCAACAATACCTTCACGTGCATCGACGACAACCACGACAACATGCGCATCTTTCATTGCTTGCAAAGTTTTAACAATTGAGAATTTCTCAATCATTTCATCAACTTTACCTTTACGACGCACACCTGCTGTATCAATTAAAGTATATTTACGGCCTTCACGCTCAAAAGGAATGTAAATAGAGTCACGAGTTGTACCTGGTTGGTCAAATGCCACCACACGGTCTTCACCAAGCAAACGGTTGACCAACGTTGATTTACCAACGTTAGGACGACCAATAATTGCTAAACGTAAGCCAGTATCTTTGTCATGTTCTTCAGGATTTTCATCTTCTGGAACTTCTGCAAGTACGTCTTCCAGCATTTGCTGTACGCCACGACCATGGCTAGCGGCAACTTGTAATGGTTCACCCATACCAAGTTTGTAGAACTCAACCAAAGCTGCTTCCGCATGAACACCATCTACCTTGTTCGCAACAAGATAAATTTTCTTACCTAAAGTACGTAGTTCACGAGCAATTTGCTCATCAGAAGCTAACAATCCAGCACGAGCGTCAACTACAAAAATAATAATGTCTGCTTCGTTGATCGCTGTTTTTGACTGCTCGGCCATGTAGTTATCAATACCGCCTTCGCTCTCACCGATACCACCAGTATCAACAACAATGAAAGACTTATTTTGATAAGTCGCATCACCATATTTACGGTCACGAGTCAGGCCCGCGAAGTCGGCTACAAGTGCATCACGACTCTTGGTAATCTGGTTAAATAACGTTGATTTTCCGACATTCGGACGACCAATGAGCGCAATAACGGGTTTCATACAATAACCTTAATTCAAGACCAGCCATATCTCATGGCATGAGCATTAGAAACAATACAGGAGATATATTTTAAGGTCAGATATGACCATAATAAAAGACGGGGCTTTGAACTGATTTAATTCAAACACCCCGATATTTTTTAACAGCGTAATTTGTTAAGCGGCTATTTTAGCACAAGCAAACGAAATTAACGATTCTGCCAAATACTTAAATCGCCTTTTCTGGTCGAAACGTAAAGTTGGTTCTCAATAACACGTAATGTATTGACCTCACCACTTGTTTTTGAACGACCAATTAGCTTACCTGTTGCCGGATCAACAAGATGTAATACGCCATCTAAATCACCAACAATAAGGTCTGATCCCAACACAACCGGGTTACTTAAATGGCGGTTCAATAAACTATCATTTTGCCAAACCTGTTCGCCTGTCGTTAAGTCATAAGCCGTCAACTTACCATCCGTAGAAGAAACAAATACTTTGTTATCATAAACTTCTGGACGCTTTGTGCTGCTCAAGTCTTCACTCCAAACAACACGTTGAGAAGCTAAGTCAGTTACAGTTACTTGACCTTGGAAACTAGTCGTTACCATAAACTGTCCGGCAACCGTAGGATCGCCATCGATATCAATCAGACGTTGAATATCAGAACGACCTTCACTTACCGCAACACGACGTTGGAAACGTGGAATACCGCTAATCGTATCAATTGCATAAATATATGCATTCGCAGATGCGATTAATACGGTACGCGGGTCAAGACTTACTGGTGATGCTTGTCCACGTAAACTAAATTGGACATTTGGTAATTTATACGCCCAAACTTGTTGGCCTGAAGCAGCATCATGAGCAAATACAGTACCATCATTAGCAATGGTAATCACACGTCCAGATTGAACAAGTGACGGACTTAACAATGCACCTGATAACTGTGCAGTCCACTTCTGCTCACCTGTTGCCTGATCTAATGCAAACAGTTGACCTTTACTATTACCAACAACAACAATTCCTTCGGCAGCTTCAACACCAGAGCTTAGGCCTAGTTTTGTAACTTTTTTCTCCCAAAGGCGTTGCTTTCCACGATATGCAGCAACTTCACCTTTTGGATCAAGCGTAAAAACTACACCTTCACTTGCATCAAGCTGTAAACGTAACGGATCTGCCTTATCAGTAGAAGAAACACTGCGCGAAAACACCGGTACTAGAGTCTTTTTTGACTCAGTCAATTTCGGTAGTGGATTTGGTTTTGCTTCTTTTACTTTGTTACTAGAACATCCCACCAGTACAGCCGATGCGATTGCAATTGCCAAAGGCAGTTTGAATTTCTGATTCATTAAGACTCTTCCACCTGTGTTTCCAAAATTGGGCGCTCAATCTGTGGATCTTCAACTAAAACGCCAACACTTTCGAGTTTAATTTGTAAAATTTGTCGCTCTTGTTTACGTTCTAGTAACGAATCCCATGCAGCTTGATACGCTTTTTTAGCAGAATCAATATCTTTCTTGGCAACAAAGATATCACCACGTAACTCTTCTACTGTTGCTTTAAATGCAGGATCGACATTACCAGACAAGGTTTTTAGTGCTTCATCATATTTGTTTTGCGCCAATTGTGCATCTGCTAAACGCAATTTTACAACCTGAATCAAGCCTTCATCTTTGACTTTTGAATTTTCAACTTTTTTCAATGCTTTTTCAGCAGCTGCATAGTCTTGTTTTTCATAGGCCAATTTTGCTAATACGAACTGAGTCTGTATGGCCTGAACAGAATCGATATCATCTTTTACGATTTTATCTGCCGATGCAGTGATTGAAGTTAAAGCATTAGGATTATCGGCACTCGCATTTGCCTCATCCATTAACTGCTGTACTTTTGCAGTTTCTACTTGGCTGCTTGCAAGATTTCTTTTTTGCCAATATTCCCACCCAAAAAAGGCAATCAATGCAATGAGAATCCCGCTAATGATGGCAGAACCATATTTTTTTGCGAACGACTTTAAGCTGTCGAATTGTTCATCATCACTTAAGCTCATGTGATTGTCCTTTTCCAGATGTTTCAGTTTATTTTGTAAATTTTTCAATTAAGAATGGTACAAGGTCAGCCAGTGCAACTTGTGACTGCTCAGCTGTTGCCAACTCTTTGATAGCAAGTTGCTGCGCTTCCCATTCACGCTCACCCAAAATCATGGCGTAAACAGCCCCAGCCTGATCAGCTTTTTTCATCTGACTCTTCATGCTGCCTTGTGAACCTGTTTTGATTCGAATACTGCTATTTGCAGCTTCTAACTGGTCACGTAATTGTTCCGCTAAAATCAAAGCTTTAGTTTGATAAGCAGGTTCTGCAACCAAGAAAACTTCACAATCACGAATAACCTGAGCCTGTTCAACTTGCTCAAGTAGAAGCAATAAACGCTCCATACCCATTGCAAAACCAACAGCTGGTACAGATTGATCAGCCTTACCTTTTAGCTGACCAACTAAACCGTCGTAGCGACCGCCAGCACATACAGTACCTTGCGAACCTAAAGCGGTAGTTGTCCATTCAAAAACAGTTTTATTGTAGTAATCTAGACCACGTACCAATTTCTGATTAATGACAAATTGGATGCCCGCAGCAGTAAGATAATCTTGTAACTGCTTAAAATGATCTAAACTTTCTTCTTTTAAGAAGTCATGTAATTTTGGCGCATTTTCTAAAATTTTCTGAGTTGATTCAATTTTAGAATCCAAAATACGTAATGGATTTGTTGTTAAACGACGCTGTGAGTCTTCATCCAACGCATCTTTATGTTCGTTTAAAAACGCAACTAAAGCATTACGGTACTCTGTACGCTCATCAGTTTCGCCCAAAGTATTTAATTCAAGCTGAACCTTATCTGCAACACCCATACGCTTCCATAAGCGTGCAGTCAACATAATCAATTCAGCATCAATATCAGGAGTCGCAACACCGAAGGTTTCCACACCAAACTGGTGGAACTGACGGTAACGTCCTTTTTGTGGTTTTTCATAACGGAACATAGGTCCCATATACCACACACGTGGTGTCGCACCGCGCAACAAGTTATGTTCAACTAAAGCACGAACACAACCCGCCGTACCTTCCGGACGTAAGGTTAATGACTCTGGTGGATTACCTTTATCGAAAAAGGTATACATTTCTTTTTCAACAATATCGGTAGCATCACCAATAGCACGTTTAAACAAGCCCGTTTGTTCAACAATCGGCAAACGAATTTGTTGATATCCATAAGCATCCATTAAAGATGCTAAATGTTGCTCGAGACGTCTCCACGCTACTGTTTGCGTTGGCAAGATGTCATTAAAACCTTTGATTGCGACGATTGAACTCATGATGAACTACGAATAATTTCTTTAGATTTAGCTTCTTCAAGCTCTTGGACACGTTGACGAACCATTGTTTCGATTTCATCAACCAATTGATCGGTATCGATTAGATGGCTTTTTTCACCATTGCGATAAACCAATGAACGAGGCGCAGCCCCAACAACCCCGATATCAGCTTCTTTTGCTTCACCCGGACCGTTTACCTTACAGCCAATCACCGACACATCCATTGGAGTACGAATATCTTCTAAACGCTCTTCCAATGCTTGCATCACCTGAATAACATTAAACTCTTGGCGAGAACAACTCGGGCAAGCAATAAAGTTAATCCCGTTAGAACGAAGTCCAAGTGATTTTAAGATATCAAAACCAATCTTGATTTCATCTTCCGGTTCAGCAGCAAGCGAAATACGCATCGTATCGCCAATACCTTCCATCAACAATCCACCAAGGGCAATTGCTGACTTCACGGTACCTGTGCGGTAGATACCAGCTTCAGTCACACCAAGATGCAATGGGTTATCAATTTGTTTTGAAAGTAAACGATAAGCATCCATAGTTAAAAACACATTTGATGCTTTTACGCTAACTTTAAACTCATGGAAATCAAGACGATCTAGAATATCAATATGACGTAGTGCTGATTCAAGCAGCGCTTCACCTGTAGGTTCGCCATATTTCTTTTGTAAATCTTTTTCTAGAGAACCCGCATTGACCCCAATACGCATAGAAATGCCATGATGACGTGCCGCTGCAACGACTTCACGAACTTTCTGATCTGATCCAATATTACCTGGGTTAATACGTAAGCAGTCTGCACCATAATCTGCAACAGCTAAGGCAATTCTATGATCAAAATGAATATCTGCAACCAAAGGTACTGAAACGCGCTTGCGAATTGCACCAAATGCTTCAGCAGCCTCCATAGATGGGACCGAAACACGCATAATATCAGCACCTGCCTCAACGCAACGCTCAATTTGAGCCACGGTTGCATCGACATCGCAAGTTTCGGTATTTGTCATACTTTGCACACTAATAGGTGCATCGCCACCGACATACACCGAACCAACACGGATTTTACGTGTTGGTCGACGTTTAATTGGGTTCTCTATCATTGTATCGCTCAACTCATGGTATTAGCGGGATAAACGGAATTCTGCTTTACCGTTTACCGTATATGGAGACAATGAAATCTGTTCTTGGTTTAGACTTAATGACACAGCCGTTGCATCATCAAGACGAATCTGGAATGGAGACTCACCATTTAAGCTTAAAGTTGATGACTGACGACCTGTCGCCAAAACTTTACCTGTTGCATCAACAATATGAACAGAAGTTGGTCGGTTAAAGTTTAACACCAATTGGTCACCCACTGTTGTTGAGGTGGCACTTCCTTGCATAGGTAGGACTTCAACATTCGATTGATTTACTTTAGGTAAATCAGCATCTTCTTTCTTTGAAGTCCATTTTTGGATACCCATAACAAGCAATGACACAACAGCAACAACTACAACCGCAAGAAGTGCGCGCTTTAACCATTTCTTATTACGATCGCTATTAGAACCCGGGAGTTTGCCCATGATTTTAATTGGCGAGTTATTTAAAGCATGATTTGGTAAAAGGCCCGTATCATTTGCATAAATCTCATCGAAGCGCTGAATAATTGCCGTCGCATCTGTATTTAAATATTTCGCATATGAACGGTAATAGCCCTTAATAAAAGTCGCTTCCGGCAATGATTTATAATCATCTTGCTCTAAAGCGGTCAAGGTCTTAACCGGCATATTTAAATCTGAAGAAACTTGCCCTAACTCTTTATTCTGAGCAACTCGAATTTGACGTAAATACTCACCAGGACGTTGAATATTTCCTAAAGCAGAAGTCGGTAAGCTTGAGCCAGTTGGCTGCTGTGAATTAGGATTTATTTCCATACGGCCTCAGTACTATACTGTAATTGCAAATAACGTTGATATTCTGGACTTTCCGGGAACAAGGCACGTAATTGGTTTACTAATGCTTGCGTTCCCATTTTATCCGCATTGGCTCGAGCCACTCTTACACCAATCCAAAGTGCTCTTGCACCCTGATTTTTCTGCCCCACTGTATGAACATATTGTTCATACATTTGTGTAGCAGCCGGAATCTGCTGCTGCAAATAAAAAATTTCCGCTAACTCTAACATTGAAATATAAGAGTCACGGTTAGCAAGGAGTGCTTGTTTGAATGTTTTTTCAGCATTCACAACATCACCCAATTTTAAATAAATACGCCCCAGATTTTCTAATGCCTGATAGCGTTGGTCATAACCTAATGTTGCACCAGCAATACGAAATTGCTCGATCGCATCATTATAACGCCCCATTTGGTATAAATAAGTACCATAATTATTATGTGCTTGAGCATTATCCGGTTCAGATGAAATTGCTCGTTTAAAATAATGTTCTGCTTTTTCTAAGTTGGTTTTGCTACCTTCTTGCTGTAGCAAAATCCCCATCATCATGTTTGCTGTTGCATCGCGGCTATCTACACTTAAAGCTTGATCAAGAGCTCGCTTTGCTGAGTCCAAGTCACCAGAACGGATATGTTCAGCAGCAAGTTGTGTACGCACTTTTACTGCTTTTTCCGGGTCTTTTTTTTGCGTATGCGTTGTCTGGCAACCACTTGCCATAAATGCAACCGCAATCCCCATACATAAGACCGTTTTTAACTTTGGAATACTCAAAGCCTGCCCTCAATTTATCCTTGTGTACGCAAAATCTCTTGACGCTGTGTCACTTTTTTCTGCCACTGTTCAGCACGGCGGGTTCTATCAGCCACTTGCCCCACTAACTGTCCACATGCAGCATCAATATCATCACCACGTGTTTGACGAATCGTACACACAAATCCAGCATCAGACAAAGTTTTTTGGAACGAGATAATACGATTTCGGCTTGAGCGACCATATGGCGCATGCGGGAACGGGTTAAATGGGATCAAGTTAATTTTACTTGGTAAATTTTTTAATAATTTAATCATTTGCTGTGCATGTTCAGGCTGATCATTTACGCCCTCTAACATCACATATTCGATGGTCACATGTTTACGCGTACTTTCATTACCATCTTTGGCAATATAACGCTGGCATGCTGCAATTAACTGAGCCAATGGGTATTTTTTATTAATTGGCACAAGCTCATTACGTAACTCATCATTTGGCGCATGCAAGGAAATTGCTAAAGCCACATCAATATCTTTTGCAAGCTGGTCAATTTTTGGTACAACACCTGACGTTGATAAAGTCACACGACGTTTAGACATGCCATAAGCAAAGTCATCAAGCATGATCTGCATTGAGCTTAATACGGCATCATAGTTGAGCAGTGGCTCACCCATGCCCATCATCACGACATTGGTCACTGAACGCTCACGCTCGGCAACTGGCACTTCTTCCATATAAGAATAGTTTGCCATCCAGAGTTGCCCAATAATTTCATCTGGCGTTAAATCACGTTGGAATCCTTGTTTACCTGTTGAACAAAATGAGCAGTCTAATGCGCAGCCCACTTGAGAGGAAATACAAAGTGTTTTACGTAATCCAGTTTTATCCTCGGCAGGAATTAATACAGTTTCAACTAAAGAACCTGCACCCTCACCTACGCGAAACACCCACTTACGTGTACCATCTTTTGAATAATGACGGTGAACCACTTCAGGTGCTTTAATTTCACAAATCTGTTCAAGCTTTGCACGTAATTTGCCAGAAATATTGGTCATTTCAGCAAAATCAGTGACAAAGTATTGATGTATCCATTTCATGACCTGTCCGGCACGAAACTTCTTCTCACCAATATCTTCAAAGAATTTTTCCAACTCAGGACGAGACATGCCGAGTAAATTCACTTTATTTTCGGCAGCAGGGATTACCGGCGTGGACGAAGATTGCTGCTGTCCATCAAGATTTTCAGATGAAACGACCACTGCAGAACTCATGTGTATTTACCTAAACCATGTCAAAAAACTGAAGATATTGTTCAAGAATCAAACAATATTCTCTTGAGAGAATAAAAAAACCAGATAAGTAGTATACCACTTATCTGGTTTGAATGCTTTCGATTAACGAGTGCGTGGGCAGATCTCGTTGTCAGCAAAGAAGTAAGCAATTTCACGCTCTGCAGAAGCAACTGAGTCAGAACCGTGAGCAGCATTTTCGTCGATGCTTACAGCGAAGTCAGCACGAATAGTACCAGGAGCAGCTTCTTTAGGGTTTGTAGCACCTAAGATTTCACGGTGCGCAAGAACTGCATTTTCACCTTCAAGAACAGATACTACAACTGGACCAGAAGTCATGAATGCAACTAAGTCACCAAAGAAACCACGTTCTTTATGCTCAGCATAGAAGCCTTCAGCATCAGCTTGAGAAAGATGTTTCATTTTAGTCGCAACAATTTTTAAACCCGCTTTTTCAAAACGAGCAAAAATATCACCGATATGGTTTTTAGACACAGCATCAGGTTTTACGATAGACAAAGTACGTTCAATAGCCATGAGTGGCTCCTTTATTTTAAGATTTAAACTTTAAAAAATTTGCCGCATTATACCGATGTCATAGGCAATAATCAGCTTTGAATGTGTAAAAGTTGCGATTTTTTCTACTGTTTTTAGCGAACTTCGTCTATCCAGGCCATTTGAATCCCTTCTAGCAATCCTTCTGTCGATTTATTTGGGTCATCACTGAAGTCTGGTAATGCGCACACCCATGCATGTAAATCGGTAAAACGGATCCATTGCGGATCAACTTCTGGATGTGCTTCTGACAATTCAATGGCAATATCAATCGTATCTGTCCAACGTAAGCCCATAGCGGCTCCTATCTGTTTAATCTGCTAAATCACGAACTGTGTACTTTAGCAAATCCACAAACCTAATCGATAGCTTAAGCTGATAAAAATTACCGATGCCTATAAAGCGATGTTCAATAATGGCGCCACAAAAATAATCATTGCCGCGACTGCTGCACCAATTAGGGCACCTACAATCACATCACTTGGGTAATGCAGGCCCAGTACCATTCGAGACAAAGCGACAAGCACCATAAATGGGAACATGGCTGCAAGTAAAACAGGTTGGATATAACCCAACACAATTGTCACCATGACCGCATGAAGCGTATGACCCGATGGAAAACTAAAGTGATCAAGCGGTCTTTCACCGAGCACAATCACCTGATGCACCTGATAAGGACGCGGTCGCGTTGTTTTATGTTTTAAGAATTTATAGATTGCTGTGCCGACAGAACCACCTAATAATAAGTAGATGATTTGCAAACTATAGGTGATGCCTTGCATCCCCCACACGATTGCCAGCATTAGATACCAAAATGGACCATCACCCACACGACTAATGATTTTGAAAAAAAGGGCAACACGCTGTGAGTGAGAGAAATTGTTAAGATATAAACAGCCTCTCAAATCTAAATCGAGTATTTTTATTTTTGCATTCTTAAGTTTCATGGTCATTCTCCTATCTTAGGATACTTAAGTGAAGTCCAACGAAGGCTCCTTCACTACCTGATAAAATGCCTGCTCCAATTGCTGAACCGGAAGTTGCCAACCGCTTTGCTGTACTTTATGACAGGCTTGTACGCCCATTTCTCTAAGTTGTTGTACTGAAGGAAGCTGATAAATTTGTTGTATAAAGTGACTTTTTTGTCCAAGTGGGCTTAACCAGCCATTCACACCATGGGTTAAGTATTGATGTGCACATGCATAATCATACGCGATAACTGGCAAACCGCTCGCCATTGCCTCTAAAACTACGTTACCAAACGTTTCAACTTGACTCGCAAATACGAATACGTCAGCACTCGCATAGGCAGCCGCCAAATCTTGACCTCTCAGACTTCCGGTAAAGATAACACCCTTCGCTTCAGGTAGTAACTTTAAACGAGCAAAATCTGGGCCATCTCCAACAATAACTAATTTAGTTTTATGAGGCTGAATGGTGTGTATGTTGGCATAACTTTCAATGAGCACTTGCACTTCTTTTTCGGGAGACAAACGCCCTACATAAAGCATAACGCGGGTATCCTCATCGGCATCCCATTGTTTTCGTAGATTTTCAGAGCGATGCTTTGGTGAAAATCTTGTGGTATCGACTCCGCGTCCAACTACTACCAGCGGGCACGTAATACCGAAACCTCGTAATGCTTCTTGTGTATCTTTACTCGGCACACAAGTCACTTGAGTGTTATTGTGAAACCAGCACAGGTATTTTTGAATCGGTTTGACTAAAAAAGCCAAATCGAAGAATCGACTAAAATCTTGAAATGGCGAATGAAAGCCACTAGAAACCGGAATAGCTTTTGCCTTAGCAGCTTGCATGGCAGTTAAACCTAACGGTCCTTCGGTCACAATATGAACCACATCGGGCACAAACTTTTCAAAAGCTTTCGATACTTTTAAATATTGTGGCCAACCAAATTGCAAAGTCGGATATTTTGGAATAGCTTGTGACATCACCAGACATTCTTGCTCTGGCGTAAAGTCATGGCATTTTGCTTTTTGCTCTGGACGAATCAGTAAAATCTTATGCCCCTGTTTTTGTAAACCTTGGCATAGTTGTAATAATGAAAGTGCCACACCATTAATTTCAGGTGGCCAAGTTTCCGTCACAATCGCAATTTTTAAACGTGGGCGCACTAAATCATGCAGTGAATGCGTATTAGATAGCTGCTGCTTTTGTTTAAAAAAGAATTGGAAGCTTTCAGGAAGTTGCTGTTGTTTTAATAGTGCTGTCGCGTATGAGCTTTGCATAGCGCCATCCATCAATGTATTTATTTTCATGCTTAAAGATTAAGCAGTTTTTTTGACATTTTGATGATAAATGCGTGACAGTTTACTGACATGAAAAATAAAAAAAGCACACTGATAACAGCATGCTTTTCTCTTAAGACCTAGTAATACTTAGCGATTTTGCAATTTTGCATAGTCCATGAGTACATTTGCAGCTTCAGTCACAAAAGTTTCTTCCTCTGGTAATGCAGGGCGTTGAGATGCTTTCATTTTAGCGCGAGATTCAGCTAGAGCATCTAATGAAGCTTGATAGCTTTCCCAGTTTGCAAAAGGCTTTTGACCTGTTGCAGCACGGCGTTCATTTTCTGCATCTAAAGTTTGTTTCTCTAAACCAAGTAATTCAGCACGGCGTTTATCAATATCAAGCACCACTTGTTTCTGATCACTTGTTACCTTGGCGATTGCAGTACGTTTATTTAGATATTTAAACTGAGCATCATTACCAACACGTTGTTCAGAGAATTGAGACAACTTTGTCACATAAGGCTGAACTGAACCTTCACGCTTAAATGGTGCAGTAGGAATCGTATCCCACTTCAAGGCATTCTTCGATTTACGCTCACCGAATTCTTCGTTATAAATATCGACGAGTTTAATGTCTGGCACTACACCTTTATTTTGTGTACTACCACCCGTAATACGATAGAACTTACGCTGAGTTAAGGTCGCTTGACCATATGCCAGAGTATCAAGTTGTACCTGAGCTGTACCCTTACCAGTCGTTGTACTACCAATAATAATACCGCGCTCATAGTCTTGAATTGCAGCAGAGTAAATTTCACTTGCTGATGCCGAAGCCAAGTTCACCAATACAGCGAGTGGACCTGTGTAAATTTGCTGGCCGCCATCGTTATCTTCAAAAACGCTTACATTGCCATTACCATCACGAATTTGAACAACCGGACCAGACTTAATCACCTGACCCAACATACGTGCAACTTCTTCTAATGAACCACCTGGGTCATTACGTAAGTCAATAATAATCCCTTCTACTTTCTTCGCTTTTAGCGCTTCAAAAGCATTTGCAGTATCTTCAGAAACTGAACGGTATTGTTGACCTGCACGACGTGAACGATAGTCAAAATAGAATGATGGAATTTCAATTACGCCTAACACATGCTTTTTACCATCACGTGTTACTTCAACTGTGCGTGAACGAACACCAGCATCTTCTTCTTGAATGACATCACGCACTAAAGTCACATTACGTGCTTGACTCATTGATGCGCCAGCACCAAGAAGCTTTAACGTGACTTTTGTTCCGCGTTTACCACGAATGAGTCCAACAATTTCAGAACTTGTCCAACCAATCACATCAACCATTTTCTCGCCCTCTTGAGCGACACCAATGATTCGATCTCCTGATTTCACTTGGCCAGACTTACTTGCAGGACCACCTTCTACAATGGTTTCAATCTTGGTGTAATCTTCGTTGCCACGCTCTGGACGAATCGACACACCAATACCTTCGAGTTGTAAGGTGGTTTGGCGATTTAGTTCGATCGCATCAATTGGCGGATAATAGTTACTATGTGGATCATAGGTCGCCAACATTGCATTTAATGTTTTGTCCAAGACGTCATCGCTTTTCACACGACTAATTCTTTCAAGCTGACGTGTATAACGTTTAGTTAACGTTTGAGCTGGCGTTAAATCTTCTGGGCCAGTTAAATCTTGACCATTTGCAAGTGAAGGATTTTCTTTAAGCGCTTTTTGTTTCGCCTGCTCTTCTTCACGGCTAATGGTTAAGTTGATTAACTGTGAAACCAACATTTTGCGCCAATGATTTTGTTGCTCAGCCGTCGTTTTAAAATACGGTGCTTTTTCACGATCAACTTCAATATAGCTATTTGGCTGTTTTAAATTTTGTGGTTTTTTTAATTCAGCCAACATGAACTCATAAAATTGTTTTAGGCGTTCACGATATTGCTGATGAATAGTAAAAGGCCCCGTTAAGTTGCCTGCTTTTAATGAAGCCCCAAAATTTGAACCATAGAGTTTTTTATAATTTTGAACTTCAGCATCTAAAAATAGTGAGTGATCTGGATCAAGATTATCTAAATACATATCGAGAATACGATTTGATGTGGTCGCATCCAGACGCATATTTAAATAATGTTGGCGATCAACTAAAGTTGCCAGCTGACGAGCCACCAAAGCTTGTTCTTGCGTTGGCTGGATCGATTGAGAAACAGCAGCAGTATTCGTTGCTGCTCTCGCTTCATTCATCGTATGAGAGAAGAATAAACCGCCAGTCGCGATCGCTACTGCACAAGCTATAGTTTGAAGTTTCATAAATTTTTAATACTTCCTTGGGTGTTCCTATCTTACACGCTCTGTTTTCGATATGAACTAAGCAGATTCAAAATCTTAACCAACTAAATTGTTTATACCGTGTAGTTTTATCATATTCTGTACTGACAAAATGTAGCAAAACATTGCAAAATTCGCTTATTGTTTTTCAATCAAAATTCAAATGGAACCAATATGATTGGCGCATTGATGCTGGATATCGCCGGCACAGAACTTACTCAAGAAGATATTGAACTATTACGCGCTCCGCAAGTCGGTGGCATGATTTTATTTGCACGAAATATTGAATCTCCACAACAAGTCCGTGCATTAACGGACCATATGCGTCAAATTCGTCCAGATATTTTAATTGCTGTCGACCAAGAAGGTGGTCGAGTTCAGCGCCTAAGATCGGGTTTTACCTTATTACCAGCTATGGGCCGTTTCGGAGAGTTATATTTAACTCAACCACAAAAGGCTCTTGAATTAGCTGAGCAGTGCGGCTGGCTCATGGCAACTGAAGTGCTTGCTGTCGGTATCGATTTTAGTTTTGCGCCGGTTTTAGACCTTAATGCAATTAGTGACGTGATTGGCGATCGTGGCTTCTCTAAGAATATTGATGATATTGCTCCACTTGCCGGCGCATTTATGCAAGGCATGAAAAAAGCTGGAATGGCAAACACAGGCAAACATTTCCCTGGCCACGGTTCAGTGAAAGCCGACTCTCATGTTGCAGCTGCAATCGATAGCCGTAGCTATGACGAAATTTACAACCACGATATGCAAAGCTTTATTAAGCTTATGCCTCAGCTTGATGCGCTCATGCCAGCACATGTGATTTACGATCAGGTTGATCCAAATCCAGCAGGCTTCTCACCTTTCTGGATTCAAGAGGTTCTACGCAATCGTTTGAATTTTAATGGCGTACTTTTCTCTGATGACTTAAGCATGCAGGCTGCATGTGTAGCAGGCGGTGCAGATGCACGTATTCAAGCTGCTCTGGCAGCTGGGTGTGATATGGGGCTGGTGTGTAATGACCGTAGTGCAGCCTGTACAGCACTTGAAGGTATTGCAAACTTAGAGCTACCAAATCAAGAGCGTTTAGAACGCATGCGCGGTCAAATTCCACAAATTCAGATTAGTGAAACCTTATCGCTAGGAAATGAGTGGCAAGCTGTCAAAACAGCCATTGAAGAGTTTAAGAATTCACTCTAAATTCTAATGTAAGACTATATTTGACTGATAATTAAAAATTGTCAGTCAAACCACAGAAAAACAATAAACCGAGTTCAGGACGAATGACACAACAACTTTCAAAACACCGCCATATCTCTTTTACAGCTCACTATACGGGTTATATCTGGTATCAAATGGGGATCTCTCATGAAGCACTTGCCACAACCAAAGGCAAATCACTGGCTTATTTGGTTC
The DNA here is from genome assembly GCF_013122135.1 of Acinetobacter lactucae. Classification (NCBI taxonomy): domain Bacteria; kingdom Pseudomonadati; phylum Pseudomonadota; class Gammaproteobacteria; order Moraxellales; family Moraxellaceae; genus Acinetobacter; species Acinetobacter lactucae. The sequence continues at coordinate 3,426,129 of NZ_CP053391.1, forward strand.
ATCCAATAGAATCATGGGCAGAGAAATATGTAGGCGGTAGTATGCGTACGACACTTAAACAACGCCACACCATGCTTGACCATCATTTAGAACAACTCATTCAAGAAAGTCCTGATTTACAGGTGCTTGAAATAGCATGTGGCCTGTCTCCACGTGGCTGGTGGTTTAGACAACATTACCCTTCTATTACCTATCGGGAGCTTGATTTGCCCGATATGGCACAAACCAAACAAAATGCGTTACAGCAAATTGAAAAAAATGCACCTGAAATCTTATCAGTTGATTTATTTACAGAAGCTTTTGAACAAGCATTTAAAGTATTTGACCCTAACCGCCCATTGGTTGTAATCAGTGAAGGTTTGATTAACTATTTTGACAAAGATTTATTAAAACAACTGATTCAATCAATTGCGCACTATGGTTCGTCTTTTAAAAAGTTTCACTATTTAACTGACCTCTACCCTGAGCCAGTTAAAAACAAACTTGCCAGTATTATCTGGAACAGCAGTAAATTACTTAAACTCATGTCTCGAAGCTCGTTTAGTTTTCACTTTAAAACGCCACTTGAGGTGAAAGACTTTTTTGAAGATGCAGGATTTAATCAGGTGAGTGTTGAACAACCACAAATATTCTTTGGACAAGTTTCTAAAGAGAGAGGTGAAGAACATTTAGGCGACTTAGTTTGGACCATTCACGCCCAAAAAAAATAATAAATATAAAAAATGGAAGCTCGAAATAAACGAGCTTCCATCTATAACTATCATGATTAAACTGCTTGTTTTTGACGAGCAATAAAACGACTTAAACGATCAGCAAGTTCAAAACTACCATGTTTAAATAAAGCTCGAATACCCTGCTCGGTACTTTCAAAAATCAAGCACTCAATTGCAAAACCGCCCTCTTCATCTTCTAAATGTAGTGCCAAATCACGTGGATGATCATTTACAAAATTAAGCTGAGAAACATCATCGATTTTTAAATACATACCGAAGAAAGTAACATCAACAATTGTTACAGGTACCTGCACATCACACTCTCGGTGAGTCAGTTGAGTTTTTGGCTGCAAAACCCGAACTCGCTCTTCACCACGGCGTTCCATGTTTTGCATTTGTTCACGTGTCATTGGAATAATGCCATCCAGATTTTGGATAGATTCACCTTTCAAAAATGAAGTGAACAAACTCATGGTTTCTTTACGGCGCTGGAGCTGTGGTACATGATCTGCATTTGCAATAAGTGCAAATTCCATATCAGGACATTGCAAAGCGAAATTGGCATTTTCATGAGGCAGAGTAAAACTATCGTACTGCCCGGCTGCAACCAACGTTTTGCATTCTGGAATAGGTACATCCGTTAAACGCAAAAGACGATTACAGTTAATTTCATAACGTTCTCGCTCAGTACCCGTAAACTCAGCCATTTGCCTAAAAAATAATTTTTTGGCCGTAGGTGACATGCGGGTTTTATCCAATTTTGCATGATTAACTAAATACAAAATTACAGCTTGCCCAAACTCTTCCATGCGGTTTTCTTGCATGAGTTTAAGTGACTCTTCCAAAATCATTCGCCAACTTTTTCGAGTCTTTTGCATAACCCCCATTAAGATCATACGATCCATCAAATCTGGGCGATGATAAGCAAAACAAGAGGCAATGACTGAGCCCAACGACATTCCCATTACAGAAACTTTTTGTATTCCAACGATATCTAACCAACGTCCTAACATTTCAGATAAATCAGGTAGTTCTAAACTACCTGCAGATATTCCTGTGTCTCGATTGGTAATTTGCTGGTTTGCTCCCATTGAAGGTAGATCAATTAAAATGACCGGACCACTTTCAAACAATTGTTCAACACAATATTTATAAGAATTAAAATTTTGGAAAGCGCCGCCTACAATCACAATTGGCGTATTGTGAATTGTTTTTGGGTCGGCAATTGCCATATATTCGATTTTCCAGCCGTCGATCCATGTTGTACGCGCTGGTTGTTTAAAACTATCTCTATGATAGATATCGAAAAAGCCAAAACCGGCATAAGCTTGGTTAATCTCCGAATCCATTTGAATAATGGAATTCATATCCTTGCTTCCTCCTTGCTGTAATTTTTTTATGCTGCAAGAGTTCCTTCTTGAACACGTAATCTTTTATGCACAAATCTTTAAAATTTGTATTAGTTTGTATTGCACAATAACATTCTAAACAATTGTCTGAAATATACGCAATCGCTGAAATGACCGCTCATCTTGTTTAAGTCGCTAATAGTTTGCAAAATATTTAAATGTTTTTTTATGGTGGTCACATTTTTGAAAAAAAGCCATTCATTGTTCCGCATTTGACTGCTACTATCGTAGTCATTGGTAAATGATTAAAAAATGCTATGCAAGATTCAATTGAACAATATATGCAAAAAGTTGGGCAACAAGCACGCGAGGCTTCTCGTGTCCTCACAAGTGCTTCTACCTCACTAAAAAATCATGCTCTCTCTGCTATTTATACTGCTTTAGAAAATAATCAGGCAGCTATTTTGGCAGCGAATCAAATCGACATGGATAAAGGTCGTAGCAACCAGCTCGACAGCGCCTTGCTTGATCGTCTTGAACTTACACCTGCACGCATTAAAGGCATGTTGCAAGGCTTAAAAGACGTGATTGCACTTGTCGATCCTATTGGGGAAATTACTGATCTTGCATATCGCCCCACAGGCATTCAAATTGGAAAAATGCGTGTACCTTTAGGTGTTGTTGGGATGATTTACGAATCACGTCCAAACGTAACACTTGAAGCTGCATCTTTAGCGATTAAATCAGGCAATGCCATTATTTTACGTGGTGGTTCAGAAGCACTCGAGTCGAACAAAGCAATCGCAGAAGCGATTAAACATGGCTTAAAAGTTGCTGGTTTACCTGAACATTCAGTACAAGTTATTGAAACCACTGACCGTGCAGCTGTTGGTCACCTTATTACCATGGCGGAATATGTAGATGTCATTGTTCCACGTGGTGGCAAAAGCTTAATTGAGCGTGTAACCAACGAAGCTCGTATTCCTGTCATTAAACATCTTGATGGTAACTGTCATGTGTTTGTAGAAGCTCAAGCAGACTTACAAAAAGCATTACCAATTACTTTAAATGCCAAAACACATCGTTACGGTGTTTGTAATGCGATGGAAACACTGCTTGTTGATGAAAAAATTGCAGACGTTTTCTTACCACACATTGCTGAACTGTATGCTGAAAAACAAGTTGAGTTACGTGGCTGTCCAGAAACACGCCGCATTTTGGGTGCCTCTGTAAAACCTGCGACAGAAGAAGATTGGTACACTGAATATTTAGGGCCAATTCTTGCAGTTAAAGTGGTGAGCGGGATTGATGAAGCAATTGACCATATCAACAAATATGGTTCACATCATACTGATGCCATTGTGACTGAAAACTATACTTTGGCTCGTCAGTTCTTAGCTCGCGTAGATTCAAGCTCTGTCGTGATTAATGCATCAACTCGTTTTGCTGACGGTTTTGAATATGGCTTAGGTGCAGAAATTGGTATCTCCACCGATAAAATCCATGCCCGTGGTCCTGTTGGCTTAGAAGGCTTAACTTCTCAAAAATGGATTGTGTTAGGTGACGGACAAATTCGCCAGTAATCAATTTAATATAAAAAAAACGCCTGATTAATTTCAGGCGTTTTTTATTACTCAAATTATGAGTCACTATAAAAAACCAGCCCGAAGGCTGGCTTTTTTATTCATATATTTATTAGAAAATAAAGTCGGTATTCACAAATTTAGAATAGTGCTCAGACACCATAGAAGCCAACATGCCTTTACTGTCATCTGTCTGTTTAGCAGCAATCATAGAACGGATTGAGAACGCTCGCAAAGCATCATGCACAGACAGTGTACCTTCCGCAGAATCTTTACGACCACCGAACGGGAATACATCAGGGCCACGCTGACACTGACAATTGATGTTCACACGACAAACCTGATGGACTAGCGGATCGACTAAATGACCAATTTGCTCAGGGTCGCTACCAAAAATACTCACCTGCTGACCATGATCAGAAGTAGTGACATAGTCCAGCACAGTTTCGATGTCATCATAAACACAGACTGGTATCACTGGACCAAACTGTTCTTCGCGATACAGCCTCATCCCCTCCGTCACTGGATAAACTACAGCTGGATAAAACATCGTTTTACAGAATTCACCACCTTCAGGATTAACCACTTTTGCGCCTTTAGCCACAGCATCTTCAATGACTTCAGTCATGTAGGCTGTACGGTGCATACCTGGCAACGGAGTAATAAACACTCCTTTTTCCCAAGGCATACCCACTTTCAGTTTGGCCAGTTCAGCCGTTAAGCGCTTAACAAATTCATCGGCTATCGAGCGATGCACCATCAGCATTTTGAGCGCAGTACAACGCTGACCATTAAACGACAACGCACCTAGCAGACACTCTTTCACTGTCAGATCCAAGTCAGCATCCGGTAAAATAATGGCTGCATTCTTCGCATCCAGCCCCAAAATCGCACGTAAACGATGAGATTTAGGATGCTGTTTTTTCAAGTGATCAGCCACTTTACTAGAACCAATCAGTGCCAATACATTAATTTGCCCAGAGGCCAGTAGGTGAGGTACTACCAGAGAGCCTGGCGCATAAATAGTATTGATCACACCTTTTGGAAATGATTCACGGAATGCTTCAAGCAATGGTTCAAACAATAAGGTACCAAATTGAGGTGGTTTGAAGATGATCGTGTTCCCCATCAACATAGCTGGAATCAGAGTCGCAAAGGTTTCGTTCAGCGGGTAGTTGTATGGTCCCATACACAATACTACGCCCAACGGGGTACGACGGATTTGACCAATAGTACCTTCAGCAATCACAAAGCGGGAGTTGGCATTATCTAGATCTTTTAGAGCATCAATAGTTTGACGCATATAGGTGACAGTGCGATCAAACTCTTTCTCAGAGTCAGTCAAACTCTTGCCAATTTCCCACATGATCAGTTTAACAATCAGGTCTCGCTGCTCCACCATACGCTGAATGAAATTTTGCATACAGCCAATACGCTCAGCAACTTTCATCATTGGCCATTCACCACGACCATTATTGTAAGCACGTACCGCCGCGTCTAGTGCTTCGTCGCTTTCTTTCTCACCCATGACTGGATAACTGCCAAGCTCAACTTGCTGCAAGCTACCATCAGACTGCTGAATCCAGATTGGAGACAATGTTTTCTTGGTTGGACCAGCCCATAACTTCAACTCACCGTCCACTAGTGAGACACGCTGATGAATCTGGGATGGTAGACGCACGTTCTCAGGAATACTGTCCACTATAGGAAATTTCTGCTGCAAATTATTTGAATGACTCATTCTTCTTATCTCCAATTATTTATATATTTATGCATTTATATATTCGAGACTAGACCACTATGATCAGTCCTGTTTCCTGTGAATACCAGTACTATTACCAGTATTCACTTTGCTTAAACCGCAGGCCACAAGCCTTCAAGATATTTGTAATATTTTTAAATAAGGTTAACCACGACACACACTGTCAGTTATCCCCAGTTTCTGCATAACCTGCACAACTATTTGTTCAGGTGTTAATGCAATATCAATCGTTATTGCCTCATGGGCATCAGGTTCTTCTAAAGTATCAAGTTGAGTCTGTAATAATGAAGGGTCGAAAAAATGGCCTGCCCGCTCAGCAAGACGTTGCTGTAACAGCTCATATGAACCTTTCAAATAGATAAACTGCACATTTTGGTCAGAGCCACGTAAAATATCGCGATAGACTCGCTTTAGGGAAGAGCAAGTAAATACCGCAGTTTCACCTGCTTGTTGTTTCTCTTCAATGACCTTACGAATAGCTTGCAACCAAGGCATGCGATCCTCATCAGTTAAAGGAATACCTTGACTCATCTTGCTTTTATTTGCAGCCGAATGCAGTGTATCGCCATCGAGAAATTCACAAGCTAGCTGCTCTGATAGCAACTCGCCGATTAGTGTTTTGCCTGTTCCACAGACACCCATTGCAATCACGATCATGGATTACTTACCTCTAATTATAAAATAGTGCTAAGAAGTAGCGTGAAAGTTAAACCCAACACCGAAATAATCGTTTCCAATACCGACCAAGTTTTGAGTGTCTGCCCTACTGTCATACCAAAATATTCTTTGATTAACCAAAATCCTGCGTCATTTACATGGGAGAAAATCAATGAACCCGAACCTGTAGCAAGTACTAAAAGTTCTGGTCTAACGACAACACCAGCCGTAGCTGCAATTGGCGCAACAATACTACAAGCTGTAGCCATCGCAACCGTTGCCGAACCTGTTGCTAAACGAATCAATGCGGCTACCAACCAACCTAACAATAACGGTGATAAGTTTGCCTTCAATGCTGTAGAGACGATCTCATTAGAAATACCGCTATCACGCAAAATACCTCCAAAACCACCACCTGCACCTACAATCAACATGATTCCGGCAATTGAAGCTAAACACCCGCCACAAAACTTCTCAATTTGTTCACGGTTAAAGCCCTGCATCGTACCGAAAGTGATAAAGCTGACTAATACAGCAATCAACAATGCAATATCAGAGGTACCAATGAAACGTAGCAAATCGTTTGCAAAAGTCTGTGGTGCAAAGAAAAGATCTGCCCAACTTCCGATCAACATCAACACTACCGGTAGCATGATCGTAAATAAGGTGATACCAAAGCTTGGTAACTCACGGGTGCTAGTCGTATCTGCTTCAATAAATTGCTTTGCTAACGGGTTATTTTCAGGCAATTTGACATATTTATTGATCCAGAGCGCATACAATGGCCCTGCAACAATTGCCGTTGGTACACCAACCAACAAACTGTAGGCAATTGTTTTACCAATATCAGCATGATAAGCCTGCACAGCTAACAATGCCGCTGGATGCGGTGGAATTAAGCCATGTACAACCGACAAACCGGCAACCATTGGCAAGCCAACAACCAGCAGGGATTTTCCTGTTCGTTTAGCAATGTTAAATGCAATTGGAATGAGTAGGACGAAACCGACTTCAAAAAATACGGGAAGCCCAACAATAAGGGCAATAAACATCATGGCCCAGTGAATGTTTTTCTCACCAAACCATTTAATTAAGGTAATTGCTATTCGTTCAGCACCACCCGACTCAGCCATCATTTTGCCGAGCATCGTTCCTAGCGCGATTACAATGGCAAGGTGGCCTAGGGTTTTACCAGTACCAGCTTCATATGACTTAACAATATCGCCCATTGGCATGCCAACAGCTAAAGCTAAACCGAGTGAAACAATAATAAGAACTAGAAATGGATAAATTCTAAACTTCGCGATCATGACCACTAAAGCAATAATCGCGATTACAGTGTAGATCAGTAACATGCCACCCTGAACCGTCTCCATGGGACACTTCTCCTTGGAATAATTATTTAGGCACATTGCCTAAACAAAGGTCTTCAACCACAGTAATTCCTACTGTTAAGACACTAAATTTTTATATTTAGGTGTGACCAGCACAAACTGGTCACATCAATACAGCCTTTAAAGCACATAGAATGCACTTCATTTTTTATAAATATCGACTACATTTACAACGCTCTCAACTGACTCGCAATTTGCGCTAAGCGAGTAATTTCAGCCCAATCTTGTGCAGCTACAGTAGCTTTAGGTGTTAACCATGAACCACCCACACAAACTACGTTTGGTTGCTTTAAGAAATCCGGTGCTGACTCTGCCGTAATTCCCCCTGTAGGGCAAAAACGCAAGTTTGGAAATGGACCATAAAATGCTTTTAGCATCTCAACGCCACCAGCCTGTTGAGCTGGAAAGAACTTCACAATGTCATAACCCAACTCAATCGCTTGAATCAGATCACTTGGTGTCATCACACCCGGCAATAAAGGTAAACCAGCATCTTGTGCAGCCAAATGCAGATCTTTAGTCAGACCGGGAGACACGCCAAATTGAGCACCTGCTTTTTTGGCTTGCGCACAATGTTCTGGCTTGGTAATCGTACCTACACCTACCACAATGTCATCTGCCAACTGGCTTGCACGCTCAATAGCGGCAAGACCAGCAGCGGTACGCAATGTAATTTCAAGGACTTTTACACCACCTGCATGCAACGCACGTGATACATCTTCACCTTGCCCGGCAGAATCAAATGCCAATACGGGAATAACTGGACCTAATTTGACGATATCTTCAATTTTAATCATTATTTTTCAGTTCCTTTGATTCAAATCTGCTCTGGTGAAGTTTCACCAACTAATGCACCAAATACAGATGCTCCATGTTCAGCTGGCGCAGCAGCAGCACGGAATACACCAAATAATTCACGGCCAAAGCCAACTTCGTTTTCTGCCTGATGTTCTGGCTGTGCAACAGGTCGTGACTGCCAAGTCTGTTCATCTATTTCGACATCGAGTACGCCAGCCTCTGCATCAATGATCAACATATCTCCTGTTTGAACTTTAGCAATCGGCCCATTTAATAAGGCTTCTGGAGATAAATGAATCACTGCAGGAACTTTGCCTGAAGCACCAGACATACGACCATCAGTGACTAAAGCAACATGGAAACCTTGATCTTGTAAAACACCCAACACAGGCGTCAAACGATGCAACTCAGGCATACCATTCGCACGCGCACCTTGGAAACGAACAACTGCAATAAAGTCGCGGTGTAATTCACCACGATCAAATGCTGCTTGCACTGCTTCTTGAGAATCAAACACAATAGCTGGTGCTTTAACTTTGCGATGCTCAGGCGCAACAGCAGAAATCTTGATAACACCACGACCAAGGCGACCTTGCATTAAACGCAAGCCACCATCTGGTTGAAACGGCGCGTCAATGCTACGGAGTACTTTGTCATCAAGGCTTTGAACCACACCATCAACCCAAGTGAGCTTACCGTCAATCAATTTCGGTTCTTTGGTGTAATGCTGTAAACCCTTACCAGCCACTGTCGTTACATCGTTATGCAACAAGCCAGCTTCAAGTAAGTTACGAATGAGGAAAGCAACCCCACCCGCAGCTTGGAAATGGTTTACATCGGCCTTACCATTTGGATAGATTTTTGCGAGCAAAGGAACAACAGCAGACAACTCATCAAAGTCATCCCAGTCAATTAAGATGCCAGCTGCACGTGCAATCGCAATCAAATGCAAAGTATGGTTGGTTGAACCACCTGTAGCGAGTAATGCCACAATGCCATTGATAATGGCTTTTTCATCAATAACATGACCAATCGGCGTGTAGTTTCCGCGCTCAACTGTTAAATCAAGTACACGAATCGCCGCTTCTGCGGTAAGTGCATCACGTAATGGCGTGTGAGGATGAACAAATGCAGCGCTTGGCAAATGCAAGCCCATTACTTCCATCAGCATTTGGTTACTGTTAGCCGTACCGTAAAAAGTACAAGTTCCTTGTCCGTGATAAGCAGCTGACTCAGCTTCTAGCAAAGCATCTCGGCCAACCTGACCTGTTGCAAATTGCTGACGAATTTTGGCTTTCTCGTCGTTAGATAACCCACTGGTCATGGGGCCAGCTGGCACAAAAATAGTAGGTAAATAACCAAACTGCAAAGCACCGATCAGTAAGCCCGGTACAATCTTGTCACACACCCCCAGACATAAAGCTGCGTCAAACATGTTATGAGACAACGCGATCGCTGTGCTCATCGCAATAGTTTCACGAGAGAACAGTGAGAGCTCCATACCGGCATTACCTTGGGTAATACCGTCACACATCGCAGGAACACCACCTGCAAACTGTGCCACGCCACCATTCTCACGAGCGGCTGTTTTAATTAAATCTGGAAATGTTTTATAAGGTGCATGGGCCGACAGCATTTCGTTATATGACGATACAATGCCAATATTGGGTTCACGGCCGACTTTAATAATTAATTTTTCATTATCGTCCATACTGGCAAAACCATGAGCCAGATTAGCGCATGAAAGTGCCCCACGAGCAGGAAATTTGCCTTGTGCATGTTCGATACGTTGTAAATATGCAGAACGAGTTTTTTGACTGCGCGCGATTACACGCTCGGTCACTTTTGCCAGTATAGGATTCGGCAAGTCCATGCTGGACGCTCCTGTACAACCGGATAAGCCGGAAAATAAAAATAGACCAAATGATATATTTGACGATCATTTAGAAAAGAGATTAACAATATTATTAAGGCGAAAAGCGACATGCAAGCCCTTGTCCGCGCTGTGGTAATTGCCTAGGCATTGGTATTAAAGACAAATAATGTTTAAGTTATAAGCAAAATACTAATTTTATTTTGGACTATATTTACAATGTAATTAAGCATTAAAAAGTATGAGAAAATTCTCTTAATATCAAAGTAATAATAACGCTTTTGCAAATGTATAAATACCTATTTAATTGTACTCATTCTTATATTTGAAATGTTTATAATTTATTCTTTTTAACCTACATAATACCTATTAAATCTTAATTTAAATTACGTATATTATTTGTAATATACCTCTCAAGACTGATTAAAATAACTGCACATATTTTCCCTAAAAAAATTTAGAGAGAATATTTGAAAATTACATTAAATAGAAATTTACTTTTTATAAATATATACAAAAAACTGTTTAATTCTTCTACAAAAAAACCATGAATACAGTGCTTAAGCTTTATACTGGACGAATATTAGTTAGAAATAATTTGATGGTCGATAGTGCTTAAGTCTAATGGGCTAAAGTCTATCTTGGACAGAAAAACAGCACATGTTAAAACATGACAACCCGTTCAATCTGTATCAAAAAATAATACGTGTTGAGCAGGAAGTTAGGAAAACTATTTTAAATCAGGACTTGGGTATTTCAACGTGGCTACATCAGTATTAGTTATCAATTGCGGTTCTTCATCTATTAAATACGCACTGGTTTCAGAGCGCCGTGAAGACCGTATTTACGGTTTAGCAGAAAACTTGGGGGCAGCTGACGCTCGTATTAAGGGAATTACAGTCGGTGGTGAACCACTTGAACTTTCAATCCCTTATGCTGACCATGCCAAAGCTTTAGAAACTTTACTTGCACGTCTTGCCAACTACAAACCGCAGGCAATCGGTCACCGTGTCGTACACGGTGGTAGTTTAACCAAAGCAGAATTACTCACTCCTGAAATTATTGAACGTATTCGTGCTGCGACACCTTTAGCCCCACTTCATAACCCAGCACATTTAATTGGTATTGACGCAACCGTACGTCTATTCCCTGAATTACCGCAAGTTGCAGTATTCGACACTGCATTCCATCAAACCATGCCACCGCATGCATACCGTTATGCAATTCCTAAGTTTTTATATACTGACCACAACGTCCGCCGTTATGGCTTCCATGGTACAAGCCATGCTTATGTGTCTGATAAAGCAAGTGAGCTTGCAGGCAACCTGAAAAAAGGTGGATGGTTAACAGCACATCTAGGAAACGGTAGTTCAACTTGCGCAGTATGGAATGGACAAAGTGTTGATACCTCTATGGGCCTTACTCCACTTGAAGGCGTGGTTATGGGAACACGTAGTGGTGACGTTGATCCAAGCTTACATAGCTTCCTTGCCAAAAACCTCGGTTGGGACTTAGCAAAAATTGATAAAGTTTTAAATAACGAAAGTGGCTTACTCGGCTTATCACAACTGTCTAATGACATGCGCACAGTGATTGAAGCTGCCGAAAATGGTAATGAAGATGCCACTCTTGCAATCGAAGTATTCAGTTATCGCCTTGCAAAATCACTTGCTGCATTAAGCTGTGGTTTACCAACTTTAGACGGGTTAATTTTCACAGGTGGTATTGGTGAGAACTCAGCTTATATTCGTGAAAAAACCTTAGCTTATTTACCTCATTTTGGTTTGCAGCTTGATAAAGATCAAAACAACAACCTAAAACGTGGCACTGAAGGCCGAATCGACAACGGTACAGGACCTCAAATTTGGGTCATTCCAACAGATGAAGAAGGTCGTATTGCCAAAGAAACTCGTCAAGTTGTAGAAGCGGCAGAAAATACAGCATCTGTAGCAAGCCTTGCTTAATTAGAGCTTAGCGAAAACTCGATATTTATTTATAGGTTTATATGAATACAATTTTATTGATTCCTACAGGCGAAGGGGTTGGCTTAACCTCTGCCTGCTTAGGCATGATTTACGCACTTGATTGTAACGGGATTAAAGCAGGCTTTTTAAAACCATTTTCTCAAGAAGACCAAGAGCATCTTGACCGAACCACTTCATTATTTGGTCATTTATTTCAAAGTAAAACTGTTCAATCTATTTCGCATGAAAAATTAACTCAGCTTATTGCCGCTGGGGAAGTAGATGAATTACTTGAAGAAGCTGTTAGCCTCCACCGTAGCGTTGCAGCAGACCATGATGTCATTATTGTGGAAGGCTTATTACCAAACGGACAAGATCACTTTGCCAGTGAGCTCAACGCAAGTCTTGCACAAGCACTTGATGCAGAAGTCGTTTTGGTCAGCACAGCAGATATTCAAAACCCAAAAAAAGCCGCAGAAAAAGTAGATGCTCATTTACGCCAGTTTGGCGGTGCAGCGTCAAATCGTACTGCTGGCGTACTCTTTATGCGTACCCGTGGATTAACCGAAGAAACAGCACAAATTCCTGTTGCGTTTGATCCATCGTTACGTCCAACTGAAGAAATCGCAAAATTTACAAGTGAGCTGCAAAAATATAATCGTTATTTTGGCTCAAGCGACTTACCGATTATTGGACTTGTTCCTTTTAGCAATACGCTGAGCGTACCAAGAACACTTGATATAGCCAGCGTTATTGATGGGCAATGGGTACATCAAGGTGAAGCTAAAACACGTCGTATTTTGCATTCGAGTTTAATTGCTTCAAGCATTGAATATGAACTGAATAAGTTTATTGCAGGCGAATTGATTATTAGCGCATCTGAGCGTACAGACGTATTACTGGCAAGTAGTTTGGCAACCAGCAATGGTATTCCTCTGGCTGGTTTAGTTCTTACCGAAAGAGAAGCGCCAGCACCTGAGCTTTTAGAGTTTTGTCAAAGTGCAATTAAACAAGGTTTACCAATTTTACATACCCGTTTAAATACACTTGAAACCGCACAGCGCCTGTCTAATTTTGGTAATGAAATTCCAACTGACGATACTAAACGTGCTGAGCAAGTGACCCGATTTGTTTCAAGTCATATTGATGTTGAATGGCTTAAGCAGCACAGCAACAATGCTGCTACCCCTCGCCTGTCGCCATCGGCTTTCCGTCATGAACTGGTACAAAAATCGATTGCAGCGAAAAAACGGATTGTGCTACCTGAAGGTGATGAACCACGCACCATTCAAGCTGCAGCAATTTGTCAGGCACGTGGAATTGCTGACTGTATTTTGCTGGCAAAACCAGAAGCTGTTCAGGATGTTGCAAAAGCCCGCGGTATTGAATTACCAGCTGGATTAGCAATTGTTGATCCTGATAGTATTCGTGACCAATACGTTGCGCCAATGGTTGAGCTACGTAAAGGCAAACTCAACGAGCTTCAAGCGAAAGAACAGCTTCAAGATACGGTTGTGCTCGGTACAATGATGTTAGCTTTAGACGAAGTAGATGGCTTAGTTTCAGGTGCGGTACACACCACAGCAAATACGGTCCGCCCAGCATTTCAGCTCATCAAGACAGCACCTGAATATTCACTGGTTTCATCAATCTTCTTTATGCTTTTGCCAGATGAAGTTTATGTATATGGCGACTGTGCAATTAATCCAGACCCTACAGCAGAACAACTTGCTGAAATTGCCATTCAGTCGGCTGACTCAGCGAAAGCGTTTGGAATTGACCCGCGTATTGCCATGATCAGCTACTCAACCGGTACTTCAGGAACAGGTGCTGATGTTGAAAAAGTACAGCAAGCAACTCAAATTGCTCAGCAACGTCGTCCTGATTTACTGATTGATGGTCCACTTCAATACGATGCAGCTTCAGTTGAAAGTGTGGGACGTCAAAAAGCACCAGACTCACGTGTTGCTGGCCGTGCCAATGTATTTATTTTCCCAGATTTAAATACGGGTAATACCACTTACAAAGCGGTACAGCGTGCTGCAAATGTTGTGAGCGTTGGACCAATGCTGCAAGGCCTCAACAAACCAGTCAATGACTTGTCTCGTGGAGCATTGGTAGATGACATCGTCTTTACCATTGCATTAACAGCAATTCAGGCAGAACAGCAAGCCGCTGCCAAATAATTAATATAATTAACCTTTACTACCTCTCGCCATTTGATGTCCGCTCAAATGGCTTTTTTTATTTTAATCACTCAAAAATAAATAGTTTTTCTGATTTCTTACGTTTAAATCGCTTCAAATCTTCTTATGCGACTTTCGGTCAAAAGATCAACCAATCTCCCACAACGCTGTCTTTTTGTCATATAATTTAGCCCGCTAGCTAACAGCCCGCTCAAGAGATTTTCTGGTATGACAACGATTATCAAACAAGATGACTTGATTACATCAATCAAGGACGCCCTACAGTTTATTTCGTACTATCACCCGCAAGACTTTATCCAAGCGATGAGCCGTGCTTATGATCGCGAAGAAAACAAAGCCGCAAAGGATGCAATTGCACAGATTCTAATTAACTCTCGCATGTGTGCGGAAGGTCATCGTCCAATTTGCCAAGATACTGGTATTGTTAACGTTTTCCTTGAAGTGGGCTTAGATGTTAAATTTGATTTAACAATGAGCTTAGACGATGCGGTAAATGAAGGTGTTCGCCAAGGTTACCTTGAAAACAGCAACGTTCTTCGTGCATCTGTACTTGCTGACCCTGCATTTGGTCGTAAAAACACAAAAGATAATACCCCTGCTGTAATCCACTACAAACTCGTTCCGGGTAATAAAGTAGATATTACTGTTGCTGCTAAAGGTGGCGGTTCAGAAAACAAATCTAAACTTGCGATGCTTAACCCATCTGACTCGATTGTTGACTGGGTTCTTAAAACTGTTCCAACAATGGGTGCAGGCTGGTGTCCTCCAGGTATGCTCGGTATTGGTATTGGTGGTACTGCTGAAAAAGCCATGATGCTTGCTAAAGAAGCGCTCATGGAAGAAATCAACATGGACGAATTACTTCGCCGTGGACCAGAGAACAAAATCGAAGAACTTCGTATCGAAATCTTTGAAAAAGTAAACGCTCTTGGTATTGGTGCTCAAGGCCTAGGCGGTTTAACGACTGTTCTTGATATTAAGATTAAAGATTACCCATGTCATGCTGCTGGTAAACCAGTAGGTATGATCCCTAACTGTGCTGCTACTCGTCATGCTCACTTCCAGCTTGATGGTACAGGTGTAGCTCATATTCAAGCACCAAAACTTGAAGACTACCCATCTGTAACTTGGGACTCTTCACAGTCTAAACGCGTAAACCTTGATACCATTACTCAAGAAGAAATGGATTCTTGGAAACCGGGTGATACATTACTTCTTAGCGGAACAATGTACACAGGTCGTGATGCTGCTCACAAACGCATGGTTGAAATGATCGACAATGGTGAAGAATTACCAGTTGATCTTAAAGGTAAATTTATTTACTACGTTGGCCCAGTTGATCCAGTAGGTGATGAAGTCGTTGGTCCTGCTGGCCCTACAACTGCAACACGTATGGATAAATTCACACGTAAAGTATTAGAACATACTGGCCTATTCGGTATGATCGGTAAAGCTGACCGTGGCCCTACAGCAATTGAAGCAATCAAAGACAACAAAGCAACTTACTTAATGGCAGTTGGTGGTGCGGCTTACCTCGTATCTAAAGCTGTTCGTGAAGCTGAAGTTGTTGCATTTGCAGACTTAGGTATGGAAGCCATCTACAAATTCGTAGTTGAAGATATGCCTGTTTCTGTTGCAGTTGATGTAAACGGTACTTCAATTCACGCAGTAGCTCCAAAAATCTGGCAAGCGAAAATTGGAAAAATTCCAGTAGTCGATGCAGCAGCTGGCTAATCAAGAAAAGCACCGAATTCGGTGCTTTTTTTATGCATTCTTTTTTATTTTAAAATCTGAAAAGAATTGTAACAATTACTTTGTCAATCTGTGCTATTAATGAAAGCACCCACTCGCCATATATTGAATATAGGTCATTTCATGACTATTCGCCCTATTCTTAAAAATCTCTCAATCAGCCTTTGTCTAAGCTGTATTACCACAAGCTTGTTTGCCTCTCCTGCCAAGTTAAGTTCAGTTAAAGAACTCATGCAAATGAGCCAAATTGATTACCTACTTAAAGAATCAATTAATGAATTAACGCCTTACTATGATCAACAGGCAGAACAGATCGTTAGTAATATCACGGGTATCAAAACTTTAGGACCAAAAGAAAAAGAGGCCGCGAAGAAGTTAGGTTTACTCCTAAAGGATTCGAGTAATCAGCTCATTAGCAATCCAAAAACCGCTCAAGCCTTACAGGATATTTACCTAAAGACTTATACTGAAGAGGAAATTCAGGCTAATCTGAAATTTTTAAAAACCCCAGAAGGCCAATCAATTACGCGCAAAAATGTACAGATTATGGGGCAAATTTCAGAATATATGATGGAGTTGGGACAGCAAACATTTAATGATCCTAAAGCACGAGATCACATGCAAGAAGAGATGCTTAAAATTCTCGCACCGTTGATGAAAGATAAAGAAAAGTCTTAACTTTTCTTTATCTTTTTCAGCTCATTACCAAGTTAATGGATTCCATAATTTAAATGGTTTAATCAGGTGTACATCTGATTTTTCGTCATATTTGGCTGGCTTTAATTCTTGTGGTTTATTGCGTATTTTTCCTGAAGCATCTTCAGCCACAAAATTGTAGCTAGAGGATTTAAGCTCGGTAAATGCTATCTCTCTACGACCAATATTGTCTTGCATTAACATAAATGGGCCAGTGTGTTCACTTCGGTCCATTTTATTTTCTTCATCATATTTCAAATAATAAGACGTGCCTGCCTCAACAGTAATATCAATATATTTTGGTTCTTGAAAATGAATACCCAATAAAGGGCGACTCGCAGAAAGACGATAGGTTCCTGCTGGTAATTCAATCCAATAATAATGATTATGTAATAGACTCGGAATGCGCTTACCATTCACAAAGAGATTAATTGCTGCGATTTCCTGACGATTCCATTTTGTGTCTGGTCGATATAAATAAACTACAGCAGCTTGTTCATTTTGTGGTTTGATTGGAGCAAATGTCTGGCCTAATTTTTGGTTGACCCAGCCTCCTACAGTAAAACCGCCTAAATGATATTGATCTAATAAACCAGGTTCTTTTTCAACATCAACTTTAGGTAGAGTCGCGGTCAATTCACTCGGATTTTTTTCTAAATGAGATGAACTTTGACAGCCTACAAACAGTCCGGCACAGCACAAAGATACGATTAAATAACGCATGGCACCCCTCAAAGCGTTTTGTTTTTGATTTATTTTTTACACCGCAAAACTATGCGTATTTTGTATTTTTAAGATTAACACTACCCATATAAATTGAAAACAAAAAAAGCATGAATCACGAGCGCGATTCATGCTTTTTAGATGAATGAAATCTATGCAGACTTCGAGTCAATAACCTTTAAATCTGCCTTAGCAACACTTTCATGCGTTGTAGCTTCTTTAGGTTGGCGTTCAGTCTGATAAACAGGTTCTGCTTCACCATTAATGACTGCTTCATTAATAATGACTGTTCCAACATCTGTACGACTTGGTAAATCGTACATAGTTTCAAGCAGCACGTTCTCCATAATAGAGCGTAGACCACGCGCACCCGTATTACGTTCAAGCGCTTTTTTAGCAACAGCACGTAATGCAGAATCTTCAAAGATCAGATCAACATTTTCCATAGTGAAAAGATATTGATACTGACGTGTTAATGCATTTTTTGGCTCAGTCAAAATTTGCATTAAAGCTTCTTCGTCTAGCTCTTCAAGTGTCGCAATTACTGGTAAACGACCAATGAATTCTGGAATTAGACCAAATTTCACCAAGTCAGTTGGCTCAACCTGACGGAACAATTCAGCAAGCTTTTTGGTTTCATCTTTGTTTTTAACATCAGCTGTAAAACCAATACCGCCTTTCTCTTGACGCTGTTGTACAATTTTTTCCAAACCAGAAAATGCACCACCACAAATAAATAAGATATTTGAGGTATCAATTTGGATAAACTCTTGCTGTGGATGCTTACGACCACCTTGAGGCGGAATCGAAGCCACTGTACCTTCAATCATTTTTAATAATGCTTGTTGTACACCTTCACCAGACACATCACGCGTAATTGATGGATTTTCAGATTTACGAGTAATCTTATCAATCTCATCGATATAAATAATACCCTTCTGAGCTTTCTCTACATCGTAATCTGCTTTTTGCAAAAGCTTTTGTACAATATTTTCAACATCTTCACCCACATAACCTGCTTCGGTTAATGTTGTAGCATCTGCCATCGCAAATGGAACATCTAAAAGGCGAGCTAATGTTTGCGCAAGTAAAGTTTTACCCGAACCTGTAGGTCCAATCAGTAGAATATTACTTTTAGCAATTTCTACTTCTTTAGACACATGTCCATTATGACCAACTTTTAGGCGTTTATAATGGTTATAAACCGCAACAGATAATGTCTTTTTGGCAAGATCTTGACCAATTACATATTGATCAAGCGCAGCACGTATTTCATGTGGCTTTGGCAATGCCTTACTTGCCCAGTCCCCTGCTTCAACCTGTTGGCTGGTTTGTACAAGGTCTAAGCAGACATCCACACATTCATTACAAATATATGCGTCCTCACCCGCAATCAGTTTCCCGACTTCAGACTGCGTTTTACCGCAAAATGAACAATGTTTTTGTCCTTGAGGATGTTCGGACATATTCACTCCACAAATAGAATCTTAAATATTAGGGCAAGATGCACTGCATAAATAACTAAATGGAGATCTTTTTCAACATCTCAAGTTATTTATATAAGAAGGTCCTTATGGACGCTTACTTAACACCTGATCAACCAGACCATATTCTTTAGCAGCTTGAGCTGTCATAAAGTTATCACGGTCAGTATCACGAGCAACGGTTTCATAGTCTTGACCACTGTGCTCTGCCATTAAGCGGTTCAAGCGCTCTTTAATAAAGAGAATTTCACGAGCATGGATTTCAATATCCGATGCTTGACCACGGAAACCACCCAATGGTTGATGAATCATGACACGGGCATTTTCTAAACAATAGCGTTTACCTTTAGCACCCGCATTTAATAAGAATGCACCCATTGAAGCAGCTTGGCCCATACAATATGTCACGACATCAGGTTTAATAAACTGCATTGTGTCATAAATAGCCATACCCGCTGTCACAGATCCACCTGGAGAGTTGATATAAAGGTGGATATCTTTATCAGGGTTTTCAGCTTCTAAAAACAACATTTGGGCAACAATTAGATTGGCCATGTTGTCTTCAACTTCACCTGTCAAAAAAATGACGCGCTCACGTAAAAGTCGTGAATAAATATCAAAAGAACGTTCGCCGCGAGAAGATTGTTCAACCACAACAGGAACTAAAGCATTTTCAATTGTTGGAACATACATACGTTATTTATTCCTAAATTTTTTGTGACTTAACCTATGGCAACAATATGCGGGATAATTTCTCAAATTGCAAAAGGTTCGCACTGAAATATTATATTATTTATACCTAAGTACTTAATGTCGCACTCAAATTGACCACATAAAGAAAAACAAAAAAGGCGCCTCAGGCGCCTTTTTCTGACTTCTTAAAAGATTAGCCCATACGGCGAGCTTGTTGTTCTTTCAATAAGTCATCATAAGATACAGCTTTGTCAGTCACTTTAGCACCAGCTAAGATGTGATCAACAACTTGATCTTCTAATACAACTGCTTCGATTTGAGCACGTTGTTGAGCATCATTTTTGAAGTATTCAATTACTTCAGTTGGATCTTCGTAAGAAGAAGCCATGTCGTCAATGTAAGCATCAACGCGAGTTTGGTCAACTTCAAGTTTAGCATCAGCTAAAACTTTGCTTACCAATACGCCAAGCTTAACAGAACGTTCTGCTTGTTCTTTGAACAATTCGTCAGGAAGCATGCTCTTATCAAAAGATTGCGCGCCTGCACCACCAAATTGTTGAGTGAACTGTTGAACCATTTGTTGACGTTGACGGTCAATTTCTTGAGCAACCATTGCAGTTGGAACTTCAACTTCGTTCGCAGCAACAAGTGCATCAAAAGCAGCTTGTTTAACTTGGTTACGTAAACCATTGCGAACTTCACGTTCCATGTTTTTACGAACGTCAGCTTTTAACTTCTCAACGCCTTCTTCTTCAGTTACACCAAAGATTTTTAAGAATTCAGCATCAATTTCTGGAAGTTTTGATTTCTCAACTTGCTTCACAGTGATTTTGAACTGAGCTGCTTTACCAGCCAAGTTTTCAGCTTGGTAATCTTCTGGGAAAGTAACGTCAATTACTTTCTCTTCACCAGCTTTCATACCGATGATGCCGTCTTCGAAGCCAGGGATCATACGACCTGAACCTAACACAAGTTTAAAGTCTTCAGCAGAACCGCCTTCGAACTTCTCACCATCGATAGTGCCTTCGAAGTCAAAAGTCACTTGCATGTCTTTCTTCGCCATGCCCTTGGTTACAGCCCAAGTTTGACGTTGTTTTTGCAAGTTTTCGATCATAGCGTCAACGTCAGCGTCTTTAATTTCAGCTGATTTACGTTCAACTTCTAAGCCGTCAAATGCTTTTACTTCAACTTCTGGATAAACTTCTACAGTTGCTTCAAAAACTAAAGCATCTTCTTTATGTTCAACTTTCTCAATATTCGGCATACCTACCGCATTGATTTTTTCTTGTTGAATTGCTTCAAAAACGCTATCACGAATGATGTCATTTACAACTTCTTGATAAATGCTTGCACCGTATTCGCGACGAACAACGTTTTCAGGTACTTTACCTGGACGGAAGCCGTTGATCTTCACAGTTTTGGCAGTGCGCTTCAAACGAGCTTCAAATTGCTCGTTAATACGGCTCGTCGGTACAGACACATTTAAACGACGGGCAACGCCCGAAACCGCTTCAGTCGTTACTTGCATGGCTTCCTCGATAAAAATTAGTTAGTAGGAACAGTTTTTAAAAAAGTGCTGTATTATATGACAACTTTCAAGATATACAAAATTAACCGATCACTTCCTGTAAGTGAATGCTAATTTTCCAAGAAATTTCACAGTAATTTTATGATTTCTTAAAAATTTTTCACAGTTCATTAAGAAGAACTAATTTTTTAGTTATTCTTTATAAATCTAAAATTACAATAAAAAATTCAACTTAATCGTTTTAACAAACAATTACTAATAATCAGTAGATTAACGACAAAAAAGCACAATTAACCATTTAATTATTCATTTTTCCTTCATAATTCTATTGGCAAATCCAATTAACACAAACTGTACATATAAATAAGAATTATTATTATTCGCATAACCTTTACTATTTAAAGCCCTGAAATTATGTCTCTAATTAAAACTCGCAAGAAAATTGTATCATCTGCAATTGCTTCTTCTCTCTCTATGATTGCAACAACAGCCATGGCACAAGAAGCAGTTTCACAATTACCAACAATTCATACTAAAGCGACTCAAGAAGAGTCTTTAAAAGTAGATCAGTCAGCAAACGCTAAATTTGTGGCTCCACTTAAAGATACGCCAAAGTCTGTCTCTATTCTTTCTCAAAAATTAATTAAAGATACAAACTCTAATACCCTCCTCGAAGCTTTACGCTATGAACCAGGTATTACATTAGGGGCAGGTGAAGGCGGTACACCATTTACCGACATGCCTTACATTCGTGGCTATAGCGGCCAGTCTTCTATTTATGTCGATGGTGTACGTAATACAACGTCTCAAAACCGCGATATGTTTGCCATTGAACAAGTTGAAGTGATTAAAGGCTCTTCTTCTGCTCTTGGTGGCGGTGGTAGCGTTGGTGGAAGTATTAA
This sequence comes from Acinetobacter lactucae, assembly GCF_013122135.1. Lineage (NCBI taxonomy): Bacteria > Pseudomonadati > Pseudomonadota > Gammaproteobacteria > Moraxellales > Moraxellaceae > Acinetobacter > Acinetobacter lactucae. The sequence continues at coordinate 3,448,207 of NZ_CP053391.1, forward strand.
CTTAATTCCTAAAGTTGCTCATGAAGGTGACGTTTACCAAGGCAGTATTCAAGGTGGTACTGACAACTATCGTCATATCCAACTTGATGCCAATAAAGACTTTGGTAACGGTATTGCTGGCCGTGTGGTCATTATGGGTCATGAAAATGAAAAAGCTGGTCAGAGTAAAGGTGCTGAATATGCGCGTGCTGGTATTGCATCAAGTCTTGCATTTGGCCTAGGTACAGCAACTCGTGGAACTCTTAGCTACTACTATTTACGTAGTAATGATGAACCAGATGCAGGTATTCCATTTAACAATGCAAATCCAACAACTCCTCCTCCAGGAGTGACAGTAACACCTGGTGATGGTAAACCTGTTGATGTCAAAGCTGGAACCTACTATGGCTGGAAAGCACGTGATTTTGACAAACGTGAAAACCATATTGGTACATTTAAGTTGGAACATGATTTTAATGAAAATCTTACCTTGTCGAATGTAGCAACCTACAACAAATCTAAATCTGATTATGTTTATACGAATGCTGATGACTCTAAGGGTAATATTTACAGAGGCACAATCGCTCGTCGTGCTTTAAGTCGTATATTGGACACAGATGCATACAGTGATCAACTTTCTTTAAAAGGTAAATTTAATACTAGTTCATTAAAGCATTCCTTTAATGTCGGTACTGAATGGAGCTTCCAAGAAACTGACCAAGGTATGTATACTTTTACTAACTCGGAAGGAAAAACGACGTCTACAATTTTACAAGATAATATTAAGAACTGTAATTCAGCTGCGGCAGCTTCAAATGGTTGGTGTACCAGCTTAAATAATCCAGGAAACGGTTCCTTCACTGACACACTTGGAACAATTAAAGGACAGTCTACAACTCGTAGCCACACTGTTTCTCTTTATGCTTTAGATAGTATTGAGTTTAATCCTCAATGGATTTTAAATTTAGGTGTCCGTTGGGATAAATTTGAAACAGAGAAAAAATATAATAAAGATGTCTACGGCACAACTGCTGGAGCTTATAACTCTACCATTAGCATTCCGAAAGGAACAAAATATGAAAGTGATTCAGATTTCTTTACGTATCAAGCAGGTTTAGTTTTTAAACCAACTGAGAACGGTAGTATCTATGCAAGCTTTGCAACTTCTGCCAACCCTGTCGGTGTACTTGCTGAAGGCGACAGTAGTGACAATGCACTTGGTACTACAGATATTATTAATGAACTTAAACCAGAAGAAGCTCGTACTTTTGAAGTAGGAACGAAATGGGATCTGTTTAATAACCGCGCGAATTTAACTGCCGCAGTTTTTCGTACAGAAAAGCAAAATACTCGTATCCAAATCGACCCTACTACTTCCGCAAATGCAGGTAAAAGTAAAGTTGACGGATTTGAAATTAGCTTGAACGGAAAAATTACCGACAAATGGGATGTTTCTACAGGCTACAGCTATTTAGATAGCGAAATCACAGATGCCGCATACAATGCGGTTGCTCAAGAAGGTAAGCCATTACCATTTGTAGCGAAAAACAGTGCTACCCTATGGTCTACTTACAGAGTAATGCCTCAATTGACTTTAGGCGCTGGTGTTGAATATCGTGATCAAGTCTTTGTAAACACAACCGCACCTAAATATTTGCCAACCTACACTATTTACAACGCGATGGCTAAATACGACGTGAACAAGAACGTAAACTTACAGCTTAATATTAATAATATTTCTGATAAGCGTTACTTCACTAGTGCACATGCAGCTCATTACGCATTTGAAGGCAATGGCCGTAATGCTGTATTAGCGATTAACTTTAAGTACTAAGGTTAAATTCCATAATTGATTTATGGAATTGGTTAAAGTTCAGATAAAATAGCCTCGTCACGAGGCTATTTTTACAAATGAAGTATCTATATAAAAGGTGTTTGCCGTGATTCATCATATTCCTAATGTTTTAAGCAAAGAGCAAGTTGCCGAGTTTCGTAAACTCATGGAAGAAGCGAGTTGGGTTGGTGGAAAAGTAACTGCGGGCACCTTATCTGCTTCTGTGAAAAGAAATCAGCAACTCTCAGAACAAGACCCGCTTACTCATCATTTAAGTGATCTTGTCATCAAAGCAATTTGGCAAAATCCAATATTTCAGGCCGCTGCGCTACCTCACAAAATTATTCCACCGCTTTTTAATCGTTATGATGAACATGAAAGCTTTGGTTTCCATGTAGACAATTCAATTCGCCTTATCCGTGGAACTTCTGAACAGCTCCGTACCGATTTATCTTGTACATTATTTTTAAGTGAACCAGATGAATATGAAGGTGGTGACCTCGTTATCGAAGATACTTATGGTTATCATGAAGTCAAATTACCGGCAGGTGATGTGGTGCTCTACCCTTCTACCAGCCTACATGAAGTCAGCAGTATTACCTCTGGTACTCGTTTTGCTTCTTTTTTCTGGGTACAAAGTCTCGTTCGAGACGATAGTAAACGCCATCTTTTATTTAATCTTGATGAGAGCATTCGAGAACTACGCAAATCACACGGCGATAACTACCCAGAAGTCATGAAGCTCACCAACATTTATCATAATTTAATTCGTATGTGGTCAGAACTGTAACACTATTTATTTTTGCCTTTTTAAGACTTAATAATCTTTTTTACCTTAAAAAGGCAAAAATATGAAAATAATTTTCCATAAAAAATAAAACAGCGCAAAATTAGAAAATTATTTTCTAAACAACTTAACTAAAATTATGATAAGAATTTTGCACAAGGTGTAATCATTGTTTAGATGTGATATATCTAAATATCAAGATTACCCGCAAACCATCAAACTTATTATTCTACGGTCTAGAGATGAAAACGAATTACTTGTTTGCCCAGCCTACTCAAGCAAGACATCATCTGCAACTCCTGATGCTGCGCCAAGCGCGCGTATAAAAATTTTGTCTGCTTTTTAAAGCAGCACTTCAAAATTACCTTTAATTTTTCTGAATTAGATACCATATATTAAGTAGAGACGTTGCCTTTTAAATATATCCAGAGCAACCGCGCTACGAGACAAGGAGTTTTCTCATGATGTTGGCTGACCCTAGCAAAAAATACCGCCGTATGTACCAACGTGTGGATTTACCAGATCGCCAATGGCCAAATAACGAAATTACAAAAGCGCCAATCTGGATGAGTACCGATTTACGTGATGGTAACCAAGCAATTTTTGAACCGATGAACATGGAACAAAAATTCAAAATGTTCAAAATGCTTGTGAAAATTGGTTTTAAGCATATTGAAATCGGTTTCCCTTCTGCATCACAAATTGACTTCGATTTTACCCGCATGTTGATCGAAGAAAATCATATTCCTGATGACGTATACATTGAGGTTTTGGTTCAAGCACGTGACCATTTAATTGAACGTACTTTTGAATCTTTGGCAGGTGCTAAACGCGCAATTGTGCATATTTATAACTCGAACTCTCCAACCTTCCGTCAAAAGGTGTTGAACGTAGATGTTAATGGTGCAAAACAATTAGCAATTAATGCTGCTCAAAAAGTTAAAGAGTATGCTGCACAGTATCCTCAAACTGACTGGATTTTCCAGTACAGTCCAGAATGTTTCTCTGCAACTGAATTAGAAGTCGCTAAAGATGTCTGTGATGCCGTCACAGAAATCTGGGATGCACGTCCAGATCATAAAGTTATTTTAAACTTACCCGCGACTGTCGAAGTTTCTACACCAAATGTTTATGCAGACCAAATTGAATGGATGCATCGTAATTTGGCACGTCGTGATGGCGTAATCATTTCTGTTCACTGCCACAATGACCGCGGCTGTGGTATTGCTGCATCAGAACTTGCCATTATGGCGGGTGCTGACCGTGTTGAAGGCTGTGTGTTCGGTAATGGTGAACGTACAGGTAACGTTGACGTTGCAGCAATTGCATTGAACATGTATACCCAAGGTGTAGCACCAGAGTTAGATTTCTCTAACATTAATGAAGTGATTGCAACGGTTGAAGAATGTACTGGTTTACCTGTACACCCTCGTCATCCATATGCAGGTGACTTGGTATTTACTGCATTCTCTGGTTCACATCAGGATGCGATCAAAAAAGGCTTCGAGTACCAGAAAAACGAAGAAGTCTGGGATATGCCTTACTTACCAATCGACCCGAAAGATTTGGGCCGCGACTATGATGCTGTAATTCGTGTAAACAGCCAGTCTGGTAAAGGCGGTATTGCATACTTATTAGAATCGAATTACAACGTTGTGTTGCCGCGTCGCTTACAAATCGAATTTAGCCAAGTTGTTCAACAATATGCTGATGAGAACGGTACAGAAATCAATGCCAAAGAAATCTGGACTTTATTTAAAGACACATATGTTGATGTGAAAAACCATCACTACACAGTCAAACACTACAAGTTGTCTGACATTAACGGTACTCAAATTATCGAACTTGATGTTGATGTCGAAGGTGAAACACAACAACTTCGTGGTGAAGGTAACGGACCAATCTCTGCATTCTTAAATGCACTTCAATTACCAATTGACGTATTGAACTATGAAGAACGTAGTATTAGTTCAGGTGCAAATGCGAAAGCATTAACCTTAATTGAGCTTCAAGTCAAAGGTACAGGTAAAGGTTCATTTGGTGCCGGTGTTCATGACAACACAGTCACTTCATCCATTGAAGCAATTATTGCATGTACCAACCGTTTGATTGATCAAGGTGTTTTAAGTACAGATCAGGTTGTTGCCGCCGCTGTTTAATTAAAAAAAAGACTTTGGAAAGGATACCTAGCTTGGTATCCTTTCTTTTTATTCCTGAAAGATTTAAAAGGCGAAATGTTCCCGTGTCTTTTCCAGCTGATTCAGTGGGGTTAGTCACTCCGCAAAAGTTCCAATTTGAAGAACCATTACACCTTGAATGTGATCGTGTTTTGCCTCGTTTTGAATTAATGGTTGAAACTTACGGCACTTTAAATGCTGATAAATCAAATGCAATTTTAATCTGTCATGCTCTTTCCGGACATCATCATGCAGCGGGTTATCACCACGAAGATGATAAAAAAGCTGGATGGTGGGATAGTTGTATTGGCCCGGGTAAGGCAATTGATACGAATAAGTTTTTTGTAGTTTCGCTAAATAATATTGGTGGCTGTAATGGCTCAACTGGCCCGACCTCACCAAATCCTGAAAATGACAATCGCCCTTATGGACCTGATTTCCCATTAGTAACGGTACGCGACTGGGTTAAAACTCAGGCTATGCTTTCTGACCGTTTGGGTGTAGATGTCTGGTATGCAGTGGTCGGTGGGTCATTAGGAGGCATGCAAGCACTACAATGGTCCGTAGACTACCCTGACCGCCTACAAAAATGTGTGATTATTGCCAGCGCACCAAAGCTTTCAGCACAGAATATTGCATTTAATGAGGTTGCTCGTCAGTCAATCTTGTCTGATCCAGATTTCCACCATGGCCGTTATTTGGAAAATGATAGCTACCCGAAACGCGGACTGATTTTGGCTCGCATGGTAGGTCATATCACCTATCTTTCAGAAGAAGCCATGAAACAAAAATTTGGCCGTGATTTAAAATCTGGCAAATTTATGTACGGTTTTGACGTCGAGTTTCAGGTCGAGAGCTATCTGCGTTATCAAGGTGAACAGTTCAGCCGTAACTTTGATGCCAATACCTATCTCATCATGACCAAAGCTTTAGATTATTTTGACCCATCACGTGAGTACGGTCATTCTTTAACTGAAGCGATGGGCAAAACCAAATGTCAGTTCTTGATTGTCTCGTTTACCACTGACTGGCGTTTTGCACCAAGCCGTTCACAAGAAATTGTAGATGCACTTATTACTAATCATAAGCCTGTAAGTTACTTAGATATTGATGCTGAGCAAGGTCATGACTCGTTCTTATTCCCTATTCCACTGTATGTCAAAACTATGCGCGCTTTCTTAGGCGGTGAAGAACACTTAAAATCGACATCACTGGAGGCAAGCTAATGCGTATTGATCAACAACTAGCAGAAAAGTGGATTAAACCCGGCTCAAGCGTACTCGATTTAGGGTGTGGTGACGGTGAATTACTCGCTCATATGAGCCAAAAGCATCAAATTCGTGCTTATGGTTTAGAAATTGATCAAGAAAAGATTGCAATTGCCGTCAGTCGCGGGTTAAATATTATTCAACAAGATTTGAATCTCGGCTTAAGCCGCTTTGCTGACCAGTCATTTGACTATGTGGTTATGGCACAAGCTTTGCAAGCCGTAGATGCACCCGATGTTTTATTAAGAGACATGGTGCGTGTGGGTAAACAGGCCATTATTACTTTTCCAAACTTTGCGCATTGGAAGACTCGCTCTTTTCTTGCATTAAAAGGAATGATGCCTGTATCGGATGCTCTACCATATATGTGGTATAACACCCCCAACATTCATTTATGTACATTTAAAGATTTCGAAGCACTATGTGCGGAAAATCAAATACAAATTATTAATCGACTCGCCGTCAATGGAAATCAGCAGGGAAGCCTGTTAAGCAAACATGTTCCGAATTTGTTTGGTGAAGTCGCTATTTATCGAGTGAGTGCACTATGAAAAAGACATTATTTAGCACACTATTTGCAGGACTGCTAAGTATGCAGGCTCATGCAGATTATATCGCCCAGCCACAATCGGTTGCGAGTCAGGCTGCACGTTTTTCAACAATGGGGATTAACGATCTTCAGAAAGCGGCAAAAGCTGGTCAAGCAGGCGCGCAATTTTACCTTGGTACACACTACCAATATGGTAAAGATGTAGCAAAAGACGAAAAGCAAGCTTTCGCATGGTTTAAAGCAGCAGCTGACCAAGGTTTATCACCAGCACAACTCAACGTAGGCCGTATGTATGCCGACGGTATTGGTGTTAAAAAAGATGAGTCTATGGCTCGTAAATACTTTGAAAAAGCAGCAAGCAATGGTGATAACCGTGCAAGCTATAACCTTGCGATGATGGAAGAGCAAAAGAAAAACTACGTTGGTGCTTACCAATGGTATGAGCTTTCAACTCGCGATGGCATGCTCGATAATAAAGTGATTAGCCTATCTGAAGGTAAGAAAACCGCTCTTGCAGCGAACTTGACTCAAGAACAAATTCGTACAGCACGTGACCGTGCGGACAAATGGATTCAAGCACAATAATAACGGTTCATCCGAAAAAAAACCTTACTCGACTAAAACCACCTTGTATGCTCTACAAGGTGGTTTTAGTTTATTAGGATATTCTCATTTATATTCTATTTGTTTTCCTCTATATCCCCTTCCAAAAAACACGTAACATAACTGATGTTCGATATTAGCTATAAAGTTTGGTTTTATTATGTCTACCCCACATTGGTTTGATCAGGGCAGTTTAGTTCTTGCCAGCAATAACAAAGGTAAAGTCGCTGAGTTTGAAAAACTTTTTGAACAGTTGAAATTACCAGTAGAAATTATTCCTCAAGGTCGCCTTAATATTTCTGATGCAATCGAAGACGGCTTAAGCTTTATTGAAAATGCCATTATTAAAGCTCGTCATGCTTCTAAAATTTCAGGTAAACCTGCTATGGCTGATGACTCAGGCATTTGTGTACCAGTTTTAGGCGGCGCACCTGGTATTTACTCTGCACGTTATGCTGGAGAGCATGGTGACGATGCAGCGAATAATGCAAAATTATTAAATGATCTTTTACCCTACCGTAAAAATGGTGAAGTGATTGAAGGTATGTTTGTATGTGTACTTGCTTTAGTCACTCATGCTGAAGACCCATTACCACAGATTTTCCAAGGCATTTGGCACGGCGAAATTTTAGAAGTTGCACGTGGAGAAAATGGCTTTGGCTATGACCCACTGTTCTGGTTGCCTGAGCTACAAGTTTCTAGTGCTGAACTGTCTAAAGAAGATAAGAATAAGATTAGTCATCGTGGACAAGCGATGCAGTTATTTAGAGAAAGTTTGCAGAAGTAAAACTTTAAACTTTAAAGCCATTTGCTATCGTGCTAGGCGACATGGATGTCGCCCGTCGAACTGCGACATCACGGATGTGTCGTCAGTTCGACAAATGGTTTTGTTACTTTTGACGAAACAAAAGTAAAGTATTGCTTACATACACAAAATAAGCATATAACCACTATTCAAAGGCAGCCTAATCTAATTATCTTACTTAGAAATAAAGATGCAAAAACACTGCATAAATCGCAATACACACACAACTCACAATTGTCCCAGAGGCGATATAAGCCGCAGATCTTCCCGTTCCTTGATAATGTGTTTCTAGTGCTACAATATTGGCTGCTGGCGGCAAACAGAACATTAAAAACATCACTCCAATTTGCTGACTTATATTTGGAATCGGTAAAAATCTATAAGTTAAGCCACAAAGAATAAACCCACACACCACCTTAAAAGCTTGAGCTTTGGTACTGTAGATTAAGTCTTTTAAATGCACTCGCGTACGGCGTAGCCACATTCCCAAAACACACATGCCTGCAAAGGTCATCGCGAACTTGGCAATTTCATATATCCAATGTATGGCAGGATGTTCTATATGCTGAGCACCTAGCAACCTGAGCAGAAGCGCACAAAAAATTGAAATACACGGTGGAGAAGTTAAAACCTTTTTTAATATGTTGAGTTTACTTTGTGGTTCAGTGGTGACTGCCGTAACGGCCCATGCATTGCCAAAAAGCGACATTCCAATATATAGCGCAACAATAGGAGCCGTAGCATCAGGACCAAATAAAGCCATGGCAAAAGGAAAGCCGAGCCAGCCCATGTTGGTATAACTCACGCATAGCGCTAATAATCTGTCTTTAAATAAAGCTAAATAAGCGAAGAAAATAAGAAATGCTGAACCGAAGCTAAAGAGCATTAAACTCAAACTACCTGGCTGATAAAATACCATGTTATAAATAATCACAACTGGAATCAGTAAACGGGCAAGCCAAGCTGAGAGAACAGGTTTTATCGTTTCGGCAAGGGAAGTCTGAGCAAGTAAAAGTCCTGTGATAAATGCCAATACAGGCAGTAGTAGCGCCACGCTCTCTCCTCTTGCTCATTAAAAACAGCTTGTTATGCTACACCTTTTCAAAGTGAAATGTACTTTCCATTTCAAGTAATTTAAGCACCCGATATTGGCCTGCCTATAAATTAAATAATTAAATAATTTCTCTATGAAAATTATCTTTTTAGGCTTTACCCCTCATTCACTGTCTTAAAAATGACATATAAGTGTCACATTCCTGTCATGGCAACCTGTTGATATAAAGCAAACTGAAAAGAGGTATAAGATCATGGCTGGTTTATCTATTTGGCATGTCGTTATTTTTGCAATTGTCGTTATTTTATTATTCGGTACATCTAAATTAAAAAATATCGGTAAAGATGTTGGTGGTGCAGTAAAAGACTTTAAAAAATCAGTTCGTGAAGAAGACGAAACTGCAACGCTTAATACTCCCCGTACAATTGATGCCCAAGTCAAAACTCCTGACAGCACATCAGTAAAAAGCTAAAGGTTTTCGACCATGCTTGATGTAGGAATGACAGAGCTACTCTGCTTTGCAATTATTGCAATTTTAGTTTTAGGCCCAGATAAACTACCGGAAGCTGCACGTTTTGCTGGCCGATGGTATGTTCGCCTAAAACGTTATATTACCAATTTGCAAAATGAGATTGATCAAGAGTTGCGTCTTTCTGAGTTTCGAAAAGAAATGCAAGAAGAGCTCAACCGCATTGAAGCACTAGAACGAAAAGTTCAACAACAACTTGAAGAAATCCAAAAACAAAATATTTCTGAAAATATAGATAAGACTGAGGCAGTTAAAAAGATGCCTCAACCTATTCGGATATGTCTTCCTATAACAGGCCATTATAAAGTTCCATATGTGGAAAAATTTGTGCCTTTCACATCATCAACTGATATTTCAGAGACATCACCTGTTAAATTGAAGATTGCCGTATGAACCAACTGCCTTCAACCACTGTAAATAATCAGGAAAATTTAGACCAAATGCCGATCATGAGCCATTTGGTCGTTTTAAGACGTCATTTATTTAGGATTGTTGGCGTAACCTTATTTTTATTTTTTTGCTTATTGCCCTTTAGAAATAATACTTACCAATTATTATCCGAACCCTTAAGGTTACAACTCCCAACCTCCTCGTCAATGATTGCAACAGATGTCACTGCAACATTTATGGCGCCTTTTAAACTCAATTTATTTGTTGCACTTGTACTGGCAATGCCATTTATTCTTTATGAAATATGGTCTTTTGTTCGTCCAGCGCTATATCAAAAAGAACGTCATTTAGCGCTCCCGTTACTCATCGGTAGTATTGTTTTGTTTTATGCAGGCGTTGCTTTTGCATATTACATTACCCTTCCGGCAATTTTGCATTTCTTTATTAGTGTATCGCCTGAAACTGTTGCACCTATGACAGATATTAATAGCTACCTAAGCTTTTGCTTAAAGCTATTTTTAGTGTTTGGACTGACTTTTGAAATTCCTATCGCGACTCTTTTGCTTATTTTAATTGGTGTGGTAAATACAAAAAGTCTTGCTGAAAAAAGACGTTTTATTATTGTTGGATGCTTTTTCGTTGCAATGTTTATTACACCACCAGACGCTATTTCAATGGTCATGTTAGCAATCCCAATGTGGTTGCTTTTTGAGCTTGGCCTGCTATTCGGTAAAATTCTTGAGAAACGAAAAACTCATTCTGCCGAATAAAATAGTTTTGAAGAAAAAGCCTGAACCTCGGAGTTCAGGCTTTTTTATATAGAACACTTTTTAATCTACAAAGTAATAAACTGTCTTCAAAGTGACTTAAAAATGTAAGAAAAGTGTCATTTACAGTCCATAAAATCAACTCAACAAATATACCCACAAAATTTACGGATTTATTATGACAACTGCTTCTAACCACCCAACACGTCGCGAAGTTTTAAAATGGTTTTCGGGGATCCCTTTTCTACCATTAGGTGCGATGGCTACGGCAGCAACGTTAGCAGGTTGTAATGATAGTGATGATAGTTCTGTAGTCACTCCAACACCACAGCCAAGCAAATTAAAAAACGCAAAATTCACAGCAATGACGGCGCCAACAACCGCAGCAGATCGCGCAACAACTTTAGTGAATTCTAAATTAAAAATTGATTGGGAAAACTCAACCAGTACTGAATACAAACTTGCTTATAAATCATTCTTTAAAACAGGTGACAGCGTACCAAAACTTGGTGGTGGAACTATTATCGCGGGTGGTTATTTTGATGTTAATGGTAATCCAATTATGGATAAGTCAGTTGCTGGTAAAGAACGCCAATTCTTTTCGGACTGTCCTGATGGTTCATCTTTAATTCATTTAGAAGGTGCCAAAGTTGATGGTGTAGCAAACCCAGTGTTTCACGTTGTTCAATTTGAATATAACTCTAAAGACCAAGCAGGCGGCGACACTTACGGTCAACTACCTTCTCCAATCGCAATTTTGACTTTAGATCAAGACCCGAAAACAGGTCACTTAGAGCTTAAAAAATACTTCAATGTTGATACTGCTCCTGTTCATGGCTTATGGATCACTTGTGGTGCGAGCTTATCACCTTGGAACACTCACTTATCGAGTGAAGAATATGAGCCTGATGCATTCAATCAAGGCATTGGTGGTACAGATCCAAAATATCTTGGGAAATACTTCTTTGGTGATGAAACTAAAGCAAATCCATATAACTATGGTCATTTGCCAGAAGTAACGGTTAACCTAAATGGTACTGGTAGCATTAAAAAGCATTATTGTTTAGGCCGTATTTCTCATGAACTTATTCATGTTATGCCAGACAACCGTACAGCACTCATGGGTGATGACTACACAAATGGTGGTTTCTTCATGTTCGTTGCTGATAAGGAAAAAGATTTATCGGCAGGTACGCTATATGTTGCTAAATACATCAATACGTTAACTGAAACATCACAAGCCAGCATTCAATGGATCAAACTTGGTCACGCGACAAGTAAAGAAATTGAAGATTTAGTTGCTGGTGGAATTAAATCAACTGACATCATGGAAAGTTTAACAACCAATCCAAATGATGCTAGTTACACTGAAATCACTTTGGCAAAGAAACAGCTTTGGGTAAAACTTAAACCAGGCATGGAAAAAGCGGCCGCTTTCTTGGAAACACATCGTTATGCAGCGTTAAAAGGTGCAAGTATGGCGTTCACCAAGATGGAAGGTACTAACGTAAATATTAAAGATAAAATTGCGTACTCTGCTTTAGCTAATATTCAAGATTCAATGGTTGTTGGCGGTAAAGGTTATGTTGCGGAACATAATGTAGGATTCTCTAAAAAGATTACTGCTGGTGGTGTGCTTGCACACAAATTAGGTAAAAGCTTTACAGATAATGAAGGCAGCGCAATCAATAGTGAGTGGGTTCCTCTTTACTCATATATGCTGCTAATGGGTGAAGATCTTGCTACGAAAGATAGTTTAGGTAATACAGCGAACCCAGACAAAATTGCTAGCCCAGACAATCTGAAGTTCTCTGAAACTTTACGCACATTATTCATTGGTGAAGACTCAGGTAACCACGTGAATAACTTCTTGTGGGCATACAATGTAGATACTAAAGAGTTAACACGACTGCTTTCTACACCAGCAGGTGCAGAGTCAACAGGCTTACATGCTGTAGATTCAATTAATGGCTGGACTTACATCATGAGCAACTTCCAGCACCCAGGCGATAGCAGCAGTGTACCTGATGATGTAAAAGCATTAATTAACCAAAATTATAATAATGGTTATAGCGCAAACGTGGGCTATATCACTGCCGATCCAATTGCTCCATCGGTCACAACCAAATAATTTTTTATATACTCTAAACATTAAAGCTGGCTAAGGTCAGCTTTAATGTTTTTACATTCAACTTTCACTTTTTATGAAAATTAAATGAAAAATTACAGAACTTTTCATTAACTTATCATCAAAACGTCAACGCCTCGTCACATTCACAAACTAAGCTCATGAAGAATTTTAGAACAATCTCTTTATTTACTTAGGAATTCCCCATGACAGAGCTGACGCCATATCATGAAGACCAAGAACTGGACAATAATACTTCTGACAATATCCACTTCCGCGACATTTTAGAACAACATGTAAGTCGCCGTAGTTTAATTGCTAAAGCAGCAAGTGGTGCTGTAGCGCTAACTTTAGCCTCTACCTTAACAGGCTGTAATGATAGTGATGATGACTCAGGTCCAAACAACGGTGGAACCACGCCTGTAGATCCAAATAAAAAACCAGAAAAATTAACTTTTACCGCAGTTGCGAAAAACCATAACGATATTGTGACTGTACCTGAAGGCTATGAAGCAAATGTCATTTTTGCTTTAGGTGATTCAATCAATCCTAATTTTGGCGAATGGGATGACAATAATATTCCATCTGGTCCAAGCTTCCAGTTCCGTTCTGGTGACTGCCATGACGGTATGCATTTCTTTGGTTTAAATGCGTCAACAAAAAACTTTGATGAAAGTGTTTCAGCTGAAGGTTTATTGGTGATGAATCACGAATATATTAATCAGACTTTCCTTCATCCAAAAGGTCCAACAAAAGTTAATGGACGCCGTCCTGAAGATGAGGTCATTCGTGAAACCAATGCGCATGGCGTTTCTGTAATTCACATCAAAAAAGATGCAACAACTCAAAAAGTAGCAATTGATAAAAACTCAATTTTTAACCGTCGTGTTACAGCTTCTACCGTAATGAAATTTGCAGGTGCTGCCGCTGGCTCTAGCCTGCTGGCAACTCGCTTCTCTCCTGCTGGTAGTCAAACTCGTGGTACCCATAATAACTGCGGTAACGGTCATACGCCTTGGGGTACATACTTAACTACCGAAGAAAACTTTATTGGTTATTTCCAACGTTCAGGTAGCGATGAATATGCACGTACAGATGCAGAAAAAATTGCATTAAAACGTTACGGTTTAGGCGTTAAAAAAGATGAACTTTATCTTTATGAGAAAGATGAAAAAGGTGCTCCTAAAAAAGATAACGAAGGCAACATCATTTATTTAAAGGATAATAATGGTGAGTTAATCCCTAACGTTGATGAACAAGGGCGACAAATTTATTTAGGCGTAAGTTCACGCTACGGCTGGGAAACAGCAATTGGTCAAATAGAATCACAAGACTTATATGACCGCTGGAATGCAGATGTAAAAGCTGCACAAGCTATCCAAGACTATCGCAATGGGCCAAATACATTTGGCTGGATGGTTGAAATTGATCCGTTTGATGTTCGCCAAAATCCAGTTAAACGTACCTCATTAGGACGTTTTGCACATGAAGACAGTGCTTGTCGTGCCGTAGTAGGTCAACCATTAGCATTTTATATGGGCGATGATTCTCGCGGTGAGTACATCTATAAATTTGTCTCTACCGCAGTGTGGGATGCCAAAGATGTAAAAGGCGGCTATGCGGCTGGTGATAAATACATGAATGCAGGTAAGTTGTATGTTGCCAAGTTTAATAATGATGGTACAGGCCAATGGATTGAACTTGCTTATGGCAAAAATGGCTTAAATGAAACCAACACAACTTACCCATTTAAATCTCAAGCGGACGTTGTCACATTTGCACGTTTAGCGGGTGATGCAGTCGGTGCTACAAAAATGGACCGCCCAGAATGGTGTACGGTTAACCCAGTGAACGGCGAAGTCTATGTGACCCTTACTAACAACTCGAACCGTGGTAAAGATTACGCGACCGATGCTGCAAACCCGCGTAATTACACAGACCTCTACAACGGCACTAAAGAGCAAAAGGGTAACGTTAACGGCCATATCATTCGTTTTAAAGAAACTGATGACAAAACCTCTGCCGAAACCTTCAAGTGGGATATTTATCTGTTTGGTGCAGAAGCATCAATGGCTTCAAACATCAACTTATCTGGCCTAACCGACAACAATGATTTGTCATCTCCAGACGGGATGTGGTTTGACCCACGTGGTGTACTTTGGATTCAAACGGATGATGGTGCATACACTGATGTTACTAACTGTATGATGCTTGCAGCGCTACCGGGCCAGATTGGTGATGGTGCTCCTGCAACTACGTCAAATGGTCAACAAACTTTAGTCGGTGCTAAAGTTACAGACTCAACTTTGCGCCGTTTCTTGGTGGGGCCTAAGCAATGTGAGATTACAGGTATCGCGATGACACCTGACTACAAAGCAATTTTCATTAATGTTCAACACCCTGGCGAAGACTCGAAAAGTTACGCAACCCCAGAAAGTAGCTGGCCAGCAACCCAGAAAGATCCAAGTAACAAAACTGCACGTCCACGTTCAGCAACTGTTGTGATTACCCGTAAAGATGGCGGTGTGATCGCGGGTTAATTCTTAGATGATTAAAAATGCCGGTTAAGACCGGCATTTTTATGATCATCGATTTAAGAGAACCTGCTGCTGTACAATTTGACCACTGTGCTCACCTTGCTGAGTCTTTTCCAACCAAAGCCATTCGTTATTGGTCATCCTTAAAAAATTTGAACAACGTGTGCCATACACAGGACTTTGAATAAAAGTCGATGACAATAACTCTTCCATTTCTGGCTGAATGCCCGTATTAGGTAATAATGCAGTTGTGACCTTACGTTCATCTTCAAGAATATCCCATGCAGCGTGTTGCAAAGTTAACTCTTCCGTCTGGTGCTGAAGCATAGGCAAAAACTCTTGCGTAAAACGTGTTCGCAAATGTCTGGTTTTTTCCCAATGTTCAGACATTAAGCCATTCGAAACCACATAAACACCATTGGCTAATACTTGTGGGGCTTCACCACGGTTACTCATATAAACCGCTTGATCAGCATTTCCCATAAACAGGTTAAAGCCAGCAAAGTTCTGTTGCTGCTGTTCTAATTGTTGAGCAAATCGAATCGGCAATAAATCAGATTCTAAAAAAGCCTGAACTAAATGGCCGCGAGAAGTTTCATATGACTTTTGATCCCGTCCATCTCGAAAATTGGTCAATACAGCCCATCGACCTTGAGGTGTTATTCCCATCCAAGTACCGCCCGACTGTAAGTCTTGCCCTGCAATAATCGGCGTATGATCCCATTGATGCAATAATGCAGTTGGTCGATGATAGAACTCATCCCGATTTGACATAAGACACAAGGGCATCTCATCCAGAACATGCCATGCTAAAGCAACAATACACATCTTTTCTTATTCCCTATCTTTACACATTGAATGTACAACATTTTTCACATCATTCCGCTACAATCTGTCAAAACGTAAGATCAAGGAGCAGCAATGCTGACCTATCCTAATATCGATCCGGTCGCAATACATCTAGGACCTCTTCAAGTCCATTGGTATGGACTCATGTATTTATTGGCATTTTTATGTGCTTGGGGGCTTGCTTCCTACCGTGCCAAACAGCGTGATGGCTGGACATCAGAAATGGTTTCCGATCTGGTGTTTTACGGTGCCTTAGGTGTCGTTCTGGGCGGTCGTGTCGGCTATGTCCTTTTCTATGAGTTTGATAAATTCCTTGAAAACCCGATTTGGCTCTTTCAAGTCTGGACAGGTGGTATGAGTTTCCACGGCGGCTTTTTAGGCGTCATGATTGCGATGTTATTTTGGTGTAAAAAATACCAAAAAACATGGTTCCAAACCCTCGACTTTATTGCGCCATGTGTACCAACTGGCCTAATGTTTGGACGTTTTGGTAACTTCATTGGTGGAGAGTTATATGGTCGTGCGGTAACTGACCCAAATTATCCATTCGGTATGATCTTCCCAACTGATCCATTACAACTGGTACGCCATCCATCACAAATTTATCAAGCGATTTGTGAAGGCTTAATTCTATTTATTATCTTGTGGTGGTTTAGTTCAAAACCACGTCCACGCATGGCCGTTTCTGCTCTATTCTTAATGGGTTATGGCGTTGCACGCTTTGTGATGGAATTCTTCCGTCAACCAGATGCAGACCAAGGTTTTATTTTGTTTGGTTGGATGACTAAAGGACAGATCCTCACCGTTCCAATGTTACTGATTGGCCTTTGGATGATGTGGTATGCCTATCAAAAGAAAATTTATGACTGGGGTCCACAAAAGAACAGTTAATATGATAAATCAGAGGAGTTTCGGCTCCTCTTTTCTTTTTTATGCTACAGTTTTACTCTCCCAAAAATGAAGATATGCCATGCTGGAATTCTGGTTTGACACACAAGTCCCGACATTTAAAAAATTAGTGATTTTAATTATTACTTTGGCTATTTGTATTGGACTATATCAATACCAGCCTTTGCCTTTAGATACGATTCTCATGTTTACTGGAACGGGTGTTATCTTTTTAATCTGCCGTTATTTTAAATTACATTTTGCTCAAAAAAATCCGACTGGCTTACTTTACCGCCTGCTGACTTGGATCCCTATCGCACTGTTATTTGCACTTATCTTTGTTAAAACAATGCCGAACTTGCTGGTCTGGGGTGTTCAAGGAATTGCTTTTATGGCACTTGCAGCTTTTATCTTTTCACCTCAATCACTTTTTAATAAATAGGCTTGATATATGTTGGCTTATTGGTACAACGCTCCGCGCCACATCAAACTTATCTTTATTATTGTGGTTTGTGTTGCAATTTATGCAGCCAATCAAGTTCAGCCCTTATCGCCGATCTACACTATTCTTAGTCTTGTGTTAGGTTTTGGGCTTCACTTCGGACAATATTTAAAAACAAAGATTTCAGATCGTAGCTCACATAAATCTAACTTTCAGTTTCTAGTTAAAATTTATCCTCTCATTATTGTTGCTATTGTGATGTGGGTGCTGCCACCTCAACACAATTGGATCGCAACGATACAAGCTCTAGGCTTTGTACTGGTTGGATTTTTTCTTGTTTCAATTTATCAAAATCGCGCTAAACGTTTTGAGTAATTGCGTCCATCGAAATGTTATAGAACCATTTTTAGATTTTCATCTTGAGCTACAACAGGTATCATCTTCAGTGGTTCATGATGAAGCAGCACTATTGCGTAATTATTTATCATTGAGCTATCTCCCCCTTCTATTTGATGGAATTAATCCGAACTCGAGAGTGTTATGCGTGCATATTTAGACCTACTACAACATATCCTTGATAATGGCGGTGACAAAGGCGACCGTACAGGCACAGGAACCCGTTCTGTATTTGGTCATCAAATGCGTTTTGATCTCTCTAAAGGTTTTCCTTTACTCACCACAAAAAAAGTTCATTTTCGTTCTATCGTGATTGAGTTACTTTGGTTTTTAAAAGGCGACACCAACGTCCAATATCTAAAAGACAATAAAGTTTCAATTTGGGATGAATGGGCAACAGCTGAACAAACTGCTCGTTTTGGTCGCCCAGAACATGAACTTGGACCAGTCTATGGTCATCAATGGCGTAATTTCGGCGCAACCAAAAAGGCAGATGGTACTTATAATCAAGATGGCTTTGACCAGATTAAATGGTTAATTAATGAAATTAAAACTAATCCAAATTCACGCCGTTTAATTATTTCTGGCTGGAACCCAAATGAAGCTGGACAAGTTGCATTGCCACCTTGCCATACGCTCTTCCAATTTTTTGTACAAGACAATAAGTTGTCATGCCAGCTTTATCAACGTAGTGCCGACGTGTTCTTAGGCGTACCTTTTAATATTGCGAGTTACGCTCTACTCACCCATATGATTGCTCAAGTATGTGGTTTAGGTGTAGGTGATTTTGTCTGGACTGGTGGCGATACACATCTTTATGCTAACCATTTTGAACAAGCTAAACTTCAATTGACACGTGAACCATTACCACTATGCCAATTGAAACTAAATCCAGAAATAACTGACTTGTTTGATTTTAAATTTGAAGATATTGAAATTGTAGGTTATGAATCACATCCTGCAATTAAAGCACCAGTTGCAGTATAACGACGGCTTAAATTTCATTAGATTACGGTTTAGAGAATAAAGATATGGCATGGCAAAATGTAGAAGTTGTCCACGTTGTGGCAATGGACAAGAATCACTGTATTGGTAAAGGCAATGCGTTGCCATGGCATATTTCTGCCGACTTAAAACATTTTAAAGAAATCACCCAAGGCGGTGTGGTTGTGATGGGCCGTAAAACCCTTGAGTCGATGGGGCGTGCTCTACCAAACCGTGTAAACTGGGTAATTACCCGTGACATTAACTGGCAATTTGACGGTGTTAAAGTTGCGTATTCAATTGAAGATGCTTTAAATGCAGCTTTAGAAGATGTAAAAAATACCGAAAAACAAGCATTGTTCATCATTGGTGGCGGTGAGATATTCAAGCAAACTTTGTCGATTGCAGACCGTCTTGAACTTACTCATGTTGACTTAGATGTGCAAGGTGATGCACATTATCCAACTATACCGAGTGAATTTCATAAAACTGCGAGTGAACAGCAAGTTGATGAAAAATCAGGAACTTCATTCGAGTTTGCCACTTATAAAAAATAATTCTATGGATACTTATGCACAATATCGGAACACGTGAATTTATTATCGGTCTAGTTTTTTGGCTGTTACATAGTCTATTCACGTTGTTTATTGTGTTCTCTAGTATTTGGGTATGCGTAGCGCTCTGGGTCCAACAACCTTTCGGATGGTTAGGTAGCCGCATACTTATCGGTATCTGGATTGCTTTTGCACTGAGTATGGTAGGTTTATATGTCGAAGGTCATATTATTAGCCGCCGTACCGATATCGTAATTTATATTCTGGCATTTGCATGCTCTCTCGTCTGGTATTTTTCCATTACTGCACGTCAAGATCGCGAATGGAACCCTGAAGTTGCCAATATACTGAGCTATGAAAAGCACGGCGATGTAATCACTTTGCATAATGTTCGTAACTTCAACTGGTATCCCGATGGTACTTATGATGTGCGGTGGGAAACCCGAACTTTTGATCTTAACCAGTTAAATGGCATAAACATCATTGCCTCTTACTGGATGGGACCACAAATTGCTCATACGCTGGTCAGCTTCGAATTTAAGAATCAGCAACCTTTAGTTTTCTCGATCGAAATTCGCAAAGAAAAAAGCGAAGAGTTTTCAGCAATTGGGGGCTTTTTTAGGAAATATGAACTTAGCCTCATTGCTTCTGATGAAAAAGATATTGTCTACACGCGTAGCAACATCCGTAAAGAGCAAGTTTATAATTTTCCAGTCAATATGCCTCGTTCTGAGCAAAAAGCGCTTTTTTTAGAATATCTTAAGAAAGCGGATGAGTTACGTGAAGAACCCAAGTGGTACAACACGCTTACCAGTAACTGTACAACTCTAATTTTTGATATGGTTCAAGCGATTAACCCATATGAACTTCCTAAAGATTATCGTCTAATCGCCTCAGGTTACTTACCTAATTATTTATATGATCTTAAAGCACTTAATCAAAATATCAGCTTAAAACAGTGGTATCAAATTGCGCATATCAACCCAAGAACTGAAAATTTTGAACAGCTATCAGATCAGAGTAGTGAACACTTCTCTCAAATCGTTCGACAAGGTTTACCTAAAGCTAAATGAAATAAGTAATGCACTTTTCTTTACTTTTTTATACATGCTTTACTTTGTATTTTAAATACATAAACCCTATTGTAATAGGCAGGAAATAGAGGGAAAAACAATGCAACAGGCATTATTTGGCGGCGGCTGTTTTTGGTGCGTCGAAGCTGTATTTTTACAAATACGCGGTGTAGAAAAAGTAACGAGCGGTTATGCAGGTGGGCACACGACTAATCCTACCTACGAGCAAGTATGTCAAGGAGACACCCAGCACGCTGAGGTGATCTTAATCGACTTTGATGAACAGCAAGTAACTTACTCCCAATTACTCGATGTGTTCTTCGCGACTCATGATCCAACGACTTTAAATCGCCAAGGTAATGATATCGGCACGCAATATCGCTCTGTTATTTATTATTATAATGAAGAGCAAAAGCAAGCAGCAGAACATACGATTCAAACGCTAAAAGATGATGATCTTGATATTGTGACTGAACTATCCCCTGTTCCGACATTCTATCCAGCAGAAGAATATCATCAGAATTACTATGCAAAGAATCCTTCACAAGGTTATTGCAACTTTGCGATTCCACCTAAGTTGCTCAAGCTATATAGTAAATTCCAGCATCTGATGAAAGATCAATAAATCAGAGCAATAAAAAAGCAACCAATTTGGTTGCTTTTTTATTGAGTAAACTAAATTTTAGTTTTCACTGACAAAGGCAATATCGCTCAGTCCGGCTTCACTGGCGCGAGACATTACCTGAGCAACAGTATCATACTTCGACTCTTTATCAGCACGAAGTTGGACTGTTGGTTTTACATCACCTTGACCTGCTTCTTGGAAACGTTTTTGAAGCTCATCTAGGCTAATTACTTGAGTATCCCAAGCCACTTCACCATTTGCATTGATACTAATCGTAATTGCTTTTGGTGGTGGATCAATAATTTCAGCAGTTGTTTTAGGAAGCGTTAATGGAATCGATGGGTTGGCAACTGTTGCTGTGACCAAAAAGATGATCATTAACACCAACATAATGTCGATTAGCGGAATGAGGTTCATCTCATTCATGCCACTATCGTGGTCTTCACCCAATTGAAAAGCCATTAAGCTTGACCTCCAACGTAACTTTGCTGTGCAGTTTTAACGTCAGACTTTACAGTTGAGTCTTGCTGCAACATCGTGTCAATTAACAAGCTATGCGCTTGATCTTGTAAGTCGTGAGCAAGACCACGGTTAGCGCGTACACAGATGTTGTAAGCCAATACCGCAGGAATCGCAACTGCAAGACCAAGACCCGTCATAATAAGTGCTTCACCTACTGGTGTAGCCACTTGAGCCAAACCTGCTTGTCCGCTTTTACCTACGGCAACAAGCGCATGGAAAATACCCCAAACAGTACCAAACAAACCAACAAATGGTGCAATTGAAGCAATCGTTCCTAAAACCGAAATACCTTTATCAGCATTGGCTTTTTCAGCAGAAATCTGACGAAGTAATGCCTGCTCTGCAACCGCTTTACGCTGTTCAAAACTCAAAGGCTGTAACTTTGCTTTTAGCGAAGTGATAGCCTGAGAAAGTTGAGCATAAGCTTGTTGTTTTAGTTGGCGAGTCCCCATCAAACGTAAGATGAAAACTGTCCAGGTAGCAATCGACATTGCCAATAAGATGAAATACAGGGTTTTACTCACTGCATCTGCATGTTGCCAATAGATTGAAAAGTTCATATTGAACTCCTGATTAAGGTTAGCCGTTGGGACTCAAATTCATTTAAGGGGTTAAATCAAAGGGTTGCTCTGCTTTAATTGGATAAGCAACACCATTTTCCATATAAGGTTTAAATTTCGCACCGCGAACAGCACGGACAACTTTGTCATCTAGACTTGAAATACCACTACTTCTCGTCACTCGTACATTAATAATCTTGCCTTTCTCATCGGCTTCAATGAGTACCATGACAGAGCGTGCTTCGCCTTGTAAATCTTTTGAAGAAACTGTTAAACGTGGTGAACGGCTCCACTGTACACCCGAACCACCAATTGAAACTCTTTTCGGTGATGGATCTGGAGCAGGTTGAGCTTTAGGCGCTTCTTGTACCACTGGCTTCGGTTTTTCAACGACTTTTTCAGTAACAGTTGTCGTTGTTGTTACCACTTTAGTTTCAACTTTAGGTTCTGTCTTTACTGTTTCTTTTGGTGTTTCAGCTTTTTTCACCTGTTGAATTTTTTCCACTTTTTTAGGTGGCGTCACAGGTTTTTCAACAACCTTAACTTCTTTTACCTCTTTTTTAGGTTCCGGCTTTTTAGGCGGTTCCTTTGGCTTAGGAGGTAGTGGTTTTGGTTGCTCTTGAATTTTTACGAAACGTACCTGTAAAGGCTTCTTCTCGATTGGCTTTAATTCAGCAGGCTTAATATGGCTGACCGCCCATAAGACCCCGATATGACCAATTGCAACCGCAATTAGTGCAGTGATGACTTTCTTTTTCATCGGATTGGGAGAGTTTAAGGCTGCGGAAGATTGACTCATAAGAATCTAATTACCTAATGGATGATGATTTCAGATTTCGATTTATAGAAACGATTTCAAACATCGGATAGAACAATAAAGTGCCACAATAATAAATGAGAAGTGTTTTCATTTGCAACTATTTTTTGAGAAAAACATTTGCTCTAAATCACTCCTTTGTATCAGTTGAGTGTCTTTGCTTTTGTTTTCCAGATAGTTACATGAATTGGTATCTCTTGTTCACAATGTATTTACTTTAACTTATATAGTTAAGCTAATTTCACTGTGAATAGATCGGATCCTAACATAAATTCATTCAATATTGTTATGTTATATCGTTTCAATAATATTTTTAATATAAAAAAACACGCAAGAAGCGTGCTTTTTAAGATAAGCGTTATTTAAAAAACAACGGTCTTATTGCCATCAACAATAATACGGTCTTCTAAATGCCATTTTACTGCTCGAGCCAATACATTACGCTCAACATCTTCACCTAGCTCACGTAATTGCTCAACATTATAGTCATGGCTTACACGCTCAACGTCTTGCTCAATAATTGGGCCTTGGTCTAGATCAGCAGTCACATAGTGAGCTGTCGCACCAATCAACTTCACACCTTTTTCATAAGCTTGCTTATATGGGTTAGCACCCACGAAAGCTGGCAAGAAAGAATGGTGGATATTGATGATTTTCATTTCCCATTTCGCAACAAAATCTTCGCTTAGAATTTGCATATAACGTGCAAGAACCAATAAGTCATTGCCCTGCATCATTTCATCAATTTGTGCATAAGCTTCAGCTTTATTGTCTTTAGTGACTTTAATTACAGTAAATGGAATACCGAAGTTCTCAACAGATTCACGTAAATCTTCATGATTAGAAATGACATGTGTAATTTCACAAGGTAACGATCCACGTGCATGACGCCATAATAATTCAAGTAAGGCATGGTCGACTTTAGAAACTAAAATACCCACCTTTTTAATATCATTTACGAAAGCAAGACGCCATTGCATACCATAACGCTCAGCAACGTTCGCAGCAAATGTTTGAATTAAGGCATCTTTACGCGATTGTAAATGATCAAGTTCAAATTCAACGCGCATGAAATAACGTCCGCCCTGAGCTTCCGTCGCATACTGATCAAGCGCGGTAATATTTGCACCTTGATGGTACAAAAAGCTCGATACAGCCTGTACGATCCCAGGCTTGTCTTCACAAGTAATCAGTAAACGGGCTGTATTGGCAGTGGTCATATTCATTTGGTTAATATCACTTAATTGAGTCAAATTTTTAATAAGCCGAGTATTCTAGCGCTCTAAATAGGCAAGCACAACTATTCATCTTTTAACGAAGACAAGCTGGCGAATAGATCAGAAGGTCCCAGTGAATCAAGCAACTGCTCGTAAGTTGCTCGGCTTTCCCCCATAAGATAAGGACCTTCAAGGAAAACCATTTGACGTAAAGCCTGCCAAACCCATTTTTCTTCTAAATGGTTATTGTCACTGATATGGCCAGACATATATAAAAAGTTTGTCCAGTTGGTTAATACAATCCACAAGTTAATAATGAGCGCTTCAATTTCAGATGGCGTCATTTTCATAAGACCAGCATCGACAAAGGCTTGATAAATCTTTTGCCCTTGCTGCATCACCTGCCCCGCAAAACGCGGATAAATCTTTTTAAAGTCTTCGTTACTTTCAACTAAATGATAGACATCACGATGAATAAAACGGTAACTCCAAAGTTGACCACTTAATACCTGAAAATAGTTGATTTTGTCATTGGTCGTTAATGGTCTGTCTTCAGGTAAAGAGAGCATATCTAGAGTCTCAACCTGATATTGGTACATTAATTCCTTAATGATTTCATGCTTGTTTCGAAAGTGGTAGTACAAGTTTCCAGGGCTAATCCCCAACTCCGCAGCAATATGATTGGTTGTAACTGACCGTTCACCTCGCTCATTAAAAAGCTGCAAACTGATTTGTAAAATCCGGTCTTTTGTCTTCAGAGCTTTAGGTTGAGACATTTTAATAACCTTTAATAATTCACATGGTTAAGACTTGAACACATAAACTGACTTGACTATTTAGAGTATTTACTCTAAAAAATAAGTATATCAATATATTTGGTAAGTACCGATGAACAGTCAAACAAAAACAAATCCAGAGACTCAGCTTCCTTATGATGTTAAGCATTTACATGATTTGCTTGAACAACAAAAGCTGGCTTACCTACGCCATCCGGTACCCACTGCTAAAGAGCGTATTGATCGTTTAGCTCGTCTTAAAAGAGTCTTGGTAAAATATCAAGATCAGATTGCCGAAGCAATTAACCTTGATTATGGTAATCGTGCAGTTATGGAAACAAAAATTGGTGAGTTACTCACCAGTTTGGAGCAGATCAAGTACTACAGTAAACACCTAACTGCGTGGATGAAACCATCAAAACGCCATATTAGTGTATTACATCAGCCTGCAAAAGGTTGGGTACAATATCAGCCTATGGGTGTCATTGGTATTATTACACCATGGAATTACCCATTATTACTTTCGGTTGGTCCTCTGATCTGTGCACTCGCTGCGGGCAACCATGCCATGATCAAAATTTCTAGCGCTTCTCCAAACTTTGGACGAGTCCTTGAAAGTGCACTAGCAGAAGCATTCCCACAAGAATTAGTGGCTGTGGTGAATGGTGGTGGCGTTATTTCAGATGCTTTTAGTCATTTGCCTTTTGACAAAATGATTTTCACAGGCTCAACCTCTGTTGGTAAAACAGTAATGGCAGCCGCAGCTCAAAACCTTGTTCCCGTGATTCTTGAGTTAGGTGGAAAATCTCCTGCCCTTGTGCATGCGTCAATGGACATGAAAGATGTAGCTCAACGTATTGCGGTAGGAAAATTATGGAATGCTGGACAAACTTGTGTTGCACCGGATCATATTTTCTTACCAAGAGGCAAAACTGCCGAGTTCATTGAAAACTTTAAATTGATTGTGGCTGGAATGTACCCTCATTTCCGCAATAACCAAGACTATACTTCTATTATTAATGATAAACAGTACAACCGTATTCAGGGCTATCTCGAAAATGCTCGTGATCAAGGTGCACGTATTGTTGAAATTAACCCGCAAAATGAAATTTTAGATGATGTCCGTAAAATTGCGCCGACTTTAGTTACTGGCGTGACAACTGCAATGGATATTATGCAAAATGAAATCTTCGGGCCTATTCTACCGATCTTAGAATATGACCAAATAGAAGAAGTCATCGAGTTTATTAATAGTCGCCCACGTCCTTTAGCGATGTATTATTTTGACTATGATCAAGCGCGAGCTGATTATATTGCACAGCACACCCATTCAGGGCATTTCGGAATTAACATGGTGATTACCCATGTTGCACAAGACGATTTACCATTTGGCGGAATTGGCGCATCAGGTATGGGTAAATATCACGGACCAGAGGGCTTTTTTAGCCTTTCTCATGAGCGTTCGGTGATGTCAAATCCAAAACTTTATAGCCTTAAATACATTCTTCCACCGTTCAATAAGCCTATTCATCGTTTCATTTCGAAAACCTTGTTGCGCTAACTGATCAAGGCATGATCTGTTATACTAAATCATGCCTCGTTTTTACCAATTTCGCTTGTCTTTTAATCGTATTTTTGGTATAAAACGCCCCTTGAATGAATTCATCCGTTTACATTTAGTATGACTGGCCACAGATTTGCTGTTGGCTGAATCAATGGAGTTACACCATGTCTAAGGTTTGCCAAGTTACCGGCAAGCGTCCAGTCGTTGGTAACAACGTCTCACACGCCAACAACAAAACCAAGCGCCGGTTCGAGCCGAACCTGCACCACCACCGTTTCTGGTTAGAAAGCGAAAAACGTTTTGTACGTCTTCGTTTAACCACTAAAGGTATGCGTATTATTGACAAATTGGGTATCGAAAAGGTTGTTGCAGACCTTCGTGCTCAAGGTCAAAAGATCTAAGGAGTCTGAGCAATGCGTGATAAGATTCGCCTCGTTTCTTCAGCTGGTACAGGTTACTTCTATACCACGACTAAAAACAAACGTACTATGCCGGAAAAAATGGAAATCAAAAAATTTGATCCAAAAATCCGTCAACACGTGATTTTCAAAGAAGCTAAAATCAAATAATTTTAGCCTCGAAAAAAACGACTTCTTTATGAAGTCGTTTTTTTTTTGCATTTTTTTTATACCTACCTTTTTGTTAAACTTTCTCTACATTCCGCCTTGGCATTTTTTATGCTTGTCTTTAGCCTAACTCACGTAAAAGGAGTTTTTAGTGCCGCATGACGTAGATTTAATTATTTTACTTGCTGTTGGTTTCGGCGTTGCCCTCATTTTTGGCTATATTGCAGCCCGATTACGACTTCCCCCTCTTATCGGCTACTTAATTGCCGGAATTATTATTAGCCCAAATACACCAGGTATAGAAGCAGATATTCACCTTGCCAACCAGCTTGCAGAACTCGGGGTAATGTTCTTGATGTTTGGTGTAGGGATGCACTTTTCATTAAAAGACTTATTATTAGTTCGTCGTATTGCCTTACCAGGTGCAATTTTACAAATCGCTGTTGCAACCTTACTGGGTATTGGCGTTTCAATGCTATGGGGCTGGAGTTTTGGCTCTGCACTCGTTTTTGGCTTAAGTCTGTCGTGTGCGAGTACAGTAGTATTATTAAAAGCCTTAGGAGACCGAGGTCTTTTAGATTCAGTTAACGGCAAAATTGCTGTGGGTTGGCTGTTAGTCGAAGATTTGGTGATGGTACTCGTTTTAGTACTTCTTCCAGCTACAGCTGTTTTACTCGGTGGCAAAGCACCAGCAGGTGCAGATGGTAATATCTGGTTAACACTTGGGATAACCTTATTAAAGGTGATTGGCTTTATTGCCTTTATGCTCATTGTAGGCAAGCGCGTTGTGCCGATTATCATGCAGTTCGTTGCTCGTTTAGGGTCAAGAGAGCTATTTACGCTGACTGTCGTCGCTGCTGCCGTTTCGATTGCCTATGGTTCATATGCCATCTTTGGGGTTTCAATGGCTTTAGGAGCATTCTTTGCAGGCATGGTCGTTAAAGAATCAGACTTTAGCCATCGTGCAGAAGAAGAGACTCTCCCACTACGTGAAATTTTCTCGATTTTATTTTTCGTTTCTGTGGGTATGCTGTTTGATCCACATATTCTTGTGGAGAGTCCACTACATATTTTAGCTGTTATTGCGATTATTATGGTGGGTAAAACACTTGCTGCAATGGCATTGGTTTTATTCTTCCGCTATCCAATCAATACAGCTTTAACAGTTGGGGCCAGCCTTGCACAAATTGGCGAGTTCTCATTTATTTTGGCAACCCTTGGTGTTTCTTTAGGCCTATTAAGTTTAGAAGCTCAAAATCTGATTCTAGCAGGTGCTTTATTTTCAATTACGCTTAACTCATTCATCTTCTCAGCCATTGAGCCTGTACAACGCTGGATTCGTGAGCGTTCTCACTTAGCCCGACTTCTTGAACGTAGTGGTGACCCATTAGCAATGTTACCCGATGAAGTTGATCAAGCTTACTTACGTGATCAGGTTGTGATTGTGGGATATGGCGGTGTAGGACGACGTATTACTGAAAATTTAATTAATGAGAATATTAAGGTCGTTATTGCAGAAGAGAATCGTGAAATCGTAGAAAAACTGCGTCAGGCAAATATTGCTGCGGTGAGCGGTGTTGCTACCGAACCAAGTGTTTTAATTCAAGCACATATTATGCATGCACGACTCTTGGTGATCTCACCAATGGACATTTTAGATATTCACCGTATTGTGGCGATTGCCAAGCAATTAAACCCTCAAATTCAGGTATTAATTTGCGCGGAAAGCAAAGAAGAAGCTGCTGTTATCCGTGACGAAAATATTGGTGAAGTGTTCTATGCAAAAGAAGAAATGGCAAAGAATATGAGCCACCACATATTAAATCAGATCGAGTTGGCTCATCAGTCAACAATTCATTGACCCATATAAAAAGCGTACTCAAGAGTACGCTTTTTTTAACTCAAGAATTTAGGCTGTTCGTCTAATACCTCAGCCTGCCACTCGTTTACCTGCTTTTCCAGCAGTCCAAATAATGCAGCCTGAATCATATGCTGAGCAACAACTGGAGTCTGCTCACCCAAGATTGCTTTGACTTCATCGCTAAATTGAATTTTAACCAAGGGTTCATTCTCAGAACCTGCATTACGCAAGGCGAGTTCACCACCTTCGAGTTGAACTAATTCCAACACTGCTTCTTGATTTCCAAATAACTCTTTCAATTGCTGTATAGACATATACTTCCTCCATGTTTCAACATGGTGGCAAAGCACCCTTGCACTTTGCATCTCTTGTCTTATTTATATAGGCACACCTAGTCTAAATTTCAAGCATCTAGGCAGTTTAATTTTAGAACTCGACCATTTCGTTACGAAAACCATCAATTAAATGACTTAATTCTCGGTGCCATTCACGCAAGATTTTAACATCTGGCAACCAAGACTGAGGCCCTTGTGTCACTTTAATAATGAGATTAGAAGAAGTTTCTTCTTCTGGAGTCGGTTCTTTTGGTTCTGGGGCGTATTGGCACATACGATAAGCTCGTTTTAACTCCGCAACAAAACCATCTTTTGCCAATTGCTGCAAAACGGACACTTCAGGAGAAACCTGTCCTTTTGCCGCCATATGTTCCTCAATAGATTTTAAAGTGGGTTGCAAATCATTTAAACGGTAATAACGTACCAATTCTTGTAAGAAGGCTAACATTGCGCCATGTAAATGAAATACAGCTGCTTCACGGTAAGCTTGTACCTGTTGCACATGATCGGTCTGCTCTGCCTGTTGACACGCTAGACGTGCAAAATAGAGCTTCTGATTGGTACGATCGGCATGATAACGAGCAACACGTGACATAAATAAACTTTCCTGTTTTAAAATCGCCATTGCAACAGCTATTCTTAGCTTAACGACTCCATTGATAAAATCAACGTTATTTATGGTAAATCCAGCTCAACTTGATAAATTTTACGTTTAGCTAAAATTTTTACTGGCTGTTTTATAGGGCGCACATTACTTAAGACCCAAGCGAAGTACCCTTCACTCCAAGCAGATGCACAGGCTAATTTGACTTCATCATTTCGCCAAGCATGAACAGAGTCGACATCAACTAAAGCGACAGCAACTCCTTCTTCTTCATCAGTATCTTTGACCAGAAAGTTCTGGTTTTCGACAATTAATAGATCTTTCACTGGTAACTGTGTAGGCATCCATGAACGCACTTCAAGTATTTTTACACCTTCAGCAATACGAGTACCATTTGGCGTTACAATCGAGAGAGCTAAAAATTGTCTTTTCATAAGAACAATTTATTCTTCAGCTGATTTAACCCGAATTCCGTGGCCTTTAACTTTAAGCGTATTTAAGCCTTTAATTGCCTTAATCGCTTCACGTGGATTAGGCATTTCAACAAAACCAAAGCCTTTCGATTTACCTGTGTCTTTATCAGTCACAAGAACACATGTATCAACTTTACCATATGCCTTAAACAACTCTAAAACTTCAGCTTCACTTACAGCACGATCTAAATTACGAACTAATATCTTCATTTTCTAACCTTAATTGGCAATAAAAGGGAGGGCCAATATACATTTAAGTAATCACAGCGTCTTATACAGTAGTTTAGTCCAGATCGATACCAAAACCTAAATTTACTGCAGGAGATCTGTTCCATTGTTTTTTAGTAAATTGCTGAGGTACTTGTCTATGTATCTTTGCTTGAACTAAATGTGTAGGTAAATCATTTAAGAAATAACTCTCGACTTTACGACCTTGCTCGTCATACGTGTCTTGCGACCACGTATTAAGATTTTGTTTCGTCAAGATTAATTCATTTTCAGCACGTGTTAAGGCCACATACAGCACACGGCGTTCTTCCTCAACATCATCAAAATCACCCTGTGCTCTTGCATAAGGATATTGATTTGGCGATACATGAGGCACATAACAAACTTTCTGTTCAGCACCCTTAGCTGAATGAATCGTAATTAAAGTTACCAAATCTTGATCAGCAGCTTTTTCAATTTCAGAAACAGAAATCGGTTCAAGCACATATTCTTCAAGGAATTCACCTAATGACGCATGTTTGCGTGCAAGTTGCTTAACCAAATCAAAGTCTTTTAAACGGCGCGACCAATCTTTAGTTTTATAATTTTGCTCTAGCTGTTCACCTAAAGCATCGAGAGCCAAGTCAATACTTGCTTCAACATGCTGCTGTAATACATCTAGCTGTTTTAAAATTAAAATCGCTTGTAAAGGGACCTTACCATGGCGTTCAAGTCGTTGACAGCGTTCTTCAACATCAGCGATTCCCATTAGCTCTTGGGCTAACTTACTCGCTCCAACATCGCCAATACCGTCCCACAACGTTAAAAAGCGCATCCAAGCCAAATCATCGTGAGGGTTACTCACAATACGTAGCAGGCTCAGTACATCTTTTACATGGGCTGACTCAAGAAGCTTTACCCCACCAATAAAACGATAAGGTATTTCAGCCGCAATAAAAGCCCCTTCTAGATATCGGGCACTATAGCCAGAGCGCACCAAAACCATATGATCATGCCAGTTTGCTCCTTGTTGATGGCGCGTTATTAAATCTTGTGCAATCCAGTTTGCTTCTTCAAATTCATTACCAAACAAATGTAGCTGTGGCTTTTGTCCTTGGCCACGATGTGCTTGTAGCTGTTTTTGATAATCAATTGGACTATGTGCCAACAGCCAGTTCGATAAATCTAAGATTTCTTGGGTCGAGCGATAATTTAAAGCGAGTGTAAGTACTTCTGCATCAGGTATTCGTTCTTTAAAAGAATGGATATTTTCAAAGTCGGCGCCGCGAAAGCCATAAATGGACTGAGCGTCATCACCCACGCAAAACAACTTCACTTTACCAATTAAGGGCTGTAACAAGGCCCATTGCAAAGGGTTTGTATCTTGCATTTCATCAACTAGCAATGCCTGACAGAAGCCTGCCACCCAGTTGGTCAACGCTTCTGAGTTTTGTAAATGAACAGCCACAATTGACAAGATATCGTCGTAATCTAAAAAGTTACGATCTCTTTTACGTTGCTCATAAGTTTTCATCAACTCAGCAATTTGAGTTTTATGCTCATATGCATCTGGAAGCTGTTTGATTAATGCTTCAGAAAGTTTGGTTTGAGTATTTCTTGCATAGGAATATAAATCGCACAGCTCTGCCGCTTTAGGTAAAACATTATCTTTGTCTTTACCTC
Source organism: Acinetobacter lactucae (assembly GCF_013122135.1). Classification (NCBI taxonomy): domain Bacteria; kingdom Pseudomonadati; phylum Pseudomonadota; class Gammaproteobacteria; order Moraxellales; family Moraxellaceae; genus Acinetobacter; species Acinetobacter lactucae. The sequence goes on from NZ_CP053391.1 coordinate 3,480,611, forward strand.
TTAATAAACGAAACATTAGTAATTGATCATCACGATCAATAATACTAAATTGATTTAAGCCAAAAGCTTGTGGATTACGGCGCAGTAAATACATACAAAAAGTATGAAAAGTTGAAGCTCTTAGACCCTTTGCCTGTACTCCTACATGCTGCTCTACTCTTGCAACAATTTCACTCGCAGCACGTCGAGTAAACGTTAAAATCTGGATTTGGTTTGCTGGTAAGCCTTGGTCAATTAAATAGGCGGCACGAGCAACAATTGTCTTAGTCTTGCCACAACCAGCGCCCGCCAAAACTAAACAGTTCTGAGCAGACGTCGTGGCTGCTTTTTTTTGCTGAGCATTTAGTTCATTAATTAATTTTGCAAGACTCATAACACATATCGCTAAAACACCAAGACATAGTTTAACAGACCCAACCACAGATGCGTCTGCCCATCCTAAAAACAAAAAGAGCACCTAAAGTGCTCTTCGATTCAATATTCTTATTTAAGATACTGTTTTTGAACTAGATGGTAGATGCTTAATCGCAGAAGCTAGACCTAGAAAATTAATTCCTTGAAATAAGATATCAATTGCTAAGAACATACCTAATACCCAAAAAGGTGAATCTTTGGAAACTAAAATTAAAATACCTGTAATGAGGGTTAATAACCCTGAAAATAGAGTCCAGCCCCATCCCGTAATTGGCTTAAGTAAAATCGCGTTTACTGTACGTATAGCTCCGGCAATAATCAGTGCTATTGATAATAAGCTCGTCAAAACTACCGCTGTCGTTACGGGAGTAGAAAAAGCATAATAGCCCGCCATTAAATAAAGCACACCAAAAAGTGCCCATAACCAACGGCTTGCACCTTTAAAGACACTAATGGCCGCGACAAGATGTAAAACACCTCCGACCATCATCAGTATTCCAAATAAAAAAACCACTGAAAAGGTCGCAAATGGTAATGAACTAAACAAAATCAGACCGAAGCCAATAAGCACAAAGCCTAATATCAAATACCACTTACGATCAGCATGTAACTGATTACGTACCAAATCATTACCGACAGTTTTCATCATGGCCACTCTTATTATCAGGTATTAGAATTTCATCCACCCAATAATAGTGATGCACTTCACATTTTTTGTCTGTATAAAATCTGCATCGTTTCTTAACAATTGATGTGGATAAAGCAGTATTTATCCACAGTTTTATTTCACCCAGCCAATTTCTTGGGCTGTAGGTAAACCTATGATTGTTTCATGTAAACCATTCGGCATTTTACTGCTCTGCTCAGATAACGGTGTTCGACCACCCATGATTTCAGCGTCAGTTTGTGGATATAAAGGCACTTTTTCAGGTTGCGCATAACCTAAAGGATAAAGTGGTTGTCCGGTTTGTAAATCATATTTGTCTTGTGCCCCAAAGCCATGTAATAGCTCATGAACAATTACGACCTGATTTTGTGAAGCTTGTGTTTTGGTCGCAAATAAATTCACACTACCGATACGACCTTTTTCCAAAGCAGTCGAATGGATCAAAACTTTTTGATAATGGGGATCATAGTAGTTTAAGTAAAGTTTGAGTGATGCCCCTTTATCTTCAGGTTGTTGATGTCGCCATGCATAAAAACGAAACTTTAAACTCCACCACATTACATGAAAGATATTGGCATTCTGAGGAACCTCAGGAGGTCGTTGCTGTAACGGTTGCCCTAAACGAATTACAAATTTTCCTGATTGACCACGATAATGTTGTGACCACTCCTCTAAATAGTTTTTTATTTTCTCAAAATCAGAGTATTGCAACTGATGAATATAGCTCTGTGTTGTCTGTAAACCATCGGCATTAATAGAGTGTAAAACGACAACAATAGGTTGATTCCAATCTTGGTTTTGATCTCGCCATGCCTGAACAGCAACAATCAATAAAATAATTAACAAACATAAAACCCGAATGTTTTTCCACATTCTTTTTCCCCATAAAACTAAAATTTTCTTTTATTGTTTTAGATATAAAAAATGCTAGCTGAGCTAGCATTTTTTATTGTGGACTTAATTAGCCTTCAACCCATTTACCATCTTGGTAAACTAAGCTCCATTTGGTTTGTTTGCCTTCTGGAGTTTCCGAGCCTACATATTGTGATTGATTCTTACGGCTGAATTTCACAACTGTCGGATTACCTTCAGGATCTACATCTGGTGCTTGTAAAATAAATTGATATTTAGGATCAAGCTGAGCGGCAACGCTACGTAATTCTGCAACTTTTGGCGCACGTGTTTCACGAATTTTCGGGAATTTACTTGCGGCCAAAAACAGACCAGCAGCACCGTCACGCAATACGAAATAGTCATCATGCTTCGTTGAACGTAAGTGTTCCATTTTAATTGGTTCTACACGTGGAGGCGCAGGTTGACCACTTTTCAAGACTTTACGAGTGTTGTCACAGCTTGTACAAGCGAAATACGGGCCAAAACGACCAGTCTTAAGCTGCATCTCACCGTCGCATTTATCACACGGAATGGTTGGTCCATCATAGCCTTTAATCTTGAACTCACCTTCTTCAAGCTCAAAACCGTCGCAGTCAGGGTTGTTACCACATACGTGTAGTTTACGACCACCATCAATGACATAGCTGTCCATGGCTGTGCCACATTTCGCACAACGATGTTTTGACATCAAGTCTGCAGTTTCAGCGCCATCATCATCAGAAAGGGCCGCTAAGGACTCAACAGGCGTTAAGTTCAAAGTACCTTTGCAACGCTCTTTAGGTGGCAAGTTGTAGCCAGAACACCCTAAGAATACGCCTGTTGTACCTGTACGAATCTGCATTGGACGTGAACATTCAGGACAATGTACCGCTGGCACTTCAACCGGTTGATTACGGCGCATTCCATGCTCACCTTGAGCATTGGTAAGACGCTTTTTGAAGTCACCATAAAAAGTATCTAGTAACTCTTTCCAGTTGCGCTCGCCTGTTGCAACTTTATCGAGCTGTCCTTCGAGGTCCGCTGTAAAGGCATAGTTCATCAAGTTATTAAAACTTTCATCAAGACGATCCGTGACAATCTCACCCATTTTTTCGGCGAAAAGACGACGGTTTTCTAACTTAACGTAGCCACGTTCTTGAATGGTAGAAATAATCGCGGCATAAGTCGAAGGACGACCAATACTACGTTTTTCGAGTTCTTTAACCAAAGAAGCTTCAGTAAAACGTGCAGGTGGTTTAGTAAAGTGCTGACTTGGGTCTAACTTTTCTAATTTTAAGATTTCACCTACTTTAATAGCAGGCAAAATAATATCGTCATCAGACTTGTTGGCACCACGAACTCGTGTAAAGCCATCAAATACAAGCGTACGGCCTTTTGCTTTTAATTCAACATTTGCAGCTTCAACCGTTAAAGTCGAAGATAAATATTCTGCTGGAGTCATTTGACATGCAACAAACTGACGCCAAATCAAATCATACAAACGTTGAGCATCACGCTCTACACCCGCAAGTTGGTCACCTGTAAGCGCAACATTTGACGGACGAATGGCTTCATGGGCTTCTTGAGCACCCGCTTTGTTACCATAGCGATTTGGCTTTGCAGGTAAATACTTCTCACCAAATTGACTTTCAATATGAGCACGTACCATGCTTACTGCGTCATCACTCAAGAACGTTGAGTCAGTACGCATATAGGTAATAAAACCTGCTTCATATAAACGCTGTGCCAGCATCATGGTTTTCTTTACAGAAAAACCTAAACGAGTACTTGCAGCCTGTTGCAACGTTGAAGTGATATAAGGAGCACTTGGATTCACCTTAGTTGGTTTATCTTCACGCTGTGCAACTTTATATTCAGCACCTTTTAAAACATCCAATAAAGCATCAGTTTCAGCTTTATTTTTCAGTTTAAGGGTTTTACCAGCTTGCTTAACTGCTTCAAGACGAATGTCATCTTTCTTAGCTTGCGTGTCTGCAAAAACTTGCCAGTATTCTTCCGGAATAAAAGCACGAATTTCTCTTTCACGCTCTACAACCAGTTTCACCGCTACAGACTGTACACGACCTGCTGATAAACCACGGGCAATTTTTTCCCAAAGTAATGGTGAAACCATAAAACCAACAACACGGTCTAAGAAACGGCGTGCTTGCTGAGCATTAACTCGATTTAAATCTAGGCGCGTAGGTTGTTTAAATGCTTCTTGAATGGCATTTTTAGTAATTTCGTTAAATACCACGCGATGATAACGACTGTCATCACCACCAATAACTTCTCTTAGGTGCCAAGCAATGGCTTCCCCTTCTCTATCCAAGTCCGTTGCGAGATAGATTGCATCAGCATCTTTGGCGAGTTTTTTTAGTTCAGCAACAACATTTTCCTTACCTGGCAGAACTTCGTAATGAGCTTCCCAACCATGTTCAGGATCAACCCCCATACGATTAACTAAAGCCTGACTGGCTTTTTGTTCTTTTTCTGCTTCAGTGAGTTTCGTCCGGGCAGCCGGCTTTTTCTCAGTTGATTTACTGCCACCTGTTGGCAAATCACGCACGTGACCTACAGAAGACTTTACAATGTATTGCGAACCCAGATATTTATTGATGGTTTTCGCTTTGGCAGGCGACTCCACAATCACTAAGGCACGTTTATGTGCAGCAGGTGCAGTAGGTGCTGTGCTTTGAGATGCAGAGCGCGAGGTATTCGCCATATAAAATGTTATTCCTATACCAATAAATTTAAAAATCAGGCTTTAGCCAAGTTCAACAGATAAGCCTTCATCTCATCTAATTGTGTTGCTCTCAGGTCTGATTCCTCATCCCAATAAAGCCCTACACAGTTTGCCTGCATATCAATAGCATAAATCCCTTTTAATGCAATGGGAGAATCATTAAATTTCTCATCGCCCTGAACCACTTTTAATTTGCCGTCTATAACGCGAGCACGCATTAAAGATAAACGAGCATCGGGAATCAATACACTATAATAAGCAACCATGCTGGCACGCTTTTCAGTCGCCATTGGGACATGTGTCCATTCAGGTGCAACGATTACACGTGGGTGTAAACCCATTTTACGAGCTTTATCACGCATAATACCAAGTGCCTTTTCACGTGGGCTCACTCTTAAACCAAAAATGGAGCCTAGTACGAAAAGAACAATGATAACGGTAACCCAAATTCCCATATTGTCCATAGCAAAACCTATTAATCTCTTTTATTAGAGTTGCATAAGCTGACCAGAAAACGCAAGTTTCATCATAAAAATAATGCCCGATAAGATCGCAAGGCCCAAAATATTGAGATTTCACAGTGCAAATTGCGATGAGCTGACTCAAATATCATTAAGGATTCGGATGGCTATCAACAAGTGTCAGCTTTCCAAATTGATCAATGTGAGCATCTCCCCACTGTTTTAAAGCAAACAGAATTTTCTCAAGACTTTGTCCCAAATCAGTCAGGCAATATTCCACTTTAGGCGGTACCTGAGGATAAACTTCTCTATGAATAATTCCATCTTGTTCCAATTCGCGTAGCTGATTTGTCAGCATTCTTTGGGTAATGCTCGGAACACGCTTTCGAATTTCGTTAAACCTTAAGGTGCCTTCATTAAATAAATGCCAAAGAATGACGCATTTCCATTTTCCATCAATCAAACTAATCGCCGCCTCAACGGAACATCCCGGAGAACAATCAAAACTTGAATGTCTTGCTTTTGCCATTTTACAGTATCCTTTTTGACACTATGAGCGTTATTTGTCTGTAGTCACTCATTTTAAGCTTACGATATGATCAAACTCTCAACAAGAGGAATCATCATTATGAAAGCTGTGGCATATCAAAAAGCGGGGCCTATTACATCATCAGAAGCACTCATGGATATTAAACTCGACACTCCCGTTGCAGAAGGCCATGATTTACTTGTTCGTGTTCAAGCTGTTTCAGTAAATCCGGTAGATACTAAAATCCGCAAGAATGTAAGCCCTGAGAATAATCAGTGGAAAACGCTTGGCTGGGACGCAGTAGGTATCGTTGAAGCGATTGGAGACAAAGTTACTCAATTTAAGATTGGCGATGTTGTTTGGTATGCAGGTGCTCTTAATCGCCAAGGCAGTAATAGCGAATTACAGCTTGTTGATGAACGTATTGTGGGTCATAAACCAAAAACTTTAGAAGCAACCGAGGCAGCTGCTCTCCCTTTAACTGCAATCACCGCGTGGGAAATGCTTTTTGATCGCCTGCAAGTTCCAAAGAATGCGCCAGAAAACACAACAATATTAGTGATTGGTGGAGCTGGCGGTGTAGGTTCAATCACTATTCAGCTTCTTAAACAATTAACTAACTTAACGATTATTGCAACAGCTTCACGAGCAGAAACTCAAGAATGGGTTAAGCAACTTGGAGCAGATTATGTATTAGATCATAGTCAGCCTTTAGCAGCCCAAATCAAGCAATTAGATTTAACGGCACCTTTATATGTGTTCTCGACCACTCAAACAGATCAGCATTTAACCGATATCGTAGAGTTGATTGCACCACAAGGCCATTTTGGACTTATTGATGATCCAGAACAATTAGATATTAAGCCGTTTAAATCTAAATCCGTATCGGTACATTGGGAATTTATGTTCACGCGTTCAATGTACCAAACCGAAGATATGGCAAAACAAAGTGAACTATTAAATGAGGTCAGCAAGCTGGTGGATGAAGGGAAAATTAAGACGACCGTGACGGAGGTTTTAAGCCCTATTAATGCTGAAAATTTAAAACGAGTTCATCAGCAAATTGAAAGTGGCACAACAAAAGGGAAAATCGTATTACATGGTTTTTAAGTAAAATTGAAGATATTCCCTAATAAAATGGCAAGTGTTGAACTTGCCATTTTATTAATAGTGAGGAGGTTTATTGGTTAATGGATCAAAAGGTGCAATACCTTCTGACAAATCCGACGATTCCACACGTTGATAAAGAAATTGCATTTGTTTTTTCAAATCAGCTATTTCCTGAGTCTGAATAGCGAGTTGTTGATTTAATTGTTCAACTAAATCATCCAAAAATGTAATTCGCACTTGCAAATCTTCAATGGGTGCGGAAAATGACGCTTGATCATCATGATATGGTGGTTTAGTCATTTAAATCCTCATTTGAGATTCTGGAAAACATTATGGCCTATATTACCCTAAGGGATGTCCAACTTGCTTTTGGCGGACCTGCCCTGCTCGATGGCGCGAACTTTAATCTAGAACGTGGCGAACGAGTCTGTTTAATTGGTCGTAATGGTGAAGGTAAGTCTACTTTACTTAAACTGATCGAGGGAAGCCTATTACCAGATTCTGGTGAAGTTTCCATTCAAAATGGTTTAACTGTTTCCATGTTAGCCCAAGACGTTCCAATGGACTCTGGCAAGGTTGCTGATATTGTGGCTGATGGTGCAGGAGAAGCTGCCGAAGTACTCAGAGCTTATCATGAAGCAACTGATGCTTGTATGCTTGGCGACATGGAAGCGTGTGACCGTATGGGGAACCTACAGCACAAGCTCGACCAACTAGACGGCTGGGCACTCGAAAACAAGGTCAATGCCCTGTTAAGTAAAATGGGACTCGACCCAAATGCAGATTTGGCAGATCTTTCAGGTGGACGTAAACGCCGTGTTTTACTCGCCCGCGCTCTTTTGACACAACCGGACGTATTACTTCTAGACGAACCGACGAACCATCTAGATGTTGAAAGTATTGAATGGTTAGAAAAATTCCTACTCGATCAAAATAATTTAACGCTTCTATTTATTTCGCATGACCGCTCTTTTGTAGACAGTATTGCAACTCGTATTGTTGAACTTGATCGTGGCATTTTACGTGGCTATGAAGGTAACTATTCACGTTACTTAGAGCTTAAAGCTCAGCAAATGGAAGCAGAAGAGAAACAAAATGCTTTATTTGATAAAAAATTAGCTGAAGAAGAAGCTTGGATTCGCCAAGGGATTAAAGCTCGCCGTACCCGTAATGAAGGTCGTGTGCGTGCCTTAAAAGCTTTACGTGAAGAATCGAAAGCCCGCCGTTCACAACAAGGCAAAGTGAGCATGGCGACTCAAGAAGCAAATCGCTCTGGTAAATTAGTATTTGATATTGAGCACTTAAGCGTATCTTATGATGATAAACCGCTTATTAAAGATTTCTCTACACTTGTCATGCGTGGTGACCGTATTGGCCTAGTAGGTGATAACGGTGTTGGTAAAACGACCTTAATTAAAGCCATTTTAGGTGAAATCGAGCACGGTGGTTCTGTTAAGACAGGTACACAGTTAGAAGTTGCCTATTTTGACCAATTACGTAATGCCTTAGACCTTGAAAAAACAGTGATGGCAAACGTTTCAGAAGGTTCTGACTTTGTTGATGTAAATGGTAACCGTCGTCATATCTACAGCTATTTACAAGATTTCTTGTTCTCACCTGAACGTGCACGCACACCTGTAAAAGCTCTTTCTGGTGGTGAGCGTAATCGTATCTTGCTTGCTAAATTATTACTTAAACCATCGAACCTGATTGTGATGGACGAACCAACCAATGACTTGGACATGGTGACTCTTGAACTACTTGAAGAGATGCTTTCTGAATATAAAGGCACTTTGTTGCTCATTTCGCATGACCGTGCATTTATGGACAACGTCGTAACATCGACTTGGGTCTTTGATGGCAAAGGCAATATTGCAGAGTACATCGGTGGCTACCAGGACTATTTACAGCAACGTCCAGATGACAAAGTCGTAGACCAAAAGTCTGACGTTAAAAAAGCTCAGGCAAAAGCGGAAGCTGAAAAAGCTGCAGCCCAAAGTAACGTTAAAAAGGTCAAACTGAGCTATAAAGACCAACGTGAGCTAGAGCAACTTCCTGCAGAAATCGAGAAACTAGAAGTTGAACAAGCAGAGCTTTCTGACAAACTTGCAGATGGTTCATGGTTTGTCAGTAATGCCGATGAAGCAACTAAAGCAAGTCAACGCCTCGCAGAAATTGAAGAGGTCTTACTTGAGAAATTAGAACGTTGGGATGAACTTGAACAAATGAGCAAAGGAAATTAATTTGCCTTTCTTCCCTACAATTTAAATAACAAAAAAGCCTCCTGAAATTAAGGGGGCTTTTTTAAGAATATCTATAAATTTGAAAGCTAAAAATCTATAAAAAACACGTGATGAGTGATTAAATTTGGTTAGGCTTAATCGCTTAAGATATCGCTCTGTTTGAATATAAGACTTATAAAAATAATTATGTTATATCTACCCATATAATAATATTCGAGTAATTTTTCATGCTAGATCTTTCTCAAATTTTAGCATTCGGATTAATCTGCTTGGCGATGGTGCTTACCCCTGGCCCAAACATGATTTACCTTATTTCTCGTTCAATTTGCCAAGGAAAAACAGCAGGATTTATTTCACTTGCTGGTGTCGGCGTTGGCTTTGTATTTTATATGCTATGCGCTTCTTTCGGGATCACAGCGCTTATTATCGCCGTCCCTTATGCTTATGACACTATACGCATTGCCGGAGCCATTTATTTACTCTGGTTAGCATGGAAAGCTCTACGCCCTAATGCATCCCCTATTTTTGATGTAAAGCAATTATCAGTAGACTCTCCAGCTAAACTATTTTTAATGGGTTTTGCTACAAATCTACTTAATCCTAAAATTGCGATTATGTATCTATCGTTATTGCCACAGTTTATTCACCCACAACAAGGCAGTATTTTGTGGCAATCTATTCAACTCGGTACGATTCAAATTTTTGTCAGCGTTTCAGTAAATGCGCTTATTGTACTTTCTGCAGGTAGCATTGCTCTTTTTCTACAACAAAAACCTCTTTGGGCAAATGTACAACGTTGGCTCATGGGAACTGTACTGGCAGGACTCGCTGTTAAAATTCTTTTAGAAAATCGCCGATAATTCAGCCTTATTATTCATCCTCTCTTAACACTCAATTGAACAGTGTATTACGACGATAATTTCAGTTCGTGATACACTTTTGCCTGTTTTAATTTTGAATTCTTTATATCGTTATGAGCCAAAAGCAGACTTATACGCCCGGTGAATTTCAATGGTCCTTTTTATTGCCTAAATATTGGGGTATTTGGATTGCCATTGTTTTTTTAATGCTTTTGGCTATTTTGCCGTGGGCAATTCAATGGCGTCTGGCTCATGGCTTAGCAAATCTTGCTTGGAAATATTTAAAATCTCGCCGAAAAACGACTATTCGTAATTTAGAAGTCTGCTTTCCCGAATGGTCAGCCGAAAAAGTACAGCAACAAGCTAAGCAAGTTTTTGTGGATATGATGCTTGGTATTTTTGAGACATTAAACGCATGGTACAAACCTTACTGGTTTAAAAACCGTGTCACCATTGAAGGCTTAGAACACATTACCAATGCTCAAGCTCAGGGAAAAGGCGTTTTATTATTAGGGACTCATAGTACGCTTCTTGATGCAGGAGGTTATGTGTGCGCTCAATATTTCGAGCCAGATGTCGTTTATCGACCTCAAAATAACCCATTGCTCGATATGCTGATTTATCGTTGCCGTGGTACCATTTATAAAGCACAAATCGACCATGATGATATGCGTGGTTTAATTCGCCACCTTAAAGATGGTGATGCAATTTGGTATAGCCCCGATCAAGACTTCGGACTTAAACAAGGCGTGATGGCACCATTCTTTGGCGTGCCTGCCGCTACAGTAACTGCTCACCGTCGCTTATTAAAAATTTCAAAAGCAGTTGCTGTGCCTTTATATTTTTACCGTCATGGGGATATTAAGAACCCCAAATATCATGTTCTGATTGAACCCGCAGTCGACAATATGCCAAGTGAAGACGAAGTCGATGATGCAACACGCGTCAATAAAATTATCGAAAATCAACTTCGAATCGCACCAACTCAATATATGTGGTTCCACCGCCGATTTAAGACACGTCCTGAGGGATATGAAGAGATCTATTAAATAATCTTCTGTAATGAGGGCACTGTAGTTATAAATATCTAAATAAACACCAGTATGTACTATCGTGCGAAGGCGACAAGGATGTCGCCCGTTGGACTACGACATCATGGATGTGTCGTTAGTCCAACAAATGGTTTTGTTACTTTTGCCAAAACAAAAGTAAGGAGTAAACTCCAGATATTAAATAAATGAACTGCAAGATTCTGCTTTGCTACAACCCAAAGGCAAAAAACAATGAAAGTGATGCAACTTCTCCCAGAACTCAATAGCGGTGGCGTAGAACGCGGCACACTAGAAATTGCACGTGCACTGGTTGCACAAGGCCATCAATCGTTAGTTGTTTCAAATGGCGGACGACTAGTGTCCCAGCTCGAAGCTGAAGGCTCCATTCATTTAACACTACCAATTCATAAGAAATCACTTTCAAGCTTGTGGCAAATCCGTCCATTACGTCAGCTGATTGAACAGCATCAACCAGATATTGTTCATGTACGCTCTCGTGTACCAGCTTGGCTTACTCATTTTGCCTTAAGAAAAATACCAGCGAACAAACGCCCTCACCTCATTAGCACGGTACATGGCTTTTATTCAGTCAATCGTTATAGCGCAATTATGACTCAAGCTGAGAAAGTCATTGCTGTTTCTGACAGCGTGGTTAAATACATCACTGACCATTATAAAAACTGCCCTCCCCAAGATATTGTTCGGGTTTATCGAGGAATTGACCCAACCGCGTTTCCACATAATTATCAGCCATCAGCACAATGGTTTAATCAAGTTTTTAATGACTTTCCTGAACTCGAAAATAAGTTTTTACTTTGCTTACCCGGCCGTATTACACGTTTAAAAGGACATGAAAGTTTAATTGAACTGATGCAAAAACTAGGTGAACAATATCCTCAGCTACATGCGGTTGTTGTCGGTGGTGCTGATGCTAAAAAGCAAGCCTACTTAAGTGAATTGCAAAGTACTATCCAAAGCAAAGGACTCGCAGATAAAATTACCTTCGTAGGCCATCGCTCAGATATTCGGGAATGGCTCGCTTTTAGCGATATTGTGCTCTCTCTATCCAATCAGGCAGAAACATTCGGTAGAACAGCATTAGAAGCGCTCTCAGTTGGTACGCCAGTGATTGGCTGGAATCGTGGAGGCGTGGCCGAGATTTTATCGAATGTCTATCCACAAGGTCTTGTTGAAGTAGGAAATGAAAAGGCTTTACTGGAAACAGTTAGACAGCATATTGAACAGCCTCAAGTCGTTGCTCCTGTCACGATGTTTAGCTTAAAAGATATGTGTGATCAAACACTAGAACTCTACCAACGCGTTTTGAAATAGCCCAATAAAAAACCCGCGATTTTCGCGGGTTCTTTTTCGACTAAAAACTTCTCTCTTATTTAAGAGATGCTTCATAAGCAGCAGCTTTTTCAGAGTCGTATTGTTTTTCCCATTTACTGATTACAAGTACAGCAAGCGCGTTACCTACAACGTTCAACGCAGTACGAGCCATATCCATAATACGGTCAACACCAGCAATAAATGCCAAGCCTTCTACAGGAATACCCACGCTACCTAATGTCGCTAATAACACAACAAATGATACGCCAGGAACACCCGCAATACCTTTAGAAGTAATCATTAATGTTACAACCAAAATAACTTGTTGGCTGATTGACATTTCAATACCGTAAAGCTGTGCAATAAAGATTGCTGCAATACTTTGGTAAAGCGTAGAACCATCGAGGTTAAATGAATAACCAGTTGGAATTACAAAGCTGGAAATTGCTTTTGGCGCACCGTAAGCTTCCATTTTTTGCATAATACGCGGTAAAACTGTTTCCGAACTTGCAGTTGAAAATGCCAAAATCAATTCATCTTTCAAAATCTTGAACAAGATAAAAATGTTGATTCCAAACATTTTTGCAGTCAGACCAAGTACAACGAACGCAAAGAAGAAGATGGCAGCATAAACAAGGACAACCAACTTGCCTAATGGAATAAGTGAAGCGAAACCGAAGTTTGCAACAGTTACTGCAATCAGACCAAATACACCCACTGGTGCATACTTCATGATGATATGCGTTACACGGAACATTGTTTCAGAAACAGCATGAAACACATTCAACAACGGGTCTTTAGTGGTTGCTGGTAATGACGACAGTCCAATACCAAACAGCACAGCAAAGAAAATCACAGGTAACATTTCGCCATGCGCCATTGAACTAATAATGTTCGTTGGAATGAGCGATAATATTGTTTGAATTAAACCATGTGACTGAGACTGAACTTCTTCAGTTGTATGTTTATATTGAGAAATATCTGTTTGAACCAGCTGAGACATATCAATGCCTGAACCTGGATGGAAGATATTTGCTGCAAACAAACCAACCAAAATAGCAATCGTCGTAATAATTTCAAAATAGAGAATGGTTTTAAAACCAAGTCGCCCTAAACTTTTGGTACTGCCTACACCTGCAATACCTAAAATCAAGGTAGAGAAAACGATTGGAATAACAATCATTTTAATCAGGCTAATAAAGATCTTACCCAAGGGGTTAAGAACGTTATTCACAATACTGTCTCTGATTTCAGGCTGATTATGTAAAACAGCCCCGACAACTATCCCTAGGATTAAAGCAATTAAAATTTGCCAAGCAAGGCTAAATTTAAAATTCTTCATAAGACAATCCTTATGCACCGCAAAGTATCAAATATGAGAGGGAGAAGACCACTAACTAAGAGTGAAACCTCAATATGTGCACTAATTCCCAAACAGAAATTTAAATGCACAAACAAATCACAACCCGCCGATCCGGCGAAGTAAAAAACAATGCCTGTTGACGATCCAACATGTCAACGATCGGCACATTCTATTGAGATTTATTAATTAAACAAGTCCAATTTATCTTTAAATAGATCAAAGCCTAGATTTATTCATCTATGATCTATAAAAACAAAAACTTAATGAAAAAAATTTTTGTATCTTCTTTCATGGAAAATTATGTCGATTTATATAAAAAAGTATGGGTACTTACCCATTATTAGATAGTTTTAAAAATTAAGATTATTTTAAAAATATTTGTTTTATTTACACAGAATTAAATTAGGTATATAAAAAATATCAACCCGAGTTCTGCGTCCTGCAAAACTCGGGTAAATGAGGTTGTGCTTTCAGGTTAATAATTATTTTTATCGATTCCGTTCCAACATCTGATCCGTGATGCTATTCCATATCAGCTTAGTGTATCCTTACTTGGGATTATCCATTCCCGGTTCCGTGTGCCGATGAATGTAGAATAAGGTTTTTATAACCATCTGCCTATTCGCCCTAGACTCAAATCTTTGTACGATATTGCTTACATCAATTTTTATATTCTTTTTATTTATAAGGCTGAGCAATTCTATCAGTCACTATTTTCTCTTCGGCTTCAGCTTTGGCAATTCCTTCTTGGATAGCATTTTGTGCCTCTTCTTCATCATTTTGAGTTTGTTCTAGCTCCTCATGCAGGTTTTCAAATATTCGACCAGTCTGTAAAACAACATAGACAGGGAAATGATCAGATCCGATATGCGACAAACGCTGCATTTTAACTAAACCAAAATCGGTACTATGAAAAATATGATCTAAAGACCAACGCAGCAAAGGATAATCCGCATGAAAAGTATTAATGAAATGCCGCCCAACTCGCGGGTCAAGTAATCCACTAATCCTCTGGAATAAGCGCGTAGTACGGGACCATGCTACATCGTTTAAATCCCCCATCACAATACAGCTTTCATCTAGATCTTTAATTTGATCGCCAACAATTAAAAGTTCTGCATCACGTAAAGTCGAATCCTTCGCCTCAGTTGGACTAGGGGGCTTAGGATGCAAACAATAGAGTTGAACAGGCATACCAGACCGTAAAGTCACAGTGGTATGAATAGAGGGAATTTCATCACTGAGAATAAATTTAACTTCGGTATTTGATAAAGGTAGACGGCTATATAAATGCATGCCGTAGAGATTATCTAAAGGCACAGGAACACGATAAGGATAGTCGCCTTCAATCTCTTTTAAAGCATTTTCCCAAGTCTTATCACTTTCTAGTGTAAGTAATAAATCAGGTTTTAACGTCTGAATATGCTCCAGCAATAAATGATACTTATCATTAGGAGTAAGAACATTCGATACGATTAATGAAATCTGCTTTTGTGGATCTAATTGAGAACTTCTCACCTGTTTAACCTGTTTTTTCCAAAACAAGGTATAGGGCAAAATCATTTTAAGCTGATAAGCAATCGCGGCAATGAGCAAAGCCAACACTATTTCACGCCAGAGATCCCATTCGGTAGGCCAAAACAGCATTCCTATAAAGGCTAATAGACCAATGAATAGAATCTGCAAACGAGGAAAATCGGCACCACGAAACCACCACTCATCACGAGGAATAAGTGACCAGAAACTCAACCAAATCACCAGACCAGCTAGAACTTCGATATAAATCATTGAATTTTCTCTTTTAAGATGATTTGTTTTTTAAAGTTTTTGTCATCTTTATCAATTTTGTATGTAACATAAACAAGATATTCTACTCAATAAAGATGGTGTTTTGTTTCTGTAACGCTTGCAGTTGTGGACACTTTTGATACACTCAACTCCCCCTAACAATTTTAACGCACCGAGGCAAAATGACATGAAAGTAGGTCTGGTCGGTTGGCGCGGGATGGTCGGTTCCGTCCTTATGCAACGTATGGTTGAAGAGAATGATTTTGCTCATATTGAGCCATTTTATTTCTCTACCAGTAATGCAGGTGGTGAAGCTCCTTCATTTGGTGGTAAGACTGCCCCAGCACTTATGGAAGCTACAGACATTAATAGTCTGAAGCAAATGGATGTCATTATTACCTGTCAAGGTGGTGACTATACGTCTGAAGTTTTCCCACAGTTAAAAGCGACTGGTTGGGATGGCTACTGGATTGATGCAGCCTCTACTTTACGTATGTCAGATGATGCGATCATCGTTCTTGACCCAGTAAACCTTAACGTGATTAAAGACGGCTTGGTTAACGGCACCAAAACTTTCGTAGGTGGTAACTGTACAGTATCGCTTATGTTGATGGGCGTAGGTTCACTTTTCCAAAATAATTTGGTGGAGTGGATGACTGCTATGACTTATCAAGCAGCATCAGGCGCTGGCGCACAAAACATGCGTGAGCTCATTACTGGTATGGGCTACTTATATAACAATACCAAAACATTGTTAGATGATCCTAAATCTGCAATTTTGGATATTGATCGTCAAGTTGCTGAGTTACAACGTGGTGAAGGTTTTCCATCTGCTAACTTTGGTGTGCCATTAGCGGGTTCATTGATTCCTTACATTGATAAGCAACTTGAAAATGGTCAATCAAAAGAAGAGTGGAAAGGTCAAGTTGAAACCAACAAGATCTTAGGTAACTCACAAATTGTTCCTATTGACGGTCACTGTGTCCGTATTGGTGCAATGCGTTGCCACTCTCAAGCACTTACAATCAAGTTGAAAAAAGATGTACCGCTTGATGAAATTGAAGACATGATTCGTACTTCAAACCAATGGGCGAAAGTTGTACCAAACACTCGTGAAGCGTCTATGACTGACCTTACACCTGTTGCTGTAACTGGTACTTTAACTGTGCCTGTAGGTCGTCTACGTAAACTCAACATGGGTAAAGAATATCTAGGTGCATTTACAGTGGGTGATCAGTTACTCTGGGGTGCTGCTGAGCCTTTACGTCGTATGTTACGCATTTTAGTTGAATACAAAAGCTCATAATTTGATTTGAATTATTCAGTCAAAATAAAAAGCCGATCACATTAGATCGGCTTTTTCGTAACTGGTTTGTGAAAATTTTACAATTTATTTACATTTCATTATTGTATAATTTTGAGCGACTTTACGACTTATTAGGTCATGGATTGAGATGACTGTTTATAACAAATTAAAAATTGCCATTTTCACCATTATGTCTTCGCCTTCTCTTTATGCGATTACATTAGACCCTATACAAATTCAGTCCACACCCGGCGATTTGTTATATGCCGAAATGAATTTCCAACAAGCTGATCCCAACGCTACCCTACAAGTCAGTTTGGCAACTCCTGAAGATTTAAACGCGTTAGGAGTGACTCATCAGCCGCCCGGAAATCTTAATTTTTATACACGCCAAAACGGCCAAGGCTCAGGGGTTATTGTTATTACCTCATCTCGGCCTCTGATTGATCCTGAACTGAATATTGTAGTAAAAATTAGTGAAGGTTCTGCCACCCGTTTACAGCATATTAAAACCGTAATTAAACCTTCTTCTATAAAAAAGATTGAAAATAACGAAAGTACTTTATCCCCTCAGTTTATTATCAATGAAAAAGATATTGCTCTAAATCTGCCAGAAAGTACCCGTTATGCATCAGCAACTTCGACTCCAGCGACAACTGACTCAAATGGTGAACATAGCCTTAATATTAGCTCTGGAACTGCTCCAACGATAAACACAAACTCATCCAATACATCTAGCGAAAGCTCTTCTAGTCAGGTTGCTCAACAAGCTGCAGCAAGTACTACTTCTGATCAGATAACAGCAGAAAATCAAATTAAACCAACCAGTGCCAAAACAGCCACAAACAATTCACCAAAAACTCCAGTCAACAAACTAACAGCGCAAAAGAAATCTAAGCCTCAAAAGACGTTTAACCAAAATCCTGCCAAGAAACAGACCCTAAGTCCCTATAAAGGCCCAGCAACATCAGGTAAATATGTAGTACAGCGCAACGAGTCTTTATGGAGCATTGCTAATCGTATCGCAGCAAAAACTAAACAACCTGTTGCGAAAGTCATGCATGATATTCAAGCTCAGAACAGACATGCTTTTATTCAGGGTGATGTAAATCGTTTACGTCAAGGAATTGCGCTTAACCTAGCCCACTCTCCTGCTACTAAACCTCAGCAAAACAAGTCAAAAGTAGACACAGCACATTCTGAAAAATCAACTTCTAGCAAGGCAAAATACCGTTTACAGCAAGCTGAAATGAGTATTGTGGCTGAAAGCAGTCAAAATTCTACGCATGGAAGTGCTAAGAAGAGCACACAACAAAGTCAAAACAATACTGAGTTAGCAGTAAAAGTTATGACAACACGAGAAAAAACCGTTACATTACAAAGGAATGTAACCAAACTAAATCAAACTTTACGTTTAAAAGACCAACGTATTCAACTTTTGAATGCACGTTTGGCAGAGTTACAACAGCAGTTACAAGCACAGCAACAGACTCATAAGCAAAAGCATTAAGTTAAAATCAGAGTCAGCTCGCTTTACATTGCAAATATTTATTTTTTAAGGGGAAAGTAATGTTATATGTGATTCCATTCATCATATTGCTCGTGGTCGCTGTCATTTTAAAAAAACGCGAAAATAGCCAGAAGCAAGAGTCGAATTCCCCTAAAACGGCAAGTAGAAAAACCAATAAAAAAACGAACTCTAAATCAAGTAAAAACTCGCGTGAAAAAACTAAAGTCAATGTGTTTGAAGAATCTATCCCTTCTACTCCACAAAGCAGTCCTGTTCCAGACGCTGTTCGTCAGAAAATTCAGCTACTTATTCAAGAAAGACAATTCTCAGCCGCTGAAGCTCAAGTCAATCAGGCGCTCAAAAAAGATAATACACAACATGAACTTTATTTATTGCTACTAGAGATTCATATTGCACAAAAAGATGAGTTTGCCATAACTCAACTGATTGGCCATATTCGTAGCTTGGCGCTCAATGAAATAGCCATTCAAGCAGAAGCCAGACAAAAAGAATATGAGTCATCAAGACAACCAGATGCGATCGATTTTCCTCAAGCTCAAACATACCCAGAACCAAAAAACACATCTGATGCAACAGCTCAGTTTGACCAGTTAACAACAAGTACTTCTGAAACTTCTTTCGATAACTTGCAGCAAGACTATACCCCTGTAAAGCAAGAACCTGCTGTTGAAGTTGAACCTTTAGAGTTTAACTTTTCATTTGAGCAAACCACGTCTACAGAAAGTACCAGCCAACCGATACAGAAATCAGAGTTATCTTCATCTCAACAAACAGATGATTTGGCTGACTTAGAGTTTTCTTTTGACTTGGCACCTTTACATGAATCTGAGGAAAAAGCCCAAGTAGTAGAAACATCAGCAGAGCAAGAGAACAATAGCCATACTTTGGATTTTAATCTTGAATTAAACTCTCCAGATCCTGAGACAAAATCTCATGAGCAGATCTCATCATTAGGTGAGCTTAAATTGGTAGAACAAGCTCCATTAGAAGCGAATTCAATAACACCTCTTGAGTTTTCACTAGATGAGCCTACTTTTGTTACACCAACAGAGATTGAAACTCAAAATCATATAAATTTAATACGCGAAGAAACGACTCAACATCAAATCCAAGATCCTCTTTTAGAAGCTTTTCCAGAATTAAAACAGTTAGATGAAAGTGAACTTGATCTAAAATTGGCTGAGCAATACATCAAGTTAGGTGCTTACCCTGCAGCTCAAGCTTTATTGGCAAGCAATGAGCAAAAATTCAACATAGAACAACAACAACGCGCGAAAAACTTACTTAATCGCATAGCTTCTTAAAGCTGATCGTTTTACCATAAGCAGTCAGAGATGACTGCTTTTTTATGCTTGCAATAATATGAAAAAAATAGCCTTATTTTATATGGGTGGTACTTTTGGTTGTATTGGTGAACCTTTAGCTCCTATGCCTTATGACCAATTCCTACCTCAACTTGAAAAAGTGATTCCACCACATTTAACAGTTGATTGCTTCGCTGCACCCAATATTGTTGATAGCAGTGCATGTACGGCGCCTGATTGGTTACGCCTAATTCAACGTATACAACAACTACAACTTGAAGGTTATCAGCATTTCGTTGTTATTCATGGTACAGACACGCTCAGTTATGCGGCTGCAACGCTAGCCCGCTTTTTAGGCCAAAGCTGTCATATTGTAATTACCGGTAGCCAATACCCATTACTTAATATTCAAGGTGACAATACCCGTGAATTTACTGATGCAATTGAGAACTTATATCTTGCATTAGAACAAGTGATTGCTTTACCTGTGGGTGCTTATCTCGCATTCCACCATCAAGTATTCCATGCGCAAACTGCATTAAAAACGCATACAACTGAACTCGATGCATTCTCAGGGTTAAGTAGTGAAATTGAGTTTACACCTCAGCAAAATGAATTGATTGTACAAGATGCCCAAATTGAACGAGCAGCTTCATTCCAGATTTTAAACTGGATGATGCAACCGATTGCAACAGAGTACTTAGTTCAGCAATTACGTCACTTACTTCCAGCTCCTCCGCACTTTTTAGTGTTACAAGGTTTTGGTACGGGTAATATTGCGGTAAACCAAGAATTACTCGCAACATTAGATGAACTGTATGCTCATGGTTGTGTTCCAATTTTGGCAACACAAGTGACTTTTGGTGGTATTGATCAACGTTATGCGATTAGTGCATGGGCCAAAACTGCAAAAATTGTCATCAGTGATGCACATAGTCATGCAGATCTTTATGCAAAAGCACTTCAAATCTATTTAAAATACCCAACCCCAGAACAATGGCTAAGCCATTGGAATGAAAATTTGCATTAAATAGAGGTGAAGCTATGCAACGTTATGCAGTCGGTATTGAATTTAGCGGAGTTCAATACCGAGGTTGGCAAACACAACAGCCAGGCGTTGCCAGCGTTCAGGAAACGATTGAGCGTGTACTGAGTAAAATTGCAGATGAGCCTATTGCACTTCATGGTGCGGGCCGTACTGATGCAGGAGTACATGCAACAAATATGGTGGCGCACTTCGATACGAATGCCATTCGTCCAGAAACAGGATGGTTAAGAGGGGCAAACAGCCAACTGCCTAAAGATATTTCCATTCAGTGGATTAAACTGATGGATGAAAGTTTTCATGCGCGTTTTAAAGCGACTGCACGACGTTACCGCTATATCATCTATAACGCGCCCCATCGCCCAGCCCTATTACACAAGCAAGTTACTCACATTTATCAAAAGTTAGATGTGCAAAAGATGATTGAAGCTGCCAGTAAATTTGAAGGAACGCATAACTTTGAAACTTTCCGCGCAGCAGCATGCCAGTCAAACCAGCCTGTTCGACATGTAAAACATTGCCGTTTATTTGAACATGGGCGCTATTTAGTTTTAGATATTCAAGCAGATGGTTTTTTACATCATATGGTACGCAATATTGTCGGTTGCTTACTCGAAATTGGTCAAGGTATGTATGAAATTGATCATATCGATGCGATGTTTGCGGCACAGGATCGTAAAGCAGCTGGTGTAACTGCCCCACCCGATGGCCTTTATTTTATTCAGTGTAATTATCCTGAGCAGTTTGATTTGCCACAGCCACCACTTGGACCACATTGGCTAAACTTACCAGATTAAAACATTTAAAACTCAGTATCCAAATTAAGCATTAAATAAGATACGCGACAAAGTCATACGCAACCTGAACAAGGTTAAAGTGTACTTTAACCGCAGTGCAAGACAAACGCAGTGCGTAGTTCGATAATTTTTTAATCTTGTGACACGGTAAGAATTATTACTCTTTACCGTGTCACAAGCTTTTGCTCTTGCAGAGCTTACGCTCTTCATCCCGAAAGAAAAGTAACTCTAGCTGAAAGCTAATCCAATTATTAAAGCCTCAATGGCACGACTCCGTCATGACATAGGATAAATTAACGGTGTTGTTTACGCTTACGGTATTCAACCGGCGTTTCATTCGTCCAACGCTTAAAAGCACGATAGAACGTACTTGGTTCAGAGAAACCAGTTAAATACACAATACGCTCAACACTCTCGTTGGTATTTGCCAAAAGCTTTTTAGCCAAACGGCAACGATAGTCAGAAAGTATTTGTTGAAAACTGGTATTTGCTTCACTGAGCTGAGTACGTAAGCGACGCGGAGTAATATTCAACTGAGCAGCCACCGTTTCCAAGGTGGTTTCTCCGCTTTCCAGTGTTGAACCAATTGCGCGACGAACTTCACCCACTAAATCATAACGGGCCAGTTCCTGCAATTTTTCAATTGCGAGCTGCTCATGCAATTGCAATAACTCAGGCTCTGCTTGCCAAAGCTGGAAATCTAAAATAGCAGGGTCAAAATATAAACGTGTCTCTTTCTGACCTAAGCTAACTGGGCAGCCGAATACACGGAAATATTCATCCTCAGAAGCACCTTCACTAAAATTAAAATCGATGAAGATAGGATGAAATTGCCCTTCGGTAATGAATTTAAAGAATCTAAGTATGCCTGAAATTGCACATTCGGAAAAATGACGGTTGACTAGATTGTCAGCGCCAATCTGTTCGCCATTGGTTAAATAACAACGTCCTTCTTCAACTACCAGTTTTGCATCAAATGCATCACTAATGAGTCGTTGATAAGCTAAAGCTCGTTTTAAGCCTTCACCAAAGGTTTCACTACTAATAAATAGATGTTCAATCACCTGCCCTCGATACAAAGGCAAATGCTCACCTAAATGCAGACCGATGTCTGGATCTTTACTGACTTCCTGAGCGGCAGTCCAAAAGGCGTACTGTGCACTTAACGGTGTACGTGCATTGGTATCGACCTGATTTAAAGCAACTCCCGCTTTGGTTAATATTTCTTCTGTTGGCAAACCCGCACGACGAATCGCTTGGTAGCCAAAGCGTAATACAACTGATGCATCTGTTAGCTGACCCACGCAGTGCCCTTCCATGTAGATACTTCATTGATATTTAGGGCTGTTGACCTTTATGCAATTAACAGTCCCTAATAACTATGATTTTAGATTAGCGTTGATTGACCAAACTGACAACAGAATTACTCTTCTTTTGTGAAAAAAATTACATCTTTTTTTATTAGTCATACTTTAACCAGATGCTTTAGCAGAAGTGTGTCTATCTTGTTTTTTTTAAAAAAATTGACTATAATTTGCGCCTTTCCAATTTGATCATCAGGTAGGCTATGGCCAATAAAGAGGAACTCATTGAGTTCGAAGGCGTTGTCACCGAAACGCTTCCTAATACGATGTTCCGTGTACGTCTTGAAAACGGTCACGAAGTTATTGCACACATTTCTGGTAAAATGC
Source organism: Acinetobacter lactucae (assembly GCF_013122135.1). Lineage (NCBI taxonomy): Bacteria > Pseudomonadati > Pseudomonadota > Gammaproteobacteria > Moraxellales > Moraxellaceae > Acinetobacter > Acinetobacter lactucae. The sequence continues at coordinate 3,503,723 of NZ_CP053391.1, forward strand.
GTAAACACTATATTCGTATTCTTACTGGCGACAGTGTAAAAGTCGAAATGACCCCATATGACTTAACTAAGGGTCGTATTACGTACCGTGCTCGCTAATTAGTGAATGCAAAAAAGCCACTTTATGATGTGGCTTTTTTATTGCGTCATTTATTCATTTAAGCGACTGGTTTTACATCCTACCGTTTGGCATTCACGCAATCTTTCTTGCAGCCAATGGTTTCTTTCCTGCGTTGTCTGTAAACGACATTGCACGTCTACGCTATTCCTATTTGAATCTGTACACTCGGCGTCACGTTGACGTATCCAGGCAAGCTGAGACTTCTTAAGAATACTTTTCTGCGCGGTGTTTAACTTTACGCGTAGTGCTTGATAGTTCCTATTCAGATCTGCATCAGCGCTCGCATAAATTTTATTTGTACAGTAGATATCATCGTAAGTATTGCGGGCACTATCACAGTTATCTGCATAGACCGAAGTCATTCCAACGCTGCATAAAAAAGCAAAAACTATTTTTCTCATCCTTTTCTTCCTTAAGTTTTTTATAAAATTATTATTAAAGCGGTTCGAATGTAATTGATAAATCTAAAAACAAATTTACCTTCATTTATCATAATCTTCCTTTTTTACTTTACAAGCTTGTAAATACAACCTATTGTTCTTTAATAATAAATATAATTTTATATAGAGAGAAAAATGAACATATATACCCGATGCCAAATTGGCTTATTGTCTTTTATGATTATTTATCTTAACGGTTGTGCTAGCCATCCACACCAATCTATAGATTTACAAGAATATTTAAAAGGTTTTCTAGGTAAATCATCGGCGACCATTCAACAAGATATCAATCTACGGAGTCTTGGCTTTCAAGTCGCCAACACTCCACAAAAAACATCCAATCAACTCATCTATACGATTTTACGTCCGTTAAGCATTCCAATTCCGATGGTGAGTAATGTTGATATGAGAGGTGGTTCTGTTCCCATACAATCGGGGAATTTAAGCAGTAACTCTTATGATCTAAATTTCAACTGCAAAGTGATTTTCCAGCTTAAGAATGATATTGCCGAGTCTATTCAATATGAAGGTAAAGCCTGCTAAAACATAGGCACAAAAAAACGCAGCGTTGAGCTGCGTTTTTTATAAGAAGCTTTTAAGCAAGAGCAGCGACAACTGCCTCACCCATCTCAGCTGTACCAACTTTTGTCATGCCTTCAGACATAATATCCGCTGTACGTAAGCCTTGATCAAGTACTTGACCTACTGCATCTTCAATTGCTTTTGCAGCAGCTTCTTCACGGAATGTATAGCGAAGCATCATTGCAACTGAAAGAATTGTTGCCAATGGGTTCGCCACATTCTGACCCGCGATATCCGGTGCAGAACCATGGCAAGGCTCATACATACCTTTGCCATTTTCATCTAACGATGCAGATGGCAACATGCCGATTGAGCCTGTAAGCATTGCTGCTTCATCAGATAAGATATCGCCAAATAAGTTACCGGTTACAATCACATCAAACTGTTTAGGCGCACGCACAAGTTGCATTGCAGCATTATCGACATACATATGTGAAAGCTGAATATTTGAATAATTCGCTTGCTGTAAATCAGTGACTGTTTGCTTCCAAAGTTCTGTTACTTCCAAAACGTTCGCTTTATCAACTGAACAAACTTTACCACCACGCAAGCCGGCAAGTTCAAAAGCTACTTTTGCAATGCGCTTAATTTCGCTTTCAGAATAAACGTCAGTGTTATAACCCTGTTTCTCACCGTTTTCGAGTTCACGAATACCACGTGGCTGACCAAAATAAATACCGCCGGTAAGTTCACGAACAATAAGAATATCTAAGCCAGCAACAATTTCAGGCTTTAAGCTAGAAGCATCTGCTAATTGAGGATATAAAATCGCTGGACGCAAATTAGCGAACAAGTTTAGCTCACTACGAATTTTTAAAAGACCACGTTCAGGACGAATAGAGCGCTCAATGGTGTCCCATTTCGGTCCGCCTACCGCACCCAACAAAATTGCATCAGCTTTTTTTGCTTGTTCACTTGTTACAGCAGGATACGGTTCACCATGTGCATCAATTGCCGCACCGCCTAATAAGCCATGTTCCCAAGTTAACGATAAATTAAATTTTTCATTTACTGTATTTAATACTTTTTCTGCCGCCCCAACAATTTCAGGACCAATACCATCACCAGCCAAAATTAAAATCTGTTTAGACATAAATTTTTCCATTTTCCAAAGACAAGCAGCGTTATAACTGCCGTGGCGTTAGTTTTTTCTGTTCGACAAATTCACCTAGCCCTGTTGTCACATCAAATGGTCGACAAAAGCGGCGAATAACTCGCTCATCTTGTTCTAAGTCAACGCATAATGGATCTGGTACAGAAACATTCAGCAAACTACCCGAACGGTTAGTTTTGTCTCGGTACATTTTAAATGTATAGCGATGGTTGGCATTAAACTGGTGAATAACATGGATTGTTTCAGCCCGATCTGGAGAGATCGGATAGAAACGGATTACCACTTCATATTGTTTGGCAGGTACAGATAAATACAAGCTGTTGCTTTGGCTAAGCACTGAACCTTGTAATCGTACAATTCCTTGATGAATTGCCTGATTACTAATTCGACGTGTTTGCGCATCCACTACAGTAATATCATTTAGTCGTTCAAATTCACAACTTTTCGCACCCGAACAATATATCGCTGCATTCTGCCCCAAACTATCTTGTTCAGCCTGCTTAATACGGACAGTATCCACTACATTGTAAGTGCTCTGACAAGCACTGAGTGTTATTGCGCACAGGCTCAACAAAAAGCTATGAGTAACGTTCCTCTTCATTGTTCAAGCCCAATCCTCATCTAGTGCATAATTTTAAGGTGTTTTTATGCTTTAGCATGTTAGCAAGAGTTTGAACGCTACGCCATGGCTATGTTTAAAATGTACCAAAAGGTTAATTTAACTCTTGGAATACCCAAGGACGAACTTGTTTAGTTTTTTCTTCGTAAGCGCGAATTGCATCCGCATTTTGAAGCGTTAAACCAATATCATCCAAACCATTTAACAAGCAATGCTTACGAAATGGATCAACTTCAAATTTAAAAGCTTCACCTGTTGGCGTACGTACTTCTTGAGCCGCTAAATCAATTGTTAATTGATACCCTTCATTGGCAGCACATTCTTTAAATAACTGATCAACAACTTCTTCTGGCAAAATGACAGGTAACATGCCATTTTTGAAACAGTTATTAAAGAAAATATCAGCAAAACTTGGGGCAATAACAGTACGGAAACCATATTCGTTTAATGCCCAAGGCGCATGCTCACGGCTTGAACCACAACCAAAGTTAGTTCGAGCAATCAAAACAGTTGCTCCTTGATAACGAGGCTGGTTTAAAACGAAATCCGGATTTTTGGGACGCACTGAATTGTCTTGTCCCGGATAACCTTCATCTAAATAACGAAGCTCATCAAATAAGTTGTCGCCAAAACCTGTACGTTTGATTGATTTCAAAAACTGTTTTGGAATAATTAAATCTGTATCAACATTGGCACGATCTAATGGTGCAACGATACCTTGTTCAACTGTATAAGCTTTCATGGTTTGCTCCAGACCGAATTAAAATGAACGAACATCAACAAAGTGACCTGCAATTGCAGCCGCTGCCGCCATTGCCGGGCTCACCAAGTGAGTACGACCACCATTGCCTTGACGGCCTTCAAAGTTACGATTAGACGTCGATGCACAGTGTTCACCTGGTTGTAACTTATCTGCATTCATTGCTAAACACATTGAACAACCTGGTTCACGCCATTCAAAGCCAGCTTCCAAGAAGATTTTATCCAAGCCTTCTTTTTCAGCCTGTTGTTTAACTAAGCCAGAACCCGGAACAATCATGGCTTGTTTAATGGTAGATGCCACTTTACGGCCCTTAACCACCTCAGCCGCAGCACGGATGTCTTCAATACGAGAATTCGTACAAGAACCAATAAAGACACGATCAAGCTGAATATCCGCTAATGCCTGTCCTGCATTTAAACCCATATATTGATAAGCACGTGTCCAGTCATTACGTTGAACATCATCTTTCGCTTGTTCTAAAGTTGGTACAGCTTCAGTGACCGGAATCACCATCTCAGGTGAAGTTCCCCAAGATACTTGTGGTTCGATTTCTGCGCCATTTAACTCAACTACAGCATCAAACACAGCATCTTCATCTGAATGCAAAGTGTCCCAGTAAGCAACTGCTTGATCCCATTGCTCGCCTTTTGGTGCGTAGCTACGGCCTTTCACGTACTCAATGGTTTTGTCATCAACTGCAACCATACCGACACGAGCACCTGCTTCAATCGCCATGTTACATACCGTCATACGCCCTTCAATCGACATATCACGGAAAACTTGACCACCAAATTCGATTGCATAGCCTGTACCACCAGCAGTACCGATTTTACCGATAATTGCCAATACCACATCTTTTGGTGTTACACCTTTACCTAATACGCCATCCACACGCACTAACATGTTTTTAGATTTTTTCTGGATCAAACATTGTGTTGCTAACACATGTTCAACTTCAGATGTTCCAATACCATGCGCCAAGCAACCGAAAGCACCGTGAGTCGCTGTATGTGAATCACCACACACCACCGTCATACCCGGCAAAGTTAAGCCCTGTTCAGGTCCAACTACATGCACAATCCCCTGACGGATATCATTAATGCTAAATTCAACAATATTGAAAGCTTTACAGTTGTCATCTAAGGTTTGAACTTGAATACGAGATGTATCATCTTCAATACCAGCAATGCCTTGGTCACGTTCTTTTTTAGATGTTGGAACGTTGTGGTCCGGTGTCGCTACGTTTGCGCTTAAACGCCATGGTTGACGACCCGCAAGTTGCAAACCTTCAAATGCTTGTGGGCTAGTCACTTCATGCAATAAATGACGGTCAATATAAAGTAAACATGAGCCATCATCACGCTGTGAAACAACGTGGTCATCCCACAATTTGTCATATAAAGTTTTGCCTGCCATGTCGTCTTGCTCCATTGGACTGGGTAATTCTAATCTTTCTTCGATTATAGCCAGAGTTTCACATAAATCTAATTTATCATTTTTATAAATTAGAAAACTTTTTGGAATCAATTTTAATTTCTAAAAACAATACCAAATTTAACAAATCGTTTTTGTTAATGATTATCATTTGCATAATCAATTTTTAATCTTATACTCTAATGCCTATACTAAAAATATCTAAAGTGGCTAAAGAGAATGATCATGGCTAATATTCAAAAATTCGTTGTAAATAATCAACGTACTTTAAAGAAAACCTTAAGTTATTACATTATGCATATTAGTGTAGCGATGCTAGTCGCATACTTTGTAACAGGTAACATCTGGATGGCTTTAACATTAAGTATGCTTGAACCAACCGTACAAGCTTTCGCTTTTTTCTTCCATGAAAAAGTATGGGCCGCTAAAGATCGCCGCGTAGCAGCCTTAGCCGAAAAAGAAACAACGGCTTAGATTAAGATTAGTGCGGTAATTCATAACTTTCTCACTCGTTTCGCTGCAAGCATGATACGATTTTGGCTTGGCAACTTTAGCCTCTTGATTTTTCTATTCCAAGTTGAGTTGTATTATGAATCTTGCAGCCTTTGAAGCTTTTGTAAAAGTTATGGAAACAGGGTCTATCTCTGTGGCAGCAGATCAGTTATTTATTACTCAGCCTGCTGTAACCAAACGAATCCACAGCTTAGAAGAATATTTTGGCGTAAAGCTATTTGAATCCGCAGGCCGAGGTGTTCAGGCAACTCATGCTGCACATTCGTTACTACCTAAAGTTAAAAACTGGTTAAATGAGTTGGGTGATATCCACCATACACTTAGCCATGAACAAACTCAGGTACAAGGCCGCTTAAAAGTCGGTACAAGTCACCATATTGGTTTGCATCATTTACCTGCACCGCTTAAGCATTTTGTTCAGCAATTTCCTCAAGTCACTTTAGATGTACATTTTGTTGATTCAGAGCAAGCCCATGAACAGGTATTGGCTGGAGATCTAGAGCTAGCGTTCTTAACACTTCCTCCTTCAGGAGATGAGCGTCTTAACTACATTACAATTTGGAATGATCCTTTAGTTTTTGTTGCCGCTCCTTTTCATCCACTGGCTCAAAAGAAGAATCTCACCCTACAAGATTTAATTGAATATCCAAGCTTATTACCCGCTGCACAAACTTATACTGCTCAAATCACTTTAGCGGAATTTGAAAAACAAGGACTCAAACCGAAAATCACCATGAGCAATAACCCTCTTGAGTCTATTCGTATGTTAGTGTCGATTGGTCTAGGTTGGTCAGTTTTACCCAAAACTCTGCTGAATCAGGATATGCAGCAGCTTGATTTAAATGTTGAGATGAATCGTCAATTAGGCATGGTGTGGCACCCTGCACGTACTCAATCCAGAGCCATGCAGGAGTTGATTAAAATGATGCAGGATGCATAAAAGTCTCTAATTTAATTTATCCAAGCTTTAAGAGGCTTCTGATTTGTTGCACCATTTGATTTACATCAAGCATATAATGAGAAATGGTCATCGTTAATAGTTGATCTGATCGAAAGTGACGATCTACTTCAAGCATCACGTGAGTTTGATTAGGCTCGGCAACGAAAGAAACTTCCACCTCATTAAATCCACTAAACATGTGCGAAGAGACAAATTCAAGCTCTTGGTAGCAACCAATGGTTGATCTAAAATTTCGCGCGGTAAGTTGACCTTTTTCTACATCGACAGTTGATAAACTAAAGCCACATCGCTGCATAGCCTGTAGAAACATTTCCATAGCTGGAGTTGGCAGAACCTTTAGATAATCACGATCAGTTGCATCTAATCCCCAATCAACATCCATATGGGTTTGAATCCAAACACGTGCACCATTTCGTCGACAAGCAACTTCTGTAATCGGTGTTTCAAATGGTAATTGAATACTAAAAGGGAAAGAATGCGCTTGATGTGCTGGCAATAGGAATCGAGAGTTTACTAACCACTCTTGCAAAACTAAAGGCTGATTAAACTCATGATCACCAGATTCAACTTCTGCCATCGTCACCAATTGCAAATAAAGACCATTAATCTCTTTATCAGATGATCCCCCTTTAAAGCTAATTTCACCATGCAATGTGGTGCCTGCCTGCAAGCTTGGATTCTGCAAAACAGTTTCTACAGTCACACCTTGTAGGCCCAAACCAGACATAATTTTATTAAACATTTTTTCTCTAACCTTTCGAATTATTTCATGTCATCTGTAGCAGCATACTTATTATTAAAGCGCCTCATCTCCAGCGAGCTGGATTTTACCATCTGCAACCTCATTCATAAATTGCTGATAGTCATTTAGATTGCGCTGTGCATATTCCTCTGCATATGTTTGTAATACTTCCACAATCGTACTCCCCTCGCCAAGATATCCCATAAGTACATCCGCATTTCCAGATTTAGCATGTGCATGAGCCAAGGCTAAACCACAACTTTCAGCATACTCATAGAAATAGTCATCATCCATATCACTCAGTTCAACCGAGATTTTCATATCACGTAACTGACGTACATGAAAATGTTGATTGGATATTGAAGAGAATCCAAGAAATATATCACTTGCAGCCTGCATGAGCTGCTGACCATGTACTACACGTTCACCTTCATGTTTTACTTTTTCTACAAATAACGGACTAAGAATCGACGGATTCGCTTCCTTCATTTGTAAAATTAAAGGTTCACGATCTGCATCTTGAAATAATGCAATCGCTGAACGCGTACCCACACTTCCAACACCCACCACTTTCAAAGCCACATCTGTACGTTGATAACGATCAAAAAGCACTTGGCGATCATATTTCAAAGAATCACGGTATTGTTGAAAGAATACATCAATATCTTGACTAAACGGCTCATCTGCACTCGGATGCCATAATAACGGCGCATCATCCACAAAATGACGAAATCCTGTATTTTGATCTTTTTGTGTTAGCTTCGGCAAAACAGAATACGCAGTTCTTTTCTGCGCTGAATCAAGATGCTTCTCGCGTTTCTTTCTTAGTTTTCGGCATTCGGTATTTTCCAATAAAGTACTGGCATCAACTTTTTCATACCAAACTTGGAGTGGTGAAAGTTCCGTATTTTCTAATAAATGCTGACGATAACTATTCAGCATGGTTTTAATTGCTTTTAAACCTACTTTATTAGCAAGATCAATATCACGCGCCGCTATTACAAAACTGGTCGCCAAACGCTTTAAATCCCATTCAAACGGGGCAACTAAGGTTTCATCAAAATCATTAATTCCAAATAACAGGTTACGTTCAGGACTTGCAAAACCGCCAAAATTACTTAAATGACAATCACCACAAATCTGTTGAAATAAACCAGAATTTACCTGCTCCCACGCTTGATCAAATAGCATCAAAGAAGGCATACCACGATAAAATGTAAATGGAGAAACACTCATCCGTTTTGCGCGAATCGGCTTAAGTTTTTCTAAACATCCTTGGTTACTCCAATCATAGATCGTTAAGGCAGTTGTACCTTTTGGTCGTTCAGAAAGCTTTGATAGCTGTTCACGTGGTACTTTTTTGCGTTGAGCCTTACCCAGCTTAAAGCCTTCGCTTTTATTAAGTAATTTCCCCTGATAGCTATGACGTGTTAAATCAATACTTTCATCATTCCAAAGTTGTTTTGGTAATTTAATTTGTGCTGTTTTTGACATTATTCCCTCATTTTTAAATTAAATTTTTTATATTCTTAAATCTTTACCAAGATAAAATTTATTCTTTGTTAGACATATCACTATCTGTTTTGAACCAAGATTTATAAGAAATATTAAAAAATGACTTTAAATATAATTTATTAAGAGTTGGAAGACATTAACGCTTTTCAGGGCCACTCTTCCAACTCCAAAATCTTAAATCGACCAGTCCTGAATATCCCACTTATGTTCTTGAGCCAGTTTTTCAAGACGGTCATCAGGATTTACCGCAATCGCATGCGTTGCGTATTCCAGTAAGAAGCGGTCATTAATTGAGTCAGAGTAAGCCCAAGACTCAGACACGTTACGGCCTTCCAACCATGCATCTAGACGTGCAAGTTTGCCCTTTTGGTAACACGCTAAACCAGCAACTTTACCCGTATATTTTCCATCAGTAACTTCAGCATTGGTTGCCAAAATTTCGGTAATCCCAAATTCACGGAAAATCGGCGCAGTAATAAAATCACTTGTTGCAGTAATTCCGACAATCATATGTCCTAAATCTTGGTGCTTTTTGATTGCATCAAAACCTTTTGGGCGCATTTGCGGACGAATCACTTTTTGCATAAACAATTGGTGGAGCTCAGTTAAGTAGTTATTGTCATGCTGCGTTAAAAATCCGAAAACAAATTCATTATAAGCATATGGATCAAGTTGCCCTGCTTTGTAATCTTCATAAAATTTATCATTCATCTGACGATGATGAACCGGATCAACCAAACCTTCATTGACTAAAAATTCACCCCAAGAATGGTCTGAATCGGTATTTAACAAGGTATGGTCTAAATCAAACAACGCCAGTTTCATGAAAATTCTCGTTTAAACTGAAATTTAAGAAAAAAAATGTAAATCTATCTCCGCTAGTCGATAGAAATTCGTTAAGATCGTAGCAATTTAAACATTTTACTTTGATCTTTTCGAGCTGGACATAAAAAAGTGTTTGTCCCCGCGATTAAAGTCAACGATATAGACAATATTTAGGTAGCCAAATGATCGATTCAGAAGGTTTCCGACCGAATGTCGGGATCATTTTGGCAAACGATGATGGACAGGTTTTATGGGCAAAGCGCATTGGTCACAATGCTTGGCAATTTCCACAAGGAGGCATCCAGTTTGGAGAAACCCCTGAACAGGCACTTTTTCGAGAACTGAGAGAAGAAATCGGCTTATTGCCCGAACATGTCCAGATTATTGCGCAAACCAAGGGATGGCTGCGTTATCGTTTGCCACATCGGTACATTCGGTCAGACTCTGACCCCGTATGTATCGGACAGAAACAAAAATGGTTTTTACTGAAGTTAACTGCGCCTGCAAAAAATATTCAGTTAAACCTCTCCGACCCGCCCGAATTCGATGAATGGCAGTGGGTTAGCTATTGGTATCCTCTTGGCCAAGTGGTGAACTTCAAGCGTGATGTTTATCGTAAAGCTATGGTGGAGTTGTGTACACAGTTGCCGATGCAACAATTACCCTAAAAATCATTTATCTAGCAAATGATTTTTATTAAAAGTGCTGTTATAAATACATTCATAGTCTAAAAAATACTGGAGTATACATCCATGTCAAACATGCAACTCGACACTCTACGGCGCATTGTCCAAGAGGTTAATGCGTCCGTCAGTTTGCATGAATCATTAGACATCATGGTCAATCAGGTTGCTGAGGCCATGAAAGTGGATGTTTGCTCTATTTATTTACTCGATGAACGTAATCAGCGCTATGTATTGATGGCCTCTAAAGGCTTAAATCCAGAATCTGTAGGCCATGTTTCTTTGCAATTCGGTGAAGGCTTGGTCGGTCTAGTCGGGCAGCGTGAAGAAATTGTTAACCTAGACAATGCGCCAAAACATGAGCGTTTCTTATATTTACCCGAAACGGGCGAAGAAATTTATAACTCGTTCCTTGGCGTACCCGTCATGTATCGTCGTAAGGTTATGGGCGTTTTGGTTGTCCAAAACAAACTGCCTCAAGATTTTAGCGAAGCTGCCGAGTCCTTTTTAGTTACACTGTGTGCTCAGCTTTCTGGCGTTATTGCTCATGCTCACGCAGTTGGAAATATTGACGTATTTCGCAAACCAAGTAATGGCCCCGCCTACAAAACCTTTCAAGGCGCTTCAGGTGCAGGTGGTGTAGCTTTAGGCCGCGCTATTATTTTATATCCACCTGCTGATTTGGGTTCTGTACCTGATCGTGAAGCAGAAGATATTAGCGATGAACTCCGAATTTTAGATCAAGCCATTTCATCAGTTCGTTCAGAGATTCGTTCTTTAGATGAAAAAATGCATGATTCATTAATGGCCGAAGAACGCGCTTTGTTTAGTGTTTTCTTAAGAATGCTAGATGAAAATGCGTTACCAGCGGAAATTAAAGAACTCATCCGTGATGGGCATTGGGCGCAAGGTGCAGTACGCCGAGTCATTGAAAAGCACACTGCCTTATTTGCACAAATGGAAGATGACTATCTACGTGAGCGAGTGTCTGATCTTAAAGATTTAGGGCGACGTATTTTAGCCTCTTTGCAAGAAGAAGACTCTAGCCATCGTGATCTAAGCCCAGACAGTATTTTAATTGGTGAAGAAATTAGTACCGCGGCACTCGTAGAGCTGCCTGTAGACAACATTGCTGCAATTGTGACATCAGAAGGTGCAGCCAACTCACATATGGTGATTGTGGCTCGTGCATTAGGTATTCCAACGGTAGTTGGTGTAACCGAACTGCCAGTGAACACACTTGATGATGCAGAAATGATTGTGGATGCCTATCAGGGCCGTGTTTTTGTCAATCCACCACGTCGTTTACGCCAACGTTATAAAGAAATTCAAAAAGAAGATGAGCAAATCGCAAAAGATCTCAAACAATACGAGACCAAAGAAGCGATTACTCCAGATGGTGTATCCGTTCAACTTTATGTAAATACAGGCCTCATGATTGATGTTGTCCGTGGTGTACAACGCGGCGCGCAAGGTGTGGGTCTATACCGAAGTGAAATTCCATTCATGCTACGGGAACGTTTCCCGGGTGAAGAAGAACAACGTGCAATCTACCGTCAACAGTTGAGCCACTTCGCCAACAAACCTGTGGTAATGCGAACTCTCGATATTGGTGCCGATAAAGACTTACCGTATTTCAGTATCGAAGAAGAAAACTCAGCATTAGGCTGGCGTGGTATTCGTTTCACGCTTGATCATCCTGAGATTTTTTCTTCACAAATTCGCGCCATGCTCAAAGCCAGTATTGGTTTAAATAATCTGCATATTTTATTGCCAATGGTCACTACAGTCAGTGAAGTCGAAGAAGTACTTTATTTGCTTGAACGTGACTGGATTGCGGTGCAAGAAGAAGAGCAAGTTAAAATTACCAAGCCGAAAATTGGCATTATGGTTGAGGTGCCGAGCGTACTGCTACAAATTGATGAGTTTGCTGAACTCGTCGATTTCTTCTCGGTCGGTTCAAATGACTTAACACAGTATTTACTTGCGGTTGACCGTAATAATCCGCATGTGGCCAACGTTTACTCACACTTCCATCCATCCATTCTACGTGCGCTAGCTCGCTTAGTTAAAGAATGTCATGAATACAAAAAACCAATCAGTATTTGTGGTGAAATGGCGGGTGACCCATTATCGGCAATTTTGCTCATGGCGATGGGCTTTAATACCCTTTCAATGAGTTCGAGTAACATTTTGCGAGTACGAAAAGCAATTTGTCATGTCCCTATGACAGATGCACAAAAATTACTGGATGATGTCATGAAAATGAATAATCCACTCATTGTGAAAAGCTGGCTTGAGTACTATTTTAAAACTCATGGTCTAGCCGATATGGTTAAATCAAATCGAATCGTAAATGTTTAATATATGAAAAATAAAGGAGAGCAATGCTCTCCTTTATTTATTTTGAAATATTTTCTACTACAACTAAATATAAAAAATTTCTTTTCACTATTGCTTCCATCTCAATCTTTCAAACAAACCTTCAATCGGTTTTTTAAATCAATATTGACAATTTAATCCATTTGAAAAATAAGACACCTACTTCTAGTATATTTAAAGAGCGTTATTAAAAGATCTTACGTTGTTCCAACAATTGAAGAGGTAATTCTATGCATCGTTATTTACAAGTTTCATCTTATTTTTCCTCTTGTTTTTTAACCTTCATACAGTAAATTGGAGGAATAACAACTAAAGGAATCTGATGCATTATTAAATAAAAAATAATGGGCTGGCATTTCAGTGAAAAGACTTTTAAACGGTTTCTATCACCATTTGTTCACTCATTTCTTTATTTAATAAACATGAGTTTTTAAACCAGAAGTCCAGGAAAATGAGCCCTAACATTTTTACTAAGAGCTCAATAATTATTACCCAGAGAGAATTAACCATGTCAGACGAATCAAAATGTCCTTTTTCAGGCCATAAATCAAAACCAGAAGTAACGGTCGGTGGTGGCACGCCTAGTTTACATTGGTGGCCAAAACAACTACGCGTCGACCTACTCAATCAACATTCAGAACGTTCTAATCCACTCAGCAAAGATTTTGATTACCGTAAAGAATTTAAAAAACTCGACTATTATGCACTCAAAGCTGATATCAAAAATGTGTTAACCGATTCTCAAGATTGGTGGCCAGCCGATTGGGGAAGTTATACAGGCCTATTTATTCGTTTAGCTTGGCATGCTGCTGGTACATATCGTATGGGTGACGGCCGTGGTGGCGCTGGTCGTGGTCAACAACGTTTTGCACCATTAAATAGTTGGCCAGACAATGCGAGTTTAGATAAAGCACGCCGCCTACTCTGGCCAGTTAAACAAAAATACGGTCAAAAAATATCATGGGCAGATTTATTTATTCTTGCTGGAAACATCGCACTTGAATCTTCAGGCTTCCGTACTTTTGGTTTTGGTGCAGGGCGTGAAGATGTTTGGGAACCAGACAATGACGTAAACTGGGGCGACGAGAAAGAATGGTTAGCTCATCGTAACTCAGAAGCTTTGGAAGGCAGTAATCTCGCTGCAACTGAAATGGGTCTAATTTATGTAAACCCTGAAGGTCCACAAGCCAGCGGTGATCCAAGATCAGCTGCGCCATTTATTCGCGCGACTTTCGGCAATATGGCAATGGATGATGAAGAAATTGTTGCTTTGATCGCAGGCGGTCATACCTTAGGTAAAACCCATGGCGCTGGCTCTGCTGACCATGTTCAAGCTGATCCTGAAGGAGCATCAATTGAACAAATGGGCTTTGGCTGGTCCAACAGCTTTGGCACTGGTGTTGGTAAAGATGCCATCACTTCAGGCTTAGAAGTCATTTGGTCACAAACGCCAACCCAATGGAGCAACTACTTCTTTGAAAACCTATTCAAATACGAGTGGGTACAAGAACGTTCCCCTGCTGGTGCAATCCAATGGGTAGCAGCAGATGCTGAGGCAATCATTCCAGATCCATTCGATCCATCAGTTAAACGTAAGCCAACAATGCTTACTACAGATTTGACCTTACGTTTTGATCCTGAGTTTGAAAAGATCTCTCGTCGTTTCCTTAACGATCCACAAGCCTTTGCCAATGCTTTTGCCCGTGCGTGGTACAAATTAACTCACCGTGATATGGGACCAAAAGCACGTTATTTAGGCCCTGAAGTTCCGACTGAAGATTTAATTTGGCAAGACCCATTACCTGCTGCTAGCGTTATTCCATCTTCTGCTAGTATTGATGAGGCAAAAGCAAAAATCGTTGCACTAGGGCTATCTGCTAGTGAGTTGGTTTCTCTTGGCTGGGCTTCCGCATCAACATTCCGTGGTGGAGACAAACGCGGCGGTGCAAATGGCGCACGTATTGCTTTATCGCCACAACGCGAATGGGAAGTAAACAAAAAAGCTGTTGAGACTTTAACTAAAATTGAAGAACTCAAAGCATCTACTCAATTGTCATTGGCTGATTTAATCGTGCTTGCAGGTAACGTTGGCGTAGAACAAGCTGCTCAAGCGGCAGGTTTCAATATTAGCGTTCCATTTGCCCCTGGTCGTGTTGATGCACTACAAAGTCAAACTGATATCGAATCTTTCCAATTACTTCTCGGCCTTGCCGATGGTTTTAGAAACTGGAAAAAAGACGGCGTCAGTTCATCAACTGAGGCATTATTAATTGATAAAGCACAAAAACTGACTTTGACTGCACCAGAGTTAACAGCATTGATTGGTGGTTTACGTGTACTGGGCACTAACTGGGATGGATCACAACACGGTGTATTCACTCAACAAGTTGGTGTACTTAGCACAGACTTCTTTACGAACTTACTCGACATGTCTACTGTATGGGCACCTGTTGATTCAACAAGCGAAGTATTTGAAGGCAAAGACCGTAAAACCGGCACAGTAAAATTTACCGCAACACGTAATGATTTAGTCTTCGGTTCAAACTCAATCTTACGTGCATTAGCCGAAGTTTATGCTCAGGCAGATGGTAAAGAAAAATTTGTTCAAGATTTTGTTGCTGCATGGACTAAAGTCATGAACCTCGACCGTTTTGACTTAGCTTAATTTAAGTCAAAATAATAAAAAGCCAGTTCAAATTGAACTGGCTTTTTTAATATAAACATAAAATAAAGGAGTTTTAGACAGTCAATTTATGCCCTTCCCGAATGCAATAAAAAGGATTTGCAAGCTTTGACGAAGCTTTAATTGCCTGTGCTAGAGCATGCTCTGGGTCTTCTCGGTCTTCATCAGTCAACTGGAAAGTCCGATAATGAATCGCAATAGAACGATGAGCCTGTAAATCAAAATGTGCATGTAACGCATCTTGCGGGTTCATATGAACATAGCTCATCAGTTCGCGTGGCTCATACGCACCTATTGGAAGCAAGGCTACACGTGGTGCGCCATAACGGGCATGAATTTGCTTAAAATGACCCGCATAACCGGTATCACCCGCAAAGAAACAATGACCTGTTTTAGCTACAACCGAAAAGCCACCCCAAAGTGCCTTATTCTGGTCGCGTAAACCACGGCCTGAACCATGCTGTGCAGGCGTATAGATAATTCTTAATTCGTGATAGGGAATTTCTTGCCACCAATCCATCTCAATGACATGAAACTCTTTCGGTAGGTAAAACCCGTTCCCGAGCCCAGTGTAAATTGGCATTGCAAATTTTTTATGTAGCCATTCAAGTGTCGCTAAGTCCATATGGTCATAATGATTATGGCTGAGTAGAACTCCATGAATGGTCGGCAATTGCTCTAGTGCAAAACCTGCGGGACATACACGACGTGGACCACGCCCTTGTGCAGGACTTGCATAATCACACCACACTGGGTCAGTAATAAAGTTATAAGGACCAATCTGAACCAATACCGTTGCATGCCCAACAAACCAGACTTGCCAATCGTCCAGATCTGCCTGAGGACGATTTTGCGGTAAAGCTACAGCCGTATTTACACGGGTTTCATATTCATTTTGAATATCCACTTTCCATGTAAAAGACTCACGCGTAACTAACCAACGCAATAACTCTTTTGATCCTCGTGCAGGCGATCTAGGCTGCTGATTATAAAAACGTGTATCTTTTTCATGGCCCAATTCAGGATGACAAAAAGGCGGTTTTATCCATGTATGCGTCCAGCAGGACTGAGTCGGCAATTGATAAGTTAATGTCGGCTTGTCTTTCATGGGCTTTTCTATGTTTTAGCATCAACAGAATGGATGTGTTCAGGTTTCTATCTTAACGATTAAAACAAATTAAGCTATGGTACTTACACTTATTTATCATATAAATATCCTTTTTATCGTGCTCATAGCTCACCTAAGTCAAATTAGAGTGCCATAAAAAACACATAGATGTGTTGGGTTTATGCGTCAGCAATTACCATTTCTATTAAGACCTCTTGTATAACATAACAATCACAGAATGCCTAAAGCCATCATACAACCATTCTATTTGCATCTTTACAGCCCCTAATTTTTACTTTTGAATTATTCTGACCCATACAAAAATATATTTAGTAACAATTACAGTTCGGTAGAGTTGAGTGAACTAGAAATTATAAATTTATTATATTGTTCACGTTTTTGCATATTATGAGAATTTCTTAAATGAATATTCAAAACATTTAGAAAATTAATTGATTAATTAAAGATAATGTATCAATTAACTATTCATTAATATCTTTTATGAATTATTAAAACCTAAGCACCTATATTAAATCTTTAATGAAAATTTAAATTCCATTTATTTTATAAATATCTAAAGCACCTTCACGCTATATCTATTTATGCTTTATACTTCACTTAAATCATAGTAAGACATTTTTTGGATTAGTCTTATGGAACTACGCCATCTCCGATATTTCATTACCGTTGCTGAAGAATTAAATTTTAGTAAAGCCGCTCTTAAACTTTTTACTGCACAACCCTCCCTTAGCCAGCAAATTAAAGACTTAGAAGAAGATGTCGGTGTACGACTTCTAAACCGCACAAAACGTAAAGTTGAGTTAACAGAAGAAGGTGAAGTATTTTTAGAACATGCTCGACTTACTCTCGCTCAAGCTGAAAAAGCTGTTGCTATGGCACGACAAGTTTCAAAGGCGAAACAGCAACTCTTACGTATCGGTTTTGTCCCCATCGCAGAAATGAAAATTTTCCCTTACGTTCTTCCTAATCTGCGATTACAACACCCCGACCTTACTATTGAATTATCTAATTTAAACAATACCGAACAACTTAAAGCCTTAAAAAAAGGTGAGTTGGACATTACATTTACGCGTGAAAATACAGATAGTGATGAAATTCAAAGTCAATTTGTTTTTACTGAACCCCTGATTTTCTTGCTTCCTAAGAATCATCCACTTGCTCAATATGATCGAATCCCTGTCCATGCCTTGCAAGGCATCGATTTTATTATTCCTGCTGCCGAGCAATCACAAACGTTACATAATACGATTTTAGATTTCGCTAAAACTCACAACATCGAACTAAATATTGTTCAAAAAGCAGACAGCATATTATTCAATATTAACTCTCTTGGCTCTGGATTAGGTTGTACAATTTTACCAGCTTACGTAGCACCTTTAGGCATCAAAAATACTGTCGTTCGCCCACTTGATGTCGAGTTGCCCACACTTGATTTATTCGTAAATTACCGCAAAAACTCACAGTCTGTAGGCGTGCAAAAATTTATTGATCAACTCACTAAAGTATTTCATTTAGATAAAAACTTAAATCATGCTTAATTATTAAAAATAATTTTATTATTAAACACATGATTAATAAGATCATCTTTATAAAAAGTATAAATAAATATTATTTCTATTTATTTATACTTTTTACGAACAGTTTAATCTGTGCTTTTGTTCTATTTTACATATTGGATAAAAGTAATTACTCCAAGATATATAAATGAAAGAAAATGGAATAAAATCCATATAAAACGAGATATTATTTTCACCATTTAATAAAAAACAATATATCTGTTACATAATAAAAGGAGATAAGGGAAAATGGTTGGCGTATTTCAACATCTTGGACGTAGTGTACAAAACCGCCCTCATTTTTTTATTGCTTTATTCATGGGAGTGATCACCGCCAGTATTTTGACATGGTTAACTTCATGGAAATGGTCAACTATTTTATTAGTCAGTTGGAATGCTTCGGTTAGCATTTATTTACTCCATGTTTGGCAACTCATGAGAAGTGCCGATCATTCACAAATGCAACAGCAAGCTAAAAAACAGGATGAAAGCAAATGGGTCATTATGCTGATTGTTTTATTGGCCTTAACTATGTGTCTGGTTGCTATTTTAATTCAACTGTCGCAGCTCCCTTCTGACGGTTCTGCAAAGTTAGGCCATGTGGCTTTAGCTTTACTCACCATTGTGTCTGCATGGCTTTTTATGCATACCGTTTTTGCCTTACATTATGCCCATGATTTTTATATGGCTTTGTCTAGAAATGAAGAAAATGGAGGGTTAAATTTCCCAGGAACACAACACCCAACTTATCCAGATTTTCTATATTTTAGTTATATTATTGGTACTTCTGCTCAAACGGCCGATGTCTCAATTACCACCAAACATATGCGCCTTTTAAACCTATTTCACGCAGTGCTGTCTTTTGGGTTTAATACCACCATTTTAGCGATCTGTATTAATGTGGCTGCTGGCTTTCTTACCAATTAGATCTCTTATTTAAAAATAAAAAAGCCACCCATTGGGGTGACCTTTAAGAATATTACGTTTATAACAGTTGACTCATAGTGCTTTGTTTTAAGCCTTCACGCTGTTTAATCGTTTCAACATAACGGGTAATGGCAGGGTGTGATTCAATCGCTTTCATTTTTAACTGCCATAAAAGCATAGCGCCAACACTTACATCTGCTGCGGTAAATTGTTCACCACATACATACGGATTCGCTTCACTCAAACCTTGCACTAAAGCTTGATAAGCATCATTGTAATCGCCATAGCCAACGAACATCTTTTGCTCAGGCGATACTTCTATTCCTAAAGCTTTATCAACACCAGCAGCTTCCCAAGGACCCGCCATCACAAATAACCAACGATAGTACAAACCGCGTTTTGGATCATCTAAAGCAGGTGCTAAACCTTTTTCAGAAAACTTATCAGCTAAATAAGCACAGATTGCGCCTAACTCATAAATTACCACATCGCCATCTACCAATACCGGCACTTTTCCAAAAGGATTAAGTTTTAGATATTCAGGCGACTTCATTTCGGTCTTGTATGCAACTTCAATTCGTTCACATTCAACACCGAGCTCGACTAAAAGCCAGTCGATCACAACACCACGCGACTCTTTGTTAGTATAAAGTTTAAGGCTCATTCTTATTGCTCCTTGTTTATCGTAGTTCTTAGTTTACAAGTGGTCTTTGTCAATTTTTGTCAGTAGCCTTTTGCATTTCCTGTTTCCACCACTTTTGGAACAGCAGCTTTTTAAATTCGGGATATATATCTTGGCTAATGTGAAGTTGATGTATTCGATCAACTCGAAAGTGGCGAAATGCCTGACGCAATTCACACCAAGCAGCCAGTACTACTTTGTCATTTAAATATCCTAAAGCAAAAGGCCAAAGTGAACGTTCACTTAACCGTTTTTGTTCATCGCAATAATCTACTTTTATCTTTACTTGATTACGAATGGCTATACGCACCTGCTCCACCAGAGTCGCATCAACTGGATGCCAATAATGTGCGACACCTAAGGTCATATCATCAAGTAGATATTTTCGGTGTTTAGGTAAAACAGCATAAAGCTTTGAATAAATTGAAACCGCAGCAGATTTTAATGACTGATCAGGAACATCTTTCAACCATTCTAAAGCTAAAAACAAAGCCTCCGCCTCATCTTCATTAAATGTTACTGGTGGTAATACAATATCTTCTTTGAGCTGAAACCCAAGACCTGCTGAAGCATCAATTCTTACACCTTGCTCACGTAAGCTATCAATATCTCGATAGACACTTCGAACGCTAATTTCTAGGCGCTCAGCCAAGACTTGCGCTGTGATTGGGTAATGGGCTTCACGGAGCTGCTGTAAAAGATTTAATAGGCGAATTGAACGGCTCATTTTTCTCTTCTTATTGTTTTGTTATTTAACTTAGATAAAGAGGGAACGTATTCCCTCTTTGAATTATTTTAAATTAAGCGACATCTACTGTAGGTAACTGAGCATACCCTCTCAAAAAGCTGTGAAGCTCTTGTACATCCTTAGCAATCGTTAAAGGTTGAAACTTTTGCAGAACTTCAACCGAATGCACGCCATAACCTACTCCGATACGCGGCATCCCCAAACGCTGTGCCATCTCAAGGTCATAGCTACTGTCACCAATCATGACCGCTTGCTCAACACTCACTCCCGTTACAGTCAAAATCTCTTGTAACATCAGTGGGTCTGGTTTTGAACGTGTTTCGTTGGCTGCCCGAGTTACATCAAAAAGATGAGTACTTTGTGTTTTTGCGATTACACGGTCTAACCCACGACGGTTTTTACCCGTCGCGACTGCAAGTTTTAAACCTTGGGCTTTTAAATCATGGAGTAGTTCAGAAATACCGTCAAACCATGCATCACTAGTCGAGTTCGCAATATAGTGATCGCCATATGCTTTTAAGATCGAGTCATGCAACTCTGGTGCTTCTGGAAATAAGGTCTGCATAACCTCTGGCAAGCCTAACCCAATAATACTTTTTGCTGCCTCATCACTTAGAGGTAATTCATGTTGCTCTGCGGCATGTTGTAAGCTAGCAACAATCTGGCCAACAGAGTTATATAAAGTTCCATCCCAGTCAAAAATAACTAATTCGGTTTTCAGACTCATTTTGCTACTCTCAAAGCCTTTAATAACTGGGTCATATCTTCTGGTAACGGCGCTTCAATGGGTGGATAACCCGGAATATCTAAACGCATCGCGTGTAAACATAAACGTCGTGCCTGCGGACCTGCGTACTCAGTGGTGTGCCCATATTTATCATCACCTACCAAAGGATGTCCAATACTTAAACCATGTACACGGATCTGATGAGTACGGCCTGACAAAGGTGAGGCATGGACCAAAGTAGCATTTTTAAAGCGCTCAGCAACCACCCATTCCGTTTTACTCGGTTTACCTTCTTTAGAGACACGTACACGACGCTCGCCATTGGCTAACTCGTAACGAAATAAAGGAGCATCAATAAGTTGTTTATCGAGACTCACCTGACCTTTTACAATTGCCGCATAAGTCTTACGAATTTTGTGCTCACGCAACATATCTTGTAGCAGCTTTAAAGTACTACGTTTCTTGCTAATCATGACCAGACCAGAAGTGTCACGGTCAATGCGGTGAATTAGTTCTAAGTATTTCTTACCTGTCGCGGCGCGTAAAGCCTCAATCAAACCATACGCCACACCGCTACCACCATGTACGGCAATACCTGATGGTTTATTTATGACTATCAGCCCTTCATCTTCATAGACCACACGGCTGAGTAGGCTTTGTGCTACACTGTCACTCACGGGAGCGGCTGTTTCATCTTTTTGTTCATAGCGAATAGGTGCTACACGAATCTGATCTCCAATCTCTAATTTGGTCTCAGCTTTAATACGTTTTTTGTTTACTCGAACCTGACCTTCACGAATCAAACGATAAATACGACTCTTAGGTACACCCTTTAAACGCGAAAACAGGAAATTATCAATTCGCTGTCCTGCTTGATGTTCATCCACCTCAAACCAAGTGACACTTTGCCATTGCTGTGTAGAATTCATACTAATATTTAAACCTGAAATTTTGCTAAATTTGATTAATAAATGACCGATTAGCTTAGTTTTTTCACAAGAAATCTAAGCTTAGCCCATAGGCAGATGCTGCAAGGTTTGATATAGTCAGCGCACGGATACCGCCGTAAGTGAACATCTAATAGGGAATTTCCCTGATTGAAACCTCAATCAAAATGATGCTTTCATCACCAGCTCGGATTGGTCCTAAAGAATTATGCCGACGCCGAAGGCTTATTATATCGGCAAAATGACAAACTGTTGCGTTTAATTCAGTTTGTTCAAAAAAATATGTTACCAACTCTAGTTGGTTATGGAACGTAAACTGATACACATCAGACAAATCGCTCCTTAATGTTGCCTTCAGGCTAAAGCGTTGATGCATTGGAACTGCCGAAAGCACCGATACGATGAGCATTCCGTATCAAACTTCCAAAAAGAAGTCACTTCGCGCCCAATGACAGTGAAAGTCATTAACCAATGCACCGCTCACCCGCCAGTGAAGCACTAAGGAAGTCTGATTTAAAGGTTGAAGCAGTATTGCCTACATCACAGACGAGAATCGAAGCTAAGGCTAAATGTAGCCGGTAACAGATGACTCAGACCACAAATATTTTGAGATCTGGGAAATGATCCGTCATGTTCGATGTTCGTTCAGAACCTTTAAGTTTGTGCGATATGTTTGTGTGGGTCACTATTAGGTGTCACACCCATGAAACGTATGTTGATTAATGCAACTCACGCAGAAGAAGTCCGCGTTGCACTTATCACTGGTAATCGTCTTTACGATTTTGATTTAGAGAATCGTACCCGAGAACAGAAAAAATCCAATATCTATAAAGGCCATGTAACCCGCGTAGAACCATCTTTAGAAGCTGTTTTTGTTGAATACGGCGCAGGCCGTCAAGGCTTCTTGTCTATGCGCGAAATTGCTAACAGTTATTTCCAAGCAGACCCACGACAAACTTCAAACATTCGTGAACTTATCACTGAAGGTACTGAATTACTTGTTCAAGTCGAAAAAGAAGAACGTGGCAATAAAGGCGCTGCCCTTTCTACCTTTATTTCACTTGCAGGACGTTATTTGGTTCTTATGCCGAACAACCCGAAAGGCGGCGGTATTAGTCGTCAAATTTCAGGTTCTGTACGTGAAGAATTAAAAGAAATTTTAGCTTCTTTAAATTTACCGCGTGGTATGAGCGTTATTGTACGTACCGCTGGTATTGGCCGTACCCAAGAAGAACTACAGTTAGACTTACAGCATTTGCTTGACCTTTGGGCTCAAATCCAAGGCACAGCGAGCTCTGGTCCTTCTCCAATGCTGGTTCATCAAGAAGCTGGTGTTGTTACTCGTGCTATCCGCGATTATTTACGTGATGATGTTGCAGAAATTTTAATTGATAGCGAACAGGCTTATAACGAAGCTTATAACTTTGTTAAAGCAGTGATGCCTCGTCAATTAGATAAACTTAAAACTTATACTTTAAACGAGCCATTGTTTGCTCATTTTGGTATTGAAAGCCAAATTCAAACTGCTTATGAGCGTGAAGTAAAACTTCCTTCTGGCGGTTCAATCGTGATTGACCAGACTGAAGCTTTAGTTTCAATCGATATTAACTCTGCGAAATCGACTCGTGGACATGACGTTGAAGAAACTGCGCTGAATACGAACTTAGAAGCGGCAGAAGAAATTGCTCGCCAACTTCGTCTTCGTGACATTGGTGGTTTAGTTGTAATTGACTTCATCGATATGACTAAAGAGCGCAACCAACGCATGGTTGAAGCAAAACTTCGTGAAGCAACACAAAGCGATCGTGCACGTATTCAGTTTGGCCAACTCTCTCGTTTTGGCTTAATGGAAATGAGCCGTCAACGTTTACGTCCATCTCTTGAAGAAGCAACAGGTTATGTGTGCCCTCGCTGTCATGGTACAGGCATGGTTCGTGACTTACGCTCACTTTCACTTTCTATTATGCGTAAAGTAGAAGAGATCGCGCTTCGTGAACGTCATGGTGAAGTACAAGTAGAAGTACCTGTTGAAATTGCAGCGTTTTTGCTCAATGAAAAACGTCATAGCCTTGTTTATTTAGAACAAACTTCTAGTGTTCGTGTGACTGTTTTACCTCACCCACACTTAGAAACACCTCACTACGAAATTCAGTACAATCCAGATGGATTTGCACCATCTAGCTACGAACGTACTGAAGCAACTCGTTCAAGTGAAAAAGAGTTAGGTTATGAATCTTCTGAATGGCATTTAGAAGAAGCTGATCATGGTCATACTCATGCAGCCCCTGCTGCCAACAACGCAGCTAACCAAAAGAAAGTAAATCAAGCAGCTCAACCTGCTGTTGCTCAGCCAAGCGCTCAAAAAGCAGCAAGCCCATGTGCATGGTTAGAGAACCTTTTTGTTCAAAAACAAGCTCAAACAGTTGATCAATCTCGCTCAGCACAAAATGCTGCTGCCGCAATTGAACAAATGGTGAATACAGGCGCTGTTAGCCGTGGACAGTTTGGCCAAGTTACAGTACCAGTAGTTGCTGAAGTTACTTCGGCTCCATCTAACAATGCTTATATTTCTCAATCTCCTGTTAAACAGGAAGCACGTGAGAATGTTGAGAAAGACGATAAAGTACAACAGCAGCGTCCAAACAACAAAAAACGTAAGCACAAAGAGCAACGTGAACAACATCAGCACCACCATAATCAAGAACCACAACAACAGCAGGTTCATGAAGAGGTTGTACAGTTATCACGCCAAGAGCAACGTGAATTAAAACGTCAACAAAAGCGTCAACAACAAGATCAGCCACATGCCCAACATCAAAATGATGGTCAACAAGCTGAGCATGCTGTACCACGTCGTGACCGTAATAATCAACAACGTCCAAACCGCCCGAATCGCCACCGCGATCCAAGCGTATTAAATGAAAATCAAAATACGCAGGCACCAGCAGTTGTTGATGAAAAACAAATTAAGGTTGATTTGATTGATGCTCCACAGCATGAAGTCATGAATACAGCCTTAGTCATCAATGTTGATCAAGCACAAAGCGAAATTATTGCTTTAACGCCTGAGCAACCTGTTGAACGTACTGAAAAAGCACCTGTTGTTGAAGCTGCACAAGAATCAGCTCCAGCACCTGTTGCTGCTGTGGAAGAGACAGTAACTGCAGAAGCAGAAGCTCCTCAACCAAAGGCTGAGAAAGCTCAACCGCAAATTCAACGTGCGAGTAATGATCCTCGTATGCGTCGCCGTGAACAACGCAACGCAAAACGTGCCAAAGCTGTTACACCATCAATTGCCCCATCGCAAATTCCAACGTTGGCGCAATATACGATTGGTAGCTTGATTCGTCATGTTTACGGTGAAGACTGTACAGTACTGATTGAACAGTTTGGTTTAGTTCCAACATTCAATCGTGCATTGCAGAAATTTGCAGAGCAATACGCAAGTACTCTAGTGACTGAAGTCGCAGCTGAAGCTGAAGACAAAAAGCCTGTTACTCGTGATGCTGAGCTTCCAAGTAACAAGCCTTCACAAGAAGCAGAACCTGCGCCAGTACTTCCGTTGACGCCACCAAAAGAGGCAACACCGCGTGTTGCTAATGATCCGCGTGAACGCCGTCGTTTAGCGAAACTTGCAGCTGAACAAGCTTTTGAGCAAGTTAAACAACAACATTCTGCACCAGAAGAAGCTGTCCCTGTAGCTGAGACTGTAGAAGAAACCGTTGTTGCTCCTACTGCTGAAACACAAGCACCAGTTGAATCTAAGCAACAACCGCTTGAACTTGATCAGGAAACTGAGGCTGCAGCTAGCGTAGAAGAAACACCAGCGTCAACTGTAGTTGAAGAAGCTCCAGTTGCAAAGCAGCCAAAAGCTACAAAAACCAAAGTAGCTACAGAACAAGCTGTAGAACCAACTGAAGCTGCTGCCGAGAGTGAATCAGAAGATTCTAAAGCTGATAAGGACAAACCAAGTCGTCCTCGTCGTCCTCGTGGCCGTCCACCGAAGAAAGCAAATCCTGTAGCTGAGTAAATCATTTGCTCAATTGCAGCTAATTTAAACAAACCTAGTCATTTCGATGACTAGGTTTTTTTTGTTATTTTTAACCAATTAGGTTGATTGCACTAGAAGAAAAGTTTTAAAAGCATGGTGAACCATGAAAAATACTGTACTTTTGCCAACGCAACCTTTTTTGGATTGATCGAAAAATAAATAGGATTGATATGAGCCAGACAACACAGACCGATATCATTACGCTTGGGGATGTTGCCACCAGACTTCCTAGCTTTATTCCCAAAGTACCCCATATCCTGAATGGTCTTAAACAGGCTTATTTAAGAACAGCAAACACACCAACTGGATTAGGTGTAGCTTTTGAGAAAGCTGTTAAACGGAATCCGAAAGGTATTGCTTTATTATTTGAAGATCAAAGTTACTCATACGAAGCTTTAAATGAATGGGCTAACCAGATTTCTCACTATTATTTATCTCTCGGCGCACGTAAAGGTGATGTGATTGCCGTAATGGTTGAGAACCGTTCTGAGCTTATTGCCACTATTGTGGGCTTAGCTAAAATTGGGGTAACTATTGCGCTTGTAAATACATCTCAAGTCGGTAAAGTCCTCTCTCATAGCATCAATCTTGTAAAGCCAATTGCAGTCATTGCTGGCGAAGAAGTCCGTGCTGCAATTGATGAAATTCGTCAAGACTTAAACGTTCCTAAAGATCGCTTCCATTGGTTTGCAGATCAGGCAACGCGTCAAGATGCGGGAACTGCACCTCAAGGTTATGCCAATCTTGCACTAGAAATAGATCAATTTCCGAAATTCAATCCATCAACCACACATTCTGTTCATGGAAATGATGGCCTGTTTTATATTTATACTTCGGGCACAACGGGGTTACCAAAAGCAGTTATTTTTAAACATAGCCGCTGGACACTTGCCTATGGTACTTACGGCCACATTCTAAACCTTGGTCCAGATGATGTGATGTATGTCACTTTGCCGTTGTACCATGCAACAGGCGTGGTTGTTTGCTGGTGTGGTGTGATTGCAGGAAGCTCGACCCTTGCAATTCGCCGCAAATATTCAACCAGTGCATTCTGGAAAGATGTACAGAAGTTTAATGCTTCTGCAATCGGCTACGTAGGTGAACTTTGCCGTTACTTGATGGATGCTCCGGCTACAGAGCTTGACCGTGCTCACCGTGTAACCAAAATGATTGGTAACGGCATGCGTCCAAACATCTGGGATAAATTTAAACAACGTTTTGGCATTCAAGAAGTTCTAGAGCTTTATGCTTCAAGTGAAGGTAATGTCGGTTTTAGTAATATTTTCAACTTTGACAATACGGTAGGCTTCTCCCCTATGCCGTATGCAGTCATTCAATTTGATAAAGAAAAGAATGAGCCTGTACGCGATAAAAATGGCTGGTGTAAAAAAGTTAAAGCAGGTGAAGTCGGTTTATTGGTAGGCAAAATTACCAGTCGCTCACCATTTGACGGCTATACCGACCCAGAAAAGAATAAATCTGTGATTATGCAAGATGTCTTTAAAAAAGGTGACTCATATTTCAATACAGGTGATCTTGTTCGTAATATTGGTTTCCGTCATGCCCAGTTTGTTGACCGTCTAGGCGATACCTTCCGCTGGAAAGGCGAAAATGTATCTACTACCGAAGTTGAAAACATGGTGTGTGAATATGACAAGATCGCTGAAGCTGTGGTTTATGGTGTAGAAATTCCAAATACCAATGGGCGTGCAGGTATGGCAGCAATCACACTTGCTGATGGTGCTGAGTTAAATGACACTGATTTAACAGAAATGGTGACTGTATTTAAAAAATGCTTACCTGCTTATGCAGTACCAGTGTTTTTACGTATACAAGCTAAAGTTGAAACAACAGGTACTTTTAAGTACCAAAAGAATAAATTGAAGGAAGATGCGTTTAATCCAAGCAAAACTTCTGAACGTTTACTCGCTTTATTACCTGGTGAAAGCAGTTACTGTGACATCACAACTGAAATTTTTGACAACATTCAGGCATATAAATACCGTTTTTAGTTCATTTTTTAGCTAAACAAGAGGAAATCGTGCTTTTTATAGGCAATCATGCAAATGTTTTTCAATTTCCTCTTGTGTTAGTTGAATAACTTGCTAAAATACGCGACATCAAAACGATACGGGTCGTTAGCTCAGTTGGTAGAGCAGCGGACTTTTAATCCGTTGGTCCCGCGTTCGAGTCGCGGACGACCCACCACTTATCTGTTTTGAACCTATTTGGGTCGTTAGCTCAGTTGGTAGAGCAGCGGACTTTTAATCCGTTGGTCCCGCGTTCGAGTCGCGGACGACCCACCAAATTCTAAAAAGCCTCTCACTGCGAGAGGCTTTTTTTATTGTTAATGTATTTTAGTTTTATGACTAAAAGATGACGATGCATTTCTTATATAGAACATCTTTAACCCATTCCATAAAGATTTCCAAACGCTTAGGAATATAACTTCGGTTCGGATACAAAATATTGAGTGGAAGAGATGGGGACGTATAAGTGCTTAATACTTCAACTAAAGTTCCTTGCTCAATTTTATCTTGTACATCGAAGTACGGTAGTTGAATAATCCCCAAACCTGCACTGGCTGCTGCAATATAGGCTTCGGTATTATTTACACTTAAAGCACTATCCATCATCACAGCTCCATTTTGATAGAAGAATCCCCCTTGTTTCTCACCAACGGGACCTGTGTAATTAATCAATTTATGCTGAGATAGATCTACTAATTGTTCAGGGATGCCATACTGTTCTAAATAGTCAGCACTTGCACAATTCACCATAATCAAGTTACCAACAAACTTCGCAATTAAACTACTGTTATTTAACTGCCCTACCCGAACAACACAATCAATTCCTTTCTCAATTAAGTCAGTAATGTCATCAGAACTATGAAGTTGTAAATGGATATCCGGATAGCGCCTATAAAAATCGGGAAGTTCAGGAATAATCACTTGGTGTACGATTCGGCTGGGCATTGAAATTTTTAGCGTGCCACGATAATGCTGCTTTTGTGCCTGTATAAGCTGTTCGAGCTGTTCATAATCAAATAATAGATTTTGGCATTCAGGTAATATTCGTTGTCCATCTTGGGTAAGGCTGACTTTACGCGTAGTTCGATGGAATAAACGTACCCCATAGTGAGTTTCCAATTGTTGAATTGCACTCGTCACTGTCGAACGAGGTAAATCAAGCTGATTTGCCACTTCACTAAAGCTTTGTCGTTTAGCGACTTCTGTAAAAATAAAAAATTGCTGCAACCGATCCATTTAATTGTTCGTATTTTATGAATAGTTAAACCAAACTAGCATAATTGATCAAAAATTACCGCCAATCTAGACTAAAAACACATTAAAACAAGTCATCATAGGAACAACCATCATGGCAACTCATACCTTAAAAGATAAAGTTGTACTGATTACAGGCGGCGCAAAAAACTTAGGTGGACTGATTAGCCGTAAATTCGCAGAACAAGGCGCAAAAATCGCGATTCACTACAATAGCGCTGAAACTCAAGCAGATGCTGAACAGACGCTCACAGATGTAAGAGCATTCGGTGTAGATGCCGTTTTAATTCAAGCAGACTTAACGGATATTGATAATATCGAAAAACTCTTCTTAGACACTAAGCAACATTTTGGTGGAATAGATATTGCGATCAATACAGTTGGAAAGGTTTTAAAGAAATCATTTTTAGAAACCACCGAACAAGAGTTTGATAGCATGAGCGATATCAACTCAAAAATTGCCTATTTCTTTATTCAATCGGCGGGTCGTCACCTAAATAACGGCGGCAAGATTTGCTCAATCGTAACTTCCCTTCTTGCAGCCTACACTGGACTCTATTCAACCTATGAGGGTTTAAAAGCACCTGTTGAGCATTACACCCGTGCTGCATCAAAAGAATTTGGTGATCGTCAGATTTCCGTGACTGCTGTTGCACCAGGTCCAATGGACACACCATTCTTTTATGGCCAGGAGTCTGCCGAAGCGGTCGCTTACCATAAATCAGCTTCAGCTTTAGGTGGACTCACTAAAATTGAAGATATTGAACCTCTAGTTCGCTTTTTAGTAACCGAAGGTTGGTGGATTACCGGTCAGACGATTTTTGCAAATGGCGGCTACACCACCCGCTAAAGTCAAAAAAGCCGCATCTCATCGTGCGGCTTTTTAGCTTGTTTCTTTACAAGAACTCTTCTAGTACCGAGTTTAAGAAAATATGCCCTTGCTCTGTACAAGCTAAACGAGAATGATCATCTACCAATAACCCTCTAGCTCGCAATGAAGTAAGTACCTCATTTAAGTGATCTAAGCTTAAGCCTGTACGCTGCTCATATAACTCGGCTTTTACACCATCATTTAGACGCAAAGCATTCATCATAAATTCAAAAGGTAACTCTTCTGCCTCAATCTTTTTCATTTGCAAATGCTCGGCTGGAACCTTAGCCAAATAGTCTTTCGGTAAACGGGTTTTTTGGAAACGGTACACCCCATCAGGTTGTGTCACTTTGCCATGTGCCCCTGCACCAATCGCAAGGTAATCACCAAATTCCCAATAATTTAAATTATGGGCTGAAGGCTGCTCTTTACGCCAAGCCGATACTTCATAGTTTATAAAACCATTGGCTTTTAGATAAGCCTCACCCTGCTCTTGAATGTCTTCTAGCACTTCGTCTTGAGGCAAAACAGGCTGAGTACGGAAGAACACCGTGTTCGGTTCGATAGTAAGTTGATACCAACTGATATGGGTCGCACCATGCTCTACAGCAACCTTTAAATCATAAAGCGCTTGCTCTAGCGTTTGCTCAGGTAGGCCATGCATTAAATCGACATTCACTCGCTTAAAGCCTGCTTGTCTTGCTTGTTCTATTGCATCCATAGCATTGTTTGCTGAATGAATACGTCCAAGCTTTTGCAAGTGCTCTGTATTAAAAGTCTGCACACCAATCGACAAACGATTAATACCTGCTTCTAAATAGCCTGCAAACGGATCATGCTCTAGTGTTCCAGGGTTTGCCTCTAGTGTGATTTCACAGCCATCTTCAAATTTGAGCAATGACTTAAGCTGATCAAAGAGCCATGCATAACCTTTTGCAGAAATGAGTGAAGGCGTTCCACCACCAATAAATACACTGTGAATTGAACGTCCCTGTGCCATATCGACTTGAGTTTCAAAGTCAGCCACCAATGCTTTTAAATAGGTTTGCTCAAGCTCTGACGAAAGTGCTCCATCTGGTACAGCGTGCGAGTTAAAGTCGCAATATGGACATTTACGCACGCACCAAGGCATATGAATATATAAAGATAGAGGAATAGAAGCAGGGTTTAATACGGCCAAGGAGCAGGTCCAATTTACACAATATTTCTATTTTAACATGACTGCATCAATGGGCTTATGAAAACATACCTTAATTGCTTTAGACTGTTTTTAAACATACTTAAATATTGATAAAAATGATGAAATTCTCTAGTCAACTTTTCCTGATCTTACCTCTAGCTATGGGAATCGGTGTTGCCATGGCTTTTCAAACTGCAATTAATGCACAACTGCGCGAGCAACTACACTCACCCTTGCAGGCAGCTTTATTATCATTTTTCATAGGTACTATTGTTTTAGCAGTTATGGTTTTCTTTCAAAGTGCCGAGAAACCTAGTTTAAGTGAAATATCAAATATTCCATGGCTTCTTTGGACAGGAGGATTCCTAGGGGTTTATGCAATTAGCATGAGCATTTATACTGCACCTAAGCTTGGTTTTTTAACCTTTACAGGACTAGTCGTTTTTGGGCAAATTGTTATTTCTATGCTACTTGATCATTTTGGCTGGTTAGGTACAGAAAAGACTCCTGTTACATGGCAACGGTTTCTTGGTGGAGTCATCATCTTTGTCGGTGTGATACTCACCTTGCAACGTTAGCTTCATTTTTATAATTTAAAAAGAGTACCTTTTGTGTCGAATGTCACATCTTTTCGGTCTGAATTAAAACAACTCTTCCACTTAATGCTACCGATTTTAATTACCCAGTTTGCTCAAGCAGGATTTGGGTTAATTGACACTATTATGGCTGGGCATTTATCTGCAACTGATTTAGCTGCAATTGCTGTAGGAGTCGGTTTATGGATTCCAGTCATGCTCCTGTTCAGTGGCATTATGATTGCAACTACACCATTGGTCGCTGAAGCAAAGGGCGCAAGAAATACAGAACAAATTCCTGTTATTGTTCGCCAATCCTTATGGGTCGCCATCATTTTAGGCGTAATGGCTATGCTCATTTTGCAGCTCATGCCATTTTTCTTGCATGTGTTTGGCGTACCAGAGAGCTTACAGCCTAAAGCAAGTTTATTCTTACATGCGATTGGTTTAGGCATGCCAGCTGTGACCATGTATGCAGCTCTACGCGGTTATTCGGAGGCCTTAGGTCATCCACGCCCTGTAACAGCTATTAGCCTATTAGCTTTAGTTGTATTGATTCCTCTTAATATGATCTTTATGCATGGCTTAGGACCAATACCTGCATTAGGTAGCGCAGGCTGTGGTTTTGCAACCTCCATTTTACAATGGCTCATGCTAATTACATTAGCAGGCTATATTTATAAAGCCTCGGCTTACCGAAACACGTCTATTTTTAGCAGATTCGATAAAATTAACCTGAGTTGGGTAAAAAGAATTTTACAGCTTGGCCTACCAATCGGTTTAGCCGTGTTCTTTGAAGTCAGTATTTTTAGCACAGGTGCATTGGTGCTTAGCCCATTGGGTGAAGTGTTTATTGCAGCGCATCAAGTCGCAATTTCAGTGACTTCAGTGCTGTTTATGATTCCGCTTTCACTTGCGATTGCCTTAACCATTCGAGTGGGAACCTATTATGGTGAAAAGAACTGGGCTTCCATGTACCAAGTGCAAAAGATTGGTCTGAGCACAGCAATATTTTTTGCTTTATTGACAATGTCTTTTATTGCCCTAGGTCGTGAACAAATTGTCTCGGTTTATACTCAAGATATAGATGTAGTTCCTGTTGCCATGTATTTACTCTGGTTTGCCATGGGTTATCAGTTGATGGATGCATTGCAAGTCAGCGCGGCAGGCTGTTTAAGAGGCATGCAAGATACTCAAGCACCGATGTGGATTACACTCATGGCGTATTGGGTGATTGCGTTCCCTATTGGCCTTTATTTAGCACGTTATACTCATTGGGGTGTAGCTGGTGTATGGCTAGGTTTGATTATTGGTTTAAGCATTGCTTGTGTTTTATTACTCTCAAGGCTTTATTTAAACACCAAACGTTTAAGCAAAACCTAATAAAAAAGCCGATGAAACATCGGCTTTTTTATTTTATGCAGACTTTGCCCTAGGGCTTGCTCCAATTTGCCAGACAAAGGGCAAATCGGTACGGTTCACTTCCCAATCGCCAATCACCTTTTCTTTATAGATGAGCGGATTATGAGAAGAGACTGTTCGTGCGTTGCGCCAGAAACGGTCGAGTTGTTTGACCTGACTACTTGCCGATGCACCTAAGGCATTGAATAACTGGCTGGTTAAATCGAGTACCAAATTAGAAATCACCACCTGCCCTTGCGCCGACTCAAGCTCTGCATCAACATTAAACTGATGTTCTTTCACCTCTAACTCACTAAAGTGACTTTCGTAAGCTTTCTGTAATGCTTCTGCTGTTTTAATCGTAATTGCTAAACTTGCATAGGCTTGAGCCGAGGCTTTACCCACCACCTGTAAAACTTGTGGGTCGTGACGAACAAGGTCGCCATTACCATGACTAAAAATACGCTTTCGCTCACGTATTTCTTGGCTAAAAGTTTCGACCGCGGCATGCGCAATCCCTGTTAGGGTTGCAAGGTGGACAACCTGATAAAAAGCGGTCTGATATTTAAAACGCTGGTCAAATGGAATAAGGTGCGAAGCTGGCAAATGAACCTGATGCACTTTTAAAGTACCACTGCCCGTTGTCTTTTGACCAAAGCCATCCCAATCATCAATTACACTCACGCCCGATTCATGACGATAAATAGCAGCAATTACGTGGCGGTCATTCACTTCATCGTAAGCAAATAAATCGATCCAGTCAGCAAAAATACTTCCTGTCGAATAGTACTTTTCACCATTCACCACCAAGTTACCCGAAGCATCTTTGGTTACTCGTGTAACGACATCACCAATTTGTACATTTCCAACTTCTGTCCATGCATTCCCGACTAAATCACCTTGCACAAAACGCTGAAACCAAACCTCCTGTGAATGCTCTTTATGAGCAACTAAACGGTCTTCAACAAAAGCAAAGTGTCCACGCAACGCTTGCACAATATTCGAATCTGCTTGCGCCAATTCTGCTAAAAGCTGGAAAAGTTGCGGCAATGACACCCCATCTCCACCATATTTACGGGGTACTCGTACTGCACCTAACTTAAGTTCTTTTAACCACTGAATCGGTTCAAAAGGCAAGATTCGTTCTTTTTCACGTTGAATTGCACCTTGAGCAATTTTTTCAAAAACTGGACGAAATCTACTTGCTACCTTTTCATAATCGGCGCCGACAGACAATTCTTCTAATTCAATTTGGGTAACTGTCATCTTTATTCTCCTAATCTTATTTTTTTCTTCACTTTAGCTCCATGCATGACGAGGTGGATGGATGCCATTGAGATAATAATTACCGACAATGTGATATTTCCAGCGCACCGGATCATGCAAGGTATGGGTACGTGCATTACGCCAATGGCGATCCAGATTAAGCTCAGATAAAGTGGAACGTGTTCCCGATAATTCAAAAAGCTTATTCGCTGCTAAAATCGCAACTTCGGTGGTGAGTACTTTTGCTTCGGCAACCAGTAATGTCGCTTGATTTACATGTTCTTCTGTCGTGTCGGCAATCGCTTGATCAATCGCATCTCCAGCCAAATCTAATACCGCTTCTGCTGCACGAAGTTTAATTTTTAAATCGCCAATATTTGCAATTGTGTAAGGGTCATCGCTCGCTTTTTCCAAACCTGAATCGACCCACGCGCGGCTATGATTTTTGACATAGTGAATTGTTTCTTCAATTGCACCACGTGCAATACCAGCATCGACAGCAGCTTGAATAAATTGTGAAATTGCACCTGCCGGTGTAGGACGTTCGAAAGCCTGATAAATCGGGATTAGATATTCTTCACGTACTGGAACTTGATTTAACTCTACCGTACCACTAGCCGTGGTTCGTTGCCCAAAACCAGACCAGTCATTAATAATATTCACCCCTGAAGTTTCCCGAGGAACTAGTGCCGCATAAGGCTGCCCTTGTTCATTTACAGCAACAATGGGAACCCAATGCGCAAGCAATGCACCTGTTGCAAAAAACTTCTTGCCATTAATTTCATAACCGTGCTCGGTCTTTCGTAATGTGGTAGTGAGGTCAGCCACCGTTTTACTATGTTTTTCCGAAAAGGCATTACCAAAACGAATTCCTCTTAGCACTAAGTTAAAGAAGAACTGTTGTTGTTCTGGGCCTGCATCAAGACGTAAATGTTCAATAAAAGCCAAATGATTTTGAGGCAGTTGTGCAAGAGATGGATCAACACTCGCAATTGTTTTGATGACCTCAGCCAAAGTTCGATATTTAACTTGTGCACCACCAAATTGCTTGGGAACCGTAATGGCCCATAAGCCGCTTTGTGAGAACTGTTGAATTTCATTTAGGGGTAAACGGCGCTCTCTGTCTCGATCGGATGCTTCGTGTGCAAACACTTGAGCAAGTTGTTTGGCAAGCTCAATTGCTTCTTCATCAGAACGAATAATATGCGCATCTTTTGACTGCTCAAACACAGATAAAGGAACCGCCTGAGACCGCCCATGGGCCGAACTTAAACTTGTCATAACTTTTGTTATCTCTATTTTTATTTAACCTGCCATTCACATTAGCACCAAAAAAACAGAGCATTTATAGATATTAAAGCTTTGTTTATGAAATAGATTTTCACAAGCTTTTCATATTTTTTACTATAAAAATAACATTTTGTTTTTCGAAAATTTTCTTACATGAGATAAACAATTTCTTATAGGCTTTTTAAGTTTTGTCACCTATGATCAAAACTAGGCAATATTATGTTGTAGTCAATGAGGTATCGAAGATATGGCAAAGAATGCAAGTTCACCTGGCAAAAGATTTATGAAACTTGCAGGAATGACCGCGAGCATTGCAACGAAAACCGTTTCTAACTCGATTCGAAACTTGAACGCAGACGAAGAACAAAAGCTGGCTTCAAAAACCAAGCTATTTCAGGATATTGGGTTGCAAATTGCCGACACCTTAGGTGAAATGAAAGGTGCCGTGATGAAAGTCGGTCAAATTGCATCGCAATATAAAGATATTTTCCCACCTGAAGTTGCCAAAGCAATTTCAAAACTACAACGCCAAGCCCCAGCCATGCCCTTTGCTGCAATTCAGCAACAAGTTGAACGAGAGCTTGGGAAACCGTTGAATGTTGCCTTTAAATCTTTTGATAGCGAACCTTTTGCAGCTGCTTCAATTGGACAAGTTCACAAAGCTGTCCTGCCTAGCGGTGAGCAAGTTGTGGTTAAGGTTCAATATCCAGGTGTTGATGAAGCCTGTGAGAGTGACTTAAAACAAGTTCGGTTAGCACTTCGTTTAATGGGCGTACTTAAAATTGATAAAAAACTACAAGATCAGCTTTTTGCAGAGATTCAAGATAGTCTGTCAGCAGAACTTAACTATGAAATCGAAGCTCAAAACCTTGAGGTTTTCAAAACATTTCATAGCCAATTAGATGACAAAATTATCATCCCGACCGTTTATAAAGATTACTCTTCAAGACGTATTTTAACCTTGAGTCTCGAACAAGGTGACAGCATTGAAACTGCCAGTGCTTGGCCTATTGAAATTCGAAATACGATTGGACGCCGCTTGATTCGCGCTTTAGGTCAGGAAATGTTCTTTTTAAAACGTTTTCACTGTGACCCGCATCCGGGTAACTTTGCCTTCCGCCAAGATGGCAGTGTCATTATTTACGACTATGGTAGTGTTAAAACGCTTTCAAATGAAATCGTGCAGCACTTTAAACGCTTAGTAAATGCAGCTCGCCATGAAAATATCGATTTGATTGAAACAGAATTATTTGAACTACATTCACTTGCTGAAAAAGGCAAATTCCCGAGTGAACTATATAAACTCTGGATTGAAGTATTATTACGCCCGCTTACAACCACTTATGATTTTGCCGAGAACTCATCGCACCATGATGGCATGTTACTTGTGAAAAAATCTTTGAAGTATTGGGATGTATTTAAACCATCTCCAGATACTTTAATGGTCAACAGAACCATTTCAGGACATTACTGGAACCTGATTCACTTAAAAGTTCATGACAATCTGAACGATTTATTTGAAGAGCTTATTCCTCCTTCTAACTAACTTAATTTACTGTTCAATGTAGCCTTGTAGGGGGTTACATTGACTTTTCAATTGTTATGTTATAACATTTCTTTAATCAAAAATAATTTAGGACAATCTCTCATGCGTAAAGATATTCATCCTGCTTATCAACAAGTGTTATTTCATGACACCAATGCAGACGTGTACTTCTTAATTGGTAGTACTCTTCAGTCTAAACAAACTAAAGAATATCAAGGGAAGGTTTACCCTTATGTAACTCTTGATATTTCAAGTGCATCACATCCTTTCTACACAGGTGAAGTACGTCAAGCAAGTAACGAAGGCCGTGTAGCAAGCTTTAATAAACGCTTCGCCCGCTTTAATCGTAAGAGTTAATCTCGCGTTAAGATTTGACCAATACACTTAAAACATTGGAAGCCTAAGACTATCTCCTCCACTTAGGCTTCTTTTTTTATATGCATTTTTTTGATCATTTTTAAACTGTGTATAAAAGAGAACTTATCCACAATTTGTCTAAAAACTCTTCTTATTTTGCCCACAACTCATCATTTTTTTGTATTCGCCAAGCTTTCAAAGTTGCTATTCGATGCTATGCTTAAACCCTCATTTGATAGGAAGTTTAAGATAATGGCACAAGAGTTACTTGCCCAATTACAAGCAGGCACAGCAAAATTTTCAGACGTTTTAGCTCATATTGAAGCACGTTACCAACATACTCCAACAGCTTTTCAAAATGGCGCACAGCATAATGCTTCAACTGAAAATCAAGGTAGTGCGAAAGTTTTCTCTTTTGCTAAGTTACAAGGTTTAGACCAAGCACAGACTTTGAGTTTATTTGCAGAACACTACGCATCTGTATTAGCGACACCTGAGGGAACTGATCATCAAAATATTCGTCAGTTTATGCAAAATGGTTGGGATGGTGTGAAGTTTGAAGGTCAGGCTTTGGCTGAAAAAGCTTAATCATTTTTTAGCACAACCTCAAATTATGAGATTTTCTAAAGCCTGCTAATAGGTAATGCCTCACTTTTGAGGGCAAAAGTGACAAAACCCTTTGTTACGCTGATGCTACATCCATGTAGCACAGCGAAACGACGGCATCCATGCCGTCTGTCACGATAGTAAATGCCTTATTTTTCTTATTTATTTTATTAGCCCTTATATTCGATACGCGATAACGTCATTCGCAGCCTGCGTGGTTTCTATAAAAGATAGTTTTTGCAACGCTTAAGTTAAATGCCTACAGTGAACAGGTTCTGCGAATGACAGATGCTTTTGGTTACTTTGGGCAAAACCAAAGTAACAGAATTAGCTACTTCCATTAGATATCTAAACGGTAAAACCCTGCCGAAAATACATAAAAAATCATGACTGTATCTACCCAACCAAAATCAGTTGCCAGCTACCCAATAATAAGTCGCCAATCCCAAACACGTAAAAATTAACGATCCAATCAAATGAATAGAAATCCCCAACATCGCCATTCCTAACTTACCACTTTGTAATAAAGTGACGATCTCTATCGAGAACGTTGAAAAGGTAGTTAAAGCACCACAAAAACCAGTAATCACAAAAAGTTTATAGTTAGGGCTTAAATCACTTTGAGCAAAATAGGCAATTGCAAAACCAATAATAAAACCACCGACTAAATTAACAGTGACAGTACCGAGTGGTATTTGCGGGTAGATCGGATTGAGTTTTAAACCTAAAAACCAACGCAACCATGCCCCTAGAACTGAGCCTAAAGCAATTGAAAGTAGAGAGTAATACATAAGACCACCCCTTTAGATAGACGCTAAAAGAGCAAAAAATAATGAAGGGAAATATGACACAGCGTACTCCAAAAATAAGCAGAGTACGCAATAACCTACGTACCCAGCGATATAAATACATGAGGGTAACGTAGGCATCATTAGCCAATCCGGCGGTTTTTCAGAGGAGGAATGCCATCTCCTCGTTTTAAGTATATTAAATCATCTAAAATTTGATTAAAACATACTTTTTAAAATCATGGACGTTCAGCAAATTGTGGTAAATCATCCTGAATACATTCCCATTCCGCCTTAGAAGCAGCAAAAATATGCATTGTGGGCTTTTGGTCGAGTAGTGTATCAAGTGTGCCAATTCTTAAACGATACAGTTCAGGCTGCGCATCACGCGAGCTAATAAGCGGTGAACCACACTCACTACAGAACCAACGATATACGCCTTCCACAGCAAATTTTTTAACTAAGTCTTCACCTTGGGTAATTTTAAAATCTGTACTTTTAACAGGAGCATTCGTTGCAAATGCTGTTCCATTTGCTTTTCGACAGCGTTGACAGTGACATTGAATAATATCTCCGATATCGCCTTTAATTTCATAGCGAATACCCTGACATAAACAACTTCCTTGATAGATTGGTGATGCTTGAGACATGTTCTCGTAGATCCTATTATTATTGATCGCTCAAAAATAACACTTTTCACATATCAAACATAGCACCAAATTATCCTGTTATTTTTCTAAAAAAGAATGCACACCTTCACCAGCCGCTCGCCCTGTAGCAAAGCATGCTGTAAGCAAATATCCACCTGTAGGTGCGTCCCAATCTAGCATTTCACCACAGCAAAATATGCCTGAGGTTTGTTTAAGCTCTAAGCTTTCAGTTAATGCATTCTGCTTAACACCACCAGCACAGCTAATCGCTTCTTCAATGGGTCTAAACCCCTCTAGCTTAATTTGAAGTACTTTAATTTGCTGAGCCATAGCCTCTGGTTGGTTCCATAGTGCTTTATCAACGACTTCTCTGACTAAGTTAATCTTAGCTGTATCTAAGCCTGCTTTACGCCAGATATTGGTGAGTGATTGTTTTTTGCTAGCCTGTAATTTTTTAACTAATTGCGTGAGATCTACATCAGGCAATAAATCTAAAAACAAATTTAAGTTTTGCCCTTGTTTTTGCTGCTCTCGTAAAGCACGTCCGAGTTTATAAATAACACCACTTTCTAAACCATAGTGAGTAATCACAATATCGCCATGTGTAATCTGGCTAGGATCAACCCACGCATTGATACGTTTTAAAGGCTCACCAAAACAGCTTTCCATAAAAGCTGACCAAGCGTGCAATACGCCTGCATTACTCGCTTGAAAAGGTTCAATATTAGATTGATCCATCCATTGCTGCCATGCACCATCACTACCTAATTGTGACCAAGACACAGCACCACATGCCAATATCACTGCATCGTATTGCTGGGTAAAAGTCTCACTGCTTTGATTATTCTGACTTTCTAAAGTTACTGTTGTACCTTGTAAATTAATACAACGATGTCGATAAAAGAATTTAACCTGCTGTTCTGTCAAACGTTTTAGCCAAGCACGTAGTAAAGGAGCAGCTTTCATTTCGACAGGAAAAATACGCCCTGAGGTACCAACGTAGGATTCTATTCCCAGATTTTTCATCCAGTTCTGAATCCAGCCTGCATCCCATTTTTCAACCCACGGTTTGAGCCATTCTGCATGGTCATAGCGCTCAATAAACTGCGCTAAAGGTTCAGCATGCGAGATGTTTAACCCTGTTTTACCTGCCATTAGAAACTTACGTGCCGCTGAAGGTTTTTGCTCATACACGTCAATATCATAAGTATATTGGCTGAGCACCTCAGCTGCCATTAAACCAGCCGGACCAGCACCGATAATGGCAACCCGCTTATTCGCCATGTGTTTGCCCTTGCAGTGGTGCAAATTCATCAAATCGAGTTTTATAACCTTCAGGCTTGGTCATAATGAGCTGCTGACAAAGCTCGCCACGTTCTAAATACTTAATTTCAAAATGAGTACGTGCAGATGTTTGAGCAATTTTTTCTTTTTGATAAGGCAGCTTCCAAACATTTAATAACTGCTGTTCAGCTTC
Source organism: Acinetobacter lactucae (assembly GCF_013122135.1). Lineage (NCBI taxonomy): Bacteria > Pseudomonadati > Pseudomonadota > Gammaproteobacteria > Moraxellales > Moraxellaceae > Acinetobacter > Acinetobacter lactucae. The sequence goes on from NZ_CP053391.1 coordinate 3,545,157, forward strand.
TTCAATATATTCAGGGATATTACTTGCCAGAGTAATGGTTCCACCTGTTTTCAGGCGTGAGATTAAGAACTCAAAAAATGGCATATTCAACCAGCGCTGTGCTGGATTATGTGGTTCTGGATTTGGATAGAGAATAAAGAAATGCTCTACTTGGGCGGGGTACAAAGCATGTACCACCCACGGTAAAGCATCTGCATGCACAGGGATTAAGTTATCTCTTGGTTCCAGTCCATGCTGTTTTTGCATTGCCAAGAATTTTTCTCGGGTTCGTTCAATTGCATACAACGTGTGCTGCGGTTGTTGCCCGCTAAAAAGCAAAGCATGTTTACCCTTGCCTGCTCCAATTTCTACACAAATCGGGGTATTTTCAATTGGGGTAAAATCGCGAGGCGCTTGCATACGTTGTGCTTGAAATTGACGAATCTGCATAATCACATCAAACTAAATAAAAATCGGCATAAGTCTAACAAGTCACCTGACTTTTGCCTAATCTATTTCTCTTCACTTTGAGGATATCGCTTTATGCCACGTACATTCCCCTGCCCACGTTGTGGTGAACCAAGTGTTTGGGAAGGTAATGAATTTCGTCCGTTTTGTTCAGAGCGCTGTAAATTAATTGATTTAGGGGCGTGGGCAAACGATGAATATAAACTGCCTACCCAAGATGCACCTCAGCATGACAAGGGTAGTCAAAATGAAGATGATTACGAGGATTAACCCGCTTTGCCCGCGACAAATGGGTTAAATTGTTTTTCATAGCCAATGGTACTCATCGGACCATGTCCTGAAATAAACTGAGTATCATCTGGCAAACTAAAACACTCACGTTTAATCGATTCAATGAGTTGTTCATGGTTTCCACGCGGGAAGTCTGTTCTGCCAATCGAGCCTTTAAACAAGACATCACCAGTCCAAAGCAAGCCATGATTTTTATTATAGAAAATGACGTGACCTGGTGTATGACCCGGCGCAAAGCGCACCTCAAATTCATCTTCACCCAGTTTTAACACTTCACCGCCTTCAAGCCATTGATCGACTTTTACTGGCTGTGGAATTGGAAAGCCATAACGTGCTGAAACTTCCTGAATCATATCTAACCAGAATTGATCTTCTTTATGGGGACCAATAACTGGAATGCTCCATTCTTTAGCAAGCTCTCCTACCGCTCCAGCATGGTCTAAATGCCCATGAGTGAGCCAAAGAGCCTTCACCTTCAGACCTAAGGCTTCAACTTCTTTTTTCAAAACTGAAGCATCACCACCAGCATCAATCAAAACTGCTTCTTTGGTTTCACTGTCCCAAACAAGAGAACAATTTTGGGCAAATGCAGTAACTGGAACAATTTTGACTTGCAGCATAAGAACCTCTGGCTAAAACGCAATTAACGGTGGGCTAAGGTATAAGTAAGGGCATCAAGATTAGCCTGAACTAACCCTGCAAGCAAATCAATATGAGCTTGATCGCTATTTAAAGCAGGAATGTAAGCATAGCTACCACCGCCCGCCTCTTGAAACAACTCAGCATTTTGTATGGCTAGTTCTTCAAGTGTTTCCAAGCAGTCAGCAGAAAAAGCTGGGCTTAAAACCTGAACGGACTGAACCCCTTGCTTCGCCCAATCTTGTAAAAGCTGATCAGTATAAGGTTTCACCCATTCTTGTTTCCCAAAACGTGACTGGAAGCTAATTGCCCATTCATCATCTTTCAAATGTAAGGCTTCAGCGACTAACTTTGCTGTGATGCGACAACGGTCTGCATACGGGTCACCCTTATCAGCATATGGCTGTGGAATACCGTGAAATGACATCAACAGCTTTTCAGGTTTCCCATGTTGCTCTTGGTAAGCTAAAACACTTTCTGCCAATGCCTGAATAAACATGGGATGCTGATAATAGTCTTTAATAATTGTTAGACCTGGCAAGTTTCGCTGGGCTGGAATCCACTTCGCAAACGCATCGTATAACGGCGCTGTAGAAGTTGCAGAATATTGAGGAAACAAAGGCAATAGAATGACATGCTCTTGCGGGTTAGACGCCAGTTTTTCTAATACTGCATCAATACCCGGATTACCATAGGTCATTGCTGGTATCACGGTTAAATCAAACTGATTATTTTCTTGCTGTAAATAAGCCTGCACACGTTTGGTTTGTTCAAACACAATTTCACGCATGGGTGAATCTGTTGACCATACCGAAGCATAGGCATGCGCTACTCTTTTCGGTCGAAAAGGTAAAACAAACAGATTTAAAATAATCCACCAAATAAATTTTGGTATTTCAATCACGCGTGAATCAGATAAAAACTGCTTTAAAAAACGGCGCACCGCAGGCACAGTCGCCTCATCCGGTGTACCTAAATTCGCTAAAATGACAGTAACTTTCGGTTTTTGTTCAAACGACATGTGTAAATGCCTTTCAGTTCATCTTATGACATTAATGTAACAGCTTTTATTGTCATATATAAATTGAATCGCTCTAAGCTTTTAATCGAGTACCCCGATGGCTCCATTTATAGCTAAGTAATATCTTTTGAGCTCTAGCTGTAACTTTCCATAAGTTATAGGATTGTTCAGTTTGAGTTGGAACAATCCAGCCCTGTGAATGCATTTGCTTTTTAATCCGGAACAATGCCTTATGGTTAATCTGAGCACAAGCAACAGCATGTGCGCGAGGTAACTCCTGACGAGCATCTTCTAAACCTGCCTGATTTAAATATTCATTCAAGCATGTCCTAAAGCTCTCTTCTGGCATCGGTGTTTCAAACTGCTTTGCCAATATGCTTAGCAACTGCGACCAAGTCATTTGTCGTTGTCGTTTAAGCTCTTTAAAATTCCCATCCTGAAATGCTTGAATTTGATATTCAAATGCAAAAATATCTTGAGGAGCAACTTCATTTACTTGAGCTGATGATTCTGCTAATTGTTGTTCTAACTGTAAAATTTTACTTTTTAATAGCTGAATTTCATCTTCTAAGTGATGAGCCTGATGAGCAGGCACCCAACCTTGTCCGATATGCTGCTCCATGATTAAAGGCATATTTAAACGGACAGCCAACTCTAGTTCACGTGGAGTTTTAAAGTAAAAAATATGATTCACATCAAGTAATAACTTTTTTCTAAATGCGAGAAATTTATCTTTAAGCTGTGGATGTATTTCTTGTAAATGCATATCACGGCTTTCGGGTTGCTCATGCATGAACACAATAATGGGTTTAGCCTGACTTAACGCATATTCATATTCTAAAGACAAATAACTCACACCAGAAATCGATTGTTCGCCATACTGGCTGCCTAAAAGTAGGATTACATAATCACATTCATCAATTTGTCGACGTGCAAGTGTAGTGGTTAGAGGTGTTCGTTGTTCTAATCCCCAAGCAAAGAAACCCATCCCTACCAAGGTTTGAGACAAAACCATTCGCTCTGGCTGCATATCGCGGCCAGACGTTGAAATAAAAATCTGATAGCGTGTATCGAGCATAACAATACCCTTTCGCCCCATGATCTGTCCGTGACTTAATATCAGCCAAGATCATGAACCGCCCCAAATAAAATAATAAATCTAAAAAACACTATTTTCTAAATGATGCTAAACGATCAGTTCAGATTATGAAGTGTCCAAGTTAACTCTTGTGGAATCATATGTTGTAAAACAGGTTGCAGTGCCTCAGCATTATTACCGCTGACATAACATTCAATACGTGCAACATTCTGACCTATTTGGTCACATAATAACTCATTTTTTATTAAAATACGGGCTGTTTGTCGGGCAACTGCCAACCCAGAATCAACCAGTGTGAATTGGTTATCAAAAAGATGATGAATTGCTTGATTTAAGAAAGGATAATGCGTGCAACCGAGCACTAAATAGTCCGCACCTTGCTCAGCAGCGGGTTGTAAAACTTCTTTTAATGCTTTTAAACATGTCTCACCCATTTGCTGACCTGCCTCGACACAAGGAACAAGTTCAAGGCTAGTTAAAGTCATCACTTTAACCCCTGCCGGAATAGCAAACTTCTCGACCACATCTTTAATGAGTTGGCCACGAAAAGTAGCAGGTGTCGCCAACACAGCAACCACTTTAGAACGTGTCTGTAATACGGCAGGTTTTAATGCTGGAACCAATCCCACAATTGGAAAGTGTTCTCCATAATGTTCACGTAAATGATCAAGGCTAAATGCGGAAGCAGTATTACAGGCTACGACTGCAATTTTACAGCCTTGACGATATAGCCAATCAACAGCACGAGCAGTGAGTTCTCTGATTTCTTCATCAGAGCGAGGACCATAAGGAACATAGGCCGTATCGGCATAATACACAATACGTTCATTTGGTAAATGTTTGGCAATTTCTGCTGCAACTGACATTCCTCCAATTCCCGAATCAAAAATACCAATTGGGGCATCTGCTGATGCTTTAGGCATAGGTTCTAGCTCGGAAAATAAAGGTTGTATGGCGGTCATAGCTGTACTGAAGTGTCAGAAAATTTCACTCCCTAAAGCTTAAACCTCAAGTGCCTAATTGCAAGAGCAAATTACCACTTTTTAGCTCTAAAATGGTTTCTCCTTTATCATTTTCAATCAGTGTTCCATAGTTCACCAAATGATAGAAAGCCTGACGTTGAATCAGCGCATTAATTCCAAAACGGACATGCACATAAGGACGCAACTCCCCTGCATATTCCCGCATAAAAATTGGATGTTCTTTATCAACTAAAATCACGTCTTGATTGGTCGTGGTCAGTTGTAAAAACTGCTCACCTGAAATTTCGACCTGATCTGCCTGATTGACTAATAAAGGTTCATCTTCAACTTCGATTTCAATTTGTTCTACAGGGGTTTTCAGGTAGAATTTACCCTCTTCTTTCCATAGGACTTTGGTAAACAGATCTAATAGAGCTTGGCGCTTGATTAATTGACCTTCGTGCCACCATTCTCCATTGGATTTCACAGTCAAATCCATTTTACCGCAATGCTTTGGATGCCACTGCTCTAAAGGTGGAATTGACCTTTTGTGACTTTGCTGTACACCTTTTAAGTATTGTGCAATGTTCATTAAGTTTTTATCATCAGATAACGGTATTTTTCCCATATCCGATGGTGAATTATTTTGATTTACCATAGTTTATGCCTTGCTGACGAAAAAATGTTACGACTCAGCCAATTGGCTAGATCATGGTTTAAAACTATACTAGCCCAAACGATAAAAGGCACAATAGCATATTTGCGCCTATGGATTAAAACACTCACGGCAGCACCGAATTTTCTGAATATGACGGTTGCCACCTTTAAGTATTGAGGAGTCCTACATGGAACACATCGAACGTGAATCGATGGAGTTTGACGTTGTCATCGTAGGTGCAGGACCTGCAGGTCTATCTGCTGCGATTAAGATCCGTCAATTAGCGATTGAAAAAAACTTACCCGATCTTTCTGTTTGTGTAGTTGAAAAAGGCTCTGAAGTAGGTGCGCATATCTTGTCTGGTGCTGTGCTTGAGCCACGTGCCATCAATGAACTTTTCCCGAACTGGAAAGAAGAAGGCGCGCCTCTTAATGTCCCTGTAACTGAAGACAAAACATTCTTCTTACTTTCAGACACCACTTCAAAAGAAGTACCACACTGGATGGTTCCTAAAACCATGCATAACGATGGTAACTATGTGATCTCTTTAGGTAACGTTGTTCGTTGGTTAGGTCAAAAAGCTGAAGAGCTAGAAGTTTCGATCTTCCCTGGTTTTGCTGCATCTGAAGTGCTTTACCATGAAGACGGTACTGTAAAAGGGATTCAAACTGGCGACATGGGTGTTGGTAAAGATGGCGAACCAACGCATAACTTTACCCCAGGTTATGAACTTCACGCTAAATATACTCTCTTTGCTGAAGGTTGCCGTGGTCACTTAGGTAAACGCCTGATTGCGAAATACAACCTTGATAAAGATGCTGATCCTCAACATTACGGTATCGGGATTAAAGAGCTTTGGGAAATTGATCCAGCAAAACATAAGCCGGGCTTAGTGATGCACGGTGCAGGCTGGCCTTTAGCTGAAACAGCGTCTTCAGGTGGCTGGTGGTTATACCACGCTGAAAACAACCAAGTGACTTTGGGTATGATCGTGGACTTGTCGTACGAAAATCCACACATGTATCCATTTATGGAAATGCAGCGCTGGAAAACTCACCCACTGATTAAACAGTATTTAGAAGGTGGTAAGCGTATTTCTTACGGCGCACGTGCTGTAGTGAAAGGCGGTTTCAACTCATTGCCTAAATTAACTTTCCCGGGCGGTTGCTTGATTGGTGATGATGCAGGTTTCTTAAACTTTGCAAAAATCAAAGGCTCACACACTGCCATGAAATCAGGCATGTTATGTGGTGAAGCTGTATTTGAAGCGATTGCTGCGGGTGTAGAAAAAGGTGGTGATCTTGCGATTGCACGTGTTACTGAAGGCGAAGATTTATTCGTTAAAGAATTAACTTCTTACACTGACAAATTTAACAACAGCTGGTTAAAAGAAGAGCTTTATAACTCTCGTAACTTTGGCCCAGCAATGCATAAATTTGGTCAATGGATGGGTGGTGCATTTAACTTTATCGACCAGAATGTCTTTAAAGTACCATTCACTTTACATGATTTGAAGCAAGACTTTGCTGCATTAAAAACTGTTGATGCAACCAGCTTCAAACCAAACTATCCAAAACCGGATGGCAAGTTGACTTTTGACCGTTTGTCTTCTGTGTTTATCTCAAACACTGTACATGAAGAAAACCAGCCAGCTCACTTGAAGCTTACTGATCCTTCAATTCCAGTGAATGTGAACTTACCAAAATGGGATGAGCCTGCACAACGCTACTGCCCTGCTGGTGTTTACGAAATCATGGAAAATGATGATGGTTCTAAACGCTTCCAGATTAACGCAGCGAACTGTGTTCACTGTAAGACCTGTGACATTAAAGACCCATCTCAAAATATCACATGGGTAACGCCTGAAGGCGGCGGTGGTCCGAATTATCCTAATATGTAATAAAAAAGCCCCGATTATTCGGGGCTTTTTTATTGGAATCCTCTTATTGAAAAGGCGGTATTTTTGCTACGTTTAAATTAAAATTCTTTTTATAGAAAATAAATGTGCCTAATAAAAATAAGCCAAGAAAGCCAAAGTTTCGCGCTAAATCGAAGTACCAAACAGAATTACTAAATAATAAATCAAGAATTAACATAAGCCCCATAAACCCTGTATGCAGAATCAAACTCATCTTTATCTTAGGTTCAGGAGCAAAAGATGTATTTCTGTAACCAAGTAGAACAGAACCTAATATAATAAGGATTAATAAAATAATAATAGCAGCAGTTTCAGATAACCAAGAAGTTTCTGTATGTAATAAAAGAGCAATTGAGAAAAACCAAAGAAAAATAAATAAGCTTCGTTTCACAAAATATTCATTCATTTTTATACGTCATTTATATGCTTAATTTTATAAATTATATAACGATTCTTATTTGTAAAAAATTATCATTTCAAATTAAATGTGAATTATTATTGGCTTCTAAACGTCTTTATTAGAAGCCATATTATTCTATTAACCTTTCTTCACTAAATAATGAAATTCTTTATGACCATTTTCATCTAAGCGTTCTTCTTGCAACAACAACTCATGGCCTAAATGCATACAAAACTTAGGAATATCCCACGAGGTCGAATTATCTGTTGCGAAGACTTCAACCACATCCCCAGACTTAGATTTGCGGATGGCTTGATGCAACATCATGACAGGTTCCGGACAACGTAAACCACGCGTATTGAGTTGTACAGTAGGTGAAATGGGTTGCTCTGACATAACAAACTCGAACAAATAGAATTTTCACATTTTAGCATAAACAAATTACTGAGCTGTTAACTGTAACTGGCTTTTACATAACAATATACGTTTTGTCTTTTAGCTTGTTTTATAGATGCATAAGCATCTTTTCTTCGGTATGATCTGTGTATTCATTTGATACATTGAGTCTTTAGGAAAGATCATGCAAGAGGAACCAAGTCCGTCGTGGGGAATGCGAGGCTTACGAAAATGGTTAGGTACAGCGCCAGAAACCCGTGATGAATTATTAAAATTAGTCCAAAATTCACGCCGCTTTTTAGAACCAGATACTGTTGCTATGCTTGAAGGCGTTCTTGACCTTCCAGCTACAAAAATTCGTGAAGTCATGACGCCACGAACAGCAATGATCAGTTTACAAGAAGATGATCAATTACTTGATATTCTTGATGTACTGGTTGAGTCTGCTCACTCACGCTTTCCTGTCTTCTCTGCCGATCAGCCAGACAATGTTGTCGGGATTTTGCTCGCAAAAGATTTATTGCCGTTTCTAACTGAACCGAATACCAAAGTCGATATTCGAGTTCTCATGCGTCAACCGTTGTTTGTTCCTGAAAGTGCGCGTTCCGATCAGGTATTGCGTATGTTGAAACACACTCAGACTCACATTGCGATTGTGATTGATGAATATGGCTCAACAGCAGGTCTTGTTACGCTTGAAGATATTCTTGAAGAGATCGTTGGCGAAATTGAAGATGAGCATGACACTGTCGATGAAGATGCTCAGTACATTGTTCCTGACAATGACCATACGGTAGCAAATGCATGGATGGTGCAAGCACTTACACCAATCGAACATTTCAATACTGTTTTAGATGCTGATTTTTCTGACGATGAAGTAGAAACTGTCGGCGGTTTATTGCTTCAAGAGATTGGTCTAGTAAGTGATTTACAAGGTCAAACTGTTGAGCTTGGAAATTGGTTATTTACAATCGTTGAAGCAGATGCCCGCACTATTCATCTGATTCGAGCTGTACGTCAATGAGAGCATACTTTGAAAAGCTGTTAGATTCTTCGCAACAACAAAAACAGCTTCCTTTAATTTTTCCTTTACTCATTGCTTTATTTTCAGGTGCCGTGTTCAGTTTTTCACTGGCACCTTATTATTGGTGGTGGTTGGCAATTTTATCTCCAGCCCTACTCTATGCAACACTACATAAGCGCTCAGCTAAACAAGCCTTTGCTATTGGTTGGAGCTACGGCTTTGGTTTATGGTTTGTAGGCGCTTTCTGGCTCTATACTTCCATCCATGTATACGGCGATACCAATGCGTTTCTAAGCGTATGTATGATTGCTATTATGGCCCTTGTGATGGGTTTATTTACGGCATTTCAGACATGGGTTTACCGACGTTTCTTCCCTGAAACACCACTTACTTTTGCCCCACTTTGGATTGTTTTCGAATGGGCAAAAACTTGGGTATTTACAGGTTTCCCATGGTTATTTGTAGGTTACGCTTTTACTGAACGCTTACTCGATGGTTATGCGCCGTTATTTGGTATTTATGCAATTTCCTTCGTTGTCATTGTATTAGCATGTGCTTTAGTTGAAGTTCTGCGTAAACGTGTTTTCTGGGTTATCCCTTCTGCCCTGTTAGTTTTGGGTGCATGGGGAGCATCCTATATACAGTTTGTAAAACCTAAAGCGGCTAAACCACTTAGCGTTTCGCTCATTCAAGGTAACATTCCACAAGATTTAAAATGGCTGACTGAATACCAAGTTAGAACATTAGAAATTTATGCTGGTTTGACACAATCTGAATGGGGCCGTGACCTAATTGTATGGCCTGAGTCTTCAATTCCGCTCTTCCAAACTGACATTGAACCATTTTTGGATGCAATGGATGCACAAGCGAAAAAGAACCATACAGCTTGGGTAACTGGCATTCCTTATTGGGATTTTGCGAAATCACATCAAGTTGGTAGCCCGCTGTATTACAACAGTATTATGGCTTCTGGCAGTGATTCAAGTGGACTCTATAAAAAGCAGCGTCTTGTTCCATTTGGTGAATATATTCCTCTTTCAGGTTTACTCTCTTGGGTATTACCAGCCATGCAAAATGACATTAGCATGAGCGGTTTTACACGTGGTGAGAGTGATCAGAAACCACTTTTAATTAAAGGGCATGCGCTTGCTGCTGCAATTTGTTATGAAGTGGCTTATCCGAACCTAACAAGACGTAATGCAGAAGGCAGTGATTTCTTGGTGACTGTATCGAATGATGCTTGGTTTACGGGTACTGCTGGGCCTTGGCAACATTTACAAATGGTGCAGATGCGCGCGAAAGAAAATGGCCGCTGGTTTATTCGTGCAACTAACACAGGTGTAACAGCGTTTATTGATCAAAATGGTCATATCACTGAACAAGCACCAATCGATAAAGAGTTTGTCTTGAGAGGCGATTTACCTGCTATGCAAGGCCAAACTCTTTATAACCGTTTAGGTGATTATCCAATTTTAGGATTTGCGGTCTTACTGCTGATTTTAGGTTGGGTTTATCGTCCACGTAAAGTTGACGTTTCTTTTAAATCTCGTCGCTAAATCATAATAACTTTGTACCCAGAGGCACTTCAAACTCTGGGATACAAAGTGCTACATCACCATCTGCATTATGAAACCCTGTCACTAAACATTCTGACTGGATAGGTCCAATTTGTTTTTTAGGGAAATTCACTACAGCTACAACTAATTTACCTACCAAATCTTGTGGTTGATAGAGCTTGGTAATCTGTGCACTTGCTTTACGTACACCCAATTCTTCACCAAAATCTACATGCAAAATATAGGCAGGTTTAAGCGCCTTTTCAAAAACCTCAGCTTGAATAATTTTACCAACGCGAAGCTCTACTTTTAAAAAATCATTCCACTCGATTTGTTCCATTTACTTTTCTCATGTTCTTAAATAGCTGATCTGAAGCATATAATATGTACAAATGAAGGAACACCCTATTTTTAAGTTCAGTTAAAAGATAAAACGTAGATGTTTAGTCTACGTTTTATCTAAAAACTTGGTTTTAAAATATTATTAAAAAGCAATCGATAATTGCAAAGATAAATAAGCAACTAAACTCGATAAAAAGACCATGGGTAGATAACGATAAGCTTTAAAAAGTAATTGCTCATATTGAGTAGATATTTGTTTAACTTGCCAAACGCTCGCTTTTAATGCGGTGAAGAAACTCACCATTAACCATGCACTCACAATACTTAGTGCAAAGAAGCCAATCATGATTTGGCTACTTCCCTCTGTACTCAGCCATAACTTTAAAAAAACTTCAGCAATCGGCAATAAACCCAAAATCAATAGGACAGACTTGAGCATTACCCCATGAAACTGAGTCAGTTCATCTAATATGAGAAATGCTTTCATTTAATCTCTCCTTTTAATTGAATAAAGTGCTTTTTAGTTATTATGCAAAGCTTTCATTTAAATATATAGCTTATTTTCCTCTACATTTTAACTTTCTTGTAACTATTAAATATGGGAATAATTCTTATTATAAATCTCAAAATATTAATATTAACTTTAATTTATATTTTTCAGTTATTTATTATATTTTACTAATTGAGAGAGATTATCAATTCACATTTATCATTTTATCTTTTTAACTGAACTGATAATCTCCATTACATTTTAATTAAGGTTGATAATAAATATCTGCATCATTACCTTCACCACCTTCTTTGCCATCTGCTCCAAACGAGTACAAGTCAAAAGCTCGACCATCTGCCCCAGGAATGACATATTGAATATCATTTTTCCAACTGTCTTTAGGATAACCACCTTTTACATAACCACCTGGCATCCAGTTTTTCGCTGTAGCTGGCTGGTTAACCAAAGCATCTAGCCCGCCTTCTTGCATGGTTGGGAAATGCCCGTTATCAAGCTTGTACTGATCTAAAGCTCCCGCTACACCCTTTAATGCAATTTGAGTCGTATCAATTTTGGCTTTTTCACTACGCCCCATGACATTTGGTACGATTAAAGCAGCTAACACGCCTAAAATTACAATTACTACCATGACTTCAATGAGGGTAAAGCCTGAGTTTTTATTTCGCTTACGTTGCATAGTTTGTACTTTCATCATTATCTCTAATATCAAAGTGATTAAATCATATTGTTCATATTTACGATTGGCAGCATAACCGCGATTACAATAACCAGTACAATGCTTGCCATTAAAACCAGCATAAGCGGTTCAAGTAATGCCAGTAAGGTTGAAATAAATGTCGTCACCTCACGGTCTTGCATGGTCGATGCTCGTTCTAACATGCGGTCCAGCTCGCCTGATGCCTCTCCACTTCGAATCATTTGTACCATCATTGGTGGGAAATAACCACTGCGCTCAAGTTGCGTACCTAAGTTACCACCTTCTGTCACACGCTCAGCCGCGTGAGCAATTGAGTCGCGTATGACCCAGTTATTGGTTACTGCTGCACCAATTTTTAAGGCATCAACCAAAGGGACACCTGAACGAGTCAAAATAGATAAGGTACTGGCAAATCTTGCAGCATTAATACCACGTGACAGTTTACCGAATAATGGCAATTTGAGTGTTAATCGATCAAAAGCATAATGTCCAGCAGTGGTTTTTAAGAACCGAACGAATGCGATAACACCTACTACTGCAAAAAGAATAATAAACACCCACGCATGGCGAATAAAATCACTCGCTTTCATTAAAGCGACTGTAATCCACGGAAGAGCATCTTTATTTTGATCAAAAGTTTTTACAATCTCTGGCACAACATAAGTCATTAAACCCATCACAATACCAAAAGACATCAGCATTAAAATGATGGGATAAATCATGGCACCCTGAACTTTCTTTTGCATGGCAAAGCGGTTTTCGGTGTAATCCGAAAGCTGATCTAAAATGAGATCTAAATGCCCCGAACGCTCGCCAGCAGCAACCGTTGCAATATACAGGTCAGGGAAACGTCCAGACTGCTGCATACCCTGCGCGAGTGAGTGCCCTTCTAAGACTCGAGAACGTACAGATAATAAAAGGTTTTGCACATGTGTTTTTTCACTTTGTCTGCTCACGGCGCGTAAGGCTTCCTCAAGTGGAATAGCAGCAGCAACCAAGACCGAAAGTTGTCTGGTCATGAGCGCCAAATCATAAGCACTGAACTTTTTTTGGAATAACCCCTGACTCTGATGTTTATCTTTTTGTTCAACAGGGTCAACGCTAATTGGTGTCCATGCTTTATCACGTAATTGTTGGCGAATCTGGCGCGCTGAGTCTCCCTCAAGCACCCCTTTTTGCTGCTTCCCTGAAGCATCAATGGCAGTAAATTGATATGCAGGCATGGTAATGTTCTAATTTTCCAAAAATAATAGTCGCTGCTGTTGCATCTATGCTACGCAATCATTCATATTCGTTCTATAGCCTGTGTAGAATACCCAAGTCCTCTTCACGACGCTATGCCGTTTTTTAAAATTGACGAAATGAGCCTCTATGACCATAACGCCAAAGCCTGATTCAGTTGTTTATCGTGTGCGTGTAGCCGTACCTGTGCATCTGTACGACACTTTTGACTATACACTCACCAAAGCACAATATGAACGGGCTCACGTAGGCTCACGCGTCGCCATTTCATTTGGACGCCAAAATCTGATTGGCATCATTACTGAAAAAGTTGACCCAAGTGAATCATTTACCGGTACCTTTCAGCTTAAAGCCATTTCTGACCTTTTAGACGAACAGCCTATTTTAGATGAACAAGTTTTAAGTTTATTGACATGGTCAGCTCAGTATTACCAATTTCCAATTGGTGAGGTCATGCAAACCGCCCTACCCGCATTATTGCGTCAAGGCAAACCGATGGATGTTTTGTTCCATCTTTGGAAAATTACACCATGTGATAATGTTGAAGCACTTCTTAAACGTTCTGTTAAGCAACAAGACGCGTATCAAATTTTAAAGTTACACCCTTCCGGAACTACAGAGAATATTCTTAATTTAAGTGGTGTAGAAACGGCTACGCTTAAAGCACTTCAAAAGAAAGGACTGGTAGACTGCACACTTGAACCGCACGACTTTAGCCCCGCACCTGTTCAATTGGCGCAAATGCCACTCACACTCAATGAAGACCAAAAGAAGGCAACCCAGCACGTCATAAACGCGCAGCATCAATACCAAGCCTTCTTGTTAGATGGTTTAACTGGAAGTGGTAAAACTGAAGTTTATCTACACATCATGCACGAAGTGCTAAAGCAAGGTAAGCAAGTATTGGTTTTGGTCCCTGAAATTGGTTTAACCCCTCAAACCATTTCTCGTTTTAAATCGCGTTTTAACTGTGATATTGCTCTATTACACTCGGGCTTAAATGACTCTAAACGTTTACAAGCATGGCAACAGGCTCAGACTGGCAAAGCATCTATTATTTTAGGCACACGCTCTGCGATTTATACGCCACTACCACGTTTGGGCTTAATCATTTTAGATGAAGAACATGACCTGTCTTATAAACAGCAAGAAGGCTTCCGCTACCATGCACGTGATGTCGCCCTGTACCGTGGGCACTTACAAAACTGCCCTGTTATTTTAGGTTCAGCAACTCCAAGCATCGATAGTTATTATTTGGTCGAAACTGGCAAGTTAACAGCGCTTCAGCTTAACCAACGTGCAGGCCATGCGCTTTTACCTAAAATGCATTTGATTGACCTTAAAGTTGTCAAAAAACAACATGGTATTAGCCAACCTTTAATTGAAAAGATTAAAAATACCCTAGCCAGAAAAGAACAGGTTTTAATCTTTTTAAACCGTCGTGGCTACGCACCTGTACTGGTGTGTGAAAGCTGTGGCTGGCAAGCAAATTGTCCACATTGTGACGCACATTTTACTTTGCATACTCAGCCTTATTCTTATTTACATTGCCACCACTGTGGTACCGTTCATCGCTTGCCAGACCATTGCCCTGAATGTCAGCAAAAGAGTTTAAAAACCCTAGGAGCAGGAACAGCTAAGGTCGAAGAACACTTACAAGAATTATTTCCCGAACACGATGTGATTCGGGTTGACCGTGACAGCACGAGTCGTGTCGGAAGCTGGCAAAAAATTTATGATCGTATTCACCAAAACAAACCAACAATTTTGCTCGGCACTCAAATGTTGGCAAAAGGTCATCACTTCCCACATGTTACTTTGGTTGCTATTTTAGATATTGATGCGGGCTTATTGAGTGTCGATATTCGTGCGCCAGAACGTACTGCGCAGTTAATTGTACAAGTCGCGGGACGTGCAGGCCGTGGCGAACATAAAGGCCATGTTTACTTACAAACCCTAAGACCAGATCACCCTTTACTCACCACACTCATCGAACAAGATTATCGGGCGGTTGCCAAACAGACACTTGCAGAACGTAAAGTCGCATTGCTGCCGCCTTATCGCTATGCCGTACTGATACGTGCAGAGTCCAAAGACCGTGACTATACCTTACATTTTTTAAATGAAGCTGCCGAGCAACTTCGTCAAGTGGCTGGTGAAATTGTTGATATTTGGGGACCTATTCCAGCCCCTATGGAGCGTAAAGCTGGACGCTACCGCGCACATATGGTGATTTTATCTGCTGACCGTGCTCGCCTACATTTTTACTTAAGACAATGGTGGTCACAATTAGTTCATGCACCGCGCCAGCATCAACTCAGGCTATCAATTGATGTCGATCCGCAAGAATTTAATTAGATGATTTGAATATCATGGTGTGAAGAAGCCTTTTTGGCTTTACACTTAAAAGAGACTAATACATTCGAGGCAATGAATGTCATTCTTACTGCAAGCAACAATTTTTCTTGGAGCTTCTCTGATTTTAGTCCCTCTTGGCAAACGCCTAGGGATAGCAACAGTTTTAGGTTATTTATTTACAGGAATACTTCTGGGTCCTAGTGTTTTAAATATTGCACATGACCCTGAAGCAATTATGGAACTTGCCGAATTCGGCGTTATCTTATTAATGTTCCTAATTGGCTTAGAGTTACGTCCACAACGTTTATGGGAAATGCGTGACTCTATTTTTGTGATGGGAAGTCTGCAAGTCCTCATTAGTGGGGGTATTCTTATGTTGATCATACTATTACTGTTTCAACAGCAGCTTTCTGTCAGCTTTGTGATTGGTTTTGCCCTTGCGCTGTCTTCTACCGCTTTTGTATTACAGCTTCTGACCGAAAAACAGCAACTCAACACGACTTATGGTCAACAGTCTTTTTCAATTTTACTCTTTCAAGATATAGCAGCTATTCCCCTACTTGCCATCATTCCACTCTTGGCAGGAACAGAATCAACCCATCACGGCGTCGCTTATTTTGCGGCGATTATTGCAACCTTTACTGGCCTATTTCTGTTTAGTCGCTATGTGATGCGCCCATTCTTCCGTTTTGTTGCAAAAAGTGGAGCGACTGAACTCATTACGGCAGTAGGATTATTTATTATTCTTGCTGTTGTCTTGCTGATGGATACATTAGGAATTAGCACCACATTAGGCGCGTTCCTCACAGGCGTATTATTAGCAGATTCAGAGTTCCGTCACGAAGTTGAAGCGAGTATTGCACCGTTTAAAGGTTTATTGCTTGGCTTATTCTTTATGACTGTGGGTATGACCACCCAGCTGTCACTACTGATTGATATGCCTTTGCTTATTATTGGTGGCGCAGTCGGCTTATTATTCATCAAAACACTGATATTAACTGCGATTGCTCGCTATAAAAAATACAGTTGGAATAACAGTTTGCTTTTAGGTACTTGCTTGGCACAAGGCGGAGAATTTGCTTTTGTCATTTTGAGTCTTGCAAAAAGTGAGAAGATTTTAACTCAAGCTTTATTAGAGCCAGTGACCCTGATTGTGACCTTATCGATGGTCCTTACCCCAGTGATTTACTGGATTATGGCAAATCAGGTCATTCCTCTATTTAATAAAGAACGTCCACCTGAGTACGATGAAATTCCCGAGCAGGATAACCCCATTATCATTGCTGGTTTTGGTCGATTTGGACAAATTATCGCGCGTATTGCCCGCCTACAACATTTAGGCTTTACCGCAATCGACAACAATCTTCAGCAAGTGGACTTTGTTCGTCGATATGGCGGTAAGCTCTATTATGGCGATGTGACCCAACCTGATTTACTGCGCTCTGCTGGTATTGAAAAAGCTAAAGTATTTATTTTAGCGATTGATGATGTTGAAGACTCTATGAATGTCGCGCGTCATCTTAGATTAAATTATCCACACTTAAAGCTATTGGCTCGCGCGCGTGACCGCCATCATGTCCATCTTTTAAGAGATTTAGGCGTGGAATACATTTGGCGTGAGACATATTTATCTTCATTAGGAATGGCTTATCGCGCCTTGCGAGAACTTGGTATCTCTGATGAACAAGCATATAACAATATCGAAATCTTTCGGGATTATGATGAGAAATTGCTCATACAGCAGCAAAGTATTTATACTGATGAACAGAAGATTTTTGAAACACATCGTAATGCCTTAGCCGAGCTTGAGCATTTGTTTGAAAGTGATGCACAGCAACAGGCTACATCAAAACATGATGTTAATTTAAAGCGTCATTTGCAACCAAATCGCATCGACATTACAAGAGATCATCTAGAATAACTTGAGATTTCAGAAAATGGCTATATTAAGGACTTATTCACATTGCCTAAATAATTGGACAATGGGCACAAAGCTGCCCCTGTCCGGCTTGCGGCTTCGCTGCATTTCCTAAGCTTGATTAAAACGAAATAGTTATACTCTGCTTAGGGCCCTGGAGAATATTATGTCTGATTTACGCCAACGCTTTTATATAGAGAACTTTCCAGTACGTGGAGAAGTAGTTCATCTAGAAGAAGCCCTACAAACTATCTTAGCTCAACGTGACTATATGCCTGCGGTTAAAATTCTGCTAGGTGAAATGTTGAGTGCGACTGCATTACTTGCAAGTACACTAAAAATCAAAGGCCGTATCAGCTTGCAAATCCAGGCTAGCGGCACCTTCAAATGGGCGATGGCTGAATGTAACCATTTAGGAGAGGTTCGTGCTTTAGCGGACTATGAAACCGACCCTCGCTTTCTTGAAGCAACAGACAGCAGCACAGTTCTTGGCGCTTTAGTTAATCCAGTTTTATTTATTAATATTGAACCGGAATTTGGCGAACGTTATCAAGGGATCGTGCCGCTTGATCAAGTGAATTTAGCGGGTTGCTTGATGCAGTATTACGATTTATCTGCTCAAATTCCAACTCGCATTGTGTTGGCAAGTACGGATAAGCGTTCTGGTGGTTTACTGATTCAACTCTTACCACGCCATGATGAAGAAGAGCAAAACTTGGTCGATGAAGATTTATGGCCACGTTTGACGATGTTGACTGAAACATTAAAAGCTGAAGAGCTTACCAATTTAGATGCAAATGAAATCTTATATCGTTTATACAACGAAGAAGAAGTTCGTTTACCAGAAATTGAAGCATTAAAATTTGGCTGTACATGTTCAAAAGAACGCTGTGCAAATGCTCTGATTCAAATTGGTGTAGACGCTGTCCATGAAACCCTAGAACATCAGAACCCGATTCGTATGGATTGTCAGTTCTGTAATACGCAATATACCTTTACAGCTGAAGAAGCTTTAGCGTTATTTGGTGAACATTTAAGTTAATATTTTAACTTTATAAAAAGGCGGTTATACCGCCTTTTTATTTATCCGTATTTTTTGATGATAATTTTCAACATGTTATTTTAAATAGGATAATATAAGGCTACTTTATAGCCTTATAAATAAGATGTCTAAGTACCATGAATTATTTTGATTATTTTCTCTTTATTTTTAGTGTAGTTATCATGATTGCAACCCCTGGCCCTGTCATGATTTTAGTTGCAAGCGCTGGACTTAAAGGGGGCTATAAAAAAGCACTTGAAACCATTTTTGGTACAAACCTAGCATCCCTTATCTTAATTTTTATTTCAGTACTCGTTTTAAAAGGAGTGCTGAGTGTTAATGATAGTTATCTCAACATTATTCGAATTTTAGGCTGTCTATATATTGGTTATTTGGGTTTTAGTATTCTTAAAGAAGTGATTCAAGCCCCTCATCCAGAAGCGATACAAACCGTTTCAGCACAAAATGGAGGCTTTAAAAAAGGTTTTCTTGTCGGTATTTCAAACCCAAAAGATATTATCTTTTTCTCGGCTTTTTTTCCGCAATTTGTCTCTATTACCCCTCAGTTAAATTTAAGTTTAACCATACTCACGTTAACATGGATTGTTTTAGATTTCCTTACCCTATCTTTGGTTTATATATTTTTCCGCCGCCTTTCTAACAGTCATTTATATCCAAAAATATTGGGCCTATGCGGTTTATTACTTCTACTTATTGCCCTTTACGGCTTATATCAAAGTGTTCTCTAAATCATGAGAGGTATTGGCCTCATTTACCTATACCTCTTTCTATTAATTTCATTTTGGAATAGAACAACTCTTATACAATCTAGCTTATTAAAAACTCTAAAAATCGTTTCATAATGAAATAAACAACACCATCGTGATAAAACATTATGGCAAAAAATTATTATGAAGAATTAGGGGTTACACGCAAAGCCTCTGCTGATGACATTAAAAAAGCTTATCGAAAATTGGCCCGTAAATATCATCCAGACATCAGCAAAGAAAAAGATGCAGAAGAAAAAATGCAGGCAATTAATGTTGCCTACGACACATTAAGTAATGCAGATAAAAAAGCCGAATATGACCAGATGTTAGATCACCCTCAAGGTTTTAATCACTTTGGTCAAGGTGCTGCTCAAGGGGGCTTTGATGGAGCTCAGTTTTATCGTCAAGGCTTTACAGGTGGTGAGCAAGCAGACTTTAGTGGTTTTGACGATTTATTTGGTCGCTTTGGTGCGGGCTTTGGCGGTGGGCAACACCAATACCAAAGACAACAACGTAGTTACCGCGGTGAAGATCAACATGCCAGCATAGAGGTTGATCTTGATATTGCCTATCATGGTTCAACCCAACAAATTACTCTACAAATTCCAACCATAAACGCTTATGGTGAGCCTGAAGTTCAACGCAAAACACTTCAAGTCAAAATACCAAAAGGCATGAAAGAAAGTCAGCAAATCCGCTTAAGTGGACAAGGCCAAAGTGGGATTAATGGTGGTGCTAACGGCGATCTTTATATTGAAATCCAGTATAAAGATACCGACCGTATTCATGTCGAAGGCAGTGACGTATATCTGACTGTAGACGTAACTCCATGGGAAGCGGCATTAGGTCAGGGTATTGAAGTAAAAACACCAGCAGGATCTTTACATGTCAACTTACCTAAAAATGCAAAACAAGGACAACAGCTACGTTTAAAAGATAAAGGGATACCAAATAAAACGCCAGGCCATCTCTATTTAATTTTAAATATTGTATTCCCGCCTGCAAACTCTGAAAAAGAAAAAGAAGCCTATCAGCAACTAGCAGAAGCCTTTGCTTCTTTCGAACCTCGTTCATCTCATTAGGGAGCAAGATCATGACAACCATTCACTATCGCGAAATTGTATATGACGGCCACACCTTTAATGCGGAGGTCGTTGATGAACAATCTACATTTGACTTACAACAATTTGCCCAAGCTTGCGGCCAAAGTCCTGACTGGATTCTTCAGTTAATTGAATATGATATTTTATCAGTCGAAAATACACCTGAAGCGCATCAGTTTATGGGCGAAGATGTCGCACGCGCACGTAAAGCTTATCGTCTACAACGCGACTTTGACGCAAGTTTGGCAGCAGTTGCGGTAATGTTAGATTTGATTGATGAAGTACAACAACTTAGAAAACAGTTGAAGCATTTTCATTGAGATTTTTTCTTCTAAGTAACCTTCTAAACAGGCATGAATTAAAGTGATGGGCGGCATGGATGCCGCCTTTTGGACTGCGGTAACATGGATGTACCGTCAGTCCAATAAAGGGTTTTGTTACTTTTGCCCAGTCAAAAGTAAGGACATGCCTATAAAAAAATATTTAACTAATCTCTATATTTGAGGCAATGCTAATAAATCGACTTTATTCATTTTTGAAAATTACTATTACTTTAACCGAGTAATCTTCTCTACTTCCTTCAAAGTCTGCTTAATCGGCTCATATTCCAAAAACCAAAACAAATTCATTCGATCTTGACGTTGTCGGTGAGCCAGTAAATCAATCACACTTTTTTCACCACGTCCCACCAAATGCTGTCGATAAAAATAGTACAAAAGCAAAATCGTACTCAGTAGCATGACGCCTAACATAATCCAGAAACCAATAGGAGATTTAAGCCCTGGAATAAACTCAAAGTTCATTCCATAAATACCTGTTAAAAGCGTAAGCGGTGCAAAAACAGCGGTGATAATGGCAAGAATCCGCATGTTTTCATTGGTCTGGTTTGCAATTGCAGAAAAGTGCAAATCAATTGCTGATTGAATAGCGTTACGTAGACGTAAAGTATGTTTTTGAATACGCTCAACATGACTCATCAAATCATTTACACGCACCAATAAAATATCTTGAGAATTACGTATATGACTACCGACCACATGATGGTAATTGTCTACAATTTCATCTCGAAATTCTTGTAAGGTTTCAATTTGCTCTTCACATAAATTTTCGACCTGTTGAAAGGCCATATTTTCATGGAATAGCTGATGCCATTGTTTGAAACGACGATTACCTTGCAATAATTGTTGTTGCCAATGCTCGACTCTTCTCGTCAATGGTGAGCGAATATCAAGATATCCATCCACCATACTATTTAAAAGACGCAAAGATAAATCTACAGGTGAATTCGGTAATTTACGGGTCTTATTCTGCTCTTCTAAGGTTTTACATAAAATGTTTTCTAGACGTTGAATATAGTTTTCAATCGACTTATTCCCCTGCTCACGCACGCTAATCAGTACATCAGGCGTCAAAATAAAACTGATAGGTGTTGTGGCCAATCCAAAAACACTGTCTTGGGAGTCTGCCTGTTTAATTTCATCATCAGGTGTAACCAACTTTTTAAAAATCAGCAGGTCATATTCTTCAAGCGTATCAAATGCACAAGGATGCTCAATATTCGCGATATCCCGCATATGAAATTCATTAATCACCACGCCTGAAAGCTGTTGAATTTTTTGTTGCCATTCTTCGTTATGGCTCACCACATCGGTTCTGACACTATCAATCCAGAAAAACTCCAGAACATGTTCACTATGCTGTTCACGGCTTAAAAAGACATAGCCGTCAGCTTGATGGCGATAAAAGTAATAAACCTGCATACCACAATGATCTGTTTTTGTATTACTTGCATCATGCCATAAAAAAAGTCCGCATCAAGCGGACTTTTTCATGTCACTGGAACAATTATGCTTGTTCAATGTCTTTCATAGTCAATTTAATACGACCACGATTATCAACATCAGCAACTTGTACTTTCACTTCCTGACCTTCTTTAAGAACATCAGTTACATTCGCAATACGTTCATTTGAAATTTGCGAAATGTGAAGAAGACCATCAGTACCCGGCATGATGTTTACAAACGCACCGAATTCTACGATACGGATTACTTTACCGTCATAGATCTTACCTGGTTCAACTTCAGCAGTAATGGCTTGAATCTTAGCAATTGCAGCTTTAGCAGCAGCTTTAGTTTCACCAAATACGCGAACTGTACCGTTGTCTTCGATATCAATTGCAGCTTTAGTTTCTTCAGTAATTTGACGGATAGTTGCGCCGCCTTTACCAATAACATCACGGATCTTGTCTGGGTTAATGTTAATAACTTCAAACGTCGGTGCATGAGCACTGATTTCAGCACGAGCACGTGAAATGACTTTATTCATTTCATTCAGGATGTGCATACGACCAGCAAACGCTTGGTTTAATGCAACTTCCATGATTTCTTCGGTAATACCTTCAATCTTAATGTCCATTTGAAGCGCAGTAATACCGTTTGCAGAACCTGCTACTTTAAAGTCCATATCACCTAAGTGATCTTCATCACCCAAGATGTCAGAAAGTACTGCGAAACGCTCGCCTTCTTTCACTAAGCCCATTGCGATACCCGCAACTGGAGCTTTAAGTGGAACACCTGCATCCATAAGTGATAATGAAGCACCACATACAGAAGCCATTGAAGATGAACCGTTAGATTCAGTAATGTCAGATACAATACGAATCACGTACGGGAAGCGGTCAGCAGCAGGAAGAACAGCTTGAACACCACGGCGTGCTAAACGACCGTGACCAATTTCACGACGCTTAGGACCAGATTCACGGCCAGTTTCACCTACAGAGTATGCAGGGAAGTTATAGTGCAACATGAAGTTGTCAGTTTTAGTACCAGCAAGGGTATCAACCATTAATGCATCACGAGTATTACCTAAAGTTGTTGTTACCAACGCCTGAGTTTCACCACGTGTAAATAATGCAGAACCGTGTGCACGATCTAATACACCAACTTGAACGTCGATACCACGAACAGTTTTAGTATCACGACCATCAATACGTGGCTTACCTGACAAGATGTTGTCACGTACTGTACGGTATTTAAGGTCTTCGAATAATTCATTTACTTCATCAGCAATACCAGTTTCGTCATTTTCTGGAACGAACTGAGCTACAGCTTCTGCATAAAGTGCATCAAGCGCTGCATAACGGTCTTGTTTAACCGCAATTGTATATGCTTCAGAAATTTTCGCTTCGAAAGCTGCTTTTAATTGCTCAAGAAGAGCTTCGTTTTTAGTTGGAGCAACCCAAGTTGATTCAACAGCACCAGCAGCGGCAGCAAATTCTTTAATCGCTTGAATTGCAATTTGCATTTCATCATGACCGAAAAGCACAGCACCAAGCATTTGATCTTCTGAAAGTTCTTTCGCTTCAGATTCAACCATCAATACAGCAGATTCTGTACCTGCAACCACAAGGTCAAGGTCACTTTCTTTCAACTGTTCGAAGTTCGGGTTAAGAACATATTCACCGTTGATTAAACCAACACGTGCGCCACCGATTGGACCACGGAAAGGAGTACCAGCAATAGACAATGCTGCTGATGTACCAAGCATTGCTGCAATGTCAGCATCCATAGTTTTGTCAGAAGAAACAACAGTTGCTGTTACTTGAATTTCGTTGAAGTAACCTTCTGGGAACAACGGACGAATTGGACGGTCAATAAGACGTGAAATTAAAGTTTCAGCTTCAGAAGCACGGCCTTCACGCTTACCGTAACCACCAGGGATACGACCAGCTGCATATTGTTTTTCTTGATAGTTAACTGTTAACGGGAAAAAGTCTTGACCCGCTTTTGCTTTAGGTTGAGCAACAACTGCAACTAAAACAGTTACGCCACCCATAGTGATTAAAACTGTGTTTGCTTGACGTGCAACGCGACCCGTTTCTAAAACGACTTGATGTTGACCGAATTGGAATTCTTTACGAACGATATTGAACATTGACATGTATTGTATTTTCCTAATTTTATTCTAGTGAGACCCCTAAGGTTTGGCATTCAGACTACACCGATTGGTAGATAAATGACAAAGCTTAGAAGCCATCACACTAGATCAATTATTTAAAAAAGTTAAACGCAAAGAAGGAGCGCACAAGCGCCCCTTCTAAAAATCACTTAACCTAACATTAAGTGAAACTCTCTTTTCAGCGATAAAGCATTGCGACATGCGAAATAGCGAAAACAAAGTGAAAATCGAATTAACGACGTAAACCTAAAGCACCGATCAAAGCAGTGTAACGACCGTGGTCTTTACCATTTAAGTAGTCGAGCAATTTACGACGTTGGTTAACCATACGGATCAAACCACGACGGCTGTGGTGGTCGTGTTTGTGAGCTTTGAAGTGACCTTGTAAATCATTGATTTGAGCAGTCAATAAAGCTACTTGAACTTCTGGTGAACCAGTGTCATTTTCAGCGCGAGCAAATTTAGCAATGATCTCTGCGCGGTCTGCATTAGTTAAAGCCATTCGATTTCTCCGAGATGCTTAAAAAAGTAAACGATATGAATCAGTTGAGGCAACTGACTGCCGTGCATCACTACAGCAAGTCGCCTATTTTAAGGTATCTATAGGTGGATTGCAAAATAGTTTTCAGTAACTTGTCATTTTAGACACTGACATGAAGACCTTAACCCTGCACACTAGCCTTGAATAAAAAGAAAGAAGCGCGAGGGACGTGTGAAAATTTTTTCGACCAACACTTGTCCAGTACCGGACAATATTGAGCAAGTCATTCGACAAAAAGATGAAGTTGCTGCTGAACAGGGTGGCATGAGTGAACACCAGATTCAAAAAATCTGGAAAAGTATAGAAGCACTATATAAAACCGGAAACTATCCACTCATTACCTTTTGTTTACGTAGGCAAGGTAAAATTTTGCTCAATAGAAGCATTGGATATGCCCAAGGGAATTCTCCGATGGGGCTTCAAGACAATGCGCTGATTGCAACACCAGATACCCCTGTTTGCCTCTTTTCAGCATCAAAGATGATCACAGCCATGTTGATTCATCTATTAGATGAAAAAGGTGAAATTAATTTGCTTGATCCCGTGAGCTATTACATTCCCGAATATGGTGTTAACGGTAAGCGCCGCGCAACGATCTTTCATTTGTTAGCACATCGTGGTGGCATTCCCTATATTGATGGCGATGTCACACCAGAATTATTATTTGATAAAGACGAAATTTTAAAACGTTTATATACTGCTCGCCCTGTGTCTCCCGCTGGTAATCACCTTGCCTATCATGCGGTTACGGCAGGTTATATTTTAGGAGAAGTCATTGAGCGGGTGACTGGGCAGGATTTACGTGACTTTGTGCATCAGACTATCGAAAAACCGATGGGAATGCCTTATTTCAACTATGGTTTAAAACCTGAATACCGTTCAGAAGTTGCCTTAAACTGTGCAACAGGTTTGCATCCTCGCCTTGGTACCGATCACTACCTTAACCATGTTTTAGGTGGCGGTTTACAACTTGCAGTTGATGTCACTAATGATAGTCGTTTTATGGACACCATTTGCCCAGCAGGGAACATCTATACCAGCGCAGAACAAGCTGGCCGATTCTTTGAAATGCTTTTAAGTGGTGGAAGCTACGGAGGTCAGCAAATCTTCAGTGAAAAAACTATTTTCAGAGCGACTCTTCCCACCACAGGCGTTAACATTGACCGTACATTATTAATTCCAATGCGCTATGCTTTAGGACCAATGTTAGGCAGCAACCCTGTAGGACTTTTTGGTCCAATGTCAGGGCAAGCATTTGGCCATTTAGGGTTCTCTAATATCTTATGCTGGGCCGATCCTGAAAGAGATATCAGTGTTTCTCTATTAACAACAGGCAAATCTGTAGTAGGTACTCACCTGCCTGCTTTAGCTAAAGTGTTATATCAAATCTCAACCCAATGTCCACGTATACCGAGAGATCAACGCCGTTCTTTATTTGGTAGCGATTCTCATGAGACTGACTTAGTGTAGAAGCAAATAAAAAACCCAAGCATTTCTGCTTGGGTTTTTTGCGCTGTAGTTTTTGTTTATCGTGTTATTACTGTTTTTATTGTCGTTGGTGAGATGCTAGCCACATCCTTCTTGTTGTTTTAACTCACTTCCGTTGTTTTAGTTTCTATTTCCTTATGTGATGTATTGTGACATATCCAATTATGAAGAAAAGTAGTATTTTTCTTATCATCATGTAAGTAAAAACGTACAGGTCTGTCTAATATTTGGCAAATGGCCCCTTTTAACATTTAACGTACAGTTCTGTATAACATTTAACTTAACAATTCACAGGAAAAATGCCTGTTTTAAAATCATATTACAAATAAATATATTGATATTATTGATTTAAATTTTTAGCAGAAAACATAGCGACGGCAGTGCTAGAAAGGAAACTTCTTAATACTTTTTGAAACGTGGTAAAAATTAGAATATAAAAAAGCCCTGTAGTCTCTCCCAAAACTACAAGGCTTAGCGGCTGTAAGTTTCCTCTTTATACACCTACATCATTGTAAGTTCGCAGTCTCTCGACTTAAGTAATTATTATTGTGCGATTTTGCCCGACATTCCGTGCCAAGCTCGTTGTGCATTTATAATCTCAAAAACACGGGGTGTACTCTAGCAGCAAATATCTCGAATCTATGTAAGCTTTTTCTTACAAGTGTAAAAATATTAAGTTTGTCTTAACGAACTAACCGATTAACTTTCTGAACTAAACCACTTTTTCGTGTAGTACGAACTGTAAATGCCTGTAATAATGCCTCTTGATGCACTAAAAGACTGACTACTTTCTTAGCTCGTGTAATCGCAGTGTAAATAAGTTCTTGGCTTAATAAGTTCTTTGCAGCCTGATCTAGAACGACAGCAGTATGTGTAAATTCAGACCCTTGCGATTTATGAATGGTTAAGGCGAAGGCACTTTGAATACTTTTAGGCAATCGATTTGCAGCGACCCATTTATTTAAACTTGGGAAATATACTTCAAACTGCTGTGGCTGAGTTCTATGTTCAAAACACAAACCAATGTCTCCATTTGAAATACCAAGCTGGTAATCGTTATAAGTCATCATTACCGGACGACCCACATACCATCCTCCAAGAGTCACGATTGATAACTGTTGCTGTAGCCAACGCTGTGCATATTGGTTTAACTGCTGCAAGCCGAACGGGCCATGACGAACAGCCGTTAAAATCCGATAATCATCAAACGCTTTTACTACATTTTGGGCCTGTTCAATCGAACGCTCTTCTTTTAAATAATTTTTTAGACTCTGTACATACCCTTGGAACCCGAGCATTAGCTTTTGATAATAGCTATCTAGGTCTAATTGATTCCCTTCTGATAAATATTCAAGCTGAACCACATCAGGCATATCTCTTTGTAAAAGTATGGGCTTTAATTCTGACACCTGAACAATATCAACTTCAAATCGCTGCAAAACTTCTACATGGTCTTGTTGATAGCTTTGTGCCTGAATAAATTTGGCCACTTGTCCAATCAATGCACCCTCAGCAAAACGACGACTGGTTTGTAATTGTACTCTGTTATCAGCCAACGCCTGTATTTGTTGTAAATCTGCAAGAACCGCGCCGACATCGACGGAAGCGAGCTGATTCGCATCTCCTAATAAAATAATTCGACAAGACTCAGGCACAGCTTCAAATAAAAGAGTAGCCAGATTTAAATCCAGCATGGAAGCTTCATCCACGACAATCACGT
This sequence comes from Acinetobacter lactucae, assembly GCF_013122135.1. NCBI lineage: Bacteria > Pseudomonadati > Pseudomonadota > Gammaproteobacteria > Moraxellales > Moraxellaceae > Acinetobacter > Acinetobacter lactucae. Next base: position 3,573,257 of record NZ_CP053391.1, read on the forward strand.
CATAAGGCAAAGGCTGTTTTTGATTAAACCGTGGTGTTTGGCTATGTCCCATCCCTAATAATCGATGAATCGTTTGTGTTCCCTGATTCCTTAGCTCTTCACTCACTAATCCAGACTCAAGCAATTTAGGATCATTAAACGAGTTCTGTAATGCTTCTTGCATTCGCTGTGCTGCTTTACCTGTTGGAGCAGCCATCGCCACACGAATATGCGGAATTGCCTGACTCAGCACAGCAATAATACGTGCCAGCGTATAAGTCTTACCTGTACCCGGCCCACCCGTAATAATACTCAAGCTTTGCCGAGCAACCATCTGTAAAGCTGCCTGTTGATGAGGATCGGTGAGTAGGTCTAGATAGTCTTCACAAGCTACAGGTTGAATTAATTGTTGCTTTAATCGACAAATTTGTTCTGCAAGTCGTTGCTCTAGGTGCCAATATCGGTATAATGCCAACCCCTGCTCATCGTAGACGCACGGCGCAACTTTTGAAGTTGCTTGATCGGCAGATATAGCAAGCTGACCAAGTGCTGCAATTTGCTCTGAACTGATATCAATACAGCTATCGCCTTGTAAGCTCGCTTCAATAAGCTGCTGCAAGTAAGAAGTGGTTTCTGGCACTTGCGATTGTTCAGTAAATGGAGCCTGATTTAAGAAGTTACTCCAAGTTGTTAACCAGCTTAAATCGGCTTGTTCAGGGCTGTTTAGATTGTCCACACACTTATCCACCTAGTTTTCCACACGCTTGTCCACATGGTTATAGACAGGCTTATCCACATGCCAAGTATTTGTTAATCTTCAAATTACGCATTTTATCAGCATTTTTCATGCAATTTTATCCTCAGCAAAATACCCCAAAATGGCATCAAGACGAAGAATAAACTCGACGCTAGGTTCCCAATAATAGTACCCCTGCTCCGCTTCACCATTCATACCACGTAAATAAAGATAAGTTGCCCCACCCAAATGTTGGTCAATCTGGTAATCCTGCATTTTGACTTGCAAATAACGATGTAACGCAACGAGATATAAACCTGCTTGTAGCCAATAACTTGCTAAAGACATACTTTGGGCAATGCTGTCGCTACGATAATCTGCAAGATCATCGCCTAAGTAATTACTTTTATAATCGGCAATGTGGTAACGCTGACCATCAAAATAAACCAAATCGATAGAACCATTAAGGTAACGCGCTGAGCGAGCTTCAAGTAATTCTGGCATATTCAACCCATACTCAGCGAAGAGTTGCTGAATACGAGTCATCGCTAATACCCGATCTGAGAGTGCCAAATAAAAAGGAAACTCTGACAAATACTGATCTTGTTGGAGCTGGTTTAATCGAAAGCCTTGATAAAGCGGTGTTCGCAAAATATCTTTTAACCATTCTGCAACTGACTGGTAAAGCAGATTTTCGGCATCTTCCTCTTCTGGGAAGCTCTCGTTATATTTACTGAGTAAATCTTGCCAAAGGCTACTATAGTCATTTTTAAAGCGACGACGTATTTCTATGACCCAGTCATCTGAACATTGAAAATCAATATGTTCAAATATTTCATGCAAGAAATTACCGGCAAGTGTTCCTCTAGGAAAGTTATTCTTTATCCAGTCAATCGGCTGAGCACTGATTGCTTCAGCAGTATGAATTAAATCCAACTCATCTTCTGCCAATACAGCATCATTGCTCTGGCTGGCCAATAAATCTGTGCCCGTCTTATGTTTTAAATGCTGTGCCAAGTAACTGAAACTGGTTTTCCCTCTCGAATAAAAACGTTGTTCAGGAAACCGTTTTGCTTGTATTTCGATAATACTTGTTTGTTCGGCTAAATGAATTGCTTGTGGAATCTGTTCCAAAACCATTTCATCCGTACAGCAATGGTGCTGAAAAGGCTCATTCCTATTTTTCCAAAATGCGAGGCCTGATACCGATTTACCATCGAGATCTTGTAAAACAGCATAGACGCGATGGCTTGCTCGCGTTAAAGCGACATACCAAAGACGATTCTGTTCAGCGAGCGCTCGCTCCTCATGTTGCTTAAGTTCAATCTCATTCAAATAAGTTTTGTCAGCAATTGCAACGACACGTTGAGTCAAAGTCTGGTTTGAGTCTGGTTTGACAATATCTTGGGTCGAAAAATTGAGTGTTTTATTATTTTCTCGAAAGGGCTTATCTGCACCTAATAAAAATACAATCTTAAATTCCAGCCCTTTTGACTGGTGAATTGTCATGAGCTGAACACCAGCTTCGCTCGATAATTTACGTTCTAACTCCCAATCACGGTCAAGAGGAGAACGTAGCTGTTTGAGATACCAGTGATAAAGGTTCTGAGCACCTGAGTATTTTTCACTATGCTGACTCAAAATTTCAGTTAAATGACGTAAGTTCACCACAACCCGTTCATTATCTTTACTTTGAGCTGCAACCAAATTTTGCCATATATCAAACTGGATGAGGCATTGTTGCCATGCCACTAAAAAGCCTTGAGCGGACCACAACTCTCTAATCGTGTCAAAACCAGTCATAAACTGGCTTAACCCTTCGACTGTTTGCTCAAGTTGCAAGAGTTGTTTTAAATCCATGGCAAATAGACGGCTAATTAACGCTCGTTTGACTTTTGCCTCATCGTAAGGATGAAGTATGGCCGTCAACAAAGCACCCACGTCTTGAGCAATCGTGCAATCGAAAACACTTCGTTTTGATGGACGATTAACCCGAATTCCTAAACGTTCTAGCTCAAATTGAACTTTATCGAGGCCATCATGATTACGAGACAATACCGCAATATCATCTTCGTTTAAGGTTTGAGTCTGAGCATCTTTTTGAAAATATAGTTGTCCAGCATGAGACTGGTTAAGTAGATCTCGAATCTTCCATGCAACTTGCTGAGCCTCTGTTTCTTTATCTTTGAGCATCAACCAGCGTAAAGGGTGAGGATTATGATTGTTCTGCTCAATCAATACAGGATGAGGCCGAGTTCCTGCTCGAATTGGGTCATATTGAACTTCTTCACCAAAGTCGACTTGCCTTTGAAACAAGGCATCGACCACTTCAACCAGATCAGCAACAGAACGATGGTTATGAATTAACTTATATTCACGACCATGCTTGGCTTGAATATCTTTATAAGCATTTAAGAAAGTGAGCATATCCCCACCGCGGAAACCGTAAATTGCCTGTTTACGGTCACCCACCATAATCATGCAACCTTTTTTGTAGCGCTCTGGATGGCGCCAAATGCTCGCCAGCATATCGTCTTGATCTTGGTTAGTGTCCTGAAATTCATCAACCAAGATTAAGGGATATCGAGCCTGCACAAATACAGCAAAACGTTGCCCCTGCTCACCTTTTAAAGCTTCAGAAAGTGTACGAATTTGCTGAGAAAAAGTAGTCTCACCTTTATTTTGCAAAACCTGTGGTAAGCGTTTTTTAACCTCTACACATAAATAGGCTTTTAAATAAATATGAAGCTGGTCGAACTGCTCGGCGTAGTTTTTCAGTACGCCAAATAGCTGTTGAATCTGTTGAATACAGGGATGTTGATAGAATCCATCTGAAATTTCAGCAGGACATTTCTTAAAAACTTTTTGATCGGCAATTTGGCCTAAAAACTTAAAAACAAGTTCTCGTTGTGCGGCTAATGACCCGTCAAAAACTAAAATAATGTCGCTTTGCTTTAGAACTTGTAGTAACTGCGGTAAACATTCACTAAATAGTTTATTAAATGCCCCATTTCTAAATACTGTCCCGCTCACATGTTTATAGTGCTCGCCATCAAGCAGGTAATATGCTTCTAAAAGGCTGATATCAATTTCTGTCGCTAATTGTTTGAGCTGGGCAAGTTGTTCAAATTGAATAGTTGGTTTTTCGGGAAGTTTAAAATGAGCTGAACTAAAATTCAGTGAGTCTTCGACCGGTTTAACAAAACTATCAACACTCTTAAGCTCACCTGCCAGATATAAAGCATCAATCACGGTTTGAGGTTGAGACTGTATCCATTCACGCAAAACATCATGAATCAGTTGCCGACTATAAGTTTTGGCATCATCGGTAATTTGAGCGCGTTCAATTTTTCCACTTTCAAAGGCAAACTCTCGTAATAGTTTTTGGCTAAAGCTATCGAGTGTCCCGACAAATAACTCGTCTAATTGATCTATAACCAATTTTAAACGTTCGCACGCATAGGCAATACGGGTCGCGAAGTTTTTTAAAATGTGCTGGAGTAATAAGTCAGGTTCTTGCTCTGCCTGCGTAAGTAATTCTTGTTCTGTAAAACTACGCTTGGCATCTAAATAACGGTACGTTTCAACCAAACGTGCACGAATACGGCTTTTTAACTCGGCAGCAGCAGCACGGGTAAACGTGGTCGCAATGACTTGTCTAGGCAAGTATTTTTCAAGAAAGATACGGACCATCAAACTTGATAAGGTATAGGTTTTTCCTGTACCTGCCGAAGCTTCAATTAAATGTAAGCCACTAAATTCAATATCAATAATAGGTTGATAAGACACCTGTACTCTTGAGTTCATGCCTTACTCCGAATGTTGAAATTGAAAAACCGGATGATACAGATCATACGCAAACTCATCACAAGCATGTTGAAGTAAAGCCTGTGCATCTTGTTCTTGTAAAATAAAACTCCAGTCTTGATGCAACTTGCAAGCTTCATTTTGAGTCATATCCATCGTGGTAAATGACCCTGTTTCATTCCAGTATTTTAGCAGCTCAGCATAGCTCTTCTCATCCAGTTTTGCTTTTTCGGCCTGATTTGTTGTTTCCCACTGATATGCTTTAGCTTTTTCTAGCGGCTTTAATAATAAGGCTGCTGGTAGAACCAAAGGTTGTTGCTGTGCATGGCGCCAGATTTTAAACCATGGCTGTAAATATTGCCGAGCTTGCTCAGAACTTATGCCACTACAAATCACAATTTGATCGCTAAAAACCACAATACGGCGTTTTTCAGCCCCTGCACTTCCTTCATTTAAGTAAGCTAACCAAAGTAGATATTCTAACCAGACTTTAGCACGTCTTTTTGCCCGAGCGCTTGAAGGCTCCATACTCACCCAATCCCGAGTTTCAGATTTCGGAACTGTAATATTCATATGCAGCTGTTTAGCAATTCGCCAAATACGCTGAGTGGTTTGTGTCACTGCTGGTGCATAATGGTGAAGACGTTCAAGCAAACATTCTTGCTCAAACACACCTTGTTGCCATGCACTATATTTGACTTTACCTACAGGCAACTGATCAATTAGTACTTCAGGTTGTGCTTGCTGTTCAGATTGTTGTAAAAAATGTCGGATCGCATAACGCCTTAAACCATCTAATAATAACGGTTCATTTTGGTCGAGCACTCCGACACTTCCTAAGTTTTCTACCCCTAAAGTTTTCAAATATAACCGTGCAGGGAATGTCACATCCTGTATCCACTGCTGGCTCTCTAAAACCAGCATGTCCGGTGCTTGTAGCGGATAGGTTGTGTTCGTCCAAGGTTGACGGCTTCCTGAAACTTGCTGAATTTGTGAAGCGATCTTAAACCAGTGGTCTTGGTAGCGAATAACACTTTTTTCTACAGTAAAACCTTTCGGGTCGAAGGGCTGTAAATCATGTAAGTGATAGAGTTGTTTTAACTGTGATGGAATCTCAATTCCTTCAATAACGACACTTTCAGATACACCATCTTCAGCTTTCACGATCAACGCAAGATGTTCACGAAACTCTTGAAGAATACTGGAAGGTTCGCGCACCTCGCCATCGTTCACATCAAAGCCGTTATAAAACAGCCATAAATTTTCTTGGGCTAATAATAAAGCATCTAAAAAAGCACCTTGATCATCTTCAAGTCGAGAGCGATCGCCTAACTGTTGGCGCAGTGCATCCATCAAATCAAATGGAACGTGTGTATCACGGTTTGGAAATTGCCCTGCATCAAGATTTAGCATAACCATTAAACGATAAGGTAACGGTCGAATGTGTCCAATTTGGGCAAAGGTAATTTGCCCTGTCGGTTCAGCTTGCGCACTTTGACTTTCTAATGTCCGTTGAATTTCTTCAATAATATAAGGCAGAGGCAAGGTAATTTTGCGCAAAGTTCCTGTTTCTGTCTCGGCGTAATAACTTGCGAGCGTTAACATTCGTTCTTGTTTTTTAACAATTTCCCGCACAGCCTTTAAAGCTGCAACACCGACCTGCTCAAATTCAATAATATCCTTGCCCAGCACTTGGAGCCAATATTCAACCGTGTAGACTTTTCCTTGTTCATGCAGAGTCAGCCAATCACGGCGCTCATTCAAATCTTGATAAATCTGAATGAGTGTACCCACCAACTCGAAATCGCTCGTTTGAACTTTGGCATAACTCAACACCTGATTGAACGTTGCATGTACAGGCACAGCAATACCAAGAGCCAATCGCTCTAAGGCAAATTTAAAGCTATATCGGTAATCGTCATCCCCTTCACATAGACTGCGTTTGAGATGCTCTGCATCCAGCCCTCGTTTAAAGCCCGCATCGGCAAGTAAATTTAAAATTCGCTCAACCTGAACATATTCAAGTTCGTAACGTTGCTGAGTCGCATGCAAACTTAACCAGTCAGCAAAATCATCAAAGCAAAAACGCCCCTGCATCAGTTGAATACGTCCAATTACGGCACGCCAAGCATTAAGTGCATCGAGTGATGCAACACCGGCGATTTTCACAGGCAAATGCACACCTTGCTCAGTGGCAGTAGCGGGAAATACACTTCGAATTAATGGCTCTATATCAGCCAAATTAGGAACTAAAACTAAAATATCGTTTGGACGGCGCGGCTGCTCATGTGGTTTAGCCAACCAGCCAATCAACTGCTCTTTTAATACTTCAAGCTGACGTAAAGTCGAATGACAAACATGAATCTGAATCGAGTCATCGTCTGTGGCAAGCTCATATTGTTTCGCTTCTGGTTCTACCAAATGTAAAATATCTGACTGAACTTTACCGAGTAAACTTTCAGGAAAATCATCCACAAAAGCATCCACCCACTTACCTTCTTCGCCCGTAGATAAATTTGATAATAGTGAAAAGTGGTCGCGGGCTTGTTTACCCAATCTGGTTAAAAGCGGATGTCTAGACTCACGCGCTTCAGCATTAAAATTGAGTGTGAATTTATTAAAGAAATCGCTAATTTCAGCATCAGTAGCCTTTGGATTTTTCGCAATAAAACGCTCTTTTACCCCTAAGTCATAACGCTGTTTCCAGAGTGGATCGACACTATCGGCCCAATATTCTTGTGAAGGGTTATAGTGCAAAATCAAGACATCAATATATTGGCCTAAACGGCGCAAGAACTGTAACTGACTTGGCGGTAAATCTAGCAACGTAAAGATCACCACTTGATTAGGTAATCTTGAAATAGCACGCTTACCACGGTCTGGATGATCTAACTCTTGCCAAAACAACGCGTCAATTTGCTGCATTTGCAAAAAATCATCATGAAAATGTTGCTGCCACAACCAACGCTGCCAACGCTCTAGCTCCTCAGTTTGATGTAATGCAAAAGCAGTCACTTCTTCATCTTTCTGCACAATATATTTTTCAATATCGAGTGCTCGGCCCTGTCCCCAAGCAGACAACCAGTTTTCCGGACAGGTACAACTATTTTCACAACCACGCTGGCACTGTCCACGATAAATCATATAGTTGCTAAATAGATCGGCAACCTGCTCAGCGACCCAATACAGCATTTTTTGTTTTTTTAATTGTTTATCTATGCCTTGTTCGAGTCGATCTGCGCTGTCATAAATACGCTGAACAATAGAATGTAAAGGATGCGACGTATCGATGCTTATCGTGTCAGGTTGAATAAATTCGTGCAAAGCCTGATGCACCCGCCATTTAAAAATCAAACGCGGGATGTTCGCTTTACGAACCTGCTCTTTATGCGCAGTTAAAACTTGCTGATAGGCAAACCATTGGAAACCTCGTACCCTTTGGTGAAACTGGTAATTGGCACTCATGCCTTGCTGTTCTGCAAGTTTTTGTATCAGCCACTGCTCGACCGCAGGACTTGGAACAATAAAATGTTGGGTTTTCAAAACCTGTAATGGATGCGTTGAAGCTTGAGATGTAGACGCCAATACACCTTGCAACAACACATCAATACGTTGACTTTGAATAACATGGATCCCCATTTATTTCATTTCCTGCTTGCATAATTTATGCACAAAATCATAAACATTCATTACTATACAACTGAATCTGACTATGTCACGTTGGTTTAAACACAGCATAATTTAACTTAAGGTGTCACTTACACTTGGTTTGAATGACGCCATCAAGAAACTTATACAGGTAGACATTATGAAAATTGACAAGATTCCTGACTATATTGATCCTAGCCTAAATCTGGAACAAATTCGCGATGAGTGCCATGATCTCATCAAAAAAAGAGCTTACGTCTCAGCTGGAGCGGCGATCGTGCCGATTCCTTTCTTTGACGTGGTAGTAGATTTGGGAATTTTGTCTCACCTGATTCCAGATATCAATTCCCGTTTTGGTTTAGCACCTGAACACGTGAGTGTCTACGACCCAAAAACTAAAACAATTCACTGGGATGAGCTACGTAAACGTGGTTTTGAATTTTCAGGCTTTGTAGTGGCACGTACCACCGTTAAAAAAACATTTAATGGCTTTTTTGGCAAAATCGTAACGAAACAGGTGACTAAATTTATACCGCTAGGCGGACAAATTGTAGCAGCAAGTTTAGGCTATTTCATGATGAAAAAAATAGCAGAAACTCATCTGAATGACAGTTATAACCTTGCAAAGCGTATTCAGCAAAAAAGCCGTAGCACTATTGTAAATTAATATATGCCTTGTAGCTGAGAGCTTAGTCAGCTCTCAGCTGTTTTAAAATAGCCTTTAACACTTCCAGACGTGCGGTATATTTATCATCAGTTGCGACAATATGCCAAGGTGCGTAGTCAGTACTGGTTCGCTCAAACATATCTGCTGCGGCTTTTAAATAATCATCCCACTTATCACGATTACGCCAATCTTCTGCGGTAATTTTAAAACGCTTATGCGGTGTTTCCTCTCGGGCCTTAAAACGTTGCTCTTGCTCATCTTTGCTAATTGCTAGCCAAATTTTTACTATAACCGTTTGACTATCAAATAAATCTTTTTCAAAGCGATTTATTTCATCATAGGCACGCTGCCACTCTAAAGGCGAAGCAAAACCTTCAACACGTTCAACAAGCACGCGCCCATACCATGTCCGATCAAAAATCGTGATTTTCTCAGCCTCATTAATGCGGTTCCAAAAACGCCATAAGTATGGATGTCGAGCTTCAAAGCGTTCAGGTGCACCAATACAATGAATATCATATTCACGCGGATCTAAGTTTTTAACAATTCGCTTAATAGCACCGCCTTTACCGGCTGCATCCATACCCTCAAAAGCAATCACGACATTACGTTTATCAAAACGCATGGCATCGGCAATTTTTTTGCTAAGTTTATCGAGTTCTTTTTTATAGTCGGCTTTTTCAAGTTGCTCATTAGCTGGTTGTAACAAACTCTCTGGAATTTTAGCTTGCTGCCATTGTCCTTTGACTTCAGTTTCATGTTCTGGGAGCTGTCGCATATGTTGTAAAAGGTACTGAGCAAAAAACTGATCACGCTGTTTTTCATCTTCACCATCAATAATGTACCAATCGTCGGTAAAACGACGGCGTAACTTTTGCAAAGTGTCATATTGCTTTTTATTACGCCAGTCTAGGCCGTGAAGCTTATGCCAATGTTGCTCAGATGGGTCTATCTTGTCTAAACGTTTTTGTAGTGATTTCCATGAAAGGTCAAACCAAACTTTAACCACATCCACATAGTTATTTTTTAAATCTTCCTCAAATGCCCGCATATTTTCAACATATTCATCAAAGCGGGAATCATCTAAAGGTTCAGAAACATGCGTTGCTGTGACGAGCAAATCGCTATACCAGTTGCCGAACATCACCACAATTTGTCCTTCAGTCGGAATAAACTCCGAGTAAGATTGCCAAAAAGCCTCTGTATCCGTCAGTACACGCGGTGCGTCTGCTTTGACTCGTAAATATCTTGGGTCTAGCCATTCACGAAGCTGCTTAACCGCTTCCCCTTTTCCAGCCAGTTCAATACCACTCATTAATATCAGTGTACTTTTAGCGTTAGGTTTGCCCCGACTTTCTTTTAACGCATATTGTGCTTCAATCAAATCGACTGAAAGCTGTTCTTCATCACGAATCTCAAATTTTGGTTGTTGTTCACTCATAGTCCACGGCTCTAATCTTTTATTGTTTAATTTCGATGATCTTTAACTTATGCGGTTAAATGATGAATTGCTATACAAATTATGTCATTGCGACAAAATTCTGTTTAAAAATTGACGCATGAATCATTTTTTTTACATCTACTCGCCATAGTACAAGGTTACAATGCCTTTTATGATTTTTTGCAAATAGCCCAATATTAGAGCCTTAAATGTCTAAACTCGCCGCTTTTGATGATCTTTTACAACAATATAAAACATTTAATTATCACGATAATCCAGTGCTTGCCCAACGTTTGCAAGATGTACAAACATGGCTAAAAGAGCGGATGAAAGACACACATCATGACTTTTTTAATTTGTCAGCGCACAAGCTCATGTCAGAGTATTTTTTAAATCGTTTATATGGTGGTCCAGAGTTTGATGCTCTTGCAGCTCAAATTGAACGCCTATTGAAATATGCTCATAAAGCAGAAAAAGTCTTACCTGAAAATGCAATTAAAACGGGTACTAAATCGGTAAGTTTGGCTGTACTTGCAACTCGACTTGATGAGCAAGTAGCAATGCAACTTCTTGAAGACTATCCGGCAGATACAGTACTCACTGATGAAATTATGCGTTTAACCTTAATCAAGCTCGATCAGGCCGAGGCTCGTTACCAGCAGCTTGCCCTTCTTGATGATTTAGGAGCAGCGCTCGATAAGTACATGCGCTCATTTATGATGTTTACTGCTTTTAAAATGTGTAAAGGTATTGCCCAAAAATATCACTTCGAATTGATGTATGATTTCATTCAAGATGGTTTTAGTGCAATGAAACCGTTAAAATCAGCCGAGACCTTTATCAAGACTTTTACTGAAAAAGAACGCCAGATTATTGAAAATGTACATTCAGGGCATCCGAATCCGTTTAGAGTGTGATAAGGTCGGCACATAGAAAAACTCAACCTCGCGAAGTTGAGATTTTATTCATTATATTTGCATGATGATGCCTGTAAAAATAGACAAAATCTGTCATCATGCAGAACTTATTCCGTTTCACTTGAGTTTGAGTCTAGGAGAGACAATATGTCTAACGAAAACCAAAAGCCAACATCTCCAACTGAGCAGGCACAAAGTTCAGACAAAGTTAGCCCATTCCTAAGCTCACCTTTACCGCAAGGTACACCTCAAGGGCAACAACAAACTTTACAGCAAACCTTAACAGACACGCCTGTTAACGGTTCTGTACCGAAATATAATTTACCTCGTGGTGCGGGCAATACCGGCAACGTGGGTGAAACAACACACTTTGGTTACTCAACTGTTAGAACTGAAGATAAAGCACAAAAAGTTGCAGAAGTTTTCCACTCTGTTGCAAGCAAATATGACTTGATGAATGACTTGATGTCATTTGGTATTCACCGTTTGTGGAAGCGTTTTGCAATTAATATGTCTGGTGTTCGCCGTGGTCAACACGTGTTGGATATTGCGGGTGGTACAGGCGACTTAGCAAAAGTATTTAGCCGTGAAGTTGGTCCTCAAGGCCATGTCGTTCTTTCAGACATTAACGAATCTATGCTTAATGTTGGCCGTGACCGTTTAATTGATGCAGGCTGTACCAATGTTGATTTCGTTCTTGCCAATGCAGAAACCTTAGAGCCTTTTGCAGACAACAGCTTTGATCTTGTCACCATTAGCTTTGGCTTACGTAACGTGACAGATAAAGATGCAGCACTTGCGTCTATGTTCCGTGTGTTGAAGCCAGGTGGCCGTTTACTGATTCTTGAGTTTTCTAAACCTGTATTTGAGCCATTTTCAAAACTTTATGACCTCTACTCATTCACCGCTTTACCGATTATGGGTAAATTGGTTGCCAATGATTCAGAAAGTTATAAATATTTAGCTGAATCAATCCGTATGCACCCAGACCAACGTACTTTAAAAGGTATGATGGAAAATGCTGGCTTCCAGAACTGTGACTATCACAACCTTACTGCTGGTATTGTTGCCGTTCACCGTGGCTTTAAACTGTAAGGGATAACGATATGTGGTCGATTCTGGCACTTGGTGCAGTCGAACGTATCATTCATCATCTGATCGATCTGGATGCGGTTACACGCATTCAGCTTAATCAGTTACAGGGCAAAATGTTGCGTGTAGTGATTGATAGCCCGCAGCTTTCTGTCGATGTATTCTTTGACCAAGAAAAAGTACGTCTTGAACCTACTGCAACAGGACACAGCGAAAAACCTTCTATTTTTGAACAACGCCCTTTTGATGCTCAATTCAAAATTTCTGAAGCAACTGCCACTTTGCATGTTAAAGATGTCGTTGAACTGATTAAATTATTAGTCAGCGATCCAGACCAGATTGGCAATATCCCACTCCAAGGTGATTATCACCTATTACAGGATATTCAAAAGATTATGCAGCAAGCTGAACCAGATTTAGCTGCGCATTTATCTAGATGGGTCGGTCCTCAACTCGCACACGAGATTGGCAAGATTCAACTTGCACCAAAACATTTAAAACGCTCTCTTCAAAGTCATCTATTTTTTGCAGAAGACGCATTAAAAGAAGATAGCGGCCTATTTGCCCCTCGCTGGGAAATGGACGACTTAACTCAAGCCACTCGCAAGCTTAATCAAGACATTGACCGTCTAGAAGCAAGATTGCAGCAACTCAATGCACAACTACAACCCTCTCAAGACTAGGTAAGACTGTATATGATTCCGCACGTTTCACGTTTACTCGAACTTTGGCGTATTGCAGCGCACTATAGACTCGATACGTTGTTCCCTGCGGATGAATTACCAGTTAAAGCTCAGCATGCATTAAATATTATTAAAATGCATCCAGCTGCATGGTCGAGCCGTGAACGTAAAAACCCTTTAAAGCTCAAAGAAGCTTTAGAAGATATGGGACCACTTGCAATCAAGCTCGGTCAATTACTCTCTACTCGTCGTGACTTGATTCCACCTGAGGTGCTCGCTCAGCTGGTTTTACTTCAAGATCAAGTAAAGCCTTTTGATGGAGATGTTGCCAAACAACGTATTCAAGATTCGTTAAAAGCTGACGTAAATACATTGTTTGCTCGCTTTGATGATCAGCCATTAGCTGCCGCATCAATTGCCCAAGTGCATACTGCTGCGTTGCATGATGGTCGCGAAGTCGTTGTTAAGGTCACTCGCCCTGATATTCGCAATCAAATTTTGCAAGACTTTGAAATTTTGGCATGGCTAGGAAATACATTAGAAAGCCGCCTTGAAGCTGCTCGTGCGTTGCATCTCACCGAAATTATTCAAGACTACCGCCAGATCATTTTAAATGAGCTGGACTTGAGCATTGAGGCGGATAACACTCGCCGTATGCGTCATTACTTTACTGGCTCAACCATGATGTATGTGCCAGAAGTCTACATGGACACCAAAGATGTTATGGTGGCTGAGCGTATTACCGGTGTACCTATTTCAGACACGGCAACCTTTGACCGTCTAGGCATGGACCGCGCACAACTTGCAGAAAAAGGATTAACTATTTTCTTTACGCAAGTCTTCCGCGATAACTTTTTCCATGCCGACATGCATCCCGGTAACGTCTTTGTAGAAACCATCAACCCAAGCAATCCACGCTTTATTGCGCTGGACTGCGCGATTATGGGTGAGCTATCTAAACACGACCAAATGACGGTTGCCCGCATGTTGCTTGCTGTCATGAACAGCAACTTTATGCAGCTTATTCAAATTGTGCATCAAGCTGGCTGGATTCCACCGGGTACAGACCAAGACTCGTTAGCACGTGAAATGCGCCGTACTGTTGGGCCAATGGTGTCTAAACCAATGGATCAACTTGATTTTGCTGGCATCTTAATTCAAGTCATGGATATTGCTCGACGGTTCCATTTAGAAATTCCACCACAACTCATGCTGCTACTCAAAACTTTAGTGCATGTAGAAGGCTTAGGTACTGACCTTTATCCGCAGCTCGACATCTGGAAGTTGGCAAAACCAATTTTGACGGAATGGGTCAAATCCAACATGAACCCAGTCAAAAATGTAAAAGAGCTCGGCCAGCAGTTACCTGACCTGCTTTTAGGCGCTCAAGATTTCCCAAGTTTAATTATTGACAGTCTAAATGGTTTAAAGAATCAGTCTGCTTGGCAAGACCGTCAGTTACGTGAAATTCAACAACTTCGTTTGCAAATGGAACATCAACAACGCCGCAGTTGGATGTTCGGTAGTAGCATGCTGATTTTATTGACCATCGCGATTATTAGCCCTTGGTTTGTCTCGATTATTCTGATTGTGCTGAGTAGTTTATTAGCACTTTGGCGCATCTTGAAATAAATTCTAAATCCCTTGCCAGTTCAAGGGATTTTTTATGGAAAAACTTTAATTTTAAAAAAATTTATAGCTCAACTATTCGTTCATTGCTAAATTGAAACTATAAATGCTTCAAAAGAACAAACAATGAAAACACCTCATTTTGCCATTATCGGTGCCGGCACTGCAGGTTTAGCCACTGCGATTTTACTCGCCCGCCAAGGCAATAACGTTACAATTTTTGAACAAGTTGATGAGTTATCTCCGGTCGGTGCCGGTTTATTACTACAACCCGCGGGCTTAGCTGTATTTGAACATTTAGGTGTGCTCGACAAAGCCTTAACATTAGGTGCAAGAGTCACTGGCCTAGAAGGCCAACTTCCAGACAAGCGTCTTTTAGTGAATAGTCATTATCATGAAGCATCAGCAAATCTTTATGGTTTAGGTATACACCGTGCCACTTTATGTCATGTGCTCACACAAAAGCTTAGTGAATATTCAAGCCAAATTACTTGGCGTATGAACCACTCTGTTGAAAGCTTTGAAGAAAGTAACGATGAAGTTCGACTGTTCGGCATGCATCAAAACCATAAGTTTGAGGCTCGCTTTGATGCTGTACTTATTGCCAACGGTGCGCGTAGTCAATTAAGACCTAAAGCATGGGTAAATGTCGATCAAGCCTATCCGTGGGGTGCAGCCTGGAGTATCGTGCCTGAGTGCCAAGTGCTCGATTCTGAAATTCTGCATCAATTTTATGATCGCTCGAAAATTATGATGGGAATTCTACCTACAGGAGCCATTCCAACTGAACCTCAACAGCGTCTTTCAAGTGTTTTTTGGAGCTTACCTACACCACAACTACAAAGCTTTTTGCAAGATGAACAGGCGAAACAAGCTTGGTTAAAGCAAATCTCAGAACGCTGGCCCAAGGTAGCAGAATGGCTGAAAGAAATTTTGTATAACAGTCAAACTCAACCTAAATGGTTATCTGCAAACTATCGTGATGTCGTTATGAGTCAATTTGGCCAAGGTCGAATTGGCGTAATTGGAGATGCAGCTCATGCGATGAGCCCTCAATTAGGACAAGGGGCTAACATGGCATTATTGGATGCTTGGGCTTTTTCTCAATCATTGCAACAAGCTCAAAAGAACCAAAATATTGATTGGTCCCTACTCTGGCAGCACTACCATCAGCTTCGCCGTTCATCTACCCAGTTTTATCAATTTCTCAGTCGTTTACTAACACCACTTTATCAATCTGACCATTGGTGGGCTGGAGGTTTAAGAGATTTAGTTTTCCCTTGGATGTATCAAATCCCTTATTTTCGAAAAGAAATGGCGATCACGATTTCAGGCTTAAAGACTGGCCCATTTCAACAACTTGATTATGATCGAGTAGCTCAATTGCCTAAAGAAAACAGTACTTTTAATTTAAAAAGTGAATCTCTGTCTGACTTTTAAAAGTAATCGTATTCAAGCTACTCATTGGGCTGACAAAGACAAAAAGGACAAAGAATTTTTCCTAAAACTGACGTTGATGCCGTACACTATACAAGCTATTTTTTAGCATCTGATTGAAATCAATTTATAGTTCATATTTCTTTGGTGATTCCTCATGAATAACACGCAATGGCTCGATGAAGTAAAATTTAACGAACAAGGTCTTATCCCTGCCATTGCTCAACATCATCAAACCGGACGTATTTTGATGGTGGCGTGGATGAACCGTGAATCACTTGCGCTCACAGCAGAAAAAAATCAGGCTGTGTATTTCTCTCGTTCTCGCCAAAAACTCTGGCACAAGGGTGAAGAATCAGGTCACTTCCAAACGGTTTATGAAATTCGTTTAGACTGCGATGCCGACGTCATTGTATTACAGGTTGAACAACACGGCGGGATCGCGTGCCATACAGGTCGTGAGTCTTGTTTCTACCGCAAACTTACCCCACAGGGCTGGGAAATTGTCGATGCACAATTAAAAGATCCTAATGCAATTTATGGTGACAAAGCCAAAACTGAAAGCCACGATCATGTTCACACGACAGAGCAAGTTGATGTACTTGCTCACTTAGGGCAATTGATGCAAGAGCGTAAGCAAGCAGAAGCTGATACTTCATATGTGGCAAGCCTCTACAAAAAAGGCATCAATAAAATCCTAGAAAAAGTCGGCGAAGAAAGCGTAGAAACGATTATCGCTGCCAAAGACTACGCTGCTGAAAATACAGAAAGCAATTTAAATGACTTGATTTATGAAACTGCCGATTTGTGGTTCCATAGCATTGTCATGTTGGGTTATTTCGATCTTAATCCACAACTTATTATTGACGAATTAGCTCGTCGTCAGGGTTTATCTGGTTTAGTTGAAAAAGCTAACCGCAACAAGGTTTAAAATCACTCAGTGTCGAATATCGAAAAACCTAAAGCCACCTATGAGCAAGCCATTGCCATAGATAACGCACGTCTTGGGCAATCATTTAAAGTGATTGCCTATGCGGGTACAGGTAAAACTACTACGTTACAAATGATTAGTGATGCCATGCCTGAACGGCGTGGTATGTATTTGGCTTTTAACAAAGCCATTGCTGGTGAAGCGCAAAACAAATTTCATCGTAATGTAGATTGTCGTACTTTTCACTCACTCGCTTTTCGTAGTGTGCCACGAGGGGTGACTGATAAATTACGCTTGCCTCGCTTAAGCCCAAGCTTTATCGCAAAAGAATATCGACTAGAACCGATTACATTACGGCGCATGATGGGGGGACGCTATGAGAAATACGTCTTAATGCCAAGTCGCCTAGCGAGCCTTGTCGCCAATGCAGTGAGCTATTTCTGTTCGACCAGTTCGCAATATCCCGCGCCTCGACATATTCAGGCGCCAAACTGGTTACATCCAGATGATATTACTACACTTCAAACCCATCTTTACCCTGCTGTAGAGCGCCGTTGGTTAGAGTCCATCGACCCAAACCACCAAGCTGGGATTGGTCACGATATTTACCTCAAACTTTGGGCATTGTCTGAACCTAACATCCCAGCCGATTATGTACTATTTGATGAAGCACAAGATGCTGATCCTTTAATGTTGGGTATTTTGCTTCGCCAAAAAAATACGCAGGTTATTTATGTAGGTGATGCACATCAGCAAATCTATGCGTGGCGTGGTGCGATTAATGCAATGCAACAATTGCCGTTGCCAGAGTCTCGCTTAACGACCTCTTTTCGTTTTGGTGAAACGATTGCCGATGTTGCGAATGCACTGTTGGGCGGTTTAAATGAAACTGTTCCCCTACTTGGCAACCCAAACCAGAAATCGAGCGTCGTAAATAAACCACACACCAAAATGCGTGATGCGATTTTATGCCGTACCAATGCTCGGGCAATGGAGCTTTTATTAGCAGGCTTAGTTCACGGCGATAAAGTGAGTTTGCAGGCTGATCATCAAAAACTAAACCGTTTTGTAGATGCTGCCAGCCTCTTAAAGCAAGGAAAAAGGGTTACGGATGTGCCTGAACTGGCATGGTTTAATTCGTGGCACGATGTCCATGAATACTGTGAAACCAATGAAGGTAGTGACATTAAGCCATTAGTAAAACTGGTTGATGATCATGGCACAGACCCATTAAAAAAAGCACTTGCAAAGATTACCCCACTTGAGCAGGCTGACTATGTCATCTCTACAGCCCATAAAGCGAAAGGGCTAGAATGGAACCGTGTTCATATTGAAGATGACTATCAATTTAAAATTAATGGGTTAGAGCACAAGATTACCGATGAAGAATTAAGACTACTGTACGTTGCCTGTACTCGTGCTAAAGTAAGTCTAAATATCCATCATCTTTATGATCTGATACAACAATTAAAACTAAGGGCGCCTTTAAGTCTTCGTCAGTCGGTTGGTTGAAGCGCTCATACTTAGGTGAGCCTATGAAACTTGAATCTGTCCAATTTAAACATATTGCTCTGTTTCACGACCTTAAAATACATTTTCACTATGAAAAACAGCCAATCACCTTAATTTTAGGTGAACAGGCAACTGGTAAAAGTATGTTGCTCAAACATACTTACCATGCTTTAACTTGGTTGCCTGCTCGCCTTAAAGATTTACGTAGTCCCGGTATTGTAATGCCTGATCAAGACATTACTCAGTCGCGCCTCCAATCAAAAATCGAAGTGACCATTCAGATTCCTTCTGAAATTGGCCATTTACCAGAAAGTACCTCTGCTCAGCAGGTAGATTCTTCGCTGTGTAGCTGGAAACTTTTTAAAACCTTAAATGCTAGTGGTATCGGAATAAGCCAAGTTGAAACTCAGCAACTTGATCAAAGCATGGCGCTTTATCAACAAGTCACAAAAAAAGATCCATTACAAGGGCTACCCTTAATCGCTTACTACCCAGCCGAGCGCTTTGTAAATGACGTTAATCTGCTCAATAAAAATTTACCTGGCATTACTCAAGCCATGTCAGCCTATGACATTAGCCCACTCCCATTTACAACTTTTACGCGCTTTTTTGAATGGTTACGAGAAATCAGTGATATCGAAAATGCTCAAGCTGCATATCTAGTACAACGCATTAGATCTAAGCAATCAGATCAGCAAGATCAAACAGAATTATTAAATGAGCTTCAAAAAGAATTATCTGGGCAACCCAAACAACTCACTTCACCTAACCTATATGCCCTCAAGAATGCATTAAATATAGTTTTGCCTGAGCTTAAAGACCTATATCTACAATATCAGCCTCGACTGCAACTCATGGTTGACTATGAAGATCAAACCTTACCTTTTCAGCAACTTTCAAATACAACAAAAACCTGGATTGCTTTAGTGGGTGATATAGCCCGTCGACTCTGCTTACTCAACCCTTTAAGTTTAAACCCTTGCCTTGAGGGAGATGGCATTTTACTCATTGACCAGATTGATGCACAGCTCGACTCGACGCATTGCTCTGAAATTTTGAATAGACTTCATCAAGCATTCCCACGCCTACAAATTATTGCAACAGGAAGTCGTGAAGAGTTACTCGAACATGCTTCAACCTATCAATGTCTAAAATTGGAGCACGGTAAAATTAGCCATCTTGACCTAAATACGACCAAGCAACAACTTGAACAGATCTATACCTTACTTCAAAGAAGCGAACCTTTAGTACCACATATAGAAGCACAACCTCTAAATTTAATAGACCCAACACCAGCACAGATTGAGGTTTTATTTCAGCAAATTCAGGGTTTAAATGAACAACAAAAAAATGAATTATTAAAGATGATTCATGCGGGAGACACACCAGAGGAGAGCCCTTCGGTTTGAGCTTTATAATCAAAAAACTGCACTCACAAAATATATGGTGGAGTGCGGTTTTTTAGGCTCTAAAATAACTAGATGTTGTTACTACATGTAATAACATCAGATTTTCAATGCTTTTTTAGTGTACAATAAATTTCATTTTGCGTTTTTATTCTTCAAGTTGCGCAATACAACTTGTTTCTCGCTTTATTTTCTAATTTGGTTGGGTTTTCGGAATAATAAGCTTTGGAACTCTCTTTGAATTCCTATCTATTCTGAAATTAAAATTTCACCTTTAGGTTTCGACCTAAATCATATATGGATACGAGTGTGCTACCGATAATTATCTTATTACCGTTAATATTAGGCACCACCCTTGTTTCATTGCTTCAACGGTTCTCGCGTGGAGTAACGGCTTTAGGGGCAATTGGAGTCAGTTTAACCAGTTTTGGTTTATTACTGACTCAGGCTAAAACTGTGCTTGGTGGTGCAAGCATTCAACAAAGCTGGGATTGGCTACCTCAATTAGGGATCAATCTGAGCTTCGGACTCGATGCTCTTGGTTTATTATTCTCTTTACTTATTACCGGTATCGGTACACTCATTTATATATACGCCTATTATTATCTCGGCCCTAAAAATTCTTTAAGTAAACTCTATACCTTACTCATGCTGTTTATGGCAGCAATGCTGGGTATTTCGCTCTCTAATAATCTTATTATTTTATTAGTCTTTTGGGAGCTCACCAGTATTTCATCTTTCTTGCTAGTGGGTTATTGGAGTAATTATGAGGCTGCTCAACGTGGCTCTCGAATGGCACTCACGATTACAGGGATGGGCGGTTTAGCAATGCTAGGTGGATTTGTTCTATTAGGACAAATCACTGGAACCTATGAAATTAGCGAAATCATGGGCATGAAAGATGCGATCCAAGCCCACACTCTTTTTATTCCAATGTTATTGCTGATTTTGCTTGGCGCATTTACGAAGAGTGCTCAGTTTCCATTTCATTTTTGGTTACCGAACGCAATGGCTGCACCCACACCAGTGTCTGCTTATCTGCACTCTGCGACTATGGTAAAAGCGGGGATTTTTCTACTTGCCCGCTTACTTCCAATTTTTATAGGCACTGCGATTTATCATAATATCGTTACGTTTGTCGGCCTATTTACGCTCTGTATGGCAGCGTGCTTTGCTATTTTCAAAGAAGATTTAAAAGGACTGTTAGCCTATTCAACCATTAGTCATTTAGGACTTATTGTTTGTTTACTAGGGATCGGTTCTCCTTTAGCGGTTGCTGCTGCTATTTTCCATATTATTAACCATGCAACATTTAAAGCAGCACTGTTTATGCTTGCAGGGATTATTGATCATGAAACTGGCACACGTGATCTTCGAAAACTCAGTGGTATTTGGCAATTACTTCCTTTCACTGCCACACTCACCATGATCACCGCTGCCTCTATGGCAGGTGTACCACTCACCAACGGCTTTATTTCAAAAGAGATGTTCTTTACCGAGCTATTGGCGAATCTTTCAGGTTCAACGGTTATCTTTGCCAGCATTATTGCCACTCTGGCTGGTATCTTCGCAGTAAGTTACTCAATTCGCTTAGTGCATGGTGTGTTCTTTGATGGTCCAATTGGCAAACAAGTTCCAAATAAAAATGCCCATGAACCCCCGATCGGGATGCGTGCCCCAGCCATTCTTCTTGCTGTGCTCTGTATCTTGGTCGGCGTTCTACCTTCCCTATTGGTAGAACCACTGGTAAATAGCGTAACGAGAGCAAGCTTAATGCAACCGGAATTTGCGGGTACACACCTTGCAATTTGGCATGGATTTAACGCTCCGCTTTTGATGAGTATTATTGCTTTGGTTGGCGGTACGCTCTTCTACTTTGCTTTAGCAAAAGACGGTATGATTCGCAAAATTGACCTTGACCCACGTCTAGGCAGATTACAAGGCCGCATCTTATTTGATTTATTTTTAAAACATCTGCTACTTACTAGCCGAAAAATCAAACAGAAAACGGAAAATGGTTCATTGCAAAGTTATTTGTTCTGGATCATTGCTTTTAGCATCATCATGGTGACCATGCCTTTACTCAATCAAGGGCTGAGCACGGGTACACGTGAACTCACCCATGCTCCATGGATTGCTATCGTTCTTTGGCTCACATTGTTCTCAGGCTGTTGGATGATGCTCTGGTTCCACCATGAGCGTATTAAGGCAGTACTTATTAGTGGTGCAATTGGTCTAGTGGTAACTATGGTTTTCGTCACCATGTCAGCACCAGATTTAGCACTAACTCAAATTACAGTAGACGTTGTAACGACTGTTCTTTTATTAATGAGTTTATCTTTACTTCCACAGCTAACACCTTATGAATCTCGTCGCTCTAGACGTTTAAGAGATGCTGCCTTAGCAATTATTGGAGGTTTAGGAATTGGCTGGATTACGTGGCTCATTTTAACCCGTGATCATAATTCGATTTCTTGGTTCTTTGCCCAACAGTCTTTACCACTTGGTGGTGGCTCAAATATTGTAAATGTTATTTTAGTTGACTTCCGTGGCTTCGATACCTTCGGTGAAATTACGGTATTAGGAATCGCTGCGATTGGTGCACTTTGTTTAATGGATGGTATGCGTGTACACGGTACAACAATGACTCAAGGTCTCACCTACCGTTTTAATCCATCTCCGCTTATGTTCCGTATTACGGCCTCTTGGGTATTACCGCTAGCGCTTGTCGTCAGTGTTTATATCTTTTTGCGAGGACATAACTATCCAGGCGGTGGCTTCATTGCAGGTCTAATCACCTCAATGGCCTTAATCATCCAATATATCGCACTAGGTCAAGATCAAGCAGAACAGCTGTTAAAAGCGAAGTCAGGCCGCCTTTACGAAGTTTGGATTGGCACAGGATTAACGATTGCAGGTTTGACTGGTATAGCAGCATGGTTCTGGTTACGTCCGTTCCTCACTAGCGCTCATGTCTATGTTGAATTACCAATTCTAGGGAAACTACATCTAGCTTCAGCTGCAAGTTTTGACTTGGGTGTTTATATCACCGTTGTAGGCGCGACAATGTTGCTCATCTCTGTATTAGGCGACTCTCGTCATTCGAGTATGTCTGGTCCTGTACCACATCGGGAGGAATCATCATGATCAGTTTAGAATTCTTATTGGCTTCTGCTATAGGTTTACTTGTTGCCACAGGTATTTATCTGATTTTACGTGCTCGTACTTTCCCTGTTGTGCTTGGATTGGCTGTAATCGGTTATGCAGTAAACCTATTTTTATTCGCTATGGGTCGATTACAAATCAGCTCACCGGCAATTTTAACTGAAACAACAAAAATAACCGATCCACTTCCTCAAGCGCTGGTATTAACCGCCATCGTGATCGGTTTTGCAACTACAGCGTTTATTGTACAACTTGCGCTACGTAGCCGTTATGAATCAGGTAGTGATCATGTTGATGCTAAAGAAGATGCTTCCCCAACATACGACCCGCGTGAGGATGAGCCGTGATGTTTGATTTTTTATCTTTTTGGCAACAACACACGCCTATTTTTAGCATTCTCATCCCAGCATTTACTGCTTTTATCTTATTACTGTTAGGCAACCCTGGGGCAGGTGCTTTAAAAGATGACTGGCGTCAGCCATGGCGCCGTGGCATTAGCCTTGTCTCAGCAATTGCCGGATTAATTACCGCTATTGTTTATCTAAGTTACGCCAGCACGGGTCAAATTACTGTTTACCAACTCAGTGAATGGTCAGCACCGTTTGGTATTGTCCTTGTACTCGATCGTCTTTCAGCTTTTATGCTGGTATTGACCTACGCATTAGCAGTACCAGTTTTATGGTATGCAAGTGATAACTGGGACACCCGTGGTCGCTATTTTCATGCCATGGTACATTTCCTCTTAATGGGGATCTGTGGAGCATTCCTCACAGGCGACTTATTTAACCTTTTCGTCTTTTTTGAAATCCTGTTGATGGCTTCGTATGTGTTGCTCTTACATGGACAAGGTAAACCTCGTTTTCAGCTTGGCGTTCACTATGTCATTATCAATCTTTTAGCCTCTGCCCTATTCTTAATTGGGCTTGGTATGATTTATGGCAGTGTGGGTAGCCTTAACATGGCCGATGTCTCACGACTTATACCGACACTTGAAGCAGATCAACACAAATTAGCAGTCGCTGGTTCCTTACTTCTCTTTGTTGTTTTCGGTATTAAAGCGGCAATGCTTCCTGTCGGTTTTTGGCTACCAAAAACTTATGCCGTTGCAAGTACGCCTGTAGCTGCGATTTTCACCATCATGACTAAAGTCGGGATCTATTCTATTTTACGTGTAAATGGAACAGTATTTGACGATGCACTTAGTCAAGAAATCTTAAAAAGCTGGTTACTGCCTATTGGCTTAATTACTTCACTCTATGGTGTGATTGCAGCAATTGGGGCAGATCGTTTGCGTCGCTTTGTCGGCTTTATGGTACTTTCTTCAATTGGTACTTTGCTTACAGCCATTGCCATGTCTAATACACAGGCATGGTCTGGCGCTTTATATTACTTAGTGCACAGTACATTGATCGGAGCAGCTTTTTATCTATTTTGTGGATGGATCACTTCACAACGTGGAGATTTTAAAGATCATTTAAAAGTTGCACCAAGAATCAAACAAGAAAAAGCGGCTATGCTGACTTATTTCTTGATTGCCATGATGCTCGCAGGTTTACCACCTTTTAGTGGTTTTCTTGGAAAAGTATTTATCTTGCAAGCGACAGTTGAAGCTAGCTATCAAGGCTGGATTATTGGTGTTGTGCTTGTTGTGAGCCTATTAAGTATTATTGCTCTTACACGTGTTGGTTTTATCTTATTCTGGCGCGCATCTCCTCCAGAAGAAGATCCAATCCATCCTGCTTATATTCTTTATCGTGCTTTGCCGGAACGCGCACCACCACGTAACGATCAAGTCATTTATATATTACTTGCTGGTTTAATCGCTTATGTTGTCTTTGCTGCACCAATTCAGCATTACACATTAAACACCGCAGAGCAGATCCAAGACCATGCGCTTTACCAACACTCTATTCTTAAAGTAGATCAAAACGGTGAAGTCATCAGTGTGCAACCATATGACCCAGCTTACTTACCGGAAACCAAGTATGGCGGTGAGGTTGAAGATCATAATGCTTATCTTGTTCCAGACATTATTTCGAAAGATACGTTCAATGGTGAGCATATCTCTGAATATAAACAACGACAAATTCAGCAACAGGACAAACTTCAAACGCCTACCATTGTTGATGAAAGTCAATTGAAACCTATGGAGCCATAACAATGCAGTTATCTCATTTGCTTGAACGCTGGTTTCCACACCCATTTGTTTCAGTTCTCATCATTTTATTTTGGTTGATGCTGGCGCATAGCCTTGATGCGAGTGATCTTTTGACTGCTATGCTTTTAGGCTTGATTATTCCTCGTTTAGTTAAACCGTTTATTACCCGCACACCGCATATTCACTGGAAACCAGCTGTTAAACTATGCTTTGTGGTTCTTTGGGATATTATTATTTCTAACTTTAAGGTCGCAAAACTTGTTTTAGGGCCTACCAAAAAATTACATCCTAAATGGTATCGTGTACCTTTAGAAACAGAACATGAACAGGTCAATACCTTGCTGGCGATGATCATCACCACAACGCCTGGTACGGTTTCTGCGGGTATCGATCAGGAACGTGGGGATATTCTGGTTCATGCTTTGAGCACAGATAATACCGAATCTGACATTCAAGACATCAAACAACGTTATGAAATTCCTCTTATGGAAATTTTTGATGTGAAAAGTAAAACGGAGGCAAGTGCATGACAATCTTACCCTATGCTCTAGGTATTAGCTTGATTGCCGTTACAATCTCGATGCTACTTTGCCTTTTCAGAATGGTCATGGGCCCATCAATTGTAGACCGACTTTTGGCACTCGATACGCTTTTCCTCAATGCAACTTGTCTTATTGTTGTGTTAGGTATTTATTGGATGACGACCTCTCTATTCGAAGGTGCACTACTGGTTGCGATGTTAGGTTTCGTATCTACAGCTGCCTTAGCACGCTACTTCACAACTGGTCATGTTATCGATTAAGGAGAGGTCAAATGCAATTTGCAATGGAAATTATTGTTTCGGTCTTTCTGGTTTTTGGTGCCTTCTTCATGCTAGTGGGCTCAATCGGTATGGTCCGTTTACCTGACTTATTCATGCGCTTACATGCGCCAACTAAGTCGAGTACGCTCGGCTTAGGAAGCTTTCTGATCGCTTCCATGATCTTTTTTGCTTTCCAAGGTCGCTTTGGTTTTGCTGAGCTACTCATTACCCTTTTAGCTTTCATCACCGCACCAGTTTCGGCTAATTTGATTGCTCAAGCTGCGCTACATTTACGTTTACGCTCATTAAGTGGTGAAGTACCTGAAGCCATTGAACGTCCTCTACCTTGGGACCGTTACAAAATTGGTCAACGCTTTTCACAAAACAAACCGCCAATGGAACCTCCTAAAGAATAAAAAATTGAATCAATAAAAAAGCCACCCGAAGGTGGCTTTTTTATTTTGAGTTTTAATTACTCTTGGTCATCTGACTTACGTTCTGGTAAATCTTGTACCGCTTTTTCGATTAGACCAAACATATAGTTACCATATGCATTCGTCTTATCGTAATGGAAACGTAAGCGAGGCGTAATACGAGTCTTAATGCGACGGCTCAATTCGTGACGCAAGAAACCAGAAGCTTTATTTAATACATCTAAAGTTTCTTTATTTGCTGCTTCACTTTGCTCATCGCCTAGTTCACGTCCCATAACGGTGACATAAACTTCAGCATAACCCATATCCGCACTAACTTTCACCGCAGAGATGGTCACTAGACCACCTAAGCGAGGATCTTTAAGCTCTTGACGGATTAGCTCAGACAACTCACGTTGTACTGAATCCGCCATGCGCTTTAAGCGTTGGCTACCCGCCATTAAAGACTCCGTTTAATCAATTGAACATCATACACTTCGATCTTATCTTGTGGTTTGATGTCTTTATAACCTTTAACTGCAAGGCCACATTCCATACCTGCGCGAACTTCCTCAACTACGTCTTTATAACGACGAAGAGATTCAAGCTCACCTTGGAAAATTACAACATCATCACGTAATACGCGAATCGGTTTATTACGATGTAATGTGCCTTCAAGTACCATACAACCTGCTGCTGCACCAAACTTACTTGAGTGGAATACTTCACGTACTTCCGCAACACCCAAGATTGTTTCACGATGTTCAGGAGCAAGTTTACCGCTCATAGCATCTTTCACATCATCAATTAATTCATAAATGATGCTGTAGTAACGAATATCGATACCATCTTGGTCACTTCGCTGACGAGCAGTCGTATCGGCACGAACGTTAAAGCCTAACAATACCGCTTCTGAAGATTCAGCAAGAATCACATCAGACTCAGTAATCGCACCAACACCTGAACTAATTACACGAACTTTTACTTCATCAGTAGATAATTCGTGTAGAGCTGCATTCAATGCTTCTAAAGTACCACGTACGTCTGTTTTCAAAACAACGTTGACTGTAGGAACATCTTTTTTGCCCATTGACGACATGATATTTTCAAGGCGCATTGCGCTTTGACGATCAATACGTTTTTGACGCTCACGGTCAGCACGAGCATCGGCAACTTCACGCGCTTTCTTCTCGTCATTAACAACAAGAACTTCATCACCTGCCATTGGAGCATCTGGTAGACCCAGAATTTCTACAGGAATAGATGGGCCTGCTGATTTAATTGGCTTACCGTTTTCATCAGACATTGCACGGACACGGCCATAAGATGAACCTGCAAGAACAAGGTCACCAATGTTTAATGTACCGTTTTGAACAAGAATAGAAGTTACCGCACCACGGCCTTTATCGACACGTGCTTCAATAACAACACCTTGCGCAGCACCTTCAGCAGATGCTTTTAATTCCATCAATTCTGATTGAATAAGAATTAAATCAAGGAGTTCATCAATACCTTGTCCACTGTGTGCAGAAACCTTAGCAATCGGAACATCACCACCCCATTCTTCTGGAACGATTTGTTTCGTTGTTAATTCATTTAACACACGGTCTGGATCAGCAGATTCTTTATCCATTTTGTTGATTGCAACAATAATTGGAGTACCTGCTGCACGAGCATGGTCAATTGCTTCCGCAGTTTGTGGCATTACACCGTCATCTGCTGCAACAACCAATACAACGATATCTGTTGCTTTAGCACCACGTGCACGCATTGAAGTAAATGCCGCATGTCCCGGTGTATCAAGGAATGTAATAATCCCTTTGTCTGTTTCAACGTGATATGCACCAATATGCTGGGTAATACCACCTGCTTCACCAGCCGCCACTTTCGAACGACGAATACGGTCAAGCAATGATGTTTTACCATGGTCGACGTGACCCATAATGGTAACAACTGGCGGACGAGTTGTTTGCTCACCACGAGCTTCTTCAGCTGCTTCAAGCAAGTTATCTTCCGCTTGTGTATCAGAAACTAAAACAGGGTTGTGGCCCATTTCTTCTACAACAAGTGCCGCTGTGTCTTGATCAATAGCTTGATCTTGGTTAACCAATTCACCCATTTTCATAAGTGTTTTGATAACTTCACGTACTTTAATTGCCATTTTTTGAGCAAGATCGGCAACAACAATGCTTGAACCGATTTCTACATCATAAACTTGCTTTTTAACTGGCTTTTCAAATCCATGCTTATTCGCCTGGCTTGATTTTAAACCACGTTTGTTATGGTTAACAAAGCTTTGCTCTTCTTGACCACGACGACCACCTTTCTTCCCAGCACGTGGGTTAGTGGTTGCGCCACCGCGTTTAATTTCACGGTCTTCTTGCTTAAATGAATCTTCATAAGCTTGGCCAACTAGACCTGAAGCAAGTGGAGAATCATCAATCACACGAATTGTCGTAGTAGCATCGTCATTTGAATACTTAGACGCCATTTTGCGCATTTGTTCAAGTGTACGTTGCTGAGCTTCTTCAGCCGCTTTACGACGTGCAGCTTCTTCAGTTGCTTTTAACTGAGCTGACTGCTCTTCACGAGCTCTTTTCTGTTCTGGAGTTTCAGCTGGTTTTGGTGCAGGTTTTACTGTACCACCACCACGCTTTTTCACTACAACAGCAGCTTTTGGAGCTGTCTGTGCAGCAGTATCTTGTTGATGAGCAGCACGCATAGCATCTAAAGTTGCTTTAGCTTTTTGCTCTGTTTGAAGACGCGCTTTTTGCTCGGCAGTTTCACGCGTTTGCTGTTCTACACGTGCTTTCGCTTCTGCTTCTGCACGTGCTTTAGCTTCTGCTGCAATTTGTTCAGGGTTTGGTTTAGCAAAAACCTGTTTTTTACGTACTTCTACGTTAATCGTTTTTGCTTTACCTGAAGTACTTGCAACTTTAGCGGTACTGGTTGTTTTACGTTTCAACGCAATTTTTCCTGTGTTACCACTTTCCTGACCATGAACTTTTTTCAAATGATTGACCAAAGTATCCTGTTGTTCAGTGGTAATAATGTCGTCTGCTGTACGTTGAGGCAAACCTGCTTCACGAGCCTGTTCTAGGAGCTTCTCAACAGGACGTCCTACACTGAGAGCTAACTCTTTAATCGACTTGTCCGTCATATTTCATCTCCTAGTTAAACCATGATTCGCGAGCTTTCATGATCAATTGACCTGCTTTTTCATGACCAAGACCTTCAATATCAGAGATATCGTCAGTAGCCTGATCTGCCAAATCGTCGACAGTAATAATACCGCGAGCGGCAAGCGAGTAAGCGATCTCAGAAGTCATGCCTTCCATAGTGAGAAGGTCTGCGCTCGGTTCTTGAATATTTTCTTGCTGTTTCAAAGCATCAGTAAGGGCTGCTTCTTTTGCACGACTTTGCAATAACTCAACCAATTCAGCATCAAGCTCAATTTCGTCAAAAGTTTCAGCAGGAACATAAGCAATCTCTTCTAAAGAAGTGAAGCCCATTTCCACCAATGCCATTGCTAAATCTTCTTCAATATCGAGACGTGATACAAACATGTCGAGATATTGCTGAGCTTCATTTTGCTGACGAGCACGATACTCTTCTTCAAGCATCATGTCGAGTTTGTAGCCAGTTAAATCAGAAGCTAAACGAACGTTTTGACCTTGAGAGCCAATCGCACGAGCTAATTGATCGCTGGTTGCAAAAATAATGTCGGCACTTCTTGCATCTTCATCAAGCACGATGCCTGAAACATCAGCTGGTTCTAATGCACTAGCAATGTATTGAGCCGGATCATCAGACCAGACCACTACATCAATACGCTCACCATTTAACTCTTGTTGTACAGCTTGAATACGCGTACCACGCATACCAATACATGCACCTACAGGGTCAATACGGTGATCATTTGTTTTCACTGCAATTTTAGCACGAACGCCCGGTTGACGTGCTGCCGCTTTAATTTCAATGATTTCTTCAGAAATTTCTGGAATTTCTTTTTTCATTAAAGCAATTAACATTTCAGGCTTAGCGCGTGATAACAACAACTGAGCGCCACGACCTTCACGGTTAACATTATATAAAATAGCGTTTACACGTTGTTTTGGACGAAGAATTTCTTTTGGAATCATCTCTTCACGTGCAAGGTAAGCTTCTGCGTTGTCGCCCAAGTCGATAATGAAGCCATCTTTGGTTTGTTTTTTCACTTCACCGTAAATTAACTCACCAACTTTAGACTCGTATGCATCAGCAACTAAAGCACGCTCAGCTTCACGAATTTTTTGTACGATAACTTGTTTTGCAATTTGTGCAGCGATACGACCAAACTCAATAGATTCTACTTCGAGTTCACGCACGTCACCAATTGACCATTTAGCTGGATCAACGTCAGAAATTGCATCTTGGCAAGCTGGCATTTCATGATCTTCATCTGCCACGACAGTCCATTGACGGAACGTACGGTAATCACCAGTTTTACGATCAATTTCTACACGAAGCTGAGCTTCTTCAGCGTGCGTACCTTCGTAAAATCTTTTCTTCGTTGCAGCAACTAGAGCTTGTTCTAAAGCCTCGAAGATCGCTTCACGACTAACACCTTTTTCATTACTAACCGTTTCAACAACGGTAAGAATTTCGCGGCCCATAAGTCACCTACCGATTTCTTATAAAATTTAAATAAATTTAATCTTGATAGATCAAGTTTGCTTTATCGATATTGTTGCTGTCGATCACAAGCACATGCTTCCCATCAACTTCAACCTGAATTTCTTCATTTTCAAGGTCTACTGCGATAAGTTTTGCTTGAAATTTACGACGGTTTTCTACTGCTGCAATTAAACGCAAAGCAATTTGTTGTCCGATGTAGCCTTGTAACTGTTCTAGTTGGAAAAAAGGACGATCCCAGCCTGGTGAAGAAACTTCTAATGAATACTCACCTGAAATTGGATCATGAACATCCAACATTGCGCCAACTTGTTGTGTTACACGCACACAATCTTGTACACCGATACCACGGCCTAGTTCTACTTCGCCATCTTCATTAATTACAGGCTCAGCATCTTCACTTACCGGTTTATCGATATAAATACGCAATAATGAACGTTTACCTTGTGGGAGAAATTCGATTCCCCAAAGGTCAACACCACATGCTTCCACTGCAGGAACAATTAAGTCATGCAATGCTTGGGATTTATTTGATAATTTCATTTACTCTCGTCATTCTCGTGCGATTCAATCGGTTGTTTTAACCGACACAGACCTACTATAGTGAAGCATGACTATTTGACCAATTGATGTCGACACTACACGATAGCGATACGATAACCAATAAAAAAGGGCGTTAATCGCCCCTATTTAGCACAGAAAACAATAGTCCACTGTGCAAAAAGGCCCACCTGTCTGTGAGCCTCTTTTAAGAAACTTGGTAGCGGGAGCTGGATTTGAACCAACGACCTTCGGGTTATGAGCCCGACGAGCTACCAGACTGCTCCATCCCGCATCAACGTGCAAAAATTATATACAAATATCGAAAAAAGTCAATGTAAACTTATCCAATATTAGCTTGATTAAGTTGCACCTTAATCAAATTGGTAGCGGGAGCTGGATTTGAACCAACGACCTTCGGGTTATGAGCCCGACGAGCTACCAGACTGCTCCATCCCGCATCAATAAACTGCTTGCACTCAACTTTCTGGTTCAAAGTTGGTGCGGAAGGGGGGACTTGAACCCCCACGCCCGAAGGCACTACCACCTCAAGGTAGCGTGTCTACCAATTCCACCACCACCGCAGCTTGTGGGACGCATTCTAGTCCTTCCAACTGCAAAAGGAAAGCCTTATTTCGAATTATTGACTCGATTTTGGTGCATTTGGTGAAGTTTCAGGCGATGTCGTTTGAACAGGTGCTGTAGTTTGTACAGTTTTCAAGCTATATGCCTCCGTAGTCTGTTTTTTTGCAAAAACAGCAAGAGTTAAACTCGTCACGAAAAACAAGGCTGTTAAAACTGCAGTAAGGCGAGTAAGGAAATTACCTGAACCCGATGCCCCGAATACAGTTGCAGCTCCGCCACCGCCGAAAGAAGCACCAGCGTCAGCACCTTTACCGTGTTGCACTAGAATCAAGGCAATCATCAGTACCGCTAAAATAATATGTACGATCAGTACAAAAGAGTGCATACCCTATCCTCGTTATTTACTTTGTGCAAAGGCTTGTACAATTTGATAAAAAGATACTGCATTTAATGAAGCACCACCTACCAAAGCACCATTAATATCTGGACATGCTGCCAATTCGACTGCATTTTCAGCTTTTACACTACCGCCATATAAAATCGCAATGCTTGAACCCGCTGAGGTAATCTGACTTAAACCTTCACGAATCTTAGCATGCATTGCCTGTGCATCTTGTGGAGAAGCAGTTTTACCTGTCCCAATTGCCCAGATTGGTTCATAGGCAACTACAATTTGCTTTTGCCACTGCTCAGCAGTCACTACAGGAGCAATATCACAAATTTGTTGCAATACAACTTGTTCTGCCAAACCTTGTTCACGTTGTTCGAGGCTTTCACCAACACAATAAATGACAGTCAAACCCGCATTTAATGCATTTTGGAGTTTAGCTTTCAAAATTTCAAAGTTGTCGCCAAAAATATCACGGCGCTCAGAATGCCCAACTAGTACAAAATTAATTTGGCTATCTTTTAATAATTCTGCGCTGACTTCGCCAGTATACGCACCAGTACCCGCTACACGTGATACGTCTTGTGCAACTGTATATACTGTTCTTGCAGCATCTTGCAATTGTGTTTGTACCATTGCAAGTGCAATAGAAACTGGAGCAACCCCTACATGACAGCTTTCATCTGCAATTTGGTCTTGTTGCAATAGTTGTTTAAATTCTTCTATAAGTTGTTTGGCATTGGCACGCATTGGGTTCATTTTCCAGTTGCCAACTACCCAAGGCGTAATCGTCGAACCCGACATACGGCTCACCTTTCATCAAAAATGCAGCACATTCTACACGCATTTATACAAATTTCAGATACTTTTCTTTAACGGCTTTGCCGCTATCTTTTCTAGTTATTGAAAACAGTTATAAAACTTTATTGATTCTAAAGAATCATCTTTTAAAAATTAATGAATAAAAACTTCGACTAGTTCAAGCTTTGGTGAGTGGATCAAGACCAGAGCATCATTTTCTAAGGTAGTAATTTTAGATAACAAAAGTATAATTTTTTATATACCAATTATAAACATATGAGTACAGGTAGGCAGATGTCAGTCATACATACATCTCCAAAATTTTCGGGGTTTTTTCGGCGATTAGTCGAAGAAAAACATGTGTCGGCAGCGACCATGCAAACAGCATTAGATGCAGCAAAGAGAGCTAAACGGGATACGGTTGCGTACCTGATTGAAGAGATTCATCTCTCCCCTTCTTTATTAGCTGAAACTATTTCTATTGAATTTGCTGAACCATATTTTGATCTGGACGTTTACGATACCAACCAAATTCCTAAAGATTTGGTTGACCAAAAACTGATTTTAAAACATCGGGTCTTACCTCTTATACAAAGAGGACAGATTTTATATGTCGCGACCAGCAATCCAAGTAATATTGAGGCGATTGATGCCATTCGCTTCAATAGTAAGCTCATGGTTGAACCAGTTATTGTCGAGCACCATAAGCTTGAGAAAATTCTGACGCAACAATTTACCGAAGAGAGCAGTTTCGAGTTTAGTGATGAAGAGTTTGATCTTGATGTAGACCTTGAAGCTCCACCATCACAAGAGGATGAGGAAGAAACACCTCAAGGCGATGAAGCACCTATTGTTAAATATATTAATAAATTACTCATCGATGCGATTCGTATGGGAGCTTCAGACTTGCATTTTGAACCCTATGAAAAATCATATCGGGTCCGTTACCGAGTCGACGGCGTGTTGCGTCAGATTGCAAATCCGCCTTTGCAATTGGCTAACCGTTTGGCTTCACGTTTAAAAGTCATGTCTCAAATGGATATTTCCGAAAAACGGGTGCCTCAAGATGGTCGTATCAAACTTAAGCTGTCAAAAACTAAAGCAATCGATTTTCGTGTGAACTCACTTCCAACCTTGTTTGGTGAAAAACTGGTTCTGCGTATTCTCGATCCATCTAGCGCGATGCTCGGAATTGATGCTTTAGGATATGAAGAAGATCAGAAAGCTCTTTTTTTAGAAGCACTGGATAAGCCCCAAGGTATGCTTCTAATTACAGGCCCTACTGGCTCTGGTAAAACGGTATCTTTATATACAGGCTTAAATATTTTAAATACCGAAAGCTCTAATATTTCCACTGCCGAAGATCCAGTCGAAATCAACCTTGAAGGTATTAATCAGGTTAACGTCAACCCGAAAGTAGGTCTTACTTTTTCGGCCGCACTTAAATCATTTTTACGTCAGGACCCTGACATTATTATGGTTGGTGAGATTCGTGACTTAGAAACGGCTGAAATTGCGATTAAAGCTGCGCAAACCGGTCACATGGTAATGTCCACACTGCATACCAATAGTGCTCCAGAAACACTAACTCGCCTACGTAATATGGGCGTTCCATCCTTTAATATCGCAACTTCTGTCAATCTGGTGATTGCTCAACGTTTGGCACGTCGGCTATGCCCACAGTGTAAAATACCTGCTGACATTCCTAAACAGAGCCTATTAGAAATGGGCTTTACCGAACAAGATTTAACCCATCCCGATTTTCAAGTTTTTCAACCTGTCGGTTGTACTGAGTGTCGGGAAGGCTATAAAGGTCGAGTAGGTATTTACGAGGTAATGAAAGTTACACCTGAAATTTCCAAGATTATTATGGAAGATGGCAATGCTTTAGAAATCGCTGCTGCTTCTGAAAAACTGGGGTTTAATAATCTGCGTCGTTCGGGATTAAAGAAAGTCATGCAGGGTGTTACTTCTTTACAGGAAGTAAACCGCGTGACCAGTGAATAAAAGACAATTTAAAAATAAGGATAATTCATGACTGTCAAAAAGGCACAAATGATGCCGACTTTTGCTTATGAAGGGGTTGACCGTAAGGGCGTAAAAATTAAGGGAGAACTTCCAGCTAAGAATATGGCCTTAGCCAAAGTCACCCTACGCAAACAAGGGGTAACTGTCCGTAATATTCGAGAAAAGCGTAAAAATATTCTTGAGGGTTTATTCAAGAAGAAAGTATCAACACTCGATATCACGATTTTTACCAGACAACTTGCAACAATGATGAAAGCAGGGGTTCCACTGGTACAAGGCTTTGAAATTGTAGCGGAAGGCCTAGAAAACCCAGCCATGCGCGAGGTAGTACTTGGTATTAAAGGCGAAGTTGAAGGTGGTAGTACTTTTGCTTCGGCTTTAAGAAAGTATCCTCAACACTTCGATAACTTGTTTTGTTCTCTTGTAGAGTCTGGTGAACAATCTGGTGCGCTTGAAACCATGTTGGACCGCGTGGCAATTTACAAAGAAAAAAGTGAATTGCTTAAACAGAAAATTAAGAAGGCTATGAAATATCCAGCAACGGTTATCGTGGTTGCCGTGGTTGTTACCATTATTTTGATGGTTAAAGTCGTTCCCGTTTTCCAAGACCTGTTTTCATCTTTTGGCGCAGATTTACCTGCATTCACCCAAATGGTCGTGAATATGTCGAAATGGATGCAGGAATACTGGTTCATTATGATCATTGTGATTGGAGCAATTATTGCTGCATTTTTGGAAGCCAAAAAGCGTAGTAAAAAATTCCGTGATGGTTTAGATAAACTCACCCTGAAACTACCTATCTTTGGTGATCTGGTTTACAAGGCGATTATTGCCCGTTATAGCCGTACTTTAGCCACCACGTTTGCCGCAGGTGTTCCACTCATTGATGCGCTTGAGTCAACGGCTGGTGCAACCAACAATGTCATTTATGAACAAGCCGTCATGAAAATTCGTGAAGATGTTGCTACAGGCCAACAACTCCAATTTGCGATGCGCGTTTCAAATCGTTTTCCATCTATGGCTATACAAATGGTCGCAATTGGTGAAGAATCTGGTGCACTAGACAGCATGCTCGATAAAGTTGCCACTTATTATGAAAATGAAGTTGATAATGCCGTTGATGGTTTAACTTCAATGATGGAACCTTTAATCATGGCAATTTTAGGGGTGCTTGTAGGTGGGCTAGTGATTGCTATGTATCTTCCAATTTTCCAAATGGGCTCAGTCATATAATGCAAGAAATTATTGCTTATTTCATTCAAAACTTAACTGCACTTTATATTGCTGTTGCACTATTGAGCCTATGTATTGGTAGTTTTTTGAATGTAGTAATTTATCGCACCCCAAGAATGATGGAGCAAGATTGGCAGCAGGAATGTCAAATGTTGCTTAATCCTGAGCAACCCATCATTGAGCATGAAAAGCTGACATTAAGTAAGCCTGCTTCATCATGTCCTGAGTGCCATCAACCCATCCGTTGGTATCAAAATATTCCTGTCATAAGCTGGTTGATGTTAAGAGGAAAATGTGGCTATTGCCAATATCCCATTAGTATTCGTTATCCAACGATTGAACTACTCACTATGCTATGTTCATTAGTAGTCGTCATGGTTTTTGGTCCAACCCTACAAATGCTTTGGGGGCTAGTCCTGACTTGGGTTTTGATTGCTTTAACATTTATAGACTTTGATACTCAGCTGCTCCCCGACCGTTTTACCTTGCCTTTGGCTGCTCTCGGCTTAGGTATTAATACATTTAATATTTACACCTCGCCTAACTCAGCCATTTGGGGATATTTAATCGGCTTTTTATGCCTTTGGATTGTGTATTACTTATTTAAAGTGATTACAGGCAAAGAAGGTATGGGTTACGGCGACTTTAAATTGCTTTCCGCATTAGGCGCGTGGATGGGGCCATTGATGCTGCCATTAATTGTGCTATTGTCATCTTTACTCGGTGCAATTATTGGCATCATTTTACTAAAATTGCGTAATGATAATCAGCCCTTTGCGTTTGGGCCATATATTGCCATTGCGGGTTGGGTTGCCTTTTTATGGGGTGATCAGATTATGAAAATTTATTTGGGAGGTTAAGATGGCTTTTATTCTGGGAATCACAGGTGGAATTGGCAGTGGAAAATCTGCAGCAACACAATGGTTTGAGTCCCAAGGAATCCAAGTCGTCGATGCCGACATTGTTGCTCGCGAAGTGGTTGAAAAAGGCCAACCTGCCCTCCAAAAAATCCAACAAACTTTTGGAGATTGGGTGCTACAACCCGACGGCAATCTAGACCGCCGAGCCCTACGTGAATATATTTTTCAAAACCCTGAAGCGAGAGAAACCCTTGAGAAAATCACACATCCAGCCATTCGCCAATCTATTATTCAACAGCTACAAAATCCTAAAAGTCCTTATGTGATTTTAGTTTCACCACTACTTTTTGAAACCAACCAGCATGAGCTGGTTAACCACACCTTATTAGTTGATGCGAGTGAACAAACTCAAGTTCAGCGTGCAAGCCAGCGAGATGGGCAAAACCAAGAACAAATCCAGAAAATTATTGCAGCACAAATGCCACGCGAGCATAAACGTGAACTTGCCAATGACATTGTGTTTAATGACGGACTACTCGAGCATTTATATCAGCAATTAGAGCCTTTACATCAAAGCTATTTGAAACGTACAAACTAATCTTGCTTATTTTGCAGTTGAATCTTTTGCGCCAAGCTATCTTGTCGAAACCAGCGCCAAGGTTGTAAGGCACCGATTCCCATTCCGACCAAGCCCACTACAATCGATGGGCTTAATGACTCGCCAAGTAAAGGTACAGCTAAAATGGCAGCAATAAACGGCGCTAAAGTAACAATACTTCCCGTTTTAAAAGCACCAAGTCGCTGAATCGCTGCTACATAGGTTAATGTCGCAATAATCACGACAAACACACCGTGGAAAATGCCTTGTATCGCTAGATGAACAGGACTGACTTCCATGAAATGTTTAGGTAAGAATACAGCATAGATGGGTAAATAGATCATTGCAGACCAAATCGCAACACTTGCCATAGAGTGCCATGCGGAAAGTTTCCACTGTTTAAGTAATACAGTGAAAATGCCCCACCAAATCGCACTAATAAATAGAAGTAAATCCCCCACGCCAAAAGCAGAAGCATTACCTTGCAACATCAACACACTCATGAGAGCCAAGGCAGTGATCATAATTGCCAAACTCACCCATGTATGCTTATCAAATGGTTGCCTAAATAAAATGTATGCTGCAATTGCAGTACAAATTGGAATACAACCATTTAAAAAAATAGCAGCATGTGCAGCAGGAGCATAGAGAAACGCGGTATAGACGGTAAGACAATAAATGACCCCGCCAATCAGAGCCAAAATAACAGCGTGCTTACTCCATAAAAAAGCGAGATCTTTTTTATAGATTAGAATCGGCATCAAAATCAGGAAGGCGATAGCAAAACGCAGAGCAGCAATGTCCCAAGCACTGATGTGCCACTGTGCATTTAAACGGGCAAAAAGTGTAAACCCGCCCCAAATGCACATGGTCACCAATACAAAGAAATAACCTTGCTTACGGGGAGACATATCAAGACTGCTTACAAATTAGAAAGGCAGCTAGATTATACCTCAGAACGCTGACGGCAAGCCTCATAAAGTGCCATACCGGTTGCCACGCTCACATTGAGACTCTGTAAATTTCCAGACATCGGAATATACACTTTATGATCACATTGTGCCTGTGTAATTGGGCGTAAACCTGTATCTTCGGCTCCCATCACGATCACGACTGGACCCGCGAAATCACATTTTTGAATTGGCATTGCACTTTCATCAAGCATAGTGCCAATCACACGTATGTGAGTCGTTTCTTTGAGATGGGCTAATGTACGAGCCAAGTTTGTGACTTGAATGAATTTAACTTTTTCAGCTCCACCCGCGGCAACTTTACGAGCTGTGGGGGTTAAACTTGCCGAACGATCACGAGGTACAATCACTGCTTGCACGCCCATTGCAGCAGCGGTACGGATGCAAGCCCCTAAGTTATGCGGGTCTGTCACCTGATCTAATGCCAACAATAAAGCATCTGGCGTTTCAGCCAAGATCTGATCTAGATCTTTTTCATTTAAAGTCGGATGCGGACGTACTGCTGCAACCACGCCTTGATGAAACGGTAGACCAGCAAGCTTTTCGAGACTATCACGGCTTGCTTTTTGTACACTAATGCCAAAAGGCTCTGCTAATTGCAAAATCTTTTGCAAACGCTGGTCATCCCGTCCTTTTAAAGTAAACAGGGTTAGCACACGTTCCGGTTCAAGTTCTAACAATGACTCCACTGAATGAACGCCATAATAATATTCCGGTTTTGCCATGCATGACCTCTAACAACGTTTGAGCAAAAAAATAAAAATCCTGCAAAGCCAACTTCACAGGATTTCTTTGGGCATAGTGTACCCGATTTGAATAGGAATTTCTTAGCCTTCTAAATGGCACACATAATCGAGGACTTCATCAGTTTCGATTTTAAAGAGGCTGTTGCCAGGCACATAAAATGATTGTCCTGCACGGAACAATTCACTTTCATTGCTGTCCGCAATTGTTACGCGGCATTCACCTGAAATAATTTCCATACGCTCAGGAACATGCGTTTCAAAAGTTAAAGCTTGCTCAGTCGGCAAAATAACACCTAGTGTTTTTTTTGTTCCATCTTCAAATTGCACGGTATGGCTGATACATGCTCCACCAAAATAAACGTTTGATTTTTTGATGACCGTTACATGATCAAATTGGGTTGAACTCATGCACACTCTCCAGATAATGCCGTATTTATATAAATTATGTTGAATGTAGTTTAATTGTGCCTAAATAACTAATCAATCAGTTTTCATACGGATAGACTTGTAATTTCCACTGCTGTGCCTGAATTTTTTTGGCAAAAGCATAAGGTAAGTTAATCTCAATATTTCGACTATTCGACACAATTGCATCGTATCTGCAAACTTCGACCTGATTTTCATCTAAGAGCACCCAACAAACTCTCTGTGCAGTTGGATGGGCAACTGCTGTAGCAATTATTGGTGAACCGTCATTCATTCCTACATGAAAATTTTCACTGTCATTTTGCATTAACGCCAGATCATAAGCTGGAAAATCGATAGCCTCTGAGTCAAATTGCTGACTATCGTGTATCAGCACACTTTGTTTTAAAGTCGGCCAAATACAGTAGCGCAAATAATGTTGATCCATCACCCGATTATCCAGATAACGTCCGGTGGCAACATAATCCCTGATATGTGCTTCAATATTATGAAAAATCCCCGCACATCCGCCCCACATTCCCGCTAAAATTAATTCGGTATGAGAATAATTATCTCGCATTAAGTGAAACCATTTATCACTCTTGAGCCAAGCATCTACAGCTGCTTTTTCTCGGTTCGAGACAATGGAGTCGGCATCACGTATCAGAAAACGCTTAATTGTCGGATCATCCATCACCAAAAAGCGCCAAAACAGACCAGATAGCTGTTTTTGAGAATCTGTAACCTGAATAACTTGCGCGCCCTTCTCTTTTAAGCGCTGTTGCACCAGTACTGGCACACTTTCATCGACATAAAAGCGACACGTCCATTCTGGATAAATCTGTTTGGCAAGCTGAGTATTTAAAATAGAGGTTTCACAATAGCGGGGGTTTGCCCCAAACAATGAAAAAGCAATAATATTTTCTTCAGGGTTTGCACTAAATGCTGGTGGTGCTTGATCTGGAATCACCAAAACAGGTTCGCTCTTCGCTAATTCTTTTTTGGTTGAAATTGCCAAGCGTCCAAATTTGATTGTTTCTTCTTTTTTCTTTAAATGATGACAAACTTCTGTGAGTCCATCATATAAGTTGGTATTTACATTCGTTCCACTCGCCTGAATCGCTTGTAAATAATGCGGATAGGCTTCGTTATAACGACCTAAACGTAATTCGGTATAAGCCAAGTCAGATAAAGCTCCCGGATGTTTAGGAACTAAGCTAACAGCTTGTTTAACATGTTGATAAGCTTTGGCATAATCGCCTTGTGCTGCTGCTTGTTTAAATGCATTAAAATGTTGATTTAAAATTTTATTCATTTCCGCAGGGTTGTTTTTTTTATGGCGGTTCATCATCCCTATTGGTGGTTTCGGTAAGCTTAATGTTTTTTTCATTGTAAATATCCGTAATCTTGCTGTTCTATAATTTCAGTTAGAATAATAGATCACTTGTAGCAAATTCAAAACTTCTCTATCTTTAACCCATAATTTGGCGCGTTGGATGCGTTTATGCTCACACATTTAACTTTAATTAATTTTGCATTAGCTGATCATTTGGCTAT
Organism: Acinetobacter lactucae; assembly: GCF_013122135.1. Lineage (NCBI taxonomy): Bacteria > Pseudomonadati > Pseudomonadota > Gammaproteobacteria > Moraxellales > Moraxellaceae > Acinetobacter > Acinetobacter lactucae. The sequence goes on from NZ_CP053391.1 coordinate 3,615,066, forward strand.
TGATATAGAACAAGGATTTAATGTTCTAACAGGCGAAACAGGTGCCGGAAAATCATTATTACTGGATGCACTTTCTGCCTGCCTTGGGGAACGTACAGATACAAATTATGTCCGTTACGGTTCGGATAAAGCGGATATCACTGCTGTTTTTACCTATCAAAATAATAGTCCTGAAGCAAAATGGCTCCAAGACCACGAGCTTGATGATGATTCTGGGGAAATTCATTTACGTCGGGTGATTTTTGCAACCGGACGCAGCAAAGCATGGGTTAATGGACGTCCAAGCAGTCTATCCGAACTTAAAGAACTAGGGCGTTTGCTGGTTCAGCTCTATAGTCAGCACAGCCAGCAGCAACTTCTTGAGCCGCCTTATCCAAAGCATTGGCTAGATCGTTATAACAATTTTTATGCTGAAGCAAATGATGTACGTGATGCTTATAGCACATGGCAACGTACCATTCGTTTGCATCAAGCAGCTTTAGATGCACAAGTAACTCGTCTACAACGTATTGGTACTTTAGAGCATCAAATTGAAGAACTCGAAGAGGTCATTCAAACTGACTATAAAGAAATTGAGCAAGAGTTTGATCGCCTCAGTCATCATGAACATATCATGCAAGACTGTAGCTATAGTTTAAATGTGCTTGATGAAGCTGAGCAAAATATTACTCAAGAAATGTCTTCGATTATTCGCAGATTAGAATCCCACGCGGGGCGTAGCGAACAGCTTTCTGAGATCTATAATTCTTTACTCAATGCTCAAAGTGAAATAGATGATGCAACAGCAAACTTGCGTCAATTTATTGATCGTCAAAGTTTTGATCCAGAACGAATGGAAGAACTTAATTCTAAACTTGAAGTCTTCCATCGTTTAGCACGTAAATACCGAACTCAACCAGAAACGCTTAAAGAAGAATATGAAGCTTGGCAAAGCGAGCTTGAGCAATTACATCAACTTGAAGACCCAGAAACACTGGCCGAACAAGTTGAAAAGTCTCATGAGGAATTCTTAGAAAAAGCTCAACATTTAGACAATATTCGTCGTGAAGCTGCCACCCCACTTGCTAAACAATTAACCGAACAAGTTAAACCTTTAGCGTTACCAGAGGCACACTTCGAGTTTAAGTTTGAACCACTCGAGCAGCCTACTGCTGAAGGTTTAAGTTTTATTCAGCTTTTATTTACGGCTAACAAAGGTATTCCGCCACAACCACTAGCACGCGTCGCTTCAGGTGGTGAACTTTCACGTATTGCACTAGTGATGCAAGTGATGAATGCTGAGAAAACTGAAGCCGAAGTATTGGTGTTTGATGAAATTGATGTCGGGATTAGTGGTGGTACCGCAGAAGTGGTAGGACGTTTACTTGCCGACCTAGCCCAACATGTTCAGCTCTTATGTATTACTCACCAAGCACAAGTTGCAGCACAGTCTGATCAGCATTTATTAGTGAAGAAACAACAAACTGACCCAGCCAGCAGTACAATCGTGGAACTAGACGAAAATCAAATCATTTTTGAGTTAGCACGCATGTCAGGCGGTGTTGAAATTAATGAAACAACCTTGCAACACGCAAAACAATTACGCCAACTTAAATTTCAGGCTTCTTCAAATTAATAAAAAATGAGAGAAAAAGATTGGCGAAATCCGATTAACTCTTGTATGTTGATAAAAAGAACCTATATAGATAAAAGGGTCGAGAGACCCTCTAGTGACATTTTTTGAGGGAGAACCGCTTAGGTGACCAAACAATATCTGACTCACCGTTGTCTGATTGCCCCGCCAGAAATGGCAGATGACTTTTTTGCAAACACTGTAATTTATCTTGCACGTCATGATGAAGAAGGTGCTCAAGGCATTATTATTAATCGTCCTTCCGGTATCCAAATTAAAGAATTACTCAATGATCTCGACATTGAAGCAGACAATGTAAATCCACATGCGGTTTTACAAGGTGGCCCATTACGTCCCGAAGCTGGATTTGTTCTTCATACTGGACAGCCAACATGGCATTCATCTATTGCTGTAGGTGAAAATGTCTGTATTACCACCAGTAAAGATATTCTGGATGCGATTGCCCATAATGAAGGTGTTGGTCGATATCAGATTGCTCTAGGCTATGCGAGCTGGAGCAAAAATCAGTTAGAAGAAGAAATTACGCGTGGTGACTGGCTGATTTGTGATGCCGATATGGACCTGATTTTTAATCTGCCTTACGACGATCGTTGGGATGCAGCTTATAAGAAAATCGGTGTAGATCGTGCGTGGTTAGCATCTGAAATCGGACATGCTTAATGACCGAGACACAATCAAAATCGATTATGGCTTTTGACTTTGGCACTCAAAAAATGGGAATGGCGATTGGCCAGTCTTCAATTGAAAGTGCCAATCCCCTCCCTCTATTTGTGATGAAAGATGGTATTCCAAACTGGGATCAGCTCTTAAAAATCGTGAAAGAATGGCAACCTGATTTATTTTTGGTGGGTTTGCCTTTAAACATGGATGATAGCGAGTCAGAACTTTCTACACGTGCCCGTAAATTTGCGAGACGTTTACGCCATCAAACCAACATAGAAACATTCATGGTAGATGAGCGTTTAACTACCCGTGAAGCACGAGAAGAACTAGGCTTCTACCAAGAGCAAGGTCGAGCCAAAAAACTCTCGGCAGATAGTTTTGCAGCAGCATTACTCATCCAGAGTTGGTATCGAAATCCAGTCGGTTTAACACCGTAAGATTAAAAAAAGGAAGGCTGAAGCCTTCCTTTTTTATTTCTCGTTTTATTTCTCGATAATATGCACAGTTGCCGTACGCCCAGAGACGAAAGCTAGCTGGTTTTTCGGTGTTTCATCTAATACAATTTTCACAGGTACACGCTGCGCTAAACGAACCCAACTAAACGTTGGATTTACATTGGCAAGAAGTTTAGAGCTGCTTGAGCGCTCGCGATCTTCAATACCTGATGCAATACCTTGTACATGGCCCTTAATTTTCTGGCTATCACCCATTAACTGTACACTGGCCTGATCACCAACATGAATACGGTTTAATTTAGTCTCTTCAAAATAACCCACAACATAGAGTTGTTTACGGTCAAGTAGTGCTGCAACAGCCTGTCCAACTTGAACATAGTTACCTGGGCGCATATCAAAGTTAGATAAAGTACCATCAGCTGGAGCAACCACCGCAGCACGATGCATATTAAGCTCAGCCAAATGCAAATTACTCGTTGCGGCTTCAATCAAAGCCTGTTGTTGCTTCACAGTCGCTTCCGCTTGTTGAATGGCAGCTTGGAGTTGCTCATGTTCAGCGTGAGATTGATCACGTGTTGCGAAAACCTGATCTTGTTCTTGTTTAGAGATAGCACCATCCATGAGATTTGAATAGCGGCTTGCGTTTTTCTCGGCTAACTTAATATTCGTATCTGATTTAATCAGGTTCGCTTTTGCTTGTGCCAAACCAGCTTGTGCTTGGGCAAAGGCTGCTTTTGCTTTTGCTAAATCAGACTTTGCCTGCTCTACGTCTAAAGCTCGGCGAGAAACATCAATTTTAAATAGCACCTGGCCTTTTTTCACAGTCTGGTTATCTTGAACCAATACTTCTGTGACAAGGCCCGCAACATCCGAAGATACTTGAATAACGTCACCACGAACTCGCCCATCGCGGGTCCACGGCGCCGCGTTATAGTAATTCCACAAATGCACAATGGTATAGACCGCCACCATTAATGCGACAATCAAAATTACTGGACGGATGACTTTTTTCAAATCCACCTGATTCATTTCACTCACCTAACTCAATCTTTAATTTCGCAAACATCTCTACGCACCGACCCCAACAAAAATTTGATGTATTACCAAAAGCAGTAACAGGTAAAAACACAAATTAAAAATACTAGGTAATGCAATCCAGCCTTGTGCAATCAACTTGTTTGTTAAAGGACTTAACCCACGGAAACAGATATATGCCAAGAGTGCTTGAACGAGCAAAGAAGGCACATAAATCCCATAAACATTAAACTCACCCATTTGCTGTGGCTCCTCTCAGGGGGCTGTTTTCATTCATTTGCTCTGATGAAACATGGCACATGCTATAAGCAATATTGTTCAGTGAAATGAGTAATCTTTGTCGCATAGTCATATCTTCAACATTTGAAGCAAGCTGTTTTAATTCAAATAACGCTCGGTAGATTCGCTCTACCAAAGCGGTTGTATCATTTCCATCATTTTCTTTCGCTCTAAACAGCTCATCCAGATTTTGTTGCAAATGACCAATATGCTGAGTGAGTTCAGAGGTTTGAGGGAACTGATTGGCTAACTCTTGCAATCGGCTTAAATCGACAATACTACTCGACTCAATCAGGGCCTGATGAATTGAAGTTTTAATCTCGTCAGACTGCACCATTTTGCTGTTTAGAATCCCAATTCGATCTAGCATACTGCGTAGATGAACTTTAAAATCAAGACCATATGGCAGATAGATCGCTTGTCGCATGGCACGATAATGCAAGGCTAAAATACGGCTTGCACTTGTATCTGGTGACATAGCGCGAACAACGTCAATGACAATCAAAGACACTAAAACACCTAAGATCATGGCAAATGAACTATCAAGATAAGACACCGCATCCATGCTATAAGCATTGTGCAGGTTTAGTCCCATCATGGTATTAATACCCAACACCATACCTACCGGCATCAGCATCTGGTTAGCCATCATAGACACGGCGAATAAGAACATCGGTAATAAAACCAATCCAAGTTCCCAAAAAGTGGTGACATGAGGGAAAATACCAAATGCATAAACGAAGACTAAAACTGCTGAAGCAATACTGCCCCAGATAAAAATACGCAAAACCGGAACCGGGTTATCTAAGGCCGTTAAAATACAGGCCGTTACTGCGCCCATCTGTGCCATCATAAATCCAGCTTTCCATCCCGACACAATCCAGACTCCAGTCACAATAAATGTAATAAGGACTGCACTGATACCGCCTCGTATCGCCACACCATGATCTCGGTGCAAACTTGGATATTTGGTCGTCATTGGGGTAATGTTGTCAGGAATTTCTTTATTACCGTGCTGAATTCGCTGCCACAAGACTTTAACCGCTAACACATTGCTAATGAAATGGCGCACATCCATTTTCATGGCTGCAACCAAAACTTGTTGATGTGTAGAAGCCGACTCCATCAAACTTGCAAAATCACTTTCAAACTCATCAGGCAACTGCAAAATATTTTCATCAATAATCAGATCTTTTTGCTCTAAAAACTGTACGACATGAGCTGAGAGCTGTTGCAGCTTTTCTGCATGCGTCTCGATAAACCGAAGTTCTTGAAGCTGCTTAATACGCTCAGATAAAGCCACCAGATTAGCCACCACCATTGATATTTGATGGAGCATTTCTTGCAAGGGTTTGGTCATGCCATGCAGTTCGCCCTTTTCATAGCTCAAATGTACTGCCAAGGCATGAATGTCTGTGGTGTCGCGAGTAATGGCAGCCAAAAGCTGAGTATTGTTCTGCTGCGAATCTGTATTTAATAAATTAGCAAACAGATTTTCTGTATCTTTTAGGGTTTTGATCACCCGCTGTTTAATTGCCGAGCCAATATGCATTGGAAGAATCGTGGCAGAAACCACAGCACTTGAAATCACGCCAATTGAGATTTCTATGACTCGAGCTAAAGCAATATCGAATATATTGTATTGATCAATATAGGTAATCGCATTGAAGACAATCATGGCTGTCGAGTAACCCGCCAGCATAAAAGCATAACTACGTGGAGTACGATCGAGTAACGACACATAAAGCGCAAAACCCACCCACAACGACAACACCACGGTAAATATCCAAGGTGTATTAATTAGATGTGGCGTTAGGGTTAAGGCAATCACAGCTCCGCCAATTGTCCCTACCACTCGATAGACACATTTAGAGGACACCATTCCTGAATATGGATTGGCAATAATCAGAACCGTGCCAATCGACCACATCGGGTTAATTAGATCTAATTCAAACGAAACAAATAGTGCCAACATTCCGGCAATAAATGTTTTTAAGGCAAAGATCAGATCAAGCCTACTCGGGCGGAACGCCAGTATTTGCTTTAATAACATGAACTCATCTCAAATACAGATTTGAACTGATGAGCATGCCCTTCAATGTTTGATTGCCTTTCTAAAGACAACACAACTTTGCCATTTGCTTATAAGCAAATGATATGAGGAGCATCCTTCAATACAATGATTTTTCCACATCTCGCCTGATTGGCCGAGATGATTTCAGTTTGGGCGCCATTTAAACGGCCAAGCTTTGGAAAGAAGAGGTATCAAGAAATCAATCTGGAACCGACCAATTTCTCGATTAGATATTTTGTTTGGCAATTTTTTCAAAATAAAGCGATTTAGTCAACCAAAATATCTCTATTTGATAATTTGATATATTTTTTAATTATCGTATATGATGTATAAGCCAAGAGAAGTTTTCTCTTTGTCAGAGTAAAATACTCAAATCAGGCATTTATTTTAGAATTGAGACAAATCTTCTTTTTTTCTGTTATAAAAACTCAAAGATGACCCGTTGTTAAAGGATACGAACAAGACATTATGGCAATTTCAAGTTTTGGCAAAATTTTAACCGTACTGGACCTATTTTCAGTTTCGCGTCCAATCATTAACGTCGATATTATTTGCGAAGAACTTGGCTTGTCCAAACCAACGAGTTACCGTTACCTCAAAGAGCTAGTATCAGCCGATCTATTAAAACGTATTAATGGAACCTCTGGCGATTATACCTTAGGCTCAAAAATTGCAGTTCTTGACTATATCTCTAGAACAACCGACCCACTGGTTCAGATCAGCACACCGTTTATGCGAAATATTGTAGAACGTACCGAACTGTGCTGTTTACTTACTTATTTAAATGATGACTATTGCATTGACATACATCATGAAATATTTAAAGACACTGAATTACTTTCATATGGTCGAGGTTGCCCAAGACCGATTTACGTTGGATCATCTCCAAAAACAATGGTTTCGCATTTAAGTAAACAACGGATGCAGGACTACTACCACCGTTACCAACAAGAATTAAAACAATCAGGTTTTGCTGAAGATGAACCAAGCTTTATTCAGCGTATGCGTAAAATCAAAAAACAAGGCTTCTATTTCTCACAAGGTGAGATTGATCCGAATGTTTCAGGTCTAGCGGTTCCTGTTCGTTTTTCAAATAAAGAAGTACCTTTAGCTTTGACTCTAGTTGCCTCTAAAAATCGTTTTGATTTTTTAAACGTTGAAAAGCTCATCGAAATTTTGCAAGAAAATGCAGCACTTATTGAACAACGTTTTATGGAATTATCTGAAAAAGGTGAAATCTAAAACCCCACCTTATGATAATTTAAACTTTTCTTACACTTTAAAACATTGAATATATCACAATATTCTCATATTATGATTTTAGCTCTTATTGATGATTCTTTTCATCAGCAGCTCATCAGTAGAAGCATCCCCCTCAGAGGAATAAGCTCATGCTGCCATCATGGGCTTTTTTCTTGCCCGCTTTTTAATGAAGGTTATAAAAACTGAAATTGCCGAAAAGTAAGATTAATACGCGGCTGTAAAATCTTGGTTGAGCGATTTAAACGGTGTTGCCAATATTGTTGAGTCTCACCGCGCATCACAATGAGTTGGCCTGGCTGTAACCACAATTCAACTTTCTCTTTACTTTGAATATGCCTAAAAGAAAATTTTCGGGTAGCACCAAAGCTTAAAGAAGCGATTGTGGTTGTTCTTGCCAAAGACACATCTGAGTCACTGTGCCAAGCCATTCCTTGAGTCCCATCTTCATAAAGATTTGCCAAACAAGAATTAAATTTTTCTGAAAGTATTTGCTCTACCTGTTGTTTTAGTTTGGCGAGTGCTTTGTCCCAAGGCAAAGAATCACGCGCGACACCCGAATATTTATATTGATAGTAGTCATCTCCATACCATGCAACTTTTCGAGCTGTAATAAAGTGCTTGCCATACAACTTAGCCTCGTCATGTTTCCATGCGAGGTGTTGATAAAGATAGTGAAAATATTGTTCAGCTTCTTCAGGGCTTAAAATACAACCATAGTCCTGAACTTCACCATCGTAGGGTAATAAATTCTCACAAGGCTCTGGAGAAAATAAATCCAAGGTCATACAGTTTCTCCGTGTTGCTTTGACATCTCCCAAGCTAACAATGCCAATTTACGTCCTTTTTGCCAATGATATTCTCCAACCATCCCTGTGGCACGGATCACTCGATGGCAAGGAATCAAATATGCAATCGGATTTTGTCCAATTGCGGTAGCTACGGCTCTGACTGCTTTAGGCTTGCCAATTTGCTCTGCAATATCTTGGTAAGTCCGAAGTTGTCCTTCTGGAATAGTGAGCAAGGCTTCCCATACTTGCAGCTGAAATGGGGTTCCAGCCAAATTAAGAGGAAGTTTCTGCTGTAAATGTTCTGAAAAATCCTGTTCAAACCATTTTGCAATTTGTTGATGCCAAATCGGTGACTGATTTTTTAATTGAGCTTTCGGAAAAGACTGTTGAATGAGATGTTCAATATTCTCGTAAGTTTCGATAAATCGAATAGAGCATATACCTTTGTCACTACTGACCACTAACAACTCACCAAATGGGCTTGTCTCAACCGAATAATTAAGAATAACGCCTTCGCCCTGCTGTTTATATTCACCGGGTGTCATCCCTTCAAGCTGAATAAATAGATCATGTAAACGACCAGTACCAGATAAACCCGTATTTAACGCAGTTTCTAATAAACTCCGTTGCTGCAACAGATAATATTTGGCCTGCTGCAAACTCATATATTGAACAAATTTTTTCGGGCTGATCCCTACCCATTCCTGAAACTGACGTTGGATATAACCTGAACTTAAATTCATATGACTCGCAACATCGTCCAGACTCGGTTGCTGGTCTAGATGTTCATATAAATATTCAATTACAGTGGCAATTACAGCAAATTGCCGAGAAGAAAGCATTTGCATGTGTCACCTCCTTAGCACTTATATCTTACATTAAAGTAGCCAAAGCCCTATGACGACCCGATTCTTGCACTCTTCAAAAATAAAAAAGCCTTTCATTGTAGAAAGGCTTCATCATTCAATTTGGGCTTAAGGCTGCTTTAAATAAGGCCAAGCTGCTTTGAGGTAAATAAACATAGACCATAAAGTTAAAATGACCGCTGTATATAACAAAGCATAGGCAAGCATTTCTAAAGGCTGCCAATTGAGTAAGAACACACTAATAGCAATCATCTGAAAGGCTGTTTTATATTTACCTACAGTTGATACTGCTACACTGGTTCGTGCACCAAGTTCTGCCATCCATTCACGCAAAGCAGAAACCGTAATTTCTCGCGAAATAATCACAATTGCGGCAAATGCCATTGAAATGGTTGGATTCCACTGTACTAAAACAATCAGTGCGGCCGCCACCATGAGCTTATCTGCAACTGGATCTAAGAAACGGCCAAATGCTGAAGTCTGGTTTAAAGTTCGTGCCAAATAGCCATCAAACCAATCGGTAATAGCAGCAAACACAAAAATAGCCGTCAAGATAATATGACGACTCATACTTCCTTCGTGCTCACCAATACCCATTGCAGGCGGCCAATACGCAATCACCAAAAATACAGGAATAAGCGCGATACGCGCCAAAGTTAGGATATTTGGGATATTCAGGATTCGCCCTGTGGTCATAAACACCGCCAATTAAGTCTTCAAGCATCTTGTAACAGACAAAAATACTTTCTTCAATATTGTATCTATCTGTAACAGCCACTTTATACGAAATATATGAATCGAGGAAGTAGACTGCTTAAGTAAATACCGTAACAGTTTGCCGTAAAATTGCAATTAAATGATCATTTTGGTCCCAAAGATGGGCATATTCCGTGGAATAACCTTCACCCGCATATTCAGTTATCACTTTATATTTAAACCAGTCACACAATTGATGTTGGAACGGATGGACATAGGTAATGTGCCAAGTTAAAGAACTTGCAGGAGCAACTTGCTTAAACATCGGCAATACACCAGGTGGCCAAATATCCATCAAAACAATTAAATCTGGCAAAGTCATTTGACGATTTTCATGCTTCTTTGGAGAAAACCTTGACCATCCTCCAAAGTCAGCATACTGACTTCCTGTAACAGGATAGTGACCTTCTGCCCAGCATACATCAAAATGTTGATAGCATTCTGGCATTTGTCTAGCAAAAGGAATAGGTTGTAAATCTTCTGGTGGTGCATAAACTGGAACGATAGGCTCATGTCTTACCTCAATACTGGATGCACGAGGTACACCAAAGCTCGCAACCAAAATGGTCTGTACCGCCCCATCTTGCCATAAACGCGTTTCAAGCGTAGTGACCGACTTCCCTTCTCTTAAAATTTCAATAGTCAATTGAGCAGGTCCCTGCTGTACAGGGCCCACAAAAGTAATACTACAGCTTAGTAATCTTTTATTTGGATCTTGAATATTGCAGCAGGCCTTTTGCATGAGTAATCCAGCGACAAGACCACCAAAAACGGTTCGCCCCTGTAACCACCCTTCAGGTATTTCAATACATTCCTTTTGTTTTATTTCTTCAAATAATTGCAGTAATGACATTCACTTCCCTAAAGCACTCTGACTCTTGATGAAACATCTTTCATCATTTTAAAGAGAATGTGAATGATCATTCTTCTACTTATATGCCAACTATTTGGTCACTCAGTATAAAAACACATCTTATTCATGCAGAATTTTATAAATCGTTCTTGCCATCATTTCACCAAAACCGGGCACAAGAGTAAGCTCTTTTTCAGATGCTTTTAAAACACCTTGGATCCCACCAAAATGAGTTAATAGATCTCGGCGGCGCTTTGGTCCCAGCCCCGGAATTGCTTCCAAAACTGAGGTACTTCGGCGTTTATCACGTTTAGCACGATGTTTGGTAATCGCAAAACGATGGGCTTCATCACGCACCTGCTGAATCAAATGCAATGCCTTATGGTCTTCCGGTAACTGGATTTTTGTGCCATCGGTAAAATGCAGGGTTTCAAGTCCGGGTTTACGCCCTTCACCTTTAGATACACCCACCATAAAAGCGTCTAATCCAAGCTCTTGCATGACCTCCATCGCCATATGGAGCTGGCCTTTACCACCATCAATCAACAGCAAATCAGGCAATATAGCCTTTTTATAACGGCGTGTTAAGGCTTGTCGCATAGCAGCATAGTCATCGCCTGCAGTAATGTCTTGAATCGCAAATTGACGATAGTCACGCTTACGAGCGCCCCCTTGGTCAAACACAACACATGAGGCAATTGGAGCTTCCCCCATAGTGTGACTAATATCAAAACATTCAATACGATCGACAGGTCTTCCCACCACTTGCTCTAACTGATGGAAACGTTCATTAAGTTCTAAATGATTACTCAACTGCCCCTTAATGGCATGTTGAACATTCATTTCGGCTAACTCTAGCCACTCGGCGCGAGTTTCACGAACATTACTCTTAATCTGAACTTTTTTACCAAACTGCTGTGCCAATGCTTCTTCTAATTCTTTACAGTCAGGCAAAGCAATATTTACGATGAGCTCATTAGGTACTTCATCTGCAACCTGAAAGTAAAAGTTCGCCATAAAGTCACTGAGCATTTGCCCAAGATCATCACCGAGCATGTCTGGGAAATAACTTTTTCCACCCAGCATTCGCCCATTACGTACATACATAATTTGCACGCATGTCACACCTGCCTGATATGCGATTGCCAGAATATCCGCTTCGCCTTTGACTTTAAACACGGCCTGTTGCGCTTGAACTTCACGCAGTAAAGATAAACGATCACGGTAAAAAACAGCTTTTTCAAATTCAAGCTCAGCCGCTGCTTGTTCCATTTTGGCAATGAGCTCTTGGTTAAGCTCTTTAGTATCACCTTGCAAAAAGCGGATACTATTATTAACATCTTCTTTATAATCTTCGGGCGAAATCAGACCTACACAAGGGGCCGAACAACGCTTGATTTGATATTGCAGACATGGACGCTTGCGCTGTGAAAAATAACTATTTTCGCACTGACGCACATTAAAAAGTTTTTGTAAAACCAGTAACGTATCGCGTGCACTATAGGCACTTGGGTACGGGCCAAAAAACTTACCAATTTGGTGTTTACCTTTACCACGCCCACTGGCAAGCCGAGGATAAGGCTTATCAGCCGAAACAAAAATATAGACATAAGACTTATCGTCCCGCAGCATAATGTTATAAGGCGGACGATGTTGTTTAATTAAATTTTGTTCTAAGAGTAAAGCTTCAGTTTCTGAACGAGTAACCAAAGTTTCAATATCATAAATTCGTGCAACTAAAGCTTGCGTTTTAGGATGCTCAATTGTTTTAACAAAATAACTCGACACCCGATTTTTTAGGTTTTTTGCTTTGCCGACATATAATAATTCGCCCTCTTTCCCTAGCATTTTATAAACACCTGGAAGTTGGGTCATGTTGGCTAAAATTTTTTCAATATGGGGACGAGCGTTTTGATTCACTATTGGCATGCATGGCTTAATACTGAATACCTAATGTGATGTTTTCACCCTTACTTTTCAAGTGCTTTACTGTGCTAGAACATAAATTTGGGAACAGTTCTGAATATGGCCCGACAGACTGTGTCGTACTTGCTTAAGAGTCTAGACGATAGTAACTATATTTAACGTCTTTTTCTTTGTAGACCGCATAGGTTTTTTGACGGAAATCCGAGAACCAACCATTGCCTGTATAGCCCGCAATATGACCATAGGTATGACCACTTGTTCGCTCAATAATGTAAATGTCACCTTCTTGTGGACGGTTGAAAGCAGGTTTAATTTTCTTATAACCATTCTTTTCTAGCGTTTGCCCCCAATCAGAAGCAGCTACAGGATGCTTTGATACATCTGCTCCTGCTGCTTGTAGGGCAATACGAATATTTTTGGCGCATTTCTCTTTACTATGGTTGGCAGAGATACTTTCAAGCTTACTTGAGAACTTATGCAAATTAATATTTTGATCTTCAGTTTTACGGTTTTTGCTTTTAGATCGCTTAGATTTTTCAGTCGTCGGATTTGCTTTGCTTAACATCGCTTTTGTTTTTAAATCGCCTTGAGAACTGTCTTCTTTTCTCACTTCGATATGGTGAACATGTGCATGAGCTGCGTGATGAGCATGAGCCATTTTAAAACCTACTTCCGCTGACCAGTCTTCGAAAAAACCGCGCCATTGTAGAATCAAAATTGCCTATTGGCTTTTAATAGTTGTAACAAATTGCCAGCACTGTGAAATAGATCACAAAAGTTATTAGATACTTTATGTCATAAAAAAACGCCCTTTCAGGCGCTTTAATATTTATATAAATATAAATTACAAATGAAATTCAATTACTGAGCTTAAGGTTCGCCTTTCCAAGTTTTAATCATAGTATCCGCAGCAATTTCACTAACAAAGTGACAATATTTACCAGTATAAGGTGGGATATATTCATCAGTACCAGATTGATGATGATACTGTCCTAAATAATCAATATTATCTATTGTAAATTTCATTGCTAATGAAGATTCATCACGTGACCACGTAATACCTTGCCACGTCCCAGTTGCTGGAGCGGTACGATTTGAATCAATATATAAAGGTGCAGTGCCATCACTAGAAAATTCTATATAGTTTTTATTGCTGTAGACCTTATTAATCATCCAACAGGTTGAGCCTTTAGGAAAATTCACTACATTTTGCTGTAATAATGCATTGTAATAATCTTCAAAAAGCACCTGTTGACTAAGAGGTAATGATTCAAAAATCCATTGCCCTAAATATTTAGTTACGGGCTGACCTGAAATATCAATTTTAATTAAATCTTGATTTAAAAATAAATTATCGTCTTTGACTAAATTGGCAGGTTGGTAGTTTAAGACTTTATCTGAAAATTGAACTTGAGAACCTAACAAATACCATGTGCCATCAGTTGTTTTAATGGGTTCCAAGGTCACGCCCCGATCAGTGAAATAATGTCGACTAAGCTCATAACCTAATGGACGCCCATCAGGATAGCTAATATAGATTTTATTATCTAAAATCTTATAATTATTCTTCTCAAGCATTGGAAATCCAGCGACTTGACTCGCAGAAAAACCAACAAGTTGCTCACTTTGTTCCTCTGTCTCATCATTACATGCTGAAAGGCTTAATATACATAAACATGAAAGTAGTATTTTTTTCATTTTATTCCTCGATTCAAATTATTAATATAATGTAATCTGAATTATCAATAATTTTCTATTTTTATCAATCTAAAATTAAATACTCAGATAAAAAGCACTATTTTTTTATTAAGAACTATTTTATAAAATTTTAATCTTAGACTAAGAAAAACCATATAATTAAATAAGGTAAACCACTACTATTATCTTTTTTCTAAATTATTTTATAGTCTTTTTTATTTTTTCTTTTAGAAAAGAGAACTAAAATTTTCATGCTAAATTAATCTAAAAAACTTCAATATTAAAACTTAATCATTAACATCACGAATCTTTATAAAAGTTTTGTGGTAATTAGACTAGCAGGTTAAATTCCATTGAAATATCCCATGCCCTTACAAGAAATGATATCAAATATTTAACATATTTCTGATGAACACACCATCTATGCTGAACAACCTTGGGATATTACATCCAAAGCAATTGCTCTATCAAACGATGAAAAGATGGAGGTTTTTATCAAGGATACGTACTACAGCTATTTTCTTGAATTATTTATTATCAAAGAGTTAATAGAAGACCTAGATGACTCTTTAAATAATCAAGACCTTGTATTTAAGATCATTCAATACGCAATAAATGATGCATGATGAATATCATTATTTAAAATAAAAACGCCCTTTCGGGCGCTTTAATTAAAATACATATGGTCGAACAAAAATCAGGAAAAAAATCCCAAGCATCAAGAACCATTTTAAGAAGTAATACAACTTACGGTTCTTAGCTTTTAAAGCCTTAGCTTTAATACGAATTTGATAGACATAACCAAAAGCTTTATTTAGGCCACCTGTTTGGTCGCCTGTTTCATTCGGTGAACTTGCCGCAGTCATCACATTACGACCAAACCAATGGTTGAAACGCTCCATCCATTTTACTTTCATTGGACGTTCAACGTCTGCAAAGAAAATAATACGGTTTTGATCAGTCTTATTTTCAGCATAGTGAATATAGGTTTCATCAAACACGACACTTTGACCATCTCGCCAAGAGTATCTTTCACCATCAACATCAATAAAACAACGATCATCATTTGGCGTAATTAAACCTAAGTGATAACGCAGTGAACCCGCATACGGATCACGGTGTCTTACCAAACGACTGTCAGGTGCAAGCTCGGTAAACATGGCTGCTTTAATTGTTGGCAATGTTTTCAGAAGTGCTGTAGTTTTTGGGCAAAGCTCAGCAGCAGATGGATGACTAGATTCATACCATTTGAGGTAAAAACGCTTCCAACCTGTTTTAAAGAATGAGTTAAAACCTAAGTCGTTATAGGTACTTGAAGCTTTAATTCCGCCTTGGTCATATAAAGCTTTCACTTCATCTCGAATCATTTCCCAATTTTCATCCAGCACTTTTAAATCTTTAAAATACTGTGTATCGATATAAGGTTGATTCGGCACCTTTGAAAAGATGTACATTAAAAAGTTAATCGGTGCGAGCAAGGTTGAATGGTCAAAAAATTGACGATAAAACGAGTGACGCACTTTGCCGCGATGTTGGATATACAATGCTGATATCACAAAAATCGCTAATATGATCCACTTAATCATATAGTTACTCGCATTTAAGCATCTTTAAAGATACTTCGAAGGAATTTGAAATTGAGGGAATAATAACAAAGTCTCGAAGAAAATTCAGACCTAGATCAGCAAGTATTATTTTTTGACTAAATAGAAATCTCAAAAATAACCATTTTTGAGATTTCTCAAACTCAACTTCCAAAGTTAGTCTTGATATGGTTTCCAATCTAATCCAGTCAGAGAAACAAGTGCTTTTGCAGCAGTTTCATTGTAGGCATAACAACCAGATTTCAATTGAGCAATTGTTAATTGGGCAAAACGGAGCTCTTCAGGATCATCTGTATTTTTTAAATATATTTCCCAATGCTTAATCTCTTGATCAGCAGTCCAAGCAATGTTACTCGAATAATTTGCTCTATAGAGCTTACCTTGATATTGCACCGCAACACCATCACTAATAGCAAAACCTAAAGTAGTATCATAAATCGTTGTCCATAGAACATTTTGCCATGATCCTTTAACTGCTTTATAAGTAAAACCAAATGGATTTGTTTGATTCAAATAATTAAGATAAGGACCATTTTCAGCATCAAACTGATCAAAACTTTGATTAATTTCATAGTTTTGATCAATATTAAATGCAAATGTTTCTTGATTAGATTTTTTTAAAACTAAACGATAACAGCTACTTCCTTGAGGGAATTTATTCTGTCCATAGTTAGTAAGAAATAGACGCCCATTAGTCGTACTTTCATCACTCACTGAAAAGCCTAATGCTCGATACCCTGGTAAGACAGTATCAAACATATTCTTATCAGATAAATCAACTCTTTGAAATTTCCAATCCTCTTTAACATCTCCAATGATGTCTAATCTCCAATCTGTCATTGAATTAAAATTCATGACATTTATTGCTTTATCAGTAGGAAAATAGAGTTTTTTCTCTGTTAACAAATACTCATTTAAAGCTTGATTAGAGGAGCCATCTATTGATTTTTTATTAAAAATTTCAAAATAAGCATTATTTAGCTCATCTGTTTTTTCATTAGCATTGTAATCCATAAAATAATAACGAGTACCATCCGCAATAGAATCTTGTGATGTACCATTTTGGTTGTTATTTGCAGAATTATTATCACTAGAACCACCGCCTCCACATGCACTCAACATAAAAGGAAGAATGGCCAAAATCATAAATTTATTTTTTAACATAATAGATACTTTATTGAACATTTTTATAACACAAAGTTTATCCAAAGATAAAAAAATAGACAATACTTTCTGTCTAATAATTCACAAAGAATATTAATTTTTCTTATTAGCTCAAAGACAATTTAATAATTGTCGATTACATTCCCTAGCTTTATCTTGGGCCATTATTAATAAGCAGCTTTTACAATTAAAAATATATTTTTCATAAATATGGATTAAAAAAAATATTTAAAAATAATTGATGACCCTTGCGTCACGGCTTGATACAACTTGTCAGGTTTTTTTTAGATATAGTTATCGTAAGATTAGCGAAGCATAAATGTGTACCGAAGTTGTGCACACGCTTCATAACATCAACTTAGAAGTCCTCCAAAACTAAGGAGATCAGGCATGATCCACGCTGGCAATGCCATTACCGTCCAAATGCTTTCGGACGGAATTGCAGAATTCCGCTTTGACTTACAAGGTGAGTCGGTCAATAAATTTAACCGTGCAACAATTGAAGATTTCCAAGCTGCTATTGCTGCGGTAAAAGCAAATAATGATATTAAAGGCTTAGTTGTTACCTCGGGCAAATCAACATTTATTGTTGGGGCAGACATTACCGAATTTGGTGAAAACTTCGCACAAGGCGAAAAAGCGATTGTTAACTGGCTTATGCCTGTTCACGAAATCTTCAATAGCTTTGAAGATTTAGAAATTCCAAAAGTTGTTGCTATTAACGGTATGGCGTTAGGCGGCGGTTTTGAAATGTGTTTAGTTTGTGACTATCGTGTGATGTCAGAAGCTGCACAAGTGGGCTTACCGGAAATTAAACTTGGTATTTACCCAGGTTTCGGTGGTAGCGTACGTTTAAGCCGTCTGATCGGTATCGACAACGCGGTTGAATGGATGGCGATGGCTGCTCCTAAAAAACCGGCTGCTGCTCTAAAAGATGGTGCTGTAGATGCGGTTGTAGCTGCTGATAAATTACTTGAAGCTGCAACTGACTTGGTTAAGCAAGCAATTTCTGGTCGTTTAAACTGGAAAGCAAAACGTCAAGAAAAGCTTGAAGCTGTAAAATTGAACCCGCTTGAACAAATGATGGCGTTCAATACTGCAAAAGGTGCAGTACTAGCTAAAGCAAATCCTGCTCAATACCCTGCTCCAAAATTATTACTTGATTCATTACAAGCAGGTGCAAGCCTTGCACGTGACGAAGCGTTAAAAGCCGAAGCCGAAGGTTTTGCAAAAGCTGCGATTACTCCACAAGCTGGCGCATTGATTGGTTTATTCCTCAATGACCAAGTGGTTAAGAAAACTGCTAAAAAACATGAAAAAGGTGCTCACCCTGTAAACCAAGCGGCTGTACTCGGCGCTGGTATCATGGGTGGTGGTATTGCTTACCAAGCAGCAAGCAAAGGCACACCAATTATCATGAAAGATATTGGTAACCCACAACTTGCTCTAGGTATGAAAGAAGCAAACAGCTTGTTAACTAAGCAAGTTGAACGCAAGAAAATGAAACCTGCGCAAATGGGTGAAACGCTTGCACGTATCCGTCCTACTTTAAGCTACGATGAGTTTAAAGAAGTTGATATCGTGATCGAAGCAGTTACAGAAAATCCAAAAGTAAAAGAAATGGTACTTGCGGATACTGAGAAGAATGTTCGTGAAAATACGATTATTGCTTCTAATACTTCTACGATTTCAATCACACGTTTAGCAAAAGCATTACAACGTCCTGAAAACTTCGTTGGTATGCACTTCTTCAACCCAGTTCACATGATGCCGCTTGTAGAAGTTATTCGTGGTGAAAAGACTTCTGAAGAAGCGATTGCAACTACTGTTGTGCTTGCTCAAAAAATGGGTAAAACACCGATCGTTGTAAACGACTGCCCAGGGTTCTTGGTTAACCGTGTATTGTTCCCTTACTTTGGTGCGTTTGACCTTCTTGTAAAAGACGGCGCAGACTTCCAGCAAGTTGACAATGTAATGTCTAAGTTTGGCTGGCCAATGGGTCCTGCTTACCTTATCGACGTTGTAGGTATCGACACGGGTGTACATGGTGCAGAAGTCATGGCTGAAGGTTTCCCAGACCGTATGAAGCCAGACTACAAAGGTTCAATCCAAGCAATGTACGAAGCTAAACGTCTTGGTCAAAAGAATGACGTTGGTTTCTACAAATACGAACTCGATAAGAAAGGCAAGAAAGCAAAAACTGTTGATCCAACAGCGTATGAAATCATTGCTCCTTTCGTCACTGGTGAAAAACGCGAGTTTGATAACCAAGAAATCATTGACCGTATGATGCTTGCTTTCTGTAACGAAACAGTTCGTTGCTTAGAAGACAACATCGTTGCAACTGCTGCTGAAGCAGACATGGCAATGATTATGGGTGTAGGTTTCCCTCCATTCCGTGGTGGTCCATGTCGTTATATCGACCAGACTGGTGTTGCTGAATACGTTGCACTTTGCGACAAATATGCACACTTAGGTAAGGCTTATGAAGCGCCACAAATGTTGCGCGACATGGCTGCTAACAACAAAAAATTCTACGGTTAAGGAGCAACGTGAATGGCTACTTTAAATCCACGTGACGTTGTCATCGTTGATGGCGTACGTTCTGCAATGGGTAAAACCAAAAACGGTATGTTCCGTAATGTACGTGCTGACAGCTTATCTGCTGAATTGGTTCGTGCACTCGTTGCCCGTAACCAGTTTGATGTAAACGAAGTTGAAGACCTGATCTGGGGCTGTGTAAACCAGACTCTAGAACAAGGTATGAATATTGGCCGTAACATTGGCTTATTGGCTGACTTACCAAAAACTGTTGCTGGTCAAACGGTAAACCGTCTTTGCGGTTCTTCTATGCAAGCGCTTCATACTGCTGCTGCACAGATTGCAACAAACCAAGGTGATATCTTCATTATTGGTGGTGTAGAGCACATGGGTCACGTAGGTATGATGCACGGCATCGACTTAAACCCAGAAGCATCTAAACACTATGCAAAAGCATCTAACATGATGGGCTTAACTGCTGAAATGTTAGGTCGCATGAATGGCATTAGCCGTGAAGAGCAAGACGCTTTTGGTGTTGAATCTCACCGTCGTGCTTGGGCTGCAACTCAAGAAGGTCGTTTCAAAAACGAAATCGTTGGTGTTGAAGGCCACGATGCAAATGGTTTTAAAATCCTTTGCGACATCGACGAAGTAATTCGTCCAGATGCAAACCTTGAAGCATTCAAAGCACTACGTCCTGTATTTGACCCGAAAGGCGGTACTGTAACTGCTGCTACATCTTCAGCGTTGTCTGACGGTGCTTCTGCAATGTTGCTTATGTCTGCTGAGCGTGCGCAAGCATTAGGTTTAAAACCACGTGCTGTAATTCGTTCTATGGCAGTTGCAGGTTGTGATGCTGCAATCATGGGTTACGGTCCAGTTCCAGCAACTCAAAAAGCGCTTAAACGTGCTGGTTTAACGATGGCTGATATTCAAACTATCGAATTAAACGAAGCATTTGCTGCTCAAGGCTTATCAGTAATGAAAGGCTTAGGTATTTATGACAAACAAGACATCATTAACTTAAATGGTGGTGCGATTGCTTTGGGTCACCCACTAGGCTGTTCTGGTGCTCGTATCACCACTACGTTGTTAAACGTAATGGAACAACAAGATACTCAAATTGGTCTTGCGACGATGTGTATCGGTCTTGGTCAAGGTATTGCAACAGTGATCGAACGTGTTTAATTAACACCAAGATAAAAAAATCCCCGCTCAATACGGGGATTTTTATTTTATCGGCCTTTTAAACCATCTTGAATTTGCTGCTGTAGATATATGAGGTCATTAATATTCACTTTCATCGTACCCTCACGATAAGCATCGACATTACTTCGGTTAATGTTCAATGGTCTTAACATTTCAAAAATGCCGTTGGTTGGATCAGAAGACTGTATCCCACCCGCTACCGCTAAAATGTATTGTTGTAAGAACGGAGAAAGTTGAGATAAATCAGGCTGAGCCATAACTGGCTGATAATCTACTGTCGTCATGCCTTCAGGGACTAAAGCATTCTGTATATCGTAATGAGTTTTATACTCATGATGTTGTAGCGCCTGACGCACTTTTTTATCTTCTTGGAAAGGTACAAACCCTACTTCTTCACGTAGCTCAGATTCAGCCATAACGCGAATTGTTGGTAAAGTCGCTACTTCCTCCGCTTGAACAGTCGGTAAACCTATAAAAGCAAATGCAGCAATGAAGGCTGATTGTTTTAGAAAGTTCATAACTTGCTCCAAAAATCACTCATCCTATTCAAATTAAAAAGATGATGATTAAATTAAAAGTATCTATAAATAGGCTACAACAAAGTCGAATTTGATTCAGTAAGGCTCAGATAAACGGTAAATATAATTAAAATTTTTAATGTAATAGTAAGGGACTTTATAAAATATTTTAGAACTTAGCCTGAGTATAACTAAGTCAGATCATACTACTGGATTTAAATATTAAGATCTTTTGTTTATAGTCAGACTTTTATAAATCCATTGAATTCAACAGAAATAATGAACTTTAAAATATTAAATCAGAATATTCTTATGAGCTGCCTACTCGTCAGTTTCTTTCTCACTGGTTGTGCGAGTAACCGAATTATTGGTGAAAATACGCGAGAGCTATTTACAAAATATGACTCAGGCCATGAATGGATCACTTTAATTGAAGATGATGTAATTGCATTTGGGAAACCATCAGTATCTCTCCCTAATGAACCAGAGGACAGTATTGTCATCGCTGGGAAAAAATATAGTTATGTCATTAGTAAAGGCGGTAACGATTTCATTCAATTAATTAATCAATTAAATCCACAATATATCCAAATAAGTAATGAGCTAGATTTTAATGCTCCAGCTCCGGATAGTAATCATTTTTACGGACATATTAGATTTTCTTACACCCCACCTAATGGGAAATTGAACGAGAAAGAATCGGCTTTATTTAAAAAATATGGTGTAGTGCCATGTGGCTGTGCAAAGACATCAGAACCACATAAATTTGATTTAAATATTAAAGGAACTGTTTATCCTCCTGTAAACAATCTTAAAACAATAACCCCTTTATCTAAGCCATATCACATCAAAATCCAATATCTTCACGATAAAAGCGGAAAAGTGCCCTTATCAACTAAAGAGAAGCTAGCAAATTTACCACTCCTTCCGTTTACCTTAACTTTTGATCTGATCGCCTTACCTGCGAAAGTCATGGGTATCATTTATCAGCCCTAATAGACTCCGAATAAAAATTACAAACTTTCAGTAAAGATTAAAAATCCCCGCTTATTACGGGGATTTTTATTAATCATTTAACATCTCTTTTAAAGAATTCACGACTTGCGGAAACGTTGTATAACCTTCTCTACCTAAAAAATGCCCGCCATTAGGAACAGTAATGTACGGCGCATCAATTTCTTTCGCCAATTGAATCGTCAGTTTTGGCGGAACCAAATCATCATTATCAGACAAATACACTAGCTTTTTCTTTATACCTTTAAAGTAATTTGTGTCGACTTTGCTTTTTGTTATATAACCATCAAGCGAAGAAAAATCTGAAATTGGTCCAGAGAATCCAGATACTAAAATTATTCCACCAATATTTTGGTAATCATGTCTTTGCAAAAAGTGCAGTAAAGTAATCACCCCTAAACTGTGCGCAACAAAATAGGTATTCTCATCCACCTTAGGGATCTGTTGATCTAAAACCTTCTGCCAGGCATCCACATCTGGATTCTCAGAATCTGGAAACGGAATTAAGGTAACCGTTGTATTTTCATTTTCTATTTGATGTTTCAAATCTAGAAACCAATGATCATCGATAGAAGCAGAATAACCATGAAGCACAAATATTTGACGCATGTTCTTCTCCTGAAGTTCAAGTGTTTTGGCATTTGCAACAAATGACATTAATCCGAATAACACCAATAAAATGAGTTTTCTGATCATTGAACAAGTACCATTTTGAAAGATAAAAACATGCTAAACTATGACACCACTGTTAAGGTCAACCCCATTTTATGAACTTAGCTAAAGTTTCAGAGCTCACAAAAGTAAGTCCTCGTATGCTGCGTTATTACGAGAGTTTAGGCCTTATACAACCTCATCGAGCGAGCAATAACTATCGAAGCTACACAAAAAAAGATATTGAAACTATTAAGAAAATTAAAATATTGAATGATGCAGGCATGCACCTAAAAGATATTCAGGTTTTGCTGCCTTGTTTTGATTTAGATGAACGTGTATTTACACTGTGTTCAGTGGTTCAAGAGAAACTGCAAACTGAACTCATGCATGTGTCTGAGCAGTTAAACAAACTACAAACTTCTCAAAGTTTATTACAATCTTTTTTAACCAAAGGAAAAGCCGAGAGCACCAAACTATAATTCTTGATGCTCACACTCTGCTTATTCTTTTAAATCTCCTTCGAGTGCAGCCACATTTTTTTTCTTAATTTTTTCAATTTTTGCATTTAGTTTTAAAACATCTTGATAAAGCCCATTAAACTTTTTGACCTGTGCATTTTCGTGAAAAAGAATCATCTGATCTTTCTTTTGCCATTCATAATTTTTTAGAAGCTTAAACATTTGTTCTGCTTTATCTAAAATTTGTAGTTCAATCATAAAAATTGCATGGTCTTGATCTGCTTTTTGCTGAGTTCCCAATTTCATTTCAAGGAGTTGCCTCATTTCTGCATCAACA
Source organism: Acinetobacter lactucae (assembly GCF_013122135.1). Taxonomy (NCBI): domain Bacteria; kingdom Pseudomonadati; phylum Pseudomonadota; class Gammaproteobacteria; order Moraxellales; family Moraxellaceae; genus Acinetobacter; species Acinetobacter lactucae. Next base: position 3,638,854 of record NZ_CP053391.1, read on the forward strand.
GATAACTCTTGAACCTTTGCTAAGAAAGTTTTATGAATTTTTTCATATTCAGTTTGATACTGATCTGAAGCCATACGGACATCAGCTAACATCTTCTCGGTTTCTACAAACTTTTGCTTTTTATCAAGATCTAGACGATCAACATTTAAAAAAGTATCCCATTTGGCGGCTTTGAGTTCTCTTAAGTATGCATTTCGTGCATTAATATTTTGAATCCAATAACTTAAAAGAAATTCTGAAATTTGCTTATAGTGTCCTGCCAAACGTTTATCATGAATATCAAGCTGGACGGGTTTAGACCAGTCTTGCGCTTGTTCATAGAGCTGATTCATTTTTTCAGTCATGACGACATCAAACATTTGACTACTGTCTTTGGCTTGCTGCTGTTTGATATGCTGATAGGTGAAAAAAACAATGCTTGTGATAACAATCAGACTTGCAATCGCAATCAAAACTCGGCGCATACACACCTCCTATTTCCCTTCTTATAGTTTTGCTCTTTATAGTTATAAAATAGAGCTTATTCTTCTTTATATGCCATTTATTTCACAATACGCAACACTGTATTCGCTACTCAAAGCTTTAAATCCTGTTCCATCATCCCTATTATGATGGGTAATTAAAATTTATGAGATTCTCCCATGCGTGTTGATGTCTGGTCTGATGTAGTTTGCCCTTTCTGTTATATCGGCAAAAAACGCCTTGAACATGTAGCTGCTGAAGCAGGTATCGAGCTTGAAATCCACTGGCATAGTTTTGAATTGGATCCTGATGCGCCAGCAAAACATGACACTTCGAATACTGAACGTTTGGCTCAAAAATATGGCCGTACCTATGAAGAGATGGAACAAATGGAGCGCAATATTGCGGCCATGGCTGCCTCTGAAGGTATTGATTTCCAATGGCAAAAGGCGAACTCAGGCAATAGTTTTAATGCACACCGTATTATTCACCTTGCTCAAAGCAAAGGTTTAGGCAATGAAGCTAAAGAAGCTTTCTTCCATGCTTATATGACAGAAGGTCTCGCAATTGGCGAACGTGAAGTTGTAGAAGAAATTGCATCTCGTATTGGCCTTGATAATGCCGAAGTTGAATATGTATTAGATACCAATGAACTATCCGACTTTGTCCGCCATGATGAAAAAATTGCGAAAGAGCAACTCAATGTAACTGGTGTACCATTTTTTGTCTTTGATCAAAGAATTGCCCTTGCTGGAGCTCAACCTCGCGAAGTCTTTTTACAAGTGTTAGAAAAAGCGCAAATCAAGGCAAATATTGAAGAAGTAGAGCAAGATGATGCAGCTGTTTGCACTGATGAATCATGTGATATTCCACAGAAATAAATCAACACAATTAAAAATGTGATCAAATCGTATGTTTTATCACCATTTTAGCAATAGAGCGTTCTAAAAAAAGAACTATCCAATTGCCAAAAATCAGTTTATTATTGCCGCTTAGAATATTCGCGCTGTAATGTTCTGTTTTTTATGTGTTTAATGATCGGAATTTGAAGTTTCCTTGATCTATCATCCCCCATTAATGGGGGATTTTTTTTGGCTAAAAATAATCGCTACTAGCTTAAACTTTTTCATTTATTTCAAATATGTAAAAAAAGTTAAATTTACTTAACTTTTGTGTCGCCCTCTTGATTTTATTAGAAAAATCAACAAAAGTGGAAACAACAACAAAACATAAAGATAGATATGAAAACATTTCATGTAATGCCGTACCGGCAGCTTTTTGCACTTTTAACAATTGGATTTGGTTCAGTATGCATCACTCATGCAGAGGCCACCTCTTCTTCTACTACCCCACAAGTAGGGAGTACATCAGCTGGAGTACAAACCGAAGCTACTACAGATGAAAATGTATTAGATAAAATACCGCGTTGGGTGGACGCAACTCCAACCATTTTTCCAGAGCAGTCTAATCATCCTATAGTTCCCCCTACTGAACAAACAGAAGATCAAACTTGGGTTGACCGCAAACAAAAGAAAATTCGTAATTGGGCCGATCGTACTTCTGAAAAAATTGATGATTGGTTTGGTGAAGTCGATCCACAAAAACCTGCTACCGCGACCATCCGTGTAATGGTCGATAACTATTGGAATGAATACGATAACTATGAAATCAAACCCAGAATACGCGGTAAGATTAAGCTGCCGACTCTAGAAAAACGTCTAAGCGTGGTATTTGGTGATGATTCTTTAGATGATGAATTTAATAACAGTCCAGCCAATATTAATCAGAACCCGAATCAAGATCCAAATAAAAAATTAGATGGCAAACGAACTCGAGATGACAACAGTTCGATTGCCTTACGTTGGTCAAATTTTTCTAAAAAACTGCCTTTCGAAACCGATGCCGACTTAGGTATTCGTTCTGGGGACGATATTTATGTTCGTTTAAAAGCATCAAGAGATTGGCAACTCCGTAATGATTTTAAGTTCTATGCTGAACAAATTTATCGTTATGGAATAGACAGCGAAAACTATTTACGTACCAATCTTGAACTGACTCATGCCAGACCAAATCAACCGTTTTTATCGAATCAGTTCAGCCTGACCTATGCGGATGATCAAGATGACGATCTAGCTTGGGAAAACAGAACTTTCCGCGAACATCATTTCTTTGCAAACAACCGTTTTAACTATGGTATTTATACAGGTGGTTATTACAACGACAATGACCTACGTTTAAATAGTTGGGGACCGTTTGTTTCATGGCGCCAACCCGTTTTACGTGAATGGTTCTTTGTACAAGGTGATGTAAATTACTTTAATGACCACCGCGAAGATCGTAATCATTTTGTCAGCACCTTCTTACGCTTAGAAGCACTTTTTTAAGCTTGCAGCCATCACCTTGGAACCTCATCCAAGGTGATGAATAATAAAATCCCTTTAAATAAAATTTTAAGCTTAGCCTTCTAAAGTACTGTTCTAATTTTTTTATTTTTGATTCCTTCTCTCTAAAAATGAATCAATTTTCTTCTTTTTCATTTCAAAATAGATCGGCTATCTTCATTTGTATTTATAGTTTGGGTGTATTGGCTTTACTTCCGCATTCTCAATTTTTTTATCACTCTCTAAAACATAAAAGGTCACGGCGTTATCCCTACTCTTCTACAAGTTTCGCACAAGTAAAACGGCAATCATTTTCACATTCTCCTTGTGAAGTAGAACCAAACAATACCTTATCTGATGCTAATTTTATTCAAGAGCTTATGGCTGTATTCGGAAATGATACGTTATGGAAACGTGCGACTCAGCCTGAACAAACGTATAAAGCTTTGGGTAAAAGAAAGAAGAAGAACTCATCAACTCAGGTTTCAGTCATAAATCCACTGAGTGCAAGCTGGGCCACCATTTCAACCTGGATGCCTTTTGAAAATGACCTTGATTTAGGTTCAAATTCAGATAGTGATATCTACGTACAATTTTTAGCAAAGAAGAAATGGAATTTGAGACATAACATTAGCATTGATACAGAACAGATCTTTCGTTACGGCTCTACCAGCCGAAATTATTCTGAAACTACCCTAAACTTAACACAGAAAATGCAAGACAATACCCTTTTCGCTAACAAATTTAATGTGAATAAGAGTGAAAATGAAGATTACAACTGGGGTAACTGGACTTTCCAGCAATTTGAGTTTGTAAAAGATAATAGTCTGACTTACGGTGTTTATAGCGGTGGCGTCTACACCAAAAATGATATCAGACTAAATAGCTGGGGTCCTTATATTTCATGGCGACAGCCTGTGTGGCGAGATTGGATTTTTATGCAAAATGATCTTAATTTTTTTAACCATCTTGATGATGACTCTAAGCATCAACTCAGTGTCCAAATGAATCTAGAAGCTAATTTTTAATCAGAAATTAATAAATTGTGGATAACTCTTTCTTTATCCACAAAAAAAAGCCCCTGATAGTTCAGAGGCTTCTTTTAAAGCCAAATTACTTGAGCAATAAACTATTAATACGCTTCACATAAGCTGCTGGGTCTTCTGGTAAACCACCTTCAGCAATAACAGCTTGATCGAAAATCACGTTTGCCAAGTCATCAAACTGCTCTGAACCATCAAGTTTCTTCACTAAAGGATGCTCAGGGTTAATTTCTAAAATCGGTTTAATTTCCGGCACCGCTTGGCCTGCTTGTTTGAGCATACGAATCAGTTGAGGAGATAACTCACCTTCGCTCGTTACTAAACACGCAGGAGAATCAACTAGACGTGTAGTTACACGTACTTCTTTAGTTTTAGCCTTTAATGAGTCACTTAGTTTCTCAACAACAGGCTTAAACTGTTCAGCTGCTTGCTCAAGTGCCTTTTTCTCTTCAGCATCTTGCAAGTCACCTAAATCAACAGCGCCTTTAGACACATTCTTTAATGGCGTACCGTCAAACTCATGAACAAAATTCATTGCCCATTCGTCAACACGCTCTGCCATTAATAATACTTCAATGCCTTTTTTCTTGAACAACTCTAACTGTGGTGAGTTTTTCGCTGCTGCCAGACTGTCAGCAGTCACATAATAGATGGCTTTTTGGCCCTCTTTCATACGTGCCTTATAGTCAGCAAAAGAAGTCGTTACTTCATCATTTGTTGAAGTCGCATAACGTAATAATTTTAAAATACGTTCACGGTTACCAAAGTCTTCACCCAAGCCTTCTTTAAGTACTGAGCCGAACTCACTATAGAAAGTCTTGAATTTTTCTTGGTCTTTTTCATCTTCCGATTTAGCCAAACCATCAAGTACGGTTAATACACGGCGTGCATTACCTTCACGAATCGTTTTGACATCACGGCTTTCTTGCAACAACTCACGGCTAACATTAAGCGGCAAATCAGCACTATCCACTACACCTTGAACAAAGCGTAAATAGTTTGGAATTAAATTATCCGCATCATCCATAATAAAGACGCGTTTTACATATAGCTTAATTCCCGCTTTTGCTTCACGAGTAAAAATGTCATGTGGCGCTTTACTTGGAATATAAAGTAATTGGGTATATTCAGTACTACCTTCAACACGGTTATGTGCCCATGCGAGCGGTGCTTCAAAGTCATGAGTTAAGTTTTTATAGAACTCAATATATTGCTCTTCAGTCACGTCGCTTTTGTTACGTGTCCATAAAGCACTTGCCGAGTTGATCGCTTCCCACTCGTCAGTTTTGACCATTTGGCCGCCTTTAGGCTCTTCACCTTCAGCAACCTCTTCTTCTTGCCAAACTTCTTTTTGCATTTCAATTGGCAGACTAATGTGATCAGAGTATTTATTAACAATCTGCTTAACTTTATAAGATTCTAAATAATCAAGTGCATCATCACGTAAGTGAAGAATAATGTCGGTACCACGTGAAGCTTTATCAATTTGCTGAACCTCAAACTCGCCTGTACCACCACTAATCCAGCGCACCCCTTCAGATGCATCTAGACCCGCACGGCGTGATTCAACCGTAATCTTGTCTGCAACAATAAAACCAGAATAGAAACCCACACCAAATTGACCAATCAACTGAGCATCTGCTTTTTGATCGCCAGTCAATTTTGACATGAAATCTTTAGTGCCTGACTTAGCAATTGTACCTAAGTTATCAATTGCTTCTTGCTGGCTTAAACCGATACCGTTATCAGAAATCGTTAATGTTTTATCTTCTTTATTTAAGCTGATACGTACATGTAAGTCTGGATCATTTTCATAATATTCAGGATGATTAATTCCTTCAAAACGCAACTTATCACATGCATCTGATGCATTAGAGATAAGTTCGCGTAAGAAAATCTCAGGGTTAGAATAGAGAGAATGCGTCACTAAATGTAAAAGCTGGGCAACTTCTGCTTGGAAACTATAATTTTGTGATGCTTGTTCACTCATAAATCACTCCTTAAATTTTGAAGCTGTTTGTTCTCGAATGCTTTATGAATGGAGTACTTCTAGAATTTTTCAATCCTGAATATCAAAAATTTTTAATCTAATTAAAATGGGCCGTGGCTTAACACTCTATCTTGCAATATCGTATCTAACTGCTTTTGACGTTGTTGGTAAGCTTTGCTAATACAACTGACATTGGCAGCACAAGCATTTCTTTTTTTCAGCCATTGCTGCTGAGTATCTTTTTGGTTATCTCGTCCACCCATCGGTAAAGCATGCAAAACGATTTGATACGTCGTTGCCATTTTTACATCTGCATCGTTTAAAGAAAGGTTTTTACAAATGCTTTTTTCTGTTTTCGTTTTTGCAGCATCGCACGAAAAACTTGCAGCTTGTAAATTTTGAGTAAAAGCAATACCGCTCAAAAGTGCTAAACAAATCGCTAATTTGTTATTCATGTTCTTATTCCCATGCTTGTAATGAATAGAAATTAGTTTAGAAAAAAACTTGCAGAAAATATGTATAAAACTGTCTGTTTTATGCTTTTTTTAGTGCAAATAAAATCCATAAAAAAACCTCACATAAAATATATGTGAGGTGCCTGAGTCTAGGTTTTATTATTATATTTTTTCTATTTATTATTATGCTTAAAATTTATAGCTATAACCTAAAGTGTAAACAAAAGGATTAATATCTAGATCAAATTTAGCGCCATTTGTTAAAGTAACTTCTGGGCTTAAATCAGCATAACGAACATCTACAAATACACCCCAATTTTTAGCATCAGCAGGTTGGAAATTAAATCCAACTTGTCCTGCCACACCAAAATCTTCTTTTACTTTGTCAGCAACACCTTGCTCGTCCCAAGGAATAAATGCTGTAGCACCGATACCAATATATGGGGTAAAACGAGTCGAGTTTTTAAAATGATATTTAGCAGTAATCGTTGGTGGTAACTGTTTAATACGCGCTACTTTGTTTCCATCTAACAAAACATCATGATTAACTGGTGTTGCTAACAATAACTCTGCCGAAAATGGAGATTGGCCAAAGAAGTATTCTACTGATGGTGTAAATGCATATTCATGATCTGCTTTTACCACGCCTAAAGCTGTTGTTGTATCTTCTGATGGAGCAATAACACTACCACCAAATTTCACTTGCCAGTTACCAGCAAAAGTAAAAGAAGACATCCCCATTAATGCAATAACCAAAGCTTTTTTGAACACTTTAATATCTCCAACCTTATTTATATTTATAATAAACACTTATTTTAAAACCTTGCAATACTCATTATAAAATTATTTTAGTATTTATTTTTAAATAACTGTTTTAAATAAAATTATATATTACCCAACCATTTTAATAGGTTTTTATTCCAACCTTATTAATCAAGATTATTTTATATTACCAACTATTTTAATAAACTTTTTAATTCCGAGTGTTTTAATATAATTTATTTTAAATACATATTTTATTTAGACAACAAAAAACCTTCTTAATTGAAATCTAAAGATTATGATTAAGAAGGTTTACACTTTAATATTTTATAAAAACTTTATAAAACCATTGCAGCGATCCAGCCAAAAATTAATAGCGGAATATTAAAGTGAATAAAGGTAGGTACAACTGTATCCCAAATATGATCATGTTGCCCATCTACCCCTAAACCAGCTGTTGGCCCTAAGGTTGAATCAGAAGCTGGCGATCCAGCATCACCTAATGCTGCTGCCGTACCAATAAGTGCAATCGTTGCTAATGGTGAGAAACCAAACTGCACACATAAAGGCACATAAATAACAGCTAATACAGGAACACTTGAGAAAGATGAACCAATACCAATTGTGACAAATAGACCAATACAAAGCATTAAGAAAGCAGCAAGTGCGCGATTATCTCCAATAATCTCAACTACACCATTTACTAACTGATTAATATCACCAGTATGGGTCATGACCGAGGCGAAGCCGGCAGCAGAAATCATGATGAAACCTACTAAAGCCATCATACGCATGCCTTGTACAAAGACATCATCAGCATCTTGCCATTTGAAAATTCCGGCAGTAGATAGAACAGCAAAACCGACTAAACCACCTAAAATCATCGAACCTGAATACAGCTGTGCAGCGAGCGTTAAGCCAATTGCGAGCAATGCCATCAAGATTGTTTTCTTTGCAATAACCGGGGCTTGCTCTGCCTCATGCTTTAACTCTTCAGCATCTGCTTTTAAGTCAGCTGTTTGAACTTCTGTATTTGCACGAAGAGGTTTATCTAAATCGATCGTGGTCACAGGCGTGATATTACGATCTGCATAAATTCTTGGTTTACGGTAGCTAATAAATACCGCAACCAAGGTGCCTAAAACCATCCCTAAAACAGGAATAGCCATGCCAATTGGCATCATTGCTCGATCAACATGTAAGCCATACGCCGCACCAATCTTGTTGATATTTCCCATCAAAATCTGTTCAAGGAAAATTGCACCAAAACCAACCGGAAGAAAAATATAAGTCCCGACTAAACCTAGCGTAAGTACGCAAGCTGCTGCTCTACGGTCTAATTTTAAATGGTTCATTACTTTTAATAGTGGCGGCACCAATACTGGAATAAAAGCAATATGAACCGGAATAAGGTTTTGAGAGAAAATAGCAGAAATTAATAAAATACCTAAGAGTAGATATTTCACTTTGGTCTGACGGCTTTTCCCAGCCTCCATTCCCAATAAACCAATCAGCTTATGAGCAAGTAAATCAGGTAATCCAGATTTTGAAAGTGCCAGAGCGAATGCCCCTAACACCGCATAGGCAAGTGCAACTTCAGCACCATCGCCAAGACCAGCGTTAAAAGCTTCAACGGTTTGAGAAAGGCTTAAACCTGCTACGAGGCCGCCCACAATGGCAGAAACCACTAAAGTCAGTACGACAGAGACGCGCGCCAGTGATAATAAGAACATCACTGCAATCGCAATAACGACAGCATTCATGAATAAGTTCAGAGCAAAACAAAAGGCGATATTCTAGCAGATTCATTTCTATGAAGCCGAAAATATCGCCGAATTAACAGTTTTATGCAGTTATTTCACTGTTAAGCTTGAGCTTTAATAAACTCACGAATATGAGTTGCTATTTTCTCTGGCTCACTCAGAATCGCCCAGTGATTTGCGTTAAGCTCTACATATTCAAATTTTTCAACCCACTTTGGCATAGCCTCAGTGATGTATTCAGGACTCACAAAAGTATCATATTTTAAAATAACGGCTTTTACTGGACACTGTGCATAACGTTGACGTGGGCCAGTTAAGCGAGGAATAAAATTGGCACGATATAAATTAATGCCATATTTTCCATCAGCATTAATATTATTATTTAAAGGTAAATTACTTTTTCTTTCTAATTGAGTAAGAATTTTCCCCCATTTTTCTGGGCTAAAAAGAGACCATACTGTTGGTGCTATTAACGGAAGATGAAATGCCCCGATATACCAAGATTTGGTTAATATTTTTAAGATTTGGGCTGGCGAAGATTTAAATTTATCACGTAAAAATAAAGCGGCATGATCAAGACATGGCCCAGAAATGGTGATGTATGATAATAAACGTCCTTTGAACTTAGGCTCGGTAACCGATTCCCAAGACTGAATAGAACCCCAATCATGTGCAGCCATATGGAATTGGCGATTCGGTAATAACTCATCTACCACTTCTTGTAAATCTAAAGATAAACGCTCTAAACGATAATCACGTATACGTTTTGGTATAGATGACAAACCTGCTCCACGCACATCGTAAGTAACAATGTAGAAGTCATTGATCAAATGCTCAATGATTGATTCCCATACTTCTTGATTGTCTGGATAGCCATGTACTAAAACCAAAGGAGTATTTTTTTCATCACCCCATGTTTTGGCACAAAGCGTTTGTTGATCACTTGTTGTTACTGTATGAAATTTTGGCTGCATAATCATTTCCTATCTTGTTTTTCAATCGATCATGTCGTTAGTCGGATAGAGCATTGCCATCAATATAAAAAAGATGATACTTATCTAGTATGAATACTGTTTCAATAAAAAAAATTGACTATTATGGCTATTTTAAGAAGACTTCAGAACAATCCTACGATTTCAAAATTTCTATTTAATCACTATCCCCCTTATCGTGGCGCGGGGATTTATATTGAAATCATGAATTTAGAACTTTGCCATGTGCGTGTAAAGATGCCACTGACTTGGAAAAACCAAAATTTAGTCGGAACACATTTTGGTGGAAGTCTTTATTCAATGGTTGACCCATTTTATATGATGATTCTTATGCATCATCTCGGATCAAAATATATTGTTTGGGATAAAGCTGCTGAAATCAATTTTCTTTCCCCAGGGCGCAGCACTGTACATGCAGATATTCGAGTCGATTTAGCCGAAATTGAACAAATTCGTGAACTTGCCGAAAACTATGAGCCCGTTCTAAGAACCTATCATCTAAATATTTTTGATGAATCAGGAGTAAGAATTGCAGAGGTTCAAAAAACGCTTTATATCAGACGTAAAAAAGCGAAGCCCTTCCCTCAATAAAAATAAGCGCTAAAAAGCGCTTATTTTATAAATCTTCTAAACCTTTTATCTTTTCTCTTCAATTGCTGCACCAGCACCACCACCGATCGCACCACCAATTGCAGCACCAGAGTCACCACCAATCAGTGCTTTACCTACTACAGAACCGATACCAGCACCAATTGCACTCTTAGTCGTTGTCTGTTTACTACCACCTTGAGTATTAGAACCAACGCCAGCACCTACCGCTGCGCCTAAGCCTGCACCAATGCCTCCACCTACATGGTTACCTAAACCACCACCAAGTGCTCCACCTGCTGCTGCCGCACCAATACGTTGATCAGATGGGCTCATATTTTGACAGCCTGTGAACATAAGTGTAGACAACATTAACGCAGAAACTAATCCAATTGTTTTTTTCATGACCGTACTCACTACTATCTGTTCTAATGAAAAGAATAATCCCCTTTTATGAGGAATTTGATCAGATTGTGTTATTCGTCTGTCCTAATCGATTGATATTTTGTAAAGCTCATCCTTATAAGCTCATTAATCAAAATTTTAATTATAAAAAGGCGTAAAAAAAGAAGTCTTTAATCATATAAAGACTTCTATGGTTTAACAATTATTAAGGATACTTTTAGTATTTACCTTTTTTCTCTTCATAAGCTGCGCCTGCACTACCACCAAGTGCTCCACCTGTAGCAGCACCAGCATCACCACCAATAATTGCTCCACCTAAGACCGCACCAACACCAGCACCAATTGCACTATTACGTACGGTTTTACTGCTAGATCCTTTGGCATTAGCCGCAACACCTGCGCCAAGTGCCGCTCCTAGACCTGCACCAATATTACCACCCACATGTTTACCTACCGCACCACCTGCACCACCACCAATCGCAGCTGAACCAATACGTTGACTTTCTGGGCTTGCATTCTGACAACCTACAAACAAAGTTGCTGACATCAAGCCAACACCAACAATCATCATCATTTTTTTCATTAGATTTACTCCAGTCTTCATAAGCAGGTAGCCTAGTGTGTTTTTATGGAGTCTTTATCCCGCTTTAGTAATAAAATAATGGCTCTTTAATATGTTTATGTAATTACAACTCTTAATTGTTAAAAATAACTATAAATAAAAAAGGCACCCTGAGGTGCCTTTTTTAGTGCCAGTCTAAACTTAGAATTGTTCTGAGTTTAATGCTTGGCTGAATGCTTGGTCTACTTCGCTGAAGTCATTGTGAAGCTCATGTTCTGCAGCTTCTGCTTCTTGACGACGACGTTCTAGGTGGTATGCAAGACCAGTACCTGCTGGAATCAAGCGACCTACTACAACGTTTTCTTTCAAGCCACGTAAATCATCTTCTTTACCTGTTACAGCCGCTTCAGTTAACACACGAGTTGTTTCCTGGAACGATGCAGCAGAGATGAACGAGTCAGTAGAAAGCGATGCTTTCGTAATACCCATTAATTGACGTTCAAACTTCGCAGGGAACTTGTTCTGAGCCAAGACAGCTTGGTTCTCTTGAACAACGCGAATGTAATCCACTTGCTCGCCTTTGATGAAGCTTGTATCACCACCATCAGTGATATCAACTTTACGCAACATTTGACGTACGATAACTTCAATGTGCTTATCGTTGATTTTTACACCTTGGAGACGGTAAACGTCTTGAACTTCGTTCACGATGTAGTTAGTTAATGCAACTTCACCTTTCAAACGCAAGATGTCATGAGGGTTTTGTGGACCATCAGAAATAGTTTCACCACGGTTCACATGCTCGCCTTCGAATACGTTGATTTGACGCCATTTTGGAATCAATTCTTCGTAAATCTCAGAACCATCATCAGGAGTAATTACCAAACGGTTTTTACCCTTAGTCTCTTTACCGAAGCTTACAACGCCTGATACTTCAGCAAGAATTGCATGCTCTTTTGGTTTACGCGCTTCGAACAAGTCAGCTACACGCGGAAGACCACCGGTAATATCACGAGTACGTGATGTTTCTTGTGGTACACGACCAATAACGTCACCCACACCGATCGTTTCGCCATCACGGACAGTCACGATTGTGTTTTGTGGCAAGAAGTAGAACTGTTCGCCGCCATCTGTTGTATCCAACACGATTGCAGGACGTAAATCTTTACCAGAAGCAGGACGAGCTGTTACAGGCAAGATTTCAACAGTAGTCATACCAGTTGCATCATCAGTTTTCGATGTTGCAGTTACGCCATCAGCGATTTGGCTGAAACGTGCTTTACCAGCAACTTCTGTTACCAATGGATGTGTATGCGGATCCCAAGTCGCTACGATACCGCCAGCTTCTACAGCTTCACCATCTTTCAACAAGATGCTTGCACCGTAAGGAAGTTTATAGCGCTCACGCTCACGACCTAAATCATCGGCAATACCAATTTCACCTGAACGTGAAACTGAAACCAAGTGGCCTTTTGCATGTTGTACAGTTTTCACGTTATGGAAACGTACAGTACCTTTGTTACGTACTTGAACACTGTTCGCAGCAGAAGTTCGGCTCGCAGCACCACCAACGTGGAACGTACGCATCGTTAACTGTGTACCTGGCTCACCAATTGACTGTGCAGCCATTACACCCACTGATTCACCTGGGTTCACCAAGTGACCACGTGCAAGGTCACGACCATAACAACGAGCACACACACCGAATGTTGATTCACATGCGATTACTGAACGTACTTTAACTTCATCGACACCAGCTTCTTCAAGCTGAGCTGCGATTTTCTCGTCAATTAACGTACCACGAGGTAATACAACTTCATCATCAGATGCACGACGTACATCTTCAGCAGTTACACGACCTAATACGCGGTCACGTAATGGCTCGATGACATCACCACCCTGAATGAATGGTGTCATTACTAAACCACCCGCTGTACCACAGTCAGGTTCAGTAATTACCAAGTCTTGCGCTACGTCTACAAGACGACGAGTCAAGTAACCAGAGTTCGCAGTTTTCAATGCTGTATCGGCCAAACCTTTACGCGCACCATGTGTAGAAATAAAGTACTGAAGTACTGTTAAACCTTCACGGAAGTTCGCTTTAATCGGAGTCTCAATAATCGAGCCATCCGGTTTTGCCATCAAACCACGCATACCAGCAAGCTGACGAATCTGCGCCGCACTACCACGGGCACCGGAGTCAGACATCATATAGATGCTGTTGAATGATTTTTGCTTCTCGTCTTCACCTTGTTTGTTTTTCACAAGTGTATAAGACAAGTTATCCATCATTGCTTTAGCAACTTGGTCGTTTGTACGCGCCCAGATATCGACAACTTTGTTATAACGCTCACCAGCAGTTACGAAACCTTGTTCGAACTGTTGTTCGATTTCACGAACTTCTGTTTCCGCTTTATCAATAATTGTCTGTTTAGTAGGTGGAATAAGCATGTCTTCCATACCTACCGATACACCTGAACGAGTCGCTTGACGGAAGCCCAAGTACATTAATTGGTCAGCGAAGATAACTGTATCTTTCAAACCAAGTTTACGGTAGCAAGAGTTGATCAATTTAGAGATATTCTTTTTAGTCATCTCAAGGTTGATCATGTCAAAGCTTAAGCCTTGTGGAACAATTTCCCAAAGCAAACAACGACCAGGAGTTGTATCAACAATAATAGTTTGGTGTTCACGCTCACCATTTTCATTGATAACAGTTTGATGTACACGTACTTTAACACGTGCATGGATCGCAACCTGACCAGTAGCAAGTGCACGGTTTACTTCATGAGTATCCGCAAACACCATACCTTCACCTTTGGCATTTACAGCATCACGTGTGATGTAGTAAAGACCCAAGACAACGTCCTGAGAAGGAACAATGATCGGTTCACCGTTTGCTGGTGACAAGATGTTGTTTGTTGACATCATCAATGCACGAGCTTCTAACTGTGCTTCAAGTGTCAACGGAACGTGTACCGCCATTTGGTCACCATCGAAGTCGGCGTTAAACGCAGCACAAACGAGTGGGTGAAGACGGATTGCCTTACCTTCAATAAGAATAGGTTCAAATGCTTGAAGACCTAAACGGTGAAGTGTTGGCGCACGGTTCAACATTACCGGGTGTTGACGAATTACAGAAGCAAGAACGTCCCAAACTTCCGGAGTCTCACGCTCAACCATTTTCTTCGCAGCTTTAATGGTAGTCGCCTGACCTGAAGCTTGTAGTTTCGCGAAAATGAATGGCTTGAATAATTCAAGTGCCATTTTCTTCGGAAGACCACATTGGTGAAGACGTAAAGTAGGACCTACAGTAATTACCGAACGACCCGAATAGTCAACACGCTTACCTAATAAGTTCTGACGGAAACGACCTTGTTTACCTTTGATCATATCTGCCAAAGATTTTAATGGACGCTTGTTAGAACCAGTAATTGCACGACCACGACGACCGTTATCAAGCAATGCATCTACAGACTCTTGTAACATACGTTTTTCGTTACGTACGATAATATCTGGAGCAGCAAGGTCAAGAAGACGCTTCAAACGGTTATTACGGTTAATGACACGACGATATAAATCGTTTAAGTCAGAAGTCGCGAAACGACCACCTTCAAGTGGAACTAATGGACGTAAATCAGGTGGAAGTACAGGAAGTACATTCATCACCATCCATTCTGGCTTGTTGTTTGAATCTTTGAATGCTTCCATCAATTTCAAGCGTTTAGACGCTTTTTTCAACTTCGTTTCAGAAGTTGTTTGAGGGATTTCTTCACGTAAACGTGCGATTTCAGCTTCAAGATCGATATCTTTCAACAAGTCCTGAACCGCTTCTGCCCCCATTTTCGCAGTGAATTCATCACCGTGTTCTTCAAGTGCATTGAAGTACTCTTCGTCTGTTAAAAGTTGATACTTTTCAAACGGAGTCATACCAGGGTCAGTTACAACGTATGATTCGAAATACAATACACGTTCGATATCACGCAGTGTCATATCAAGTAATAAACCGATACGGCTCGGTAACGATTTTAAGAACCAGATATGTGCAACTGGAGAAGCAAGTTCAATGTGACCCATACGTTCACGACGAACTTTCGCTGTAGTTACTTCAACGCCACATTTTTCACAAATGACGCCTTTGTATTTCATACGCTTGTATTTACCACACAAGCATTCGTAATCTTTTACTGGACCAAAGATTTTGGCACAGAACAAACCGTCACGTTCTGGTTTAAAAGTACGGTAGTTAATTGTCTCAGGTTTTTTAACTTCACCATGAGACCATGACTTAATCATTTCTGGTGACGCAAGACCAATACGGATACGGTCAAACTCAATTGGTGCATGACCATCTGAGTCCGTTTTCTTACGCATGATATCGAGCAAGTCTTTCAATTTTTTTCTCCGTGTGTCGGGAAGCAACGCTTGCCCGACTGGGTCACAAATATTGTTTTTACCTAAAAAATCGTGAGTCTTACGACTTAATCACCATTTTTCAGTTCAATGTTGATACCTAAAGAACGGATCTCTTTGGTCAATACGTTGAACGATTCAGGCATACCCGGATCCATATAATGGTTACCATCTACAATATTCTTATAGATGCGTGTACGACCTTCAACGTCATCCGACTTAACAGTTAACATCTCTTGGAGAGTATATGCTGCGCCGTAAGCTTCGAGTGCCCAGACCTCCATCTCACCGAAACGCTGACCACCGAATTGTGCTTTACCACCAAGCGGTTGCTGTGTAACAAGAGAGTAAGAACCAGTTGAACGCGCATGCATTTTGTCATCAACCAAGTGGTTCAATTTGAGCATGTACATGTAACCCACAGTTACAGGACGATCAAACTGTTCACCAGTACGGCCATCAAACAATACTGTTTGACCAGTACGAGAGATACCAGCTAACTCAAGTAAGTCTTTAATTTGACCTTCTTCAGCACCATCAAATACAGGAGTAGCCAAAGGCACACCAGCACGTAAGTTGCCTGAAAGAGCTAAGACTTCAGCATCAGTTAAGCTGTCAAGATCTTCTTGCTCACCACCGACTTTGTTATAAATCTTGTCTAAGAATTCACGCAGTTCTAAAACTGTACGCTGTTCTTTCAACATTTTTTCGATTTTATCACCAAGCCCTTTAGCCGCCATACCCAAGTGAGTCTCAAGAATCTGACCCACGTTCATACGAGATGGTACGCCCAACGGGTTCAATACGATATCTACTGGTACACCGTTAGCATCATGTGGCATGTCTTCAACAGGTAGGATGTTAGATACAACACCTTTGTTACCGTGACGACCAGCCATCTTATCACCAGGCTGAATACGACGTTTAACAGCTAAGTAAACTTTAACAACTTTCAATACGCCAGTTGTTAATTCATCACCTGTTGCAAGCTTACGTTTCTTCTCAGCGAATTTCTCGTCAATTTCTGCGCTCTTTTCTTTTAAGAACACTTGAATTTGAGTTAAACGCT
Source organism: Acinetobacter lactucae (assembly GCF_013122135.1). Lineage (NCBI taxonomy): Bacteria > Pseudomonadati > Pseudomonadota > Gammaproteobacteria > Moraxellales > Moraxellaceae > Acinetobacter > Acinetobacter lactucae. The sequence goes on from NZ_CP053391.1 coordinate 3,655,739, forward strand.
CAGCGATTGCTTCATCTGCTGGTTGAATTTCAAGCAAATCAACAAGCTCTAAACCAGATAACACGTCTTCAACGAGTTTGTCACCACGTTTAGTTGAACCACCGCCATTAGACTCTTGGCCTTTAAGCAAACGAATTACACGCTCACGAGCTGCTTCTTCAAAGATCTTGTATTCTTCTTTCAAGTCTTTACGGTAAGCATCAAGCTGTGCTTTTTCGATAGCTAGTGCACGGTCATCTTTCTCTAAGCCATCACGAGTGAAGACTTGAACGTCGATAACTGTACCTTTAGTACCAGATGGAACACGTAAAGATGAATCTTTAACATCAGCTGCTTTCTCACCAAAGATTGCGCGAAGCAATTTTTCTTCAGGAGTTAACTGAGTTTCACCTTTAGGCGTTACTTTACCAACAAGGATGTCACCTGCTGTAACTTCAGCACCGATATAAACGATACCTGATTCATCAAGTTTAGAAAGTGCAGCTTCACCAACGTTAGGAATATCGGCAGTAATTTCTTCTGCACCTAACTTAGTATCACGCGCTACACAAGATAATTCTTGAATATGAATAGAAGTTAAACGGTCTTCTTGAAGTACACGCTCAGATAATAAGATCGAGTCTTCGTAGTTGTAACCATTCCAAGTCATGAACGCAACGCGCATGTTTTGACCAAGCGCAAGCTCACCCATATCTGTAGACGGACCGTCTGCCAAGATATCACCGCGAGCAACTTTGTCGCCTAAATTCACGATAATATTTTGGTTAATACAAGTGTTCTGGTTAGAACGCGTATATTTAATGAGGTTGTAGATATCTACACCAGCCTCACCAGCAATCATTTCATCTTCGTTTACACGAATAACGATACGAGAAGCATCTACGTATTCAATTGCACCACCACGGTTTGCGATCACACACACACCTGAGTCACGTGCAACGTTCGCTTCCATACCTGTACCTACAAGCGGTTTATCCGCACGTAGAGTAGGAACTGCCTGACGTTGCATGTTTGAACCCATAAGCGCACGGTTCGCGTCATCGTGTTCAAGGAATGGAATAAGTGATGCAGCAACAGATACAACCTGCTGAGCAGAAACGTCCATATGCGTCACTTTTTCTGGTGGCATACGTACGAATTCACCTTGATGACGAACAGAAACAAACTCTTCTGTTAAGTTGCCATCTTTATCTACTGCAGAATCGGCCTGTGCAATAACAGTACCTACTTCTTCAATAGCAGAAAGGTATTCAACAGCATCAGTTACTCGACCATCTACCACTTTACGGTAAGGTGTTTCCAAGAAACCGAAGTCATTTGCTTTTGCATATACAGAAAGCGAGTTGATCAAACCAATGTTTGGACCTTCCGGCGTTTCAATTGGACATACACGACCATAGTGAGTTTGATGTACGTCACGTACCTCAAAGCCCGCACGTTCACGTGTTAAACCACCAGGCCCAAGCGCTGATACACGACGCTTATGGGTAATCTCAGATAATGGGTTGTTTTGGTCCATGAACTGAGATAACTGGCTTGAACCAAAGAATTCTTTGATTGCAGCTGCAACTGGTTTAGCGTTAATTAAATCTTGCGGAGACAAGTTATCTGTTTCTGCTTGGCTTAAACGCTCTTTAACAGCACGTTCAACACGAACCAAACCAACACGGAATTGGTTTTCAGTCATTTCACCAACAGAACGTACACGACGGTTACCCAAGTGATCGATATCGTCGACTTCACCTTTACCGTTACGGATTTCAACTAATGTACGTAATACATCAATGATATCTTCGTGCGATAAAATACCTTCTACTTCACGTGACTTCTGGTCAGTACCAACTTCGTATGGACGACCCAAACGACGGTTGAACTTCATACGACCTACTGGAGATAAGTCATAACGCTCAGAAGAGAAGAATAAGTTATTGAATAAGTTTTCAGCAGCTTCTTTTGTTGGCGGCTCGCCTGGACGCATTACTTTATAGATTTCAACTAATGCTTCTTCACGGCCAGCAGTTGTATCTGCACGTAATGTGTCAGCAACAAACGAACCACGGTCAATATCGTTCGTAAATAAGATATTGAACTGTTTAACACCACCTTCTGCTAGTTTCACCATAACTTCATGGCTTAACAAAGTATTAGCGGCAATTACTTCACCATCACGTAAAGTAATATTTTCAGCAGTAATACGCTCATATAAGTATTCATCTGGAACTGAAAGTTTTGTTAAACCAGCAGCTTCCATTTGACGTACGTGACGAGCATTAATACGCTTACCTTGCTCAACAATAACTTTACCGTCATTGTCAGCAATATCAAATTGCGCCATTTCCCCACGTAAACGTTCAGGTACTAGGTCAATCTGGTAACTGCCCATATCAAGATACACAGGTACTTTTTCATAGAACAAATTCAAGATTTGTTCGTTGTTATAACCCAGTGCACGTAATACAACAGTAGCAAGTAATTTACGACGACGGTCAATACGTACGTAAACTAAGTCTTTCGCATCAAATTCGAAGTCTAACCATGAACCACGGTAAGGAATAATACGTGCTGAATACAACACTTTACCACTTGAGTGGGTTTTACCTTTATCGTGATCAAAGAAAACGCCTGGTGAACGGTGTAATTGAGATACGATTACACGCTCAGTACCATTAATGACGAATGTACCGTTTTCAGTCATGAGTGGAATTTCACCCATATAGACTTCTTGTTCTCGTACGTCTTTAATTGATTTAGTTTCGCGATCTTTAATAATCAAACGAATTTTAACGCGCATTGGTGCCGCATAAGTCGAACCACGAAGAATACATTCGCGTACATCGAACTCAGGTTTACCAAGGCTATACTCAACAAATTCTAAAGCAGCATTGCCAGAATAACTTTCGATAGGAAAAACTGAACGAAATGCGGCTTGGAGACCGATATCTTCGCGGTTTTTTGGAGTTTTGCCATCTTGCAAGAATGTTCTGTACGAATCGACCTGAATCGATAGTAAGTACGGTGCATCCATTACTTGGGGCAATTTACCAAAATTCTTACGGATCCGTTTCTTTTCGGTATATGAGTATGCCATCTGGAGTCCTCGGAAAGTAAACTAAGCCCGCCTGCAGAACGGGCTCAGAAGGAATTACGCAGGCCGATATGGCCACCACTGTTTACAAATGCTGCAATTTTTAGTGGTATAAAAACGCTTAACAATATTTTTAAAAAAGAAAAATATTGGTAAACATTTGAAATTACTTGTTTTATTTCGAATTTCTCAAAAATCAAACAAAACTAACAAAAATCGAGCCGATTATTGTAACGCAAAAAGGCTGATGACCCAAGAGCCATCAGCCATTTTATGGAGCCGATTTAAAAACCGACTCCTTTTACAATTACTTAAGTGTAACTGTAGCACCAGCTTCTTCAAGTTTCTTCTTAAGTTCTTCGCCTTCTTCTTTAGAAACGCCTTCTTTAAGAACTTGAGGAGCACCTTCAACTAGGTCTTTAGCTTCTTTAAGACCAAGACCAGTTGCTTCACGAACTGCTTTAATTACAGCTACTTTGTTAGCACCGAAAGAAGTCAACTCAACGTTGAATTCAGATTGTTCTTCAGCAGCAGCAGCAGCGCCACCAGCTGGAGCAGCAACAGCAACAGCTGCAGCTGAAACGTTGAATTTCTCTTCGAAAGCAGAAATTAATTCAACAAGTTCAAGAACAGTTTTTTCAGCAACTGCGTTTAAGATTTCTTCGTTAGTTAAAGCCATGAGAATAACTCCAAATGGATATTGAATGGTGTGTAAAATTGATTAAGCAGCTTCTGACTCGTTTTTCTCTTTGAGCGCTGTAATAAGGCGACCCAATTTCGAAATAGGAGCTTGAAGGACAGAGGCAAGCATAGTAAGAGCTTTCTCTTGGTTCGGAAGGTTTGCAATTACGCTAACGTCAGCACCTTGATAAACTTTGCCGTCAAATGCAGCAGCTTTTAACTCAAATGCTTTGTTAGTTTTAGCAAAATCTTCGAACAAACGTGCAGCTGCACCCATGTCATCTTCAGAAGTTGAAAAACCTAGAATTGTTGGACCAACAAGGTTGTCGTTCAAGATATTGAATTGAGTATCTTGAAGTGCGCGTTTAGCCAAAGTGTTACGTACAATACGTGTAGAAACACCTAACTTACGAGCTTCAACACGAAGTGTTGTTAATTGCTCTACGCTTAAGCCTTGGTAGTCAGCAACAACGGCTGCAAACGCCTTAGAAGCAACTTCACTTACTTCCGCAACGATCTGTTTTTTGTCTTCAATAAGAAGAGCCATTGTAAAACCTCCTAAGGTGATTTATGTACCCAATGGGCACACTCCCAATTCGTAAGCCTCTCGACTTACACGCGGAGGAGGAACAAATCACACCACCGCGTCTACGCAGGCTGGTTTATTAAGAAAAGTGCTATTCGAAAACAACATCTTTTCGCCTGAGGTCTTTGACGCTGATAAATTCTCATTTATCAATTCAAAGTCCGCCTGATGAGTAAGGGATGAAGCTTTGCTCCACCCCACCTAATAAAAATATTTTTATTTGGGCTCTGTCCTCAATCAGGACTTTAAAATTCTTTACTAAGTCTAGACTTAGTTAGAAACGTTGTTTACATCAACAGTAAGACCAGGACCCATAGTTGAGCTCAAAGTGATCTTTTTGATGTATACACCTTTAGAAGTTGCAGGTTTTAACTTTTTCAAGTCAGCAACTAAAGTTTCAACGTTTTGACGGATAGCAGCAGCATCAAAGCCTAATTGACCGATCGCAGCATGGATAATACCCGCTTTGTCTACACGGTAACGAGCCTGACCAGATTTAGCGTTTTTAACAGCATTCGCTACATCAGGAGTTACAGTACCAACTTTAGGGTTTGGCATTAAACCACGTGGACCAAGAATTGTACCGAGCTTACCAACAACACGCATAGCGTCAGGAGCAGCGATTACAACATCAAAGTCAAGGTTTCCACCCTGGATGCTTTCAGCAAGGTCATCAAAACCTACAACATCAGCACCAGCTTCTTTCGCAGCTTCTGCTTGAGCGCCTTGAGCAAATACAGCTACACGTACAGTTTTACCAGTACCTGCAGGTAATGTAGTTGCACCACGAACAACCTGATCAGATTTACGTGGATCTACACCAAGGTTTACAGCCACATCCAAAGATTCTTTGAATTTTGCAGCAGGTAGGCTGTTAAGAACTTGTACCGCTTCTTCCAAAGTGTAAACTTTGTTTGCTTCAACAGCAGCAGCAATGGCTTTTTGACGTTTAGTTAACTTTGCCATGTCTTATAGCTCCACTTCCAAGCCCATAGAACGTGCAGAACCAGCGATGGTACGAACACGTGCGTCTAAATCAGCACCAGTTAAATCCGGTTCTTTAGTAGTCGCAATTTCTTCTAACTGAGCACGAGTCAACTTACCAACTTTAGTTTTGTTTGGTACAGATGAACCCTTTTGAATACCAGCAGCTTTCTTAAGAAGAATAGAAGCTGGAGGAGTTTTCATGATGAATGTGAACGACTTGTCGTTGTACACAGTAATCACTACAGGAATTGGAAGACCTGGTTCAACTTTTTGTGTAGCAGCATTGAATTCTTTACAGAATGCCATGATGTTTACACCACGTTGACCTAACGCAGGACCAATTGGTGGAGATGGATTTGCTTTACCAGCTGGAACTTGCAGCTTGATATAGCCGTCAATCTTCTTAGCCATTTTAAAATACCTCTGGGTACAAACGCCGCTAGGCTCCCCAATCTTTACGCAACACTACTGTTACAACAACAATGCCCGATAAAATCGGGCGCTTTTCAACCAATTGAGATTAAATCGTTTTTTCGACTTGGCGAAACTCGAGTTCAACCTGAGTTGGTCGATTAAATACATTAATCGTCAACGTTAAACGTGACTTATCGTATTGAACCTCTTCCACCACACCTTTAAAGTCTGTGAATGGACCGTCAATAACAAGTAATTCTTCACCTGGCTCAAACATCGTTTTAGGACGTGGTGCTTCACCAGTATTACGTACACGCGCAAGAATCGCATCTGCTTCACGCTGAGTGATTGGTGCTGGTTTTTCAGGTGTACCACCGATAAAACCTAGAACCTTTGGACATTCTTTAACAATATGCCAAGTATCATCATTCATTTCCATTTCGACTAACACATAGCCAGGAAAGAATTTACGCTCAGATTTACGTTTCTTACCATCCTTCATTTCTACCACTTCTTCGGTAGGAACAAGGACATCACCAAAGCTATCAGCAACAGCGCTACGCTGGATTCGTTCTGTAAGTGAACGCAACACTTGTTTTTCATAGCCAGAGTAGGCATGAATAATGTACCAACGTTTCATAGCTCTTTTACCCGATAATCAACTTAATTAACCAACCCAAACCATAGTCAAAGCACCATAAAACCAGTGATGCAACAACTACAACCAATAGAACCTGCCACGAAGTAGTGACTGTTTCCTGTTTTGTTGGCCAAGTTACTCGACGCAATTCGACTCGTGCATCTTTTAGCAAACGAACGAAGCCTTTACCTTGATGGGTGGCGTATAATAAACCTAAAGCCACAACGATACAAGCAAAAATTGCCCCAACGCGCACCCAAACATTATTTGCAGGCGCCCAATACGCTGGTAAGTGCTGATTCACCATGGTAGCTAAAAGCAACAATGCTATTGCAATCACCCATAGAACAACGTCTAGAGGCGAACCAGAACGAACAACTTCAGCAGAATTATTTCTTTGAGGAATTGGCGCGTCGCTCAATGCGTCACGCGGTTTATCATTCGACATTTTTGTACTCGTCGTAGAACTCGCGACTTATTATATGAACAACTAAGCCAGCATCAAGCTTTTTATTTCAAAATATGGCAGGTCAGGAGGGACTCGAACCCCCAACATTCGGTTTTGGAGACCGACGCTCTACCAATTGAACTACTGACCTATAATGCAAGTTGAGAGCCAAAGCCCTCAACCTGAGACGTAATCCGTCACTATAATATGCTTATGCAGTTACTTTCGCAACAACACCAGCACCTACAGTACGACCACCTTCACGGATCGCAAAACGTAGACCTGGGTCCATTGCGATTGGGTGGATTAATTCTACTGACATTTCAACGTTGTCGCCTGGCATAACCATTTCAACGCCGTCTTGTAATTGGATTGCACCAGTTACGTCAGTTGTACGGAAGTAGAATTGTGGACGGTAACCATTTAAGAATGGAGTGTGACGACCACCTTCTTCTTTAGAAAGTACGTATACTTCTGCATCGAATTTAGTGTGCGGCTTGATTGTACCTGGTTTAGCAAGTACTTGACCACGTTGTACGTCTTCACGCTTAGTACCACGAAGTAAGATACCACAGTTCTCACCTGCACGGCCTTCGTCAAGAAGTTTACGGAACATTTCTACGCCAGTTACAGTTGTTTTAACTGTATCTTTAATACCAACGATCTCTACTTCTTCACCAACTTTAACGATACCAGCTTCTACACGGCCTGTTACTACAGTACCACGACCAGAAATTGAGAATACGTCTTCGATTGGCATTAAGAATGCTTTGTCGATAGCACGTTCTGGTTCTGGGATGTAAGAGTCAAGCGCTTCAACAAGAGCAAGAACTGAAGACTCACCATATTGACCAGCATCGCCTTCCAACGCTTTAAGCGCAGAACCACGGATAACTGGAGTGTCATCACCTGGGAAGTCATAAGTAGAAAGAAGTTCACGAACCTCCATTTCTACTAATTCAAGTAATTCTTCATCATCAACAAGGTCACACTTGTTCAAGAATACGATGATGTAAGGTACACCAACCTGACGAGAAAGAAGGATGTGTTCACGAGTTTGTGGCATTGGACCGTCAGTCGCAGCACACACAAGGATCGCGCCGTCCATCTGAGCAGCACCAGTAATCATGTTTTTAACGTAATCGGCGTGGCCCGGGCAGTCAACGTGCGCGTAGTGACGAATTGGAGAATCGTATTCTACGTGTGAAGTATTAATTGTAATACCACGTGCTTTTTCTTCAGGTGCTGAGTCGATTTGTGAGTAATCTTTCGCTTCACCGCCGTAAGTTTTTGCACAAATTGTTGCAATCGCAGCAGTTAAAGTTGTTTTACCATGGTCAACGTGACCGATTGTGCCCACGTTTACGTGTGGCTTATTACGTTCAAACTTAGCCTTAGCCATGTTTATAGTCCTCGTTTACGTCGAACACAATTCTGAGCAAAAACCCAGCATCGACATATCGCCAAAAAAATCAAACACCCAATACTTGAAAAGCAGACTAATAAGCCTGCTTTTTAAATCTTTGTAGAAAATCTACTAAACTGTATCTGGAGCTCTTATCGAGATTTGAACTCGAGACCTCTCCCTTACCAAGGGAGTGCTCTACCACTGAGCTATAAGAGCGATTATCCTTCGATGGAGCGGGAGACGAGGATCGAACTCGCGACATGCAGCTTGGAAGGCTGCCGCTCTACCAACTGAGCTACTCCCGCACTGTGTTGGTATATACCACTTCAATCGAAGTTAATGGTGGTGAGAGAAGGATTCGAACCTTCGAAACTTTCGTAGCGGAGTTACAGTCCGCCCCCTTTGACCGCTCGGGAATCTCACCATATCACACTTATTTCAGTGTTGTCCTTTACTTCACAACTACACACCTTTAAGATGGTGCCGGCACACGGATTCGAACTGTGGACCTACTGATTACAAGTCAGTTGCTCTACCAACTGAGCTATGCCGGCTCTTCTTAGTGTTTCGTACGTTTCGTATCGGAACGGTGTGCAGTTTAGCAAAACTTCCAAACGATGCAAGCGGTTTTTTTAAAAAAACCGCTAAAAACTTATAAAATCAATCCGTTTGACGATAATTCAACCGCTTTGATCACTGCGCGAGCTTTTATTTGCGTTTCATTCCATTCAGATTCAGGATTTGAGTCCGCAACCAGACCTGCTCCAGCCTGTACATAGACTTTTTTATCTCGGATAACACAAGTACGGATTGCAATCGACATATCCATTTCACCGTGCCATCCTAAATATCCTACTGCCCCACCAAAGACACCTCTTTTTACAGGCTCAACTTCATCAATAATTTCCATTGCACGAATTTTTGGTGCACCTGACAAAGTACCTGCAGGGAAAGTCGCCTTAAATACATCTAGCGCATCAATATCATCACGAACTTCACCTTGTACATTTGAAACAATGTGCATGACATGCGAATAGCGCTCAATCACCATTTGATCAGTCACTTGGACCTTTCCAATTTTAGAAACTCGCCCGACATCATTTCGACCAAGGTCAATCAGCATTAAATGCTCTGCGATTTCTTTTTCATCCGAAAGTAAGTCTTTTTCTAAAGCAATATCTTCTTCTTTAGTTTTTCCACGAGGTCTGGTACCTGCAAGCGGACGTACTGTCGCAATACCATTTTCGAGGCGAGAAAGAATTTCTGGTGATGACCCTACAATATGAAATGGCTTTTTATCTGTAATGGTTTGTCCTTGTACCAAAAATAAATAAGGCGAAGGATTTAAATGACGCAAAGCACGATAGACCTGTAAAGCTTCCCCATCAAAATCAGAAACCATACGCTGGCCCGGAACAACCTGCATCACATCACCCGCACGGATGTATTCTTTAACCTTTTCTATGGTCTCTAGGAATTTTTCTTTGCCGGTAATTGATTCAAAATGTGGAGGTGTATGTGGCTTAGCTTGCAAACTTACTGGTGTAGCCAACAATTGCTCTAATTGATCTAACTTTTGTTGAGCATCTTCATAAGCATTTGGCTGGGTAGTGTCGGCATGAACAATTAAGAATAAAGTATCTTTAAGGTTGTCAAAGACAATAACCGTCTTTGATAGCATTAACCATAAATCTGGCAATGTAATGGGATCAGCCGCAGGGACATTTTTTAAACGTGGTTCTATGTAGCGAACCGCATCATAGCCCAAATACCCCACTAATCCGCCCGTAAAACTCGGTAAGTTTGGTAACAGTTCAGCAGAAGGCACTTTAAACTGTTTCTGGAATTCACGAATATATTGAAATGGATCTTGGCAATCTTGTTGTGTGATTGAACCATCAGCATGCTGTATAGATAGAATACCAGCATTACATGAGAACACCGTCGACTCGCCTAAGCCAATCATAGAATAGCGCGCCCAATTTTCACCGCCTTCGACGGACTCAAATAAATAAGCCTGTGTCTGGTCTTTAAAACGAGCAAAAACAGATAAAGGAGTTTCTGTGTCTGCTAAGCGTTGGCGATAGACTGGAATCGTGTTGTAGCCTAAAGCCTTAAGTTGTTCAAATTGCGCTAATGTAGTCATGAATTCTTCTCTAATATGGTTTCGATTTAAAAGGGTGTTTTTCTAGATTCGATTTAGACACGCCATCGAAAAACCATACGCTTATTCATGCTGATCTCCATTTCATTCATTAGATAATTAACTCAGCCAAACTATCAACAACTTGCTGAGGTTGGCAATCATAGATATTTTCTCCATGATTATAGCCATAGCTAACTACAATACAATCAATTCCCGCGCGACGCGCAGCCTCAATATCATTACTTGAATCGCCAATCATTAATGATTGTGAAGAAGATATTTTTAGGCTTTGCATGCAATGCAATAATGGCAATGGATGAGGCTTTCTCTCAGGTAAGCTATCCCCACCAAGTACGACTTGAAAATATGAAGAGAGCTGTAAAGCATCAAGCAAACCTTGGGCAAGTTGTACAGGCTTATTGGTAACGCATGCCATCTGTATATTTAAAGTTTTACAATGTTTTAAAAACTCGGTTACACCAGGATAAATTTGAGTATTTACACAGAGTTCTACACTGTATATATCAATAAATTTCTGTAATAAGAGTTTATGTTGTTCAGAGTCTAATATTCCAAAAATATGAAGTAGAACACTCTCACAGAGCTTAGATGCTCCTTTACCCACCCATTCTCGTATTTGTTTCTCTGTTACTAAAGGCCATTCTAGTTCTTCTAAACTTAAATTCATTGATCGATATAAATCAGCAGCAGAGTCAACTAGCGTCCCATCTAGATCAAATAAAATTAAATTACGTTTATTTAGTTGTGCAACAGACATCTTTTTCTACTCAAAATTAAAAAGGCATGCGTTTAGCATGCCTTGATTGTAAAAGCAGCAACGGATTATTTAAAGAATAACCATGCTAATACAGCTAAAATTACCAAAATAATAATCGTGATTAAACCAACTGAAGCATTTTTCTGTTGCTCCTTTTCTTCAGCAACACGAGAAACTGGCTCATCAAAAGCGATAGGCGTTTGTTGTTGTGCATTGATATCTACACCTTCTGGAATAGGTGCAGGCTTTGGAATAGAAATATTCTGCGGCATACCATCGCGACGAACTTCTACTTCTGCAGCACGCTCTGCAAGGCTCGGCATTCCTTGATCGCTTAAATCTGGAGATGATGTTGTATTTACAGGCTCGGCTTCAATTTCAGGTAATTCCGTGATTGCCTGTGCAGGTGCGAATACAGAAAATTTAAAACCAGCAAACTGAACAATATCACCATCATGTAGCTGCTTTTCTTGCTCAATACGAATATCGTTTACAAATGTGCCATTCGATGAATTAAGGTCTTGCACCCATAGCGCCTGATCTTTTAAAAGCAATGCCGCGTGGCGACGTGAAATCTCAGCAGCTTGTAACAATACATCGGCATCTTGATGACGCCCTACCAACATATCACGATCAACACTAATTTCTTGGCCAGTAATTTCACCAGTAATTGCTTGTAGTTTCCAAGTCATGCGTATATCCCATTCATTTTTATCAATCATAACATGCTACTACTGTGCTGTGCTTGGGCGCAGTGTCGTTGTTGTTACTGTATTTTTAGTACGATTAACTTCAGGATTAGGCAACTGCAAGGTTTGCTTTTGAACCGTTGGCTCTACTGCCACAGGTGTAATTACCGTCGAGGTTTTTCCACCTGATGGAACCTGCTGATAATTTTTTGGCTGAGAGGCAATACTAGGTGGTGTCATTTTTTGATTATAGACATCATCAACCTGCTCAGGTAATTTTGCAAAATTGCCATTTTTATCCATAGCCAATTGCAAACTATAAAGCTGGTTATAGCGCTGCTGAGACAAACGACGCACATCATTTGCATCACCCACAATTGTTGGGTGGATAAAAACAAGAAGATTACGCTTCACATTACTTCGAGTATCCGAGCGGAATAACCGGCCTAAATAAGGAATACTACTTAACCCAGGAATACCTTGACGGTTAAACTCAACATCATCAGATACCAAACCACCTAAAACAACTGTCTGTCCATGTTCTGCTAATACAGCCGTTTTAATAGCACGCTTGTTGGTAATTAAGTCGGCAGCTTGGCCTTTACTTGCCTGAACATTTGAAACTTCCTGTTCAATCTCAAGTCGAACTGTGCCATTTTCACCAATGTGAGGTATAACTTTTAATGTTACACCGACATCTTTTCGCTCAACTGTTGTGTATGGATTAATCCCCGTACTATTGGTAGTAACTGACCCTGTTACAAATGGAACATTCTGGCCGACAACAATATATGCTTCTTCATTGTCCATCGTTACAATAGAAGGAGTAGATAATAAATTAGAAGCCGTATTCTCTTTTAAAGCCTGAATTAAAGCTCCATACAATTGACGAGAACCATCTGCACCCTCTTTATACTTCCCTAATGCAATTGAACTACCGGCTCCAATTGCACTCCCCAAACCAGAAGCACCACCAGTTAAGTAACCTGCTGCCAATGAAGCTAGACTTGAACCTGCATTCGTAAAGTTAATTAGACCAATACCACTATTAATGTCACCAAGTGCCCATTGCACCCCTAATTGATCGGCATCTTTACCTGAAACCTCAATAATTGCAGCTTCAATCAGAACTTGCTGACGGCGAACATCGAGCTGCTGAATAGCAGATTCAATTTCGCGCATTAATTGAGGATCTGCCTTAACCACTAACGAGTTTTGGGCATTATCCGCAATAATGCTCACACCATTTTGGCTAAAGCTAGAGATACTGTTCTGATTACTATTATTTGAATTACCATTTAGATTAATGGATGGCGTAGAAATTGAGCTACCATTTGAACCAGAGGTGTTTGAACTGGAATTCTGGTTATTACCCATCAAGTTATTGATCGGATTCGATGTATTAGAAGAACTGTTATTACTATTTGATGAAGAAACGGCCTGTCCCGTCACAAGACCTTGTAAAATCTCAGATAAATTTTTTGCACTTGCATATTTCAAGCGAAAAACTTTTAACCCCCCCAAACGGTCTGCCGAAGGTACATCCAGCATTTCAATCATATGGCGAATGCGCTTACGCGTTTCAGGATCGCCCTTAACTAAAATACGATTGGTACGGTTGTCTGCAATAATACGGATACGTGCACCATTAAAATCTTTAGATGCCCCCGTAGCACTCATCGCCTCCAGCTGGGTAATGATTTCTTCAGCTTGGCTCGATTGAAGACCTATTGCCTCAATATCATTCTGTCCAGTGCCATCCAGATTACGAATAATATTTTCAAGTTGATAAATATTGGCCGCACGGTCCGAAACAATCAGCGCATTAGTCCCTGCAATCGCAGCCATATGCGCAAATTGTGGCATTAATGGACGAAGTGCTGGAATTAAATCATTAGGATTGGTGTTTTCAAGCCAAATGACTCGAGTAACAATCTGATCACCACGCAATTTATTTCGCGAATCGTAAGGAATTCCCGAGTTTTTAACATTGCTATCCGGAACCAATTTAATGGTATTCCCCGAAGGAATTGCTACCACTCCATTCACATTTAAGACCCCAAGAAACAGGTCATAAACTTCATTTTTATTGAGGGGCTTATTCGATATTACTGTGACGTTGCCACGCACTCGTGGATCTACTGCAAAGTTTTTACCCGTAATGTCTGCCACTTCATTAATAAATGCAGTTAAGTCAGCATCACGTAAATTGATCTTCCATGTTTGGGCATAGACGCTGCTGCTCACTGTCGCAATCAATGGGGCTGCTGCAAGTAATGCCCAAAGTGGACGTTGATGATTCAATAAAGCCATAACTTGCGATAATTCCTAACTCTTATGGTGACGTGTTATCACTAAAAATTTTGTTGTATGGTCATCACTTGATCACCACGTTTTATTTCTATTTTCACTTGCCCAGCTCGACGAGCCTGTTCAAGTAACTGCACATCCGTTTGTCCCTGCCCAACCGTTTGACCGTTTAAAGAAACAATCCGATCACCCGGCCTTAAACCTAACTTATTTCGAAGCGCTGTGGGTGTACGTTCTGTAACTTCAAAACCTTCACTAGAGTTCCCACTAACGCCCATGTCACGTAGATATTGTTCACGGTTGCCTTGCATTTGCTGAATAGCCTGTCCTAACGCCTCTTGAGTCGTATTGACAGGTGCCGATGACTGAGGCGCAGTAGTAGCAGGTTGTGAAGCATCTGGTGTCATAGGCTGATATAAACCATTTGGCAAACCTTTAAACTGAAGTTCACGAGTACCTCCATTACCTTGACGCAATATCACGTGATCCCAATAAACTTCCGCCAACTGATAAGAGGTAGAGCCTATTGTTTCTCCCACCCGATATCGATCAGCAGTATTATCTAGCTTAATAACAGCCGAGGAAAAACGATTTGGATAACCCAGCATCACACCTTGTAATTCTAGGTTGACATTTTCCTGAGCTGCATTGGCTGAAGGTTCATTAAAAAGCGAAAAAGTACTAATGTTAGGAATTTGTGGCTGCTGCGATCCTAACTCTACCCGATCAAATTGCATCATTTGAGGAGGCGCAATTACCCACCAAAATAATGAAGCTAACTTCCAACACAACCATAAAATCAAAAAGGCAAATACAACCACACTTAACCGGTCTAATTTTTGCCATTGTAGTTGCTGTAATTTCTCAATCCATACTTTCATTAGTTACCCCCTTGTATTAAGGGTTGACGAGAACTAATGACAAACGTATCTAAACCAGCTTTTCCATCATAAGATGGAATATTGAGCAATAATCTTTGCGTGAGCTGCACATCAAGCATCATATTGGCATCTAATAAAAGATTCGCCATTTTTTGATTGCGTTGATCACGTATATCAACTTGCAACTGTCCATTTTGATCCGTTAATTGCCCATTTAAAGAAGGCATATTCATACGGTCTTGACGATCACCGATATTATAAATTAAAACACCGCCACCCCAATGCAATTGACCATCAACTGCGGCGAAACCCTGCTCTTTTTTATAATTAAACTCAATATCTTTAAGCTGAATACTATTTGCAGGCCATTGCCAATTTACAATTTGTTTTAATGTTTCAGGCGCGACCTGACCATTCATAGCCTTTACAATTACTTTTTTCCCCACACCATAACCCATTACCCCAGATAACTGGGTATTTCCACTATGGATATCTACGTCAGCAGCGAACCGTAATAAAAATAGGTCTAGAGGTCTAGTTTTCCAATGAATCGAGCCTCTCAACGTACCACGCCGCCAATCTGCTTGGCCTTGCCAGATATTTCCGCTTACATTGTGTAGAGTTTGATTATTCTTTGAAAATTTAGAAATAAGCCACGTCGCTGGGATCTGTAAAATAATAAAAATTAAAAATGCAATGAGGGCAAAAAACCACCACTTCCATTGCTTAGACTTTTTCTTCATTCAGCCTTACCAACATGCAAATTATCGTCCTTATTTTGAGAGTAGCTCCCTAGTCTGACATTATGCATACTTTTTCAACATCGCCAATTCACTTCATATAAAAAAACCAAGCAATCTGGCTTGGCTTTGGTATTAAGACTATAAGTTGAACGTATGACAAAATCATGAAAACTTGGTGCTCATTGAACTAAATGCACATTTGATCTCAACAATTCATTTAAAGAAGAATTTAAGCACTCATTTTTCAAATAATATTTATAGCAAGATTTTGAGATATTTTTATAAATAAAAAAGCCAAGCAAATTTGCTTGGCTTTTTAAATCGGCACTATGATTAGATTAAGAAATCTTCTAGTTTTGCGCCTTTTTCAATTTCAGCAACTAACCAGCGTGGTTGTTTACCACGACCAGTCCAAGTCTCTTCAGCATTGTTTTTGTTGCGGTAACGAGGCTCAACAGATTTACGAGTTGTTTTCTTACGTTTTTGAGCACCAAACTCAAGAAGTTGTTCAACACTGAAACCTACATTTTCAGCAATCTCGATAATTTGATTATAAGCATCTTCAATTGCTTGATCTTTTTTACTTGCAATTAAAGCTTCTGCTTCTTCTTGTAAGCGTTTTAACTCTTCAACAGATAATTCACTGATATCCGGTTTCATTAATAAATACTCCAGTCTTACAGACAATTCAAAATAATACAGACAAAATTTAAAAACATAAAATCAAGACCAATATTATTTATAATCTATTCAATAAGCAATAGTTTGAAAGCCGTGTTCATCAGAATAACTAAAAAAATTACCTTTTAATTACATTATCAATTATAAATGAAATATATTTTATTAATATTTATTTAAGATAAATGTATTAAGTCATGTCCTACTGATTTTTCTAGTTCAATAATTTTTTGTTTTATGTCCTGAGGTATTTCACATTTTCGTTCTGTTAATTTATCCATGCATACCAGAACAGCCTCAGCAGTAGCCACGATTTGTTGTTGGGTTTCACTCCACAATATATAGGCCATACGGAATGCGCTATTACGGAGCTCTTCCACGCGAACACCGACTTTCAATACATCGGGATAAAAAACAGGCCTTAAATATTTACACTGACTTGAAGCAACAACGGGATATATTTGGGGGGTTAATATATTTATTGCTTCCATATATAAAATACGTGAGCTTTCAATATATCGATAATATTGTACATTATTGACATGACCAAAAGCGTCCATATCTCCCCATGCGACTTTCTGTTCATATATTATCGGGTAGACAGACAGTTCTTTCATTTTTACCTCATATTTTAAACTTTAAAAAATTTGCATCATTTTCAAAGATTAGATTTAACTGTTTGATTAACACTTCATCTTCTTTAAGCGTAGACTTAATACGTAAATAGCTCATTAAAATATTATCTGGATATAATGATAATAATGTTTCAGCTTCTGCTTGACGTCCAGTTGCAATATAGACATGCCATTTTGCGAAGGTCAAAACCGGCAGATTCATATATTGGTTTTCAAATTGAATAATTTTTTCTTCAACATCAGCATAGTCAGGAACCTGTTTAAGTAGTTGTTGCTGAAACCATAAATAAAATACTTCTGGATCAAACTGCTCTTTTAACAAGTGAAGGGTTAAAGCCGCATGTTGCATACTCATATCTGGCATACGGGCTAATAGTTTTAGCCATAACAACTTACTGCTATAAGGTCGAGTTTGAATTTCAGACTCTAAATCTAAATAACGTTGCTGTAAGGCCTGCAAGTCATCAATAGAAGCTTGATCAAATTGCTGAAGAAGTTGCTGCAACCATAAATCACGGTGTTCTGCATCTAGCAAACCATATTTCATGGAACGTAAATATACCCATGGATGTTGCAGCGCTAATTGCCCCCATAACGCAGTTAATCTTTGCTGGTAGGCAGTTTCTATTTCTTGTAACCAAGGCGATAACTGATGTTGGTATAAAAATTCGAGATGAGTTAATGTGCGGTCGGCTTCATTTTGGGCTAAAAAGATTTCAATTCGTTGTAACTCAGCCAATTCAAATGCCATCGGTGGTGATTGATCGAGAGCAGCTAATGCTTTTGGATAGTCGCCACTTAAAACCAAAAATTTGGCATCAATAATATTTTTTAAAAGTCCTGATTGAGTAAAAACACGCTCAATAAATACTCGTTGATCTTCGGCAGCCTCTAATAACCAAACAATACCTAATTGTTCATAGGGGTGAAGGTTTTTAAACTGGAAAATGTTTTCACTTTTTCTTTGTTCACGAGATGAATAACGTTTAATCCATAGCCATACGAGTTGAGCAATAAAACTCATCACTACAAAAGTAAGGGTTAATCCCCAGACATTTGTTTGCAGCTGCAGTTGTCGCCAATAGATATAAACATACCC
This sequence comes from Acinetobacter lactucae, assembly GCF_013122135.1. Classification (NCBI taxonomy): domain Bacteria; kingdom Pseudomonadati; phylum Pseudomonadota; class Gammaproteobacteria; order Moraxellales; family Moraxellaceae; genus Acinetobacter; species Acinetobacter lactucae. The sequence goes on from NZ_CP053391.1 coordinate 3,673,947, forward strand.
CATTCCATAGCCATAACTAAATAAAGCTAAGGCTGCAAAGAGTATTAAGCTGATTACGAAATAAACCCACAGGAGGTGTTTCATATATCCTCCTTATGAGCCAATTAGCCCAAGTGTAGAGAGTTTAGGAACTGGCACCACAGATAAATGTGCCACTTTAGCAATACGTTTTTTTAACTGCTGACTGGTTGCATCAGGCATTTCATCTAACTTTTGCATCACCGATTGCAACTCATTTTGATACTCAGTCATTTTTCCTTGATTGAGTGCCTGTTCGGCAATTAACAATCTTAATTGCACTTCTTTCAGCACGACACTTCGACTCATTAAATTAATAGACGGCGTTTCTACTTTTTCTATGCGGAACCATTTTTTCCACCAAGACACAGTCTCGGATTGATCCATTTCAAGTTTAGGCTGGGCTAAGGCTTGTTGAATATTCTTATCAATGTTCTGTAATAAATCATCAATTAATTGATGACGTTGATTTTGAGCCAAAGTGAACTGTTGAACTGCCTGTTTATCCTGCTCGAGCGATTGATTCAAGCTATGCTGCAATGCAGGAGCAATTTCGTAGTGTACAAGCGATTGCTGTAACTGATTTAATTGATCAACTGCATAAATCAACTGCTGCTGATCAATTGCAAATTGAATTAAATCTAACTTTTGTTTAATTAAAACTGTAGGGGCAATACCTGTCGGTGGAGCATCTAGTTGAACCACTGAATTAGTTTTATTCCCTGTATTTACGGGTTGATTCTGCAACTGTCGCTGTAAAGCAACTAATTGATCATTTAAATTGGCATAGTGCTGTTCTGATTGCAGCAGACTTTGTTTGAGCTCGGGAACAGTACGAGAAATTTGCCACATATCGTAACTGAGCTTAGCCAACCAAGCTACGCCCAGTAAAATGATGATAGAAACAAGTTTTCTCATATGAATCCTTATAATGCCTGAATGTGATGAATCATCCCCGAAGGCGATAAATTTTCAAGTTGAATAATGTGAAAATGAGCCTGTTGCTGATCGCGATACTCTTTAACCATTTGAAAAAGACGAGGTCCTAAAACCAGATATACACCATCAGGTTGTACATTATTTTTTGAACAAAGCTCTAACCAATACTTCCAGCTCGCTTCACTGGTAATTAAGACCAGCCATTTATTTAAATTATAATTTGAATTCTGTGTCAGATGTTTGAATGCAGAATATGAAGCTTCTGGGCACTGCCGATGATATAGAACAAAATTTAAAATCTGAATTCCTTGCTGTTGCAAAGTCTCCATCATAAATTGGCGACCACCTTCTCCCCGCCAAAAAGCCACACTACCCGTCTGTTGCATATTGTGCAGAATAGGTAGGTTCAACATTCCCTCAGAGGTTTCAACATCTGGGATATGTGCGTCTATTCCATATTCATTTAGACAATTTGCTGTTGCCTGCCCTACAGCAATCCATTGGATATGTTTTAAATCGCTAATTTTTAAGCCACTTTGTGCTAAATACTCCATGCCCATTTCAACAGCTGTTGGGCTGACCACAACAATAGCTTGTGCTTTAACTAATTGTTGGTAAAGCTGTAGTAAGTGGTCGGAAAAGGGTTTAGCAACGAGTTCTAAAAGAGGTAAAGACTCAACCTGATAACCTTCATTTTGCAAAGCATCTGTTAATTCGGCTGCACGAGAATCAGGTCGAGTATTAATAAACAACATAGTTTAGTAGAGGGCCTTTAATAGTTCACCCGCACCTTGATCAAGTAAGTTTCGAGCAAGGTTCTCACCCAATTGCTGAGCATTATTGGCTTCATCTGTCATTTCCGCACGTAATAATGTTTGGCCATCAGGACTTCCAACACGACCTTCGATATGGATTTGACCATTTTGTAGTGTGGCATAACCTGCAATTGGGACCTGACAACCACCTTCAAGATAGGCATTAAATGCACGTTCAGCACGTACACAAACATCTGTTTCTTCGTGTAATAAAGGTTGAATTAAAGCCAATACATCTTGGTCAGCTGCACGGCATTCTAGGCCCAATGCACCTTGCCCTACAGCAGGCAAACTAATATCTGGTGTTAAACAATGACGAATCCGTTCTGACAACCCTAAACGCTTCAAACCGGCACTGGCAAGAATAATCGCATCGTATTGACCTTCATCTAGCTTCGCTAAACGTGTGCCAACATTTCCACGCAAGTCAATAATTTGTAGATCTGGGCGTTGTTTTAGAATCTGAGATTTACGACGCAAGCTTGATGTACCGACTTTTGCACCTTGTGGTAAATCAGCGAATTTTTCAAAATGATTTGAAACAAAAGCATCTAATGGATCTTCACGCTCACAAATCACTGCTAAGGTTAAACCTTCTGGCAAAGCCATTGGGACATCTTTCATTGAATGTACAGCCAAATCTGCACGCCCATCTAAAAGTGCTGCTTCCAACTCTTTAACGAACAGCCCCTTGCCCCCAATTTTTGCTAAAGGCGTATCTAAAATTTTATCACCCTGCGTGACAAACTTGACCAATTCCACTGTTAAATCAGGGTGAAGATCCTGTAAACGGGCACGAATATGTTCTGCCTGCCAAAGAGCAAGAGGGCTTTGTCGCGTAGCAATTTTCAAGGTTTTCATAAATTCAAGCATGGGCTGGTCAAACAATACACCCTAAACTTAACTTGATCCCTTAAAATTGCAAGTAAAATCTCGCAAGTCCAAGATCACTCTTTTAAATTTAGAGCTGATGAATTCGCTCTCTAAGCGTAGACAAATGTCGACGGCTCACTGAAAGCCTTTCATCAAGACCTCGTAATCTAACCTGATATTGTCCCGAACTAACCAGCTCTAGCCCATCTAGATATGCAACTGCAACCAACGCGTTTCGATGAATACGAATAAACTGATCTGCAAATTCGGTTTCAAGTTCTTTTAATGTTTCATCTATTAATACACTGCCGTTTTGATGACGCACCGTGACATATTTCTGATCTGCTAAAAAATAATAGATATTCTCAACAGGAATCAGCTCAACGCCACGATAGGTTTTTGCAGCAATTTGATGGCGCTGTGTTTTTAGATCATGTAAAAATTCATGTGGTGGCAAAGCACTTAGCTGTGCTCGAGTAAGCTGTGTCAATTGTCCAAAAGCTTGTTCAAGTTCTACTGGATCAATCGGCTTAAGAAGATATGCTTGAGCCTGAGATTTAAAAGCTTCTAATGCATGCTGATCATAGGCGGTACAAAACACAATCGCAGGCCGAGGATTTAACTGGCTTAACTGTTCTGCACAGACGAGACCATTCATACCTGGCATTTGAATATCAAGTAAGATTACATCCGGTTGATGAAGCCGTGCCTGTTCTAAGGCCTCCTGTCCATGATGAGCCGTTGATACAACTTCATGTCCCATCTTTGAAACTAAACGTGACAAACGCTCCACTGCAAGTGGTTCATCGTCACAAATTAGCACCTTCATTCATCCTCCTTGTCACCGTTAACTTGGTCCATTTTTTTATGGTTAACTCTGACTGACTTATTATTTTGTTTGATATTGATAGCTCATAATAGTGGTATATAAAGCTTCGCCTTTATAAACCTGAAATCTAACGGTGTTCCCATAATACGCTTTCAGGCGCTGCTTAACATTTTCAAGAGCGATTCCATGCCCTTTCCGTGAATTTATTGTATCGTCTGTATATGGGTTGGTAATGACTATACTGACCTGATTTTGCAATATTTCAACCAATACCCCTATGGTTGCTTTATCCATCATTGGTTCTACCCCATGAAAAATACTATTCTCTAACAAGGGTTGTAATGTCAATAAAGGAATAGTGATCTGTTTGAGTTGCACAGGTGAAAGCTCAATTTTCCAATCTACTTTTAAACGTTCCCCCAAGCGAACCTGTTCAATCATTAAATATTGTTTACTGAGCTCGATTTCTTCATGCAGACTCACCAACTTCAATTCTTGGAAGCTCGCGCGAAATAGCCGCGACAAACTAATAAGCATGCTTTCTGCTTTATCTGGATCTATCGTAATTAAACTGACCACATTATTTAAACTATTAAATAAGAAGTGAGGATGAATTCGCGCTTGCATGGCCTGAATACGAGCATTTAATTCTGCATACTGCTGATGCAACCACTGTTCTCTGACATATAAATAACGTAAGCAGAAAGCCCCGAGTAATATTCCATAGCTTAGATATAAAGGTACATTGGTAAAGTAAATGCTCAAGTCCTGTGTTAAAGAAGCATGTTTATTTAAAAGACCAAACTGAAAAAAATTACTCATTAAAGTAGTCAAAACAACAATGCCTTGTAGCATCACAAAACCAATAGCTAAAGCAAACTCTTGACGTAAACCGCTAAAAAAACCTTGAAAGCGTTCAACCAAGGCAAAAAAAGACAATATTACCCAGTTAATAAAAATGATGTATTGAAAAAGTCTTCCACCACTTAAGGCTTGCCAAGACTGCGCTTCAGCCAATGCCAAGACCAGTGCCAAAACATTACTTGCGATAATTAATTCGAATAAGTGTTGCCAACGCCCGTTTTTCGTAAAAAAATAGGAGGAATTTTGATTTCGGTATGCTGTAGGAAACAACTTTGTTTGTTGAGCTTCGGCAAGTGATATACTCTTTTTTATTTTACTGAGCCACCATGACCACATCTTCAAATCCCCCTAATTCAGTAACCCCAGACCAAACCTCAGGTATGTGGGGTGGTCGTTTTTCTGAAGCGACGGACGCTTTTGTAGCCGAATTTACCGCCTCTGTTCAGTTTGACCAACGTTTTTATAAGCAAGACATCGCTGGTTCGATTGCGCATGCTACCATGCTTGCGAAAGTTGGCGTACTCACAGAAGCAGAACGCGATGACATTATTGAAGGTTTAAGCACCATTCGCTCAGAAATTGAGGCTGGAAACTTTGAGTGGCGCATCGATCTTGAAGATGTTCACATGAACATTGAATCACGTTTGACTCAACGTATTGGCATTACAGGTAAAAAATTACACACCGGCCGTAGCCGTAACGATCAGGTTGCAACTGATATTCGTCTTTACCTACGCGACGAAATTGATGATATTTTAAAATTATTAGAGCGTTTACAAAAAGGCTTGTTAGGCTTGGCTGCCAAAAATGTAAATACAATTATGCCGGGCTTTACACATCTACAAACTGCTCAGCCTGTGACTTTTGGTCATCACTTGCTTGCATGGTTTGAAATGTTGGTACGTGACACTGAGCGTCTTCAAGACTGCCGTAAGCGCGTTAACCGCATGCCACTTGGCTCAGCTGCGCTTGCTGGTACAACTTATCCGATTGACCGCGCATACACAGCAGAACTTTTAGGTTTCGAAGCTGTATCTGAAAACTCGCTTGATGCCGTATCTGACCGTGACTTTGCCATCGAATTTAATGCAGCTGCTGCACTGATCATGATGCATTTATCACGTATGTCAGAAGAGCTCATTCTTTGGACTTCTGCACAGTTCAAATTTGTGAATATTCCTGACCGTTTCTGTACTGGTTCTTCAATTATGCCGCAGAAGAAAAATCCGGATGTTCCAGAACTTATCCGTGGTAAATCTGGCCGTGTATTTGGTGACTTAATTAGCTTGCTTACGCTCATGAAAGGTCAACCATTGGCGTACAACAAAGATAACCAAGAAGATAAAGAACCTTTATTTGATGCGATCGATACGGTTCGTGGTTCACTCATGGCATTTGCAGACATGATTCCTGCATTGGTGCCAAATATTGAAATTATGCGTGAAGCTGCGCTTCGTGGATTCTCAACTGCAACCGATCTTGCTGACTACTTAGTGAAAAAAGGCGTTGCTTTCCGTGATGCGCATGAAATTGTAGGTAAAGCAGTCGCGTTAGGCGTTGCTGAAGAAAAAGATTTATCTGAGTTAACACTTGAGCAATTACAGCAATTCTCTGACTTAATTACAGCAGATGTATTTGATAAAGCCTTAACCCTAGAAGCTTCTGTAAATGCACGTGATCATATTGGTGGAACTTCACCAAAACAGGTTGAAGCTGCGATTGCGCGTGCCCATACACGTTTAGAACAGTTATACGCTTAAGGATAAAACATGAGTCGTCAAGTATTTTGCCGTAAATATCAAAAGGAAATGGAAGGTTTAGACTTCGCTCCTTTCCCGGGTGCTAAAGGCCAAGATTTTTTTGAAAATGTTTCTAAGCAAGCATGGCAAGAATGGTTGCAGCATCAAACTACGCTCATTAATGAAAAGCGTTTAAACGTGTTTGAACCAGAAGCTAAAAAGTTTCTGGAAGAACAACGTGAAAAATTCTTCAATAATGATGAAAGTGTAGAAAAAGCTGAAGGCTGGAAACCAGAATAATCGGTTTGTTTTAGCTTTTTCATCATTTAAAAGGCGGATCTATATACATAGATCCGCCTTTTTTTACGTGAAACTTACACAAACATAAAAAGCCTTACATAGAGCGCACAGGACTCTACATGACATCAAAAAGCGAAGAACTTAATATCACTCTATAGCAAGAAGAACACGATCCCTGTCGTGTTTATGCACTTGATTTTCTGTCCTGAACTTCCCCCCAAAGTTCGGGACATTTTTTTATCTATTATTTTTAAAAATAAAAAAGCCTTGCTTGAAACAAGGCTTTTAAATATTTCAGCTCAAGATTACTTTTCGTGGACTTTGGCTTCAATTTCTTCAATTTTGGTATGACGAGCGTCAAAGCCTTTCGCCATATAAATCACTTGCTCAGCAATATTACGAGCATGATCGCCAATACGCTCTAATGAACGTAAAACCCACATCACATTAATCACACGAGCAATATGACGCGGATCTTCAATCATATAGGTCATTAATGTACGTGTTGCTGATTGATATTCACGGTCAATGTCAGCATCAGCTAAAAGTACACGTAAAGCTTGATCTGCATCTAAACGTGCAAAAGCATCAAGTGCATCATGAATCATGACACGAACTTGGTTACCAATATGACGTGTTTCCATGTAGCCACGAGGCGAACCACCCTCTTCACACAGATTTTGTGCAATACGGGCTATTTTTGCCGCTTCATCACCAATACGCTCAAGGTCAGTATTGGCTTTGCTCATGGCAATAACCATACGTAAGTCAATCGCTGCTGGATGACGACGTGCTAAAATTAGCGTCAAACCTTCATCAATATCACGTTCATATTGATTGACTGCATTATCTTTAAATTGAACATCAATTGCTAAATTTGCGTCTGTATCAAGTAAAGAATGAATTGCATTGGCAACCTGTTGTTCGACCAAGCCACCCATGGTCATAAACTTTGTGTTTACATCTTGCAAATCTTCATTAAATTGAGAAGAAATATGATGGGTTAACACCGGATTACTTGGACTCAAGGGAAGCCTCCAACATGATGGCGCAGGAATAAAATGATTGAGCATTAAAACACAGCAATCATTAAGTTTTTATGACAAAATTAAATTTCAGATAAAAGCATTTACTTACTGATAGGTTAACCAGCTATTAAGCTCAACCAGATCTTTTTCACCTAATTGGCCTACCGCAGCTTTTAAACGAAGCACATTCAATAAATAGTCATACTGAGCATTAAGATAATCCTGTTTTGCAGAAAAAGCATTACGCTGGGCCAATAAAACATCAACCATACTTTTCAAGCCTTCGTTATAACTCGCTTTTGAAGCTTGAGAAACTAAAGAAGAGGAATCCATTGCGGCCTTTCTTGCTTCAAGTTTGGCTTGATCTGTGTCCACCTGCATAAAGGCACTTTTCACATCGACATTGGCACGGCGAATGGCTGCATCAAGTTGTGCCTGCGCTTTATTGGCTTCTACAGTCGCCTTTTTTATTGATGTTCGGGTCCGTCCACCATTAAATAAATTCCAGTTCATTTCTACCCCGACCTGATCAAATTTTCCATCAGTCGAAATGAGTGTCTCTGGTGTTTGTTTAGTATAGCCATAGCTTGCTACAGCATCTATTTGAGGATAAAGCGCGGCCTTTTCGACACGGCGCTGATCTTCACTATATTTTTGCTGTAAACGGGCTTGCTGAATCTTTAAGTTTTTTTGCTGCGCCAAAGAAAGCCAGTCATTAAGTTCTGCCGGATAAGGCTTTTGAAAACTAAAATCACTACGCAGGACAGCAAGTTTATCTTGATAAGAACCAATATATTCAGAAAGCTGCTCTTGAGCTAAAAGTAATTGAACATTGGTTGAAATACGATTGGCTCTGGCATTTTGATATTGAGCATTTGCTTCACTCACATCACTACGCGCCACCAATCCTTCTTTGAGTTTGGCATTCATCATATTGAGCTGTTCAAGCAAAGCCTTTTCTTCTTGTAAATATGCAACACTCAGTGCCTGCTGACGCAACACATTAAAATAGGCCTCTGCCACATTTAAAACATGATCTTGTTTTTGCAGCCTTAAAGTAATTTCACTTAAGGCAACCGAAGTTTTAACTTGTTTATAACCTTCCCAAGCATCCATACGAAATAGTGGCTGGCGTGCAGTGAGAGTCGCTTGTCGAGTCGTTGACGTGTTACTTACCAAAGCATCTGACAGGCCTTCTTGATCAACACCCGGAAAGTTTGAACGTTTTACAGTTTGTCGATTACGAGTAATGTTTCCAGACAATGTAACGGTGGGTAATAACGCTCCCGTTGCCAAGCCTAAATTAAGTTGATCTGCTTCATATTGTTGTTGATTGGCTTGCCATGTCGGGTCATTTTGTTTTGCGCGCTCATAAGCTTCAACCAAATCTAGAGCAAAACTCGAAGATGCAAAACTCCAAAGGCCAACAGCGACCATTAATTTTATTTTCATTGTTCAAATCAACGATAAAACTTGCCTTTAAGACTAAGAAAAATTCAAATCAAACTCAAGCCATTAAAAGTTTTAGTTTTTTAAGCGTTCTTAGTTTTTGACAATATTAAAATACAAATAAAAATCAAAAACATGCCTATCCAACCTACCCATGAAACATGCTCGCCAACCAAAACAATCGCAAAAATCGCAGCGACTAAGGGTTCGAATAAAGTTAGGGTGGTCGCTTTGCTAGTATTTACTGTTTTTAGTCCAAAACCGAAAAGTAAATAACCCAAAAACATAGGAATTAGCATCATATAGCCAGCCACAAGTAGATTGGTTGAGCTTTGCAATAACCCTCCACCTGTAACTAACAAAGTAGGCAATAAAATAACTGCCCCACCACCCATAATCATGCCCATTGCAGCTTTAGCAGCAACACCCCGATCTATTAATCTTTTTGCAGCCCATGAATAAAGTGAATAAGTTGTAGCAGCGACCAGCCCAAGGAAAATACCGAAGAATTTATTCCATTGGTTTGTACTCTCTTGGACCGCATGACTTTCGCCCATCGACAACATCGTTACGCCAAGTACCCCACACACAAAACTTAGAAACCAGATAGCCGATAAAGCTTTGCGGTCAAAGAATCGTTCTAAAATTGCTGCGATCAATGGAGCAGTACCAATTGAAACCACAGTGCCAATCGTAATACCTGCATAATGCATTGAAGAATAAAAAGCCAAAGGATAAATACCAACTGCCGCTACGCCTAAAAGAAGTATTGAAAGATTTTTTCTAATAAATTGGCGGTTTTCCCGAATTGCTCTTGAAGCGACCAAAGCTTGTAAAAGACCTCCTCCACCCATCGCTACAGCGCCAATAGCAAGTGGGCCAAGTGTCGGTGCAAATGCTGCGGCCGTACCAGTTGTTCCCCATAAAACGGAAGCAACTAAAATCGCAATTGTGCCTCCATAGCTACTATTTTTAATGAGGCTAATCATGTGGACATTCTCTATTTAAAATGTCTTCAGCCATTTGTTTTGCCAAGAGGAGTTGACGACTGTTGCCTTCTAAGCCTGCTCGTGCCATAGAACCTTCTAAAAGAAAAGAAAGCTGTGTCGCCACATAGTTAACACGCTGAGAGTCTGGTATTAATTTTTTTAAATGCTCAGCAACAATAGCCTCGACTTCTTCTTTATGCCGTTTTACCGAACTTCGCCCTGCACTATTTGCAGGAAACTCAGCCGCAGCATTCAATAATCCACAACCTCGAAAGCCTTTTTCATAGGCAAATTCTGCATGGTCTTGATAGGCATCAAACACAGCCAAAATAGCTTCTTTCGCTGTTTTTGTTTTTTCTAAACGTGTTTGATAGAGATCAAGCCACTCTTGATGTCGTGCAGCAATGTAGGCATCTACAAGATCACCTTTTGAAGAAAAATTATTATAAAGCGACATCTTAGCAACATCTGCTTTAGTCGTAACCGAGTTAATACCCGTTGCAGTAATGCCATCGTTATAAAATAAGGTTGCCGCTGCATCGAGAATTTTCTGTCTTGCTGTTTTATCATTCATAGTTTTAATTTAAGTAGACCGACCTACCTAATAATAAAGATTTCTAACAATGATGCAATCTTTTTAAGCGTTATAATTTGAGCAATATTAATTTCTATAAAAGTACTATGATGAAAAAAGTTCTAATGATGAGTATGTGCAGTGCACTACTTTTAGCTGGATGTAATAAAACATCAGAGCAAGATCAGCCTGTGTCTAAAGAGCAAAAAACAACTGAACAAAAGGCTACTCAAAAACAAGACAGTAGCTGCTTACAGATCATGGCTGCCATGCAGAAAATCGACCAAAACAGTAAAATAGAAAATTTAAATCAAATTAATGAAAAGCTTAAAACTTGTGTTCCCTCTTTAAAAAATGAGGAACAGCTTAAGCTGATTAATGCATCAACTGCCATGTATCAACGTTTTCTTAAACAAGACTACACTGACAAAACAGCTAGAGCTTTTGAAGCATTTGGCTATGCTGTTTTAGAACAGAAACAAGACCTTAAAAAGGTCATTCAAACTCAGAAAAAACTCTTCGCCCAACTTAGCCCGCGTGATCAATATTTACTTCAACATGAAGGTCAAGCCTACATTGAACTCCTTTATCAAGGTGAAGGCATGTTTACCTATCGACGTCAGCCAAACTATTTAGTTGATGTTTTTTCTAAAGCCTTACCAGCAGACCAAAAAGAGTTCTTAACGCGTATGGCGAAAGACAATCAAAATATTTTTTATAACGATGGTGCGTTGGCTATTTCTTGGAAAGAGCTCACTGAACGCGCATTGTTTTGGGAAAAATTTATTCAAAAATATCCAAAGAGCCTCTTTATTAGTGATGCCAAATTACTCTTTAACGAATATCGCTATTTTATTTTCTTTGGTTTAGACAACACCCCTGTGTCAGATGAATATGCCCCGAACACATGGTTTGATAAAGATGCGCTTCAACAAATTCGGTTTCTCTCTACACAAAATGAATCGAGTTTAGCCAAACCTGCTCAACTGTTTCTTAAGTTTATTGCCACGCCTGTAGAGGAACGCAATAAGCAATTTAAAATAGATTTAACTGATAAGAATGGTGATAAAAAATCAAATTATCAGATTACGCATGAACAACTTGAGCAGCTATTAAAATTAGACTCCCCATGGAACACTGAAGTCTATCGTGACTGCCATATGGATGCGGTTTGTATAGATACAAATTGACAATGCCAGCCAACCTAAAACATGTTAGTCTGTAAATCGCTTGACGGAGCGCGAGTAATAGCTCGCTGAGATTGTGTAAATTCCGTGTTATCGCAACACAAGTTTGATCACAAGTACCGTTGAACCTGATCAGGTTAAGACCTGCGTAGGAATCAAGCCATCTGAAAACTTAAAGCCCTCAATTTATCTCGTAAAGATAAATCCGCCATCGTTTTTGGTCGTGCTTGATTCGTTGATGTTATTCATAAGGATCATGTGATGAACCAGTTAACGAATCTCTCTTCTGCTGAAATTTCAGCACAACATGAACAAGATGCAAAAGATTTAACCCGCATCTTACCCGCTTCTAAAAAAGTTTATATTGAAGGCTCTCGTCCTGATATTCAGGTTCCAATGCGAGAAATTTCTTTAACCGACACCCCTACTGGTCTTGGCGGTGAACATAATCCTCCTATTATGGTTTATGACACTTCAGGTGTTTATACAGATCCAAATGTTCAAATTGATTTAAACAAAGGGTTACCTTCAGTTCGCCAAAACTGGATTGAAGAGCGTAACGATACCGACGTACTTTCTGGCTTAACTTCAAAGTTTGGTCAAGAGCGTTTAAAAGACATTCGTACCGCTGACATTCGTTTTGCTCACATTCAAAACCCACGCCGCGCTAAAACTGGCAAAAATGTCACTCAAATGCACTATGCCAAGCAAGGTATTATCACACCTGAAATGGAATATATTGCAATTCGTGAGAATCAGCGCCAGCGTGAAGGTGTTGATATGCGTCAACATGCTGGACAAAATTTCGGTGCAAAAAACTTAAAAGAAATTACACCTGAATTTGTTCGTCAAGAAGTGGCTGAAGGTCGTGCGATCATTCCTGCCAACATTAACCATCCAGAACTTGAACCAATGATTATTGGCCGTAATTTCTTGGTTAAAATTAATGCCAACATTGGTAACTCAGCACTTGGTTCTTCAATTGACGAAGAAGTTGCCAAAATGACTTGGGCAACTCGTTGGGGTGCCGACACCATTATGGACTTATCGACAGGTAAAAACATTCATGAAACACGTGAATGGATTATTCGTAACTCACCTGTTCCAATCGGTACCGTACCTATTTATCAAGCGCTTGAAAAAGTAGATGGTGTTGCAGAAGACCTAACATGGGAAATCTTCAAAGACACACTGATTGAACAAGCCGAACAAGGCGTTGACTACTTCACGATTCATGCAGGTGTATTACTTCGCTACGTACCACTCACCGCAAACCGTTTGACCGGTATTGTGTCTCGTGGTGGTTCAATCATGGCACAGTGGTGTTTAGCGCATCATGAAGAAAACTTCTTATACACTCATTTCGACGAAATTTGTGAAATCATGAAAGCTTATGACGTTTCATTTAGCTTAGGTGATGGCTTACGTCCGGGCTGTATTCAAGATGCGAATGACGAAGCACAGTTCAGCGAGCTTAAAACCCTTGGTGAACTTACTCACCGTGCATGGGAACATGATGTTCAAGTCATGATTGAAGGCCCTGGTCACGTACCAATGCACATGATTAAAGAAAACATGGACCTTCAACTAGAAGTATGTAAAGAAGCGCCATTCTATACGCTTGGGCCTTTAACGACTGATATCGCTCCGGGTTATGACCACATTACCTCTGCAATTGGCGCTGCCATGATTGGCTGGTACGGTACAGCGATGCTTTGTTATGTCACACCAAAAGAGCATTTGGGTTTACCAAACAAAAAAGATGTTAAAGACGGAATTATTACCTACAAGCTTGCGGCACATGCGGCTGACCTTGCGAAAGGACATCCAGGTGCTCAAGTTCGCGATAATGCCTTATCAAAAGCGCGTTTTGAATTCCGTTGGGATGATCAGTTCAACTTAAGCCTAGACCCTGATACAGCACGTAGTATGCATGATGAAACCTTACCAAAAGAGGCTCACAAATCTGCTCACTTCTGCTCAATGTGTGGTCCAAAATTCTGTTCAATGAAAATCACTCAGAATGTACGCGACTATGCCAACAACCTCACCAATAACGATTCAGAGGTTGAAGAAGGCCTCAAAGCGATGAAAGAGGTTTATCAGGAGCAAGGTCAAAAACTGTATCATAAAGTGTAAATATTCAAAAAAAACACTTGCCTAGCCCTGATTCTCGGTTAGGATGAAATAAATAGATTTCGTCCTGACCGAATCATGAGTATTGTTGAACGTCCAAGTTATACATCTAAAGATGTCGAAGTAACATCACGTGAATCTTTATTCCGTGGTTTTATTCAAGTTGAAAAAGTCAGCCTTCGACATCGTCTATTTAATCAACCTGAATATACTCATGTATTGCAACGTGAACTCGTTCATCGGCCTGAAGCAGCTGGTGTACTCCTCTACAACGATCAAAAACAACAGTTTGCATTGATTGAACAGTTCCGTGTTGGGGCTTTAGACGACTCTCAATCACCATGGCAACTGGAAATCATTGCAGGCGTGTTAGATGGTGATGAATCACCAGAAAGTTGCATTCGACGAGAGAGTCTTGAAGAATCAGGTTGTGAAGTTCAGGATTTAGAGCACCTATTTAGCTTTTATCCGTCAGCTGGTGCTTGCTCAGAGTTATTTCATCTCTATGTTGCCGAAACTGAATTGCCCGCTAAAGGTGGTATATTTGGCGTAGATGATGAGGGTGAAAATATTCAATTGCACTTATTTAATTATAGTGAAATCCAGACTCTACTCAACAGTGGACGTTTAAGAAATGCTCCTGTCATTATGGCATTACAATGGCTGGCCCAACACGGCAAAACGATAATAAATCCGAAGAGGTAGGACGGTGACTTTTCAAGTCTCAACACTTTCACAAAAAGACCATGTCATTATACAAATTACCGATACCCACTTATTGGAGTATCCACATTTAGAATTTGTGGGTATGAATCCTGAAGAAAGTTTTCATGCCATTATTCAGCAAATACGAAATAAACATCCTGAAATTGATGCCATCGTCCATACGGGTGATCTGGCTCAAGCACCGACGCCTATTACCTACAAACGTTATATTCAATATATGCAAACGCTTGGTCTGCCTTTTTTTCAGACCTTAGGTAATCATGACAATGTTGACCATTTTCCATTGCATAAAGAGAACCATCAGGAACCGGTGGTAATTGGCTTAGGAAACTGGCGCGTTATTTTATTAAATAGTGCGGTAAAAGGTCATATTGATGGGCATCTATCAGAAGAACAACTAGAGAAATTAACGGCTTTACTTGAAGAGTTTGCAGACAACCCGATTTTGTTGGCTTGTCATCACCATCCTTTTGCAATGAAATCAAAATGGATTGATCATCACAAGCTACAAAATTCTAATGCTTTACTGAATACATTGGCGCCGTTTAAAAATGTGAAAGCTTTAGTCTGTGGTCATGTTCATCAGGATTCCATAAACATTTGGCAAGGGGTCGAATTTTTCTCGACTCCATCAACAAGTGTTCAGTTTAAACCGTTTAGTAATGATTTTGCTTTAGATCAAAATGCTCCCGGCTACCGTTACATTCGTCTAAAAAACGATGGTAGTTTTGAAACAGAAGTCTTCCGTCTTGAAAATTTTCAAGGCCATATAAATACCGATATTTCAGGCTATTAGGTCTATTTCTTATATGCTTATATATAATTATGACTGGGGTAAACACGTTTTGAAAATATTTACGGGGCGGAATGACTATCATCTTGCAGGAAAAATCTATATGATGACGACCCGATGGGAAAATCCCATCGATGGTTTTCTATAAAAACACTTGCATATCACCATATTTTTTGCGTATAGATAATACGTGTATGATGAGGAATGCCCTATTATGGCGAATGACAACCACAACCAAGTTTTGGATGAACATACAGAAGTTGTAGTGGAAGGCGACAAAGCTTCTGCAAAACGTGCACGTAAAGTGAAACCTAAAACTTCTGACATAGGCACAACTGCAAGTTTATTTGGTATTGCACCTTATCAACCTAAGAAAAATGAAGAGTACATGTCTGAAGGACAGCTCGAGCATTTCCGACAAATTCTGCAAGCATGGAAAGCTGAATTAATGTCTGAAGTTGATCGTACGTTAAATACGATGCAAGACGAATCAACTGCACTGCCAGATGTAAACGACCGTGCGACCCAAGAAGAGGAATTTGCAATTGAATTACGTACACGTGACCGTGAACGTAAGTTGATTCGTAAAATCGAACAATCTATGGAAGCAATTAAAAACGAAGACTACGGTTTCTGTGAAACATGTGGTATCGAAATCGGTTTACGTCGTTTAGAAGCACGTCCAACTGCAACTTTATGTATTGATTGCAAAACTTTGGCAGAAATCAAAGAGAAGCAAAATAACGGTTAATATGACCGCTGTAGCTACTCAAGAGAAGCCTAGCTTTTCATACTCAGGCCGGTTTGCGCCCTCGCCAACCGGCCCTTTGCATTTTGGATCACTCATTACTGCTGTTGCCAGCTATTGCGACGCAAAAGCCCATCAAGGCAAATGGCTGGTTCGTGTCGAAGACACAGATATCCCTCGTATTTATCCCGGCAGTGAGGAGCATATTCTCACCTCACTCGAAGCCTTCCAGTTCGAACCCGATGCCGAGATCATCTTTCAAAAAAACCGTTTAGATATTTATGAAAGCGTATTAGACCAACTTAAGAAAGAAGGTCTGATTTATGCATGTCAATGTACGCGCAAAATGCTCGGATCAAATGCAATCTATGCAGGTACTTGCCGTGATCTCAATCTTGATTTTCAAGGTCAAGCGATACGGGTAAAAGTTCAAAATCAGCAGATCTGTTTTGATGATCGATTGCAAGGAATTCATTGCTCCAATCTATACTACGATCTCGGAGACTTCGTCCTTAAGCGCCGCGATGGGATTATTAATTATCAACTTGCCGTGGTCGTGGATGATTATCTACAAGGTATTACCCATGTCGTTCGAGGCGCAGACTTATTAGATAACACCGAACGTCAGATCTGGCTGGGACAACTCCTAGGTTATCCTAAACTGAGCTATATGCACCTTCCCCTCGCCATGAATGATCAAGGACAAAAGCTCTCTAAACAAAATCTTGCGCAAGCACTCGACTTATCAAAAGCGCCTGAACTACTCCAAAAAGCAATACAAGCCTTAGGACAAGCTAAGGTTGATCTAGATCAACCTAGAGTGATGCTAAGGCAGGCTGTAGCGCAGTGGAATGTCGATTTAATTCCCCATGGGCAAGAGCTCAGCGGAACATATCTATAAATAATAAAAAAAGCCCGATATCAAATCGGGCTTTTTTAAACTTCTAAATACTCAATTAGAAGTTCGACTCTTCTCGTTCTGGGTTGACTTCTTGGGTTGAAGCATCAATCTTTAAGATTAAACTAATCATCGCAGCACACATCATTAAAGACGTACCACCATAACTAATGAATGGCAAAGTCAAACCTTTAGTCGGCATCAAGCCCATATTCATGCCCGCATTTACCAAGATCTGGAGCAAGAAAATAATGCTAATACCGTAAGCTAAATAGCCTGCGCGAAGGTAATGATGTTTCAAAGCACGGTGACCAATTTTGATACAACATGCTAGCATCAAGAAAGACAAAGCAATGACAATGGAAATCCCTACGAAACCAAACTCTTCCCCTAACACTGCCAACATAAAGTCAGTATGCGCTTCAGGTAAATAAGATAGTTTTTGTACACTATGCCCTAAGCCTGTACCAAACCACTCACCACGACCAAAAGCCATTAAGGCATTTGATAACTGATAACCCACACCTAACGGATCTGCCCATGGGTCGGTAAACGAAATCAAACGTTGGAAACGGTAGGGTTCAAATAAGATCAAAAACACAATACCCGTGACAATCGCACCAAGCATGATTAAGAACTGAGTTGGAGGCGCACCAGCTAAAAAGAACACCCCAACCATCATCATGACAATAACGACCGTTGCCCCTAAGTCAGGCTCAGCAATAATCAAACCGACCGTAATTGCCATAACCCCACTTAAACGCAATAAGCCTTTCCAATGAGTACGAACCTCTTTGGCACGGCGCACCACGTAGTCTGCGGTAAAGATCGCCATCATGACTTTGGCAACCTCGGTTGGTTGCAAGGTAAAGCCACCAATCTTAATCCAACGTGTAGAACCGTTGACTTCCGAACCCACCACCAAAGCAGCAAGCAACAGAACCATGGTTAATAGCCACAGCGGAAAGGTATTTTTAAACCAAGTATTAAGTGATATCCGATAGGTCAAATAAGCCACCACACCCGCAGCGACAATCGAAATACCATGACGAATCACATAGTGAAACGGATTTTCATGCATATATTCAGCATAGGGCATCGAAGCAGATGCAACCATCACTGAACCGATACACAATAATGCAACGACACAGAAAATCAGGACATTACGTGGCGTCACTTCCGCTGGCCATTTAGGCAATATCCGTTCATACCAATGATTGATTTTCTGGATTGTGGTCTGAGCTAAGCCTGCCATACTACATTCCTAATCATGTTTTCTTTAAACCAACGAATTGACGCAGGCAACAAACTGCTGACCACGATCATTATAACTTTTAAACATATCAAAACTTGCACATGCTGGTGATAACAACACCACATCTTCAGCTTGTGTTTCACGTTGAGACAGCTCTACAGCTTCTTTAAGCGTTGCTGCATGTAAAATTTTGGTTGCACCTTGAATGGCTTGTTCAATCACCGGAGCATCCTCACCAATCAATACCACAACTTTGGCATATTTTTCGATAGAAGAACGCAATGGAGCAAAATCTTGACCTTTACCTTGCCCACCTAAAATCAAGGCAACCTTACCTTTTTTAACCTCAATTGCAGCGCCTAAACCATCAATCGCTGCAAGCGTAGCACCAACGTTGGTACCTTTAGAGTCATTGTAATAGCGCACATCATGCACAGTCTTTACATATTCACAGCGGTGCTCTAATCCTTTAAATTGTTTTAAAGTCTCAAGCATCGATTCCATAGGCAGACCAATTGCTTCACCTAATGCTAGGCAAGCTAAAGCATTAGCTACGTTGTGCATGCCTTGAATATATAAATCTGAGCTTTTGATTAAACGCTGCAAACCGCGTGCAAGCCAAAGCGTGCCATCACCATCTCTTAAAACACCATATTGATTTAAATCTGGTGCATTTAAACCAAAGCTTTGCATTGGTGTTGTATCTGGAACAAGGGGGCGGCTTAAAGCATCATCACGGTTAAATACTACTTTTTTAACACCTTGGAAAATACGGTGTTTGGCTTGATGGTAACCCAACATATTGCCATGACGGTCTAAATGGTCTTCACTCATATTCAGAACCACAGCAACTTCAGCATTCAAGTGAGACGTGGTTTCCAACTGAAAACTTGATAGCTCAAGTATAATTAATTCAGGTTGATCTTTTAATAAATCTAGAGCTGGGCGTCCAAGATTGCCACCCACAGCAACTTTCTTACCTGCATCTTTAGCCATTAAACCAATTAAAGTCGTTACCGTACTTTTCGCATTGGAACCTGTAATCGCCACAATCGGCACATCAGTTGCACGGCGTAATAATTGAATATCCCCTACTACCGATATCCCCTGAGCAATAGCTGCCTGAATTTCTGGTAATTGTGGTGCAAGGCCCGGGCTTAAAATAATTTCTTCTGCTTGTAATAATAACTCTTGGTCAAGTTGACCGAAACTTGTCTTTACTCCCGCCGGAATCTGATCATGCCCTGGCGGCGTGGGACGAGAGTCTGTTACTGCAACTTGGTAGCCTTGTTCATGCAGGAAATTTACAGCAGAAACGCCTGAGATTCCCAAGCCTGCGACAACTTTTAACCCACCACGTTGTATTAACATTTTTGCCCCACAATTTATCAATCGACAGAATGGCAAAAATGTTAGCACTTTGCTGTTTTGAATGCTTTTTCAGTTTGAACTTTATTCATCTTTTTTTGTGTCAGTGCGTAAAAAAGCCATCAATATGATGGCTTTTTAAACGAAACAAGAAATGGTGAATTTACTGCCATTTAATCGGCTTAATTTCTTGAACTGTATTGCTAGGTTTATCTTCGCTTGAACAGCCACAGCCTCCAGCACAACCAAAGGTCATTTTTGGTTTAAGCCATTTTGCCAAAGTCGTCCAACCCTGCTTTTCGCAAAATAGAGAGAGTGAAGAAAAGACTGAGTTTGCTGTTTTTGGAAATACTTTCTTAAAAACAAATACAGCACTCCAAATCACTAAAACCGCAATGATCAGATATTGAACCATATACAACCTCCTTTATTGCTTTAACCCCAATAGTGGGAAGCAATTTGATAGGTAACAAACGATGCAAAATAAGCTAAACCAAACAGATATGCAGTCATAGCTGCAACATGTTTCCATGAACCTGTTTCACGGCGTACCGTTGCCAATGTTGCCAAACAATGTGGGGCATAAATGAACCACACTAAAAGTGATAAACCTGTTGCCAAAGACCAACCTGTTCCATCTGCACTAATCAGATGCGACAGACCTTGTGCCACAGCATCGTCATCTGTTGCAGACAAGGCATAAACCGTACCTAATGCAGCCACCACAACTTCACGAGCTGCCATCGCAGGAATTAAAGCAATACAGATTTGCCAGTTAAAACCAACTGGAGCAAATAAAGGTTGGATAAGATGCCCCAGCATACCCGCAAAACTATAATCTATAGCAGGTAATGTCGCTCCTTCTGGTGGTTGTGGGAAAGTACACAAAAACCAGAGCAAAATAGAGAGCGCAAAAATAATTCCACCGACACGCTTCAAGAAGATCTTTGCACGATCCAACAAACCGATTCCCACACTTTTCAAATCAGGGAAGCGATAACTTGGTAGCTCTAGCAATAAAGCATGCTGTGACTTATCTTTTTGCAAAAACTTCATTAAAAATGAAACACAAAGCGCACTCACAATACCAGCCATATACAGACCGAAAAGTACCAAACCTTGTAGGTTGAAAATACCCCATACTATTTTCTCTGGAATAAATGCAGCAATCAGCAAGGCATATACAGGTAAACGTGCCGAACAAGTCATTAAAGGTGCAACCATAATGGTCGTAAAACGATCACGAGGGTCACTAATACTACGCGTTGCCATAATTCCCGGTACGGCGCAAGCAAAGCTTGAAAGTAAAGGAATGAAAGCACGGCCACTTAAGCCAGCTTGGAACATTAATTTATCAAGCAAAAATGCTGCACGCGGTAAATAACCTGATTCTTCGAGTACTAAAATGAAGAAGAACAAGATCAAAATTTGTGGCAAGAACACCACTACGCCACCAGCACCCGCGATAATTCCGTCAACCACCAAACTATGCAGTAGTGGCTGTGTAATCACACTTCCTATGACTTCACCCAGCCAACCGAAGAAGCCTTCGATGCCATCCATGAAGGGAGCTGCCCATGCAAAAACTGCTTGGAACACAATAAACATCATGATAGCAAGGCTAAGTAGACCTAAAACTGGATGTAAGAAAATTCGATCTAGAAAATCAGTACGCTTATCTCCCTGATCAACATAATGAACCACATCTTTAAAAATCATATCGATTTTTTGATGATGAGTCCCAGTTAAACCACTAAGTTCAGTCTGTGGCACACTGTATTTTTCTTGATCAAGAGCATGTAATAAATTTTCAATACCCGCATTACGGACGGCAACAGTTTCAACAACGGGCACACCCAAACGCTGGGAGAGCTTTTGAGTATTAATTTGGATGCCACGACGACGTGCTTCATCCATCATATTCAGTACAAGTAAAATCGGACGACCTAGCTCGATCATTTCGAGCACCAATCCTAGATGCAATTTTAAATTAGTGGCATCAACCACACATAAGAAAGCATCTTGCTGACCTTCTTCTGCAATTTGACCTAAACAAACGTCACGGGTAATAGCTTCATCAGGACTGGTCGCATTAAGACTATATGTACCCGGTAAATCAAGTACACGTACTGCTCGGCCTGAAGGCAACTGAAAATGACCAACCTTACGCTCAACCGTTACACCCGCATAGTTTGCAACTTTTTGTCGAGTTCCAGTTAAATGGTTAAAAAGAGAGGTTTTACCACAGTTAGGGTTTCCCACAAGGGCAATACGTAACGCATCACTCATGCGGGTACTCCTTCTTCTATTTGAATTTCAATTTTTTCCGCTTCTGCTTTACGTAAAGCGAAGCGAGTAAAGCCAATTTGGATCAAGATCGGATCACCACCAAAAATACCCTTGGTGATCACTTCCACTCGTGTGCCTGGTACAAAACCCAGACTTTCCAAACGAATTGCGACCAAATCTTGTTCGGACTCTACTTCTATCCGATTCACTTTGGTGATGGTCGCCGCTTGCTTCACTTTTAAAGCTGATAAACGCACCGCATCCGATCCTAAACCTTTTTTAATAGTATACATATAAATGAGAATAATTACCAAATAAGGTTAAATTTCACTTCTTATTCAGTTTAATCGACAAACCTTAAAGTTTCTTTTACAGTACAGAGGTTTAGAGGATCTAGTGTATGTTGAATAAAAAACCGCGTATTCCAAGCCCTGTTCAAATTCCTGAACATTTAAGCTTTTTACAAGGTTTTCGCGACTATCTGGTTGCTCAGACAGTCAGTCCACATACACGTAACGCTTATTTATCCGACCTTATTCAATGCAGCGATCTTCATAAAAAATCGGCTCTTCCAGAGTGGACAAGTGATGATATTGCAGATGTTTTGATTGAGTTGACTAAAGTCGGAAAAAGCCCGCGTTCGATCGCCCGCTGCTTATCTGCCCTACGCCAGTTTTACAAATTTTTACGTGAACAGAAACTACGAAGTGATAATCCTGTAGCAACCCATCATTCTCCAAAAATTGGCAGAGCCTTACCCAAAGATCTATCAGAGGAAGATGTCGAAGCACTGATTCAGGCTCCTGATATTGATACGGCACTCGGTTTACGTGATCGGGCAATGTTTGAAGTACTTTATGCCTGCGGTTTACGTGTTTCAGAACTACTTAACTTACGCCTAGAACTCATTAATTTAAAACAAGGTTATTTACGAATTACCGGTAAAGGTAATAAAGAGCGTTTGGTCCCGTTAGGACAGTTTGCTTGTGAATGGGTAGAACGTTACTTGCATGATGCTCGGCCTCAACTCTACAAAAGCGCGACGGACTATCTCTTTTTAACTCAACATGGCGGAATTATGAGTCGTCAAAACTTCTGGTATGCCATTAAGCGTTACGCCTTACAAGCCAATATTCAAGCTGAACTTTCGCCTCACACCTTACGTCACGCCTTTGCAACACACTTGCTCAATCACGGTGCGGACCTACGCGTAGTACAAATGTTACTAGGTCATAGCGACTTATCCACTACGCAAATTTACACACATGTGGCACAAGTAAGAATGCAACAATTGCATGAAAAACATCACCCTAGAGGTTAAAAAATTTAAAACTTATTATTTGAAATAAGCCTAACAATCACTTGATTGCGTTCACAAAGGTTAAGAAAGTTTTAACAATACACGCTAGATTTTTTGTTATGCTTAGCAGCTTCTGACTATAAATACTGATGAAATAAGGGTTATCTATGTCTTTTACCCGATCTCAACTTTTTCTTGCCTGTGCTTTGGCTTCTAGCCTGTTATTCAGTGCTTGTTCTAAAGAAAACAAACCACAAAAAGAAGATGCGCTCACTGCGACCGCACCTGCTACTGGGGAAGCTTCAACCATTATTGAACGCAATGCCAAACAGCGTTTAATTGAGACTTTGCAAAAACAATTTAAGAATGCAAACATCAATGTCAAAATTTTAGATATCAAGCCTACAGAAGTTCCTAACTTATATTGGGTAAATCTCGAAGGAATGACGTCGATTTATACAACCAGTGATGGCAAATACCTGATTCAAGGTGATGTCATCCGTTTAGGTGGTAAAGAGCTTCATAATATCGGAGACACCCTTCAAGCATCAGAAAATAAAAAGCATCTGGCTGCTTTAAAAAATGAAGATTTAATTGTTTACCCAGCTAAAGGTAAGGCGAAACATGTGATTTATGTGTTTACCGATGCAAGCTGTCCTTATTGCCATAAGCTACATGAGCACTTACCTGAAATTAATGAAAAAGGTATTGAGGTGCGCTATATCGCTTGGCCACGCGGTGAACAGTTTATGCCGACTATGGAAGCCGTATGGTGTAGTACAGATCGTAAAGCTGCCTTTAACCAAGCAGTACAAGGTATTAATATCCCACCTGCTCAATGTAAAAACCCTGTTCGTGAACAATATCAACTTGGCTTAAACATGGGCGTAAATGGAACACCAGCGATTTACAATGTTGATGGTGAGTACTTAGGTGGATATCTAACACCAGATGAATTAATTAAACGTCTGGATAAATAACATCCTTTAAGCTGATGAATGATTAATCATCTATCTCTTTTAAAAAGCGCTGCTCTGATTGCAGCGCTTTGTTTTTTCAATAATTAATATTTAACCAACCTCTGTTTAAAGACTGATCTACTCTTCTTTTCCAAACATCGCACTCTAATTCATTGAACAAGCACTAAAAGCGCTAGAGTCTGGCGTTTTTTTTAGCTATGATCTAGCTTCAACTAAATGATTAAATGATGAATGGAGTGTGACGTGAAACCAGTTCGCCTGGCAATACTCGGTCTAGGAACCGTAGGTGGAGGAGCCCTTAAACTACTACAAGAAAATGCCGCTGAAATTAAACGTCGCACCGGTCGAGAAATTCAAATTACCCACGTTGGAACCCGCCGCCCTCGTCCTGATCTTGAATTAGAAGGGATTAAACAAAGCGCCGATTTACTTGACATCGTTCGTCAACCAGACGTTGATGTAGTTGTAGAAGTCATGGGTGGGATCCACCCTGCTTATGAAATTATCATGGAAGCGATCAAACACGGCAAACAAGTCGTGACTGCAAACAAAGCACTACTCGCTGAACATGGCAATGAATTATTTAAAGCAGCAGAAGACAATGCTGTGCAAATTGCTTATGAAGCAGCAGTTGCTGGCGGTATTCCAATTATTAAAGTTATCCGTGAAGGTCTAGCTGCAAACCATATCGAATGGTTGGCAGGTATTATTAATGGTACAGGTAACTTTATTCTGACTGAAATGCGTGAGAAAGGTCGTGCATTTGATGATGTATTAAAAGAAGCTCAAGAACTCGGTTATGCAGAAGCAGACCCAACTTTTGACGTTGAGGGTATTGATGCTGCGCATAAGCTTACAATTTTAGCGTCTTGTGCGTTTGGTATTCCTCTTCAATTTGATAAGGTTTATACCGAAGGTATCAGCAAAATCACTGCACAAGATGTGAAATATGCAGAAGATCTTGGTTTCCGCATTAAACATCTCGGTATTGCACGTCGTGCTGAAAAAGGTATTGAGTTACGTGTTCACCCAACACTTATTCCAGATGAACAGCTTATTGCGAATGTAAACGGCGTTAAAAATGCTGTTTTAGTTCAAGCCAATGCCGTAGGTCCAACACTCTATTACGGCGCTGGTGCAGGCGCAGGTCCTACAGCTTCTGCGGTTGTTGCCGATGTTATTGATATTGTTCGCGACATCTCTTACACCGAAGACGGCGCAGGAACAATTCCTCAGTTGGCTTTTGAAGCATTAACAAATGTGCCTATTTTAAGCCGTGAAGAAATGACCACAGGTTATTACATTCGCTTAAATGCAGAAGACCAAACTGGCGTACTAGCAGATGTGACGACCATCTTAAGTCGCGCTGGAATTAGTATTGATGCGATTATGCAACAATCTCGTTTAAAAGACCTTATTCCAATCGTGATTCTGACCGATCCAATCATTGAATCTAAAATGGATGATGCTCTTGCACAAATCCAAGCATTACCAGCAATTCGTGGCGAAATCGTAAGAATTCGTTTAGAATCGCTCGATAGTTAATCAGGTTGAGGGAAAGATTCCCTCTCCCGCTTCACCTCTAATTGGAACACCATCATGTCTAATGCCAATCGTTATACTGGTCTTGTAGATCGTTATCGTGACCGTTTGCCAGTTTCGGCAACTACTCGTGCTATCTCTTTGGGTGAAGGCAACACCCCACTCATTAAACTTGAGAATATTCCACGTATTATTGGCAAAGATGTTGAAATTTATGTGAAATACGAGGGTTTAAACCCAACTGGTTCATTTAAAGACCGTGGTATGACCATGGCTGTAACCAAAGCGGTTGAAGAAGGCTCTAAAGCGATTATCTGTGCCTCTACTGGTAACACTTCTGCTGCTGCTGCTGCCTATGCTGCACGTGCAGGTATCAAAGCATTTGTTTTGATTCCAGAAGGCAAAATTGCGATGGGTAAAATGGCACAAGCGATGATGTATGGTGCAATCACTATGCAAATTCGTGGTAATTTCGATGATGGTATGCGTCTTGTAAAAGAAGTCGCTGATCAAGCGCCTGTAACGATTGTAAACTCAATCAACCCTTACCGTTTGCAAGGTCAAAAAACTATTGCTTATGAAATCGTTGAAGCTTTAGGCCGTGCACCTGATTACCACTGCTTACCTGTAGGTAACGCAGGTAACATCACCGCTCACTGGATGGGTTATACCGAAGCTGTAGCAAATCAACCTGCTGATCAGTTTGAACAAGTGATTTATGATGCAGCTACTGATCAATTCACTGGTCCAAAACCAGAAGGTTTACCAACCATGGTAGGTTACCAAGCTTCTGGCGCAGCTCCATTCTTACGCGGTGCTCCAGTTGAAAGCCCTGAAACAGTTGCAACTGCAATCCGTATTGGTAACCCACAAAGCTGGAACCATGCAAAAGCTGTAGTACGTGACTCTAAAGGCTGGTTTGATGAACTTCAAGACAGCGAAATTTTAGAAGCTCAACGCTTACTTTCTATGTATGAAGGCGTATTTGTTGAGCCTGCATCTGCTGCTTCTATTGGTGGTGCGATTCGCGATATTAAAGCGGGTAAAATTGCTGAAGGTTCTGTAATTGTATGTACAGTAACTGGTAATGGTTTGAAAGATCCTGACACTGCAATCAAACAATGTGCTGATGCAGTTATGTTGTCAATTGATGCAACAATGGACCAAGTAAAAGATTCGATTTTATCTAATATGTAAGATCTGATTTTTCAAAAAAACGGCTGCATTAAACAGCCGTTTTTTTATGGAAAAATTTTAAACGCCATAAAAAAACGCTTCTTGATAGAAGCGTTTTTTAGAATATTGAGCTTAAATACGTTTTGGTAAATTACTTAACCAACCCAATAAGTTAGTTGCATCATTATTACGTGCCTGTGTACTTGGCTCACCCAGCAATACAATAACTGCCGGACGTGAGTTTACAGTCGTGTGCATCACAACACAGCGACCTGCTTCATTAATATATCCAGTTTTTGACAGGTTAATGTTCCAACCACCATTACGCACTAGGGCATTGGTATTATTAGATTTCAATACACGATAACCTAAATTAAAGTCATAAGTCGGTGTAGTTGAGAATTGACGAATCAAACCATATTGAGATGCGGTACTTACCAAAATACCTAAATCACGTGCCGAAGATACATTACGTGGATCTAGACCAGTTGATTCATAGTAATGAGTCGAATTCATCCCCAAAGCACGAGCTTTAGCATTCATTGCAGCTACGAATGCAGGACGACCACCTGGATAAGTACGTGCTAAGGCAGCTGCTGCAGGGTTTTCAGATTTCATTAAAGCAAACAGAAGAACTTCTGCACGGTTCATCTTGTCGCCAACACGAAGTGTTGAACTTGAGTTTTTCCCACCAGCTCCAGCAAAGTCAATTTGCTCAAGTGTAATTTCTTCAGACATGTTTAAACGGGCATCCGCCGTTACAACCGCTGTCATCACTTTTGTAATAGATGCAATTGGCACAGAAGCGTTAGTATTTTTACTGTAGAGCACTTCACCAGTTTGCGCGTCCATTACAAGTGCAGCTCGAGCGCTTACACTCGGCTGGGCATTGTAACCAGACGTATCACGGATTGGAGCAACTCTAGGTGCAGATGCTACAATTTTCGGTGCGCTACTACCACGTAAAGTTGTGGTTACCGATGTTGAACCTTGCGGAGTAGGTTCGTCATCTTCATCATTTAAAAATTGGCTAGCATCAGCTGAAGACCAATTTAAGCTTGCAGTACCACTATTCCCTGAGGACGGGTTATTGACGAGTTCTGCAAAGCTTGTTGAACTCAAACTAAGCAAAATAGACATGCTTAGCACATGCATTAAAGACTTTTTAGAATTTTTCACGGCACAATACTCGACTCAGGGTGATACACATTTGCGCTTACTATAATTATGCCTTACATTTGAGGTATAAGGTATAACGCTTTTACCGACACAATTGTGCACAACTATTCGCTCACTATATAAGAATAGGATTGCTAATTTTGTCATTCCATTGCAAGCTAATTTTGCTTTATGTAACAAAAAACTTGTTTTTTGAAAGAAAGGAGGTCTTCTTGATTACAGTTTTAGTTGTGGATGACCATGAACTTGTACGTACAGGTATCTGCCGTATGTTAGAAGATCATGCCGATGTAGAGGTCATTGGACAAGCCGAATCGGGTGAAGAAGCAATTGCTATTGTTCGTCAGAAACATCCTCAAGTTGTGCTACTTGATGTCAACATGCCAGGCATCGGGGGCGTAGAAACAACTCGCCGTTTACTGCAAACTGCACCAGATACAAAAGTGATTGCAGTCAGTGGTTTAGCAGAAGAGCCTTACCCTTCTCTTTTGCTTAAAGCAGGAGCTAAAGGCTACATCACCAAAGGTGCTCCAATTACAGAAATGGTTCGCGCAATCAACAAAGTGATGCAAGGTGGTAAATACTTCAGTGCAGATATTGCTGAGCAGTTAGCGAGCTCATATTTATCCGATACACAGCAATCGCCTTTTGATTCTCTCTCTGAACGTGAAATGCAAGTTGCAATGATGGTTGTAAATTGTATTAGCGCTCAAGAAATTGCAGACAAACTTTTTGTAAGTGTCAAAACAGTGAATACTTACCGCTACCGTATTTTTGAAAAGCTAGCCATTGATAGTGACGTTAAATTAACTCACCTTGCGATTCGTTACGGTCTGATCAAACCTTAATCAGACTTACATGCAATTTCCCGTAAACTCATCCTTGTCCCATACGATTTTTCGTTTGGGCACGTGGTATGGTTTATATCGCCTTATTATTGCGGTTAGCCTGAATATTATTTTGGTTTTAACCGATGCTCAAATCGACACTAGTCTACAACAACCCGCTTTATATTCTTACACACTACTCGGCTATTCGCTCTTAAGCCTTCTTCAACTTTTATGCTTTAAGTTTGTTGCTACTCAGGCAACACGCCAGCTTGTTTTATTTTTTATAGTTGATGTTATTTGTCTGAGTTTACTTACATTTTCTGTAGGTGAACCAAATCTTCAACTCAGCTTACTATATGTTATTGCTATATTTACTTCGGCCATTTTACTTAGCGCAAGAATGTCGCTGGTCATTACATTACTTGCAGTTATTGCGGTTATTTACCAACGCTTCGTTGGCAGTTTATTTGACTACAATAATTTAAATACGATTGGTAACAGCGCCTTATTGGCTTTCTTGTTTTTCGTGGTACACGGCATCGGACAAATTGCGGTCCAGCGCTTTAAGTTACTTGAGGCACTGACTTTCCACCAATCAATAGAACTCTATCAATTACAAAATATTAACCGCTATATTTTGGAACAAATTGAAGAGGGCTATTTAGTTCTAGATGAAAACTACAACATTGTTTTAAGCAACCCAGCAGCATGTTCACTTTTAGGGATTCCACCTCAATTTGCCAGTGAAAAATATCCCTTAGCTAAATGGCATGCTGACTTATTTGAAATTCTTAAGTTTGATAACCTAAAAGAAGGTGACCGATTTATTTTTGAGTCTCGGCTTTCGGCCTACTCTATTAATATTAAAGTGCAGCATCTTTTAGTACCACAACAAGCGTTGACACTACTCATTTTACAAGATGCGCAGCAAATTAATCAGCAAGCTCAACAACTCAAACTTGCCGCTTTAGGGCAACTCTCAGCAAGTATTGCCCATGAAATCCGTAATCCTCTTGCAGCGATTGTGCAAGCAAATGAACTACTTAAAGACAGTGATTTAGAACAACAAAATACTTTACGCAATATGATTG
Organism: Acinetobacter lactucae; assembly: GCF_013122135.1. NCBI lineage: Bacteria > Pseudomonadati > Pseudomonadota > Gammaproteobacteria > Moraxellales > Moraxellaceae > Acinetobacter > Acinetobacter lactucae. The sequence goes on from NZ_CP053391.1 coordinate 3,703,862, forward strand.
GCAAGCAAACCAAACGCATTGATAGTATTGTTCAAGACACGTTAGGGCTTGCCCGTAGTGAAAGAACATATCCAATCCAGATTGAATTAAACGACTTCATAAAAACGTTATTAGATGAAGATTTATCTGATGTTAAACATGCGATCCAGCTTAGAAGCTCTGATTTATCTTTAAAGATATTGTTTGATGAAAAGCAGCTCAGACAAGTGCTGATTAACCTAGTTAGAAATGCTTTACGACACAATGCACCCGACTCGCCCTATGTTCTGATCAATATTCATTCACAAACAAATAAAATCTATACAAATAAAATCTATATTGATGTGATCGATTACGGTGAAGGGGTTTCAAAACGTGATATATCTCAATTATTTAAACCATTTTTTAGTACCGAAATTAATGGAACTGGTTTAGGATTATATTTGTCTCATAGTTTTTGTGAGGCAAACCATGCAAAGCTCACTTATGTAGAGCAAAAACAAGGGGCATGCTTCCGAATAGCGTGCCCAATAATATATTGATTTTTTTATTAGGTTTTTGGGGAAATGGCAGAACAGCAACCACTCGTTTTGCTTGTAGACGATGAAGAAGATTTGTGCCTGTTAATGCAAATGACTCTTGCACGAATGGGGATTAAGACACATCTTGCTTATCGGGTTGAACAGGCCAAACAACTCTTTACTCAGTTTCATTACGATGCATGCTTGACCGATTTAAATCTACCTGACGGTAGTGGTTTAGAATTGGTTAAACATGTTTCTCAAACTTACCCCCACACCCCCATTGCAGTTTTAACTGCATACGGAAATATGGACATTGCAATTGCTGCATTAAAAGCGGGAGCTTTTGATTTTGTCAGCAAACCGATTAACCAAATTCATTTAGATCAGTTGTTAAAAAAGGCACTTAACCAGCCAAAACCAGAGCATGAGTTTGGTGAAACAACATTAGAAAATGACTTATTAATTGGGCGTTCACCACCTATACAAAACTTACGGACAGCTATTAAAAAAATAGCCCGCTCCCAAGCGCCTGTATTTGTTACAGGCGAGTCTGGTACGGGTAAAGAAGTTGTTGCCAATCTTATTCACCGCTTAAGCAACCGCAGTGAAGGACCATTTATTGCAATTAACTGTGGAGCAATCCCAACTGAGCTCATGGAAAGTGAACTTTTCGGGCATAAAAAAGGGAGCTTTACTGGCGCGACTCAAGACAAACAAGGTCTTATTTTATCGGCACACGGCGGCAGTTTATTTTTAGATGAAATTGCCGAATTGCCGTTAACCATGCAAGTTAAATTGCTTCGCGCAGTACAAGAGAAAAAAATTCGCCCAGTAGGTTCTGATCAGGAAATTGATGTTGATTTTCGAGTAATTAGTGCGAGTCACCAAGATTTAGATGTGTTAGTCCAACAAGGTAAATTCCGTCAGGACTTATTTTTCCGTATTCATGTTATGGATATTATGCTGCCGCCACTGCGTGACCGCGGTGGAGATATTTTGCTATTGGCCAACCATTTTATTCAAAAGGTTTGTACGGAATGGGGAATTTCAAACAAGCAATTAACGGCGAGTGCTGAAACTTATTTATTACAGCAAGACTTTCCGGGTAATGTGCGTGAATTAAGAAATATGATTGAACGAGCTATTACTTTAAGTGAGGATGAATGTATTGATTTAACACATTTAGCACCTCCCCTGAGAGCTAGTAGTGCGAGCCCCCAAATCGTAACGAAACAATTAAATCAAACACCAAATGTTCAGACTCATCCAAAATTTCCAATGGAAGGTTTAGAACGCTACTTAGAAAATATCGAAAAAGATATTTTACTGAATGCATTAAACATGACGCATTGGAATCGAACTTTGGCAGCTAAAAAGCTGGGAATGACATTCCGTTCTTTGCGCTATCGACTCAAAAAGTTTGGTTTGGATACCGAAATGGGAGAGGAAGTATAAAAATTACTTCCTCTTTAGGAATAAATCTGCAACGCGCTCTAAATATACATCTTCTTTCATTTCTGCAGGCAATGGATAGGTCTGGTTAGGTTGAATACCCTGCCCTTCAATCATATTGCCATTTGGCGTGTAGTAATGTGAGACCGTCATTTGTAGAGCGGCTCCACTTGGTAAAGGAAATAGCTTTTGTACTACGCCTTTTCCATAGCTTTTTTCACCCATCACCCAAGCACGTTGGTGTTCTTTCATGGCCGCAGTAAAAACTTCTGCTGCCGATGCAGACCGGTGATTAATTAATATACCCAGTTTTATATTCTGGAATTCATTGCCCGGTAGCGCCTGAAACTGCTGGTTACCTTCCGAACGGCTTTTGGTTGAAACAATAATTCCGTTATTTAAAAATAAATCTGCCGACTCAACTGCTGCCGATAACAACCCACCCGGATTGTTTCGCAAATCGATTAAAACAGCCTTTAAACGTGGAGAGCTATTTTCTTCAATTAATCTTTTAATTTCATTAGCAGTGTCTTGCTGGAATACTCTAATTTTTAGTACGAGTACCTGATTATGTAACATTACAGGTTCTATATCGGTTTCTATTTTTTTATTACGGACTAAGTTAATATTTCCGCTGAGTTCTTCTGCTTGTACTTGAAGTGTACTTCCGATAGAACCGTAAAGTAGTCCAAGCACCTGATCTTGGTTTAAATTTTTTAAATCTTGGTTATCAATTTTGAGAATCGTCTGACCATTTCGCAAACCTAATTTATAGGAATCAGAACCTGTTTTAAGATCACGAATCATCCATTTATGGAGATGTGATTCAGGGGTTAAGGCGAAATCAACTGAAGCAAGATCACCTTCGGTATATTGAATCAATTGGCGATATTCTTCTGCCGACAAATAACGCGAATAACGATCCAACCCACTCACCAATCCTTTTATGGCTTGTTGAAACAAGGCATCGTCAGACTTCACGTCAACATAGTTATCTCGAACGATTCCATAGATTTGCACAAACTGTTGAATCGATTCAATCGGCACCTCTGCATAGCTATGTTCCGGTTCTTCCGAATCAGGGTGCAAAGGTGACATTTTTTCTTTTACAACTGGCGCTGCAAAAGTAAATTGGCTGCAACACAGCAACATACTTACAATAAGTTTTTTATATTTAATGTGTTGCAGCATCCAATCACCTTTAACTTATGCAGATAGTGTAATCAGATTACGTCCTTGCATTTCGGCAGGAACAGGAATCTGCATTAAATTGAGAATTGTCGGTGCTACGTCTGCAAGCACACCACCTTCTGCAATTGTTGCTTGTGTTGGGCCAACATAGATAAACGGTACAAGCTCGGTTGTATGTTGAGTGTGTACTTGCCCACTTTCGTAGTCTTGCATTTGTTCAACATTACCATGGTCAGCAGTAATGAGCATATGGCCTTTTTTCGCCATCACTGCTTCATAGACACGACCTAAGCAAGTATCAACCGCTTCAACCGCTTTAACCGCAGCGTCAAATACACCCGTATGACCGACCATGTCGCCATTCGCATAGTTCACAACTAATAAGTCGTATTCACCCGAATTAATTGCTTGAACTAACTCATCAGTGACTTCATAAGCACTCATTTCGGGCTTAAGGTCATATGTCGCAACGTTTGGAGATGGAATTAAAATACGCTTTTCACCCGGATATTCATCTTCACGACCACCACTAAAGAAGAATGTTACATGAGCATATTTTTCAGTTTCGGCAATACGTAACTGAGTTTTACCTAAAGAAGATAAATATTCGCCCAATGAATTTTTAAGGGCTTCTGGCATATATGCAACTGGTGCATCAATGCTCGCCTGATAACGCGTTAACATCACAAATTTAGAAAGGTTGGGTACAACTTTGCGTTCAAAACCAGCAAAGTCTTTCTCTACAAATGCGCGAGTAATTTCACGAGCTCGGTCAGCACGGAAATTCATAAATACAACACTATCACCGTCTTGAACTTTAGCGATATCACCAATACGAGTCGCTTTTACAAACTCATCATTTTCATTGGCTGCATAAGCTAGCTCTAACCCTTCAACTGCAGTTTGTGCAGTACGAAGTGCTTCACCTTCGGTTAACAAGCGATAAGCTTGCTCAACACGATCCCAACGGTTGTCACGGTCCATTGCAAAGTAGCGACCAATCATAGTTGCGATACGGCCTTGGCCTGGATATTGAGCAAATAATGCATCTAGTTTTTCTAAAGAAGGCTGAGCACTGCGTGGAGGTGTATCACGACCATCAAGGAAAGCGTGTAAATAAACTTTTGCACCGCGTTTTAATGCAAGCTCACACATCGCCACAATATGATCTTCATGTGAATGGACGCCACCTTCTGAAAGTAGTCCCATAATATGGACAGCACCACCAGCAGCTTTGGCTTTTTCAACAGCGTCGATCAACACTTCGTGTTTGAAAAAGTCACCAGTACGGATATCTTTAGTAATACGGGTAAAGTCTTGATATAACACACGGCCAGCCCCAAGATTCATATGGCCGACTTCAGAGTTCCCCATTTGACCATCAGGCAATCCAACATCTTCACCTGAACCAGAAATTAGACTATTCGGATGCTTGGCTTTCATTGCCGCCAAATTTGGTGTTTTTGCTGCAAGAAAAGCATTATCTTCAATCGCTTCACGGTGTCCAACACCATCCATAATGACCAGAACGTGAGGGATCTTGCCAGCAGTTGCATCCGTCATAATCAATTTCTCTTTTGTCTACAATTTCGTCACAATATCTTACCGAATTTTCGGTCAAGACTCTATTTATTCCTATGGCTTTCACCAATATCCGCGATTGATGAAAACCATAAATATCATTTATTACTAACGAGCGCGGTAAAGCAAATAACTTCCAGCACCAAACATTAACAAGATAGGTACAAGTACGAACCATGCTGGAGATGGAGAATAAACCAAGCTCGCATACCCCAAAAAGTCCTGTAAATAATAGAAACTCAAACCAATAAACAATGCGATCACCAAACGGAAACCCATCGATTGTTGGCGTAATGGTCCAAAAATAAAAGAACACGCTACGAGTACTAATGCGATAAGTGAAAATGGCGAAGCAACTTTTTGCCAGAAAGCCAATTGGTAAGTCTTTGGCACCTGACTATATTCATCCATATAACGCATAAAGCTAATCAGTTGGCTTGGTGATAGATCTTCAGGATCTAAAGTCACCATATGCACATATTTGGGCTGTAATGCTAAAGCAAGCGATTGTTCTTCATGATCAGTTTTGATGGCATTTCCTGCCGCCAAAATGTCCATTTGTTCAGCTTTTTTCAAAGCCCACTGACCATTTTTAATAAACTGTCCTTGCTGAGCATTAATTAATGACTGCAAGTAATAGTTTTGATCAAAATCGACCACTTGAATGTCTTTTAAGTTACCCTGCGAATTAGCATAATCGATATAGATAAAGCGCTGCCCTTCACGAGACCAATACCCTTTAACTTCACCTAAAGCAGCTACTGAACGATGGCTTTTAACACTTTGTGCTTTTTCATTGGTATAAGGGATAACCCACTCACTTAAAGCAAACGACAAAATAATAAGCAGTAAAGCTGAGCGCATCACCCAACCGACAATACGCCATAAGCTAACACCCACTGAACGCATAACAATGAGTTCACTACTTGTTGCCAATGAACCTAACCCAATCACAGCCCCAATCAAGGCAGAAATAGGTAAAATTTCATAGAGATAGCGAGGAGCTCCCCACAAAACATAGATGAGAGCCTGCCATGCGTTATAGTCTGGTTTAAGCTCACCCAACTCGCCAAGATATGTAAATAAGACCTGTAGAATGGACAAAACAACTGTGGTGCCAAACATCGCAAGCGCAGTGGTTTTCGTCACATATTTGGCGACTATTCGACGTGCTAACATTATAATTTCACTCGCTTGATCTGTTTCTTGATTTTTGGTCCTAACTTTTGCTTACGTGAGAATAAGGCGGCAGCAACACCGTAAACAACTAACACGGCAGGATAAGCCCAAATATCGAGTTCTTCTTTACTAATACGAGTCTTGATTGCAATCATTAATACGATCAGACTGGAAAAAATAAAAATCGCCGGAATAAGACGGTAATAACGGCCTTGTCGTGGACTCACCTCAGACAATGCCACTGATAGCATTAACGCAATAACAATGGTAAATGGCCCAAATAAACGCCATCCCAACTCACTTCTAATGACTGGATCATTCGTTTTTGAAAAAAGTTTTGTTGTTGATAGAGCCTCTACATCGCCACTTTCAAACTTAACGTCTTTGTCATTTTCTAAACGTAGACGATAAGACTGAAACTCTGCTTGTGTATATTTTGGTTGTCCTGGGAATATTTCATAACGACGGCCTTGTACCAAATCAACGACATTGGCGGTGTCATTTGCAACTTCTACTCGAGTCGCTTCTTTTGCCAAAATCATAACATCTGGCTTATCTTCTTTAGCAGCACGCTGATAAAAGAAAATGTCTTTCAAATTCTTTCGGTCTTCTGACAATGAACCTGCATAGATCGTATATGGACCAGAAGAAATAAATTCTCTTGGCCGAACCAAATCGAAACCTGTACGCACTGCTTGTGTAGTTGTCAGCTTTTCAAACTCACGTAGTCCCCACGGCGTCATCCAAAGCATCAGCACAGACTGACACACCATATAAACAAGGGTCATTGGAATGAGTAATCGCGCTAATTGATGACGGCTTACACCACTACCATTCAATACAGCCATTTCATGGTCAACATATAAACGACCAAACACCAACATTAAACCAATGAAAAGACCCAGTGGTAAGATGAGTGTTAGAAATTCAGGTAAACGATATCCAATGATGCTAAACAAGATACCGGCATCTAAACGCCCCTGCGCCGCCACACCAAAGTATTTGATCAGACGACCACCCATCATGATTAGGGTCAGTAAAGAAATGACCACCAATGAGGTAGAGACAACTTGCTTGACGAGATAACGCCGAATAATCAAAGTAATACTTCCAAAAGGCTAATCGGGACGTGTGCTAGTTTACCCGAATGTTAAAAATATAAAACCGCACATTGCAACGCTATGCTTGAAAGTGTTTCAATGTTTTAATCCAACATAACTTTCTATAGGCAATCACGGCAGCCATGAAATTTACAACTTATACAACTTTTCCCGAACAGACATCTAATGAATCTTTGTGGGTTTTAGTTGATTCAGAACAGCTACAAAGCAACATCAACACATATCAAATCAATAACCTAGAAAGCGTCCTTACTGCCACCCAATTCAAAGGCAACTTCAATGAAACTCTGCCTTTATTCGGTCAGATTTCAAATCAACCTCATGGCCAATTACTTGGCTTAGGAAAAACAGTCGAACTTCAGGCGGTTAAGCTCGCTAAACTTGCCCAAACCATTATCAAATCGACACAAAATAAATTTAAGCATATCGCGATTGATATTGCTGCGTTACCTGTCGAATACCATTATTTATTCGCTTTAAGCTTAACTCAAGCAGCTTATGGTTATGATGAGTTTAAATCGAAAAAAAATGAATTTGTGTTACAACAGGTTGATTTAATTAGTTCAACGACTAGCCTCGATGAAAAACAACTGGCTTTAGTGCATGCCGTACAGTCTGGTCAGTCGTATGCACGTGACCTCGGAAACCGTCCAGGTAACATTTGTTTCCCTGAATATTTAGCAGAACAAGCATTAGCTTTAGCTGCAGAATTTCCAGACTTACTCAAAGTTACTGTCTTAAATGAGCAGCAAATGGCTGATTTAGGCATGTATGCTTTTCTTGCAGTCAGCAAAGGATCTGAACGTCCGGGTCGTATCGTAACACTCGAATACCAAGCTGGAATCGATCAAGCGCCTGTTGTGCTGGTTGGTAAAGGCGTTACTTTTGATACAGGCGGCATTTCTTTAAAACCGGGCCTCGGCATGGATGAAATGAAGTTCGATATGTGCGGTGCAGCCTCTGTACTAGGTACTATTCGTGCGCTATGCGAAGCGAAACTTCCGATTCATGTCGTTGGAGCAATTGCAGCCGCAGAAAACATGCCTTCAGGTAAAGCAACCCGTCCGGGCGATATTGTGACAACCATGAGCGGCCAAACTGTTGAAATCTTAAATACTGATGCCGAAGGCCGTTTAGTACTGTGTGACACATTGACCTATATCAAACGCTTCAATCCGGCAGTTGTGGTCGATATTGCGACCTTAACAGGTGCATGTGTAGTCGCTTTAGGTAAAGTGCTTAGTGGTTTGTTCTCACCTGATGATGCTTTAGCAGCTGAACTCCAACAAGCAGGTGAGCAATCATTTGACCGTGTATGGCGTATGCCAGTGATTGAAGATTATCAAGAATTACTTGATTCACCATTTGCGGATATTGCAAACATTGGCGGTCCATACGGCGGTGCGATTACGGCAGCTTGTTTCCTTGAACGCTTTACACGCGAGTATCGCTGGGCTCATTTAGATGTAGCAGGAACAGCATGGTTATCTGGCCCAGCTAAAGGCGCAACAGGGCGTCCAGTACCATTACTCATGCAATTTTTAGCGAATCGTGTAAATACGAATGGCTAAAGTTAGTTTTTATCTGTTTGAAACCAGTGAAGAACGGCAAGTCGATAGTGCTTGCCGTTTATGCCGAAAGATTTTACAGAAGCATCCTAAAATCTGGTGGTATTGCCCAGATGTGCAGCTACAACAAACTCTTGATGAAAGATTATGGGATTTCGACCCTGTAAGTTTCATTGCGCATGGGATTGATCAAGCTGAAGCTGCTGTATGTATTTCGGCTAAACAACCGCTTGAACAAGGCTTATTGGCATTTAATTTTAACAATCATGCACTTGAACAAGTTGAGCATTTTAGCCACATTATAGAAATTGTTGAAAATAATGAAACAGCCAAGCAAATTGGTCGAGAAAAATTTAAAATGTATCGCCGTTTGGGTATAGAACCGCGGACCTTTAAATTATAACGCGCTAGAATGTAAATACTGTTGAACAAAGGAGAAGCATGGTGGCATTAAATGTCGGGCAAGATTTTAAAAAAAGATGGTTAAATGCGCCTGAAGCTGTCCGTCATGCCTATCAACAAGATCTGGCACGTATTTGCGACTTATTAGAACCTCAAACTCCGATTCAGCTTTGGGTTTTAAATGACGAAAAAGCGCAGTTAGAATCACAGCAAAAAATTGAAAAAGCTTACGCGGACCTTAAAGCAGAGCTGATCGAGCAAGCACGTATTCGTCGTCAGCTTGCTTTAGAGAAAGCACTTGCTGATAAACGAGCGTTAGAAGCGGCCTATGCTGCCCAATTGCAAGCCGATGAAGTTCGTCAATTTAGTGAACAGACTGAAGCACTTCAAACCATCCGCAGTCAGTTAGAACAAGAAGTTACAGAGCAAACTGCACGTTATCAGAAAAACCCCGAAACACCAGCAGTCAATTACTCTGCTGGCGTAAAACTTAGTATTACTGATGACCAAATCTTATCTGAGCTTGAAAGTTTACGCATTCGTTTAGAACTTGAAGCTGAGAACTTAATTGAAGAGTCTGTAACGGCTTTCCGAGCCAAACTACAGTCGGCAGCTCAAGAAGAAATTGAATATATCTTAAAAAATTCTAAGTTTTCTGATGAAAAATAGAAAAGTAAACTTTTAAAAGCCTCTTTGTCATAAAACTGACACTTATTTGTCACAAAATAGACACAAATATTATTCTTATAGATCAAATGATTATAAGAATAAAAAGTAGTGTTTTAAGATAATTAATGAGGGTAAAAATGGACATTCCGCATCAGATTTCAAAGCAACTTGAGCAGCTTAATCAAGGCGAGCAATGGACATTTTCAGCACAAGAACTTTATATGAGTCATAACGACTTTAATTCGCTCTCAATCTTGCTGACACGAGCGTCAGAAAAAGGTGACTTTACGATTACTCGCACCCAACATCATAAAGCTTGGGTCGGCACACACTCAGTTACTCTCACCAAGCATTAATTTTTCAAAATAAAAAACCGGAACATGTGTTCGGTTTTTTATTTTAATGAACTAGCTTTTATTTTAAAAAACCATTCTCAGCTAAAAAAGCCATACTAATATTTGACTCGGTTTTTTGCTCGGCAGCTTTATCGCCCAGCAATAATCGCTCGATATAACGTGCTAACACATCAACTTCAAGATTTACTTTACTGCCTACTTGCCACGTTCCAATATTGGTACGTTCTGCGGTATGCGGAATCAGATTCAAGCTTAAAATATTTCCACGTAAGTGGTTAATCGTTAAGCTAATTCCATCGACGGTTACAGAACCTTTTTCCGCCAAATATTTAGCAAGTTCTGCTGGTGCTGTAACTTCATAATAGATTGAACGAGCGTCTTCTCGTACTACGGTAATTTCACCTACGCCATCAACGTGACCACTTACAATGTGCCCGCCAAAGCGCGTTGTCGGTAACATTGCCTTTTCAACATTGACACGTTGCCCAACTTTCCAGTTACCCAAAGTCGTTCGATTTAAACTTTCACGAGAAACATCCGCTGCGTACCAGTTATCGCCCCATTCAATCACTGTGAGACAAATACCATTGGTTGCAATCGAGTCACCCAAATGTACATCAGACATATCCAGATCAGTCTGAATACGTAGACGTATATCACCACCTACACTTTGCAGGCTTTCAACTTTACCTAAACTTTCAATAATGCCTGTAAACATGGCTCAATCTCCAAATCTTTTTACACTGCTTAAGTTGCAGCGCTTACCAAAGTGCGAGCTGTGTACTATTACCTGAGGTATCTACACCACCTAGCTCGGCGAAGTGGTAAAGCTGGCCTAATAACTGACGTAATGGTGGTCCTGACTTGGCATGAGTATCAGTAATCACAATAAACTCAAGCACGCGTGCACGTTCAGACTGTCGTTGTTTACTCACTCGATAACGCGGAACATCTTGTGTTAACAAGGTGACTTTGCCCCGCTCCAGATTAGCCATAAGCAAATCTTTCGGTTCGATATTACCATCAGTTGAATAGCTGGTCAGAATATAGCGTGCATTGATGGTTGAAAGTAATTTCTCATATGCATCTTTTGCATGTTTAGAAGAGTTATATGGGCTTGGACGCTCTTTACGCCATGCTCTATCAATACCACTCTTATAACCTTTGGTATCTGGTGAAGGTAAATCCACCTGATCCCATAAAGTTAATGCATTTAAAACGTGGTAATTACTACTATATGCGTGTTGGTTATACGGTGGATCAAGATAAGCAACATCGACTTCAAAACCACTCATTTGATTTGCTAGATGTTGTGAATCTACACACCACATTTCAGCAGCAGGTCGTTTACGATCACCAATCTCACAAAAACGGCTCGGTGTTAACCAAAGTAATGATTCAATTCGTTCTAATGCAGTTTGGGTACGTCCGCCCCACCCTTGGTGGAAACTTTTAAATACGCCACTCGTATTACTAACAAAACTAGCTGAATAGAGCAATGGTGCGAGCAAAGCACTCATCTCTACATCATTAATTGCACCTTGCGCCTGCCATGTTGCAATCTGCTGACGAATTGCATCGATACGCATACCATTACGACGTTTAAAGAATAAACGGTCACGAGTTGGATCGTATACATCATCGTTACGTGGACAAAGGTTATGCGTTACCCAACCTTTAACTTCCGGTAAACGATTTAAATAATCGATTGCCTTTTGATAGCCGCCTAACTCTTTAAAAGCAGGCGCATCTACACAGGCTAAAATCGCATGATTTAAAGCATGACTATAAGGTTCCCAGTCGTTTGCAATCACACGGTAACCATTTTGGCGGGCTAAACGAGATACAACGCCACTGCCGGCAAAAAAATCGGCAAAAATCGGTGGATTCTTTTTCTTGCTATTCAGCGTCCCTGTAATTTCAAGGGCTTCTAAAATTAGATGGAGCAATCGGCGCTTATTACCCAAGTACGGTACAAGCTGATGGAAAAGATATTCGTCTGTCGTACGGGCTGCATGACGACGTTTGTGATAAACCGAAGGCTCTGAATTCATACTTTCTCTTGCGTAGGGATTAACCTTAAGCGTATATCTTGATCAATTTGTGTCACATCAAGAAGTGTAAAACGAAGTTGCTCTGCCATATATTCAAATTCTGCATTGAACATGGCTCTTGCACTTTTCCCCAATAATGTCGGGGCAATATAACTGATCAATTCGTCCACCAAACCTTCTTGCAAAAAGGCAGTAGACAATGTTGCGCCAGCCTCAACCAACACATCATAAATTTGATGTTGCTTAGATAGGGTCTGTAACAGCATTTTTAAAGGCTGAATTTCTAATTGTATCACGCCTAAATCAGCAAGTTCTTGACGATACGGCCCCATCACCATCACAGTTTCAGGATTCTCTAAGATCTTAGCGTTAAGTGGCAAACGTCCTTGGCGATCTAAAACAATACGTTTTGGCTGCGCAACCGTCTCTATATCAATATTATGGAGTGAACGCACGTTAAGCTGACAATCATCAGCAATCACAGTTTCAATACCTGTAATCACTGCTCCAGAAATCGCACGCCAATGTTGTACATCTTGACGGGCAGCAGAACCGGTAATCCACTTCGACTCACCTGACGCCATTGCGGCACGCCCATCTAAACTTGAAGCGACTTTTAAACGCACATAAGGCATGCCTGTAGACATTGCTTTTAAAAAGCCTTGATTAAGTTTTGATGCTAAATCTTCACAAATGCCAACTTCTACTTCAATTCCGGCATTTTTTAAAATCTGAACACCCTTCCCTGCAACCAATGGATTTGGATCAAGACAAGCGACCACTACTTTTTTAACTTGGGCTTTCACCAATGCTTCGGCACAAGGAGGGGTTCTGCCATAGTGCGCACATGGTTCAAGCGTTACATAAGCTGTTGCACCTTGGGCATATTCACCTGCCTCGCGTAAGGCAAAAACCTCTGCGTGTGGCTGACCTGCTTTAGGATGAAAGCCTTCACCAATTAACTGATCATCTTTGACAATCACACAACCAACATTTGGATTAGGCTTGGTCGAATAGAGTCCTCGTTTGGCAAGTTCAATGGCTTGCTGCATCCAATACTGATCTTGTTTCAACTCAGACATAAAAATCTCAAATGATTAGTGTTCACGTTGCTGCATTTGCTCAATTTGACGGCGAAACGCTTCAACATCCTGAAAATCTTGATACACAGAAGCAAATCGGACGTAAGCAACATGGTCAAGGGCAAATAAAGATTGCATGACGATTTCGCCAATTGTTCTAGATTTCACATCACGCTCACCTAAACGGCGAATCTGCAACTGAATATCACTTAAAACTGTTTCGATCTGCTCTTGTGTGACTGGACGTTTTTGCAACGCATGCATTAACGAACGGCGTAATTTGGCCTCATCGAAAGGTTCATTTTTTCCATTCGATTTGATCACACGGGGCATTACCACTTCATAGCTTTCAAAAGTGGTAAAACGTTCACCGCAACTTACACACTCACGACGTCGACGAATCTGACAGCCTTCGGCGGCTAAACGTGAATCGATGACTTTACTATCTGCGGCGTTGCAAAATGGACAATGCATAGCGGATTTATAGGGTCGATTACTTTGACCTAGTGTAGCAAAATTTCTACACTTACAGAACCAGCATTCTATAAGACAAAAAAACAGTCCTGAGCAAGATCAAAACATCGCTTTGATCACAGCGCAAGACTGTTCTTTTAAGACAGCAGATTATTAATGATGATTATTCAATACGTTCGCCATGTTGGCTTAAATCCAGACCCATGCGCTCATCATCAGCGTTCACACGGATACCGATCACAAGATCAATCACTTTAAGAATAATGAAAGTCGCAACACCACTGTAAACCATGGTTGCCAATACGCCTTCAACTTGTACCCATAATTGGCCAGCGAATGTTGGAGCTAATGCAACGTTGGCTGCTTTAATAATTTCATCACTGTAGAATACGCCAGTTAAAATCGCACCGACAATACCACCTACCGCATGTAAACCAAATGCATCCAAAGCATCATCGGCTTTAAGTAAGCGTTTAAGTGCAGTAATACCCCAGAAGCACACGACACCACCGATAAGACCCATGACTAAAGCACCGCCTACACCGACAAAACCTGCAGCAGGTGTAATCACTACCAAACCAGCTACCGCACCAGAAGCACCACCTAATACAGATGCTTTACCTCGGATCATGCGTTCAACAACTAACCAAGAGAATGCAGCAGCGGCAGCAGCAACTTGAGTCACTAAAATTGCCATACTTGCACGAGCACCAGCGCCTAGAGCACTACCACCGTTAAAGCCGAACCAACCCACCCAAAGTAAGCTTGCACCCACTACAGTTAAAGTCAGGTTATGCGGAGCCATAGATTCACGGCCAAGGCCAATACGTTTTCCAAGCATGTAAGCAGCAACTAGACCTGCAACACCTGAGTTGATATGTACAACTGTACCACCAGCAAAATCTAATGCACCTGCTTTAAATAACCAGCCATCTGCAGCCCACACCCAGTGGGTAATTGGTGCGTAAACAACGAGCACCCAAACTGCAATAAACACCATAAAAGCTGAATACTTCATACGGTCTGCAATAGAACCGCTAAGAATTGCAACTGTAATGATGGCAAAAGTCATTTGGAAAATAACAAAGAGACTTTCAGGAATTGTCCCACTTAATGCATCAAACGCCACTCCGTTTAGCATTGCTTTAGACAAATCACCAAAAAATGCACCTGTGCCAGAGAACGCGATTGAATAACCAGCAATCACCCACAGCAAACTTACCAAGATTGCAGCTGAAAGGCTGAACATCATCGTACTTAGTACATTTTTTTTACGTACCATACCGCCGTAGAATAATGCCAATCCTGGAATGGTCATTAATAAAACCAAAGCGGTTGAAACTAAAATCCAAGAGGTGTCACCCGTATCAAGAGTGGGTGTCGGTGCTGGAGCTGCCGGAGTTTCAGCAACTGGTGCTTCCGCAGTAGTTACAGCAGCTTGAGATGTTGATGCAGCCGCAACTTCCGATGTTGGCGTTGTTACAGCTTCTTCTGCCCAAACGGCAGTACCACCCAAAAGAGCGCCTGATAGACTGAGCGCCATAAGTATTTTTTTCATTCGTGTCCCCCAACCTCATTTGCGAGTTATTTTCTACTCAGCAAGCTTTGTGCCAATTTAGACAGCATCCGGTCCAGTTTCACCCGTACGAATACGGATTACTTGTTCCAGGTTAGTCACAAAAATCTTACCATCGCCGATTTTTCCAGTGCTTGCTACACGGGTAATTGATTCAATTACCGCATCAACCATTTCATCACTAATCGCAATCTCGATTTTTACTTTAGGTAAGAAATCAACCACATACTCCGCGCCACGGTAGAGTTCTGTATGTCCTTTTTGACGACCAAAACCTTTAACTTCAGTTACGGTAATCCCTTGTACACCAATGTCAGAGAGCGCTTCACGCACATCATCCAATTTAAACGGTTTTACAATTGCAGTTACAAGCTTCATGTTTGTTTCCTTCGGCTTCTTTTCACCAGTAAGGTTTTATGTTCAATTTTCATGCCAATATTTCAAAGGTTGAGGGAAATGAATCTTTTGCATGAACTTTCTTTATAACCTATTTAGTGAACAAGATGTAGATGAGCTATTAAAAATAAAATGAATTTTCAGTATTGCTGAGTGCTGTTTTAATGTTCTATTTGCACTAAAAGAATTGAAGCCTGTATACAATGTTCAAGCAGTGTTAAAATGTAAACTATAAGGTAATACAACACTTTGGATATTTCATGCTAGAAACATTACTACAGGCCATTTTGGAACAAATTGATGAGCCTAAAAAAGATTTGGAAAAAAATTTACGTGCATTATTAAATGAAGCGGTCGAAAAGTTAGACCTTGTTTCCAAACAAGAGATTGACCGTCAAAAGACTGCACTTCAATCAGCCAATCAACGTTTAGACGAGCTACAAAAACAAGTCAGTCTGTTAGAAGAAACTTTAAAGAATAAAAAATAAGCACCAACGTAGCGCATTTATACTTTACAACGATTAAAAATGAAGCACCATAATGGAACAATAAGATGTCTTTTTCTAAAATTTATACACGGGGACTTTTAGGTTTACATGCACCTTTGATTGAAGTTGAGGTACATGTAAGTCAAGGCTTGCCTTCTCTTACCATTGTCGGGCTAGCAGAAGCGGCGGTAAGAGAAAGTAAAGATCGGGTTCGCTCGGCCATTATTAATAGTGGATTTCAATTTCCAACTAAACGGCTGACCATTAACCTTGCACCAGCAGATTTGCCCAAAGATGGGTCACGTCTAGATTTACCGATTGCCATAGGCATTTTAATTGCGTCTGGTCAGCTCCCAGAAAACTGTGCCGAAGATTTTGAATTAATTGGTGAATTAGCGCTCGATGGCCATGTAAGGCCCGTCTCAGGTACTTTAACTTTGGCAATGGCGTGTCAACAAGCCAAGCATAAAATGCTTTTACCTCTCGATAATAGTCAGGATATTAGCCACTTACCTGACCTTGAATGTTATCCGGTGAACCACTTAAAAGAAGTGTGTGAACATTTTCTGGGCACAAAATCGCTATCTTTGATTGAACCTGCAACGACTTCAAACCAAATGCCCTATAAATTTGATCTGGCAGATGTGAAAGGTCAGCTACGCCCACGTCGCGCACTAGAAATAGCTGCCGCAGGAGGTCATTCTCTGCTCTTTAAAGGACCACCAGGTACAGGTAAGACTTTACTCGCTTCACGCCTTCCTTCAATTTTACCGCCGCTTTCTAATCAAGAAACGCTTGAAGTTGCGAGTATTTATTCCATTTCAAATACACCGCATACGTTTGGCCAGCGTCCATTTCGCGCGCCCCACCATACAGCATCAGCGATTGCACTGGTTGGGGGCGGTTCACATCCTAAACCGGGTGAAATTACTTTATCTCATTTAGGTGTGCTCTTTTTAGATGAACTTCCAGAGTTTGATAGAAAAGTGCTAGAAGTCTTGCGCCAGCCGCTTGAGTCAAAAGAAATCATTATTTCACGTGCAGCTCGGCAAATTACCTACCCTGCAAACTTTCAGCTCATTGCAGCAATGAACCCCTGCCCATGTGGGTATGCATTTAATCAAGATAGCCGTTGTCAATGTTCACCAGAGAGTATTAAACGTTATCAAAACCGTATATCGGGGCCGTTACTCGACCGTATCGATTTACATATTGATGTACCGCCTTTAAAAGCTCAGGAACTGCAAGATCCAACACCTGCTGAAGACTCTACGGCTGTAAGACAACGTGTGATTTATGCTTATGAACAACAAATGCAAAGACAAGATTGTTTAAATCAAGCACTTTCACCAAAACAACTAGAACAATTTGCTGTTCTAGATAATACGTCGCAACGCATGATTGAAATGGCTCAGCAACGTTTGAATCTGTCGGCTCGTGCTTATCATCGTGTTTTACGAGTAGCTCGTACCATTGCCGATTTGGCTCGAAGTGAGATGATCCAAAGTCCTCATCTTACAGAAGCGCTCTCTTATCGAGGCAATCATTCTTAAGATAAAACAGCGGATTATGAGTCCGCTGTTCTTTTATTAAGAGCTTCATTTAAAGTCTCAATTAAGGAAGTAATTTCTTTCTCTGATAAAGCAGCAAAGCCAAAACGGATACAATGATTGGTACATTCTTCCTGTTTAAACTTATGCTCTGTATCAATGTTAAATTCTTTTAATTTTATAAGCTGATCTTGAGTAAATGGTTTCTGGAATTTAACCCACAAAGCCATTCCCCCAGCGGGTGGCTGTATATGAACACTCTCTGCAAAAATTCGATGGAACTCAGCTAAGGCATGGTCACGGCGTAGTTGATATATTTTTTTCATTTTACGGATATGCCGCTTGATTTCACCTCGCTGCATTAAGTCCGCCAACGCAAGTTCAGTAATATTATTACCTTGTCGATCAATCAACAGAATATCTTCAGTAATGGATTGAATAATTGGTGACGATGCCACGATGTAACCCAAACGAATGCCAGGTGCAAAAACTTTAGACAATGAGCCAATATGAATGACTAATTCAGAATGAGGCAAACTAGCTAAGGGTGGCATAGGCCGACTGTCATAGTGGAATTCATGATCATAGTCATCTTCAATAATATAAAAGCCGTATTTTTTTGAAAGCTCTAAAAGCTGAAGACGGCGAAACATGGTCATGGTGACAGTTGTAGGATATTGATGATGCGGAGTTGTATAAATGGCAGCTACAGAATGCTCTTGTAAAATCCGTTCTAAATCTTCAATGACAATACCTTGTTCATCTAATTTAACAGAAACCACTTGAAAGCCATTTGACTGAAATGCTTTAAAAGCAGATGGATAATATAATTCCTCAACAACGATAACGCCCTGCCGATTAGGTAATGCTCGAGAGGCAAGAAAAATTCCCATCTGGCTACCACGTACAATACAAATCTCATCTTCGGCAACATTCATAAAACGTTCCATCGACAACATTTGTTGTAAAGCTTGCCTTAACTCAGCCATACCTCGTGGGTCACCATATCCCATATACTGGTTTTGAGTAATTTTAATCAGTGCATGCCGATAGGCCCGTGAAAATAATTCGTATGGAATCAGTCTCGGATCTGGCACCCCATCATTGTGTGGGCGTTGAATCACTTCTTGAATGATTGGTTTATCATTAACTTTTTTCTCAGATACTGGCTCTATTTGAAGCTGTTTTTCTGGCAAAACATCCGCCACAAATGTGCCTTTTCGGGGACGGGTCACAAGCCATCCTTGTGCTTCTAATTCTTCATAAACTGCTTGAACGGTTTTCCGATTAATTCCTAGTTCTTTTGACAGGCTACGAGACCCCGGCAGCATAGTCCCCTGCACTAAACGGCCACTTAAAATTTCCTGACTAATCAAGTTAGTCAGTTTTAGAAAAACCGTTTTTTCTTCTCTTTCATCGATACGGAAATGTATTTGCCAAGGTCTTAGCATATTCGCCCCATCTGGACCATATAACTTATAAAAACTGGATGTATTGATTCATCCAGTTGTTTTCTATTCTGCCTTCACCTACTTAATTTGGTCAACTGGACTGGAGAAGAGATGAAGACTGCTGCTGTAAACAAACAAGACCTGATGCAACACGCACAGCAAGACATGCAAAAGTGGATTAGCGACTCAGATTTAACTGACCGCCAAAAGCTTGCATTGACTTGCCGTATTTTATTTGACCATGGGCATGATGCTGGTTTAGCAGGTCAAATTACATGTCGTAGTGAAAATAAACATTCCTTTATTACCCAACGTTTCGGTTTAGGCTTTGATGAAATTACTGCCTCAAACTTGCTTGAGGTGAATCAAGATTTAGAACCCATCAATCAAGAAGGTATGGCAAACCCAGCCAACCGTTTTCACACATGGATTTATAAGGAACACCCAGAGGTGAACTGCATTATCCACACGCACCCTACCCACGTAGCTGCACTGTCGATGTTACAGATACCACTCATGATTTCCCAAATGGATGTCTGTGCACTTTATGAAGATTGCTCATTTGTAGGTCATTGGCCGGGTGTCCCTGTGGGTAATGAAGAAGGCATTTTGATTTCTTCTGCGCTGGGTAAAAACCGTGCCGTTTTGTTGTCTCACCATGGCCAACTGGTTACAGGAAAAACCATTGAAGAAGCATGCAACTTGGCGCTTTTAATTGAGCGTGCAGCTCAACTGCAACTACTAGCCATGTCTGCCGGACAAATCCAGCCCATCCCACATGCTTTAGCAACAGAAGCTCATGACTGGGTTTCTACCGATAAACGCAACAAAGTGAACTTTGCTTACTACGCACGTAAAGCTTTGAAAAAACATTCTGACTGTATTTAAAAAAGAGACTTCGACCATGAAACTAAACGGCATTATTGGCTACCCGGTTACCCCATTTTCTGATGACAACACCGTTAACCTTGTTGTTTTAAAGGAAATGCTAGATTTACTTATTAAAAATGGCTGCGACGCGATTGCGCCTTTAGGCAGTACAGGCGAAAGCGCTTATCTTGAATGGGATGAATGGTGCTTAGTCGCAAAAACTTCAATTGAAAGTATTAATAGACGCGTGCCTGTCATTATTGGAATTTCAGAGCTCACGACTGATCAAGCCATCAAAAAGGCGAAAATCGCACAAAGCTATGGTGCAGATGCACTTATGGTGATTCCTATATCTTATTGGAAGCTAACAGACCAAGAGATTTTTGAATATTATCAAGCGATTGCACAAGCAACGACTTTACCGATTATGATTTATAACAACCCTGCAACTAGTGGTGTTGATATGTCTCCTGAATTAATCGTGCGCATGTTTAACAACATTGCAAATATTACGATGGTGAAAGAAAGTAGCGGTGACATTCAGCGTATGCATAAAATTCAAGAACTCTCAAAAGGAGAACTTCCGTTTTATAACGGCTGTAACCCTCTAGCTTTAGAAGCTTTATGTGCTGGAGCAAGTGGTTGGTGTACAGCAGCGCCAAACTTATTAGGCCAAAGACCTCAACAGCTCATTAAACATGTAAAAAATGGTGAGTTAGAACAAGCTCAAAAGTCATTTTACCAACAACTTCCTCTACTACGCTTTATTGTAAATGGTGGCTTACCTAAAACGATTAAAGCAGGTTTGCAGCTAAAAGGTGTCTCTTCAGGTTCACCACGTAAGCCTCTGTCCAAAGCTGCGGATATTGAGCTTAACCAATTAAAACAGCTACTTTCTGAAATAGAAAACTAATAAAAAAGCGGGTTTATTTACCCGCTTTTTTTAAAACTCAAACTTAGAATGTTTTAGTTAAACTAAACACTAAACCTGTATCGTAAGGTTTTTTACCAGCATCAGTCATGCCAGAAGTGCTAATGTCTGTACCAACAACATCTAGCTCAGCGACAATACCTAAAATGTTATAGTTTACGCCGACTTTATAATCGATATAGCTATCGTCTTCACCTGGCCCACCTGCAACTACAAGTAAAGAATCTTTGTTTTTGAGTTTGTTATAACCAACTGAAGCAAGTCCAGTAAATCCTGTATCTGCAATTGGTGCTGAATAACCAACGTTGAAATACCAGAACTCGTCAGAGTGACCCCAGTAATCGTTAGAGTAGTTCACACCTACACTAAGTGCATCGCCTTTAAACAAAGAGTCTGCAAACGTTAATTTCCCGTAAAACTCAGTAAAGTCAAAACCAGTATCACCGTTGTATGGGTTAGTAAATTTTGAGTCAGAACCAATATAACCATAATGGATCACACCAACATCATAAGTCGGAGCCAATGTGTCTGACAGTTTTAAGGTGTTGGTATAACCTAACGAGATATCGGTTTCAGTTGAAACACCAGGTGTATTAAAGTCAACGCTTGAACCCCAAAGCGCAACATAAGCACCTGACTTATGAGAAAAAGTAAAACCACCTTGAATGGCTGGGTTATTTGATGATTGGGTCACACCGCGGAAGCGATAGTCTGTGGTCGCTGCCACACTACCAGTTGCCGTGATTCCGTAAAAAGATGGTGCATCTTCAGCCATAGCCATGGTTGAGCCTGCTGCAAAGATACTAAGGCTCAAGGCCTTAAGTGCAAATTTCATCATTTTGATCTCCCCCACAATGAATGCACGATTTATATGAATGAAACAAATTGTGTTGATTAAGCTTTAGCAATTGCTGTGCCAAGTACAAATTTGCTATCGATGCACTTCACTAATTTTGAGATCAAACTCACTTTGTTATAAAAATCCTGTTTAATTTTTATAAAAATATATCTATAAAAAACATAGTGATAAAATAAAATTCTTATACAAGAAAAAATACTTAACATACGAAAACCCCTTATCGGAAATTAATGTGCGAGGTGAGAAGTATTCATTTGATGTATGTAAACTCTCTATTTAAATCTAGAGTCGGGCTATAAAAAGTCCGTAAATTTTTTGAAGGCATTACTTGTAATGGTCTGTGAGTGAGCATTTCTACCAGTTAAAGTTCTTTATTCATTTCTAATTTAAAACTGATGAACCATTTTGGGTCTTTTTTAAGCAACAATATGGATAAAAAGAGTAATGCACAAAATACAAGCAATGTATTGCACTAAATTTGATCAACCCAAACATATTCTATTGACCAACTGTTAGTGATCTATTTTTGTACATTCCATTTTTAAAATAACGTTATATAGTAACAATTTAAAGAATACAAAAATAAAACTGAGTAAAAAAGAAACTTAAAATAAGATTAAAAAGTAAACATATCCAACAAAAAAGAGTAAAAAATGAACACAAGAATCAACTATTTTTTGATCTAAAAATAAAAAATAAATGGGAAAAATCCACTAAAAAATAAATTACTTTTTTTATTTTAAACAATATATTAAGTATAAAAGAGCAAGCACAAATTTAGCAAACAATCCCTAACACATTAATTAAATCCTGCATAGCATATATAAAATAAAATGAACAAAAATATATCTTTTTTATAGATTACTTATACAATTGATGGAAATCCTAGGCCCTGAACAATAACAAGGCACAGGATTTATCGTTTTTATGAGGTTCTTTAAATATGCTAAAAGCACAAAAACTTACATTAGCAGTTCTCATTTCTGCGGCAATAATTTCCTCAGCTCAGGCAAGCGAGCAAAGTGAGGCAAAAGGATTTGTTGAAGATGCGAACGGTTCTATTCTCTTCCGTACAGGTTACATCAGCCGTGACAAAAAAAATGGCGTAGATGACACCAGTTCATTTGCTCAAACAGCAATCGTAAATATTGAATCTGGCTTTACTCCTGGTATTGTTGGCTTCGGTGTTGGCGTTGTTGGTGATGGTTCATTTAAAATCGGCGAAAATAATAACGCTGGTAATAATATGATTCCACGCGAAACATTGAACGGTAAAGAAAACTCTGGTGATGCTTATGATCACTGGGCTCGTGGTGGTGGTAACGTAAAAGCGCGTTTCTCGAATACAACAGTACGTTACGGTACTCAAGTACTTGATTTACCTGTTCTGGCAAGTAACACTGCTCGTTTAGTGCCTGAGTATTTCACAGGTACATTGTTAACCAGCCATGAAATTAAAGATTTAGAAGTAATTGCTGGTAAATTCACTAAAAACCAATATTCTGACCAAGTTAATACCGACGGCCGTCGTCTTGATCGTGCAATTGTTTGGGGTGGTAAATACAAGTTTGATGATAATTTGAATGCATCTTACTATGGTTTAGATAGTAAAGATAAACTTGAACGTCACTACGTTAATGTAAACTATAAACAACCATTGGCGAATGACAGCTCATTAACTTATGATTTCAGTGGTTATCACACTAAGTTTGATGAAGGCGCTTCTACTTATTCACAAACTACTGATGACCTATCTAATCGTAAAAACAATATTTGGGCAATCTCTACAGCCTATAATACTGGTCCACACAACATCATGGTTGCTTACCAACAAAACAGTGGTAATGTCGGTTATGACTATGGGGAAAATGCTGACGGTGGCCAAAGTATTTATTTACCAAACTCTTACCTGTCTGACTTCATCGGTAACGATGAAAAATCTGCACAAATCCAATACAGTCTTGATTTTGGTAAGTTAGGTGTATTACCTGGTCTAAACTGGACGACTGCATTTGTATACGGTTGGGACATCAAAGTTAAAGGTTTAACTGATGATGCTGAAGAACGTGAATTCTTTAACCAAGTGAAATACACAGTTCAAAGTGGTTTCGCTAAAGATGCAAGTCTTCGTATTCGTAACTCATACTACCGTGCGAGTGATGCTTATCAAACCAATGCGTACATTGGCGATACCAATGAATGGCGTATCTTCCTTGATATTCCTGTGAAATTATTCTAATTCACAAATCTATCAAGCATAAAAAAAACCTACATCTGGCAACAGATGTAGGTTTTTTATTAAGCTCAGAATATCAATTGAGAAACTCTGAGCTTATAAATTAAAGCTTATTTAGCAGCTTCAATTGCTTTTAATACTTCTGCTTTAGCAACATCAGCACCTTCCCAACCACTAATTTTCACCCATTTGCCTGGTTCTAAATCTTTATAGTGACTGAAGAAATGCTCAACTTGGCTAATCAATAACGGAGGAAGATCTGTATATTCCTTCACGTCTTTGTAAAGTGGAGATAATTTTTCGTGTGGAACAGCGATTAATTTCGCATCAATACCACCGTCATCTTCCATGTTTAATTTGCCCACTGGACGGCAACGAATTACAGAACCAGCAGCAACAGGATGTGGAGTTACAACAAGTACGTCTAATGGGTCGCCATCTTCAGACAAAGTATTTGGAACATAGCCATAGTTCGCTGGATAGAACATTGCTGTACCCATGAAACGGTCTACAAACAATGCATCAGAATCTTTATCGATTTCATATTTAATTGGTGCTGCATTTGCAGGAATTTCAATGATGACATAGATGTCATTTGGCGCATCTTTACCTGCTGGGATAGTGCTGTAACTCATATCAATACTCTTTCGTTATGAAGTCAGATGTAAAATCCACTCGATTATAGCGTGGATATCATCAAAATGATGCCGATTATACAATGGGCCCACGCGAAAGTAGATATGAATGATGACAGAATGACACTCAAGTCAGTTTTATCGTGACCACTAATAAGAAGATTGGGCACAATATAGATAAGAACCAAACAATCGAACGTAAAGTTGCCCAGTTACTTAAATAGCAGATCCCATAGATAACTCTTAAAATAATATAAGCCCAACCTAATCTCAGAATGAAATATTCTGGAACAACCATATATTCAGCCATCAAAATAGCCGTTAAAAATAAAGGTAGGCTTTCAAAGCTATTTTGTTGTACAGCATTCGCTCGAGCGGCAAGGCCTGTTGTTTTAGCAAAAAAAGCTCTCGGATTTTGATTATCGACAGGCTGAAAACCACCTGTAAACTTTGCAATTACGGTAAATGCGTATGGCAGCAAACATGCCACTAAAATAATATAGATAATGCCGCTAATGCCCTGCATAGTGCCATCCATCACTGAAAATACTGTTGATCATGCTATCATAACATTGCATTTTTACCTGAAATTTTATGCAATCACTTGTCATCACTCATTAATAGGACCATGTATGCAACAACCTGATCAAAAAGAATTGTTTGACGTCTTAGACAAGCAAAAACAGAATCAACTTCAGGTAGATCGTATATTAAAAATCGTGCTTCCTATTGTCGCTTTTTTATTGAGTGTAATTTGTGCAAATCTGAATTGGCAATCGACGCTTGGTACCTTTGTCATATTAACAATTACTTTTATTGCAGTCGGTATTAAACGACTTACTTTGTGGCACTGGTTAATTGTGATTGCTCTATATTGCCTAGCAGATAATTATTTAAGTTATGGTCAGCTCGATTTAACTCATCTACGCTTACAACTTGGCACAATGCTTGTTTTTGTTGGAATGGTTGGAATTGGTCGCCCTTATATAGACCGCTGGTTTATGAAAAGCCATAAAATATAGAAACAAAAAAAGCGCCCTAAGGCGCTTTTTTATTAACTTATTAGGTTGGTTTACGTAAGTCTTTACGTAAAATTTTGCCTACATTTGATTTTGGTAATTCATCCATAAACTCAACATAACGAGGGCGTTTATAGCCTGTTAAGTTCTCTTTAGCAAAGTTCAAAACTTCTTCAGTCGTTAAGCTTTGATCTTTTTTCACGATAAAGAGTTTAGGCACTTCACCTGATTTTTCGTCTGGAACACCAATTGCAGCCACTTCCAATACTTTTGGATGTTTAGCAATAATTTCTTCAATTTCACTTGGATAAACGTTAAAGCCAGATACCAAAATCATATCTTTTTTACGGTCTACAATTTTAACGTATCCACGGCTGTCCATTACACCAATGTCACCTGTACGGAAGAAACCATCTGCTGTCATGACTTTAGCTGTTTCATCCGGACGGTTCCAATAGCCTTTCATGACTTGAGGACCACGAATTGAAATTTCACCTTGTTCTCCCAAAGCCACTTCATTACCGTCATCATCTAAAATAGCAACTTCTGTTAAAGGTAATGGAATACCAATTGTGCCGCTAAATTCGGTAGAAGCTGGTGGGTTCGCAGTCGCTACTGGAGAAGTCTCAGACAAGCCATAACCTTCGATAATGGTTGTACCAGTAATTTTCTTCCAAGCTTCTGCTGTAGAAGGTAAAACTGCCATACCACCACCCATCGCCATTTTTAAATTGCTATGGTCAAGTTGTTTGAATTCTTCATTATTCACTAAAGCATTAAATAATGTATTTACGGCTGGGAAGAATGATGGCTGATATTTACGTAATTCATTAATCACAGCTGGTAAATCACGTGGGTTCGGAATCAAGATATTTGCCTGACCTTTATACATACCGTACATTGCGCAAACCATGAACGCAAAAATATGATAAAGCGGTAATGCACAAACAATACGGTCGCCTTTAGCACCATCATTTGCACCAAATTTACTTTGGAAGATACCGTCACATTGTAAAAGGTTGGCAACCAAATTACGGTGAGTCAGTTCCGCACCTTTTGAAACACCTGTAGTACCACCCGTATATTGAAGCACCGCAGTATCACTTAAAGTTAAACTCGGGCGCTTATAATTACTCGGACTTTCTTTATTTAATGCTGTATTAAATTTAACGTACCCTGGAATATTCCAAGCGGGAATTTGCTTACGTACTTTACGCAATACAAAATTTACCAACGTACCTTTAAGTGTACCCAGCATATCTCCTACTGTGGCAACCACAACATGCTTCACAGGAGTTTTACCTAAAATGCTTTGATACACACTAGCGAAGTTTTCGATAATCACGAGTACTTCTGCACCTGAGTCATTTAACTGATGCTCGAGTTCACGTGCTGTATAAAGTGGATTAACATTCACTAAAACTAAGCCTGCACGTAACACTGCTAATGCAACTACAGGATACTGCAACACATTCGGCATCATCACTGCCACACGAGTTCCTTTTGCTAACCCCAAATTTTGCAAATAGGTCGCGAACTTACGACTTGCAAGTTCTAACTCGTTAAATGACATCGCTTTATCCATAAAGATAAAGGCATCACGAGAACCAAATTTTTGGAAATTACTCTCAAAAATATCAACAAGAGAGGTATTTTCCGCAGGCAATGCTACTGTTTCTGGAATCCCTGTTTTTTGGTATTCTGCAAACCAAATCTTTTCCATAATGCCATTATCTCCGATTCGTAATCCTTAGTAATAACTGTTATTCAATGCCCCAGCTATTCTTTAGCTTCTTGGTGCCAGAACATATTTAAAACTTATTGGCACATTCATGACACTTTCGAACAAGATTATGAGACAGAAGTTTTGACAATTTGACCCTGTCAAATTTTGTGTATGGAGTACAAATTACGTACTCCAAATTGCTGTCCTTTTAATCATTATTCCATACCAACAAGTTCAGTTCATTGCTTGAACATGTTGCCATATATAGCGTATTTATGTTGCCCGACGCTAGCTTTATCTCTGAATCAACAGTTTATTTGCTTTTTGATATCCACGTGGTAAGAGGTGACCTTTTGAAGCACGTTTACCCATGTATTTTTGTAGATCCTCACCTTTTAATTTTAGATGTTGTTGACCTGCAACCACCTGAATTATTTCATCTAAGTTCAAGGTTGTCATGGATAAAATCTGCTCTTTCGCTTCAAGTTGTATCAACTTATTACCTTTACCCTTATTTAAGTTTGGCAGTTCTGACAAATCAATAATTAAGAGTCGACCTGCAGAACTAAGCACAGCTAAATGTGTCATGTTTTGGGCAGGTATTAAGGGTAAAGCTGTTGATTTTTCAGGTACCGACAAGAAGCTTTTTCCTGCCTTGGCATTGGTATCTAACTGTTTGACTTGAGTTTTAAAACCATAACCTGATGAGCTGGCAGCAATAAGTTCCGACTCTTCATCATCTAAATAGACCTGAATAAACGATACTCCACTTGCAGGAGCAAGTTTTGAACTTAATGGCTCACCTAAACCTCTTGCTGATGGCAAGCTGCTAATAGGTAATGCGTAACTACGCCCTGTCTCATCAAGGAAATAAATTCGTTGATTGGTTTTACCCACCGCATGACTTAGATATTGGTCGCCAGCACGATAGTTTAAATTCTCTGCATCAACATCCGCACCTTTTGCAGCACGGATCCATCCAGCTTCAGATAAAACCACCGTTACTGCTTCAGCTGGCATTAAATCCTGTTCTTTAATTTGAACAGCTTCAGCACGCGCGACAATTGGAGAACGGCGTTCGTCACCAAACTTTTTCGCGTCTTCTTTTAATTCACCAATAATCAGGTTCTTTAAAGATTCTGGATTTTCTAATTGTTCACGAATAATGGCAGCTTTTGCAGCAAGCTCATCTTGTTCATGACGGATTTCCATCTCTTCAAGTTTTGCTAAATGACGTAACTTGAGTTCTAAAATTGCTTCTGCCTGTATTTCATCAATTTTGAAATGTTCCATCAATACAGGTTTAGGCTGATCTTCTTCACGAATAATACGAATCACTGTATCAATATCAAGATAAGCAATTAAAAGACCTGCCAAAATATGTAGGCGTTTTTCAATGCGGTTTAAATGATATTCTAAACGGCGAGTTACCGTTTTTTTGCGGATTTCAATCCACTCAAGCAAGATACGGCGAATCGATTTAACTTGAGGACGCCCGTCCTCACCAATCATGTTTAAATTAACACGGTAGCTTGATTCTAAATCGGTGGTCGCAAATAAGTGGCTCATCACCGCTTCCGCATCAATACGGTTAGAACGCAGTACAATCACAAGTCGTGTTGGGTTTTCATGATCCGACTCGTCACGCACATCCACCACTAATGGCAGCTTTTTGGCCTGCATTTGGTCGGCAATTTGAGTAATCACCTTAGAACCCGATACTTGATACGGCAATTCGGTAATCACGATTTCATTTTTTTCGATGGTATAAACCGCTCGCATGCGGTAACTGCCACGACCAGTCGTCTGGATTTTGAGTAATTCTTCTGGCGGCGTAATAATTTCAGCTTTTGTTGGTAAATCTGGCGCTGGAATATATTCAGCCAATTTTTCATCTGATGTTTGCGGGTTACGAATTAAGGCAATTGTTCCTTTAATCACTTCACGCAAATTATGTGGCGGAATATCGGTCGCCATACCCACCGCAATACCAGTTGTACCATTAAGTAGAATATTAGGAACTCGTGCTGGTAACGTAATTGGTTCTTTTAAAGAACCATCAAAGTTATCTTGCCATTCACTCGTGCCTTGTCCTAACTCACTTAGTAATAACTCACTGTAGGCAGAAAGTTTTGCCTCGGTATAACGCATCGCAGCAAACGATTTAGGGTCATCTGGTGAACCCCAGTTCCCTTGACCTTCAATTAAAGGATAGCGATAACTAAATGGCTGAGCCATTAGCACCATGGCTTCATAACATGCCGAATCACCATGCGGATGATATTTACCGAGTACGTCACCGACAGTACGGGCCGATTTTTTTGGCTTACCACTGCTTTTTAAGCCCAACTCGCTCATGGCGTAGACAATACGGCGCTGTACAGGTTTTAAGCCATCACTGATATGTGGCAATGCACGGTCCATGATGACGTACATGGCATAATTCAGGTAAGCCTGTTCAGTAAATTCGGCTACAGAGCGGTTTTCTGTCGCTTGATGCGCAAGGCTGGTCATAGTCAGCTTATCTTCCAAATCAGTCGTTATTTTAAGTGAGTCTTATGCTAAGTGGGCTATGTTACAGACACAAGAGGGACTCTGTCACCTGAGCGTCAAATTATGTCTCATCACTCTATATTTTTAGTTACTTGCTATAAAGTTAGACAAAACTAGAGTCCTATCGACTCTAGTCTTTTACCTTGGGTTTCTTCACCTAATATTAAAATTACAGCTGCGACCAAGAGTAAAACTATAGTGAACATCATAAAAACATGGCTAAACCCATTCTTGGAAACCATCATATGAGTGACGACGATCGGCGCCAAAATTCCGCCTAGACGGCCCATTGCAGATGCCCAGCCCGAACCAAAAGCGCGAATATTGGCTGGATATTGCTCTGGTGTATAGGTATATAGCACTCCCCATGCACCCAAATTAAAGAATGACATGAGACAGCCCCAAAACATAATGCTATTTACACTATCGGCTTGTCCAAAGAAATATGCAGATAAAGCACAAAAACCGATAAATGCAGCGAGTGTAATTTTTCTACCCCATCGCTCCACAAACCATGCTGCTGCCAAGTAGCCGGGTAGCTGCGCTAAAATCATCAACAAAACATATTCAAAAGATTTAACGATGTCATAGCCCTGTTTCACCAATAAGCTTGGTAGCCACGTAAAGATACCGTAGTAGGAATACACAATTCCAAACCAGATGAGCCAAAGCATTAAACTTCTGCGAGCAAATTGACCACTCCACAGTTGTTTAAAAGAGACTTTTTGTCGCATGGCAACAGGCACGACTTCAATATGGTGAACAATTTGAACACCTGCTTGAGCTTCTAATTTTTGAACTAATGCATGTGCTTCTTCAACACGTCCACGGTTAATCAGGTACGGTATCGATTCAGGGAGTTTTTTCCAAATCACTAAAATATAAATTAGTGGAAGGCCTCCCATAAGAAAGGCAATATGCCAACCAAATTTAGGAATAATAAAATAAGAAATGAGTGCCGCAACTAGCCAACCCAAACCCCAAAAACTTTCGAGTAGTACGATAAAACGACCACGTACATGTGCAGGTATATATTCACTCACCAATGTCACTGCAACAGGTAACTGTCCCCCAAGTCCAAGACCAACAATAAAGCGGAAAATTAATAACCACTTTAAGTCTGGAGCAAAAGCGCATAAGGCTGTCGCGATGCTATAGATCGCCATAGTCACTGCAAATATTGTCTTACGACCAAAGCGGTCTGCTAAAGCCCCTGAGCAAACAGCCCCAATAGCCATTCCTACAAAACCAATACTCACAATCCAACCGCTTTCGGCAGGTGTTAATGCCCAGTCTTTCACAAGCGTTGTCATGATAAAAGCAATGATTCCTGTGTCCATCGCATCAAACATCCAACCTAAACCAACCACCCACAATAATGTGTAGTGAAATTTGCCGATTGGAAGATTTTGTATACGTGAAATCAGGTCCATAGGAAAAACTCTACTGGAAAGAATAAGTGAGCAAGACAATATATTTAATTGTTATAGCATGCCCACATGGAGTTCTGCATGATTAATGTTCGTCGGTTGAAGAAGCCGATTCTGCATCATCATCTTTATAAATAAATTTCGGCATTTCCAATCCAAAATAGATCGCAATCAGGCGTAAGGTAAAACCAAACACCAAAGTTGAAATGACGGTTAACTCTAAACTTAATCCTAAATCCTGACAAACCCAGTAACAGATGACTGCGACAAAAGAAATACTCGCATAGAGTTCACGGCGGAAAACAAACGGAACATCATTACATAAAATATCACGTAAAATACCACCAGATACCCCAGTCAGCACCCCTGCTACTGCCGACACGACAAAACCATGCCCCATTTGTAAGGCAATCTGGCAGCCAATAATCGTAAACCCAATTAAGCCTAAAGCATCGAGCACCAAAAAGATGTTATGTAAATGACGCATCCATTTGGCAATAATGATTGTGACAAATGCAGCACAACAAGTGAGCACCAAATATTCTGGATGTTTTACCCAAGTTAAAGGATAGTGACCTAGCAATACATCACGCACCGAACCACCACCTAAAGCAGTCACACAGGCAATCAGTACGACACCGAACCAGTCCATACTTCGTCGACCAGCAGACAATGCACCTGTCATGGCTTCCGCAGTAATCGCAATAATATAAATAACGGTGAGTAACATCGCCCTTTCCCTCAGGCCAAACAGTGGGCGTATTTTAAGATAAACTTACAGAAATTGTGCACAGCATTGCTTAAATTTTTTTCCTGAACCACATATACAAGGTTGTTTCATGGTGACTTGCATTTCAACCGTTGGGTCAAGGAAAAACCATTGTTGCTGGTGAGATACAAAATGTGAAACCTCATGGTGAATTTGGGCTTTTTGTCCATCATGATAATGAGCCTTGAACTCAACCTGAGCATGGGTTTTATCTAATTTTTCGTTGGCGTTAACCACCTCTAAACCTAACCATTGATTTTGTTTGCTCCACTCTGCAATAGCCTCTTTATCAAGTGCTGTCTGCTGACCTAAAGCAGTCGTTTGCACAATATAGTCGATTTGCTGTAATGCAAAAGCGCTATAACGTGAACGCATAAGCTGCTCTGCCGTTAGTGCTTTGGCCGTGCCTAAATGTAAAGGTTCACAACACTGTGTATAGCTGCCTTTTCCACATGGACAAGTTTGTTGGGTCATTTGGTGTTTCTCAAATAAAAAATAGCTCAGAGTTGAGCTATTTTATGATGTTTCCAGCCTTGAAATGTTATTTAATCTTTTGATTCATCTTGTTCGATCGAAACAATATGAACTTTCTCGATTTTATGACCTTCCATCGTAATCACTTCAAAGCGATAACCGTCCGCCTCAACAGCTTCACCATTTTCAGGTAAACGGCCTAAATGGAATAACAAATAGCCTGACAAAGTTGAATACTGTTCACTTTCATCAACCAAGTCACGACCTAATAAAAGTGATACGTGACGAATGTCAGTTGAACCTTCAAGCATTAATGAACCATCTGCCAAGCTTTCAGCAGCAGCATCTAACTCATCCTCATCCGGAAATTCACCCGCAATTGCTTCTAAGATATCGATTGGCGTTGCAATACCTTCGATTGAACCATATTCATTTAGAACAATTGCCATTTGTAGAGGTGCTTGGCGTAGTTGCTCCATCACCATGAGTACCTGAGCATTTTCATGCACAATCACAGGTTCACGTAGATGCTTTTGGAAATCAATTACACCTGTTTCAATAAAGTTGTTTAAAACTTTATGCGTAAGTGCAATACCCTCAATATTATCAAGCTCACCGCGTGCGACAATTAAACGAGAGTGTGTCATCGACATTAAACGTTCTTTTAACACTTCAGGTTCATCATCTAAGTCAATCCACTCAAGTTCAGGACGTGGAGTCATAACAGATTTTACAGGACGCTCTGATAAACTAAGAACGCCTTGTACCAACACACTGTGATAAGCACCATTGTCTTCGTCAAAAACTTCATCTGCAAAAGCTTGCGTAGCCAATACATCTTCTTTATCAGAAGATTGAGTATCTGAAGAACCACTGTTTTTGCTGCCTAACATACGTAAAACAGCAGAGGCTGTGCGATAACGCAGGTCTGTCGTAGTAACCAGCTTTTCCTGATTGCGGCGCATGCTCTGATTGATCATTTCGACTAAAATCGAGAAGCCAATTGCAGCATATAAGTAACCCTTCGGAATATGGAAGCCAAAGCCTTCCACCACCAAAGAGAAACCGATCATCATCAAGAAGCCAAGACACAGAATAACGACTGTTGGGTGCTTATTGACAAAGTCCATGAGTGGTTTTGATGCCCACAACATGATTCCGACAGCAATAACAACAGCAACCATCATTACTGACAGCTCTTTCACCATACCTACAGCTGTAATCACACTGTCTAACGAGAATACAGCGTCAAGCACAACAATCTGGACAATGACCATCCAGAATGCAGCATGTACGGGATTATCTTCTTTATGAAGTTGTTTTCCTTCCATCCGCTCATGCAATTCCATGGTGCCCTTAAAGAGTAAGAACACACCACCGAATAGCAAAATCAAATCACGACCAGAGAATGGATGATCAAAAATATGGAAGAGTGGTTCAGTCAGTGTCACGACCCAAGCAATCGAGGCTAAGAGTACAAGACGCATTCCCAAGGCAAGCACTAACCCGATTATACGTGCTTTAGCTCGCTGCTCTGGCGGTAGTTTTTCGGCCAAAATAGCGATAAAAACGAGGTTATCGATCCCCAATACAATTTCAAGAACGATTAAAGTTGCTAAACCCACCCAAGCAGACGGATCAGACATCCATTCAAAGATCATTGATCCTGCTCCTGTGTTGTTTGGCTTTTATCTTTATGTGGCAACACAACGGGCGCGCCTATACAAAAGGAGGAAAATGTTTTTTTAAGACAAGAAATTAAAACGGAGCGACTACAACCACTACCCATATTTGTTCATATGTTGTTAAACGAATTTT
This sequence comes from Acinetobacter lactucae, assembly GCF_013122135.1. NCBI lineage: Bacteria > Pseudomonadati > Pseudomonadota > Gammaproteobacteria > Moraxellales > Moraxellaceae > Acinetobacter > Acinetobacter lactucae. The sequence goes on from NZ_CP053391.1 coordinate 3,738,275, forward strand.
TAGTATAGGCAAGATTTAACATAAATTCATCACTTTTATTTGTTCATAACTCGCATTCACCAAACCCATACAAAACATGAATCTTTCTTATAAATCTGCTTATAAAGTTGTCATATCTTTTGCTTAGTGTAGACAAGAAATATGAACGTGATAAGGTAAAAATAAAACAATGAATAGCGTATTAACAATGGCAGTAAATGATTCACCAATAACAGCTGTAAAAACAAAGCAACCTCTTATTGCATTATATTGTGGTTCACGTGCAGGAAATAAACCAATCTATCGAGAGAAGGCAATTGAACTGGCTCATGGAATCGCTGAACAAGGCTTTGGTTTAGTCTATGGCGGTGCCAGTATCGGTTTAATGGGACAAGTGGCAGAGAGCGTTCTTGCAAACGGCGGAGAAGCTGTCGGTGTGATCCCTGAATTTATGCTTGATTATGAAGTCGCACATGCGGGACTTACCGAACTACATGTCGTAGAAACCATGCATGAACGTAAAGCCATGATGGCAGAACGCGCAAGTGCATTTATTGCATTACCAGGTGGTTTAGGAACATTCGAAGAAATATTGGAAATAGCCACTTGGGGCCAACTCAATCAACACCAAAAACCCATGATTTTATATAACGTAAATGGTTTTTATAACGCACTTATTGCACAATTAGACCATGCAGTTCAAGAAGGTTTTCTTCCCCTTCAGCATCGAGCTAAATTAATTGTATGTGAAGACGTTGATCAAATTTATAACGTCATTAAAAACTTAAAAATGCCAAAAAGATTCGTTGTGTAATTCTCTAAAGAATAAAAAAGAGCCTCTCAGGCTCTTTTTTATTTATAGGCCTTTTTCAACCTATTTATTTTAAATTAATTTGATAAATTGCCGTACTGCCACTGACTTCATTACCCACCACTAATAATGGTTGACCATTTGGTGAGTTTTTTGCAGAAATAAATATTAAACCCTCTGGACCTAAGTCACCTTGTTTTGCCATATCGGTTTCTTTGAAATTTCGAGTCGTAAAATATTCAACAAACTGCGGCTTCTGCGGAGTAGTAATATCGTAGACCATGATACCGCTTACTCGTTCTAATCCAATAAAGGCATAGGTTTTTTTGCCAATCGTCCCAACAGTAACGCCTTCTGGTTCTGGTCCCTTACCTGTACTACGGCTGTCAAAGGTCACTTCTTCATGATCACTATTAAAATAATCAGGGAACAGCTCAGCAATTTTACGCTCAAATTCACTACCAGAGTCCCAAACTAACTGCCCTTTAGTATTCCAAATACTAAATGAACGTCCACCATACGCATAAAGTTTGTCATAGGTTAAATAACCATCAGCATCTAATTTAGGTGAACCGTCATTATTGGTTTGGTAGCCTTTGGTCCAAGTGACTTTTAAACGGCCTAATTGATTATCTTCACGGCACCCAGCAGCATCGGTTGCAGTTGCACCACAATAGCCAAAAATCGCTGGATTCAAACGTGCGCCTTTTACGCCCGCTACAATTTTTTGTAGGTGTGCAGGATAATCTCCATCTGTATTAAATCCTTTTTTCTTGAATAAATCTTTTACACGAATTTCTTCAGCAAAACCTTTGGTAATATCCCCTGTAAAATAGGCATCCTCATCGGATAGCCATTCACGGGCATCACCCTCGTTGGCAGTTACCAGATAAGTTTCACCATTAGCCGTATAATGCGCAATTGAATCTGGTTGATACATGCCCACCAGACCTGACCATGGTTGAATATTAATTTTACCAGTTGGGTTACCATTGCTATCTTGTGGACCATCGCGATCACTAACATCTAATGCATTTGCTGCAATGCCATAATCCTTATAACCGAGTGGATAAAGCTCCATCACTTTTTGTTGAGTTAAATCGATTTGTGCTACTGCATTATTTTCTTGTAATGTGACCCAAGCAGTTTTACTATCATCCGAAACAGTAATGTATTCGGGTTCTAGATCCTGTGCGACAGTCGCATTTGGTCCAAAAATACGGACACCCTTTTCTAGCAATGCTGCCTTTTGATTATTCCATGCTTTAAAATCAGCAATAACTGCTTTTGGCTGCTGAATATTACTCACATCAATAATACTGACTGAACCTTCTGGGTCGACAGAATAATCATCATTAGGCTCAGCTTCATTTGCAACCAAGACTTTCTGACCATCTGGTGTAAAAGTCAGCATATCCGGCAGCGCGCCTACCTCAACCTTACTAATAAAGCTAAGATCACTGGCTTTAAAAAATACAACAATACCAGAATCAGTTTTGACTTTTGCCTGTACGGCTAAAGCGACAATACCATTATGTACTGCAACACTATTTACCTCTGAATCTGCTAAATATAGACGAGCAGATAATTCCTTAATATGGACTGGGTTCTCAGGTTTAGAAGCATCTAAGACATCAACCAATCCTTTTTGCGCATTTACTACAAATAGGCGTTTACTTTGTGGATCATAAGCAGGGATTTCCGCTGCACTTTGAACAAAAACACCTGTTTTATATCGTCCTAATAAACTTAATTGAATATTATTTGGAGTGATTTCCGTTTCTGTTTGGCTTACGGTATCGTCACTATCATTACAAGCGCTTATCCCCACAGATAAAATTGCAACGAGCAATGCTGTAAACTTAAATTTCATTTTAATATCCATAGCTTATTTTAAATTGATTAATTTATAAGCACACCATTTAATTCTGATGACATTTCCATGTGAATTTCATCCCAATAGGCTTCTTATTACTTTTGCTTCTTTTAGCTCCAATTTGTTTTACACTAGACCAAAACGTTAATTTTCAAATGTTATGAATGCCACGCCGACTCACCAAGCCTTGCAACCCGAATATCGCTTACTCGTTCTTTTGGTTTCCATTGGCTTTTTTATGCAGGCTTTGGACACAACGATTGTAAATACCGCTATTCCTGCAATGGCTCATCATCTAAATGAAAATCCTTTACGCATGCATAGCGTAGTCGTGGCCTATGTATTATCGGTTGCTGCTTGTATCCCATTGAGTGGATGGTTAGCAGACCGCTTTGGTGTTAGAAATATTTTCTTGTCGGCAATCGTGATCTTTACTCTTGCTTCTTTAGGTTGTGGTCTTTCACAAAGTCTTAATGAGCTGTTATTTTTCCGCGTTATCCAAGGTGTAGGAGGAGCCTTACTACTTCCTGTTGGCCGATTATCACTTTTAAAAATTATTCCTCGAACTCAGTTCTTAGCTGCAATGAGCTTAATGAGTCTGGCTGGTTTACTCGGACCTTTGGCCGGCCCAACTTTAGGCGGCTGGTTAGTTGAAGTTGCAAGTTGGCACTGGATTTTCCTCATCAATATTCCTATGGGCATACTTGGCATATTAATGACACTAAAAGTCATGCCAAATTTAAAAGAACCTTCAGTCAAAACATTTGATTTAGGTGGCTTCATCTTATTAGTAGTGGCAATGATTGGATTGTCTTTAGGGATTGAACACTTAGCTTCACCTGAATATTCAAAATGGTTCAGTATTTCGCTATTAGTGGTCGGAATAATCGCAACATTTTGGTACGCCTATCATTCACATACTCATCAAAATGCATTATTTCGTAGCCGACTCTTTAGAAATAAAATTTATGCGATTGGTATTTTAGGTAATTTCTTTGCTCGCTTTGGTGGTAATGCCTTACCTTTTGTTTTACCACTCATGCTACAGGTTGCTTTTGGTTTTGAACCCTTCATTGCAGGTTTAATGATGATTCCATTAGTTTTGGGTTCATTATTTTCAAAACCAATTGTCAGACCTATTATTCAAAAAATTGGCTATCGACGTTTTTTACTCATTAACACAACGTTAGTTGGGTTATGTATTGCCTCTTTTTCAATAATGACCGTCGATACTCCAACTTGGTTTAGAGCCTTACACTTTTTCTTATTTGGCACATTAAATTCATTGCAATTCGTTGGAATGAATACATTAACTTTGAAAGATTTGCCTCAACAAGATGCGAGTAGCGGTAATAGTTTCCTATCGATGATCATGATGCTATCAATGAGTATTGGTGTTGCACTGGCAGGTACACTCATTAATATTTTTACCAATTATTATGGTCCAGACCACGTGACTACAGCTTTTCATGTCACTCTCATTTGTCTCGGTTGTATCAATGTCATTACTGCATGTATTTTCTGGCAAATTCCAAAGAATACGCCTGTGTAAGCATTTGCATTTTTAGCATGGTTTCTCGCTCGTGAATCACGCTATGATGTCAGCTTCATATTTTGAATGAGTTTTGCATGACCAAACCGGCTAAAACCTTTTCCACAGCACAGCACAATACCTTAATCGGGATTGGCTTAGCTTTTGTTATGGGAATTTTGGCTTATTTTGGTCTGTTCTATCAGCAAAAAGCCGTTGCACAAGATTATCCAGTTCAAGGCTTCGATGTTTCTCACCATCAAGGTGATATTAACTGGAAAAAAATATCACCAGAGAAGTTCCAATTCGTCTATTTAAAAGCGACAGAGGGCGGTGATTATAAAGATTCAAAGTTTCAAGAAAACTGGCTCAAAGCACGTGAGCACGGCTTTCATGTAGGTGCTTATCACTTTTATCGTCTATGTCGTGATGGTAAAACACAAGCAGATAACTTTATTGCGACGGTACCTAAAAAATCAGATGCCCTTCCACCCGTCATTGATCTGGAATACGACAGTAACTGTATTAATACTTACACCAAAGAACAGTTAATTAAAGAAATTGGCATCATGCATGACCGCTTAAAACAGCATTATGACAAACAACCCATCTTTTATATTTCTAAAACTTTTTATCATATTGTCTTAGTTGGGAATTTTCCCGAGACTCCTCTTTGGGTACGTGATTATGAAGGTAAACCTGAACTCAAAGATAAGAGAAAATGGCTCTTTTGGCAGCATAGTAATCAGGGTAAAATTGTAGGGATAGCCAAGCCTGTTGATCTCAATGTTTATGAGGGATCGGTCAAGCAATGGCAACAATTTTTACAGCAGCAAGGCATCGTGAAAGCACAATAATATGCGCAAAATCATTCATATCGATATGGATGCCTTTTATGCATCGGTCGAGTTACGGGAACGTCCTGAATTACGACATCTACCCGTTGTTATTTCATCTCATCATCCTCGAGCTGTAATCGCTGCTGCATCCTACCCTGCCCGTGAATTTGGTTTACGTTCAGCCATGTCGATGAGTCAGGCAAGAAAACTATGCCCTCAAGTCGTTATTATTGAGCCAAATTTTGAAAAATACCGTACAGTCTCTGCTCAGATTCATTCTATTTTTCAGCAATATACGCTACTTATTGAGCCTTTATCTTTAGATGAAGCTTATCTAGATGTCACTGATAATTTAAAACAGATTGCAAGTGCAACTGAAGTTGCCATGCATATTCGGGAAGATATTTTTAGGTTAACGGGACTGACTGCATCGGCAGGTGTGGCACCAAATAAGTTTTTGGCAAAAATCGCTTCGGACTGGAATAAACCGAATGGTTTATGTGTAATCAAACCTACGCAAGTTGCTACTTTTATTCAAGACCTTCCGCTTAAAAAGATTCCTGGCGTAGGCAAAGTCACTCAGGAAAAATTACAACAGCTTCAGTTACATACGCTGGGCGATTTACAAAAAATTGAAGAGGCAGTTTTAGTTCACCACTTTGGTAAATATGGACAGCAACTCTATCTATATGCTCAAGGCATTGACCATAGACCTGTTCAAGCTGAAAGAGCTCGCCAACAAATTTCGAAGGAGACAACTTTTGATAGTGATTTTACTTTGGCTCAATGCCAGCCCTATTGGCAGGGATTAGCCGAAAAAGTCTGGCAAACACTAGAGAAAAAACAGCTCAATGCTCGAGGTGTGAATATCAAACTTAAACTTAAAAATTTTCAAACATTACAGCATAGTAAAAGCTTTAAAAGACCTATCCAGTCGCAACAAGACTTAATCCAAGTTTTATTTTTATTATTAAATGAAATGCAAATCCCCGAACACTTCCAGTTTCGCCTGATTGGTATAGGTGTTTATCAATTACAGACCCAAGCGGAAGACTTCCAGCTTAACCTTTGGTAATTGACTACTTTTCACTCAAAAGAGCAACTTTTAAACAAAATAGACTCCCTTTTACTCAAACTTTAGAGTAACCTAATCCACGCATATTCATTACCCATGTATTTGCAACATGCCAAAGCAACCTTTACTTTCGGCATATCGTCCTGTGATTGGCGTGACGACCAAATCCGAATATTGCAGGGCTCTTCTGATACATGGCTTAGATATCCCTTCCTCACAATAATCTACTGAAATTCTTTTCTACTTGCTTGCACCGACCTAGCAACTCTTCATAAAATCAAAACTATTAAATAAAGCCACTTTAGAGCATTTTTATGACGGTAAAGCGTTTACATGTTACTTCACGCTACTGCGAAGTTGCGATTTCAGGTAATTTGGTCCACTTAGCTGGGCAACTCGCAGATGATACAAGCGCAGATGTTACAGGGCAGACTCAACAAACTTTAGACAATATTGATCGTCTATTGGCAGAAGCTGGAACAGATAAAACCCATATTCTTTCTGTCATAATTTTCCTAAAAGATATCGAAAAAGACTATGCAGCAATGAATGCGGTTTGGGATGCATGGATTAGTGAAGGACACCCTCCAGCACGCACATGTGTAGAGTCAAAACTCTATGCGCCAGATGTGCTTGTAGAAATGACGGTTGTTGCGGTACTTCCTTAATTGTTATTGGTTTTAATCAATAAAAAACTGAGCAATCTCTTGAGTGATGTTGCTCAGTTTTTTAATGGTTTTAAAGTCTCTAATGTCGGCATATTATTAAGATCTTCTTTAAAAGAGTTCTCGAATCAATTGCTATAGTGACTAATTCTTAAGACTTCACAAAAGCATTTGACATTCTCTCTAGCTGTGGCGTTGCATGCAAAGTTGCCAATTCTGATTCAGGACTTAATAAATCTCTTCTTAAATCATGATAATCAGGCACACCACTATAATGCAGCACACGATAGCCAGCCAATTGTAATAAACGACGTTCATATTGTTGATGCGCTCGGCGTAACCCATTTTCCCCCAGAACAACGACTACAACCACTTGATAATTTTGGTCAAGCACAACAAAATCAGCTGCCATATTTTGATATTTACGGCGTGTATGCGCGTATTTTGTAGTTAAAAGAGCATCAAAAGATACATGTGCTAGAACTGTAAATTTGGGCAAAACAGTTTGTAGTCTAGTTAATGTCATTTGCTCATGACTGGTTAAGACTGCACGGCGCTTCAAGGCACTATCATGTTGATGCCTTCGCGAAAGACTTTTCACGGCCATCACAACAGCCAGAAATAATAATAAGATCGTGATTAAATAGTACATGGGTCCAATCCTTTAGGTTTTTTATAATGATTTTGCTAGATCACACTTTGTTTTAATTGATAACGACACAGCCGTTTTTTTAAAAGGTTCACTTAGTAATTTCACTTGTAGTTATCAAGCTTGGCTTAAATTTAGCCACCCTCACATTATTTATAATCATAGAGTCTTCAACAATCAAGTGCAGCTCGTCAGATTTTTGGCATTTATCATTATTCTTTACGTTTTTTGTACTTTAAATCTTCAAAAATCTCACTATACGATTTAAATAATCATATTTAAAACAAAACAGGCTCTGTTGAAGAGCCTGTTTTATCATTATCCGCGAGCTTTTGATTTTGGTTTACTTTTACCCCCAAACGGTCTTTTTTCTCCTGTTTCACGAGGAGGCAAGCCCGTGTGCTGAGTAAGCACCTGTCCCTTTTGTGGACGCTTCTGATTTGAATGATTATTCGTTTGCTGGTTATTTCGTTTAACCGAATCACCTGCCGTAGACGAGTTTTTCTTACGGGCAGATTTATATTCCCCTTCTGTGCCTTTTGGCTGATAAGTTGGAATTAAATGCTGCTTCGAATTACCAATTAAATCGGCACGACCCATTTCTTTTAAGGCTTCACGAAGTAATGGCCAGTTGTTTGGATCATGGTAACGCAAGAATGCTTTATGCAGACGACGGCGTTTTTCACCTTTTACAATATCAACTTTTTCAGTATAGCGAGCTACTTTGGCAAGCGGGTTTTTACCCGAATAATACATGGTTGTTGCCGTTGCCATTGGTGATGGATAGAAAGTCTGTACCTGATCGGCACGGAAACCATTCTTCTTCAACCAAATTGCAAGGTGCATCATGTCGTAATCTGAAGTGCCCGGATGCGCAGCAATAAAGTAAGGAATTAAATATTGCTCTTTTCCTGCTTCTTTACTGAAACGGTCAAACATTTGTTTGAAACGATCATACGTACCAATACCTGGCTTCATCATTTTTGATAACGGGCCTTGCTCGGTATGTTCAGGAGCAATTTTTAAATAACCACCAACATGGTGTTGTACCAGCTCTTTCACATATTCAGGGTTCAATACTGCAAGGTCATAACGTAAACCCGAACCAATCAGAATTTTCTTCACACCTTTAATTGCACGTGCTTTACGGTAAAGCTGCACTAATGGCGCGTGATCGGTATGTAAGTTTTGACAAACACCCGGATAAACACAAGAAGGTTTACGACAGTTCTTCTCAATTTCTGGGTCTTTACAGTGCAAACGGTACATGTTTGCCGTTGGACCACCTAAGTCTGAGATAATGCCGGTGAAGTTTGGTGCCGTATCACGTATTTTTTCAATCTCACGTAAAATTGAATCTTCCGAACGGTTTTGAATAATACGCCCTTCATGTTCTGTAATTGAACAGAATGTACAACCGCCAAAACAGCCACGCATAATATTGACCGAGAATTTGATCATATCAAATGCAGGGAAACGAGCATCGCCATAAGTAGGATGTGGCAAGCGTGCATACGGTAAATCAAACACATAATCCATTTCCTCTGTAGTTAGAGGAATTGGAGGTGGGTTAATCCAGACATCGCGTTCACCATGGCGTTGAACAAGTGCGCGGGCATTACCCGGATTAGTTTCAAGATGCAAAATACGGTTTGCATGCGCATAAAGCACTTGATCATTTGCCACTTCTTCAAAAGAAGGCAAACGAATGACCGCCAACTCTCGCGGTGGTAATTTGTGTTTAATTGCTTTTGATGGTGCTGGCTTTAATTGAACGATTTGAGTATCGTCATCGAGTTTGTCGCCTTCACGCACAATCGGATTTGCAACAATCTCTTTTTGGAAATTTTGATATTGAGCTAAAGAGTTACCCTTTTCTTTTTCAACCTCACAGCCATCGATATCTTCTGTCATGACATATGGGTTAATAATTGGATCAACACGCCCAACCGTATCTACATCATTACTCGCAACTTCAACAAACTTTGCTTTTGATGCTTTATTATGTTTATTAATAATAAATGCCGTACCACGAACATCAGTAATCTCGTGGATTTTTTCGCCTTTAGCCAAACGGTGCATCACATCAATAATGGCACGCTCACCATTACCGTACATCAGCAAATCGGCTTTTGAGTCCATCAAAATCGAACGACGAACCTTATCTGACCAATAATCGTAGTGCGCAATACGACGTAAACTGCCTTCAATACCACCTAATAATACTGGTACGTCTGGAAAGGCTTCACGACAACGTTGGCAATAAACTGTTGCTGCGCGGTCAGGACGTTTATTTGGTTCATTGTTTGGAGAATATGCATCATCAGAACGGATTTTACGATCTGCCGTATAACGGTTAATCATCGAATCCATATTACCTGCAGTCACCCCCCAAGCAATCGTTGGCTTACCTAAAACGCGGAAGCTTTCAACATTGGTCCAGTCTGGCTGCGCAATAATTCCCACACGGAAACCTTGTGCCTCAAGCACACGTCCAATCACACCCGATACAAATGATGGGTGGTCAATATAAGCATCACCACAGACTAAAATAAAGTCACACGCATCCCAGCCGAGTTGGTCCATTTCTTCTCGTGACATCGGCAAAAATGGCGCTGGTTCAAAACACGACGCCCAATATTTGTCGTAATCAAACAACGCTTTTGGCGCAGTTTGCATGGTGTAGGCAGTAGACATGGCTTGCGAATCTCGGCTAGCAGATGAAGGAGAGACATCTAAAGATGAAAGCCGATCATTTTAACATGAATTTCATTCATTTTCCCTGTTTATAAAACATGCGAAAACAACAATATAGAAATTAATTTGATTAAAGTTTATTCAATATTTTATTCTAGGAATAAATACGGCGGAATAAAATCCGCCGCGGTTTTCATTTTTTATTTATAGAGCTTAGAACAAAGCTTTTGGCAAACGAATCTGAATAATCTCATTATCGTCAGCTAATTTTGCGTTACGTCCTGTCGACCCTGGGAAGTTATTATCATTAAAAACGGTAAGCGTTGTACCATTTTCAATAATCACATCTTCAATCGTCTCAAATGGGAAAGCAAAAACCTGCCCCGTACCAATATCACCCTCTCTAGCTGTGCCATACAACAAATTCGGGTTAGCGATTTTAATTAAATCGACTAAATCTTCACGGCCTACTAGCTGACCTGACTCATTTAATTTAATACGAATTAATTTTTTATATCCGCCTAAATTATTCTGAGTTGCATCACGTTCAATAATAATGCCTTCTTTATCATTAAAGAGTTGGAAGTCACCAATATTGGTTGCCTTACTGTCTAACTGGAACCAATAATATTTCCCTGTATATGCTTTTTTCTTCACATCAAATTGAGAAATCAATAATTGTCTTTCCGTTTCTCGAATTGATTTAATTGGCTTTTCTATAAGAGGATAAAGATACTGCCCATCTGGCGAAATTGCCATCCCTTCAAAACCACCACTTTGCTGAACTAGAGGCTCTACAAAATTAATTTGCGCTTTATTAAATTGATTCTGTGGTGAACGTAATTCTTGAGTCGGATTTAACGGATTTGGCAGAGCAATCGGTGCATCTAATAACACACCATCTGCTGAAAAATGAAGTAAATAGGGCCCAAACTCATCTCCAATCCAGTAAGTCCCATCGCTAGTACGTTGCATAGATTCTGGATCAAAATCAGCGCCCGTTAATAAACGCTCAGCTGTATCACCATTGACAATATTAAATGGAATTAATTTATTCGGATCACGCAGTTGGATAAAGCTTTGTACAGTAACTTGGCTCGTGCCCTTAGTTTTAGTTTTGAAATCAGGCTTTATTTTATAAATACGAAGTAAAAAGTCTGCTGAATTATCTTGGGTACCAAAACCGTTATCGGCCATTGCCATATAACTGCCATCTTCATTTTTTAATGCAGCAGAAAACCCCTGTACAGGTTGACCTTTAAATGGAGGATAAATTCCATTTGCACCTTTTACATATGCCCCTGAGTTTGGACCAGCAGCATAAGTTTCTACAGGTAACTTGGCAAAGGAAATTAAGGTAGGTTCGGTAATGTTTTCAGTAGGTGCAGTTTGTTCTTGGTCGTTATCATCATTACATGCCGCCAATCCTAAACTGGCAAAGCATAATAATGCCGCTAATGTTTTTTTGCTCATAGTTTTATACAGTTGGTAAAAAATTAAGCAAATTTAATCAAGCTTATATGAAGTTTTTACTTCAAAAATATGAAATCTTTATGGCGAAAATATGACACCCCCAACTATTCAATACAAACACAAACTAAGTAACTTCATTAAAAAGAATTAAAGTTTTGTTGGCTGATATTCTCCAGCAATTGCTGCTTTTAAAAAGTTCTGGAAGGTTGGGCATTCCATATGATTTTCAGCAGGACATACAGCCGCATGTTCTAATCCTTGGCTGATAAAATGCAATCGTTTTGCCATTTGCTCTAATTGTTGAGCTTTATCTTTTAATTTTTGCCGATCAAGTTCAGGCTTACCATCTTGTCCAAACATTGTTGCGATTTCATTTAAAGAAAAACCCGCAGCACGACCTAAAGAGATTAATGCCAATTGATCAATTACCTGCTTGCCATATTGTCGACGTAAGCCTTGCCGCCCTATCGATTTAATTAATCCCTTCTCTTCATAAAAACGTAGTGTTGCTGTTGTGACTTTTGCCCTTTTAGCGACTTCACCAATATCCATAACAACCTCTTGACTTCAAGTGAACTTTAACTTGCACAATAAATTTATCACGTTTCAGACGTATAAAAGCAAGGTTTCAAAATGAATCTCTCCACAACGTTCTTTCAGGCTTTATGCCTTGGTATTGGCGCAACAATTATTATGGATATCTGGCTGTTAATATTAAAGATATTCAAAATTCCGACTTTAAATTTTGCCTTCCTCGGACGCTGGATCGGCTGGATATTTCAAGGGAAACTCATCCATCAATCTATTGCAAAAAGCCCCTCAATTAAGCATGAGTATTTATTGGGCTGGATTGCCCACTATAGTGTCGGGCTTATTTTCGCATTGAGTTTTCTTTTCATTGCTGGCTCAGATTGGCTTATTCATCCTCAGTTTTACTCAGCTCTAATGCTTGGTGTAGTCACTGTTCTCATTCCATTTTTTATTATGCAACCTGCGATGGGTGGTGGCTTTGCTTCATCAAAAACACCCCATCCTTTTTTGAACTGTCTAAAAAGTTTAATGAACCATAGTGTTTTTGGTTGTGGCTTATATCTCACTGCAAAACTATTTCAAATTTAAATAAAAGGAGACTGCTCATGAAGACTGTTGCCATCATTTACCATAGCCGCCAAGGTCACACCCAATTTATTGCTCAGCAAATTCAAACTGGTATTTTGAGCCATAAAAATATGAAAGCAGATTTACTCAATGCAGAAGATATTATCAATAGCCCAGAAATTCTTATCCAATATGATGGCTTAATTTGGGGTTCTCCCACATATTTAGGTGGTGTTTCTTCCAAGTTAAAACAACTCATGGATGCAACTGGTCCATTATGGAAAAAACAAAGTTTTAAAGGAAAATTAGCAGCTGGGTTTACCGTTTCCTCTCTTCCTGCTGGTGATAAACAATCGACGTTAATTTCGATTTTCACCTTTTGTATGCAACACGGCATGTTATGGATCGGTAATCCGATCATGCCTGAACAGCACCAAGGCATTCCTTATACGCAAGCAGCCAATCGTCTCGGTTCATGGTCAGGCTTAATGGCTCAAGCTGAACATGGCAGTAATGCAGATGGTTTTGATGAAGGAGATATTAAAACAGCTCAACAATTTGGAGAAAATTTTGCATAGACCTTAAATGCTTATCAAAGAATATCAAACCATGAAAGCACAGAGACGAGTCGAAATAATATTTAAGAAAGTTTAAAAAGTAGGTCTGTAAGCTTAAACCTACAAAACTTGCGGTGATTTGCGGATATCCAGCTTTATCATTTTTTCATAATATATGAATCATAGAGAGACAGGATGTCTCATTGAAGAAGAATAAGAACGCAGGAAGCGGTAGTTGACAGGAGTTAGCTACATAAAGCTGAATACGAAGAAACCTCGACAGGATGTCGGGGTTTTTTCATTTCAATTATACAAAATTCTTACTTTATAGATGCGCTGAGCAACAGAACTTATATTGATCTGATAAGAATGGCTGAATACCATCATTTCATTTGAAATTTGATTATTGGTTTTGTATTTTGCTTACCTCATCTTTAGCTCAAGATCATTTTGAACCATCACAATTACACCACCTTAGCCTCAAATTTTTTATTATTGGGTTGATGACAATAATGACGGGGTGTACAAGCTTAGGACCTAACAGTGGCTCATTTTCTTGGCGCTCAAATAAACTCTCGTCTGGCTTACAAAAAGCGTATTCTGTTCCAGCGAGCACAGCCAATCGGCTATCGCCAATGATTATTCAAAGTGCTGACCAATATAATGTCCCCCCTCTTTTACTCGCAGCAGTCATCAGGCAAGAGTCTAGTTACAATAGTAATGCTCGCTCTCCTACTGGCGCCGTCGGTTTAACTCAAATTATTCCAAGTTATTGGCAACAAACTTGTGCGGGGAATTTATATGATGAAACCACTAATATTCAATGTGGTGCTTATATCTTAAATCACTATTATCAGTCAGCTGATAGTTGGTTCAAGGCAACAGCTTATTATAATGTGGGACCAACTGGATATGAGCGAAGCTTCTGGACACGACACAAAGCAAAAAAATATGCTCGATCTGTGAAACGTCATCAGAAAACTTTAAAAAGTGCATTATAAATTAAGGTTAAATAAAAAAAGCGCATCTATTAATGGGCTTTTTTTATACAATTAATTTTATTCGTCAAATAAACCTTCAAATAAAACAGAAGATAAATAACGTTCGCCACTGTCTGGAAGAATAACAACTATTGTTTTATCAGCATTTTCAGGACGTTCCGCAATTTTAGCAGCAGCAGCCAATGCAGCTCCACTCGAAATGCCGACCAGAATACCTTCTTGAGTTGCACAATTTCTTGCCCATTGAATTGCTTCTTCACTACTCACTGGTAAGACTTCATCAACCAGATCTAAATCAAGATTTTTTGGAATAAAGTTCGCACCAATCCCCTGAATTTTATGGGGTGCAGGAGTAATGTTCTCACCATTTTTGATTTGAGTAATAATTGGAGACTCAGCAGGTTCAACAGCTACTGAGTATAATGGCTTATTTTGGACTTGTTCAAAATAACGTGAAATACCCGTAATCGTACCACCAGTACCTACACCAGCAACTAAAATATCAACTTGCCCACCTGTTGCTTGCCAAATTTCTGGACCAGTTGTGTCCACATGAATTTGTGGATTGGCTGGGTTTTCAAATTGTTGTGGCAAGAAATAAACATCGGGCTGTTCAGTTGCTAATCGTACAGCTTCATCAACCGCACCTTTCATCCCATTCGCAGGTTCAGTTAAAACTAAATTGGCACCTAAAGCTTTTAATACTTTTCTACGTTCAAGACTCATGCTTGCTGGCATAGTTAAAGTAATTGGATAACCCTTTGCTGCCGCAACAAAAGCCAATGCAATCCCTGTATTACCACTGGTTGGTTCAACAATATGCATGCCTTCTTTTAACACACCACGTTTTTCTGCATCTGCAATTAATGCTGCTCCAATACGACATTTCACAGAAAAGGCAGGATTACGACTTTCTACTTTTGCTAATACAGTTGCGCTAGTTTTAATTAATCGGTTGATGCGAACTAAAGGAGTATTACCAATAGCTTCTGCATTATTTGAATAAACTGCGATACCTAAATTATTGGGTGTTGGGAATTGTGGATCGGTAGACATGTTATATCCTTATTAGATTTGGAATGCTTCTGAATCATTATAGGCTTGTGGACGGAAGAGAAAAGCAGGAAAGATAAAAAATTATAAAAAATAAATATTTTTCAATATATTAAGTATAAATAATAAAAGTAGATGCCCCTTCTAATTCAATGCATCATGACCAAAAAATAACGAGTAAATAAGCATTAATCTTTTGCTCGTTATGGCTCATCTAGAATTTGCTCTAATCTCTTTTGGTAATTATTCAAAAAATCCTTTGTTACTCGGAAATGTTCCGTTTCTTCATAGTTCACCTGTTTAATTCCCGATTCCGAAAACTGATAAATTTTTGCATTTGGGTACGCCAGAAGGATAGGTGAATGTGTTGCAATAATAAATTGGGATTGTGCCTGACATAAACGATCTAAAACTGATAGCGTTGTCATCAGCATGGTCGGCGATAAAGCGGCTTCTGGTTCATCCAAAAGATATAAACCTTGTCCTTTTAATTTCATGGTTAATAGCTTTAAAAAACCCTCCCCATGAGAATGTGTATGTATATCTCCACCGTAACCCACCAGATAATCTATTTCTTTCATATAAGTTGCCACGTTATAAAAACTTTCGGCCCTTAAAAAATAATAGTCTCGAGGCTTTTTATAGCTTTTGATTGTGCGCAGTGATTGATATAAAACAGAACTGGTAGTTGCCGTATTCAGTTGAACATTGCGTGTACCCCCTTCTTCCGAAAAGCCTAATGCCAGTGCCAGCGCTTCGAGAATAGTGGACTTGCCAGAACCATTTTCTCCAACGAAAAATGTAACATCAGGATAAAATTCAATATTTTCCAAATCATTTACTGCTGGAATAACATAGGGATAGCTGGCCCAATCCAAGCTCTCTGGAGCTTTCAGCTTTATGGCTCTGATATAAGGTTTTTCTTGCATAATGCTATTAGAAATCTATTTTCATTCTATAGCATAGTGAATTTTGAGTAGCAATAACATGCTTACGCAGTTCTCAACGTCTTAATTTGACGCTTTTCTTATCCATAAAAATTCCACTTTGAAACAGTTGAGCCAAGAATAAGCTCTTTTCCCGTGCACAAAAAAACACCCCCACTCAAAGAGTGGGGGTGTTTGAATAATGAGCTGGCGATGACTTACTCTCACATGGGTAACCCCACACTACCATCAGCGCTAAGAGGTTTCACTTCTGAGTTCGGGAAGGGATCAGGTGGTTCACTCTTGCTATGGTCGCCAGCACAACTGGTATGGATACTTGCTTCGTTTTATTCACTGTGTGATACGTTGCGTTTTCCAAATCTTGACAGACGGGCTGATTGAATCTGAATTTGTTCATTTTAGCTAGTAGTATAACTAAATCAAGTTGCTTTGCATGTTTATGAATCGATTGATGCTTCATATACAACTGCTTGGGTGTTGTATAGTCAAGCCTCACGAGCAATTAGTATTGGTCAGCTTCACATATCACTATGCTTCCACATCCAACCTATCAACGTCCTAGTCTCGAACGGCTCTTTAGAGGAATAAATTCCTAGGGAAATCTTATCTTGAGGTAGGCTTCCCGCTTAGATGCTTTCAGCGGTTATCCCTTCCGAACATAGCTACCCGGCGATGCGACTGGCGTCACAACCGGTACACCAGAGGTTCGTCCACTCTGGTCCTCTCGTACTAGGAGCAGATCCTCTCAAATTTCCAGCGCCCACGGTAGATAGGGACCGAACTGTCTCACGACGTTCTAAACCCAGCTCGCGTACCTCTTTAAATGGCGAACAGCCATACCCTTGGGACCTGCTTCAGCCCCAGGATGAGATGAGCCGACATCGAGGTGCCAAACACCGCCGTCGATATGAACTCTTGGGCGGTATCAGCCTGTTATCCCCAGAGTACCTTTTATCCGTTGAGCGATGGCCCTTCCATACAGAACCACCGGATCACTAAGACCTACTTTCGTACCTGCTCGACTTGTGGGTCTCGCAGTTAAGCGCGCTTTTGCCTTTATACTCTACGCGTGATTTCCGACCACGCTGAGCGCACCTTCGTACTCCTCCGTTACTCTTTAGGAGGAGACCGCCCCAGTCAAACTACCCACCAGACACGGTCCTCGTCCCGGATAACGGGACAGAGTTAGAACCTCAACATTACCAGGGTGGTATTTCAAGGACGGCTCCATTGGAACTAGCGTTCCAACTTCAAAGCCTCCCACCTATCCTACACAAGTAAGGTCAAAGTTCAGTGTCAAGCTGCAGTAAAGGTTCACGGGGTCTTTCCGTCTAGCCGCGGGTACACTGCATCTTCACAGCGATTTCGATTTCACTGAGCCTCTGCTGGAGACAGCGCCGCCATCATTATGCCATTCGTGCAGGTCGGAACTTACCCGACAAGGAATTTCGCTACCTTAGGACCGTTATAGTTACGGCCGCCGTTTACTGGGGCTTCGATCAAGAGCTTCGCTTACGCTAACCCCATCAATTAACCTTCCAGCACCGGGCAGGCATCACACCCTATACGTCCACTTTCGTGTTTGCAGAGTGCTATGTTTTTAATAAACAGTTGCAGCGGCCTGGTTTCTGCGGCTGTCGTCAGCTCAGGAAGCAAGTTCCATCACCAACAACAGCGTACCTTCTCCCGAAGTTACGGTACCATTTTGCCTAGTTCCTTCAGCAGAGTTCTCTCAAGCGCCTTGGTCTACTCGACCTGACCACCTGTGTCGGTTTCGGGTACGATTCCTGTGTAACTGAAGCTTAGAGACTTTTCCTGGAAGCATGGTATCAGCCACTTCACTGTACAAGTACAGCTTGCTATCGGATCTCAGTATAGAGTACCCCGGATTTGCCTAAGATACATACCTACATCCTTCCACCTGGACAACCAACGCCAGGCTGACTTAACCTTCTCCGTCCTCTCATCGCATTACACAGAAGTATTGGAATATTAACCAATTTCCCATCGACTACGCCTTTCGGCCTCGCCTTAGGGGTCGACTCACCCAGCCCCGATTAACGTTGGACTGGAACCCTTGGTCTTTCGGCGAACGGGTTTTTCACCCGTTTTGTCGTTACTCACGTCAGCATTCGCACTTCTGATACCTCCAGCATACTTCTCAATACACCTTCATCGGCTTACAGAACGCTCCCCTACCACTTGACTAATGTCAAATCCGCAGCTTCGGCACATAGTTTTAGCCCCGTTACATCTTCCGCGCAGGCCGACTCGACTAGTGAGCTATTACGCTTTCTTTAAAGGGTGGCTGCTTCTAAGCCAACCTCCTAGCTGTCTATGCCTTCCCACATCGTTTCCCACTTAACTATGATTTTGGGGCCTTAGCTGGCGGTCTGGATTGTTTTCCTCTTGACTACGGACGTTAGCACCCGCAGTCTGTCTCCCGGATAGTACTCATAGGTATTCGGAGTTTGCATCGGTTTGGTAAGTCGGGATGACCCCCTAGCCGAAACAGTGCTCTACCCCCTATGGTATTCGTCCGAGGCGCTACCTAAATAGCTTTCGGGGAGAACCAGCTATCACCAGGCTTGATTAGCCTTTCACCCCTATCCACAAGTCATCCCCTGGCTTTTCAACGACAGTGGGTTCGGTCCTCCAGTTAGTGTTACCCAACCTTCAACCTGCTCATGGATAGATCGCCTGGTTTCGGGTCTATACCCAGCAACTAAACGCCCTATTAAGACTCGATTTCTCTACGGCTCCCCTATACGGTTAACCTCGCTACTGAATATAAGTCGCTGACCCATTATACAAAAGGTACGCAGTCACCGAACAAGTCGGCTCCCACTGCTTGTATGCATGCGGTTTCAGGATCTATTTCACTCCCCTCACAGGGGTTCTTTTCGCCTTTCCCTCACGGTACTGGTTCACTATCGGTCAGTCAGGAGTATTTAGCCTTGGAGGATGGTCCCCCCATATTCAGACAAGGTTTCACGTGCCTCGCCCTACTCGTCATCATTATGTGTGCCCTTTCGTGTACGGGAATATCACCCTCTACGTTCGCACTTCCCAGAGCGTTCCACTAAAACACACATAACTTAATGGGCTGATCCCCGTTCGCTCGCCGCTACTGAGGGAATCTCAATTGATTTCTTTTCCTAAGGGTACTGAGATGTTTCACTTCCCCTCGTTCGCCTTGCAACACTATGTATTCATGTTGCAATACCTACCTTAAAGTAGGTGGGTTCCCCCATTCAGAAATCTCCGGATCAAAGGATATTTGCCGCCTCCCCGGAGCTTTTCGCAGGCTATCACGTCTTTCATCGCCTCTGACTGCCAAGGCATCCACCACATGCACTTAATTACTTGACTATACAACCCCAAACAGTCGTCAACACCTACAAGTGAGTGTTGTCCGTGCGATTCTTCATCGCTACTATCTGTTGTCTGTGTACTTAAACACTGTACAGCTTCAATCTAAATTCATATACCAAAACGCTTGATTCAGTTAATTTGCTAGTTCTCAATTCATTCAGATTAATTGCTTAATCTAAACTCTTGAGTGAACAATTTATTTCAGACTCAATTTTGCCAATCTGTTAATGAATAAACATGCCTTCGTCAGGTCATGCTTAATACCGTGATACTTAAATCACAGAAGTTAATAAACCAAGATCCTAAAATCTCTATTTACTAATTTCTGTAATCCGAACTTCTCTTAAGTTCTGGTGGAGACTAGGAGAGTCGAACTCCTGACCTCCTGCGTGCAAAGCAGGCGCTCTACCAACTAAGCTAAGTCCCCAGCTTACATCATCAGTCATGTATCTTTTATCTATAACTTTAACCAGTCAAAGTCATGGTGGGTCTGACAAGACTTGAACTTGTGACCCCACGCTTATCAAGCGTGTGCTCTAACCAACTGAGCTACAGACCCTCAGATACATCTATGAAGAACAACTTGTTGTGGATTCTTACCAATCGTCAATCTTTCGTTAAGGAGGTGATCCAGCCGCAGGTTCCCCTACGGCTACCTTGTTACGACTTCACCCCAGTCATCGGCCACACCGTGGTAACCGCCCTCTTTGCAGTTAGGCTAGCTACTTCTGGTGCAACAAACTCCCATGGTGTGACGGGCGGTGTGTACAAGGCCCGGGAACGTATTCACCGCGGCATTCTGATCCGCGATTACTAGCGATTCCGACTTCATGGAGTCGAGTTGCAGACTCCAATCCGGACTACGATCGGCTTTTTGAGATTAGCATCCTATCGCTAGGTAGCAACCCTTTGTACCGACCATTGTAGCACGTGTGTAGCCCTGGCCGTAAGGGCCATGATGACTTGACGTCGTCCCCGCCTTCCTCCAGTTTGTCACTGGCAGTATCCTTAAAGTTCCCGACATTACTCGCTGGCAAATAAGGAAAAGGGTTGCGCTCGTTGCGGGACTTAACCCAACATCTCACGACACGAGCTGACGACAGCCATGCAGCACCTGTATGTAAGTTCCCGAAGGCACCAATCCATCTCTGGAAAGTTCTTACTATGTCAAGGCCAGGTAAGGTTCTTCGCGTTGCATCGAATTAAACCACATGCTCCACCGCTTGTGCGGGCCCCCGTCAATTCATTTGAGTTTTAGTCTTGCGACCGTACTCCCCAGGCGGTCTACTTATCGCGTTAGCTGCGCCACTAAAGCCTCAAAGGCCCCAACGGCTAGTAGACATCGTTTACGGCATGGACTACCAGGGTATCTAATCCTGTTTGCTCCCCATGCTTTCGCACCTCAGCGTCAGTGTTAGGCCAGATGGCTGCCTTCGCCATCGGTATTCCTCCAGATCTCTACGCATTTCACCGCTACACCTGGAATTCTACCATCCTCTCCCACACTCTAGCTAACCAGTATCGAATGCAATTCCCAAGTTAAGCTCGGGGATTTCACATTTGACTTAATTAGCCGCCTACGCGCGCTTTACGCCCAGTAAATCCGATTAACGCTTGCACCCTCTGTATTACCGCGGCTGCTGGCACAGAGTTAGCCGGTGCTTATTCTGCGAGTAACGTCCACTATCTCTAGGTATTATCTAAAGTAGCCTCCTCCTCGCTTAAAGTGCTTTACAACCATAAGGCCTTCTTCACACACGCGGCATGGCTGGATCAGGCTTGCGCCCATTGTCCAATATTCCCCACTGCTGCCTCCCGTAGGAGTCTGGGCCGTGTCTCAGTCCCAGTGTGGCGGATCATCCTCTCAGACCCGCTACAGATCGTCGCCTTGGTAGGCCTTTACCCCACCAACTAGCTAATCCGACTTAGGCTCATCTATTAGCGCAAGGTCCGAAGATCCCCTGCTTTCTCCCGTAGGACGTATGCGGTATTAGCATTCCTTTCGAAATGTTGTCCCCCACTAATAGGCAGATTCCTAAGCATTACTCACCCGTCCGCCGCTAGGTGATAGTGCAAGCACCATCACCCCGCTCGACTTGCATGTGTTAAGCCTGCCGCCAGCGTTCAATCTGAGCCATGATCAAACTCTTCAGTTAAAATCATTTTGCACCTTATTAAAGACAAGGTGCCAATTCTGGCTCATCAATTACTGACTTAAATTTCGCTCAAATAAACTTCGAGTAATTTAAACCAATCAATCAATGAAAATTATTTCGATTAATCAATCAGTAAAAATCCACACAAGTTGTTCTTCAATTCTCTTAATGATCTTCTTACTGGTTCGTCACCAGCAAGCTAGGTCGGCTATATTACTCTTAATCTCTTAAAAGTCAACAGGTAATTTCGATATTTTTAAAACTTATCCTCTAAACCAACTTCTCATCAAATTCATCACTTAAAGCAACCAATCTAATCACAAGTAACTGTTTTTCAACAAGTTTCTATCTGCATCACCGCCGATGGATGTGCATTATAGACCATCCAATTCCCTTTGCAAGCGAAAATTAAAAATTAATGACTTGAGCGTTTACTTTTAAACCAAACTACACAATAAACCATTGTTTTATATTAATAATTATTTTAATTTTTTATTTTTGGCTTAAATAAGCCAGTATCATGCTCGATAATTCGCGTTTAAGTTGTTGTTCTGATATAAGAAAATTGTTCTGACTTACATAACGCATCATCGTAAAAAGCGTACTATTAATAATTACAAAGGATTTATACTTTACCTGTTCGAAGTCCCACTGATGAGGATTTCTACTGAATGTATATAGCCCTACTTCAAAAAAATGCTTTTCTAAAATCTGAGCAGCTTGCGAATGACTGTAGTCATGCCAATGTTTCAGCACTTCTATAAAAAAACCATGATCGGCTTTTAATGCATTAAATCCTAACTCTATCGCCAAGGGGATGAGCACGTCTAAAGGAATATTTCCTTGCTGTATAACTAATTCCTTAAGTTGTTGCCCCAACAATTCGCTTTTACGGCGTAATAGTTCTTCTATGATTTGATCTTTATTCTCAAAGTATTGGTAGATCGATCCTACACTTACTCCAGTTTTCTCTGCAATTTTAGGTGTCGTCGTATGTAGTAATCCATACTGGGCAATACAGTGTTGTGTCGCCTCTAAAATATGGTCAACAATAATTTTTGAACGCTGTTGCTGTGGGGCTTTTCTCATCGTTTTTTATTCGTTAAATGCGAATTGAATGCGAATAATTATTCATATTAGCCTATTTATTATTCAGTTCAATAAGTAAGTAACGATATGCAAATGATTAGCCCGACTCGACTTGCTTCTTTTAATGACATGCAAGACAGTAATTTCTTTACTCAGTTTTTAAATGTCTGTTGCGAAAAACCAGCTCAACCGAACTATACAGAATATGTATCTTTACAACGTGCTCTTTGTGAAGGGGACGTTGAAATGGATAAGGTGATTGATTGGGTTATGCAAAATCCCAAAGATCATCGCATGATTTTTGAAAAGATATTATTTCAAGGCCGCAACGACCTCTCTGAGCCGATACCTACTGAGTTAGAAAATTTCTTTAATTACATTGAACAAAAGCCTGAATGGTTAGACCAGCGCCAAATTGATGAGGCTGTTAAATTTACTCATCGTTTAGGAATAAATAATGGTTTTATCCTTAGAGATTTATCTTTAATGGCAGGATACTTATATCCGGGATTTAATCAGCCCCTAATTTTAACGGGTGCATTGAAGAAACAAGCGGGTACTCGTTTAGCAGAGACTACAAAATGGTGGGTTGATATTACTGAACCTCAAGGACTTGTCCGTTTAAGCTCAGGTTTCACGTCAACGATTTATGTTCGCTTTATTCATGCACTCGTTCGCCGACAATTAAGAAAGTCTGATCGTTGGGATAGTGAAGTTTGGGGAATTCCTCTTAATCAATTTGATTTAGCAATGACTAATTTGGCTTTTAGCAGTGTAGTTTTACTCGGTATTAGAGCTTTAGGTGTATGGCCGACCAAACAAGAAGCCAAGAGTTTTTTACATTTTTGGCGTTATGTTGGCTGGTTGATGGGTATTGATGAAAAATGGCTTATTCAATCTGAATCTGAGGGTTGGAGGTTACTTTACTGGATGCAGTTTGCTCACCCTCGCTCCGATCACAGCAGCGTTGAGTTAGGATCAAGCTTATCCAAAGAGCCTTTTGAGAGAAAATATCTGCATTTACGCTCTTTGCAGCAGAAGCTTGCTTATCGACAACATTTAGAACTTACACAATTTTTTATTGGCAAGAAGAGAATGAAACTACTCGGATTGCCTCAGCAGTCTGCCTCATGGTTTGCTTATTATTTAATTGTGCGTAATTCACTACTTTATAATGGCGCGAAGCTTTCACCAAAAGTTGAAAAGTTTTTATCTAAATCAGGCCGTAATATACAAAAACTTGGCTTAACACTTTATCAGAATCAAGGTAAGGCAAAAACCTTAGCGAGTATGCATCAATAGTTTTTAAAATCTAAAAACAAAAATGGAAGCCTGTTAATTAGACTTCCATTTTTAACTATTCAGGAACTTATTGAACTGATGAACTGTGCATTTCAGCGTGATTCATTTGCTCGTGTGACTCTACCATCTGCTTCTTTTTTTGACTTGGCATGTAGTCAGGTTCATTGTTGATCGCCAAGTAAAAAATGATCATAAACAATAAGCTCAAGATAGAAGCCACAATAAGCAACTTCCATCCCCACCAAGATTGTTCAGGTGATAATTTATTAGTCATTTCATTTCTCTCTTTAAATTAATATTTTCAGTTCATTTAATTCGCTAAGCTTATTAAAACTTCATGCTCATACGAACCCAGTAATTTCTTCCGATATTGTTAAACTGCTCTTCACTCGCAAATCCAAAGCCTGCACTACCTGCTTTATTTAAGTGTTCGGTATAGGTCTTATCTAATACGTTATCAATGCCAACAGAGACATCGATATCTTTACGTAGGTTGTAGCTTCCGTTTAGAGAAAGAGTCGAAAAACCTTTACTTGGTTTTAGGTCATATCCCACGATATTACCTTGATGTAGACTCACACGATTTTGTTCAGCTACAGCTCGCAACAATAGACCTAAGTTATATTTATCAGCTACATAGCGAATATTTAAGCGACCTTCTAAAGGTGAAATTTGAGGTAGTGGTTTGTCATCTGTGGTGTTTTTACCCCATGCATACATAGCACTCAAATCTGCCTGAATATGATCGGAAAATTGGTATCCAATACCCGCTTCTGCACCAGCAATGGTTGCATCGACATTCTTGGCACCCGCAGTAATATCATGGCTCATATCATGTCCACCCATTCCAGTGCTTGGGTGATGGTGATAACTCATTAAAATGTAGTCATCTACTAAACCAGCATAAGCAGAAGCCCATGTGTTTAAAGCGCCATGCTGTTGCTGGAAACCCAGATCCAACTGTAATGTTTTTTCAGGATTCACACCGTTAAAAGTATTGGTTGAGCCCGTATTACCATGCTTAGGCGAGAAAAGTTCCCAATAATCAGGCATACGCTCTACATAACCTAAACCAATATAGCTTTTTAGGTCATGCTCAGGATGTTGGTTTTCCCAGCGTACAAATGCACTTGGTAAAGTCTTTTCAAGTTTGGTGTTAAAACCTTGTGCTTGAGAGTCGGCACGTTCATCTTCAACTGTGACTCGATCTAAACGCACACCTGTAACCAATTTATTGAAATCGTTCCATTGATAGCCGAGTTCGCCAAAAGCTCCATATGATTGAAAACGCATATCTTGACGATATGGAATATTCATAGAAGGCATTGTTGGCGATGACATGCTACCGCCATGTTTATTAAATTGAGAGTCAATGCCGGTGATCAAACTCCATTTGCTCCATTCGGAAGTCATGGCTAAGCGCGAGTTTAGTGTACGGCGCGTTACCTGCATTGCCATCGCGTTCGGCATCAGCATGGTCATACCACCATGGTTCATTTCAACTAATGGCGGCATACGTAAGCTAAAGTTATCCATAATATGGTCGTTATAGCTGTAGTTCACCTGCCCTTCGATTTTCTTAATGACATCAGTGATATTTTTCTTTTCGAAACGTAGTCCTAAGCTTTCACGCGCAAATTGAGATCCGTCCATTGAACGTCCAGCATAAAGCGATTCACCATCAGATTTTCCACCAGTGAGTTCGACCCACGTGTTTTCATCTGGAGTAAAGCCAAGCGCTACATCAGCATTCCACTTTTTCCATGCTGAGGGCACGGTATTGCCATCACCATCTTGATAACTATTTGACTCTGAACGGTTGGCATTTAAACGGATATATTTTTTCTCATCACCCAATGCCGCTTCAACATTATGGTCAATGCGTCCATATGAACCTAGCAAGACACTTGCTTGCCCACGATAAGGTTTTTCAGAGGTAAGTTTCTCAGGCTGACGTTCAAAAAGAACTGTTGCTGCCGAACCTGTATTGGCATATTGAACAGTTTGCGGACCTTTAATAACAGAAATGCGGTCATAACTTTCTGGAGAGATATAAGAAGTTGGTGCATCCATACGGTTTGGACATGCACCTAAGTTCTCTGTACCGTCCGTTAGAATTTTGATGCGTGAACCAAACATACCACGGAATGTCACATCACCATTTGTTCCACCGCTTTGTATCGAGTTAAATCCCATAATACTTTGTAGGTAGTCTGCGCCATCCGTAGCAGGGACTGGCTGAATCGGTTGCTTTGGATCTGCATGTACGATTAGTCCATTTGCATCGTTGCCTTGCTGTGCTGTAACAACAATAGGTGCTAATGAGTGAAGTGATTTGGTATCAACATCATTTCTTTCTGAATCAGCAAAAACTAGACTCGAATGAGAGACAGCAAGCATCGCAACCCATAGCGGTTGTAGTAAAAATTTAGAATGTGGCATTTTTATACGCTCTAAAACATAAATAAAGTGATATCGAAGTCAGTTAAGACCCCAACAAAAAATTGCTTTTATTTATGTAAATAGAGGTGGTGCACGCCCTTGCGGGAGTAGAAAAAGTCGCTGTAGTGCAAAGTAGACATGTCTAAATGTATGTTGATAAGCGACTAAGCGGACTTGTATGCGGACTAAAACTTCTTTTATGCCAAACTCAGGTGGTAAAACCAGATTGGCATAGACGGTACAATATTGACACTGGTGATTTGCATCATGATGATCATGTTGCCCAGAGGCTTGTGCCTGTTCAATATGATGTTCATGATGTGAATGCATGGCATGTGACATGGTTTCCATCTGTGCTTTAGGTTTAAGCAAAGCGAGAGTAATAGTTTCACAGACCGGAGCAATTTGATACTGCTTCGGTAATAGCGGCTGTAGAAATACCGCGACCTGTAAAAATACTGCTGCACATGCAAGCAGTAAACCACTACGAAAAACCAAAAATCACATCCACACTACATTGATGTTTCAAGAATAGAAATTTTTAACGTTTTACTGCAACTTTTTCACGCTCACGTTGACGAACAACTTTTTCGACTTTTTCTCGAGCACGCTGACGTTTAAGTGGCGACAAATAATCCACAAATAATTTGCCATTTAAGTGATCCATTTCATGTTGGATACAAACAGCGAGAAGTCCATCAGCTTCTATCTCAAATGCTTGACCTTCAAGGTTAATTGCCTCAATTTTCACACGTGACGGGCGCTCAACTTTGTCGTATATTTGTGGCACCGATAGGCAGCCTTCTTCGTACTGCTGCTTATCTTCTGTCAGTGGAGTTATTTTGGGGTTAATAAAAACCATAGGGTCATCTTTAGATTCAGACAAATCCATGACGATAAGTTGAATATGACGATCGACCTGTGAAGCTGCTAAACCAATACCCGGTGCGGCATACATGGTTTCAAACATATCTGCTGCAAGTTGACGAATTTCATCAGTAACTTCTTCAACAGGCTTAGCAATGGTACGAAGGCGGGGATCAGGAAAACTTAAAATAGGTAATAAGGCCATACTGACGTCCTCACTTATGCCATTGATTGAAAAACCAAATGAAGGAAATACTTCATCGAAAAATTGTGTGTTAGCCGCCTATTATAACGCATCTGCACGCATAATTTTTAGGAATTATCATAATGAAAAAGGTTTTTGACGGCATGGTTCAATTTCATGCTTTGGGGATAAAAAAGCATTTACTTGCTTTCGCACTTTTTACAGGGGTTGCATTTGGTACGGTAGCAGAGGGTTATGCTGCTAGTCCGAACCATAATCCACCCTCTCTTAAAAGTAATGCACCACATGTCTACGTAGTAAAACGGGGAGATACACTCTGGGATATTTCCGGTCACTTTCTCAGTAAACCTTGGCGCTGGCCTGAAATCTGGGCAAATAATCAACATGTCAAAAATCCGCACTGGATTTATCCGGGTGATCGGTTACTGCTATGTAGTTTAGATGGCCGTCCATTGGTTGGGAAAGATGAGGGAGATGGTTGTATCGGCATTATTCGCCGTTACACAGGTCAAATGACAAATTTACAACCCCAAGTACGTGTGGAGTCACTAAACAATAACGTACCTGTTATTCCTCTTGAGCATATTAAACAGTGGTTAGAACACAGTACTATTCTACCAGCCGATGCAATTGAACATACTCCTTATATAGTTGGTACTGCCGATCAACGTGTACTCGCGGCAAAAGGTCAAACTATTTATGCACGCGGACAAGGTTTAATTGATGGCCAACGTTATGCAGTCTACCGTGAAGGTGAACCTTATTATTTCACCGATAATAAAGGCAAAAAGCACAGTCTAGGTATTGAGCTACAACAAGTTGCCTCGGGCATCGCTATCTCTTCTGAAAAAGACATTACCACGCTTGAGTTAACTGACAGCTACAATTCTGAAGTACGTCGTGGTGATCGGGTGATACCAGAAGAAGAGGCTACATTGCCTACTTTATTTTATCCGGTGAATGCTACTCAGGTGACGGATGGCGGCAAAATTATTCGTGTAATGGGATCAATTGGTACTGCTGGCAAAGATAGTGTAGTGACTTTGGACAGAGGTACTGTACAAGGTGTTCAAGTAGGTCAAGTTTTTGATATTACGCAGCAAGGTGAAACCATTCGAGATCCTAAAACAAAAGAATCAATAAAGTTACCTGGACAACAAATTGGTAGCTTAATGGTTTTTAGAACTTTTGATCAGTTGAGTTATGCCTACGTATTAGAAAGCGATTTACCAGTTAAAGTTAGTTCAAGCATTCAGCCACCCCGCTTTAATGATTAATGCTGGATGTACCTTTTACAATGCTTACTCAACTTTCTTCACACCATTACCACACGCTTAAAGTGTGGTATTTGGTTCAACACTCTTTAGTCAGCTTTAAAAAAATTGTCGATTATTTTGGTAACTGCGAAAAAGCAGTCCAACCAGTTAATTTGGTACAGTGGTCAAATCTTGGTTTACATGCTAATCATTTAAAACGTGTAGCTGAATTCCAAACTGCTCAAGGTCAAGCTCAGTTTGAAAAACTGATTCAGCAGATCCATCAGCATACTGACTTTATTTTAACGGCAGATGACTCAGGCTATCCCACTCAATTATTACCTTATACTGATCACCCCCCTATCATTTTTGGAAAAGGTCAGGCACAAGCCTTATTACAACCACAAATTGCGATTGTGGGTAGTCGAAAACCAAGCCCGCATGGTCGTCAGGTTGCTTATGATTTTGCCTACTACTTAAGTGAAAAAGGATTTTATGTAAGTAGTGGCTTGGCATATGGGATTGACGAAGCTGCTCATCAAGGTGCTTCAGTACATCAACGCACAATTGCTGTCACAGGAACAGGTCTAGACAGTACCTATCCTGCTCAGAATAAAAAACTTGCAGAACATATCTTGGCTCAAAACGGCGCCATCATTACTGAGTTTTTACCCGGTACACCACCATTACAGCAGCATTTCCCACGTAGAAACCGAATTGTTAGTGGTTTGAGTTTAGGAGTACTCGTCGTAGAAGCGACGTTAAAAAGTGGCTCTCTCATCACAGCGAATAAAGCTGCTGAGCAAGGTAAAACCGTATTTGCTATTCCTGGTCATATTTACAGTGAGTTTCATCAAGGTTGCCATCAACTCATTCGTGAGGGAGCAATTTTAGTCGATCATCCTGAACAGATTATTGAAGACCTTGCTTTACCTACCCAATGGCAAAGTCAGCAACAAGGCTCAACTGAGGAAGCAATAGTTTCTAGTACCTCAGAAATTCCTGAGCATTTAGTTAATCTTTATCAGTCTTTAGATTGGGTTGGACAAGATATTGACCAGCTTGTTTTGCATCACTCTCAACCTGTGGCAGAACTCACCTCTTCACTGATGGAACTAGAACTACTCGGTTTATGTATGCAACAATCAGGGTTGTATTTACGTTGTCGTTCTTAGTACTGAAGCGCACAATAGCAATTCTGTCTGATTGAAAGGAAGAGTATTACCATGATTACCACCTCAGTTACCGAAGCAGCCGAATGTTTACAACAAGGTCAAGTTTTGGCATATCCAACTGAGGCAGTTTGGGGCTTAGGTTGTGACCCTTTTAATGAGCAAGCTTTTCAAAAGATTCTTGAATTGAAACAGCGCCCTATTGAAAAGGGCGTCATTTTATTGGCTGGCCATATTAGCCAAGTTGAACATCTGCTAACTTCTCTACCTCAAACCACTCAACAAGAAATTATTGATGGTTGGACGAATCATCAACCTTCGGAAAGAGCAACAACTTGGCTATTACCTGCTGGTGAACATATTCCTTCATGGATTAAAGGTGAGCATCCACTTGTTGCTGTTCGAGTCACCACGCATCCTTTATGTGTAGCATTGTGCAATGCTTTTCATGGATTTATTGTCTCGACGAGTGCTAACCCAAGCGGGCAAGAACCTGCTCATTCACTACAAGATGCCTGCCAATACTTTGGTTCACAATTAAACTATCTCAATGGTGACTTAGGCCAAAGTCAGCAACCAAGTAGAATTATTAATGCTCTCACTGGAGAGATTATTCGCGCCTAATTTCGAACAAAAAAAAGCTCAGTTATATAGGGATAACTGAGCATAAAAAAGGATGGGTATATACCACATCCAGAGGGTTTGGATATCTGTGGAACGAAAGATGATTTGCCAAAAAAGCACGTCCTTCGTAGTGGCCGCTATTATGTGGTAAGTGATCAAATGAGAGAAATATATTATTTCTCTAAAAAAAAGCATGAAAAGTGTAGGGAATTTACAGTTTTTTGCCTATAAATTAAAATTATATTAATATTTTTACTCGGCTTTTTTAATATTTATATTACAACCTATTTTTATAAACTATTTATAAATCATATAGAAAAACTTTAACTAAGAAAAAATTGGCATATTTTCATCAGTTTTTTTAAAAATATGCCATAGTTTTTCTCTCGACTTTAGTTTTGTTCTTGCATTAGTTCACTCTTTTTGGGACTCACCTTCTTCTGAGCCATAATGATACCAATTAAGATAACAATCCCACCTAGCGTGTGATAAATGGTCCACTGCTCAGACAACCAGATACTTGCAATAACTGCTGTAAAGACAGGCACCAAGTTCATAAAAATACTTGTTCTATTAGGACCGAGTTGTTGAACAGCTAACATCCAAACTAACGGCGCAATGAGTGAAGCAAATATACCAGCATAAATAGCGCTTGGCGCATTTTCTACATTTAAAGCATCGAGTCCAAACCAAAGAATTAAAGGAATATGAAATATTACAGAAAATCCAATCTGAACATATAAGCTTGTCATAATTGGCAGAGGCAACTGCCATTTTTTCAAGAAGACCCCATAAAATGCATAGAAGAATACGGCAATAATCATTAATGCATCACCAAGATGCCCGCCACCACTTAATAGCTTATTAATATTTCCTTGGGACATGACATAGAGCAAACCCGCAAACGACAAAATACTGCCAAAAACTGCAAAGCGATTAGGCACATCTTTTAAAATGGCAAGCGATACAAAGATCGTAAAGATAGGGATAAATGCATTCACAATTCCCATATTGGTTGCACTGGTATAATGGGCAGCTGTATAAGCCAAACCCTGATAAAGCACCATCCCAAATGCACTTAACACAGCAAGCTTAGGTAAATATGGTTTTACGAGTTGTCTTTGTCTCCAAACAGGCAAAAACATAAATGGAGTCAAAATAATAAAAGCAATTAACCACCGATAAAAACTAATGCTTACCGGAGAGATATAATCCGAGACATAGCGGGTGACTACGATATTTAAAGACCAAATCAATACTGCCAAAATGGGAAAAATAAACGCCCATTTGTGATATTTCATGACCTGACTCATAGCAATACACCATCTACAAAAGAGATTTTATTTTGAAGAATGTCTTAATAAATTGAAATATCGTATTTCCGACATTGATATTGAACTTAGGACATCATCTTTTTTTAGAATAATGTCCAAGCTTTCATGGCATGCTCTACAACTTTATGTAATTGCTCAGTACTGGCGCCGTCTCTGGCCTGAATGGTAAGGCCTTGAATGACCGTAGCATAAAAATCTGTCATTTCCTGTAGAGGAGCATTGGCAGATAAATCACCCTGCTCGACACCTTGTTTGAGACGCTCCAATAATTTTTCTTTGGTCTTTATGCGTTTATCCAATAGGTTTTGCTGCACATCTTGAGTGGCATCAGAGCAGTTCATAGCAGCAACCACCAACATACAACCAGCTGGTTTATTGGGTTGAACTAGTCGTTTTACATTATCATAAAGATATAATTCAAAAGCGATTTTTGCTGTTTTTGCTTCCAAAAAGATGGTCTCAATAGGACACGCCTCATGAGCCAAATAGTAATCAATACTTTTATAAAACAGCCCGGCCTTATCACCAAAGGTACTGTAAAGACTCGGTGCTGTAATTTCTAAAGCTTGCGTTAAATCACTAATAGACGTTGCTTCGTAGCCATGCTCCCAAAAGAGCAACATAGCTTTCTCTAAAACCTGTTGTTCATCAAAGCATTTTGGACGCCCACGCTTCTTTTTTAGCGCTTCCTCAGTAACAACAAGATCTGTTTCATGCCTATTTGTCATAAAGATCACATCTATTTTTATAACAATCATTATTAAATTAATTGACGTTCGATTTTTTATCAACTATTTTATTTTCATAATGATCGTTAGTTAATTAATAAATTGCCTTTCTTTACTCCAAATTTAGCCAAGTAAGGATCTCCTATGGACCAATCTTCTATTTCTAAAGCGCGACCCACGGCCTCCACTCAAGGGAGCTGGTTTGCTATTTTGGCTGTTTCTATCGCAGCATTTGCCTTAGTTACAAGTGAATTTTTACCTGTTGGTGTTCTAAATAGTGTCGCAACAGATTTAAATATTTCTGTAGGTACGGCAGGCCTCATCATTACCGTACCCGGCATTATGGCAGCAATTGCGGCACCTCTATTACCAGTATCTGTAAAACAACTAGATCGGCGTTATGTGCTTATCTTGCTGACAGCTATTATGGTGATTGCCAATACCATTACCGCCTTTGCTGAAAACTTTCATGTTTTATTGTTGAGCCGTTTAATTTTAGGTATTTCAATTGGTGGTTTCTGGGCGACAGCAATTGCTTTAAGTGAAAAATTAGCTCCTTCGCATCTTCCTATTGCTAAAGCAACTGCGGTCGTGATGGCAGGTGTAACTTTTGCTACAGTTTTAGGTGTGCCTATTGGAACTTGGTTAAGTGAATTTTATGGCTGGCGTAGTGCTTTTGGTATTACGGCAGGCATTGGCTTAATTGTTTTAATCTTACAATTAATCTTTTTACCTAAACTTGTACCAGACTCGGCAATTCACCTGAACGACTTACCAGCACTATTACGTACGCCCAAAGCACGTAGTGGTATGTTAATTGTCTTACTGATTGGACTTGCTCATTTCTGTGCCTATAGCTATTTAGCCCCTTTCTTTAAAAATATTGCCGGTTTTAATGGCACAACCATTAGTTCATTATTATTGCTCTATGGAATTGCAGGTATTTTCGGAAATGCTTTTGCCGGATATAGTGGCAACCTAAATGTCCGTTATACATTAGCTTTTGTCGGTACATGCTTTGCAATCGTATTTTTCGGATTCCCTCTTTTTGCCATTCATGAATTTGGTGCTATTGTCTTAACAGCTTTATGGGGCTTCGCATTTGGCGCTTTCCCTACCTCAGCAAATATCTGGATGTTTGTACATGCACCAAATGCAGTTGAAAAAGGTATGCCACTTTTTGTAGGTATGTTTCAGGTGATGATTGCGACAGGTTCATTATTAGGTGGATATGTAGTTGATCATTTCAATGAAAATACTTTAATTTATGGCGTATTAAGCTTTGTTGCCCTAGCATTACTAAGTACATTTACCTTAGCAAAAGGTTTAAATAATCCTAAAGCGACTTGTGAAAATTAAAATATTATTCAGAGTAAATAAATGAAAAATGAGGACCAACAATTTTCTTTATTGAACAGTATAGAAGTTCATGAATTTCTATACCAAAAAGAAGATATTGTTCGTCCTCATGCATCTCTCTGGGGAGATTTTAATTTCAGTTTGAATGGCATTTTGGAAATGCAAGTAGAGGAACAAATCTACTTATCTCCTCCAAGCTATGGGCTTTGGATTCCTCCTCAAACAGTTCATCAATCTACTCATATCGATCATGAAATTCACTATATCTGTATTCGACTACATCCTAGCCTCTGTTCTATTTTAGGTGACGTCTGTAAATGTTTTAGTATTCAGCCTTTCTTTCGAACCTTAGTTTTACAAATTTTGGAACAGCAAAAACAAATCGAAAAACCTGAATATTTAGAACATCTTTTACAAGTTTTATTCGATCAACTTAAACAAGCTCCCGCATATTCACACTATTTACCTCAAACGCGTCATCCTGTTTTATTGCCTATACTAGAAAAACTCTCAGACCCATTACTTTTTGATCACTCTTTACAGCAGTTGCTACAAAATTTCTCGGTCAGTGATCGCCACTTATTACGTTTGAGTCAACAAGAGCTTCAGCTTTCGTTATCGGAATGGCGTAACCGAGCCAAAATTGTTTATGCCATTCATCAGATCCGCCAAGGGACATCCATTAAGCGTTTAGCTTACGATTTAGGTTATCAACATAGCTCAAGTTTTATCGAGTTTTTTAAACGTTATACAGGGCAAACGCCTATACAAATTAGAAATAACTAGAATTTAGTTTATCTTTAAAAACTTTTTCTTTTTTGAACACGAATATTATTGCACTGCCCATCAATAGCAGTTAAAACAAATGCGTTACTTGATATCAATTACAATCTTTAGGAAAGACTCATGACACAATCTGTATATCACATTCCAGTAAAAGCCATTTCAGGCGAAACGGTTGATCTTGAACAATATAAAGGTAAAGTTTTACTTATTGTAAATACTGCTTCTAAATGTGGTTTAACTCCACAATACGAAGGCTTAGAAAAGCTTTATCAAGCCAAGAAAGATCAAGGTTTTGAAATTTTAGGTTTCCCTGCAAACAACTTTAAGGAACAAGAACCAGGTTCTGATGAAGAAATTCAACAATTCTGTTCATTAAATTACGATGTTCACTTTCCTTTATTCTCTAAAGTTTCTGTTGCAGGTGAAGATAAGCATCCACTTTATGCAACTTTGACATCAGCTCAACCAGAACGTACTGGTGAAGGACCTTTCCGCGAACGCTTAGAAGGTTTAGGTATTCCAACTAACCCTGCTCCAGAAGTTTTATGGAACTTCGAAAAGTTCTTAATTAATAAGAATGGTGAAGTCGTGGCTCGCTTTGCTCCGAACCTAACAGCAGACGATGAACAAATCGTTAAAGCAGTTGAAGCAGAGTTAGCAAAATAATATTTTTAAACGTGAAAAAGGGCGTTTTATACGCTCTTTTTTATGCTCTCCTTAAAGTGTTGTTCGTTTGCAAAAATACAATCTTTCTTCATATTTTATGCCTATAGTATTTATTTGCTTTAATTAATGTTGTTTGTAGTTATGAAAAAAGTTTTACAGGGCGCATTTCTTCCTTTTGTAATTTTTGCCTCAGGCATGCTTTTACTCGGGTGCGATCAGGCACAAGACCATGCTACCGAACAAGAAAAGACTGAAATCACTGAACAGGCAGCTGACCAGACTCTTGAGCAACAAGAGGTAGATACTGCACCCAACAAAACCGAACTTAAAAGCGGTAATATTTTTTATATGGTCCGCGACGCTGCTAATTTACAGCTTAAAGCGGGTGACTATGTTGAACAACTTAAAGATACTCAGCTTGATGTTGAACAAGCCATCCAAGATAAAAATCAGAATGAATTAAAAACTACAGTCACTACGTTAAAACAGCAACTAGAAGGTTTAAATCAAGCACTTTTGACTTTAGATATCAAAAGTCAGGAAATTGAGAATATTCGCCAAAGTTTATTACATGCCAACCAACAAGCTCTTAGCATGCCATTACTCAATGGGAAATTAGATCAAATCAATTTTGACCAAATTGAAAAACAGCTTAATACCATTCAAATGGATATGGTGAAGCTTGCGGCCATGATTATGGCAGGAGATGAAAAGTCAGATTCAAAAACTGAATCTTAAAAAACAATTTATAAAAAAAGCCACCGTAAGGTGGCTTTTTTTATAAATTAATTGGTAAGTGCTATGGTTGATTTGCTACATTTTCCAATCTCAGCCAGACGGTATTCACTAATTGCTTTCTGACCTTGCGTGTCATCGACTAGTTTCAGATTGGCTCCCCCGACAAAAACACCAGGTTTAATATATTGCTGTACGAAATAATTTTTCCCTGCTTCAGTTTTAAATTTCAAATGATTTGGAGAAAACTCTGATTCAGTTGAAACAGTATGCTCTTGATTGCCTGAAACCTCTTTATAGAAGAATATACCACGCGCTGTTTCCCCTAAACATTCTCCATCTACCCACACATCTTTTTTCAAAGCACTACCGACTACATTATTAGAACGGTATACATAAATTACCGCATTTCCATTTGTAGGAGCTGTCAATTGTTTTGCTTGCTGAGCTAATTGCGGATTGGCCTGTGGTACAGATGCACATCCAACAAAAGCTGTAGAAACAAGAATAGGTAACCAATATTTAAATTTCATCTTAAGTTTCTCTTATTTATCATGATTTAAGTTTTGAGATGCAAATTTACATTAAAAATATATTATTTTGAATAAAAATATTAATTTTTTTCTACTTAAAAAATTATAATAAAAAAGCCACCTTACGGTGGCTTTTTTAATCTCAAACCGGCAATTAAAGTGCGCGGTTTTTGATTTTACGGATAGTTTCAAGCTGTGCAGCTGTTTCTGCCAAGGCAGCCAACGCAGCAGCTGAGTCCAAATCACTCTTTTGGTTTGCAAGCAATTGTTCAGCATTTTTACGTGCTTCTAAAATTGCCGCTTCATCCAAGTTGTCAGCACGGATTGCAGTATCTGCAAGAACCGTTACAACATGAGGTTGAACTTCTAAAACACCGCCAGATACATAGACGATTTCTTCTGTACCATTTTCCAACTGAACACGAATCGGGCCCGGTTGAAGCAAGGTTACAAGTGGAGCATGTCCTGGCAAAATACCAAGCTCACCACCAGCCCCTTTCGCGATTAACATCGTTACTGCGCCAGAGTAAATAGACTCTTTAACACTTACGACATCACATTGCATAGTCGCCATGAGATGATCTCCTTAAATTAGAGTTTCTCAGCTTTAGCAATCACTTCGTCAATACCACCAACCATATAGAACGCTTGTTCTGGGATGTGATCGTATTCACCAGCTAATAGACCTTTAAAGCCACGAATCGTTTCTTTAAGCGGTACTAATTTACCAGGAGCACCAGTAAACACTTCAGCTACGTGGAATGGTTGAGAGAAGAAACGTTGGATTTTACGCGCACGGTAAACAACCAATTTATCTTCTTCAGCTAACTCATCCATACCCAAGATTGCGATGATGTCTTTAAGCTCTTTATAACGTTGCAATAC
Source organism: Acinetobacter lactucae (assembly GCF_013122135.1). Taxonomy (NCBI): domain Bacteria; kingdom Pseudomonadati; phylum Pseudomonadota; class Gammaproteobacteria; order Moraxellales; family Moraxellaceae; genus Acinetobacter; species Acinetobacter lactucae. Next base: position 3,776,040 of record NZ_CP053391.1, read on the forward strand.
GTTTTGTACTGCACGCGCAATTTCATAGTGCTCTTGACCAACAACTAATGGGTCTAACTGACGTGAAGTTGAGTCAAGTGGATCGATCGCTGGATAGATACCAGAAGATGCGATGTCACGGCTCAATACTACTGTTGCATCTAAGTGAGCAAATGTAGTTGCAGGAGATGGATCTGTTAAGTCATCGGCAGGTACATATACTGCTTGGATCGATGTGATCGAACCAGATTTAGTAGATGTAATACGCTCTTGAAGAACACCCATTTCTTCTGCAAGTGTAGGTTGGTAACCTACCGCAGATGGCATACGACCTAACAATGCTGATACTTCAGTACCCGCAAGTGTATAACGGTAGATGTTGTCGACGAATAATAATACGTCACGACCTTTACCATTTTCATCTTTTTGATCACGGAAGTATTCAGCCATAGTCAAACCAGTTAACGCTACGCGTAAACGGTTACCTGGTGGCTCGTTCATCTGACCGTAGACCATTGCTACTTTGTCAAGAACGTTAGAATCTTTCATTTCGTGATAGAAGTCGTTACCTTCACGAGTACGCTCACCAACACCAGCAAACACAGATAAACCTGAGTGAGCTTTAGCGATGTTGTTGATCAACTCCATCATGTTAACGGTTTTACCAACACCAGCACCACCGAATAAACCAACTTTACCACCTTTTGCGAACGGGCAAAGTAAGTCAATTACTTTAATACCAGTTTCTAAAAGGTCAGTAGAAGCTGCTTGTTCAGCATAAGAAGGTGCTTGACGGTGAATCGGCAAACGCTCTTCAGTCGCTACAGGACCTGCTTCATCGATAGGACGACCTAAAACGTCCATGATACGACCAAGCGTAGCTGGACCTACTGGAACAGAAATCGGTGCATTTGTGCTGGTTACATTAAGGCCACGTTTAAGACCTTCTGTAGAACCCATTGCGATGGTACGAACAACACCATCGCCAAGCTGTTGCTGAACTTCTAATGTAGTTTCAGTACCGTCAACTTGGAGAGCGTCATAGATCTTAGGAACGCTATTGCGCTCAAACTCGACGTCGATAACCGCGCCGATGATCTGAATGATACGACCGCTACTCATTGCTGTCTCCTCAATTCAAACTTAATAATGTTAAACGGCAGCGGCACCGCCAACGATCTCGGAAATTTCCTGAGTAATCGCGGCTTGACGCAGCTTGTTGTAAATGAGTTGTAGGTCTTTAATCAATTGTCCTGCGTTGTCTGTCGCTGCTTTCATGGCGACCATACGAGCTGACTGCTCACATGCAACGTTTTCAATCACACCTTGATAAACCATAGACTCGATATAGCGAACCAACAAACCATTTAACAATTCTTCTGCTTCTGGTTCGTAGATATAGTCCCAACCATAAGTACGGTTGAGATCATCGCCTTCTTCTGCTGGTGCTAAAGGAACAAGTTGTTCTACTTTAGGCTGCTGAGTCATTGCATTAACGAAGCCATTTGATACGAGATAGATACGATCTAATTCGCCTTTATCAAATGCATCAAGCATAACTTGGACTGAGCCAGTTAACTGTTCCAAACTCGGCGCATCGCCAAGTTGGGTAGTTGCACCGAGCACTTTACCGCCGTAATTCTTAAAAAACGAAACCGCTTTTTGACCAATTAAAGCAAATTCAACTTCAATTGACTGCTGTTGTTGTGCTTTGACATGCTGCACAACTTTCTTGAACAAGTTAATGTTCAAGCCACCTGCCAAACCACGATCTGAAGACACTACGATATAGCCAACGCGCTTAACCGGGCGATCAACCATATAACGGTGTTTGTATTCAGGGTTTGCTTGTACCAAGTGAGCAATTACACGGCGCATATTATCGGCATACGGACGGCCCTGAGCCATGCGCTCTTGCGCACGACGCATTTTAGAAGCAGCTACCATTTGCATCGCGCGAGTAATCTTTTGCGTGCTCTTGATACTAGCTACTTTGGCGCGAATTTCTTTTAAATTTGCCATACGCTTAACCTAGTATTCGAAAGCTCTTTCGAGCTTCCGAAGGTTGATCCGTGAACCAAACTTAACTAAAACTAAAATTAGTAAGTTTGAGTCGCTTTAAAGCTTTCAATACCTGCTTTGATTGCTGCTTCGATGTCTTTGTTATAGTCACCAGTTTCATCGATTTGTTTCATCAACGGAGCATATTCTGAGCGGAAGTAAGAAATTAACGCAGCATCAAAGTCTACGATTTTCTTAACTTCTACGTCAGCCATGTAGCCTTCGTTAGATGCATAAACAGAAACAGCTTGGTCAGCAATTGAGTAAGGAGCATATTGTTTTTGCTTCATTAACTCAGTTACACGTTGACCATGTTCAAGTTGCTTACGAGTTGCTTCGTCAAGGTCAGAAGCGAACTGAGCAAACGCAGCCAATTCACGGTATTGTGCTAAAGCGGTACGGATACCACCAGACAATTTTTTGATGATCTTAGTTTGAGCAGAACCACCAACACGAGATACAGAGATACCCGCGTTCACAGCAGGACGAATACCTGCGTTGAATAATGATGTTTCTAAGAAGATCTGACCGTCAGTAATCGAAATTACGTTCGTTGGTACGAATGCAGATACGTCACCTGCTTGAGTTTCAATAATTGGCAATGCAGTTAAAGAACCAGTTTGACCAGTTACTGCGCCATTAGTGAATTTCTCAACGTAGTCAGCAGATACACGAGAAGCACGTTCAAGAAGACGTGAGTGAAGATAGAATACGTCACCCGGATACGCTTCACGACCTGGTGGACGACGTAAAAGTAATGAAATTTGACGGTAAGCAACAGCTTGCTTAGACAAATCATCATAAATAATAAGAGCGTCTTCACCGCGGTCACGGAAGTATTCACCCATTGTACAGCCAGAGTACGGAGCTAAGTACTGCATTGCAGCAGGATCAGCAGCCGCAGCAGCGACAACAGTTGTATACGCCATAGCGCCAGTTTCTTCTAGCTTACGTACAACGTTTGCAATTGTTGATTGTTTTTGACCAATCGCAACGTATACACATTTAATGCCAGAGTTTTTCTGAGCGATAATCGCATCGATCGCCATCGCTGTTTTACCAGTTTGACGGTCACCGATGATCAACTCACGTTGGCCACGGCCAACAGGAATCATTGTATCAACTGATTTATAACCAGTTTGAACAGGCTCATCTACAGATTGACGCCAAATTACGCCTGGTGCTACTTTTTCAACAGCATCAGTTAATTTCGCATCAATTGGGCCTTTACCATCAATTGGGTTACCCAAAGCGTCGACAACACGGCCAAGAAGTTCAGGACCAACCGGAACTTCTAATACACGACCTGTACAACGAGCTTTTTGACCTTCTTGAAGGCTTAGGTAGTTACCTAAAACAACGGCACCCACTGAATCCTGTTCTAGGTTCAGTGCCATACCAAATAAGCCGCCGTCGAATTCGATCATTTCACCGTACATTGCATCAGCAAGACCGTGAATGCGCACGATACCGTCGGATACCATAACAATGGTACCTTCGTTTTTAGCGGTCGCGCTGGTGTCCAGATCTCCGATACGCTGTTTAATGAGCGCACTGATCTCGGATGGATTCAGTTGTTGCATTGCGCTATTCCTCAATCTTTTATTAGTTCAGTCTTCATCATTTGCATTATGCAAGAAGACGAGTACGCATTTTTTCAAGCTTGTTAAGCGCAGAATCATCTATCACTTGATCGCCTGCACGAATTACAACACCTGCAATAAGCTCAGGTTTAACTTCAACTGAAACAGTTACAGTACTGTTAAAACGCTTTTCTAAAGCAGATTTCAACAGTTGCTCTTGTTCAGCAGTTAATGGGAAAGCCGATTCAATCACGACATCCACATTGTTGTTATTCTGTGATTTAAGCTGTTCATATTCTGCTTCAATTTCAGGTAACAACATTAAACGATCGTTATCTGCAAGAAGTGTCAAAAAGTTAGACACTGCTTGAGATTGATCTTCACCTAAAACTTTAGCAAAAAGCTTCACTTGCTCCGCAGGAGTAAGTTCAGGGCGATTTAAATAAGCGGAAAATGCTTCGTCTTGCACCGCAGCACTGAGCACTTGTAACGCATTCGACCAATTGTCTGTTGCACCTTGCTCAGAAGCATAAGCAAATGCTGCTTTGGCATACGGACGTGCCAACGTCAAGAGTTCAGCCATAATTCGCCTCGCTTAAAGTTTAGCAGCCAGCTGAGACAGCATGGCGTTATGAGCTTCTGCGTCAACTTGCTGGTTCAGGATTTTTTCTGCACCAGTTACTGCCAAAGCAGCTACTTGTTGACGTAATTCTTCGCGAGCAGAATTGATTTCTTGATCAACAGCTTCTTTAGCCTGTTGACGAATACGCTCACCTTCAGCCGCAGCTTGAGTACGAGCTTCTTCGATCAATTGCGCTGCACGACGGTTCGCTTGTTCGATCAATTGAGCCGCTTGTGCTTTAGCTGCATCAAGCTCTTGCTTAACTTGCGCTTGTGCATCGGCAAGGTCAGCTTTCGCTTTTTCTGCTGCATTTAAGCCATCAGCGATTTTACGCTGACGCTCACTAATCGCATTGATTAGTGGTGGCCAAACAAACTTCATGCAGAATGCAACAAAGAATGCAAACGCAATCGCTTGACCAATCAATGTGAGGTTGATATTCATTGCAATTCCTCAAATAGTGGATTTAGGAATTAAGATGATTAACCTACAAATGGATTAGCGAAGATGAAGAACAAGCCAATACCAACACCGATCATAGGCACAGCATCAAGAAGACCCGCGATTAAGAACATACGAGTTTGAAGTTGTGGAGCCAATTCTGGTTGACGAGCAACAGCTTCTAAAAAGCGACCACCCAAAAGACCAAAACCAATCGCAGTACCCAAAGCACCGAAAGCGATCAAGATAGCAGATGCAATTGCAACTAGACCTAAAGTGAGTTCCATGAAAAATTCCTCAGAGGTTAGGTTATTACCAAATTAAATTAAAAAAATTCAGCCCAACCATCATTTGATAGTTAGGCAATACCATTAATGTTTTTCGCTTGCCATGCTCAAGTAAACGATGGTAAGCATCATAAAGATGAATGCCTGCAACGTGATTACAAGAATGTGGAAGATCGCCCAAGGCACAGACAACGCCCATTGAATCCAGAACGGCAATAAAGCAATTAGGATAAAGATCAACTCACCGGCATACATGTTACCGAATAGTCGGAGAGCTAATGAAATCGGACGAGCAAGGAATGTTACCAATTCCAAAATCAAGTTCACTGGAATAAGCAACGCTTTTGCAACTGGATTACTTGGGTTAAATGGGTTAAGTGCCAACTCGCCAACGAAACCACCAACACCCTTTTCGCGGATGCTGTAGAACAAGATAAGTACAAATACAGATAAAGACATACCTAAAGTAATGTTTGGATCTGTAGATGGAACGATCTTGAAGTAAACGTGGTGAGGGTCCATACCAAATACGTTTGCACCTACAAACGCTGCAACTTGAGGAATCCAGTCAACTGGGATCAAGTCCATTAAGTTCATGAGGAAAATCCACACGAAAATAGTGAGTGCAAGCGGAGCGATTAAACGTGATTTGCCATGAAAAGTATCACGGACACTTGAGTCAACAAACTCAATGATCATTTCAATTGCAGACTGGAATTTAGTTGGAACACCTGCATTAGCAGCTTTCGCAACGATCCAGAACATCAAACAGAAAATCACACCAAGGCCAATTGACCAACCCATTGAATCCAAGTGAATTGCAGTGAACCCCATCGAATGAGCTTCTTCAGCAGTCTCAGCCAATTTCCATGTACCGTCTGGCATTTTGCCATAGGTCATATTGGTCAAGTGATGCTTGATATACTCTGTCGAAGTGAGGGCATGTTCTTCAGCAGCCATAAATCACACCTGGTCAATGTCAATTACTAAAAAGAAGGGAAACGAACATCGGCGCACTGTCGATATCTCGCTACCCTCCAAAAAATCTTCAATTCTTCTTGTTTCTACACCCGTTTTTGTAGACGTGACACCCAGAACGGAGCGACCCACGACATTGCCTGAACGAGAATAAAACCAAACAGCAATGCTAACGGTGATAAAGGTTTAACATTGCTCAAAATCAAAATAAATCCAACGATCATGATTGCAAATTTGCCTAACATGCCCCTATACATGTTAGACAGCACTTGTTTTGATGCTCGTGCACCTGCTGTTCTGAAGGATTGCCACGAAAAATAACTCGTCGCAAGCCAGCAGACCAACGCACCAAGTGCCGCACTTAATGCTGCTGTCATGTCTTTTATGCTCCACGCTACAAGAGCGGAAACAGGGATCATACATGCTTGTAAGAAGACCAAAGCTTTTGCTAATCGTCGGTCAATCAAGCGACTAGTTTGGCTCATTATTTATCCACTCACAGCATAAATGCTTGACAAGTTTAGCTGATGATCGCTTTTAATCGCAGGCATTATAGAGTTACACCCCTGAACATGCAATCTTTTCCCGACTTTAGTCGGGGTTTTTCATGACAGGTGGTGCTGACGCTACAGTCAGCCTTTGTTTACTTTTTATCTTACTTTTGCGTACTTAATACACATTTATCTGTTTTTATAGCCAGTTTCTTCCATGCAGTGACGAAATCATCCTCATTATTCATGCTCTCGTCTACTGGTTGAAAAGTAATGTTACCTAATTTTTGATATTGACTCTTAGTGGTAAAACTCTCTGCCAACAAACACATCTGTTTTTTTGGTCGACTATCATTAAGATACTTAATTTGAGCTGCTGTTGGTGCAACGTGAGGATCCTCTGTTAAAGCACCAGCGAATTTTAAGTTTAATGAACGCTCTAAATATTGATAGGCGTCATGATATGCCCAATATGGCTTACCATTACTTGAGCTATCATAGGCTTGTGCCGCCTGTAACATTTTACGGGCAAACACATTGGCATTATTCCAATACTTTGCCTTATTTTCAGGCTGTTGCTGAGAGCGTAAAGCAGCAATAAAGAAACCGATTCGAACTGCATTGTTTGGCTCTAACCATACATGAGTATCTACTGTATTAGGTAAAGCTGCACCACGTGTACTGCGCTGAGGCAAAACAGAAACGATACCACTATCTAATAGTGCAATTGCCTTTTTATTATTACCCAACAACTTATTTAAAGGCGCTTCATGCGCTTTACCCAACCAAATCACCAAAGAAGCATCATTAATTGCTTTACGATGTGCTGGGGTTAATTGTACGTCATGCCCCGTTTGCCCCTTTAATAAGAGTTGTGGTTCTTCAACACCCTGAGTGACTTCTTTTGCAATCAGATAAATCGGGTGTGTAGAAACCACCAAACCCTGACTCCACCCTAACGTACTCAAAAGCGAGAACATACTGAAAACAAAAAAACGGAACATGACAGACCATCAATTTAAATTAGCTCGAAGCATGTTATAATATAACAAAGTTACAAAAATACCTAAGATTAATCGAATGAAGCATCGCTTCATGCTAATATTCCGTTAAAAATTCGAGGTTATCCTTATGAGTTCCTGCTCGCATGAACATCATGATTCTTTGCATGGTGTGCATGATCACCATAATGTCGCAAGCCGTTTGGCTGAAGCAGAAAGTTTATGTTCTGCGACTGGCGCACGTCTTACACCTTTGCGCAAAGAAGTTTTGGAACTCATTTTAAATGCGTCGGGTCCAATGGGTGCCTATGACTTATTGGCACGTATAAAAAGTCAAACTGATCGCCCTGCTGCGCCTCCAACTGTATATAGAACTTTAGATTTCTTATTAGAAAAAGGGCTCATTCACCGCCTAACTTCTATTAATGCTTATATTCCTTGCTGCCACCCCCGTGAAGGCCACCAAGCAGCATTCTTAATTTGTACTGAATGTCATATGGTTAAAGAGGCCTCTTCCCAAGGTCTTACACACCAGCTTGACCAGCTTGCAGCTTCAGATGACTTCGTGGCTCAACACAGCATTATTGAAATTTCGGGGAAATGCCAACAGTGCCGCACAACTCCTTAAATCCTGTATTAATTCAGCTTGAGCAGGTTTCTGTTCATCGTGATGATCGGGATATATTAAAAAAAGTTGATTTTGCCCTACATCAAAATGAGATTGTGTCTTTAATTGGACCCAATGGTGCAGGCAAATCAACACTAATCAAAGTTCTACTCGGTATTCTCCAGCCGAGTAGCGGGCGTGTTATTAATCATAAAAAACTTAAAATGGCTTATGTGCCACAAAAGTTTAACCCGTCACACAGCCTACCTTTGCGTGTTCAAGACCTACTAGACCTAGAAAAATGCAGCACTGCCCTGCGTCAGGAAATTATTCAAGACACGGGTATTTCAAAGTTACAACAATCAAAAGTACAACAACTTTCTGGTGGAGAGCGCCAACGTGTACTTTTGGCTCGTTCTCTACTTCGCCAACCAGATATTTTAGTTCTTGATGAACCCATGCAAGGTCTAGACATTCAGTCAGAAGCGGAACTTTATGATTATGTCCGTAGTCTGCCAGAACGGTATGGGTGTGCGATCTTAATTGTTTCTCATGACTTACAATGGGTTATGCAAGGGACACACCGGGTAGTGTGTTTAAATAAACATATTTGCTGTAGCGGGCTACCCGAGAATATCCAACAACACCCTGAATATCAGGCAATCTTTGGAACTCAAAGGGTCTTCTATCAACATCATCATGATCATTGTGCTCACGGTGATGCTGCTCATCCCTGCCCTCATAATGACCGTCCTCACATTCACCCAGAACCGGAAGCTTAAGCCATGATGGAATGGTTACAATTATTGTTGCCCGCATGGATTATGGGAACCCTGCTGGTATTTTTGACCGCGCCTCTGGGTTGTCTGATGCTTTGGAGACGTATGTCTTTTTTTGCTGATACGATGGCGCACGGTACACTACTTGGGGTTGCTATTGCTGGAGCCTTAAGTCTTCCATTATGGCTTGGCGTTGCAGGTACGGCGGTTTTACTGGTCGGTGTTTTATGGGCTTTACATGACAATCGCTTACCAAACGATGCTCTACTCGCCTTATGTTCAGCGACATTACTGTGTAGTGGTTTATTGTTTATTCAACATGTTCCAAGTTTAAGACCAGAGCTTTTAAGTTATTTATTTGGTGACTTACTTAGCATTGATTGGCCCGACTTACCCGTTTTCACTTTAATTATTGCGATATCAATCGTGATTCTCTACCGTTTTTGGCAGCCGCAAATACAGTTTGCAATTGATCCGGATATCGCAATTAGTGAAGGGGTGAACGCAAACTGGCAACGTCTTATTTTTATGCTGTTATTGGCTTTATTTACAGTTTTAGCTTTGCGTGCTGTAGGTTCTTTGCTCATGGGGGCATTACTCGTGATCCCCGCTTTAAGCGCTCGTCTATTGGCAAATTCGCCAAAGCAAATGGTGATTTGGGCATTTGTGTTAGCCCAGCTCGGCGTTAGTGTCGGTTTATGGTCAAGTGCAGCACTCAATATCTCTACAGGCCTTAGTATTGTTTTATGTATGGCATTAAGTTTTGCTGTTATTTTTATAACTCAAAAACTAAAAAATCAGACACAGGCGACCTAGATTAGGACGCCTGATGAACTGTGCTCAATAATAAAGCCGCACAGCTAAACATCACAGCAAAGCCCCGATTTAAATATTTTTGCTGTCTAGGGGATCGAAGTAATCTTAAAACCTTTGATGCCAGTCCCGTATATCCTGCCATTACTATCAAATCAATCGTAATCATAGTAGCCGCCATAATTAGATATTGTATCCATTGAGGCTTACTCAAATCTAAGAACTGCGGCAAAACTGCCAATAAAAATACGATCGCTTTAGGATTACTAATATTGATCACAAAGCCTTTTAATAACAGAGCTAAAGCAGACTTATCTCTTTTTTCTTGTTGAATTTCTATATCTTTTACAGGTGCTGTCCACTGCGAATATGCTAAATACAATAAATAAGCTACGCCGAACCATTTAACAAACTGAAAAGCTAAAGGAGTTGTTGCAAATAGGACACCTACACCTGCTGCCACCACCATGATTTGAAGCAGCAAAGCAATTTGCATCCCAATCACATTCCAGTAACCATGTCTAAAGCCATAATTTAGACCACTCGACATTGAAGCAATAGCTCCAGCACCCGGAGAGATGCTAATGACCCAACAGGCCAACATATAGGCAAACCAAACTTGCAAAGACATAGTAAAAATAGACAATAAAAGTGGAATTATACCGTTTTATAAAACGATATTGATGAGAATTCAAACAATAAAATCAAGAAATAGACTACTAACCGCTCTTCGCATCAGGCACAATAATTAAAGCTCATACTAAATTATAATTGAGGAGATACCTTCCAATGACTGCTCAATCTGTCATTTTGCCGTTGCCATCAGATCATGCGCGTTTTATTGTTCTTCGTTTAAAAGACTTATCGATTGATGAATTAAAAGAACAACTCGAAGGGTTGTTTGAAGCACGCGACCGTCTCATTACTCAGCATTCAGACGCGCAAATTAAAACAGCAGTCGCTTTTGGTCCAGAACTTTGGAAGCAACTTTATAGTCAATCTCCTGCTGGCTTTAAACAACTTGAACCAGAAAATGGCGCATTTAACATGCCAGTCGTACCAGCTGACGTTCTCATCCATATCGCGAGTATGCGTTCTGACATTTGTTTTGCATTGAGCCAAGCCTTTTTTGAAGGTATTAAAGATAAAGTTGAAGTCCTTGATGAGCGTGTTTGCTTCCGCTATTTTGATGGCCGAGATATTACAGGCTTTATAGACGGTACAGAAAATCCTCAATTTCCAGATGACCGTGCAGAAACAGCCCTATTACCAGAAAGCGCGGGAGTTTTTGCTGATGGCAGTTTCATTTTCGCGCAGCGTTATGCACACGACTTAGAAAAATGGAAAAAACTAAAAGTTGATGCTCAAGAAAATGTTATGGGTCGTACCAAGCTTGAGTCAATTGAACTTGATGATGATGTTAAACCAGAAAATGCCCATGTCGCCCGTACTGTTGTCGAAGATGATGAAGGCGAAGAAATGGAAATCTTGCGTCATAGTTTGCCGTATGGCGACGGACGTGGTGATCAAGGTTTATTTTTCATTGCCTACACCAAGGACCTGAACATTATTGATGCCATGTTAAAACGTATGTTCGGTACAAGTGGAGATGGTATCCATGACCGCTTACTGCATTTCGTGACACCACTTGATGGCGCATATTACTTTGCACCTAGTGAAGAATTACTCGAAGAAATTTTAGAAGACTAAAATAAAAAAGAGGAGCTTAAGCTCCTCTTTTTACGTTCTCAACCTTAGAAAGGAATACGCTTATATTTGCGATATTCAGGTTTCCAGAATGATTGATCAATTTTCTGCTTAAGCAAATCATCACTAATCGTTACAGCCACGCCATCTGCCATTGCAGCTTTCGCAACTTCAAATGCAATCACTTTAGACACTTGTTGAATTTCACCTAACGGTGGCAATAAATCAGCTTGTGGATCTTTAAGCAATGGAGAACAATTTGCTAAAGCACTACTTGATGCCATGAGCATATTTTCAGTAACGCGTTTAGCACCCGATGCCACTACACCTAAGCCAATGCCCGGGAAAATATACGAGTTATTACACTGAGAAATATTATAAAGCTTGCCGTGATGATTCACAGGAGCAAACGGACTACCTGTTGCAATTAATGCTCTACCTTCAGTCCATTCCACAATATCAGCCGGTACAGCTTCAACACGTGAAGTTGGGTTAGACAATGGCATGACAATTGGACGTTCACAATTCGCCGCCATGGTCTTGATAATCTCTTCTGTGAACAGACCTGGTTGACCAGAAACCCCAATTAACACTGTAGGCTTAGCATTTTTAACAACATCAAGGAGTGAAATCACTTCTTCAATATTGCCCCACTGATCAACCACCTCAGCTTTTTGCGCTAACTTGCGTTGGAAATCCAATAGGTTTGGCTGATTTTCGGTAATCAAACCAAAGCGATCCACCATATAAACACGTGCACGTGCTTCAGCGTCCGTCAAACCTTCAGCAACCATTTGCGCAACAATTTGCTCTGCAATACCGCATCCCGCAGAGCCCGCGCCTAAGAAAGCAATTTTTTGATCTTTTAATTGCTTGCCTGCTGCACGACTTGCAGCAATCAAACTACCTACAGATACCGCTGCTGTTCCTTGAATATCATCGTTAAAACAACAAATTTTATCGCGATATTTTTCTAAAAGTGGCATCGCATTTTTTTGTGCGAAATCTTCAAATTGAATTAATGCTTTTGGCCAACGACGCTTTACAGCTTCAATCACCATATCGACAAATGCGTAATATTCATCACCACTAATACGTGGCTGACGCCATCCCATATAGATTGGGTCATTTAACAATTGTGGATTGTTCGTCCCTACATCAATTGTAATTGGCAATGTATACGCTGGGCTAATTCCACCACAAGCGGTATAAAGTGAAAGTTTCCCAATAGGAATACCCATACCACCAATACCTTGGTCACCAAGACCTAAGATACGTTCACCATCAGTAATGACAATCACTTTTACATTATTTTTATTTACGTTTTGCAAAATATCATCAATCACATCACGATCTGGATATGAAATAAAAACACCACGATGACGACGATAGATATCGGAGAAACGCTGACATGCTTCACCCACGGTTGGGGTATAAATAATCGGCATCATTTCTTCAAGATGATTTTCGATTAAATGATAGAACAAGGTTTCATTGGTATCTTGGATATTACGCAGATAGATGTGACGGTTAATATCGTCAGTAAAAGCGCAATACTGCTGATAAGAGCGCTGGCTCTGCTCTTCAATAGTTTCAATAATATGGGGGAGTAAACCGTGTAAGTTAAAGTTACTTCTTTCTTCTTCAGTGAAAGCCGAACCTTTATTTAAAAGGGGTAACTCTAAAAGTGTAAAACCTGCATATGGAATATAAAGGGGATGTTTACTTGGGTGTCCTGATATCATTGCCTATCTCATTTTCCAGCTTAGAGTAGAGAAAAACACGTTTTGTATGGTCTCTAAAACTCTTTGTGCGTATAAGCTTAAGCCTAATTCGTTCAAAATAGATATTTTAAACCGTGATGTCAAAATTAAACACTATTTAGTTAAAACATGTTTAAAAATAACCAATAAAAATCAACACCTTATTATTTTTATATTTTTAAAAATTTCTTTTATTTACTCATTTTTAAAAGCCATAACTATATGATTTATTAGTGAGAGGTATTTCCACATGAAATAATCTTGAATTTAACACCTATTTTATAAATCAAAACTACCCAAAAGGTTTGTAATTCTTAATTTTCAGAATAATAAGGCTATTCACCAGCCAACATTCATTAAAAAAATAATCATCAGGAATTTGCATAAAGAATTAGTGGAATATTAAATCCTCTCCCCCAAGTCATCGGAAATTTGCTATATTTGACGTTTTTCTGCGACATCTATTTTCGATTGATATGAATACGGCAATACAAGCAGCTCTCGACCATGCAGTGCAAACTCTTCAACAAGAAGGGGTGCTTCCTTCCGACTGGAAAAACACAAGCAACTTAACACGCACCAAAGACCGAAGCCATGGCGACTTTGCTTCTAATATTGCCATGATCGGTTCGAAAGCTGCTGGTATGAAACCACGCGATTTAGCTGAGAAAGTTCTAGCTGCATTACCAGAAGTGGCCGATATCAGTAAAGCTGAAATTGCAGGTCCCGGATTTATTAACTTCTTTTTAAATGCAGACCAGCGCTTTGCTATTCTTGACCAAATTCAGGCGCAAAAAGAAATTTTTGGTCGTAGTCAAGCAAATGCAGCGAAAAAGATTCAAGTTGAATTTGTTTCTGCAAACCCAACGTCTAGTCTACATGTAGGTCATGGACGTGGTGCGGCATATGGTATGACTGTTGCTAATTTACTTGAAGCAACGGGTGCTAAAGTTGACCGTGAGTACTACGTGAATGATGCAGGCCGTCAAATGGACATTTTGGCGACTTCTACTTATTTACGTTATTTGGAATTACTTGGACAGAACCTTGTATTCCCTAAAAATGCATATCAAGGCGATTACGTTAAAGAAATCGCGCAAAGTATTATTGATAAAGATGGCGATGCTTACGTTCGTGAAGTTGCGAATGTTTATAAAGATGTACCAGAAGATGTGCAATATGCTGAAGAGCTAGATAGCGAAGGCAACAAAGTTGTGTTATCTGGTGATAAAGAAAAGCATATTGATGGCCTTATTGCCAACTCACAACAATTGTTAGGTGAAGGCTACCGCGTATTCCACCAAGCAGCGCTTCATGCCATTTTAGATGATATTAAAGATGACCTTGCGGACTTTGGTGTAACATTCAATCAATGGTTTAGTGAAGCATCTCTTAGCGCGAAAATTGATGAAGCTTTAGAAACCCTAGATCAACGTGGCTTCCTTTATGAAAAAGATGGCAACATCTGGTTTAAATCGACTGAATTTGGCGATGAAAAAGACCGTGTTGTTAAGCGTCGTAATGGCCAAACCACTTACTTTGCATCTGACATTGCATACCACTTAAATAAATTACAACGTGGTTATACTGACCTTATCGATATTTGGGGTTCTGACCACCATGGCTATATTTCTCGCGTAAAAGCGGCAATTGATGCAATGGGTTATGACTCTAAAAAACTAACTGTACTTTTAGTTCAATTCGTAAGTTTATGGCGTGGCGGCGAGATGGTTCAAATGTCATCTCGTTCAGGTCAGTTTGTGACTTTACGCGACTTACGTAAAGAAGTTGGCAATGACGCAGCTCGTTTCTACTATGTGATGCGTAAGAGTGAACAACACATTGACTTTGACCTCGACCTTGCTGTTTCACAAAGTAAAGACAATGCTGTGTACTATATTCAATATGCACATGCACGTATTTGCCGTATGTTAGAAAAAGCAGCAAGCACAGGCCTACAATTTGATGTGAATACTGCTCGCCCACATGCAGCACGCTTATCTCTTGATGCAGAAACCGAGATTCTTGCTAAACTGGCAGCTTACCCAGATGCGGTAGTACGTGCTGCAAATGCATATGAACCTCATCAGGTTGGTAACTACTTAAAAGAGTTAGCTGCACTGTTCCACGGTTGGTACAATGAACATAAAGTATTAAGCGATGATGCAGAGCTTACACAAGCCCGTTTATTACTTTCAATCAATGTACAACAAGTGTTGCGTAATGGTTTAGAATTACTTGGTGTATCTGCACCAGAATCTATGTAATAAATATATTGCATGACATCGAAACAAAGGTTATGCAATATAGTAAGCGGTGGTTTGTACAGTTAAACTATCAGTACAAACCCCTGTTTTTAGCATCGTAAGACGAGAATCAAACTCGAATTAAAAAACAATCAAAATACAGAGGAATAATCCACGTGTTTGGCAAAACGCAACGCGGTGTATCTGAAAGACCTAATAAGCCTAAAAAGCCCCTAATTCCCAAATGGTTAGGGACACTTGTCGCTATTTTGGCGGTCTTATGTATCGCTGTAATGCTTATGCTTTGGAAACCTTGGCAACCTGTTCCTGCGAAAAATCAGATTACCTCTGAGCATTATCAAGAAGAAGATACCAATAAAGACTATCGTTTCTACGATCTATTACCTCAGCAACAGGTTACTCCTATTCCTGAACAAGCAATCCCTGAAAGTAAAAATCAAGGCACTGCTATGATTGTTGAGGCACCAAGCACAACTCAACCCGCTGCCTCTGAAAGTGTAGGAATTGATCCTAATCAATCAGCTACTATTCTTCAGCAACCTACTTATATTTTACAAGTTCGTAGTTATAACGACCCTGATCAGGCCGATGCCCGCCGTGCAGAAATCATTTTAAATGGCTTATCTGCTGATGTAGTTAAAAGTACTGAAAATGGCCAAACATGGTATCGTGTTATTTCTGGACCTTATGATACTCAAGAAGCTGCATTGGCTGCTCAGCAGACCTTACAACACAGCGGTATTGACTCCATCGTGATCAAACGTAAGTAAAGTGAAAATAAAAAAGGAACAAATATTTGTTCCTTTTCTTTTAAATATCAGCGCAATTCCTTTCATTAGAACCAATTCCCTTTTGTCTCGCTTTTTGAAACGCGGGTCTTTGCTGAATACGATGTAAAAAAGCTTGAATATGAGGGTATTTACCCTGTAAGCGGGATTGTAAAGCTTCCAAAGGAAAGCTCATTTGAATATCAGCAAATGAAAAATCACCTGCGAAATATTCATGCTCTGCCAAATAGTTTTCTAAAAAACTAATATGATCTTTCATACGTGGGCGAACAAAATTTGCCTTTACCCCTTCCGTGATTTTTTTAGCTACGGGCTGAATTAGCCATGGCACATGCTTGTTTACACTATTCATGACCAAAGTCATGACTAATAACGGCATAAGCGAACCTTCTGCATAGTGCATCCAGTAAATATACTGCTGTAAATCTTGAGGATCGGTAGGTTTAAATTGTTGCTTCTGATCATAACGCTGCTGTAAATATTCTAAAATCACAGCTGATTCTGCGATGACTTGTTCATCATCAGTCAAAATCGGAGCTTTACCTAAAGGATGAATACATTTCAATGTTTCTGGAGCGGAATAGTTAGGTAGGCGTTGATAATAATGAATATCATAATCTAAGCCCAACTCTTCTAAAGCCCATAAAATTCGAAACGATCGCGAACATTCCAGGTGGTGTACACTAATCATGTTATTGCCTGCTTTTATTTTTCTTTTTTACATAAAAAACAGCATGTGAACATGCTGCTTTATTCCATTTGTGGGATGGATATAAAATCATCCACCTCAACAAAATAGCATTTTTACACTGTAACAAGCACAGTATGAATGTCTAAACTACGTAACAAAGTTTTAGTGACGGGGGTTTTACCGCATACCGCTAAGATTTTTTGTTGAAGCTCTTCGTTTGGCAAGTCTTTAAAAACAATGCGACGTTCTATGTGTTCTTCATGCTCTCTATTTGTATGAAAATCGATTTCAACCGAAAACTCACCAAAATCATAACCCTTATGCTTTGCGTACATTCTTAAAGTAATGAGCGTACAAGCGGCTAAACTTCCGGTGAGTAAATCATATGGCGCCGGACCTTGGTCTTGCCCTTCTAGCTTCTCTGGCTCATCACAAAAATATTGGTGGCGGCCACTGATGATTTCGCCCTTCCATTGTTCAGCAAGGGGCTTTGCTTTACTGCTTGCGATTACTGCTGTCATTTTGATGCTCTCATTTGATCTGGAAGAACAGGGGCTTCTAAACGCGTACCTACATAATCTGGAATTTCACCAAAACGTGCATCATGGTTAATCCATTGCTCGCGAGCTTCTTTTAAATCATCCATAGTACGTGCAACAAAGTTCCACCAGAGTAAAATTGGCGTTTCAAACGGTTCACCACCAATCAACAAAATCCGATTGCCTTTTTTTACTTCAACCTCAATTTCACTAAGACCCGTATCTAATACCACCATATTGTCGGCAGTTAACTCATGACCATTCACATGAGCACTACCCTCAAGCGCCATAAAACCATATTCAAACTCAGGATTTAATGGAATACGGGTTTTAGTATCTTCGGTAGCAATTAAGTCAACACCAATTAACGGCGTATGTACCACAACTGGAGAAGTGGTTGCCAGATATTCACCCACAAGCACGGTAAACTCTAGACCGTCTTTCTCAACAACAGGCAGTTCAGGATAATGTTCAAATTTTGGATCCATGTTGCGCTTAGCATCTGGTAAGGCAATCCAGAGCTGCGCAGCGTGCATTTGAGTTTCAGTATCAGGTGCAACTTCTGTATGTGAAATTCCGTGTCCCGCTGTCATCAAATTAACTTGCTTAGGACGAATCAATTGTTTTGAGCCTAGGCTATCGGTATGCATCATGGTGCCTTCAATCATCCACGTGAAAGTTTGCAAACCAATGTGAGGATGAGGACCAACATCTAGGCCATCACCTGCTGGAAAAGTTACTGGGCCTGCATGATCTAAGAAACACCACGCACCAATCATTCGTTTTTGTCGGCTAGGTAAAGCCCGCTTAATGACTGTCCCCTGTCCAATTTCAGCAGAGCGAATTGGAAATTCCTGAATAAACTGATTGGCAAATTTTTCGCAATCCTTTGAATCAGAAATATCGTAATCATTATTATTGCTCATGATATTACTCTCTTTTACCTATGCTTTTGCAATGAGTCGTTATAATGATCTTAACAATACACTCATTATTCAATATAGTCTTTTAGTAATACACAGGGTGCTATGAATGAGACAATCAAAGTTTTTAAATATCAAAATTAATTTTTCTCTTTAAAAGTTAAGTAATAAAAAAGGACGCTAATGCGTCCTTTTCTTTACCAACTAACAGGGGAAAAATTATTCCCACTCAATCGTTGCTGGTGGTTTAGATGACACGTCATATACAACACGTGATACATCTTTAATTTCATTCATAATACGCGTTGAGATTTTATCAACCAATTCATATGGTAAATGTGCAAAACGAGCTGTCATAAAGTCAACCGTTTCAACTGCTCGAAGCGCAATTACCCATGCATAACGACGGCCATCACCCACTACACCAACTGACTTAACAGGTTGGAACACAGCAAACGCTTGAGCAGTTTTATCATACCAACCACTGTCACGAAGCTCTTGCATAAAGATGTCATCAGCAAGACGAAGAATATCTGCATATTCTTTTTTCACTTCACCCAGAATACGAACACCTAAACCAGGGCCCGGGAATGGATGACGGTAAATCATGCTGTGTGGCAAGCCAAGTGTAGTACCTAATTTACGTACTTCATCTTTGAACAAGTCACGTAATGGCTCTACCAATTCAAATTCTAAATCGTCTGGTAAACCACCCACGTTGTGGTGAGATTTAATAACGTGTGCTTTACCTTGTTTGCTTGCAGCGGATTCGATTACGTCTGGGTAAATCGTACCTTGCGCCAAGAATTTCACGCCATCAAGTTTACGTGCTTCTTCAGCAAAAACTTCAATGAACTCACGACCAATAATTTTACGCTTTTTCTCTGGATCAACTTCACCAGCCAATGCAGTTAAGAAACGTTGTTCAGCATCTGCGCGAATAACACGGATACCCATGTTTTCAGCAAACATTTGCATCACTTGGTCACCTTCGTTTAAACGAAGTAAACCATTATCAACAAATACACATGTTAACTGGTCGCCAATTGCTTTATGTAAAAGTGCAGCAACGACAGATGAGTCAACACCACCAGAAAGACCTAAAAGAACTTTTTCATCACCGATTTGTTCACGTAATTGCTCTACGCGTAAATCAATGATGTGTTCAGGTGTCCAAAGGCCACCACATCCACAAATTTTATGAACGAAGTTCGCAAGTAACTCTTCACCTTTTGCCGTGTGTGTTACTTCTGGGTGGAATTGCACGCCATAGAAACGACGCGCTTCATCACTTACAGCAGCAACTGGACAGCTTGGTGTGCTTGCAGTAATGGTAAAGCCTTCTGGAATCTGGCTAACTTTGTCACCATGACTCATCCAAACATGAAGTTGGTTTTCACGGTCTTGTAAGTTACCAATCAGTTGGTCGCGTTTAACGATATCAACTTCGGCATAACCAAACTCATGTACAGTACCCGGCTCAACTTTACCGCCTAACTGTTCAGACATGGTTTGCAAGCCATAGCAAATACCCAATACTGGAACGCCTAATTCAAACACTACTTGTGGTGCACGAGGGCTGCCTTCTTCATGTACGCTCTCAGGTCCACCTGACAAAATAATGCCATTTGGCTTAAAAGCGCGAATGTCTTCTTCAGACATATCAAAAGCATACATTTCAGAGTAAACACCAGCTTCACGCACACGACGTGCAATGAGCTGACTATATTGAGAGCCGAAATCCAGAATCAGGATACGATCTTCAGTAATTTGAGTATTGGTAGTCATGACAAACCACTAAATGGCAAAAGAATTAAGCGCGCCATTTTAACATTTTTCACGCTTCGGCGCACCGCAAATCATCATATATCTTATTTTTTTCATATCAGAATCATTTCTATAATTGGATTGTTTGATATAAATCAAAATTTAATGATATTTATCAAATGTATGGGTTACGCTTAAAAACTCCATGCGTATTGATAAATTCATCACATTCTATGCAACATCACTTCGAATTTGATGTTAAGATGAGCCGATAAAACAGGCATTACCATGGAAAGGTAAATACCATAAGCGATATTTGTCTGTGCTTAAACAATTATCCATTTTTATGGCTTGTTGCCCCCTATCAAAATCAATAGAAATCTAAGGAACAACAATGCTTCAAACTATGATTGCAGATTTCCAGCAACATTTTTGGTTGTATGTCTCTATTCCTTTTATGAGTGGTTTAATTGGCTATATCACCAAGGTGGTTGCCATCCAGATGATGTTTTCACCACTTGAATTTAAAGGTATTAAACCATTTTTGGGTTGGCAAGGTATTGTGCCTCGCAAAGCTGAAAAAATGGCAACCATTGCTGTTGAGCTCATGACAGCTAAGCTGATTAAACCTGAAGAAATTTTTGCACGCCTAGATCCTAAACGTATTGCCAAAGAAATAGAAAAACCACTGCTTGCAGCGGCTGAAGATATTACCCGTGATGTTGCTCAAGAATATCAGCCCGGTTTATGGGAAGGTATGCCAGAATTTGCTCGCCAAAGACTCATTCGTCGTGTGCAATCCAAAGCACCCGAAATCGTTGAACACATCATGAGCGAAGTACAGCGTGATGTGAACCGATATTTTGACATTAAACATCTTGTTATCAGCAACTTGCTTAAAGATAAACGCCTACTCAACAATATTTTTAAACGTGTAGGAAAACAAGAATTTAAATTTTTCAGTAATGTAGGTTTTGTATTTGGTTTTGGTATTGGTGTGATTCAAATGCTGTGCTGGATTGTCACTCAAGGAAAATATCCTTGGATGCTACCTTTGTTTGGTGGCTTTGTGGGCTTCTTCAGTGACTGGATTGCACTGCAAATGATGTTTAGACCACTTTATCCTAAAAAGATATTGGGTTACACATGGCAAGGCCTGTTTATTAAACGTCAAAATGAAGTTGCAGCTGACTATGCAGCTTTAATTTCTAAACAGCTTTTAACTTCACGTCATA
The DNA here is from genome assembly GCF_013122135.1 of Acinetobacter lactucae. Taxonomy (NCBI): domain Bacteria; kingdom Pseudomonadati; phylum Pseudomonadota; class Gammaproteobacteria; order Moraxellales; family Moraxellaceae; genus Acinetobacter; species Acinetobacter lactucae. The sequence goes on from NZ_CP053391.1 coordinate 3,797,362, forward strand.
TGATGGAAGAGTTATTTTCGGGTACACATTCTGCACGTGTTATTGATCTGGTTAACCGCCATGTCAAACAAGAAATTGATATGCAAGCTGGGGTTATTCGCCCGTTAGTTGTATATGCAATTGGCGGAGAAAAATATCAGAATATGAAATCACAAGTTGCTGAACGTATTATGCAACAGCTTCCAGAGACGATGAAATATGTAGAGTCTTATGCAGAAGATGCAATGAATATTCGTAGCACACTCATTGAACGTATGCAAAAACTAACACCTTCTGAATTTGAAGGCATGTTACGTCCTGCATTTAAAGAAGATGAGTGGGCCTTGATTGCAGTCGGTGCAGTGCTTGGTTTCGTGGTTGGGGAATTGCAAATCCAATTTATGCTTTAATTTTTAAAATAAACAAGTAAAAAAAACCGGATGAATTGCTCATCCGGTTTTTTTGTCTTGAATATTATTTCTCGATTGCATGATCCAGACTAATATGGCCAGCACCATGAAGCATTAGGAAGAATAAACCGCCTGCCATTGCTAAGTTTTTCATAAAATGAATGCCATTGTTATATTGTGCCGCTGCGTCAGCCCCACCTTGGTGGAACAAGAATGCAGTTAAAATACTAAAGATACCAAGACCAAAAGCTGCAAAGCGTGCTTGGAAACCAAACAATAAGGCTAAACCACCACCAAACTCAACTAAGATCACTAAAGGAAGAATCCCAGCTGGAACCCCCATTGCTTCCATATATCCTGCAGTTGCTGCATAACCGGTAATTTTCCCCCAACCAGCAACAATGAAGATATAAGCCATAAGAAGACGAGCAACTAGGCTAATAAAACTGTCCGCGCCTGATTGCGTTACGATATTTTTGACCACTACATTTGGATTAAACATTTTGCCACCTTTATTTAAATGCTTATTTATTGATGAGCTCATTCTAGGTTTGGGACATTGATAATTAAATACTCAAAATCCATATATATCGTTGCACAAACAGGATGATCAATTTGTATATTTTTGATGTTTTATACTGACTTTCTAGAGGCTCACTGCTAGGATTTGAGCACGGTTTACCACTTAAACATCTCATGGAACTTCTTGATTTTATTCTACACGTTGATCAGCATCTCGCCGAGTTTATTACAAATTACGGGACGTGGATTTATGGCATTTTATTTCTAATTATTTTTGTCGAAACCGGTTTAGTGGTTATGCCGTTTTTACCGGGCGATAGCTTGTTATTCGCAGCAGGTGCTTTAGCAGCATCTACAGGTGCGATGGATCCATGGTTATTGGGTGCTCTACTCTTCGTGGCGGCTGTTTTAGGCGATACAGTGAACTACCATATTGGACGTTTTATCGGTCCACGTGTGTTTGAAATGAATTCTCGATTCATTAATAAGCAGCATTTAATTAAAACTCAAGAATTCTTTGCTCGCCATGGCGGTAAGACGATTATTTTTGCTCGTTTCGTTCCATTTGCCCGTACCTTTGCACCCTTTGTTGCTGGTGCTGGCAGCATGAATTATAAGTTTTTCTTAACTTATAATGTGATTGGCGCATTTTGTTGGGTCGCTTCTTTTGTGGCGTTAGGCTATCTATTTGGAAATATGCCAATTGTTAAAGATAACTTCACTCATCTCATTTTTGGCATTATCATTATTAGTGTTTTACCGGGCATCATCGGCTTTATACGTGAAAAACTAAAAAAACGAAAAGCCAACGTTTGAGATTGATTTAGAAGAAACGGAATACTACCGGAAGCATACATAAAATAAGTAACATAGCCGATCCTTTATATAAGTGATCGGCTTTTATTTTCTTTACGGGACCCGTCAATAATGCACGTCCAAAAATCATCCAGAAACTCGCAGCTGGAATGAGTGTCAATGTAAAAACGCCAAATACCATTAGACAATTTTCAGGTGAATTCCAAGTTTCAGCTGGAAAAATACCTGCGGCAAAAAGTAAAGATTTCGGATTTTTTAAAGTTGAGAAGAATAACTGACGCGGACGAATATTACTGTGAGTTTGACTAAACTGTTGTAAATGAGTGGTTTTCCATAGTCGGAATGCCATCCAGAACACATATGCCACACTTGTAATATGCAAAATCAGCAATAACGCAGGCCAAACTGGTGCTGCTAAATGAATAAATACGGCCCAAAAGCTAATACCATAGGCATAGCCCAACCATTCCATAGGAATAAGCCAAAATGCTTTAGATAAACCTTGAGAATGAGCAGCGGTTGCAAGTAAAGCATTTGTCGGCCCCGGAATGAGCAAAACAGCCAACATTGCCAATACAAAAAACCAACTCTCAATCATAAAGTTTCCATAATATCCAAGATGGGGCCACCTTAAACGAAACAGGCAAAATATAGCAAGTTTATGAGGCTTTTTGATTACAGAAAATGCAGGGTTTTAGAAGCTTAAAAATGAATAAACAACTTATTTATATTAATTTTATTATGAAACATTTTGCTAAACTTTATTCATCACAACATGCCTTAGTTAGCATATTGTGATGCAAAGTTGACTATTAATTGGTCTTTTTACGAACAATAATTGGACAATTCTTGAACTGAGCAGCCTGAACAATCGCTTCTTGTTGGCCTAAAACACGTGAAAGCTCAGTATTCTTCGTTGAAGAAGATTGTCCCATGTTTACAGAAATAGATGGACCAAATCCCCAGCCACCTCTTCCCCAGCCACCACCGAGTCCAAGACCAACACCCATACCTGTACTTTTTGGAGTTTGCACTCCATTGTCGATATATTGCTGAATACGGTTATATTCACTTTGTAGCTGTTGGCAGCTCAAAGATTGATATTGTGTCGGAGACACATAAGTCGGTTTTACCGTTGTAGCACAAGCGCCAAGGAGTAAAGTGGCTGCCACCAAAGGCGCAATATATAAGCCTTTCATCATTTTTCTCTTATCGTTTTGGCTCAATCTCACCAAACAATGTCTCATAAGCTTGAGTCAATTTATGTTCTGGTGCCAAATGGGCCAAAGGTAAATTTTTCTGATGCGATTCTTTCATCAAAATCGAAGGCGGTAACATGCTATTAAGTACAGGCAACCCTTCATCTTTTAACTGCTGAACCACTTCCCGAGGTAATTTTGCTTGGGATTGGAATTGATTCACCACAATTCCTTCAATTTCCAAGCGATCATTATGATCATCTTGCGTTTCGAGAACATTTTCAATCAATGTTTGTAACGCACGCTTTGAAAAAACATCACAGTCGAAAGGAATAAGTACTTTATCTGCTGCAATCAGAGCAGAGAGAGTAAAAAAGTTAAATGCTGGTGGTGTATCTATATAGATACGGTCATATCGCCCAACTAAGTTTTGGATCGAATCACGTAATTTATAAATTTTATGTTTACTTTCAAGCGCATGTTCAAGCGCGCCAAGTGTAGGACTTGCTGGAAGCACATCTAATTTTGCAAAGGGAGTTGAATGTACAAAACTGTCGAGATCTTTATTTCGTGGAGCTTTTAAAATCGAACCTAACGCATTACCGATTAGACCTTTTTGTTGGTTATTGCCCAACACATCATCAAAGAAATTTTCGATATTTGGCTCTAAAATTGATTTTTCAGCAGAATAGGTTGCTTCGTCACCTAAAAGATACTGGCTAGAATTGGCTTGAGGATCAAGATCGATCACCAATGTTCTTAAGCCATGTTTGGCACTAATTGCAGCCAAATTTACAGTAATACTTGATTTCCCTACACCGCCTTTTTGGTTAAACACCACACGAGTTAACATGTTTCCCTCTGCATATTTTTTTACTGTACGCAGTTTAACCTAGAGCTTAATCAAAAAGGCAAAGAATGTAGAACAATTAAGCAAAAACAGGTTTCATAATTACTAAAATAATAATAGCAATAAATGCAATCGCACTAATGACCAAACCTGCACGGCGCTGTGCCAATAAAAGAGTGTCGTCTTTTTTAAAGGCTTTCATCAAGGAAGATAACAACACTAAAAATAGAATAATTTTAGCGTAAAACCACGGTTGTACTTGAAAGTCTTTCATGACTAACAAAATTGCACCCGTAATAAAAACTACGGTAAATGACAAATGTTGTAAGGCAACTAATACTTTACGCCCTGCTGGATTGGGTTGTTCACCTTGAACACCTATAAACAGAGTTGAGGCACGTAAAACAAATACCATAAGTGCGGCAGCTACTGCAGTCATATGAATAATTTTAGTGAGTAAATGTGCATCCATGAAATTAACCCTTAGTTTTTAGGTGCATGTGCACATTCTGGGCTAGCAGGTGCTTGACCTTCCCATTCACTTGGCAAATAAGCATGGATTGCTAAAGCATGAATTTGGCCTGGGTTCATTAAATCAGACGCTAAGGCATATACCTTTTGATGACGTTGGACCAAACGCAATCCATCAAATTCATTGCTTACTATAATCACTTTAAAATGAGATTCTTTACCTGGGAAATAACCACCGTGCCCGGCAGACTCATTGATAACTTCCAAATGGCTAGGTGCAAGGGTTTGTAACCGTTCAATTAACTGTTGTTCAAGGCTCATAGCTTTTCCTTTTACGATTATTCGTATATTTGAACCTAGTATACCCTGTCTACATACAAACAAAAGTTGCTCTTGTATGCTTTGACTTCAAATAAAATGTCTATTTATTCGGCAACTTAACAATAAAAATAGCTCTAATTGCTCATTTCTGTTTTTATTTTATGCAATCAGCATAATTATTTGCATAAAGTTGTTGACCCTTGTTTTGCTTAATGTATTATAAGCGGCACGCGGGAATAGCTCAGTTGGTAGAGCATAACCTTGCCAAGGTTGGGGTCGCGAGTTCGAGTCTCGTTTCCCGCTCCAAATTGGTTTTTTTTGAGAAAGTTTTAGTAAAAACTGCTTATATATGCGGGAATAGCTCAGTTGGTAGAGCATAACCTTGCCAAGGTTGGGGTCGCGAGTTCGAGTCTCGTTTCCCGCTCCAAATTTAAAAGGCCCTAGTCGAAAGACTGGGGCTTTTTTCTTTTTATCGATCCATGATTTTACATTCTATCGATTCACAGCATATTTTTTGAGAATAGCTCGGCTCAAGGCCAAGTGTTTCATTAATAGACTCAGATTTTTAAACCATCGATTGTTTCGAGGTAATCTAGTTATATTTGCAGGGTACTGGCGTTATTTGATGTATAGATATACACGGCACTAATTGAAAACAATCCAGATCAAATCTTTCTTGGGCAAGACGCTGCTGTAAACAGATTGAAAAGATAAAGTTATAATCATAGATATAACTTTGGAAATAATATTCTTCTGTCTTTTGAATATCACGAGTCGAATCGAGAAACTCTATATGTTCAGCTAACACATGAAAGTTGAGTTTCTTTAAATGACGGCTCATTCCTTCGCCAGTGCATTTAATATAGGCTTCCTTTAAGGTCCATATTTGAAAAAACCGTTGATATACACTGGATGGATCAACCCTTTCATTTTCCTGAATCCATTCAATTTCAGTTGGCGCTAACACGCTATCGACCCGCATCCAATCGAACTCACAATCCAGTTGTTCAACATCAACTCCTATGTCCCCTTCCTCAGTTATAGCAAGAACAATAACGTCTGCTGAGTGACTAAGATTAAAATAAACAGCTTTGTTACCTTGTACAAAAGGTTTGCCATTAGGTTGTAATTGAATGTTGACCTCATGGGGTGAGATACCCAACTTATCTGCTAAAACAGACTTCGTTAACACACGAGAGATCAAGAAAAGACGTGCAGCATGAGGATGATATTGATCATATCTCAACTTTTCTGCCGCATTGAGAAAGCTGAGATAATGACTCAATATTAAGTGGTCTTGTGGCACCCGTGAAACTGGGCAGACATAAACCTGTACTTTGGAAATATCAGACATCACTGAGCTGTACTGTGGTGCTGATATATTTGGTTAGAACTGGTGTGAGATAATCATAAACCGCTTCTACATGTGTAACGTGTGGATTATGACCTGCACCAGTGATCACCTGTACAGGGATATTAGGATTTATTGACGTAACTATTGGGTCATTCTCTCCCACAATAATCTCGACTTTAGATTGAAGCTCGTTGAGTAAAGCCGTTTGCATTACACGCTGACCTGGTACGTTAATGCGGTACATATACTCACTAATATGCTTAGCTACCAACACTCGACGTAATGAATCCATCGCATAACCAATAGATAGATTTTTTTGCCCATCCGGGTGCAGATTTTTAGCAATCCTATCTTTCGATACAAAACGGAAAATCAGATTAGAGAGGGTTTGTATTTGAAATATTTTTGCGGCCTGTGCCTGCACGAAATAAGGCGATATAAGGATAAGACGTGCAACTTTATTTGGATATTTTTTTGCAAGGTTTAATGCAAAGAGACATCCTAACGAGTGAGCAATAACAACACTATTTGGTGCTAAAAGCTTTGCAGCAGTGTCAATAAAATGATGATTGTTATCCTCCATCACCTCATAACTACCTGAACGCCCAAGTCCGGGTAAGTCCATCATAGCGACCTGATCATATGTAATTTTATTGATGATTGGGGACCAACATGTGCTATCGAATGGAATACCGTGTAAAAATAATGCAGAAGATTTTTCTGAACCAACTTGTTGTTTAGTATAGATTTCTGTCCAATATCGATTCTGATAGCTAAAATAGCTAGGTGTTGATGCTTGCATACGGCCAAAGCGTGTAAGCACCAGACGATCAATCCAACGAGAAAAATAAAGACTGGTATTGATTAGGTCTGCGATCCCCATCCTAACAGCCATCTTTTCTGTCTCAGCGACATGATAGTTTTCATTAGAAATGAAAGCGAGCTGCTCTTTTGAGCCACCAAGCAATACCTCAGGTAATTTCTCGAGCAGAACTTTAGGTATTTGCAAATGTGGTGCGCTAACTCCTAAGTGCTCAGCAGCTAGGTTCACTAGATGATGACATTTAGGTGTCGCAGGATCAAGCAACACATACTCCTGAGCAATGGTCTCAGGAAAAGATATCGTTCGAATGAGAAAGCTCACGATATATTGCATATTGCAGAGTGGCAGGAATGTATCACTCCCACCAGGCAGCGCCAGCAAACGCCCTTGATATAACTTATCAATCATTTCGGCAATACCAATATATTGCATATCGCCATAAGTATAGAAACCATCAATGACTGTCGCTGGATTTATTGCAGTCCATGGCACATTTAAACGCTTACATTTCTCAATAAAAGCTTGATGCCCTAAAATTTTCGAAGCTTCGTAACCGCCGTATTTATAATACAAATCATCAGCCGACTCTTTGGGCGGAGTAGCGACTCGATATCCACCGATCCAGATAAATCGCTCAAGCTGCTTCAATGTCGCAGCCCATTCAATCAGAGCTAGTCCTGATTTGACATTGGTTCGCTGAGCTTCAGCTTTGCTAATGCCCCAATTAAATGATGCTGCAAGATGATAAACAACATGGATCTTTGTTTGAGCATCGGATAGTAGAGAGTCCAACTTAAAGTCATGACTTAAGTCATATTCAACAAAAGAAATCGCTGGATCGGCTAGCCCTTGTGTTGCAATGAAACCTAATAGCTTGTCTTTCTTAGTTGCCGCATTGCGTAGTGCAGCAATCACCTGATGACCTTCACGCAAAAGTTCAACGATCAATCTACTGCCAATAAAACCTGCTGCACCTGTTACTAATATGGTCTTCCGTGAAAAATTATCTTTTTTTGCATTATTTAAATTATTCATAAATCACCTTAATTAGGGACTGCAAACTCCAGCATTGTTTTGGAGCGAATTATCTTAAAAGTTATATCGAACCTGCGCATAAACCAAACTGTTATCTCTAAATTGTCCAAACACCGTGTCATTTCTGCCCCAGAAGCGATCTCCACCCGCATTCAATTGCCAGTGATCATTGAGATTGTAATTAATACGGACTCTCAACATCTCATTAGGCTGTGGTGCAAAATAAAAGCCTGTTACTTCCAACTTTAGATTGTCATTCAATAGATTAAGTGCATAGCGCAGCATAGCTCCATACTGATCCTGCTCATACTGACCACTAATCGTTTGCTGATAACGATAAACTGTTCTCAATGCTGGATTTATTATGCTATCGGCAGATCTGAAATCCTCCGTATGTTTGTACACGCCGACCAAACTCAGCGTAGAATTCTTCAATGACCATTCCGGTCCCATGACCACGGTCAGATTATTTTTTTTGTGTGTAAGATCGGCCCTACCTTCTGAGTCAGTGTGCGTATATGCCGCTTCACCACGCCACACGATATCGTTATGGTTATAACTGAAATCAAATCCATAGACAGACATAGGATTATTTTTCAGTTGTAATGTTGCCTGTCCTATTGGAGATGCTGAAAGAACTGACAAATCGGGCGTATGGTCCAAACCCGAGAAATATGATGCACCAATATCTAGACCATCTACGGAATAATCCCAGCGCATTGCAAATGCAGGGCGGCTCTTACGGTCTATGTCATATTGAACACCAGCAATCTGACGCAATGGAATCACATCTGAACGACTACGCGGATACCACAATGCTGTCCATTTATTGGTCCCCGATTCAGGAATATACGTCAATTTGAGAGCATCATTTCCAAGACGCTGATCTGTATCATCTGGCACCAACCGCGTATAGTCGCGTGGCGATAGATTATCCGTTGGATTAATTCCATCAGCTCGCCCCCAGACTACAATCTGGCGACCAATGTCGAGATAAAACGTCTGATCCCAGTTATATGAGGCGTATAACTCACGTAAGTTACGATTCACCTTGCTTGTATGATCTGGATTTACAGTATGGTCCGTTTCGTCTCCAATATTTATGTCGTAATGGATCTTAAACTCTGGATTAAACTTGAGCGTACCATTGGACCAGAAACTTGCTTGTCCAATGTTTTTTAACGAACTTAAATCACGATCTGATGACCATACATCGAGTCTGGCTGAGTTCTGGCTCACAAAACTAATTTCGCTGTCATCTGCATAAGCATGCTGCAGTAGCATAAAGCTACTGCAGCATGCAAATACCCAATAGGCACCTTGCGTCATTTTTCAAGACTCTGCGGTGAGAAAAGCTTATCCGATAAGGTTTTTTCTGCGACAAAATCATTGACGATAACTTGTGTCATATGCTGAGTTTGCAGATTTTTCGCCATAGATTTCATGGCCTGCCATCTTGGTTTCACTTTGCCGTAAGGACGGATATCCGTGAACTCAATATGCTTTAACGGTTTGCCTGCTGTATCCCAGATATCGATGGTTGCTGTAACAAAGTTGTCTTTGAGTATGCACATGCGACGTTTGCTATAACCAAAGTCACTTTTCACCGTATTATTGATTGGTGTTGCTTCGATCATGTAACAATCTTTGCCATTAAATTTGCCATCTGCAAGTTTCGTGTACTTCCAGTCGCTTAGCTTATAGCCAAGGACATCACCATAACTAAAGTCCGTACCAATAAAAGCATCGCCCTTATTCGCTGATGCAAGACGGCGTACTTTTTTCAATGCAGGCAAATAGACAAACATGCTATCACTGCCTTTTGAGTTCTCAATCAATAGCGTCGTGGTGCCTTGTACATCTGCAGGCGAGATGAACTCGGTCAAACGCATATTGTTCTGAGTGTTTCCAGCTAGCTTGGTCATATTTTTAGTCAAACGTACGCGTTGCTCACCATTTTTAGAAGTCAAAATAAATTTGGCGCTAGCACTTGAAGACAAGAACTTAGAGGCATCATCACTACGATTAACAATGTCTTGAACTTCGTCTGCATGAGATGTTTTAGGCAATGAAAAAGTGAGTGCCATACCCAACAAAAGGCTTGTCACGACAGTTTGTGCAACAGGAATGCTCTTCTTATTTGAGGAAAAGATGAAACGAGGTTTTAATATTAGAATCATTACAGGTACCATAATTAAGGTTGCAAACACACTGAAAAGCATTGCAATCACAATAAACATCGCTAGCCATTGATGTACGTGAAAGCCCTGCGATAAGGACAATACGCCATACCCACCAGCAACCGCAGTCGCGACAAAAAGAGAGGCCTTACCCGCAGTACTTAAGGTTTTACGAATAGCATCTTTGATATCGCCCCCTTCTTCGTGCAAGATTTCACGCAAACGATAGAGGAAGTAAATTGCGTAATCCGCACCGATACCCACAGCCATGGCTGAGATAAGGGAATTCGGAATATTAAGTGGAATATCGAGCCAGCCCATCACGCCAAAGATGGCAAGAATTGAGAACAAAAGTGGTGTCAGAACAATCAGTCCAGCTGAAATCGAACGGAAGACCAGTGCTGAAATAAAGAATACGGCAAATGAAATTTGTAGAATGTTCATGAGTTTGCCGTGAACCATTGTTTCAGTCAAAGCAATGGTTTGCGTCACGTCACCACCAAAACTCACTACAGCCTTGTCACCCAATTGAGCCGCCATATACGTTTTTAGCGACTCAAGGATTTCTTTGATACGGTGGTTGCTGCCCGTTTTCATAAGAATCATGATCTTGGCATAGCGTTGAGTCGTATCAATGTAGGATTCAAAATCAGTCGGCTCACCAGACATTGAATACAACAGCAGATATTGAGCAACAACATCTTTGGTTGCAGGAACCTGAAATGCCTGTGGCTGATCGGCATTCATTGCCTGATTCATTCTTTTGATATAGTCCACAATAGAGATGGTTTTACCAACCTCTGGAATTGAATTCGCGAACTTCTCTGTATTATCAATCGCTTTTAGGATCTCTGGGTTTTCAATACCGTCACGAACCTTCGTATCGACCATAATATAAAGGCTGTTTGTGCCACCAAGTGACTGATTCAAGAACCTGTCATCCTGCTGCATCGGAAGATCACGAGAGAAGAAATTCCGACTATCGTTATCTACCACAATACGGCTAGTGCCGATCGCAAGAAAGACACCAATTGTCGCAATTGCAGTCATTAATATCATTCGTGGACGAACTGACAAAATGGCATCGCCAATACGATTTGGAATCCAATCCCAGATCGGTAGCCCTTTGCGTTTGACCTTGGTAACCGAAGGCGGTGGCAACATTGAGCGCAGTGCCGGAATAAAAGTCATCTCAATGATCAGCGTGCTGGTGATCCCAATTCCAGTAAAAATACCGAATGAACGGATAGTTGGGATATTGAATGTCAACAAAGAGAAGAATCCAGCCGCCGCAATACCGCCAGCCAGCACCATAACTGGACCAACACGAACCATAGACTGCACCACGGCTTCGCTATTGGCAGCTTTAGGCTCCATACCTTGGGCAATCAGACGATCAAAATCTTCATAGTAACGCTTGAGCAACTGCACGGCGTGCCCTGCTGCAATGGCGAGAATCAGAATTGGTGTAGGCGAGTTAAAGATATCCATCGGCTGTTTGAACAGCCCCATCATACCCATACCCCATGCCACAGCAAGTAAAGCTGTAACGAGTGGCAGAATCAAACCCTGCTTACTGCGGAATGCTTCAAAGTGCAACAATCCAATCACCAGTACAGCAATTGGGAACAAAATATTGATACGTTTAGAATAATCTTCAGCTTTATCTAGATAGACAGGATTACCACCGACACTGAGCGTCATATCTTTAGATTGTTCGCTTTCTACAATTTTGTTGATCGGAGCCATCATCTTCTGGAAGCCCTCTGGACTTTCCTCAAGCTCAAGCAAAATCGCAGCAGTTCTTTGATCTTTGGACACCACCGAATTCATATAAGTTGGATTCATTGCCAACACTTTTTTCAGTTGATCGATATCATCCTGAGTTACAGAACTGGTCGGCAATAATTTCTTGGCATCGAACCCTTCCGAATTAGCCATGATTCCTTTCGCTTGACGTGCAGCCAAACTCATCATAGTGGACCGAACAACGCCGGGGGCGTTGTCCACTTCTTCGGTAATACGTTTGACTTTTTCCAACACTTGCGGCTGATAAATATCACCTTGCTTCGGTGTAATACCGATCACGACCATATACTTGGAGCCGAATTTTTTTTCGATCAACTTAGTCGAGGTGATATAAGGATGCCCATTCGGTGCAAGTGCGCCTGGATCAATAATAATTTTTACGCCAGATGCAAGGTATGCCAAGGCAATCGTCAAGAGCATGACCACTGTCAGTACAATACGGCGATGTCTGAGAATCCAACGCGCATATTGCTCCATCACCAGATGAGTCTTTTGAAGTGGTTTTTCGATCTCCTGTAATGGTTTTTTGATCTCTGGCGATGGTTCTTCTATCTCCTGCGATGTTTTTTTGACCTCTACCGATGGCTCTTCAATCTCTTGCGTTTGCGTACTCACTGCCTCATAGGTTCCACCCTTCTGAGCCAGCGCCTGAAGATTAGCAAGATCTTTCTTGAACTGGGCAAGAACCATTTTTTTTAGCAGTGCATTAGGAAATACACCAAAAAAGCCGCCCGGCTCTGCCTCAAACAACCATTCAATCCATGTACCTTCTGGATGCGGTTTGAAGCGATAAGTACCTTTGTAATAAAACGGTCCTTCTAACACTTGGAAGGCATACAATTCGTTCGGTACCAGATGTGTAATTTCACCTTTAAAGGCCAACACTCGACTAGCAAAGCTCAAATTGAGTTCATACTTACTGCCCACACGCGGAGTAGTGTCGAGTAGCTCTGAATGCTTACATGACAATTGCCAGCTTGCATCATTGCCCGGGTTTGCAAGATATTTAAAAACCTTATCAATCTCGGCCGGTATGAGGAAAGCATGTTCTATGGTCACCATAGTGGTTCTACCTTCTTATATTTTTTATGCAGGAATTGGATACATCTGATCAATTGTCTTGGCCACAGCCGCAACATTCTCAGCGAACATAATCGATGAATGGTCACCAGGTAGATCCACTTGTGTAAGCGTATCTTTGATCAAATGATCCCAGCCGAGACTTTCCCCAAAATCTTCAGACTCATCTTTGGCTTTAACCAAGAGGATTGGAAAATCTTCAGGCTCTGGGAAATAGGTCTGTAGTGCGACGCCATTCGCCAAATAGGTATCAAAGTAAAGTCGGAAATCTGATGGGTTAGCATCCAGAGGTATGACATTGATGGCCTTAGCTTCTTTAAGCACATGATCAAACATGTGATCTGGGCTCAATTCACGCAAGTATTGCGCTGATATCGTCAGCTTTTTGCCATAAGGCACAGCCAAATCACGAGCAAACCAAGACAAAAGCATGGCATCATCAGCATCTTCAGGCACATTCTCTGGAATTGGAGCACGAGTATCGATCATGACGATCCCTGTGACCTGCTGCCCCATTTGACGCAACTGACGACTGATCTCGTATGCAATCGCACCGCCAAAACACCAACCACCGAGGAAATAAGGCCCTTGAGGCTGCATCTTTTGCATTTCAGCAATATAGAGTGTCGCCATTTCTTCAATCGCCACTTCAGCAGCATCTGCTTCAATCAGACCAGGAGATTGAATAGCACGTAAAGTACGGTTCGGGTTGAGATGACGCGAGAGTTCCATATAACAGAAGGTACTGCCACCAATCGGATGGAAGAGCCATAGCGGCTGTTCATAAGTTCCGCGGCGCAGTTCGATTACGATTGAAGGTTTGATTTCTTTATTTTCACGGATGATCTCCCCCAAACTCTCAACAGTTGAGTACTGTGCAAGTAAAGCAACTGATAATTCGGTACCAAATACCTTCTTGAGATGATTGACAAGTTTCACAGCCAGTAATGAATGCCCACCTAATTCAAAGAAATCATCATGTATACCAACTCGCTTGACTGACAAAATCTGCTCAAAGGTAGTACATAACTCGATTTCAATCGAATCGCGTGGAGCAACATAATCGTTGCTCTGCTCAAACACTGGCTCAGGGAATGCTTTACGATCTAACTTATTGTTAGCCGTCATTGGAAACTCATCCAATCGGATAAACGTACTTGGCACCATATAAGCCGGAAGATGGATTTGCAGAGTCTTTTTTAAACCAGCCATTTCAATGTCATGTCCAGTCACATAAACCACCAGCTTCTGATCGTTGTCGGCTGTGGTCTTAACCAAGACTACGGCATCTGTAATACCATCGATCTGTTTGAGGACATTCTCAATTTCGCCTAGCTCAATACGGAATCCACGGATTTTGACCTGAAAATCCAGACGTCCGTGATGAGTCAAACGTCCATCCATTCGCAGACAGACTTTATCTCCAGTGCGATAGAGTCGACCAGCATTTGGTAGGGATGGTAAAGTTCTAAATTGTGCATCTGTCAACTCAGGTCGATGCCAGTAATCGACTGCAAGACCATCGCCTCCAATCCACAGCTCCCCCATAACGCCTCGTGGAACCAATCGCTGCTGTTCATCAAGAACATAAAGCTGGGTGTTCGCCATTGGTTCGCCTAAATCAATATATTTGGCATCGGTGATGTGGGCTGCACTGGACCACACAGTCGTCTCGGTCGGACCATAGACATTCCAAAGACAGCTGACTTTGCCCAGCAGTTTTTCTGCGAGTACAGGATCTAGCGCTTCGCCTCCGCTAAGTGCAGTTAGATATGGGATACCTTTCCACTCACTGTCCAAGAGCATTTTCCAAGAGGACGGCGTTGCCTGCATAACATTGATTGACTTCGCCTGCATATACTCAACCAGCAGGTTACCATCTAGAGATATCTCACGTGGGCACACATGCACCACACCGCCGTACATCAGCGGAATCAATAGTTCAACAACCGAAATATCAAATGCATAAGTAGTGATGGCTAATAACTGCATATCAGCAGTTGCTTGCAGCCTATCGTTCACAGACAACAAGAAATTAGCTATTGAAGGATGCCCAATACGCACGCCTTTAGGCTTACCTGTCGAGCCCGAGGTGTACATCACATAAGCGGTATCACCAAAGGCAAGCGTCTCACGTACTTGCTCAAGGGGCACAACACCAGCTTGATTGATATCTAGACGTGGTACAGAGACTGTAAGAGCATCCATCAAGTCAGTTTGGGTCAAGATGACTTTAGGTTCAGCATCTTCTACGATGTTATGCAGACGTTCTCTTGGGAAACTAGGATCCAACGGTACATATGCTGCTCCTGCCGCCCAGATTCCGAGGACTGCTGCGGGCAATAGCACAGTGCGGTCTACCATCAGACCTACACGATCCCCCTTGGTAATACCATGTGCACGTAAATATTCAGCAATCCCAGCGATATGCTGGCCTAACTCATGATAGCTGACAGCATGATCTATAGAGGTCATAGCATGATTGTGACCACGCTCATCGATCTGCTTTAGAATCATTCCCAGTAGATCATGTCGAGGATAGTCAGTCACCTGACCACGTAGATAGCCTAGCTGAATACCATTCGCATAATCAGGTGCGATATCTAACTCAACAATCTTACGTTCAGGATGAGCCACCATTTCCGATAGTACAACTTGCAGTAGTTGCACCATATTCTCGGCAGACTCCGCAGAAAATATTTCAGAGTTGTATTTCAGTACACCAACCAATTCACCCTGATATTCACCCCCCATTTCTAGCATAATATCTAGTTGGCCTTCTTGTTGGCGAACCGGAAAGCCTGCTAGCGTAAGGTCTTGACCAGCTAAAGTAGCTGGATTCTGGATTGGTAAGAGTAATTCTTTAAACTCATCCAAACCACCTAGACGTTCCCAGAACATTCCAACCTGAGCTAATGGGTTGATACTGCCATCACGCTTTGGTGAAACAGCTTCAACCACTCTGGAAAAAGCAACTTTTTGATGTTTAAGACTCTGTTTTAATTGTTCCTGCACCTGTTGTGTAAATTGACGTAAAGTCTGATCAGCATCGATGTCTATGTTAAGAGCAATTGTATTGACAAACTGCCCTAGTGCATTGCGCAAAGAGCGTTCAAGTCGACCTGCTACTGCTGTGGCAACGACTAGATTATTTTCATTCGATAGTTTGTTCAGCAGGATATAGAAGCCCGATAATACAAGACCGAACAAGGTAATTTCATAATCTTTCGCTAAGTTTACAAGACCAGACGATACTGACTCAGGTACACGGAAAATTACCGAGCTACCTTTATGTTGTTGCACAGCTGGACGTGGGTAATCAAGTGGAATGCTATGCACATGTGGAGCATGCTTTAACGCATTTTTCCAAAACAGTAAGCTTTCATCAGCATCACCGATCACGTTGCTCTTCTGCTTATCTGCATATTGAGCGAACTCGATTCCGTTCACTACATTTGAGTCTGTTACCAGTCCAAAACGCTTGCAGACATCGCGCAGCAACAGACCAATCGACCAGAAATCCATTAAGGCATGATGAATCACAACTGCAATCACATAGTGATTCTGACCGCGCTCATAACAATGAATACGCCACAACGGTGGCTGAGTTAGGTCAAATGGTTGCTTGGTATCCTGTTCGACTAATTTCGTCAAATCAGAAGCTTCAACATGACGAGCATCAGAGAGAATGATATTAGGATATACACGATCCCAGATGATTTGCTCGATGCCCTGATCATTGGCAGGCATGCTTACACGTAGTAACGGATAATCATGTAACACTGCTTCCAAAATCTCCATCGGCTTGTTGCCTAATGGCTGGTTGACCTTCACATCAAAAGCCACCACCATATTGTAGGCACTGCAAGTTGGCTCAAGACGCTGGATATACCAAATACCAAGCTGTTCTGCAGAAATCGCATGACGCGACAGAATTTTTGGTTCTAGGCTTGCTATGTTATTCATGAAGCAACTCCCTGTTGCAACTCAGAAACCAGATATTCAGCCAACGCATTGATTGTTGGATAATCCCATAGCAGTGTCGGCTCAAGTTCCAGTTTTGTCAGATCTTCTAAGTCCCCAGACACAGACAAAGCAACGATCGAATCAAGACCATAACTGGTAAATTTTTGCTCTAGATCAATCGTCTCAGGCTCTACACGCATTTCTTTGGCCACTAACGTACGAATAGTTGCGCTCCAGTAAGCCTTATCTTTATTCATGGGGTAATCTCCTTTTTAACCGGTTTGGCATCACGTGGTGCCAATGCAAAATCGATGACAGATAACATATGGTTGGTTGAAATTCGGTCTAGTAAATCTACCAATGTGTTTTCACGTAATGACGTGATAGGAGGAGATGTCTGCCCTTCAGCAGTATTTAGGAAAATGATCAGCCATGATCCATCCTGTAAAACAGGTCTTAGACTAGGGCGGTTAAAGACCCAGAAACCCAGCACAGCAATGCGGGCAAACAGCTCGGCGTAGCCTCGGGCGAGACTAAAACGCAACGTTTCAAACTCTTTGCTTTGCTCAGAATTTGAAAAGTAATCCTGAATTTTTTGATCTAATGTACGCTGTTCAACCATAAGCTGGTCTACACGCTCACGTAGTGTGGATAGCGTTTCAGCAGACAACCCCACGGTGGCCTCGGAATCATTGAGCATCTCGATGATCGTCCCCAGCGACTCCATCACTAAGTCACCATCACGGTTGAAAATCTCAAGTTCACGGAAATCAATAGCGTCTGTCTCCACTTGTAAGTCATACAACTGGCGATAGCGTGCTTTAGCTTCGGCTTGGTTAAGATGGTCAGCTTTTTTGCTACGACCTTTATTGGCAGATTTGAGCTGAAAACTCAGACTGTCTAGACAGACGGTGCTACTACCGTCAAAAACACTAACAATCAGATGGTCTCTGAATGCTTTCTGATACATTCCATCAGCATAAGCATTTCTTAAGAAGAAACGTGACCCAAGTACTGAAGACGTGATCTTGGCAAGTGACTCTACATATTCAGGCACCAGTACTTTGACGATTGGTGACCATGTACTGAACTGATTAATACAAACGTGTAATCCACGTGCACCAACGAGTGATAACACCTCAGCCGCTAACAAATAGGCATATGCTGTAGCGAGTTGCTCACGCACCAAAGGAATGCTAATCACTTTTTTGTTATATAACTCGCGTTCGATCGCGAACTCGGTCGCAATACGTAGCATCGTATCGCCGGCTCCCAGCGAAAAACTACTGCAATATGCACGCGTTACCTGTAGAGTTTTGAGTCCAAGTTCCAACCCTTGGCCTTCTTCACCGATCAAAGCATCTTTGTGAATTTCAGCGTTGTTAAAGCCAATACCACTAATATCTAAACCACGCATGCCCACTGTTGGCAGGCGGTTCAGACTATATGTTCCTTTAGAAGCCATATGACGCTTATCAAGCCAGAATGCGCTCAAACTACGTGGTCCACGTTCGTTCGATGTTTTAGCGATCAGACTTAAAGAGTCTCCTAAAGTGGCGCGATTAATTGACCATTTTTCACCATTTAAAACATACTTGCTCTCGGTAGCTTGTGCAGTCACTTCACTAGATAACAGATCGGCACCATGCGCTTTCTCACTATAAGCCAGCGCTGGTGCGGCACCACTTAAAATTCGACTAGCAATGTTTTGGCATTGATTAGCATTACCACCGATCCATACGATTACAGACCATGCATTCGTGCTATAGGTCGAATTGATTGTTAGATCACGTCGTGCCAACACACGATGCAGATACAGCAACTCTTCCCCAATTTCCATGCGACCACCGAGCTCTGAAGGTACATAGAAGCGGTTCATCCCCACAGCATTCAGAAAATCAACAGCACGCTGAGGATATTGCTCCTTCTCATCACGCTCGATAGCAGCAGACCAAGAAAAATCGTTATTAGTATCGTGTACGGAGCCTAAAATTTGCTCCAGACGAGCAGCAGATTGAAACTGCCGCAAATTGGACGTAAGTGACATGGATTTTCACTCAAATGATTAGAGGGTAAGGGTTAAAACAAAGCACTTTTCAGGCGATTAAAAATCAGCGTGCGTACTTCACGTTCCTTGATCATTGAGTTGAGTAGATTGGAGCTATAACGAATCAGTTGCCCCCGCTGCTCACGATCACGGATGACTTCTAAGCCGTTTTTGACATAGTTTCGAGCAATCACCGTTCTACGGTTTGGATGGGTTAAACAAACCAATTGACCACGTTCGATCTGCTCTTTAATTTTTCTTCTTCTGATTTTGCCGCTAGTAGTTTTGTTAATTCGGCCTTGATGCAGCAAATAGACACTGTCGACAGGTAAGCCAATATCAGCTGTCACTTGTTCCTTGACCTGAGTTCTGATGGCTTCAAAATTGAGAGTCTTATCAAGTGACCTCTTCTTGATCTCAAGTACAACCGTAACACCCTCAGAATCAGCAACATTTACTGCTGCAACACAGCCTTTACGAACAGCAGGATGCGCCGTTTCGACAGAGCACTCGATATCTTGTGGGTAATAGTTTTTGCCACGGATGATAATTACATCCTTAAGGCGGCCAGTCACATATAGATCTCCGTCTTTGACAAAACCCATATCGCCAGTTCTCAAGTAATGCACTTGACTCGGCTCACCCACATCATTAATGATCGTTGCCGCAAAGGTTTCTTGATTGACCTCTGGCTTCTGCCAGTAACCTGCTGTAACGCTCTCACCGGCTAA
Source organism: Acinetobacter lactucae (assembly GCF_013122135.1). Classification (NCBI taxonomy): domain Bacteria; kingdom Pseudomonadati; phylum Pseudomonadota; class Gammaproteobacteria; order Moraxellales; family Moraxellaceae; genus Acinetobacter; species Acinetobacter lactucae. Next base: position 3,816,955 of record NZ_CP053391.1, read on the forward strand.
CCAGATTTCACCGGCTTCATGGGCCGCTACTTCTTTATGGGTATGAGGATTAACAATACGGCAATCAATATATGGTGAGATCTTGCCACAGCTCACCACTTGCACAGCGGTCTGATCTTGGCTGGCTTCCACCAAATTCGCATTTAACTTGTCACGATCAATTGAAATTGCATGGAGAGGACCAGTCACACCGCTGACCAAGAGCGTAACTTCAGCCAAGCCATAACATGGCAAGAAACTATCTATTCTCAGTTTGGACTGGGTATTAAACTTCTCCATGAAGCGTTGCATGACGTGAGCCTTAATTGGCTCAGCACCATTGAACAACACACGTAAACGACTCAGATCAAGTGATGCCGCCTGCTCATCAGAAATGCGATGCAGACATAATTCATAGGCAAAGTTTGGCCCACCAGTAATCGTTACACCTTTTTCACTGATAAATTGCAGCCATTTTAGGGGTTTACGAATAAAGTCTAGCGGTGACATGACATAGCAAGTCAGACCCACATAAACACTTTGTAAAACTGAGCCAATCAGTCCCATATCGTGATAAACAGGTAGCCATGTAAAACCAATATCTTGAGGTTGTGTACCAAAAGCTTCAGCAATCATGACTTCATTTGCCATAATATTTTTATGGGTAACGATTACTCCTTTAGGCCATCCTGTTGACCCCGAAGTGTATTGAAGGAAGCAAACATCTTCTTCATCAATATGCGGGAAATCTTTTTCTACCAAGTCACGTTGCAATTTGGCATCAACGGCATGCAATATTAAACTTTCATTTTGCGCTTTTAAGGTGATCAGGCCTGAGATCTCAAGAATCTTTTTGGTTGTGAGTACTATCTTTGGCTCACAGTCATTCATAATATTCAAAATATTAGAAAAACCATTACGATTAAACGGCAAACTGACTGGTACTGCGATAATTTTGGCTTTTAGACAGGCAAAGAACGATACAATAAAATCTAGCCCAGGCTCGAACAACAACACAGCACGATCACCGCTGTCTACGAGATTCATTAATACTTGAGCTTGATGTTGAACCCGCGCATTCAAATCTTTATATGTAAGAGACTGAATACCACCCGTTTGACGCCCTAAATATTCGAAAGCAAGCTTACTTCCATTTAAATTTGCGTGGGATTCCAATGTTGCAATGATATTATCCGTATCCATTACAGCCATAACTTACTCCGATTAATTATAATGCACCCTTAAAACTCACTAACTTAGAAATTACATTTCTCTTCAGGGCTTTTAATAAAAATGAATATAATTTTTTATTTAAAATACAAATTCACATTATATTTTAAGTTCAAATATTTATTATTACACCTGTAAGGGTTTACAGGTTGCTTTTTTATTTATTAAAAATTAAGACATCTAAGAATTTTCAAAAATTATTTTTATATTTTAAATTCAACCAATTGAATTAGACACAAAGCTAATTTTGTCTTGTATTTCAACGATATTCAACAAACTCTAAAAGTTTCCACCAAGATATTAAATGGAGAAACACATTATTTTATATTAATTTTAATATTGAAATAAAAATTAATTTTAATTTAACTTATACTTTTTAAAATAAAAATTTTTACATAATCTTTCTATGAAATTTTATTTTAATTAATTCAACTTAACTTTAAATACAAAATTAAAATACCCCAATTAATCTAATATTAAATTTTTCAAATATTTATATATAATTCTATAAAATCCCTAACATTACAGCTCGAATAGCAGCTGAAATTTTATTATTCACATTTAACTTCTGCATTGCGTTACAAAGATGAAAATTTACTGTTCTTTCAGTAACTCCAATAATCTGTGCAATCTCTGCTGATGTTTTACCCTCAGCAGTCCAACGTAATACCTCTTTTTCACGATGAGTTAAATAAAGATTAAACTGAGCAAATTCTGTGTCATTTACAATTTTAGCAATACTGGAGTGTACTGTTTGGGTCAACCAATACATATTCGTATATTGAGCTTTCTGCTCTTTTTCTGACAATTGCTCACTGGATCTTGCCAGAGTTAACATTCCTCTAGTACCAATAAAGTCGCGGCTTGACTGTGCCCAACCGACATTTAGGCCATAAGAACTTGCTTCTTCCCAGAACTCTTTTTGTTCTTGTGTCTTCGCAGATTGGCTCGACCATATAAGAGGTTGAAGTGACACCATACAATGCTGCACGGTTGGATCTACCTTTATATATTGCTGTTCCACATAGCGTTTCTGCCATTCTTGTGGATAATTATTCAACATAATTGTTTTTGGTTCGGCAATAGACAAAGGCGATTGCATACCATACGCACAATAATCAAATCCGAGCTTTAAAGCTGTGGATTTAACGATTTCAAACAATTGATATTCATTTTGTACGATCAGAGATGCCGATAGTAGATCTTCTTGCCAACTTTCCATTTTCCCGCATTAGTCCTCGCACATAAATTATTTTTACGCAGTTGCATATTGTGAATTCATAATCCAATTAACAACATTTTTTAGCCTGAGAGGGTTTTAAATTATTCGGGTAAAATAGTTTCAGAAAGCTTTGTAAGGTTGTTATATTGCATGCGCAGATTATGCTTTAAATATTAAATTTTATAGGGCACATTTTATTCCAAAAAAATGATTATTTTTGGCTTACAAAATAAGCCTATTACTTAATCTAATTTGCATATTCTTATTAATTTAATTAAATAATATTTTTATTATCTCCTGATTCCCATATTATTCTACACTAATCATAAGAGAAATTAGCAATCTTTAAAAATTAAAAAATTATATGATTTTATTACAATTATTCTTCAATCAATGAACTAGACACTATCTATAATATGTATAAAACATTTTGTTTATAATATAAAAATACATGGTTTTCCTATTAAGAAGGAAAAATTCTTAATTTCCACTTAAATAAACCCTACTCTCAAGAATAGCTTAATGTTGCATGCAATCTGCCACCAGTTAACCTGTTAAAGATAACAGTATTTTATTGGCAATAATTTATGCTATTTATCCATTGAACCCCAATTCAAGTCATTTGAACAGGTAGCATGGTCACCGTCCCCTCTCATTTATCAATATCAACAGATGGTTTTATTCGAATGAATGAAAACCAGCTTATGAACTATCCACTCCACCATCTCATATCTATTGTTGAATCAACGCAAATGCAAGATTGTCAAACTCTACATTATGGTTTTACTGAGTGGGCAACCTCACTGACCCCAGCTTTAAGTACTGGATGGGACTGGGAATTTATTGAATACAATGGCATCACGAGCATAAAACGTATTGGCCTACCTCGAAGTAATATCATGATTGTTGATCTACATGGTACAGATATTGGATGTGCTCTGACTGACACACTAATCAAAAAGAAAATTGATACTTTGTTCTGGGAACAGTTCATTTATACCCAAATCAATACAACCCGAACAATGGCTAAATTAACTCCATATTTCTCTTAGAAACCTGTAAATTCTTACAGTTACCGCCCTCCCAGCTGTTCAGTAAAGTCACTTGAAAAATAAGTGGAAGCACTTGTAATGAATGTTATTGCTGGATTTCAAAATAATTTTTCAGAAGGCCTATATACTAAATTTAAAAATTACCGCTATAGGGTGTTTGTTGAGTATTTAGGTTGGGAGTTGAACTGTCCAAATCATGAAGAACTAGATCAGTTTGACAAAGTTGATACCGCGTATGTCGTCGCTCAAGATGAAGAGTTCAATATTATTGGTTGTGCCAGATTACTACCGACTACTCAACCTTATTTACTTGGTGAAATATTTCCTCAATTACTTAATGGAATGCCTATTCCTTGCTCACCTAAAATTTGGGAGTTATCAAGATTTTCAGCCATGGATTTCTCAAACCCACCTTCTTCTGCTAGCCACGCAGTGTCATCCCCCGTCTCTATTGCTATTCTGCAAGAAGCGATCAACTTTGCAAGAAAACAAGGCGCCAAACAACTTATTACCACTTCACCTCTTGGGGTAGAGCGGTTATTACGTGCTGCGGGTTTTCGTGCTCATCGTGCAGGCCCACCCATGGTTATTGATGGTTATTCGATGTTTGCATGTTTAATTGAAGTGTAATTTTTTAAATTAAAGTCTAAGAATATTGTTGACATTGCAAAGATTAAGGTCTTAAGCCCGAATCTCGTTTCCCGCTCCAAATTTAAAAGGCCCTAGTCAAAAGATTAGGGCTTTCTTTATTTGAAAATTCAAACTTAATATTAAGACTGCTCAGTAATTTTGGTTTTCAAATTTAATTCCTCTTTCTTATGATAAGCCTCATCCGTTTTAGCCCTCCAATCGCGCGGCATAAATGACGTCGATATAATTGCAACTACAGCCATACTTCCAATATAAAGCATAATTAGATATGGATTGCCCTGCCCCACACTCAACAGTTTAGTAGCAATCATCGGTGCCAAACCACCACCTAGTACGCCAGCCAACTGTACCGAAATTGAAATTCCACTATAGCGGATTTCCGCAGGAAATTGACGTGCAAAAAGCTGAGCTTGCGGTGCATACATAATTGGGAATACAACACCAATAGCCAAAACAATTGCTGTCCACACTAATACCGGATCTTTTGTATTGAGCATGGTAAAAAATGGGTAGCAGTAAAGTGCCAGTATGCATAGGCCAAACATAAATATATTGCGTTGGCCGACTTTATCCGACAAATGTCCACATAACGGCGTCATAAATAAAATGACGGCTGCACCGCAAATGGTGGCAAATAAAATGTCTTGGCGTGGGATTCCAAGTTGTGCAGTGGTATAAGCTAATGTAAATGTTGAGGCAATATAGAACCATGCGTTCTCGGCTGCGCGAGCCAAAATAATGGTGATGAGTTGCTTTGGATGGTTTTTAAAAACCTGTAAAGCAGGAACTTTGACTTCTTCAGACTGCTGTTTTACTTTTTCAAAATCTGGTGACTCAGGCACTTTTACACGAATATACCAACCCACTGCCAGTAAAATAATGCTAGCAAGAAATGGTAAACGCCAACCCCAACTAAACAGTGCTTCTTCAGGTAATAACGACACCAGACCCAACGCGATTGAGGCTAGCATTAAACCACCACCTGTACTAGCTTGAGGCAGGCTTCCCCAGAACCCTTTACCGCCTTCGGGCGCATGTTCAACGGCCATCAGTACGGCACCACCCCATTCACCGCCCATTGCCATACCTTGAATGAATCGCAAGACAACCAAACCAATCGCAGCCCAATAACCAATTGATTCGTAAGTCGGTAATAAGCCAATCAGTACAGTTGGGATGCCCATGAGCATCAAGGTCAGTAGCAACATCGATTTACGGCCAATTTTGTCACCAAAGTGACCAAAGACTAAGCCGCCTAACGGTCTTCCAATAAATCCAACGGCATAAGTTGCAAATGCAGCAAGCACGCCGGTAAGTGCATCCAGATTTGGGAAAAATAGCTTATTGAAAATGAGCGCTGCCGCCGCACCGTAAATAAAAAAGTCATACCACTCAATGGTAGTGCCGACCATGCTAGAGATGCCTGCTAATCGATGTGACGACTTTTTAGTATTTGAACCGTTTCCATGTATTGATTGCATCGTAATGTCCTTTTTAGATTTTCTTGTTTTATCTTTTTTATGCTTATGACCAACCCTGACCATAAGCATTTTCAGGTCTCGCTTTATCTCCTTAAGCTTTTTAGGATTACGTAATACGGTTTAGCTCAATTTTTCTAAAATTGGCTCAAATTTCGAATTACGTTCTTGCCACTGTGGTTGTTTGTCTTTATCCACAATGAGAGCACGAACACCCTCAATAAAGTCACCATGCTCAAACCAGATATCCTGTAAATCACGTTCAAGCTGCATACACTGCGGTAAAGAAAGCCCACGGCCTAAATGTTGCAGTTTCAAACTGGTTTGTTTGGCTATAAACGAGCGCTGCTGCAAAATGCTGAGCATCTTGCTTGCCCACGTCTTTAAGCTTTCATCTTGTTCATTTTCAAGACTTTGCTCGATTTCATCTAAATGCTGATATCCGAAGTGTTTACGAATGCCTTCCGCCAATTGTTTTAATTCACTTTCAGCCGGGCGAGTAATAAATCGGGTAATGATATGTTCAATTCCCTCTTTGCTTAAACTTGGTGCTTCAACAAGAGCATCCTGTAAAGCTTGTAACTGCTCGCTTGGCACATGGTAGTCAATTAAATCGAGGTAGAGTGCATCGCTACTGCTAATCTGCTCTCCCGTAATTGCCATATAAACGCCGATATCATCAAGGCGAGACAAGAAATGCGTTGCCCCGACGTCTGGGAAAAAACCAATCGCTGTCTCAGGCATGGCAAATCTGGATTTTTCACTGCTCACCACAATGTGACACGCCTGAGCCAAACCAAAACCACCACCTAAGACATAGCCATCAAGTACAACGATGATTGGCTTTGTATATTCACGCAGTGTATTTAGCATTTTATATTCGGCGCTAAAGTAGCCTTTATAATCGGCTGTGCCATTTTTATAGCTGTCGTAGAGATAGCGAATATCTCCACCTGCACAAAAGGCTTTTGGGCTATTTGATTTGATTAAGATTGCCTGAACATCCGCATCATTTCGCCAAAGTTCTAATTGGGCACCAATACTTTTAATCATATCTAGCGACAGTGCATTGAGATGAGTCACACGGTCTAAGGTAATAATGCCCAACTTACCTTGTTGCTCAATCATTAAGTGATTTTCTGTATTCATTTTATTGATCTCTTATTGATTTTTAAAATTTGCCTGCCGTTTTTCAACGAAAGCCTGCATTCCTTCTTTTTGGTCAGATGTTGCAAATATTGAATGGAACATACGTCTTTCAAAACGTAAACCTTCAGTCAGATTCACTTCAAAAGCGCGGTTAATGGTTTCTTTAAGCATCATGTTTGCAGTTAAAGAGCGTGCTGCGATTTTTTCTGCTGCTTGCAAGGTTTGTTCAAGTAATTCTTCTTTAGTAAACACACGTGCAACCAAACCACTTTGCTCTGCTTCTACAGCACCCATTTGACGAGCGGTAAAACACATTTCCATTGCTTTGGCTTTACCAATGGCATGAGTTAAGCGTTGTGTGCCACCAATACCCGGAATCACGCCTAAAGTCACTTCAGGCAAACCAAACTTGGCGTTATCAGCACAATAGATAAAGTCACACATGAGTGCTAATTCACAGCCACCACCTAATGCATAGCCGCTGACCGCAGCAATTAGAGGTTTACGGCGCTGTGCGATACGGTCTGCAAGATGAAAAAAGTCATCAAAGTAAATATCAGGAAATGCTAAATCAGCCATTTCTTTAATGTCTGCGCCTGCGGCAAAAGCTTTTTCAGAACCTGCCAATACGATGCAACCAATTTCACGGTCTTTTTCGAGCTGATCTAATGCCTGATTAATTTCACTAATTAATTCGCTGTTTAAAGCATTGAGCGCTTGAGGGCGATTTAATGTAATCAATCCAACCCCATTACGCTTTTCTAATAAAATACTTTGCCACTGCATTATTTATTCCTTGTTCTGATTTTATAGACTACGTGCGATGACTAAACGTTGAATATCACTGGTGCCTTCGTAAATTTGGCAAATACGGGCATCACGATAGATACGCTCAATTGGGAAGTCTCTCAGGTAGCCATAGCCACCAAACACTTGTAGCGCGCTCGAGCACACTCGCTCAGTCATTTCTGAAGCAAATAGCTTGGCCATTGAAGCTTCATTCAAACACGGTTGACCTGCTTCTTTTAAACGCGCAGCGTAGTGAACCAGTTGTCTCGCTGCTTCAATTTCAGTTGCCATACTAGCAAGGCGAAACGCGATGGTTTGATGCTCAAAAATTGGTTTTCCAAAAGTAATACGCTCTTTGGCATAACGGGTTGCTTCTTCGAGCGCCGCACGTGCTAAACCAACTGCTTGTGCAGCAATACCAATACGTCCACCTTCTAAATTGGCAAGTGCGATTTTCAAGCCTTCGCCTTCTTTACCTAGCATGAGGCTTTTATGGATGCGTACATCTGTCAGAGCAATCTGACACGTATCTGAAGCATGCAGACCCAGTTTTTCTTCAACACGAATCACTTCATAACCCAGTGTCTCGCGTGGGACTAAAAATGCGCTAATACCCTTTTTGCCTGCACTTGGATCGGTCACTGCAAATACAATAATGACACCGGCATTATCACCAGAGGTAATAAATTGCTTGGCACCATTTAAAATGTAGTCATCGCCATCTTTTACTGCACGGGTTTTAATAGCTCCCGCATCTGAGCCAGTATGTGGTTCAGTTAAAGCAAAAGCACCGATCATTTCACCTTGTGCCAAAGGCTTTAAAAAGCGCTCTTTTTGCTCATCGGTACCAAATTTTAAAATAGGTACACAGCCAACCGAGTTGTGTACGCTCATGATGGTCGAAGTTGCACCATCGGCTGCCGCAACTTCTTCGAGTGCCAGTACATAGGCTAAGTTACCCGTGTCAGAACCACCCCATTGCTCTGAAACAAGCATACCCATAAAACCGAGTTGACCCATTTGAGCCAATGTGTCTTTCGGGAATGTCCCGTCTCGGTCCCAATCACTTGCATTGAGTTTGATTTGTTCTTGGGCGAAACTTTTCGCCATATCACGAATGAGTAATTGTTCTTCGGTAAATTGCATTATTATTTCCTTTACCCTGCTTTAGCTTGTTGTTTAGCAATTTCTTGATTACGCAATAAAAAGCGCTGAATTTTGCCACTTGGAGTTTTAGGTAATTCACTCACAAATTCAACTAAACGTGGGTACGCATGTGCAGAAAGTCGTCTTTTAACAAATTGGCTGAGTTGCTCAGCAAGTGTCTCAGAAGGTTGAGCATCTGCGGCTAAAATCACGAATGCTTTAACGATTTCGGTACGGTCTGGGTCAGGCACTCCAATCACTGCTGCTTCAACCACAGCGTCGTGTTCGAGTAATGCACTTTCTACATCGAAAGGCCCAATACGATAGCCCGATGTGGTGATTACATCATCACTACGACCCACAAAGCTCATGCTGCCATCGGCATGAAGCTCGGCAGTGTCGCCAGTTAAATAGTAATGACCAACGAAAGGTGATTTACGGCTTTCTTTATAGCCGCCGAACCACATCATTGGAGACTGGCTAATATCGACTGCTAAAATTCCTGGGGTGTCGGCTGGAAGCTCTTCACCTTGTTCATTGACAATCGCAACGCGATAGCCCGGACTTGGGAAGCCTGCTGAACCGGCATGAATTTCATGTTTTAAACCATGATGATTACACACCACCATGCCGACTTCAGTTTGCCCATAGTGGTCATAAATCGGAGCATCAAGCACTTGTTTAAACCAGCGAATTACTTCTGGGTTGAGTGGCTCGCCTGCACTGCTCACCACACGGAACTGACCTTTTAACGGTGCCATTTGTGCTGGGTCAGCTGCCATCATCATGCGGTAAGCCGTTGGTGCACCTGCCAAATTGTTAATTTTATAATCTTTTACAATTTGGCATAGACTATCTGTGCTGAAACCACCTTCATAGAACAAAGTAGTGTGACCCAAGAATAGCGGCCCCGTAATCGCGTAGTACAGACCATACGCCCAACCCGGATCGGCAATATTCCAGAATGAATCTTCTTCGGTTAAACCAATGGCATCTTGCATATATCGACCAAAGGCAATCAGTGCTTTTAAAGGCACTTCTAATGGTTTAGCAGGGCCTGTAGTCCCTGAAGTAAACATGAGTAAAAATGGATCTTGGATGCTACGCATGACCAGATCACATTGATCGGACTGCTGCTTCACTTCATTCCAAAAGTTAAAATCACCTGCTTTAAGCGGAGTACCTTGTGCATCGGCCACCGTCACAATTGGAGGGCAATTTTCAATTTCATCAAGCTTGCTACGGTTGCCCATATCAGTCACCACCAGCTTACTTTGTGCAAGCTGAATACGGTGCTCAATCGCTTTTGGACCAAACGCAGTAAATAGTGGTTGATAGACTGCACCTATGCGCCAAGCTGCAAAAATAGTCACAATCAATTCGGGTGTTCTTGGTAATAGCCCTGAAATACGGTCACCCGCTTTTACACCTTGTGATTTTAGAAAGTTTGCAAATTGACTCGACCATTCTTTTAATTCACGGAAGGTATATTGCTCTTTTCGTCCGTCTTTTCCTTGCCAATACAGCGCAATTTTGTCGCCCTCTGCGTGTCGATCACAGCATTCATAACAAGCATTTAAGGCATCAAATGAACCTGATAACATCTGTTTTGCAGTGCTTTCCAAATCGAAAGTCTGTGCAGCATTTTGATAATCCATCATATCTTTTCCCTCAGTTCGGATTTGTTGTTATTCACGACAGGGTTTAATTTGTTTAAAGCCATCCTTTGGCTTTACCGTTATGCCTCTTGTGGCAGGTATTGCTGAATAATGCTCGAAAAATCGAGATTGGCATTACCACGCATGCACATTTGCTGATAGAGCTGCTGCACCATGCCACCTAATATGACTGGCTGTTTAACTTGGCCTGCGGCCTCGACAGCAAGACCTAAATCTTTCAGCATCAGCTGAGTCGCAAAGCCATCTTGATAACCTCGAGATGCTGGTGCATTTTCATTAATATGCGGCCACGGGTTACATACATCCGAGCTCCAGCAACGACCGCTTGAGGTGTTAATGACGCCGGCCAATGCTTGGGGGTCGATGCCGAGTTTCACACCAAGTGCCATACCTTCGGCCACCGCTGCCATTGAAATACCCAAAATCAGGTTATTGCAGATTTTGGCAATTTGACCTGCTCCAACATCACCACAATGAACAATATTTTTACCCATGTGGCTAAGCACAGGTTTTACTTCATTAAAGGTTTGATCATCGGCACCCACCATAAAGGTTAGAGTTCCTGCTTGGGCTCCAATGGTTCCACCAGAGACGGGTGCATCACAGATTTTAATATTTTTGTTAGGTGCAACAGTAGCAATGTCTTTAATGGTTTGTGGGTCAATGGTACTGCTATCAATGCATAAGCTACCTGCTTTTAGCACTTCCAATACACCATTTTCACCCAAGTAAACTTCTTTAACGTGCTTTGCCGCAGGCAACATACTAATGACCACATCAGCTTGTTTTGCTGCTGCCTGCGGGCTGTCACATACCACACCACCTGCCTCGGCGAAGTGCTGAATAGCAACTTCACTGAGGTCATAACCATAAACGTTGATTCCGGCTTTGAGTAGGTTTTGGGCCATTCTGCCGCCCATATTACCTAGACCGATAAAGGCGATATTCATCCGTGATCCCCTTAACGTAAACTAATTGTTGTATTTACACCGCCAACTTCATGGCTATCTTCAAACCAGCGACTGGTAATGGTTTTGGTCTGAGTATAGAACTGCACAGCTTGTTTGCCGTATGGTCCCAAATCACCCAGTTTCGAACCTCTTGAACCGGTAAAACTAAAGAAAGGCACTGGCACAGGAATTGGAATGTTGATACCGACTTGACCAATATCAATTAAGTTTTGGAAAGTACGTGCAATCGCACCGCTTTGTGTAAATAGACCTACACCGTTACCAAATGGATTGGCATTTATAAGCGCAATGGCTTCATCAAGTGTGTCTACACAAATAATTGAAAGAACTGGACCAAAGATTTCTTCTTTATAAATACGCATGTCGGTATTTACGCCGCTAAAAATCGTCGCGCCGACAAAGTTACCAGACTCATAGCCTTGTACTTGAACATCACGACCATCGAGCAGCAACTCTGCCCCTTGCTCAACACCGCTATTAATTAAGTCAAGCACTCGCGCTTTAGCACGTTTTGAAATCACTGGCCCAATGTCAGTATTTGGTTCATGGCCTGCGTTTACTTTTAAGGTTTTCGCTTTTTCGACTAACTCTTGAATCCACTGTTTGCTGTCGCCAACCATGACTGCAACAGACAATGCCATACAACGTTGCCCTGCTGCACCAAACGCTGCACCGACTAGAGCATTTAAAGTTTGCTCTTTATTGGCATCAGGCATAACAACTACATGGTTTTTTGCACCCATCATAGACTGCACACGTTTACCATGTTGTCCTGCAAGGTTATAAACATGAGTGCCGACTGCTGTTGAACCTACAAACGAAATCGCTTTAATGTCTTTATGTGTACACAAACGATCAACCACTTCTTTGCCGCCATGCACAACGTTGAGTACGCCCGCTGGAATGCCTGCTTGAATCGCAAGCTCAACCAGCATCATAGTTGATAACGGGTCTTGTTCTGATGGTTTTAAAACAAACGTATTGCCGCACACAATTGCCATTGGGAACATCCAAAGCGGAATCATGGCAGGGAAGTTAAACGGCGTAATACCCGCACAGACACCCAAAGGTTGTTGCAAGGTATACGTGTCTACACCACGTGCAACACCTTCAACATATTCACCCATTTGTAAGGTACCGATCGAACACGCATGTTCAACCACTTCTAGACCACGTTGAATATCGCCTTCCGCATCTGCCAAGGTTTTGCCTTGTTCAGCCGTTAGTACTTGTGCAATTTCTTTCATATTGGCACGGATTAAGTCTTGTAACTTAAGCATGATGCGCATACGTGCCTGAATTGGGGTTTGACGCCAAGAAGCAAAAGCATCTTGTGCAGCTTGAATAGCAGCGTCAACTTCTTTAACCGTTGCAAATGGTACGCGACCAATCACTTCCTGAGTCGCAGGATTAACAATGTCTTGCCATTCCTGCGTTTCAGATTCGATAAAATTTCCGTTAATGAGTAATTTAGCGGTTTCCAATTCGATTTTTTGGATTGTGTTCATAACCTCTCCGTAGGCCATATTTTTATTGTGTTCAATTATTAGAAAATACTTTTTAATCGTATTTTCTTTATTCCAGTTTCAATTGAGACTAGCAAAGAAAACTTTGACCACCAACGGAAATTCATGCACGATTGTTGTGCAAATATGCACAAGGATGACAACAAAAATGAAAGTGGATTGGGATCATCTACATTTTTTTCTGGTTTTAGCTCGGACTAAAACCCTAACCAATGCTGCGCGGATTATTGGTGTCGAGCACAGTACGGTGGCTAGACGGATTCAGGCACTAGAACTTGCTTTGGGTACAACGTTGTTTAAACGTGAAGCGACGGGTTATGAGCTAACACTCGAAGGGATGGCACTGGTTCCTCGAGTTGAGCAAATGGAACAAGCTTTCTTACAAATTGAGAAACCACATCAACCTTTGCAAGGTCGTGTGCGAATTGGCACACCTGAAGGTTTTGGCACTGCATTTTTAGCCCGTTTACTGGCTGAGTTCTCTATTCAATATCCATTGCTCACCATCGACCTGATTCCAGTACCGAAAATGATTAAGCTCTCCCACCGTGAAGCAGATATTGTGGTGTCAATTGACCGTCCCACTTCTGGGCCATATATCATTACGCGGTTATCAGACTATTGTTTAAAAATTTATGGTAGCCAAAATTATCTGGCTCAGAACCCACCTATTCGCGGTTTAGAAGATTTAACCCAACATCGCTTTGTGAACTATATTGATGATCTGGTGTATAGCCCTGAGTTGTACTGTCTAGAACGTTTACCTTTAAAGTTGAATGCCAACTTCCGTAGCAGCAGTATTTTGGCCCAACAAATTGCGGTGAGTGCTGGCGCAGGACTTGCGATTTTGCCCAAGTTTTTGGCAGATGATAAACCTGAACTTGAAGAAGTATTGGAGCAGCAAGTTCGCTTTACCCACACGTTTTGGATGCTGACCTTTGTTGATTTACAGCATGAACCGCGCATTAAGTTAGTTTGGGATTATTTACGCAAACAAGCCGATAAATACCAACATTTGTTAGTTGATTAGAGATTTAAATACCTATTAGAAAGTTTTTTAAAACATTTGAGCAAATGGGCTGCTCGCACAACACAAATCTCTTCAAATAGGCGCAAAGTTTGGTCTAGATGATAATGCTTACTGAGTGTAGGTTTATCACCGCTTAGGATTGATTTGTCTAAATCGTATCGACGTAATGTATACTTTTTATAGCATGTCAGAAATTACTGTCACGGTTTACAGTGGTCTGAGCTATAGATACTTGATTTCTGCCAAATCGATAGTGCATATCTTTAAGTGACTGTTAGTCTATAATAACAGTTGTTTTTTTATAATAGTCAAATGATGAGTTGCCAGATTTTATGAAGGATTCACCGTCTCGTTCTAAAAAAGTTTCTACTTCTGCAAAAATGACTCGTAGAGGAAGACCTGTAGAAGATAGGGAGGCAAAACGAGCCGAGCTACTCAAATCAGCCATATCTGTCATAGCTAGCGAAGGTTATGCTGGTACCTCCATTCGAAAGGTGGCTCAGCATGCTGGCTGTACAACAGGGGCTGTAACTTATAATTTTGCGAATAAAGAAGAAATGGTCGTAGAGGTGACGAAGTGCCTATTTGATGAATTTGATATCCTATTGGATGCAGGAGAGCATAGCACAGATATATTTGGCATGCTTCAGGGCTGGCTTGATAGGTCTAAAGCGGATAATCCTGAGTTGTGGTCGGCGCTATTTCAGCTCTTTGCCCATGCTAGACATGAGTCAGCGTTCTCCACTATTATTCGCAGGCGTTATTCCCAATTTAAAAAAGTATTGGCATCTAGGCTTGAAAAAGGGCAAGAGACTGGAGTAGTCAGAGATGATATTCCTGCTGAGATTCTTGCTGATCAGATCTCTGCTATTAGTGATGGTTGGATGCTGATGCTGCCTTTAGAACCGCAGCGTTTTTCTGGTAAACAAGGTCAGGCATTGCTTGATGCAGTGATCACTTTAATAAGCCCATATAAACAACAATAAGCCTATTTTTCAAAAAGCAGCATGGAATAAGCAAAGTTGAAAGCTGAACTAATAGTTGATCTGTTGAACCCTCGCCAACGTCTTAATTGATCAGTTACTTTCAGTAATTTTTGCGGATAGGCTGACTACTTAGGATGGCATGATCAAGCAAACCATCCCATAAAATCTTAGTAAAAAATATCCTGCTCTCCTGAGTTGTTAATCATTCTAGAATCACAAGCTCTTAACACTTGATAATTAGCCTTATTAGTACAGTCTGTTTGTGTATTTAGAGCGTTCAAGCACAGTAAGCGTAGTACAAGACCACCACAATCAGAGCCCAAGTTGAAAGAGCTGCAATATAGAAAATTGTATGTTGTTCATCGTCACTAGGGATGTGGAAGAAGTCGTAAATAGTAGAGATTGCAACAATCCAGCATTCAAGCCCAAGGAGAGTGTTTTTCTTTTTGAAAAACTTCCAGCCATAAACCGCAGCAGTCAGTATAAGTAAAAAAATCAGCGGCTAGGAAAATAAGGATTTTGGTATTTTCCATAACTATTTCGTCATTATTTTCCATAAGAAAAATTCAGATTGAAGAGTGTTTTCTGTAAATTGCCATCAATGAGTCGGGATTGATGGCAGGACAATTTTATCCAGCTTTCACTAGCTTGGATGAAACCGTCCAAACACTGATGAATACTACCTTCAGACTTGAGATCTAGCTGGCCATATTTATATCCATATGGCCAGATTAGTCTAATGAGGCGGTATTGATAAGTTCTCACTCGCTTTTAACCAGCGGTTCCAGAAATCAATGAAGCGACTCGCTCTGCAGTGCGTTGGCCGGTTAGTACCGCGCCATTCATAGTGCCGGCCCATTCGCCAGCGGTTTCCGTTCCTGCCCAATAGATTCTCATATGAGGTTCGATAAGAGCACTACCATGGGTCACTGTTGCGTAGGGAGCTACCGCAGGATTGGGACCACCTGGTGCGAATGACTCTTCACCCCAGCAATGATCAACATAATCAATGGGATTACAAGCTTCAGGACCATATAGGTCGTTAAGTTGCTGGATTACTCGGTTGCGTCGAATCTCGGGACTGAATCGGTCAAACACTCTTGGATCACAGAAGGCCATTAGAATGCCAGGTCCGTTATTGTCAGGCGAAACATCAAATGTGATAAATACTGTTCCGGTATCCGTGACCCCTTCTCCTGATAAACCATTAGCACGCCAGAAAGGCTTTTCATAGGCGATAAAAGCCTTACTGAGCACACCCATATGCCAAGACTTTGTTAAGCCTACGGCTTTGTTAGGTAGCATTGGCTCAAACTCAATATTGGCACGATGAGCGGGGGCAGTGGTAACAATGGCATATTTGGCGTTAATCACTTTGGTGTCTGTAAAGACCGTTACTCCATTGTCATCTTGGCTGATTCGTCGAACAGGAGTATCAACAATCACTCTGTCACCGAGGTGAGAAGCAAGGCGTAAGGCGATCTCTTGAGTGGTTTCAGTTATCCGATCTTGTTGTTGCCCACCTTCAACGTCCAACATATGGTCAATGCTACCTGCTGCGCGGATATAGCGTAATGCGTGCAATAGAGAAACATCCCCTGGACTACAGCCCCATTGAACTTTGCTAATAACGGCCATCATTGCTCGGGTGCCACTTAGTGCATGCTTCTTGTCGAGCCACTCGCCAAAAGAAATCGAATCAAGCTGGTCAGCACCAGGGGTGTTCCAGGGTGCATCGACGTCAATTTTGGCGATCAGTTTCTCCACGGCCTTCAAAATCCTAGCTGTATCGAGTATGGTCAAAAGCGAGGCTTTAGGAACTGAACCTTTGTAAGTATGGCGGCACCCTTTCATCCACAGAAGGTTTTTGCCTTCGTTAAACTGGCTGGTTGTGGTGCATCCCATTCTCTTGGCAAGATCATTAATCGCTGTGTGTTTTGGTGATACCCATGTGGCGCCAAGGTCGACTTTGACGCCTGCAACTTCGCCGGATAAGGAACGACCACCGACACGATCACGACCTTCTACAACCAAGACAGATTTTCCTAGGGACACTAGTCGCTCTGCTGCGCTCAAACCGGCAAAACCGGCACCAACGATAACGACATCTACTGAAGCAGCTTCTGAGTTAGGATTAAGTGATTTGGACATTGCGCTCTCCATTATTTGCATCGTCATGATCTTTTTGAATAGCAATTGGCTTAATTGAGGGCAAGAATTAGGATAAGGCCTTTCCAACCGCTTATTGTTTGATCAACCTATCATTTATTTTTAATTATCACAACAACTGTTTTTAAAATTAAATATCGGTATCTATCTATTGTTAATAGTTTAAAAAATTGAATAGTAATATGGATTTACGACGAAATTTTATAGTAGATAGAAAAACTTTCTAGGGCTTGTCGGGCATCAACCTTAGTTGATGTGATAGCTGTAGTATAGGAATCGCTTGCCCTTTTCCTAGCAAAAATAGGACAAGCCATGAAATTCATTGAGAAGACACCGCGATGAAAAAGGAAACATATGAAAAACGTGTATAACCCTTCACCCTTCAGTTATTCACTGTTCTCCTCTCCTTCGAGGTCAAATTGCATCTGTTTTGTGTTTCACTTGTATGACACAATCTCCGTTCTAGCTTCGCCGAACCTCTAACAACTCTTCAATAGAAGTCGGTATAAAAGGTACTCGACAATAAGGCAGAAAGGCCTTAAAGAAGTCATCGGGATCAATAATGGTTTCTGGAGCATGAACACCCGGTTGACTGATTTTTTTATCTAGATAAAGGCGCAAAGCCACTGCCATTGGTATACCTGTACAAGCCCCCAAATCGAAAGTAGGAAGAGACATTACTGCACACGCCACAGTAGAGGGTTTACCGTTCTTATGCCCTTCAGCCAAGGCAAATGCCTCAGGTAAATCTATCTGACGCTGTAGCTTGCCAAGAAAAATGCGTAAAAACCCTCCTAGGCTGATTATTCCAGCAACACGTTGCTGTGCAAGACAATCAGCAGCCTCATCAACAGTTAGTTCACCCTTGTCCACTTTTTTGGCCAGAGACTCTAAAAAAATACGTACTTCTGTACCCAACACCATAAGGTTTGGTGCTTCGGTAAGTTCGGTGAAGTTATATCCGAGTGTTATCGCCTCAGGGTGGCCAACACGATACAGTTTTCGTTTCCCAAGACCAGGATAGTTCACTAGCACAGGTTCAAGCGGTTTTCGATACTGTGGCTTACCATGCGAAAAAACAGGAATACTACCAGTTAACTGCTCTAGCCAATGCACAAAAGCTGCAGGAGTTTGCTCCTTTTTCTGTTTAAATTCTTCCTCAGCAATCTTACCGTCGACGTTCCAGCCAGTGATCAGACGGTCGACAGAATCAAGCTCTCTATATGCCTTGACAGCCAACAAGTTGGTTAACCCTGGACTAGCCCCAATTCCAACTACGGCGACAGTACCACTTTCACGTGCCTGATGGTCGAGCTTGAGCATGTCCAGTGTGGGCTCAGCATCGTCACAAATATCAAAATATGGACGGCCAGCCGCAATTGTCGCCTTAAGCACATGGAGACCAAACCGGAAAAAAGGACCTGACGTGTTAAGCACTACATCGGCAGTGCCTATAGCACGAGCCAAGGCTTCCTCGTCCATGATGTCTAGTTTCATGGGAACGGCTTTAGTACCGATGTCTTTTGCCGCTGAGTTTGCTGCTGATAAGTTAATATCAGCAATCGTAATTTGGTCAACTTCGGGAAAATCTCGTACTGCATACAGCGCAGCGCGCCCCATTACGCCTGCACCTCCTATTGCAAGAACATGCATAACATTATCCTTTAAAAAAACAGTTGTTATGATAAATCTATCAGCTTCCAATAATTATCGCAACACATGTTATTTTAAATTAATAAATATTCCCGTACTCACTTATCTAGGTAGGATGTTGTAGAGTGAATGGGGGCAAAACGCTTGATGGGGGCATTACCCGTCTGGAAGATGATACTTAGTTCTGTGGTAACTAGGTTTTTGCACTAGCTCTGTTCACCTATGAACAAAGTGTTCAATTACCTAGCCACTATCGAGTATGCCAATGAGTAGGCCCGCGCATGAAAAAAGAATCACTCGGAAAGTGCAGGTGTAGGTTTAGCCATATTACCCAAATTTCTAGCAGAGGATAAATCTGAGCTTGAAACCCTTTTAGCTGAACAAGTTCGCTTTACCCACACGTTTTGGATGCTGACCTTTATTGATTTACAACATGAACCATACATTAAGTTAGTTTGGGATTATTTACGCAAACAAGCCGATAAATACCAACATTTGTTAGTTGATTAAATATCAAATAAAAAAGCCAATCACTGATGATTGGCTTTTTTGAAACTATGAATCATTAATCAAAAGTTTCTTGACCCAATTTTCTTATACGTGGCTTATAGAACACAAAATAAGTTACGCTTAAAACCACTAACCATAGTGGACTCACATATACCGCTTTTAATGTATCTGGCTCGAGCGCCAAAATCACCAAAGTAAACAAGAAGAATGCAATCACAACATACGCCATTAGCACACCACCCGGCATTTTAAAGGTTGATGCTGCATGAAGCTCAGGACGCGTTTTACGATAACGTAAATAGCACGCCATGATCAAAATCCAGACGCTAATAAATAAAATGACACAGAGTGAACTTGCCAGAGTAAATGCTTCCATGGTGTTTGGAACAAAGTACTGAAGCACTGCCCCGCCCATAATGAAAATACATGAGAAGATTAAACCATTTGATGGCACTGCACGTTTTGATAAACGTCCCAAGGCACTTGGTGCCTGACCATCTTGCGACAAACCGAACAGCATACGACTGGTTGAAAACACACCGCTATTCATTGAAGACATCACCGAAGACAGTACTACCAAGTTCATAATGATGGCTGAAATCGGAATACCGGCATTTAAGAACAACTCAACAAACGGGCTTTTATCTGCACGGATATGATTCCAAGGTGTCACTGACATTACGACAAAGAGCGCCAACACATAGAACAGGATAATACGCAACGGAATAGCATTAATCGCTTTTGGCAGATTCGTTTGCGGATCTTTCGTTTCAGCAGCAGTTGTACCAATCAGTTCAACGCCAATGAAGGCAAACACGGCAATCTGAAAACCTGCCAAAAATCCGCTTACACCTTTTGGAAAGATACCGCCATGAGACCAGACATTACTGATGCTCACAACATCACCGTGAGGAGCTTGGAAATGTGTGAGGATCATGTAGCCGCCCACTCCAATCAAGCCAATAATCGCCAAAATCTTAATCAGCGCAAACCAAAATTCAACTTCACCAAATAGCTTAACGGTAAGCAAGTTAAGCCCTAAAATGAATAGTACACAGCCTGAACTAATCATGGCTTGTTGCATGGGTGAGAAACTGGCGCCTTCGGGCAACCAGAAACTTAAATAGTTAATGACCGCAGACAAATCAGCAATACCGACCAGTACCCAGCCTAACCAATAAGTCCAGCCTATATAATAGCCAGCCCATGGTCCGATCAAATCATAAGCCATATCGACAAATGATTTGTAATGTAAGTTAGCAAGCAGTAGTTCACCCAATGCACGCATCAGAAAAAAGAACATGCCACCAATTATCATGTAGATAACGAGGATTGAAGGACCTGCGAGGGAGATGGTTTTGCCCGAGCCCATAAATAAGCCGGTTCCAATTGCACCACCAATTGCAATCATTTGTAGATGGCGATTATTTAATTTCCGTTGTAAATGATCAGGGGAGCTTGCCTCATCAGAATGATGAACCATTGTCATATTAGAAGTCCTTTTTATATTTTGCTTAATTAGAATCAGCAACCTATAGGGAGAAAAACGAACCGTATATCGTGGGTTGCTGAGTCTATACCTCAGGACAAGATGTTCAAGTATATTTTTTCCTTAATTGATAAATCGTTTGTCCTGATTTTTTTTAAGTCACATTATTTATGTACTGCCTTCACGGCAATTTTAATTAATCGATCTGGGTACTCCAGATTAGCCGAAGTGTAGCATGTGATCATCCTAAAAGTACTTTGCCAACACCCTCCAAATTGCTCTATTGATCCAAAAATAAACAATATTATTCCGATAAAAAATCCAATAAAAATAAAAAAAGCCAATCATGATGGATTGGCTTTTTAATTAAAACTTAATGATCGTTGACGAGTTCACGTCCTAGCTTTTTCATGCGTGGTTTATAGAGCACATGATATGTGACGCCTAAAATAACCAACCATACTGGACTGACATATAAAGCCTTTAAAGTATCTGGCTCTAATGCCAAGATGACTAAAGTGAAAAGCATGAATGCCAAAACAACATAACTCATCCAAACGCCACCCGGCATTTTGAATGTTGATTTTTCATGTAATTCAGGACGTAATTTACGGTAGCGCAAATAGCACACCATAATGAGACTCCAGACACTAATGAATAGAATCACACAGAGTGAACTTGCCAAAGTAAATGCTTCCATGGTGTTTGGAACAAAGTACTGAAGTACCGCCCCGCCCATGATAAACGTACAAGAGAAAATCAAACCATTTGAAGGAACTGCGCGTTTTGATAAGCGTCCAAATGCTCCAGGTGCCTGGCCATCTTTTGATAATCCAAACAACATACGGCTAGTTGAAAACACACCGCTGTTCATAGAAGACATCACCGAAGATAGCACCACCAAGTTCATGATGATTGCAGAAACCGGAATACCCGCATTTAAGAACAACTCAACAAATGGACTTTTGTCTGCACGAATGTGATCCCAAGGCGTTACTGACATCACAATAAAGAGTGCCAACACATAGAACAAAATAATACGTACCGGAATCGCGTTAATTGCTTTCGGTAAGTTCTTTTGGGGATCTTTAGTTTCAGCAGCTGTTGTGCCGACCAATTCAACCCCGACAAAAGCAAATACGGCAATCTGGAATCCTGCCAAGAAGCCTTCTGTACCTTTCGGGAATAAACCGCCGTGTGACCAAACATTACTAATGCTGGCAACAGCGCCTTGCGGGGCTTGGAAATGGCTGAAAATCATATAGCCACCCACTCCGATCAGGCCAATAATTGCCAAAATCTTAATGAGTGCAAACCAGAATTCGATTTCACCAAATAGGCGTACTGTAAGTAGGTTAAGACCCATCACAAACAATACACAGCCAGCACTAATCATGGCCTGCTGTATTGGTGAGAAACTTGCACCATCGGGCAACCAGAAGCTCAAATAGTTAATGACCGCTGAAAGGTCCGCAATACCGACCAGCACCCAACCTAACCAATAGGTCCAGCCCAAATAATAACCAGCCCAAGGTCCGATCAGGTCATGAGCCATATCAACAAAAGATTTGTAATGCAGATTTGCAAGGAGCAACTCGCCCATTGCACGCATTAAGAAAAAGAACATTCCTCCAATAATCATATAGATTAAAAGAATTGAAGGACCTGCGAGGGAGATAGTTTTGCCCGAACCCATAAATAGGCCGGTTCCAATTGCACCGCCAATAGCAATCAGTTGTAAATGACGGTTAGACAGTTTTCGTTGCAGATGATCAGGAGAATTGTCTGTATCTGAATGACGAGCCGTTGTCATATTAAAATTCCTTTTTGAATTCCTTTGTTAAGATCAGCAACCTATAGCGTAAATCGAACCGTATGCCATAGGTCACTGAATCTGTTCACCAAAAATGACTGGTTAAACCGTATCTATCTTCCTTCTGTTAGATACATCATCATTTTTGGAGTAAAAACGAATTACTTTTGTGCTGCCGTCACGGCAATTTCAATTAACCAATCTGGATTGACCAAATCGGCCTGAATTGTGGCACGCGATGGAGCAACACACCCTTTTAACCAGTCAACCCAAATTGCATTTACAGTTGAAAAGTCAGAAAGATTTTTTAAATAGAGCTGTGCAGAGAGCAAACGAGATTTATCTGTATTGGCTAATGCCAAAAGTTCATCAATCGTTGCAAGAATTTCACGAGTTTGACCTGCCACGTCTTGTTCGGTATTTTTAGGTACCTGACCTGACAGATAAACCACTTTGTTAAAAACAGTCACGGCACTCATGACTTCGTTAGTGTTAATCTTTTGTATATCTGAATTAGACATTCGGATTTCCTTATACCTGATTAATAAATTGAACACGGGCGGTGACAGCACACATCAGTTCATAGCCCACCGTACCAGATGAAACTGCGACATCATCAATAGGTAAAACGATGCCTGTACTTGATTGACCCCAAAGCACGACTTCACTGCCGACTTTGGCACTCTCAATGCCCGTTAAATCGACTGCCAACATATCCATGCTGACACGGCCAATTGTGCGAGTGCGAACAGAGTCCACTAAAACAGGCGTTCCTGTTGGTGAAATACGCTGATAACCATCGGCATAGCCACAAGCGACAATCCCAATCGTCATGGGCTGCTCTGCGACAAAGTTTGAGCCATAACCTACGCTTTCATTCGGTTCTAAATGCTGAACGGAAATAATTTCACTGCGTAAGCTCATGGTCGGTTGTAAGCCCCAGTCCGCAATACTATGCGTCGGGTAGTCTGGCGAGCTGCCATAGAGCATGATGCCGCTACGTGCATAGTCTGATTTGAGCTGGTCTTGATAGCGCAGAATTGCCGCGCTATTACTTATCGACCTTTCACCCGGTAAATCTTTAATAATTTCTTCAAATGCAGTGATTTGATAATCGATACCTTGCTGGCCGAAACGATCACCATCTGCATCTGAAAAATGCATCATGTGCGTAATCTTGGATACGTTCGCCAAATTGTTCAAACGTTCCCACGCCTGAACATAGTGTTGTGGTTTAAAACCAAGACGGTTCATACCACTGTTCATTTTTAGGCAAACATCAAATTGGGCTGGATAAGGATGCTTTTCTACCCACTCGATTTGCGCTTCACTATGAATAGTGAAACTGAGTTGATACTGCACACAATCAAATAAGTCTTGAGGAGAAAAAATCCCTTCGAGCAACAAAATTGGACCTGTCCAACCTAGAGCACGAATTCGTTTTGCTTCATCAAGATCAAGTAAAGCAAAGCCATCTGCTGCTTTAAATGCTTCATAAACACGTTCAATTCCGTGTCCATAAGCATTGGCTTTTACAACGGCAAAGACCTTACTGTTTGGCATAGCCTTGCGTACCACTGCCAAGTTATTTTGTAAGGCTTGACGGTGGATCACTGCGGTAATAGGACGAGGCATAATTAATTCCTAACGCCCGTTATGCAGCATGCGCGTGTGAATAACGCTGAATTGAAAGACCATCGGTACTGATATCAGTCTTATGATTCAATACGATGTCACTAATTAATTTTCCTGAACCACACGCCATGGTCCAACCTAAAGTACCGTGACCTGTATTCAAGAACAGATTTTTAAAGCGAGTTGCACCAATAATTGGGGTACTGTCTGGAGTCATTGGACGTAGACCAGTCCAGAAAGACGCCTGTGCCATATCGCCGCCCGGGAATAAGTCTTGAGTCACCATTTGCAAGGTTGCACGGCGGTCTTCATTTAAACCTAAATTGAAACCGCTTAACTCTGCCATACCACCTACGCGAATACGTTGGTCAAAACGAGTAATCGCAATTTTGTAGGTTTCATCAAGCACTGTAGATTGCGGAGCAAAAGCAGGGTCAACAATTGGAATCGTCAACGAATAACCTTTCACAGGATATACAGGCAACTGTAGATCAAGTGGTTTCAAGAAATCACGTGAATAGCTACCAAACGCTAGGACATAACGATCTGCAGTTAAGACCTTACCATTGACCTGAACGCCCTTAATTTCATCGCCTTCAACAATCAATTTTTCTACGTTTTGGTTGAACTGGAAGTTAACACCCAACTCTTTAGCAATTTGAGCTAAAGCATTGGTAAATAAATAACAGTCACCTGTCTCGTCATTTGGTAAATGCAAACCACCAACGAGTTTATCTTGCGCATTTGCCAACGCTGGTTCTACACGACCAAGTTCGTTGCCATTTAATAATTCGTAGCTTACGCCGCACTCTTCAAGCACGCTAATGTCGCGTTGAACCGCTTCCATTTGTGCTTCTTTGCGGAATAACTGCAAAGTCCCCTTCGCGCGGTTTTCGTAGTTAATACCTGTATCTTTTCTTAACTCACGTAAACAATCACGGCTGTATTCAGCCACGCGCATCATACGTTCTTTGTTCACAGCATAACTTTGTGGATTACAGTTTTTTAGCATTTGCGCCATCCACTGTAACTGCCACATGCTGCCATCTAAATTAATGGCAAGCGGTGCGTGGTGTTGGAACATCCACTTCACAGCTTTAAAAGGGATTCCTGGTGCTGCCCAAGGGGTCGAATACCCTGGCGAAATTTGACCTGCATTACCAAAGCTTGTTTCTTCAGCAGGACCTGCCTGACGGTCAAGAACAGTGACCTCAGCTCCTTGTTGAGCTAGATAATAGGCACTTGCCACTCCGATAACGCCGCTACCTAATACAATTACGCGCATTTCCATTCCCTCACGCACACCAGTTTATTTCACTAGTATATTTCTGCTTCAATAGTTTATTTCACTATTTTTCAGGGTATAATCTAGGTAAATTTATGTTTTTCTCGCGAGAATTTTAAAAAAAGAGGAAATATCTATGCGCCCCTTAGATCGTATAGATCGCATGATTCTGGACATTTTGCAGCGCGAAGGACGAATTGCGATTAGTGAATTGGCATCGAGAGTCAACCTGTCTACCACCCCCTGTTCAGAGCGTGTAAAACGCCTTGAGCGCGATGGTATTATCATGGGTTATTACGCCCGTCTAAACCCAGCTTACGTAGACCGTAACCTACTGGTCTTTTTAGAAATTAAGTTATCTGCCAAATCTGGCGATGTATTTGACCAAGTGGCCAGAGACCTCGTTGAGATTCCTGAAGTGCTCGAATGTCATCTTATTTCAGGTGAGTTTGACTACCTTGTAAAAGCGCGCTTAAAAGAAATGAGCGCATACCGCCGCTTATTGGGAGATCTCCTAAAGAAACTTCCTGCTTCCGCATCTTCACACAGTTATGTCGTCATGGAAGAAGTGAAAGAAACCCTATATCTAGACGTAAGCAAGTAAAGCGAGTTCTCTCTAAACTCGCTTTACTCACATTCCTGAATTAGAAATATTTTAAAATCGAAATATGTTTATTTTGATGTTTAAATTTCGAGAACCATGTAACCGCTGGATAGAGTGCAAAAGACAGCGCAATCGTAATTAGCCACAGCATCCACACATGGTCCAACGACAAATAATTTCCATAGTTAGCTCCCCAGACACTGAGTGCGAAAACATACATCAGTTTCAACACATATAAGTGCAATAAATAAAAGAACATCGGCACCGAACCAAATACGACCAATGGCTTTAAAAACGAGTATTGCTGCATACGTTCAAAAGCAACGAGCACTAGCAAGCCAATTCCAACATTTAGCAAAATAAATAATAAAGATGGTGGATACTTAGTGAGGTTAAAAAAGCTCATTAACGTCAGTTGTAATGACTCAAAATGTTGCCATGGCTGGTCACCATAGACATTGATAAAACGCAGTAAAACAAATAATCCGATACTTGCTAAACCAATACTGAGTAAAGCGCGGGTTCTTTGCTTTGCAGTATATTTTGAGCTAAAGAACTGACCTAAAGCATAGCCCAGTAAAATCACACCAATCCAAGGTAAAACGGGATAACTTGTACGAAGTTTTATGCCCGCAAACTCAAGCCAGCCACGATCATGTAAAACGAACCATATATTTTGTAAGACGCCTTGTGAGAAGTGTACTGAATCTAATAAATTGTGCCCAAAAACAATCACCAACCCTGCGCCCGCAATGACTGGTAACGGTAAACTCACACAGCACGCTAGCACCACCATGCTAATACCAATTGCCCAAATCACCTGTAAATAAATGACTTCAGGTGGAAAAGTCGCTGTCCATGCAAAATTCACAAGCGTAAGTTCTAGCACAATCAAAAATAAGCCACGTTTTAGTAGAAAAGCACGCGTTTGCTGTAAATCTTGTTTTTTTGATTGAAATAAAAAAGCGGAAATTCCGGTTAAAAGTACAAAAACTGGAGCGCAAATATGTGCCAATAATCGACTGCCAAATAAAGCCGGTTCTGTTACTGTTACGTCCATTGGATCGATAACTTGTTTATGTAAATAGAAAGTTTCCCTTACATGGTCGAGCAACATAATGATGATAACCAAACCACGCAATGCATCAATCGACTGTAAACGTTCAATATTTTTTTCTATAGGCATAGCGGTAATCAATAAAATAATGTAACGTTATACTATTACATTTATTTCCTTTTGTCTTTTATGGCTGATGATTTATGCGACACAAATTAGGATTGTTGTCTTCGTTGGGTCTTTCTTTTATATCAACACTCACTTGGGGAGAAGAAACATCAACGGTACTTGAGACCATACGTGTTCAGGCTGAAAGCACCCGAGAAGATGTGAGCCAAAATAGCTCGGCGACTAAATTTACTCACGATGTTTTAGATGTCCCTTTTAACCGTGCTTATCTTTCTAAACAAATAATGGAACAACAAGACGTTCAACGGATTGATGACGCATTAAGCTTGGTGAGTGGGGTTTTTCATCAAAACAGTTTTGGTGGCGGCTTTTGGGATAATTACTCTTTCCGTGGTTTTAGTACCGATCCCAACTTAGGTGCCTCTATGATCCGTAACGGCTTGAGTGTCAACCGAGGGATTAGCGCTCCAAAAGATGTCGTAAATATTGAATCTTTAGAGTTTTTAAAAGGGCCAATGGCGGCTTTATATGGCCGCGGAGAAACAGGAGGTTTGCTTAACCTCAACAGTAAAAAACCACAGTGGGAAAGCGAAAGTGAAGTTAACCTACGTGCCAATACTCAAGAACAATATCGAATAAGTCTAGAACACACCTCCCCAATTAACGATGAACTGGCCTATCGTGTAGCAGTGGTTCATGAAGATAATCAAAGCTTTCGTGATCATGTCAGCAGTGAACGCTGGTTCTTTTCACCACAGCTCACATGGAAAATTTCTGACCAAACGCAACTCGACTTTGACAGTGAATTTACAGAGCACAAAGGAACCTTTGACCGCGGGGTAAGCACAGTCAATCATCAGTTTGTGATGGACCCAGAAACCTTTACAGGCGAGCCTGATGACGGCGATATGAAAGTAAAAGACTACTTTTACCAGTTACGTCTTAATCATGAATTTAACCCTGACTGGAAACTGAATAGTGCGGTCAGTTATAAAGACGCTCAAATGATCGGCTTTTCAACCGAACCACGACGTATGCAGGCCGATGGTCATACTTTAGAGCGCCAACGCCGCTATCGTGATTATACGAGTGAAGATGTGCTGGCTCAGACAGAGTTACTTGGCAAGGTTGATACATCATGGGCTCGTCATGAAATTTTACTTTCAACCGAGCTTGGTCAACTCGACTATAAGCAAAACCAACTTCGTCGCAACCACAGTACAGGCTCACCAAACACAATTGATATTTACCAACCTGAATATGGCAAATATTTACCAAACTTAGCACCGTTTACCAACACCAAAGAACAGCAGCGTTACTTTGCACTTAATCTACAAGATCAGATCTTTTTCAATGATCAGTGGAGTGTGCTTTTCGGCAACCGTTTTGATCAGGTCGAACAAGATTTTAAGAATCACCTGACCCAGACTGAAAGCAACCAGACCCTTCATCAAAATAGTCCGCGTTTCGGAGTAAATTTTAAAGCTTCTGAGCAATGGGCTTTTTATACCAACTATGGCCGCTCATTTGCCATGAATAGTGGTATGAACCGAAATGGTCAGACTTTTGCCCCTGAAAAAGGCGAAAGCTATGAAGTTGGTACCAAATATAAAATAAACGACCAAAGTGTGCTGAGTCTCGCTTTGTTTAAAATGAAAAAACAGAATGTACTGACAACCGATCCAATCGACAGTAATTTTCAAACCGCAGCAGGTGAAGTGAGTAGTAAAGGGATTGAGTTTGACTTAAATAGCCAGATCAATGATCGCTGGTTCGTCAATGCTAACTATAGTTATACCGATGCTCAAATCGAAAAAGACCAAGACTTGGCAAAAGGCGCCCGTCTGAGCAATGTTCCAAAACACCAAGGTGCTGTAAGTACTAATTATGAATTTCTACAAGAAGGTCCGAGAAAAGCAGGTGTAGGAGCTAACCTCACCTATGTTGGCGAGCGCAGCGGACATAACCTTGATAATGGCTTTAATTTACCGAGTTATACATTGGTCAATTTAAATGGCTACTATGCCCCATCTGACCGTTTACGCTATCAGCTCAATGTGAACAACCTGTTTGATAAAATTTACTATGTTTCAAGCTATAGCGATTTGTGGGTTCAACCAGGTGAACCACTTAATGCTTCAATCTCGGCACAATGGAAGTTTTAATTCATACATAAATAAAAAAGCCCGAATTATTTCGGGCTTTTCATTAAAACATACTATTTTCATTGATGAGAGGGTCGGGCTGCACTTGACCGATATCCCAAAACTCAGCAATTTTACCCTTTTCAAAACGACAAATATGAACGACGGCTAAGGTGGTTAAGCCGTTCATTTGCATTTCAAGTTTTGAATGCACAGCAACCAAATCACCCTCTTCAATGACATGTTGAACATCAAAGACTTTGTTAGGAGTTTCAATTGCACTTTCACGCATACCTTCCTTCAAAGAAGTCGCATCACCTGCAAAATAAGGGTTGTGATGCTTGAAGTTCGGCGCAGTGTAATTGCTATAGGCTTCATCAACTTCACCAGCTGCGGCAAGCTCTAAAAACCGTACTGCAATTTGTTTTTGAGATAAGTTCATATTTATCTCCTACTCTTTATTTTAGACCTTACTGCAACAGGTCATCTTCGTCTTCGCCTTCCTCGAAGACATAAGCCATACAGCCCCATCCATCATATTCGCCTTGAAATTTCTCAGCGATACTGGCAAACCATTGCTCTAAATCAACAATATCTGAGTACTCAGGTTCCATGTTGACAAAGATGGTAATCACCCATTCATTTGGCTCAACAGAATCATCTTGGAAAAGCGAAACTTTTTGTTCTTGGTAAAGCAAATAGAGTGCGCATTGCTCTGCATTTTTCTGATCTTGAAAAGCAATAGAAAATTCAATTTCATGCAGCTCGGTTAAATCATCCCCATCTTCAGCCATTTGCCAAAGTACGTTGCCGTTATCGTCATCTGGAAATTGTTCGTAGTCACGAGTCATAAAGTGATCCTTGTTGTTGTCGCAGTATTAATATTATTCGACATCAAGAATACCCGACTTTTATTGCAGTTTGGGTATATATTCCGTTCCCAATTGCATCAAATTAAATTTTTAATTGTATATAAATTTTAAAAAGGCACCTCTGATTCAATCGCCACATCCGTTCCATTTAATGGATGCTGGAAAGCCAAATATGCAGCATGTAAGGCCATGCGGTTTAAGTGAAAACGTTTAGGCTCAGGATGATAAAGCTTATCCCCCATAATCGGATGACCAATATGCATCATGTGCACACGTAACTGATGTGAACGCCCTGTTACTGGTTCAAGTAATACTCGACTTTGATCTGTTTTTTCATCATAAACCAAGGGCTGAAATAAGGTTTTGGCATGTTTGCCTAACTCAAAATGTACAATTTGTCTTGGACGATTTTCCCAGTCGGTAATGAGTGGAACTTCAACGCTGCCCTCTTCTGCGACTTGGCCTTGTACCAAAGCAATATAATGTTTTTTGACTGTTCTGGCCTGAAACATTTTACTTACCGCCACTTCTGCATCGCGATGCTTAGCAAACATAAGCAAGCCTGATGTTGCCATATCTAAACGATGGGTGACTTTAGCCAAAGGGAACTTTTCTAACACCCGTAAATAAGCACTGTCATGATGCTCAGGTAAACGTCCCATGACCGACAACAGGCCCGCAGGTTTATCAACCACAACCAAATCGTCATCTTCAAATAAAATTGAAAGCGGATCTTGTGGCGGAGCGTAAACAAAATTGTCGTTTAAAGGCATGGTCGTAGAAACAGCAATGGAGCATGGCGGCAAATCATAAAGAAATTTCAGATCTACCGCAAAATAATCTATAGCACTCTACTCATGTTCCACGTGAAACTCGGAAAAACTTTATCGTTTTTTATTCATTTCAGCCAAAAGATCAAGCTGAATTTCTTGAATATGTGCAAGCCTTTCCCACTGATGCGACAAAAGGTGATCCATTTTTTCATGCAAATGGCGAATTTCAAGCTCAGCTTTTAAATTAATTTGATAATCATGTTGGGAACGCAGCCGATCTTTAGCTTCTTGGCGATTCTGACTCATCATAATAATAGGCGCTTGAATTGCAGCTAAACATGACAACACTAAATTCAGCAAAATAAAGGGATAAGGGTCAACAGGACGTACGACCATCACCACCGTGTTTAAAATAATCCAACCTGTCAAAAATAAAGCAAAACAAATCAGGAAAGCCCAACTACCACCAAAGGTTGCGATCTTATCTGCTAGCTTTTCTCCAAATGTCCAATTTTGATCAAAATCTGATTCGGTATTTCGGCTAATCAACTCATGGCGTTGCATACTACCAATAACTTCATTTTCTAAATTAGATAACTCACCCTTTTCTGACCGTAATAGAGACTGCACATATTTAATTCGATAATCGGCCAGATCGGCCCGACAAATAAAGTTTGAGTAATTCCAATCTGGATAGTCTTTTAAAATTTCGTCGCTAATCACGTTACGGATGACTTCACCAGACACCAGATCTTTTAAGGGAAAGCTCTTTCCACAAACGGCGCATTGCCGACACTGATTTTTATTCTCCATATTATTCAGCTCGTTATTATGATAATAAGATTATTATATAAACAATTTTGGCTGATCACATCGTAAATAAAAATAGTGATCTAGCCTAAAATCTGTAAAGTCGCTGGTACTATTTTTCGAGAGACAGACATCACAGGCTTCATATGATGAGATTTGAATGTCAGGAGGTAGCGCAGAAAGATAAGGCTTATTAATATATTATATTTTTGCAAAGTATTATTTTTATTATAGAGAATTTTTTAGGGTGTCAAGGGAAAACATCTATGGTTTACTTCAACAATTATAACTTTGTAAGTTAGAACCTTATGCCTATAAACTTTTGATCTATAGCGTCCTAAGCCGAATCGAGACCTTTTGGGTGAGTACACACTAACGTTATACGTTTTGGTGCATGCTACTCTTTTCGATCCCTATCACACCCTTGAGATATAGTTTAGCCAGCACCCTGCGGGATTGTTTTTCTAAGAAAAGCTAATTTTTAAAATTTTTGGGAATTTTTACGCCATTAGGCAAATTTAAAAGAATTTATTCCCATTTACCTATAATTAGTTATATTTAAATTCCACTTTATTTGTATTTTTCGGTTTATTTTACCAAGAAAAAACTTGTAAACTAAATTGGAAGTTCTTTCATCAGCAGACATTTAGCCAACTGGCTCATTCAAACGCAACTTCTTCATTGCTACTTCTAAGATTTTTTAGTTTATTCTTATCATATTATTTTCAGAGATAACTTTTGCGCTTGAATACATTATAAAAACATATTATAAACTATTTCTAACCAAATGATTGGTTTTTTGGAACTTTATAATGAACAACAATATTATAATTTTTGGTTATGGAACAGGTATTTCCAAAGCCGTAGCACATAAGTTTGGTAAAGAAGGCTATAAAATCGGGTTAGTGGCACGTAATGCTGAGAAACTCGAAAAAGCCATTTTAGAACTTAAAACACAAGGTATTGAAGCTTACGCTTTTACATGTGATTTAGCTGTTCTTGAAGATATACCAAATCTTATTAATCGTATTAAAGATCAATTCGGAGAGATTAAAAATATTCACTGGAATGCCTTCCATGATATTGAAGGCAATATCTTAGAAACCCCTCCACTAGAGCTCACCAAAAGCTTTCATATTCGCGTTTCGAGCTATATCGCGACGGTACAAGCTTGCCTAGGTGATTTAGAAAAGAACCACGGTAGTATTTTATCGACAAATGGGATTTTCGCTTTCGATGCAGTGGGTATCGATTTAGTTGCCAAAGAATATTCATCATTAGCAACTACTGCCGCCGCCCAATATAAAACCACCAACTTACTTGCTCATAGTCTCGCTGACTCAAATGTTTATGTGAGCCAAGTGATTGTGAATGGTTTCGTTGATGGGACGCCGGGTACAGAAGATAAAAGCTACACGGTACATCCAAAAACCATTGCGGAGCAGTTTTGGTACTTACACCAACGCAAACAAGAAACTGTTTCTCTTTGTGGAGAAGCAATTCAAGCTGCTTAAAATTATTTCTTATGACCGAAGAAGCGTAATCAACTACGCTTCTCTGAACTTCCTTAATTTTAAGCTTGTATGCATATGAATTATTTTATTATTTTTCATATTCTGAAGGATCAATTTTGTATTTTTTAAACAAAATAGAGCGTACAGAATCATTTATGCTGTCATCATATTTAATAATTAAATAAATATCTTTCTTAGTTAAAGGAATAGTTTTTAAAATATCACTTAGCTCTGTACTTCTAATAGAACGTACTTCACTTGGTTGTTTAGATATTTCAGGATCTTGCTCTTCAAACTTAAAATCAACACCTTGCAAGTTGAAATATACCATAACTCTTCTGTTTAAAGAGTCACTATCATCATATAAAACAGTACCTTCTGGTAAAATATAATATTCTGGCAAAGTGCTATTTTTCGAATATTTACCTTCAAACGAATATATCTTTAAAGGTTTTTCTAAAACATGAATTTCGGGTGTTTTTGTACGGTTCCAGAAGTAATAATTTAATAAAGACTGTATGATGAAAATTGAAATTAGTACGGTAATTAATAAATTCTTTTTCATATCTACTTCTTATTAAAAATATCTTTTATTCTTTAACTACAAATTCATAGGTCTTATCTAACTTCCCATCCCCACTAGCATAAAAACCAGCATACATATGAATCGTAAAAGTTCCCTTATGTTTTGGAACTCCAGAAATTTTTAAATTATTATAAGCATCCGCTTCATTTTGATCTATTGGCTCAATAGAGATATTCATATCACTTGGAAAATTATCTTTTACTTCAAAAGACTGTGGTATCACTCTTCCACCAGTAATTTTTAATGTCTGATTATATTCTTTTCCAATATGTGCTATCGGAAGCTTATTTGGTTCAATATTATAATCCTTACTACAGCCACAAAGACTCAAAGTTAAAAGTATTATAGCCAATTTATTAAATTTCATTAGAAAGACTCCCTTTTTACTATTAACGCAGCGAACTATGTTCACTGTAAGACCTGTGATATTAAAGACCCATCTCAAAACATAACATGGGTAACACCTGAAGACGGCGGTGGTCCAAACTACCTGAACATGTAAATAAATAAACCCGCTTTGGCGGGTTTATTACATTTCTAGTTCTCAACTTAATAAATTATAGATCAACTTTAGCATCAACAAATTGATTTTATTCAAAATTAGCATTCGTCAACTTTGCTTTATTTGATTGATAAGCATCATTTGAGTAATTTTTTCTTAATTCAATTCTGCATTCAGTATCAATTTTTGCTTTTTTAATATCGACTGAACAATCATCATTTTTACATATTTCGACATGTGCCATATATTTATATAATTGATTATTAATTTCTTCTGAATCTAAGTCTACTCCACCTCTTACTATAAACTGATTTTCCAAACAATTTAGCTTAGAAATAGGAAATGCATTTTTTTCAGAAATTTCTTTTAAAGAAGAAGAGCTTGTGACAAAACCTTGGTATGTTTTTTCTCCACTATACATAGATTGGAAATATTTAAATTTTCCAAAATTAATATCGGTAGATTGATAATCTATATTTTTAGAAGTACAACCAAATAATAAAAATATCCATATACATGATAAAAATTTCATTTTACTTGAACCTTTTTTAATTCGGTTTGCAATATTTGCTCGGGTGATTTAGATATACTAGGTATTGTTTCACGCATCATTTTGCTAAACCAAGCGTGACTAAATTTAGTTTCATGAAATGTATTGCTGTGTTCTTTTGGATAACTATCCCATTGCCCTCCAGCATCAGCAATTGCATCATCTGTTGTATAACTCGTAGGGCTAGGATGATACCCTTTCCATTTTGGTTTATAGCCTTCCCATCCCACCGTATTCTTTATATCGTTGACAACATTATTATTTGGTTTACAAAAAACATTTATCCAATTATTTGCAACAGGTTGTGGTGCTAGTAAATAAATTTGGGCTCTTACTGCTGGAGTCGCTAATATATTTGGAGGAGTAGTTTTTGATAATAAAACTCCAACAGGGTCAATAGTAATTAATAAATTGACTGGTACCCCTGCTTTGTTCAGTTCTGTAACTAAACCAGATGAATTCCAGCCACCCAAACTATGACCTATAATATTAATTTGAGTTTGTGGATTTTTCGTATAAACCTCAAGAATATCTTTAAAAGCATTTCTTTTACCTGAAGCTACAGGAATAGTTACTTTTCTATTATTATAAGCCTCCTCATAGCCATAATATTGTTTTAAATTTTTTGTATTTCCCGTATTAAAATTTTTTGCATAATTACCAACAATTTCTGTAGGCCCTAAAGAATCTCCCACACCTGGTAGTTTTACATCTCCATATATAAAAGGATATTTATCAGCAGCCCCACCAATAAATGCTGTAAAACTTTGAGTATAAACTGTAAGTTTAACTGGTACAATCGCTGGCACAGGATTAACCGTTCCCATTGTTGTCCGAACTAAATCAGCATAAGCTTGTGCTTCAGTACCCATCGTTTATCACCACATGTATTTTATATTGCTTATTCGGCTCTTCTGTTTCCAACTTAACTAAGCCAGTTCGATCTAACTTACCGCGCTCAATTTCTTTATCATTTTCGTCAAAAATAATATATTCCGTGCCAGGTTTCAGTTTATTTCCTTGTTTATCCATTACATCAAACCATACACCATATTTTTGTTTTCCTTGTTCAGGTAAATACGGTAGTGAACTATTCACACTCCCGCCCCCCATAAACAAATGCTGGCCAGCTTTCACCTCAAACTTACCGCCTGTGGTCATAAAAATGCCCGAACCAGTAATTTTGACTTGAGAGCCGCCTGCGGTGAGTACAATTTCTTTGGCTGCGGTCGCTTCGATTTTGTCTTCAGTCGAAATCACCTGCACAGCTTTACGGGCAATTAAGTCTGCTCCGTCACCTTGTGCTTGTATTTCAACTTTGCCTTTGCCTGCATAGAGTCTTGCCCCTTCTTGAGCTGCAAAAAGGCTAATTTTATTTTGGGCATGTGCAATCAAGTTCTTTTGAGTAGACAGGTTAATGCTGTCTCCAGCAGTTTGGTTTAGCTGCCCATCTGCGCTTAAGTGAATGTCTTCGTTACTGCTCAGCGCGATGCTATTTGGGCTCGCCAGCAGCATAATTGCCTCTTTAAAGGTTTTGGCTTTTGCGTTGTCTTGCTGCTCAAGTTTTTCAATAAAGGTTTTTAGGTTTTCTAAATTTTCTAACGGGTCAGTTTGCTGATTTTTAGCGACTTCACTAAGTGCCTTGGCATTGCTAAGGCCTCCTTCGATTTGCTGTTTAGCCTCAGCCGCGTCTAGGTGTACACCTTGAGCTTGGTCCTGTTTATGAGTGGTAATGAGTAAGCCACTGCCTGCTCTGACTGCACCCCACTGGTCTGTTCTGAGTTCGAAACCCTCACCACGACCGTCACTTTCCGCTTTGTCTTTTGGATGGCTTAAGTTACCCAAGTTGAGCTGACTGGCTGCATGGCTACTCTGTAGCTGGGCACTGATCTGGCCTGTGGTGTCATCAAAACGTAGCTGGTTAAAGCCTTTGCCGTCGACTTCTTCTGAGCGAATGCCACTCAGTTTTTTAGTCTCGGGTAACTGCCCTTTCTGGTCGAATTGCGTTGGGTGGCGTTCAGCTTCATGAATACGGCCCACCACAAACGGGCGATCAATATTGCCGTCAAAGAAATCGATCACCACGATCTCACCGACACGTGGCAAGAAGCGTGCGCCATAACCCGCACCTGCCCACGGGGTGAGTACATCGACCCAAGCCGAGTCGGTGTCATTGTCGTTACTTCCCGCTCCACCATCATGACTATGGTCGTCAGTTCGGGTAAACAAGAAGCGGACTTTAATGCGTCCCCACTGATCGACATGAATGCTTTCACCCTCTAATCCAACCACTCTAGCGCGCTGCGGGTAAGCTGCTGGTCGGTGCTCTAGTGGGTTATATTCAGGCACCGCTTTAATGTTGCGACGAACCACGTTCAGCTCAGCATAGTGGCGCTGCTCAGGGTTTTGGCTATCGAGTTGAGCTGCCTTAAGCTTGTCTTTTGGTAATAAGTGCTCAAGTTGCTGTTGTAATTCTTTCGGTAAATTATTCTGGTTATAGTAGTGCTTGCTTAAGATTAAGAACTCTTTATCAGCACTGTCATGCTGGTCGAGTTCGGGATGGTCATTCAGCTCAAACCAGTAACCCACTTGTGCATCGCGGACGTTGCCCGAAACCGTAAACTGTTTAGAGCTCAGGTGATGGTAAGCATTAATATGTTGGTTTAACTGTTCGATCTGGCTATTGCCCGATGCTGTCGCTTGGTCTTCACCGTTTAAGTCTTGCATCCAAGCGGGGCTGACGTGCCATGCATCTTCAAGGTTCAGGCTGGCATTGTCATAGTGTTCGCTGTGCTTTTGTGTGCCTTGAACACTGCCACTGCCTTCTTCTTGTTGTAGGGCATCGGCTTGCCAGCGTTGCACATGAACAGAGGTCGGTTGTAAGCGGCGCTCAGCTTTAACTTGGGTAATGGTATCGAACTGTTCTGTCGCGCTGCTGCGTTGATAACGTAGGCTACGACGGTCAAGCGCCTGATAATTTTGGTTATCGTCAATTAAGCGCAAGACTTGTGGCTGAATGGACGCATTCGGGTCAGCAACAAAAAGTTGTGATTCATCGACCAGCCAGTTAATGCCTTCACTACGCCACAAACGGGTTAAAAAGTCATAATCACTTTCATTTGACTGCATCACAAATGGACGCACATCGTAGTCTTTGCTTAAACCAGATGTGTCGAGCGTTAAGCTTGAGGCAAATAAAGGACTTTTCCCCTGCCATTCTTTAAACAGAATTTCGCTAATATCTCGCACGCTTTTGTTCATAAACACGCGGCTATTACGGCGTTTATGCCAAAGTGCTGTTGGGTCTTTTAAGCTTAAATTATAAATAGTGAGTGAGCCGTCGCTTTGCCCTTGGCTGGCTTCGGTAATAATACCTGTCGTTCTAAAAAAATGGCCTGTGTCAGTGACCTGATCGACAGCAACCTGACAGCCAATAAATTGTTTTAATGCAATATGCGCGTTCGTCGACAGACACAGCAACTCAGCAACGCTACCTTGGTTGAGGGTATGTTCGCCCTCAATGCGTTGCAAGAAGACTTGCTGATTTAAAGACTGATTTGAGAATTGGATATGAACAGCGCGATTTTGTGAAACAAGGCCTAAACGCTCCAATATACTCGACACACTCATCTGCATTTTTATTATCAATCAAACTTATATTTAGACCGCATTTTAATTAAAAAAAGACTAATCTGTCTATCTATACTCATTTTCAAAATGTAACTAGTCTAAATATGCTGTTTTACGTTAATTTGTTATTAAATAGGTATTTAAACTGTAAAATCAGATCATTTTAAAGCCCTATAAACCAACCAGATACATTTAATATTTTTCATGCATAATCAAACAGATAGCAAGAAAAATAAATATTCAAATTAATAAAATTCAGGATGAGATATGAAAATAAAAAAGTCTGCTTTTTATATATTTACAGTGATTTTCTCATTTCATTCTTCAGCATTTGCGGAACCGAGTGTGGCCGATATTCAATATCGTGCACAGCAAGGACAACCGATTGCGCAATATCATCTTGGCATCATGCTTTTAACTGGTGAACAAGGTGTTGTTAAAAACTATGAACAAGCTTTTAAATGGTTAACTGCTGCTGACCAAAATGGAAGCGTGGGGGCAAAATATAGTTTAGGAATGATGTATTTCACGGGTACAGGCGTGGAAAAAGACATGAAACACGCTTTTGAATATTTTGCTAAAGCTGCGGATAAGGGCCATGCCAAAGCGCAATATAACTTAGGGGTGTTATACGACAGAGGTGAAGGAACTGCGCAAGATTATGGGCAGGCGTTTGAATGGTATAGTCGTGCTGCCGAGCAAGGCTATCCACCCGCAGAATATAATTTAGCTCATCTATATAAAAAAGGTCGCGGCGTCGCTCAAAGCGATGAGCAAGCCCTTAAGTGGTACACCAAAGCGGCCGAGCACAATGAAAGCGATGCTCAGTACAACTTGGCCCAGATGTATTTAAATGGTGAAGGCACGCCGAAAAACCTACAACTGGCAAAGAAATGGTTTCAGCAAGCTGCCGATGCAGGCGATTCGGATGCGAAAGAAATGCTTAAAAGTTTAGAATAAAGGCAGCTATCTCTATAATATTTTACTTATAAGATGATGAATTACTATTATTAATAAAACTGCATGCACAATTATTTTATTATTTATTTTTTCTAATTAAATATAAACATTAATTCCATTATTTTAAAAATACATTTAGTTTTATTATTAAATAAAAAATATTTTAAATATTAAATTGACGTAATTAAAATCACCGATTATTATCTCGTTGCTGGCCTACATTGCCAGACGGTTTTGACAGACCGTAACTCGTAGCGGATTATAGTTCTACTATAATTCGTTAGACCCTTGCGTCCCCTTTTCTTTGCGGTAGGACGGGAGGGGGACGCCCCGTGCGTGCTGGTTCTACGAGTCCAGTCTGTCAACCCCCTTTCGTTCTACCACCATAAATTAATTCGCGGTAATCTGGTGGTAGAGCTCCATAAATTATAAGGAGTTGACCATGACATTTTTTAAACTTACTTCCTCACTTATTTAACTATTTTATTTATTTAAAATTTAGGTTTTCTATTGCCTGATTTTTTAAATTTATAAACTATTTTTTATTTTAAAATTTTAATTATTTTATTTTCCTAAATTTATGGGAGGATTAATTATTACCTAAAATTATTTTAAACCTTAAAACCAATTATATTTTTATCCTACTCATAGATATAAATCATTATGAGAATAATATGACAATTTATAAACCTATTTTGGCTTTATGTTTGGTTCTAGCGAGCTTGGGTATTTCGGGCTGTAACTTACACACTCAACAGGAGTTTGAAAAAATTTGCCTGTCGGGTGGGCACAGCAAAACCAGTTGTGAATGTATTTACCAGCGACTTGAACAAACCTACTCACCCAAGCTGATGCAACGCCTAGAACATGTCAGTTTGCAAAGTCCTGTTCTCCCACGGGACTTTGCCCCTACTTTTTTCAGCGTCATGCAGCGGTGTGACAAAAGTAGTATGGGTTAAGCATTTGGCTTAGCCCCCTTTATCTCTGTGTTGCAATGGTTTTGTACTTTAAATCAGCGCAAAAGATTAAAGTCTGTTGTGGCACAGAGGCCTAAGTTGAATTCAAAATGAGATATATAAAAGGCGATCTTGTACGTTTTATCTTACAAACATTTGAGGATTTTGCGGATTGGCGACTTACCAATTTTTTCCTAATATGAACTCATACAGGAACAGGATGTTCCGGAACATAAAACAACAATAATAGGTTCATGCATCAGGATCGTGAGATACGACAGGAGTCATATCTAGTACCCAAATACGAAAAAGCTCAACAGGATGTTGGGCTTTTTTTATTTGCGCTAAAAACAACCTCAAAGAAAATTCTTATAGTGTTTTATTCACCACATACCGTTGAACTACTTGATCAACAGTAATTTCAGAATGAAGACGGCCGTTGTTTGCTTGAATGGTTTTTGCAGAAGCTAAATTAGTTTTATAACAATGTATATGTAATTCTGTTAAGCCTAACTTCCATGCCTCCTGAATTGTAAGTTCTAACAATTTCGAGCCAAAATTCTGTCCACGCTTAGAGGGACGAATACCTAAACCAATATGCCCACCACAATATTCAATCTGTTCATTGAGTTTAAGTCGTAAGTTAGACGCGCCAATAATTTCATTACCATCTACTAACCAATATGTAATGTTAGGAACATGCCCTTCTTCTAGGGATTCCCCTTTTTCATAATCTCTCAGTTTATTCAAAAATGATTCAAAATTTGTATGGTCAAACTCCGTTGTCAAAGGATGACGATCTTCATCTGCTAATTCATTAATATAGTTGTTATAACTCTCTTTAAATCTTAAATGAGGTTTTACCAACATAACGGTCATTTATTTATTACTCCCGATAAAATTGTTCTTTTTACAACCAAACTTAAACATAACATATTGTTATCAATAACAACTCTTATTCTTCTCAACATCTTAAATGATTAGGTATAAAAGTAAGCCCCTTATATTCGCCCCTGTTGTAACTACAAAATGCCCTACACCACATTTTTAATGTACGTTTTAACCTACAAACTTTTAGGGATTTTGCGGATTGGCGACATCCTTCTTTTTTCCTAATATGAACTCATACAGGAACAGGATGTTCCGGAACACAAAACAACAATAATAGGTTCAAGCACCAGGATCGTGAGATACGACAGGAGTCATATCTAGTACCCAAATACGAAAAAGCCCAACAGGACGTTGGGCTTTTTTTATTGCTATTTAAAAATATATTTAGGCTAAACCTATAGAGGACTATGCGCCTGTTCATGCTTTTTATGGCGTATCCAACGTACCGCTAAAATAACCGCAATCAGCACCACTACGGCAACAAGTGCAGGCACTAACATGGCCGAAACTGAAAGTAAGATTGCTCCAATCCATTCACCTGTTGCAACAACAAAATTACCCAAGCCACCTGTGGTTGCAGTTGAAACACCGCGTGCAGCAACGGTACTCATTTGCACCACACCAGCCGTACCACCACCGACAATAATCGCTGCCGCCCAACTAGCAAACTGAGACATTTCTCCACTACTCACCGCCATTGTCGCTAGCGTACCCGCAATCATAGCCGCAGGGGTTGCAACTGTGTCTAGAGCATTATCGACCCACGGAATATAGTAAGCTGCGACTTCACACACCGTTGCCACGCCTAAAGCCAAACACACCGATGGCAGAGCTAACCATTCAAAACCTTTCGATGGCTCAAACCATCCCATCATGGTTGCAATGCTCATGACCAGTAGCGGCACAAACACCCGAAAACCGCAGGCAGCGCTCAAGCCTACGCCAATACATAAACCCAATATTGTTTCCATAACGGTTTCCTTTTTCATGCCCATCGCGGGTCTTGTTATGTAAGTCTTATTTTTAAATTAACAAAAAGCCCCATCGGGTGACAGGGCTTTTTGTTAAATGCGAACGCAAATATTATTTCATTCTTAACGTTTAAATTGCGTGCAGTAGCATTTCGTGCAAGGTGGTAAAGGGTCGGTGTTAATTTCTAAAAACACTCTATGTCCGCACTGAGCACAGAAATAGAAGCCTGTTCCGGGTTTTTCGCCAGCTGTTACCATGATTACATTCCTATAATCGTATATATATTAAACAGGAATATAACCCACTTAAAGTGAATGTCAATTGTCCATTTCGCCCGATGATGATGGCATAAATGCAAAAAATGTTATTTGTACGATTTATCTTACACAGTTTTAGGGATTTAGCGGATTGGCTGTCCCCTGCTTTTTTTCTATGATGAGTT
The DNA here is from genome assembly GCF_013122135.1 of Acinetobacter lactucae. Taxonomy (NCBI): domain Bacteria; kingdom Pseudomonadati; phylum Pseudomonadota; class Gammaproteobacteria; order Moraxellales; family Moraxellaceae; genus Acinetobacter; species Acinetobacter lactucae. The sequence continues at coordinate 3,859,789 of NZ_CP053391.1, forward strand.
CATACAGGAACAGGATGTTCCGGAACATAAAACAACAATAATAGGTTCATGCATCAGGATCGTGAGATACGACAGGAGTCATATCTAGCAACCAAATACGAAAAAGCCCGACAGGATGTCGGGCTTTTTTTTATATTCTTATTTTTCTGCTAAATAAGATACTATTACTCTAAAGTATATTCAGGTTCATATCTGCAATGTGGACAAACATATTCAGCGTGTCCTTCAATTGTCTTATTAAAATTTAAAATTTCTGACTTAGGCCATAGGGCACCACACATAGAACATAAAGCCCCTATTTCATCGGACTCTTCATTTTTACAATAAGTACATCTATAACCTGTAGAACTGGACTCATCAAAAATCATTGTATCTAGATCACACTCTGGACATGTCAAAATTTCTGTAGCAAATTCAGAAACTCTTCCATTCCTATATATTTTATAATTTGTACTATTTTCAAATTTTCTGACTTTTGCAAAAGCAATAGCTTTCCTTAAAGTATCATAAGAATCTTCTTTATTATCTTTTGCCACGTAAGAATTTAATTTTATTATATTTTGATTATAAATTTCAGTTGTATCTCTAACTTCTTTAACAGCATTATCAGATACTTTAACATCTAAATAATCTGAAGCGTAGCTAAGAAATTTTTCAGAATCATACATCACAAAATTTATAATCTCTCCCACATTTAATGCTTCATCAATCAGTTCTGGTCGTGGTTGATTAAATTTTTCTCCTGATGCATCATATTTTTTCCACCAATCTTCTTTTAAATCATTTGTAATAAAAATAACATCTTTAATATTAGGATTTTGTTTTGTATATTCTAATATTTGATGCCAAACAATATAATCACCAAACTTTTTTTTATAAGTTAAATTTGAATCAACACATATATCAACTTTACTTTCATCCAAATATCCAGGTGGTATTTTATTTTTATATCTACTCTCTGCAATTTTATATAAGTCATCCAACTCCTTTTGATCTTGAGGTGGATTACCTACCTTATTTTCAAATAATAATTCTAATTTTTCTTTTAAACTATCTTGATGAGACAAATGTTGTTGATTCGACTTTAAATTATCTAAACTATTATTAAAATCTTTAATTAAAGTATCAATTTTTTCAACGAATTCATCTATTTTTATTAGAGAATGTCTTTTTCTTAACTGTAATTTTTCTAATTCAGAATTTAAATTTTTTGAGGTAGAATTTAAAGCATTTTTGGTTTTTGAAAATAATGTTTTTTGTTCACAAATAACTTCTAATCTATTTCTTTGAAATTCTAAAGCAACATGGTGAGGTATCCATATTCTATTTGATATTTTATCAAGAACCTGTAAAAACTCATTTTTTGTGTCTTCTTGATAACGATATAAGTTTAATAAAGTGTTTGTATCAAAAACAAATAATGCATTTTCCCAAATATCTTTATATTGCTCAGGTGTATAAAAATAATTGTACTGCTTAAACATATTTTTCATAGTAAAATATCAATATTAAAAACCCCATCATTAAGATAGGGTATTTTAGAATAAATTTCAAACAGTTATAGACTAAATATTAAGCCACTTGGCCTTCTAAAAAGTCTTGCGCAAAACGCTGTAATACACCACCCGCTTCATATACAGAAACTTCTTCTTCTGTATCTAAACGGCAAGTCACAGGCACTTCAACAATCTCTTCTTTACCATCCGCTGTGGCACGTTCAATAACCAAAGTTAAAGTCGAACGCGGCGCAATATTACCAATCACGCTATAAAGCTCTGTACCATCTAGTTTTAAAGTCTTGCGGTTTACACCCGGTTTAAACTCAAGTGGTAACACGCCCATACCCACCAAGTTGGTACGGTGAATACGCTCAAAACCTTCTGCCACAATCGCTTCAACACCTGCAAGGCGTACACCTTTTGCAGCCCAGTCACGGCTTGAACCCTGACCGTAGTCAGCACCCGCAATAATAATTAACGGTTGCTTACGGTTCATGTAGGTTTCAATCGCTTCCCACATACGCATCACTTCGCCTTCTGGCTCTACGCGCGCTTTTGAACCTTGCTTAATGGTACCGTCTGAACGGACCACCATTTCGTTATAGAGTTTCGGGTTGGCAAATGTTGCACGCTGTGCAGTCAAATGGTCACCACGGTGCGTTGCGTATGAGTTGAAGTCTTCTTCTGGTACGCCCATTTTGTGCAGGTATTCACCCGCAGCCGAGTCCATCAAAATCGCATTTGAAGGCGACAAGTGGTCGGTGGTGATGTTGTCACCCAAAATTGCAAGCGGGCGCATGTTCGCCAAAGTACGTGGTGCAGCCAACGCTCCTTCCCAATAGGGTGGACGGCGGATGTAAGTACTTTGCGGACGCCAGTCGTAAAGTGGGCTCTTCGCTTGCTCAACTTCGCCTAAGTCAAACATTGGAATGTAGACTTTACGGAACTGTTCAGGCTTCACGGCTTCTTTAACTAAGGCATCAATTTCAGCGTCAGATGGCCAGATGTCTTTGAGGTAAATCGGGTTACCTTCTTTGTCATGACCTAAAGCATCTTTTTCGATGTCAAAACGAATCGTACCCGCAATTGCATACGCCACAACAAGCGGTGGAGATGCCAAGAACGCTTGTTTTGCATATGGATGGATACGACCATCGAAGTTACGGTTACCAGACAGTACTGCTGTTGCGTACAAGTCACGATCAATAATTTCTTGCTGAATAGCTGGATCTAACGCACCCGACATACCGTTACACGTCGTACAAGCGTAAGCCACAATACCAAAACCTAGTTGCTCTAAGTCTTTTAGAACGCCTGCTTCTTCAAGGTAAAGTGCAGCCGCTTTTGAACCCGGTGCAAATGATGATTTCACCCAAGGTTTACGAACTAAACCAAGTTCATTTGCCTTACGTGCCAACAAACCTGCCGCCACAGTGTTACGCGGGTTAGAGGTATTGGTACATGAAGTAATTGCAGCAATAATAATCGCGCCATCAGGCATTAAACCATCAGAACGGTTTTCAACAACACCCGCAATACCCTTTTCTTTTAGATCCGCAGTTGAAACACGTGCATGTGGGTTTGATGGACCAGCAATGTTACGTGTGACTGTCGATAGGTCAAAACGAAGTACACGTGGGTACTCTGCTTTGGTCATGTCAGATGCCCAAAGGCCAATTTCTTTTGCGTACTGTTCAACCAATGCCACTTGAGCATCTTCACGGCCTGTTAGGCGTAAGTAGTCAATCGTGTTTTGGTCGATGTAGAACATCGCAGCTGTAGCGCCATATTCTGGTGTCATGTTCGAAATGGTTGCACGGTCGCCCACAGACATGCTGTCAGCACCTTCACCAAAGAACTCAAGGTATGCACCAACAACGCGTTCTTTACGCAAGAATTCAGTTAGAGCAAGTACGATATCTGTTGCAGTAATGCCTGCCTGACGCTGACCTACAAACTCAACACCAATAATGTCTGGCAGACGCATCCAAGATGCTCGGCCTAACATTACGTTTTCAGCTTCTAAGCCACCCACACCCACAGAAATTACGCCTAAAGCGTCTGTATGCGGTGTGTGTGAATCTGTACCGACGCATGTGTCAGGGAATGCTACGCCATCACGCGCCTGAATCACTGGAGACATTTTCTCTAGGTTAATCTGGTGCATAATGCCGTTCCCCGCAGGGATCACATCGACATTTTTAAATGCTGTTTTAGTCCACTCAATAAAGTGGAAACGGTCTTCGTTACGACGGTCTTCAACAGCACGGTTTTTTGCAAAAGCGTCTGGGTCAGCACCACCGTATTCCACTGCTAAAGAGTGGTCGACAATGAGCTGTGTTGGCACAACTGGGTTAACTTTAGATGGATCGCCGCCTTTGTCAGCAATCGCATCACGCAAGCCTGCAAGGTCAACCAATGCAGTTTGGCCCAAGATGTCATGACACACCACGCGCGCAGGATACCAAGGAAAGTCCAAGTCCTGACGACGTTCAATCAACTGCGTTAAATAGGCAGTTAAGTTCTCGGCATCGGCACGGCGTACCAATTGCTCTGCGAGTACTTTAGAGGTGTAAGGCAGTTTTTCGTATGCGCCTGGCTGAATATCTTCAACGGCTTGACGCACATCGTAATATTCAAGCTGGGTACCTGCCAGCGGTTTACGGTATTTTGTGTTCATTAACCACGCTCCGCCAATGGTTTAAATTCGAGGTTTTCAGGGCCTGTGTAGTTCGCACTTGGACGAATGATTTTGCCGTCTTGGCGTTGTTCAATCACGTGTGCTGACCAGCCTGCTGTACGTGCAATCACGAATAATGGTGTGAACATTGCTGTTGGAACACCCATTAAGTGATAGCTCACCGCACTGAACCAGTCGAGGTTCGGGAACATGTTTTTCACTTCTTTCATCACTGCTTCTAAACGCTCAGCGATAAGGTACATTTTGGTGTTCTCTTGCGCTTCTGCTAAGTCATGCGCCACTTTCTTGATCACTTCGTTACGTGGGTCAGAAACTGTATATACAGGGTGACCAAAACCAATCACGACTTCTTTATTTTCAACACGTTTACGGATGTCAGCCTCTGCTTCGTCTGCGTTGTCGTAACGTTGTTGAATGACGAATGCAACTTCGTTCGCACCACCGTGCTTAGGTCCACGAAGCGCACCAATACCGCCTGTAATTGCCGAGTACATGTCAGAGCCTGTACCTGCAACCACACGTGAGGTAAATGTAGATGCGTTGAACTCGTGCTCAGCATACAAAATAAGAGATGTGTGCATTGCTTGAATCCATTCTTCAGATGGTTTTTCGCCATGAAGTAAGTGCAAGAAATGCGCTGCAATTGAGTCGTCATCTGTTTCAACTTCAATACGACGACCATTGTTGCTGAAGTGGTACCAATAAAGCAGCATTGAACCTAAGCTTGCCATTAATTTATCAGCAATGTCTTTTGCGCCAGCTTCATTGTGGTCTTCGTGTTCTGGCGTTAAACAACCTAGCACTGAAACACCTGTACGCATTACGTCCATAGGGTGTGCAGACGGAGGAAGTTGTTCAAGTGCATTTTTCAGTGCTGCTGGTAAGCCACGAAGTGCTTTTAATTTTGCTTTATAGGCTTTGAGTTCAGCTTTGTTTGGTAGTTTGCCATGTACGAGCAAGTGCGCAACTTCTTCAAACTGGCTACCCGCTGCAAGGTCAAGAATGTCATAGCCACGATAGTGTAAGTCGTTACCGCTACGTCCTACGGTACAAAGTGCTGTGTTGCCTGCAACTTGTCCGCTAAGTGCAACTGATTTTTTTGGTTTGAAGCCTGTTGTTGTTTCATTTGAGCTCATAGAATCATCCTTTATATCAACCAGAATTTGTTGTTTGTTCAATTTTTACTTGGATAAAAACGCGACAGCGTCTTGCCGAGTTCTCATCCAATTTTTGGATTAACCTGCCGTTCGCCTTACTTTTCACGGATGAAAAGTAAGCAAAAATCCTTGTTGGTCTGACGATATATCCCTATATCGCAGTCCAACGTAGCGGCATCCATGCCGCCCTCACGCTAGCCAAGACCATCGCTTCCCCTTCTTTTTAAAGAGGGTTGGTTTATTTCTTTTTAGCAAAAGCGTTGTCTAAGTAGTCTTCAAACGCATAGTAGTTGATGCGTTCATATAACTCTTTACGCGTTTGCATAATATCAATCACATTCTTTTGTGTGCCTTCTTTACGCAAGGTTTCATACACAGTTTCGGCTGCCTTGTTCATGGCACGGAAAGCAGAAAGCGGATAAAGCGCAAGGCTTACATCGGCAGATGCCAACTCTTCAGTAGTAAACAGTGGTGTAGAACCAAACTCGGTAATGTTTGCCAAAATTGGTGCGCCAGTCTTCTGAGCAAATTGCTTGTACATATCAAGCTCGGTAATTGCCTCAGGGAACAACATGTCTGCACCCGCTTCAATGTAGGCACCCGCACGATCAATTGCAGCTTGTAAACCATCTACTGCCAATGCATCGGTACGTGCCATAATCACGAAGCTGTCATCACCACGCGCATCAACCGCTGCTTTAATACGGTCAACCATTTCTTCTTGAGTCACAATGGCTTTGTTCGGACGGTGACCACAACGTTTTGCGCCCACTTGGTCTTCAATGTGCATTGCCGCAGCACCAAACTTGACGAGCGCTTTTGTAGTACGAGCAATGTTAAATGCAGAAGCACCAAAACCTGTGTCAGCATCAACCAATAATGGAAGATCACATACATCGGTAATACGGCGCACGTCTGTCAACACATCATCAAGGTTACTAATTCCCAAATCAGGTAAACCTAAAGAACCAGCGGCTACACCACCACCTGATAAGTAAATCGCTTTATAACCTGCACGTTTTGCCAAAAGTGCATGATTGGCGTTAATGGTTCCAACCACTTGTAATGGCTTTTCTTGGGCTACTGCATCGCGAAATAGCTGACCTGCGGATTGTTTAGCCATTGTTATGTTCTCCTTGTGCTTGTAGCAGTGTTTGCTCAATAATTTTGTAAGAAGCATTTATATGTCGATGCATCAGCAGCTCGGCAAGTTCACCATCGCCTTCTGCAATTGCATCTAAAATACGGATATGTTCGTCCCAAGCTTTGCTCGGTCGATCAGGCGTGTTTGAAAACTGAATTCGGTACATACGGATGAGGTGATAAAGCTCATCACATAGCATTTTTTCTAGGGTTTTATTGCCACTACTTTTGATAATGCAGTAGTGAAAATCGTCCTGCCCTTCTTGCAAGTAATATCCTTTACCTGCTTTAAAGTTTTCATCTTCGGCATGCATACGCAATACATCACGTAACGCCAAAATTTGCTTTTTATCAATATGCTGTGCAGCAAGTTTGCAAGCCAAACCTTCTAAAGACGCACGAATCTGGTAAAGCTCTTTAAATTGTTGCAGTGACAGCGAAACCACGCGCGCGCCCACATGTGCAGTACGCTCAACCAAACGTTGCCCTTCAAGGCGATGAATCGCCTCACGCAAAGGCCCGCGGCTGATGCCATAAGTACGTGCCAGTTCAGGTTCAGAAATTTTGCTACCTGCCGGAATTTGACCCAAAACAATCGCCGTCTGTATTTGTTTAAATACATTCTCGGTCAGTGTTCTTCCCTGACTTTGTAGAGGCTCTGGTGCGAAGGTCAAATCTTGCATATTGTCGACAATTTTTAATCAATTATGAGTTTTATAGCGGTATGAATGAAAAAAATCAAGGTGATTGTTGACACTTTACAGAACGCATCAGGTCAATTTTTATCGTTCGTCCTGTTATCTCACCTTATATTTAGACCATTAAACCACTTGCCAATTAGTATTTATAAAACAGCAACTTACTATCAATTTATCTACGGATTTATAGCGCTTTTTCAGTTGCTTTTCGGCCTCTAATCTTTTGTTTCAAACTTTAGTCTACAACCAATGTATTACAGTAAGATTGTAGACAATCTGCTTGAATGAGATCATGAGTTATAAATTAATATCTATTTACCGTAATTTCTTTTAAATCTTTTTATCATTTTCATCGAGAAAATATCGATATTAGTGAAATTATAAGGTGCTTCACGGTAGCTTTATTGATACATTATTGAGCATCGACATAGTTGTGGCGTATTTTTCGAGACAGAAAAAACCAAACACTATGCATATTGTTGAATGAAAGGACTTTTTTGATGTTTCAACATATCCCCCCATACGCAGGCGATCCAATTCTCTCTTTAATGGAACAGTTCAATGCTGATACTCGTTCTGAAAAAGTAAACTTGAGTATTGGTCTTTACTATAACGAAGACAGTATTGTTCCTCAGTTAGAGACCATTATTGAAGCGCAAAAGCGTATTGAGCCTAAAAACGGTAAAACCAAACTTTATTTGCCAATGGAAGGCTTCAAACCTTACCGTGAAGCAATTCAAGCACTTTTATTTGGCGCAAACAGCCCAGCAGTTAAAGCGGGCCGTGCTGTAACCATCCAAACGCTTGGTGGTTCAGGTGCATTGAAAGTTGGTGCAGATTTCTTAAAAACTTATTTCCCAAATTCAGATGTTTGGGTAAGCCAACCAACTTGGGATAACCACGTTGCGATTTTCAATGGCGCTGGTATCAAGACTCATTTCTACCCATATTTCGATAACGAAACTCGTGGTGTAGATTTTGACGGTATGTTGTCTACGCTTAAAACTTTGCCTGAGCAAAGCATTGTGTTGTTACACCCATGCTGCCACAACCCAACGGGTGCTGACTTAAACCCAGCGCAATGGGATCAAGTGATTGCAGTATTAAAAGACCGTAACCTTATTCCATTCCTAGACATCGCTTACCAAGGTTTTGGTGACGGTATGGAAGAAGATGCGTATGCAATCCGTGCTTTAGACCAAGCTGGTCTAAACTTCATTGTGAGCAACTCGTTCTCTAAAATCTTCTCTTTATATGGCGAGCGCGTTGGCGGCTTAACTTTCGTTTGTGACGATGCAGAAGCTGCTCAGTGCACATTCGGTCAGTTAAAAGCGACTGTACGCCGTATTTACTCTAGCCCTCCTACAACAGGCGCTTGGTTAGTTGATGAAGTGTTAAATGACGCTGAACTTAACCAACAATGGCAAGGTGAAGTGAAAGAGATGCGTGAGCGTATTATTAAAATGCGTAGCATCTTAAAAGATGAACTCACTAAAGCATTACCAGACCGTGAATTTAGCTACCTTGTAAACCAAAAAGGTATGTTCAGCTACACTGGTCTAACTGCTGAGCAAGTTGATATCTTGCGTGAAGAATATGCAATCTACTTAGTACGTAGTGGTCGTATTTGTGTGGCGGGTTTAAACATGAATAATGTTTACACTGTTGCAAAAGCAGTTGCAGAAGTACTTGCTAAATCAACAGAAGCAGCATAAATCATCCATTAAAAAAGGCGCTTCGGCGCCTTTTTTTATTTATCGAGGTTAAGATTTAGCTTTACCCCAATATTTCAGTTTTGAGGTATGTCCAATACCCACATTAAAGCTATTGGTTGGGTCGAGTTTTTGGTAGAAATTGGCCAATGCAGGTTTAGCAATATAGAGATGCCCAACATTATGCTCTGCCGGATATTCAGCACGGCGCGCATCGAGTAATTTCCACATTTGATGTTCCATTTCTAATGGGTCATGGCCATTTTTAAGAATATAGTCCTGATGGAAAACATGGCAAAAGAAATGCCCATAATAGAGTTTATGGAGAATTTTCTTTTCCATCTCGGCTGGCAGTTGCTCTACCCATTCGCGGTCATTACGACGTAACGCAATATCAAGCGCCACAATATCTTCCACTTCACTACGATGTGTATCACGATAACGAATAGCCGCTCCTGCAATCGCAAAACGGTGTAAGAATGCTTTTCGCCCTTCCTCTTCGCTACATACGAAATAGCTGCCTGACGGATGCACTGCAAAATATTCTTTTAAAAACTGCTCAGTTTGTGCTTTTGAATTATTTTCGACACGTAAAACTAAATGGTGCTCATAACGATCCCGGTATTCGGTCATACGCTTAGGCAAATGACTCGGTAAAAAGAAGGTAATCGCCTGTAAAATATGGTCTGTTAAGCCTTTAATTTTAAATCGTTCTAAGAAGCCATCGACTTTATCTTTCGTCGCAAAAGCTTTAGGAACATTGGCTGTGCCAAATTTTTCAATAAACAAGAACGTGTCTTTTCCGTACTTTTCACCAATTAAATAAGCATCTCGGTGGATATATTCACCTGCAATCGGCAAGCTTGGTAGTGAGGTCAGTAAGTAACGACGAATGGCCGTTAAATCATCGGCATCATTAGTACCTATATAAAAGACATTGCTCTCTACTTTTTCATAAGTATCAAGACGTACCGCAAATACACAGACTTTACCTGCCGACCCAGAAGCCTCAAACAAACGTGACGGATCTGCATTAAAACGAGCAGGCGTATCCTCATCCACTTGCGTCACATCGTGGGCATAGCGATGATCTGATGCCTGCTTTTCACTATCATCTAAAATATCTACGGCTTGGTATTGCTGCTTCTCTAAACGAGTCAAAATTTCTTCGGGTGTCGAGCCTAAATTTACGCCTAAATGGTTCACCAGTTCTAATTGACCAGCAGCATTGACCTGAGCATATAACGCCAGTTCAGTGTACGCAGGACCACGGCGCACCAAGGCCCCCCCAGAGTTATTACACACACCACCCAGTACCGATGCACCAATACAAGATGAACCAATCACCGAATGCGGCTCGCGGTCATAACCTTTTAAAATTTGCTCTAAATTATCTAAGGTTGCACCCGGTAAACAAATCACTTGCTTACCATCATGAATAACTTGTATGCCCTTTAAGCGACGCGTACTCATGACTAAAACAGGACGGTCATAGTCATCGCCATATGGCGTTGAACCACCGGTGAGTCCTGTATTTGCCGCCTGCATAATAACAATACAATCTGCATCAATGGCAGCTTGAAGCACCTGCCATTGTTCTAGCAAGCTCCCTGGCACCACTACAGCAAGCACTTTCCCCTCCCCAAAACGGCGGCCTTGACGGTATTGACGCGTGCTTTGATCGTCGGTCAAAACATGAGAACGCCCTACAATATTTTGTAAGCGTTCGATCACTGCTTGAGGAGAAGATGTTTGCATGATGGTTTCCTTTTGGTCATCCATACCACATAGTTTTTTTAAATTTAGAGCAACACGACGTAGTCTTACAGGGAAAACTTCGATGTAAGCAGCTCATTGACGCTTAGCACCAGCAGCTAATCTCTAGGTATTAGATTTAATGCAAATTGGCGACGCATTGGCGGCAGGGATGCCGCCTGTTGAGCAACCGTACAAGGAAGTACGGTTTACTCAACAAAAGGTTTTTGGTTACTTTTGACCTTTCAAAAGTGACAAATGCCTATACGTAAAACATCAGCAAATCACCAAATTTTGAGGCTGTGCTTACTGCTTCACTTACTATGTTTTAAAGTCCTTGTTTAATCGCCTGTACTAAACAATCCGCATTAATATCCGAAATAGACTTAGCACCCGTGAGCGTCATCGCAACACGCATTTCTTTATCAATCAAATCAAGTAAGTTCGACACACCTTGCCCACCTGCTGCTGCTAAGGCATAAACAAATGCACGGCCAAGTAAAATTGTATCCGCACCGAGCGCCAACATCCGCACCACATCTAAACCATTACGAATGCCTGAGTCAGCCAAAATCGCCAAATCACCTTTTACCGCATCAGCAATTGCAGGTAATGCACGAGCAGAAGACATCACACCATCTAACTGACGACCACCGTGATTCGATACCACAATGCCATCTGCACCAAAACGCACAGCATCTTTGGCATCTTCAGGGTCTAAAATACCCTTAATCACCATTGGGCCATCCCAAAACTCACGAATCCACTCAAGGTCTTTCCATGAAATTGATGGGTCAAAGTTTGAGCCTAACCAGCCGATATAGTCTTCAAGTCCAGTTGGTTTACCTAAATATTTAGAAATATTGCCCAAGTCGTGCGGACGCCCCATTAAGCCCACATTCCATGACCAGTGCGGATGGAACACAGACTGCATATAACGACGCATCGCTGCATTTGGTCCACTCATACCGGAATGAGCATCACGGTAACGCGCCCCTGGCACAGGCATATCTACAGTAAACACCAGTGTTGAACAGCCTGCCGCTTTTGCACGCTCCAAAGCATTACGCATAAAACCGCGGTCACGTAACACATAAAGCTGAAACCACATCGGGCGATTAATTGCAGGTGCAACTTCTTCAATCGGACAGACAGAAACCGTTGAAAGCGTAAATGGAATGCCCTTTTTATCGGCTGCCATCGCAGCTTGCACTTCACCACGGCGTGCATACATACCTGTTAGACCAACTGGTGCCAACGCAACCGGCATCGACAAAGTTTCATTAAACAGTTTTGTCTCTAAACTTAACGCTGACATGTCATTCAGCACACGTTGACGCAATGCAATTTCTGACAAGTCTTGTACGTTACGCTTTAAGGTATATTCCGAATACGCTCCACCATCAATGTAGTGAAATAAAAATGGAGGTAAGCGACGCTGTGCCGCAGCACGGTAATCATTGCCAGAAGAAATAATCATTTTGAATCAACTCTATTTAAACGATTTGCACGTTTCTGGCGAGCTTCATCTTCATCCAGAGAACGCACATGATTAATCACAAATTCAATATGACCGCAGACAGCTTGGCGTGCGGCCTCGGGATCTTTACGATCAATAGCATCCATCACCTGAAAATGCTGCTCGCTCAGCAAATCACCATTCACGGGGTCGTTATAAACTTTCTTACGTCCTAACAAGACGTTGTATTGCAGTAAATCAAACAGGCTACGCATCATTTGAATCAGCACCACATTGTGAGATGCTTCAGCAATCGCTAAGTGGAATTCAGCATCCGCCACCGCAGCCTGTGCTGAGTCACCCGCATTTTGGTGGCGACTAATTTCATTAAAATAATGATGAATTTTGGCACGGTCTTCAGGCGTTGAGCGTAATGCGGCATACCAAGCAGTGCCGCCTTCAAGTAATAACCGCGCCTCTTGCACATCAAAACGGTACAGCGGATCTTCTTCAATCAAGTTACTAATTGGGTTCACAATCAATTGCTGTGGCCACTGTTCAGGCAACTGTTGAATATAAGTCCCATCGCCACGGCGGCTACTGAGCACCCCTTGACTATTGAGCTGTTGAATCGCTTCACGCAAAGAAGGACGAGAAACTCCTAAGCTTGTTGCAAGCTGGCGCTCGGCAGGCAAACGGTCACCTTTTTTCATGTGACGCTCTTCAATTAATGCCTGCAATTTCATGACCACTTGATCGGAGATTCTCATTGCGTTTCCTTCACTAGAGTTATGGAATCATCCACGGAACCAGATAAGCCTGAACCGTAATAATGATGCCAACAAAGACAGTGAATATGATGCTATGTTTTACCGTGAAACGGAACAAGTCAGATTCTTTTCCAACTAAGCCTACCGCTGCACAAGCAATGGCAATCGATTGTGGAGAAATCATCTTACCTGTTACACCACCGCTGGTATTCGCAGCTACAAGCAACACTTCTGGAATACCAATTTGCTGAGCCGTAGTCGCCTGTAGTGCCGAGAACAGAGCATTTGAAGAGGTATCTGATCCCGTAAGGAACACACCAAGCCACCCCAAAAATGGCGAGAAGAAAGTAAACGCATGACCCGTATGCGATAGAGCCAAAGCCAAAGTTGCAGATAAACCTGAATAGTTCGCAATAAAAGCAAACGCTAACACCATACCAATCGAGTAAATCGGTGTTTTCAACTCATTGAGTGTTTCACCAAAGGTTGTAACTGCCTCACTTGCTTTCATTTTTAAGAAAATAGCAGTGATGATTGCGGCAATAAAAATTGCAGTACCTGTTGCAGAGAACCAGTCAAACTTATAAATCGCTTCGTATGGCTTCATCTCTGCCACAATTGGTGGCATTTTTTCGACCAATTTATGCAAATACGGTACTTCAAGTTTAAAAATCCAATGTTCAAGAGCACCATCTTTTGCAAATAATGCTTTAAATGGCTTAACACTCCAGATCGTCACCATCACGGTTAAGATGGCAAATGGAGACCATGCCTTCACAATTTTGCCAATGCTATAACGTTGAATCGTGGTAGGTTGCTGAGTCAAAGTCTGACCCGCTTCAGGTTCAAAACGGAAAATATGTTTTGGTTTCCAAACACGGAACAGTAAAGTTAAGCTCACCAATGATGCAATTGCTGCGGTAATGTCTGGTAACTCAGGGCCAATAAAGTTAGAGGTGAGATACTGGGCAATCGCAAAAGCACCACCACCGACAACTACCGCAGGCCAAGTTTCTTTAACACCACGCCAGCCATCCATAATCGCCATAATCCAGAACAGCACAATAATGGTTAAAAATGGCAACTGACGACCCACCATCTGGCTAATTTCCATAGTGTCTACACCGGAAACCTGCCCTGCCACAATAATTGGAATACCCATTGCACCGAATGCAACTGGTGCTGTATTTACAATTAAACATAAACCAGCAGCGTAAAGTGGCTTAAACCCTAAACCGACAAGTAGTGCAGCGGTAATTGCGACAGGAGCACCAAAGCCCGCAGCCCCTTCAAGGAAAGTACCAAATGCAAAACCAACGAGTAACATTTGCAAACGTTGGTCTTCGGTAATAGATAGAATGCTTGAGCGGATAACTTCAAACTGGCCTGTTTTTACCGAAATCTTGTATAGAAAAACTGCCCCAATAATGATCCATGAAATTGGCCATAGACCGTAGAAGAAACCGTAAATGATTGACGCAAAGGCCATTTGACCCGGCATTTGATAGAAAAATAGTGCAATCAGTAATGCAATAATAACTGTGCCCGTACCCGCGATACTGCCTTTTAAACGAAAAACAGCCAATGCCAAAAAGAAGAAAATAATCGGGATTAATGCAACCGCACTGGACAGCCAAATATTATTTAAAGGGTCATAAAGTTGTTGCCACATATTGAGCATTGTCATCTCCTTGAAATGCCGGGGCGAATTTTTGTACCTTAAATTCTTAAACATTTAACACAATTGGTATGACCAATTAAAAATTAAGTGCAAATGTTTTCCTTAAACCACAGACCGCATCATAAACACAGACATTGGCAAGATCAATCATTAAATAATCACTATAATTGGTAAGACCAATAGTGCTAAGTAAAATCAAGCTCTTTCTAATCTAAAAATTTTCTTATTAGACTAAAGTCTTAAAAATACTTTCTTATAAACTTAAATATGACTTACAGAAATGAAGTGAAAAATTTGAACATAAAACAATAAACATAATCATTTATTGATAAATGTATAATAATGCCCAAAACTTAAATGATTTGTATTGAACTGAATAATGACTACTTTAACTTGTTTTAAAGCCTATGATATCCGAGGCAAACTCGGCACCGAATTGAATGAAGAAATTGCCTATAAAATTGGCCGTGCATACGGACAAATCTATAAACCAAAGACCGTGGTTGTAGGTTGTGATATTCGTCTAAGCAGTGAGTCTTTAAAACAAGCAACCATCCGCGGTTTAAATGATGCGGGTGTGAATGTGCTTGACTTAGGCATGACGGGTACTGAAGAAGTTTACTTCGCCGCTTTCCATTTAGATGTACAAGGTGGAATTGAAGTTACTGCTAGTCATAACCCAATGGATTATAACGGTATGAAATTGGTTCGAGAAAATGCTCGTCCAATTAGTGCAGATACAGGTCTAAAAGAAATTCAGGCTTTAGCAGAAACTAATAATTTTGAAGAAGTTAGCCAAAAAGGTACAACGCAAAGTTATAATATTTTGCCCGAGTTCGTTGATCATTTAATTACCTATATCGAGCCTGCAAAAATCCGCCCCCTTAAATTGGTGGTAAACGCAGGTAATGGTGCAGCTGGTCACGTAATTGATGCCATTGAAGAAAAATTTAAAGCACTTAACGTACCTGTTGAATTTATTAAAATTCATCATGAAGCAGATGGCACGTTCCCAAATGGGATTCCTAACCCAATTTTAATTGAAAACCGTGACAGTACTCGAAATGCTGTAATTGAACATAAAGCCGATATGGGAATTGCATGGGATGGCGATTTTGACCGCTGTTTCTTGTTCGATGAAAAAGGCCAGTTCATTGAAGGCTACTATATTGTTGGTCTATTGGCTCAAGCTTTCT
This sequence comes from Acinetobacter lactucae, assembly GCF_013122135.1. NCBI lineage: Bacteria > Pseudomonadati > Pseudomonadota > Gammaproteobacteria > Moraxellales > Moraxellaceae > Acinetobacter > Acinetobacter lactucae. Next base: position 3,875,560 of record NZ_CP053391.1, read on the forward strand.
TGATTAAACAGTCAGGCGAGAAAATTGTGCATGACCCACGTTTAGTATGGAACACATTTGATATCGTCGATGAATACAAAGGCATTGCCGTACAGTCAAAATCTGGTCATGCATTCATTAAAGATGTCATGCGTGAACACAATGCGGTATATGGCGGAGAAATGAGTGCACATCACTATTTCCGTGACTTTGCTTACTGCGACAGCGGTATGATTCCGTGGTTACTCACCGTTGCCCTAATCTCTGAAACAGGACAATCTCTCTCAACACTTGTTGAAAATATGATTACCAAGTTTCCTTGTAGTGGTGAAATCAACTTTAAAGTAGCTGATACACAAACCACTATTCAAAAGATTTTCGATTTTTATGCCGATCAGAATCCACAAATTGACCGTACCGATGGTGTAAGCCTCGACTTTGGCGCATGGCGTTTTAACGTCCGTGCTTCAAATACTGAACCGTTATTACGACTCAATATTGAAAGCCGTGCAGACCGCCAAGCTCAACCTATGCAACACTATGTAAATGAATTGACTGGATTGATTCAAAGCTAATCAGAAATAAAAAAGGAGCAATTTGCTCCTTTTTTATTGTTATTTATTTAGTTATAGCCATTAGGATTCTGCTTCTGCCAATTCCAACTATCAGCGAGCATATCTTCTAAACCGTATTGCGGCTGCCAACCCAACTCAGCAACTGCACGACGATTGTCTGCAAAAGATGTGGCTACATCGCCTGCTCGGCGTGGTACAAATTCAAAAGCTATAGGCATTCCATTAACTTTTTCAAAGGTGTCTTTAACTTGCAGTACTGAAGAACCATTGCCCGTACCGATATTCCATACACGACAGCCTTTTGCTTGCAAACGGTTATTTAAGGCACATAAGTGCGCATTCGCTAAATCGACCACATGGATATAGTCACGTACACCAGTACCATCCACAGTTTCATAGTCATTACCATAAATAGATAGTTTTTTACGGCGACCAACAGCGACTTGGGTGACATAAGGCATTAAATTATTCGGAATACCCTGTGGGTCTTCCCCAATACGTCCACTTTTATGTGCACCTACAGGATTAAAATAACGCAGCAATGCAATTGACCATTCAGAATTAACTATTGAAAGCTTTTGCAATAATTGCTCAACAATCAGTTTGGTATAGCCATAGTTATTACTGGGCATACCCGTTGGCATGTTTTCATTTAATGGAGATATATTGGCTTCATCATATACGGCAGCAGAAGAGCTAAATACAAGCGTATAAACACCAGCTTTTTCCATTGATTTAACTAATTGGATGCTACCAGTAATATTGTTATCAAAGTAGATCAGCGGTTTTTCCTGACTCTCACCAACTGCTTTTAAACCTGCAAAATGAATAACCGCATCAATAGTATGCTCTTGAAATACACGATCCAACTCACTTGCATTACGAATATCACCCTGCACAAAAATCAAGCTTTTTTGGGTTATGTCCTGAACTCTATCTAACGATTCTTCCGAACTATTCGAAAGATTATCAAAAACAATAACTTCGTGACCAGCTTGCAAAAGCTCAACACAAGTATGTGAACCAATGTAACCAGCACCACCAGTGACTAGAATTTTAGCCATCTACCTTTCCTAACAATATTTTAATTAACCCCCGTGTCGAGGCATCAAGTTTTGAAAAATCACTTTGAATGCCATTTAAAATCGGAAGTAACTGATCAGCGATCTGTTTGCCCTTTTCAACCCCCCATTGATCAAACGGGTTAATATTCCAAATCACAGACTGAACAAATACTTTATGTTCATATAAAGCGATCAGCATTCCTAAATTATACGGGTTTAGTTCATCTAATAATAATGTAGAACTGGGTTGATTACCTTCATATTGCTTATAAATTGGCAATTTTTCTAATTCAGTTGAATCCAAAGCTTCATTACCGAAAGCCAATAAGCGTGATTGCGCCAAGCAATTAGAGAGAGCAAGATGATGTTGCTCAACTAAGGCATCTGCGTTTTCAGCATAGGTAAAGTGGTCTGCATTATAACGTTGAATTGGTGCAATAAAATCACAACTGACTGCTTGGGAGCCTTGATGTAGCAATTGATAGAACGCATGCTGAGCATTTGGACCAACTTCACCCCACACGATTGGGCAAGTATCCAGCTCAACTTTTTGACCATTGCGCTGCACCGACTTACCGTTAGATTCCATTTCTAACTGTTGTAAATAAGCAGCAAAATATTTTAAACGTCCATCATAAGGCAAGACTGCGTGTGTCTGAATATTTAAAAAATTATTATTCCAAATTCCTAATAATGCCATTAAAACAGGAATATTTTGATCAAAACTTGTATTTTGAAAATGCTCATCGACGGCGTGAGCCCCTGCTAAAAGTTGCTTAAACCCGTCAACACCAATCGTCAAAGCAATAGGCAAACCAATACAAGACCATAGTGAATAGCGGCCACCTACCCAATCCCACAGCAATAATTGATTTTCAGGTGCAATACCCCATTCAGACATTTTGTCAGCTTTTGTGGACACTCCAATAAAATGGCTTTTTAATACACGAGCATGCTTTCCTAACGTTTTTTCTAACCACTGACGCACTGTTTGGGCATTTGATAAGGTATCAATCGTTCCAAAAGATTTTGAAGAAATAATAAATAAAGTTGTTTCTGGGCGAAGCTGATGGAGCAGTTCTGATAGCTGACTACCATCCATCGTTGAAACAAAATGAGTGTTAAGGGGCTTAGCCGTTTTCACCTTAAAATCAGATAACGCATGAGTCACCATTTGTGGTCCTAAATCAGAACCACCCACTCCAATATTGACGACATCTTGGATCACTTCACCAGTAGCACCACGATATTGCCCTGCATGGATTTTTTCCACTAAGGCATACATACGTTCTAACTGACTATGAACCTGTTCTGTTAAATCTGGAAACTTTGAATAGTCAGCTGGTAAACGCAATGCCCAGTGCATTGCTTCACGTTGTTCGGTACAGTTAATTTTATCTTGTGAAAAAAGACGATTAATCCATTGGGTTAAATTTTTATTCTTCGCAAGAGCTACTAACTGTTCTAAAATATCCTTAGTTACTCGGTGCTTACTATAATCAAAAAATAATTGATCAAACTTTACTGAGTAATTATGAAAACGATCTGGCTCTAAAGCAAATAACTCTTTGATATGTAATTTTGAGTTTTCTTCACCTAAAGTTTGAAGATGAGCTAGAGGCGAGACTAATTCCTTCGGAAATTGCTCAATTGATTTACTCATAAGCGACCTACTCCTTCATAAGCAAAGCCTTTCGCTTTTACATATGCTGGATCATAAATATTACGTCCATCTAAAATTAACGGATGTTTCATTAACTGTTGTAGTTGCTTAAAGTCAGGGCTCCAATATTGCTTCCATGCCGTGACGAGGCACAATGCATGAGCATCTTGTGCAGCCTCATATTGATCAGTGCATAAAATTAAATCTTCCCTAGGCCCGTAAGTGGCAGCTATTTCATCTAAAGCTTGAGGATCGTGCAGGCGCACTATTACGCCTTGTGCCCATAACGCCGCCAATAAAATATGAATCGGTGAGTTATGTATATTTGAAGTATTTTCTTTAAAAGAAGCACCCCAAATCGCAACCGTTTTACCATTTAGACTACAGTGATAATAATTCCATAACTTACGGAATAAAATCTCTTTCTGCTGCTCATTAATCGCCCAAACCTGCTCTAAAAGACGACTTTTTGTTCCAGTTTCAGATACAGTACTTGAAAGCGTTAAAATATCATGTGAAAAATTCTCACCACCAAATCCTACACCAGGCGATAAATATGCAGCACCAATTCGTGTATCAGCAGCAATACCATGCTTTACATTCGCAATATCAATACCTAACTTTTCGGCAACCATAGCTAAGTCATTCATATAACTAATGCGGGTCGCCAACATACCCGAGATACTAAGTTTGGTAAACTCCGCATCTAAAATTGGCATAAATAAATATTGATAGCTAAATTGGAAAAATGGACGCAATAGCTCTTGCATGGTTTCACTTGCATCCCTAGATTCAACACCAATAATGACATGTTTTACATTCAATACACTATTGATAGCATTACCCTCCTGAATCACATCAGGAAAGTAAACCCATTCATCTTTTGGCAAATGCTGTTTTACTTTTTCTGTACCGTGTAAACCAAAAGTTGAACCATTAATCATTAATCTAGGATGAACAATTGGTCGCTCACTCAGTTTTTGTACGGTTTTTAAAGCAAGTTCAATTTGTGTGGGACTAAAACAAAATAAATATACTTCAATATCTAAAGGAATCTCGGAAAAAGCACTTTCTTTTAAAAAACCAGCTTTTCTTTGTTTATTTAAATAATTATTTACTTCTTGATCTTGATACGTAAGGACAGAAATATCTTCTTCACAACTTACACAGGTACACCAATAAATTTGGTTACCATATTCAGCTAATAATGCCGCCATAACACCGGCATGTAACGTTGTTCCAAATACTGCGATTTTCATTGCACACCTGATTTATAGATTTCTATTCCTTTTCCAAGAAAAGAATATACTGCTCTGCTACCATATTCAGCAGTTTTTACAAATACTTAAGCAGAGCTACAAAAATTTATAGTTTAAGTTCTTGAATCAGATGTTTAAATTCTAATCCCAATTTAGGGTGTGCAACGCCATAATGTAGTACAGCTTTCAAATAACCAATTTTACTGCCACAGTCAAAAGTTTGACCTTGCATCCGATAGGCTTCCACTATGTCTGTACTTTGAAGCATCGCAATAGCATCAGTTAACTGAATTTCATTGCCCGCTCCTTTCGGCGTATTCTCTAGAAGCTGCATAATCTTAGCAGGTAAAATATAACGTCCGACTACAGATAAATTAGAAGGTGCAGAGCCGACAGCAGGCTTTTCGACAATACCCTGCATGACAATACTTTCACCCTCAGCCGGGCTCTGTTTTACATCAACAATCCCATATTGATCTACTAAATGATCCGGTACTGCTTCAACCATGATTTGAGCAGCTTGACTCACTTCATAACGAGAAATCATGCGCGATAGATTATTTTGTCCCGAGTTGTCTTTAACCAATACATCAGGTAACAACACAGCAAAATCATCTTGACCAATAATACTTTTTGCGCATAAAACAGCATGCCCCAAACCCAAAGGTTGAGGCTGTCTTATACTCACTACACTTATATGAGGTGGGATAATTTGAGTAATCTCATCAAGCAGATCAAACTTTTTCTTCTGCTCTAAAGTCGTTTCAAGTTCAAAGTTTCGATCAAAATAATTTTCAATTGATGCTTTAGATGAGTGCGTTACCAGAATAATTTGCTCAATTCCTGCTTCTACAGCTTCACGCACTACATATTCAATCGCAGGACGATCAACTACTGTGACCATTTCTTTAGGAATTGACTTACTTGCCGGTAAAAAACGTGTACCTAATCCAGCTACAGGTAAAACTGCCTTTTTAATCACACCTTTACTCTCTAATTAACCATAATATCTTTACTACGTTTATAACCATCAACATAGTGTTCAAGTTGACATAGCGCCCAATCAATATCTTGCTGGACAGCAGTCATATTATTCACTCGATCAAAGACTTCTTGAATTTCTGTAAGAGGGTAGAATTTCTCAAAAGATCGAAGAATTCTACTATGCTCGGTATATTCAGTATTTTCTTGATCAATTAATAATTCTTCGTAAAGTTTCTCACCTGGACGCAATCCACTATAATGAATTTCGATATCCCCTTGCATTGAACCTTGTTCACGCACAGTTAAACCACTTAAAGAAATCATTTGGCGAGCTAAGTCCTGAATACGGACAGGTTCACCCATATCAAGTAAAAACACATCACCGCCTCTACCTAATGCACCAGCTTGAATAACTAACTGAGATGCTTCAGGAATAGTCATGAAGTAACGTGTTACTTCAGGATGAGTCACAGTAATTGGACCACCTTTGGCAATTTGCTGTTTAAATAACGGCACTACTGAGCCAGAAGACCCTAATACATTACCAAAACGCACGATACTAATTTGGGTCTGTTTTTGGGCTTCAGCCATGGCTTGGCAGTAAAGTTCTGCCATACGTTTTGATGCACCCATGACATTGGTGGGACGTACTGCTTTATCGGTCGAGATGAGAACGAATGTCTCCACACCTTTTTTCACAGCTGCATTTAGACTATTCGCAGTACCAATCGCATTGTTCTTTAATCCTGCAATTGGGTTACACTCAACTAAAGGTACATGTTTATAAGCAGCAGCATGGTAAACGGTCTGAACACCATATTGCTCGATAATACGTTCTAATTTCTGTTGATCTTGCACTGTACCTAAAATAGGAACAATTTCACATTGAGCTGCTAAACGTAATTCTTTATCTATACTATAAAGCGCAAACTCTGTAATTTCATAGATAATCAACATCTTAGGCTGATTTTTAATTATTTGACGGCATAACTCAGAACCAATAGAACCACCCGCACCAGTGACCATAACGATCTTATTATGGATATTTTTTGCAAGTAAATGATCTATAGGAGGTACAGGATCACGTCCCAGTAAGTCAATAATGTCTACTTCACGAATATCTGCAACTTTCAGTTCACCATCAACAAGTTGTGTAAGGCCAGGAAGCTCAGTAATTTTAAGATGTGCAGGTTCTAGCTGTTGAATAATTTCAGTTTTACGCACACGGCCTACTGAAGGTAATGCTAGCAAAATTTCATCAGTTTTATATTTTTCAAAACGTTGTAAAGCTTTTCCTAAAGATAATACTTTTAAACCGCCAACCATATGGTCTTGTAAAGATGCATTATCGTCAATGAAAAAAACGGGTAAATGATTACCAGAACGATAAAGCACAGCTGCAATTTGCTGACCTGCATCACCAGCACCGTAAATCGCAATTCGTTTACGCTCTTCACCAGTTTGTAACGTAGCTTTTACGATAAAACGAATAAATGCACGACTACACCACACCCAACCAAACATTAAGAAGCCGAACATTAATGGAATTGAAGTCGGAACAAATGCAGGTGAAAAAGCATTCATGCCATATAAAACGATGACCATCAATGTAACCGCAATCGCTAATTTAGCAATAAAGGCTTCATTAAAAGTACGGACAATAAACCGGTAAACTCCAGTTAGCATTAAGCTTAGGATGGCTAAAATTGTAACAAATGCCACACCATAGTTGATGCCTGGAATAACCTCAGCACCTAAATCAAATAATCGAATGGCATAACATAGCCACAAAATAACAGGAAAAGCGAACAGGTCGATAAGAACCAAAAAACATTGTTTTGTAAGCCGAGGAGCTGACGCAAACTGATAAATAATCTTTTTCACAATACTCTTCTAATCGTTCTAGTAACCGTGCGATATTTATACTCATTTCTTATATAAGTAGAAATAAAATTTACGCAGCGGTTACATAACTTTAAGTCAGATCATAATTCAAAAGAAAGCTATGTGCATAGCTTCACATTTTTTATGATTGTAAAGCTCTATTAACAGCATTAATTGCAAGAATCGTTTTTTCTATACTGTCTTGACTCAAAGTCGGATGAACCAAAAACATTAAACTGGTTTCACCTAATTTCTGTGCATTTTCTAGACGCTTTTCTGGACGCCATGGTGTACCATCAAATGCATGCTCTAAATAAACTTCAGAACAAGACCCACTAAAACAAGGCACTTCCTGAGAGTTAATTTCTTGCATAATACGATCTCGTGACCAACCATCTGGCAAGGCTTCTAAATTCACTTGGACATAGCATTTATAATATGCATGGACATAATCTACAGAGGGAGTATGAACACTAAAGAAAGGAGAGCCGTTAAAGGCTTTTAAAATCTTTTCTGCATTTTCAGTACGTTTTTTAGTCCATTCAGCCATACGAGTTAGCTGAATTCGACCAATCACTGCTTGCATTTCCATCATACGCCAGTTAGTTCCGAATGAGTCATGTAACCAACGGAAACCTGGTGGGTGCTGTTTATTATAAATACTGTCGTAACTTTTACCATGATCTTTATAAGACCACATTTTTTTCCAAAGCGTTTCATCATTCGTGGTGACCATACCACCCTCACCACCAGTTGTCATAATTTTGTCTTGGCAAAATGACCATGCCGCAATATGACCAATAGAGCCCGCTGCTTTACCTTTATATTTTGCTCCATGAGCTTGGGCGCAGTCTTCAATAACATATATACCGCGCTCGGCAGCAAGTTGCATAATCGGATCCATATCACACATCCAACCAGCTAAATGTACACAAATAATGGCTTTAGTATTTGGTGTAAGTACAGCCTCAATCGTACGACGTGAAATATTTTGAGAATCTAATTCGACATCTGCAAAAACAGGATTAGCGCCAGCTGTTACAATCGAACTTGCTGAAGCTAAAAAAGTACGAGACGTCACAATAACATCATCACCCGCGCCAATATCTAAAGCTTTTAATGCGACATCTAGAGCCACGGTACCATTTGCTAAAGCAACCGCATATTTTGTACCAGAAAACTCAGCGAATTCTTTTTCAAAAATTCTACACTCTTGACCGGTCCAATAATTTACCTTATTTGATAGTAATACATTTTTGACTGCGTCAGCTTCTTCTATTGTAAAACTTGGCCATGGTTCAAATGCAGTGTTTAACATTTTAACTTCCTAATAAAATATTTCTTACTTACTTTCTTTCTAAAATTCTTGCAGGATTACCTACAACAGTTACACCCGCTGGCACGCTTTTAGTCACTACAGCGCCCATTCCAACAATAGCACCTTCACCAATTATTAAAGGGTTATCAGGTGTGCCTTGTTTAATAACTGCTCCAGCACCAATATATGCATGATCTTCAATGTGAATATTACCATTGCATTTAACGCCAGGGGCAAAAGTCACATAGTCACCAATCACACAATCATGCTCAACATAGCTGTATAAATTAGCATGAAAACATTTACCAATTTTTATGTTTGATGTAATTGAAACAAAAGGACTTAGAGCTGCGCCTTCACTAATTTCTACGTTATCCATAATTACTGTGTTATCAGCTTGTATGGACCAAAGTTTAATACCATCAACAACCAATTGATTTGCGATTTTTTCACGAATCTGACTATTCGCAATCGCAATTAATACGTATTTATAAGAGCAATCTATTGATTTAAAAGATTGATAGTTTAAAGCTCTATGGCCATTTACTAATTTTTCTTCTTGTAAACTATCATCAATAAAATAAATTTCAGCTGAAATACCCTGACGTTGAAGCTGTTGTCTTGCAACTGGCATCAAACTACGGCCACAGCCCGAAGCACCATAAATAGCATAGACCTGATTATTCATTTATCTGCTTCCGACTTTGAACCTGTAAACTTCGTCATCGTCGCCTCACCCGCTTCATTAATATCATCTTTAGCAATTACTTTTTTAACGGTTTGCAGCATTATTTTAAAGTCTAACCAAAGCGATCTATTTTCAACGTACCACGTATCAAGTTTAAATTTTTCTTCCCAGCCAATAGCATTACGTCCATTCACTTGCGCGTGGCCAGTCATTCCTGGACGTACATCATGACGCTTTGCTTGTTCTTTATTATAAAGTGGCAAGTACTCCATCAATAAGGGCCTTGGACCTACAATACTCATATCACCTTTAATTACATTCCACAGCTCAGGCATTTCATCCAGACTAGTAGAACGAAGCATTTTACCAAATGGCGTTAGGCGCTCACTATCTGGTAAAGGATTACCCTGTACATCTGTTGCATCTTTCATAGTTCGAAACTTAATCATTTCAAAAGGCTTCCCGTGTAAGCCAGGGCGAACTTGGCGAAACAATACAGGTGAGCCTAAATTTTTTTTCACCTTATATGCAACATAGAAATATAGTGGTGAGAGTAAAGTAAGGGCAATAGAAGCAATAACAATATCCAATAAACGCTTTAGCATATTATGCTCCTGTTACCCAGTCAGAGAACTTTTGAGAAAGAATGGAGCGGTTAAACTGTTCTTTAGCCACTTGCTGGCCATTTTTACCCATCTGATTGAGCTGCTCACGTTGATCGGCAGCTTGTTCCAATGCATCAGCAAAGGCTTTTGAATTTTCAGGAGGAACAGCAAATCCGCATTGTTCCTTTGTAATTAACTCAGCTAACCAACCTGGATAGTTATTTAGAACTGGTAAACCTGCAGAAATATAGTCAAAGAATTTATTAGGAGATGTACCATAATAAAAAGCAGGGACATTCGCTAAAATTTGCAAACCAATATCTGCACTTGACATAAGACCCGCTAACTTTGCTTTGTTAACAGGATCATGAAAAACTACATTATCCAATTGAAGCTTTTCTGCTCGTTCAATTAATGCTTTTTTCTGCATGCCATCACCGACAAGAACAAGTTTAATATCTGTTCTTTGGCGGGCTTTCAACTCTACAGCTGCATCTAACACAGCATTCAAGCCATTTGCCAAGCCATGCGTCCCTGTAAAAATTGCCATCAAGTCAGTTTCTTTCACACCTGCTGGGCGCCATGGTTGGTGTTCAGAAGCAAAAATATCTAAATCACATCCATTAGGAATAGAGGCAACTTTTTCAGGTGCAATACCCCGTTTGATTATACCATCCACGATTCCAGGTGATAAGCCAACTAAACGATCAGCAGAATGATAAGAAGTCCACTCAAGTACTGACATCATCCATAACACAATAGGATTTTTTATTACACCCATAGCTTTCGGAAGCTCAGGCCATAAGTCACGCACCTCAAAAACAAAAGGTTTCCGACGTAACCATTTAGCAAAAATACCTGGGATACCTGCTGTTAAAGGGGTAGTGGTTGCAAAAACAATATCATATTGCTCAGTCAGAGCGACTTTAATTGATTTAAATGCAAAACTTAAAAAAATTAGAATTCGCTTTAAAAACGATAAACTATTTGAATAAGGCAATTCAAATTCAATAATATCTATACCATCCACTACTCCCCGACGTACCCCTTTACTAAAAGGTTGAGTTAAACCAGTCTGACCAGCACCAAAAGAACCGCAGACCATAGTGACTTGATGTCCATTACGTATCAATGATTGAGCCATGGCATAAGAACGAATCCCAGCTGACCCTTTTGGTGTAGAAAAATGTTGATGGAAATATAGAATCTTCATGTTATATCTTTAATTACGGTAAAAATCGTAGTCGGTTGTATCGCTGTAATTTCCAGAACAGGCAATTTAGTCTTTTGATAATAATATCTCGACTCTTCACCCTCTGTGAGATGAATAGAAATAGAATGCTCAGCTTCTAAAATTATCTCAACTTTTCCATTGGTTAAAATATTATTGTTTAATACCCAGTGATCTGGTTGTAAACGCCAACGTAAAATAGCTTGTTGCTGAAAACCAGAAATATTATCTACTACTTCTATTTGATTATCTGTTAATAAAACTTTACGGTGATGTTCACACTGCCAATAGTCTTGGTAGCCACAGCCAAACTCATATGGTTTATAAGTTAAATTTTTTGGAGTCAGCCAAGCACCAAACAAGAAGCGGCTTAAGCGTGGCATTTGTTGGTGTTTATCAAACTCAACTGTATTGTGGCTAGCAACGCCAGAGAAATATTCTAAGTCTTCTGGTGAGGAATTATAACTATAGGTACCACCATCTCTTAGTATATTCTGACCTTTAAACCAAACATCTAAATGCAGTCCATCACACTGACTTGGACGGAATTTAAATTTCGGCAACTTAAAAGCAATAAAGAAATTATCTTTTTCAGAGGTAATTAAACCACTTTCATTAAAAATTTGATTTCGTGAAGGTAATTTAAAGTTTTCTTTTTCCAATTTATGTATATGAAAAAAATTTAAACTTTGATCATAAGTTCCTAAATCTTGATAATAACTATGTTGATGGAATAAGGTACTTGCCAACTGAACTGTTGGTCTAAAATCACGATAATCGGTCTGACTTACTGGAAGGAGTCGCGCACCATCATTTGCACCTAAATTGGGCACATCTCCATCAGCTTGAGTTAATACATATAACCAGTCTGTCGCTTTCTGCAATTGACGATATAACTGTTCTGAAAAAGGCTTTAATACTAATTTTCGGCGAACTATTTCAGCTAAACAATAAGAATCTAACATCACTCGATGATAATTAATTGAATATTGGCTAAAGCCGCCATCTTGCATGATAAGCTTGTTTGCCCTATTAGCTAACCATTTTTCGCCTAAAGCTTGCCATTTTTTATATTGTGGCAAAGGTTTATTTGCATTTAAGAAGGCTCCACCTATATAAAGTGCAGCAGCCTCAGAGGTGCCATGATTATTATCCTGAGCAATCGCATAATCAATTGTAGGTTCAATACGCTTTAAATGTGCCTCGATAAATGCACAGACATTGTCATGCGGATGCTGCTCTTGCTCTAAACCGATGAGTGCAGTAATGATATGCATGACACGGATGGATGCTTCCTGCCCACATTTCCAATTCGGCCCAAAATAAGCAGGGTTCTTCTCACACCAATCATTCAACCATAAATCAAGCTGAAGCAATGCTTGCCCATCTCTCACTTGACGCTCGTGTAGTGCAAGGTCGATTAGCCAGTCAAAACGAGAAGCCTCCCAGATGCCTTTAATATCACCAACATTTCCATCAAAATCTGGAATTTGATACCACGCCTTTTCTGTATTTTGAAAAGTATGCTGAGTTAAAGGGCTATAGAACCAATTGGGAAGCTGTCCAGCCACTGGATACTTGAGGTATCCAAAAGCTGTTAAAGTTGGGTTTACGGGTACAGTCGTCTTTGCTTCAGTGGCAACACGCTGACTAAAGAAGCAACCCGTTGGCAATTGTGCAGACAGCTTTTGTACAGGGTTTAAACCTGTTTTTACGCCCACACGATATTTAAACACTCTGAACAAATTAAACAGCCCTAATGCAAGCGCTGTTTGACCTTTAATGACTAAACTCATGTTTGTGCTCTTAAAATTTCGGCAACCTGAATGGTCACTCTAGCAACTTCAAAAATTTCATCGGCAGGAATTGGTGCTTCTTTTCCATCTCGAATACTGTCTACAAAGACTGCAGCACAAGCATCTTGACCTTTATCTTGACGCCACAGATTCATCTTGTTAAATCCAGGCCAGCCAAATGCTTTTAGCTTTCTGAAATTATCTAGTTGTAATACTCGACCTGCTGTAAAGACTTCTACACGCTCTTTAGGGAAGCTTGAAGCGCCATTTGCCAAGTAGAAAATCGTGCCAAATGACCCATCTTCAAAACCAAGCGTAATTGAAGCCTTATCTTCTAGAACCTGTACTGCATCAGTTTCGCCCATACGTCGAGCCTGAATAGAAACAATTTTTGAACCTGCTAGGAAGCGCATCAAGTCGATAAAGTGACATGCTTCCCCAATAATTCGTCCTCCACCAACTGCATTATCTTGTGTCCAATGATCTGCTGGTATCGCACCTGCATTCATGGTCATGATAAAGCTTTTCGGCTCTTTCACTGTATCCAGCAAAGTTTTCATTTTTTGCACTTGTGGTGAGAAACGACGGTTGAAGCCCACCATGACTCGTGCATATTGATTATTCTGGATATTTTGATTGTAGACCGCTTCAATTTTTTCAATTTCTTCGACAGTCAGAGCCAATGGCTTTTCAACAAAAACATTCTTACCTGCTGATAAAACTTTTTCAACAAAGTAAGCATGGCTATTATGACGTGTCGCAATCGCGACGGTATTAATATCTTTATTATTTAATAAACCATCCAGATCTGTCGAAGCTTCGGCAAATCCTGTTTTTTCTCCATGAATAACCCCATTAATGCCACCAGAAGTTACGATGGTATGTAATTGAGAAGATGCTTTTTTGAAAGCAGGAATCAAGATACGAGAAGCATAATTACCCGCACCAATAAAACCAACAACAGCATTCTTTGGCTCAATAGAAATTGGGCGTAAAACCACTCGTTTTTCTAAACGAGTTTCAACTGGAGAGTTATATTTAAGCAACAAACCCAGACCTGATTTGTCTTCCGTCAATGCTTCATAAGCTTTGGGTGCGTCTTCAAATTCAAAACGCTGTGTAATTAAAGGCTCTACATTTAAGGTACCTGCAGCCATCATATCCAAAACGGCAACAAAGTTGCGTTGCTCAGTCCAACGCACAAAGCCGAGTGGATAGTCATTACCCTTGTCTTCATATTCAGTATCGTAACGACCTGGACCATATGAACAAGAAACTTGAAAACTAAGTTCTTTTTCATAAAAATCAGCACGGTTTAACTCTAAACCTGTTACACCAACTAGAATAATACGGCCACGCTTTCGGCTCATACGAGCTGCTTGAATAACAGGATCACTTACCTTAGTTGAAGCGGTAATAATGACCCCATCCACACCAACACCACGACTGAATGCCAAACCAACAGCAACCGGATCTTCACCTTTACCCGGATTACATACTTCTGCACCAAATTGTTTTGCTAGCTCAAGTTTACTTTGATCAAAGTCAATCGCAAGAACACGACAACCATTAGCTCTTAACATTTGAATGGTTAACAAACCAATCAAACCAGCACCAGTTACTACGAAACTCTCGCCTAAGGTAGGCTGAGCAAGACGAATACCTTGTAAACCAATGCTAGCAACTACAGCAAATGAAGCAGATTCATCGCTTACATTATCTGGAATTTTGGCACAAAGGTTTTTAGGTACTTTTACCATATCAGCATGTGGACCATTTGAAACGACACGATCACCTACTTGAAAATCATCAACTCCCGCACCTACTTCATGCACAACACCTACATTACAGTAACCAAGTGCTAAAGGTTGAGCTAATTTTGATTTAACCGCATCATAAGTAGTTAACAGTCCATCAGTTTGTACTTTTTCAAGCACCATTTTCACTTTTTCAGGTTGTTGGCGAGCTTTATCAATTAAAGAAGCTTTACCAAAGCCCACTAACATACGTTCTGTTCCAGCAGAAATAAGCGAAGTTGTTGTGGAAATAAGTAAATGACCTTTGGAACATTGGGGTACAGGAGCTTCTGTTACAGTCGTACCACCATTTGCCATATCTTGAAGAATTTGTTTCATTAGAAAATCTCAAATGCACCAATATATAAAGTTTTAAATAAAATAGGAGTTAATAAACACATTACTAATGATATAATCTTGATACTTAAATAATGTTTATTAACATATAAAACATATGGAATTAAAAAACCCATACAAAAATAATCACTAAATCTCGATAAACGCCCAGCTACATGTGGTTCGCTAATAAAGGCAATATTAACGGCTATGCCAAAAAAAACAACACCCACTAAACAAAACAAAAACTTTGTGTTAACTGGATAATTATTTAATTTAATAGTCCTTAAGAAATAAAATAAAATAGCAGGATAAATCAATACTGACAATAATCCTGTTAATCTAAAACCCCCTCCACCGCCACCATCTTCATCAGATACGTAGTGTAATTTAGCCAATGCAACTGAAGCACTAGGAAGAAAAGAAAATACTGTAGCTACAATGTTTTCAAAAAAGGAAATAAAGTGAAGAAATAAAAACAGTAATAAAGCCAATACAAAATTTATTAATACAATATTATTTATATTTAACAAATCTTTTTTAGAACTTAAAAAATATAAGACTAAAATATACAACCCAATTAAAAAATATTGTGTATGGAAAGAGAAACCAATAAATAAAAATAAGATACCTAAATTTTTCCTATCATGGCATAGTTTAAAAAAACCAATCAATATAAATGCAAATGATATAGATGAGCGAGGAGAAAAGTAAAAAAGGGTAGGTATAATAATTGGTAGAATAAAAAGGAAAAAATACTTTTTCAGATCATTTGGAAACTTTGAAAGAGCAAAAGAAAATAAAAAAGCTGAAAAAATAAAATTTAATGCTAAAAAGGCAGGAAATTCTAATTGAGAAAGTACCGATATAACAGAAGTGTACCATACATATAAAGGTTCTGCTGTTAAAGATGATATACTTTCAAAAAATGGAAACGTACTTATAAAGGTAGCATTATCATATGATTCTTTATAATAATCATAATCTAAACCTGTAGTAGGAAGAGTTAATAAAAATAGTGGTACGCCTAAAAGCAATATATAATAGCCAGCCTTCCTATTAAAAAAATATAGCCAACTAGCAACTAAAGTAAATATATAATAATAAAACATCTACTCTTTCTCCAATACATTTCTGCTTTTAAGAAAAAGAAACTCTTCAGTATTATACACTTGCACACCTGAGTACCTTTTACACACATCTGAAGCAATTACAGGAACTCCAAATTCTATAGCATCAGCACAGGCTATTCCGAAGCTGTCTTCCAAAGTAGGGCGAACATACAAATCTGCATTTGAAAGATAATAATTAAAAATATCCTCTTCCTTATCAATAAACACTTTAATTCTTGGATGATTTAAATTTAAAAGTTGATGTTTTAATTCACCTTCACCATAAAGAAAAAGAAATAAGTAAGCATTTTGATTTTTATTAATCAAATCAATTAATAGATGATGTTGATAAAGTGCTCGTGGAAAGCCTGACCCAACCACAACCTTAAGTTTAGAATCTGTTACTATATTTAAAGGTAACTTTTCAGATTCATCTATATCTACTAGACTGGCAGGCACATACGAACTTTCACTAATTAAAGAATATTGAGGATTAATACTTTTATAAAAATCTGCTTGTCGAGCACTTAAAGTATAAATAGTATCAAATTTATTCAAAATAAATTTTAATAAAAATTTGGGTAATCCACTCGTCAAATGACCATGATGTAGCATTAAAGACCATTCGTTATTTATCTTTGGTAGAAAAATAAAAAATACCAAACTATTCCCAGAGGAAAAATTAAAGAAAAAATTCTTATTTCTATATTTTAATTGAGCTAAAAAAACCAGAAAAATAGCGATAATTTTATTTTTAGCTAACTTATAATGACCAGAAAAATTCTTAGGGATTTTTTTATCTTCACTTGGATATAAGTCAAAAAGCATTACAACATATTGAGAGTAAGCCTTAATTAATCTACTCAAGAAAGTAGTTACTCCACCAATTGGATTTGGTATTCCACCGATAATGATTGTTTCTTTATTAATTTTCATTAGATGCCTCCAGTTTCTCTCCCAAACTTGAAGGAAGACTAAAAATTTTATAAAAAATCATCAGATAAACGCATAACATAATAAAAATATAGATTGTTAGAAAAATAACAAAATCGAATTTAAAAATATGAATTAATACTGGAAGTACAATTACCAATAGGATGAATCTACACCCTTCGTATAATAAAGAAATATTCACTTTATTCCATAGTGGCAAAAGTGTTGTGAAAGGTTGTAAGAGGCTGTCAAAAACAAAATAAAATACTAAAGGCAACAACAAATAAGCGTAAGGCGACCACTGGCTTCCCAGAACTAAAATTGTTAACTCATCTTTAAAGAAATAAGTTATTAATAATACGACAGATAAAATACTTAAAAAGAGTACAAAGCGGGTTAGAGAAAACACTTTATAAAAAGCGTTATAAAATTTTTCTTTGGAAGAAAATTCCCCATTGAAATATATAAGTAAATTTCGTCTTATTACATTTAAAGGAGCACTTATCATTTGAGAGAATACAAAATAAGCCCCTATTATTTTTTTATCATAGAACATACCGCCAACAAATACCGGAATAAGGGGTGTACTATACTGCATGAAACTTATTAAAGAGTTTTTTGCAGCTTCAGAAATATTTTCTTTATAAAACTTATGGAGAGATACTAAATTAATCTCAACCGATTTGTTTTTTAAGACAAAGACGAAGCCCATTAATCCTAATAAAAATTGAGACCCACCATAAGCCCATAACAATCCTTTTAATTCATATGGGGAAACGTAAGCTAAAGCAGCAATAACAAATACTGTTATTACTTGTATAAATCTCAAAGTTATAAAATAATTATATTTTTTTTGGGCCACAAAAAATTGTGTGAGATTATTAAAAAGACTAAAACCAAAACCAAATAAAAATAAAATAAATAAGTTATAATTTAATAAATGAAAGAAATATTGAATAATAAAGAAAAACAAAAAAATGATTAAATTAGAAAAAAAACTCGAAATATTAGATAAAAAATATGCTCCAACTTTATCCCATATACTTTCTTTTAATAAAATATAATCAAAACGCAATCCACCTATAATTGCCATTATTGATCCAAAGCTTGCATAAAATGCAAGCTCACCAAAATCATCCACCAAATAAATACGAGAAAAAACTAAAGTCGACAACAACATCAATGCTTGAACAAGAATGCCGCTGCTCATTAACTTTATAAAAATTCTCATCTGTTAGTCCTTTCCTTAATTTTTTTCAAAGGAAGACCAGCATATACACTGTAATTATCTGTTGTTTTGCTTTTTACTATAGAGCTAGCACCAATAACACATCCTGTATGAATGACCGTATTGAGTAAAATCATACTATTTTTACCAATCCACACATCATCCTTTATTTCTATTTCACCAACCTCTAAACCTTGCTGTGATATTAACTCTTCCGAGTTTAAGTAATTATGCTGTGAGTCTCTAATTGAAACCCCTTCAGCAATAAGTACATTATTTCCTATTCTTACTTTATTGGACACAGCAATATTTATTGTATTCGTTAGTTTAAGGTTATCTCCAATTTCTAGTACACCACCTGGCGGTACATCAAATTGTATAAAAGAACCTATGTCGCATTTTTTACCAAACTTAATTCCTTTATGTGGAGGATATTTGAAAATGACATTTTTCCCAACTTTGGGAACTCCTTTACAGATACCACCACATAAATTAATTAACAAAAATAATTTTAGGCCTCGATAGTAATCACCTAGTCTAAAAAAAAATTTGAATAGGTTATACATTTATAAAATACCTTTCGTATCTACAATGTAAGAAAAAGTGAAGTCCATATTTTTAAATTGCTTATGATCGACCAAAATTAAATGGATATCTGCTTGCTGATGCTCTTCAACAGAAATCAGTTTAATATTTGAAGGCAGCTGGCTTGGGAGTTCATTGATATTCGGTTCTACTGCAAGAATATTTAAACCTTGTTCTGCCAATTTCTTAGTGATCTCTAATGCTGGACTCTCACGAAGATCATCAATATCAGGTTTAAAAGCCAAGCCATAGCAAGCAATCGTTACATCTTGAATAGTCTTAGTTGGATTCGCTTGTAAAAATTCAGCAATTTTAATTTTAACTTGATCGATAACCCATTCAGGTTTTGCATCATTTACTTCACGTGCGGTACGAATCAACCGCGCTTGCTCTGGTGTTTTAGCAACAATAAACCATGGATCAACAGCAATACAGTGTCCGCCTACACCAGGGCCTGGTTGTAAAATATTTACCCGAGGATGACGATTTGCGAGAGAGATTAACTCCCAAACATTAATATCTAACTTATCACAAATAATAGAAAGCTCATTTGCAAAGGCAATATTAACATCTCGGAAAGAGTTTTCTGTTAATTTACACATTTCTGCAGTACGCGCATTTGTTTCTATACACTCACCTTTCACAAAGGTTTTGTATAGCTCACAAGCTGCTTTTGAACAGCGCGGCGTCATACCACCGATAATACGGTCATTGCTAATCAGTTCTTGCAAAACCTTACCTGGTAATACTCGTTCTGGGCAGTGCGCTACTAAAATATCTGCCTCTTCACCTTTTTGTTGAGGAAAACTTAAGTCGGGGCGAGCTTCGCTCAACCAAGCTGACATTTGTTCGGTTGCTTCTACAGGTGAGGTAGACTCAAGAATAACGAGATTACCTTTTTTCAAAAAAGGAGCTAAGGCTTTAGAAGCTGCTTCAATATATTTTAAATCAGGTTGATAGTCATCTTTAAAAGGAGTAGGAACTGCAACTATATATGCATCAGCTTCTAATGGAGTAGTTTGAGCAGATAACTTACCTTGTGCAACCACATCACGCACTAACGCATCTAAGTCAGGTTCAACAATGTGCACTTTTCCTTGGTTAATCATATCTACGGCATGTTGATTAACATCCACACCAGTAACTTTTATTCCATGTGCTGCAAAAGTTGCTGCTGTTGGTAAACCAATATAACCTAAACCTATAACACAGATATGTTTAAATGACTTATTCATATTCAATACTTTAAATTAAAATAAAATAATAAAAAAATTAACTTCTTCTTAAGAAATCAATAATTTGCTGACAAGAAGTGCCATCGCCGTAAGGATTATGTGCAGCAGCCATAGCATTATATACTGAGGTATTTTCTAATAACTCCGATACTGATTTTTCAATTGTACTCACATCAGTACCAACTAAACGCACAGTCCCTGCATCAACAGCTTCTGGTCGTTCAGTAGTATCACGCATAACCAAGACAGGTTTTCCAAGAGAAGGAGCCTCTTCTTGAATCCCCCCTGAGTCAGTTAAGATGAGATAACTACGGTTCATTAAATACACAAATGGCAAATAATCTTGGGGTTGAATTAAAAAGATATTATCTATACCTGATAGCAACTCATTTACAGGTTTTTGTACATTAGGGTTCAAATGAACTGGATATACAATTTGGATATCACTATATTTTTTTGCAAGATTAGCTAATGCAGTGCAAATATTTAAAAAACCTTGACCAAAATTTTCACGTCTATGACCTGTAACTAAAACTAGCTTTTTACTTTTATCAAGAAATTTAAATTCTTGCTCAAACTTTTGAACTAACTCTTGATCTTGTTCAACTTTATTTTTCACTTGCAAAAGCGCATCAATAACTGTGTTCCCAGTCACAATAATAGTTTCAGGATTCACATTCTCTTTTATTAAATTATCATAAGAAGATATTGTAGGTGCAAAATGATAGTTTGCTAAAACCCCTGTAAGCTGACGATTTGCTTCTTCAGGCCACGGCGAATAAAGATCACCTGTTCGCAGACCAGCTTCAACGTGACCAATCTTAATTTTATGGTAATAGCCTGCTAATGAAGCAGCAAAAGTCGTTGCTGTATCTCCATGAACAAGAATTACGTCTGGTAACCATTGCTCAAAAACTTGTTCTAAACCTTTTAAAACGCCAGAAGTTACATCAGATAATGTTTGTCCAGGTTTCATTAAGTTTAAATCAAAATCTGGTTCTAAATTAAAGAGCTCTAAAACTTGATCTAGCATTTGGCGATGTTGACCAGTTACACAAACTTTAGTTTCGAAGTCTTCAATATTTTGCTGTAATTTTAAGGCTAATGGCGCCATTTTTATTGCTTCTGGTCTTGTTCCAAATACCAATAAAACTCTTTTCACCTGAACTAATTCCTTATAACCGTATAGATGATTCTTGTTGATCTAATACATATTTCAAATCATAAAGTACATGATTGGCTTTACCTAATGCGTGAAACTCTTGCGCAGTCATTGCTTTAAACTGATCATGAGCGACTGCAATAACGACCGCATCATACACACCTTGCTTCAATTCTTTAACTGGTGCTAAACCATATTCGTGTTGGACTTCTGTATCATCTACCCAAGGATCACAAATATCTAAATCTAAGTCGTATTCTTTAAGGGCTTTAATAAAGTCAATAATTTTTGTATTACGAATATCTGGACAGTTTTCTTTAAAGCTGAGCCCCATTACTAAAATGCGGGCACCAACTACTTGAATTCGACGCTTTACCATTTCTTTAATGAGTTGCGTCGCCACATATTCTCCCATACGATCATTTAAGCGACGAGCTGCTAAAATAATTTCCGGATGCAATCCAATAGATTGAGCCTTATGGGTTAAATAATAAGGATCAACGCCAATACAGTGTCCGCCTACCAACCCTGGTCGAAATGGCAAAAAATTCCATTTCGTCCCTGCAGCTTTCAATACATCTTCCGTATCTATACCTAACTTATTAAAAATAAGTGCTAATTCGTTAATAAGAGCAATATTGACATCACGCTGGGTATTTTCAATCACTTTAGCAGCTTCTGCTACTTTTATATTTGGTGCCTTGTGAGTTCCTGCTTCAATAATCAGGTTATAGACCTCATCAACATAATCAGCCACCTCAGGAGTCGACCCGGAAGTAATTTTTAGAATATTAGTTACACGGTGCAACTTATCACCAGGATTAATTCGTTCTGGACTATAACCTGCAAAAAAGTCCTGATTAAATTTTAAACCTGAAACTTTTTCCAAAACCGGAATACATACTTCTTCGGTTGCGCCTGGATATACAGTGGATTCATATACTACTACATCCCCCTTTTTAAGCACTTGGCCAATACTGGTCGATGCTTTGATTAAAGGTGTGAGATCTGGTTGTTTAAAATCATCAATTGGTGTTGGAACGGTAACAATAAAAAAATTACTGTCTTTTAGATCACCCAAATCAGCAGAATAACTTAATTGCAACGCCTGTTGTAATTCTTGTGTTGATACTTCTAAAGTATGATCTTTACCGTTTTTGAGCTCATCAATACGTTTTTGATAAATATCAAAACCAACTACAGGTACTTTTTTGCCAAACTCAACTGCCAATGGCAAGCCTACATAGCCCAACCCAATAATTGCTATTTTTAAATTGGCAATTTGCATATAAACGAGCCTTTTTCCTTAGAGTTTATATCTAATAAATCATGCTTTTGGCACTTACATTGCAGCGTACTATATCAGATTTTAAGTTAGCGCCGAACACCAATTGTATAAATGTGTTTACAGTACTTATAAGTACAATTTATTAGTTTAGCTAAAAGAGTACATTTTTAATATTTCTGATCAATGACCATAGTCTAAATAAGCCATTCAGATAAACTAAACATACAAAGCTATACGATTTTTCGATGTTTTTTCATTTCTTTTCAGCTAGAATCTGTTCAGCCTGCGTTTAATAGACACTTGTTACTATGCAGTGGACAATATCAATTAAAGATAAATACACAAAGGGTCGCGTGTGAAGTATTGCCAGTTTTTTTCTGTTCTTGCCTTAAGTTTAAGTGCTGCTAGTTGTGCAGTTACTTCTGGTTTACAAACTTATGATGTTCCAAGTGAAGGCGTTTATAAAACCGACCTTGGAACTACGGTTAATGTGGTTAAAATTTCACAAGAAACTCTGCCCGCAATACAGCCCGCACAGGTTGACTATCAACGTGACTATGCAACTCTTTTTAAGAGCCAACAACCCATATATCGTTTAAGCCCTGGAGACGTTCTTTCTATTCAACTTTGGGCATATCCTGAAATTACTCCACCTGTAAACAACGTTAATAATGAACAATCTGTACAAGCAAGTGGTTATCCAATCGACCAAACTGGTTACATCCAGTTTCCTCTAGTTGGGCGTTATAAAGCAGCTGGCAAAACTCTTTCTCAAGTGAACCGTGAACTTCACAGCCAACTGGCCCGTTTTTTAAAAAATCCTGATGTGATAGTACGCGTACTATCTTATGAGGGACAACGCTTTTCTGTTCAAGGCAGCGTACTTAAAGGTGGTCAGTTCTACTTAAGCGATCAACCAGTAAGTGTATACACAGCTTTAGGTCTTGCTGGAGGAGTAACCGATAAAGGTGACAATACCTACGTTCAACTCATTCGTAATGGCATTACATATAACTTAAATACGATTGAGTTAGAAAAAGCGGGTTATTCGTTACATAAACTTTTAGTACAACCAAATGACACAATCTATGTCAGTACCCGAGAAAACCAGAAAATTTATGTCATGGGTGAATCTGGCAAGAATCAAGCTTTACCAATGCGTGATCAGGGTATGACGCTAAGTGATGCTCTAGGTGAAAGCTTGGGTCTAAATCCTTTATCTGCTAGTGCTAGTCGTATTTATGTTTTACGTACCAATCCAAATGACCATACAACTGAGCTTTATCATTTAAATTTAATGAGTATTGGTGATTTCGGATTAGCCAATCAGTTTAAATTACGTAGTAATGATATTGTATATGTTGATGCGACTGGCTTGACTCGTTGGCAACGTGTTGTTAATCAAATTATTCCATTCTCAAGCGCTTTATATAATATAGATCGATTGGGACAATAATATTATGCAATTTAAGAATATTTTGGTGGTCTGCATTGGAAATATCTGCCGAAGCCCAATGGCTGAGTATTTCCTTAAACAGCAATATCCCCAATTAAATATTGAGTCAGCAGGTATTTCAGGGCTTATTGGTCATCAAGCTGATGAAAAAGCTCGACTTTGTATGCAACGATTAGGCATTGATATGGAGCCTCATGTTGCACGTAAACTTAGTGCAGAACATATCAAAAGAGCTGACCTGATTTTAGTCATGAGTCACAACCAGCAAAAACATATTGAGCAAACTTGGCCCTTTGCAAAAGGTAAAACCTATCGCTTAGGACATTGGCAAAACAAAAATGTGCCAGATCCATATCAACATGATCAAACTATTTTTGATGAAACTTGCCAACTCATACAGCAATGTGTTGATGACTGGAAACCTTATATTTAACATTCAGATTTTAAGCTTATGAACCAAAATACTAATACCGAAGATACAATTGATCTAAAGGAATTATTTTTTTCCCTGATAGCTCAGTGGAAACTTATTGCCCTCTGCATTATTTTAAGCCTTGTATGTGCACTACTCTATTTACGTGTAACGCCTGATACTTATTCGGTTGATGCTTTGGTTCAAGTTGAAGACAGCAAAGGGGCTTCTGCTGCTCTTTTAGGCGATTTATCACAAATGATTGAGCAAAAATCACCAGCTCAAGCAGAAATTGAGATTTTAAAGTCACGTTTAGTTTTAGGATCGGTCATTAAAGACTTACATCTCAATATACAAGTTTCAAGTACAGAAAATACGCTTATCCATCGTTTATTAAGTGATACTGAATATAAAAGTGAATATAATAAAAAATCTATCCTTTTTAAGGATGGACTTAAAAGCTTTGAGATCCGCCAATTTGAAATTCCAACTTATTATCTAGATAGAACTTTACACCTTAATTTCGACAAACAGTCTTTACATTTAACTGACCCTAGTACTGATGAGACTATATTAACTATACCAATTAATCAGGCGAATCAATTTGTGGGTCCCCATGGTACTTGGAAAGTTGCTATCTTCACCAAAGATCAATTTGATGCCACTTATAATATTACCAATCTATCTGTACCTGCTGCTGTAAATGCAATTAGCTCAAACTATTCAGTGGCAGAACGTGGTAAACTTACTGGTGTTTTAGGTTTAAACTATCAAGGTCAAGACAAAGAGCATATTACTAAAGTTTTAAATGCAATTTTGGCAACCTATAGTGCACAAAATATTGAACGTCGTTCAGCCGAGTCTGCTCAGACTTTAAAGTTTTTGGATGAACAGCTTCCAGATTTGAAAAAGCAACTGGACGATGCAGAACGTCAATTTAACAAGTTCCGTCAACAATATAACACTGTTGATGTTACCAAAGAATCTGAGCTGTATTTAACTCAAAGTATCACTTTAGAAACTAAAAAAGCTGAACTTGAACAAAAACAAGCTGAAATGGCTGCAAAATATACTGCTGAGCACCCAGCAATGCGCGAAATTAATGGCCAATTGAGTGCGATTAATAAGCAAATTGGTGAGTTAAACAGTACATTAAAACAACTGCCAGATGTACAACGCCAATACTTACAGCTTTATCGTGAGGTTGAGGTTAAAACACAACTCTACACTGCATTATTGAATTCTTACCAACAACTGCGTATTGCGAAAGCGGGTGAAATTGGTAACGTTCGTATTGTAGACACTGCAGTTGAACCAATTGAACCGATTAAACCTAAAAAGTTACAAATCCTTATTTTATCTTTATTCTTAGGCGGTTTTATAGGAACATTAATTGCCTTATTACGTAATATGTTACGTACAGGAATTAAAGATTCTGGCCAAATTGAAAATGAACTGGATTTACCAGTTTATGCAACGGTTCCACGTTCTCCAATTCAAGAAAGTCGCATTAAGATTTTAAAGAAAAAGAAGAGTATTCCTATTCTTGCAGTTAAAAATAGTGATGATATTGCAATTGAAAGCTTACGTAGTATCCGTACCGCGATTCACTTTGCTTTAGCAAATGCAAAAAATAATATCATTATGATTGCTGGCCCTTCTCCAGAAGTGGGTAAATCGTTTATTTCGACCAATCTTGCAACTATTTTCGCTCAAGGTGATAAACGCGTACTACTCATTGATGCCGATATGCGCCGTGGTTATATGCATAAATACTTCGACGTTGATGTGAAACCGGGTCTTTCTGAATTGTTAAGTGGACAAGCTGATCTACAAAAAGTATTACACAAAACTCAAGTTGCTAACCTTGATGTGATTACTCGTGGTAAAAGCCCAACAAATCCTTCTGAGATCTTAAGTTCTAATCAATTTAAAGAACTACTTGAACAGCTCCAAGGTCAATATGACCACATCATTATCGATACTCCACCAGTACTTGCAGTAACCGATGGTATTATTATTTCACAATATACTGGTGTGAACTTAATTGTTGCACGTTATGCTAAGTCGCAAATGAAAGAGCTTGAATTAACGCTTAATCGCTTTGAACAAGCAGGTGTTAAAGTCAACGGCTTTATCCTTAACGATATTCAACGTGCGAGCGCGGGCTATGGTTATGGCTATAACTATGCCTATGCTTATAAAGCACAAAAAGAAGATTAACCGAAAAGTGATAAGAGAACCGGATCAAATGATCCGGTTTTTTATTTAAGATTTTTTAAGTTTATTCCAACTAAAACTAACTAAAATATATAAAAAACCACTCGTTTTTTTTCTTAAACATTCTATGCTTAAGCATGCTAAGATCAAAAGCAGCCTTTTTAGACTCAAATGATTATTTTTGGAACCTTTTATGAGTAAAGCCTTACCCATTGCTGTCGCTGTAGTTTTAGGCGGTGCTGCACTTGTACCAGTTTATTATGCAAGCCAACATCCGACCACAGAAGTCGGAAGCAAAGCAAATAAAAATGCCTCTCCAATTGAAAAAATCAGTTATGTTCTTGGGTACGAAGTTGCTCAGCAAACTCCACCTGAACTAGACACAAAATCATTTGTGAAAGGGATTCATGATGCTCGTAATAAGCAACCAAGTGCTTATACTCAAGAAGAGTTAAAAGCTGCTGTTGCTGCTTATGAAAAAGAATTGCAGCAAAAAATGCAACAACAAAATAAACCACAGCAAGCCGCTGGAGCAGCGTCTGAATCTGCAGATGTTCAATTCCTTGCAGAAAATAAAACAAAAGCTGGTGTAAAAACTACAGCATCTGGCTTGCAGTATATCATCACTAAAGAAGGCACAGGTAAACAACCAACTGCGCAGTCTATGGTTAAAGTACATTACGAAGGCCGTTTAATTAATGGACAGGTTTTCGATAGTTCTTATAAGCGCGGTGAACCAGTTGAGTTCCCACTCAATCAAGTGATTCCCGGCTGGACTGAAGGACTTCAACTGATGAAAGAAGGTGGTAAAGCAACGTTCTTTATCCCATCTAATCTTGCTTATGGCCCTCAGGAACTTCCTGGTATTCCAGCAAACAGTACACTGATTTTTGATGTAGAACTCATTTCAGTGAAATAAAAACATTCAGGAGAGTAAAACAGTACTCTCCTTTTTTTTGGAAAACGGCATGAAAAAAATCGGTTTAATTATTGCAACATCAACGATGAGTTTATCTGTTTTTGCTGCTGCACCTATTACAAATAAAAGCCCGGCGAAAGAACAATTTAGCTATAGCTATGGCTATTTAATGGGCCGTAATAATACTGAAGCATTAACAGATTTAAATCTTGATATTTTTTACCAAGGCTTACAAGAAGGTGCTCAGAACAAAACCGCACGCTTAACTGACGAAGAAATGGCGAAAGCGATTAATGATTATAAAAAAACTTTAGAAGCTAAGCAGCTTGTTGAATTTCAAAAAGTAGGTCAACAAAATGCTCAAGCAGGTGCTGCATTTCTTGCTGATAATGCAAAAAAATCGGGTGTAATCACGACTAAATCAGGTCTCCAATACCAAGTATTAAAAGAAGGTACAGGTAAAAAACCGAAAGCTGTATCACGTGTTAAAGTAAATTATGAAGGTCGTTTACTCGACGGAACTGTGTTTGACAGCTCAATCGCACGTAATCATCCAGTTGAGTTTCAGCTCAGCCAAGTGATTGCAGGCTGGACTGAAGGTCTGCAAACCATGAAAGAAGGTGGTAAAACTCGTTTCTTTATCCCCGCAAATCTCGCTTACGGTGAAGTTGGTGCAGGTGACACGATTGGTCCGAATAGCACTTTAATTTTCGATATTGAACTGCTGCAAGTTTTGCCAAAATAAATGTATTAGTATAAAAAAAGCGATCATTTTAAGATCGCTTTTTTATTTTTAGTGTTTTAAATCTCTAGGTCGAAAACCCGTAAGGATTAAACCGATCAGGTAAGCAATTATCCCAACTAAACACAGCCCTACGACTTCGGCAACACGTAACCACTGTGAAAGCTCTCCGTTATACCAATTGAGCCCAAACCAAAGCGCTACAATCATAGCAAGGTTCGCTAAACCATATTGAAGTCCTAATTTCTTCCAATGCGGACCAAATCGGAAAATATTACGCTTATGCAAATAGAAGTAGAGTAAACCGGCATTTACTAACGCTGAACCTGAAGATGCTAGTGCAAGTGCCATATGTTCTGCATGCCAATCAATAAGCTTAAAGAAGCCGATAAATACAACGTTTAAAATCGCATTAGCTGCAACTGACATTAAACCTACACGCACTGGTGTTTTTGTGTCTTGTTGTGCATAGAAACCGGGTGCAAATACTTTAATAAGCATGAAAGAAATTACACCAGCACTCATACATTGCAATGCTAGAGCTGTCATTTGTGTATCACGTAGATCAAACTCACCACGCTGGAATAATGCTTGAATAATCGGTGTTGAAAGCATAAATAAAGCAATACTTGCCGGCACCCCTACCAATACAATGACTTTTGCAGCCCAGTCGATCATGCCGCGGAACTTTGCTTGATCCTGCTCTGCATGACGGGCAGAAAGTGAAGGCAAAATTACTGTACCAATCGCAACACCAATTAAACCTAAAGGTAACTCAGTCATACGCTCAGCACTGTAGAGCCAAGACACTGAACCATCTTGCATGAAAGATGCCCAAATCGTATTTAGCAATAGGTTAATCTGAGTCACAGATACACCAAATAATGCTGGAAGCATTAATTTTAAAATACGCTCTACACCCTCATGTTTAAAATCAACTTTAGGTGGAATCAGTAGGTTTTTACGCCACAATTCAGGAATTTGTATCGCTAACTGTAATACCCCAGCCGCAACAACTGACCAGCCTAGTGCTTTGATTGGCTCAGCCATATACGGCGTAAGCCACCACGCTCCTGCGATCATCGCTACATTTAACAAAACTGGTGAAAAAGCTGGTGAGGCAAACGAACCATAACTATTTAAGATGCTGCTAGCAAAAGCCGTGAGCGACATAAACATTAGATATGGAATAGTCAAACGGAACATGCTGACGGCTAAATCAAACTTTTCTGGATCACTGTGGAAGCCCGGTGCGTACATATAGATGATTGCAGGTGCTAAAACCATAGCCACAAAAGTGAGTAAGGTCATAACTGTTAGCAAACAGCCAAATACCCGACTAATTAAGATCTGTACTTCAGCGTGTGCTCGACCCGTTTTATATTCAGTTAAGACTGGGATAAAGGCCTGAGAAAAGGCGCCTTCGGCAAATAGTCGTCGAAAGAAGTTGGGAATACGAAAAGCGACGACGAAGGTATCAAAATCTTTACCTGCACCAAACACGTTGAGCAATACGACGTCACGCACGAGCCCTAACACTCGTGACAACATCGTCATTGCACTGACAATAAAAGTCGATCGCCACAATGCCATCGCACTCACCTACAGCTATATTCGAAAGACGCTATTGTAATGAAACTAGAAAATCTTTTCGTTGTGAAATGATGAACAAACTCAAGTTTTTTTCTGAGCTAACAATTGTCTAAAGTGCTGCCATTTAAAATAAGGGCCTGGATCAGTTTTTCGGCCAGGAGCAACATCTGAATGCCCTGCAATATGGTTTTTAATTTCTGGATAAGCTTGGCGAATTGCAGTAACAACGTCAGTTAGCACTTCATATTGTATGTCTTCAAAAGGTAAATCATCACTTCCTTCAAGTTCTATACCAATTGAATAATCATTGCATTCAACTTTAGCTAAATAACTTGAACGCCCTGCATGCCATGCTCTCTCGTTAAAGTTAACAAACTGCAGAACTTCACCTGTTCGTAAAATTAACAGATGTGTAGAAACTTGCATGCCTTCAATAGTCTGAAAATAAGGATGAACTGACCAATCTAACTTGTTTTGAAAAAACTGCTCAATATAGCCACCTCCAAACTGAGACGGTGGCAAACTAATATTATGAACCACAATCATTTGAATTTCGGTGCCAGTCGGACGCTGGTTAAAATTTGGAGAAGGGATTTGTCTCGCCCCTTTTAATTGTCCATCTATAACTTCATACGCTGTGATTTGCTTCATTGAGACGCCAATAAATTGCTTGCCAATTGTTTTAGTTTAAAACAGTTATGTGCTTTTCAAAGTAGTAAATGCGATTGTTTATCGCGATTAATCTCATAAAACAGCTTATTTTTCAGGTCGACGGTGCTAATATATCGCAAGTTTTAGGGTCATCGACAAAATGGAAACCGTATGAGCATACCTCAGTCTTTGCTTGAACAATCAATTCAAATCAATATTCAACAAGCATTACAAGAAGATATTGGGGACGGTGACATTACCGCTATGCTCACACCTGAAGATGAGCAAGCCACGGCAACCATTATTAGCCGCGAAGATATGGTCTTAGCTGGACAACCGTGGGTTAATGCACTCATCTCAGCTTATGACAATACTGTTCAAGTGACTTGGCTAAAACAAGAAGGTGAACGTGTTGCTGCAAACGAAGCCTTTTTAAAGCTTGCTGGTTCTGCACGTAGCTTACTAACAGTAGAGCGCCCTGCTTTAAACTTTATTCAAACTTTATCTGCTGTTGCAACAAAAACTGCTGAATATGTTCAGCATCTTGAAGGTTTAAATACAAAACTTCTCGATACACGTAAAACCCTACCGGGCTTACGTATTGCACAAAAATATGCTGTGGCTATTGGCGGTGGACAAAACCATCGTCTTGGTTTATTTGATGCGTTCTTAATTAAAGAAAACCATATTATGGCAGCGGGCGGTATTGCTCAAGCAATTGCCAAAGCACACCAAATTGCGCCCGGCAAACCGGTTGAAGTCGAAGTTGAAACTTGGGATGAATTAAACCAAGCACTTGAAGCTGGTGCAGATATTGTTATGCTCGATAACTTCAGTCAACAGCAAATGATTGATGCTGTAAAACATGTGGCGGGCCGCTGTAAACTCGAAGCCTCTGGCAATATCACCATTGAAAACTTGCGTGAAGTTGCCACTACTGGCGTTGACTATATTTCTATGGGCGTTCTGACTAAAGATGTTAGAGCAGTTGATTTATCTATGCGTTTTAATGCTTAGATAAAATCTGCGTCATTATTGGTATTTTTTTGCGACTTGGTCATGTCTGCCGCTTGTGTTTTTTGCCACGCTGACTGAGTCGCTTGTGCCCCACCATCACGTGGATCGGCAGCCATTAAAACAAATGTCACTACTGCTAATAATACAATAAAACCTTGTAGCATAAATTTTCCCCATTACTTTAAAAATTTAGGGTTTCAATGTAAAAGATAAATATGACCAGGCTTAGGAGATTCTGTTACAAAAGGTAAGCCTTTATTTTTATTATTCATCTATACGACAGCATCTTCCCACATAGTATTTTATATCAACAGCATAACTCCCTTTATTTACTATCGTGACATGGATATCTCTTTTCCTACGCGACAGAGTCTTATCGCTTAGAATTTTTTGCCAACAGCCCATTCTGTTACTTTGGTTTTGCCCAAAGTAACCAAAGGCATTGTCATCTGCAAAACCTGCCCACTTTCATCCTCTATCCTATTTTGTTGCAAAAATAAGATCCTTATAGATTATAGACAGGTTGCAGATGACTTTTAGCACCAGTTAATGAGGAATAAATTTCAATACCTACATTAAGGGAAATAACTTACCAACCTAAGACTCTAGATAACCCATATAAGGATCAGAAATTGAATCTTCTTGAGTTTCAATGCGTCCTGCAAAACGACGACTAAACGTAGCATCATCAGCTAAAGTCACAGTGAAGTCATACCAACCACCAAATTCAGACATATCCCAAACCAGTTCTTTTTCAGAACTATTGGTTTCTATCGTCCATGTCTTGTTTGGAAGATAAGCATTTGCTTCGACGTTGAGCTTGACTGACTTATTACCATCATGACGCACTTTTAAATACAAATTCGCATCACACTCTTCCACACACACTCTAATTTCCGGTAATGCTTGAGTTTGGTTAACTTGACTCAAATCGCCTTTAAACGCACGGTGGAAACCATTTGGTCCAAGTACCCATAAATCGTACTGTCCATTTGCAGTATTCCATACATCATCAAGCTGTTTACCCGCTTCAACCATATAACGACGTGGAATTGCCGTAAGATCTAATCGGTTATAGACATGGAAAACGGCTGCTTGTTTACCTGTATTAGAGAACATCAGCTTAATCGTTTTTTGAGTGGTATCGACTTTGGCACTGGTGTGCAAAATATATGGCAAAGCACGTGATGGCCTAATTCCCATTTCCTGCTGAGGAAATTGCTGCTGGCTCGGAACAGGAACTTGTGGCAATAAAGCTTGAGCAACACGAATCGCATCGGCTTCGGCTTTGGTTTTCTTCCCATCTAGTTCAGCAACAGGCAGAACATTCGGTGTTTTAAAATTAAATGCCGTCGTTAAATCACCACATACAGCACGGCGGTAAGGGCTAATGTTAGGTTCTTGCACACCAAAGCGTTTTTCCAAGAACTGTAAAATAGAGGTATGGTCAAAGACTTGAGAATTTACCCATCCTCCACGGCTCCACGGCGAAATCACATACATGGGAACGCGTACGCCTGGTCCATACACTCGACCATCTGGCTTAGGTTGAGATTTTGAAGTCACTACTGCTGGATGGTTAAAGTACTCATAAGACACTTGCTGATCGTTTAAAGTCGTTTTTCCATATACAACACCGTTTACATCTTTAGACGGTGCACTTGGTGAAGGGACATGGTCAAAGAAACCGTCATTTTCATCGAAGTTCACCAATAAAACGGTTTGGCTCCACAGCTCAGGGTTTTCAGTTAATGCATTTAATACTTCCTGAATATACCAAGCACCTTGTACAGGACTAGATGGCCCCGGATGTTCACTGTAAGTTGCGGGAGCAACTAACCAACTCACCTGCGGTAATTTACCTTGTGCGATATCAGCTTTAAAAGTTCCTAAAAAACCACCGTCCGGCATGGTATTGGCAATACCTTTGTAAAGTGGTTGAGTCGCATCAATCTTTTCGTCATATGCTGGACACGTTAGTGTGTCGTTACTGACAGGTTGACCAGATTGCTCATTTGCACGGCGATACTGTTTGAAGCCAGCTAACGGGTTATCGGTAAAGTTATCTGGCATATTTTGATAAACTTTCCATGTTACGCCAGCTTGCTGTAAGCGCTCAGGATACGTTGTCCACTCATAACCTTCTGTTGATACCCCAATCCCATCAAATTCATTTACAACACTTGCAACACCTGCACCTGTAGGACCATTAGTTCCAGTCCAAATAAACTTACGGTTTGGGTTAGTCCCAGCATGCATAGCACAGTGGTAAGCATCACAAATCGTAAAAGCGTTGGCTAAGGCAAATTGATATTCGACTTCTTGTTTTTTATAGTAGCCCATCGACTGTGGTTTTTTATAAGCGACCCAATCACTCATACGACCATTGTCCCAAGCTGCTTGGCCATCAGACCATGAGTGAGGTGTACCTGAAACACGCTGAGCATTTCCTAAACGACTATCTAAATGGTAAGGCAATACTTTCTTTTTATTCGCATCATATTGTTCCCAAACCTTTCGGCTTTCCGTCATTGGAATCGTAAAACGATCACCAAAACCACGTACACCTTTTAATGTTCCGAAATAATTATCGAAAGAACGGTTTTCCTGAGTCAAAATCACGATGTGTTTAACATCTTGAATAGTTCCACTTTCAACTTTGGCATCAATAGCTAAAGCTTTTTGAATACTCAGCGGGAAACTCGCTAAAGCAGCTGTCCCAAACATGGTTTTTGTAGAGTTTAAAAGAAATTCGCGACGGTTCATTAGTTCTATCCTGAGTTCTTATTATGGTGCACAGTGCATTTTGCAATTACTGGTGGGCGGTGTTGTTGGCGATGAATTATCTGAGTCATTATCATCGTTACAAGCACTGAGCATGAGTGCTAAAGAAGTAATTAATAAAAGTGAAAGTTTTCGCATTGGTTTTTTCCAAACGGTTTAAATGCGAACTACTAATAAAGTGTTAAAGTGACAGGCAAGTGATGTTTTTATGTCGATTTGATGAAGGCATAAAAAAACGCATCCGAAGATGCGTTTTTTAGAAAGCGTAAAATTACCAGCCTAAAGCTTCTTGTTGCTTTTTAATGAGCTCGGCAATCCCTTTTTCAGCCATCTCTAACATGGCATTGCTTTGAGCACGGGTAAACGGTTTGTCTTCGGCAGTACCTTGAATTTCAATAAACTCGCCCGCTTGTGTCATTACTACATTTAAGTCAGTTTGACAGTTCGAGTCTTCTTCATAGCAAAGATCAAGCAACACTTCATCTTGATACATACCGACAGAAATTGCAGCAACCAACCCTTTAAGCGGATCATGCTTAATTTTCTTTTGAGACAATAAAACATTCATCGCATCAACTAATGCTACAGCAGCACCAGTGATTGAAGCAGTACGCGTACCACCATCAGCCTGAATCACGTCACAGTCGATGGTAATCGTGTTTTCACCAAGCTTTTTCAAATCAACCATTGCACGTAAGCTACGGCCAATCAAACGTTGGATTTCTTGAGTACGACCAGTTTGTTTACCACGAGCCGCTTCACGGTCACAACGTGAATGTGTTGAACGCGGTAACATGCCATATTCTGCCGTTACCCAGCCTTGGCCTTGGCCTTTTAAAAAGCGTGGCACTGAGTTATCAATGCTTGCAGTACAAAGGACTTTGGTGTGACCAAATTCGACCAGCACAGAACCTTCAGCATAACGGGTGTAGTTTCGTGTAATTTTCACTTCACGTAATTGGTCTAATGCACGTTGGTCAATACGCATAATCCTTCCTAACTTCTCTTAAATACGAACTTGGGCATAGTATAGCAAAGGATTTTGACAGGTTGAGTTTATTCCCTACTTTCAAATGTAAGTCTGCAAGTTTCATAACTCAAAAATAAAAATAGCCCCTAAAAAGGAGCTATTTTGAATTAACTGAGATTATGCAAATTTAAATTTTGCTTTTAACTTTTCTAATGTCTGCATCACTTTTCCAGTGGTATGGTTTGGCAGTGAACATTTCGCTAAACGTACCCATACACTCCAGAACTGGCGCATAAAGTTCGCTTCATTGTAATTAATGCCATATTCTGCACAAAGTGCCTTAATTTTCGGTGCTACTTCTTTATAACGATTAGCTGGCATATCTGGAAATAAATGGTGTTCAATTTGATGGCTTAAGTTACCACTCATAAAATGCAGCCATTCTGTACCACTAAAGTTACTTGAACCACGAATCTGGCGTAAGTACCACTCTGCCTTGGTTTCAGTATCGGTATTATCAGGCTCAAACGTTTCTGCATCTTCAGTAAAGTGACCATTAAAAATCACCGCAGATGACCACAAGTTACGAATAATATTCGCAACTACATTTCCTGCAAAAACCGGTAAAAACATAGGGCCAGAGATCACAGGGAAAAACACATAGTCTTTTAAAACTTGGCGTGTGGCTTTTTTACGGACTTTAGCCGAATCTTTCCACACCTGTTTCCAGCTCTTGGTTTTATAAACTAATGCATCTTCAAGATGTAAGTTTTGCACGCCTACATACCACTCAAAGAAAAACATTAACTGTAGACCGAGGGGAATATTAAACAGGTGGCGAGGTTCCCACTTCTGTTGATCACTTACTCGCAAAATACCATAACCAACATCATGATCTTTACCGACAATATTGGTATAGGTGTGGTGCACATAGTTATGTGTTTCACGCCAGTCATCGCCAGAGGCAATGGTATCCCAATCGTAAGTATTACCGTTCAGGCTTGGTTCATTTAACCAGTCAAACTGACCGTGCATGACGTTATGACCAAGTTCCATGTTTTCTACAATTTTAGAAATACCTAATAAGCCTGTGCCTAGTAGCCAGACTGGCGGAATCCAACCACCAAACATCAACATGCCACGCGATGCGATTTCGGTGTAGCGAACAAAATTACGTACTTTGTAGATATATTTTGCATCTTGCTCACCAAGACTTTGCATAACGTCTTGACGAATCTGCTCAACACGGCGGCCAAACTCTTCAGTCTGTTCAGGTGTTAAATGAGCAGATTTAGAAACAGTAGAAAATTCTAATGCCATATTCATAAGGTTAATCCTCTTTAATTCTTTTTATAGATCAATTGTGACTGGGCTTAATGCCTGGCTCACGCATAGTTTAATTGGGCGGTTCGGTTGATCTTCAATTTCACCAGTTAACAGGTTTTGAGTAACTCCGCTTACCTTGGTACAGCTGCATTTATTACAGACACCCATACGGCAACCATGTTGTGGGCGTAAACCAGCTTGCTCTGCACTGCTCAGTAAATTTGTTTCAGCTAAAAACTCGTGTTGAGCACGGCGGAAAATAACAGGCTGTGCTGCATGTGTACCAGTCACTTGAAGTGGCTGAAAATACTCTTGATGAAGCTGCGACTGAGCACCTTTTTGTGCATAAATTTCATTGGCTTGCTGCATCATGCCATGATGACCACAAACATAAGTTGCTGTCTGCTCGAAATCTGGAACCAGCTTTTGCAGTAAACTTTCAGTTAAATGCTGCTTTTGCTCGGTGGTATTAAAAAAATGATATTGAAGCTGTGGGTGCTGTTCTGCCAAAGCTTTTAATTCGGCATGAAAAATTTCCGCACGATTAAAATAAATGACATGAATTTGTTCAAGTTGCTGTTTTAAAGCTTGCTGCAAGAGTGAATAAATTGCAGTTATACCGCTTCCTGACGCAATCAAAATCGCAGGATGCTGACCTTGGTGCAAAATAAAATCACCTTGTGGTTGTGAAATCTCAACACACTCACCCACATGTAATAGTTGAGCTGCACGAGACACCAAACCTTGTACTTTAATACCTAAAGCGATTTCACCCTGAGTAGTCACTTCAATAATTGAATAACTACGCTGTTGGTAAACGCCATCGATGAGCAAAGTCAGCAAAATACTTTGACCCGCTCGAACTTGATCGAAATTAAAATTACGATTTGGTTTAAGTCTAATGAGCACCATATCGGTATGCAGTGGCTGAACTGCAGTAACTTCTGCAAGTACCCTTTTCCACGCCCAAGTCACGTTAATTTTCTGCAAGACAAAATCAACGAAATCTTCTCGAACCCAATGTGGCTGATAACTAAGTGTTGCGTTCATACGTTCCTCTTTTGTATCTGGCTATTTATTTGAGTGAACACATGTTCGTATAGTGAACATATGTACACTATATTTATAACCGTTCACTCAGTCAACACTTGTTCACTATTTTTTTTATGAAAGTTTGCTCTTTTTTGTTAGACTTTGGCTCACGGTTTAAATAGGTTCTTTTAATGTCGATACGGGATGAACGAAAACAGCAAAGTCGTCAGGCACTTCTCGATGCAGCCTTACATCTAAGCACGTCTGGGCGTTCGTTCAGTAGTATCAGTTTGCGTGAAGTTGCACGTGAAGTAGGTTTAGTACCGACAGCGTTCTACCGCCATTTTCAGGACATGGATGAGCTCGGCAAGGAATTGGTCGATCAAGTTGCCCTACATTTAAAAAGTGTTTTACATCAACTTGGACAAAGTTACTTACAACATAAATCTGCTAAAACCCAAACCAGTATTGAGCTATTTGTGCAGGCAGTAAATCATAGCCCTAAGCAATGGCAATTTATGATTGCTGAACGTTGGGGAGGCTCAGAAACGGTTCGTGCAGCAATTGCCAGAGAAATTGAATTTCTGATTGAAGATCTAACAACTGATCTTACTAAACTCGAAAATTTTAAACATATTCAAAATCCTCAAGACTTAAATGTCTTATCTACCATTTTGACTAATATGTCATTTACATGGGCAATGACGTGGCTCAACCTATCGAAACAATATCAAGGTGAACAGCTCAAGCTGCAACAAATAGCCTTTATTGAAAATGCTTCTACACAAGTTCGTTTACTGTTTAGAGGGATTGCAAACTGGGAACGATAGAAGCGGCAAATGACAAAAAACAGGTTATGTGGTAATACGTAAAGAGAGAAAGAAAAAGGCTAAAAATTTCGAGAAAAGTCTTTTTCTTTTTTACAGGAAGTAAACTATTAGTTAGGCCAAACTGGTGTGGGAATACCTATGAATCTTGATCGTCATACACAGTTTTTGATGCGTAAAGAAAAAATTCTGAGCGTGGCAGAAAAGTTGTTATTAGAAAACAATCAGGAAATTACTCTAGATGAGTTAGTGGCCGAGCTAGATATTGCTAAAGGCACACTTTATAAGCATTTTAGAAGTAAAAATGAGCTTCTACTTGAGCTCATTATTCAAAATGAAAAGCAAATTTTAGAAATTTCTAAAAAATATAATACAGATTTCAAAGAATATGCTCCTCATTACATGCTTCATCATTTACTTGCACCAGGGAAAACGATTCTATTGCATCAACTTGAAGAAAATCTGACGATGACAGAGTCTAAGTTGAAGCATCTTTTCGAAGAGCTTTATGAAATTCGCCAACAGCGTATTTTAGCAATTAAAGATATTACCGAAAATTATTTAAAATCATTGAATTATGATATGTCGATTCGTGACTATTTGTCTTATATCTGGTCACTGACTTATGGTGCATCACTGCTTTTAAATTCTACCTATTACCAGCGTTCGATTGGTTCTCGCCAAAAATTAATTAATTTATATATTAATCAGGCATTATCACTGCCGACTCAAACAGCTAATTTTGATGTTTTAAATTTTCAGATTGAAGATGAAAATCAGCAAAATTAATTGAATTATTTCGTGATAATTAACGATAAATTAAATATAAAAATGGGCTTCACATGAAGCCCATTTTTTTTGAAGTAAAGCCTAAACAACTTATTTTGCTTTACGTTCTTTCTCAATTAAATAATTAAGAACTTGAGTGACTTTACCATCTTCACCCTGCACAACATATTTACCATTCACAACAACTGCAGGTACACCTGTTAATTGGTACTGTTGAGCAAGTTTATTTGACTCGGCAACTTTTGCCGTCACAGCAAATGAGTTGTAAGTACTATTAAATTTCTGCTCAGGTACGCCATAACGAGTAAAGAACTTCGCAGCAGAAGCCTGATCAAAAATTTGTTGACCGTTCACCTGAATCGCATGGAATAGTGGTAAATGCGTGCGTTTACGTACACCTAATGCCTCAGAGGTATAATATGTACGCGCCCCTTGTTCCCACATTTTATTCATTGCAGCAGGTGTACGTACAAAACGCACATCTTTAGGAATCTGTTTTAACCACGTTTGCATATGCGGTTCAAGTTTAAAACAGTGCGGACAGCCATACCAAAAGAACTCTCGAACTTCGATTTTCCCCGGAACTTCCACTTTGCTTGGATTGGCAATCACGGTGTAGTCTTTACCAGCAACAAAATCTGCTGCCATTGCACTACCCGATACGGCCATAATTGCTGCACTCAAACCACCCAAAACCAATTTTTTCATTGCTACAGCTTTTCCTCTAAGTTGTTATGCATTAGCTTATGCTCTAAATATAAAACAAATATGCTAAATTCGTTTTGCTTCTGTGAAGTTTTTTATTGGGTTTATCGCTTTTTTCCCAATAATCGCTACACTAACGGCGAACTACATCCAAAAAGATAACTCAAGTTTAGAGGTAGCACCATGTCGCAATTGAATGTTGATTTACAAGAAATCGCAAAGTTTGAAGCACTTGCTGCCAAATGGTGGGATCAACATTCTGAATTTCGCCCACTTCATCAAATCAATCCACTACGTTTAAACTGGATTGATGAACGTGTAGGCGGTCTTGCTGGTAAAAAAGTACTTGATGTCGGCTGTGGTGGCGGTATTTTGGCCGAAAGTATGGCACGTCGTGGCGCAGATGTACTCGGCATCGATATGGGTGAAGCACCTCTAGCTGTTGGACGTTTACATGCTCAGCAAGAGAATGTTCAAAATATTGAATATCGTCAAATTCCTGTTGAAGAATTAGCACAAGAACAAGCAGGCCAATATGACGTGGTGACTTGTATGGAAATGATGGAACACGTTCCAGATCCGGCATCTATTGTAAAAGCGTGTCAGGCTCTGGTTAAACCAGGTGGCCATGTGTTCTTCTCGACCATTAACCGTAACCCAAAATCTTATTTATTTGCCATTATTGGCGCAGAGTACGTACTACGCATGTTGCCAAAAGGTACACATGATTATCATAAATTTATTCGACCATCTGAAATGGCACATGATATTCGTAATGCAGGCCTTACGTTAAAAGAAATGACTGGACTACATTACAACCCACTGACCAAGCATTACTGGTTAGCGCCAAATGTTGACGTTAACTATATGGTTCATACGATTAATACAGGTGCATGATGAAAGCTGTTTTATTTGATTTAGACGGTACGCTTATCGATACAGCTGCGGATTTCATTCGTATTATTCAGCAAATGTGCCGTGATGAAAGACGTCCTGTGGTTGATGCAGACTTAATTCGCACTCAGGTGTCTGAAGGTGCGCGTGCGATGGTGAAATTGGTCTATCCAGAGCTGGATGTGGCCAATCCAATTTTCTTGGGACATCGTCAAAACTTTTTAGATATTTACGGCAATAATATTGTGGTTGATACAGATCTGTTTGAAGGTATGTATCCACTTCTAGAAGAGTTAGAAGCTGC
This sequence comes from Acinetobacter lactucae, assembly GCF_013122135.1. Lineage (NCBI taxonomy): Bacteria > Pseudomonadati > Pseudomonadota > Gammaproteobacteria > Moraxellales > Moraxellaceae > Acinetobacter > Acinetobacter lactucae. Next base: position 3,916,922 of record NZ_CP053391.1, read on the forward strand.
GCAAATCCCGTGGGGTATTGTGACCAATAAACCACGCGGATTAAGTGAATCTCTTTTAGAAAAGTTAAATCTGACTGAACGCTGTGCGGTTTTAGTATGTCCTGAAGATGTCAGTAAAACAAAACCAGACCCAGAACCTATGTATTTGGCAGCTAAACAGTTAAATATCCCAGCAAATGAGATTATCTATGTGGGTGACCATCCACGCGATATCGATGCTGGTCACAATGCCAATATGTACACTATTTTAGCTGCGTACGGCTATCTACCTATTGAGCACCGTGATGATCTCGCTGCATGGCAGGCTGATTCGATTGTAAATACGGTGACAGAATTACACGATATGTTACGTCAAAAGCTTCCTGCTCTACAGGAAAATCAGCGTATGATAAGTTAACATCAGAGTTTTATACACTTTTTTAACGGTTACTCGTTTTATCAATATAAAAAGAAGGAGGTTTACCAATGAAATATTCAGAATATCAACCTCGTCCGGATCTACTCAAAGATCGTGTTATTTTAATCACTGGTGCTGGTGATGGAATTGGGCGAGCTGCGGCTCTAAGTTATGCCCTACATGGTGCAACCGTTGTCCTGCATGGTAGAACCTTAAATAAACTTGAAGTGATTTATGATGAAATTGAGAGTCTAGGTGCACCTCAACCCGCGATTTTACCGCTACAACTTTCAAGTGCCTCTGATCGTGATTATGACTTTTTAGTCGATACGCTCGAAAAGCAGTTTGGACGTTTAGACGGTATTTTGCATAATGCGGGTATTTTAGGTGAGCGTGTGGAGCTGGCGCATTATCCTACAGAAGTATGGGATGACGTGATGGCAGTTAACTTACGCGCGCCTTTTGCTCTCACTCAAGCCTTATTACCACTTTTGCAAAAGTCAGAAAACGCCTCTGTCGTGTTTACCAGTTCAGGTGTAGGCCGTGAAGCACGTGCTTTGTGGGGCGCATATTCTGTCTCCAAAATTGCAATTGAAGCAGTAAGCAAAATTTTTGCAGCAGAGAATACTTATCCAAATATCCGCTTTAACTGTATTAATCCAGGCGCAACACGTACTGCAATGCGTGCGAAAGCCTACCCACAAGAAGATCCGAAGACACTACCTACACCTGAGTCAATCTTGCCTGCCTACCTCTATTTAATGGGTGAAGACAGCTTGGCGCTCAATGGTCAGAGTATTGATGCACAGGATTAAAAAGTTAAAGATGAAAAGCTAAATTAAATTACGGCCAATCATCAAATCTGGCTTGCCTATACCTGAAAAGTTATATACAAGCCTTTTTTACGATTGATAAAAACTCTTGATCTATCCGTAATTTTAATTGAACCATTAAATGATCTTCACAGTTTCTCTGCATTTTGCGCGTAGAGTATTCAACATGAGAGACATCAGATGTAAACGAGGATGCATCATGAAAAAGTTGTTCACCATCTTAGCCCTATGCATAACCGTACTGACCACCAGTATGGCAAGCTTTGCTGCCCCCCCTTTTGACCGAGGCCATGGCCCTAAAGGTCCTAAAGGCGGAGGACCACGCGGTGAGTGGAATGATCGTGGGCCAGGATTTGGACGTGATCATGATGATGATCGTATCCGTGATGAACGCCGTATGCGCGAAGAGCGTGGCTTTGAACGCTTAAAACAACATCGCTGGCAGCCGGGTTATGTTATGCCACAGCACTATCGTGGCAATGGTTATAAAGTCGACTATAAAGACAGCAACTTGCCTAAACCGGGCCGTAATCAGCAATGGTACAAAATTAACAATGACTATATTTTAGTCGACACAGATTCTAATAGCATTGTAAGTATTCGTGGTTTTTAAAGCGATAGAACCTCGCTATCGCTGAATAAAAAGGATAAAGCCTTCGAGTTTTATCCTTTTTTTATGTCTTATCTATTTTAAAAATAAAAACTTTTTATATTTTCATATTAAGTATTCTCTTAATTTCTTCTTATTTCATATTAGGTTTTCACATTTATTCTTCTTGGCCTCCACGATTTATCTGCAATTGTTCACTAACCTTTAGTTATTGAAATTTAATTCATCACTCGAGGTTCATAATGAAAAAATTAACAACAGCAATTGTTCTTTCACTTACAGGTTTAGTTGCAACGACAGCAATGGCAGCACCTAACGATCATAATCACCATGGCAACTATCAAAACCATGAAGTAAAAACAGTTAAAGTGATTAAAAAAGATGACCATCGTAATGAATGGCGAGTGGGTCAGGTTGTACCGCATGAATATCAACACTCACGTTACGTGATTGACTATCGCCAACATCAAAAATTGACTAAACCGGGTCGCTATCAAAAATGGTACAAAGTGAACGGAAATTATGTACTGGTAAATGAACAGAGCCATAAAATCATTAGAGTTGTTCACTAATTCTAGAACTCTTTAAACATCCAAACTTAGATTTGGGTGTTTTTTTATCTAAAACATGCGGCTTTAATCTTTTTTGTTTAGAATCATCTTTATATCTTTTTGCTGTTGATTCGAGATCGGTATGCCAAGTAAGCCTGAAAGTAAGTCGCATAATAACACCCAGCATTATGTACACTGGTTTCGACACTCAGCACCCTACATTAATGCGCATCGCGATAAAACTTTTGTCTTAATGTTTGGCGGCGAAGCAGTTCGTCATCCTAATTTTGAACATATCATTCATGATATTGCTTTATTGCATTCTCTAGGTATTCGCTTAATTCTTGTGCATGGCGCACGTCCGCAAATTAATCAAAATCTTAAAGAGAAAGGAATTGAAACTCCTTTTTATGACAACAGCCGTATTACTACACGTGAATCTTTAAGCTGCGTCATGAGTGCAGTAGGTTCTATTCGCCTAGAAATTGAAGCATTGCTTTCTATGGGTTTGGCAAACTCTCCCATGTACGGTGCTCGAATAGATGTGGTCTCAGGTAATTTTGTGACTGCTAAACCTTATGGCATTCGTGAGGGCATGGATTTCCAGCTTACAGGTGAAGTTCGCTCTATTGATACCGATGCAATTGAGCGACACCTCGATAACCATAATATTGTGCTATTAGGCCCAACAGGTTATTCCACTACAGGCGAAGTATTTAACTTGCGGGCGGAAGAAGTCGCAACTAAAACCGCAACTTACTTAAAAGCAGATAAACTCATTTTTCTAGGTGAGCAACAAGGGCTGCTGAACGAAGATGAGCAAATATTACGTGAATTAAGCCCCCATCAACTGGACTACTATATTCAACAATACCAAACCATTAGCCCAACACTCACTTTACATCTGCAACAAGCAAAAAAAGCGTCTTTATCAGGCGTACACCGTGTTCATCTCATTTCTTATGCTTATGATGGTGCACTAATTGAAGAGCTGTTCACACGTGATGGTGTTGGTACCATGATTACCGATGCGCATTATGAAGAAGTTCGCATGGCCAACATTCAAGATGTGGGCGGTTTAATGAATTTATTACGTCCGCTAGAAGAAGAAGGTATCTTGGTGTATCGCTCACGTGAACGTTTAGAGCAAGAAATTAGCCAGTTCGCTGTTATTGAACGCGATGGTACAATTCTAGCGTGTGCCGCCCTTTATCCAATTCCGACCGAATTTAATGAAACACGTTCCGCAGAAATTGCCTGCGTCGCAGTACACCCAAGTTATCGTAAATCGAATCGTGGTAGCCAGATTTTGCAATTCCTTGAAGAAAAAGCCAAAGAACAAGGTATTCGTCAATTATTTGTTTTAACAACGCGTACTGCTCATTGGTTTTTAGAACATGGTTTTCATCAGGTGAGTGTTGATGACTTACCAAATGCTCGTCAGGCGCTTTATAACTACCAAAGGAATTCTTTAGTCTTTAAGAAACTGCTTCCCTAGCCTTTGCTCTTTTTAAGATATTCTTATTTCAGATAAGCTTAGTTAAAAAAGTACATCCATAAATACGATTAATTTATGGTTGTACTTTTTTTAAATTTTTATTTTTAGTGTTTTAATATTTTTTTTATTTTATTTACATCAACTTACTCAAAATTTATTAAATATATTTCTAATAAATAAATCCATTTTTTCACCTAAGTTTATTACCTATTGTGTTTAGCTTTTTTTCGCATAAATAAAGACCGAATACTTATTTTTTCTGAAATAAAAATCCCTTTAGGGTATCTGCTCATCCAATTATTTTTTCTTTTTCTCTTTCGGGGAGCACGAAATCTCATGGCACTTTTCAACACCACTTCATGGGCAAAATATTCAGTCATCGCGGCCAGCCTTGCAGGAGTGATGATGTTAAGTGGTTGTGCCAAAAAAGAGGAACAAGCCACCACAACTTTAAATATTGGCTATCAAAAATATGGCATCCTTCCTATTTTAAAGGCTCGTGGTGACTTAGAAAAAGCATTAAAAGAACAAGGCGTGCAAGTAAAATGGGTTGAGTTTCCTGCTGGACCTCAATTGCTTGAAGGTTTAAACGTAGGAAGTGTTTCACTAGGTGAAGCTGGTGAAGCGCCACCGATCTTTGCTCAAGCGGCTAATCCAAATTTAGTGTATGTCGCAAACCAACCTCCTGCGCCAAAAGCTGAAGCACTATTGGTACAAAAAGACTCTCCTATTCACTCTATTAAAGATTTAAAAGGCAAACGTGTTGCTCTTAATAAAGGTTCGAATGTTCATTACCTATTATTAAAAGTTTTAGAAGCCAACAACTTAAGCTTAAGTGATATTCAACCTGTTTATTTACCGCCATCAGATGCACGTGCTGCCTTTGAAAAAGGTGCTGTCGATGCATGGGTGATTTGGGACCCGTTCTTTGCTGCAGCTGAAAATCAAATTCAGGCCCGAGTTTTAGCAACAGGTGAAAACTTGGTGAGCAATCATCAGTTCTATTTAGCTGACCGTAAATTTGCAGAAAATAATCCGAAAGTACTTAACACTGTTGTACAGACACTTAATCAGACCACTGAGTGGGTAAGTTCACATCAGGATGAAGCGGCCAAATTACTCGAAAAACCTACCGCACTTGAGTTTGATGTACTCAAAACTTCCATTTCACGTATGGGTTTTGGAGTTCAGCCAATCTCTGACAAGGTGACACAAGAACAACAACAAGTAGCTGATGCCTTTTATACGCAAAAGCTCATTCCTAACAAGCTCACCATTCAAGATGCCATTTTAAAACTGAAATAAACCCAGCTTGGGCACAGCTTAAATAACGATATAAATGCTGTGCCTGACCTCAAGGGGAACAAGGATATCAATATGCAACATCAGTCATTATTTAATAAGAGTCAGTGGGCACAATTAGCTAAACGCATCAGTGCAGTCACTGTATTAGGTTTAACAATCTCAGCGCCAGCTTGGGCAATTGATCCAACTGTAAAAGAACTTCGTATTGGTTTTCAAAAAAGTTCAATTAACTTTGCGATTGCCAAACAGCAAAAACTATTTGAACAAGAATTTCCAAATGCCAAAGTTACTTGGAATGAGTTCCCTGCTGGCCCACAAATTTTAGAAGCTTTAGCTGTCGGGTCCCTTGATGTAGGCGTTACTGGAGACACGCCTCCTGTCTACGCACAAGCGGCTGGCAAGCCTTTATATTACATTGCTTATGAAGCGGCAAAGCCATTGGCATCGGCAATTTTAGTTCCGAAAAACTCGCAACTCAAACAGCTTAAAGACCTTAAAGGCAAACGTATTGCGCTGCAAAAAGGTTCGAGTTCACATTACTTACTTGTACAGGCTGTGCGTAAAGCAGGCTTAAAATGGAGTGATATTACTCCCATTTGGCTTACGCCTGCCGATGCTCGCGCAGCATTTCAAAAAGGTGCCGTTGATGCATGGGTAATTTGGGATCCTTACTTCGCTTCAGCACAACTTGAAGATCAAGCGCGTGTTCTTGCATCGGGTAAAGGCTTAAGCCCGAACTATACTTTTTATTTAGCCGCTCCAAATTTTGTTAAACAACATCCGAAAGCTGTTTCAGGGCTCATCAAACAAATCAATCAAGCTGATAAATGGGTTCAAAGCCATCAAGCAGAAACGGCAGGTGCGATTGGGCAAAGTACAGGTCTTAAACCTGCAACCAGTGATTTATTCATTAAACGTCGTCCACGCCCTTCATCGGCAGCTCCTCTTAACAGCAAAGTTATTGCTGAGCAACAACAGCTCGCAGACATCTTTACTCAACAAGGCATCATTCCAAAACCAATCAGCATTAAACAAGCTGTTTGGACTGCCAAGTAATTTCAATAGATATAGGTAATGCACATGAAAATTTTCTGGTTTATTCCTACCCACGGTGATAGTCGCTATTTAGGTACAAGTAAAGGCGCTCGTCAGGTTGACCATGCCTATATGAAGCAAATTGCTGTGGCAGTAGATAATTTGGGTTATGAAGGTGTACTTATTCCGACGGGTCGTTCATGTGAAGATCCTTGGATTACAGCGGCTAGCTTAATTGATGCAACTCAACACCTTAAATTTTTAGTTGCATTACGACCAGGGGTAACCACACCAGCTTTGGCAGCACGTATGGCTGCAACGTTTGACCGTTTGTCGAATGGCCGTGTGTTACTCAACTTAGTGACTGGTGGTGATGAGGCTGAATTACGCGGTGATGGCTTATATGAAGATCACTCAACGCGTTATCAAACTGCCAATGAATACGTAAAAATCTGGCGTGAGATTTTGACACGCTCACATACAGGTGAAGCTTTTACATTCCACGGTGAACGTTTACAAGTGGATGATGCAAAACTACTTTACCCACCTGTTCAAAAGCCTTACCCACCACTTTGGTTCGGTGGCTCTTCAGACGTCGCTGTCGATTTGGCTGCTGAGCAAGTCGATACTTACCTTACGTGGGGTGAACCACCTGAAGCAGTTAAACAAAAGATTGAACATGTTCGTGCCAAAGCTGAGGCTAAAGGTCGTAAATTAACTTATGGCATTCGCTTACATGTGATTGTTCGCGAGACCAACGAACAAGCTTGGGCAGCAGCGAACGAGCTTATCCAATATCTTGATGATGCGACTATTGCTGCGGCACAGAAAAAATTTGCACAAATGGACTCTGTAGGCCAACAACGTATGGCAGCTCTCCACGGCGGTAACCGAGACAAACTAGAAGTATCTCCAAATCTTTGGGCGGGTATTGGTTTAGTTCGTGGTGGTGCAGGTACAGCACTTGTAGGTGACCCAGAAACAGTTGCTGCTCGTATTCAGGAATATGCTGATTTAGGTATTGATACTTTCATTTTCTCAGGCTATCCACACCTTGAAGAATCAATTCGTTTTGCAGAGTTAGTATTCCCGTTATTACCAATTGAAACTCGCGCTAAACTTGCTCAGCCAAATTTAACCGGTCCATTCGGTGAAATTATTGCCAATAACTATGTTCCAGACGAGAAGAAGCAAAATAGTTCCGTCAAGGAGCCTGCATGAGCAAAGCTGAAAGTGTTGTTTCACGTGGAACAAAACAAATCGGGCAGCGTTTGCTGCCTTGGATTTTCCCTATTCTTCTATTGGTTGTTTGGCAAATTGCCTCAAGTTCGGGTCTTTTAGAAAGCCGTATTTTACCTGCACCTACTGCTGTAGTTTCCGCTTTTTGGCATCTACTGGTGAGTGGCGAACTCTGGCAGCACGTTAAAGTCAGTGCAGGACGTGCTTTACTGGGGTTATTGATTGGCGGTGGCTTAGGTTTGTTATTGGGTCTACTCAACGGGTCTTCGCGTTTCGCCTCTACCCTACTCGATACGACCTTGCAAATGATTCGTAACATCCCAGCCTTAGCACTTATCCCACTTGTCATCTTATGGTTCGGCATTGATGAAACAGCGAAATTATTTTTAGTCGCAGTAGGCGTTTTCTTCCCTATCTATATCAACACCTATCACGGTATTCGATCAGTTGACCCTCAATTGATTGAGATGGGTAAAAGCTACGGACTTTCACGTTGGCAGCTCTACAAAGAAATTATTCTACCGGGTGCGATGCCTTCTATTTTAGTAGGTTTACGCTTTGCTTTAGGTTTGGTTTGGGTATTGCTCATTGTTGCTGAAACCATTTCAGCTCAAGCAGGTATTGGTTATATGACCATGAATGCACGTGAGTTTTTACAAACAGATGTAGTCCTTGTCGGTATTCTTCTGTACGCCTTACTAGGCAAACTGGCAGATGTTTTAGCACAGCTTTTAGAACGCTATTTACTACGTTGGCACTCTGGATATCAGAAATAAGGGAGCTTAGAACATGACAAATCTGAATTTAAATATTAATCAGAATGAAGTGCAGCTCATTCCGGAAGAACCAGCAGAATCTCAAGAACCTGTATTAGGTGCAGAGATTCTGATTGAGCAACTTTATAAATTCTATGGCGAGGTAAAGGTCCTCGAAGATCTTGACCTACACATCCAGCCGGGTGAGTTTTTAGCAATTGTTGGTCGAAGTGGTTGTGGCAAAAGTACGTTACTACGTTTAATTGCTCAACTTGAAAAAGCCAGCTTTGGGGAAATCAAATTTAAATCTGCCCGACATTTACGGGAAGGCATTACGAACGATGATATTCGAGTCATGTTCCAAGATCCTCGTTTACTTCCTTGGAGGAATATTCTTCAAAATGTGCAACTGGGTTTACCTAAAGCGCAACATGCTTTAGCAGAAGAATTACTGGAAAAAGTTGGTTTAAAAGAAAAATCAGGACAATGGCCTTCACAGCTTTCAGGTGGCCAACGTCAACGTACTGCCTTAGCCCGTGCGTTATCTCATACTCCACGTATTTTGTTGTTAGATGAGCCATTAGGGGCTTTAGACGCGTTAACTCGTCTTGAGATGCAAAGCTTGATTGAGCGCTTGTGGAAAGAGCAAGGCTTCACTGCAATTTTAGTCACCCACGATGTGAGTGAAGCAGTGCAATTGGCTGATCGTATTATTTTATTAGATAAGGGAAAAATCGCTCAAAGCTTCCAAGTTAATTTGCCGCGCCCGCGTAAAAAAAGCATTACTTTTGCTCAACTTGAGCAACAAGTACTCGATGCAGTTTTGGCAACTTAAGGTTGCTATGAGTAATGAGAACCGTTCAAACAAAAATGCCCAATTTAGGAGCAATAAAACTGCTGTTTTATTGCTCTTTTTTAGGGCGAAAATAAAAAAATATTTTTAAGAATAACAATAAACTAGTGAATCTCTCTATTTTTTGCACAATAGTATATCTATTACGCAAATAACTAGCCGTTTTTTGATTAAAAAAGCAAGACACCTGTGCACAAATCAAACAATTTCCCTTACAATGGGAATATTATTTTTTTAATTATGCAGCAGATGGAACAAAAAAAGAGTACCCAAAAGCGCAATCAGCTTCTTGCTGCCGCCCTTGACGTATTTTCAGTCTATGGGTTCAGTGGTGCAAGTCTGGATGAAATTGCCCAACTCGCCGACATGCATAAGTCGAATATTTTCTATTACTATGAAAATAAAGAGTCTTTATATGTAGAAGTGCTCACAACCGTTTTACAAAAATGGTTGGCCCCCTTACAAACTTTAGAAGCTGAATTAGAACCAGCCGAAGCCTTATCGCACTATTTAATTCAAAAAATCGAACTTTCTCGTAGCCAACCGAAAGCCTCTAGATTATTTGCATTAGAAATCATTCAAGGTGCTCCGCATATTTTACCTATTCTCAAAGGACCATTAAAAAAACTATTTAAACGCAAAGCTAAAGTCATCCAGACGTGGCAAGAAGAAGGAAAAATTTCTCCAGATATCGATCCTGAATTATTAATCTTAAATATTTGGGGCCTTACGCAAAACTATGCAGATTTTGCTACTCAAATGGAAATGGTGACCGGCAAAACGCTTCGTAACCGCAGTATGTTCCAGCGTTCGATTGAGCATACGGTACATATGATGCTCTATGGCGTATTGCCTCGTTAAAACAAAAAAAGATCGGCAAATTTGCCGATCTTTTTTTAGAAATGGTTTTGATAAAGGGCTAAAAGTTTCTGAGCGCCTAACAATAAATTTTCTTCCCAATCCAGATGCGCAGTGTCATCTGCCCCATCAGTAATATACTTCACCGAAATTAGTCGTACACCTAACTTATGGCACACTTTAGCTAACGCATAGCCTTCCATATCAACCACATCACAAGCTACTTTTGGCTGACCCGTTTCAAATGAATCACCAGTTCCACATACTGCTTTTGGCAAATCAATAAAATGTGGTTGAAGATGAATCTCTGCCGCCAAATGATCATCTAACGGCGTTACACCTACTTCAAAACCTAAGGGAGAAACATCCATATCCCGTTGTACAAAAGTTTTTACTTCAACCAAATCATGTCGATTAAATGCAGAGCTTCCCGCTGTACCTAGGTTAATTAAAGTTTTGCATCCTGTTTTTTGAATAACTTCAAATGCTTTAAAAGCAGCATTAATCTTACCAATACCACTGTAATGGACTTCAACACCTGCTTGTTCAAATAAACCCTTAGATTCATTAGGAAGTGCCATAATTAAAGCAATATCAGTGTTCATTCAAAAAGCTCAAATCAAAATTAAATAAGTTAGAAAATAAGTATAAATCAGGTGCAAAAGCTTTTTGCACCTTTTCATCATTACTGCACTTTTTGTTGTAAAGCGATTAAACACGGAGAGAAGAACAGTTGGCCGCTATATGCGCCTGCTAGCGTCTTCTTCATTACCACGCCCCACATTGCCAATAATAAAAGACTCAATGCCACAGCAACGTATTGTAAAAATAAAATTTCAACCTGATGCCCTAAATTAAATAGTGCCAAAATAAATACACCTAATGGAAAAGTTAAGCCCCACCACCCTAAGTTGAATGGAATACCTGTCTTTGCATGACGAAGCGTTGTTAAAATCGCAAGACCAAGCCACCATAACCCAAAACCTAAAAGCACTAGACTGCCTACAATTCCTAAAGCTTGAAAAATATTCGCGGACTCATGAAAGCCCACACTAACAAAGACTCTTTGCACCTGCCCACCTAGCAACAATAAACCTAATGCACCTGTACCAATCGGGCCTAAAGAGAGCCAGCTAGAAATGGCGACTTCTTTTTCAGGTAACTGATGCAAAGCCATACGCAACATTAAAATTGTCAGAATAGCGAATGCTGGTAAAACAGAGATTCCCCAGAGTACATAGCCAGCCATTAATAAATGAAAGCTGTGCACATCTGCTGGTAAATGTGCAACCAACATGCCAGCAGAACTTGCTGCTACTTCACAGGCAACCACAGGTAAAAGCCAGATTGCAGTCATGGTATGTAGCTGATGGTTCTGACGACTAAACATACAAAATGGCACGATCCACGCAATGGCCAGTGCTAAAAAGACATCGATGTACCATAAAGCTTGAGCAATATGGATTGCAACTTCCCCGTAAAGCCCAACACCAAAGCTTAGAAACCCGTTTAATATCGTTGCAAGCCCCATTGGGATAGCCCCTAAAAACAAGCTCATATTTGGATGATTAAAAATTTGCTTAGCTTCATGAGGGAAAAGAAACCACCGCAATAAATAAAGAACTGAAAAAACGCTGAATAAAACAATATTAAATTGCCATAACAAAGTTGCTAGCGTGAATAAAAATGCTTGAGCAAATGGCAGCTGAATCAAAATCATACTAACCACGCCAGTACCCATAGTTGCTGTAAACCAATTTGGGGTAAAATGTCGTATAACATCTTTGCTATGATTTAATTGGTAAAAGGGTTTTTTCATCTTAGTTCTCTAATCAAAGAGTGGATAAAAATATAGTAGAGCAAAGTATTAATAAGAAAAATTGATTTATTTTTATTTAATTAATCATTCTTATTGATATATAGAAATTCATTTTGAAAAATAACTGAGTAAAAACACAACAACAAGACGAATCTGTGAGATTATGGCAATATATAGCCCTTGCAAAAATAGCCATATTTTAAGTTCATGAAACTGCTTCGTCTTAATGCGTTATCGCCCAATTTTCAGTTACCTCAAACAGCGGTGACCATTGGTAATTTTGATGGTGTCCATTTAGGTCACCAAGCGATGATTGCTCAACTCAAAAAAATTGCTGCAGCACAAGGCTTAAAAACACTGGTCATGATTTTTGAGCCACAACCTCTTGAGTTTTTTAAAGGTTACGATGCTCCTCCTCGTATAAATTCATTACGGGAAAAAGTCGAATATCTAGCGGAACTTGGAGTTGATTACATTGCAGTTGCTAAATTCGATCAGCATTTCCGTAGCATGAGTGCGTCTGAGTTTGCAGATTTATTAAAAGAAAAATTAAATGCGCAGTCTTTAGTTTTAGGGGATGACTTCCATTTTGGCAAAGACCGTCAAGGTAACAGCGAATTTTTAAAAGATTATGGCTTCCAATTCACAAATTTACATACCATTGAACTTGAAGGTGAACGCGTCAGTTCAACTCGTATTCGCCAAGTACTTCAAGTGGGTAATCTCGCTTTAGCAGCTAAATTATTAGGCCGTCCGTACAGTATTACTGGACGTGTCCAATATGGCGACCAGATCGGAAGAACTCTTGATTTTCCAACGATTAATGTACGTCTCAACCGCCACAAACCTTGTTTAAACGGTATTTATGGTGTTGAAGTCATTTGCGAAACGACGTCGCTCACTGAAAAAGTGTGCCAAGAAACACCAGAGAAACCGGGAATTGCCGGATATCATGAAAATAGCCTCTATGGCGCAGGTCATGTCGGTACACGTCCAGCCATTCAGCAAGAACATCCAGAGTGGAGATTAGAAGTACATTTCCCTGATGTTTCTGCTAATCTGTATGGCTTATTTATGCGGGTGACTTTTCTTCACTATCTTCATGGTGAACTGAATTACCCTTCGCTTGAAGCACTTAAGGCAGGAATTGATAATGACGTGCAACAGTTACGACAATATCGTAACGACACGACACAATTTCCTTTTTAATTCGAATTTTGATTGTAAAACATGTCAGCTCCTAAGCTGATTAAACTGGAAGAAAACTTGCATGAGCGATAAGCAAACTCCTGAGAATGCAGTGGACTACAAAGCCACGCTAAACCTGCCGGATACTCAATTTGCAATGAAAGCAAATTTGGCAGTACGTGAAGTGAAATGGTTAGAAGAGTGGTATACCGACAACATTTATCAGCAGATTCGTGCATCGCGTATTGGCAAGAAAAAATATATTTTGCATGATGGCCCTCCATATGCGAACGGTACAATTCACTTAGGCCATGCGGTCAATAAAGTACTCAAAGACGTTATTGTAAAAAGTCGTACTTTGTCAGGTTTCGATGCACCTTATGTTCCAGGTTGGGACTGTCACGGTTTACCAATCGAGCTAAAAGTCGAAGAAAAAGTGGGTAAAGTAGGCGAAAAAGTTGATGCTGCGACTTTCCGTAAACTTTGCCGTGAATACGCGCTAAAACAAATTGATTTACAACGTACTGATTTTAAACGTCTTGGTATTTTAGGTGACTGGGATAATCCTTATCTCACCATGAATTACAAACAAGAAGCTGATATTGTTCGTGCTCTAGGTCTCATCCAGAAAAATGGCCATATCCAGCCAGGCTTAAAGCCAGTGAACTGGTGTATGGACTGTGGCTCTGCTCTTGCTGAAGCAGAAGTTGAATACGAAGATAAAAAATCTGACGCAATTGATGTTGGTTTTGGCGTTGTAGATCTCAAAGATTTAAGTACCCGTTTAAATGTAGAAATCCAAGATCCAACAGATATCGTGATCTGGACAACTACACCTTGGACATTGCCAGCTAACCAAGCTGTTGCGTTGCATGCCGAAATTGAATATCAATTGGTACAAGTGACGACTGAACGCGGTAAGCAAAACTTCATTCTTGCTAAAGACTTAGTTGCTTCAGCAATTGAACGCTATAAACTTGAAAACCCAGTTGTTTTAGCAGATTTTACTGGTTCAGCTCTTGAAAAGCTTACTTTACAGCATCCTTTACTTACTGATCGCCAAGTTCCAGTTATTTTGGGTGAACATGTTATCGCAACAAGCGGTACAGGTGCCGTACATACAGCACCTGGCCATGGTGCAGATGACTATAAAGTAGGTCTTCAATACAACCTAAAAGTAGATAACCCAGTCGGTGGTAACGGTGTTTATCTCCCAACTGCTCCAATCTATGCTGGTGAACACATCTATAAAGCCAATCCAAAGATTATCGAAGCTTTAGGTGCGGTAGGCCGTTTATGGGCTCATCAGCCAATTAAGCACAGCTACCCACACTGCTGGCGCCACAAAACTCCAATTATTTTCCGTGCTACACCACAATGGTTCATTAGCATGGATCAAAAAGGTTTACGTGACGGTGCACTTAACGCGATTGAAAATGATATCGAGTTTGTACCGAACTGGGGTAAAAACCGTATTGAATCAATGATCGAAGGCCGTCCAGACTGGTGTATTTCACGTCAACGTACGTGGGGTGTTCCAATTCCATTCTTCGTTCATAAAGACACGAACGAATTACACCCGCGCACACCTGAACTCATCGAAGAAGTTGCTCAACTGATCGAACAAGAAGGTATCGAAGCATGGTTCAAACGTGAAGCAAAAGACTTCATCGGTGAAGATGCTGAACAATATAATGCTGTTCGCGATACACTCGATGTATGGTTCGACTCTGGTACAACGCATTACGCTGTACTTGAGCAACGTGATGAATTAGAAAGCCCTGCTGACTTATATTTAGAAGGTTCAGACCAACACCGTGGCTGGTTCCAATCTTCTTTATTAACATCAATGGCAATTCACAATCGTGCACCATATAAAGCCTTGTTAACTCATGGTTTTACCGTCGATGAAAATGGCCGTAAGTTATCGAAATCTTTAGGAAACTATATCCCGCTTGAAGAAATCATCAAACAGCTTGGTGCTGATGGTTTACGTCTATATGTAGCTTCTAGCGACTATCGCTATGAAATCGCAGCATCGAAAGAAATCTTCAACCGTGTAAGTGATAGCTATCGTCGTATTCGTAATACTCTACGCTTCTTGCTTGCGAACCTAAATGGTTTCAAACCAAGCACAGATGCTTTAGCAGTAGATGACTTAATTGCGCTAGATCAATACATCTTGCAGCGTGCGAATGAAGTACAACAAACCATTATCACTGCCTATGAAGAAATGAACTTCCATGTAGTATGTAGTGCGTTAACAAGCTTCTGTATTAATGACTTAGGTGGTTTCTACCTTGA
The DNA here is from genome assembly GCF_013122135.1 of Acinetobacter lactucae. NCBI lineage: Bacteria > Pseudomonadati > Pseudomonadota > Gammaproteobacteria > Moraxellales > Moraxellaceae > Acinetobacter > Acinetobacter lactucae. Next base: position 3,932,167 of record NZ_CP053391.1, read on the forward strand.
TATCATCAAAGACCGTCAATACACCACTAAAGCGGATTCTCAGGCACGTCGTTCTGCACAAACAGCGCTTTATCATATTGTTCAAGCATTTATCCGTTGGATGAGCCCAATCTTAAGCTTTACCGCACAAGAAGCATGGCCACTCATTCCAGAACAAACTGAAAAGTATGTATTTACTTCAGAATGGTATGACTTGCCTGTTTCATCAAAAGCAAACTTGCTTTCTGAAGAAGATTGGCAAACATTGATTAGCGTAAAATCTGCAGTAAATAAACAGATTGAAGCAGCGCGTAACGCTAAACTTGTCGGTAGTAATCTTTCAGCCAAAGTTGAACTTTGGGCAAATGAATCATTACAAACTGTTTTAAACCAACTGGCTGATGAACTCCGTTTTGTTCTTATTACTTCAGAAGTAGTAGTACATCCATTTGCTGAACAAGGTGAAGCAACTGAGATGGAAGGCTTACGTGTAAAAATATCTGCAGCTGAAGGTGAAAAATGCGCACGTTGCTGGCATGTCCTTCCAGATGTAAATACACATGCCGATCATCCTGGTTTATGTGGTCGTTGTATTGTGAACGTCACTGGTCGTGGCGAAGTGAGAAAATATGCCTAATTCACAAGCTAAAAAAGGCTTATTCCAGTTTTATCCACACAATCTGATTTGGCTTGGACTTTCCGTCCTTGCCATTGTATTGGATCAATGGACAAAATGGATTGCGAGTACACATCTAAACTATGCAGATCCTGTACCTGTACTTCCATTTTTAAACTGGACACTATTGCATAACTATGGTGCAGCTTTTAGCTTTTTATCTGATGCAGGAGGATGGCAGCGCTATTTCTTCACATCTTTAGCGGGCTTAGTTTCAGTACTTTTTGTGTTTTGGTTAATGCGTATGCCTAAAAAAATGGTGGTGCTACCTGTAGCCATCGCTTTAATTTTAGGTGGAGCTTTAGGCAATTTAATTGACCGTATTACCCTAGGTTATGTAGTCGATTTCATTCATGTTTATTACCAAAATCATCACTTTCCAGCTTTTAATATTGCGGACAGTGCCATCACTCTAGGTACGATTTTACTACTCATTGATACATTCTTCCTTGAGAAGAAACGTAACCAAAATTCGGATGCATAATATGACCGAAATTATTCAACCTAACGAAGAAATTCGTATCCAAGAAGGTTCTAAAGTCGACCTACACTTTTCTGTAGCTATCGAAAATGGTGTAGAAATTGACAATACACGTAGCCGTGAAGAGCCAGTTAGTCTGACTATTGGTGACGGAAACCTTTTACCAGGTTTTGAAAAAGCATTATTGGGTCTGCGTGCAGGTGACCGCCGTACAGTACACCTTCCACCAGAAGATGCATTTGGTCCATGGAATCCGGAAAATATTCAAACTTTCGACACAGTTAAGTTTGAACAACGCCCTATTCCTGGTCATATGATTGAGTTCGAAGATAAGGCAAAAACAACTTTATTCGGTGTAGTTAAGTCAGTTAATGATGACATTACAGAAATTGATTTTAATCATCCGTTAGCTGGGAAAAATATTACCTTTGAAGTAGAAATATTCAAGGTTACTCCCGAAGGCCAACAAGGCATTAAGCTAATGTAAATAAAAAGCCCTCTCAATGAGGGCTTTTTTATGATTCGGTTTTTATTAGTGACATAAGAATCCTTACAAATTCTATATTCTCTCCCACCTATATAATGAATTAAGTTATAAGTATAAAAATCCTTGGGAAATATACATGCTGGTCTATATTATCGTAGGAAGTGTTCGTGAAGGACGTACAGCAATTAAAGTTGCCGATTGGCTAGAAACCACAATTCCAACATTGGATCTAAACGATTTCCAAACTGAAGTCGTCGATTTAAAAGAATGGGATTTACCTCTTTTTTCAGGCTCTCACCCACCCGCCACTGGAATTTATGATCAACCTCAACAACAAGAATGGGCAAACAAAATTGCTCAAGCAGATGCTTTTATCTTTATTAGCCCAGAATACAACCATGGTTACAGCCCAGCTTTAAAAAATGCACTTGATTATGTCGGTAAGGAGTGGGGTGGTAAACCTGCTGCATTTATTGGCTATGGTTCAACAAATGGCTCTCGTTCTATTAGCCAAATACGTCAAGTCACCTCAAGTTTAAGTATCATTGACCCGAATGCTGTGATAGAGATTCGAGATATATTTAAACGTAATAAAGATGAAAAATTCGAAGCTAATGAATTTGAAGTAAAAGGTCTTCAATCGATTGTTGAGAAACTACAGAAATATCATTTGTCATAATTGCACAAAAGGCCTCTTTTCTAAACAAAAGAGGCCTTTTAATTTTATAAACTCTTTAAATACTCCACTACATCAGCATTACCTGCCATTTCTGCAAGCTCTAATGCTGTGTATTCACTTTTGTAAGCGACATGCGCACCTTTTTCAATTAAGAGTTGAACTATCTCTAAATGGTCATTTTCAGCAGCTGCTTGTAGAGCACTATATCCCTCATCATCTGTCTGATTAGGATCTTCTCCATCTATTAGTAATTCTTTTACTTGATCTATATCACCTAAAGATGCCCAATAAATCAATGCAGGTAAAGATAGCTCTTCATCATCTTCAGATATTGGAGAGAAAGAATTGATTTTCACGTAAGCACCTAAAAATAAGAAACTTCATCGTTATTATATTCATAGAATACAGCCAGTATACAAATCTAATGTTGGATCTAATTTTAAATTCGCCACAAATATATTTTCCCGTGCACAAAAAAACACCCCCACTCAAAGAGTGGGGGTGTTTGAATAATGAGCTGGCGATGACTTACTCTCACATGGGTAACCCCACACTACCATCAGCGCTAAGAGGTTTCACTTCTGAGTTCGGGAAGGGATCAGGTGGTTCACTCTTGCTATGGTCGCCAGCACAACTGGTATGGATACTTGCTTCGTTTTATTCACTGTGTGATACGTTGCGTTTTCCAAATCTTGACAGACGGGCTGATTGAATCTGAATTTGTTCATTTTAGCTAGTAGTATAACTAAATCAAGTTGCTTTGCATGTTTATGAATCGATTGATGCTTCATATACAACTGCTTGGGTGTTGTATAGTCAAGCCTCACGAGCAATTAGTATTGGTCAGCTTCACATATCACTATGCTTCCACATCCAACCTATCAACGTCCTAGTCTCGAACGGCTCTTTAGAGGAATAAATTCCTAGGGAAATCTTATCTTGAGGTAGGCTTCCCGCTTAGATGCTTTCAGCGGTTATCCCTTCCGAACATAGCTACCCGGCGATGCGACTGGCGTCACAACCGGTACACCAGAGGTTCGTCCACTCTGGTCCTCTCGTACTAGGAGCAGATCCTCTCAAATTTCCAGCGCCCACGGTAGATAGGGACCGAACTGTCTCACGACGTTCTAAACCCAGCTCGCGTACCTCTTTAAATGGCGAACAGCCATACCCTTGGGACCTGCTTCAGCCCCAGGATGAGATGAGCCGACATCGAGGTGCCAAACACCGCCGTCGATATGAACTCTTGGGCGGTATCAGCCTGTTATCCCCAGAGTACCTTTTATCCGTTGAGCGATGGCCCTTCCATACAGAACCACCGGATCACTAAGACCTACTTTCGTACCTGCTCGACTTGTGGGTCTCGCAGTTAAGCGCGCTTTTGCCTTTATACTCTACGCGTGATTTCCGACCACGCTGAGCGCACCTTCGTACTCCTCCGTTACTCTTTAGGAGGAGACCGCCCCAGTCAAACTACCCACCAGACACGGTCCTCGTCCCGGATAACGGGACAGAGTTAGAACCTCAACATTACCAGGGTGGTATTTCAAGGACGGCTCCATTGGAACTAGCGTTCCAACTTCAAAGCCTCCCACCTATCCTACACAAGTAAGGTCAAAGTTCAGTGTCAAGCTGCAGTAAAGGTTCACGGGGTCTTTCCGTCTAGCCGCGGGTACACTGCATCTTCACAGCGATTTCGATTTCACTGAGCCTCTGCTGGAGACAGCGCCGCCATCATTATGCCATTCGTGCAGGTCGGAACTTACCCGACAAGGAATTTCGCTACCTTAGGACCGTTATAGTTACGGCCGCCGTTTACTGGGGCTTCGATCAAGAGCTTCGCTTACGCTAACCCCATCAATTAACCTTCCAGCACCGGGCAGGCATCACACCCTATACGTCCACTTTCGTGTTTGCAGAGTGCTATGTTTTTAATAAACAGTTGCAGCGGCCTGGTTTCTGCGGCTGTCGTCAGCTCAGGAAGCAAGTTCCATCACCAACAACAGCGTACCTTCTCCCGAAGTTACGGTACCATTTTGCCTAGTTCCTTCAGCAGAGTTCTCTCAAGCGCCTTGGTCTACTCGACCTGACCACCTGTGTCGGTTTCGGGTACGATTCCTGTGTAACTGAAGCTTAGAGACTTTTCCTGGAAGCATGGTATCAGCCACTTCACTGTACAAGTACAGCTTGCTATCGGATCTCAGTATAGAGTACCCCGGATTTGCCTAAGATACATACCTACATCCTTCCACCTGGACAACCAACGCCAGGCTGACTTAACCTTCTCCGTCCTCTCATCGCATTACACAGAAGTATTGGAATATTAACCAATTTCCCATCGACTACGCCTTTCGGCCTCGCCTTAGGGGTCGACTCACCCAGCCCCGATTAACGTTGGACTGGAACCCTTGGTCTTTCGGCGAACGGGTTTTTCACCCGTTTTGTCGTTACTCACGTCAGCATTCGCACTTCTGATACCTCCAGCATACTTCTCAATACACCTTCATCGGCTTACAGAACGCTCCCCTACCACTTGACTAATGTCAAATCCGCAGCTTCGGCACATAGTTTTAGCCCCGTTACATCTTCCGCGCAGGCCGACTCGACTAGTGAGCTATTACGCTTTCTTTAAAGGGTGGCTGCTTCTAAGCCAACCTCCTAGCTGTCTATGCCTTCCCACATCGTTTCCCACTTAACTATGATTTTGGGGCCTTAGCTGGCGGTCTGGATTGTTTTCCTCTTGACTACGGACGTTAGCACCCGCAGTCTGTCTCCCGGATAGTACTCATAGGTATTCGGAGTTTGCATCGGTTTGGTAAGTCGGGATGACCCCCTAGCCGAAACAGTGCTCTACCCCCTATGGTATTCGTCCGAGGCGCTACCTAAATAGCTTTCGGGGAGAACCAGCTATCACCAGGCTTGATTAGCCTTTCACCCCTATCCACAAGTCATCCCCTGGCTTTTCAACGACAGTGGGTTCGGTCCTCCAGTTAGTGTTACCCAACCTTCAACCTGCTCATGGATAGATCGCCTGGTTTCGGGTCTATACCCAGCAACTAAACGCCCTATTAAGACTCGATTTCTCTACGGCTCCCCTATACGGTTAACCTCGCTACTGAATATAAGTCGCTGACCCATTATACAAAAGGTACGCAGTCACCGAACAAGTCGGCTCCCACTGCTTGTATGCATGCGGTTTCAGGATCTATTTCACTCCCCTCACAGGGGTTCTTTTCGCCTTTCCCTCACGGTACTGGTTCACTATCGGTCAGTCAGGAGTATTTAGCCTTGGAGGATGGTCCCCCCATATTCAGACAAGGTTTCACGTGCCTCGCCCTACTCGTCATCATTATGTGTGCCCTTTCGTGTACGGGAATATCACCCTCTACGTTCGCACTTCCCAGAGCGTTCCACTAAAACACACATAACTTAATGGGCTGATCCCCGTTCGCTCGCCGCTACTGAGGGAATCTCAATTGATTTCTTTTCCTAAGGGTACTGAGATGTTTCACTTCCCCTCGTTCGCCTTGCAACACTATGTATTCATGTTGCAATACCTACCTTAAAGTAGGTGGGTTCCCCCATTCAGAAATCTCCGGATCAAAGGATATTTGCCGCCTCCCCGGAGCTTTTCGCAGGCTATCACGTCTTTCATCGCCTCTGACTGCCAAGGCATCCACCACATGCACTTAATTACTTGACTATACAACCCCAAACAGTCGTCAACACCTACAAGTGAGTGTTGTCCGTGCGATTCTTCATCGCTACTATCTGTTGTCTGTGTACTTAAACACTGTACAGCTTCAATCTAAATTCATATACCAAAACGCTTGATTCAGTTAATTTGCTAGTTCTCAATTCATTCAGATTAATTGCTTAATCTAAACTCTTGAGTGAACAATTTATTTCAGACTCAATTTTGCCAATCTGTTAATGAATAAACATGCCTTCGTCAGGTCATGCTTAATACCGTGATACTTAAATCACAGAAGTTAATAAACCAAGATCCTAAAATCTCTATTTACTAATTTCTGTAATCCGAACTTCTCTTAAGTTCTGGTGGAGACTAGGAGAGTCGAACTCCTGACCTCCTGCGTGCAAAGCAGGCGCTCTACCAACTAAGCTAAGTCCCCAGCTTACATCATCAGTCATGTATCTTTTATCTATAACTTTAACCAGTCAAAGTCATGGTGGGTCTGACAAGACTTGAACTTGTGACCCCACGCTTATCAAGCGTGTGCTCTAACCAACTGAGCTACAGACCCTCAGATACATCTATGAAGAACAACTTGTTGTGGATTCTTACCAATCGTCAATCTTTCGTTAAGGAGGTGATCCAGCCGCAGGTTCCCCTACGGCTACCTTGTTACGACTTCACCCCAGTCATCGGCCACACCGTGGTAACCGCCCTCTTTGCAGTTAGGCTAGCTACTTCTGGTGCAACAAACTCCCATGGTGTGACGGGCGGTGTGTACAAGGCCCGGGAACGTATTCACCGCGGCATTCTGATCCGCGATTACTAGCGATTCCGACTTCATGGAGTCGAGTTGCAGACTCCAATCCGGACTACGATCGGCTTTTTGAGATTAGCATCCTATCGCTAGGTAGCAACCCTTTGTACCGACCATTGTAGCACGTGTGTAGCCCTGGCCGTAAGGGCCATGATGACTTGACGTCGTCCCCGCCTTCCTCCAGTTTGTCACTGGCAGTATCCTTAAAGTTCCCGACATTACTCGCTGGCAAATAAGGAAAAGGGTTGCGCTCGTTGCGGGACTTAACCCAACATCTCACGACACGAGCTGACGACAGCCATGCAGCACCTGTATGTAAGTTCCCGAAGGCACCAATCCATCTCTGGAAAGTTCTTACTATGTCAAGGCCAGGTAAGGTTCTTCGCGTTGCATCGAATTAAACCACATGCTCCACCGCTTGTGCGGGCCCCCGTCAATTCATTTGAGTTTTAGTCTTGCGACCGTACTCCCCAGGCGGTCTACTTATCGCGTTAGCTGCGCCACTAAAGCCTCAAAGGCCCCAACGGCTAGTAGACATCGTTTACGGCATGGACTACCAGGGTATCTAATCCTGTTTGCTCCCCATGCTTTCGCACCTCAGCGTCAGTGTTAGGCCAGATGGCTGCCTTCGCCATCGGTATTCCTCCAGATCTCTACGCATTTCACCGCTACACCTGGAATTCTACCATCCTCTCCCACACTCTAGCTAACCAGTATCGAATGCAATTCCCAAGTTAAGCTCGGGGATTTCACATTTGACTTAATTAGCCGCCTACGCGCGCTTTACGCCCAGTAAATCCGATTAACGCTTGCACCCTCTGTATTACCGCGGCTGCTGGCACAGAGTTAGCCGGTGCTTATTCTGCGAGTAACGTCCACTATCTCTAGGTATTATCTAAAGTAGCCTCCTCCTCGCTTAAAGTGCTTTACAACCATAAGGCCTTCTTCACACACGCGGCATGGCTGGATCAGGCTTGCGCCCATTGTCCAATATTCCCCACTGCTGCCTCCCGTAGGAGTCTGGGCCGTGTCTCAGTCCCAGTGTGGCGGATCATCCTCTCAGACCCGCTACAGATCGTCGCCTTGGTAGGCCTTTACCCCACCAACTAGCTAATCCGACTTAGGCTCATCTATTAGCGCAAGGTCCGAAGATCCCCTGCTTTCTCCCGTAGGACGTATGCGGTATTAGCATTCCTTTCGAAATGTTGTCCCCCACTAATAGGCAGATTCCTAAGCATTACTCACCCGTCCGCCGCTAGGTGATAGTGCAAGCACCATCACCCCGCTCGACTTGCATGTGTTAAGCCTGCCGCCAGCGTTCAATCTGAGCCATGATCAAACTCTTCAGTTAAAATCATTTTGCACCTTATTAAAGACAAGGTGCCAATTCTGGCTCATCAATTACTGACTTAAATTTCGCTCAAATAAACTTCGAGTAATTTAAACCAATCAATCAATGAAAATTATTTCGATTAATCAATCAGTAAAAATCCACACAAGTTGTTCTTCAATTCTCTTAATGATTTTTCTGCTCTTCGTCAGAGACAGAATTCAACGCAATATAAGCTTTTATCTTAACCCTGTAAGCTAAGATATTCTCGTGTATCGCGTCGGGATGAGTGCATTATAGGGAAAAAAAACTGGTACGCAAGCACTTTTATAAATATGCGCGCTCGACCGGTTCTTTTTCAGCCAAATAAAATCTCAAAAATATACAAAATACTGATTTATATGGTTAATTTATTTTTGAAGAGTTTTGATCTTTATATCTATTATCTTTATAGGCTGTTTTGGTACGTTTTGATGCATGCCATAGTTTGATGTAGGCACCTGAACAATACGGTCAATCACATCCATTCCTTTAATTACTTTTCCAAAAACTGCATAACCAGGATTACCTGCAGAACGATTTAAAAAATTATTATCTACAACGTTTATGAAAAACTGACTCGTAGCTGAGTCAGGATTTGCTGTACGAGCCATTGCCAAAGTTCCTCGTGTGTTAGCAATTCCATTTCCAGCTTCATTTTTGATAGGTGCTCGCGTATTCTTTTCCTGCATATTTGCAGTAAGTCCACCGCCCTGCACCATGAAACCAGGAATTACACGATGAAATATCGTATCTTTATAAAAGCCCGACTTAATATAGTCTTTAAAATTCTTCACACTCTTTGGTGCTTTTTCATCATAAAGTTGTATTTCAACGTTGCCTAAGTTCGTTTGCATTTCAACTAAAGTGTCAGCCCATACTGAATGACTGCTTATACCCAAACAACATAACATTAATAATTTTTTCATATCTTCCCTACAACAAAATGCCAAACTTAATGAAGGATAAATTTAATCATCTATATAAAAGAATTCTAGTGAGTATTTATTATCTTTTATTTAGTGCTTTATATTTTGGATTAAAGTATTAGTCCACGTTCCACGTGAAACATGGACTAAGCTTTTATTTAACTATTTTTATCCCAGAACTTTCTGAAGTTTTTACTGATCTCGATGGTATAGCGTTTTGCCTTTTTCGAAATAGGTGTCAAATTTATAAAACCATGGGTTTGATCCGGATATTCTTCATAATGCATTTTGACGCCATTTTGTCTTAGCTTATAGCTATAAATTTTTGCTTCGTCATGCAGTACGTCATGACCAGCCGTAATCACAAAAGCTGGGGGATTCTTTTTCAAATTACCATAAGTTGGAGAAATAATTGGATCATCTAATTCTACATTATGCTGAATTGCATAATATTGAGTGACATAATTAATATCGCTGTCCGTCAAAACTAATCCTTCGTTATAAGCATAAAAAGAAGGATGTCGGCTTTTAAAATCAACTGTAGGATAAATGAGAAGCTGTGCTTGTGGAGCATAAGGTTTGTTTACTGATCGTTGAGCTACAACCGTACTGATATTTCCACCTGCACTATCCCCTGCTACAGCAATACGATTTTTTAATATTTTTAGCTGTCTACGATTTTGATAGACCCAAGCCAATGCATCTTCGCATGATTGAATTAAATGTTGAGGTGAGACTTCTGGTGCAAGAGGATAATCAATGCTGAGTACTTGTACTTTTGCGTATTTCGCCAATATGCGGCACACCTCATCATGAGTATCCAACCCACCCACGACAAAACCTCCTCCGTGATAGAAAACCAGTAGAGGCAATTTTTTATTAGGTGCCGGGTGATAGTGTCTTGCGAAGATAGTTCCGCTTTGAAGAGGTAAGCGAATATCTTCTACAGAATCAACTTCTGTTGATTTCTGACGGATAGCCAACATTTGTGTATCGAATTGCCGTCTAGACTCAATAGGATCTGAACCAATAAAACCGATACGCCCCTGTTTAATTTGTACGGCCATCATACATTTAGTGAACGAGTCGAGATCTGGGTATTGATAGGAATATCCTAGAATTTTGGCAAGTGACTCTTGGGCCAATCGAGGTAACTTATCAAGAGCTCGAGCAGCAGGCCCTTGGCCCTTATCTAGCAATGTTTGAATTTTTTGATTAAATGCTGTCATGCCTATCTCCATGAATTCCTCTTATCCTTCATATTTTCTACAGAATTCTTTGTTGTTTGACTATATTCGCATACAACTCATGTAATCAAGATACAAAGGTAAAAACCAATCTACGCTAATCTGATTTATAGCAAATGTCATTAACAAATCTGTCGTTTAAAACAGGACTTTTTTGCCAATTATTGTTAACAGACAAAAGGAGATTGTGCTATGTCAGCAAAACTAGTTGTTACTTTGTTAGCAACCGGTCTTTTAACTGTAGGCTGTGTTGCTTATACAGATGACCCTTATTATCGCGGTGGTTATGGTTACCATGATCATGATGATGATCGTTATGACCGTAATGATGGACGTCGATATAGTGATTGGGAGCGAAAACGTTGGGAAGAGCGTAAAAGAATATACGAACAACAACGTAAAGATGCTCGCGAACAGGACAGAAATCGTCGGGATTGGGAAAAAAGACATCGTGAATGGGAGAAGAAACGCATAGAAGATCGTGATCATGACCACCGAGATTATCGTCATGATGACTAATCTCATTACTATATAAAAAGCCCCAAAAAGATAAGTCTTTTGGGGCTTTTTTGAGAATTCTAAATTCTCTTAATTATAGAGTAATGAGTAGCAGCTCACTTCATACATAAATCGGCATCTTAAATATATGACTCTATAATTTTTTTAACTGCTCTTATCGCTAAGAATTACTGAGCTGTCGCAGAACCTGAAACAGAACCAGAAGCACCAGCATCAACTTGACCTGGTTGTGCTTGACCAGAAACACCAGCATCTACACCTACACCAGCTTGTACGCCAGATGGGCTAGCGCTAGTTTGAGCAGAACCTGATGCATTTAAACCAGCTTCAGATGCACAACCAACAGCTGTAAAAGCAACACCAGCAAGTACTACAGAGATAAGACCTAATTTTTTCATAATCGCTTTCCTTTCATTACGACAAACATTTAAATGCAAAGTTCATCTTCGCGCTGCCTATAATTCACAATTTTTTTTTCTGGCGTGCGTATCATTGGTTGTCTTTTGTAGTAATAGAAGTACAAATTGTGCAATTTTTTATTAAAATCTCTTCCTTAGCCTCACCTCTACCTTTTATATAGAAGCCACAACTTAAGCTTTTGTTTAATTTTATCAATTTCTAATTTTTATCTTAGCCTTTTACTCTAGTCAAAAATTTTCTCTTTATAGAAACGCTATATAAGGTGCGTAGAATGTTACAGAGACTTTTTACTTAAAAATGCCTTAGTTCATCGAAAAAAGCCGCGTATAGACCACGGCTTTTTTGAATTTTTTTAGCGTTTCACCTTAAATTATGGCCATTGCATCTCGCCTTTTACAACTTTTGCACCTAGCTCTAGGCTATCCACACTCTTTAATGTTGGATATTGTTTCTGCATGAGCTGACTTAGCTCACTCGCATTTTTACTTACTTTGACCGCTTTCTCATAGCTCTTGAGATAGTCGATAGAAAAGTTAACCGCATCTAAACCTTGTGGAGCGCCCTCAACCATATGAGCTGGAACAACTGTTTGAGGGTGCAATGCTTTAATATTTTCTAAAGTTTGAATCACTTCATTGCGGTCTTTAACTTTTGGTGTATCCGCCATCCATAAATGAATGCCTGAAGAGACAGGAATACCCCCTACTACTGCTTTAGAAGAAGGAACCCATAAATAAGTAAGTTCTTTCTTTCCTTTAATTTCGATTGTGTCATTTTCTAACTTTAAGGTTTTAGCAGTATAAGCTTGAGGCACAATAATTTGGCTAGGCGCATTTGCACCCATTTGTGGACCCCAATATTTCACTTTAAGCGCTTGAGTATCTTGGATATGTTTAACAGTTTCCGGCGTTGCGATGATTTGTACATTTGGGAAGTATTGTTTAAATACATCTAAGCCAAAGTAATAGTCCGGATCGCCATAACTTACGAAAATTGTCTTTAGTGTTTTACCACTATCCAAAATATCCGCAGCAATACGTAATGCTTCAGATTTTGAGAATTGCGCATTCACCAACAGAACTTCTTTATCGCCTTCAATTAAAGTAGAAGTCACACCGAAATGTTCGGGTTTAGCCAAGAAACTTTGAATTTTCAAATCTTGCGCAAAAGCTGAGGAAGTTACTATTAAAGCAGTAGCAGTTGCTAGGACTGAAGCAGTTAATTTAAAAAATTTCATTATGTATTCTCCAATTTCATGAGAAATACTTTAAATTGCAATTCCTGTAAGATAAATGCACTAAATTAAGATAAACTGTTGCATATATTGTAATAATGATAAAGCATATGGACACATTAAAAGCCATACAAGTCTTTGTTTCTATTGCTCAGCATGGCAATTTAACCAAAGCTGCCGAACATCTAAATTATTCCCGTGCGATGGTTTCTCGTTATCTTGAGCACCTAGAACACACATTCTCAACTCGACTATTCCAAAGAAATACCCGAAAAATATCTCTCACTCCAGCGGGTGAAAAAGCCCTGCTCTACTGCGAGAATATTTTACAACAACAGCAACTTTTACAAGAGCTAGCCGCACCTGAACAACATAATGGTACGATTCGTTTTACCTGTGGTTTATTTTTATTTCAATTAGGGGTTGGGGAATGTATTCGCCAATTTAAACAGCAACATCCGCATATTCAATTTGATGTATATCTGACTGAAAATACAATGGACTTAATTGATGCTCAGGTCGATTTAGCCTTACGTATAACGCAAAAAGTTGCAGATGGATTAATTGCGAGACCAGTTTGTCAAATCGAGTCCGTTTTCTGTGCTCATCCTGATTATTTAAAGCAACACAGTCCCCTCTCCCATCCAAGGCAACTTATTCAACATGAATGTTTAGCCCACCATAGCCAACATCAATTTTGGACACTTTTTGATACTGAACAGCAGCCTCAAAACTATCCTTTGAACGTTACCTTTAAAAGTAATGATGTAAATGCTGTTTATGACATGTGTGTACATGCTCAAGGTGTGGCGATGCTACCTACTTTATTAGTTAAAAAAGATTTAAAAGAAAAACGATTAGTTCCTTTATTTAAAAACTTTTCAGCTCCTGAGTTAAGTTTGTCGGTGGTATATGCTTCGAGACAACATTTACCCAAAATAACGCAAGAATTTATTGCTTTTATGATTGAAAACTTAGATTTTTACTTAAAACCGCAAAATTAAAAGTTTTAAATTGCCGTGTACGCTTGAATTTTTAGGCAATGCCCATACTTCATCCCTATTAATGAATTACAGCATATGCATGGCAGTTCAGGTTTTACCCAGTAAATGCTGATGCCAAAAGGACTGTACATGTTTAAAAACCCATTTAAACGGAGATCATCAATGGCTAATGAGCAAAATGAGCAAGCTCAAGACATTCAACACGAGCAAGCAGAGCAATCTAATGAGCAAACTCAGGCTGAAGGTGTAGAGCAAGCAAACGACGTTACCGTTGAATCTTTACAAGCGCAAATCACCAAATTAGAAGAAAGCCTAAAACTTGAAAAAGCACGTACTGCGAATGCAGTTTACGAAGCACAAAAAAGTGTAGAGCGTATTCAACGTGAGTCTGACAAGCATAAAGAGACTGTGCTTGAAAAATTTGCAAAAGAATTACTAGATTCTGTTGATAATTTAGAGCGTGCAATTCAAGCAGCTGGCGATGAAGAAACACCAGTACTTGAAGGTATTAAGCTAACCTTGAAGTCGCTGTTAACCACACTTGAAAAATTTGGTGTTGTAGAAGCTGATACAAAAAATGGCTTCAATGCAGATTTACATCAAGCTGTAGGTATTGACCCAAATGCTAAAGCGAATGAAATCGGTAGCGTTTTACAAAAGGGCTATACATTAAATGGTCGCTTATTACGCCCTGCTATGGTTATGGTTGGTCAATAAATAATTTTTTGAGAGTTTTTAGATTTTTTTTCGCTAAAACGCTTGAAAAAAATAGATTCACTCTCATATCGGATAACAAGCAAAAACATTGCAAAAGAATTTTTGAGGAAAACGTCACATGGCAAAAATTATTGGTATTGACTTAGGTACTACCAACTCATGCGTTGCTGTACTTGAAGGCGATAAAGTAAAAGTAATCGAAAACGCTGAAGGCGCACGTACAACTCCATCGATCATTGCTTATAAAGATGGCGAGATCTTAGTTGGTCAAAGTGCTAAGCGTCAGGCAGTAACTAACCCGAAAAATACATTATTCGCTATCAAGCGTTTAATTGGTCGTCGTTATGAAGATCAAGCGGTACAAAAAGATATCGGTCTTGTACCTTATAAAATCATCAAAGCAGACAATGGCGATGCTTGGGTTGAAGTAAACGATAAAAAATTAGCGCCTCAACAGGTTTCTGCTGAAATCTTGAAAAAGATGAAGAAAACTGCAGAAGACTATTTAGGTGAAACAGTTACTGAAGCAGTTATTACTGTTCCTGCTTACTTTAACGATGCTCAACGTCAAGCAACTAAAGATGCGGGTAAAATCGCTGGCTTAGACGTTAAACGTATCATTAACGAACCAACTGCTGCTGCACTTGCGTTCGGTATGGACAAAAAAGAAGGCGACCGTAAAGTTGCAGTTTACGACTTAGGTGGTGGTACTTTTGACGTATCAATCATTGAAATCGCAGACCTTGATGGCGACCAACAAATCGAAGTGTTATCAACAAATGGTGATACTTTCCTTGGTGGTGAAGACTTTGATAACGCATTAATTGAATTCTTAGTTGAAGAATTTAAGAAAGAACAAAGTGTGAACTTGAAAAATGATCCACTTGCGTTACAACGTTTAAAAGAAGCTGCTGAAAAAGCAAAAATCGAGCTTTCTTCATCTAACGCAACTGAAATCAACCTTCCATACATCACTGCTGATGCAACTGGTCCTAAACACTTAGTGATCAATGTAACACGTGCGAAACTTGAAGGTTTAGTTGCTGATTTGGTTGCTCGTACAATTGAACCTTGTAAAATCGCTCTTAAAGATGCTGGTCTTTCGACTTCTGACATCTCTGACGTAATCTTGGTTGGTGGTCAGTCTCGTATGCCACTTGTACAACAAAAAGTACAAGAATTCTTTGGCAAAGAGCCACGTAAAGACGTGAACCCTGACGAAGCAGTTGCAATCGGTGCTGCGATTCAAGGTGCTGTATTGTCTGGTGACAAAACTGACGTTCTTTTATTAGACGTAACACCATTAACTTTAGGTATTGAAACAATGGGTGGTGTATTAACACCAATCATTGAGAAAAACACGACGATTCCTGCGAAGAAATCACAAGTGTTCTCTACTGCTGCTGACAACCAGCCTGCCGTAGACATTTCAGTTTACCAAGGTGAACGTAAGATGGCTCAACAAAACAAATTGTTGGGTAACTTCCAATTAGGCGATATTCCACCTGCTCCACGTGGTGTGCCACAAATTGAAGTATCTTTCGACATCAATGCTGATGGTATCTTGAAAGTATCTGCTAAAGATAAGAGCACTGGTAAAGAGCAATCGATCCAGATTAAAGCGAACTCAGGTTTGTCTGATGCTGAAATTGAAGCAATGATTAAAGATGCTGAAGCAAATGCTGAAGAAGATCGTAAGTTTGAAGAACTTGCAAAAGCTCGTAACGAAGCTGATGCATTAATTTCAAGCTCGAACAAAGCTGTTAAAGATCTTGGTGACAAAGTTACTGAAGATGAAAAAACAGCTGTAAGCACTGCCGTTTCTGAACTTGAAGCAGCAACAAAAGAAAATGATGTAGAAGATATCAAAGCGAAAACTGAAGCTTTACAAAACATCTTGATGCCTATCACTCAACGTGCTTATGAACAAGCGCAACAAGCTGGTGGTGCTGAAGGCTTTGATCCAAATGCATTCCAAGGTGGTGATGCGGGTCAACAAAAAGCAGATGATGGCGTTGTAGATGCTGAATTCACAGAAGTAAAAGATGACAAAAAATAATTTGTCGCTTTAAAAAAGACCGCGCGAAAGCGCGGTTTTTTATTAGTTACAAAAAATAACAATACATTTTTCAGTATATTTTTAAATTATTTAATGTCAAAAAGATCAAACATAAAAATTAAGTCTTTAATTTTGATTAATATTTTTTTTATTAAAAACCACTGTTATTCATTACATTAATTATTCGATTATTGCCAAATTTAAAAACTTCTTTTTAAATTTTTTTAATCAGATCACAATGCTGATCCACTCTCCTGTACTTTTTATCATTTTGACGAATTAAATTAACTAACTAACAATAAGATTTATTTATATTTTTTATTTTGCCATGAAAAAATTTCTATGGTGGGTATTGAGCTTATGCTTATGCATGGGCTTACAAACAATGCTGTTTGCTCAAAGCAATCTGCCAATTAATTCATCTCATCAACCTTTAAAATATCGAATTGCCTTTATTGACCCGCGGTTTCAAATCACCGAAGAACAATTAGTTGAGGTAAGCCAACAAGCGGCTGAAATCTGGCAAAAAGAAACTGGGAAGACCTATTTTATCTATGATCCAGAAGCTCAGTTGGCAATTAACTTAATTTATGATGATCATCAACTGATGAAAAGCGAGCAACAGGAAAATTTGAATGCACTTTTGCAAAAGCAGGAAGTATGGCGCATTAAAAATGAAGAAATTGTTTCAAATAAACAAGAGGTTGCTCAACTATTAACTGATTTGAACAAGAAAAAGGCCAATCTAAAAGCGGAGTTTGAACAATATCAACAAGAGGTAAGGCGCTTTAATCAAGGAGAACAGCAGTACTCTAGTGCCAATAATTTAAAAGAATGGCAAAAACAACTAGAACAAAAATCGGAAGATTTACGAATTGAATCCAATAGTCTAAATTTTAAAATTCAAGCACTTAACTTAAAGATTAAAGAGCTAAATCGAGAGCAAAGTGATTTAAGTGCCTTAAAAACACAATTCAAGTTAGAGCAAAAAACTAGTATTCAACCCTTCCATAAAGGATTATTCATTCAAAACCAAATCCAGATTTACGGCTATGCTTCTTTAAATGATTTACGCTTGACCCTTGCTCATGAACTTGGCCATGCTTTAGGTCTCAAACATACGACTAATCCTAAATCTTTAATGTATCCCTATTTAAAAGAGCAAGATATTCATAACTTTAAATTAACAGATTCAGATTTAGATTTATTAGGCTCAATTTATAGACCAAATTAAGGAAAAATCGTTAAAGTTAAATGATTAAAAAAACTAAACAAAACTAAACAAATTAAATTTTTTCTAAAAAATAATTTGGCATTTGGTAAAAAATAATGAGACTAAAGTCTCATTTATTTTCCTGATTTGTACGTTTTTTGATTGATTTTTCATTTTATATTCTTATAATACGTTTTTTTTAAAATCTCCCCCCTTCGATTATGCGTTTAACATCTTTGTTATTAGGCGTAGCCTTTGCTTTTTCTAATTTTCAGGCTAATGCTAATCTTGCAACTCCAGCTCATACTCAAATCCAGCAAAAAACAGGTCAACATTTGACTTATAAAATTGCTGATATTGATCCACGTTTTGGTTTAAGCCAAGACCAATTAATTCAAATTAGTCAACAAGCTGCGGACATTTGGAAGCAAGGCACGGGACAGGATTATTTTACTTATGATCCAAATGCAAAGTTAGAAATTCGTTTAGTTTACGATAATAGTCAAAGCCGTTCTGAACAGCGTCAAAAAATCGCAGCTCAGTTCCAACAAGAACAGCAACGTGTAATTGATGAGCAGCAACAAATTAAGCAATTGAAGCAAACTTTAAGTCAAACTCAGTCTAACCTTGAAAATAAAAAGCAGATTTTGAATGAAAAATTGAAAAATTTTGACCAGCAAATGATGCAATTTAACCAAGGTAAATTAGCACCTGAATATAGTGCTAAATCTCTGGCTAAAACTCAGAAAGATTTGCAAAAACAAACTGTTGCTTTAAAGAAAGAAATTGCTGCTTATAATCAGCAAGCTAAAGATTTAAATGTAAAAGTTACTCATTTTAATCAGATTAATAATGAGTTTAATAATTCATTGAACCAATTTAAGCAAAATGCTCAAGCGGATGTCTTTAAAAAAGGTATCTACAACGGCAAACAAATTGTGATTTATGAGTTTAAATCTATTGATGATTTACGCTTAACGATTGCTCATGAGTTAGGACATGCGCTTGGCTTAAAACATAGTGATCAACCAAATGCATTGATGCACTCAGTTCGTAAAGATGGTGACAAAAAAATCACTGGCCTTACAGATGCTGATCGTGATCTATTAAGTGCTTTACCTCAATAATTAAAGACTTGATATAAAATGATGTATCTATTTCTATATAGATACATCGAAATTGATATCAAAGTCATGTTATTGTGGTCATAAGAGCTAACGAAAATAGAATGGAGATCAAGATGAGTTATTATCATATCCTGATTGAAGTAAATGATCATATCAGCACAATTGAACAGACACGAGATATTGAACTGTTTGATATTATTGAAATTAAACCATACCTCCATTCTATCCTAATTCCCTTTTTCAATGAGCATGAAATCGAGCTTGAGGATGAAAATATCGAATATAAAGATATTCTCCATCTTGAAGTAAAACAAACACTGTTACCGATTGAACATTTAATTGAAGAAGAACAAAAGCAGTTACCAAGTGATACTGATGTCACCATTACTGCATATGAAATCTTTAATGATCGTGACTTAAGCCAAGATGTTACTTCAGTTATTTTTGATATTTTGGAAGCGGTTAAATTAGAGTAGTAAGCTTACATAATTACCTATAAAAAAGGTCTGCATGAGCAGACCTTTTTTATTATTTTCAGTTTATTGCATCATTTTTTGAGCTTGTTCTTGACGGAATGCGCGTAAGATTTGTTGCCCTGCCCGTCCCGTTGGATTTAAACCTAAACGGGTTTGCTCCTGACGAATAGCTACACGGGTTTTATCGCCAATAAGGCCATCAACTGCACCAATATCATAGCCACGATTAATCAAAAACTGTTGGATTTCACGACGCTCGGCACGTGAAGTTCCCGGATCATCAGTTGGCCAAGATGAAACAAATGGACCAGCACCTTTTAAACGATCAGATAAATGGGCAATCGCAAGTCCATAACTTTCCGCAGCGTTATAGCTGTAAATAGCATCAAAATTCTTAAATACTAAAAATACTGGACCATTTACGCCTGCAGGTGCCATTAAACCCGCTGAAGTACTGCTAGATAAAGCCCCTTGAATAAGTGGAGAACCATCAATTCGAGTTACCCCTCGTGCACTCCAGCTACTTAAAGCTTTCTTTGAACGTCGCCCTTCTCCATCAATTGACATACCTTGGGGTATTTTAACTTCAAAACCCCACGGCATTCCTGTTTGCCAACCTGCTTTATTTAAGAAATTAGCCGTTGAAGCCAGCGCATCAGCTGTACTCGACACTAAATCTCGACGGCCATCGCCATCAAAATCAACAGCTAAACGTTCATAAGTAGATGGCATAAATTGAGTATGACCAAATGCCCCAGCCCATGAACCTTTTAATTGATCTTGGGTTAAATCACCACGTTGTAAAATACGCATAGTGGCAAAAAACTCAGTGCGGAAATAACTTTGTCGACGACCTTCGCAACTTAAAGTTCCGAGTGCTTGTAATAAAGGATATTTTCCAGAAATATCACCAAAATTACTTTCGACACCCCACACTGCTACAATTGTTTCCGGCGGCACACCGTAGGTTTGAGAAGCACGGTTTAAAACATCTCGATGTTGCGCCAGTTTTTGTTTACCAAGCTCAACGCGCTCTTCATCAACTAGACCAGAAAGATAATCCCAAATTGGTGTCGAAAATTCTGGTTGGTAATTTAATTTATCAATAACTGAATAATCTGGGGTCAAGTTTTGAGTATAACGATCATAAGTCGTACCAGCCACACCAGCAGCAATTGCTTGAGAACGTAAATTTGCCAAACAGCTTTGGAAATTATTATTAGGCGTATAATCTTCGCTCGTCACTACTGGAACAGTAGCACTGCTAGATATTGTAGAACCATTAATTACGAGCTCTGCTTGAGCCTGAGTCATCGCTAAAAATACAGAGCCAACAATACAAGAAAAACGTCGCATATTATCCTAGTTCGATTTTTAAATTTAAATTTGTAAATACCATACCATTATGAGTCCAAAATTTCAGAGAGAAAACGTAAATTTGAATTCATAATCTCTACTTTAAATTCATTTCCTATGTTTTAAATTCAAATTTCTACTTTATTTTTGAATTTAAAATTCTCTCGATCCAAATTATTAGTTTTGAATTCAAAACCAATCCTCAAGTTTAAATTCAAAAGTACTTCTTTAAATTTAAACTACAAACTTCTTTTATTGTGGATAACTTTATCCACAACAGAGCAAAAACCCTTTCTATTGCTTAATGCTATTCTATATCGCCTTATTATTTATTACAGGTTGGAACCATTTACCACAGGAATCCGTACTTTTTAAATTTAAAGATCAGCCAAAATTTTTAAATTCAAAAGTCCACACCAATAGACTTCTATTTTTGAATTTAAAAAAATACACCCAACTTTCTCATTTAAATTTAAAAATAATTTTGTGGATAACTAATTTTAAATTCAAAAACAACCAAGGCGGCCTTTTGTGGTTTTAAATTCAAATTAAAGTAGCTTTTTTAAATTCAAAAGCTCCAATTAAAGTTATCCACAACCCTAAAATATGTATGCTCTATTATTTTTTAAATTTAAAAGATAAAAAAAGCGATCCGAAGATCGCTTTTTAGAGAATTAAAAATACTTTTAGAGGGTCATATCTGCTGTTAAAGCGAGTGGTTCTGGCAAAATTTCTGCCAATTGACGGCATAAATTCGTCAATTCATTACTATCCACAGGCATTAAAGTGATATGACCTAATTTGCGGCCAGCACGTTCTGACTTGTTATAAAGATGCAGATGAGCACCATTTAAGGCAAGTACATCTTCAGTTTTAGGATGCTGACCAATAATATTGATCATAACCGTTGGGCGAACAACTTCTGTTGAGCCTAATGGTAAACCTGCAACAGCTCGAATATGGTTTTCAAACTGAGAACAGACGGCGCCTTCAATTGACCAGTGGCCGGAGTTATGCACACGTGGTGCCATCTCATTTGCACACAAACCTTGTTCTGTTACAAATAGCTCGAGAGTCAGCACACCAACATAGTTAAGGTGATTCAACAAACGTGTAATGTAGTCTTGAGCAACGGGTTGCAAAGCTTCACTATTCGGTGCAGGAACAATTGAATGCGATAAAATACCATTATGATGATGGTTTTCAGCCAATGGCCAAGTTTTTACTTCACCATTTTGGCCACGCACCGCAATAATTGAAACTTCGCGAGAGAATTTAACAAAGCTTTCGGCAACTAGACTTTTTGCAGGACCAAGTTCAGCCCAAGCTGTATCAATCTGGTCTTCTGAACGAAGTACAAACTGGCCTTTGCCATCATATCCGCCAGTTGCAGTTTTAAGTACAATCGGCAAACCAAGCTCAGCAACAGCGTTTTTCAAGCTTTCTAAGCTATCTACAGCACGATACGGCGCAACTGGAATAGCAAGCTCATCAAATAATGCTTTTTCTGACAAACGGTTTTGCGCAGTTGCTAAAGCAACACGGGGAGGGTGCAATACTTTAGTTTGTGTCAAAACATCAACGTCTTCAACTGGCGTATTTTCAAACTCAAGACTAAAAACATCAGCACTTTCAATAAATTGCTTTAAACCTTGCTCATCTTGGCTAGAAAAGACTTGGCCTAAAAAACCTGCTGGACAATGTGTATTTGCTTCAAAAAAAGTACATTGAATATTTAATGGTAACGCTGCTTGAGCCATCATACGGCCCAGTTGCCCACCCCCAAAAATACCGATAGTTTTATCCATCTCAGCCTCTTACACCTGACCCGGAATATTTTTGCTTGCAACTTTATCAGTTTGCGCAGCACGGAAATCAGCAACATTTTTTGCGATTTCAGGACGAGTTAAACCTAAGATTTGTGCAGCCATAATTGCTGCATTCGTCGCACCAGCTGGACCAATCGCTAAAGTACCAACTGCAATACCTGCTGGCATTTGTACAATTGAAAGCAAAGAGTCTACGCCATTTAAAATTGATGATTTAACTGGCACACCTAAAACAGGTAAATCAGTTTTTGCGGCACACATTCCAGGTAAATGCGCTGCACCGCCTGCACCAGCAATAATTACTTGAATACCGCGATCACGTGCAGTTTCTGCATATTCAAATAAACGATCTGGAGTACGATGAGCAGATACCACTTCCGCTTCAAATGGGACACCAAGCTGTTTAAGCATATTGGCTGTGTTTTCGAGAGTTGCCCAATCAGATTGAGAACCCATAATAATTCCAACGAGAGGTTGAGCGTCTTGTGCTGCGGCCGCATTCATTGCTAATGTTCCAGAGACAAAAGTAAAAGAAGATAAATCTCGACGAGAGCCAAGTTTTAAATGGTTCGGAAGCCCATTATTATAGACTGATTTTTCATCTCACGAAAATTTAACTGACTAGCTCTGCGAATATTTTTAATATCATCAAAAAATGTCATGCTTTAACAGTGACACATTCTCAATTTTTATTAATATAACGCGCTTAATCAAATCAATAAGAGCTTAATAATGAAAAAATTTCTTGGAGTCCTAACACTCACACTTTGCACAACAACGGGTTACGCGGCTTTAGTAAATTTAAACATCGATGAATTTCAAAAAACCATTAAAACTTTAAATAAAGAAAAGGGTTATAACGGAGAAATCAAAAGTGGAGCATTAACTGGCAAAGTCCAAGAGAAATTTATTGTTACTGGAACATCTGCTACTGATGAGAGAGAACCAGTTCTGATGACTGGTTATTATCTTGGTGCAACTGAGGTAGGAAATTTATATTCAATTACTGAATATCGCATTTACTGTGACGATCAGACCTATGGTTTTGCCATGTCTAATTTTGAGCCCGATGGCGCCTTAAGTTTAACTACAACAGACAGTAATTATGCTTTTGACTATGAAGACCCAACGCCAAGAGATCAGCAATTTTCTAAAATTCTAAAAAAAGCATGTAAGTATTCAGCTAAATAAATAGTTATGTCTACTAACTATGGCTTGTTATTAAATAGAATAAATCATTTAATTCACAAGCCATAGGAGCTTACTGGCTTCTAAATACGAAATAAACACAACCAAATAGGCATAACATTGCCCACAAATAATCGAGTTTAAATGGTTGTTTAAATAAGAAAATCATAAAAGGTACAAACACGACCAGTGTAACCACTTCCTGAGTGATTTTCATTTCACCGAGTAACCAGCCTTGCGCGCTTAGCATACGAGTGGCTGGAATCATAAAACTGTATTCAAGTAAGGCAATAATCCAACCGAATAGAATCGCTTGCCAAAGTGGAGCGTGGTGCAAAAATTTAAGATGCCCATACCATGCGAGCGTCATAAAGCAGTTAGAAATAATTAATAGCGTAAAAGCTAAAACCGTTGGGCTCAAAGGCACATCCTTCATCATCACGATGATTTAAGTATTTTAACGATACAAAATATTATAAAAGATAAAACTGTAATTCAGCTTAAATCTAAAAAATAAAGCTATAGTTTTATTAGGGCCTCAAACTCATAGAACAACAACGATTTTTGACTATCTTTTCGAGTTTAGCCTTGCTATCGTTGCTGGCAAATTTATCAATAATGCACACACAGCAATTCATTTTAATGTTGTGTACAAAAGCAGTGGAGAAGGCGAGCAATGCATCTGCATATCTTGGGTATTTGTGGCACTTTTATGGGCTCTTTAGCACTTTTGGCTCGTGATTTAGGACATAAGGTAACTGGTTCCGATTTAAACGTTTACCCTCCAATGTCTACCCAGTTAGAAAATGCAGGCATTACACTCATGCAAGGCTATGACCGTAGTCATTTACAGCCTCATCCAGATTTAGTCATTGTCGGTAATGCCATGAAACGTGGTATTGATGCCGTGGAATATATGCTGAACGAAGGCTTGCCTTATATTTCTGGCCCACAATTCCTTGCCGATCATGTTTTACAAGGTAAACACGTGCTTGGTGTAGCGGGTACTCACGGAAAAACAACCACAACGACTATGTTGGCTTGGGTACTTGATCAGGCGGGTTTAAACCCAGGATTTTTAATTGGTGGTGTTCCACTTGGCTTTAGTGAAAGTGCTCGTTTAGGTGGTGGCAAATATTTCTGTGTTGAAGCCGATGAATATGACTCTGCTTTCTTTGATAAACGTTCTAAGTTTGTTCATTATCATCCGAAAACGGCGATTTTAAACAATCTTGAATTTGACCATGCTGATATTTTTGATGACCTAGCAGCGATTCAAAAGCAATTTCATCATCTTGTTCGTACCATTCCAAGTGAAGGCCGTATTATTGCGCCGATTACTGAAACGCATATTGATGAAGTACTTGAAATGGGTTGCTGGACACCAGTGATTCGTACAAGTTTAGAAGCGAATGAAAAAGCTGCTCTGTCTGCCGAATTAATTTCAATTGATGGCAGCCATTTTAAAGTACTCGAAAATGGCAACGCCGTTGGTGAAGTTAAATGGACTATGACAGGGCAACATAGTGTCGCTAATGCTTTGGCAACCATTGCAGCCGCTCAACATGTAGGCGTTGCACTTGAAACGGCTTGTGAAGCTTTGTCTAACTTTGGCGGTGTAAAACGTCGTATGGAGTTACTCGGCACAGTCAACGGCATTGAGGTTTATGATGACTTTGCTCACCACCCAACAGCAATTGACACCACTTTAGATGGCGCACGTAAACGCCTAGGTGAACGCCGTTTATGGGCCATTATTGAACCACGTTCAAATACAATGCGTATGGGCAGTCATAAAGATGGCTTAGCACATTCAGCACGCTTAGCAGACGAAGTGATCTGGTATCAGCCAGAAGGCTTAGATTGGGATTTACAACCTGTAATTGAAGCTGCTTCTAATTGTGCTCAAGTCAGTCGTTCACTTGATGAAATTATTGAACGTATTGTCAATGAAGCGGGCGAGGGCGATGCTGTTGTGATTATGTCTAACGGTGGCTTTGGTGGCTTACATCAAAAATTAATGAGCGCATTAAAAGCGAAAGCTGCTTAACCTCCGCTTTAGATGATTCAATAAAAAACGGGTTTCAAATTGAAACCCGTTTTTATATCAATTACTTTTCAAACTTTTTCTGGTTCTATAGTAGTCATAAATTTATTAGAAACCATTAAACGTAAACTATAGACAATACCCATCGCAAAAACGCTATATCCCACGTTATTACAAATAAACGGAATACATAAAATAATAAGCGCGGTAATCGGGTAAAACCATTTTGTGATTCCAGATAAGCATTGGAACTCGTAAAGTATCCAAATACAGGTGGTATAGAGCACCACGCTCACCGCAACAACTATTCCCATATATAAATCGGAAATATGCGCATGATGGGTTGTGACATCTACGGCAGCAGCCAGCGCAGCACCGACCGCAGCAATAGTGACAAAAACAAAATAATGGCCGTATCCCCAAACAAAAGGACGTACACCTTTAATATGATGGTGATGTTCACTACGATCAAAATAAGCCCACCACATTGCAAACATCAGTATCAATCCACCAATCATCAAGAAGACTGCAGGGATATTTATTGACTGAGTTGCTAAAGCATCACGAATCGCATTAAAACTACCGATAATTGATTCACCCAACACAATAATTGTGAGTAGGGCATAGCGCTCTACAATATGATGAGGATGCCACGGCGTTGGAGAATATTTTTCTGCATAGATCGGAACAATAAGCTCCAACACCACTAAAAATAAAAATACGGGGATAGAAAGTATGTGGGCGAAATTAGCCACTAACCAACCAATTTGTACTAAGACTATACCTATCGCATAGCGATAAGCCGTAATTCGCCGTTCAGGATCATGTTTTGCTGCTCGTAGCCACTGGGTAACGAGCGCTAAACGCATAATCACATAACCCACAATAATGATGTCAAAGTCCTGACTATGAAATACATCAGGAATACCTGCGGCCATGACCAAAGACCCTACAATCTGTACAAAAGTAAGGCATCGATACAATGCATCATCATTATCATATGCCGAAGCAAACCATGAAAAATTCATCCATGCCCACCATAGCGCGAAAAACACCATCAGGTAGCTTGTTAATGCATGCCAGAGGTGATTTTCAATAATTGCGTGGTGTAACTGCTGACCAGCTGTTGCAATCGCGACCACAAAAATTAAATCGAACAATAATTCGAGGGGAGTCGCTGCTCTATGTGGTTGTTTTGGATCTCTTGGAGTTAGGGGCCTCAAACTTAATTTTTTCTGTTTTTCTTGAGTAGTCATGAAATAACGTTCTCGAATAAAGTGCCGAAACGTTAACACTTTAATCTCAACGCTTAGATCACGCATTAAAAATTATATAGACCTACTGTTTAATCTTTACTCATCAGCAAACTATATTTCATTTTTGTGACAATTCTTTATCAAGACATTAAGCTTAATTCTTTATCATAGCTCACGTTTTTTGTTCTTGTTTGGAATATGAATGTCTTTAGAAACACTCAACCTTAGCTTATTCCATGTGATTAATGGGGCTCAGGATGCGAGTCAATTTATCATTCGTCTTGCTATCTTTTTTGCTAATGATCTCCTCTATATTCTCTTATTCATCCTTACATTTTTATGGTTCTATGGCGATCAAGATTTAAAAAATAGGGTCATTAAATCTGTCTTTTTAACCTGCGTATCACTTTTAGTAGGTTATGTTATTTCTCTGTTTTACCATCACGCAAGACCGTTTGTAATGGGTGTTGGTACGACTTTTATTGAACATGCACCAACAGCATCTTTTCCAAGTAATCATATGCTAATTTTTAGCACCATTGCACTGTCTTATTTATTTGCTCAGCGCAAAATAATTGGAATCATTCTTTTATTTTTATCATTTGTAGTGGCTTGGTCACGTATTTATTTAGGTGTGCATTTCCCTTTAGATATGTTAGGGGCCTTTATTGTCGCACTACTGGTCAATACGGTGGGTTATTACTTCTGGAATGCTTATGGTACGCATTTAACAGCATTCTTTATTCACCTTTATCAAATTATATGCAAACCACTTTTAGACCGCGGTTTCATTAAATAACCTATAGATCTTTTTTGCATTCACCCTCGACATTAAGTTCAGTTGCGTAATACAAAAAAATCTGCCATTCTATGTGGACTTGGATATGTTTTATCCAAAACAGAATTTAGTTTGACAAGGGGAGTAGCCTCCTCCAAACATAACAGCAATGTTATGTGTCAGATATCGTCAATACACTTTTATTAAAAAGTCGGTATCTGAGCATCGTGAAATTCATGATGTAGGCAAGACCTTGATCATGTTGATACAGATGTTTAATTCATCTGGCAACGGGTCAAGGTTTTTTTATGCCCAATTGCCGGATGTAGGGAGGATTTATGGAATCGATCGGCAATATATGGCTGTATGTAGCATTCTTTGGCATCGTCATTGTAATGCTCTTAATTGACTTTTTAGGATTTAAGCAAAAGCAAGGTCAGGATGTCTCAATTAAGCAAGCTGCTTATTGGAGCGTAGCGTGGGTAAGCGTCGCAGCCTTATTTGGTGGTGGTTTATGGCTTTATCTACAACAAACGGTCGGGGTGACCTTAGCAAACCAAAAAACCATGGAATACTTTGCGGGTTATTTACTTGAAAAGTCCCTCGCAATTGACAACGTTTTCGTCTGGTTAATGATTTTCGCAGCGTTTGCTATTCCTGCTGCGTTACAACGTAAAATTTTGCTCTACGGCGTATTAGGCGCAATTGTACTTCGTACCCTCTTTATTTTTATTGGTGCATGGTTCGTTCAAGAGTTCTCTTGGGTGCTTTATATCTTCGGTGCGTTCTTGGTATATACAGGCTTTAAGTTCTTAAAAGGCCAAGAAGAAGAAACCAATATTGAAGATATCAAGCTCTTAAAATGGTTACGTAACCATATGCGTATTACACCGCAGCTTGAAGGTGACAAGTTCTTTGTACGTCAAAACGGTTTATTGTGGGCAACGCCGTTATTTCTAGTTTTGATTTTGGTTGAAGCTTCAGACGTGATTTTCGCAGTAGACTCTATTCCTGCTATTTTCGCGGTAACTAGCGACCCGTTTATTGTTTTAACGGCGAACTTAATGGCAATTTTAGGTTTACGTGCAATGTTCTTTTTACTTGCTGGCGCTGCGACTAAATTGCATTACTTGCCATACGGCTTAGGCATCATCTTATTGTTCATTGGTGCGAAAATGTTGTTGCTTGATGTATTCCACATGCCAATCTGGATCTCGTTAAGCTTTATCGTAATAGTCTTAGCAATCACTGCTTACCTCTCTTTACGACACAATAAAAAGCAATTGCAGTCTTAATCCATCACAACAAGGCATCTACAAGAAAGATGCCTTGTTATCTAAATTTTCAAAATAGACTGTACTTTAAAAAAACAGATTAATATCATATGCCAACTTAAAATTTATCTTTCCTAATCAGAAACATAATAGATAACAGCTATTCGGTATTTTATGCCGAACATACTTATTAAAATGTGTGGAGTCTCATGCGTTCTAAAAAAATTAATCTTGTCGTTGTCCCTCTATTACTCACGGCATGTAGCCATAATGATGGTCCTTTAGTACAAGACGTATATAACAACCAATATGATTGTGCTCGCGACTGGAATACCCAAACTTGTGAAGAAGAAAATAGCTCAAGTGGGCATGGTTCTAGTTATATTGGAACACGCTATTTAGGGCCTGCGTATTATCAAAATAATCGGGAAGTTTCTTTTCACGGCAATACCTTACATCCTTACAGCAATTTGAGTGTGGGTCGTCCCATCATTTCAAGCACAGCGAAAAGTTCGTCTTTTTCATCCCCAATTCGTGGTGGTTTTGGCCGTAGCGGTTTTTCTTTCGGCGGCTAAATCTTCAGGCATTTACTTAATATGAAAAGAAAAATATTTGCTCCACGCCCAGACTGGCAAGTGGAGCATCAAAATATTGGTTTCGATTATTTTAATTTACCTTCTCTTGATGGCTCAATTTACTGGTCTGAAGGAGTTGCGTATGAGTTCACACTTAAGCAGATTGAACAACTTGAAGATGCAGCAAATGAACTGCATCAGATGTGTTTATCGGTGGTAGGAAATCTCATTCAACGGGGCAATTATCCAACTTATTTTCAAATTCCTGAAGTCGCTATAAACCATATTGAACATTCTTGGAAACAGAATGCACCCATGCTCTATGGCCGCTTTGATTTCGCTTACGATGGGCGAAATATCAAAATGCTGGAATATAACGCCGACACCCCGACTGGCTTACTTGAAGCTTCTGTTGCGCAGTGGCTGTGGATAGAACAAGTCTCGGGCATTGCAAACCGAGATCAATTTAATAGCATTCATGAAGACCTAATCAAACGCTGGAAGACAATTTTACCGCGTGGTAGCCATGTCCATTTTGCTGCCTGTCAGGAAGCTGGAAGGGAAGACTGGGGTAATTTAGAGTACTTGATGGATACGGCTTATCAAGCTCATCTACAAGTTTCCGAGCTTTCTATGGAAAACATAGGCTGGAACGACCAAGATTTTGTCGATCTTCATAACCGCCCCATTCAAAACATATTTAAGCTCTACCCATGGGAATGGATTTGGAAAGAAGCATTTTCTCAATATATCCATCCACAAACACAATGGATTGAACCTTGCTGGAAAATGTTACTTTCAAATAAAGCAATTCTGGTTGAACTTTGGAAACGTTATCCAAACCATCCATTGTTGGTCGAAACCCATACGTATGAACCGCAACAAGCTTTGTCTGGTAAATGGGTGAAAAAGCCGATTTTGGCAAGGGAAGGAGCCAATATTCGAATTTTACAAAATGGTCATGACCAAGGTGCAGCTTCTGGTAGCTTTTATTTTGATGACTACGACAAATATGGTTATGTCGTACAGAAATGGGTAGACACCCCATTATTTTCGGGGCAACTGCCTACACTCGGTTTATGGATGATCGGACATCAATGCGCAGGGATGTCTATTCGTGAAGATTGTTATGACATTATTGGTAATGATGCTCACTTTGCAGCACATTATTTTATTGAGTAATAAACGCCTAAATATATTTAAAAAAGCACTTTAAAAGTGCTTTTTTATTGTGCTATCAACGCAATCAATCAGTGCATTCTAAGTACATAGTAAATAATCAACGTTCTTTTTTAAAAAGCCAAATTAGAACAAAAATTCAAAAATATAATGACTTAATCTTATGTAATTTAATACTTTTATCTTTATTTCTTTAATTAAAAATTAATATTGGCAAGCTCTTTGCATCTCCTAAAAAGAAAAAAGCCTAGATTTTAAGGGCTCGCGAGAGCCCTGATTTTTTTAAGGAGTGATGCCATGAATGCGATTCCAACTTTAACGCCCCTTGCCATGCCATGTAACAGCAGTTTTGAAGCAAAAGATTGGGAAATTTTATCTACTCACTGGTATCCCGTCGCACGTACTCAAGATGTCTCTACTGCACCTCAACGCGTCACGCTACTAGACGTCAATATGGCGTTATATAAAACAGAAAGCGGTGAAATTCATCTGGTTCGAGACATTTGTCCACATCGTGGGGTGCCTTTAACCAAAGGTTGGGTCGATGGTGAGGAGATTGTGTGTCCTTATCATGGCCTACGCTACAACACCGAAGGAAAATGTACCCAAATACCAGCACAACCTGAGTTAACCAAAATTTCTGATCGCTTTTCCCTGACCAAATTTCCAGTCGTGCAACGATATGGCCTGATTTGGACCAGTATTCATGGTCGTGATATTACTCGAGCCAGTATTCCTGTATTAGATACTTGGGAGCATGCAGAACATCAATCAATTTTACCGCCTTTTGTCGATATTGGCGGCTCTAGCGGACGTCAACTTGAAGGGTTTATTGATGTCGCTCATTTTGCTTGGGTACATCACAACGCCTTTGCGAGTCGTGATAATCCCGTCGTCCCTAAATATCACACTGAATGTACTGAATATGGCTTAAAAACGGTCTATATCAGCAATGTCAGTAACTATCCGCATGAGCTAAAGCATCTCGAACCAGAAGGCTTTTTGTGGAAACGTACCTTTGATGTCTATCCACCTTTTTCAGCCGTACTCACGGTCGATTTTCCAGAAGGCGGTGTCTTAAAAATCTTGAATGCTTGTTGTCCTGTTTCAAGTAATAAAACCCGTTTATTTGTTCCACTCACGCGTAACTTTGACCAAACTGGCGATTTAGAAAAGGTATATGCATTTAATGCGCAAATTTTTGCTGAAGACCAAGATATGATCGAATCACAAAAGCCAGAAGAACTACCGCTTGATTTAATGATGGAAGCTCATTTTGAAGCAGACCGTTCATCAACGACTTATCGACGGATTTTGGCAGAATGGGGACTAAGTAAACGTTATACCGTTTAAATCTTGGCTAACTGGGGTACAATCAACCGAAAAAAGTGAAAATATATAGGCTTTCCATGTCATTGATTGCAAATACCACCGTTGTGCGTGGTCGTTTTTTAGATATTCAACACACTGTCTCTGAGCCAACTGATATTCAAAATCAAGTACGTTATTTGGAAGATGGTGTATTGATTAGTGAACATGGAAAAATCAAATGGTTTGGAGCATGGGAAGACGCTCAGCAGCATCTACCGGCTGGAGTTGAGGTTCAACATTATCCAGAACAATTGATTGTACCTGGTTTTATTGATACCCATATTCACTTCCCACAAACTGAAATGGTTGGAGCATACGGCGAACAACTTTTAAGCTGGCTCAATACTTATACATTCCCAACTGAAATCCAGTTTCAGGACAAAGCATATGCAAGTGAAATTGCCCAGTTCTTTGTTCAAGAACTCTTAAAACATGGTACAACCACAGCACTGGTTTTCTGTACAGTCCATCCGGAATCTGTTGATGCCTTATTTGAAGCCGCAGAACACGTTCAGATGCGTTTAATTGCCGGTAAGGTACTCATGGACCGCCATGCACCTGAAGCGCTGTGTGACACACCAGAAACGGCTTACAGCGACACCAAAGCACTTATTGAAAAATGGCATGGTAAAGGCCGTGCTCTGTATGCGATTACGCCACGTTTTGCACCGACTTCTACACCTGAGCAATTAGAAAGAGCAGGGCAGTTAAAACAAGAATTTCCGGATGTATATGTACATACCCACTTAAGTGAAAACAAAGATGAAATTGCTTGGGTGAAATCTTTATTTCCTGAACAAGCTGGCTATTTAGATGTTTATCAACATTATGGCCTGACTGGTAAGCGTTCCGTTTTTGCTCACTGTGTTCACTTAGAAGATGAAGAATGGCAATGCATGCATGATACGCAGTCTGCTATCGCATTTTGCCCAACTTCAAACCTTTTCTTAGGCAGTGGTTTATTCCCATTGAAAAAAACATGGGAAAAACAAGTAAAAGTGGGCTTGGGTACAGATATCGGTGCCGGTACATCGTTTAGTTTACTGCAAACTGTTAACGAGGCTTATAAAGTTCAGCAGTTACAAGGCGATAAACTTTCAGCTTATGAAGCGTTCTATCATGCAACTTTAGGTGGAGCAAAAGCGCTTGATTTGCAAGATCAGTTAGGCAACTTCAACGTCGGTAAAGAAGCAGACTTTGTGGTACTGAATCTCAAGCCAACAGCATTACAGCAACTGCGCCAGTCTAAATCCAAATCTGTTGAAGATTCACTGTTTGCATTATTCACTTTAGGTGATGACCGTAATATTGAAGCGACTTATATTTATGGAAAACGTGCTTATCAAAAAGAAACAGCCCAATAAAAATCGGATGGTTAAGTTTTTGTTATTATTTGGAATATGTACTCTTGCATTAAAGCGTGATCGACATAGCCCGCAAAATGATGAAATTTCACAGCCATCAAAGGGTGCATGAAACGTCATTTTGCTTTAAAATTTTACCATTAACTCAGATTTTCGAGGTGTTGCAGGTCAACACCTTTTTTATTTTTTCTTTTATATCTTGTAGGAATCTGCCATGACTGTTGCAATGAGCATCATGATTTCAACCGAAGAAATTCAAGCAAAAGTCAAAGAGCTCGGCGAGCAAATTAACGCTCACTATGCAAATAGTGATAAAGAATTAGTCCTTATTGGATTACTTCGTGGTTCTGTTATTTTCATGGCAGACTTGTGCCGTACAATTACCAAACCGCATGAACTCGACTTCATGACAGTGTCTAGCTACGGCGGCGGTACGACTTCAAGTCGAGATGTTAAAATCTTAAAAGATCTTGACGGTGAAATTCGCGGTAAAGATGTATTGGTTGTTGAAGACATTATCGACTCAGGCAATACCTTAAGCAAAGTCGTTGAAATGTTGCAAACTCGTGACCCAAATTCGATTCAACTTTGCACATTAGTGAGTAAACCATCTCGCCGTGAAATTGATCTTGAAGTAAAATTTTTAGGTTTTGAAGTAGAAGACAGATTCATTGTGGGCTATGGCCTAGACTACGACCAAAAATATCGCCACTTACCTTTTATTGGTGAAATTGGTTTATAAATTTCATAAAAATAGCACCGCAAGGTGCTATTTTTTTATATAAAACCCGAGCTTTGAACAAAAAAGACACAAAAAGTCGCAATCTGCTACAGACAAAATAGACAGCTC
Source organism: Acinetobacter lactucae (assembly GCF_013122135.1). NCBI lineage: Bacteria > Pseudomonadati > Pseudomonadota > Gammaproteobacteria > Moraxellales > Moraxellaceae > Acinetobacter > Acinetobacter lactucae. Next base: position 3,966,361 of record NZ_CP053391.1, read on the forward strand.
TACCGCACGATAGAATATGAAGCAAAATCATTAACTTCATCAAAAAAACAACTGGAGAACAAATATGTGGTCACTTATTGTCGCTATTGTAGTTGGTTTCTTTGCTGGCTTAATCGCTCGTGCTTTGCATCCTGGGGATGATAAAGCAGGTTTCATCGTAACTACCTTGATTGGTATTGCAGGTTCACTTCTAGCTACTTATGGTGGTCGTTTACTTGGACTTTACGGCGAAAACTCAGCTGCAGGCTTTATCGCATCCGTGATTGGTGCCATCGTTATTCTTTTTATCTACAACTTGATTGCACGAAAAAGCTAAACTTTAATTCATTTATAAAAAAGCACCATAAGGTGCTTTTTTTAATTTATTTTAAAGACCTAACTCTTTCCATACGGCCTGAATTTCTTCAGCAGAGCGTGCGCCAACCAGTTTAAAACCATTTGCAAAAATTAAAGTAGGAGTGCCGTTAAAGCCGAGTTTTTTTCCTAATTCCAAATTACGGTCAATGGGGTTTGCACAGCTCGTAACTGTTGGTTTAACACCTTGCTGAATCAGTTTTTTCCATGAGTAAGATTGATTTGGTGCACACCAAACTTGTCTAGAAACGACAATAGACTGAGGTTTTAAAGGATAGATGAACGTATAAATAGTCACATCTTTAAGCTTGTCGAGTTCGGGTTCAAGCTGCTTACAATAAGGACAATTGGGATCAGAAAATACTGCTAAAACATGTTGGCCATTACCTTTGACTGTTTTAATCGCATCTTTTAAAGGCAGTTGTTTCCAATCAATTGAGTTCTGTCCTAAAACTAGATCTTTAGTTAAGTTCTTCTGGTCTTTTAACCGAATCATAGAGCCTACAAACATATGTTGCCCATCTTCACCAACATAAATGATTTGCTGATCAAGATTAGCGCTATATAGCCCAGGCATTTCAGTTTTCTGAATATTGCTAATTTTCAAATTAGGATATTGTTTTTTAATATTTTCCCTAACAGTATCTACATTAGCGAAACTCACACTTGCAGTTAGGCTAAATAATGCCAATATTCCTAATTTTTTAAGCATAAAACTGACTCATAGGTAGGAGAGGAGATCATTTTAATCAGTTCAGCTTTTTAAAACAGAACTAATTACCGAGTTATAACTAAACTTCCACTCATTTATGCCAATGTTTCACGTGGAACATAAATAGGTTTTAGAGTATTAATTTCTACAGATATATGCACGATTTCATCATGAATGGATAAAGCATGACGAATCTGATCTGCGGTTAAAGAAATATCATCAGTTTCGAGTGCCAAAATACAAGAAAACTTACCTTTCGCGACTTTCCAGACATGAATATCCGTAATTTCAATATGTTTAGGAAACTCAGCAATGACTTCACGGATCTCTTCAACCACAGGATGATCCATTTCTGCGTCTAAAAGGGTTTTTCCTGTCTCTTTCATTAATCCCAGAGACCATTTTGCAACCAAAATAGCACCTAAAATTCCTAAAAGCGCATCTAAAAAATCCCATCCGAAATACTTACCTGCGAAAAGCGCAATAATTGCAAAAACAGAAGTTACTGCATCTGCAACTACATGTAAAAATGCAGCTTTTTGGTTTAAATCGTGATGATGATGCCCATGGTCATGCTCGTGATGGTGATGGTGATGGTGATGGTGATGGTGATGGTGATGGTGATAGTGCCCATCATCGTGAAGTAACCATGCGCAAATCAAGTTAATGACCAAACCTAAAATTGCAATCGGAATAGCTTCATTATAAAAAATTTCAACTGGATTAAATAAACGTTGTATCGATTGAAGCGCCATAAAAATGGCGACCACCATCAACAAAATTGCACTGCTATAACCCGCTAAAATCTCGATTTTCCAAGTTCCAAAACTAAACCGGCGATCTTTTGAATAATGACGAGCCGCACGATAGGCAAAGTAGGCTAAACCGAGAGCCAACATATGTGAACTCATATGCCAACCATCAGCCAGAAGTGCCATTGAATTGAAAAACCATCCACCCAATATTTCTAGCACCATCATGGATGCAGTTAAAATTGTTGCAATCAAAATACGTTTTTGTGCAAGTGGATTTCCTTCATCAAACTGATGTTGATGATGACGTGATACACTATGATCCTGCATAAAATTTAAACCCAATATACTCCCTACCAGTATATTAAATTATACAAGAGAACACAGATGAGTCACGTCGGTCAGGATAAAAAAATAGTTAATCGTGTAAAACGACTAAAAGGACAAATTAATAGTATTGAGCATGCTGTGGAACAGCCAGATATTTCATGCATAGAAATACTTCAACAAGTTGCTGCAATTAAAGGGGCAATAAATGGTCTGATGAGTGAATTGATGGAACAACACTTACACCACCATGTGCTCAAAGAAGCAAAAGTCGATCAGAATGAGTTAGATGAGTTTTTAAAGGTTCTAAAAAGATACGGTTAAGGAGTGACTGAATGACACAGCCAAGTGCATCATTCAGAATTTTGTAATTATTTTCCAATACAGAATGAACCAAAAATCTTGCCTAATAGGTCATCGGCACTAAAGTCACCAGTAATTTCCCCTAAAGCATTTTGGGCAAGACGTAGAGACTCAGCAACCAGTTCACCTGCGTTAAACACAACAAGTTGCTCGCGTGCTTCTGAAAGATAGAGCTGTGTGCGCTTCATTGCGTCTAAATGGCGTGTTCTTGCAATAAAGGTATCTTCCTCAGGATGGAAGCCTGCATGCGCTGTAATCGCATCTACGAGGCCTTGTACGCCCATTTCTTGTTTTGCAGAAACGGTTATATGACGGAATCCTCGAAAATCGCTTATTTCAGCTAATTGACCAGTTAAATCGCATTTATTCCCAATTAACATTAAACGACGCGGTTCAATGTGCTCAGCAAAATATTCTTGAGCAAGTTTTAAGGGGTCATCACCTTGATTTAAATCATAAACCAGCAATAACAAATCAGCCTGCTCAATTTCTTTGATTGCTCTACGAATCCCTTCTTTTTCAACGATGTCACCTGTCTCACGAAGGCCCGCTGTGTCTGTTAAAGTAATTGGTAGACCATTTAAGCTAATTTTTTCATGCAATACATCACGGGTTGTACCGGCAATATCCGTCACAATTGCACGCTCAACACCTGCAAGCGCATTTAACAGGCTTGATTTACCCGCATTTGGTTTACCTGCAATAACAACTTGTAAACCTTCACGTAATAATTGCCCTTGTCGTGCAGATGTTTGAACTGCATGTACCGACTGCTGAACATCTTCAAGTAAAGCTAAAATTTTGCCATCTGCCAAAAAATCGATTTCTTCTTCAGGAAAATCAATTGCAGCTTCAACATGCAAGCGTAAATGAATCAGTTTTTCTAAAACGGTATTAATTTTTGTTGAAAAAGCGCCTTGTAAAGAACGAACTGCAGAGCGTGCCGCAGCTTGCGAAGTCGCATCAATCAAATCTGCAATTGCTTCTGCTTGTACCAAATCCATCTTGCCATTTTCAAAAGCTCGCATGGAAAATTCACCGGCTTTTGCAGCAATTGCACCAAGCTCAAATAAGCGTCCAAGCAAGGCATTTTGAATGACCGGACCGCCGTGACCTTGTAGCTCTACAACATCTTCACCTGTAAACGAGTGTGGATTAGGAAAGCATAGAACAATCCCTTCATCCATAATGCTGCTATCAGCATCATAAAACTTACGAAAACCCGCCATACGTGCTTCAGGCAAGTTTTTTTGTGTCAGGTTTTGAGCAATTTCATAAGCCTTAGGACCAGATAGGCGAATCACGCCCACACCACCACGCCCAAGTGGCGTTGCAATTGCAGCAATCGTGGTTTGACTTTGCATATTATTCACCTAAAAACCTAAAATCCAGCCAAAGAAAAATCCGCCTAAGATTACCATCTTAAGCGGATTTATTCAGCAAAAGTTCAACGATTAAGAAGCCGATTCAGTCTTACTGATACGACTTTTCTCAACACTCTTATTAATAAACGATTGCTGTAAAATAGTAATACTGTTGTTCACAATCCAGTACAGCACGAGACCTGCCGGGAAGAACAACATAAATACAGTGAACATAATCGGCATAATGCGGAACACTTTTGCCTGCATTGGATCAGCTGGTTGCGGGTTCAACATCTGCTGAGCAAACATGGTAACACCCATGATTAACGGCAAGATGAACCAAGGATCCATCGCTGACAAGTCTTGAATCCAACCTAACCATGGTGCATGACGTAATTCCACACTTTCCATGAGTACCCAGTACAAAGCAAGGAAAATTGGCATTTGTAGCAACAATGGTAAACAGCCTGAAAGTGGATTTACTTGTTCACGCTTGTATAAAGCCATCATTTCTTGCGAGAAGCGCATACGGTCTTCACCGAACTCTTCTTTCATGCGTTGCATTTCTGGTGCAATCACACGCATTTTCGCCATAGAACGATAACTTTTTGAAGATAAAGGCCACAAAATCAATTTTACTAAAATCGTAAGTAAAATGATTGACCATCCCCAGTTACCCACAATGTTATGGAAGAATTGAAGACCTAAGAACAGTAACTTAGCAATCGGCCATAACCAACCATAATCAACAGTCTGATTTAAACCAACAGCTAAATCTTTTAATTCAGATTGTACTTTAGGACCTGAATAAAGTTTTGCATCCACTTCCATTGAAGTGCCTGCTGGAACATTAATCACTGGTGAAGTAAAACCAATGATATTCATATGATCAGCAGATTGACGAGATTCAAGTTTAGCCACATAAGGCTGGCCATTCGCTTGAGTTAACTTAAGATTTCCAGGAATCCAAGCACTGACAAAATAATGCTGAACAATCGCAACCCATCCACCTTTCGCTTCAGTATTTACTTTTTCTTCTGAGAAATTAGCAAATTTAAGCTTATTGTAATGTGCATCAGGCGTTCCCCAAGCTCCACCTAAGAAAGTTCCTAGAGTGAAAATACCTTGAGAAGATTTACCAGGATCATCAGAATTATCGCGCTTTAATTGTCCAAACATCTGACCTTGCCAGCTTTGTTGGCTACGGTTAATGACTTGATGTTTTACAACAATTGGATATTGACCTTGGGTGAAAGTAAAAGTTTTAATAATTTCAACGCCTTCAGGTGTTTTAAATACCATCGGAACGTTTAAAACTTTTCCAGTTTGACCCTGTACACCTTTAGCATCAGCCAAAGTATATGATGTTTTTTCAACAGCATATAATGGACGACCACCACGACTACTATCTGGTCCATTCAAACCAATTAAGCCAGATTGAGCAACATATGTACGCTTGGCATCATTTTCAAGCATAACAAAAGGTTGATCGCTGTCTTTGCTTTTGTCGTGTGAGAGTAATTCAATACGAACAATATCACCACCTTTTGGATTGATCCAAATATGGTAAAGGTCAGTTTGTACTGAAATAAGCTGTTGATTCACAGGTGCAGTTGCATCTGTGGTTTGTGACTGCGCAATATTTGCTTGTGGCACATCGGAAGCCACTGTTGCATTTTTAGCATTTGGCAAATCAGCAGATACTTCATGCGAGCTTACAGCCGCCGCTTGTTGTTGCGGTGCAGTTGCAGCATTTCCATAATCTTTTTGCCAAGCCAAAATGAGCAAATATGCGGTGACAAACATGGCCCCGAGAATTGCAAACCTGGCCCATTGTTGCATATCTATTACCCCAAATGGTTAGAGAGATTTTGCTTCAGTAAACGATCACGAAAGGGTACAGCAACATGATGCGTTTGAGAATCTATTTGATGAAACGAAATAAAACGAATTGCTTTTGGCGGTACCGGATCATATCCAGATCCTCCCCACGGATGACAACGACAAATCCGTTTAGAAGATAACCAAACGCCTTTTATCGCACCATGAGTTTGCAATGCTTCTATCGCATATTGGGAACAAGTCGGGATATAACGACAACGGGGTCCAAGAAGCGGACTAATCGCGATTTGATACAGTCGAATCAACCAACGTAGAAAACGGACCATTGGCTATCTCTTAATTCTGCGAGGTTGTGCCAACTTTAGAATGTTTTTTTGCTAAGCGCTGTAATTTTTGCCAAGCAAAATCTAATTGTTGATATAGCTCAGCATTCGTAATCGTTTCTATACCAACTTTCGGCATCACCACAACATCTATGTCTGATCCAAAATTCGGCTGATGTAGACGAAAGCTCTCACGAGCAAGACGTTTTATTCGATTTCTTTCATGCGCACGGCGCACTTTTTTCTTAGCAACAACAATACCCAAACGGCTTTTAGGCTGTTCGGTTAATTTTGCAAGAAATAAAAAATGGGGTTGATGCACTTTAAAAAGCGCACCATCAAATACACTTTTATAATCTGCAGCACAGCGTATTCGCACGTCTGTGCTAAAACTGTAAAGTGTCATCACACCCAAGTCTGGTCAGCGTAACAGTATTAAACAGTTAAGCTATGACGACCTTTTGCACGACGACGAGCTAATACTTGACGACCAGCTTTAGTTGCCATACGAGCACGGAAACCATGAACGCGTTTACGCTTTAATTCAGATGGTTGGAAAGTACGTTTCATATTGAAACTCCCAAAAATGATCTTTCTATAAAGGTCCGCGATTTTATTGTGCAATGTTTACGCTGTCAATGAAAAACCAAGAAAGTTTTGTATTTAACCCAAATTTTTAATCTCTTTACTTCTTTTTATCCTTGCCATAATTCAGTGCAATATATAGCTTTAAAAGTTATACACAAAGTAATTGTCTATTTTTATTAGAACTTTTAATATATACACACCTTATATACATATTTATCAACAAAACCAGATATCATTTTGCTTTTGATTTGCTTCATTTGAATTTAAATTCATATTTTGCAGTTATCCACAAAAGATCACCCTCCTATTAAATAAATTCAAATTTAGAAATTTAAATTTATTCTTATTAGGGATAACTTTTTCTGTGGATTTCGCACTTTTAAATTTAAAAAACAAATATTTGAGTTGTTGATAACTCTGTTTTTACTATATTTATGGATTGTGGATAAGTTTATGTGTTAATTTATCCACAGGTTGTGCAAAAAGTTATACACAAGCTGTTTTGAATTTAAATTTATTCACAAGAGATTTCTTTTTAGGCAAAATCAAACGAAATCGTCATGACAGATGTGGATAACTTGGTTAGAATGGCGACCCCTTCTCATCAGGAAGGGTTAATCTTTAGATTATTTGAATTTAAAAACGCAGAAATAGGGGATACAC